>OZ257145.1:0-3300255 GCA_965279315.1 Alphaproteobacteria bacterium | reverse complement strand
GATCCCGTCGAACAGGCGCGCCGCGCAGCGGAAGAAAAGCAAATCGCCATCCGCAACGCCGAACAGAAAACCCGCAGCGATATCCTGCTGCCGCTGCTGGCCAAAATCGCCTGCACGGGCGAAAAGGGGCAGGTGACAATCGGGCAGCTCTACACCACCCGCATCACCTGCAACGAATAAAACCCCGCCATAAAAGAATGTTCTGCCAGGGGATCAGGCGTGCGCCCGCGCCTGCAACCGCAAATTAAGCATTTCACACTATAATAAAAAGACAGGCCAGTAGGCCGTTTGGTTGAAATACAGAAGGTATTGTCATGGACCCGCTCGGGCCTTTTTCCGCGCAGAACAGCGTGCTCTCGCTCCTGAAAACGGGGGCGGCGAACCTGTCGGCGGCAAAAAAACAATCGGCGCAAGATGCGCTGCTGGCCGAACTGGAAAAATCCGATCCTGAAAAAACTGCCGCATTGAAAAAACAGCTGCAGGAATCCCGTGACATGCTGCAGCGCCTTCAATCGTCGCGCACCAGTTTTGTCCAGCAGCGCAAGGCCGATGCCGCCGAAAAAATCATGCGTATCAAGGAAAAGCTCGCCATGCTGCGCCTGCTGGCCGCCGTCAATCCCGATGCCGCCGCGAGGCAGGCCGCGCAGCTTGCCCGCGAATTGAAACAGGCGGTGAGCGCCTATGGCAGCGCGGGCGGCGCTGCGCCCGCTGTGGCAACGCCGTCCGCAGGCACGGCTGATACAGCGCAGGGCGCGGATGCTTCCACGCAAAGTGCCGGGGGTGGCGAAACGCCCGCAACGCCCGAAACCCCGCGCACGCCCATCGACGAAATCAGGCAGCAGCGGGAGCAGGACAATCAGGCATTGCGCGATAAAATGCAGGAGCGCGGCAACGCAGCCATGGCCGATGCCGCGAAATCCCGGGCGGATTCCGAATTCGCGCAGGCCGCCAAAGACATCAAGGAAGCGATCGAGCGTATCCTGGAGGCTGCCAAAAGAAAGCTGGAGGAAAAGGGCGATGCGGATAACCCCGACATTGCCGCCGGCAAAAACACCCTGCGCGGCGTGGACACCGCCATCAGCGGCATTTCCACCGCCTCAACGCCCGTGATCGCGGATGCCGTCAATATCCTCGCCTGATGCCGCCTTCCACCATGCGTCCCATGCGCGATCCTGAATTTATACATAATATTCGGTAACGGCAGGGCATAAAATACGCCAGTTTCGTTCGTAAATGTCTGATTTATGGCTTGAACGCTTGACAATTCGGGGGTCGAGCCCCATTTTCTGTGCTCAATATCGATAGCCACAGAAACGTTAATGGAAAGGTGCTTAAACCATGCTCACAATCGGCCAGAAATTCCCCGAATTCAAACTCACCGGCGTCGTTTCCGACGACCAGAAAACCGCCTTCAAGGAAATGACCAACGCGTCCTTCAAGGGCAAATGGCTGGTGCTGTTCGCATGGCCGAAAGATTTCACCTTTGTCTGCCCCACCGAAATCGCATCCTTCGGGAAGCTGAACAAGGATTTCGCTGACCGCGACGCACAAGTGCTCGGCCTGTCGACCGACAGCGACTACGTGCACCTCGCCTGGAAACAGAACCACAAAGACCTGAAGGACCTGCCCTTCCCGATGCTGTCCGACATCAAGCGCGAACTCTCTTCCGCGCTCGGCATCCTGCATGCGGATGCGGGCGTCTGCAACCGTGCGACCTTCGTTGTCGACCCGAACGGCGTCATCCGCCACGTGTCGGTCAACGACCTGAAAGTCGGCCGCAACGTGAACGAAGTGCTGCGTATCCTCGACGCGCTGCAAACGGATGAGCTGTGCCAGTGCAACTGGAACAAGGGCGAAGACACCCTGTCGAAAAAAGCGGCGTAATCGCTTTAAATCAAAAAAAGCCCCGCTGGAAACAGCGGGGCTTTTTTTGTCTCTCCTCTCCTTTGGGAGAGGAAGGGGCCCGTCGCGCTTGCGACGGGAAGGTGAGGGTACTTGGTTGCCATCAAGACCTGAAGCCGACGAAGTACCCTCACCTCTGTCGCTATCGCGACATCTCCTCTCCCAAAGGAGAGGAGAGTTTTTTAAATATGCAGGAAATTCTTCAGCGAAAACTTCGGCTTTGCCGCCGCCTGTTTCAATGCCTGCGTCGCGGCGCCTGTCTTGTCAAAGCCTTCGCGCACGATGCCGATCAGGGCCAGCGTGACGTTTTCGGGCAGGCCGCCGTCCCGGGTGCAGTCCTGCGCGACGGAGATAATGGTGCGCAGTGCCGCCGCAAAGGTCTTGCCGTGTTCGATATGGTTGGCACGCGGCTTGGCCAGCACTTCCGCCACATCCAGCGCGGCCTTGATTTTTTCTGCGCGGGGCAGGGGGGCGACAATCGCCGACCAGCGTTCCGCCGCCGCCGCGTCAATTTCCGCATCGGGCGTATTCTGCTTCACGGTCGCGCGCAGGATCGTCGCGATTGACGCCGCATCGCGCGCCTTCGCCATTTCTTCCAGCAGCAGATGGCGGGCGGTGTGCTTCAGTTTTTCCTCATTCGCGGCATGGCCCAAACCAATCGCGCCGATCAGCGCGACGCGTTCGTTGAAATCGGGAATTTTGCGCGCATCGGCAAAGGCACAGATGGTTGCGTCCATTTTCTTCACGGTATAACGCGCCAGCGCCTTGTCCTTGTGCGACACTTCCAGCAACCCGTCGAAAGCCTTGTCGCAGGTGATATCGCGCGCATTCTCGAACAGCTTTTGCGCGAACAGCATATGGGCGGCGGGCTGCGAGGTGCGGGCGAACAGGCCTTCGAAAACATCCGGCAGCTTGTCATGCGCGGTTTCGGCGATGGTGTTGAGCGTCTTGGTCACCACGGTGTCCAGCATCGCGGTATCTGATTCCACGGCCGCATACTGGCGCAGCGCGCAGGCGGCTTGCGTTGCATGGCCTTCCGACAAATGACCCGCAATCGTGGCCAGCAACGCGCCGCGTGTTGCGCTGGGCAATTCCTTTCGTGCGGTGCTGGCAAAGGCGTGAAGCATAACGTCCCCGTTTTCAAAACTAGACGTATTCTGTCACATGCGGGTTAAGGCACAGTAAATATGGCAAGATCATATGGGATATTTTTGTTAAGTGTTTGTTAAGGCGATTCCCGTATTATTGGTTGGTTATTTTAACAGGATCGTTCAAAAAATGTCCGCTGACAAAGGCTACAAACCGGCCGACGCACTGAAAAACTGGCTCGACAGCTTGGGCGTCGCCGCGCCCGGCATGATCGACAGCGTGCTGCCGCAGGGCAGCGGTGCCGACTGGCGCGAGGTGGTGCTGGCATCGATGTTTTCTCCCGCCGCGACGGTCGCATCGCGCATCTCTGCGCCTGCCGCGAATGACGAATCAAAGCCCGCGCCGCCGCCTTTCAAGCCCAAAAAGTGACCGGAAAACGCGTTACAACGCCCCGTCACAACCCGCTTTTTTAAAAAAGTTTTTTGCCTGCACTGCGCTGGACGCACGTGCTTTTTGCTGCGTTGTCACGCGTTGTCACCCAAAAAACACCTTGCCGGATGAGGTCAAAGTTGGGAGAATTTAAATAGGCTCTATAGCCGCGCCCGGACGGGCAAACTTCCACAAAACAATGTGATTTTCAGGCCGCGCTATGCGGGCCGCAAGACAGTTGCGAAATCGCTGCACCGCAGCATCTTTTATAACCCTTAAGTACCGGATTTTATTATGTTTCTGGCTTCCGTTTTCGGTTGGCAATTGCCCGTGCTTGGTTTAACTAATTGTCCATGCCTCAGGCGTATGATTGAGGAAGCAAAAATCCTTATACAGCAGGTGTTTCGCATGTCCAAGTCGCCCCAAAAAGACCGCCTTATCCAAAACGCATTGATCGCGTCGCGAGAAGGGAAAGGGGCGAAAAAAGAAAACCAGCTGCTGCACGAATTCCTCTCCGCTTTTTACCAGCAGGTGCCGCCCGACGATTTGCAGGGCTGGAAGGCCGAAGACCTCAGCCGCGTTGCGGGCTCGATGTGCGACTGGGCGTCGGAACGCGCCTCCGCGCAGGTGAAGGTGCGCGTGTTCAACCCCGAGCTGAAACGCGACGGCTGGCACATCCCGCACACGGTCATTGAGATCGTGAACGACGACATGCCCTTCATCATCGATTCAATCGCCTCCGCGCTGTTGAGCCAGGGCTTGAACATCGACGTGCTGTTCCACCCGATTTTGTCCGTCGCGCGCGAAGGCAGCAAACTGAAATCGGTGCAGGCCGGCAAACATGCCGATGCGAAACAGGTTGAATCTTGCGTCTATGTGCAGCTGGAACAGATGCTGACGACCGATGCGATGCGCAAATTGCAAACCGCGCTGGAGCAGACGTTGAACGATGTGCGCGCCGCCACGAATGACTGGCGCGCGATGCTGGCGAAAATCGACGACGTGTCGCTGTTCGCAGAAGGTTTCGCGAAAAACCACGACATGCATGATCTGCAGGAATCCCGCGATTTCCTCGCCTATGTGAAAAGCAACAATTTCACGCTGCTCGGCTATCGCGGCTACAACATTTCGGGCGGCAAGGCTTCGACGCTGGCGGGCTCGAGCCTCGGCGTGCTCAAGGGCGGCCGCGTGATTGAAATCGGCGACGACGCCGAAAACCGCCTGATCGAAGGCCTGCGCCAATCGCGCTGGGCGGTATCGATCGGCAAGCTGGTCGGCGAGATTTCCACCGTCCACCGCCGCGTGCCGATGGATGCCATCGTCGTGAAATCGGTGAACGCCAAGGGCGAACTTGCCGGCATGCATATCTTCGTCGGCCTGTTCACGTCATCGACATATTCCTGCCGCACGAGCGAAATACCGATGGTGCGCCAGAAGGTTGCCGAAACCATCGAACATGCGGGCTTTATCCGCGGCACGCACGACTACAAGGCGCTGGAGCACATCCTCGAAAAAATGCCCCGCGACGAACTGTTCCAGGTATCCGCCGAAGACCTGCAAAAACTCTCGCTCGGCATCCTGCGCCTGCAGATCAAGCAGCGCGTCGCGCTGTTTTCGCACATGGACACGATGGGGCAGCATATGTCCTGCCTGCTCTATGTGCCGCGCGACCGTTTCAACACAAAATTCCGGCTGCAGGCCGCGCGCATCCTTGAGCAGGGATTGAACGGCCGCGTGGCGAACTTCTTCACCACGCTGGACGACAGCCTGCTCGCGCGCCTGCTGTTCACGGTGCGCGTCGAAGACGGCGGCGCGTCGTACAACCATGCGAAACTGGAAGCGCAGCTGATCGAGCTTTCCCGCGAATGGGATGAACGCCTGAAAAAAGTCCTGATCGACGTCTATGGCAAGATCAAGGGCGAGGAACTGGCCGCGACCTATGGCCGCGCCTTCCCGTCGGGCTATCATGAATCGATTGAAATCCGCAACGCGGTGCACGATATCCGCCAGCTGGAAACGATGCTGCACAACGACGCGAAAAACGATATCCGCGTCGAATTCTACCGCCTCAACACCGCGCCCAAGGGTGAATACCGCCTGAAGGTTTACCATGAATCGAAACCCGTGCCGCTGTCGGACATCCTGCCTGTGCTGGACGCGATGGGCTTCAAGTCTGAATCCGAAATGCCGTACGAAGTGAAGCCGATGGGCTATGGCGGCGCGATCTGGATCCACGATTTCGTGCTGAAGGGGCCGGAAGATATCGAAATCGAGACGGTGAAACAGAACCTCGAAGAAACATTCATCCAGGTCTGGAAGGGCCGTGCGGAAAGCGACGGGCTGAACCAGCTTGTGCTCCGCGCGAACCTCAACTGGCGCGAAGTGATGGTCTTGCGCACCTATTCCGGTTATATGCGCCAGGCGCGCCTGCCGTACAGCCGCGTTTACATCGAACAGACGCTGGCGGCCTATCCGCAGATCGCCCGCGAACTGGTGGAAATGTTCAAGCTGCTGCACGATCCGAAATCGGGCGCGAAAGCGGCGGAAAAAGCGCGCCTTGCGGGTGAAAAAATCATCGAGATGCTGGGCGGCGTCCAGAAACTCGACCATGACCGCATCCTGCGCAGCTACAAAACGCTGATCGAAAAAACGCTGCGTACCAGTTATTTCCAGACCGATGAAAGCGGCATGCCGAAAAACCTGCTGGCGGTGAAGCTGGATTCCAAGAATATCGTCGAACTGCCGCTGCCGCGTCCGCATGTGGAAATCTACGTCTATTCCACGCGCGTCGAGGCGATCCACCTGCGCGGCGGCGACATCGCCCGCGGCGGGATCCGCTGGTCCGACCGCCACGAAGATTTCCGCACCGAAGTCCTGAGCCTGATGAAGGCGCAGCAGGTGAAGAACACCGTCATCGTGCCGGTCGGCGCGAAGGGCGGTTTCGTCGTGAAACAGCCGCCGAAAACGGGCGGCCGCGACGCATACCTGCAAGAAGGCGTCGATTGCTACAAGATTTTCGTGCAGGCGCTGCTCGACCTGACCGACAACAGCGTCAAGGGCAAGATCGTGCGTCCGAAAGATGTCGTCTGCCATGACGGCCCCGACCCGTACCTGGTCGTGGCGGCGGACAAGGGCACGGCGACATTTTCCAACCACGCGAACGGATTGTCGGTGAAGGCCGGCTTCTGGCTGGGCGACGCGTTCGCTTCCGGCGGCGCGACGGGTTACGACCATAAAGGCATCGCCATCACCGCGCGCGGCGGCTGGGAATGCGTGAAACGCCATTTCCGCGAAATGGGCACCGACATCCAGAAACAGCCCTTCACCACCGTTGGCGTGGGCGACATGGCGGGCGACGTGTTCGGCAACGGGGTGCTGCTGTCGAAACAGATGAAACTGCTGGCCGCGTTCAACCACGTCCATATCTTCTGCGACCCGAACCCCGATCCGGCCGCGAGCTTTGCGGAACGTCAGCGCATGTTCGACAACCGCCTCGGCTGGGACGGTTACAACAAGGATAAAATCTCGGCGGGCGGCGGCGTGTTCGACCGTTCGGCGAAAACGATCAAGCTGTCGGCGGCGATCAAGAAAGCCTTCGACATTTCCGAAGACAGCGTGACGCCGGACGAGCTGATCCGCAGCATCATGAAGGCGCAGGTCGACCTTATCTGGCTGGGCGGCATCGGCACGTTCATTAAATCGGCGGCGCAGAGCAACGCGGATGCGGATGACAAGACCAACGACAACCTGCGCGTGGACGCGAAAGACATCCGCGCGAAAGTGGTCGGCGAGGGCGCGAACCTCGGCACCACGCAGCTGGCGCGGGTCGAATATGCCCGCAATGGCGGCCGCATCAATACCGACTTCATCGATAATTCCGGCGGCGTCGATTGCTCTGACCATGAAGTCAACATCAAGATCCTGCTGTCCGACGTCGTCGGGCGCGGCAAGCTCTCGATGGAGGCGCGCAACAAGCTGATGGCCGACATGACGGAAGAAGTGTCGGAACTGGTGCTGCGCGACAATTACCAGCAATCGCAATCGCTGTCGCTGCAGCAGAAAATCGCCCGCGACCAGCTGGGCATGCATATCGACCTGATCCGCCATCTGGAGAAATCGGGCCTGATCAAGCGCAGCCTCGAAGGCCTGCCGGATGACGAGGCGCTGGGGCGGCTGACCAAGGAACGCGGCGGGCTGACCCGTCCCGAGCTTTGCATCCTCACTTCATGGGCGAAGATCGATATCTACAACGAGCTTTTGAAAACCGATGTGCCGGATGACGCGCGGATGGAAGGGCTGCTGTTCGATTACTTCCCGAAAGCGCTGCATAAATACAAGGACGAGATCAAGGCACACCGCCTGCGCCGCGAAATCATCGCAACGCAGCTGGTCAACATGATCGTCAACCGCATGGGCCCCGTTTTCGTCATGTCGCGCATGCAGAAAACCGGCGCGCAGCTGGGTGAAGTCGTGAAATCCTTCATCATCGTGATGGAATCCTATGCGCTGCCCGCGATGTGGGCGGCAATCGAGGCGCTGGACAACAAAGTGCCGGCCTCGGTTCAGCTCGACGCGTTGAACGAAGTGTTCGTGGTGGCGAAACGCACTGTCACATGGTACCTGCGCTTTGGCGGCGGCGACCTGAACGTGACGAAGGAAGTCGACGCGTTCCAGCCGGGCGTCGAGATGCTGAAAAAATCACTCGGCAAGATCGTGCCGCCCGACCTGAATGTTTCCGTGCAGGAAGACGAAAAGCATTTCGCGGGCAGCGGCATGCCGGCGGCATTGGCGACGGATATCGCGGTTGCGAAACTGCTGTCATCGGCGACCGATATCACTTCCATTGCCCGCAGGTCGGGTGCGGATATCAAGGCGATTGCAGAGATGTATTTCGTGGTGGGCGACCGCCTCGGCCTCGTCTGGCTGCGCCGCAAGGTGGCGGAGCTGGTGCCGCAAACCTCGTGGCAGGCGCGCATCATGGGCGGCTTGACGGATGATTTCTATATCCATCAGGCGGCGCTGACGATGGCGTTTGCGGGGTCGGTCAAGAAAAACGTGAAGCCCGACCGCGCGATGGTCGACAAGTGGTTCGCGGAAAACAGCGTGCGCACGAACAAGATCAACGCGCTCGTGAACGAACTCCGCACCCAGCCGCAGGTCGACCTCGACATGCTCGTGCTGGTCAGCCAGCGGATCGGCCAGCTGGTGCATCAGGCGAAGTAGTCTTTTGTCAAAGCGGAAGTACCCTCACCCTAACCCTCTCCCAGAGGGAGAGGGGGTTCCTGAGTTGGCTTCGCCAACAAAATATAAATCAATTTTATAAAACGCTTTTGCGTCAGCAAAAGTCTTTAGTCCCCTCTCCCGCTGGGAGAGGGTTAGGGTGAGGGTACTTTGCTTTCGTCCGGCGTCACGACGGTGTCGAAATCGACCCAGCGTTCATCGACGAAAAGCTCCAGCGGCTGGAATTTTGATTTATACGCCATCTTTTGCGAACCGCGCACCCACAGGCCAAGATAGATGAACGGCTTGCCCGCATTCGCCGTATATTCGCAGAGTTTCAGCACCAGCCAGGTGCCAAGGCTGCGCTTTTCATCGGCCGGGCTGAAATAGCTGTACACGGCGGAGGCGCCATCCGGCAGGTCGTCGAATTGCATCACGCCGACAACGTCGTCGCCGCGGCGGGCGACGAGGAATTTGGTGTCCATCGGGCTGTCATCCATCATCTGCTGGAACGCGCCATACGACATTTCCGTCATGCCGCCATCGGGGTGGCGCGTGTGCAGGTAGGTCGAGAACAGTTCATACAGCGCAAAGGTCGCCTTTGATTCCTCGATCGTGAAATGCAGGTCGGCGTTTTTTCTCAGCACGCGGCGGAAATTGCTGCCGGGCGCGAAAGCCTTCAGCCGGATGCGCGCGGCGATGCAGGCGCGGCAGGCGGGGCATTTCTGGCGGTAGAACATGCCCTGGCTGCGGCGGAACCCGCGCTCGATCAGCCGGGGGGCGAGGGGCAGCTCGACGGGCGACAGCAGCGTCGCAACCTTCTGTTCCACCTGCCCGTCAAGATAGGGGCAGGGACCGGAAGGGAGCAGGTATAGCTGCAGCGTGGTCGATTTGACGTTCATGGTTTTAATATATGCCTTGGGGGCAGCCAATCCAACCCGTTAAAAAGCCGTCACGGGAACTGGATGACGCCGGGGTCTGCCGGTTTCACGCCGGGTATCGTCGGCTTCCTGATCGCCGGCTTTTTCTGCTCGGGCTTTTTCGGGCCGTTGGTGATGGATTGTTTCAGCAAAATTACGCTGATGCGGCGGTTGCGGGCATTGGCGGGGTCGTTCGGCACCAATGCCTCGCGGTCGGCCTTGCCCTGCACGTTTTCGATGCGGTCAATCGCAAGCCCATCGGCCAGCAGCACGCGGCGGCTGGCATTGGCGCGGTCGGATGACAGTTCCCAGTTGGTATAGGCCGCGTCCTTGCCATAGGGCACGCTGTCGGTATGGCCGCGCAGCGAGATTTTATTCGGCAGCGGCTTGATGACGGTGTTGACGAGGTTGAACAGTTTCTGCGCGGCGGGCAGGGGCTTGGCGCTGCCGGTTTCGAACATCGGCTTGCCTTCCTGGTCGACGATCTGGATGCGCAGGCCCTCGGGCGTCATGTCGATCAGCAGGTTCTGGGCGAGTTCCTTGAGTTCCGGTTGGTCCTCGATGGCTTTTTTCAACTGGTCGGCGGCGTTGTCGAAGGCCTTGTCGTCGACCTTGTCCATCGCCTCGATCTCTTCCTCTTCCTTGGTCGTCATTTTGTTGACGCTGTCTTCGCCGTCTTCGCGGCCGACGCCTTCCGACGGGTCGCGCTGCTGCGAAATCGGTGTGCGGTCGCTGGTCATCGCGCCGTCGGGCGACATCGTGGTGCCGCCCATCACGCCGCCCGCGCCGCTGGTGGAGGTCGCGATGCGGGGATCGGCCGGCGCGAAATAGGCGGAGATCATGGCCTTCTGCTCGTCCGTCGTGACGTTCAGCAGCCAGAGCAAAAGAAAGAACGCCATCATCGCGGTCACAAAGTCGGCATAGGCGACTTTCCATGCGCCGCCGTGATGGCCGCCGGAAACCTTCTTTACCCTCTTGATGATGATGATCGGCTGTTTTTCGTCGTTTTGTTTCTTGGCCATATTAAGCCGTCACGTTCTGCGTGGCTTCTTCCACCTCGATAAACGTGGGCTGCGTGTCGTGCAGCAGGATTTTGCGGCCGAATTCGATCGCAACCTGCGGCGCCGCGCCCTGCAGATAGGCAAGGATGCAGGTTTTCATGCAGAGGAAATATTTAAGTTCGCTGTCGTTGCGTTCCTTGATCGCGGATGCGATGGGCGCGATAAAGCCGTAGGACAGCCAGACGCCGAGGAACGTACCGACCAGCGCGCCGCCGATGAGGTGGCCGAGGACTTCGGGGGGTTCGGTGATGGAACCCATGGTGTGAATGACGCCAAGGACGGCGGCGACGATCCCGAGCGCGGGCATGCCGTCCGCCATCGTCTGCACGGCGTGGGAGGTGTGGTTGCGCTCGCCTGCCTGCGTCTCGATTTCCTGGTCCATCAGCGCCTCGATCTCGTGCGGTTTTTCCGCGCCAAGCGAAATCAGGCGCAGGTAATCGCACAGGAACGTGACGGCGTGATGGTTGGCGTGGAAGGTCGGGAATTTCTTGAAGATCTCGCTCTCTTCCGGGTTTTCGATGTGCTGTTCCAGCGCGAGCCACCCCTTCATGCGGGCGGTCTTGAACACGACATACAGCATCGACAGCACTTCGACATATTCGGGTTTGTTGAAGGTGTCTTTTTTATAGATGCTCTTGATGTCGGCGATTGTCTGCTTGATGACATGCGGCGAGTTCGCGGTGAGGAACGCCGCGCAGGCCGAGCCGAAAATGATGATCAATTCGAACGGCTGCCACAAGACAGCGAGGTGCCCGTTGTTGGCGACGTAGCCACCAATCGTACAGACGATCACCATGATGTTGCCGACGAGCTTTAACATTTCATCCTGAAATATTTAAAGAGGAGGGCCCGGGACTTCTTCCGGGGTTGGTACACTCATAGTATGCCAACCTATCGTTAATTATTTATTGATAAATACGGTTATGAAAAACAGGATTCGATAATATTTTCGATGAGTTGGCCTGTTTTGTTCAACTTGTCGCGGTGCGGGTTGAATTCCGCCAGTTCGAGGGCCGCAAAACGGGGGTTGCGGGCGACGGATTTGAGGATGGGCAGGACTTCCGCGGCGACAAGGCCGCGGTCTTCCGCCGATCCAACGCCCGGCGAATCTTCGGGGCGGAAGGCGTCGAGGTCGATGGTCATGCCGAAGAAATCGGTGCCGTCGGTTGCGCGCGCCAAGGCCTCGTCATAGCAGGCCTTGAACCCGCGGCGCTGCACTTCGTCGAGGAAGAAAACGCGGATGCCTTCGCGTTTGGTGAATTCGATTTCGGCGGGCTCGAAGCTGTGCGCGCCGATGATGCTGATATGGCGGGGCGACAGTTTCGGCAGCAACCCGCCGACGTGCCGCAAATCCTGCAGGCCGTGGCCGGTCAATGCGGTGACAGGCTGCCCGTGCCACCAGCCGCCCCATTTGCCCTGATGCGATGTTTCGATGGTGTGGCTGTCCATATGCGCATCGACCCAGATGAGGCCGAATTTGCCGAGGGCGTTTTTGGCCGTGGCCGCGCCCGACCATGTGCCCATGGCGCTTGAATGATCGCCGCCGATGACGACCGGCACATTGCCGTTTTCGACGGAGCTGCGCACGGCGTTGGACAGCCGGCGCAGCGCAGTCAGAACGGTGGGCAGGCTGTCCATCTTGCCCTTCACGTCATCATGCCGCGCGAGGAATTTCAGGCCGAGCGGCGCGTGCCAGCGTGCGCGGATATCGAGCGCGGCAAGTTTCGCCAGGATGGCCGGTGCATTGACCGCAACAGGCCCGTCTTCGCAGCGGAAATCGGCGCAGCCCCAGCCGCTGTCAAAGCCGATGATTTCCGTGCGGAGCTGTTTTGTGGCGGACATGGCAGGTTATGTAATGGAATTGTTGAACCGGCACTCAGGATGGCTTTTTGGGGTTAAAAAGTCAAAGCCTAGTAATAACAATGCCTTTCATGGCATAATCCCAGCAGATTCAACGGCCTCTCCGGGGGCGGAAGAGGTATTCCCATGCTGATGATGTGCTGGTTTTACTGCTTCGACCTTGCATGGTTCCTGTACTATGCCGGCGGCCCTTTGCTGTTCCTGTGCGCGATGTTCGCGCTGAAACGCGGGCTTGCCAACCAGCGCAAGGGCTTGCGCCAGACCGCCTTCATCATGATGTTCGCGGTCATCACCAAGATGTTCCTGGTCGACCCGTTCGCCTTTCCGGCGGCGATTAAGAAAAAAGCCTGCGCGCTGGCGCCGAAGCTGGAGCCGCTCGCCTGCAGCGCGGACGGCAAGGGGTATCCGTTCCTGCAGGTGTCGGGTGTTGTGCTGTTCCTGCTGTTCGCCTATGTGCTGTATGAATATTATAAAATCTACATGCCCGCGAAGAAACTGAAGCCCGTGACGCCCGATCAGGTGCATCTGCGGTTCTGGGCGAACCTTGCGTTCATTTCGACGATGACGATGGTGATGTGGCAGCTGGCGCCATGGGTCGGTTACCTGACCGTCGGCTGCATTCCCGGCATCTTCATCCTGTTTACGTGGCAGGAACTGGCGCTGCTCAACCTCGGCCTGCTGACCCTGGGTTTCTGGAAGCTTGAATCCTGCGTCTGGCAGTACAAGGTGTCGGAGCGCGAGCGCATGAAATATGTGCAGGCGACATGGACGCCCAAGGATACGCTGTGGATGACGGTGTTCATCTATATCGTGACGCTGGGCATGAGTTACGTGGCGCACGACATCATGGTGCGCACAAAATCGATCCCGAATGCCTGTTCGCTGGCGCAGATGCAGCAGAACCGCGAAGACATGAACGATATCGACACGGGCGAGCTGGACATCACGCGCTAATTGAGGCGCGGCTTTTCGGGAATGAATATCTTCAGCTTGCTGCGCAGCTCGTTCGCGTCGAACGGCTTGCAGATATAATCGTCCATCCCTGCATCCATGCAGCGTTCGCGGTCGCCGCTCAGGGCATGGGCGGTCATGCCGATGACAGGCAGGCGCGGGCGGGCATGGGCGCGTTCTTCTTCCCGCAGCGCGCGCGTGGTTTCCCAGCCGTTCATGCCCGGCATCTGCACATCCATCAGCACGGCGTCGTAATGATGGTTCTGCAACTGCTCCAGCGCATGCTGGCCGTTGGAGGAGACGTCGAAGCTATAGCCGAATTCCTCCAGAAACGTGCTGGCGACCAGCACGTTGGGGTAATTGTCCTCGACCAGCAAAACGCGGCCCTGTGCGGGCGCGTTTTTCCTGGCCGATGTCAGGGCGAGCGGCGCGTGCTTGCTGTCCTCCGCCGTGCCCTGCTGCAGCGGCAGGGTGATGGTGAAGGTCGAGCCCTTGCCCGGCACGCTGTTGACCGCAATGCTGCCGCCCATGATCTCGATCAGGCGTTTTGAAATCGCAAGGCCGAGGCCGCTGCCGCCGTATTTGCGGGTGATCGAATTGTCGGCCTGCACGAATTTCTGGAAGATGGCGTCGATCTGCTCCCTGGTCACGCCGATGCCGGTGTCGCGCACGGCCAGCGTCACGCGGCGCATCCCGCGCGCATCCGTGCCGTTCTCGTCGATGATAATGGTGATCGCGCCGGTTTCGGTGAATTTCACTGCGTTGCTGCACAAATTCGTCAGCGCCTGCCGCAGCCGCGTCGGGTCGCCCCAATAGACCGAACTGTAATCAAGGTTGCCCTCGACCACCACCTGCAGCTGCTTCAGTTTTGCCTGCACGGAAATAATCGTTGTGACGTCGTTCACCAGCTGCGCGAGGTTGAAGGGGATGCGCTCCAGCTCGACCGAGCTTGCCTCGATCTTCGAGATATCCAGCAGGTCGTTGATGAGCGCGAGCATCGAATGCGCGCTGGTCTGCAGCGTGGCGATGAATTGTTCCTGTTTCGCGGTCAGCGGCCTGCTGGCGGCCAATATCTGCGACAGGCCATAGATCGCGTTCATCGGCGTGCGGATTTCGTGGCTCATATTGGCAAGGAATTCGGATTTCGCGGTGTTCGCGGCTTCTGCACGGTCACGCTCGCGCACCAGTTCCTCCGCCTGCAAGTCGCGCTCCGCCAGATGGTCGCGCACCTGGTACTGGCGGGTGCGGTCGCGCAGGGCCGAGCGGATCGCGCTCAAGAGCTCGATCACTTGCACCGGCCGGCGGATGAGCGTCATATGCTGCAATAAATCCATGCGCCGCCGCGCGGCCTCCGACGGTTCGCGCGCGGGCGTCAGCAGCAGGAAGGGAAAATCCGACCATGCGGGCTGTTGCAGCAGAATGTTGCCCAGCGCGTTGCTGCGGTCGGAGAGGAGATATTCCTCGGTAATGATGGCGGCGCCTGCGCCTTTTTCAATCTCACTGCTGATCTCCCCGATATGCCTGCAGACATGGCAGGGCACGCCGGACTCGCGCAGGATGCTCGCCGTGATCTGCGCGTCCTTCGCCGTCGGGGCGAGGATCAGCACGCGAAGATCGATATCGGTGTCCTGAACGGCGTCCATCCATTCTCCCTTCAATGTTGGTCCTGATGTACCGGCGTGCCGGTCAGCACGCCCCTGAATTTGGACAGCGGCTCGCCCACCTTGATGCCTTTATCCGTGATGTCGAAGGCGCGGATGGTGCGTTCATGGTCGCCGCTGCGCTTTTTCACCACGGAAATCGCCTGCCGCACCTCGCCATCACACTCGTAATAACGGAACAGGATGACGGAATCCGCAAGATAGCTGGTGTCGAGCGGCGTCTGCATCGCATTGCCCAGCAGCCCGTGCTGCGCGACGACAAGGAATGTGACGACGCCATGATGGCCCAGATAGGTCAGCAGTTCATGCATCTGCGACATCAGGAAGCGTTCTTCCGGCATCGCGTTCAGGTAACCGTTCAGGCTGTCGATCACAACGACGCGCGCGGGCGTCGTGCCGTTTTCACCGCCGACCGCCATGCGCACGCGGTGCGCGAATTCGCCGGGCGACATTTCGGTCGGGTCGATGGGCTGCACATGAATCAGCCCTTCGTCGACGTATTTTTTCAGCTCCAGCCCGATGCCGTCGGCGCGGTGCATCATGGTGCTGATGCTCTCGTCGAAGGTGAAGATGACTGCCTGCTGTCCGTTGCGCGCGGCCGTCACGGCATATTGTTGCGATATGGTCGATTTGCCGATACCGGCGGGGCCGAGCAGCAGGACGCTTGTGCCTTCATCGACGCCGCCGCCCATCAGCATGTCGATCTCGTCGATGCCGCTTGTCAGTTTTCCCTTGTCATGTATCGTGGCATGTTCCGACGGGATGATGCGCGGGAACAGGAAGATGCCGCCCTTTTCGATGGCGAAATCGTGGTAGCCGCCGCGGTATTTCTGGCCGCGGAATTTCTTGATGCGCATGCGTCGCTTTTCCGCGCCATATTCGGGCGACAGCTGCTCGAGGTCGATTACGCCATGCGCGATGCTTTCCAGCTGGAAGCTTTCGGGCGCGCCGATCGCCGTCTTGTCGTCGAGGAACAGGACCGTGCAGGACCGCGTGGTGAAGAATTTTTTCAGCGCGAGGATCTGGCGGCGGAAGCGCAAGGGGCTTTGCGCCAGCAGCTTCAATTCCGACAGGGAATCCACCACCACGCGCGACGGCTTCAGCCGCTCGACTTCCGTGATGATCGCCTCGGTCGTCATGCCCAGCTCGACTTCCGATGACTGGTACATGGTGTATTGGTTCTCCGCCTGCAGCGCCTCTTCGGTCGTCAGCAGTTCGAAGATGTTCATTTTGTCGAGCGACCAGCCATGCGACGCGGCCACCGTCTGCAGCTCCGCCTCGCTTTCCGACAGCGTGAGGTAAAGAACGGTTTCGCTGTTCTTGATCCCCTCCAGCAGGAATTCAAGCGCGAGCGTCGTCTTGCCGGAGCCCGGAGAGCCCTGCAACAGATATACGCGATGGCGCGCGAAGCCGCCGCCTAAAACATGGTCGAGTTCCGCATTGCCGCTTTTCACAGCGGTGTCGTTGATGGCCGGTCTTTTCATCGTTCGCCCTTTCAGTAATGTCACCCCGGCAGTGAGGGGTTTACATTCCTGTTAAACGAACAAACGCGGTATTTGGTCACCATCAAAAATTACCGAAAAGCGGTAATTTTCACGGGAACAAAAATAAAAGACGGGCGTTCCTTACCGTCCCAAAAGACGGGCTATGTCTCTGGCGGCATAGGTTAATACCCCGTCAGCCCCGGCGCGCTTGAAGCACATCATCATTTCCATCACGGCCTTGTCGTAGTCGAGCCAGCCGTTCTGCGCCGCCGCCTTCAGCATGGCGTATTCGCCCGACACGTTATAGGCGAAAGTCGGCATGTGGCATTCGTCCTTCACGCGGCGGATGACGTCGAGATAGGGCAGGCCGGGCTTTACCATCACCATATCCGCGCCCTCGTCGATGTCGAGCGAGGTTTCCATGATGGCTTCTTCAAGGTTGGCGGGGTTCATCTGATAGGTTTTTTTGTCGCCTTTCAGGTAGCCGCCCGAATTGACCGCGTCCCGGAACGGGCCATAAAAGGCCGAGGCATATTTCGCGGCATAGGAAAGGATGGCGGTGTTCGTGAAACCTTGTTCGTCGAGCACGTCGCGGATCGCGCCGATGCGGCCGTCCATCATGTCGGAAGGCGCGACAATATCCACGCCCGCTTCCGCCTGCACCATCGCCTGCTGGCACAGCACTTCGACCGTTTCGTCGTTGATGACATAGCCGTCAGCATCGACCAGACCGTCATGCCCGTGGCTGGTATAGGGATCGAGCGCGACGTCGCAGATGATGCCGATATCGGGCACGGCAGCCTTGATCGCGCGGATGGTGCGGCAGATCAGGTTGTTGGGCTCCCAGGCTTCGCGGCCGTCCATGGTTTTTTTTTCCGCCTCGACGACGGGGAACAGGGCGATCGCGGGGATGCCCATGGTGGCCGCCGCTTCGACTTCCTTCAAAAGGTTGTCCAGCGACCAGCGGGAAACGCCGGGCATGGATTTAATCGGGTCCTCGATATTGGTGCCTTCCATGACGAAGACGGGCCAGATCAGGTCATTCACGCTCACCGCGTTTTCCGCGACAAGGTTGCGCGTCCATGCGTTGCGGCGCAGGCGGCGCGGGCGCACGCGGCCGGGATCGTACAGCGGCGGGCTGTTCGGATCGCGGCGCGGTGTTTGTTTTCTGAACGAGCTGATATTTTTCATAATTCCATAATCCTTGTTATGGAGATTTATACAATATTATGGCGGTGTGGGGGAAGGGTGATTAGCCCCCTCCCGCACAGGGGAGAGGGGCCAAGAGTTAAGGCCGCAATGCGGTTTTATTTGCAGGCTTTGCAGGGGCAGGCGTGTCAATACTCCGCCCGTCATTCGCCTGCGCGAATTTGTGCTGCAACCCCGCCAGCAGTTTTGCGCGTTCCTCCGGCGATGCATCGCCGAGGACGGAGGCGAGGGTATCGAACCGCGCATCCTTTTCCACGACCGGCATTTCGGGATGTGTTTTCTGGTGCGCGCGGATGAGGCGGATGGCGTCGTCGTTCTTGGCGTCCTCTGCCGCGAACAATGCGGATTCATACCCGCGTGCGCCGGCGTCCAGCAGTTGCGTCACCATCGGGCTGTATGATTTCTGGCGCGCGGCGATGGCGAGCGCCCCGTTCAGCGATGCCTGCGCAACGCCGCGTTCGATCAGGATTGCCAGCATATCCTGCTGTCCGTTCAGCGCGGCATATTCGGCCAGCGACTGTCGGCGTTCGCGGCCATTGGTGCTGTGGCTGGCGATGAAATCCTTGTCCGCGCCGTGGTCGAGCAACGCGGCCAACGCCGCCCCGTTGCGTTCCTGCAGCGCGATGCAGGTCAGGGAAATCTTATCCTCGAACGTATAGCTGCCCGCGTTGCCATTAAAGGTCGTTTTGCTGTTGATGGGCTGGTTGACGTCTGCGCCGTCCTCGATCGCGGCGATGGCGGTTTTCCAATAGCCTTTATAGGCGGCCTGCACCGCGCGGTTATTGAGCGTCGTCTGAGATGGCTTGCCGAGTTCAGCGTCGCGCTTCTCATGCTGCGCGCGCAGCTTGGCATCGCTCTTGTCATTCCAGTTTTTCCACAGCTTTTTCAGCATGGCGTGACTCCTCAATCCGGGCATCTTGAATTTGATGCACGAGTGTAGGACGGCATTAAACTTATGTCAATTTATCGGTATTTTCGGCAGATTTTTCAGTATCTTGCCCGTCCCGTCCGGCCAGCTTGGCCTTGGCGGCTTTATAGCCCGCCTTGCCGGCTTCGATGCCTGCGTCCATCGCCATTTCCTGGATGATGTCCATGATGATGAACTGCGCCGCGAAGAAACCGATGATACCGCCCAGCGCGATGCCGCCAATGGTGGAGAGCCAGTCGAGCCATGTGGCAAGCGCGTAATGATCCGCCGCGAAGTGACCGCCGATGCCGCCGCCGATCAGGCCGATGACAGTCAGCGCGGCATAAAGGACGGCCGCCTTGATCGCAAAGCCGACGCCTTTTTTGCCATACGTCTTCGCATGGGTTTTTAGCTTGTCTTTGTCGAGCTTCAGTTTCACGGCGTCTGCCGGATATGCCAGCAGACACCGGCGGGGTCGATCAGGTGGATTTCGCGGCCCCACGGATAATCCGTCGGCGGCTTGGTTTTCGTGCCCGCGAAATTGTCGGGCAGCTTCAGCGCATCCAGCTCCTGCCAGTAACCATCGAGGTCTTTCACCTCGATCACCACCATCTGGTTTTCCGCCCATTCTTTTGAATCGTATTTCTGCAAGATGAACGACGCGCCGCCGAAGATCAGGCCCACGCAATCGCCGCTTTCCCATTTGCGCGCAAACCCGATCTCCTCGAAAAAGCGCAAGGCGAGCGCGAAGTCGGGGCCCGACGGCAGGAAAGGGACAAGCGCGGTTGCTTGTGTCTTTATCATGGTGTTGCGGGCGCAGGCGTTGCGGGTTGCGGAGGCGCTGCAGTCACCGGCGCAGCGGGCGGCGCTTTCGGCGCAGGCTTCCAGTCATGCGCGGCTTTTTCGATCTGTGCGCGCATTTCAGGCGTCAGCTGTGCGCCGGCCTGCGCGCGGTAATCAGTGCCGCCGGGGTTATGGCCGCGCAGGCTGGAACGTGTCAGCCAGAAATAGGCGCGCCCGTAATCCACCGCGAAACCTTTGCCGTCGAAATAAAGCATGCCGAGGTTGTATTGCGCGATGGCATGATCCTGCTCCGCCGCCTTTTGCAGCCATTGTGCGGCCTGTGCGTAATCCTGCACAACATCATTGCTGCCGGTGAAATAGTTGGATGCGACGGCATATTGCGCTTCAGGGTCGCCTTTGTGCGCGCGGGCAACCGTATCGGCATTGTCCTTCTTGCGCTTGTCATCGGCAATCTTCGCAAGCTCCGCTGCCGTCGGCGGCGGCACGAGAGCCGCTTTCTTCGCCTCGTCCCTCGCCTTCGCCATCGGCCATCCGACGTTGAACGCCGTGTATCCGGCAAAGACGGAAACAAGGAAGGCCACAAACACAATCATCAGCGCCTGCGAGACATAGGGCGGGCCTTCGGTATAGGGGGAGGGGCCGTATTTGTTGTCGAGCGGCTCGCCCATGAAGAATGACAGCTTGATCATCAGCCAGATCACATACAGCAGCCAGACGCCGCCGATGCCCATCGCCGCATAGGGGTAGCCCATGAACAGCGCCAGCGCGACCAGCATGATCACCGGCAGCGGGAAATAGATCAGCATCGTGTTCCAGCCGGAATGGCCAAGATCGTGGAAACGCTTGATCGTGACCATGATGCCCATGATGTAGCCAAGGATGCCAAATACCGCAGACAGGGTATTGTAAAGTTTTTCGCCGTCAACCGCGGCGATGTCGGCGGGCGCCAGCTTGAAATCGTCGGCCATCACCAGCGCGCCCGATTTCAGACCCCATGCGAGGTAAAAGAGGCTGACCGCCATGTTGATAAAAAAGAATGTCCAGAACACCAGGTGGAAATCCACGCGGCGGAAACGGCCTGACGGCGTGAAAAGATAGCTGAAAATATATGCCAACATGTTGAGAATGCCCTTTAACTGCGCCTGAAGGCGCGTGCCCTTAAGCCGCACGGTCAAGTGCGGCCTGCCGTCATGATAGGATGAATTGCCGGGGTTGAACAGCGTGCTATATTACATTCCTGAACAACCGCCCGAGTTTTTTAGCCATGCCTTCCCGCTTTGTCCTGACCGAAAGTTTTGATGCCCTGGCCGCCTATTACAACGCGCGCCCGTTCGGCGGCGATGAATGGCATGAAAACTACAATATTGGCTTGAACGCGATGATCCCTGTGCTGGTCGAGGAACCGGACGGGCTGGAGCTGGGCCTGATGCAATGGGGGCTTATTCCCTTCTGGGCGAAGGATGCCAAGATCGCGGGCAAAATGATCAATGCCGAGGCCGCGACGATTGCGGAAAAGCCGGGTTTCCGCGATTCATTCAAGGACAAACGCTGCATCATCCCCGCGACCGGATTTTACGAATGGCAGAAACTGACCTCGGTCAAGAAGCCGCATTATTTCACGGGCGGCAAGCTCCTGTCCTTCGCCGGATTGTGGAGCCGCTGGATCAATCCGGATTCCCAGCAAGTGGAAAGCTGCGCCATCGTCACGACCGCCGCAACCGGGGTGGTGAAGCCCGTATCGGATACTATGCCGCTGATGCTGGATAGAAGAGGCGCGAATGCATGGATGGCAAAAGCGACGATGCCGAAAGAGCTGCAGGAATTAATGACGACGCCCGCGCCGGACCTGATGGGCACCCCCGTCGGCAACTATGTGAACGCCGCCAAAAGCAGCGGTGCGAAATGTATCGCGCCGAAGGAAACAGCGTAAATTTTTAAGGATCAGTCCGTCGCCATGTTGGTGGAGGACGCCCACATCGCATCGTCGCGCTCGGCGGCGGCGGAAGAGGATTTGAGTTCGCGGAAGGCGGTTTCGGCGCGCTGCCTTGCGTCGGCGGCTTTCTGCGCCGCAATTTTTGCGCGGGCGCGTTCCTGCTCCGCTTCCTTCTGGGCTTTTTCAGCCCATGTTTTCCATGCGGCGCCGTCTTTGGTGGCGGCTTTTGACTTGGCCGTTTCGACGGCTTCGCGGTATTTGCGTTCGGCCTCGACGGCTTTTTCGTCTGCCTGGTCGGCAACGGCGGTGAGCGCCTTTGCTTCGGTCGATGTCTTTTCGGCGCGGGCGCGCGCCTCGATCTCTTCCGCAGTCGATTTGCGCGGACCGCCTGCGGTCGGGTCTTTTTCGCGGACCCATGCGTCATGCGCGGATTTTTTCTGCGCGTCCGACAGATGCTCGATCGCGTTCAATACGGCGGGATCGTTCGGGAATTTCTGGCCCATCGCGCGGCAGGCGGCGGCGATGACTTCGGGCGGCGCGTCGCGCGTGATTTTCAATGTGTCGTACAGCGTGACAAGCAGGCCGTCCTTGCTGGCGACGGCATATTTCGCGGCTTCGTCGGCGCTTTGCTTCGCGGTCACTGCGGCAGCGGCAGCTTTTTTCTCGGCCTCTACGGCGTCGGCATCCGATTGCTTCGCCCATGCATCCCACTTCGCCTTTTCGGAGGGCGGGCAATGCGCGGCCTTGGCCGCGGCCTGCGTTGCCTTTTCGCGCGCGGCTTTTGCCTCGAGCTCGGTCGATGCAGCCCAGCTTGTCCATTTCGCGGCGGCCTCCGCATAGGTCGCGGCTTTTTCTTCGGCGGCCTTTTCCTGCGGTGTCAATACACGCTTGGGCGGCGGGGGCAGCTGCTTTGTCACCCATGCGTCATGCTCCGCGCGCTTGGCGTCATCGGCGAGCGTCTTGTACGACGTGATCACCATCTGCATCATGCGGACGGCTTCAGGGTTGTTCAGGTTTTTGTCGGGGTGATATTTTTGCGCCAGCGCCTTGTACACCGCCTGAATAACTTCGGGCGGGGCGTCGCGTGTGATCTTCAGCGTATCGTAATGCGTGACGACCGTCATGGAGCCTTGCGGGTTGATTTAGACTTCTTTGGAAACAGTTTCAATTTCTGAGTCCGACCCAAGGATTTTATGACAGCTTCACGTTGCAGGGCAAAGCCTTTCGTCGGGTGATTTTCTGTATATCGGAGAATAAGCGGCCCGCGCCCGCGCGTGTATTTCGCGCCCTTGCCGTCGGTATGCGCCTTGATGCGCTTATCCAGATTATTGGTAATGCCTGTGTATAAGCTGCGGTCGGCACATTCAAGTATGTAAACAAACCATGGCATTGGCATCTCTCGGCTTTATTCTTGAACGGATAGGCTCTATGGTATTATGCATCATCAAAGGGCAAATGGAAACATGACGCAGGAACAGGATGTACTTTTCGACCGGCGCGGCAATCTGGGCCTGATCACGCTCAACCGCCCGCAGGCGCTGAACGCGCTGAACCTGCCGATGATCCGCGCCATCGACGCGAAACTCGTCGAATGGGCGAAGGACAAGAATATCGAGGCCGTCGCCATCACCGGCGCTGGCGACCGCGCGTTCTGCTCCGGCGGCGATGTGAAGGCGGTCGCGATCGACGCGAAGGCCGCGCAGGAAGGCAAAAGCGACGGGCAGCTGACTCGCGATTTCTTCCGCGAGGAATATATCCTCAACCACCGCATCCAGACATTCCCGAAGCCTTATATCTCCCTCATCAACGGCATTGTGATGGGCGGGGGCAAGGGCGTGTCGGCGCATGGCTCGCACCGCGTCGTTACCGAAAACACGCTGTTCGCGATGCCGGAAACGAATATCGGTTTTTTCCCCGATGTGGGCGGCGGATATTTCCTGCCGCGCTGCCCGGGGCAGACAGGCGCATACCTTGCGCTGACGTCGAAACGCATCAAGGCGATTGATACGATTTACATCGGCTTTGCCACGCATTTCGTTGCGCTGGCCGACCTTCACGCGCTGGTGGAAAAACTCGGCACACTGAAATGGGACCCGCGCAAGACTGCGCATCAACATGTGACAACTGCGATCGAGGAATTCGCCGGCAACGTGCCCGGCGATTCCGAAATCGCGCCGCACCGCGCCATGATCGACCATTGCTTCGGCCATGACCGCGTGGAAGACATCGTGAACGAACTGCAGCGCGTGGCGTCCGACTGGACGCGCGAAACGCTGCAGGCGATGTACGCCATGTCGCCCACCAGCCTGAAGGTCGCGCTGCGCCAGATCCGCCTCGGCGCGAAGATGCCCTTTGCGCAGGTGATGACGATGGAATACCGCCTCAGCCAGGCCGTCGCATCGAACCACGATTTCTACGAAGGCATCCGCGCCGCCCTGATTGATAAAGACCGCCAGCCCAAATGGAAACCGGAGCGCCTGAGCGATGTGCCGGATGCGGATATCGAAAAGTATTTCGAGCCGCTGGGTGCAAGGGATCTCACATTCTAATAACCATATTACGGCGTTTTGTTTCTTTCTTTGCACAACACCTTGATATGTCCTAGAATAACCCCAGATGATATCTGAGGAGTGACCGGATTTGAGTTCACCGTATTACGACGCGATTAACCTGATCGAACGCCTGCACCGCCAGTTCCTGGATGTGCTGAAGGTCGAGCTGGAACGCGCCAACATCCTCGACATCAACAACGTGCAAAGCATGATCCTGCACAACATCGGCACCGACGAACTGACCGTGGGCGAGTTGACCGTGCGCGGCTACTACCTCGGCTCCAACGTGTCGTATAACGTCAAGAAGATGGTTGAAAACGGCTATCTGGTGCAGGAACGCTCCATCCACGACAAACGCTCCGTGCGCGTGAAGCTCTCCGACAAGGGTCGCAAGCTGTCGGATGCCATCACCAAGCTGTACAAAAAACACGAAGACAAACTCGCCGGCGCCGGCCTCACCAACGCCCGCTTCGACACCATGGGCGCCGTCCTCCGCGACCTCGAAACCTTCTGGGCCGAGCAAATGGGCTCCGGCGGCCTGAACGTTTCTTAAATTTCTTTTCTTTGCGCTAGTCGTTCGCCAGAAAAAGCAGCGAGTATTCATTTCTTGTGCATTAAAATGTCGTAGCAAATAGTTGCTGTGGAGTGATTGTTATTAATGGTTATTTTCTGTGTATTGAATAGACGTAACATTAACTTTTACTCAGGCATTTTAAATGTCATCTCTTTCTAAGATATTCCAAACGTCCCCAACTTTCGAAATTTACTATGTTCTTGCATTACCTGATTGGGAGCCGGAAGAAATAACTCCTTTTCAGGGATTTGCACCAGGCCTTCTGCCTTTTGTTCCTCTAATGGAATGGATTCTAACTCTTCCACCAGATATTCATGATCCCTTACTGAATATGGACGATCGTCTTTCAAGAAGAAGGGCTGGGGCAGGTCCTTGGTTGTGGTCACCAATAAATCTTTCAACGCTTATATCTAAAAGAAAGCCTACTCCGTATCAACCTTTTATGGTGGTTTTTACTGCCGATGCAGATACGGCTAAGGCGGTATCTAATTGGCGTAGCACACTTCGTATCAAGCCAGTTCATATCAGTTTTTATAAAGGGGGAGGCGCTATTCATCCCGCAGATTTTACGCAAGAAAATTTGAAAAATCATTTAATGGGTTTAGCTCGTAAAGCCAAAGAAGTTTATAAAGGTCTCGATATACAGGAACACTTAAAAAATCTCTCCGAATGGACTTCACATCCTCGAAAGCCAAGTAATCTAAAATATCACTCTCATGGCGTAACAAAACCAAATGAAATGGTTTTGATTGCGGCAGGTGGTGAGCCACCTGCTAGTGAAAATGGGCAACTTGAGAGTTCGCCTCATGAGCATTATCTTCAGGGAATTACAGATTCTGTAAGGGCTGTCATGGCTCTTTGGGAGCATACAAAGGGGCGGCCTGGGTACCTCATTAACCCTCCTCGCCCAGATTTGTTTTTGCTAGCTCCTGCAGCATATCGCGGAATTTCTAAGCGCCTCTTAAGTGGTGTAGATAATTTTATCATTAAGAACGCCTTACGATCACTTGATCGACAACGTGGCTATACTATTGGCATGAGATTTATGGATGGAGATGAGGGCACTACAGAAAATCAAATTAATTTAATTGGCCCAGTTCTGGGACTTCGTGGAGCTGAAATGAAATTGACAACTGCCGCTGTTGGTTTGCGTACAGCGGGAACAGTGGCGGCGACTTTGCGATTGCCTCCTGAAGTAAATCGGACGGGAGGAGTTATCGGCCAACTTGCACGGTTTCTGCGGACTCATGAAAATCCTCCTCCAGTTAAGGCAGCGCGCGTATTTAAGGTAGTCCAAGACGCGCTTCTAAGCTGCATTCCCCCAGATCATTTAAAGTTGATCGCCAATTCTGAGGCTGGAATAAAAATTATCGCAGACGCTCCACTCGAATGGTTACCAGTGGATGGGTTACCGCTAGGTATTAGATTTGATGTCTCGCGTATAAATTCAACACCTGGGAATCTGTTTATGGGACAAATACGCCCACCAATCCCAATTTATATTTCGCCAGCAAAATTTAAAGAATATCTTGTGCTTTCTATGTACGACGAAGGCGATCCAATTGCGCCTCATCTAAGGTTGGGGGCGCTTAGCGCAAGAGATGGGAATGGGGATCCAATCCTAGGAAAGTTTGCATCTCCCAAGACAGCAGATGAGTTCTGCAGATATATAAATTCGTTCAAAGGCCCGATGTTAATTGTAGATGGACATGCTGTGCATGAAGATGGAGATGTACCGGGTGGATTAATGATCAATGGTGCTCTGTTTGATATTTGGGAACTAGTAGATAAGATATCAATGCCTCCAATTGTCATTTTAAGCGCTTGCGACACACATCCGTTTGATAGAAACCACGCAACAGTGGCTAACGGCTTTCTTGCCTGTGGTGCGATTGCGGTAGTTGCGACAGCTTTGCCTATTCGTGCCCCTGATGCTGCTAGATTTATTATGAGGCTAATTAATCGCGCCGTCCATTACGGAGATTTAATCAATAAAATGGGAATAGCCGTGTCTTGGACACATATGGTCAGCGGCTTGCTGCGCATGGAGCTTTCCACTGACATCATTCGACACTTTCATGAGAAGGGATACTACGATGAAGATGTAGTGTCAGACTTGATGCTTAAAACAAACAATGAAATTACCCCTTTTAAGCCAGATTGGTATGAAAACATGCTTAAGAATGTTTTCGCTGCTTGTCGAAGTGAGCCAGATGATTTTGATCGTGTGGTCTCAGACGTTATAGCATCCTCAGATGCTATCCGATATTTGCACTTAGGAAATCCGGAAACTATTATGGTCGCTGATCATCGGCCCGCAGATAGAGCAACGGAAGAAGCAGGGCTTAGAGACAGATAAATGGTATTAAAAAGAAGGTTGATTTAGCGGCATTTAAATTATGAAAACCACTGCGTTATTGCCAGCACCCCAACATTCTCCATTTCCCGCATTTACCTTTCATCTTTACGGTGCTAATTTTCTTGAATTCATAATTTCATTTCGATTTTCGTTACGGGAGAGACAGAAATGGCATCCAGCTATGGTCGCAAGAAGACCTTTAAAGAAAAAGCAGGCGATTTCGGCAGCAAGCTGAAACGCGCGTTCATCATGGCGACCATCGGCGGTGCGGCGATCGGCGGGCCGGCCTATTATCACTACGGTACGATCCACGAGACCGAAGTGAAGATCAAGGAAGTGAAATCGGAATACGTGCGCTATGACGAAGACAAGGGCGCGATCTATAACTACAAGATCATCACCGACAAGGGCACGGTGCTGGCGAACGAAAACACGCTGCTGCACCTGAAATTCAATTCGAAAGACATGCAGGACATGCTGGGCGAGGGCCGCGATACTTACGTGCCTTACGATGAATCGCCCGCCGACAAGAAAACGCGCGAAGCGGCGAGCCCCGCGAACAAGACCTATCACATCCGCTATTACGGTTCGCGCATCGACATCCCGTTCATCCACACTTTCCCCAACCTGCTGAGCGTCCGCGAAGTGCCGCAGGAAGAATTGCAGGCGCGCGCGAAGGCGGCGGCCGATGCACGCCGCGCGGCGCAAGGGCAGGGCCAGCAGGTTCAGCCTGTCGTGCAGCCGAACGGCCAGGCGCAGCCCGTGCAGGGCGGCGGCCAGCAGGCGGCGGTGGGCGCGCTCTCCGGCACCATGATCACGTTTGAAACCGTGGTCGACGGCCAGAAGATTTCGATGACCGTGCCGATCGAGGCCGCGAACAAGATCACCGTCAACAAGGTACAGCCCCTCGTGCCGGGGGCCGCGCCGAAGGCACCGGGACTCTAAGACATACCAAGCTTACACGCAGGAAAAACCCGCCGCGTTCCGGCGGGTTTTTCTATTCCAGTCAATGCCTTAGCGGGCAGGGGGTTGTATTGCGCGGCTGGATGTTGTATGTAAAATAACCATGAAAGAATCCGAAATAAAGACAAAATTCGATGCCGCATCGCAGGCCTTTGCCAAAAGGCTGGAGGAAACCTATGCGAGCGCCTACCTGACCGCCCTTCGCGACGCCGTGAAGGAGCTGCAGGAGTCCGGCATGAATATCTCGCTGGAAACGCGCCTGCGCAAAAACGGCAGCGCGGTTGTGCGCAATGAAATCCCGGTTGTGAACGCCACCACGGTCGCCGACGGCCAGGCGCTGGAATGGATTGTCCTCAGCACCTATAACAAGGCCAACTTGATCGCGTCTGACGCGAGCGGGCAGGTGACGAATTTTGAATCCTTGCGCGAAAGCTGGACAGGGCCGTGGCCGCCGCCGCCCACCAACGGTGCGGTGTCGCTGAAGGACGCGATCATGAACGTCATCATCGATCATCTTGCGCAGGCGCAGGCGGCATCCGCATTCAGCGTGCCCGCGACGGGCATCAGCGGCAGGCTCGACAAGAAACCGCTGCCCGCGCCGAAGCTGGGGAGTGCGAACCCGTGACGCCGAACCCGCTGCAGGAAAAATTCGACAAGGTGCGCAAGGATTACAACGCCGCGCGCGAGACCAAGCTGCTCGGCCTCACGCTCGGCGTGCTGCGCGACGCGGTGAAGGATCTGCAGGAAAACGGCATGCCCGCCGCGCTGCTGGTGCGCCCGGCCAATCAAGGGCTGGACAGCGGCACGAACATTTCCGCCCTGGCCAACGGTATTGTCACGCTGCACGATGTCGAGGTTCCGTTTGTCGCAGTGAAGCCGGAAAGCGGTTCGGTCGATTACCTGCACCTGCATCTGTCCAACGGCACGTCGCGCCGCACGATCTGGGTGCGCGAAAGCAATGCGGATGCGAAAGACCAGATACTGGCCGCGATATTTAGAATCCATGCCGAAAAGGAATTCGCCGAGGCCTTCAGCCTCGGCACCACCGGCATCTCGAAAATGACCCTCGACAAATTCCCCGCGCCGAAACTGCCCAAGCCCTAATGCAGCGTCTTCGTCACGAAGGCCTTCTGCGACCTGTCCCACTGCAAACTGTTGATGAAGCCGAGCGCGTTTTTCATCTCGTCCGGCGTCATGCCGTGGCCGTGGGTTTTTAACAGCGCGTCCTGGTGCGGCGTCGATGCGCTGCTAAGGTAATAGGACATTTCGCGGATATCGGATGCCTTGGCGGCATCGGGCAGTCCTGTCTCGCTCTCGCGCTCCAGTATCGATGCGGCATTGGTTGTTGCGATGATGATGACGGGGATATCGCGCGGGCGCAGCTTCAGCGCAGTTGCGTATTTAAGGATTGCACCCGTCAGCATCGCCCAGCCTTCAGCATTTGGCGGATCGGTCTGGCGTTTTTTCTCTAATCCCGCCATCACCGTCCAGAGCTGGCCGAGGATCGCGTCGCGGTGCTCGTCGAGCGCATCGCCGTTCGGCGTTGCGGGCACCTTCATGACCGGGAGGATATCGTCGTTGAGCACAAGAACATCTGCGCGTTTCTTGCGGCGGTGGAGCACGACGATGCCGCAAATCACGACCAGCAGCGGCAAAAGAAGCGTGACCGGATCCAAGGCTTAACCGAAGGCCTGAATGCCCGTGATCGCACGGCCCAAAATCAGGGCGTGGACGTCATGCGTGCCTTCATAAGTGTTGACGGCCTCGAGGTTCATGACGTGCCGGATGACATGGAATTCGTCCGAAATCCCGTTGCCGCCCAGCATGTCGCGCGCTGTGCGGGCGATTTCCAGCGATTTGCCGCAGTTGTTGCGCTTCATCATCGAAATCGCCTCGGGCGCCGCGCGTTCCTCATCCTTCAACCGGCCAAGGCGGAGCGCGCCCTGCAGGCCGAGGGTGATTTCCGTCTGCATATTGGCGAGCTTCAGCTGGATGATCTGGTTCGCCGCCAGCGGGCGGTTGAACACGATACGGTCGAGCGCGTATTGCCGCGCCTGGTGGAAACAGTATTCCGCCGCACCCAGCGCGCCCCACGAAATGCCATAGCGCGCATTGTTGAGGCAGGAGAACGGGCCGGTCAGGCCTTTCACTTCGGGGAACTTGTTTTCTTCGGGCACGAACACATCGTCCATCACAATCTCGCCGGTGATGGAGGCGCGGAGCGAGAACTTGCCCTCGATCTTCGGAGCAGACAAACCCTTCATGCCTTTTTCCAGCACAAAGCCGCGGATATCGCCCGCTTCATCTTTCGCCCAGACCACGAACACATCCGCGATCGGTGAATTGGTGATCCACATTTTCGCGCCCTTGAGCGTATAGCCGCCCTTGGTCTTCACGGCGCGGGTTTTCATCGATGACGGGTCAGACCCCGCATCCGGTTCGGTCAACCCGAAACAGCCGACCCATTCGCCGGTCGCGAGCTTGGGCAGGTATTTCTGGCGCTGTTCTTCGGTGCCAAACGCATAGATCGGGTACATGACCAGGGATGATTGCACCGACATGGCGGAGCGATAGCCGCTATCCACACGCTCCACCTCGCGCGCGATCAATCCGTAGGAAACGTAATTCGTGCCCGCGCAGCCATAACCCTGCAGCGTGGAACCCAGCAGGCCGAGCGCGCCCATTTCTGTCATGATCTCGCGGTGGAAAATCTCGTGGCGGTTCGCCTCCAGCACGCGGGGCATCAATTTGTCTTGGCAATAGTCGCGCGCCGCATCGCGGATCATGCGCTCCTCGTCCGTCAGCTGGTCGTCCAGCAGCAGCGCATCGTCCCATTTAAAGGACGGCTTCAGTTTGGTCTTATCCAGTTTCTTTTCCATGGGGATACTCGCGGCTGCTTGAGCGTTCATCGGTTTAATCCTAAGATGGGTGCTGGGGGAAAATATGGCAGAAATACTGCAAGGGCGCGAGGTCATTTTCGAATTCCGGCAGATGGGCCCCGCCATGCGCGTGAGCGCGATGGACACGGAAACCATGACCGAAATCGTCATCCAGTGCCCGGCGAGTGCGGGCGAGGCGGTATTCAAGAAAAACGCGCTGGCGCGGCTGGCCTATGTGCTGAAGAAGAACGGGCATATCAAGGAATAATTTGTCATAATCACAGCATCTTGACCCAAACCTGCTTCTGTCGTATGTAAAATGCACACCAACTCAACAACGGAAACCGCATCCGATGCCCGCCACCCGGGATAACGATATCAGGCTGCTGAACGCCGTCGCGCGCGGCGATGCCGATAACGCGCGCGCGATGCTGAATGCCGGTGCCGACCCGCATGTGACCGATGCGCAAGGCCGCCCCGGCGCACATATCGCCATCCAGCGGGCGGATTACAGCCACAAGGGCGGGCGGGAGCTGGTCGCCATGTTCCTCAACCGCGGCGTCGATGTGAATGCGAAAGACGGGGCAGGGGCAACGCTGCTGCACCACGCCGTGCAGGACATTGATTACACCATCCATTACAAAATGACCGACATGGTGCATTTCGGCGCGAACATCCATGCGCGCGACAATGACGGCCGCACGCCGCTGCACTGGGCGGCGATGCAGGGATACAAAACCGAGGGCGTTTCCTTCCTCATCAACCACGACGCGAATGTGAATGCGGCGGACGAGCAGGGCGTCACGCCGCTGCACCTCGCCGCCGCGCGCGGCGACGCCGACGTTATCAAGGTGCTGGTCAGCGCAGGCGCGGATTTGCAGGCGGTGACCAAGGCCGGAAAAACCATCTGGGATTTCGCCGTCGATAACGGCAAGGATTACCAAGCGCAGGTGCTAAAGGCCGACGCCGCCAAAGATCTGCGCGCCCGAGAGAAAAAAGCCGAAGCGCAAAAAGCCGCCGAGGCCGCGAAACAGGCCGAACGCCCGCCCGAGCCTATGCCTGAGAAAAAACCGGTTGATCCGTGGCAGCTGCTGTCGAACGACCGCGTGGCCTTTTCATCGGTCGACCGCAGCATCGGCTACAGGCTCACCGAAATATTCAACTTCTCCGCCCGCACCTATACGCAAGTCACGCATAACCTGAACACGAAATCCGAAGCCGTCGTCATGAAAACCTTCGACGAATTCAGCGACAAAACCCCCATCGAAAAAGCCCACACCGCGCTGGAACGCCTCGGCGGCACAGCGGAAAATACCCTCATCGGCGGCCCGATGCTGGAAAAGCCGAAGCGGAATTTGAAATTGCCGGGCAACCCCGCGTCCTAAATCCAGCGCCACCCCCGCCTTGTGCGGGAGTCCAAAAGCGTGTCCGCGGGTCTTATAATGCCGAGTCACATGACGGCCGGACGGCCTTTTGGATGCCTGCACAAGGCGGGCATGGCGGGATGGGAAGCTTTGCGCACAAAACCAACTCCACCCCCATCGTCATCCCCGCGAAGGCGGGGATCTCCGTGATTGGCAGAGACGCGAGAGGCCGACGGGATTCCCGCTTTCGCGGGAATGACGCTCTAATATCTATTATCCATAATAAAGATTCAACATCTAGCGTGATACTTCTGGAATACCCCTACTACATTTGGTATATCAGGGCAGCCGTAACAATATCTTGGGGTCAAGACCTTGGCCGAGGGTAAAAAAGTAGCCATTTCTTCCGACCATGCGGGCTTTCAGCTGAAGGCCGCGGTGGTCGAACATCTGAAAAAAGCCGGGCACGAGGTGATCGACCTTGGCCCTTTCAGCGAAGACCGCGTCGATTACCCCGATTTCGGGTTTAAACTGGCCGAGGCGATTGCGGCAGGGCAGGCGCCCATCGGCATTGCGATATGCGGCTCCGGCATCGGCATCAGCATTGCGGTCAACCGGTACAAGGGCATGCGCTGCGCGCTGGCGCATGATGTGACCTCGGCGCGGCTGTCGCGCCTGCACAACGATGCCAATGTGATTGCGCTGGGTGCGCGCCTGCTGGGCGTGGAAACGGCGCTTGATTGCGTGAATGTATTTTTATCAACGGATTTTGAAGGTGGCCGCCATGCGGGCCGCGTCGAGAAATTAGGAAAGTGCGGTGCTTAAATGACTAATGCCCAGAAGAAAGAAACCCCGATGGCTGCATTCAATTTTTTTGAAACCGACCTCGCGGAAGCCGATCCCGCCGTGTTCAACGCCATCCGCCAGGAACTGGGCCGCCAGAAGGACCAGATCGAGCTGATCGCATCCGAAAACATCGTCAGCCGCGCGGTTCTGCAGGCGCAAGGTTCTGTCCTCACCAATAAATACGCCGAAGGTTATCCGGGCAAGCGTTACTACGGCGGCTGCGAATTCGTCGATGTGACGGAACAGCTTGCGATTGACCGCCTGTGCGAATTGTTCGGTGCGAAATTCGCCAACGTGCAGCCCCATTCGGGCGCGCAGGCGAACCAGGCGGTTTTCATGTCGCTGGTGCAGCCGGGGGACACGATCCTGGGGCAGGCGCTCGCGCATGGCGGCCACCTGACGCATGGCGCGAAGCCGAACATGTCGGGCAAATGGTTCAACGCGATCCAGTACGGTGTCCGCAAGGAAGACGCGCTGATCGACATGGAAGAAGTCGAGCGCCTCGCGCGCGAACACAAGCCGAAACTGATCATCGCGGGCGCATCCGCCTATCCGCGCGTGATCGATTTCCCGCGCTTCCGCAAGATTGCCGATGAAGTCGGCGCTTACCTGATGGTCGACATGGCGCATTACGCGGGCCTCGTGGCCGGCGGCGTGTACCCGTCGCCCGTGCCGCATGCGCATGTCACGACCTCGACCACGCACAAGACGCTGCGCGGCCCCCGTGGCGGCATCATCCTCACGAATGACGAGGAGATCATCAAGAAGATCAATTCCGCCGTGTTCCCCGGGCTGCAAGGCGGCCCGCTGGAGCATGTGATCGCGGCGAAGGCCGTGTCGTTCGGCGAGGCGCTGCAGCCGTCGTTCAAGGCTTACGCGCAGAATGTGCTCGATAACGCGCGCGTGCTGGCGAACACGCTGAAGCAAGGCGGCGTCGATATCGTCTCCGGCGGCACGGATTGCCACCTTGTGCTGATCGACCTGCGCCCGAAAAACCTGACCGGCAAGGATGCCGAGCTGTCGCTCGAGCATGCCGGCATGACATGCAACAAAAACGCAATCCCGTTTGATCCGCAAAAACCGATGGTGACATCGGGCCTGCGCGTCGGCAGCCCCGCCGCCACCACGCGCGGCTTCGGCAAGGCGGAATTCGAGCTGGTCGGCGAATACATGGTTGCCGTGCTGGACGGCCTCGCCAAGAACGGCGCGGGCAACAATGGCGAGATAGAGAGAGCTGTGCTGGCGGAAGTCCGCAAACTCTGCGAAAAATTCCCCATCTATTCGAAGGAGTAACCAAATATGCGTTGCCCCTTTTGCATCGGCACCAACACGCAAGTGAAAGACAGCCGCCCGACGGAAGACGATGCCGCCATCCGCCGCCGCCGCGAATGCCCTGACTGCGAGGCGCGCTTTACCACTTTCGAGCGCGTGCAGCTGCGCGAAATCATCGTCATGAAAAACAATGGCCGCCGCGAGCCGTTCGACCGCAACAAACTGATGCGCTCCCTTAAATTGTGCCTGCAAAAACGCCCCGTCGATGCCGATGTGATCGAGCGCGTGGCGAACGACATCGTGCGCCAGCTGGAACAATCCGGCGAAAGCGACGTGACGACCAAGGAAATCGGCGAAAAGGCGATGCAGGCGCTCTCCCAGCTCGACCCCGTCGCCTATGTGCGTTACGCCTCCGTCTACAAGGACTTCCGCGAGGTGAAGGACTATAACGACTTCCTCGCCGGTGTCGAACACGTCTGCAAGAAAGTCAGTAATGGTTGATAAGCAAAAGATTACCAAGCTTCCCCCGAAATCGCCCGAAAAGCGCGCGGTGAAGAAGAACGCCGGCTCCAAGACCGCGCGCAAGACCGCCGCGCGTTTGGCGGCCGTGCAGGTGCTGTACCAGATGCGCCTCAACAACCAGGACGCCAAATCGGCGGTGCGCGAATATATCGACCATCGCAGCGGCTTTACGCTCGATGGCGACACTTTTGTGCCGCCCGACGAGGAATTGCTGGACGATATCGTGCTCGGCTTGCAAAAACGCTGGGGAGATGTGGACGGCGTGGTGTCTGCCGCGCTCGCCGCCGGCAAGATTGCCGAAGTCGAAACGCTGCTGGATGCCATTTTGCGCGCGGGCGCTTATGAATTGCTGGCGCATGGCAAAATCGATACCGGCATCATCATTCACGACTACCTGAACGTCACGAACGGGTTCTATGACGGATCCGAGCGCAAGCTGGTGAACGCCGTGTTGGACAAGATCGCGAAAGCGGTGCGCGCCTAGCAGGGGATTGATATCCCTCGTTTTATTTTCTTAAACGCTTGTTAACCCGATTTGCGATATAATCGCGGTGACGAGGGAAATATGGCTGATCTCGATACATTATTCGTACTTGCCGATGCGGGCCCGCTGCTGGACCGCGTTGATAACGCACTGCGCCGCGTGGGCAATGACAAGCTTGCCGATGCGCTGATGAAATTGCAGCAAGACGCGGGCCTCGAATTCGACAATGAAATGACCGGCAGCTTTTCCGAACCCGCACCGGGGCCGCAGTCTGCACTTTTGCGCGCTGCCTATGAGCCCGTCACGCCCGCGCGCCTGAACATCCTCAACGATGCATTCCATGCAATCCGCGAACAAGACATCCGCGAGGATATCTGCGAGGTGATCCGCAAGCTGCCCGCGCAGGCAGCGCCGGCCGCAAAAGCCGCACCCAAGCCGAACTGATTATTTTTCCGCGTGGAAATGATGCAGCACGCGGTGAAACACCGGCACCAGCAATAGCCCGCCGCACACGACCAGCAAAATGCCCGAATAGAGCGCGTAAAATGATGCGAACAGCTTGCCGCCAACGGTGTGCAGCGCGTCAACCTCGCCCATGCCGCCCAGGATCATGGATGCGTTCAGCAGCGCGTCGATCCACAGCATATCTTCGAAGCTGTGATAGCCGATCACACCGAGGACGAGCGAGACGATGATGATCGTCAGCGTCACGCATAACCAATGCGCCATGCGCATGGCAAATTCTGTCTTGGAAATGATTGCTTTATGCTTGTTTTCGAGGATCGGCTTTTTAACCATGTTTGGGCATTTCCTTGCGCGCCAGCAGGCTGTAGACGACCGGCACGATGAACAGGGTGAAGAACGTGCCGATGCCCATGCCGCCGATGATGACCCAGCCGATCTGCTGGCGGCTTTCCGCGCCCGCGCCCGATGCCAATGCCAAGGGCAGCGCGCCCAGCACCATTGCGCCGGTCGTCATCAGGATAGGGCGCAGGCGCATCAGCGCGGCCTGCGTCACCGCCTCGCGGCGGCCGAGGCTGTTTTTCTCGCGCTCCTGATTGGCGAATTCGACGATCAGGATGCCGTGCTTGGTGATCAACCCGATCAGTGTCACAAGGCCGATCTGGCTATAGATGTTGAGCGTGCCACCGGTCAGGTACAGCGCCAGCAACGCGCCCGCAATCGACAGCGGGACAGACAGCATGATGATGAACGGGCCGACAAAGCTTTCAAACTGCGCCGACAGCACAAGATAGATGAAGGCGATGGCAAGCGCGAAGGTCAGCACGATGCTGGAGCCTGAATCCTTGAACTCGCGCGATTCACCATTGTAGTCGACGATGAAACCGGGCGGCAGCACTTCCTTGGCGCGCTTGTCGGCATAGGTGAGCACCTCGCCCAGCGCGTAGCCCGGCGCAAGGCTCGCCGTGATGTCGGCGGCGCGCAGCTGGTTGAAGTGGTTCAGCTCGCGCGGGGCGACCGTTTCCTGGATGGTGACAAGGTTGGACAGCTTGATCATGTCGTCCTTGGCGTTGCGCACGTAAATATCGGTCAGGTCCTGCGGGCGCTCGCGCAGCTCGTTGCTGACCTGCACGATGACATCGTATTGCTCGCCGTTATCCTTGTAGCGCGTGACCTGACGTCCGCCCAGCAGCGTTTCCAGCGTGCGGCCGGCGGCGTCGATATCCGCATCGACGGCGGCGGTCTTGTCGCGGTCAAGCTTGATGTTCAGCTGCGGCTTGTTCATGCGCAGGTTGGTGTCGACATCGACCATGCCGGGATAGGTTGCAAAATCCTGCACCAGCTGCGTCACGGCCTTGTCGAGGTCTTCATACGTGCCGCTGGTCAGGATGACCATCTGCACAGGCGACGAGCGCGCCGAAGCGCCCAGCGACGGCGGGTTGCGGGGGAAGGCGCTGATGCCGGCGGTCGCCTGCAGGATTTTCGGCGTCAGTTCCTTGGTCACGTCCTGTTGCTTGCGTTTGCGCTCTTCCCACGGTTTCAGGCGCAGGAAGGCGATGCCGTCGGACACGGTCGGGCTGCCCGCGACGACGAAGTATTTCTCGATCTCGGGGATGGACGCCGCGATGGGCTCCAGCTTCTTCATCCAGTCGGTCATGTAGCCGATGGTGGAGCCTTCCGGCGCGCTGGCGCGCACGACGATGGTGCCGCGGTCTTCGGTAGGCGCGAGTTCGGATTTGATAAGCGTCAGCAGCGCGACATTCGCGCCCGCGACAGCCAGGCCGATGATGACGATGACGAACCGCCACGACAGCGCAAGACCCAGCAGCTTGCCGTAACCTGCGGTCAGTTTTTCGAGGAAGGTTTCGATGGCGTTATAGACGCGGCCATGTTTTTCCTTGTGTCCCGACAGCATTTTAGAGCAGAGCATGGGTGTGAGCGTGAGCGCGACGAAGCCGGAGATGATGACAGCCCCCGCGAGCGTGAGCGCGAACTCGACGAACAGCTTGCCCGTCTTGCCGGTCGACAGCGCGATGGGCGCATAGACGGCGGCCAGCGTGATGGTCATGGCGATGACGGCGAAGGCGATTTCCTTGCCGCCGACCAATGCCGCTTCGCGCGGCGACTTGCCCTCCTCGATATGGCGGAAGATGTTTTCCAGCACGACGATCGCGTCATCGACCACAAGGCCGATCGCCAAAACGAAGGCGAGCAGGGTGAGTGTGTTGAGCGTATAGCCCATCACATACATCGCAAAACAAACGCCGATCAGCGAAATGGGGATCGTGACAAGCGGGATAAAGGTGGAACGGAAGGAACGCAGGAAGAAAAAGATCACGAGCAGGACGAGCGCGACAGCCTCGAAAATCGTGTGATAAACCGCCTTGATCGAACGGTCGATGAATACTGAAGTGTCGTGCGCGATTTCGATGTTCATGCCTTCGGGCAATGATGCGCGGATATCGGGCAGCAGTTTTTGGATGCCCTGCGACACGGTCAGCGGGTTGGCGGTCGCCTGCTTGATGACGCCGAGCGCGACGGCGTTTTTGCCGTTGAAGCGCACGACGCGGCGTTCATCCTCCGGCGCCACTTCCGCACGGCCCACATCGCGCAGGCGGACGAAGGTGGTGCCGTTGCGTTTCAGGATCAGGTTTTCGAACTGGCCGACATCGCGCATGTCGGTTTCGGACAGGACGGTGAATTCACGCTTGCTGCTTTCGATGCGGCCGGCGGGGATTTCGACGTTCTGGCTGCGGAGCGCCGTTTCGACATCCGACGGCGCGAGTTTCGCGGCAGCCAGGCGCTGCGGGTCGAGCCAGAGGCGCATGGATTTGCGGCGCTCGCCAAGGATCGTCGCCTGCGCCACGCCCTCCACGTTTTGCAGCCGGTCCTGCACGTAACGGTCGGCGTAATCGGTGATGTCCATCGCGGACAGCCGGTCACTGGTGAAGGCGAGGTAAATGATGGGCTGGGCATCGGCCTCGATCTTGGCGACGGTCGGGTCGTCAACTTCGTCGGGCAATTGCGACCGCACACGCGCAACGCGGTCGCGCACGTCATTGGCGGCGGCGTCGGGGTCGCGGCTGATGACGAAACGCAGCGTGATCTGGCTGCTCTCCGACCGGCTGATGGAGGACATGATTTCGATCCCCTCGATCCCCGCGAGGGAATCTTCGAGGACTTTGGTCACTTGCGATTCCATGATCTCCGCGCTTGCGCCCAGATAGCTGGTGGAGACGGTGACGATGGGCTCGTCAATATTGGGGTATTCGCGCACGGATAGGCGGGAGTATGACACAAGGCCGAGCAGGATGAGGAAGAGGCTCATCACCGTCGCAAAAACCGGCCGCTTGATGCAAAGTTCGGGAAGCGTCATTCTTCGGTTACTCCGCTTTGGCGGGTGCAGGGTCGGCGGGTTCAGCCTTTTGTTCGGCAACGTCGCTGCCATCCTTCAGCTTCATGACGCCTGCGGTGATGACGCGGTCGCCGGCTTTCAATCCTTCCAGCACCTCGACCGTGCCGGCCTGGCGTTCGCCCAGCGTGATTTTCTTGCGCTGCGCCTTGCTGCCGTTGATGATGAACACATAGCTGTCGGAGCCCTGGGGGATGACCGCCTCCTCGGGCATCATCGGCACGTCCTTGCGGGTTTGCGTTTCAATCCTGATGCGCGAATACATGCCGGGGCGCAAAGCCCCCTGATCGTTCGGGATGGTCGCCTTGACGGTGAAGTTGCGGTTTTCGGGGTTGATGCGCGGGTCGATCGCGAAAATTTCTCCGGTGAAATCCTGTCCGGGGAAGGCGTCGACGACGAAGGTGATCTTCTGCCCCTGCTTGACCGCCGCGTAATCTTTTTCAGGGACGGAGAATTCAAGCTTCAGCGGGTTGAGCGACACGACATTGGTCAGCTCCTGTCCCGCCGTCGCGTAATCGCCGGGCGAGAAACTGCGCAGGCCCGCAACGCCGTCAAACGGCGCCTTGATGACAGCCTTCGTCACGAGGATTTCGGCATTCGATACGGCGGCCTGCGCCGCGCGGTAATCGGCGCGCGAAACATCCCACTGCTGGCCGGCGACGAAGCCGCCCGATTTCAGTTTGTCGTCACGCTGGAAAGTGGCGGCGGCGACATCGAGCGCGGCCTTTGCTTTCGCGTATTCGGTTTCAATCAGGCTGCTGTCCATCTTGATCAGCGTGTCGCCTTTCTTGACGGGCTTGCCTTCCTCGAACAGCACTTCTTGCACCTGTCCGGAAACTTCTGCGTGGATGGCGGCGGCCTCGCCCGCGATGAGCGAGCCGACGGTATTGATGGTGGAGGTGACATCCTTGGCCACCACGGGAGCGGTCACGACGGCCTGAGGGCCTTTGGGTTTCTTGTCATCCGTTGCGGCAGATTTATGCGAATGCCAGTACCAGCCGCCGAAGCCGATGGCCATGGCGAGGAGCAACAGTATGACAATTGATTTTTTACCCATGGCGGCACTCTTTTCCTAGTGAGGACTCTGTTTGGAACGCAAGACTATCATAAATCCTGCGATTTTTTCCCGTCAGGGACGGAAAAATGGGGATATGGAATACAGGTATTCCGCAGCCCCGTTGCCTGCTGCAAGAAATAGACCTAATATCCGGTTCTGACAGTCTTTTTTTGAAAGTTGATTGCTTAAAAAATGGCACGGCAACAACCCCCGAATTCCAATATCGTCAATCTTCGTGAAAGGTTACCCCCCATGATGGAAGGCCTCGGCACCAAACTTGCCGCACTCGTCGCTGTTCTTGTGATCGGCGGTTATTTCTTCCTCTCGACCGTGATCGTGGTTGATGCAGGTCATACCGGCGTGAAAAAGACGCTCGGTAAAGTTGACAAGGATGCCTATCCGCCCGGCGTTTATATCGTCGTGCCGGTGATGTCGAGCATCACGCAGATGGACAACCGTATCATGCGCCAGGATGGCGACACGTCTGTCTATACGAAAGACGTGCAGCAGGCGCAGATCAAATACGCGCTCAACTATTCCCTCGACCCGTCGGCCACCGTGAGGATGTATTCCGACGTGGGTACGCTGTGGGAAGAAAAGCTGATCCCGCAGGTCATCACATCATCCATGAAGAACGTGATCGGCCAATGGGCGGCGATGGACCTGATCGCCAACCGCTTGAAGGCGCAAAACGGGATCGAGGAAATGATCGCCAGCGACCTGAAGGCGCAGGGCATCTCGATTTCCGCTTTCGCCCTCACCAACATCGATTTCCAGGACCAGTTCGAAAACGCGGTCGAGGCGAAAGTGGTGGCGGTGCAGAGCGCGGAAATGGCGAAGAACCAGACCGTGCAGATCGAGGAACAGGCAAAACAGCGCCTGATCGCCGCGCGCGCCGATGCTGAATCCATGATGATCAAGAACGAGGCGCTGGCGAAAAACCAGTCGCTGATCATGTACGAGGCTGTCCAGAAATGGGACGGCCAGCTGCCCAAAATCACGGGCGGCGGTTCGGGCGGCAACTTCCTGAACATTCCGGAAGGTTTGCTGTCGAACAGCAAGTAATCAGAATAATGCCGATTGCTGTGGCGGCGGTGCATTGCGTGCCGCCGCCATTCTTTTTTCCACCTCGGACGCAAGATGGGGCGGCAGCGCCTCGTGCAGGGCGATGAGGCGGTCAACGACGTCGTGTTCGCCGAGCTGCGCTGCCGCATTGAAGCCGGCCTTCACGTTATTATTGATGAAAGCAGGCGCAGCGTAAGGGCGCGATATTTTAAGGCCGTTGTCATCCTCCACCAGCTTGATCGCGGGTTCGGAAAATTCGTAAGCGGCGGTTTTTGCGCCGAAGTGGCCGCCGTCCAGCACGCTCACACGCGCGCGTTGTTCCTTCACGGTTTCCATGATGCGATTGATGGTGTCGGTCGTGGATTCCATCGAGGCCTGCTTGAAGGAACCCGTCAGGTTCATGATCTGCTCCTGCGCGCGGTGCAGGTGGTAGAGGTCGGCGCGGCAGCCCGTCACGGTCTGGCCCGCGAAATTCACTTCGGTGATCGTCTCGCGCCCCGATATTTTCGAGCGGCGGTATTCGAGCGCGAGCAGGCCGGAGCCCGCGACAGCAAGGCCGATAGCGGTTGTCGTCAATGTCTGGATCGACAGCGCGGCGAAGATGGATGCCCACATGAAGCGCTTGCCGACGGTGCCGGAGGTATCGAGCATCCGCGTGCCGACTTCAACCGGCGATGTGCCGGGCATGCTGCGTTTTTGCGGCTTGATGAGTGTCCAGATCGTGAGGGGTTCGGCGCGATAATGCCCTTCAGCCAAAGTGTTGTAGAAGGTTTCGTAGGCCTTGCCGATCTTCTTGAACAACAACATCCTCCGTTTTCGTTGGGGTATAATAGCACCCTACACGAAACGCGTGAACAGAGTCAAAAACAATCGGCAAAAAAGGAGAATTATTGCGGTTTTACAGACTTTTTCTGCGCATTTTGCAGTATATCGGTGATGAGGTTGTTGTGACGCGCAGCGGGGGTTACGGTCACGTTATCCTCATACGCCCGCGCCTCGCGGATGCCGTTGATGGACGGCACCGACATTTCAACGCGGTGAAATGTGCCGATGCCGCGATCGGCGGGTGTGACGGTGTGGCCTTCGGTCGTGTAGGCGAAGCTCTGCCCCGTTTCGCGCTGTTTGATCCACGGCAGGATAATGCTGTTCCATACATTAGAATGGCGGCTACGGATATTGACCGAGGATGCGTCGAGCTTTTCGATCACGGTTTCGGCATCGGGTTTTTCATGGCCGGTGATTTTCGCGTAATTGCCGGCGATGCGGTCGATGAGCCCGTCATGCACGGGGCGCGGTTCGACAAGCACGGTTTGATATCCGCCAATCGCCATCATCTGCGCGGCGGTGCAGCCCATCGAATGTGCGCCAATCACGATGCCGCCGGTGACGGGCAGGGGGGTGCCATCCGCGCCCTTGAACGCGCCGTCGGCGACCATTTTTTCGATTTGCATGGTGTAGTTATAGAGTGCGGTCGATTGCCCGCGCATCCCGCCGATGGCCATTTCCTTTAAATCCATCAGCGCATCGCCGGGGTTATCGTCGGATTCCAGTCCCGGCATCGCAATCATCACGCGCCCCGATGCGCGGTGATAAAGAGTCAGGAAATGCGCGCCATGCAAGGCCTCGGTCTTATTCCCGGCATCGCGGCGCTTGTCGGACAGATGATCCAGCACGATCCACGGGCTGTCTTCTTTGCCGAACGCATGTTCCATCGCGGCGGTCATGTTGAAGGCGTTTTTGGCGCGTAGGTTGAAATGTGCGTTCAGGTGATCTTTGACGGGATTGTCCATCGATCCCATGTAATAGGCCGCATAAATGCCGATCAGCGCATCGTGCAGCGGAACGCCGCCCGCGCCGGATGCATCGCCATGAATGCTGATATTCTCCGCTGCCATGCCCTGTTTCCTGATGAGGACATTATAGCAGGAAAGGGTTAAAAACTGGGCTGTGGTATTAAATTTGCTGATTTAACAAGTATTTCCCACGAATGGACACGAATAGACACGAATGAATAATTAAAGCGCCGCAGGCATTATATAGCCTGCGGCGCTCTGCTGTATTCGTGTCTATTCGTGTGCATTCGTGGGGAAAAGCACTTACGCGGCGCGCACCTGCGCCGTTCTGGCTTTCTGTGCGCGGGCTTCATTCACCTTCGCCATCGCGTCAGCGGGTAATGCTTCTTCGAGCGCGAGGAAGCGTTTGGCGACTTCTTCGGGTGTATAGGCAGCTGCGGCATCGAAAGTGGATTTCACCGACATATCGGCCAGCGCATGGGTGGTCGCAGGCGTGGTGGTCTGCGCGTGGAAGATGCTCGGGGGCGCGGGGCGGTCCTTCACCAGCTTGATGCCGGGTTCGGAAAATTCATAGCCTTCGCAGCCCGCGTTATAACGGCCCGCATCGACCACCTTCACGCGCGCCGCGTTATCGGCAACGCTGCTGATGATGCGCTCGATCGTCTCCGACGTGGATTCCATCGAGGCCTGCGCGAAGGTGCCGCCGAGGTTCATGATTTTTTCCTGCGCGTTGTGCAGGTGATACAGGTCGGCGCGCGTGCCTTCGATATGCTGGCCCGCGAAATTGACCTCGCGGATGATTTCGCGCCCCGCACGGCGCGACTGCACGAATTCAAGGACGAACAGGCCCGCACCCGCAAGCGCAATGCCGCCCGCGACCCAAACCATCGCCTGCATGGACACAAGCGCGATTGCCGACGCCCACATCATGCGCTTGCCGAAAGACCGGCCCGTATCCATCATCGCACCGCCGAATTTCGTGGCGGCCACGTCGATTTCGGGCTTGCTGCCCTGGCCGGTGATGAGCGTCCAGAGTGATTTCGGCTTGACGCGGTAATTGCCCTCCGCGATGCGCAGGTGGAAATTGTCGTAGCCTGCGCGGGTATTGTGAACGGCTTCTTCGGCGAAATTAAGCAGTCCCTTGCCTGCCGCACGGAAGAATGATGCGATACGCGTGCCAGCGGTCGGCTGCGACGGAAGGGTGGGCTCCGCGGACGGAGTGCTCAAGATACAGCCTCATATATTGTTGACGACCACACCAGAATAGCAAAATGGCGCTATTTTGTAAAGTACATTAAGTATATGATATCAAAAGATAAATTTAGCAATTAAGGTATTATTGCACCGCAAAAAACGACTCTTATCACTGATCTGAGCATTACGGCGATTCTGGTCCTATGCGTGTATAGCGCGCACAAGGTCGTGGAAATAGACCACGCCGTTTTCATGGCGCGGCGACAGTTCGCCTGCGTGATACACGCCAGCCGACAGGTTCTTCTGCACGATCTCGACGATATCAACATCTTCCTGCGTGACGGTGAAGCTGAGGTCGATGGCACGCTGGTTCTCTTCGCGCGCGGCATCCGACACATCGCGGAACAAATAGCAGTATCGCAATTCAGTCGTCTCCGGCCCGGTCGGCATGACGATTTCAAGGTTCATGCCGTTCTTGTAAATATTGATCGCCACGTTCGGCCACAGCCAGACCCACAGCCCGCTGTTCTGCGCCACATCGGCGCGCTCCGGCCGGATGCCGGTTTCATGGCGCGCGATGCGGTCGCCGATCACTACTTTGTATGTGTTGAAATCGACATCCTTGTTCAGTTCGGGATGGATGACGGGGATGTGGTACCCCTCCATGTAATTCTCGATATAGGTCTTCCAGTTGCATTTCATCGGATGCGCGGCGGTGGAGAAAAACTTGAAATTCTCGATGCCCGACCCCTGCAGCGCCTCGACCAATCCGCCCAGCGCGTTTTCAAACGGCGGCGGGTTTTCGGCCATGCAGATAAAGACAAGGCCGCAGACATTGCGGACATGGATGTTGAAAAGATGCGTGCGTTCGCACAGGTCTTTCTCGTCGCCGCCAAAGCCCGGGGCCTTCGCCAGCTGGCCGTCGGTATCATAAACCCAGCCGTGATACATGCAGCGCAGGACCTGCGTCGTGCCGACGCCTTCTTTCAATACCATCGAGGCGCGGTGGCGGCAGACGTTGTGGAAGGCTTTCAACTGCCCGTCCTTGCCGCGCAGCACCAGCAGGGGGCGGCCCGCCAGCGTGTAGGCGACATATTGCCCCGGTTTTTCCACAAGCGCTTCGTGGCAGAACAGCTGCCATTCGCGGAAGAAAAGTTTTTGCCGCTCCGCTTCATAAATTTCCGGCGAATGATACCAGTCGGCGGGAATGGTCATGCGGTTTTGCGCGGGCGCATCTTGCGCGCGCTCTTTCACGGGGCTGCTCATCGTTAAATTCCTTTATGATATGAAGGCAGTCTAGCGGCAGGGATTCCGAAATCAACCTGCAAATTTCCATACAGAATCTTTTTCCGCATTATCTGACTCTCTATGGAAATTTCTCTTAAGCCTTTGTTAAATAATATTGTTATCTAACGATTTTTCAGGCTAAGATTCAGGTGGGGAAAATTGGGGAGAATTCTTCTTGTTCATAGAAGAATATTTTAAAGAATGTATAACCGCACCAAATGCGTAGTTTACGCATTGCCACTTATTGCGCTCCTGTCGGCATGCGGCAGTAACCAGGCTGCGCTTGATCCGTCGGAAATGCGCCGCACGATTGCGGACGATATGCGCACGGCGTATCCGGACGACGCAAAGGGCGAAGTGCTGACGCTTGAAATGGCGATCGCGCGCGGCATCAAATACAACCTCGACGCAAAAGTCGCGCAGAATGAATCCTATGTCGCACGCAAGGAAGCCGCGCTGTCGGGCTATGACGCGCTGCCGACCGCATCGCTGACCGCAAGCCGCATCGGCCGCAATAATCCGGGCGGGTCGTCCTCGCGCTCGCTGCAGACGGGCGTGCAATCGCTGGAGCCTTCGATCTCGACCGACCAGTACCGCAACACCGCCAGCCTCGATGCGAACTGGAACCTGCTGGATGCGGGGCTTGCGATTGCCCGCGCGCGCGGCGCTTCCGACCGCGAAAAAGTTTCCATGGAACGCCGCCGCAAGGTGTTCGAAGACGTCGTGACCGCCGTTTATGCCGCATACTGGCGCGCGGGCGCGGCGCAGCGCATACAGCCGCAGATCAAGGAGCTGGTGGCGGCCGCGAATGCCGAGACCAAAAAGCTGGATGCCGCCGTGAAGGAAGGCATCATCCCCTTCGGCGACGCAAAAACACTGAAAGGTCAGTTGCTCGACAAGCGCGCCGCGCTGATGCAGCTGCAGGACCGCCTGCTGCTGGCAGAGGCGGGCTTGCGCGCCCTGATCGCGCTGCCGCCCGGATCGCCGCTCCGCCTCGACATCAGCGACAAGGACTGGCTCGAGGGCCGCTCCCTGCCGCGCCTCAGCCGCGACGACGACGCGCTGCATTCGATTGCGTTGCTGCACCGCCCCGAAATGCACGAGCAGTTCCTGAACAAGTCGATTTCGGCGCGCAACGTGAAGCTGGAAATTTTTTCGACCTTCCCCGGCGCATCCGCCGTGCTGGGCGCAAAACATGACGCCAACAGCTTCCTGGCCGAAAACGACTGGATGGACTGGACGTTCAGCCTGACCCAAAGCATCACCAAGCTGCTGACGCTGCCGGCCCGTTACCAGCGTGCGAAGGCGGATCAGGCGCTGACCGAAAAACGCCGCCAGGCGCTGGTCGCCGCCGTCATGACGCAAGTGACGCTGGCGCGCCTGCGCTTTGACTACCTGAAGGATTTCTATGCGGGCGCGACCGAAATTGACGAAAACACCCGCCAGCTGGCGCGCCGCGCCTCCGGCTTCGCCAAGACCGGCATGATGGGATCGCCGCAGCGCGTGGTTGCCGAAATTGACGCCGCGCTTTCCGGCGCGAACCGGCTGGTCGCCTTTGGCGACGCACAGGAAGCCTATGGGCAGCTGGTGTCGTCGCTGGGCATCGATATCTGGAGCGGCGATGGCGACGGTGTCGCCCTGCCGGAAATCTCGTCCACCGTGCGCCGCAACCTTCAGGCGCTGGAAGATGACATCATGACAGGGAAGGGGTCGTAAGCTTAAGTGACGGACTGGGTCGAAACATATTTCCCGACCAATAATGCGCGCAGCAAGCCGCGTGGCGCCGGCCTGCGCCGCGTGCTGACCGCCGCTGTTTTCACGACCGTCATCGCAGGCTCGCTGTTCGTCAGCCTCGCCCGCGCGCCGTTCAACCAGACCGCCTTTGGCGGCGCATTCCCGGGCATCGACCTTGCCCGCGCGCTCGACCTGAACTCGATCGAGCCTGCATCCGGCGTCGGCGAACCCGACCGCATGGGCCAGGAAAAGGCGGCGCAGCAGCAGGGCCCGCAACAGCAGCCGCCCGATTTCATTCAAGGCACCTCGTCATCCTCGACCACGCAATCCGGCGACCATCAGGTTCAGGCTGTGCTGGTCGCGCGCAACATTGCCGTCATTTCCAGCACGCTGGACGCCCGCATCACCAAGATGCCGCTGCGTGACGGCGACCTGTTTGAAAAGGGCGACGTCATCGCCGAATTCGATTGCGGCGGCGAAGCCGCGCGCCTGCGCGAAGTGCAGGCCCGCCAGCGCCTGTCGAAAACCCAGCTGGACGCCTATAACCAGCTAAAGGCGCTCGATGTGGTGTCGAAGATCGAGGTCGTGACCGCGCTTGAAAACAACGCGCAGGCCGTCGCCCAGATCGAACAGCTGCGCAACCGCATTTCGCTGTGCAAGATCACCGCGCCCTTCGCCGGCCGCGTCGTCAAGAAAACCGCCAGCCAGTATGAATTCGTGCAGACGGGACGCGTGCTGATGGAAATCGCATCGCGCGAACCGCTGCAGGCGCAGTTCCTGATCCCGTCGATCTGGCTGCGCTGGCTGAACGTCGGCACGCCGGTCGAGGTGTATGTGGCCGAAACAGACCGCCGCTACATGGCGAAAATTTCGCGCATCCACGGCGAGGTTGACCCTGTCAGCCAGTCGCTGCAGGTCGATGCGGATCTCGACAGCTATTCCGAAGTGCTGCTGCCCGGCATGAGCGGCCGCGCGGCTTTCGCGCCCGAAACGGTTTTCAAGAAGCCGGGCTTCGGTTTCCTCGGCCTGATGGTCGACAGCCCCGAAAATAACGGCAAGCCATGACCGGCGCGCCCCCGCGGCAGGCGGAGATGGACCCGCGCATGCAGCGGCTCCTGACGCTGCTGACCCTCCACAAAAACGCGCGGCATAAAAAGACGCTGGCGGAACTTGGTTTCATGATGGTCAACCAGACCTTCAACCTTGTGCCGTACAGGCACGGCGTGTTCTGGCGGTGGGACGGCACCAGCGTGACGATGGAGGCCGCATCCGGCCTTGTGCAGCTGGACGAAGGCGGCCCTTATGCGCAGTGGCTCGGCCGCGTGATCGGCCATCAGTTGCGCGACCAGGATGACGCAACATGGCTGAAAATCGGCGACCAGCCGCAGGCCGAAGGCGATGCGCGCTGCCGCAAGATATCCGCCGTCGATGCGCCGGAACGCGACCGCGCGGACTGGCAGGAATGGGCGTCATCGCACGCCATGCTCATCACCATGAAGGGCGCGGGCGGCAAGACAACCTGCGGCTTGTGGCTCGACCGCGACGAGGCGTTCCAGGACGCCGACACCGCCTTTCTCGAAGACCTCGGCGACGGCTTTGCCCATGCGGTCAGCCAGCTGGGCGGCGGCGGCAAATCGCTGATGAAATCGTTGCTGCGCCCGACCAAATCCAGCGCGACAATCGTGCTGATCCTGATAATTGCGGCGATGTTCATTCCCGCGCGCATGACGGCGACGGCGCCCGCCGAAGTCGTCGCGCGATCGCCGCTGGTGGTGACCGTGCCTTTTGACGGCATCATCGAAAAGGCGGCGGTGGAGCCGAACCAGGCGGTCAAAAAAGGCGATACGCTGCTGGTGATGGACAGCACGGTCCTGAAAAACCAGCTGGAACTGGCGCAGCGCGAACTGGATACCGTGCGCGTCGCGCTCGACAAGACAGAACGCGAGGCTCTCGGCGATCCCAAGAAGCGCAACGAGCTTAACGTGCTGCGCGCGCAGATCGCGGCAAAAGAATCCGAGGCGAATTTCGCGGCCGACATGCTGTCCCGCGCCGAGATCAAGGCCGATGAGGACGGCGTCGTCGTGTTTCCCGACGCCAAGACGCTCACCGGACGCCCCGCGCGCACCGGCGAACAGGTGATGCTGCTGACCAAGCCGCGCGACACCGAACTGCTGATCCGCGTGCCTGTCGATGCGATGATCGACGTCAATACCGAAATCCCCGCCAGTTTCTTCCTGAACGTCAGCCCGTTAAGCTCGCGCGCGGCGCAGATCGAAACGATCGCCTATCAGCCGGGGCCCGACAGCGACGGCATGATGAGCTACCGCATCCGCGCGCAATTCACGGACAGGGAAAACATGCCGCGTGTGGGCTGGACCGGCACGGCCAAGGTCTATGGTGAAACGTCGTTCATGCTGTTCAACGTGGTGCGCCGCCCGCTGATCGCGCTGCGCCGCAAACTGGGCGTGTGATGCGATGATGGAGCTGTCGCAAGAACTTTACCTGCCACGGCTGCGACAGGACCTGCAATTAAACCCCGCCCCGCCGGAAGAGGGCGCGCCCACATGGACGCTGTATGACCCCGCCGCCAATAAATATTACAAGATCGGCTGGCTGGAATTCGAATGCCTGTCGCGCTTCAAGCGTTGCCAGACCGCAAATGAACTGATCGCGCTCGTCCGTCAGGAAACGACGCTGGAACCGGAAGAAATAGACATCCAGGTCCTCGTCAACTTCCTGCTGATGCACAAGATCGTCCATGCCGATAATGCCGCCATGCTGGAATACCTGGAGAAGGAACGCGCCAAGCGCGAGCATTCCTGGTGGCAGAAGGCGATGCATGGCTACCTTTACATCGCCATCCCGCTTTTCAAGCCGCAGCGGTTCCTGAAACGCACCTATCCCTATGTCCGCTTCATGTTCACGCGCGGATTTTTCACCTGCGTCCTGCTGTTGCTGGGCTATGGCATGATGCTGAGCATGCAGCGCTGGGACGAGGTCGGCCATACCTTCATGAGCTATTTCAACCTCGAGGGGGTTTTCTACCTGCTGGTGGCGACAATCTTCGTCAAGGTCGCACATGAAATGGGCCATGCCTATATGGCCACGAAATACGGCGTGCCCGTGCATACCATCGGCATCGCGCTGATGGTGATGTATCCGGTGCTGTACGCCGAAACCACGAATTCATGGAAAATGATGGACCGCCGCGACCGGATTTTCATTTCCATGGCGGGCGTGATGGCGGAGATGACGATTGCGTCGGTTGCGCTCCTGATGTGGCATATGCTGCCGCCGGGCGTGCCGCAGAGCATCTGTTTCATGGTCGCCATCGTGTCGCTGGCGGCGTCCCTGCTCGTCAACCTCAACCCGCTGATGCGTTTTGACGGCTATTACCTGTTTTCCGACATCGTCGGCATCGACAATTTGCAGGAACGCTCCTTCGCCTTTGCGAAATGGAAATTGCGCAGCTGGCTCTGGGGCTGGGATGAAGGGCCGCCCGAACTGCTGGCGCAGGAACGCCGCAACCTGCTGGTCCTTTTCGGCTTCGCCACCATGGTTTACCGCTTTTTCCTGTTTCTCGGCATCGCGTTCCTCGTCTATTTCCTGTTCTTCAAGCCGCTGGGCCTTATCCTTTTCCTAGTCGAGATACTGTTCTTCCTGCTGCTGCCGATGTGGCGCGAAGTTTATGTGTGGCTGCGCAACGGCAAGCTGATCCTGTCATCGGTGCGGGGCCGCATGCTGCTGGTGCTGGGCTGCGTTGCGCTGGTGCTCTGCTTCATGCCCGCGCAATCGACGATAGAAGCGCCTGCGGTGCTGCACGCATCCAACTACGTTCGCATCTATCCGCCGACGGCGGCAAGGGTCGAGCGCATCATGGCCTTCGAAGGCAGCCAGGTGAAAAAAGGCGACGTGCTGTTCCAGCTGATGTCCCCGAAGCTCGACAACGATATCGCGAAGGCAAGCCTGAAACTGGCCGCGCTCGTCAGCATCCGCGACCGCGAGCAGGCCTCCGCCGAGCTGGTGCGCAACCGCCCCACCATCGAAGCCGACATCGAAAACGCGCGCAAGGAACTGGAGGGGCACGAGACGCAAAAATCGCGCCTGACCGTGACCGCGCCTTTCGACGGCAAGTTGCGCGACCTTGATAACTACATGCATGAAGGCATCTGGCTGCATCCCGGCACGCAGCTGGCGGTGATCATCGGGCCCGAAAAACTGGTCCTGTCGGGCTATGTGTCGGAACAGGATTCAGGCAGGCTGGAAAAAGACGCCAAGGGCTGGTTCTATTCCGACCTGTCGCCGTTCACGCGCTATCCGGTGCAGTTGAAGCGGATCGAGGACACCGACACGACCGATATCTTCTGGCCCGAACTGTCGTCCGTTTTCGGCGGCGCATTGCCGGCGGAACGGTCGCGCGAAACCGGCACGATCCGCCCGCTGGCGCGCCATCCGATTTACGCGGCGCAATTCACGCTGACCGGCGACATGGCGCCGCCGCCCTACACCACGCCCGGCACTGTCGTGCTGGAAGCAGACCCGGTGAGTTACGCCAGCGTGATCGCGCAGCGTTTCATGTCGCTTGTGATGCGGGAAAGCGGATTTTAGGAAATCAGCGTTTCGGCGTCTTGAAACCTTTTACGGTTTTGTGCGTGGCTTCGCTTAAGCTCACCGGCTTGTAATTCTCTTCCAGAAATTCCGGCGCCATGCCGTAAACGTCAAATTTCGCAACCGGGTTGCCGTCCTTGCCGATGGTGTAGAGCGCGGTTTCGGCGGTCGCCTTGCCGTCGCGCACCGATTGCAACGCTTCGGCAAGCGCGGGGATATCTTTTTCACGCACGGCCAGCGTGCCGCCGGCCTCGATCGTCCATGTGCCCCATTGCGTCGGGATTGTGGCTGCATTGTTGAAGGGCAGGGCGAGGCGGAAGGCCTGCGGGTTCGGGTCCCACACATTGTTCGCGCGGCCGTATTCATTGTTGCCTTCGCGGCGCATGTAATCGCCCTCGACGGCGGATTTTTTCGCGGTCCACAAACCGGGTCCCTTGAAATCGGCTTCGTTGATGTGGTTTTCGCCGACGACGCGCTTCGCGTACTGCACGGCGATATCCTGCATGACGAGCGAGCGGCCGTATTCATTCGGCCATTGCTTGATGTCCATCACGATATACAGCTGCTGGATTTTCACGTCCTGCACATTGCTGGATTCATCCATCAGCATCAGGTCGCGCAGCAGGTAGGCGGCAACCGGTTCGGTCTTGCCAAAGCCTTTGCCGTCGGCCAGCAGTTTTTCAAGCGCAGCCATGTATTCACCCGCTGCCATCACGGGCGGCGGCGCTGCTTTATCCTGAAATGCTTTGGCGGCGTTCCCTGCCATCGTCCCCACATTAAATAAGTTGAAACATTCTAACCGATTGACATAATTATGTCAATTAAGAATAGAAAATGCGGGAGACGTTAATCTCCCGCATTTTCAAATGCTTATCAGCGTATTACGCGTTCGCCGGGCCTGATTTGGCAGCAGGCTTCGCGGCGGGGGCTTTTTTGAAGGCGCCCATCGCCGCTTCCGTTTCCGCATAAAGCGGCACGGGTGCGTAGTTGGCTTCGCGGAATTTCGGCTCCATGCCGTAGATGTCGAACTTGGCAATCTTCTCGCCCGATTTTGCATCGGTCGTGAAGAGCGCTTCTTCGGCGGTTGTTTCGCCTTTGCGGATCGATTGCAGCGCCGCTGCCAGGGCAGGGACGTCTTTCTGGCGGATGGCAAGATCGCCGCCTGCTTCGACAACGAAGCCGCCTGTCCACTGTACGGGCAGGTTGACGGCTTTATCGACCGTCAGCGTGACGCGGTATGCGGCGGGGTTCGGCTCGAAGGTGTTTTTCTTGTCGGCTGTCGGCTGGTAATCGCCCTCGAAATTGCCTTTCTTGAGCAGCCAGAGGCCGGAGCCGCTGAATTCAGGCTCGCTCAGGTCGCGTTCCTTGATGAGCTTGCCGCCCCATTTTTTCGTGATGTCCTGAATGACAAGGTTGCGCAGGTATTCGGACGGATACTGGTCGGTATCCATCACCACATACATTTTTTTCTCGAAATCGACGCTGTTGCGCGTCTCGACCTTGCCGGAGCTGGTCATGGTTTCGAATTCGAGCTTTTCGAGGAAATACGCGCCGACCTGCTTGTTCTTGCCCCAGCCTGTGCCGTCGCTGAGGAGTTTTTCAAGTATGGCCTGGTATGCAGGCGCATCCAGCTGTGCGGGCTTGGCCGCTTTTTCGTTGAAGGTATCGGGGTGGAGTGACGTCATTTCTGTTGATCCTCTATATCCGTTTGAATGGGGCGTTTTTTATTATTATGGCGTTGTTGTATCACGCAGCCAATAATATGTCAAACAGGCCAACTGTTCAAATACAGACGGTTGAGGCATTGTAAAGATTGGGAAAAATCAGGAAAAGCGAAAGCGTTTCAGGCGCCACTCGCCGTTTTCCTTCACGACTTCATGGGTCGCGCGGGGCGGGGTGATGCCGGCGTCCACATCGCGGATTTTCATGTTCATGGCAAGGCTGCGCACGAAGGCGGAGGCTTCGTTGAAATTCTCTTTCAAATCGCCGCCATCGGGCACGGAAACTTTCACGTCCTTGTTATGCAGGTTGATTGTGACCTCGGCCATGTAAAATCTCCTTTTGCTTGAATGGTCGCAGTCTAGCGGGGCTGCCGCTTCCGTCAACCGGATTGTTTGGATAGGATAAGGGCGGAGGTATCCATGAAAGCCCTGATGATCGCCCTGTTCTGCCTGCTGTCCGCCGTCGCCTATGCCGGAGATGAATTGCGGCAGGACATGGATCTGGCGGAGGCTTACCGCCTGACGAATGTGAAGCAGAAAAGCTTCGATCTTGCCTCGGCCGACATGATCGAGGCGGAAAAACGCTATCTTTCCGACATGTTCGCGATCACCGACCTTGCTGTGATCGAACGCGTGGGCACGCAGGAAGCCTTGCGCCAGCGCGATAAAGCTGCCGATAATTACAGCATCATCCTGTCGAAATTCGATGCCTTGCCGCCGCCCGACAAATTGCGCACCGTGCACCAGCAGCTGCGCAACGCAATCGCGCTGGAGCGTGATTATATCGACGGGCTGCGGCGCGGATTGCGGTTCGATGCGCAGTCGGACACGGTGCAGACGGTGCATCGCACGCTGCTCTGGGTCTATGCGGAATTGCAGCGCCTTTATCCGAAAGAAGATGCGCGCATACAGGAAGCGTTCTATGCGCATCTTTGCGCGCTAGACTTTATCTGAACGAATCCATCGCCTTGACCCCGCCCGTTTGACCCTTGCCGCGATTCACGATAGATTTGGGGTACACAAGTCATTCAACAAGGTGTCGATGAAAGCAGAATTCGAGAAGGCAAAATCCAAAGTGCAAGTCCGCAACAATGCAACCCAGATTATTGCCACATTGGGACCTGCCACCAGCACATACGAAACATTGAAAGCGATATATGAAGCCGGGGCGGATACGTTCCGGCTGAATTTTAGCCACGGCACGCAGGAAGAGCACGCGAAAAGCATCGCGCTCATCCGCCAGCTGGAAAAAGACATCGGCGCGCCTATCGGCATCCTTGCCGACATGCAGGGGCCGAAGCTCCGCATCGGCTCTTTCAAGGACAACATGAAGGTTGCGCTGACACCCGGCCAGAAAATACGCTTTGACCTCGACCCCACCCCCGGCGATGAAACGCGCGTGGCCTTTCCGCATCCCGACATTCTGGCGGCATTGGAACCCGGCGCGAAATTCCTGATGGATGACGGCAATGTCGGCATGACGATTGCGGCCAAGGGCGATGGTTTCGTGATTGCCGAAGTCGTTTACGGGCTGGAGCTTTCCGGCAAGAAGGGCGTCAACGTGCCCGACCTCGCGCGCCCTGTCGAGGCGCTGACGGCGAAGGACAAATCCGACCTTGAATTCGCGCTGTCGCACGGCGTCGACTGGATCGCGCAAAGTTTCGTCCAGACGGCGGATGATATCATTGAAGCCAAGAAACTCATCAATGGCCGTGCAAAACTGATCGCCAAGATGGAAAAGCCTGCTGCCGTGACGAACATGAAAGAGATTATTGCCGTAGTAGATGCGATCATGGTCGCGCGCGGCGACCTTGGCGTTGAAATTCCGCTGACGCAGGTGCCGGGTGCGCAGGCCGCGCTCATCGAGGAAGCGATCCGGCAGGGCAAGCCCGTCGTTGTCGCAACCCAGATGTTCGATTCCATGCGCGAAAACCCGCGCCCGACGCGCGCGGAAGTAAGCGACGTGAACCTGGCCGTGCTGCAAGGCGCATCCGGTGTCATGCTTTCCGGTGAAACATCGATCGGCAAATATCCGGTCAAGGCCGTCGAAACGATGGATGAAACGGTATCGGAAGCAGAGCGCGGATTGCACCACAGCCGCGCAACGATGAAAAACCCGCCGCTCGCCCCGCCGTTCGAGGCGCGCCCGACTTTGTCGGACAACCCCACGCCTGCCGCGTTCAATCCGCCGCCGCGCCGTTACGGCACCTGAATCTCGGGCTCATACCTGTAATGGCCGGTGATGTGGTACTCGAACAGCGTATCCTCCACCTCCGCGCCGCGCCCGATATTGTGCACGACCATGTAGCGCGCGCCATCGGCTGATTTTTTATCCGTCACGATGCCGATATGGGGCAGGGGGCGTTTGGGGTAAGACAAATCCCACGTCACGATATCGCCCGGTTTGTAATCCGCGCCATTATCCGTCACGCGCAGGCTTTTGCCGTGGCGGGTGAAAAATGTCTGCAAGTTCGGCACGCGGCGGTGGTCGATATTCGTGTCGGTTTTCTTCAACCCCCATTGTTTCGGATAGAGGCTGAAATTTTTCTTCATGTCCTCGTGCACCCTCTGCTGCAGGTCAACCCCCAGCTTGCGATAGGCGCGGATGACAACGTCGGTGCAAACGCCCGTTTCCTTCGGCACATCGCCGTTGGGGTAGGGGATATTGCGATATGTACCGTCATAGGATTTGGTATAGGCGGTCTGCGCCTCGCCCGCCGCGATCAGGCGCGTTTTATCAAATTTCGCCGCTTGCGCCGCTATCGGCAGCATGAGTGACAGGCATATCGCCCAGCGTAAGGAAATAAATCGCCAGCCTGTTTTTGACATCATCGGGATTCTCCATCCGGTTGACTTCCGCGCGCAATTCGAACGCGCCCGGCAAATCCTTGCAATACCATGTCAGGTGCTTGCGCGCGATCTGCACCCCGTGAAAGCTGCCGTAATGCGACAGCATGGCGTCGTAATGCTCGGCAATCGCCTGCGACAGTTCGGCAGGCGTGGGCGAGGGCGCGATCATGCCGTGGCGGAAGAAACTCATCGTGTCGCGCACGACCCAGGGCTTGCCATATGCGCCGCGCCCGATCATCACGCCATCGGCGCCCGACATGCGTTTCGCACGTTCTGCATCCTGCGGCGAACAAATGTCGCCGTTGACGACGACGGGAATTTTCACCGCGTCCTTCACGGCCTGTATCGCTTCCCAGTCAGCATTGCCTTTATACATCTGGTTGCGCGTGCGGCCATGGACGGTGATCATTTTAATGCCGACGTCTTCTGCGATCTTCGCCAGCTTCGGCGCATTGATGCTGTGTTCGTCCCAGCCTAGGCGCATTTTCACCGTCACCGGCACATCGACCGCCGCCACCGTCGCCGCCATGATATCGGCGGCCAGCGGTTCTTCGCGCATCAGCGCGGATCCCGCCATTTTGTTGACGACCTTTTTGACGGGGCAGCCGAAATTGATGTCGATGATGGCGGCGCCGCGACCGGCATTGATGCGTGCGGCCTCCGCCATGATCTCCGGCTCGCAGCCCGCCAGTTGCACGGCGATCGGCTTTTCGTCGCCGTAATCGAGCGAAATTTTGGGCGACCCGCGATATTCCTCGATCATGCAGCGGCTGGCGATCATTTCCGAGAAGACGAGGCCTGCCCCGTATTTCTTCACCAGCCTGCGGAACGGCAGGTCCGTCACCCCTGTCATGGGGGCGAGGAACACGGGATCGTCGATCCGTATGCTGCCGATATCAAATGTCATTTCACGTTCCGGCTCACCCATGCGGCGGCGTAGCTGCAGATGGGCACGATTTTCAGCCCCTTTGCCTGCGCGGTGTCGGCGATGTGCTGCATGAGTCGGCCTGCCGCGCCCGTGCCGCGCAGGGCAGGCGGGGCTTCAACATAGTCGATGAACAGGTTTTGGCCCTCCAGCCGGTAATTGGCAAAGGCGGTCGCCTCTCCTGTATCTAGTTCAAAACGTTGGTCTTTTTTGTTATCTGAAAAGTTTTCTGACATTTGACTTACGTAATCCTTACAGTTTCCTTACAAAATCCTTGCATTCTCGCACAGCCAGCATATTATGGTAGTGAGGCCTAAGTCCATTAGGTTTGTCACCAAAAAAAACCCTTACGGAGTAATAGAAACATGAAATACGCTCTCCTCGTTGCCGCTGTCCTCGCATTCGCAGCTCCCGCTTTCGCTGCTGACGAAGCTAAAGAAGCCGCTCCCGCAACCCAAGCTGCGACCGAAGCTGCTGCTGCTCCCGCTGCTGACTTCGCGAAACTCGACACCAACGCAGACGCTTCCCTGTCGAAAGAAGAATTCGACGCAGCGAAACTGGAAGGCAAGACCTTCGAAGCTGCTGACGCCGACAAAGACGGCAAAGTGACCGCAGAAGAATTCGCGAAGTAATTTTCGCGTTGATTTTTCAACGAAAAAACCCCGGAACGCCGCAAGGCTTCCGGGGTCTTTTTTTGAAGAACTTTTTGGAGAATAGGCCGTTTGCCTATAGGCTATAAAAAAGCAAAACAACAAAACAGGTGATATCATGGAAGACAGAAACGACATCCACGCGACCCCCAACTACGCAACGCCCGTTCAAAGCAATTCGGGCCGTAACTGGGCGATTGCCGGCGTTGTGGCGATCGCGCTGATCCTTGGCGTCGGTTACATCAACCGCACCGATGTCAGCACCCTGAACGACATCTCGCCCGCCGCTGGCGATGTTGCTCCCGCCACCGCGCCCGATGCGCCTTCTTTTGACGGCAACATGCCCCCGCAACCGACCCCGGCTCCCGGCGTCGAATAAGCGACTGGCATTCAACAAAACCGCCGCCCTGCGAATAATCGCGGGCGGCGGTTTTGCTTTTCTTGACTCTGGCGGCAGATTCGGAACAAAATAAGAACATGGCCGAATTCGCCCCTCCCACCCAGCTCCGCTGGCTTTATGTCGATTTCAACAGCTACTTCGCCAGCGTGGAGCAGCAGCTGAACCCTGCCTTGCGCGGCAAGCCCGTCGCCGTCATCCCCGTCGAAACCGAATACACCAGCGCGATTGCGGCCAGTTACGAGGCGAAGGCATTCGGCGTCAAAACCGGCACCCCCGTGCACGAGGCGCGCAAGATGTGCCCCGGCCTGATCTGCGTTTTGGGCAACCACCAGAAATACGTCGAATTCCATGAAAGCATCATCGACGAAATCGACCGCCATATTCCTGTCGCCAAAGTCTGCTCCATCGACGAAATGGCCTGCGAGCTGATGAAAAACGAAAGGTCGATCGAACGCGTCACCGAAATCGCCGCGTCGATCAAGGCGGGGCTTGCGAAAAACATCGGCGAATATGTGCGCTGCTCCATCGGCGTCGCACCCAACAAATATCTCGCCAAGATTGCGACCGACATGAAGAAGCCGGACGGCTTCACGATCCTTCAGGCAACGGACTTGCCACACCGGCTGGAGCAGCTGAAACTGCGCGACCTGTCGGGCGTCGGGCCGAACATGGAAGTGCGGCTGAACAACGCGGGAATTCACGACATCAAAAAGCTGCTGACGCTGCAGCCAAAACACATGCGCGCCGTGTGGGGCAGCCTGTGGGGCGAAAAGATGTGGTACTACCTGCGCGGCTACGACGTGCCGGACACCGTGACGCAAAGCAGCTCCATCGGCCACAGCCATGTCCTGCCGCCCGAAATGCGCCCGCCCGCCGAGGCCATCAAGATCGCGCGCCGCCTGACCATCAAGGCCACGGCGCGGATGCGGCGCAAGGAATATTGCGCGGGCGCGTTCAGCCTTTCCATGCGCATCGAAAACGGCCCGCGTCTGGGCCTGGAGGCGCGCCTGCCCCATGCGGAAGACAGCTTCACGTTCCTGGAGCTGATGGAGGACATGTGGCAAAGCCTGCTGCCCGAGATCAAGGGGCGCAAAATCAAGAAAGTATCGGTCGTGCTGTCATCCATCACGCCGAAAACCCGGGTGCAGCCCGATCTGTTCGACATGCTGTCGCCCGTCACCAAAAAGCGTGAGAAGAATGAAAAGCTGTCGGAAGCGATGGACAAGCTGAACCAGAAATTCGGCCGCGACACCGTGCTGGTCGGCATGACCGCCACCCAGGGCCGCGCCTTCACCGGCACCAAAATCGCCTTTACCCGCATCCCCGACATCGCCGAATTCGTGGAATAGTTATTTATAAAAGCCGCTGTTCCAGTCGGTCAGGAAATCGATATGCGCTTTTTCGCGCGATTGATATGTTTTGCTGATGCCGCTCACGTTATTGCGCAGCGTGATATTGTACTGCGGCGAAAAAAGGGGGCTGGTTTCTGCAATGGCGCGGTGCAGGCGGCGGATCGTCGTGTCCTGGCAGCCGAAATCGAATTCCAGCGGGTCGATATTCGCGCTGTGCCCTGCATTGGCATGGCTGAAAAATATTTCCTTGGTCATTAACTCCACGAAGAATTCCTTTTATAAAAATGCGTGCCTATCCCGTCGGTCCGCGTTCATTCAGCACATAGATAAAACCGGTAACGGTAAACAGCGCGAGGAACACAAGAAACAATGTGCGCGCAAAGGCAAAGGACAGGAAAGCAAAGCCGCCAAAGCCCATCACCCCGCAGATAATGCCGAGGATAAGAAACGTAATCGACGCTTTTTGCACGGGTAACGGCCGTTCTGCAAAGATGCAAGGACGCGGGTGAAGTTTTCGCTGGAAGGGTAGATCACCATTGTAACATGCGCGTGCCGCATTAGATAGCAGGTTACGATTTCCGGCAAATAACCTTACGTTAACAACGGTGAAAATCTGCGGGCCCGCACACAGGTAGGCCGTGACAAGCGTTTTTTGTGATGATGCCCCATTATATTGAACATCCTCGCCCTTGCGCCGCAGGCGTTTTTCATTCCAAATAAGGTCTGTAACAACCAAGGGACAAGGAACCCCGGCAATGGCAGGACATATGGCAGGACATAAAGACGCGACACTGCTGGCTTGCGTGTTTGGCGCAACGCTGTTCCTGTCCGCCGCGCTGATGTTCAGCATCCAGCCGATGATCGGCAAAATGCTGCTGCCCATCGTCGGCGGGTCGCCGGCGGGGTGGATCGTCGCGATGGCGTTCTTCCAGATCATGCTGCTGGCGGGCTATTTCCTTGCGCATTTTTTTTCGACCGTCAAGCCATCGGCGCATGGCGCGCTGTTTCTGCTGGCGCTCTGCCTCGGCTTTGCTTTCCTGCCGGCGGGCATCCATCCGCAAGATAGCGGTGTGCCGGGGCCGTTCGATGTCTTCGCGATGCTGTTCAGGGCCATCGCCATTCCCTTTGTCGCGCTGTCGGCTGCGTCATCGACCTTGCAGCGGCTGTTCACCCAGACCCGGCATCCGCGTGCGAAAGACCCGTATTTTCTTTATGCCATCAGCAACCTCGGCAGTTTTGCGGGGCTGTTTGCCTATCCGTTCCTGATCGACCCGCTGACGGGGCTGAAATTGCAGGGCCATCTGTGGCTGGGCGGTTATGCGCTGCTGGTGCTGTGCGTGGCGGCCAGTGTCTGGCTTGCGTTGCGGGGCAAGACGAAAACGCGCAAAACCTCCGCCGCAAGCGTGCAGGAAGCCGCGCCGACGCTGAAACAAAAACTGTACTGGGTGTCGCTGTCGTTCTTCCCCTCCAGCCTGCTGCTGGGCGTGACGATGCATATCACCTCGAATATTTTTCCCGCGCCGATGATGTGGGTCATGCCGCTGGGGCTTTATCTTCTGACATTCATCATCGCCTTCGGCAGCAACGCGTTTGTCAGCCTTCGGCAGCTGGGTATCCTACAGCCTGCGCTCGTTGCGCTGGTGATTGCGGCGATGCTGTCCTTCAGGTGGGAACTGAACAGCTCGTGGTTCGCGCTGGTGATGCATATGGGCGTCTTCGGCCTGACGGCGCTGATGTGCCACATGCGCCTTGCTGAAATGCGCCCGGCCGGAAAAAACCTGACATCGTTTTACCTGATGCTGTCGATCGGCGGCGCGTGCGGGGGCGTGCTGAACGCTTTCTTCGCGCCCTTTGTGCTGAATGCGCCGGTGGAATATCCCGCCATCCTGATCCTCAGCCTGCTCATGAACCCGATTTTCGGCGATGCGCAATTGCGGCGGGGCAGGGCGATACGGAATGGTTTTGTCGTGCTGCTGCTGGCGATGGTTATCGCCAGGATGTTTGCGACGGACGGCGTGCTGGCGCAGGACAGAAGCTTTTTCGGCACGCTGACAGTGATGGAAATGAACCCGGATGGCAGCATCGGCGGCACACAGCAGCAGGGCAGGATACGTGCGCTGTCGCATGGCAGCACGGTGCATGGCGTCCAGATCATGACGCCCGCGCAGGAAAAACTGCCCGGCTCGTATTACACCAAAGAAGGTCCCGTAGGCGACGTCTTTGCGGCATACAAGCCCCGGCATTCCGCCGTCATCGGCCTTGGCGTCGGCAGCATGAACTGTTATGTGCCGAAAAACGGCAGCGCGGTTTTCATCGATATAGACCCCGCGATCATCAAGGCGGCGAACACGTATTTCACCTATCTTGACAAATGCTCCCCCGCCGGACGTCCGGAAATTATTGTCGGCGATGGCAGGCTTGCGCTGAATAATATCAAGGGCGGGAAGTTCGACCTGATCGCCCTGGATGCCTTTACCGCCGATGCGATACCCACGCACCTTCTGACCGTCGAGGCCATCAGGGGATATTACGCGCGCCTGAACAAGGGCGGCGTTATCCTTTTCAACATCTCCAACCGCTATGTGAACCTTGCGCCTGTACTGGCACGCAATGCAAAGCAAGCAGGGCTGAAAGCGCTATTCCGCGAAGACCGCCAGCTCAAGCCGGGCGAAACGCACAAGATCGGCTTGCGGGCAGACAGCACCTGGCTTGTGATCACGGATCGCAGCGCCGATATTTCAGCATTGGCCGCAAAAAAATGGGTCACGCCGGAAATCGGCAACCAAATGCCATGGACAGACGACTACACCAATCTTGCCGCTGCGCTGCGTTTTTTTTGAGCCCGATTGGCATTTGACAGCGCTTGGCGGGGCGGGTTATTGTCGGGTCATCTCTGGAAAATTAAGGGGCGCATCATGGATGTCACGAAACCAAAGGGCGGCGTATACGCGGGCACTTTCGATCCCGTCACGCTGGGGCATCTCGATATCATCCTGCAGGCTGGACGCGTGATGCCGCGGCTCATTATCCTCGTCGCCGTCAATGCTGGCAAGAACCCGGTCTTCACCGATGACGAGCGCATCGAGATGCTGCGCCACGAAATCGAAACGAACATCAAGCCCGCCCTTGCCAAAGAAGGCATCACCTGCGACATCACTGTCGAAAAACATTCAGGCCTGACAGCGGCGTTCATGGAGGCGCACAACGCGCCGTTCTATATCCGCGGCTTGCGCCCCGGCACCGATTTTGACAACGAATACCCGATCGCGATGGCGGGCCGAAAAGAATATCCCGAATTCCAGCCGCTGTTCTTCGTCGCGTCCGACGCAAACCTCAACTTCGTGTCATCAAGCGTCGCCCGCGAACTCGCCAAGCTGGGCGGCAAAAGTTTGTCGTCCCACGTCACGCCGCATGTGGCCGAAAAACTGAAACAGCGCCTGCGCCCCGACTGATTGTAAAACCCCCGTTTTGCATTTTTTGCGCAGACGGATATTATATTTTGAAACTTCTCGGGCAGATCATCAAAGGCCGTCGCGGCTGATAGAATTTGCCCGGTCGCGCCTATTCGCGCAGTTTGATGGTCAGGGTGCCGTCACCCACGGCGATATTGTCAACGCCGGCGGCGAAGGACTTCCAGAAGCCTGCATCGCCGTATTGTTCGACAAGATCGACGTTTTTCAGGCGACCCAGCCAGTCGTTGGGGATGGGCACGCCCCAGACGCTGATGCCCCGTAAAATCACTTGCGGCCGCCCGTTTTTAAAACCCAAGGCCATGCCCGCCGAAATCTTCAACGTCTTGCCGCCGAAGACCGGCATGTCCGGATCGAGCGGGATCAGCGCTTTCGCGCTCACCAGCCCAGCCGACAGGTCGATCGCCACTTTGCCGGCAAGGTCCGTATTCGTGGCCAGCAACGCGTTTACTTCGCGCTCGGTGAAGGTAATGTCCCGCTGCGCATTTTCCTCGCTATAGGGCTCGGGTTCCAGCACGCGGTCGTCCTTGCCGTCCCGGGCAGCAGCCGGCACGGTTTCGAGGTCCAGATTAAGCGTCCTTACTTTCTTTTGTAGCGCCACCTGTTCCTGCGCGTCCAGTTTCACAGGCGTGATGGAAGTCGGAAAGAAGAGGGTAAAGCACAGCCACACCGTTACAACGGAAACCGCCGCTGCAATCAGGATGACGGCACCTGTGCCCAGGCCTTTTTTCTGCGGCGGTGTTGCCGAATCTGCGATGGTCATAGCTGCGCTCCTTGTTCTTTTCAGGCCTTGAGTGACATCAATTCATCAAAGGTGTCGGCGTAAACTGAAATTCTTGCGTCACCAACCGCCCTGCGCCAAGGCTTCGGGAGGTCACCTACAACTATAAATACTTCGGAAGTGTTTACCACCTTCGGTGGCTATGCCACCCGAAGCCTTGGCGTAGGGTGGCGGACAGGGCGAGATTCGAACTCGCGATAAGTTTGCACCTATTCTAGTTTTCGAGACTAGCATAAGAGTTTATCCTTTTGAATTTATTGGTTAATATATCAGATCTCTCAAAGCGTGTAAGTAATCAAGAAGTTTTTTGTTCGGGGTGGGCGTCGGTAATTCCTTCAGTGCTTGCCGCAAGATACCAATCGCAGATGCCTGCATTCGCCAGGGCAAATATTGGCATGACGATGAAGGTGACCCAAGGATGCAGTTACTTGCTGGCCACAAGTCTGCCGATACTGACTGTCAGCGGCGCATGCCAAAGAGCCTGATAAGAGGCCGCCCAGGACGAGTTCGCCCACACAAGGGCAACGAGGGTGGCAAAAAATAATAGTATTCCGCCAAAGCTTTCGTTCGTCGTAAATTCCTGAAACGGCTTTACCAGGTTCCATATCGTCGGCTCTGCAGCTGGGATTTTTTTTGCACCTCGCATGAGCATTTCCTTAAATGTAGAGAGCCACTTGCATGAATAAATGGCGCTGATAATACCTCTAGGGAAAAGAATAGTCTGGTGAATGTCACATAGGGGTTAATTTATTACCATAACGCGTCAAACGTGACGCGGATTTCAGGATGAACGTGGTAGTCTCCCCGTGAATGGAAAAGACAATGGCCGCTGCGCGCGCGAATACAGCAAGAAAATTCTGGTCGGGAGGCAGCGGAAAGTCCTGCCTTCGGCGGCTGCTGACGCGCGCCCTGAAACCAGGCTGCCATATGGTTTTCCGGCTTATGATTTGCCTGATCGGTGTTATGTTGCTGTCGGGCTGCCTTCCTGATTTATTCCACGAAAAAGCACATTACGAACTGAAGGGTGTCGAAGCCGACAAGCCGCTGCGGCAGGAGATCGAGAATTTTCTTGACGAGCGGACGGCAGAGCCTGTCCCTGCCAAAGGCAGCAAAAGCGAACGCCAGTATATCGAAGAGTCTCAAGCGGCGCGGCTCCGCGCGGAACTGTCTGAATTCCTGAATTCGAAAGGGTACTATGATAACGCCGTCAATTATGAGGACGGCGAGAAACCTTGGACCGGCACATATCATGTCTCCGGCGGCAGCCAGTATAAAATCGCCGCCATCAGCGTCACTCCGCGGCAATTTAAGCCGCTGCTCAAAGGCCTCCATCCGGGGCAAATGCTTGACGCCGCCCAGGTTTTGGCCGCGCAAAAGAAATTGCTGTCCGCGATAGCGGCGGGCAAATGCTATTTCACCATCGAGGTCGGCAATGAAGTGACGCTGGACCGCAAGGCCAAGACGGCGCGCATCCTGTTCACCGTCAAGGCGGGACGTCAGGCGGCCTTCGGCGGCGCGTCGTTCGAAGGCAACAAGAATGTAGAGAATGCATATCTTGATAAACTGCCCGGCTGGAAGAAAGGCGACTGCTTTACGCGGTCAAGGCTGGACGCGCTGCGGCAGGACCTGTTCCAAAGCGGCCTTTTTTCGACAGCCGAGATCATCGTGCCTGAAAAACTGCCGCGCAACGGCGTGGTGCCCGTCACCGTCCGTGTCAGCGAGCGTGCACCGCGCACCATCCGCGCGGGGCTCAGTTATTATTCCGACGAGGGCGCGGGCGTGACGCTGGGCTGGAAGCACCGCAACTTTTTCGGGCAGGCGGAAAGCCTCGACACCGAACTCAAGCTGTCCCAGATCGCGCAAGCGCTGACCGTGACCCTGACCAAGCCGGCGTTCCTGCGCAAGGACCAGACACTGGCTATAAACGCTTCTGCAGGGCATGAAGATACCGACGGCTACACCAAGACCGGCATCGAGTCCGGCGTCTTCCTCAGCCGCAAGTTCGGCAAGCGCCTGTCGGGCAGCACTGGCGCCAAGCTGGCGTTCAACCGCGTCGAGGATGAAACGACCTTCGACACCAACGACTTTCTCCTGCTCTCTTTCCCGCAATCGGCTGTTTATGATAGCCGCGATAACGCGCTTGACGCCAAAAAGGGCTGGATGCTCAACCTCGACATCGAGCCGTTCGTCGAGGCGATCGGCGAAAATCCCGTCTTCCTTAAGACCGAATTCTCCGCGCGTAACTACCGGTCCTTCGGCCGGAATTTCACGCTGGCTGGCAGGGCGAAGATTGGCAGCATCCTGGGCCCCGCGACCGGTTCACTTCCGGCGACCGAGCGTTTTTATGCTGGCGGCGGCGGTTCGGTGCGCGGCTTCGGCTATCAGGAAGTCGGGCCGGTGAAAGCCGGTCAGCCCGAAGGCGGGCGCTCGCTGGTCGAAGCCTCTGCGGAGGCTCGGTTCAAGTTCAACGACACGCTGGGCGCAGTTGCCTTCGTGGACGCGGGGGATGTAACGAACGGCCTGTTTCCCGACTTTGGCGACCTCTCCGTCGGCGCAGGCGCGGGCTTGCGGTATTATACAGGCTTCGGGCCCTTGCGCTTCGATGTGGGCGTGCCGCTCAACAAGAAAGAGACTGCCGCGAGCAGTTACCAGATTTACATCAGCATTGGCCAGTCATTCTGATGGCGAAAAAGGAAATCGGAAAAAAGGCGGAGCACACCTACGGAAGAAAGCTGCCGTCGTGGCTCCTGCGCGCGCTCCGCGTCATTTTTTCGGCCCTGCTTACTTTAGTCATCCTAAGCCAGATTATTTTCTGGTCCGCGATTTTCTGGCTGAAGTCGTCAGGCGGGCAGGAATGGCTGAAGACGCAAATCGCAGCCGCGCTCGAAAATAGCGGCTACCATGCAACCCTTGGCAGTATCGGGGCCGGATTTGGCGGACATTTCCGCCTTGGCACGCTCCAGCTAAATGACAGCAGGGGCAGGCTGCTGGAGGCGCGGGATGTCGACCTGGGCATCGGCCTTCCGGCGCTACTGTCGCATAACCTGTCGCTCACATTCTCGGCCTCCGAACTCTTCGTCTATCGGATGCCGGAGGCGGCGCAGACGCAAAGCAAGCCACGACCCGTTTTCGCATGGCCAGAAAAATATTTCAACGTCCTCTCCCTCGACAAGGTCCATATCGACCGTCTCGTGTTCGGCCCGGAACTTGCGGGCGCGGCGATGGAGATTTCACTCGACGCCGACCTGAAGGCGCGGCCCATGAACGGCGACATCTCTTTTGACCTGACCCTCAGGCCCGAGGCGACGGCGATCATGGGACTGCCGGAAACCTTCAAGCTTTCCGCCGTCTATTCGCCGGCTTCGGGGGAGCTTGCCGTTACGGGGTTTGAAGCGACATCGGCGCTATACCAGGTCAGCGGGGAAGGCTCGCTGGGCACGGGTGCGGATGCCCCGCTGAAGCTGGAGTTGCGCGCGCACAGCGCAGATGTGCCGGGAGTCGATGGCGTGGCCAAGGCGTCCATATCCCTCACGGGAACGCTGCGCCGGCCAGACTTGAAAATCAGCGGCAGTTTCCAGCCGCAGGGCGCGACGGCGGAAGACCTGGACAACGTGCGCTTCAACGCCCGCCTTGACGGACAAGGCCGCGGCAGGATCGAAGCCCGAACCGCGTATCAAAAAAAGCCCGCTTCTGCCGATGTGACGATTGCCTTTGCGGGTGCCACTGTAAAGCTCTCTGACATTAAAATCGCCGCAGCAGGCATTTCCGCAGGCGGGCGGGCCGAAATCGCCCTTGAAGACGGCTTTAAGTCCGCGCAGCTTTCCTTGCGCAAGTTACGCATGGGAAATATCGCCTTTGACGAACTTTCAGGCAGGATAAGCAGGGTCAGGGAACCCGGCAACTATAGCGTCGCGTTGCAACTGAAATCCGGCGGGAAGCGCAGGCTTGATGTCAGCGGAACGGCAGGCCTCGGACTCGCAACACTGCCTGTCAACCTCGCAATAAAAGCGGACCGCCTTGAGTCTTTCCGCACTATACAGGAAATCGAAGGTGTTTTTTCCGGCGATCTTGCCATCACCGGGTCGCGGGCCTTGTACAAAATCGGGGGCATGGTCACTTCACCGAAGATCACCATTACTGTGCCCGATCGCCTGAATGCGTCCATCCCGAAGCTGAATATTGTTTCCGGCAGCAAGCGCGGCGCAGCGTCGTCTCCTGACATGATGAAATCTGTCGCCCTTGAGGTACATGCAATCGCGAAGCGCCGGGTATATGTGCGCGGACGCGGGCTGGACGCCGAGTTTGGCGGCGATGTCATGGTGACGGGCACGCTCGCCGTACCCCTTTTCAACGGAATTTTTGAAAGCCTGCGCGGCCGTTACGAGGCTTTCGGCAAGCGGTTGACCCTCTCGCGCGCGCGGCTGAGTTTTATGGGCCCCATTCCCCCTTCGCCTTATCTGGATGTGCTGGCGCAGGCGGATGCGGGCGATATCGTCGCTCAAATAGCCCTGACAGGCGGCGTGGACAAGCCTGCCGTGGAATTGTCCTCGGTGCCGAAGCTGCCCGCCGACGAAGTGCTTTCACGATTGTTATTCGGCAAGGAGCTGTCCCGTATCAGTCCCTTCCAGGCGATCCAGCTCGCGAACGCGCTGCGCCAGTTTACGGGGGCGGGCGGCGGCGGATTGGAGCCGTTGTCGCTATTGCGCAAGGCCACGGGGCTCGACGACCTGCAAATAAATACCGACAAGGACGGAACGACCGGCATCGGCGCCGGGAAATACATTTCAGACAAGGTGTATATCGAAGGCGCGTCGGGACAAAATGGAAATAGCGGCGCCGCCAAGGTCAGGATCGAAATTACGCCGAACTTGAAGGCCGAAAGCAAAATCGGCCCGGGTGAAGGCTCCGGCGGCTCTATTTTCTGGCAGAAAGACTATTGAAGAACCCCATGTTGCACGCCAAGCATTTTGCCGATCCATGTACTGTATCGCGGTGCTGCTTTTTATCTCTGGCCTTAAGCCGCGCCCACGAATTTACTGCACTAACCTGAATGAAAAAATTAAAAACCCCGGTCAGCAAACTGACCGGGGTTTTTCGCAAGCGCTTGACTTAACCATCACGGGGCGTTGCCAGGCTTTGGACTTTGCTTGGCGGATGGTTGTGCCGCCAGGATTTTTTTATTGACGGCAAGAAGCAGGCGCGCCTGTTCCACAGGTTGGCCGAGCTGCTCGGCTTTCAATGTCGCAGCTTCTTGCGCGAAAACCTTCATCTCGGGCGAGGCATTTTCTCCCTTGAAATCGGCAATTTTAGACAGCAGGCGCAATTGCGGCTCAAAGGAGACTTCTTCCGCGTAGAGCTTCAAGGCGAAAGTCTCCTTGAGACTCCGTGCGAGCTCGGGCAGATCGGCGATGGCGACCATGTTCTGCATGGCTCGCTTCACCTCCGGATGCGGGTTCCTCAGGTCATGAGATAGTTGAGTCTCGACCCTGTCGATAATCGCATCGAAGACGGGTGTCGTAAGCGTGACCCTCAGTGTGTCAAATAGCCTGTCAACATCCTGAAGACTTTGGCAGTTGTGGTAGGCGTTGAAAAAATATTCGGTGTGGGCGTCTGCAATTTTATCCGGATTTTGGTCAGTCATGTGCAACCTCCTCATTCGCCGCTCTTAAAAAGAGAAGCGGCATGTTCAACACAAGGGTTTTGCGGGTTGTGCTTTTGAGAGCAGGCGGGAAACTTAAACCAAAACCGCACTGCCGTAGCGCGCACTCAACTTTTGCATAGGGCGCATTTTAATATGGATAATCGAAGGGCGCAAGTGCTAATTTTAGGCTGCGCCGTGATCTTGCCACTGGGCCGGGCAGAGAGAAAATCTGACCCTCGAGCAGGCCTAGCTAGTTAGGCGGAGGTTATAAGTAAGATCAAGCCGGTAAGCATAATATACCAAGCGAGAAGAAACCCCAATTCGAACGTCTTTACGCCTCAAAATGTGCAGCTAAAAATGTGTAAGTGCTATCTGGCTGAATTATCAGGCAGAAATGCACGCGCTAGTTTTTGGAACTAGTGCCACCTAAAGTGCCTGAAAAATAACGCTGAAAATACAATAAGAAATGGCGGACAGGGAGGGATTCGAACCCTCGATAGGCTTACACCTATACTAGTTTTCGAGACTAGCATGGCAAATTATCCTATTGAGTTATAACGATCTTTTTCTGTCTTTCTCAGAGTGTGTAAGAAAGTGTGTAAGAGATCAAGGCTTATTTAGCGGCCTTTGTGTTAGGCCAGTCTTTGGTGCTTTTGGCAAAGAGATCGAGGCCACAACTCATTAATCGTGCTATCGCCTTGAGTTCGGTTGTAGACCAAATGGGTTCATAGCTTTTTCCCTTGGGCGCAACTGAGGGCAAATTATTTCCCCAGAACATTTTTTCGTAGATTTTGGGAAACTTCTTATCAATTCTTCTAAACGTCGATTTGCCTTGTGGAAAGGATGCAGAAACGTCACTGAACAAATTCCATGCAGCTAGAACAGGCAACCGAGAAATCCCAAAAGGGGATGTTTCTGACCTGCCCTCTCTTGCCATAAAGTAGCCGAGTTTGCGTGGCATCAACTATCCATAATCCCTTAAAGCGGGACAAGTCAAGGCTAACACACGGTTAATCATTATCTGTTATAAAACAAATATTATGCGGGATGTTTCTATGTATCCACGTCACTTTTTATTTATGACGTTACTGACGGGGGTTGTGCTGCTGTGCCTCCCACACGCCGCATCGGCGAACGATGTTAAGGCCAAGATCGAGAATTCAAAACCGGCCACCGGCACGATCACCGGCACGGGCGTGGATAGGCGCGAACGAGGTCGAAGGCGTTGGCGTTGGTCACGCTGAAACAACTGGTGTCAATGCTGCGCGGGAAATGGGCCTTACGCCGACAGGCACGGCAGCGAGTCGCCCCATATGCCCCTCCTGTGCCAGCACCTTGCAGGAGCAAGGTATCAAGCCTCTAAATCCCTTAAAGTGATGGAGTACTCCAAACTATGTCTATGCCTGCATTTGATAGTTTATCTTTAAAACAAAGATTGGAAAAGCTTGATAGTAAGCGGCAACTCGCATTTGGTGTCCTATGCTGCGAGAGACTGTTGCCGAATTACTTGGCATTCGAGCGAGATTCTGGATGGGGAGACTTTGCTCAAGTTCGCAAGGCTCTAAATGGAATTTGGGCTTTTCTTGACGACCAAGCACTAAGCCCCCAAGAAATAAAAAGCTTAACAACATCCTGCGAGTCCGTTGCCCCTGATTCAGGTAAGTTTGATTCTATTTATCTGACATCGGCGCAGGACGCCTGTTTTGCCGTTTGTGCTCTTTTAGACTACTTACTTGAAAGTGATGCGGAAAAAATTGTCCAAGCTGCGGCTTACGCAACTGACTCTGTCGATTTGTATGCTCAAGAAATTGAGAGTATGGACCCCAATGATCCCCAACTTGAAAGAAAAATACTGATGCATCGTTTAATGCAAAGAGAATTAATACAGCAGAATGAGGATTTAAAGGCTATAGAATCCGTTTCTGCCTTGAGTTCAGAGTTCTTAAATCAATGCAAGGTGTCATGGAACAATGGTGGTAAGGGGAACTTGGAATTCGGGGGACAGAATACTTAATTTTAATTCAAAGGGGTCGGAGTAAATTGATCTCGTTAAGAAAGCGCCTTCGGCGCTTTCTTAACGGCGATGCTGCGCGTCCTTTGCTTGGCACGGGGATTTCCTTTTGCAACCGGCGACTCCCGAGACCCTCGCTTTCTTAGTAAGAGTCATTGCGGAAGCTCAAATTGTAAAAGATCTCGGTATCAATTAGCGCCAAGCGTACAAGACTTTTGCAGCAAAAAAGTGTGTAAGAAGTGTGTAAGGGCTGTCTTGCTGAATTATAAGCCCGAAATGGACGCACTAGTTTTTGGAACTAGCGGCACCTAAAGCCCCTGAAAAATAACGCTGAAAATACAATAAGAAGTGGCGGACAGGGAGGGATTCGAACCCTCGATAGGCTTACACCTATACTAGTTTTCGAGACTAGCGCCTTCAACCGCTCGGCCACCTGTCCTCTCGATAGGCCGGAAATGTAGCAGAAAGTGTCGATTCCGGTAAAGCCTTTGTTTTTGGAAGGTTTTTCAAGGATTCCAAGGAATTTCGGGCGGCCATCGTCTAATCTTGGGCAATCAGGGGAGGTTTTCATGCTGTTTCGTGCGCTGTCGGTTGTGGTTCTTTTCATTGCCTTTACGGGGTCTGCGGGGGCCTGCAAGTACCAGCAGCGGCCATTGGCCGAGAGCCTGAAGGATGCGCGGCAGGCCTTCATTGGCACGGTGCGCACGGTTGAAAACGGGCAGGCCACGCTTGTTGTCGAACAGGTTGTGCGCGGCGCGACGGAAGGGGAGGAGGTCGAAGCGCCGTATGAGGGCAGCAGCTGCGATATCCGCTTCACGGCGGGGCAGCGCTGGCTGTATCTGGGGTCGGTGCATCCCTCCGGTTCGCTGCTGCTGCAGGATGAAAACGGCAATGAAATCCAGGATAATATGAAGGCCGTGACGGCGGCGCTGGGTGTTTCACCCGGCGCTGTAACCGCCGCAACGCCAGCTGCACGGGGCGGCATGGTGATCGGCGGCACGCTGGAACGCTCCTGCGCGCCATGGGATGGTGCGGCGTATATGATCACGCTCGATAACGGCATCACGGCGCATGTCTATGACAGCATCGCGGAGCGCGACAATACGTCGACCGCAGTATTTCAGGCCGATGGAAAACCCGAACGCGGGCATGGCCAGATACTGGATTGTGCGAACAACAAGGCCTGCCAGCCGCTGACCGGCACGATCACTATGGGGGCGGTCGATTCCGCAATCGCGCGCGGGCGTATCGACATCAAGGACGGGGAGCACAACATCCGCCATGTGTTCAAGGTGAAGCGGGTGAACAAACAGGTCTTCTGCGGCTGATTTTGCCCGGCAAGCCGGGGTAGGGGGAAAACTTTCTCACCCTGCCGTTCTTGTGTAAGCCATTGTACTGGCTTGTAAATACATTTGGCATAATCCATGCATGGCTAGATATACGAAGGGGTGGTCAGGGAACCGCAGCATCACCTCCGTGGTATATTTAACAGGAGAATTGCTTATGCAAAACGATACCGAGCAGTCACACGAGGCCCTGCAAACCACCAAAGGCGGCTACTACACCGTCAACCTCGAAATCGACGGCAAGAAACTGCCCTATGTGGTTTTCGCCGTGTCCGAATTCGATGCCGCCCGCAAGGTGAAATATGAAACCGGCTGCCTTGTCACCGACCGCGATGTCGAAGGGCCGTATCACAAATATATCTGAACCCGAATTTGATCCCTGCCCACCACACCCCCCTGAAAAACCCCGACGGCCGGCGCCCCACACACCACCGGCCATAAAAAAAACAGCCCCCGCTTGAGAACGGGGGCTGATTTTTTTAGGTCTCGCGAAACGCTTACTTCTGCGTTTCAAGCCATTTGATGACGGCGGCGCGGTCTTCCGGCTTCTTGATGCCGAGGAAGGTCATCTTCGTGCCCGGGATCGCTTTCTTGGGGCTCCACAGGAATTTGTTCAGCGCGTCGTAATCCCATTTCTTGCCGTGCTCTGCCTTCATCGCATCGGAATAGGCGAAATCATCCTTGTGCGCATGAGGGCCGCCGAGAACGCCGAAAAGGTTCGGGCCGACCTTGTTGGGGCCGCCGCTTTCAAAGCTGTGGCAGGAGGCGCAGACTTTCGCGAGCTTTTCGCCCTTGGCCACATCCGCCGCCGCGACGTCGATCGCTTCGGGTTCGGTCTGTTCCGCCGCCGCAGGGCCGCCGCCGCCGCCTTCCGCCGCGACGATTTCGAACGCGTCTTTTTCAAGATGGTGCGGATGGTACAGCTTGTGCGCGACAAAGCCCCCCAGCATGGCGATGATGCCGGCGCAGAGGAGAGCCGCGAGTATTTTGTTGAATTCCATGCTCATGGAAAGACAGTCCTTTTTTATTGTTCTTTTTTCTTGGGTATCAATTTATCGCGTTTCTTATTTGGAATCCACCCGTTTGCGCTCTGCCACGATGGGTTCGACCGGTTGGAAGTCGATATCCCACGGGAAATAGATCCAGGTGTCCTGGCTGACCCAGGTGACATAAGTATCGACCAGCGGTTCGCCCGCCGGTTTCGCATAGACGGTCGCAAAATGCGCCTTGGGCAGCATCTTGCGGATGACCTTGGCCGTGCCGCCGGTGTCGACGAGGTCGTCGACCACCAGCCAGCCCTCGCCGTCGCCGACGAGTTCGGGATTGATGTTTTTCAGGACGACGGCTTCGCGCTGGTTTTTGTCGTCATAGCTGGAAATGCCGATGCTCTCGATCAGCTTGATGTCCAGTTCGCGCGCCAGAAGACCGGTCGGGATGAGGCCTCCGCGCGTGATGCCGATGATGCCCTTCCAGTCGCTGCGCTTTTCGACAAGACGCCATGCCAGCGCCTTGCAGTCGCGGTGGAACTGGTCCCAGGAAACAAGGAAGCGCTTCGGTGCGGGTGAATCGGACAAGGGGGTAATCTCCTGACTGTGCTAATTTATTTATATACGCCTGTTCGCGGGTGCAAGCCAAGACTTTGGCGGGGCTTGAGAAATTTCGCTACAGAAACACGGCTTCCCTTGATATAAACGTTCAACACGCTCGGGGATGCGTCGAATTATGGATATAGCTGTCCTTTCTTCAAATGCCGCCTGGTTTTTTCCGGCGCTGGTCGCCCTCTTCGTCTGGGGGCTGACGGCCTTCCTGCCGAAGCTGCTGCTGCGGAACATGCAGCCCCTCCACATGATCGTTTATAACTGCTTCTTCTTTTTCCTGACCGCCTGCGGCGTGCAGATGGTGTTCTGGAACGATTTCGAATTCGACACGCGCGGCGTGTTGCTGGCGATGGCGACGGGGGCCTGCGGGACGCTGGGACAGGTGTTCTACCTGGTGGCGCTGCAGCGCGGGCCGCTCACCTATGCCTCCATGATCTCGTCGCTCTATCCGGCGGTGGCGACGCTGCTGGCGCTTGTTTTCCTGCCCGATCCGCTGACGCTGCGGCAGGGGCTGGGTGTCGCGCTTGGCCTTGCGTCGATCATCACGCTGGTGCTGGCAAGCGATGCGCCTGCAAAACCCGCGCTGCCCAAAGCGGTGAACGACCGATGATCACGGCATCCGACAAAAGGTGGATTGTGCCCGCGGTCGGCGCAATGCTGGTCTGGGGGTTCTGGGCTTTCCTGCCGAAACTTGCGCTGCAGACGCTGCAGCCGCACAGCATTATTTTTTATGAGTCGCTCGGCAATTTCTGCGTCAGCCTGCCGATTTTGTTTTATTTGCGTTTCCGCCTGCAGTTTCAGGTCAAGATCGTGGCGCTGGTCGGCATGTCGAGCGCGCTGACCGCGCTTGCCATCCTTTCTTACTTCATCGCGCTGCATAACGGGCCGGTCGCGGTGGTTGTGACGATGACCGCCATGTATCCCGTGCTCTGCCTTGTGCTCGCGCGCGTGTTCCTCAAGGAAAAGCTCAACCGGACGCAATTCGCGGCGATTGCGATGTCGGTCGTGGCATTGCTGCTGCTGGTCTGGCCGGCGTAAGCGGTTACGCCGCCTTGTGCGCATCCCATTTCGGCGCCCAGTCGGGGTTGATCAGGCGGCCGCCTTCGCGCGCGAGGCCGTGGATGATCTTCATGTCCAGCTCATCCAGCGTGAAATCGAAAATGTGGAAATTTTCGCGCATGTGTTTTTCGGATGCAGCTTTCGGGATGGCGGCGACGCCTTCCTGCTGCACCAGCCAGCGCAGCGCGATCTGGCCGACTGTCTTGTTGTATTTGTGCGCGAGCGACAGCAGGTCTTTCTCGTCATTGATCTTGCCGCGCGCAAGGGGCGAATAGGCGGTCAGGAACATGCCGTGGTCGACCATGTAATCATAGACGGGGCTTTGCGACAGGAACGGGTGGTATTCGACCTGGTTGGTGGCAAGGTCAACGCCGAGCCCTTCGACCACTTCCTTCATCTGCGCCACGGTGAAATTCGATACGCCGATCAGTTTTGCACGCCCGTCTTTCTGTACTTCCTGCAATGCCTCCATCTGCTCCGCAAACGGGGTTTCCTTGACCGGCCAATGGATCAGCAGCAGGTCAACATAATCGGTCTTCAGTTTCTTGAGCGAGCCATCCAGCGATTTTTGCAGCGCGCCGTCGCGGACATTCGACATCCAGATTTTGGTGGTCAGGAAGACTTCCTTGCGCTCCACGCCTGAATTCCTGATGGCGTCGCCGACGAATTCCTCGTTCTCGTAAATCTGCGCGGTGTCGATATGGCGGTAACCGATTTCCAGCGCCTTCTGCACGCCGGTCAGGCATTCCTGCTCCCGCAGCTGCCATGTGCCATAGCCGAGGGCGGGGATTTTGTAATCTTTATGCGTGATATGCATCATGGCGATTTTCTCCGGTCAGGTGGTGTGAATTTTCAAGGATGGGTTAATGCGCGTCTGCCCAGTTAAGTCCCCAGCCAGCATCTACAACGAGCGGAACCCCGAGTCCGGTTCCCGCTTCTTCCATTATTTTTTTCACGAGCGCCTCGGTTTCGGCCTTTTCGGCGACCGGCACCTCGAACAGCAATTCGTCATGGACCTGCAGCAGCATTCTGGCGCCCAGTTTGGCCTCGACGAGGGCTGGCGCGATCTGGATCATCGCTTTTTTCATGATGTCGGCCGCCGTGCCCTGCAAGGGGGCGTTGATGGCCTGGCGTTCGGCGAAGCTGCGCATGGCGGCATTCTTGTCGGTGATGCCGCGCAGGTACACTTTGCGCCCGTGGAACGTCTTGACATACCCATGCGTGCGCGCGAATTCCTTGGCTGAATCCATGTAGTTTTTAAGCTCCGGGAAGCGGGCGAGGTATTGCTTGATGTAATTGGCGGCTTCGCCTTGCGGGATGCCCAGCTGCTTGGCAAGCCCGAAACCGGAAATGCCGTAGATGATGCCGAAATTGATCGCCTTCGCATTGCGGCGGATATCGGGCGTCATCTGGTCGAGCGGCACGCCGAACACCTGGCTGGCGGTCGCGGCATGAATGTCGATGCCGTCATGGAACGCCTGTTTCAGCTGCTTGATATCGGCAAGTTCTGCGGCAAGGCGCAACTCGACTTGCGAATAATCGACCGACAGGAATTCATAGCCGTCTTCGGGTATAAATGCCGCGCGGATTTTTTTGCCGTCCGCCGTCTTGATGGGGATATTCTGCAGGTTGGGGTCGTTGGACGACAAACGCCCCGTATTCGCGCCGACCATGTTATAGGACGTGTGCACGCGGCCGGTTTTCGGGTTGATCGCTTCGGGCAGCGCGTCGGCATAAGTGCTTTTAAGCTTCGACAAGCCGCGCCATTCAAGGATCTGGGCGACAATCGGGTATTCGCCCAATTCGTCGAGGACTTCCGCGCCGGTTGCCCATGCGCCGGTTTTCGTTTTCGACGCGCCGGGCAGGCCCATTTCGCCGAACAGCACATCGCCCAGCTGTTTGGGCGACCCGATATTGAACGGATGGCCGGCCAGCTTGTGGATATCTTCCTCCAGCGTCACCATCTTGGTCGCGAAATCATGGGAAATCTTGCGCAGGACGTTGGTGTCGATCTTCACGCCTGTGAATTCCATGTCGGCGATGATGGGGGCCAGCGGGCGCTCCACGGTTTCATAGAACGACGCCATGCCTTCCTGCGGCAGGCGCGGGCGGAAGTTCTTTTCCAGCTGCAGCGTCACATCGGCGTCTTCGGCGGCGTATTGCAATGCCTTGTCGAGCGGCACGAGGTCGAAAGTCACGCGCGCCTTGCCGGTGCCCGTCACTTCGTCATAGGAAATCGGCTTGTGGTTCAGCAGCAGCTCCGACAGTTCGTCCATGCCGTGCCCGTGCATGCCGCCATCCAGCACGAAAGACATCAGCATCGTGTCGTCAACCGGCGCGACGCGGATGCCGTAGTGCAGGAACATCTGCAGGTCGTATTTGATGTTGTGGCCGATTTTCAGGATGCCGGGGTCTTCCAGCAGCGGCTTCAGCATCGCAAGGGCGCGCTCCACCGGAATCTGGCGCAGGTCTGCTTCAGGCTTCTTTTCCTGCATCGTGAAATCAAAACTTTCCGAATACCCCTTCGGGTCGCGGTGCTGCAGCGGGATATAGCAGCCATTGCCCTTTCCCGTGGACATCGAAATGCCGACCAGCTTCGCCTTCGACGGCGTCAGGTCGGTGGTTTCGGTGTCGATGGCCAGTTGCCCTGCTTCCATCGCGGCATCGATCCAGCGTTGCAGCGCGGCTTCGTCCTGCACCAGTTCATAAGTTGCAGGCTTGTCGGTAGCGTGCTTGTCGGGGGCAATCGTGGCGGCCTGTTGCGAGGGCAGGGTGATGACGCCGGGCGTTGCGATGTTGGCAGGCACGCCGCCCAGTTTCTTTTCCATGCGCGCCATGATGGTCTTGAAACCCTGTTGGCCGAGGAAGCCCAGGATGCGGTCCTTGTCGGGCGTGCGCAACGACAGCTGATCCAGCGCGGGGATGCCCGGCACATGCGCGTCGAGCTGCACGAGGCGCCGCGACACGCGCGCAGCCTCCGCATGCTCGATCAATGAATCGCGGCGCTTCGGCTGCTTGATCTCCGATGCACGCGCCAGCAGCGTGTCGAGGTCGCCATATTCGTTGATCAGCTGCGCGGCGGTCTTCACGCCGATGCCCGGCACGCCCGGCACGTTGTCGGTGCTGTCGCCGGCCAGCGATTGCACGTCCACAACCTTGGACGGAGGGACGCCGAATTTTTCCATGACTTCGGCTTCGCCGATATCCTTATACTTCATCGGGTCGTACATGCGCACGCCGGGGCGGATGAGCTGCATCAGATCCTTGTCGGATGACACGATGGCGACGCTGCGGCCGGCCTCGACAGCAAGGCGCGCGTAAGTGGCGATCAGGTCGTCGGCCTCGTACCCGTCCAGTTCGATGGCGGGAATGGAAAACGCCTCGGTCGCCTCGCGGATCAGCGCGAATTGCGGGATCAGGTCTTCGGGCGTCTCGGTGCGGTTGGCCTTGTAGTCGGCGTAAATCTCGTTGCGGAAGTTTTTGCGGCTGGCATCGAAGATGACAGCGATGTTCGGCACGTTCATGTCGTTCAGCAGTTTCACCAGCATGTTTGTGAAACCCAGGACCGCATTGACGGGCGTGCCGTCAGGGCGGTTGAGCGGCGGCAGCGCGTGATAGGCGCGGAAGATAAAGCCGGAGCCATCGATCAGGAAAATTTCATTGTCGCGGTCGTGCTGGTTCATGGGGGCGGCCCGTTTCATTGCGTAGGTGCTGATCATCATAAAATAAAGCCCTTGCCTGCCGGGTCAAGCAACGGATGGCGTTGACATAACCTTTTGTCTTGTATAGGTTTTTTAGGACGATTCGACAAGGGAAAAACCTGACATGCACGGCATCAGCGCGACCGACCCCGGCAATACCATCGACTGGGGAAAAACGTCGGAAGATTACGCGAAGTACCGTGTGGGCCAGCCCGACAGTTTCTTCGATTACATGCGCACCTTCAAGGTCGGGTTGAACGGGCAATCGCTGCTCGACCTCGGCACCGGCACTGGCGCGATGGCCATCCGTTTCGCGCAGCGCGGCGCGGCGGTCAGCGGCATCGACAATTCCGAAGAACAAATCGCTTACGCGAAAAAAGCCGCCGAAGAAGCGCGCGTGAAAATCGATTTCCGCGTGGGCGAGGCAGAGAAGCTGCCGTTTGACAGCAAGATGTTCGATGTGGTGATCGCGAACCAGTGCTGGCTGTATTTCCGCCAGCAGGAAGTGGTGCGTCAGGTGTTGTGGGCGCTGAAAGAAGGCGGCCTGCTGGTGACAAGCCATTGTTCATGGCTGCCGGGGCAGGACCCTGTTGCGCAGGCGACCGAAGACCTTGTGTGCGAATTCAACCCGAACTGGACAGCGCATAGCTGGTCTGGATCGATCCCCGCCGTGCCCGCATGGTCGCTGACCGATTTCCGCCTGCGCGCGTTTTTCAACTACGATGAAAAAATCCAGTTCAGCCGCGAAGGCTGGATGGGCCGCATCCGCGCCTGCCGTGGCGTGGGCGCGGCACTGCCGCCCGAAAAGGTTGCGGCGTTCGATGTCGCGCATATGGAACTGCTGAAGAAAATCGCGCCTGAAACCTTCACTGTCCTGCACCGGATCGATGCGCATATCCTGGAACCGTTATAAGTCACTGTAATTGTTGAATTAACCATTCGGCCAATTCCCAGAAGGGGGATTGACGCCCCCTTTGTTATGGCTTACTGCTTTTCCTACACACTATTCATAAGTTCGGAGAAGTTTAATTGGTCCAGTATTTCGCGACACGCCTTGCCGCATTTGCGCGCGCGGCACTTATCAAGAATAACGAATTCGAAAACGTCACGCGCCCCGACAGCAACCTGCACCCGTATAAATCGGAAACGCAGCCGCCCTGCAAATATGACGGGCATGAAATTTCCTATCACTGCAGTTCCTGGTAAATCATGACCGCGCAGTATTCCTATTTCCGCGCCGAAGGGGCGAGCCTTGCCGCGATTGACACCATCGCCGAAGCAAAGCTGGAAGTAGAAGACATGCGCTGGCTGCTTTGCCAGCGTTACGGCGCGAGCAGCGTCGCAGGCTGGCTCGACAGCCAGACAGGCCGCTACACCATCCATGAATTCCAGTTCGGCATTCCGTCCGTCGCGCCCGAAGGATGGATCAGCACGCGACCGGAACGCCAGAGCGAGAGCGCAGTAGAACGCGCGATGCCGCCCGCAGGATCATCAGATCATTTCTACATCACGAATTTCGCCGGCCTGATCGAGCGCGCCGCCGGCAAACAACGGCTGGAACATGTGCTGGGCAGCGGCGAGATGGCGTATCGCGACATGGCGGCGAAGGCGAAAACCTCCGACCGTTTCGTGCGCTACACGATGCTTGGCGGCGGCGACAAACCGGCGGGCGAAGTGGCGCAGGAAGATTTCCGCCTGTTCACCGTCATCAGCGGCCCCTGGAAAAGCGCCGACCCGCTTGCGTTCCAAAAAATGGGCGACCATTTTTATATCCGCGTGCCGAACCGCGGCGACAGCGAAATCCCGCAATTCATGCCGCCCGATGCCGTGCGCATCCCTTATGACGATATGCTAAAGATTGATGCGGCGGAACGCCTTGCCGCCTTCAACCGCACGCGCGGCGCATCGTTCGATCCGGGGATTTGACATGCCCGCCGAATATTCATACTTCCGCGCCGAAGGGTTGTCGCTGGCCGCCGTTGAAACGGTGAACGAAGCGCGTGCGGAACTGAAGGATTTGCGCAAATCACTGGTGCAGCGCTTTAACGCATCCGATGTCTGGGGCAGCATGTACGATGACCCTGACAAGTATACGATCGGTGAATTCCTCTATCACGACGAAGCAAAAGTGCCGCAGGGCTGGGAAGTCCGCAAACAGATGAACTATGACGAAACGCGGGTCGATGCCATCTTCGCCCAGCCGCCTGCCGGATCACCCGACCATTTCAATATCGCGGCCGTTGCGGGCCTGATGACGCGCGCCGCCAGAATGCAGCGTCTCGAAAGCGCATTCGGGATTGGCGAGATGCCGTTGCGCAGTCTGCCCGCCGGTCGCTATAGCGGCTCATTTGTGCGCTATTCTTCGCTTGAAGAAACCCGCCCGCCCGAAGGGCAGGAAGCGGGCGTGTTGCGCGATTATTATACTTTCATGTTTGCATCGAACAGCGCGGTGCGCGGCGGCGACCCCATCGACCATATCAAGCTGGATGGTAACTGGTATCTGCGCGTGCCGAATGACAGGGAAACAGGCGTGCCCGTTTTCGTGCCGCCCGACGCTGTGCCAATGGCATATGCGGAAATGCTGAAGCTCGACCGGATTGAAAACATGAACCGCTTCCCGCGGCCGCGTGGCATGACTCCGACACCTTAAAAAGGCAGCGCCAGTTTGTCGGCGGCGGCAAGGCACCACATCACCGTCAGCGCGATGCCGTTGACCGCCAGATACGCCTTCAGGAACAGCGACTTTTCAAGAAACACGCCGCAATAACAAATGCCCAGCCCCGCGATCACAAAGGGCAGCGTCCAGTCATAACCGACGGGCGCCATATAGCGGTTCACGCTCTGCGCGAAAATGTACAGGATGACGATGCCGACCACCGACAGCATCCCCGCCATAGTGAACAGCCCCAGCTGCGCGCGGTTGCGGTCGAACACGCAGGCCAGCGCCAGGTTCAGCGCCGCCAGCGCCAGCACCGCCGTCACCCACACCACCGGCTGCGGGAAAGACGAATATTTGTGCATCAGGGATATGGACAGGAAACTGCATGGCGCGGCAATCGCAAGGCTGGTTGCGAAGGGCAGCACGACCTGCGTGTCGGTCAGCATTTTCAGCAGCGGTGTACGCGCTGTATGGGTGGGCATGGTTTCTACCTGTTGGGAAAAGACACTCACACAATTCCAATTTACCAAAGAATCATGAAGGACGGCCTAATTAACCGTGGTATTTCAACGGTATTTTACGCAGTTTTTAGGGATTGGACGTGCATCAGGATTTTGCGCGCCGCTTCAACGGGGGACAGCTGCGTGACGTCGAGCGTCAATTCTGTCCCCAAACCCGTCATCAACACCTGGCGCGACGCGTATTTTGCGGGCGCGGCGGGGTCGGTTTCCTTCATGCGCACGCTGCGGGTGGCGGCGGTGATGCGCTTCACATGTTCTTCGACATCGCTGATGACAAGGCGGACGGGAATGTAGATGCCGCCCCGTTCATCCGCCACGCGTTTCATGTTCAGCATATGCTTGCGGTCTTCGTCGTCGCCTTCGAACAACCCGTTCGTCAAAACGAAACTGAATTCACGCGGCGAGATATGCACCATGGTGTCGGCCACGGCATCCCATATCTTGATGACATTGTCCCAGATGCGCGCGGGCAGGGGCGTCTTGCCGTCCAGCCGCACAAGGCTGAACAGCGGGTTGTTGATGAGATGGTTGTCGACAAGGCGGATGTCGCAAAGCGCCAGCATTTCCTGCGCGATTGTGTATTTCCCCGTGCCGGGCGCGCCCAGCAGGTGGATAACGGCACCCTCGACCTTAAATTCAGGAAGCGCGGATGAGTTCATACAGCGCGACAGCGGCGGCGTTGGAGACGTTCAGGCTCGAAATCGGGCCCGAGGTCGGCAGCTTCGCCAGCACATCGCAGTTTTCCGCGACAAGGCGGCGCAAGCCGTCGCCTTCCGCGCCCATCACGAGGCAGACCTTGCCGGATGTTTGCAGCTCGGCGATCGTTTCTTCGCCTTCCTCGGCAAGCCCGATGCAGAAGAAACCGGCGTTTTTCAGCTGTTCCAGCGCACGGCTCAGGTTCACTTCGCGCAGGACGGGCACATGCTCGACCGCGCCGGAGGCTGTTTTCGCCAGCGTGCCGGTGATGTCGGGCGCATGCAGTTTCTGCACGATGACGCCGATCGCGCCGAATGCCGAAGCGGAGCGCAGGATCGCGCCGACGTTATGCGGGTCGGTGACCTGGTCGAGCATCACGATTTTTGCGTTGTCGGGCGCGGTCAGCAGGAAATCCGCAAGGTCGGGATCCTCCAGCGGCTGCGCGTCCAGCAACAGGCCCTGATGCACAGCGTCGCGCGGCAGCAGGCGGTCGATATCGACGTTTTCGACGAAGATCGGCTGCGGCAGCTTTTCGCCTTCCGACTGCATCTGCTCGAATGCTTCGCGGATGGATTCGTAACCGCTGGTCGTGACCATCAGGCGCTGGTGCAAACGCTTGGGGTTGCGCAGCGCGGCCGTCACGGCATGCACGCCGTACAGGAACGCGGAAGACGGCGATCCATAGCCGGGGCGGTCCGATTTCAGGCGGCCGACGGTTTCAGCGGAAGCGCGCAACGGCTCGATTGCCGCGACTGCATCTTCATCCAGCTGGAAATCGCGCGAACGCGACGGGCGTTTATCAAAATCACGCGAGCCTTTGCCATGGCCGAAGGGCTTGCCGCCACCGCCGCCACCGCGACGCTCGAAGCTGCCACCACCGCCTTCGCGGCGTTCATACGGCTTTTTGAAAGGACGGTCGCCGCCGCCGGAGCGTTCGGGACGGTCGAAAGAACGTGCCGGACGGTCTGAGCGTTCAGGGCGGTCGCCGCCCGAGCGTTCAGGGCGGTCAAAAGAACGCGCAGGGCGCTCGGAACGCTCGCCGGACGGGCGAGCCGGTCTGTCGCTGCTCCATTCGCGTTTCTGGTAGGGACGGTCGCTGCCGCCTTCGGAACGTTCGCGGAAAGGCTTCTTGAAGGGGCGGTCACCGCCGCCCGAGCGTTCAGGACGGTCAAACGAGCGCGCCGGACGCTCCGAGCGTTCACCCGACGGGCGTGCCGGACGGTCGCTGGACCATTCGCGCTTCTTATAAGGGGCGCGTTCGCCGCCAGCGGAAGCACCGCCTTCGCGGCGTTCATAGGGCTTTTTGAAGGGACGGTCACCGCCGCCGCTCGAGCGTTCAGGGCGGTCATTCGACCATTCACGCTTCTTGTAAGGGGGCTTGGAGCCTCCAGAATCACGGGAGTCGAAACGGGGCTTGCTGTCGCGGCTGCCAAACCCGCCGCCAGCGCCATCGCGTTTCACGTAAGGCTTGCCGGCGCCACGCGCGCCGCCTCTATCCCCTTCAAATTTCTTGCCAAAACCGCCACCACCGGGCTTACGGGGGCCTTTGCCGCCGCCGCCAAATTTTTTGCCTTTTGACTGGAATTTGTTATCGTTCTGTGACATAAAGCTACTTCTTTCGTTGATTTCTGGCAGTAACCTATACCAATTGCCGTATTTCCGGAAGCATAAAAGAAAAATACCGATGTGGAGGGGTGGCCGAGTGGTCAATGGCAGCAGACTGTAAATCTGCCCTCTTACGAGTTCGAAGGTTCAAATCCTTCCCCCTCCACCATTTTTCCCAACGATGAAAATCACCGAAAAATTCGCCAGGAAGCTCAAAACGCCGCGTCAGGTCCAGCAATACCTGCGGACGCTGCCGTATAACCGCGAGAAAAAGGGCGAGACGCTGGCATCGGCGGAAACGGCGCTGAAGCGCGGGCGGCTGCATTGCTTCGAGGCGGCCTTTGCCGCCGCCGCCATCCTCGAGCATCACGGCTATCCGCCGCTGGTCATGAGCCTCGAGAGCAAAGACGACCTCGACCATGTGATTTATGTGTTCCGGCAAAACGGTCTCTGGGGCTCGATTGCGCTGTCGCGGGATGACGGGCTGCACGGGCGGCCCGCGCGTTACCGTTCGGCGCGTGATCTGGCATGGAGTTATTTCGACCCCTATGTCGACAAATCCGGCATGGTCACGGGGTATCAGGTCGCGCATCTGGATGACTGCGAAACCGACTGGCGTTTCAGCAAGCGCAATGTGTGGAAGGCCGAAAAATACCTGATAAAGCTGAAACACATCCGCATGAAATCATCGAAGGCGCGGTATAAAAAACTGCTGAAGAATTACCTGGAAAACGGCCCGATCGCGCGCCAAAAGGGCTGGTGGTAAAATTTTGCGCGGCCGTGCGGCACTTTTTCACGGCAGTTGCGTTAATTTAGATTAAAGGAGAGACCATATGCCGAACACCGTCCGCCTGCACCGCGTCCTGACCACGACGCCGGAAAAACTCTACCGCGCTTTTCTTGACGCCGATGCGATGGCGAAATGGATTGCGCCCAACGGTTTCACCTGCCACGTACACCATCTGGATGCGAAGGTCGGCGGCACGTATAAAATGTCGTTCACGAATTTCACGACCGGCAAAAGCCATTCCTTCGGCGGCACCTATAACGAACTGGTGCCGGGCAAGCGCCTGCGCTACAGCGACAAATTCGACGACCCGAACATGCCCGGCGAAATCACCGTCACCATCGACCTGAAGGCGGTCATGGTCGGCACCGAAGTGACGATCGTGCAGGAAGGGCTGCCCGATGTGATCCCCGTCGAGGCCTGTTATCTGGGCTGGCAGGAATCGCTGGCGAACCTCAAAAACCTCGTCGAGCCGAACATCCCCGGATGACGGGCTGCCGCCGTAAGCGTCAGCGGTTTTTGTAATCCGCGTAATTCGCCTCGATCGTGAATTCCGCGCTGCCGCCGCTCATGTAATAAGATAGGTAATAGAAATGGAAATCGTCGCTCCACAGGATTTTCTGTGGCACGCGGCGGACTTCGTTATCGTCCAGCAGATTGGTGTCGGTGATCGTGCCGTTGCTGATCGCGCTGCCGTTCAGCAATACCGTCCAGTCGCAGGTGAATTTCACGCGTTTTTCATCGGCGGGGTCGGGCTCGGCCTTCAATGACAGCTGGATGTTCGCCTTGTTGTCTTTCGGCGTCATCTGCGCGTCGTAGGATTTATAGTCTTGTTCGTTGTTGTCCTTCAGCGCGTTTTCGCCGCCCGTCGCGTATTCGATGCGGCGCGAAATGCCGGGCAGTTCGTCGCGCTCGAACTTTATCTGGATCAGGTTCTTGCCGGGCTTGATGTCGAGCGGTGCGAAGAAGCGCACGATCTGGCTTGAATCCACGTTCAGCAAATGATGCCCGGCCTTCAGCGGCGTCAGCACGGGGCGGATATGCTGCCCCTGTTCGCCGCCCACATCGAACCGCGACCCGTCCCACAGCCGCGCATCCTGCGCGTTGTAATCGACAAGGCTGATTTCCGGCGTGCTGTTGGCGAACTGGATGGCGAAATAAGTGCCAATCGCCGCAAGCGCGATCAGGCCAAAGGCCGCGCCCGCCATGCGTTTGCCTGAATGCCCGCCCGTCGCCAGCGCGCCCGCAGGCGCTTTGGGCTTGGTCAGTGCGGGGCTATATGGCTCGAATATCTCCACGGGATCGGGAATGCCCTTCAGCGCATAGCTGCCGTGTTTCTGCCAGCCGACAGGTTTTTCGGATTTGTCGTTCAGCCAGCCGCGCGCGCTGTCGAACACGGCATAGGTCACCAGCACCTGACCGCCATCGGCCAGCGCCTCCACCCTTGCTGCGCGGTTGACGTGGCGGCCGAACACATCGGCGTTCACGTCGTCTTCGGTCGTGACCTGACCGGAATGCAGGCCCATGCGGACCTCGATATTTTCAAGCTCGGGATGTTCGCGGTTGAATGCCGCCAGTTTTTCCTGCACTTCCAATGCGCGGGCAACGGCGGTGGAGGGTTCGGAAAAAACCGCCATCACGGAATCGCCGATATGCTTGATCACGCGCCCGCCGCCGTCGCGCTCGATCACGGGCACGACAATATCATCGTGCTGCTTGCGCAGCTTGTTGGAATAGGCTTCGCCCTGTTCCTCCGTGATGCGGGTGAAACCCTTGATGTCGGTGAACAGGATGGTCAGGACAGCCGTGCTTTTCTGGCGGCGGAACTGGTCGATAACCTGCATTTCACCGGCGGTGAGCGGGGCCTGAATGCCGGCGGCGTTGTCTTTTTCCATCGCTTACTCCGATACTTTCTTGACGTATTCCGATTTCAGCCCCATCGGGCCGATGCCCGGCACCTTGCAGTCGATATTGTGGTCGCCCTCCACCAGCTTGATGTTCTTGACCTTGGTGCCGACCTTGACGACGTCTGATGAATTGCGCGCCTTTAAATCCTTGATGACGGAAACGGTGTCGCCGTCCTGCAAAACCGTGCCGTTCGCATCGCGCACGACCAGGCCAGCGGGTTCTGCATCGGCATCGCCCTTGGCCGTGGCCGACCATTCATTCGCGCATTCGGGGCAGATCAGCATGCCCTGGTCTTCGTAGGTATAGGCAGATTGGCATTTCGGGCAGTGCGGCAGCGCGCTCATCGTTTTATCTTTCTTGTGAAGCCTTGTGTTCCAGATAGGCAATAATCAGGTCTATTTCGCGGTCGCTCAAGGCTTCCTTGTCAAAGCCCGGCATTTGCATGGCATCCCATTTGCGCACGGATGCGGGGTCGCGGATATATTTTTTCAGCGCGTCGGGCGTGAAATATTTTGTCGGGCTCATGGGGCGGTTGAGGTCGGGGCCGATATCTGCGCTGCCTGCGCCGTTCAGTTTATGGCACGCCATGCATTGCGTCACGGTCAGTGCCTGACCCGCGCGGATGGGTGAATCCGGCGGCAGGGTTTTATCGACCGCCAGCGCCGGCCAGCGTTTGGCGGGTGAATCCCCGGCGCGCAGTTCCACGACCATGTATGGCCATTGTTCGCTGCGGATGCCGGATGCTGCGGGGTTCGTCCAGACGATGTAGAAAGGGCCCGCGCTCGCCTTTTTGCCCGAAAGCTTCGGCCATTTCGCATCCGGCGGCTCGATCGCCACGAACGCTTCCGATCCGCCGGTTGCGGTATGCAGGACAAGGTCGAGCGGCAGCTGCGCGACGAAACCGTCATCCGCCACCGCCTCGATCACCGCATCCGGCGGCATCTTCATGCCGTCCAGCAGCGTCGCCAGCGGAATGGCGCGGTAGGTCATGTTTTTCTTGTAGGACGGATCGTTCGGGATGGCCACATCGCGCGTCGCCGGATTTTTCAGCAGCTCCGCCGCGGTTACTTCATGCTTCTCCGCGCCCATGGTGATGGTCAGCGCCGTATCCGCCAGCGCGGGCGCGGCCATAAATAGGAGGAAAAGGAAGCCAGCAATATATTTCATTTTATGATGCAACTTGTGTCGGGATACCGTTACTATAAGCGCCATCATACAACAGTCCACAGCAGGAGCGCGACCATGAACACGTCCCTTTATGACATTCCCCTGAAACGCATCAACGGCGATGACGCGTCGCTGGGCGATTTTCGCGGCAAGGTGGTGCTGGCCGTCAACGTCGCGTCCAAATGCGGGCTGACGCCGCAATATGAAGGCCTTGAAAAACTGCATGCCGAATATGGCGGGCAGGGGCTGGTGGTGGCCGGTTTCCCCGCCAATGATTTCGCGGGTCAGGAACCCGGCACGAACGGCGACATCGAGGCGTTTTGCAAGACAACCTTCGGCATCCAGTTCCCGATGTTCGCCAAGATCACCGTGACGGGCGCGCAGAAACACCCGCTTTACGACCTGCTGACCAAGGCGCAGCCGACAGCGGTCACGCCCGCAGGCGCGTCGTTCCGCGACAAGCTGAAAGGCTATGGCATCGCCCCCAATCCCGAGCCGGAAGTGCTGTGGAATTTCGAGAAATTCCTGCTCAACCGCAAAGGCGAAGTGGTGCAGCGCTTTTCACCCGACATGACGCCCGATGATCCTGCGCTGGTATCGGCCATCAAAACCGAGCTGGCAAAGTAATATAAAGCACTGAATGGACTGGTCTTTCCGGCTTAACCGTTCTTTCACGCTTACTCGCTATTATATGTAAAAATCGTTTGTTTTCAATTTCCTGAAGGCCGGAGACAGGAATGCCTGCGCAGTCGATCGACGACGAAATTGCCAAGGCGAAAAGAATTCTTGATAACTGGCGCGCTTTCGCGCCGGAGATCGAGCAGGTGCGACGCCTTGAAATGGGCACGATGATCACGCCCAGGGCCGAACTGGACCAGGGCTATTACCGCCTGCCCGCCGTGCAGGGTTATCAGCAGATCCTGAATGCCTATCAATTGCTGGGCAACATCACGCCCGCGCAGAGCGACAATTTGTCGCAAGTGTCGCGCGTGCTGGAAAACCTGCAAACCGACCAGCGTACCATCGGAGATTTCCCGACGCCCGAGACCATCAAGCGTTATTCCGGCATCAAGATGCAGGAGCTGGAGCGCACCGGCGAGGTTTACATGCTGACCGGCCACGACCGCCATTTCAACATCACCAAAATCAAGCAGGCGCCGGACGGCGGCTATACCTATACGCTGTACGATGCGGGGCATGAATCCGTTTTCGTCGGCTATGATGCGAACAACAGGCCGCTCATCAACGCCGTGCAGGAATTCAAGGTGAAGCCGGGCACCGATCTGCGCGCGCTGATCGAGACGGAAGTGGCGAAAAAAGAAAGCAGCGCGAAAGGCCCCGAATATGCGGCTGCGAAAAAGGCCATCGACGACGTCCTGAAAAAACCGCCGATCCGCGTCGAAAAGGATTTCGCGCAGCGCAAGGGCAACTGCACCACGCGCGGCCAGCGCATCCTTGCGGCGGATATCCTGAAGGACGAAAAACTGTCCGAAGGGCTTTACGATTTCGCCAGCAACGTGCAGGGCACCAGCACCCAGGACATCAAGGAAGCGCTGGAACGACGCCTGCAATATCTTGAAAACGTCCGCGACGGCGTTTCCGCCGCACCCGGCACGCGGGGCATGGATATTTTCAGTTTCATCAAGGCGGCGGATACGAAAAATTACGAAGTCAAAATGATCCCGCTCGATGGCGGCGGGCATATGAATGCCTTCCGCACGATCCCCGGCCTGTTCACCGAACCGGAACTGCAGAACCTGCAGGGCATCCTGGCGCGCAACGGCGTCGATGCGTCGGTGCGCGAAAGCATGCGCGATACCGGGAAATTCTATTTGTATGTGCCCCAGGAAAATATGGACAGCCTCGCCGCCGCGCTGCAGCGTGACAACAGCCCAGCCGCCAACCTTTTCCGCAAATACGGCACCGACGCGCCGCTGCATCTGGACGAAGCGAAGCCGAAACCGGGTGCTGGCAGCCCCATGGCCGTGCTTTCTGACGCGGCGCAGTGGCATGCGGCGAATACCGTCAATGGCGACCCCATCACGCGCCTGCCGCTGGCGGGTATTGCGGCTGCGGATGTGCTCGCGATTGAACGCATCTTGCAGAAAAATGGCATCGCGACGCAGCGCTGCCCCAGCGCATCGATGGGCGACACGCTGCGCATCACGGGCGCGGATGTCGCGAAGTTCGAACAGCTGCAAAAAGAACTCCCCGGCGGGGTTCGCGACAGCGTGCTGGCCGCAGGTACATGGAAAGATGCGGTGATGGACGGCGGCGCGATCATCACGCGCACCAGCGTCAAGGATCTGAGCCCCGAACAAGTAGCCGGGCGCATGGAACAGCTGCGCGATGCAGGCTTCAAGCCTGTGATGCATGAAAGCGCCAGCATGGGCACGACCATCCGTTTGCAGGGCGAAGATATGCTGCGCGTGCAGGACATGCGCAAGGAAATGATCGCGCAGATCGACTGGCAGGCGGGTCATACGGGGCGCGGCATCGTTCTGCGCGTGCCGACCGCGGGCATGACTCCCGACCATGTGGCCGCGCTTAACAACACGCTGACGGGCGAGGGATTCATGCCTACCGCGCATAGCAGCACCACGCTGGGCGCGACAATACGGCTGGAGGGTGAGGATGTCGGCAAAATGCTGAAGCTGCAGCACAAGACCGGCGCGCTTCATGTACCCTTGGCCGATACGCCGGTCGAGGGTAACCTGCCCGGCGACAAATCGAAATTCATCGTGCGTGACGCCGAAAGCGGCACGAAATCACCCGTCAAGCCAAAGGCAAAAACGCCCGTGATCGGTTAAGGCTTCGGTGCCTTGAACGCCGCATTCGCCGCCGGAGCTGCCGTGGCAGGCTTGCTGAACGGGTCGAGGAACGCGGGCGGTGCGGGGAAAATGATGCCGTATTTCGCGGGGTCACCGTCATTGCCGCGCGTGTGCAGGTACACCAGCTCTTCTTCACCGAATTTCGGGATGTCGTTATGGCCTGGGCCGCCGAGTCCATAGGGCAGGGCGACCTGAATGCCGTCTGCCGTGCGGTAATACATGCTGCCGCCGCCTTGCAGCGTGTTTTGTGCGTCGAGCTTTTTCAGTTCGCCCGGCTTGCCCATCCACAGCTGGCGATCTTCGCCCATCAATTGCACCAGCAGACGGCCATCCTGGAATTGCGCGACGTTGTAAACGGTGGGGGCGCGGAATTCCTGCGGGCGGCGCAGTTTCAACCCGCCGGAGGCGAGGTCGGCATTGATGTTGGCGAGCGTCTGTTCATCCGCCAGCTTGCCCTCGATGGTCGTGTTGCGCTGGACAAGGCGGGCGTCGATCAACGCGCCGTTCCTGAATTCATGCACCACCGCGTAATCGCCGCTGTTGGTGTCGCGGTTCGCGGAAACGGTGACCGCCTGTTTGCCGAACAGTTCTTTGCGGTCGCCATAGACCATGTAACCCGTGTCGCTTTCGGTCGGGCGGTAGTAAATGCCGGCATCGGCGTAGATGATGTGGCCTTGGGGGAATTCGAGGGCGAATTTGGCGACGGGTGCGGGCATGAATCGGCTTCCATTGAAAATTGATTATGGAAGGCAAGTTAACGAATCTGGAAATTAAGTCAAGGTGCTGAATTCAGCCTCGTCAAAGCCCAGCAAAACGCCCTTTTTGTGCGTCACGAGGGGCCGCTTGACCAGCGACGGGTTATCGAGCGCCGCCTTGATTGCGGTCTTTTCGGTCATCGTTTCGCGTGCCTTTTCAGGCAGGGCGCGCCATGTCGTGCCCTTGCGGTTGATGACGCTTTCCCAGCCGTGTTCGGCGATGGCTTTTTTCAGCACCGCCTCATCCGCGCCCGATTTTTTATAGTCGTGAAAAACGTAAGCAACCTTGTGCTTGTCCAGCCATGTGAAAGCCTTCTTCATCGTGTCGCAATTCTTGATGCCATAGACGGTGATGGTCATGCGATGCTCCAGTCGATTTCTTTGCGGCCATGCTGCTTCAGATATTCGTTGGCTTTGATGAAATGCCCGCAGCCCAGGAACCCGCGATGGGCGGAAAGGGGCGACGGGTGCGGCGCCTCCAGCACCAGGTGTTTTTTGCGGTCGATAAACGCGCCTTTTTTCTGCGCGTAACTGCCCCAGAGCATGAACACCATATGTTCTCCGCGGTCGTTCAGCGCGCGGATGATGGCATCGGTGAACTGCTCCCAGCCGCGTCCCTGATGCGACCCGGCCTTTTCCGCCTCGACCGTCAGTGTCGCGTTCAGCAGCAGCACGCCCTGTTTCGCCCATGGCGTCAGGTCGCCGGTCTTTGGCATCGCCCCGCCGATTTCTTTATAGATGTTGCGCAGGCTGGGCGGAATTTTCACGCTCGCACGGACGGAAAAAGAAAGGCCATGCGCCTGATCCGGCCCGTGATACGGGTCCTGCCCCAAAATCACGACCTCCACCTTGTCGAATGGTGTGGTGTTGAGCGCGTTGAAAATGTCGCTGCTGGCGGGATACACGGTATGCCCCGCCGATTTTTCGCATTTCAGGAATTCCTCCAGCTTCAGCATATAGGGCTGCCCGAATTCGCCGCCCACCGCATCTTTCCAGCTGGAATCGAGTTTGATTGCATCGTTTGTCATGTGCGGGAATATAGCGCGTGTTTCACCAAAAGAAAATGCCGGAGAGGTCATCTCCGGCATTTCCAGGTTCGTACGTAAAAAACCTTATTTTTTCTTCTTCACGGCGCGGAAGGAAATCTGGTGGCTGTGATCGACCGTGTTGTCGCGGTGATCGCCGCCCTTCGTCGCCGCCACAAAGGCCGCAACGCCGGACACCAGCGAGGTCGCGCCTGCCGCAAAGGCAAGGATGACCGCCACAGTGTGGCGTTGCTGGATGACGTCTTTTGCCAGTTCCATATCGGCTTGCGTCATGTTCATGTGGCCAATCGCAGCCACAATTGCCACGACAACCGTGCCGGTCGCCCAGACGAGAACGCCGTGGATGCCGTCACGCACTTCGCGTTCATGGATCGGGCTGCCAGCGACGGGCGCACGCATGCGTCCTGCCACATAACCGCCGATGGTGAAGGCGAACAGCTGGATCAGCAGCGCATAGACGGTACCGTAGATCATGTGTTCGCGCGACGGAAGGTTGGTGCGCATATTGTCAAAATCGGCAATGCCGACCGCGGCGCCGAATTGCAGCATGACGAGCGACAAAGCGACAGCAAGCATCGTACCCGCTGCAATCGATGTCCACTCGACATACGAATGCTGCGGTAGCATGATTTTTTCGGTGGTTGGCATGATGACTGTTCCTTCCGGTTAAACGTGGATGCCGACGAAGGAAAGGATCGCCATGACGACGACGACGAGACCGACAAGATAGATGACTTGGTTCATAGCTTTTTACCTCATAAAAAACGGCTGCCCGGTTGCAGCCTTCAAACCCCCAACAACCGCAAGCCACGGGTAGTTCCATCATACATGCAGCATTTCAAGGACATCGGGGCCGGCTTTTTCCCGAAAAACAGCATTTGCCCCCGCTGCGGCTTGTCGATAAACTGGCTGCCGTGAACGAATTCAGGACGGATTTCCATGCCCCCCAAGAAAAAAGCCAAAGCTAAAACCACCGCCCGTAAACCCAAAACCCTGCCGTCGCCGAAGCTTGATGCGCGCGCGGCGGTGCGGGAACTCTCAACGGTGCGCGATTTCATCCGCTATGCGGTCAGCAAGTTCCAGCGGGCAGATTTGTTTTACGGGCATGGCACATTTTCGCCGTTCGACGAGGCGGTGTTTGCGGTGCTCGAAGGCCTGCGCCTGCCCATCGACCAGCTGGAGCCTTATTACGACGCCAAGCTGCTGGCGACGGAAAAGAAGCATCTGGCGGGCATCATCGAAAAACGCATCACCACGCGCAAGCCGCTCGCCTATGTCCTCAACAAAACCTATTTGCAGGGCCAGCCGTTCTATGTCGATGAACGCGTGATCGTGCCGCGCTCCTATATCGCCGACCTGCTGTTCGGCGATGTGACGAACAACGAAGGCCTGCCGCTGATCGAAGACCCTTCGGCGGTCGAGAGCGTGCTGGACCTGTGCTGCGGTTCGGGCTGCCTTGCGATTTTGGCCGCCAACCTGTTCCCGTTTGCGGAGGTGGATGCGGTTGATTTGTCCAAGGACGCGCTGGAGGTTGCCAAGATCAACGTGGCGGCTTCCCTTCACAAGGACCGCCTGCACCTTTTCCACGGCGACCTGTTCGCGCCGCTGAAGGGCAAGAAATACGATTTCATCATCACCAACCCGCCCTATGTAGATGCGGAATTGATGGAGGGGATGCCGCCCGAATATTACCACGAGCCGCAAATGGCGCTGGGCTCCGGCAATGACGGGCTCGATATCACCCGCCGCATCCTGAAGGAAGCGCCCGACCACCTGAACGAAGGCGGCCATATTATCTGCGAAATTGGCTATGGCCGCGATTTGCTGGAAGAAGCATATCCGGAAATCGCATTCCTGTGGCTGGATACCGAAAACAGCGAGGGCGAAGTGTTCTGGCTGTCCCGCGAACAGCTGGTTTAGGCCTTTTCCTTTTTATAAAATGCCCTAATATATTGGATAGGGCAGGGGCATCATGCAAAAAATCGAATTGAACGCGCAAGACCAGGAACTGGTGAAGGCCGCATGTGATGCCGCCATGAAACCTGTGCTGCAGATCTACAACGAAAAAATCCCGCCGCTGGTGGCCGCCGCCGCGCGCCTCGACAATGGCGATATCGTGACGGGCGTCAACCTGATGACCGATGTGGGCAGCATTTCGATGTGCGCCGAACCCTTCGCGATCAACGAAGCCAACCGCCGCGAAGGCCGCACGATCACCGCGATCGTCGCCGTCTATCACCGCCCGGGTTTCGAGCCCAAGGTTATTCCTCCCTGCGGGAGATGCCGCGAAGTGATCGTCGATTTCATCGCCAAGGGCCACGCTATCCTGCGCGACCCGAAATCCGACAAGCTCTATAAAACGCCGACAGTCGAACTGCTGCCCGTCCGCTACGGCGATTTCTGGCAGGATGGCGAGCTGGTTTGAGGCGCGTCAGTAAAAAGGCCGTCCTGGCGGGTATCCTTTTATTTGCAATTTCCGGCTTTATTGTTCTCGATTTTTATTCCTCCGTAAACTCCGTCACGAGAGACGTTTTGCGAATGGCTGACCGGTTGGTTTCCAATCCAATATATGCGGCGCGAAATTTTTCTATTTACGTGCGTGACGCCAAAGTCAGGATGCACGATGCGTTGCTGGATCAACAAAACGGGGAATATCTGGCATCTTCGAAAGCTTTCATCGCCCAGTTGAATGTAAAAGGGGCGGCAGAAATGGCCTTGGCACCGGTTGAAAATCATCAATACAGGCTGGTCAGGGTTGCAAGCCAGAACGGAATAAGCGCGCCGGAGGTCGGGGGCAGGTGCGGCGGGTACATCGTCCGCGCGCGCGAGGTGAATGCCACGCCGGGACTTCAGGAAAAAATAGGAGATTATAACCAGCTGATCGCGCTGCTGCCGGATTATCCGGACGCGTATCTGTGTCCGCTTTATGACTTTTCACCGGAGGCCAAGGCTCGGCACCGGAAGTTTCAGGAAAAAATTATCGCGCAACTTGGCATCACGCAGGAAGCATATTTCCAGCGCCGCCACAACGCCGCAACGTCATCCATATTCTCTGCCGCGTATTACGGGGATATCGACGGCATCAAGCGCAATCTTGACCAGATTAATGACGTGGACGACAAATCAAAGACGGCGCTATATTATGCTTTGGAACAAAATCAGCTGAAAGCATTTGAGTTTTTGCTACAGAATGGCGCGGCTTTTCCACGCATCGGGCGCAATCTTTACGAGGCCGAATATAACCCGTTTCGTAACGAAAAAAACGAGGAAGTCCTGAGGGGGGAGGGGTTTGGATTCAGTTGCGGTGGCGACGATCTGGGAATGAAAGACCCGAGAGATTACATGATTATCGACATGCGGCGCAGAAGACCAGAATATTTTAAACTGCTGCGGAAATATCTTCCAGATCTGATTGACGAAAATATTGGCGAAGAAACCATTTTTGAAAAAAGTATTGGCTTTTTATTCGAGCTTATTCAGCCTCTCATCCAACAACTTCAGCAAATTCAGCAGCGCATAATCCGCGCAGCCGACGAAGGTCGATAGCGCGGAAACGCGAGAATAGCTGTGCCCATGTCACTTCTTAGATCAGGCGGCGAATTGTCTGATGTTTCTTAATCCTTCGCTTTTTTTCCGCGCTTCGGAATTTCCCCGAAATGTCTCAGCAGAGGCGTCATGGTCATGCCTTGCACAAATACCGAAAATGCGACGACGGTAAAAGTGACCGTCACAATTTCGCCCCGCATCGGCATGGTCTCCGGCAAACCCAGCGAAAGGCCGAGCGCGAGCGCGCCGCGCAAGCCGCCCCAGAACAGGATATGCTGGTGACGCATATCGACCTTCAGTTTTGATTTGTTAAACAGTGCGGCGAAGGGGTAGATCGAAACCGCACGGCCCAGTGTGACGCAAACGATGGCGACAAGTGCCGCGCCCAGCACGGGGCCGAAATTCTGCTGCGTCTCATGCACGCCGATCAGGATGAAAATCAGCGAATTGGCGACAAAGGCCGCATATTCCCAGAAATTCGTCACCGCTTCGCGCCCCTTGTCGGAAATCGAGCCCAGATAGCCGAAATTGCCGGTGATCAATCCCGCCGTCAGGCAGGACAGCACGCCCGAAAAATGGAAATGCTCGGCCAGCAGGAACGAGCTGTAGGCGATGATGGTCGTCAGGCTGATCTCGACCAGAGGGTCTTCCGTCTTGCCCGCGAGAAACAATACCGATCCTGAAATGGCCACGCCGATGATAATGCCGCCGAAAACGGTCTTCACCACGGTAAAGGCGACATCGCCCACACCTATTGCTGTTGCGCCCGTTGCCAGCCCGACAGCAATCACGAAGGCAACCGCCGCCGTGCCGTCGTTCAGAAGGCTTTCCGCCTCCACCAGCACGCGCAGGCGGCCATGGACTCCCGCTTCCTTGAAGCTCGCGATGACAGATACGGGGTCGGTCGCCGCAATCAGGATGCCGAACACGCCCGCCGCCGCCATCGGCCAGCCAGCAAGGTAGTGCATGCCAAGCGCGGTCAATACCGCTGACAGCAGCAGGCCGATAGTGACGAAAGGCAGCAGCACCGGTAAGTCTTTTTTCAGTTCCTTCCATGGAATGAACAGCGCCGCCTCGAAAATCAGCGGCGGCAGCAGCACGGTGAAAATCAGCTCCTTCGTGATCGGCAGGTCGAAGGGGTGGACGAAGGTAAGCCCGATCCCCGCCAGCACCAGCCCGACGCTGTAGGGCAGGTGCAGCTTGCGCGCGACCATCGCGACGACGGCGGCGAGAAGCAGCAGGAACTCGATTTTCTGTATCAGCGTTTCCATCAGTTCAGCCCGTTCAGCCAGATGTGTGCGTAAATGCCCGCGGCATAGCCGAGCGCGATGGCCCAGGTCCATTTCAGGTGCGCGAAAAAGGTGTAGGTGCCGCGCGCCTGTCCCATCAGCGCGACGCCGGCAGCGGAGCCGACGGACAGCAGCGACCCGCCGATGCCGGCGGTCAGCGTCACCAGCAGCCACTGGTTATGGCTGATATCGGGTTCCATGGTGAGAACGGCGAACATGATGGGGATATTGTCGATGATCGCCGACATAAACCCGACCATCACGTTGGCGGTCGTGGCGCCGAGGTCTTTATAAAGGTATTCAGACATCAGCGACAGGTAGCCCATGGCCCCAAGGCCGCCGACGCACAGCATGACGCCGTAGAAAAAAAGCAGCGTGTCCCATTCCACGCGTTTCAGGCTCACGAAAATGTCGAACGGCTTGCGCGCGGGCTTGTAATTGGGGATATGCGCCAGCACCGGCAACCGGTCGAAATCGCGGCGTTCGCGCACTTCAATGAAATGGCCGTAGATTTTCAGCAGGCCAAGGCCCGTCATCATGCCGAGGAACGGCGGTAGGTGCAATTCGTGGTGCAGCATCACGGTCATGAACACGGTGAAAAGGAACAGGCCGATGATGACCAGCCCGCCCTGCTTGACCTTTTCCTTTTGCTCCGGCGCGGCGGGCTTGGCATTCGGGATCGCGAAATACATGGCCGCCGCCGGAATGACCCAGCTGACGACCGAGGGGATGAACAGCGCGAAGAATTCGCGGAATTCGACGAGGCCCTTCTGCCAGACCATCAGCGTTGTTATGTCGCCAAACGGGCTGAACGCGCCGCCCGCATTCGCCGCGACCACGACGTTGATGCAGGAAACGACGATGAATTTCGGGTGGCCCTGACCGATCGCCAGCACCACAGCGCCCATCACCAGCGCCGTCGTCAGGTTGTCGGCGAAGGGCGAGATAAAGAAGGCAAGCACGCCCGTCACCCAGTATATGGCGCGCAGCGACAGCTTCGCCGCGACCAGCTTCGCGCGCAAGGCCGCGAAAACATTGCGCTCCTCCAGCGTGTTGATATAGGACATCGCCGCCATCAGGAACAGCATCAGTTCCGCGAATTCCAGCAGGTTGTGGCGCAACAGCGGCGCGACGTCGTCACCCAGCCCTTTCTGGCCGTAGCAAAAGGCGACCAGCATCCAGATCAGCCCCGCGAACAGCATCACGGGCTTGGATTTGCGCAGGTGGATGTTTTCTTCCAGAATGACAAGCGAATAAGCCGTGCCGAACAGGGCAAGGCAGGCATATCCCGCCCAGTGATGCGTGAAATCCTGCGCGGCATCGGCGGCAAACGCCGGTGCGGCGACGACGCATAATATTGTCGTGGTCACGGCGATCAGTTTTGACATGCGCATAGGGTTGCCCTCGGCTTAGGTACTATAATGCCACCCACTTTAATGAAAGCGCCGCGGCTTCACAACCAAAACCGGATTATGTCGGCTTTATGACAGCCTTTGCTATTTTGGCGCGATAGGCATCGGCCTCCGCCTGCAGCGTGCCGTCGGGCGGCGGCAACAGGTCGAGCGGCGACAGCAGTTTGTCGCGCGCCACCGCATTGGCAAGGCTGAATTGCACGATGCGGGCGAAGGGGCTGACGCCTTCATCCTCCGTCACGTAACGCGGCAGTTCGTGGTTGCTCTTGAACGGGAACCATTTGGGCAGCATGCCCTTGATTTCTTTTTGCACGGGCTTGCCGTCCTGCATCCGCGTTTCCTTGTCCTGCTTTTTGACAGGGCCGGTGATGATCGCGCTGTTGGGCGACAATGTCCTGATCTTGAGTTTTTTCGCGAACCAGTCGAACAGGCTGCGCAACGGCGTCCACATGCGGTTCTTCATGCTCACGATGCGGTCATTGGTGGCTTCGAGGTACAAAGTGGTGAAACGGTTTTTCTCCGCCCCCGGGCGCGACATGACGCCGACGCTGATCAGCGCCACTTCATGCAGCGCCTCGCGCACGTCCTTGTCGCTATAGCCGACCTCTTTCATCATCTTGACGGATGCGTTGAAGCATTCCTGCGCCGTGATCGTGCCTGCGCTATAGGCGAAGAAAGTGACGTTGCGCAAATTTTTCTTCGCTTCATCCAGCGGCAGCGGCGTGCCGGTCACATTGCCCTGCGCGTCCATTTTGAAATCTTTGGTTACCAGCGGCATGATGACGCCGCGCGACAGGTCGTACCCGTTTTCAGACGCGCGCTTGCCCGGAAAGGCTTCATAGGCGGCAAGGTTGAAAATTTCCTTCAGCCCCGCATGTGACCAGACGTAAGTCTCGGCGGCCTTGCCCTGTTCTGTTGCATGCGTCAGTTCGTTGATGCCCTTGAACGCCGCGCGGATATGCTGCGGCGTGTCGTCATAGGTGAAAAATCCGGTCAGGAAAATCACGGCGGGTTTTTCAAGGCGCAGCGTATCAAGGTCAACCTGTTGCAGCCCGCTGGCTGTTTTTTCGCCGTCATGCGCGCGTCGCCAGAGTTTGCCCATGCGCCCTTTTTCCCGTGACTATATTATGTGCCCGACTTTACCAGAAGCGGGCAGGGGGCGCAATTCTGTGCGTTATGTCAATGAACATAGCCTGTCATGATCGCCGCCAGCGACCCGATCGCCGACAACGCCCAGAGCGCAACGCCCAGCAAAAACGCGCCCGCGCCGGCAGATTTCAGCGTCTCGCGCGTCAGGCTGGTGCCGATCAGGAACAGCGTCAGCACCAGCAGGCGTTTTGCGAACCCCACGATGATATCTGCCGCGAAATGGATATTGGGATATGCCGAAAACAGCGCCGCCATGGCGATGAAGCCGAGGATAAACCACGGGAACTTGCGCTTGCCCTTGCCGGCGAAAATATAGCCCGCCACCAGCGACACCGGCAAAATCCACAACGCGCGCGCCAGTTTCACCGTCGTGCCGGTCTGCAACGCCTCCGCGCCATATTGCATCGTCGCGCCCACGACCGAACTGGTGTCGTGTATCGCCAGCGCCGCCCAGAGCCCGAACTGGTGTTCGGTCATGTCCAGCAGGTGGCCGATAAAGGGAAACACGATCAATGCCGCCGCGTTCAGCAGGAACACTGTGCCCATCGCAACCGAAATGGATTTTGCCTTGGCGTCGATCGCGGGTGCGACCGCTGCAATCGCGCTGCCGCCGCAAATCGCGGTGCCGACCGCAATCAGAATGCCCGTGTCGCGCTCGGTTTTAAAAAGCCTTGCCAGCACGAATGCCGCCGCCAATGTCAGCGACAGGCCGATAAATGTATAACCCACGCCTGCCGCGCCCACTTTGGCGATCACGCCAAGGTCCATGCCCGCGCCCAGGCCCACCACCGCGATGCTGAGGAAAAGTTTTGAAAACCGCTTGGTGCGCTCTTCCTCCGGATTGCCGAAGGCCAGCGCAACCGCCATGCCCATCAGCAGCGCAACCGGCGACGTGACGAACGGCGTCAGGCAGGCGAGGCCGCCCGCCGACATTGCCGCCAGCGACAGGGCAGGTTTATTCATGCCCCGCATCCTCTTTGCTGATCACCCTGCCGGTGTCGCGCATGCGGCGCATCGTCATCCATGACAGGCCGTAATTGATGCAGATTTCGGTATGCGCCGGAATATCATGCCGCGCCGACAGGCGGTAATACACGGCCTGATGCTCGAATATCTTCTCGGCCTGCGCGTTCGGCTCCACCATATGGTTGCAGTACGAGACGACGCCCATCGCCATGCAGCTGGCTTTTTTCGCATCGTGGATGCCCAGGCGGCGCAAATAATCCTCGGGCATGTTTTGCGCGCTGAAATAATAATCGGCGACGATTGTTTTTTCGACCGCCGCACTGTCCTGTTCGTTGAACATGAAGACGGGCGCGACCTCGATTGTCTCGCCCTTGACGATGTCATGTTCGCAAAACACGCCCAGCCCCTTGCCCGTCACGGGGTTGAAATACAATCCGTCCTTGCGAAACAGCGTGATGGGCTTGATCTTGAACATGGGCATTCCGGAAAAACTTTACCGATACAGCCTAGCAGCTTTTCTGCTACATTTGGAGCGGAAAGGGGAGCCTCGCATGGCCGTCAAAATCAACGAAGTTATGGCGTATTTCGACCGCACATCCGACCAGTTCCTCTCCCGCGAGGAATTCAAGGTCAAATTGCGGTCGGGCAAGCCCTTGCGCATCAAATACGGCGTCGATGTGCGCACGCCCACGCTGCATATCGGCCATGCCGTCAACCTGTGGCTGATGCGCTACCTGCAGGACCGCGGTCACAAGGTCGTTTTCGTGATCGGCGATTTCACGACGCGCATCGGCGATCCCGATGGCCGCCTCGACACCTGCTGCGACATCCCGACGGACGAGGTGGAAAAGAATATCGCCACCTTCATCGAACAGGCGCGCATGGTCTTGCGCTTCGACGACCCGAAACTGATCGAGGTGCGCCGCAATTCGGAATGGTACGACAAGATGCCGCTCCGCGAATTCATGGACCTTGCCTCGCTCGTCACCCATGCGCGGCTGATGGCGCGCGACATGTTCCAGCTCCGGCTGGCGCAAGGCCGCGAGATTTACGTGCAGGAAATGCTGTACCCCATCTTGCAGGGCTATGACTCGCTGGTGGTGGAATCCGACCTTGCCATCGTCGGCTCCGACCAGTTTTTCAATGAATCCATCGGGCGGATCCTGCAGGAAAAGCACGGCAAAAAACCGCAGACGCTGATCACCACCAAGATCACCCCCGGCACCGACGGCCGCGGCAAGCAATCGAAAAGCATGGGCAACTATATCGGCTTGCTGCACAGCCCCCGTGATAAATTCGGCCGCATCATGAGCATCCCCGACCACCTGATCGAGGAATATTTCCGCGTCTATACCGATGTGCCCTATTCGGAAATTTCCGGTTTCAAGGCGATGATCGGCAAAAAGCCGCGCGATGCCAAGGTTGCGCTGGCGACCGCGCTGGTCGAACGTTACCACGGCACGCCGGCGGCAGAGCTGGAGCGTGACTGGTTCGAAAACACGATCTCGCGCGGGCAGGTGCCGGATAACCTGCCGACGCTGGGGCTGGTGAGCCCGAAAATCGACGCCTTCGACCTTGTGCAGATGGCGCGCCCCGGCAAGAGCAAATCCGATACCAAGCGCCTGATGCAACAGGGCGGGGTGGAGCTGAACGGCAAGAAACTGAAAGACCCTGACCAGAAACTGGTCGTGTCGCCGCATGAAATCCTGAAGGTGGGCAAGCGCAACTGGTTCCGCATCGAGATCGTGAAGCTGAACGCGCTGACGACGAAGGGGCTGAACCTCAGCCCCATGATGCCCGAAGACATCGATTTCATGGTGAAATACGTCCCCAACTGGGAAATGGTCAAGCATCTCGACAAGGAAGTCGAGACGAAAAAGCCCAGCGTCAGTTTGGCGCGCGAAGCTTTCAAGAAACTGGTCCTGTCGCCCGAACCGCGCCATGACTGGCTGTGGAAGATCGCCGACAAGAAAGAGCCGGAGAAAATCCTCGGGCTCGCCCATCTGCGCCGCGACGGGCAGCGGGCGGAGAAAAACGTCTGGCTGACGCCGGAGGGGCTGAGCCGCGAATATGTGCTGAGCGAAGCGCTGATGGCGGTGAACGAACACGCCTTCGCCGCGCTTGGCCTCAACGCGCTGGCGTTCAAGGATGCATTCGCCTTCGCGACCGCGCCCAAGGACCTCGACGTGCTGCAACGCTCCATGATCACGATGGAGGCAAGCCAGCTGAACCGCGAAGACGCCTTCGGCACGGTCGGCTTCACCAATGACGGCTGGGACATGCTGCAGGCATGGCGGCGCACGATGTCGCCCTGGCTGTTCCAGAACGCCCCGAAAAGCCCGGCGCAGCAGGCGCAGGAATTGAAGCAAGACCCGCCCGCGCCGCCGAAACCGGCGCCGAAGTCCAAGGTCAAAAACCCGTTCGAGATCGAAATGACCGGGCCAAAGCCGAAAGGCAGCGGCGAGTGATGCTCTTCTCCTCTCCTTTGGGAGAGGAGATGTCGCGAAGCGACAGAGGTGAGGGTACTCCATCGGCTTTAGGCTCGGGTGTTAACCAAGTACCCTCACCCTCCCATGCAAAGGGCATGGGCCCCGCCCTCTCCCAATGGAGAGGGAAAATCACGCGAAGAACGCGCGGATTGCGCTGTTGATCGCCTGCATGGTCTTGATGTTCTTGTTTTCCACGCGGTAAATCAGGCAGTGTTCGTCATGGAACACCGGCGCTTTTTCCACGCGCGTCATTTTGTGTTTCGCGCGCGCGGCGACGCGGGCGGGCATGATGCCGGTGCCGCCGCCATGCGCGGTCAGGTCGCCGATGACTTCGAGGCTGGAACAGGTGAGGGTGCGGGCGAAACTGATGCCCGATTTTTTTAGCTTTTTCATGATCCCTTGCGTCTGCAGCAGGTCGGGGTCGCAGATCAGCACGTCGGGAATGTCGCGCGCCTTTTCCTTCACCCATAGCGTCACTTCGTCGCTGGCCAGCGTGTGGATCACAAGGTCGGGGTGCTGCACGGGGTTCACGACGATGCCGATATCGGTTTTCATACTCACCACATCCTCCGCGACCTTGCGCGATATGTCGTGGCGCAGGCGGAAATCGAGTTTCGGGTGCTGCTTCATCAGTGTCGGGATGATATGCGCCAGCAGGTTCATGCCCATCGACGGGTGGCAGCCGATGGAATAGCTGCCCTGAATTTCATGCTGGGATGCGAGAGCGCCCGCCTTCACATCGTCCCATGCCTGCATCAGCTGTTTGGCATGCGCCAGTAATTGCCTGCCGGCCGGCGTCAGCGTCACGCCGCGCTTGCTGCGCACCAGCAGGGCCACGCCCACGCTGTCCTCCAGCCGCTGCATGGCGAGCGACAGTGACGGCTGGCTGATGCCGAGGCGTTCGGCGGCGCGCGACACGTTCAATGTCGTGGCGACTTCGGCGAAATAGGAAAGGTCGGCGGGAGAAGGCATCATAGGAATCACCTATCACATTGATTGAACCTTAATATTATACCTATGCCATGCCCGCCGCTAGTTTTGTTTTACCAACACGAACGTCAACACAGAAAAAGGAATCCAGACTATGTGCGGAAATTACTTCAACTTCCATGCCAACCGTAACGAACCCGCGGGGCCGGTGGCCACCGCGTATCACCTCCACATCTATTTCCAGCCGGGCAGCCAGGGTGAAAAAGATGCGCTGGATGTCTCCCAAAAACTGGAACAGCGTTTCCCGCAGGCTGTGCTCGACAGCCACCGCGTCGGCCTTGTCGGCCCGCATACGCAGGCCAATATCGGCGTCACCATCACGCCGGAATCTTTCGGCGAGGTTGTCGGCTGGCTGCAGCTGAACGCGAAAGGCCTCTCCATCCTCATCCATCCGCGCACGGGGGACGAGATTGTGGACCACAAGGACGCGGCCATGTGGCTCGGCAAACCGGTCGCCTTCAACGAAAAATTCTTCGACAGCCTGAAGCCCAAGGCACCGAAAGCGCCGAAGATATAAGGACACACATTAAGGACACAAGGCGATGGAAAAGGCCGGAGCATCCCTCCGGCCTTTTTCTTTTATGAAAACATTTGTGCTTTGCAACAAATGTGTTATAGTAAATCCATGAAAAACGCCGTTCGCAGATATTCCTATCCGAATTATTACCCCAGCCGGGGTTAAGCGTATTTTTGCCCACACGGGCGCAATCCAGCATTAGTATATAATTCATGACATGGGATCCGCCATGAGCGTCAAAGCTATCAACGATATTCTCGCGTTTTTCGAACGCACCTCCGACCAGTTTTTCTCGAAAGACGAACTGCGCGCGAAACTGCGCGACGGCAAAAAACTGCGCATCAAATACGGCGTCGACGTCACCGCGCCCACGCTGCATATCGGCCATGCCGTCAATTTGTGGCTGATGCGCCATTTGCAGGACAGGGGGCACAAGGTTGTGTTCCTGATCGGCGATTACACCACGCGCATCGGCGACCCGTCCGGAAAATCCGACACGCGCCCCGTCATCCCGCGCGAAGAAATTGAAAACAATGCGCGGCTGTTCATCGACCAGGCACGCATGGTCTTGCGGTTCGATGACCCGAACCTGCTGGAAATTCGCCGCAATTCCGAATGGCTGGATAAACTGTCGTCGCAGGACCTGCTGAATTTGCTGTCGATGGTCACCCATGCCCGCCTGATTTCGCGCGACATGTTCCAGCAGCGGATCGAGCAGGGGCGCGACATCCATATGCATGAAATGATCTACCCGGTGTTGCAGGGCTACGATTCCGTGGCCGTGCAGGCGGACATGACGATCATCGGGTCGGACCAGCTGTTCAACGAAATGATGGGGCGGTTTTTCCAGGAACGCATGGGGCAGAAACCCCAGACGATCGTGACGACGCAGATCACCCCCGGCATCGACGGCAAGGCAAAGCAATCGAAAAGCCTCGGCAACTATATCGGCCTCGCGCATTCCCCCCGCGACAAATTCGGCCGCGCCATGAGCATCCCCGATGAATTGATCGGCGACTACTTCCGCGTTTACACCGACCTGCCCATGACAGAAATCGCCGAACTGAAAAAGATGATCGCGAACAAGCCCCGTGATGCGAAACTGAAACTGGCGGCGGCCATCGTCGCCCGTTACCACGGCGCGCAGGTCGCGCAATGGGAAACCGAATGGTTTGAAAACACCATCTCGCGCGGGCAGATGCCGGACGATATCCCGACGCTGGCGATCATGGACCCCGAAATCGTGGCGGTCGAGCTTGTCGCGCTGGCGCGCCCCGGCAAAAGCAAATCCGATACGCGCCGCCTGATCACGCAGGGCGGGGTGGAGATCAATGGCGACAAGCTGCTGGCTGCGGATGAGAAACTCCTCATGAAATCCGGCGACATTTTAAAGGTCGGCAAGCGCAGCTGGTACAAGATCGAGGTCGTGCGCGCGAAAAGCCTCATCACCGAACACCTGCGCCTCGACCCGCTGGAGCTGCAGGATCTTGACCTGATGACCGCGTACCTGCCCGCATGGGAAATCGTGAAATACCTCACGAAACCGCTGTCGGCATGGGTCAATGGCGGCAACGCGCCGCTGCAGATGAAATCCATCGCGCCCCCGGGCGAAGCGTCGAAAGTGGCGGCGTCAGTCGCGCGCGAAGTCTTCCGCAAGGTGATTTCAAAGCCCGAACCCAAAGACGAATGGCTGTGGAAAATCTCGAAAAATGCCGAGCCGGAAACGCCCGTCGGCATCGCGCATCTCCGCCGCGATTTCGAGCACGGCAACCAGAACGTCTGGCTGACACCGCAGGCGCAGGACCCCGCGCTCGCGCAGGAAGCGATGGCCGCGATCAACCAGCATGCGTTCACCGACCTTGGCTTCAACACCATGATCTTCAAGGAAGCCTTCAGCCATGTCGCGCGTGACGAAGGCGACCTGAAGGCGACGATCATGAAGATCGAACCCGCCGCGCGCCCCATCGACAGCGCCGCGAACACCTTCGGCGTCACCAAGGCCGCATGGCAACAGGCGCACCCGCCTGCAGCTGTCACGCCGCCGGTCGGCGCGGCTGCACAACTGCCCGCGAAGCCTGCAACGCCTGTCCTGTCCCCCATCGACCCGATGATCGAGGAAGAATTGATGCGCATGGCCATGGCAGCTTCGCTGCCAAATCCAGCTCCCGCAGCTTCGCTGCCAAATTCTGGTTTAGCGGTTGCAGCACCGTTGCCAACTGCGATTACTCCGCCACCCATTCCGCCTATTGTCGCGCCCGTATCGCCGCAACCCGTGATGCCCGGATTGCCTGCGCAGGCCTTTTCCACTTTCTCCGTCACGCCCATGACGACGCCGATGCAAAGCCTCACGCTACCCGTTGCCGGTGCGCCAATTGGTGCGCCAATTGTTGGCGCGCCTGTCACCGCCGTACCCGCCGCCGGTGCGCCGCTGCCAGCAGGTGCGCCGCTGCCGGCAGGCGCACCCGTTGCACCGCCGCCGCTCACCTTCGCCCAAGCCCATCAACAAAGCGCCGCACCTGCCCAGCCTGCTGCCGGCATACCCGCACCGCGCCATCCGCTCGCCCCCGCGCTTCCCTTCGCGCAGGCGCAAGCGCCCGCACCCGTCGTTCCACCGCCCGCCGCGCCACCGCCTACGCCGCCGAAGCCGAGGACGGGGAAGAAATAAAATCCTTTCCGCCGCTATCCCCTCTCCCGTTTACGGGAGAGGGCTAGGGTGAGGGTAAGTCGTTGCAGGGCGCTCCGCGACGCACCCTAACCCCGACCCTCTCCCGCAAGGGCAGGAGAGGGGGAATAACCCTCTGATTCCATTGCCCGCAAAGCCAAGGCTGGACATATTCCATGTCTGGCTGTATCTTCAAAACCGCATCAAACGCGGGTGTAGCTCAACGGTAGAGTTCTAGCCTTCCAAGCTAGCTGTGCGGGTTCGATTCCCGTCACCCGCTCCAAAATTTGGAATTATCAATTTTTTAAAAGCCGCATGTAGTGCAAAATTCATATTCGACTGATAGGACATTACCCATGCAACCCGAATGTTTGCAATCCAAGCGCTGTACTTTTTGCGGCGTACTACATATGAAGCAAATCAAAATCGTGCTCGTAGCTGTATTAGGATTTAGAAGTGCCGTTTTGGGATTGATTTCATCATCGCGGCATGTGTGAGTACAGTCGGGACAAAGGTATCGTCTTTGCTTTTTGTCAAAAGAAAAGAATTCCTGCATTTGTTGGGGCGTAAGTAAATCTACAATTAATGAAAATTCTTTAATAATTTGAATGTCGACATGGTCAGTGGAATGAAGTTCCGAAGTTGGAGAACTATCAAGAAATTTTTTTCTTTCTGATATAAAATTTTCGTCGGGGTAAAGATGCTTATAGACGGATAAAATATCTGCTATTACATCGGCCGCTTGCACAGTTAGGTTCTTGTTAACCGAGTGCATTATTACATTTCTTTTTCCTCTTAACTCTTCGAATTTAGTTTTGAAATCATCCGGCAGGCGTTGCAGAGAAAATGTATCGTGCACTTTAATTAAGTCTTGTGCGTCGATTGTTCTAAAAGTAGAAAAATCGAGATCTTGTGTGGAGCTTTTGTTGGGGAAATCTTTCGGCAACATTGTCAGTAGTAGAAAAGGGCTTGTTTCAGATATTTTTCCCTTGAGAATGAATTCGACACCCTGTTGAGCAATAGCTAATGATGTTGTTAATTGCTGTCTCGCAGCTAGCCAAAAAGCATTTTGTACTTCTGATATTTCCACTCCAAAGTTTTCTGAGTCTTGTAGTTCAATAAGTAGATTTATCACCGTACTCCAAGAAAAATTTAATAATGACAATCCAGAATCATAAAACTCTTGTGGAGGCGGTATGTTTTTAATCATTGTTGTGAATTTCTATAAATTATGGGTTGTGGTTTTCATTTAACATGCTTCCGGCGGTTTCGGCACTGCAGCCGCTGGCTTCGCCGCCTGCTGCAACCCCAACCTCACCAATGCCGGCTTCACCTCCGGCGCGTTCATGAACAAATCCCACAATAATCCGCTGCGGTGGTTTTCGATCATGACAATGATCGGGCCTTGGTCGATCGCCAAATGTGATTTGGCCTGCCAGTCGGCGGTTTCGCTGAAGCCGTCGACGAAGCCGTATTCGCTCCAGATTTTGTCGCCGAGGGTTTCGTAGAAATGGCGGAGCGCCTGCATCGACTCTTTCGGCGTGTAGGGCAAGGATGACAGCGCGGCGGTGGGGGTGATGACGCCGTTGTCGTTGGTGGGGGAATGGGCGTTGTAGCCGCCGACGGTGTCGCCCGCGGTCAGGCCCCAGCTGTTTTCGCCGTAGCCTTTATGCCCCATCGGGTTGTTGATGCAATGTGCGCGGTTGAGCAGCGTGTGGGCGCGGTTCTGCTCGAAATAATCGGCGTGCTCGTCCTTCAATTGTTTCGGGTTGAGGCCGAGGAAGCTGTAATGCGCGAAAAACAGCGGCCCGCCGAGGAAGGGGCCGAGCGGCTGGGTGATCGTTTCAGACGGAACGCCGTTTTTATAGATGCCGTCATAATCACCGCCATTGATGAAATCGGCGCCTTTCAGCCAGCTGTCCTTGTACACGGTCAGCGGCACCGGATGCGTGGGCGAGGCGGCGGCCAGCACATGGGTGACGAGGCATTCGTTCCATCCCTCGATCGGCAGGTTCATCGCATAATCGTGATCGGGGCTCCAATGCCAGAGCAGCTTGCCGTTCTGCACATGATGGTCCCATTCGACGGCTTCCCAGATTTTGGTGATGCGCGCCTGCAATGCGGGGTCTTCCTTGAAATACTCGCGGGCGGAGAGGAGGCCCATGACGAGGAAGGACGTTTCGACCAGGTCGCCGCCGTTGTCCTTCGGCGAAAAGGGAATGGTCTTGCCGGTCGTGCCGTTCAGGAAATGTGGGAAGACGCCGTGGAAGGTGTCGGCATTTTCGAGGAAGCCGATGATTTTTTCCAGCTGCCCGCGCGCTTCATCGCGGTCGATCCAGCCGCGCTCTACGCCCGCGACCATCGCCATGATGCCGAAGCCCGTGCCGCCCGTGGTGACGCAATCGAGGTCATAGCCGTAACCCTTCACCACATTGCTGCGTTCGCGCGCCATGCCGCTGTCGGGATGCGAAAAATCCCAGAAATAGCGCAGCGTCTGTTTCTGCACGAGGTCGAGCAGCTGGTCGTCGGTGAGGCCTTTTTTGCCGGCGGCCTCGTTGAAGATGGGGGTGATGCTTTTCTTCGCCATTGTCATTTCTCCCAAGTCACAGCCACGCCGCGCGTCTGCGCAGAATTCGGGCCGATTGCGATGATGAATTCTCCTGCTTCCCAGTCATGGTGCAGGTCGTTGTTGTAGAATTTCAGGTGGTCGGTGGTGATTTTGAATGTGACCGTTTTGCTCTCGCCGCGCTTGAGCGCGATTTTTTCAAAACCCTTTAGCTCGCGCACGGGGCGCGACAGGCTGGCGACGGGGTCGGTGATGTAAAGCTGCACAGTTTCTTCGCCGTCATGCGCGCCGGTATTCATGATGGTGACGCTGGCGGTGATGCCGGCATCGCCGCGCGCGGCGGTTTCGCTGAGCGAGATATCGCTGTATTCGAACGTCGTATAGCTGAGACCGTAACCAAATGGATACAGCGGTTCGTTCGGGATATCGAGGTAGCGGGAACGGAATTTCGACGGCACATCGACCACGCCCGGGAATTCGCCCGCATAGGGGCGGCCGGTTTTTTTGTGGTTGTAATAAACGGGGATCTGCCCGACCGCGTAAGGGAAAGACATGCTGAGTTTTCCGGCGGGGTTGTAATCGCCGAACAGCACATCCGCAATACCATTGCCCGCTTCCGTCCCGCCGAACCACATGGCGACAATCGCGCCCGCCTGTTTCGATTCATTCACAATGGTCAGCGGGCGGCCGCTGAGGAACACCATCACCAATGGTTTTCCGGTGGCGGCCAGCGCGGCGATCAGGGCGGATTGTTTTCCCGGCAGGCCGATATCGGCACGGCTGGCGGCTTCACCGGACATTTCCTGCGCTTCGCCCATAACGGCCACGATCACATCGGCCCGTTCGGCTTCGCGCACGGCCTCGGCAATCAATTCGGTTTCCGGGCGGGGGTCGATGATGACTTTTTCGCCGAAGATATTCGCCTTCGCCGCGATCAGCGGATCGTCGGTGACATTCGCGCCAAGCGCGTAAGTGATAGCGGCATCGGGCGCGGCGTTTTTCATGCCCTGCAACACCGATACGCATTCTTCCCAATTGCCCGCGATGCTCCATGTGCCCTGCATGTTGCGTTTGTCGTCGGCCAACGGGCCGATCAGTGCGATTTTCGCGGTGCGGGCGAGGGGCAAGATATTGTCGTTTTTCAGCAGCACGCAGGAACGCGCGGCGGCATCGCGCGCGGCGGCGCGGTGTTTCGGCGACAGGATGATTTCTTTTGGCGATTCATCGCGCAGGTTGCGGAACGGGTTGTCGAACAATCCCAGTTTTTGTTTGGCGCGCAAGATACGGGCACAGGCGGTGGTGATGTCGTCTTCGGTGACCTTGCCTTCATCCAGCGATTTTTTCAGCGTGGTCAGGAAACCTTCGCCGACCATGTCCATGTCCAGCCCGGCCTTCAGCGCGAGGGCGGAAACGGTTTGCAGGTCGCCCATGCCGTGGTCGGTCATCTCGTTCACGCTGGTGTAATCCGACACCACAAACCCGTCGAAGCCCCACTGTTTGCGCAGCACATCGGTCAGCAGCCATTTGTTGCCGGTGGCGGGAATGCTCTCCACATCGTTGAACGAACTCATGACGCTGGCGACGCCCGCATCGACGGCGGCCTTGTACGGCGGGAAATACTGTTCGAACATCGCAAGGCGGCTCATATCCGCCGTGTGGTAATCGCGCCCGGCCTCCGCCGCGCCATAGAGCGCGAAATGTTTGACGCAGGCGAGCAGAGAATTGCCGCCGTTTTCCTGATACCCGCGCACCATGGCGGCGGAAATGCGCGACCCAAGATAGGCGTCTTCGCCCGCAGCCTCGGCGCAACGGCCCCAGCGCGCATCGCGCGTGATGTCGACCATGGGGGAGAATACCCAGTGCAACCCCTCCGCCGCCGCTTCATCGCCCGACAGCTTCGCCACGTTTTCGATCATCGCCATATCCCACGAACACGACAGGCCAAGCGGGATGGGGAAGATGGTGCGGTGGCCGTGGATGACATCGAGGCCGAAGATCAGCGGAATTTTCAGGCGGGTTTTTTCAAGGGCAACGGTTTGTAATGCGCGCACCGGCGTTGCGCCATAGACGCCGAACATACCGCCGACCGCGCCGCTGGCGATCTTCTGCTCCACGCCTTCGGATACCATCGCGCCCGTCACGGCATCGCCCGCTATGACGAGGTTCAGCTGGCCGATCTTCTCGTCCAGAGTCATTTGCGCCAGTAATGTGGAAATCACATCGGCCATCGTGTCCCGTTATTTTTGATGCAATCACCATAACCCTTGATGCGGTGCGTCAGCAATCCGGTTTCTGGCCGGTATCGCGCAAAAAAGACTTGCGTTTTTAGCAACTTTGTGTTATGGTATATAAATGATGCGCTTTTTAGCCCACAGCCCCGGCCGGGGCCAACCACCCAGCAAAAAATCAAGCGCTAAAACATTACGTAAATCAAAAACCCCCCTGATTTTCAATTCTTTATTGGAACGAAATCTTAATTCCGGCGTTATATATTCTACCCCAGATGGTATTTTAACCATATGGGGCAAAAGGGCATTGCGCCGGTTTACAGGCCGGGGACAAAAGGGCACATGAAAAACACAAATAATTTCAGCAACAAACGCGAAGGCTCGGGTTTCACGATCACGAGCGGCCTTATCCTCGTCCTGTTATTCTTCGCGGCCAGCGGCGCGATTTCCTACATGAATATCAAGACCCTGAACGACAACGCGCAGGAAGTGGCGGCAACGCATGAAAAACTGATCGCGCTTGCCAGCGTGATGACGCTGCTGAAGGACGCCGAAACGGGCCAGCGCGGCTATGTCATCACCGGCGACGACCGTTACCTCGGGCCGTATCACGAGGCGCGCACCGGCCTGGAAGAGCGCCTTGCGACCCTCGAGAATGAATCCCGCGGGGACACGGAAGACATGACGCGCGTCACTGTGCTGCGCGGGCATATCAAGATGAAAATGGACGAACTGTCCGAAACGATTGACCTGCGCCGCACGCAGGGTTTCGACGCTGCGCTCGCCCTTGTGCGCACCGATCGCGGCAAGGCGGCGATGGATGCCGCGCGCGACATCGTGGGCAAGATGCTCGACAAAGTGCGCATGTTCCGCCAGGCGCAGATCGCCGAACGCGAAAGCGCGTATAACATTGCGCAGGCCAGCGGCCTGCTCAGCGTCGCTTTCGGCAGTTTGCTGGCGATCATCGTGGCGTCGCTGATGGCGCGCGCGGCAGCCGTGCGGGCGCGGCAGGAATGGCTGCAGGCGGGAGAGCTTGGCTTGCAAACCGCAATGGCGGGGCAGCAGCGCGTGGAGCAGCTGGGCGAAAACATCCTGAAATTCTGCACCGAATATTTCGGCGCGCAGGTGGGCGCGTTCTTTGCCAAGGACGGGGCGCATTTCAAGCGCGTCGCGACCTTTGGCCTGCCCGCGACCAGCCAGACGCCGCTGGCGTTCGAGGCTGGCGAAAGCCTGCTGGGGCAGGCGGCGAAAGACCGCCGTGTGTTCATGGTGCAAGACATCCCCGCGGGATACCTTGCCCTCGGCTCGTCGCTCGGCCATGGCGACCCGCGCCACCTGGTGATCGCGCCCGCCGCGTCCGACATGATTGTCGAGGCGGTGTATGAACTGGGCGTGATGGATCAATTCGACGACGTGGTGAAGGAACTGCTGGAGCGCGTGTCGGAGCCGATCGCCGTCGCCATCCGCGCCGCCAATTACCGCCTGCACCTGCAAAACCTGCTGGAAGAAACGCAGCGCCAGGGCGAAGAATTGCAGGCGCAGAGCGAAGAATTGCGCGTGTCGAACGAGGAACTGGAGGAGCAAAGCCGCACCCTTCGTGAATCCCAGACGCGCCTTGAGCAGCAGCAGGCGGAGCTGGAACAGACCAACAGCCAGCTGGAGGAACAGACCACGCTGCTGGAAACGCAGCGCGACGACCTTGCACGCGCGAAAACGATCGTGCAGACCAAGGCGCAGGAGCTGGAGCAGGCGAGCCGCTACAAATCCGACTTCCTCGCCAACATGTCGCATGAACTGCGCACGCCGCTGAACTCGTCGCTGATCCTGGCGAAACTGCTGGCCGACAACCCCGGCGGCAACCTGTCCGATGAACAGGTGAAATATGCGCTGACCATCCAGTCGTCCGGCAACGACCTGCTGACGCTGATCAACGACATCCTCGACCTGTCCAAAATCGAAGCGGGCCATATGGAGATCAGGCCGGAACCGATGCCCGTCAACCGCATGATTGACGACCTTGTGCGCCTGTTCCAGCCGATTGCGCAGCAAAAGGACATCGTGTTCGAAACCCGCATTGAACCCGGCTGCCCGCCCAGCATCGTGACCGACCGCCAGCGGCTGGAGCAGATCCTGAAAAACCTGCTGTCGAACGCGTTCAAGTTCACGGAAACCGGCAAGGTCGTGCTGTCGTTCAGCCGCGCCGATAACGGCCGCGTCGCGTTCTCCGTCACCGATACCGGCATCGGCATTTCGGAAGAGCAACAGCAGCAGGTGTTCGAGGCGTTCCGCCAGGCCGACAGCGCCATCAGCCGCAAATACGGCGGCACCGGCCTCGGCCTTTCCATCTCGCGCCAGCTGGCGCGCCTGCTGAGCGGCACCATCCATCTGGCCAGCCAGATGGGCGAGGGAAGCACCTTCAGCATCATGCTGCCTGAAATCTATGATTCCGGCATCTCCACGAAATCCGCGCCGTCGCCGGTCTTGACGGCAGGCGAAGGGCCTGAAAACTACACGCGCCGCGACGCCGCCGTGCCGCGCGCCTATGGCGAGGGCCAGATCCTCGACGACCGCGATGACCTGAACCAGAAAAGCCGCTTGCTGCTGGTGATCGAGGATGACGTCAGTTTTGCGAAAATCCTGTTCGACCTGTCGCATGAACTGAATTTCCAGTGCCTGATCGCGCATACCGCAGCCGAGGCGCTGCAATTGGCGAAGCGTTACCTGCCCAGCGCGGTGATCCTCGATGTCGGCCTGCCCGACAACTCGGGCCTCTCCGTCCTCGACCGCCTGAAGCAGGACCCGCGCACGCGGCATATCCCCGTGCATGTGGTGTCGGGCGATGATTATGCGCGCACGGCGCTGTCGCTGGGCGCGGTCGGCTATATGCTGAAACCGGTCAAGCGCGAAGAGCTGTCCGACGTGATGAAAAGCTTCGAGGCGCGGCTTGATACGCATATGCGCCGCGTGCTGATCGTGGAGGACGATGCGGTGCAGCTGGAGGCGGTCGGCAAGCTGCTGGAGTCGAAAGAGGTTGAAACGGTCGGCGCGCGCACTGCCGCCGAATGCCTGGAGCTGCTGAAAACATCCACCTTTGACTGCATGGTGCTCGACCTGTCGCTGCCGGATGCCACGGGATATTCCCTGCTGGAAACCATCAGCAAGGAAGACGCCTATTCCTTCCCGCCCGTGATCGTTTACACCGGCCGCGAACTATCGGCGGCGGAAGAGCAGCGCCTGCGCAAATATTCCAGCTCCATCATCATCAAGGGCGCGAAATCGCCCGAACGCCTGCTGGACGAAGTCACGCTGTTCCTGCACCAGGTCGTGGCGGAAATGCCGGCCGACAAGCAGAAAATGCTGCAGCAGGCGCGCAACCGCGACGCCGTGCTGGAGGGCCGCCGCATCCTGGTGGTGGAGGACGACGTGCGCAACGTCTATGCCGTCACCAATATCTTCGAGCCGCGCGGCGCGATCGTGCAGATCGCCCGCAATGGCAAGGAAGCATTGCAGGCGCTGGAAAAATCGCAAGGCGACGCATCCGCGAAAATCGACCTTGTGCTGATGGACGTGATGATGCCGGAAATGGACGGCCTGACCGCGACCCGCGAAATCCGCAAAAAAACCGAATGGAAAAAGCTCCCCATCATCATGCTGACCGCGAAGGCGATGAAGGACGACCAGGAAAAATGCCTTGATGCGGGCGCCAATGATTACATGGCAAAACCGCTGGACGTGGAAAAGCTGCTGTCGCTCGCGCGGGTCTGGATGCCGCGATGACCGTTGATGCCCCCACAGCAAAGACCGACGATATCGAGATCAAGTTGCTGCTGGAGGCGATCTTCCGCAAGTATCACTATGACTTCCGCAATTATTCGGCTGCGTCGACCAAGCGGAGGCTGGCGCAGGCGCGCACGCATTTTAACTGCGAAACGTATTCGCAGCTGCAGGACAAGGTTTTGCATGACGGCGTCATCCTGCGCGAATTGCTCGGCTTCCTGACCGTGCAGGTCAGCGAGATGTTCCGCGACCCGGGTTATTTCAAGGCGATCCGTGAAATGGTTGTGCCGCATTTGCGCACCTATCCGTCCCTGAAAATCTGGGTGGCGGGCTGTTCCAGCGGCGAGGAAGTCTATTCGCTTGCCATCCTGCTGCGGGAGGAGGGGCTGGAGGACAAGGCGCTGATCTATGCGACCGACATCAACCCCGAGGCGCTGAAAAAGGCGGAGGCCGGGATTTATGACATGGATCGCATCCAGCAGTTCACGCAAAACCACCGTCTGTCGGGCGGCAAGTCGTCGCTGTCGGATTACTACACCGCCGCTTATGGCGCGGTGTCGTTCGACAAGACCTTGCGCAGCCGCGTGCTGTTTTCCGACCACAGCCTTGTGACCGATGCGGTATTTGCGGAAATGCAATTTATTTCCTGCCGCAACGTGCTGATCTATTTCGACCGCGATTTGCAGGACCGCGCCATCGGCCTGTTCCGTGATTCACTGGGTCGCAAGGGTTTTCTGGGCATCGGCGCCAAGGAAAGCCTGCGCTTTTCCGCTTATACCAACGACTTCGCCGATTTTTCGCGCGATGAACGCATTTATCAGAAGCTGGGGGGCTGATGGCAACCAATCCCGCCAGTTTGATCGTGATCGGTGCTTCGGCGGGTGCGCTTGGCGCGCTGTCCGCCATCCTGCCTGCGCTGCCCGCAGGCTTTGCCCTGCCGGTGCTGGTCGTCGTGCACCTGCCGGCTGACCGTAAAAACCTGATGATCGAGCTGCTGCAGGCCAAATGCCAGGTGCGGATCTGCGAGGCGGAGGATAAAGACACCATCCGCCCGGGTGTTGTATATATTGCGCCACCGGACTACCATCTGCTTGTGGAAACGGGCCAGACCATATCGCTGTCGGATGACGAGGCCGTGCTGTTTTCGCGGCCATCCATCGACGTGCTGTTTGAAACCGCCGCCGACGCCTATGGCGCGGGGGTGGTGGGCGTCGTGCTGACCGGCGCGAACAGCGACGGCGCGAAGGGCCTGCGCATGATCATCGATGCCGGGGGCAGCGGGCTGGTGCAGGCAACCGACCTTGCCTTCGCAACCGCGATGCCGCAGGCGGCCGCCGAAGCCTGCCCCGAGGCGCGGGTGATGGGACTCGAAGACATTGCTGCCGAACTCAAAAAAGCGGGGACTCGCTGATGCCAAAGAGGCCTGTACATTTCCTGCTTGTCGATGACCTCGAGGAAAACCTCCTCTCGCTCGAAGCGCTGCTGCGCCGCGACGACCTTGTGCTGCTGAAGGCGAAATCGGGCACGGAAGCGCTGGAATTATTGCTGCAGCACGACGTTGCGCTTGCGCTGCTCGACGTGCAGATGCCGGGAATGGACGGGTTCGAGCTGGCGGAGCTGATGCGCGGCACCGCGCGCACGAACCGCATCCCGATCATCTTCCTGACCGCCGGCGCGCATGACCGCCAGCGCCGTTTCCGGGGCTATGAAGCGGGCGCGGTCGATTTCATCTATAAGCCGATCGAGCCGGATGTGCTGCGCTCCAAGACAGGCGTGTTTTACGACCTGTACCGCCAGCAGCAGGAGCTGCAATGCCAGCGCGACGAACTGGCCGAGAAGTCCGAAGAAAACAGCCGCCTGCTGTCGGAAAGCCGCGAATATGCAGACCGGTTGCGCGATGCCGACCGCCGCAAGGACGAATTCCTTGCGACACTCGCGCATGAACTGCGCAACCCGCTTGCCCCCGTGCGCAACGGCCTGCAGATTTTGCGCATGAGCAAGAGCGAGGAAATGTCGGCGAATGTGCGCGAGATGATGGACAGGCAGCTGTCGCACCTTGTGCGCCTGATCGATGATTTGCTGGACGTATCGCGCATCAGCCAGGGCAAAATCGCGCTGAAACGCGGGATGATCAGCGTGCAGTCGGCGCTGGATTCCGCGGTCGAGGTCAGCAGGTCGCTGATCGACGGCGGCCGCCATACATTGTCGCTGCACCTGCCGCCCGAGGCCGCCTGGCTGAACGCCGACCCCGTGCGCATTTCGCAGATCATCAGCAACCTTTTGAACAACGCCGCAAAATACACGCCCGAGGGCGGGCAGCTGGGCCTTGAGGCTGTGCTGGAAAACAACGGCGTCGCGATAACCGTGCGCGATAACGGCATCGGCATCCCGCCGGAAATGCTGCCGCGCATTTTCGAGCTGTTCACACAGGTGGACAATAAACTGCAGCAGACGCAGGGCGGCCTCGGCATCGGCCTTGCGCTGGTGCGCCAGCTGGTCGGCATGCATGGCGGCACGATCAGGGCGGAAAGCGCAGGGCTCGGCAAGGGCAGCGCCTTCACCGTCTGGCTGCCGCTGTCGGACCAGAAACCCGGCGATATCCTGCTGGAGGAGCATGATGACGCGGTGACGGGCCGTCCTCTGGAATTTTTGGTCGTCGACGACAATATCCCGTCGGCGCAGACAACCGGCGTCATGCTGGAAATGATGGGGCACAAGGTCACGACCACCCATGACGGCGTCAGCGCGGTCGACATGGCGCAAAAACTCCACCCGGATGTTGTCATGCTGGATATCGGTTTGCCCGGCTTGAATGGTTATGAAGTCTGCCGCAAATTGAAGGCGACGCCTGGATTTGAAAACACGGTGTTCATCGCCCAGACCGGCTGGGGACAGGAAAGCGACAAGAAACAGGCGTTCGATGCCGGTTTCAACCACCATGTCGTCAAGCCCATCAGTTTTCAGGAGTTTTCCGGCCTGCTGCGCAATATCCAGCGCAACAAGGCCGCCTGATTTTCCTTTACGGAACTATAAATATTCCTGCCGGTTGGTTCATGCGGAACTGAACCGGCAAAGGAACATATCATGGGTACATCGTCGATTTTATTGCTCGTCCTGATCGTGCTGCTGATCGGCGCATTGCCCGCTTGGCCGCATAGCAAAAACTGGGGCATTTACCCCAGCAGCGGCCTTGGCGTTGTGCTGATTGTCATGATCGTGCTGATGCTGACCGGCCACGTATAATCTTCACCGGCAAGGGTTCCCCATGACCAATGCAGCGCCTGCCGCATGGAAAAACAACGGGCTCATGAAAATGCTCAAAAAGGCGCGTGCCGCTTCCAGCAGCACGCGCCTTTCGTTTGGCGATATACCTGCGGGCGCGCTGATGACGGTTCTCTGACGCATCAAACAAAGGACATATCATGAAAAAGAAAACGCCTGAAAAAGACGCCTCCGGTTATGCCGACGACACGCTGCAGGGTCAACCGAAACCGAAGCCGGATATAAAAACAGGCAAAGGTGCGGATACAGACCAAAATTACGGCTCTGGCCGCAACACCTCTCCTGCCGCAGAATGGGATGAAGGCGGCCCGCGTTCCCGCCGCGGCGCACCGCGCGCACAAGAAGGCCGCAAGAAACCCGACGATACTTATGGCGATGCGGAGGAACGTAGCTGACAAAATGTGCTGCGAACGAGTGTTTTAAGACCTGTTGGCAGTGCGTTGCAACTTTGGTTTAAGGTTATGGAACGCCAGCCATGACATCGTTCTTGCCGCTTTGCACGCGCCGCGATACCCTTTTAAAGAAGGGAGTGCCGGACGATGAAAAAACTTTTATCTGCCGTTGCGATGGCCGCGCTTGCCGCCTCCCTCTATGCAGGCGATGTATCGGCGAAGCAGCCGCGCCCGCTGACCAAAGAACAGCAGGAAGCGTTGAAAGAAGACCAACGCCTCGAAGCCGAGCAGAAGCTGAAAGATCGGCTGATCTATCTCAACAAAATCGCGAACGAAGGCGACGTGAAGGCGCAGTTCGACCTTGGCCGCCGCTACAATGTCGGCGACGGCGTGCCCGAAGATTTCATGAAAGCTGCCGAATGGTACGAAAAAGCGGCGGCGCAGGGATCGGCGGCGGCGCAGCATAACCTTGCTGTCCTCTACGACCTTGGCCAGGGAGTCGCGAAAGACGACAGACGCGCGGCGGAGCTGTACGAAAAGGCGGCAATGCAGGGATCGCAATCCGCGCAGTACAATCTTGCGATGTTCTATGACGCAGGGCGCGGCGTTGCGCAGGACAAGGCCAAGGCCGTCATGTGGTTTGAAAAGGCCGGCGCGCAGGGCAATGCCGAGGCGCAGTTCGCCGCCGGCAATTATTACGCCATGGGCGCGGGCGTGAAGCAGGACGTGGCGAAAGCGTTCGAATGGTACAAGAAAGCCGCCGACCAGGGGATTGCCGAAGCGCAGTTCAAGGTCGCGATGGCGTATGAAAACGGCGTCGGCGCGGTGAAAGACCCGAAGCAGGCAACCGCATGGCTCGGCAACGCGGCAGAGCAGGGGCATCCGCAGGCGCAGTATATGCTGGGCAAACGCTATGAAACCGGCACGGCGGCGGAACAGGATTACGAACTGGCCGCCGAATGGTACAAGAAAGCCGCCGCGCAGGGTGTGACAGGCGCGCGCGATGACCTGGTGAAACTGCGCGAATTCGTGCAGGGCTATGAAGCCAAGGCCGCGCAGGTGCAGGCGCAGGCCGAAAAGGGCGATGCGGATGCGCAATTCGAATTGGGCCGCCTCTATGCCAAGGGGCAGGGCGTCAAGCAGAACAACGGCATGGCCGCGCAATGGTATCTGAAATCCGCCGAAAGCGGCCATGCGGAAGGCCAGTATTACATCGCGACCGCCTATGACGCGGGACGCGGCCTTGCGCCGAATCCCAGAAAAGCGGCGGAGTGGTACCAGAAAGCCGCCGACCAGGGCGTCAGCCGCGCGCAGTATGTGATCGGCCAGTATTACGCCACGGGCGCGGGCGGCCACGAAAAAGACTTTGAAAAAGCGGCGGCGTGGTATGAACGCGCGGCGGTGCAGGGCAACAACAACGCGCAATACGACCTTGGCGTGCTGTACCTGAACGGCAATGGCGTGGAAAAAAGCCTGCAGGAAGCGTATTTCTGGTTTTCCGTCGCCATGCGGGGCGGGTATGACAGCTATGGCATCGCGCGCAATTCGATTGCGGGCAATTTCACCTCGGAACAGGTCAAGGCGCTGCGCAAGCGGATCGATGAATGGCGCCCTGCCGTGCGCCGCGCGCCGCAATAATCCCCGTTACCAATATTTCCGTTTCGGTTGCTGGAACGCCGCGGGGGCGGGGCGGGTCGCCTGTTCGATGCGCTCGCGGTAGGCGGCTTGCGCTTCCTCCGCATGGGTGTCGCGGGCGGGCGGCTGGATCAGGTCCATCGGCGCAACCTGCGCGTCGCGGTTGACGGCGTTGATCAGGGAATACAGCACGACCTTGGCAAAGCCGTTGTTCTTGTCATCCGTCGTCAGGTAATGCGGCAATTCGTGATAGCTGCGGCGGCCCGACCATTTCGGGTAGAGACCGGCGAACCATTTTTTCTGCTGCTTTTCGCCCTGCTGGTCATACTGCCATTCATACAATGTCGGGCGCACGGCGGTGGTGATGAACACGCTGCTGTCCGACAGCGGCCGGATGCTGAGGGGTTTCTTGTGCTTGTCCGCGCCGATCTTGAACAGCGCGCGCAAGGTCGTGCCGAGCGTGCCCCAGATCCAGTTTTTCGCGTTATTGATGCGGTCGTTCGATGCGACAAGGTAGACGGTCGAAAAACGGTCGGTTTCCTTGGACGGGCGTGAAATGGTGCCGACGGAAACCAGCACGACTTCCTTCAGCACTTTGCGCGCCTCTTTTTCGTCATAGCCGATTTTCTTCATCATCTTCAGCGTCGCGTTAAATGTTTCCTGTGCGACGATGCTGCCCGCGCTGTAACCGAACAGCGTGACGTTGCGCAAATTCCTGCGCGCCACATCTGCGGGCAGGGGCGTGCCGGTGACGTTGTTTTTCGCATCGCGCGTGAAGCCTTCGGCAACCAGCGGCATCAGGATGCTTGCGCCCAAATCATAGCCCGCATCGGAGGAACGGGAGGACGGGAACATGTTATAGACGGCAAGGTTGAACAAATTTTTCAGGCTGGTATGCGACCATGCGAACAGTTTGGGCTGCACGTCAATCTCGGTGCGGCCGCCCAGCATCTCTTCCATCTTCTTGATACCGCCCGCGACATAGCCGGGCTGGTTGTTGTTCGTCAGGAAGCCCGAAAGGTAAACGATGGTGGGGGAGTCGATTGCGACCGCCTTCAAATCCACTTCGTTCAGTTGCGCTTTACCGTCTGCGCCGGGGGTTCTGTTCCAGAGCTTGCCCATGCATGCCCTCCTTTAAATCGATTCATTAATACTGCGCTTTCATAGCGAAGTGAGAGGGCTTTTACAATATGGTAAATTTTTGAACTGGTTTACCTGTATATCCGTATGATAAATAAGGCCGATTTAGCTTTGTCGTATTAACCAGACTTTAATATGACAGGGTTAATATTGGACTGAATACGGGAGTCGCCCGCAGGGGTGGAGCCCAAAAGTGGAACAACGCAAGGTCTTGGTCATCATGTATCTTCGCTCCGTCTTCGCAGCTCTTTTTACCCTCTCCCTCGCCATTCCGTCGGCATATGCCGCAGACGCGGTCGGCGGCGATGTTGTGGGCGCAGTCATTAACTACAAGGCGCAGAAGAACGAGAACCTTTCCTCCATCGCGCAAAAATTCGGCGTCGGCTATGTCGAACTGCTGGCCGCCAACCCCAACGTCAACCCGAACAAGATCAAGGCCGGTACCGACATCACCGTTGGCGCCATGCACCTGCTGCCGTCTCAGGTTGCACGCGAAGGCATCGTCGTGAACCTCGAAACATCGCGGCTGTTCCTGTTCAAGGACGGCAAGGAAGTCATGACTTTTCCGGTCGCCTCCGGCAAAACGGGCTGGGAAACGCCGACCGGCGTTACGAAAGTCTATAACAAGCGTAAAGACCCGATCTGGACTCCGCCGCCCCGCATCCGCGCGGAAAGCCCCGACCTGCCCGATTTCATCGAGGCCGGCCCGAACAACCCGCTGGGCAAATACGCGATTTCGGTCGGCCTTGACGGCATCATGTTCCACGGCACCAATGCACCGTCGAGCGTGGGCAAGAAAGTCAGCCATGGCTGCATGCGCATGTACGCAAAAGACATCGAACGCCTGTTCAAGGCCGTCAGCATCGGCACGCCCGTCACCCTGATGAAATCGAGCCACGAAATCGGCTGGCAGGGCGACACCATGTTCCTGCAGATGGCGCCCAAAGTGAAAAAGGCGAAATGGGAAGAGGCGCGTTACACGCCCAACCTCGACCTCTACGAAAAAATCCAGAAAGCGGCCGGACCCGATGCCACCATCAACTGGCGCTCGGTCGAGGAAGCAGCATGGCGCGCGGATGGCATTCCTGTCGCCATCGGCACCCGCCCGCCGCAGCCGCAGGCAGCGCCCGTGATCCCGATGCCTGCATCGCAACCCGCAGATGCCACCACGCCCGCAAGCCCTGTCAATCCTGCGGCACCGCAGCCCGAACGCCGCGCGTCGCTGGAAGTGATTGGCAGCATTCAATAAGGCTGGGCTTGCGGATAACGCGAACAAAGTGTTTATTCGTGTATTCTTCGATAGTATCGCGACTTTCTAATAGTGGTCAGTTTGAAAATGACCAATAATCACGAGTACATACCGTATTGCAATTGTAGGCGCGATGGCGCGCTGCCTACGAATTCGAGGACCGAATTTTATGCCTGAGATTGTTTATATCCTTACAAATGAAGTCATGCCCGGACTGATAAAAATCGGACGCACCAGCGGAGATCTAGCTGTTCGGATTCGTGGTCTTTATCAAACTAACATTCCGCTTCCATTCGAACTTTTTTACGCATGTGAAGTCCTGAATTCGACCTTTGTTGAAGGTCAACTACATGAGGCTTTTGGCGATCATCGTGTGTCCAAAAATCGAGAATTCTTTCGTTTGGCACCCGAACGTGCCCGTGCCGCACTATCGCTAGCCAGGATTAGAGATGTCCGGCTTGGAGACGAAATATTTGAAACCCCCGAAGATAAGGCTGAGGTTGAAGTAGCGAAACGCCGCACAAGGTTTCAACTTTCAATAGTTGGAATTTTGCCGGGCACCGAGTTAAAGCTCGCGCGTGATCCAGCGATTGTATGCACTACTGTAGATGACAAAAATCAAGTAGAGTTCAAGGGCAATACTACATCGCTATCCGATGCCGCTCTCCAAGCCTTTCAAGATTTAGGGTATGATTGGCCATCTCTTTCAGGGCCTTGGGAATGGACTTACCAAGGTAAGCGACTGGACGAACTCAGGCGCGAAATTGAGGACAGAGCGGATTAAGTCTTTTATTCAGGGATTATAGCCGTTTTCCATACCTCTTGACTTCGCGCGACTCGCCGTGTTACTACTTCCCGCATGTTGACGCTCACTTTTTATACGGCCCTTCTGGCCTGCGTTTCTCTCGCCTACGCGGCACCTCTCTGGTGGCGTTAAGCCACTATTGCATGATGTGACGGTTTTCAGGCCGTCCTAAAACAAAGCATTCCCCAAAGATCAGCCAAGTTTTAAACGGAGCATTGCCATGTCCCGCGTCTATCATTCCGCGAACCCGAACCATATTTTCAAAGACCGCGCCGAGATCGAGGAACACCTCCTCGCCAAGGTATCCAAAAACGCCGGCGGCAAAATCGGTACCGAACTCGAATTATTCGTGACAACGCCGGAAGGCCGCCCGATCACCTTCGATCAGGTCGAACTGGTGCTGGAACATTTCGCAGCGAAATTCCCGGGCGCAACCGCTGCGCATGAAAAAGGCCGCATCGTTGCGCTGACCATCCCCGATGTCGGCGATGTGAGCCTGGAGCCGGGCGGGCAGATTGAACTGTCGACCAAGCCATGCCGCGATTTGCAGGAGCTGGAGGACATGAACCGCGTGCTCCGCCGCGCGCTGGATGAAACGGCGGCATTCCTTGATTTGCGCGTCGAGGGCAGGGGGCATATGCCGAGCTTCCTGCAGGCGGAAGACACGCCGCGTTCCCGTTTCGGCGCATACCGCGAATATCTTTCCGGCGTGCATGGCAAGGACAAGGCCGATGCATTGGTCGACACCATGAAATCCTGCTGCGGATTGCAGGTGAATTTCGACCCGATGGGCGATGATTTCAACCAGATTTACCGCGCGCTGATGCTAGTCGATGTCGGCAATGCGCTGTCGCAGCGCACCGCGCGCCAGCAACGCCTGCACGAAACCTATGCCGTGCTGGTGCCGGAACAGATGGTGCCGGTGTTCGAGGCGCTGAAGGCCGACAGCAATGAAGCCGTTACCGCGCATATCGTCGACCGTTTGCTGAGCCTGAAAATTCCCTTCATCCCCGATCATTCGGCGGAGGGGTTTACCTCGACCGCCAAAGTTTTCGGCAGCACGCCGACGGTGGGCGAGCTGCTGGCGAAAGGCGCGCTGACGACCGAGATTTTGGACAACGCGCTTTCGCTGCAACTGACGATGCCGAATATCCGCCGCCATGGCGTCGTGGAAACCCGCGCGCCCGACAGCCCCGACAGCATCGAAGACCTGATGAAGATCGCGAACACCTATGCAAAATTCGGCTATGACGCGCAAAGCCGCGCGCAACTGCTGCAGGATTTCAGAGCGATCGATCCGCAGAAACTGAAAACGGCGTTCCTGTCGCGCTTCGACGATCCGCAAATCCTGTCGCGTGATATCGGCGGCGGAAAGACGGTCGCGGATCTGGTGGCGGCGATCAGTGAAAAGCCGCAGGCCACGCCCGGCTTTATCCCGCCCCGCCGCCCGCAGCAGGGGATTGGATTATAAGGGTTAATCCTGTTTTATTGACATAATTAAAACCGCCTTCTATACTTTCCAGACTTCGACATTTGCGAAGATTCATGAGGTAAAGGACAGCCATGTCTCAACAGGATTCATTGCGCTCGCTCGTCAACCGCGCATTCAAGGTAAAGCCGCTGGTGGCTGACCGGAATGGCGTGAACTTTTTTGTCGAGCCCGTCGACCTGAATGACAGTTACCTGTTCCGCGAGCATGAAGCGGCGGGAGAAGCGAAGGGCCTGACCGAAATCAAGACCATCGACATCGAAATCCCGACCAACTTGCGCGAACTGCCGCGCCCGCGCATTTCCGATGTGCTTCCGCAGATTCCGCGCGAATTGCTGAACGACGCGACCGCATTCAAATTAAAACTGCTGGATGCCACATTATCGGGCGAGGATATTTCCGTGCCGGCGAAACTGACGCTGTTCTCGGGCGCATTGCCGGAAAATGTGAAGAACCAGCCGGTGATCCTGCGCGGAAAACGTTTCGATGCGCCGATACCGGCACCGCCGCAGCCGCCCCCTGTCATTGACGCGACCAACACCGGCCACCTGACCAAGCCCGTCGCCGCGCCACGTACGGCGGTGTTCAGGCATAAACCGCCCACTGCGACGGGCAATTGACTCCCTTGCGACATATGATAGCGTAACGCCTTCAAACAATCCCTGCGAGGAGACCTTCATGGCCAGCCCGCCCAAGACGCAAGTCGAAGACGAACAAGAAGTCAAAATCGTCCTGTCCAAGGGCGACCTTGAAAAGGTGTTCAATGCGCTGGTGAAGGAACACGCGCCGGGCCATATCGACCACAAATACCTGCCGCGCCATTATTACGACACGCCGAACCTCGACCTCGACCAGAACGGGCTTTCGGTCCGTGTGCAGTACAAGATGGGCAAGGGCGGGGCGGTCGGCGGCAACGAACAGACCGTCAAGATCGACATCAGCGCGGGCGCGACGCTGGCGGGCGGCGCGCTGTTCCGCCGCGAGATCAAGAACCCCATGAAAGACCACGCGCCAAACCTGTCGGTCGTGACCGACAAGGAAGCCAAGGCCGCGCTGAAACCGCACTTAAGCAAGCCGCTGAAGCATATCTTCACCGCCGCCATCGAGCGCCGCTATTTCGAGATTGAATCCGGCAAGGGCCGCAACAAAAGCACGGTCGAGGTCGCCTTCGATGTGGGCGAGATCATCCTGCCGCATAACGACAGCCATACCCCGTTCTACGAGATCGAGATCGAGCGCAAATCGGGCAATGCTTCCGCGATTGATGTGTTGCGCGACAAGATCCTTGCGCTCGCCCCGTCGGCCAAAGTGCAGCCTGCGCCGAAATCAAAGCAGGGCACCGACCTGTACCGCAAATCGCTGAAGTCGCCTTAAGCTTCAGAATTCGCAGAAAACCCATTGTTAACGCGGTGCAAAATGCCCCATACTTGGGGTAAGTTACTTGTAATCTGATTCTATCATTGAAGAGGGAATGCGGATGGCGGCACAAAAACTTGATGTTGCGGGAATGAAATCCTGGATTGTCCAATGCTCGGCGGACAATTTTGAACACGCAGCATACCTGTCGGCCGTCTTTTCCGAGGTTATTTCCGTCAACGACAAGGCGCATCGCCTGCAGATTACGTCCCTGACCGAGATGCTGAAGGGCCAGTTTGAAAAGCTGGGCGCGGCCGTCTCGAAATCGCAACCCTGCGCGGTCTGACCCCGCCTACCTGAATTCTCATGGCCAAAAAGAAAAAAGCCGCTAAAAAATCCTCCGAAGTCGAGCAGGAGCTGAAGCTCCAATTGTCGCCACGCGACCTTGAAAAGGTCTTTGTCGTGCTGCGCAAGAAGGCCATCGGCAAAAAAGTCGAGCATAAATACCTGCCGCGCGCCTATTTCGACACCCGCGACCTGATCCTCTACCGCAATTCCATTTCCGTGCGCGTGCAGTACAAGCCCGGTAAGGAAGGCAAGATCGGCGCGTATGAGCAGACCGTCAAATTCGACCTGCCCCCCGCCAAGGACGTGGTCGCCGGCGCCTTTTTCCGGAAAGAATGCAAAGACCTTGTCTCCACGCACATTCCCGCGCTTTCCAAGATTACCGATGCCGAGGGCAGGGCGGTCGCCAAACGCTTCCGCACCAAGCGCCTGTTCCATATTTTCACCGCGGCCATTGAACGCCGCTCATTCCTGTTGAAGGTCGGGCGCGGCAAGAAGATGGGCGTGGTCGAAGTGGCGTTCGATGTGGGCGAAATCTACCTCGATGCCCAAGGCCGCCGGCAGGGATTTTCGGAAATCGAGATCGAAATGGTGAAGGGGCATCCGGACGCCATCCACACGGCCGAGCTGATGGTGCGCGGCCTTGCCCGCTCCGCCGCGCTGCAACCGCTGTCAAAAGCACAGCAGGGCAGCCGCCTGTATCGCGCCGCGACCCGCCGCCGCAAATAACACAGCCAATCATAAGCTTTCTTCGGCAAGTTTATTTGTCACATGAACTTCGCGTGTGTGGTTTTCAATGTGATGTTTCACATGAAACATTCTCGATAAGTTATTTATAAATATAGATTTATTGGCAATTTTCTCAATCTTCAATTGATGTAATGGTTGAAGATGTGCGTGGGAACGGCTGCAAATGATTTGTCGCTTGGGGGCTTGTTTTTTCCCGTGAATAACGTGAAATAGAGGGCAACGAACTGACCGGAGTTTCACGTGAAGAATTATCTGTTTGCCCTTTTGCTCGCAGCGACCTGTGCGGCAGCTCCGTTGGTGGCGCAGGCGCAGCCTGTGACAGGCACGACGTCGACGACACCTGCTATTGTGGCGGCGGTATCCAAGGACGACGAATATCTGGCGCTGGTCGCCAGGGCGAATGCGGATAGCGCGAACCCGGCCAAGATCGACTGGACGCAACTGCGCAACCTTTACGTCCAGACCTCGTTCTATGACCCCTATGGCGGCGCTCAGGCAATATGGTATTCGCTGCAGCGCGCCGGGATGCAGGTGGTCGCCAGCCCCACGGACGAAAACGTGAAGGCGTATCGCGACCTGCTGGACAAGCATTTCGCCCATTACCGTTCCCACCTGCAGGCGATCGACCTGTGGACGAAGACCAAGACCAGCGTCATCAACAAGACGCTCCATGAAAACGCCTTCCGCGACATCCTGCGCTCCATCCGCCTGACGGGCGACGGCAAGACGCCTGAAACGGCGTTCAAAGTCATCGACCCCGCAGAAGAGCACATGATCCTGAAAACCTTCCACTACCGTCTGGTGGGGCAGGAATTCCGCCAGAACAACGGCCAGTTCTGGGATGTGCTGAAATACATCAACCCGCAGACTGCGTCGCCCGACGGCAAGCCGGAGCCGCAGGAGATGTTTTTCAACGTGAACGTCATCCTGACCGCGCCCAATCGCGGCTGATTTTTCGTGGATTTCCAGAAACATGCTGCGGCGAACAAAAAAAACGCCGTTTTTTCCTTTGATTTGCGCCGGAACTGCGATATATAAACGGTCAAGTTAACCTCCCAAAATTTAGAATCTCTCAAATCCGGTCTCCGGAAACGAGGGGTCGCAGGGGGAAAACGGCACGAAGGAGCGTGGCTCAATTGGTAGAGCATCGGTCTCCAAAACCGAGGGTTGGGGGTTCGAGTCCCTCCGCTCCTGCCATTTCCCGCAAGGGGGATGGATTGGCACTAAAAGAAAAAAGGTAAGGCAATATATGTCGAAGAATATCGCCCAGTTCGCCCGCGAAGTCCGTCAGGAAACGCTGAAGGTGAGCTGGCCGTCGCGCAAGGAAACCGTGACCACCACGATCGTCGTGTTCATCATGGTCTTTATCATGGCGATGATCCTGTTGTTCTCCGACTGGGTCATCTCCAGCGCGATCAAGTTTATCCTGACACTCGGCACCAAATTTTAAGAGATAGAAAATCATGGCACAGCGCTGGTACGTCCTTCATGTTTACTCCGGCTTCGAGAAAAAAGTCGCATCCTCCATCCTCGAAACCGCCAAGAAACGCGGCCTCGACCAGTATATCGCCGAAGTGATGGTGCCGACCGAAGAAGTCGTCGAAGTCCGCCGCGGCCAGAAAGTCAACGCCGAGCGCAAATTCTTCCCGGGCTATGTGCTCGTGAAAATGGACATGAACGACGATGCCTGGCACCTTGTCAAAAACACCCCGAAAGTGACCGGGTTCCTGGGCGCCGCAGGCACCAAGCCGCAGCCCATCTCGGAAACCGAAGCGCAGCGCCTGCTGAAACAGATGGTCGATGGCGCAGAACGCCCCCGTCCTTCCGTCATGTACGAAATCGGCGAGCAGGTCAAAGTCTGCGACGGCCCGTTCAACTCGTTCAACGGCGTCGTCGAGGAAATCGACGAACAGAAGAGCCGCCTGAAGGTCCTCGTCTCGATCTTCGGTCGCTCCACGCCGGTCGAGCTGGATTTCAGCCAGGTCGAAAAGACCTGATACGGGATTTACCCTTCATGCACCGGGGCTGTCCTTAAATGGAATGGCTGATGGATCCGACCGCCTGGGCGGGCCTGGTCACGCTGGTCGTGCTCGAGCTTGTGCTGGGCATCGACAACCTCGTCTTTATCGCCATCCTCGTCGACAAGCTGCCGCAAAAGCAGCGTGACCGCGCGCGAAAGCTCGGGCTGTTCCTTGCTCTTGCCATGCGCATCGTCCTGCTGGCGACCATCTCCTGGATGGCGTCGCTCACCACGCCGTGGCTGCACCTGATGGGCCGTGATTTTTCGGCGCGCGACTGCATTCTGGTCGGCGGCGGGCTGTTCCTGCTTTATAAGGCAACCACCGAAGTCCATGGCCGCATCGAAGGCCACGGCCAGCGCAAGGGGCCCGCGCTGAAGGCGCAATTCTGGATGGTCGTCATCCAGATCGTCATCCTTGATGCCGTCTTCTCGCTCGATGCTGTCATCATGGCGATCGGTATGACGGAACACCTGATGGTCATGATCATCGCGGTTACGATTGCGATTGCCATCATGGTGTCGGTCAGCAAGGCGCTGACGACCTTCGTCAACAAGCACCCGACCGTCGTGATGCTCTGCCTTGGCTTCCTGCTGATGGTGGGTTTCAGCCTTGTGCTGGACGGTTTCGGCTATCACCTGCCCAAGGGCTATCTTTATGCCGCGATCAGCTTCTCGATTATCGTCGAAAGCTTCAACCAGTTCGCGCAGGCGAAGCTGAAAAAGCGCGTCAAGACGACCGATGTGCGCGAACGCACGGCGGACGCGATCCTGAAACTGATGGGCGCAAAACCGCTGGAAACGGTCGAGGACATGCGCGAGGCGAACGCCGTGCTGGCGGAAGCCGCGCAGACGGGCGTGCTGTCGTCATCCGAAAAACAGATGCTGCGCGGCGTTTTGAACCTCGCCGCGCGCCCCGTGCATACCGTGATGACGCCGCGCCGCGATATCGTGTCGGTCGATATGTCGCGCCCCGACAAGGAGTTGCTTGAGGCCGTGCGCAAGGCGGAACGCTCCCGCCTGCTGGCGATTGACGGCGACCTTGATAACGTCGTGGGCATCTTGCGCAAGGATGAATTCCTCGCCAAATGGCTGGGCGGCGACCGCCAGACGATGGACAGGCTGCTGGAAGAGCCATTGTTCGTGCGCGAAGACACAACGGTTATGGCGTTGCTGGAATTCCTGAAAAAATACCCCGCCGGCATCGCGGTCGTGACCGATAGCGAAGACGGTGTCGCCGGCGTCGTCACGCATCTTGATTTGCTGGAGGCGATCGCCGGTGAATTCCCCAGCCAGCATGAACCCTATGCGCCGCTGTCGATCCACGAAAATGCCGAAGGCGGGCTGACGATTGACGGCATGGCGTCGGTCTATGACGTCGCGCATAAACTGGGCGTCGATTATACGCCGGACGGCCATTTCGCGACCATTGCGGGGCTGGTGCTGCACAGCCTTGGCCGGATGCCTGCGGTCGGCGACCAGCTGGACTGGCAGGGCTGGCGCATCAAGGTCAAGCAGATGGATGGCCGCCGCATCGCCAAGATCAAGGTCAATAAAATCGTCGAGGAATAAGCCTAGCCGTTCTTGCGGTTCAGCTTTTTGCACGCCTGTTTCAGCGCCTTGCCGCTGATCTGGCTTTTCGGTGTATGGCGCAGGATTTTTTCCGTCACATGCGCGGCAAGCGAACCCCTGGGCGCGGCATTGAACACTTCCGCGACATTCTGCAGCCATTCCTGCTGCGTCAGCTTTTCCAGCCGCATCGTGCCCTGCGGCAACGATGCGGTGCGCGGCGCACGATGTGAAATCTTGTCGAAAACGCCCTTCAGCCTTGCTGCCATGTCATGCCCGCTATCGGGCGCTTTCGGCACGGGCTTCATCCATGCCAGCCGGTTCGCCAATTCCTCGATCTCGCCCGCTTTCGGGGCGTGACGCTGCGCGATCGTTTCGGCCATCGCCTGCACGCCCTGCGGCGACAAACTGGCGGCGCCGATATTTTCCAGCGCCGCATCCAGCGCGGGGGAGGTGGTGTGGATGCCGGGTGCGCGCATGGCACGGGTGAGCGATACCTGGCGCGCCTGTTCCAGCGTCATCGTCTGGTGCGACAGGTTGCGCAACACCGCGAAAACATCCGCCGCCATTTCCGCTTCCGCCCGTTGATGGGGCAGGGCGTCATGCAGCGATGGCTTGCCGTGCCGCGTCATGCCGCGCCAGTTGGCGGTGAAGCCGCTGCGCACAATCGCATGGCCCAGTTCATGCGCGAAGGCATAAGCCGCTTCCTGCGCGGTGGTGGCGGTCGCGCCAAGGTATTTCGATTTCGGCTGCGATGCTGATGCGACAAGTATATTGCCGCTGGCGTAATCGACCTCGGCCACGCCGTTTTTCAGGAGGAATTTCTCGACCGCATGAAATATCGCGGTTTCAGGCGGCTCGTTTTCACCCAGTGAACGGATAAAGGCGGGCGAGGCCTTGCGCAGCCAGCCGCGCAATTGCTGGGCGGCATCCGGCGATGATAGGTCGACAAAGGTCACCTGCGCCGTTTCCTGCGGGTAGTCGCGCCGTGCGGCCAAAACGGAAGCGGCGTGATCGAAAACGGGGGATGGGGTGGCAGTGTCGGTCATCATCATCCTGTGCAAATATTTTACATAGATATTACAAAGAGATAGGGATGTCAACCGCAAGCCCGTTTCACTTACCATATGATTAATGATTTATTCAACAAAATCAGGTATATATATAGCATCGGTTAAACCCATATCGACAGGCAGCGTGTGACGCAACAAGAGCAGCCATCAGGGGCTTTATCATCCGCCTTCCAGCGCGCGAGCGCGCCGCTGGCGGAAGCGCCCGTTTATCGCCCCAAGCAGGCCGATCTTGACCGCCAGATACTCGCCGCCGCCCGCAGCGGCGACCTCCATACCCTCAACGACCTGATCGCGCTCGGCGCGGATGTGAATGCCATCGACACAATGGGCGATACGCCGCTGATCGAGGCGGTGCGCGCCAAACAGTATGATGCTGTTGAAATCCTGCTGGCGGCAAAGGCGAACCCCAACAGGCCGAACAACATGCTGCTCCATCCGCTGATCTTGGCGGTGACCGATCATGACGAAAAAATGGTGCGCATCCTGCTGGACGGCGGGGCGAACCCGGATTTGCGCAGCGATGTCGATGTGACGCCGCTGATGGTCGCGGCTGAATCCGGCGACGACGCGATTGCCACGCTGCTGCTGGATAAAAAAGCGAGCCCCGACCTTGCAGATGAAAACGGCAACACCGCCGTGCTGCTGGCCACCATGAGCGGCCGCGACAGCATGGTGAAGCTGCTGAAACAGCACGGCGCGAACCTCGATCTCCACAACAAGGATTCACTGACGCCCGTCATGCATACGGTGCTGAAGGGCGAAAACGCAATGTTCGATACCCTGACAGAATTGGGCGCCGACCTGACACAGCCGCGCGGTTCGCGTCCGCCGCCGTATATGCAGGCGGCGCGCACGGGCAACGGCCATGCGCTGGGATACATGATCAAGGCAGGCATAGTGATGGATTACAAAACCGGCGACGGCACGGATGCGCTGATGCTGGCAGCGCGTTCGGGATCGGTCATTGCGGGCAAGATGCTGATTGATGCGGGCTTCGACCTTCACCGTAAAAACGACCATGGCAACGATGCGCGCGCGCAGGCGCTGGAAGAGGGGCACACAGCCTTCGTCAACCTCATCGACATTGAACGCGCCAAACAGCTGGAGGGCGCGTTGCGCACGGGCTTGAAGGGCACAGGCAAATCCGCGCCCCGCACCGCATCGTTCCGCAAGAAAGGGCCGCCGGCATGAACGGGGAGCGCGCACCGGCTGATATGCCCGAAATGGCAAGGCCGCGCAGCCCTGATGTGCGGGGTGCGTTCAATGACGCGTCGCGCCTGCCGCCCGCCGAACGCCCGCCCCGCTACAAGGTCGACGATCTGATCGCGGCGGTGATGCAGGAGGACGCGCATCGCGTGCAGTTGATCATCAGCAGCGGCGTCGATGTGGACGGCAAGAACGACAATGGCGACAGCGCGCTTGTGATTGCTGCGAAAGAGGGCAAGACAGGCGTCATCGGCACACTGATGCAAAACAAGGCAAACCCGTGGCTGGGCGACCGTGCCAAGCGCGCGCCTATGCAGCTTGTCGTGCAAAAAGGCCATCTGGAGACGCTGGCGGAGATGCTGAAACACGGCATCAGTCCCAATGCCGCAACGCCCGACGATGTGCGGCCGCTGGAAACCGCGATCAAATGGATGGGCACCAATGCGCGCGGACGCGAGATATTCGATGCGCTGCTGGGTGCAAATGCGGATGTGAACCAGAAATCCAGCGACAACACGACGCTGGTGATGGTCGCGGCCTCGACCGATAACGATTATGCGCTACATGCGCTGATCGTCAGGAAAGCAACCATCGGGGGCGTCAGCACGCATGGGCAATCCGCGCTCACCGTTGCCGCCCGCAACAACGCGGGCAAGGCCGTGAAGCTGCTGCTGGATGCAGGCGCGGATGTCACGCATGTGAACGATGACGGCCGCACAGCAAGCCAGGAGGCGGCGCATGCAGGCTTCCAAGAGCTTGCGAAAACACTGGAAGCGGCGGAGCGGAAATATGTCGAGAACATGATGAAGACCGGCACCGGCCATGAAACATCCGCCCCAAAAACCGCAAAGTTTAAAAAACGCGACGGGCAAAAGCCGAAATAAGCCTTATATTTTGATGGGCTTGAAACTGTCGGCGATCTTTCTGACGAAATTCTTTGGCTTTTCAGGGCGTGTCAGGCTGACGGTCTGCGACGCCTTTTGCGCGCCGATATCGCGGTCGCCCGCTTTTTCATTCAACGCCAGCTTCGCCTCTTTCCATTCATCGGTCGTGACATCGACCTTGTACTCGTTGCCGAATACCTTGATAGAGCCTGTTTCCAGCACGTTATTGAGGATGCGGGCGGCGATGTAAAAGTCTTGGGAATCTTTGGGCGATGACATGGCGATTTCCTGCAGGTCGCGCATCTTTCCTTCCAGCACTTCCTTATCGTTCGCGCCGTCCTCGTATGCGTATTTGCCCTTGAACTGCATTTTCAGGAAGCGGCTCGCGGTTTTGCCGTCCATCTCGAATTCAGCGGCGTGTTTCTGCGCGATCTTGACGATCTCGTTCTTCGACAGCGACAGGAAATCGATATTTTTCGGGTTGATGATCAACGCGTCGAGCGACATCGAGGTCAGGTGCGTGATATCCTCCGTCATCAGCATTTCGTGGCCGCGGCGGTTCGACAGGTGCAGCAGGTCCGTTTTCTGGAAGACGCCGTCCTTCAGCCCCCGCATCATGGCGAAGGTGTCGGCCGCATGCTCGCGGTATTCCGTCGATTTATTGCTGCTGGCCGCATGGCCTTCGGGGATGACGAAATGGCCGAGCTCGTGCTGGAAGCAAAAATAGGCGCTTTTGTACGCATTCCCGGGAAAGGATTCCGCTGCGCTATTCTCGCGCTGCGACGGCATCGCGAGCAGCGTGTGGCCGTTCACAACCTTGGCAACAGCCTCCATGTTGCCGGCCTTCGTCATCATTTTATCGAGCTGCGATTGGTTCATCCCGGATTTTTTTGCCCATTCCAGCAGCTTATCCTCTGCATCCGGCGCGGAGATATCGATGAAGGTGATGTATTTTGTCTCTCTCGGAAAATCGCGTCGCGCATCGGCGACGGCCTTTTCGAAATCGAAGACCTTCGGCTCTTCTTTGGTCAGGAACTGGCTAACTTGCTGATCCGGCATCAAAATCCTGAGATCGTGGTTTCATAATATTATAGCCGCAAGATGCTAAAAACAGCTTAAATAGGCTAATGTTCTGAATTTAAAGGCTATTTGAGCGTTTGACATAAAGGTATTTCCGGCATATTGTCCGCCTACACATTTTCAGTCACGGAGAAATTTATGTTCAAGCCCAAGAAGGCCAGCGGCCTCTCGCACGTTTTTTCCTCGGCCATGATGAGCGCAGGATTGATGCTCTCCGCCCAGCCCTCGCGCGCGCAGGAAGCGCCCAGCGCGCCGCCCGAGCCTGTGCCCGCAGCGCAACCTGACTGGAACAATGGCACATTGCCGCACACGAAAGTGCAGTCCACGGGCGGATTGAACGACCGCATCGACGATTATTTCGCGCGCAAGCCGACCGTGTATGTGACCCGCGAAAATCTCTGGATCTCGACCCCCTCGCGTTTTGACGTGACGCTGCTGCCGCTGGAACAGACCGGCGTGCTGAACGTGACGCGCGAATATCTTGAAATGAAGCCGCTGAAAAAAGAATGGTATGGCCGCGCCAGCGGCATCGAATACGGCGTGCAGTTCAATATCGGCGCGGGCAGCAGCGCGACGACGCAGGTGTCGTCCGACTGGACGTATCGCGGCGGCTTCAACCTCGGCTATTTCGACAACCCGGTGGAGCGCGTGAACGGCCGCTACATGCGCGACAACGAAGGCAACGCGCGCGCGGGCGCGTTTGTCGAGGGCGTCAAGAACGTCCATATCGGCAGCCTGCCGGCGTCGCTGATCGTCGGCACATCGGTCGGTCGCGTGTCCGGCCCTGAAATCGGCCGTGGCAGCGATGCGCGCGTTTATTCCGAAGTCAACTTCCCCAGCCTGTTTAACGGCAAAGCGGGCCGCAACGGCGCGAATGAATACGGCCTTGGCAATTTCTCCGGCGTCGTGCGCACCTATGCGGGCACGCAGAATTACGGCGTCGAGGCAGGTTTCTATTACAACGACCTGAAAGACGACGGCAACGGCATCAATCTGAGCATCGGCCCCGAAGTCCGCTACGACAAGGAAAACGGCACGTCGTTCCGCATGCGCGTGAAAATCTCGCCGAATAAATTCTGGTAAGAGGGACGCTGCCGCACATGCTGTGGCTCGCCGATATCCTGTTCGATGCGCTGCATATCGCGGTCATCGTTTTCAACCTGTCCGGCTGGATCCCGCGCCGCACGCGTTTTGCGCACCGCATCCTGCTGGGCATCACCGCGTTTTTCTGGCTTGTCATCGGCCCTATGCTGGGGGCGCTCGGCTATTGCCCGCTCACCGACTGGCATTGGCGCATCAAGGAAATGCGCGGCGCAACGAACCTGCCGGGATCATACATAGATTACCTGCTGAATATTGCGGGCCTGGACGTTAACCCGCAGGCCGTGCAAACCGGCACGGGCATTGTTTTTGCGCTGACGGTCGTGGCGACGCTGCGGGTATGGTTGCGCGACAGGATGGCGGCCGTGCGCGCCGCGTGATTATTTCTGGGCCTGCAGCGCCGCAAGTTCTGCCAGCACTTCCTCGCTATGCGACGCGGGATCGACTTCGTCATACACCTTGCGGATGACGCCTTTCGGGTCGATCAGGAAGGTGTGGCGGGCGGAAACCACCGTGAGTCCGAGGTTAAGGGTGGAGCCGTAAAGCTCGCTCACTTTCTTGTCCGTGTCGGCCAGCAGCATAAAGTTCAGACCCTCTTTCGTGCAGAATTCCTTGTGGCTGTCGGGGCTGTCCGTGCTGACGCCGAGGATGATGGCTTTTTTCGCGGTATATTTTGCTTCATCTTCCTGAAAATTATGCGCTTCCAGCGAACAGCCATGCGTGAAATCCTTGGGGTAGAAATACAGCACGATCCATTTTTTCTTGAAATCGGCGATGCTGACAGCGTCGCCATGCTGGTTTTTCAGGCTGAAGGCAGGGGCGGGTGTGCCTGCCTTGGGCATATCGGCGGCCAGCGCGTTCAGCGAAAACAGCAGGCAAAAGGCAAGCGCAGCAAGAGCGGAAATCTTTTTCATTTTGTATTACGGGCGCAGAGCGCCGCCTTTGTATTTCTTGGTTGCGGGGGGCAGGGTAGGGCCTTTGGGCGGTGGGCCGTCTTTTGCGGCGACAATATCGGCGATACGGTCGGGCGCGTTATCGGCCAGCCATTCGCCAAGGGCCGTGCGCAGGCTGTCATAGCCGTAGGCAGGCGATTCATCGTGTTTCTTGGTGAGGCCGCCACCGATATCCCAGTCTTCGGACAGCTTGTCGAACCGCGTCACGCTGATGTCTTCATCCGCCATATGGGATACGGGCTCCAGCACGATCTTGATCATCGGGTGGATTTCGGTTGGCGATGACACTTCCTTGCCCCAGTCCTTGTCGTAGCGGACGGTGATGGTCAGCGTCGGGCCGTCATGCAGGATTTCATCCAGCGCCTCGACGGCTTCGTCGATATTGCCATCGGAAAAGGCGACCTTCACATGGAATTTCCTGCCATCTTTTTCCGGCAGGGCCTCCAGCACCGACAAAATCGGGTGGAGATGGCCTTCGTACCTTTCGCGCATGCCGTCCTTGGCTTCGCTGCACTGGCGCAGCAGTTCGGCGCGCAGCGCGTCCTTCTGGCCCTTCAGCGCGGCCTGTTCGCTGGCCAGCGTCTGGTTCTCCTCCGCCTTTTTCGAGGCGGCCTCAAGGAAATCCTTGAATACATCCTTGGGCGGCTTGCCGTCTTCGGGCAAAGGATCGTCGGCCATGAATACTCCGGTTATCTGCTGAATGGATGGGGTTAGCCTATTGTTATTCGGTGTTCATGTAAACCGGGCTTGTATTATTGGAATATGAATATAGAGTAAAACCATAACATTCCGCCACGGGCATTGCCTGCGGGTGTTATCCATCCGCGAATTTCCTTGCATTCCAGAGCAATACGGGCGTAATCTGCCGCGTCTGGCGATTCTTTATTAGAATCTGCCCGACAGAATTGTGGGAGGCTTCCCGGTTAAGTCCAATCGGAGCCGTACCACAACCCTTTGACCTTAAAGGAGAATATAAATGGCAAAGAAAGTACAAGGCTATATCAAGCTGGTGGTTCCGGCTGGTAAAGCAAACCCCTCGCCGCCCATCGGCCCCGCTCTCGGCCAGGCCGGCGTGAACATCATGGAATTCTGCAAAGGCTTCAACGCGCAAACCCAGGGCATGGAACCTGGCATGCCGATCCCTTGCGTGATCACCGTTTACGTGGACCGTTCGTTCACGTTCGTCATGAAAACCCCTCCCGCAAGCTACTACCTGATGAAGGCTGCAAAGCTGGAAAAAGGTTCGGGCGCTACGGGCAAAGACGCCAATGTCGGCAAAGTCACGATGACGCAAGTCCGCGAAATCGCGACCGCCAAACTGAAAGACATGAACGCCGCTAACGTCGACACCGCCGCGAAATCGATCGCCGGTACCGCACGTTCGATGGGCATTCAAGTCGTGGAGGGCTAATCATCATGGCTAAAAAAGAAAAAGCAGCTAAAGAAAAATCGGCCTTCACCAAGCGCCTGCGCAAAACGCGCGAAGCTCAAGACATCACCCAGATCTGGTCTCTTGAAGACGCCGTGAAGTTCATCAAGTCGAACGCGACCGCGAAATTCGATGAAACCATCGAAATCTCGATCAACCTCGGCATCGACAGCAAGCAATCTGACCAGAACGTCCGCGGCATGGTTATCCTGCCGAACGGTACCGGTAAAAACGTGCGCGTCGCCGTTTTCGCAAAAGGCCCCAAGGCTGAAGAAGCGAAAAAAGCAGGCGCTGACGTTGTCGGTGACGACGATCTCGCGGCACGCGTGCAAAAAGGCGACATGCCTTTCGAACGCGTCATCGCGACCCCGGACATGATGGGCACCGTCGGTAAGCTCGGCCAGATCCTGGGCCCGAAAGGCCTGATGCCCAACCCGAAACTGGGCACCGTCACGATGGACGTCACCTCGGCCGTGAAAGCGGCAAAGGGCGGTTCCGTTGAATTCCGCGCTCAGAAAGAAGGCATCGTCCACGTTGGCGTGGGCAAGGCATCTTTCGACGAGAAGAAACTTTGCGAAAACATCCGCGCCCTGTTGGACGCGGTTGTGAAGGCGAAGCCGGCAACGATGAAAGGCAACTATCTCCGCAAGGCGAGCCTTTCCTCCACGATGGGTCCCGGCGTCAAGCTGGAACTCGCAAGCCTGCTGCGCGCCGCCGCGTAACTAAATTTGAGGCAGGGCTTCGGCCCTTCCTTGAATCCCTGTCCGAGACTACTGGTACCCCAAGCGGGGGCTAAACCTGAAAAGGCCAGTACAGACGAGGAAGAAAGTTTTTAACGGGACTATCCGTTATGGCTGGACGCTTCGGACGGGATAAACAGGTGGGAAGACAGGCTATCGTTTTCCTTCATGCAACCCCGGCACATTTCCCGTCACAAGGAAGCGCGCCATAACTAAAAAGAAACGGAGAATATCCCGTGGATCGTGCAAAGAAAGCTGAAGTTATCACCGGCTTGCAGGAGACGCTCGGAGATATCGAATCAATCGTCGTGACCAAGAACATGGGTCTGACGGCTGCTCAGGTGTCCGAACTTCGCGTCAGAATGCGCAAAGAAGGTGTTGATTTCAAAGTATCCAAGAACCGGCTCGTGTTGCGAGCCCTCAAAGGTACGCGCTTTGAAGGCATCGGCCCTCTGCTCAAAGGCCCCGTCGGCATCGCAACGTCGAAAGACGCTGTCGCTGCCGCGAAGATCGCCGCCAATTTCGCCAAGGACAACGAGAAACTCGTGATCCTCGGCGGAGCACTTGGCGACAAGGTCCTCGATACGGCGGCTATTGTGGCATTGTCGAAACTGCCCTCGCTTGACCAACTGCGTGGCCAACTGGCCGGCCTGCTCAAAGCACCGGCCCGTCAGATCGCCACCATTGCACAAGCACCGGCAGCTCAACTGGCCCGTGTCCTCAGCGCTTACGCTGCAAAGGGCGAATAACTACCGAACTGGCTTAAACCAACAAACTAACTAAATATCATTAAGGAGTACTACAATGGCTGATCTCGCAAAAATCGTTGATGAACTGTCGAAACTGACCGTTCTCGAAGCGTCCGAACTCTCCAAACTTCTCGAAGAGAAGTGGGGCGTTTCCGCTGCTGCTCCCGCTGCTGTCGCAGCTGTTGGCGCTGCACCGGCTGGCGAAGCTAAAACCGAATTCGATGTTGTCCTGGCAGCTGCTGGCGACAAGAAAATCGAAGTGATCAAAGTCGTTCGCGAAATCACGGGCCTGGGCCTGAAAGAAGCGAAAGACCTGGTTGAAGGCGCGCCGAAGTCGGTGAAAGCCGGCGTCAACAAGGCAGACGCTGACGCACTGAAAAAGAAACTGGAAGAAGTCGGCGCGAAAGTTGAGCTGAAGTAATCATCTTGATTATTTCGCCCAACAGCGACGTATAAGATTGCGGCGGCGGGAAAATTTCCCGCCGCCCCTTCTGCTGTTAGGGACTAAAATGCCCGTGTTCCGGGGCTCTTGACGGAAAACTATATGATACCAAGGCACTAAATCGGCACGAAACGGCACTAGCGGGAATTCAAGATTTTTTCAGGACGTCGGAAGTCATGTGGTTGGCTCCGTTTTTCGTCCTTGGCACTTCAGGTTGGGACTCTGATCCCATATTCTTTCATCGTGACACAAGGAAAACGCCATGAGCGCAAAAAAGGCAATTCGTTCACTTACCGACAGCAAAAGCTTCACGGGCCGCAAGCGGATCCGCCGCAGCTTCGGAAAAATTCCCGAAGTGTGTGAAATGCCGAACCTGATCGAGGTGCAGCGCAATTCCTACGAAAAATTCCTGCAGCGCGACACGAAACACCAGGACCGCCTGACCGAAGGCCTCCAGGAAGTGTTCAAGTCCGTGTTCCCGATCAAGGATTTTTCGGGCCGCGCGGAAATCGATTTTGTGCGCTATGAACTGGAAGAGCCCAAATACGACGTGGAAGAATGCGTCCAGCGAGGCATGACCTACGCGGCGCCCCTGCGCGTGACCCTGCGCCTCTCCACCTTTGACATCGACGAAGATTCCGGTGCGCGCACGATCCGCGACATCAAGGAACAGGATGTCTACATGGTCGACATGCCCCTCATGACCGGCAACGGCACGTTCGTCGTCAACGGCACCGAGCGCGTGATCGTGTCGCAGATGCACCGTTCCCCGGGCGTGTTCTTTGACCATGACCAGGGCAAGACCCACTCGTCCGGCAAATACCTGTTTGCTGCGCGCGTCATTCCCTACCGCGGCTCCTGGCTCGATTTTGAATTCGACGCCAAAGACCTCGTGTATGTGCGCATCGACCGCCGCCGCAAGCTGCCCGTGACCACCTTCCTGCTCGCGCTGGATTCCGATGAATCCGCGAAATACCGCGAACGCCAGCACAAGGCAGGCAAGCCCGTGGACCCGACGAAAATCCAAGGCCTGTCGAAAGAAGAAATCCTGCATTACTTCTACGCGATCATCCCCTATGAAAAGACCAAAGACGGCTGGAAAACCCCCTACGACGCAGAACGTTTCCGCGGCCTGAAAACCCGGTTCGACCTGATCGACGCGAAAACCGGCAAGGTAAAAGTCCCCGCCGGCACGAAAATCACCGCGCGTCAGGCCCGCAAGCTTGAAGAAGAAGGCCTGAAAGACGTTGTCATCCAGTCCGAAGAACTCGTGGGCGCGGCGATCGCGCGCACCGTCACCGACGACAAGACCGGCGAAGTCGTGTTCGAGGCTGGCGAAGAACTCGATGCGAAAAGCATCGATAAAATCGAGAAGCTCGGCCTCAAGTCGCTCGAGATCCTCGCGATCGACAACATCAACGTGGGCGGCTACATCCGCAACACCCTGGCTGCCGACAAGTGCCGCAACCGCGAAGACGCGCTGATCGACATCTACCGCGTCATGCGTCCGGGCGAACCGCCCACGCTGGAATCGGCTGATACGCTGTTCCGCGGCCTGTTCTTCGACTTCGAACGCTATGACCTCTCCCCGGTCGGTCGCGTGAAGATGAACTCGCGCCTCGATTTCAAGACTGACGACCAGGTTCGCATCCTCCGCAAGGAAGATATCATGGCGATCCTCAAGATCCTCGTGGATCTGAAGGACGGCCGTGGCGAAACGGACGATATCGATCACCTTGGCAACCGCCGCGTCCGCTCGGTCGGTGAATTGATGGAAAACCAGTGCCGCGTCGGCCTGATGCGTATGGAACGCGCGATCCGCGAGCGTATGTCATCGGTTGATATCGACACCGCGATGCCGCATGATCTTATCAACGCGAAACCGGCTGCTGCCGCTGTCCGCGAATTCTTCGGCTCCTCGCAGCTGTCGCAGTTCATGGACCAGACGAACCCGCTGTCGGAAATCACGCACAAACGCCGCATGTCCGCGCTTGGACCAGGCGGTCTGACCCGCGAGCGCGCTGGCTTCGAAGTCCGCGACGTTCACCCGACCCACTACGGCCGTATCTGCCCGATCGAAACCCCCGAGGGTCCGAACATCGGCCTGATCAACTCGCTCTCCACCTACGCACGCATCAACCAGTACGGCTTCATTGAATCGCCGTACCGCAAGGTCGTGAACAACAAGGTCACCGACGATGTGGTTTACATGTCGGCGATGGAAGAGGGCAAATACACGATCGCGCAGGCGAACGCCGAACTCGACGCCAAAATGGGCTTCGTTTCCGACCTCGTTTCGTGCCGCAAAGGTGGCGATTACATCCTGTCGCCCCGCGACCAGATCGACCTGATCGACGTCTCGCCGAAACAGATCGTTTCGGTGGCAGCGGCGCTCATCCCCTTCCTTGAAAACGACGACGCGAACCGCGCGCTCATGGGCTCGAACATGCAGCGTCAGGCCGTTCCCCTGATGCGTTCCGACGCGCCGCTGGTCGGCACGGGCATGGAATACGCGGTTGCCCGCGATTCCGGCTCGGCGATTGCGGCACTGCGCGCCGGCATCGTTGACTCGGTTGACGCAAACCGTATCGTCGTCCACGCAACGGATGAAAAAGACAGCGCGAAATCGACTGTCGACATCTACAAACTGAAAAAGTTCACCCGTTCCAACCAGAACACCTGCATCACGCAGACCCCGCTTGTGAAAGTGGGCGACCGCGTTGAAGCCGGCGACATCATCGGCGACGGTCCTTCGACCGAACTCGGCGAATTGGCCCTTGGCCGTAACGTGCTCGTCGCGTTCATGCCCTGGAACGGCTACAACTTCGAAGACTCCATCCTGATTTCCGAACGTATCGCTTCCGACGACGTCTTCACCTCGATCCACATCGAGGAATTCGAAGTCATGGCACGCGACACGAAACTGGGCCAGGAAGACATCACCCGCGACATCCCGAACGTCGGCGAGGAAGGCCTCAAGCACCTCGACGAAGCCGGCATCGTTTACATCGGCGCCGATGTGAAAGCGGGCGACATCCTGGTTGGTAAAGTCACCCCGAAAGGCGAAAGCCCGATGACCCCGGAGGAAAAACTCCTCCGCGCCATCTTCGGCGAAAAAGCCTCCGACGTGAAAGACACCTCGCTCCGCGTTCCCCCCGGCATTTCGGGCACGATCGTGGAAGTCCGCGTGTTCTCCCGCCGTGGCGTCGACAAAGACCAGCGCGCCCTGTCCATCGAACGCGCTGAAATCGAACGCCTTGCAAAAGACCGCGACGACGAACGCCGCATCTATGAGCGTGGCTACTACGGCCGCATGAAGGAAAACCTGGTTGGCAAGACGGTTGCCAAGCCGATCGAAGGCCTGAAAAAAGGCGACAAGATCACGGCAGCCGACCTCGAAGCGACGAAACGCCACGAATGGCGTGAAATCGTCGTCTCCGACGAAAAGACCATGGGCGACATCGAATCCATGGGCCAGACCTTCGATCGCGCGATCGACGACCTGACCCAGCGTTTCGAGAACAAGGTCGAAAAACTGCAGCGCGGCGACGAAATGCTGCCCGGCGTCATGAAGACGGTGAAAGTGTTCATCGCGGTCAAGCGCAAGCTGCAGCCCGGCGACAAGATGGCAGGCCGCCACGGCAACAAAGGTGTCGTGTCGAAAATCATGCCGGTCGAAAACATGCCCTACCTGGAAGACGGCACGCCCGTTGACCTCGTGCTGAACCCGCTTGGCGTTCCCTCACGCATGAACGTCGGCCAGATCCTTGAAACCCACTTGGGCTGGGCAACCGCGCGCCTTGGCAAGCAGATCGGCGAGATCGTCGACCGTTACCACCGCACGACCGGCGCCGAGCGCGAGAAGCAGGAAAAAGACCTGCATGCCAAGCTGAAAGTGGCATACGGCGACAAGGCCTATAAAGAAGACGTGGCGACACTGAAGCACAACGAGCTGTTCGAAATGTGCGGCAACATCCGTCGCGGCGTTCCGATCGCAACCCCCGTCTTCGACGGCGCGGTCGAGGCTGACATCAACAAGATGCTGGAAGACGCAGGCCTTGCGACCTCCGGTCAGGTGAAACTGATCGATGGCCGTACCGGCGAATACTTCGAGCGTCAGGTCACCGTCGGTTACATCTATATGCTGAAGCTGCACCACCTTGTCGACGACAAGATCCACGCACGCTCCATCGGTCCGTATTCACTCGTGACGCAGCAGCCTCTGGGCGGTAAAGCCCAGTTCGGCGGCCAGCGCTTCGGGGAGATGGAAGTGTGGGCGCTGCAGGCATACGGTGCGGCCTACACGCTGCAGGAAATGCTCACCGTCAAGTCGGACGACGTCGCAGGCCGTACAAAAGCCTATGAGTCGATCGTCCGCGGCGACGATACGTTCGAGATCGGTATCCCTGAATCCTTCAACGTCTTGGTGAAGGAATTGCGGTCGCTGGGTCTGAACGTTGACCTGAAGCAAAGCCAGAACAATTAATCGTAGAGATTGGGAGTAATACCATGAATGAAGTCATGAACCTCTTCGGCCAAGTGAGCGGCCCCCAGAGCTTCGACCAGATCCGGATCTCGATTGCGAGCCCGGAGCAGATCCTGTCCTGGTCCTACGGCGAGATCAAAAAGCCGGAAACCATCAACTACCGCACGTTCAAGCCGGAAAAAGACGGCCTGTTCTGCGCGCGCATCTTTGGGCCCGTGAAGGATTACGAATGCCTTTGCGGCAAATACAAGCGCATGAAGTACAAAGGCATCATCTGCGAGAAGTGCGGCGTTGAAGTCACGCTCTCCAAGGTGCGCCGCGACCGCATGGGCCATATCCAGCTGGCATCGCCGGTTGCGCATATCTGGTTCCTGAAATCGCTGCCCTGCCGCATCGGCCTGATGATGGACATGACACTGAAAGATCTCGAGAAGGTCCTGTACTTCGAATCTTTCATCGTCATCGACCCGTTGATGACCCCGCTGAAGCCGCTGCAACTGCTGACCGAAGAAGAATTCGCCGACAACGTCGACAAATACGGCGAAGACGCATTCAAGGCAGGTATCGGCGCGGAAGCGCTGAAAGAACTCCTGTCTGCCGTCAATCTTGAAAAAGAAAAAGCGCAGCTGGAAATCGACCTCGTTGCAGCTGTCGGCTCCGACGCGAAGAAAAAGAAAATCGTGAAGCGCCTGAAGCTGATCGATGCGTTCCTCACTTCCGGCACCCGTCCGGAATGGATGATCCTCGACATCGTTCCGGTCATTCCGCCCGAACTGCGCCCGCTCGTCCCCCTGGACGGCGGACGTTTCGCGACGTCGGACCTGAACGACCTTTATCGCCGCGTCATCAACCGCAACAACCGCCTCCGCCGCCTGATCGAGCTGCGCGCGCCCGACATCATCGTGCGCAACGAAAAACGCATGCTGCAGGAAGCTGTGGACGCGCTGTTCGACAACGGCCGTCGCGGCCGCGTGATCACAGGCGCCAACAAGCGCCCGCTGAAATCGCTCGCCGATATGCTGAAAGGCAAGCAGGGCCGCTTCCGCCAGAACTTGCTCGGCAAGCGCGTCGACTATTCCGGCCGTTCGGTTATCGTCGTGGGCCCCGAGCTGAAACTGCACCAGTGCGGTCTTCCCAAGAAGATGGCGCTCGAGCTGTTCAAGCCCTTTATCTATAACCGCCTGTCGATCTACGGCCTGGCCTCCACGGTCAAGGCAGCGAAACGCATGGTGGAAAAAGAACGTCCTGAAGTGTGGGATATCCTCGAGGAAGTCATCCGCGAGCATCCCGTCCTCCTGAACCGCGCACCGACCCTGCACCGTCTCGGCATCCAGGCTTTCGAGCCCGTGCTGATCGAAGGCAAGGCGATCCAGCTGCACCCGCTCGTCTGCACGGCGTTCAACGCCGACTTCGACGGTGACCAGATGGCCGTCCACGTGCCGCTGTCCGTTGAATCGCAGCTTGAAGCCCGCGTCCTCATGATGTCGACGAACAACATCCTGCGCCCCGCGGACGGCAAGCCCGTCATCGTTCCGTCGCAGGATATCGTCCTCGGCCTTTACTACCTGTCGATGGCTTTCGACGGATTGAAAGGCGAAGGCACGCTGTTCAAGGACATGCAGGAAATCGAACTTGCGCTGTTCAACAAGACCGTGACGATGCACACCAAGATCAAGGCGCGTTACCACACGGTCGATAAAGACAACAAGCCGCTCCGTCTTGTCGTCGACACGACGCCGGGCCGCATGATGATGTCGCAGGTTCTGCCGCGCCATCCCAACGTGCCCTTCGACGTGCTGAACCGCGTTCTGACGAAAAAAGACGTCTCCAACCTGATCGACGTGGTCTATCGCCACTGCGGCCAGAAAGAAACGGTCATTTTCTGCGACCGCATGATGGCGCTCGGCTTCACCAACGCCTGCGTGGCCGGTATTTCCTTCGGTAAAGATGACCTCATCATTCCGGAAGAAAAACTGAAACTCGTCGCGATTGCGAACGCCAAGGTCAAGGAATTCGAACAGCAGTACCAGGACGGCCTGATCACCAAAGGTGAAAAATACAACAAGGTCGTCGACATCTGGTCTTCCTGCACGGACGACGTGACCAAGGAAATGATGGCCGTGATCGCCAAGCCCGGCGCGAACGGTTACATGAACTCGGTCTACATGATGGCGCATTCCGGCGCGCGTGGCTCGACCCAGCAGATCCGCCAGCTGGCGGGCATGCGCGGTCTGATGGCCAAGCCGTCGGGCGAAATCATCGAGACGCCCATTATCTCGAACTTCAAGGAAGGCCTGACCGTTCTCGAGTACTTCAACTCGACGCACGGCGCGCGTAAAGGTCTTGCCGATACGGCGCTCAAGACGGCGAACTCGGGTTACCTGACCCGCCGCCTCGTGGACGTCGCACAGGACGCGATCATCACCGAAAACGACTGCGGCACGGAAAACGGCTTCACTGTCCGTCCCGTGATCGAAGGCGGCGACGTGATCGTTTCCCTGCCCGAACGCATCCTCGGCCGCTCGGCTGCGGTCGATGTCATCGACCCGCTGACCAGCCTCGTGATCGTGAAGGCCGGCGAGATCATCGACGAAGCGACATCGGAGAAGATCGAAACCTCCGGCATCGACGCTGTTCTCGTGCGCTCGGTCCTGACCTGCCAGTCGAAAGACAACGGCATCTGCGCGAAGTGCTACGGCCGCGACCTGGCCCGTGGTACGCCCGTCAACGAAGGCGAAGCGATCGGCGTCATGGCCGCGCAGTCCATCGGTGAACCGGGCACGCAGCTTACCATGCGTACGTTCCACATCGGTGGCGCGGCACAGCGTGGCGCGGCGCAGTCCTCGTCGGAAGCCGCTTTTGATGCGACTGTCGAAGTCCGCAACAAGAGCGTCGTCAAGAACTCGGAAGGTGTCCAGATCGTCATGGGCCGCAACACGGAAGTCGTGCTGCTCGACAAACAAGGCCGCGAACGTGCAAACCACCGCCTGCAATACGGCGCGAAGCTGCTCGTCAACGACGGCGACAAGGTGAAAAAAGGCAGCAAGCTTGCTGAATGGGATCCCTACACGAACCCCATCATCACCGAAAAAGACGGCTCCGCCGTCTACGGCGACCTGGTCGAAGGCCTCTCCATCCGCGAAGAGATGGACGAAGCCACCGGCATCTCGTCGAAAGTCGTCATCGACTGGCGCCAGCAACCGAAAGCCGCATCGCTCAAGCCGCGTATTACGCTTACCGATGCTGCCGGCAAGGTCATCAAGCTGCCCAACGGGCTTGAAGCCAACTACTACATGCCGGTCGGCGCCATCCTGAACCTGGACAACGCTGCCCATGTGAAGGCCGGTGACATCATCGCGCGCATCCCGAAAGAATCCTCGAAAACCCGCGACATTACGGGCGGCCTTCCGCGCGTCGCGGAACTCTTCGAGGCGCGTCGTCCCAAAGACTTCGCGATCATTTCGGACATCGACGGCCAGGTGGAATTCGGCAAGGACTACAAGTCCAAGCGCCGCATTATCGTCAAGCCGACCGATGGCAAGAGCGAGCCGAAGGAATACCTCATTCCGAAAGGCAAGCACGTGGCCGTCAACGAAGGCGACTACGTCCGCCGCGGCGACGCGCTGCTCGAAGGCTCGATGGTTCCCCACGACATCCTGTCCGTCATGGGTGTCGAGGCTCTGGCCGATTACCTGATCAACGAAGTCCAGGACGTCTACCGTCTGCAGGGCGTGAAAATCAACGACAAGCACATCGAGGTGATTATCCGCCAGATGCTGCAAAAAGTTGAAGTCACGGATGCCGGCGAAACGACCCTGATCAACGGCGAACAGGTCGACCGCGAAGAGCTGGCGGAAATCAACGCCGCGCTTGCGAAAGACAAGCGTCCGGCGAAGGGCATCCCGATGCTGCAAGGTATCACCAAAGCCTCGCTGCAGACGCGCTCCTTCATCTCGGCCGCTTCCTTCCAGGAAACGACCCGCGTGCTGACCGAAGCTGCCATCCAGGGCAAGGTCGACAAGCTGATCGGCCTGAAGGAAAACGTGATCGTTGGCCGCCTGATCCCGGCGGGTACCGGTTCGTTCGTCCACAAGCTGAAACGCATCGCTCTCGAGCGCGACCAGGCTGCCCTTGCTGCAAACGCAGCATCGAGCCCGGCGCTGCTGGAAGGCGACAACGTTGCCGTGATCGATCCCCCCAAAACCGAACCCCGCGAACGTTCCAAACGCGGCGGCCGGGCAGGGGCTGCGTAACCGTAGCGGCTAACGGCTCCAAAGATTTCCCCCGCGCGGTTCATTCCGGCGGGGGTTTTCTTTTTTGAAGAGACAACCCGGAGAATGTTGATGCGTTATATCGTGCTTGCCTGCGTATTTCTGGTGCTGCCCACAATCGCGGTATCCGAAACGCTGAAAATGACGGCGCCGCAGGAGGGTAAGGCGCTTGGCGACCTGCAACGCCAGAAATCCGGCAACGCGCCCGCAACGATCGAGGAATTATTCACACCGAAACCCGCCGCGAAGAAGCCCGCGCCCGTGAAACCCGATGCGCCCGCCATGCTGCGCGATATCGACACGAAGCTGGATGCCCTGCAACAGCAGGTCGACAAGCTGAAAGGCATGGACGGTCTTGCAGATGACAAGCTGCAGGCGGCCATAGACCGCATCAACACGCTGTCGGCAACACTGGCCGCCATGCAGAAAAAAGCCGCCGACCCTGAAGGCGGCGGCGATACGGACACCAGGAAGTAAAGTCTAGACCGGCACTTCGCCGGGGGGCGGCGTGATGGGGGCGGCGGCGGGAGCATCTGCCAGCACGACCATGATCGCGCAGTTACGGCCTTTTTCCTTGGCTTCGTACAGGCATTCATCGGCACGGATCAGCAGCGTATCCAGCGACACCGGCTTGTGCGCCGTGACGGCGGCAATGCCGAAGCTGGAGGTGAATTTCAGCAATTGCTGCTTGTCCTGCTTGTCCGTATAGGGGCAGGGGGTGTTGGCGACGGTTTCGCGGAAACGGTTGATGATGTGCAATGCCTTGTCCGGTTCCGTCTGCGGCAGCATGATCACGAATTCCTCGCCGCCGAAACGGCCGATCACATCATAGCCGCGCAGCGAATTGGTCATCAGCTTGGCGTAATGTTTCAGCACAAGGTCGCCGACCTTGTGGCCATAGGTGTCATTCACCAGCTTGAATTTATCCAGGTCGCACAGCACGACGGCAAATGGCTTTCCCGTCCGGCTGAAACGCGAGATTTCGGCATTCGCCATCTGCATGACCGCGCGCCGGTTTTTCAGGCCGGTCAGTTCGTCTTCCAGCGCAAGACGTATCAGTTCTTTGCTATAGGCCGACAGGCGCAAAACCAGAGGGCGGAAGATATAAATCGCCTCCAGCATCAGAACGGATAATACGATGATTGCCGTGAAATATTGCAAACGGTGCGACCATGCGATCTGGGCGGTCACGCTTTCGTGGTACTGCTCGATCGCCTGGTCGAGGTTGATCGAAAAGGTCTTGGAAACCGTGCGCGTCAGGTTGCTGAACTCGTCGCCGAATTCCTCGAACTTGTCGGTGCTGCGGTAGCTGGCGAAGTCTTCCGCCGAGCGCACGAATTCATCCATGCGGGTGTCGAGAAGATAAGGTTTGTCCGCGAACATCGAATTGACGTCGCTGTCGTTATAGGATTTCAGCAGCGCCCGCTGGTCTTTCAGGCGTTTCAGGGTATCCGCCAGCATGCGGCCGTCAAACGGCTTGCCCGACGCCTTGTAGGACGACGCATTTGATACGCCGATATCGATCAGCGAGCGCATGGTCGTCATGCCAAAGGTGATTTCGGCATCTTCCTTTTGTTTGGACGTGGTGTAGGAAACGATCAGGTGGCCCGCGATGGTCAGCGCCGCGATGATCGCGAAGGCACAGACATAGGCACGGGTTAGTGAAAGGTGCGGATTGTCGGGCGAGATATCGATCAGGCGCGACTGATACCCTTTCAGCCTGTCCTGCATAACCGTTACCGGTTTTTTCTTCGGGGTTGGCGCGCCCTCTGCCATTGCGATGAAAATCTTTCTGGAAAAATGCCTCTGATCCGTCTCATTCATTATATACAGCAGGTGACACGGGGCAACAGCATGAAATCGCTGGAATCTTCCATAAATGGCGAAACCGGCAGGCGTTTTTTACGCGCCTGCCGGTTTCTGTCGTCAATCTCGATCTTTAACGTGCGTACTTACGCAGCGACATCCTTGCGGATCTCGTGGTTGCGTTCGTCAAAGCGCTGGCCCTCGAACTGCTTGTCGAGGGGAGCCTTGACGATATGGTTGATGTAGTTGCCCATCATGCCAAGCGACACGATCGACACGACTTCAAGGATATGGGCATTGGTGTAGCCCGCTTTGATCATCGCATCGATGTCCGCCTGTTCCGGGCGGCCCATGCGCTTCAGCACGGATTTGGTGAAGAGGTGCAGCTGCTCCAGCTTCACATCCTTCAGCGGCTTGTCGGTGCGCAGCGCTTCGATGATGTCTTTCGCGACGCCGTCTTTTTCGCCCATGACGGAACAAGCGGCCATGCAGTAGCTGCTGTTGTTGAGGTAGCTGGTGGTGAGCGAAACAATGTGGCGCTCCAGCGGCGAAAACAGGCCGGTTTCAACGGTGGTTTTCAGGCCCAGCCATGCGCGCAGCACCATCGGCGATTCAGCGATCGCGCCGTATACGTTCGGCAGGAAGCCAAGGCGCGCGACCAGTTCCTTCAGGAACGGGCGGGACTGTTCGGGGGCGGTTTCCGCGGTATGGATTTTGAAAGAAGTCATGGATGAACTCCGTTTTGTTGGGTTGAATTTTTTAAAGCGTTTTTGCAAGTGAGGTGAGTATGGCGCAGCGCGGTTAAAGTCCGGTTAATTGTGGAAAAACGCGGGTTTTGCAACGCCTTCGACGGCGTTGCTGCGCAGGTGCGGGTACGAATCTTTTTGATAAGCGGCAGGGAAGGGGAATTTGACGCGTGATTATCACCGGCTGTGCCGAAAAAATTAAAGCAGGCAAAATAAAAGGGCGGAGAAGGATAACTCCGCCCTTTCATTTTTGGTGTGTGTAAGTGAGTGGTCTTTATTTTTCCCTGGTGTGTGGCAGGGAGAAAGAAACCGCAAGGCGTAACGGGTTATGGACCCTTTACCCTTGCGGTTTGAGTAAACCCGGCAGCGTGTGCATGCTGCGGGTTATCGTTGGCCACCGCCAGCAACTGGCGATTGGCATGTTCGTAATCTTTTGTCGCCAGCGATTTCAGCTCCGCCTGCGTCACGCCGGATTTTGCGATATCGATGACGGGCTGCGTCGCGGCTTTCAGCTCGGGATTGCGCTGCACATACAGTTCCAGCACGGTCGCCAGCTCGCGGCTGAATTCGGCAAGGTTGCCGGACTTGCCATCCGCGCGCACGCCGAAATCGACGTTGAGGTATTTGCCTTCATGGTATGCGGCGTTATGGCGGGCATCGACGATGCGCTGCTGCCAGCCGTCGTGGTCGGGGGTCAGGCCGTATTCCGACAGCAGGCCTTTGACCTGCGCGCTGGCGGCGGGATCGCGGAGCAGGGCATGGATGAACGGCACGCCACCCAATGCGCCGGTTTCGCCGGCATCAAGGCCACGGACTTCGACGCGCTTGCCCGTGGGGCGGCCTTCGTCGTCGCGGATGTTGCAGACCTTCAGGTCGGAATAGACGAAGGTCTCGGCGAGGTCGTAGTTCGAGCGCGTGTTGAGGCCGAGGTCTTTCAGCTGCTCGAACGTCACCGGTTTTTCGGGCCAGATGATCGTGTTGTCGCGGTCGTAATAGAACAGCAGCGGCGTTTCAAACACCTGCTGCGCGTGGCGGCGCACGAAATCATCGCCGTCTTTCGCGTCCAGCAGCGATTTCGGGATGCTGCCCTGTTCGCCGAAGGCTTCGTAGAACGCGGCGCGGGGGTTGTAATCGAGGCGCTCGTTTTTGCCCTCGATAAAGGCGGGGTAATTGCCGAACAGCGCGAAGATCGGCGCCTGCAGCGCATAGCCCGTCGCCAGCAGGTCGTGCAGGTCGTTGGGGTCTTTATAGCTGAGGCTGATCTGCGTGCTGGTCGCCAGTAGCGTGACCTTGAGGAATTCGGGCGCCTTGTGCAGCTTCATGCCTTTGACAAGGCCGCGTGCGCGGTCGCGGTCGACAAGGTTTTCTTCCGCTGTCTGCAGCGTCGCGAAAGGGAAAAAGGGCGAGTCATTGGCAACGAAGCCCTTTGCCTCGATCGCCTGATGGTAATCATCCCACGACTGCTTGATTTCCTTCACCAGCTGCGTCACTTCGGTTACGCGGAAAGGCGGGCTGGCATATTCGACGGCAGAAGCCATTTCCAGCTGCGCCTGATGGCCGAGTTTCTTCAGGTAGGCGAGCAACTCCGCCGTATCCTGTGTGGTCGTGCCGACGGGCTGGCCATCCGCACCTTTCTTGTAGACGCCGATTTCGGTTTCAAAACCGATATACTGCTTGTCGAGCGCGAGGCCGTTGCCCTTGTAGAAGGGGATCACGTCTTCGACGGAATTGATCTGGGTGAAATCGTCTCTGCGAACGTCTGTCATTTTAATCCTGCCTTTGCGCTTCTGGCGCTATCTTGTGACTTGCGCAAATTGCGCTGATGTCATGGCGCCTGATGCGGCGCGTGTTGAATGTAGAAAATCCGGTAGCGAAGCCGGAATCACATTCGGCAGGGGCAGGGATGACAGGTCGTATGGGAGAGGGTGATGTGCGTGGCCACTGGGTTCAGTCCTTTTTCTGCGGTAAACCGCAGATAACCCTGCGGCGCTTTAGCTGTTGGTCACGCGGCAGCAAGCTGACATCAAATCCCGCGGTTCTTTCGAACAGGTGTTATATAATCATAATCCGGCATAATCTGTCAACAAAGTTTGCGGCACTGCCGCACGGGGAGGCGTTTTCAGGTTATTTTTCAGCGGCTTGATTTTAAATATTTACCGCGGGCGGCGCGCAGGGCAAGGTAGAAAAATGGAAGAAAACGAGATAGAAGATCCGCCGCCGCCCAGCCCGAACCGAATCCGCGATCTCGAAATCGCGAACAAGCGCGTGAACATGAAGCGCGCGGCCTATCACCATACCGTCAAGCATACGATCATCGAATGGACGCTGGTGCGGTCGCTGGCATGGTCGGAGCGTATTATTGTTGTTGTGGCGGCCATCCTGTTCTTCATGAGCAAGGAATACGAATTCCTGACCGCCTCCGGTATTGGCTTTATGCTGGTCAGCCTGATTTTCCTGGGGCCCGTCTATGGCATCCTGATGTTCCTGACGGCGTTGCTGACCTATCGCGTGCTGAAGAAGATGAATGCTTATCCCAAGAACTCCAAGGAATTCCGCCGCGTGATCTATCCGGTGTATATCGGCTGGATCCCGTTTATCTACTTCCTCAGCTATCACGCCATGAACTTCTATTACGAAGTCGTCAAAAGCGTCCCGGCCTGGGAAACGCTAAAGGAATTGGTGGCGCGCTGGAATGTGTGGAAATGACGGGTTATCGCGAGACCCGTTAATGCTTCATCAATGTGGGTGAGGTGGAAGACTAGAACGACCCGGATGAAAACTTGGTACGGTTGCTGCCTCTCGGCCCTGGCCGGGTTCGCAAGACACTCGCCCGCCCTAGCCTTCCGGGGGACAATATGGGGTGATTCAGCACTTCTGGCAAGTTTCATCTGCGCCTCCCGTATTCACGCGAATCATTCTAGAAAACGGTCAAGCGGGCAGGGCAGGCGTTGTTTGCGCTAATAGCCGAATATTATCAAAAACCACCCATCGGCGACATAATATTGCTTCACATAAAGGAACTGAGGGGGCTTTACCCGCGAAATATCAAAAATTCCGGTCGGATACACACAATGCTTGACCTTGCGAAGAACCATGATATATTGCGCACGCTCTAAGGATGGGCTGGTGGTAGACAGTTTGGTCTAGACGCAGTCCGGTTTTTTTAACCGTCTTCCGCGGGAAAAGTGGAAGTTCGACTGATCTCTTGATCAGTATCCTGCCGCGCATTTGAAAAAATGCGCAACGCAGGTGTTGCCCTCATCCTCCAGATCACGATTTGCTGTTAATCCAGCAAAACACGATTTTGTTGTTAAACCGAGGAAGGGCTATAAATGCCAACAGTTAACCAACTTGTCCGTAAGGGCCGCGTTCCGCAGTTCAAAAAGAAAAAGAACGCGGATCTCCAAGGCAACCCGCAAAAGCGCGGCGTTTGCACACGCGTCTACACCACGACCCCCAAAAAACCGAACTCCGCGCTCCGCAAAGTCGCGAAAGTCCGTATGACCAACGGTCGTGAAGCGATCTGCTACATTCCCGGCGTCGGCCACAACCTTCAGGAACACTCTGTCGTGCTCGTGCGCGGCGGCCGTGTGAAGGATCTTCCCGGCGTTCGCTACAAAATCATCCGCGGCACCCTCGACACCCAGGGCGTCGATAAACGCAAAAAATCGCGCTCCCGCTATGGCGCGAAGAAACCGAAATAAGGGGTTTTATATATGTCACGTCGCCATTCCGCCAAAAAACGCGAAGTTTTGCCAGATCCGAAGTTCAACAACCTGGTCCTCGCCAAGTTCATGAACGTCATCATGATCTCGGGCAAGAAATCGGTTGCTGAAAACATCGTTTACGGCGCATTCGACATCATCGCGTCCAAAACGAAAATGGACCCGATTGTGTTCTTCCTCGAAGCGCTGGACAAAGTGAAGCCCGCGATCGAAGTGAAGTCACGCCGCGTTGGTGGTGCCACCTACCAGGTTCCGATGGAAGTCCGTCCGATCCGCTCCGTCGCTGTTGCGATGCGCTGGCTCAAGGACGCTGCGCTGAAACGCAACGACAAGACCATGGAATCGAAACTGGCTTCCGAAATCATGGACGCGCACAACGATCGTGGCGCTGCCGTGAAAAAACGCGAAGACACCCACAAAATGGCAGAAGCGAACAAGGCTTTCGCTCACTTCCGCTGGTAATTACTAGACAAGAATAAAGATCAAAGGGATCTGAAGTATCATGGCTGAGACGAAAAAATACCCTCTGGAGCGCTATCGCAACATCGGCATCATGGCCCACATCGACGCGGGCAAGACGACGACGACCGAACGCATCCTGTACTACACGGGCAAATCGCACAAAATCGGCGAAGTGCACGAGGGTACTGCGACCATGGACTGGATGGAACAGGAACAGGAGCGCGGTATCACCATTACCTCCGCTGCGACCACCTGCTTCTGGAAGGATCACCGCATCAACATCATCGACACCCCCGGCCACGTCGACTTCACGATTGAAGTTGAACGTTCCCTGCGCGTGCTTGATGGCGCAGTGACCGTGTTTGACTCGGTTGCCGGCGTTGAGCCCCAGTCCGAAACCGTCTGGCGCCAGGCCGACAAATACGGCGTTCCCCGTATCTGCTTCGTCAACAAGATGGACCGCACCGGCGCGAACTTCTATCGCACCGTCGACATGATCATCGACCGCCTCGGCGCTGTGCCGCTGGTCACCCAGCTGCCCATCGGCACCGAAGCTGAACATATCGGCCTCGTCGACCTGCTGAAAATGAAAGCCCTCATCTGGAAAGACGAAGCCCTGGGCGCAGAATTCACCGAAACCGACATCCCTGCCGATCTGGTCGAAAAAGCAAAACAATACCGCGTGAAACTCATCGAGACGGCTGTCGAGATGGACGATCAGGCGATGAGCGACTACCTCGACGGCAAAGAGCCGACGATTGAAGTCCTGAAAAAATGCATCCGCAAAGGCACGATCGCCTACAAATTCGTTCCGATCGTCTGCGGCGCGGCGTTCAAGAACAAGGGCGTCCAGCCCCTGCTCGACGCGGTTGTCGATTACCTGCCGAACCCGCTCGAAATGCCCCAGCTCGAAGGCACGATGCCCGGTAACGAGGAAGTGAAAGTCATCCGCAAGCCCGACGAAAAAGAGCCTTTCGCCGGCCTCGCATTCAAGATCATGAACGATCCCTACGTCGGTACCCTGACGTTCTGCCGCATCTACTCCGGCAAGCTGGAATCGGGTTCCTACGTCATGAACTCGGTGAAAGACAAAAAAGAACGCATCGGCCGTATGTTGCTGATGCACGCAAACACCCGCGAAGAGATCAAGGAAGCAACCGCGGGCGACATCGTCGCTCTGGTTGGCATGAAAGACACCACGACCGGCGACACGCTCTGCGATCCCGACAAGCCCGTGATCCTCGAGCGCATGGTATTCCCGGAACCCGTCATCTCCATCGCTGTCGAACCCAAATCGAAAGCGGACCAGGAGAAAATGGGCATGGCGCTCGCACGCCTCGTCGCGGAAGATCCCTCCCTGCGCGTCAACTCGGACCAAGAGTCCGGCCAGACGATCCTGCGCGGCATGGGCGAATTGCACCTCGACATCATCATCGACCGCATGAAACGCGAATTCAAAGTGGAAGCCAACATCGGCGCTCCGCAGGTTGCGTACCGCGAGACGATCACCAAAACCGGTGAAATCGACTACACCCACAAGAAGCAGTCCGGCGGTTCGGGCCAGTTCGCCCGCGTCATCATCCGCTTCGAACCGGGCGAAGTCGGCTCCGGCTTCATCTTCGACACCGACCTCACCGGCGGTTCGGTTCCCAAGGAATTCATCCCGGGCGTCGAAAAAGGCCTCGAGAGCATCAAGGAAACGGGCGTCATCGCCGGCTTCCCCTGCATCGACTTCAAGGCAACGCTGTTTGACGGCGCTTACCACGACGTCGACTCCTCGGCGCTCGCATTCGAGATCGCGGCCCGCGCCGCGTTCCGCGAAGGCATTCCGAAGTGCAAGCCTGCACTGCTGGAACCCGTCATGAAGGTCGAAGTCGTCACCCCTGAAGACTATATGGGCGACGTGATCGGCGACCTGAACAGCCGTCGCGGCCAGGTCAACGCGATGGACAGCCGCGGTAACGCGCGCGTCATCACCGCGATGGTCCCGCTGGCGAACATGTTCGGCTACATCAACACGCTGCGTTCCATGAGCCAGGGCCGTGCCCAGTACTCGATGGAATTCCACCACTACGAGCAAGTGCCGCAGGCAATTGCCGACGAAGTGAAAGCGAAAATGGCTTAACCGATTAACTAACGACTTAACTGATAACTGATCATAGCAAAAAGGAAGACTAGAAATGGCTAAAGGCAAGTTTGAACGTAACAAACCCCACGTCAACATCGGCACCATCGGTCACGTCGACCATGGCAAAACCTCGCTGACCGCAGCTATCACGAAAGTGCTCGCTGAATCGGGCCGCGCAGAATACAAAGCCTATGACCAGATCGACGGCACGCCCGAAGAGCGCGAGCGCGGCATCACGATCTCGACCGCACACGTCGAATACGAAACCGACGCACGCCATTACGCACACGTCGACTGCCCCGGCCACGCTGACTATGTGAAGAACATGATCACCGGCGCGGCACAGATGGACGGCGCGATCCTCGTCGTTTCCGCAGCTGACGGCCCGATGCCCCAGACCCGCGAACACATCCTGCTCGCACGTCAGGTCGGCGTTCCCTCGATCGTCGTGTTCATGAACAAAATGGACATGGCTGACCCCGAACTCGCTGATCTCGTCGAAATGGAAATCCGCGAACTCCTGTCGAAATACAAATACCCCGGCGACACCATTCCTTTCGTGAAAGGCTCGGCTCTGTCGGCTCTCGAAGGCAAGTCGGACGGTTTCGGCAAAGAAGCGATCATGGCGCTGATGGCTGCTGTTGACGCATCCATCCCGACCCCCGCTCGCGCGAAAGACAAGCCCTTCCTGATGCCCGTCGAGGACGTGTTCTCGATCTCCGGCCGTGGTACGGTTTGCACCGGCCGCGTCGAACAAGGCGTCGTGAAAGTTGGCGAGGAAGTCGAGATCGTTGGCCTCCGCCCGACCACCAAGACCGTCATCACCGGCGTTGAAATGTTCCGCAAGCTGCTCGATCAGGGTGAGGCTGGCGACAACATCGGCGCTCTCCTGCGCGGCACCAAGCGCGAAGACGTTGAACGCGGCCAAGTGCTCTGCGCACCCGGCTCGATCAAGCCGCATACGAAGTTCAAGGCAGAAGCTTACGTCCTCACGAAGGACGAAGGCGGCCGCCACACGCCGTTCTTCACCAACTACCGTCCCCAGTTCTACTTCCGTACGACTGACGTGACCGGCATGGTGAAACTGCCCGACGGCGTCGAGATGGTCATGCCTGGCGACAACATCACCATGGAAATCGAGCTGATCGCTCCGATCGCCATGGATCCGGGTCTGCGTTTCGCAATTCGCGAAGGCGGCCGTACGGTTGGCGCAGGCGTCGTTGCCTCGATCATCGAGTAAGTTATAGAGACACGGTCCCGCCGGATGGCCGGCGGGACCTGCTCTAAAGAGAATTGAAGAAGGATTTGATACAATGGAAGCGCAAAACATCCGAGTCAGGCTCCGGGCTTACGATCACCGTATCCTGGACCAATCGACGAAGGAAATTGTGAACACCGCGAAACGTACCGGCGCAGAAGTGCGCGGTCCGATCCCGCTGCCGACGCAGATCGAGAAATTCACGGTCCTGCGCTCCCCGCACGTGGACAAAAAATCCCGCGAACAGTTCGAAATCCGCACGCACAAACGCCTGCTGGATATCGTTAACCCGACCCCCCAGACGATCGACGCGCTGATGAAGCTCGACCTCGCTGCCGGCGTCGATGTGGAGATCAAGCTGTAAGGCTTGCAAGATTTAGGAAGAAGGACGAAGCACAATGCGTACCGGTTTAATTGCACAAAAGCTTGGCATGTCGCGCGTGTTCGACGCGAACGGCAAACATGTTCCCGTGACACTGCTGAAAGTTGAAGACTGCCAGGTCGTCGCCGTTCAGACGAAAGACAAGAACGGCTACACTTCGGTGCAGCTGGGCGCCGTCAACAAGCGCGCCAAGAACGTTGCGAAGCCGCAGCGTGGCCATTTCGCGAAAGCGAAAGTCGAGCCGAAGACCAAGCTGGTCGAATTCCGCGTGTCGGAAGAAAACCTGCTGGAAGTCGGCGACGAGCTGTCGGTCGAGCATTTCGTGCCCGGCCAGTTCGTCGATGTCTCCGGCATCACGATCGGTAAAGGCTTCCAGGGCGTCATGAAACGCTGGAACTTCGCTGGTCTGCGCGCGACGCACGGTGTGTCCGTGTCGCACCGCTCGCCCGGTTCCACCGGCCAGCGCCAGTCGCCCGGCCGCGTCTTCAAGAACAAGAAAATGGCTGGCCAGATGGGCAACAAGAACCGCACCATCCCCAACCTGCGTGTCGTCGAAGTGCTGGCTGAACAGGGCATCATCCTGGTCGAAGGCGCAGTGACGGGCCACAAGGGCGGCTGGGTCACGATTAAAGACTCCATGAAGAAAAAAGCGCATAAAGATTCGCCGAAACCGGCTGGTCTGAAAAGCAAAGGCAAAAAATCCGAAGCAGCTCCCGCAGCAGACGCTCCTGCTGACGCAGCTCAGGGTTAAGGAAGGGTACCAATGAAAGTCGCCGTAAAAAGCCTCGATAACAAAAAAGTGGGTGACATCGACCTCTCCGATGCCATCTTCGGCGTGAAAGTCCGCGCTGACGTCCTGCATCGCATGGTCAACTGGCAGCTGGCGAAACGCCGCTCCGGCAACCACAAGACCAAGCAGGTCGGCGAGATCTCGGGTACCGGCAAAAAGCCGCACTCGCAAAAAGGTACGGGCCAGGCCCGCGCCGGTTCGCGCCGCAACCCGCAACATCGCGGCGGCGCCGTGATTTTCGGACCGGTCGTTCGCGACCACGCCCACAGCCTGCCCAAAGCGATGCGCAAACTCGCGCTGAAAACCGCTCTCTCGGCAAAACAGGCCGAAGGCAAGCTGGTCATCCTGGATACCGCAGTTTCCAAGTCCCACAAGACGAAAGAAATGGCGAAAACGCTGGCAACCCTCGGCCTCACCTCGGCGCTGTTCGTCGATGCGACCCCCGATGTGATGTTCACCCGCGCGATCCGCAACATCAAATACATGGACGTGCTGCCCGAAAAAGGCATCAACGTGTATGACATCCTGCGCCGCGACACCCTGGTCCTGACCAAGGAAGCGATCGCACAACTGGAGGCCCGACTGAAATGACCGCTGTAAAGAAAAAAGACAAAAAAGCACCGCAGCTGACGGAAGGCCTCTATGAAGCCATCCGCACGCCGGTCATCACCGAAAAAGCGACCATGGGCTCGCAGTACAACCAGTACACGTTCCGCGTGCCGCTGACCGCCTGCAAGACGCAGATCCGCAACGCGATCGAAGCCGTATTCAAGGTGAAAGTCACGAAAGTCAACACGTCCGTCCAGCTGGGCAAGACCAAGATTTTCAAAGGCCGCAAGGCATACCGCAGCGACCGCAAAAAAGCGATTGTCACCCTCGAACAGGGCCAGACGATCGACGTGTCCACCGGAGTTTAAGAAAGTTTCCGGACCCTTATGGTCCGAAAGAAGATGAGGAAGTAACATGGCACTCAAGACATACCGCCCGACATCGCCCGGCATGCGTACCCTGATCCGGGTCGACCGCAGCGAGCTGCACAAAGGCAAGCCGGAGAAGTCCCTGATCGACAAGGACCATCACCGCGCGACTGGCCGCAACAACATGGGCGAAATCACGTCCTGGCATCGCGGCGGCGGTCATAAACGCCGCTTCCGTATCATCGACTTCAAGCGCAACAAGTTTGACGTTGAAGCGACGGTCGAGCGCCTGGAATACGACCCCAACCGCACCGCCTGGATCGCCCTCGTGAAATACGCGGACGGCGACCTGAACTACATCATCGCTCCCCAGCGCCTTGCCGCAGGCGACAAAGTCATCGCCGCTGAAAAAGCGGACATCAAGCCGGGCAACGCGATGTTCATTAAAAACATCCCCGTCGGCACGCTGGTCCACAACGTGGAACTGCACCCCGGCAAGGGCGGCCAGCTGGCGCGTTCTGCCGGCACGTCGATCCAGATCGTCGGCCGCGACAGCGGCTGGACGCAGGTGAAGATGAACTCGGGCGAGCTTCGCCTGATCAACGGCAACTGCATCGCGACCGTGGGTTCCGTTTCCAACACCGACCATTCCAACGTGCAGCATGGTAAAGCCGGCCGCAAGCGTTGGTTGGGCTGGAAGCCGCATAACCGCGGCGTCGTCATGAACCCGATCGATCACCCGCATGGTGGTGGTGAAGGTAAATCTTCGGGCGGCCGTAACCCGGTCTCTCCGTGGGGCAAGTGCGCGAAAGGCACCAAGACCCGCAAGAACAAGAAAACCGATAAATTCATCCTGCGCCGCCGCAAGAACAAGCGTCTTGCAGCTGGCCAGTAAAGGAGTAGCGATACATGGCACGTTCCGTAAAAAAAGGCCCGTTTGTTGCAGGTTACCTGCTGCAGAAAGCCGACAAGGCGCGCACTTCGGGCCGCAACGAGGTCATCAAGACCTGGTCCCGCGCTTCCACCATCCTGCCGCAATTCATCGGCTTGACCTTTGGCGTTTATAACGGCCAGAAGTTCATTCCGGTGCTCGTGACCGACAACATGATCGGCCATAAATTCGGTGAATTCGCGCCCACCCGTCAGTTCTCGCAGCACACCGCTGCCGGCGCCGACAAGACGGCCAACAAGAGCGAGTAAATAGACAATGACCAAAGTTGCAAAAGTGAAACCCTCGGGCAAGCGCCTGGAAAACGAAGCGATCGCAAAAGCGCGCTACATCAAAGGCGGCGAGCGCAAGCTCAACCTGCTGGCGCAGCTCATCCGTGGCAAGTCCGCGGCGAAAGCCCTGATCGACCTCGAATTCTCGCAGCGCCGCGTGGCACGCGAAGTGAAAAAGGTCCTCGAGGCAGCGATCGCCAACGCCGAGAACAACCACAACCTCGATGTTGACCGTTTGTTCATCAAGGAAGCGATCGTCGGCAAGACGATGGTCATGGGCCGCCTGCACACGCGCGGCCGCGGCCGTTCGGCGCCGATCGAAAAGCCTTTCTGCAACATCACGATCCGCGTGCAAGAGCGCGCTGCGGAAGAGACAAAAGCCAAAAAAGCCGCTAAAGGCGAGAAAAAAGAGGGCAAGAAGCCCGCTGCCAAAGCTGCTGCCAAGAAACAAGCCGAATAACAAGGTTTTAGGAGAGTATAGATATGGGTCAGAAGGTTAACCCGATTGGTCTGAGACTGGGCATCAACCGTACCTGGGACAGCCGCTGGTATGCAGGCAAAGACTACGCCACCAAGCTGCTGCAGGACATCGCGCTGCGCAAATACGTGTTCGAAACCATGAAACAGGCGGGCGTTGCGCGCGTGATCATCGAGCGCGCTGCCAGCAAGACCAACGTGACGATCCATACGGCTCGTCCGGGCGTCATCATCGGCAAAAAAGGCTCCGATATCGAAAAGCTCCGCAAGGACCTCTCGAAGTTCACCGGTGGCGAAGTCACCCTGAACATCGTCGAGATCCGCAAGCCTGAGCTCGATGCACAGCTCGTTGCCGACGGCATCGCGCAGCAGCTCGAGCGCCGCGTGTCTTTCCGCCGCGCCATGAAACGCGCCGTCCAGTCCGCACAGCGCCTCGGCGCCGGCGGCATCCGCGTGAACTGCTCCGGCCGTCTGGCGGGCGCAGAGATCGCACGCCGTGAATGGTACCGCGAAGGCCGCGTTCCCCTGCACACGCTCCGTGCGGATATCGACTACGCGATCAGCCGCGCTTCGACCACCTACGGCATCATCGGCGTGAAGGTCTGGATCTTCAAAGGCGAGATCCTGGGTCACGACCCGATGGCACGCGACAAGAAAATGGACACGCAGCCGGCTCGCGCCTAACGCTGTTAAAGATTAAGAAGGAACGACGACCATGATGTCACCAAAGAAAATGAAGTTCCGGAAGGCGCATAAAGGCCGCATCCACGGCAAAGCGACTTCGGGTAACTACCTGTCCTACGGAAGCTTCGGCCTGAAGGCCACGAGCCCCGAGCGCCTGACCGCGCGCCAGATCGAAGCGGCACGCCGCGCGATCACCCGCGCAATGAAACGTCAGGGCCGCCTCTGGATCCGCATCTTCCCGGACGTGCCTGTTTCCACGAAACCCCTCGAAGTCCGCATGGGCTCCGGTAAAGGTTCTCCGGAATACTATGTGTGCCGCGTGAAACCCGGCAAGATCATGTTTGAACTCGACGGCGTTTCCCGCCAGCTCGCAGAAGAGGCTTTCGAGCTCGCTTCCGCGAAACTGCCGATCAAGACCCGCTTCGTCGCGCGCGATTAAGGAAGTAAACGACAATGAAAACCGCAGACCTCAGAACCAAGACGAAAGACGAACTGGATCAGGAACTCCTGAACGCCCGCAAGGAACAGTTCAACTTCCGTTTCCAAAAATCGACCGGCCAGCTGGAAAACACGGGCAGCATCCGCATCACGCGCCGCACCATCGCGAAGATCAAGACCGTGCAGAATGAACAAAAATCGGGCAAGGCACCGGCTGCAAAGCCCGCTAAAGCAAAAGCTGACAAGGCTGCTGCTCCCAAGAAGAAAAAAACCAAGGAGTAATGAAACATGCCTCGTCGCGTACTTGAAGGCAAAGTCGTCAGCAACAAAAACGCCAAGACCGTAACGGTCCTGGTCGAGCGCAAGATCCGTGACCCTCTCTACGGGAAGATCATGCGCCGCTCGGCAAAATACGCCGCGCATGACGAAAACAACACATGGAACATCGGCGACCAGGTCTCGATCGAAGAGTGCCGCCCGATCTCCAAGTCAAAAAAATGGCGTGTCATCGGCGGTAAAGTGATGGGCGAAAGCCAGGCGCTGACCGTTGACGAAGCAGAAGCAAAACGCGCTTCCGCAAAACGCGACCTCGCAGCGGCCGCTCCTGAAAAGGCAGCTGCCCCCGCGAAAACCGAACCCAAGGCAGCAGCGAAAGCCAAGCCGAAGAAAAAATAACAAAGAGACACTATAGAGACTTAGACGTTAAAGTTTAGGACTTGAAACCCTCAGGATACAAAGAAAGGTCAAGACCATGATTCAGATGGAATCCAATCTGGAAGTTGCCGATAACTCGGGCGCACGTAAAGTCATGTGCGTTAAAGTTCTCGGTGGCTCCAAACGCCGCACCGCCGGCATCGGCGACATTATCGTCGTCTCCGTGAAGGACGCTATTCCCCGCGGTCGCGTCAAAAAAGGTACCGTCCACAAGGCCGTTATCGTCCGCACCCGCACCGCGCTGAAACGCGATGACGGTTCGATCATCCGCTTCGACCGCAACGCGGCCGTGCTGATCAACGCGGCGGGCGAGCCCATCGGCACCCGTATCTTTGGGCCGGTCACCCGCGAACTGCGCTCCAAGAACTTCATGAAAATCATCTCGCTCGCGCCGGAGGTCCTCTAATCATGACGCAGACGAAACTGAAACTCAAAAAAGGCGACAAGGTCGTCGTTCTCACCGGCAAAGACAAAGGCAAAACCGGCGAGATCAAGAAAGTGCTCGTTGACGAGATGAAACTCATCGTCCAGGGCATCAACGTCCAGACCAAGCACCGCAAGCCGGGCGGCCAGTCCGCCGGCGGTCTCGACAAGATCGAAGCTCCCATCGCTTACTCGAATGTGGCTGCGATCGACCCCAAATCCAACAAAGCCAGCCGCGTCGGTTTCAAGACGGTCGATGGCAACAAAGTACGCTTCGCCCGGAAATCCGGCGAAGTGATCGATTAAGAGGCACGCAATGGCAAAAGCACAAACACAAAACCAGGCTCGTCTGAAAAAACTCTACGTCGAGAAGATCAAGCCTGAGCTGAAAAAACAGTACGGTTACACCTCCGAATTCGCGATCCCGAAACTTTCGAAGATCGTCGTGAACATGGGTGTCGGCGAAAACGCGCAGGACTCCAAGAAAATCCTGGGCGCCGTGACCGACATGACCGCGATCACCGGCCAGAAACCCCTCGTGACCAAGTCGCGCAAGGCTATCGCAGCGTTCAAGCTGCGCGAAGACCTGCCGATCGGCTGCAAGGTGACCCTGCGCGGCGAACGCATGTACGAATTCCTGGACCGCCTGATCACGATCGCCATGCCCCGCATCCGCGACTTCCGCGGCGTGTCGGACCGCAGCTTTGACGGCAACGGCAACTACGCGCTGGGCCTCAAGGAACAGATCATTTTCCCCGAGATCAACTTCGACAAAGTCGATGCCATCCGCGGCATGGACATCATCATTTGCACGACCGCAAAGACCGATGAAGAAGCAAAATCTCTGCTGAAGGGTTTCTCGATGCCCTTCCGCCTTAAGTCATAAGGATAACAGACAATGGCAAAACTCAGCTCTGTCAACAAAAACGAAATGCGCAAGAAGATGGTCAAGAAGTACGCCGCGAAATGGGCGAAACTGAAGGCGATCGCAAAAGACCAGACGAAACCAGCGGACGAGCGCTTCCAGGCGCAGCTCGCAATGGCGAAACTGCCCCGCAACTCGCACCCGACGCGCGTCCGCAACCGCTGCGCGCTCACCGGTCGTCCGCGCGGCAACTACCGCAAGTTTGGCATCTCGCGCATCATGATGCGCGAACTGGCCTCGCAGGGAATGATTCCCGGCGTCACGAAATCCAGCTGGTAAGGGAAGGAAAATACAATGTCATTTAATGATCCCCTCAGCGATCTGGTTACCCGCATCCGCAACGGCCAGGCCGCACGCCTGTCCGCCATCAAGAGCCCGTCTTCGAAACTCCGCACCAACCTGCTGGAAGTTCTGAAGCGCGAAGGCTATATCCGTGATTATGCTGTCACCCAGCAGGACAACGGCATCGCCGAACTGACGGTCGAGCTGAAGTACTCTGAAGGCCAGCCCGTGATCAAGGAAATCAAGCGCGTTTCCAAACCCGGCCGCCGCGTCTATACGCAGGTCAAGGATGTTCCGCGCGTTTTCAACGGCCTCGGCATTTCGATCCTCTCCACACCGCGTGGCGTGCTTTCCGACAAGGAAGCGCGCGAAGCGAATGTGGGCGGCGAAATCCTCTGCCGCGTATTCTAAGGTAAGGTGAAGTAACATGTCTCGTATTGCAAAACACCCCATCAAGCTGCCGAGCGGCGTTGAAGCGAAGCTTCAAGGCAAAAAGCTCAGCATCAAGGGCAAAAAGGGCGAACTCACCCTGACCGTCTCGAACGACATCACGGCTGAAGTCAAGGACGGCGCTGTCGTCCTTTCCAAGGCCAACGAAGACCGCCATGCGCGCGCGATGTGGGGCACGACCGCCTCGCTCGTCCGCGGCATGATCAAGGGCGTGACCGATGGTTACTCGAAACGCCTGATCATCGAAGGCGTCGGTTTCCGTGCGGCCCTCCAAGGCAAAGACCTGGTCCTCCAGATCGGTTTCAGCCATGAAGTCCGCTACAAGATCCCGACCGGCATCGAAGTGAAAGTCCCGAAACAGACCGAGATCGAGATCTCCGGCATCGACAAGCAAAAAGTCGGCCAGGTCGCAGCGGAACTCTTCCTGATGAAACGCCCCGAACCGTACAAGGGCAAAGGCATCAACTACGAAGGCCGCCGCATCCTGCGCAAAGAAGGCAAGAAGAAATAATTGAAGGAATAGACGACAATGGCAAACGCAACAGCAAAACAGCGCCGCACCTGGCGGGTACGCAAAGTGGTGAAGAAGGGCACGGAAAAGAACGAACGTCCGCGCCTGTCCGTTCACCGCTCCGGCCAGCACATTTACGCGCAGGTCATCGACGATGTGAAGGGCGTGACGATCGCAGCCGCTTCCACGACGGAAGCCGACGTGAAAAAAGGCATGAAAAGCACCTCGAATAAAGACGCGGCGACCGCAGTCGGCAAGCTTGTTGCCGAACGCGCGAAAAAAGCAGGCGTTGAAAAGGTTGCTTTTGACCGCGGCAGCCGCGCATATCACGGCCGCATCAAGGCACTTGCCGATGCAGCACGCGAAGCCGGCTTAAGCTTTTAATCGAAGGAACAGGACAGATGGCAAAAATCGAAAAAGCCCCCCAAGGCGCAGGCGCCCCCGGCAAAGGCCGTGAAGGCGGACGCGAAGGTGGCCGTGAAGGCCGCGAAGGCGGCGGACGTGACCGTAAAGGTGGCGGTCGTGACCGCGACAAGAAAGAGGGCGGCGACCGCGAAGGCTCCGAACTCGTCGAACGCTTGGTCGCGATCAACCGCGTCGCCAAAGTCGTGAAGGGCGGCCGCCGTTTCGGCTTCGCAGCCCTCGTGGTTGTCGGCGATGGCCGCGGCCGCATCGGCGCAGGCGCAGGTAAAGCCCGCGAAGTGCCGGAAGCAATCAAGAAAGCGACCGACCAGGCAAAACGCCGCATGATCCGCGTTCCCCTGCGTGATGGCCGCACGATCCACCACGACATCGAAGCACGCTTCGGCGCCGGCCTCGTGCGCCTGCGCACGGCTGAAGCCGGTACCGGCATCATCGCCGGCGGCCCGCTTCGCGCCGTGTTCGAAGTCCTGGGCATCCAGGACGTCGTCGCGAAGTCGATCGGTTCGTCGAACCCCTACAACATGGTCAAAGCCGCCCTTGAAGCATTCAAGCTGATGGAAAGCCCCCGCATGGTTGCCGCACGCCGCGGCCGCCGCGTGAACGAAGTGCTGGGCCGCAAAGGCGACGCAAAGGAGAAGTCTGATGAGTGAAGATAAGAAACCCGCCGCGGCGAAAAAGCCCGCAGCAGCCCCGAAAGCGGCAGCACCCAAGGCAGCGAAGGCAGCTCCCGTAGCCGCCAAGAAGACCGTTGCCCCGAAAGCTGCCAATTCCGGCAAGAAGATCAAGATCACCCAGACGGGCAGCATCATCGGTCGCATCAAGAAACAGGAAGGCACCCTCATCGGTCTCGGCCTGAACAAGCGTCACCGCTCCAAGATTCTGGTCGACAGCCCCGAAGTCCGCGGCATGATCGAAGTCGTGAAGCACCTCGTCAAAGTCGAAGACGCGGCATAAAGGAAGCATAAGTCATGAAACTCAACCAGCTCAGAGACAATCCCGGCGCGCGCCAGACCCGTATCCTGGTCGGCCGTGGTATCGGTTCCGGCAAAGGCAAGACCGCAGGCCGCGGCGTCAAGGGTCAAAAAGCCCGTACCGGCGTTGCGATTAAAGGCTTCGAGGGTGGCCAGTCCCCCCTGCTGCGCCGCATGCCCAAGCGCGGTTTCAACAACTTCGAACACGCGACGCACTACGCTGTCGTAACCCTCGGCATCATCCAGTCGGCAATCGACGGGAAGAAGCTGAAAGGCGACAAGATTGACGTGGCAGCCCTCGTGGAAGCCGGCGTGATCGCCCGCAAGGAAGACGGCCTGAAACTGGTCGGCAAAAAAGGCCTGAAGTCGAAAGCAACCATCGTGGTGACGAAAGCCACCAAGGGCGCGATCGAAGCAGTCGAAAAAGCCGGCGGCAAGGTCGAAATCCTGCCCGCGAAAGTGAACAAGCTCCTGAAGCCCAAGAAAGTGGCCAAGAAGTAAGTTCTGATCGCCTGAAAATTCAAAAAATCCCCGCCCTCACAGGCGGGGATTTTTTTATTCTCCTCTCCTTTTTGGAGAGGAGATGTCGCGCAAGCGACAGAGGTGAGGGTACTTCGTTGCCGTTGAGTGCCCAACGCCGACGAAGTACCCTCACCCTCCCATGCAAGGGCATGGGTCCCTCCCTCTCCCAAAGGAGAGGGGCAGGGGGAACCCTATCTCTTGCCATCCGTTTGCGACCTTGAAGAACAAATCTCAAGGGAGACCGACCATGGATGCCCCCGCCAAGACCCAAGTAACCCGCGAAACCCTGATTGCCGCGCTGAACGACGACCTTGCGCGCGAATACCAGGCCATCATCGCCTATACCGCCTATTCGCAAAGCCTGAAGGGCGCGCAATACATGGCGATCGCGAAAGAACTGGAAAAACATGCGGGCGAAGAGCTGAAACACGCCCTCATCATCGCCAAGCAGATCGATTACCTCGGCGGCACCCCGACCGTCACGCCGAAAGCGGTGAAAATGTCGGACAAGCCCGAAGAAATGCTGCGCTTCGATCTCGACAACGAAGTCGAAACGATCCGCGCCTACCGCGAACGCGTCCGTCAGGCTGAATCCCTCACCGAATACGCGCTGGCCGAACAGCTGCGCCAGATTTTGGTCGAGGAGCAGGAACACATGACCGACCTCGCCGACGCCCTCGGCATCGACGCGCCGAAGATCTGACGGCCACAAACCGGATTGAACAGGGAAGGGGTCGCATCCGTAACAGGGGCGGCCTTTTCTTATTATGTAATCGAACAAAGGGCAGAGCGCGCAGCTAATTTTCCCCAAGCATTCCAATACCCTTTTTATGGATTGCGACTCTGCCATGGGTCTTGTAAGGTCTTTGCCGAGACTTACATCATCAGCGCACAGACATAAGAAACAATAAAAAAAGGGACTTCCACAAGATGGCTTCCGCAATCGAGCAATTTGCCTCCAACGTCAACCTCGGCGTCTTTTCCAAGGCGACGGAGCTGAAACAGCGGCTGTGGTTCACCTTTCTCGCGCTGATCATTTACCGCATCGGTACGCACATCCCGCTGCCGGGCATCGATCCCGCGGCATGGAACGATATCTTCGCGCAGAAAACCGGCGGCGTGCTCGACATGTTCAACATGTTCTCGGGCGGCGCGCTCGAGCGCATGTCGATCTTCACGCTCAACATCATGCCCTACATCTCCGCATCCATCATCATGCAGCTGCTCACCTCGATGAACCCGCAGCTCGAAAACATGAAGAAGGAAGGCGAAAGCGGCCGCAAGCGCCTGAACCAGTATACGCGCTACGGCACGATCTTCCTCGCCGCCATCCAGGCTTACGGCCTCGCGGTCGGCCTTGAAAACATGCAAAGCTCGGCCGGCTCCGCCGTCATCAATGCGGGCATTTATTTCCGCATCACCACCGTCATCACGATCGTCGGCGGCACGGTGTTCCTGATGTGGCTCGGCGAACAGATCACGTCGCGCGGCGTCGGCAACGGCATTTCGCTCATCATCTTCTCCGGCATCGTGGCGGGCATTCCGCATGCCGTGGCGGGCACGCTGGAACTCGGCCGCACGGGCGCAATCTCGACCGGCGTCATCATCGGCATCCTCTTCATGGTGATCGGCGTCGTCGGCTTCATCGTGTTCATGGAACGCGCGCAGCGCCGCATCATCGTCAACTATCCGAAACGGATGGTCGGCAACAAGATGACCGGCGGCGAAGCCAGCCACATGCCGCTGAAACTCAACACCTCCGGCGTTATCCCGCCGATCTTTGCATCGTCGCTGCTGCTGCTGCCCATGACCATCGTGGGCTTCGCGGGCGACAAGGGCGGCGACGGCTGGGTGCAGGAAATGGCGCGCTACCTGCAGCATGGCCAACCGCTGTATATGGCGACCTACACGTTCCTCATCATCTTCTTCTCGTTCTTCTACACCGCCATCGTGTTCAACCCCGATGAAACGGCGGAGAACCTGCGCAAATACGGCGGCTTCATCCCCGGCATCCGTCCCGGCAAGGCGACCGGCGATTACCTCGATTACGTGCTGACGCGTATCACGGTGATCGGCGCCGCGTATCTTGTGTTCATCTGCATGCTGCCCGAAATGCTGATTTCGAAATTCGGCCTGCCGTTCTATTTCGGGGGCACCAGCTTGCTCATCACTGTTTCCGTCATGATGGATACCGTGGCGCAAATCCATTCCCATCTGCTGGCGCACCAGTACGAGGGTCTCATCAAAAAAGCCAAGCTGAGAGGAGCGCGTAAATGAGGATCATCCTGATCGGCCCACCCGGCGCCGGCAAAGGTACTCAAGCAGAACGTCTGACGAAAAAGCATGGCATACCCGCCATCTCCACCGGCGACCTGTTCCGCGCACGCGTGAAAGACCCGAACGATCCGCTGGGTCTTGAAATCAAGGCCATCCTCGATTCAGGCAAGCTGGTGCCCGACGAGATCACCGTCAAGATGCTGGCCGAGCGTCTTGAAAAAGACGACTGCAAAAACGGCTTCATCCTCGACGGTTTCCCGCGCAGCGTGAGCCAGGCCGAAGCGCTCGAGAAAATGCTGCACGAGAAGAACATCAAGATCGATGCCGTCATCCAGCTGAAAGTGGATGACAAGCAACTGGTCGACCGTATCTCCGGCCGATTCTCCTGCTCCAAATGCAAGGCCGGCTATCACGACACCGCCAAGCAGCCGGCCGTTGCCGGCACATGCGATTCGTGCGGCGCGAAAGACAGCTTCACCCGCCGCGCCGACGACAATGCCGAGACGGTAAAGGGCCGTTTGCACGTCTTTCACACGCAAACAGCGCCGATTCTGCCGTTTTACGAGGGCCGGGGCCTGCTGAAATCCGTGGACGGCATGGCCGGCATGGACGAGGTCACAACCCAGATCGAGTCGGTTTTAACGAGCAATAACGGGGGTTCGCAGCTGCCGCCCCCAAAAAAGTTCGGATAAATCCCCCCAATCCGGGACCGAAACCTTAAAAAACCTTGTTTTGGCCGTATTTTAGGGGAAATAAGGAGTTGACGTTTTTTCTCAACTCCATATAATGCGCGAGCCCTGCCCTTTATGGGGTCAAAGGCCGTTTTTGTATATAAAGTAAGCTCAACAGGAGTCTCAACGTGGCGCGTATCGAGGGTGTAAACATCCCCACTGAAAAAGTTGTCGGCATTGCGCTGACTTACATCCATGGCATCGGCAGAACGACGGCCAAGAAAATTCTCGACACCGCGAAAGTGTCCTGGAACAAGCGCGTCAACGCGCTGTCCGAAGATGAACTGGGCCGCATCCGCGAAACCATCAAAGCCACCACGAAAGTGGAAGGCGAGCTGCGCCGCGACACCGCCGTCGCCGTCAAGCGCCTGATGGACCTCGGCTGCTACCGCGGCCTGCGTCACCGCAAAGGCCTGCCCGTCCGCGGCCAGCGCACACGCACGAACGCACGCACCCGCAAGGGCCCGCGCAAAACCGTCACCGGCAAGAAACTTGCCGCTACCAAGAAATAATCCTGAAAGCAAAGTAGAGAACAATGGCAAAGCAAGAGTCACAGAAAAAAGCGGACGAAGCAAAAGCGCCGAAGGCCCGCAAAAAAGAGCGCAAGAACATCATCTCCGGCGTCGCTCACGTCAACTCGACCTTCAACAACACGATCGTCACCATCACCGACGCGCAAGGCAACACCATTTCCTGGTCCTGCGCAGGTCACCTCGGCTTCAAGGGCTCGCGCAAATCGACCCCCTATGCCGCGCAGATGGCAGCAGAAGATGCTGGCAAAAAGGCGAAAGAACACGGCGTGAAGACGCTGGAAGTTCTGGTGAAGGGCCCCGGTTCAGGCCGCGAATCCGCACTGCGCGCGCTGCAGTCCGTCGGTTTCAGCATCCTGTCGATCGTGGACATCACGCCCGTCCCGCATAACGGCTGCCGCCCGCGCAAAAAGCGCCGCGTCTAATATCTGACGGCGGGGGCGCCTCCTTGGCTTTCAGGGGAGGCGATGCCGTGAACGGCACTTCGATTTCGATACGATACAATCAGGCATATAAAGGGGAAGACCTTGATTCAGAAAAACTGGCAAGAGCTGATTAAACCCAACAAGGTTGATGTCAGCACGAACAAAGATCCCAACCGCTTCGGCACCGTCGTCGTCGAGCCGCTGGAACGCGGTTACGGCCTCACTGTTGGCAACGCGCTGCGCCGCGTCCTGCTGTCCTCGCTGCAAGGCGCTGCTGTCACCTCGATCAAGGTTGACGGCGTCCTGCACGAATTCTCCTCCATCCCCGGCGTCCGCGAAGACGTGACCGACATCGTCCTGAACATCAAGTCGCTCGCGATCCGCATGAGCTCCGACACCCCGAAAAAACTCCGCCTCGTGGCCGAAGGCCCCCTGGAAGTCAAAGCGGGCATGATCGAAACCACCGGCGACATCGAAATCGTCAACCCCGACCTCGTGATCTGCACGCTGGGCGACAAGGCGAAACTCTCGATGGAACTGACCGTCGCAAACGGCAAGGGCTATCGCCCCGCCGCGCAGAACCGCACCGAAGACGCGCCCATCGGCATGATCCCCGTTGACAGCATCTTCTCGCCGATCCGCCGCATTTCCTACAAGGTCGAAGACACCCGCGTCGGCCAGATCACCGACTACGACAAGCTGACCCTCGACGTCGAGACCAACGGCACGATCAAGCCGGAAGACGCAGTCGCATTCGCGGCGCGCATCCTGCAAGACCAGCTGCAGGTGTTCGTGAACTTCCAGGAGCCGACCTCGGTCGCCAAGGAAGAGGCGAAAGACGAACTGCCCTTCAGCCGCCATCTCCTCCGCAAAGTGGAAGAGCTGGAACTGTCCGTCCGTTCCGCAAACTGCCTGAAAAACGACAACATCGTTTACATCGGCGACCTCGTCCAGAAAACCGAAGCCGACATGCTGCGCACCCCGAACTTCGGCCGCAAGTCGCTCAACGAGATCAAGGAAGTGCTCACCAACATGGGCCTCCATCTCGGCATGAAGGTCGAAGGCTGGCCGCCCGAAAACATCGAAGACCTGGCGAAAAAACTCGAAGATCCGTTTTAACGCCTGATACCAAAGCCGGGGATTGTCCCCGCAGGCAATGCTGCTGAATACAGGGTATTGCTCATACTGATCCGCCTCGTGCGCGAGGCGACAACTTGAAGGAGACTGCACCATGCGTCATGGTAAATCCGGCCGTAAACTCGGCGTAAAGACCCAACACCGTCATGCAATGTTCGCGAACATGGCTGCGGCGCTCATCAAGCATGAGCAAATCGAGACAACCCTGCCCAAGGCAAAAGAACTGCGCGCTGTCGTTGACAAGCTGATCACGCTTGGCAAAAAAGGCGGCCTTGCAAACCGCCGCCTCGCGATGTCCCGCCTGCGCGACGAAACGCAAGTCAAGAAACTGTTCGACATCCTGGGCAAGCGCTATGCTGACCGCAACGGCGGCTACACCCGCGTGCTGAAGGCCGGCTTCCGCCATGGCGACAACGCGGCTGTTGCGTTCATCGAACTGGTCGACCGCGACCGTTCGGCAAAAGGCAAAGACAGCGGCCAGGCTGAATCGGCATCCCCGATCGAAGCCCCCGTCGAAGCGAAAAAGCCCCGCGCCAAGAAAAAGGCATAAGCTGGCTAAAACGCTTCTGTTGAGCTATATAAAAAGGGCGGGGACCGAAGGGTTTCCCGCCCTTTTTACGTCCTTCAATCAGGCCGCCTGAAGGCGCTTTTTAAAGGAGAAAGACCCCGTGTTTCGCTACATCGCCGCATTGTCCGCCGCATTGTCCATTGCCCTGCTCGCCGCGCCCGCCGCGGCGGAGGTGCCGCAATCCGTACAGCAGATGCAGCTGTCGTTTTCGCCCATCGTGAAACGCAGCAGCCCCGCCGTCGTCAATATCTTCACCAAGCGCGTGGTGAAGGAACGCACGATGCTGAATCCCTTCATGAACGACCCTTTCTTTGGCCAGATGGGGCTCGGCCTTATGGGGCCGATGCGCGACCGCGTGGAAAGCGCGCTTGGCTCAGGCGTCATCGTCGATGCATCCGGGCAGGTGGCCACCAACACCCATGTCATCAAGGGCGCATCCGAAATCCGCGTCGTCACGGCGGATGGCCGCGAGTTCGAGGCGGAGGTCGCCCTGAACGATGAAAAGACCGACCTTGCCATGCTGCGCATCACGCCGCGCGGCGCGCCCTTGCCCACGTTGCCCCTTGGCGACAGCGACGCGATCGAGGTGGGTGACCTTGTGCTGGCCATCGGCAACCCCTTTGGCGTGGGGCAGACGGTCACCAGCGGCATCGTGTCCGCGCTCAACCGCACCGGCATGGGCAAGACCGATTACGGCTATTTCATCCAGACCGACGCCGCCATCAACCCCGGCAATTCCGGCGGCGCGCTTGTCGACATGCAGGGCCGCCTGATCGGCATCAACAGCATGATCTTCTCCCGCGATGGCGGGTCGCTTGGCATCGGCTTCGCCATCCCCGCCAGCATGGTCAAGGCCGTGATGTTCGCGGCATCCCACGGCGGCAAGATCGTGCGCGCCTGGGCCGGCCTGCAGGGGCAGCAGGTCACGCCCGACATGATCGACCATCTTGGGCTTGCGGGCGCGGGCGGCGCGCTCATCAACCGCGTCAACGGCATCGGCCCCGCCGCCAAGGCCGGCATCAAGATCGGCGATGTCATCACCGCCATCGACGGCCGCAGCATCCAGGACCCCGAGGCGCTGCGTTTCCGCCTTGCAACCGTCGCCATCGGCACGCCGGTCAGGATCACCGTCTGGCGCGACGGCAAATCGCAAGACCTGACCATGAAAACCGAAGCCCCGCCCGAAAAGCCCGCTGCCGACACCAGCACGCTTGCTGGCCGCAACCCGCTATCGGGCGCAACCGTCGCTAATATCTCGCCCGCGATATCCGAAGATATCGGCGGCACGTCGCAGGACACCGGCGTCGTCATCCTGACCGCCGAAAGCGGGAATGCAGCGCGCCTTGGCCTCACCCGTGGCGACATCATCCTTTCCGTCAATGGCGACACCATCGGCAGCGTGCAGGATGTGAAAGACGCGTTGAAGGCGCAAAACACGCAACGCTGGATGATCCAGATTTTGCGCGGCGACAAGGTCAGCAACCTGATGATCACGTTATAACCCATGAGCAACCTGTTCGACGTCACATACGAGAAAGAGCCGGGAAAGGAAGCGCCGCGCCCCCTGGCCGACCTCCTGCGCCCGCAAACGCTCCGCGAAGTGATGGGACAGGATCATCTGCTCAAGGACGATGGCCCGCTCGCCCGCATGGTGGAGCAGGGGCGCATCACGTCCCTGATTTTCTGGGGCCCGCCCGGCTGCGGCAAGACCACGCTCGCCCGCCTGCTCGCACACCACACCGAGCTGCATTTCGAGGCAATCTCCGCCGTCTTCACCGGCGTCGCCGACCTGCGCAAGGTATTTGAATCCGCGCTGCACCGCCGCCGCCTTGGCCGTGGCACGCTGCTGTTCGTGGATGAAATCCACCGCTTCAACAAATCGCAGCAGGACGCATTTTTGCCGTATGTCGAAGACGGCACGATCACGCTGGTCGGCGCGACGACCGAAAACCCGTCTTTCGAGCTGAACGGCGCATTGCTCTCGCGCTCGCAAGTTCTGGTGCTCAACCGCCTCGACGAAAGCGCGCTCGAAAAGCTCCTGCAGCGCGCCGAGCAGACGATGACGCGCCCGCTGCCCCTGATGCCCGAAGCGCGCGCCGCGCTGATCAACATGGCCGATGGCGACGGGCGCTATATCCTCAACCTTGCCGAGCAGATATTCAACCTGCACAAAAAAGGCATGCTGGATATCGAGGGGCTTGCGAAAATCGTGCAGAAACGCGCTCCCTTGTATGACAAGGCGCAGGAAAGCCATTACAACCTTATCTCCGCCCTGCACAAATCCGTGCGCGGGTCGGATGCCGATGCCGCGCTTTACTGGTTCTGCCGCATGCTGGAAGGCGGCGAAGACCCGCGCTACATCGCAAGGCGCATGGTGCGCATGGCGACCGAAGATATCGGCCTTGCCGAACCGCAGGCGCTGCCCATGACGCTCGCGGCATCCGAAACCTACGAGCGTCTCGGCTCCCCCGAAGGCGAACTCGCGCTCGCGCAGGCGCTGATCTTCCTAGCGACCGCGCCGAAATCGAACGCCGCCTACATGGCCTATAACAATGCGCGCGCGCGGGCGAAGGAAACGGGGTCGCTGATGCCGCCGAAACACATCCTGAATGCGCCGACCAAGCTGATGAAAAACATCGGCTATGGCGCGGGTTACAATTACGACCACAATACCGAAGAAGGCTTCAGCGGCCAGAATTACTTCCCCGACGGCATCCCGCGCGAAAATTTTTACCAGCCGGTCGAGCGCGGGTTCGAACGCGACTTGAAAAAACGCCTCGAATACTGGCAAAAACTGCGCGACGAGAAAGGCGGCAAGGAATGAACGTGATCATTGCGATATTCCTCGGCGGCGGTTTCGGCTCCGTCATGCGCCACTACAGCATTCTCGCCGCGCGCGGGCTGTTCGGCGAGGCATTCCCCTATGGCACGCTGTTCGTGAACGTGCTGGGCAGCCTTGTCATCGGCATCATCATGGAAACGGCGGCGCAGAAATCGAATATTCCCGCGCCCGTGCAGGCCTTGCTGGTCACCGGCTTCCTAGGCGGCTTCACCACGTTTTCCGCCTTTTCATTCGATGTCTACAAGCTTGCCAATACGGGGCAGGCGGTTCAGGCTGCGGCTTATGTCGCGGCTTCCGTTTTTCTCTCGCTGCTGGCGGTCTTCGCCGGCGCGTATCTCGTCAAAGGATTTTCAGCATGAGCGAAGGCGTTATCATTTCGGAAGACGATGACGGCCAGCGCCTCGACCGCTGGCTAAAAAAGAAATACCCCGATTTCGCCTTCGGCCAGTTGCAGAAAATCCTGCGCACGGGCCAGCTGCGCGTCGACGGCAAGCGCGCCAAGGGCGAAACGCGCCTCGCCAAGGGGCAGACCATCCGCATCCCGCCGCAGCTGCTGGCCCCCGCGCCGGAGCGCAAAAAGGGCCTGTCGCCGCGCGATATCGATTTCATCAAATCGCTGGTGATCTACAAAGACCAGCATGTGATGGCGCTGAACAAGCCCGCAGGCCTGGCCGTGCAGGGCGGGTCGAAGATCGAACGCCATATCGACGGGTTGCTGGACGGGTTGCAGGACGACGCCGAAAGCCGTCCGCGCCTTGTCCACCGCCTCGACCGCGACACCTCGGGCGTGCTGCTGCTGGCACGCACGACGCTGGCGGCGCAAGCACTGGGCGACCAGTTCAAGGGGCGCGATATCCGCAAATATTACTGGGCTGTCACATCGCCCGCACCGGCGCAGCATCAGGGCAAGGTCACCGTGCCGCTCGCCAAACGCGATGTGGGCGGCGGCGAGCGCATCATGGCGGTGGACGAGGAAGAGGGCAAATCCGCGCTCACCTATTACCAGGTCATGGAAACGGTCGGCAGCAAACTTGCCTGGGTCGCCTTCTGGCCGCGCACCGGCCGCACCCACCAGATCCGCGTCCACGCGCTTGAAATCGGCTGCCCGCTGCTGGGCGATTACAAGTACGAGGCACAGCAAAGCTTCCTTGAGGAAAACCCGACCCTGCCGCGCACGCTGCACCTCCATTCGCGCCGCATGATCCTGCCGCACCCGATCACGGGAAAGATTCTCGATATCACCGCGCCGCTCGATCCCGAAATGAAAAAGACGTTCAAATATTTCGGTTTCAACGCCGATGATAAAACCGATCCCTTCGAAATACTGGATTAAGCCATGACGGAATTACCGCCGGAAAACGCATCACCGCCAGTCGTCATCGACAACAACCGGCTGCCAAAACCTGTGCGCATCCTGCTTAAACTCATCATGTGGCTTGGCGTATTCGCCACCATCTTCTGGGTCGGCATGTCGATACTGCTGCATATATACCTGCGCGCGCCGTTTGAAATGTATGCTGCCGGTTTCTTCCAGCAGCCCGTGCGCATCTTTGGCGGCGTGCGGCTCGGCACCGATCTTGCCAAGCCTTCCGTCGTCGTGTCCGATATCGTCGTGGGCGCAGACCCCAATGACCTGAAAACCGCCAGCATCGTGCTGGGCCGCTTTGAAGCAGGCCTGCCTTGGCAGAAAATCCCCGAAGGGACGGAAGCCACCGTTTCCTATTTTGTGAAGGCCGAGGGCCTGCGCGTGGAGGGCAAGAACTACGGCGATTACGAAATCCCCTTCACCGCGCTGCCGAACGGCGACAGCGAAGTCCGCGGGTTGCACGGCAAGATCGATGACGCCGAAATCACCGGCGACCTGTTCAAGACGGGCGCCAGCCTGCGCGCGACGCTGGCCGCAGCGCATGTCGATTACGGCCAGATCGCCGAAGGCGGCAAGGGCGGCCAGATGACCGCCAAGCTTGATCTGGTCGCGCAAGTGCAGGAACAGGTTCCGATGGTGCTCTCCACCACCGCAGGGCACGCCGTGTTCGAAGGCGGCAAGGGATCGATCGCCGGCAACGCCCTGAAATTCTGGGGCGGCGATGTGTTCAACGCGATGGGCGCAAAAGAAACCGTCATCAACTGCGTCGGCGCGGATTTCGGGGTCGAAAACGGCATCGCCAAATCCCGCGCCGTCGTGATCGACACCGAAGACGCGACGATTTACGGCGAAGGCGAGATCGATTTCGTGCGGCAGCTTATCAACATGCGCTTCACCCCCGCGCCGAAAAAGGCGACGTTGCTGACCATCACCACGCCCATCCTGATGACCGGCCCGTTTGACGGCATGGCCGTGACGCCGGAGGCCGGCACCATCGGCGCGCTGTTCAACGGCAGTACTGCATCGGGCGTGAAAGAACCGCCGCTCGCCCCTGCGGAAAACGGCGGCAATGCCTGCACCGCCTATGTCGGGGCGCGCAAATGAAGCGGTTTTATAAAATCGCCGAAGCAGGCACCGCACCTGGCGGCTATGTCATCCGGCTGGATGGCAAGACCGTCAAATCTGTCATGCAGCACAGCCTGATCTTCGCCAGCAAAGACCTCGCCGATGCCATCGCCGCCGAATGGCAGGCGCAAGGTGCGGACATCGTGCCGAATTCCATGCCGCTGATGCAGCTGGCCAATACCATGACCGACAAATCAACCGGCCCCGACCGGCAGGCGTTGAATGTCGAACTGCTGAAATACGGCGCGTCCGACCTCATCTGCTATTTCGCCGCCACCCCCGCCGACCTGATCGCGCGGCAGGAGGCCGTGTGGCTGCCGCTGCTGACATGGCTTGCAGATACCCATGGCATCGTGCTGGAACGCGTGGATGGCATCCGGTATCACAACCAGCCGCCTGAATCCCTTGAACGCCTGAACGCGCTGCTGGTGTCGATGCCCGCCGCCGATTTCACGGTGGCGCAAGTGACAACTGCGCTCACGGGGTCGGTCGTTATCGCGCTCGCGATTGCCGACGGTTATCTGGATGGTGAATCCGCCCATGCCGCCGCCTGCGTCGATGAAATCTACCAGCTGGAAAAATGGGGCGAGGATGCGCTTGCACGCAAACGGCTGGATAATATCCGCCTTGAACTGAACGCGATTGAAAAATTCCGCGACCTGATTAAATCCAGCTCATGACGTTCGGGATTTGCTTGCCCAGCGACAGGCGTTTCCAGCCGTACCAGCACCTCCAGAACCACCAGATGACCGCCGGCGCGAAAATGATCAGCGACGACGTTAAAATCAGCGTCTGGTTCGCCTCCATCACTTTCTGGATGGCGATCTGCATGGTGCCTTCGCCGGTTGAAAACGCCTCGGCCATCGCCGCCATGTTCATTTTCCAGACCAGCACGCCCGTCAGCACAAGGCTGAGGATCGGCACATAAACCCCGCCGCCGATCCAGAAGGTGCGGATCAGCCATTGCAGGTGGTTGCCGTAGAGCGTGCCTTTGGCTTTTTTACGTTCCATATAGGCAAGGATGATGCCGGCGGTCAGCGCCGCCGTGCCCAGCAGGATGGTCGTCATGTTGATGAATTGCAAAACCATCGACGCCGCGAAAATGCCGTAGAGCATCCGGCACAGTTTCAGCTGTTCGGCCTCTTCCGCGTTAACGGTGGGCGTGACGGTTTCGGGTGTGTTCGTGTCGGTCATGATTATCTGCGTCCAAAGAGTTTTTCGATATCGGCGAGTTTCAGTTCAACATAGGTCGGGCGGCCGTGGTTGCATTGCCCCGAATGGGGCGTGCGTTCCATCTGGCGCAGCAGCGCGTTCATTTCCGTGGGGGTCAGGCGGCGGCCTGCGCGCACCGACCCGTGGCAGGCCATGGTGGAGCAGACTTCCTCCAGCTTTTCCTTCAGCCCCATCGTCTGCCCGTAATTGGCGACGTCATCGGCGAGGTCCAGCACCATTTGTTTAATGTTGATATTGCCGAGCAGCGCGGGCGTTTCGTTCACTACGACCGCGCCGGGGCCGAAGCTGTCGATCACCAGCCCCAATTCCTCCAACTCGCCTTTGCGTGCCAGCAGGCGTTCGGCAGAGGGTTGGTCCATTTCCACGATTTCGGGCAGCAGCAACGGCTGGCGCGCGATGCCGCCGGAATTGAGCGCCTTTTTCATGTCTTCGTACACAAGCCGCTCATGCGCCGCGTGCTGGTCGACCAGCACCAACCCGTCTGCCGTCTGCGCGACGATATAGGTTTCATGCACCTGTGCACAGGCCGCGCCCAGCGGATATTCGGCGGGAACGTCGATGGCATTCACATCGTCATGCGCGCGCGATGCAGGCGCGGTTTGCAGCGCGAGGTTGCCGGAGACGCCGAACGTATTTCCTGACGCGCCGAAGGCGCTGCCGGAATACGGCGCACCCGACATACCCTTCAACCCCGGATAATTCGATGCAGGCTGGCGGTATTCGCCGTCCCAGCCACTTTGCGACGCGGGAAATTGCGGCGCGGTGAAGGCGGCGAGCGTGTCGCCCGCAACGGTCGTCGATGCGCGGTGGCCGGCGGCGGTGATGGCGTGTTTCAGCCCGCCGACGATCAGCCCGCGCACCAGCGCGGAATCGCGGAAACGCACTTCCGATTTCGCCGGATGCACGTTCACATCGACATCGGCCGGCGGCAGGTCGAGGAAAAGGCACAGCATCGGGTGGCGGTCATAGGCGAGGAAATCCATGTACGCCCCGCGGATCGCGCCGATCAGCTGCTTGTCGCGCACGGGGCGGCCGTTGACGAAAAACTGCTGGAACTGGTTCGTGCCGCGGTTCAGCGTCGGCAGGCTGGCATAACCGGTCAGTTTTACGCCGTCGCGTTCAGCATCCAGCCGCAGCGCGTTTTCCGCAAATTCGCGCCCCATGATCTGGCGCAGGCGGCCGAGGCGGCGTTCGTACAAATCACCTTGCGATGCGGGCAGGTCGAGCGTTTCCTTGTCATCCGCCGTGAACTTGAAATGGATATCGGGATAGGCCATCGCCAAACGTTCAACAACATCACGCACGCTCTGCGTTTCGGTGCGCGGGCTTTTCAGGAATTTCAGGCGGGCAGGGGTGGCGTAGAACAAATCCCGCACTTCCACCTTCGTGCCCTTGCCGTGCGCGGCGGGGGCGGGTTTTGATTTTTTCCCGCCTTCGACGGTGATCGCAAAGCCCTCCGCGTCTTTTTTGCGGCTGGTGATCGTCAAGCGGCTGACCGCGCCGATGGAGGGCAATGCCTCGCCGCGAAAACCCAATGACGCAATGTTCACAAGGTCTTCGTCGGGCAGTTTCGATGTCGCGTGACGTTCCACCGCGAGAGATAAATCATCCGCCGTCATGCCGATGCCATCGTCGTTGATGGAAATCAGCGAGGCGCCGCCATCGCGCACCACAACCTCGATGCGCGTTGCGCCCGCGTCGATGGAATTTTCGACGAGTTCCTTCACGGCGGCGGCGGGGCGTTCGATGACCTCGCCGGCGGCGATCTGGTTGATGAGCGTTTCTGGGAGCTGGCGGATATGCATAGCGTATTTATAGCGCGATTCCACGCCTTGACAAAGGGGCAGGGGACACATAATTTTTAACCTGTTCATATTGATATTTAAAGGATTTTCAGCATGTCGACCGTCTTTTCGCACCCCGCCGTGCCGGTCGCCATCGCCCTGGCGCTGGGGCAAAAGAGAATCCCCCGCAGCCTGCTCGTGGTGGGCGCGTTCTGTTCGGTGCTGCCGGATTTCGACTGCATCGGTTTTATCTTTGGCATCGCGTATGAAAGCCAGTTCGGGCATCGCGGTTTTACGCATTCTGTTTTCTTCGCCGTTGCCGTCGCCGCATTCTGGGCGTGGCGCAACCGCGAATTCATGGCCGATGGCGTGGCCGTCAAACGCGCCGTCGTTTTCAGCTATCTTTTTATCAGCACCATTTCACACCCGTTGCTCGATGCGCTGACCGATGGCGGTTTGGGCGTTGCGCTGTGGTGGCCGTTTTCGGCGGAACGGTTTTTCTTCGACGACACGCCGCTGCCCGTCTGCCCCATCGGCCACGGGTTTTTCAGCGCGGAAGGCATGGCGGCGTTGCAGGGCGAATTAAGGCTGTTGTGGCTGCCCGCGCTGACGCTGGGGCTGCTGGGTCTTTCTGTCCGGAAGTTGTGGGGGAGGTTCGCCCGCAAGGGTAGAGCCTGATTACATTCTCTCAACTTTGACCTCAGGATTCAAGGTAATTTTTGGTGACAACGCGTTAGCGACAGGCTTTTGCGCTGTTCCATGAAGCACATCGCCGGAAAATAATTTTTTCAAGATGATGGCCGCCGTCACGCGAATGTGACGGTTGTGACAGGCTTTTTCGCGTGATTTATCGCGGGTCGCTGTCGGGGTCGAACACCGCGTCGTCCAGCACCGCATCGGTGAAGGTCGCGCCCTTCAGGATCGCGCCCGTGAAATCAGCGCCGCGCAAATCGGTGTTGGTGAAAGTTGCGCCGTGCAGGTCGCATTTGTTGAATCGCGCCTCCATCAGGCGTGTGCCGCTGAAATTGCAATGGCGCAGCTGCGCTTCCTCCATCCGGCAGGGGATGTGATAGGTGATGCCGTCCGGTTTTTTGAGCACAAGCGGGTTCATGTTCGCGCGGCTGAAATCGGCGCGGTGCATCATGGCGTTGCGAAAACGCGCGCCGCGCAGGTCGGCGCTCTGGAACAGGCATTTGCGGAAGTCGGAATCATCGAGGTTCGCGCCCTGCAGTTCAATTGACCGCAAATCCATTTCGGCAAAGGTGCATTTGTTGGCGCGCACGGCGGTGAAACGCTGCGTGGACAGCTTCGGCCCCTTGCGCATGTCGATATCGGTCAGCGTCAATTGCCTGCCCTGCTGGCCTGCGGTTGCGACCCAGCGCACATGGTTCAGGATCAATTCGTCCAGCGTCATCGGCATTTCGCCGACGGCCTGCCCCTTGGTCGCGCCGGTCAGCGTCAGCGTGAAATTGCTGCCGCCTTTTTCGACCTTTTCCATCGTCGTGCCGGTCATGGTGGCGTACGAAAAATCGGCGTTGCGCAGGTCGGATTGCTTCATGTCGGCATTCGACAAATCCGCGCCCTTCATGTTCGCGCCCTGCAAATTCATGCCGGCCATTTTCGCGTTTTCAAGGATCGCGTCGCTGAAATCGGCGGAAATGGCTGTGGCACCCGTCAGGTTCGCGCCTGTCAGGTCGCTGCCGGTGAACATGACGATGCCGGCCTCCGCCGTTTTGGCGTACTGGTCTTCGGAGCTCTTGATTTTGCGTTTTAAAATCGTGCGGCCCTGCCGCAAGTCGGCGCCCTGCAAATTCGCCATCGACAGGTCGGCTTCGCCCACTTCCGCGCCGCGCATATCGGCGCGCACAAGGCGGGTGTTGGTCAGCTTGGCGCTGGAAAGGTCGACGCCGAACAGGGTGGAGCTTTCGAAATTCGCGCCGGTCAAATCGGCGAAGGCCATGATGCAGCCCGAAAAATCCGACTGCGACAAATTCTGGCCGATGAAGGAAAGCCCCGTCATATCGCGGTCGCGCAACACCGCGCGCGCGCCGCCCGCCTTCGCACTCAGGAAATTCTGGTGCTTGCGGATCATGTCGTTCAGCTCCGCCTGCGTGACGGGCTTCAGATTGAAGTCTTCTTCCTGCGCCATCGTCCAACAAAACCCTTCTGGTCATGGAATGGGAATGCGAGAATCCCACAAGTCCATGATATATGAGGATGTTTTAGGAATGGTTAATGGCGGGTGTGATCTAACGCACTGATATGCTTAAGAAATTAAGCAACTTTCTGCTGTTGCAGCCATTTAGGAACTTGAAATATGAGTCCTTCGTTGAGATGCTGGGGCGAAAAATATTTCATGCAAGGAGGCGGCAGATGCGCGTCATGGTTTTGGTGAAGGCGACCGAAGAGAGCGAAAAAGGGTTTCATCCGACGGCTGAAGTGATGGCGTCGATGGAAGAGATGGGGAAGTTTAATGACGAACTCGAGAAAGCCGGCATCCTGCGCATGGCAGACGGCCTCGCGGAATCCTCGCGTGGCATGCGCGTTGCCTTTGATGGCGCGAACCGCACCGTGACGGACGGGCCGTTCCCTGCACCCGGCGAACTTGTCGCGGGCTTCTGGATCTGGGAGGTCAAGGACATGGACGAGGCGGTGGCCTGGGTCAAGCGCTGTCCCAACCCCATGCCGGGCCCGAGCGTGATCGAGATCCGTCCGTTTCAGGAAATGGAAGACTTCCAGTAAATCCGGCTTGAGGGATCAGCTGGCGATCAGCGTGCCTGCATTCAGCAGCGCCAGTTCGTCGGTCAGTCCTGTGGCGCGGTTGAGGGTGGCGATCTGCACGAAATTGTCGCCGCCGCCATCGGCATCGACGAACAGCACGCTGTTCTTGCCGACTGTATCGATGCGCACGAATTGGGTGATGTCGTCAGCCATGGGGTCGAACCCCGTCAGCAGGTCGGAAATGTCGATCTTGTCGCCCTGCACGCGGTTGAAATCGGTCACGGTGTCGGATGCGCCGTCGGTTGCGGTGAAAGTGAAAATATCCGCGCCCGCGCCGCCTGTCAGCGTGTCGCTGCCGATGCCGCCATCCAGCGTATCGCTGCCGCCAACGCCGTTCAGGATATTGGCGTTTGCGTTGCCGGTGATGATGTTGGCGGATGCGTTGCCCGTGCCGCGGATGGCGGCGCCCGACAGGTCGAGGTTTTCAAGCCCGGCGACAAGCGCGTAGCTGACCGATGCGTGGACGGTATCGATGCCCGCGCCGTCGCTGATGCTGTCGCCCGCGTTATCGACCACATAGGTGTCGTTGCCCGCGCCGCCGATCAGCCTGTCTGCGCCGATACCGCCGTCGAGCGTGTTGTCGCCGGTATTGCCTGTCAGCGTGTTGCGCAGGTCATTGCCAGTGGCATCGATATTGCCGCCGCCTGTCAGGGCCAGTTTTTCGATGTTCAATCCCTGCAGCGCAAGGTCGAAGCTGACGCTGCTGCTGACCGTGTCGGTGCCCTGATTGGCAAGCTCGATCACGCTATCCGCGGCGCTGTCGACGAAATAGAGGTCGTTGCCAAGGCCGCCCGCAAGGAAATCGTCGCCTGCGCCGCCATCCAGCGTGTCGTTTCCCGCATCGCCATACAGCGTATCGGAAACCGCGCCGCCATACATTTTATCGTTGCCGGCGAAACCGTGCCAGCCGCGCGTGCCGTCGATGACGGTGAAGGTATCGCTCTGGCTGAAAAGGGATGCGGTGTTGAGGATATCATCGAGCGTGAACGCCGCATCGGACGCCCGCTGATAGGCGGCCACTGCATAATAACCGCTGAGCGAGAACGAGCCGCCTGCATCAGTCGCGGTGATCGTGCTGTAATAGCCCTGGATCCGGTCCGCCTGAAACTTGCCGAGATATTCGATTTCCATGTTGTTGCTGTAGCTGACAAGGCGCGTGACTTCGCCGGTCACGCCGAAGAAGCCGTTGATGCGCAGCTTGCCCTCCAGCAGGATGCCGTCGGTGCCGTCAAAACCCGACAGGCTGCTGATCGTCGTGGTGCCGATTTCGCCGAAGCTGTATTCCATCCGCCCGGTGAAGGAAAAAGACCCGCCGTCACCCGTGAATTCGATGGTGTCGATGACGCCGTTGGCCAGCAGCAGGTCGGTGCCGTGCACATAACCGTCGCCATTTGCGCCAAACAGGAACGCCTGCAGCTCGGTGTCCGTTTCGATAAGCGGGACATCGTAATTGAAGTTATAAAAATCGTCGAAGGCGGTGAAGATATGGTTGTCAAAGAACAGCTGCCCGAAAAACCGGCCGTCATCGAACGCAAGCGGATCTGCTGCGGTCAGCGTGGAAATATCGCCGGAGCTGGTGATGGTGCTGACTGGGTTCGCCATGCAAACTTCCCTTAAAAAAAGGATGAAACAGCGTTACGGGTCGTTATGCCGCCTGCTTGTGGTCGCTTTTCGAGGGGACGTAGCCCGACGGGACGACTTTCGAAGCGGGTTCGGTATGGTATGTCTGGTCGTCAAAAAACAGGTCGGCGCCGATTGCGGCCAGCACGTCCACTTTCTGGTATTTGTGGCCTTCCTGCGACGAACGCCCGATCATGTACGCGCCGTCGACAATCTGGCCCCAGTCGATCAGCGTGTTCATCGGGCGCACCTGCGCGGTGCCGGAACGCATGGTGACCAGCGATGTTTCAATCGGGCAGTCATCCTTGGCAAACGTCGCCTTCAATGCCTGAATGACGAACAATACTTTTGCAAACGGGCCCTGCGGCATCGGCACTTCGGCGTTTTCGGTTTCGTATTTCAAAAACCCGAGCAGGCCGTCACGCTGGAAAATCGCTTCGGATTCACCGCCGAACAGGACCATGTCGCCGTCGAACGCGAAATGCACCTTGCCGGGCTTGCAGGCGGGAGCGGCCTCGAGGGGCGGGTCGTGAAGGACGCAAGCCGCGATATCGCCATCGACCGCGCGCTGCACATCGTCAGGATGCTTCGACAGGAACAGGTCGATGCCGTAGGCCTTGAGCAGGCGCGCCTCGACAGGCTTGCCGCCGGTCAGCGCAATACGCGGGATATCGAGGCCGTAATGGTCGAGCGAGTAACGCGCGCGGATGCCGGTTTCGATGTCGTTGCGGGAAATCAGCGCGACTTCCACGCGCGGCTTTTCACCGGGGATATTGATGGCCAGCAATTTCTGGATCACGCAGAACGCGGTGCCGGGTTTCATGATCTCGCGGCGGCGGGAGAATTGCAGCGCGCGATATTCCTCGATCCCCTTCGTCTGGTAAACACCGTGTTCCTCGCGCAGGTCAAACAGCGCGGAGGTGGAGATGCCGATCGTCAGCGGTTTATACTGTGCGCCTGTCATGCCACAAACATAATACAATTCACAAATTAACAATATATCATATGCCCGATTTTACAAAAAAGGGAAGGGGTTATTGGCGTTTTCTCACCCTATTGCGCTGCGAAAAACGGGGTTTGGCGGGTAATGGGGCAACTTTATTATCAAGTTATTAACGATTATTGCCCTAACGTAGAATAGACCCATATGAATTGGGCGGTATTCGGGAGGCAGGGAATGGACACACACAGCATCGAGGCACTCATCAAACGCAGCATTCCGGACGCCGATGTGCGCATTGAAGATGTGCGCGGAGACGGGCTCTGCCTTGCCGCCACGGTCGTCTGCCCCAATTTCGCTGGCAAGCCGCTGCTGGAACAGCACCGCATGGTGCATGCCGCGCTCGGCCAGCATATCGGCGAAACCATCCACGCATTGCAGATCAAGACGCGCGTCGCATAATCACCATGGCCCTGTTCGACAACAACGAAGTGTTTGAACGCATCCGGCATGACATCGCCGAACATGACGTTGTTCTTTACATGAAGGGCTCATCCGCCTTCCCGCAATGCGGCTATTCGGCGGCGGTCGTGCAGGTGCTGGAAAACATGGGCGTCAATTTCAAGGATATCGATGTGGTGGCCGACCCCGGCCTGCGTCAGGGGATCAAGGACTTCACCAACTGGCCGACCATCCCGCAGCTGTATGTGAAGGGCGAATTCATCGGCGGCTGCGACATCGTGCGCGACCTTTACGCTTCCGGCGAATTGCAGGCCTTGTTGCGCAAGCACCGCTTGATCGCGGACTGACCCTGCAGCGCGGTTTGCGCGCCTTTCACAATCTCCGCCATGAAATTCTTGTCGCCTGCGGTATAGGCGGCGATGAAATCGTCGGGCGGCATGATCTTGCGGCCCATGGTTTCGCCGTCGGGTTTTTCATCGTGAAAGGCGGTGACGGTGCCGGTCATGACGACCATATATGTCAGCGCGTCCGGCGCGCTGCCGTAAAAATCGGACTGGATGACAAGCGCGGTTTTCAAGGGGCCCATGGTGATGAAGGCTTCCTCCATCGCTTCGCGGCGCGCGGTTTGTTCCAGCGTGGTTTCGTCCTTGTGCATATGCCCGCCGGGAATATCCGCACCGCGATCCAGCAGCGCCAGCACAACCTCGCCCTTGTCGGTAAAGGGCACGACGGCGACGCTGGTCACCTTGTCGAGCGGTGGCATGGTGGAGGGCGGGAGCAGGGTGAAGGTCACCTGTTTTCCCTTGATCTCCAGCGTGCGGCGTTTGTCGTTGTCTTGCGTGGCCATAAGGCATTTTAGAGGCGGCAGCCCCATCGCCGCAATAAAAAACGGCGGCCCGTGAAGGCCGCCGTTTTTGGTATGATATCGCTTAGAAGTGGTAAGCGACGCCTGCACGCAGGTTGTCTTCATCGGGGTCGATGCCGCCTTCGGAGCCGTACCAGACGTGGGTGTAATCCACGCGCAGGCCGAAGTCGCCGTAAGCCATGACTTCGGTGCCAAGACCCAGTTCAAAGCCGTTGAAGTCCTGATCGCCCAGCGTGGTGGTATCGATGTTCAGGTGGCGGTAACCGATGATGCCATAGGGCTTGAGGCCCATGGGCATTGTGTCGTTGAGGGCGACAAAACCGGGACGGAAGCTGACGCCCCATTCATCATCTTTTTCAAACGACAGCGCGCCGACATCGTCATCCGCGCTCGACCAGCCGTAATGGCCTTCGATGGCGGCGGTCAGGCCCATGTTGTTGTATTGCGAGAGCCAGTTGGTCAGCTCGATACCCGCGAAGACGCCCCAATCTGCGCCGTTCAGGTTGCCGTCGGTGCCGGCTGTTTCAGCATCGGTCCAGCCCATGCCGCCGTAGCCGCCCAGATAGATGCCGTTGCCGTTATCGGTATGCGCGGTTTCCGTCTGTGCCGAAGCGGGAGCGGCGTAGAGGAACATTGCGATGGCGGCTGTGCCCGCCAGAAGGGAGAGTTTTTTCATTGTTTGTACTTTCATGTGGTTGACGTTGACGAACCGTACAGTCAACGTGCGCGGACTCATCGCGTTCCACACATATACAAACAACCAAAGCTTTGTGGCTTAAAAGTAACAGTCGTTACAGGCCAAGGGCCTTGCCGAGTGCCTGTGCAGTTTCCGGTTGCTGCGGCTGGGGAAAGAGTTCGGGGTGCGCGACTTGCGTATATGCGCCATAGCCTGCAACAGCGGCAAAAGCGACAACCAGCGCGGCATCGCGGAATTTTTTGAACGACATTTATATCCCCTCTTTTTATTGCTTATTGGGCTATACGTTTACATAAATTATAGCAAAAAGTCAACCCCGGAGCGGCCTGAACTTCCCTTAAGATCCTGTAAAATATGCACAAAAATAATGGCAAAAAAACGGAACAACAGGGGCATTTCATTGTTGGCTTGATGAAGACCGGCAAAGGAGAATCTATGCTCAGAATTTCACCCGCGCCCCCCTTGCCCTATACGCCGGGCGCACCATTCAAATACCGCCGCGCCGATATCGCGCCTGCCGATGATGTGTCGGATATGGAGGAGGAAACATCGGAATTCACGCGGTATGAAAACGGTGAGTTGCCGTCATCCGTGCCTGTGCCCGTCAATCGCGACCGCATATTGGATGCGTGGATTTAAGGATTTTTTTGCGCGGTCTTGACGCGCAGCAAACCTGCACAATATCCATTGTATGGACACATTTAACACGTCAATTCACAGCCCGGCGCAGAGCACCTGGAAAAGGAAGCCTGTGGCAGCACAGGCGCGTGCCGAGACTATCGTGCTGACACTTGACCGCAACGGTAATCCCGAAATGACAGACCCGCGCAGCCGTGGCGGGTTTTATCCCTACCTGCAAAAAGGCGACGTGATGTTTTCATCGCCGAAAGGGATGCTCATCGACGTATCGGCCTGATTTATTTCTTTTTAGGCGAGGCGGGTTTCACCGTTTGTGCCCTGCGGAATTTATCCAGTTCGGCATACAGCCATGGGCCCATTTCCTGTTTTTTGCCATCATTGCTGACGACGTAATAAGGCAGGTTGGTGATGGAGCTGCGGGAAGCGACGTAGTCGATGAATTCCTCCGCCGTGGTCAGGCGGTCGCGCGCGTAATCCATCTTTTTCGACATATGGTCGGCTGCGTCATCGGCGTTATAGGCCTTGCTGTTGCGGATGAATTGCAGGCCGGATTCCCGCACATATTGTATCAGGTGGGTGATCGCCAGCGTTTCCCTGGCATCCGGCGTCGCATGGGCGCGGGCGGGCATCAAAACGATCAAGGCGCAGGCGAACAGCACGGCAGCGAACTTCATTTCTTTTTTTCTCCGTTAAACTTCCTCATGACATCCAACGCCGGTTCCACATTTCGGGTTTCATGCATATTTGTATAGGCGTCACGGCAGGTCTGTTCGCGCACGCCGGTCTGTTCTTCATACTGTTCGCAAACGCCCGATGATGCGCAATCCAGCAGGTCCCAGTCGATGCGTTCGGCGTATTCGGGGTTGCCGGGATGCGCGTTGATGTAATCGGCAACCGTAGCTGCCGCCGCCAGTTTCGACAGTTTTTCGCCACAATAGGGCAGCTGCGCGTCGTATTTCAGGGCTGTTTCGTCGATGATCACGCGGTCGCCCGCGCGGCGCAGGATGGTCAGGAACCGTGTCGGCCCGATAAAGGACAGGCGGCACAGGGGTTGCAGGCCATACACCGAGGGCGCGGCACAGGTCTTTTCAACCGCGCAGGCATGCCAGGGGTCGCGGCGTTTGCTGATGTATTTGTAAATGCCGGTCTTGGCTGTTTCCGCCGCAGGTTTCATTTCATCCGCGCAGGTGATCAGCGCGGCCTCGTAACCCGCCGCATTTTTCTCCGCGATGTGATGCGCCAGCAGCCAGCATGATCCCGCCAGCACGGCCATTGCCGTCCATAGGCCCGCCGTGACTAGCGCGGCTTTGCGCCCATAGCGATGATAAATCCCTGAAATCGCCAGCAGCAGGGCCGCCGCCGCCGCCGTGGCGCGCACCGTTTGCAGGATGTTCGATGCCTTTAACAGCAAAGGGCCTGCGATATCCGCCTCGACCGTGAAAACCTGATCGGGGTCGGCCAGTATGGCGACCCCCGCCATGATGATGGCCGTGCTGAAATACCCGCGCCCAATCATCGATGCCGCGCTTAACAGCAGCATGAGAGAACCGACACCCAGCAGCGCCTTGTAAATCGCCAGCGGCCCCATGAAAAACACGCCCGCCACCGCGCCCGCAAGGACGCAGACGCTGGCGATCACGCATTTATGGCGAATGGACAGGGACGCGCTCATGCGTCAAGGATAGCAAAGCCTGCCCCGGCTGTCATCCCCACCGATAACGGCGGATTTATTCGACCGTGACCGATTTCGCAAGGTTGCGGGGCTGGTCGACATCCGTGCCCTTGATGACCGCCACGTGATAGGCGAGCAGCTGGACGGGGATGGTATAAAGGATCGGCGCGACAAACGGGTCGCATTCGGGAATTTCGATTGTCCAGGCCGATTTGTCCTTCAGCTTGGCGATGCCCTGCTTGTCGGAAATCAGCAGCACCTTGCCGCCGCGCGCGATCACTTCCTGCGCGTTGCTGGCCGTTTTTTCAAACAGCGCGTCATAGGGTGCGATGGCGATCACGGGCACGCCGTTGTCGATAAGCGCGATAGGGCCGTGCTTCAATTCGCCGGATGCATAGCCTTCGGCATGGATATACGAAATTTCCTTCAGCTTCAGCGCGCCTTCCAGCGCGATGGGGTATGACGTGCCACGGCCAAGGTACAGCACATCGCGCGCCTCGGCGATATGCTTTGCCATCTCGCGGATTTTCTCGTCATGGCCGAGCAGTTCGGCAACGCGGGACGGCACTTCGCGCAAGGCGTCGGTCAGCTGTTTTTCGCGCTCCGGCGTGATCGCGCCGCGCTTGCAGGCCAGCGCGACGGTCAGGCAGGCCAGCGTCGTCAGCTGTGTCGTGAAAGCCTTGGTCGAGGCAACGCCGACTTCGGGGCCGGCGAGCGTGCGCAGCACGCTATGCGATTCACGCTCGATCGTGCTTTCGATGGTGTTGAGGATCGAGATGCATTTTTGGCCCTGGCGTTTGGAATAGCGCAACGCCTCCAGCGTATCCAGCGTCTCGCCGGATTGCGAAATGAACAGGGCGGCGCCGCCCGCAGGCAGCGGGGCTTCGCGGTAACGGAATTCAGATGCGATATCGACTTCTGTCGGGATGCGCGCGATCTGTTCCAGCCAGTATTTGGCCACGAAACCCGCGTAATATGCCGTACCGCAGGCGCTGATGGTGATTTTCGGCGCGTCCGCGATGCTCATGATATCGTCGGGCATCGTGATATGGCCGGTGGCCGGATTGATATAGGTGTTCAGCGTGTCGCCGATCACGGCGGGCTGTTCGTTGATTTCTTTTTCCATGAAGTGGCGGTATTCGCCCTTGCCCGTCAGCGCGCCGGACTGGGCGGTCACGCGCACTTCACGCTCCACCTTTTTGCCGTCGATATTGCGGATGGTGACGCCGCTGCGCGACATTTCGACCCGGTCGCCGTCTTCGAGAAAGGAAATCTTGTCGGTGAGCGGCGCGAGCGCATAGCTGTCGGATGCCATGAACATTTCGCCCTTGCCATAGCCGATCGCGAGCGGCGTGCCGAAACGCGCGCCGATGATGAGGTCTTTTTCGCCGGAGAAAATCATGGCAATCGCAAACGCGCCCCGCAGGCGGGCGAGCGCCTGATCGACCGCAACCGTCGGCTTCATGCCCTGACGCAGGTAAAAGGTGACGAGGTGCGCGATGACTTCGGTATCGGTGTCGGATTCAAAACGGAACTGCGATTGTTCCAGTTCCTCCTTCAATTCCTGATAATTTTCGATGATGCCGTTATGCACGACCGCGACATCGTTGGTGATGTGGGGGTGCGCGTTACGCTCCGTCGCGCCGCCATGGGTCGCCCAGCGGGTATGGCCGATGCCGACTGTGCCATGCAGCGGTTCTTTCGCCAATTTATCGGCGAGGTTGATAAGCTTGCCCTCCGCGCGGCGGCGTTCCAGCTTGCCATCCACCAGCGTTGCGACGCCCGCGCTGTCATAGCCGCGGTATTCAAGGCGCTTCAGCCCTTCGACAAGAAGGGGAGCTGCGTCTTTTTCTTTGCTGAGGATGCCGACGATGCCGCACATATTTTATATTTCCTTTTTCTATGTCATCCCCGCCTTGTGCGGGGATCCGGAAGGCTGTCCAGCCGTCATATGAATCTTGACTCATGTGACGCGCGGACGCGCTACCGGATGCCCGCACAAGGCGGGCATGACGGGTTACTTTTTAGACTTCTGGTCTTTTTCTTTTTTCTTCGTTTCGCGGAACACGGGCGCCCAGCCTTCTTTCGTCACTTGCGGCGCGCGGGTCAATGCCAGCGCATCGCCTGCCACATCCTGCGTGATGGTCGATCCCGCGCCGACAATCGCGCCGTCGCCGATGGTGACGGGCGCGACGAGGGCGGAGTTGGAGCCTATGAAAGCGTCCTTGCCCACGACAGTTTTATGTTTCAAATATCCATCGTAATTGCAGGTGATCGTGCCCGCACCGATATTCGCGCGGTCGCCGATGGTGGCATCGCCGAGGTATGACAGGTGGCTCGCCTTCGCGCCCGCGCCGATTTGCGCGTTCTTGGTTTCCACGAAATTCCCGACTTTTGAGTCCTCACCCAGCACCGTGCCGGGGCGCAGGCGGGCAAAGGGGCCGACTTGCGCGCCTTCCGCCACAATCGCGCCTTCGATATGGCAGAAGGGCAGGATTTCGACGTTGTTGGCAATCGTCACGCCCGCGCCGAAGACGACGTTCGGGCCGATGGTGACATCCTGCCCGATCACCGTGTCATGGGAAAAGAACACCGATGCGGGGTCGGTCAGCGTCGCGCCGTTCGCCATGTGTTTTTTGCGCAGGCGCTGCTGCATCAGGCGTTCGATATTCGCGAGGTCTTCGCGGCTGTTGACGCCGGCGGTTTCTTCCTCGGAAATTTCCACCACATGCGTCGTGCGGTTATCCTTCCGCGCGATTTGCGGCAGGTCGGTCAGGTAATATTCCTTTTGCGCGTTGTCGTTGCCGACCTGTGACAGCCAGTCGAACAGCTTCGCGCCGTCGCCGCAGACGATGCCGCCGTTGCAGAGCGTGATCCTGCGCTCGGCCTTGGTCGCGTCTTTCCATTCGATGATTTTTTTCAACGTGCCGTCATCATCCATCACCATGCGGCCATATTTGGCAGGATCGGCGGGGCTGAAGGCGGAATAGGTGAGGCCAATCGCGGGCAGCTGGCGGCGGATATCGACCATGCGCTGCATGGTTTCCGATGTGACCAGCGGCGTATCGGAAAACACGACAAGGATATCGCCGTCGAAATTCCTGAAATGGTCTTTGGCAGCCAGCGCCGCGCCGCCCGTGCCGTTCGCAACGAGCTGTATGGCGGTTGCGTGCGGCTTCACGGCGTCCAGCATTTGCGGCATGTCGGGGCCGATGACGACGACGATCTTTTCGGGGTTCAGTGCCTCGCACGACGCGATGGCATGGGCGACCATGCTGCGGCCCGCGATTTCATGCAGCGGCTTGGGCAGCGCGGATTTCATGCGCGTGCCTTTTCCGGCGGCCAGAATAATGCAGGCGAGTTTCTTGTTGTCCGTCATGATATCCGAAGTTCCCCCGTCATCAACAAAGCAGTTTGGAATCACCGCTTCAAGTCACAGTTTGTTGCAGCAGATTACACGAAAAAACGGGCTGTGAATTGTGCAAATTTTGTGCAGAAACGGGCATAAAAAAATCCCCGCCGAAGCGGGGATTTTGCATTTTCCGGCCTTAAAGGCTTACTTTTTCGCCGCGCCCGACAGGTGCGCCACGACTGCGCCGTATTCGGACGAGATTTCCATCCGCACGGGGACGACAGGGCCCTGTTCCTCGAGGCGTGCGAACCAGATGGTCGGCAGTTTCTTGCGGGATTCGGTATGCGCCTGCACGGCCATCCAGCCGCGCTCGCTGTCCTTGGCCTTGAAGCCCGCGACGGGCTCCACCTTCAGCGTGCAGCGCAGCGCATCGCCGGAGAATTTGGAATAATCGCTTTTCGCCAGCACTTCGCGGCCGTCATCGGTCAGGTTGATGTTGAAGCGGCGCTTGCCGTCGAACACGGGGAAAGAACCTTCGCATTTCTCGGTGTTCTTCGCGTTCTGCATCATCAGCAGCGCGCCGGTCAGCATATCGACCGCGTCTTTGGCGAGGTCTTTTTTCGGCTCGTTATTGACGACAACCTTTTCGCCCGATTTGGTGGTGGTTTTCAGCAGGTTGCCTTTCGGGTCATACTGCATTTCCGTCATCTTCAGCGATTTGCGCCAGCTGGAGCTGGAGGTCGAGATGGTGGGGATCAGCACGCCGCCTTCGCTGTGGCCGGACGTTTTATACTGTGCTTCCCACGGGAACATGCTGCCGATGAAGCCGTCGGTTTCAGCCTTCAGGCCGATGTCGTAGGCTTCCTTGGTGAGGTCGAGTTCAAGGTTCGCGTTCAGCGCCTTGAGGCCGCCGGCATAGACGTCATAGCGCAGGCCGAGTTTCTTCGGCTCCACCACGTCATAGCGCAGGGCGACGTTTTGATACTGGGGCGTGTAGCCTTCCTGCGCCTGTGCGGGGGCAATCGCGCCAATCACGGCGGCGATGCTCAGGGAGAGGACAGTCTTGTAAAATCCGTGTGCCATTTTCAACCTTTCAGCCGGTGGTTCATATTTGATACGAACGCGGCGGTGATATCATGCGGTTTCGTCAGGAACGTGCGGTCTTTCAAAAGTAACTAACAAATTAGCTAAAAAATTCAGTCATTTAAAGTGCCGCCATTCCTGCGCGGCTGTTAAACAATATGCAATATACAGGCCGGAAAAGCCAGCTTTGCGGGGTCACTCCTTGTTGCAGAGTGTTACAACAAATTACCTAATTATTTCAATTGCTTGAATTATATTTGGCTTCAGCGGACGCAACGTAAATCACACTGACCCGTCTGTTTTGTGGATTTTGAGCGTGTTTATGGCGGATATTGCAGGGGTGCGGGAGCTTACTCTTTTCAGGAGCGCGGAAAAAAATGCCGGAGCAGAATTTTATCGTGATGGGCGCAAATGGCGGTATCGGGGAGGCGCTGGCGTTGCGGCTCGATCACCCCGTCGTCACTATGCGCCAGCCGGATAAAGCCTCAAGCGCGTTGCGGGCGGCAACCGCCGATATCCGCGCGGTCGATGTGACGAAACACGACAGCATTAGCGCCGCGCTCGCCGATTTCACCGACGGCAAGCCGCTATCCGGTTTTGCCTATTGCATCGGCTCCATCGACCTGATGCCGCTGAAGGCCGCCAATGAAGATCATTACCTGCGGTCGTACGAAGTGAACGTACTGGGCGCGATCCGTGCGCTGCGGCTGCTGGAAAAATCGCTGAAGCTGGGCAAGGGCAGCGTGGTGCTGTTTTCATCTATCGCCGTGCAGCAGGGCTTTGCCAATCACACGGTCATCAGCACGGCAAAGGGCGCGATCGAGGGGCTGACGCGCGCGCTTGCCGCCGAATGGGCGGGTGCGGTGCGGGTGAATGCGATTGCGCCCAGCCTGACGGATACGGCGATTGCGACGCCGCTCACGTCATCCGCGCCCTTGCGCGAAGCGATCGAGAAAATGCACCCCATCCCGCGCCTTGGCAGCGCCGATGATTCCGCCGCCATGGCCGCGTTTTTGCTGGGCGATACATCCGGCTGGATCACGGGGCAGGTGTTGCACGTCGACGGCGGGCGCAGCACGCTGCGGCCAAAAGGTTAAGTGAGCGGGGCTAAAGCTTACTCGCCGCGCTTCTCGCACTTGCCGGCCTGCAGCGAGGCCTTGCGGCGGCGGATGGCGTCGCCGGGGCGGAGGTTGAGCTTCGGCTCGGTCTCGGTCGTGAAGGACAGCAGCTTCACTTCCTCCACCAGCATCACCACGAATTCATCGGTCGAGCTGACAGCGGCCACCACCGCCTGCTCGCCAATCGCGTCGCGCTTGCCCCGCTTTTGCGTGGGCTCCGCCAGCAGCGGTTCCTTCCACCGGATCACGTCACCGGGTTTCGGGGAGGGGCAGGGTTTCCAGCTCATTTGATTATTCTTTCTTAAGTTGAGGCTCTTCTGAAACGCCAGTTTTTTTGCGGTTGCGTTTACTAATGTCTTCCATTTCTTCAAGTGGCGTCTTTATGCGGTCAGGATTGAGCGCGTATCCATCTACGCGTACATCAAATTTTTCATTCTCGTTCAGCGATTTTCCGCTCATCGAAAACGAACTACCGTATTGCATGGGTAAAACCAAGTTACCACCAGCAGGTATAACCATACTGCTGCAGGCGACCGGAAGCGCTGTTGCTTGCTTCATTGGAAATAGGCATGGTTGTGCGGTAACCGAATATTTTAGCCAGAAATACTCATTAACATGACTTACGGCAGCGTCATATTTATGAGTGTATGGGCTTTGTGTTTTTCCCTCAAGCGCAAGCATGATTTTATCAATCTTAATATCGCTTGCGCATTCATTTCTCACTTCAACAGCCGTTTTGTCTTGATCGCTGTAGATGCCGTTAATCATAGACACTACGGATTGTTTTAATGTCACGCATGCAGGCTCTCTTGCCACTTCTTTAATTTCAGTTTGAGGTGGCACGGCGGCATTAGCCGGAATTATCAAGCCTGCGGCCAAAAACATTGATGCAATGTAAAGGCGCGCAAGCCTGATATTTGTCACCCCAAAATCTCCTTCACCCTGATCGTGTCATCCCGCTCCGGGCTCGTGGAGATGATGACGGCTTCGACGCCGGTGAGTTCTTCGAGGCGGTGGATGTATTTGAGGGCTTTGGAGGGGAGGTCGGAGAGCTTGCGCACACCGCGCAGCGGGGTCTGCCAGCCGGGCATGGTTTCATAGACGGGCTTCAGCTGCGCCTGTAAATCTTCCGATGCCGGAATGTAATCGTAATGCTTGCCGTTGGCGGTGTAGCCGGTGCAGATGCTCACTTCCGACAGCGTATCCATCACGTCGAGCTTCATGAGCGCGATGCCCTTGATGCCGCAGATTTTGACGGCCTGCTTCACCTGCACGGCGTCGAACCAGCCGCAGCGGCGGCGGCGGCCTGTCGTGGTGCCGAATTCATGGCCGCGCTCGGTCAGCGTATCGCCCACCGCATCGAACAATTCGGTCGGGAAAGGCCCGGAGCCGACGCGCGTGGAATAGGCCTTGGTGATGCCGAGCACATAGCCCATCTGGTCCGCGCCCACGCCCGCACCGATCGCCGCCTGCGCCGCGATGGTGTTGGACGATGTGACATACGGATAAGTGCCGTGGTTGACATCCAGCATCACGCCCTGCGCGCCTTCGAATAGCACAGTTTTCTTGGCGGTTTTTGCGTCATCCAGCACGCGCCAGGCGGGGGCGACATGCGGCAAAATCTTCGGTGCGACTTCCTGCAACTGCGCCACCAACTCCTCGACATTGAACGGTGCCGCGCCGAGGCCTTTGTAAAGCGCGTTGTAATAGAAGGCGAGTTTTTCAACTTTTGCCTTCAGCGTCTCGGGATGCGCAAGATCGCACATGCGCAAGGCGCGGCGGCCAACGGTATCTTCATAGGCAGGGCCGATGCCGCGGCCGGTCGTGCCGATCTTGGCATTGCCGCGCGCTTCCTCCAGCGCTTTATCGAGCGATGCGTTGACGGGCAGGATCAGCGTCGCGCTTTCGGATACGATCAGGTTATCGGGCGTGATGGTCAGGCCTTGGCCGGTCAGGCGCTCGATTTCTTTCAGCAGCGCCCAGGGGTCGACCACGACGCCGTTGCCGATGACAGACAACTTGCCGCGCACAACGCCGGAGGGGAGCAGGTGGAGCTTGTAGGTGGTCTCGCCCACGACAAGGGTATGGCCGGCGTTATGCCCGCCCTGAAACCGCACGACCACATCGGCTTCCGCCGCCAGCCAGTCCACGATCTTGCCTTTGCCTTCGTCGCCCCATTGCGAGCCGATGACGGTGATATTTCCCATAAGTTCCCTCGTTTGCTGTTACTCCATTGGATACCATGCGGGGGTGGCCTGTCGCAGCACGAAAATTTCCTGATTCATCAAAAAGATGAGTCGGATTCCGTTGCCAAAATTGATAGTTTGGTAGAAATAAGAAGCTTTTTGAAAAGCTGAAAAATCGGTCGTATAAAAACGGCCCGCGAGGCGAGGCTATGGGATTACTGGTTCTGAAATTCGGCGGCACATCGGTCGCAACCGTTCCTGCTATTGAAAACGTGGCAAACAAGGTCGCGGCGGAAATCGCGCTGGGCCACAAGGTCGCGGTCGTCGTTTCCGCCATGGCTGGCGTGACCAACCAACTCGTCAGCTATTGCACCGCCATCAACCCGCTGTATGACGCGCGCGAATACGACGCGATTGTGGCATCGGGCGAACAGGTCACATCCGGCCTGCTGGCGCTCGCGCTGCACAAGCGCGGCATCGCGGCGCGGTCGTGGCAGGGCTGGCAGGTGCCGATCCTGACTAACGACGTGCATGGCAAGGCGCGCATCAAGGGCATCGAGACGGATAATTTACACGCAAGCCTCGCGCGCGGCGAAGTCGCGGTTCTCGCGGGGTTTCAGGGCATGGCGGGCAATAACCGCATCGCGACGCTGGGGCGTGGCGGGTCTGATACCTCGGCTGTCGCTGTCGCTGCTGCGCTGAAGGCAGACCGCTGCGACATTTACACCGATGTCGATGGCGTCTACACCGCCGATCCGCGCATCGTGACGAAGGCGAAAAAAATTCTCAAGATTTCTTATGAAGAAATGCTTGAAATGGCGTCGGTCGGCGCGAAGGTCTTGCAGACCCGCTCGGTCGAATTGGCGATGAAGGAAAAGGTGCCGGTGCAGGTGCTGTCGAGCTTCGACGGCGCGCTGGGCAGCGACATCCCCGGAACAATGGTAATGGATGAGGACGAGATCGTGGAACAGGAAGTTGTCAGCGGCGTTACGCATAGCCGCGATGAAGCAAAAGTAACCTTGCGCAACCTGCCGGATGTGCCGGGCGTGGCGGCGAAGATTTTCGGCGGCCTCGCCGATGCCGCCATCAACGTCGATATGATCGTCCAGAACGTATCGCCCGACAAGGCGCGCACGGATCTGACCTTCACCGTCGGCCGCGCGGACCTGCCCAAGACGCTGGACATCCTGAAGGCCGCCGAGAATGACGGCCTGAAGGGCATTCAGGTTGAATCGAGCGCGGATGTGGCAAAGGTGTCCATCATCGGCATCGGGATGAAATCCTATGTCGGCGTCGCGTCGAAAATGTTCCAGACGCTGGCCGACAAGGGCATCAACATCCAGGTCATTACGACCTCCGAGATTAAAGTCAGCGTGCTGATTTCCGAAGAATATACCGAACTCGCCGTGCGCTCGCTGCACACGGCCTATGGCCTCGATCAGGCTTAAAGGACGTAATGAACGCCGGACGGAAAACATGGCCGGAAGTTACGACAACCGCGGAGGCGCGGGATCTCAAGTCGTCCGAATTTGTCGAAGCGCAAATTTCTTTCGCCGCCCCGCGCCGCATCATGCAGACGTTGCGCGACCTGATGAACGCTGCGCAACCGGCGGATACCAAACTGGATGAAATCGTGCGCCTTGTGGCGCGTGAACTCCGCGCCGATGAATGTTCCTGCTATATCCAGCGCGCAGGCGAAGTTTTGGAATTGTATTCCTCATCCGTGCTCGAACCCGCTGCCTGCACCGAAATGGGCAGGGTGGGCGAGGGGGATATCGGCGACGTCGCCGCCGCCGCTGCGCCCATCGTGATTGCGAACAAGCCTGAAGCTGCCATTTACCATTCCTTCTGCGGCGTGCCTGTGCTGCGCGGTGGCCGCGTGCGTGGCGTGCTGGCCGTGCGCAGCAAATCACCCCGCAATTATGGCGAGGAAACGGTCGATATCCTGCAGACGATCGCGATGGTCGTTGCCGAAATCGTCATCGCAGGCGGGCTGCTGACGCGCCTTGAAATCAATTCCAGCTTTTCATCGGGCGGCAAGCCGACGCATGTATCAGGCGCGTCACTGGCGCGCGGCCTCGCGATTGGCACAGCGGTCCTGTATGAACCCGGCATCGCCATGCAGGAAATCGTGGCCGAAGACGCGAAGGCGGAAAAGGCGCGCCTTGCCGAAGCGCTCGCATCCATGCACAACGCCATCGACCGCATGCTGAACCGCAACGCGGTGCTGTCCGGCACCGAAAGCCGCGACATCCTCGAGGCCTACCAGATGTTCGCGAAAGATCGCGGCTGGCTCGCCCGCATCGATGCAACCATCGAAAAGGGCCTGAGCGCCGAAGCCGCCGTGCAGCGCGTGCAGAACGAAACCCGCGCCCGCATGATGCAGATTAGCGATGCCTATATCCGCGAACGCCTGCAGGACCTCGAAGACCTGAGCAACCGCCTGCTGTCGCACCTGATGAAGGATAGCCGCGCCAAATCGACGCAGGAGATGCCTGATAATATAATCCTCGTCGCCCGCACGCTGGGGCCCGCCGCGCTGCTCGATTTCGACCATACGAAACTGCGCGGCGTGATCCTTGAAAAAGGCAGCGCATCGAACCACGTCGCCATCGTCGCCCGTGCCTTGGGTATTCCTGTCGTCGGCCAATGCGGCGATATCCACAACTTCGTTTTCAACGGCGACCAGGTGATTGTCGATGGCGATCACGGCATGGTCTATATCGGCCCCGGCGATTACATCGTCGACCTTTACACCAAAACAATGGACGCCCGCGACAAACGCGCCAGCCTCTATCGACAAAAAGGCCAGCAGCAGTCGGTCACGCAGGATGGCATCAAGGTGGGCGTGCACCTCAATGCCGGATTGATGAATGAAGTGGATTCCGTCGCGGCGCTGGGCGCGGACGGTATCGGGCTTTACCGCACTGAATTGAGTTTTATGGGCTGGCAGAAATATCCGCTGGTCGTGACGCAGGCCGAATTCTACGGCAACATCATGGACAAGATGGCGGGCAAGCCCGTCGTGTTCCGCACGCTGGATATTGGCGGCGACAAGCCGCTGCCGTATTTCAAGGCGCCGGAAGAAGAAAACCCGGCGCTCGGCTGGCGCGCGATACGCATCGGCATGGACCGCCCCGCCGTGTTGCGTACGCAATTTCGCGCCTTCATCCGCGGCAGCCGCGGGCGCCCGTTGAAAATCATGCTGCCCTTTATCACCGAAGTCGCGGAATTCGATCGCGCCAAAGAATTCCTTGAAATGGAAAAGGTGCGTGCGCGCGGCAACGGCATCACCGTGCCGGATAAAATCGAGCTGGGCGCGATGATCGAAGTGCCATCAATCTTGTGGCAGCTGGATACGCTGCTGAAGGTCGCCGATTTCGTCGCCGTCGGCACGAACGACCTGATGCAATACCTGTTCGCCGCCGACCGCAACAATTTCGCGCTCCGCAACCGCTACGATGTGCTGTCGCCCGCGATGCTGCGCGTGATGAAGGATATCGCCGACAAATGCACGGCCGCCAATGTGCCGTTCAGCGTCTGCGGCGAAATGGCGGGCAGCCCGCTGGAGGCCATGGTGCTGATCGCGCTCGGCTACCGCCAGCTGTCGGTGTCCGCGCAGTCGGTCGAGGCGGTCAAGGGCATGCTGCCCACGCTTGATACCGCCACGCTGAAGCCCTATCTAGATCAGCTCATGCAGTCGCGCGAGCATTCGTTGCGGGAGCGGCTGCTGTCGTTCGCCCGCGACCATCATGTCAACCTGTCACCAACCGAGTAGCATTTCATGGCCCAGGATAAAGAAAAAAAGCGCAAACGCGCTTCCGGCGAACCCACCCATGCGGTTCACGCCCCCAACGCAAACCTGAAGGCGGGCGAGATGCTGCGTCAGGCGCGCATCGCCAAGGGGCTGGAGCTTCAGGAAATCTCCTCCGCCATCCATGTGCGCGTCGGCCAATTAAAAGCGCTTGAGGAAAACCACCTCGACGCGCTGCCGGGCATGACCTATGCGCTGGGCTTCCTGAAAAGCTACGCCACCTACCTGAAAATGGATGCGGCCGATATTGCCGCGCGCTTCAAGGCCGAAAACGGGGCGGCTGCACGCCCCGTCGTCCACAACACTGAAACGATGGGCGAAAGCAAGATGCCCGACCCGTTCCTGCTGGGCGCGACCGCCGTCGGCGTGCTGGTCATTGCGCTGATCTGGGCCGTATTTTCCGGCGGCGACGATGGTGACCGCGTGATTGCGAACGCCATCCCGCCCGCGCCCACCATCATCGAAAACCCCGCCGTGCCCGCGATGCCGTCGATTGCGGCTGCAACCGACGGGCCTGTCGATACCTCCGCCCCCATCGCCACTGGCCCGCTGACAACGCCCGTCACGCCCGTTGCGCCAGTTGCGCCCGTTGCGAATGTTGCGGGTGCAGCACCTGCCGCCACGGCTGGCCTTGTCACCACATCCAACGCGCCGCTGCCGGGCAAGAAACCGGGCGCGCCGTCGGAACCTGAAACCGATGTCACGACCGCCATCACCGGCGTCGCGCCGCCGCCCGATAGCGAAGTCATCAATGTCAGCCGCGGCAAAAGCCGCGTGACGCTGCGCGCCACCTCCACCACCTGGGTGCAGGTGACGGACGGGCAGGGGCGCATCGTGGTGAAGCGCGTCATGCGCGCGGGCGACACCTACGCCGTGCCCGACGGCCCCGGCTATTCGCTGGTGACCACGAATGCGGGCGGACTTGATGTCGTCGTGGATGGCAATGCAAAATCCATGGGCGCGCGCGGCGATATCCTGCGCGGCGTTCCGCTCAACCCCGACACGCTGAAAGGCTCGCGCCGCAAGAAGGCGTTCCAGGAATAATCATGGCATACGTCGCCCGACCATACCGGCAGGTTCACCGCCGCAAATCCCGCACGGTTTATGTGGGCAAGGTTCCCGTGGGCGGCGATCACCCGATCACCGTGCAGTCGATGACGAACACGCTGACCTCCGACGTCGCCGCAACCGTCGCGCAGATCCGCGCGCTGGAGGTTGCGGGCGCCGATATCGTGCGCGTGTCCTGCCCCGACGAGGCATCCAGCGCCGCGCTGAAGGAAATCGTCAAGGAAGTGACCGTGCCCATCGTGGCCGACATCCATTTCCACTATAAACGCGGCGTGGAGGCGGCGATGAACGGCGCGGCCTGCCTGCGCATCAATCCCGGCAATATCGGTTCCGCCGACCGCGTGCGCGAAGTCATCAAGGCCGCGAAAGACAATAACTGCTCCATCCGCATCGGCGTGAATGCGGGGTCGCTTGAAAAAGATTTGCTGGAGCAATACGGCGAGCCCTGCCCCGAGGCGATGGTGGCATCCGCGCAGCGGCACATCCAGATCCTCGAAGACCATGATTTCTTCAACTTCAAGATTTCGTGCAAGGCATCCGACGTGTTCCTCGCCGTTGCCGCTTACCAGCAATTGGCGGAGGCCTGCGATTATCCCCTGCATGTCGGCGTGACCGAAGCGGGCGGGTTGCGCACCGGCACGATCAAATCGTCCATCGGCATCGGCAGTTTGCTGTGGGCGGGCATCGGTGACACCATCCGCGTGTCGCTGTCGGCTGACCCTGTGGAAGAAATCAAGGTTGGCTTCGACATCCTGAAATCGCTCGGCCTGCGCCATCGCGGCGTCAACGTGATTGCCTGCCCGTCCTGCGCGCGGCAGCAGTTCGACGTGATCGAAACCGTGCGCGTGCTGGAAGACCGGCTTGCGCATATTACAACCCCCCTGACTGTTTCGGTGATCGGCTGCGTCGTCAACGGCCCCGGCGAGGCGCTGATGACCGATATCGGCTTCACCGGCGGCGGTCGCGGCACGCATCAGGTCTATATCGGCGGCCAGCCCGCGCACCGCTTGCAGAACGAAGACATCGTGCAGCATTTGGTCGAGCTGGTCGAGAAAAAGGCCGCCGCGATCGAAAAGGAACGCGCCGATAAAGAGGCGGCGGTTTGATGAAGAAAAGGCTTTTAACGCGGAGATCCGAAGATCCGGAGAAGAAAGCTTTTGCGCGTAGCGCATTGCAATCCGGCTGCCATCGGTATTTTTGTGGTTATAAGGCGCTGGCGCGCCATGAGAAAGAACTCCGGATCTTCGGGGCTCCGCGTTCAGCCCCCTTCCTTGCGGGGGCGATCCATGTCGCTTGACCGCAAACTGGGGCAGGTGCTGTCGCGCTTTCAGGAGATTGAATCCCTGATGTCGTCGGGCAAGCTGGCATCGGATGAATTCACGAAACTGTCCAAGGAATATTCCGACCTCACGCCGCTCGCTGCGATCATCCGCGAATACAAAGGCGCGCAAAAGGAATATGCCGACCTCGAAGTCTTGATGAACGACCCCGCAGGCGACAGGGAAATGCGCGCCATGGCGGAGGAAGACTATTACAAGCTGAAGGAACAGCTGCCCGACCTTGAAAAGAAAATCCACGTCGCGCTGCTGCCCAAGGACGCGGCGGATGCGCGCAACGCCATCCTCGAAATCCGCGCCGGCACGGGCGGGGACGAGGCCGCGCTGTTTGCGGGCGACCTGTTCGAAATGTACAAACGCTATGCCCAGTTGAAAAACTGGACATTCGAAGTCATGGAATTCTCGCAGAGCGACTTGGGTGGCTTGCGGCAGGCGGTGGTGGAGATTTCCGGCCGCGATGTCTTTGCCCGCATGAAATTCGAAAGCGGCGTCCATCGCGTCCAGCGCGTGCCGCAGACCGAAGCCTCGGGCCGCGTCCACACCTCCGCCGCCACCGTCGCCGTGCTGCCGGAGGCTGAGGAAGTGGACATCAACATCGCCGACGCCGATATCCGCATCGACGTGATGCGGGCAGGGGGCGCGGGCGGCCAGCACGTCAACAAGACGGAATCCGCCGTGCGCATCACCCATATGGCGTCCGGCATCGTCGTGGTCCAGCAGGACGAAAAATCGCAGCACAAGAACAAGGCGCGCGCGATGAAGATCCTGCGCAGCCGCCTGTACGATATGGAACGCCAGAAGCTCGACAGCGTCCGCGCCGCGAACCGCAAGGAACAGGTGGGATCGGGCGACCGGTCGGAGCGCATCCGCACCTATAACTTCCCCCAAGGCCGCGTGACCGACCACCGCATCAACCTGACGCTCTATAAAATCGACAGGGTCGTATCGGGAGAATGTTTGGACGAAATCATCGACCCCTTAATCTCCGAAGATCAGGCGAGCAAGCTGGCGGAGATGAGCTGGTGATTAAAAGCTGGCCGCTATTTTTATTCATTTTTTTGATAGGGTTTATAAGCTTTTCAACGCAAGTTTTTGCTTCACAGCGCTTATGTGGGATCGTCTTAGATTTTGCACCACGGTTAATTCAAGCCGTCTTATGGTGTGCCTCATTTATCTCTTTGCTCGTTTTGATGCTTGTTTTTAAGATGCGGCAAAAGGCGTATGTGACAAAGCATGTTGATGTTTCATTAAAGAAATTTGTTCAGCATCCATCTTTCATGAGAACTCTTATTGTTATGATAATTGTTTTTATAGCATTTATGGCTGTCGCTTTTTATTCTTCCTGTAAGCCGCAAATGGCTTTCGTCCGATCTTATATCTTTGCGGGCACCATGTGGCTGGCGATGCTGCAGCCAATGTGGCTTTATTTTTCGATCTTAAAAATGGAAAAATCCTGCATCGTGAAAAGCCAGTCTTTGCAATTCTATGAAAACAATCGTGCGCTTTTTGACAGATGGTCTAAGTTGCTGGCCTTCGCGATTGCCCTTTTTCTTGCTGTCAGCTCCCTAGCGTCTTTCTATTATATGGACAGAATTAACTGGTCGAATTGCTGGCGTGCACATTGATGGTACTTCTGCTTAAACAATATATTGATGCCGCAGGCGATAAACTCGCCGCCGCGAACATCGAAAACCCCGAAACCGATATCCGCCTGCTCGTGCAGCACGCGCTCGGCATATCCCATGCTAAATTTGTCAGCAGTTTGAATCGTGTACTGACTGATGCTGAAGTAAAAACTCTGGATGGCATGATTGCGCGGCGGGCACAGCGGGAGCCGGTGTCGCGGATTATCGGTACGCGCGGGTTCTGGAAGTCGGAATTTAAAATCACGTCGCAAACCCTTGACCCAAGGCCGGATTCCGAGACGTTGATCGAGGCGGCGCTCAAATATGCCGATGTGCCGCCCGCCACCATCCTCGACCTCGGTACCGGCACCGGCTGCCTGCTGCTGTCGTTGCTGCAGGAATATCCGAAGGCCACGGGGCTTGGCATTGATATCAGTGAAGAAGCGGCTTTGATCGCGCGCGAAAATGCGGCGGCGTTGAAGCTGGATGCGCGCGCGTCTTTCCTCGCTATCGACTGGAACGACTGGCAGGCATCTGCGCCGTTCGATCTTGTGATTTCCAATCCTCCTTATATAGCGCCCGACGAGATTGCGGGGCTGGAGCCGGAGGTGACAAACTACGACCCGATGACCGCGTTGGTTGGCGGCGATGACGGGCTGGAATGTTATCGCAGCATCGCGGCGCTGCTGCCGCGCACAGCCAAAAAGGGCGGGCTGGTGGTGCTGGAAATCGGCCATGCGCAGGCGGATGCGGTGAAATCCATCCTTGCGCTTTCCGGTATCGCTGTGATACAAACCCTTACCGATTTGGGTGGAAGCGATCGTGCCGTTGTGGCGAGAATGCCCTGAATTTGAACGGCTTTTATAAATTCCGCTTCCCAAGAGAATCGCACATAAGCTAACATAGCGTTATTGCTCCTGCATAAAAGTGGTGTCCCGGATACAAGGGCAGGCAGCATAGGGGATCGGCCGTTTGAGCCGGAATTGGGACCAACTTTTAGCGAAGTGAAAAAAACCGCATGAGACACAATAACAATAACAACGGAAGACGATTCCGCGGACGCCCGAATAATGGCGGCGGCAGCGGCAATCACACGACCCACAATGCGGGCGGTGGCGGAAACCACCACAGCGGCGGCGGGAATAACGGCGGCGGTCGCGGTCGCGTCAACCCCCGCATGCAGACCTTCGACAGCAACGGCCCCGAAGTGCGCATTCGCGGCAACGCCTACCAGATCAACGAAAAATATACCACGCTGGCGCGCGACGCGATGTCGTCGGGCGACCGCGTGCTGGCGGAAAGCTACCTGCAGCATGCCGAGCACTACCAGCGCATGATCAACGAAATGACCGAAGAGTATAACAAGTACAACCCGCCGCAGCAGCACCAGCAGCAGCCGCAGGGCAACGAAGAACAGCCGCCCGAAATGTCGGTCGAGCAGCCCAACGTCGCCCAGCCCGGCGCGCAGCAGCCGAGCATCCCCGAAGGCGCGATGGAGGACCTCGACCAGAGCTTCCTCCGCCCGCGCGTGAAGGAAACGGAAGCGGTCTGATTTTCTTCGGATTGAATAAAAAAAGCCCCGGTTTATGCCGGGGCTTTTTTATGCTATTTGGTCTTTATTTTTTTTGTACTTTTTGAACAGTTTAATCATTTCTTGATTACCTTTTTCTTCCGCCCTTTGTCGTGGTGTACTGCGGAACTCATCTACAGCATCAGGATTAGCGCCAGCCTGAAGTAAAGCTTCTGCAGCTAGAGTATGATTCCTTGATACAGCTGTGTGTAGAGGGGTTAAGCTCATATCACCTTGCGCATTTACTTCTGCTCCGGCGTTTAGCAACAAATTAATTGCATGTCTGTCACCCCATCCCGCTGCAATATGCAGTGGAGTATCATTGTCACACGCCCGTGTTTTCACGCTTAAGGTCTTCGGCTCGCAATCCCATTCCCTGTTCGGAAACAAGATTTGGGCGGCGCGCTCTAAAAATTGTTCCAGTGTTTCTGCGTGTTTCATTATATCTGCAGACTACTCCACCACCACCAACGCATGCTTTTTCTTCCCCGCCGACAGCTTGATGGCTTTTTCGGCATTCAGGTCGGCGATGGTGATGACGCGGGTGTCGCTCTCGACCTTTTCGTCGTTCACGCGCGCGCCGCCGCCGGCGATCAGGCGGCGGGCTTCACCGCCGGATGTCGCCAATCCTGCTTCCTTGAACAACACGAAAACGGGGATGCCTTCCTCCAGCTTTGCACGCGGCAGGGCGATGCGGGGGAGGCCTTCGGCGGAGGCGCCTTCTTCAAACGTCTTGCGGGCGGTTTCGGCGGCGTCGTTGGCGGCCTTGTCGCCGTGGCACATGCGGGTTGCTTCCAGCGCCAGAATTTTTTTTGCTTCGTTGATCTCGACGCCCTTCAGCGCTTCGATCCGCGCGATCTCGTCCATCGGCAATTCGGTGTAGTATTTCAGCATGCGGCCCACATCGGCGTCTTCGGTGTTGCGCCAGAACTGGTAATAGTCGTACGCGCTCAGCATGTCGGAATTGAGCCAGACCGCGCCCGAGGCCGATTTGCCCATCTTCGCGCCCGATGCGGTGGTCAGCAGCGGCGTGGTGAAGCCGTACAAATCTTTCTGATCCGTGCGGCGGCCCAGCTCGATGCCGTTCACGATATTGCCCCACTGGTCCGACCCGCCGAATTGCAGCGTGCAGTTATATTTGCGGCTGAGTTCGACGAAATCATAGGCCTGCAAAATCATGTAATTGAATTCAAGGAAGGTGAGGGGCTGTTCGCGCTCCAGCCGCGTCTTCACGCTGTCAAAGGTCAGCATTTTATTGATCGTGAAATGCCGGCCGTAATCGCGCAGGAATTCGATGTAGTTGATGCGGTCGAGCCATTCGGCGTTGTTGACCATCACCGCATCGGTCGCGCCCGAACCGAATTTCACGAATTTCGCGAAGACTTTTTCGATGCCGGAAATATTGTCGGCGATATCCTGCTCCGTCAAAATCTTGCGGCTTTCGTCCTTGCCGGACGGGTCGCCGACCTTGGTCGTGCCGCCGCCCATCAACACGATCGGCTTGTGCCCCAGTTTCTGGAACCAGCGCATCATCATGATCGACAGCAGGCTGCCCACATGCAGGCTTTTTGCGGTCGCGTCATAGCCGGTGTAGCAGGTGACGATGCCCTCGGTCAGTTTCTTGTCCAATCCATCCAGATCGGTGCATTGGTGCAAAAACCCGCGTTCCTGCATAACCTTGACGAATTCCGAGCGCATTATTTCCTGCCTTTCCTGTGGCCGCCATAATTTCATTTTTATCCTGTTTATTCAATATTTTATGTCAGATGGCGGCATTTATTATTGACATAATAAAAGGCAAAAGTGTATAAAGACAGACTGTTAAATCATAAAAAACGCCGAAGGCAGCCATGACCCAGAGCCGGGACAAACGCAACGAGCTGGATATTATCCGCGATTTCAACGACGCGGCATCCGGCCTTGAAGACCGCAGCAAGTTCTCGCGCTTCATCGCGGCGGGCGAAAAACTGGCGCGTGAATTCGGTTATATGATGCGTTTCGTCGCCAATACGGCGCTGGAACGCGCGGAATTGCTGGAAAGCATGGCGGGCGTTTTCGATACGTTCATGCGGCAGGATTTCAAGTCGAATGACGGCGTTTACACGCTGGAACACACCACCCGCGTGCTGCGCCAGCTGGGCGATGCGTTCGTCGCCAACCTGACCGAAGCCACTATCCCGTCGCATTACACGACCGACCAGCTGGACAACCTGTCCGGCAAGCTGAAATCGGCGGCGCAGGTGCGCGAAGACATGAGCGGCTATTTCCCCGACCGCCCCGGCAGCGCGGCGATTGCCGAACAAGGCTTGGCCTATTGCCGCCTAGCGGAGGAAATCGAAAGGGTTTCCAAGGCATTCGGCGGCACATTGCCGCAAGCACCTGCGCAGGATGAACCCCGCTCCAGCCGCCCCCGCGGCGCATACCGCCGCAGGTTCTAAATAATCGTTTACAGCGTTGAACGGCAGGGGCATTCTTGAGGCATGGAAAAATTTCATGTTATCGGCCTGATGAGCGGCACTTCACTGGACGGCATCGACGCCGCCCTGATCGAAACGGATGGCGAACAGCATATCGCGCGCCTCGGTTTCCTGACTGTCCCCTATGACGACGCGCTGCGCCAGAAAATCCGCGCCGTGCTCAACATCACGCAGGACAAAGTTGAAATGACCCGCGATGTGGAGCGCGAAATCACCATCGCGCAGGCCGATGTCGTGAAGGCATTGCTGAAGCAGCACAATATGAAACCGGCGGATGTGAACCTGATCGGTTTCCACGGCCAGACAGTGGCGCATGCGCCCGAAAAAAAATGGACGTGCCAACTGGGCGATGGCGCATTGCTCGCGCAGCTGACCGGCATTCCCGTCGTGAACGATTTCCGCACCGCCGATGTACAGGCAGGCGGGCAGGGCGCGCCGCTGGTGCCCGTTTACCATCAGGCCATCGCGGCAGGCCGCGCAACGCCGCTTGCGTTCCTGAATATCGGCGGCGTGGCGAATGTCACCTATGTCGGCCGTGAAGTCATCGCGTTCGATACGGGTCCCGGCAATGCGCTGATCGACGACTGGATGCTGCAGAAAGCCGGCCAAAAGCACGATGAAAACGGCGCGGCCGCCGCGCGCGGCAAAGTGAACGACGCTGTGCTGCGCGAATTGCTGAACCATAAATTCTTCTGCGAAAAACCGCCGAAATCGCTCGACCGCAACGCGTTTGTATCTGCGGCATGGAAAGATTTGTCGGTCGAAGATGGCGCGGCGACGCTCGCGGCCTTCACCGTCGGCGCTGTTGAAAACGCCCTGTTCTTCCTGCCCGAAAAGCCGAAGGAATGGATTGTCGCGGGCGGCGGACGCCTGAACGCCACCATCATGAAAATGCTGCGCGAGAAACTCGGCGTACCGGTCATTTCGATTGATGAAATTGGATTGAATGGCGACGCGGTCGAGGCGGAAGCATTTGCATACATGGCCGTCCGCAGCTATCGCGGGTTGCCGATCAGCTTCCCGAAAACCACCGGCGTCCCGCAACCGATGGTGGGCGGCAAGCTCAATCATGTGGCGGATGCGGCGTGATTAATATATTTTCTCCTTCCTTGTCACCCCCGCCTTGCGCGGGGGTCCAGAAGGCTGTCCAGCCGTCATATGACTCTGACTCATGTGACGCGCAGACGCGCTTCTGGATGCCCGCGCAAGGCGGGCATGACGGAGTGGCATGACATGCCTGAAATCCTGAATGCGACACAAGATAATATAAAACGCGCAGCCGAAAGACTTCTCAGCGGCGCACTCGTCGCCTTCCCGACCGAAACGGTCTATGGCCTTGGCGCGGATGCCACGAACGATACGGCGGTCGCGAAGATATTCGAGGCCAAGGGCCGTCCCAGCTTCAACCCCGTGATCGTCCATGTGAACGACAAGACCGATGCCGAGAAAATCGTCGAGTTCAACGACCGCGCCGCGCTGCTGGCATCCTTGTTCTGGCCGGGGCCGCTGACGTTGATTTTGCCGCGCCGTGCGGATGCGAAACTCTCGCTGCTGACCAGTGCAGGGCTGCCGTCGCAGGCGGTGCGTGCACCGGTGCATCCGGTCGCGCGTGCGCTGATCGCCGCGCTGGGGCGCCCCATCGCTGCGCCCAGCGCGAATGCCTCGGGCAGTCTCAGCCCCACCACGCCGCAGCATGTGGCGAACAGCCTTGGCGACCGCGCTGGGCTGATCCTCGCGGGCGGCAAATCGGCCGTGGGACTGGAATCAACCGTGCTGGATCTGACCGGCAAGACGCCCGTCATGCTCCGCCCCGGCGGCATCACGCGCGAAGATATCGAAATGCAGTTGGGCATGAAGATCGATGTGGAATTCGAGGCCGTGACCGACGCGCCCAAATCCCCCGGCCAGTTGCTGAAACACTACGCGCCCCGCACGCCGCTACGCCTCAAGGCTGTCGATGTCGCGCCGGGCGAAGCGCTGCTCGCCTTCGGCTCCATCAAATTCATGGGCATCAAGGGCGGCGGCGCTGCCCGCGATCTGCCCGCAGGCGCGCTCATGAACCTCAGCGAAACCGGCGACCTCACCACCGCCGCCGCAAATCTCTTCTCGATGCTGCATCAATTGGACGCAGGAAATTTCTCTGGCATCGCGGTCATGGATATACCGGAGACAGGTCTGGGGATCGCCATCAACGACCGTTTGAAGCGGGCGGCCGGGGCGCAGAAGGCTTAACCGCCTCCAATGCCCTCATGCCCGCCTTATCGCATGACGCTAATGTTTGCTTGATTTCTTCATGGCCTGATCGGTGGCTTGCATGGCATGCCTGCGCCAGTAATCGGCTTTTTTAATGTCTGGCGCATCCATGCCCAATCCGTTGCGGTACATGTAAGCCAAGGAGTTCATGGCATACGGATGGTTTTTATAGGCAGCTTCTTTGTACCATTTTAATGCCAGTTTTTCATCTTTTTGTACTCCTTGTCCCAGCCTGTAGGCGGTAGCAAGGTTGAACTGCGCTTCGGCATTTCCCTGCATTGCAGCTTGCATAAACCATTGGGCGGCGAGTTCTTCGTTTTTCTTATAAGGGTTTCCGCTCAATAACATTATGCCGAGGTTATTTTGGGCAAAGGCATTCCCTGCAACAGCGGCTTTGGAATACCATTTAAAGGCTTCCTTGTTATCTTGTTCAAAGCCATGCCCTTCGCTGTAACACCATGCGAGATAAGTTTGAGAAAGGGTTTCTCCTTTTTCAGCTTTCTCGACCAGTGATGGGGCGCAGGCCTCGGAGGAGTAGGCATAGGCGTGAAAATTAATTAAAAACAAAAAAGCGGTAATTGAAACTATTCTTGGAAGCATTCATATACCTTTATATCGCTTATCAATCCAACCCCATCGCAATCACCTTAAACGACGGTAAAATCGCGCCCGCCTTCACCAGCGTTTCCTTCACGATGGGCAGGGCGGGGGCGTGGAAGTCTTCCATGAGTTCGTTGTAGTCGAGGCTTTTGGAATTGTCCTTGTCGTAGGTCTTCAGCAATTCATCCGCGATCAGCGCGCCGTCGGCCTGTGATTTCTTGATGAGGTCGAGGGATTGCTTGTCGCTCACGGTCTGCTTCTCGGCCAGTTCGGCGAAGATGATCGTGCTGGCGACCGCGCGCTGGATTTCTTTCCTGGTCAGTTTCTTGTCGGTGTCTTCATCCGCCATCTTGAACAGCACGCCCGCGCATTCATTCGTGACCGATACCGTGCATTGCAGTTTCACGCGGTCGATGAAGCGCATCAGGCGCACCATCAGTTTGGGCACCAGTTTCGGGGTGCTGGAGCAGCCCATATATTCCTCGGTGCTGTCGAGCGTCAGGCCGTCCCATTTCTGCGATTTCTTGCTGTTGGCGTTTGGGGCGCCGATTTTCAGCACGCCGTCTTCCTCCAGCCGCACGGGGGCGATGTCGTTGCCCAGCTTCAGGTGCCAGTAGTCGCCCATCTGCCCGTCCAGCGCGGCTGGCAGCAGCGTCATGTCCTTTTTTGTGGAACGGAAGTAAAAAAAACGGCTCAGGACAAGGGCTTCGTCGTATTTGCTGCAGTCGGGCGCGGCCCAGTTGCGCTGGATTTTTTCAGGGATGGGGTCTTCGGCGTGCGCCGTTCCCGCCATGCCGAGGCACAAAACGGTAATAAGGAAAATAAAAACGACAGGGGAGAAGCGGGATTTCATCATTGCACCAATCAAAACAAGGCTTTATTGTGCGCCATCGACCGAAAAGACGAAAGAATTATGACAGAACACAAGCACATCCGGAACTTCTCGATTATTGCCCATATCGACCATGGCAAGTCAACCCTTGCCGACCGCATCATCCAGCGTTGCGGCGGGTTGGAAGCACGCGAGATGAAGGAACAGATCCTCGACAACATGGAGATCGAACGCGAACGCGGGATCACCATCAAGGCGCAGACCGTGCGCCTCATGTACAAGGCCAAGGACGGCGAGACGTATCAGCTGAACCTGATGGACACGCCCGGCCACGTCGACTTCGCGTATGAAGTGTCGCGCTCGCTTGCCGCCTGTGAAGGCGCGCTGCTGGTGGTTGACGCATCGCAGGGTGTGGAGGCGCAGACGCTCGCCAACGTTTATCAGGCGATCGACAACAACCTCGAAATTATCCCTGTCATCAACAAGATCGATTTGCCCGCCGCCGAGCCGGAGCGCGTGAAAACGCAGATCGAGGACGTCATCGGCATCGACGCATCCAACGCCGTGCTGACCTCCGCCAAATCCGGCATCGGCATCGATGATCTGCTGGAAGCCATCGTCACGCGCCTGCCGCCGCCCAAGGGCGACCCCGCCGCGCTCCTGAAGGCGTTGCTGGTGGACAGCTGGTACGACGCATATCTGGGCGTCGTCGTCCTGCTCCGCGTTGTCGAAGGTACGCTGAAGATCAAGGACAAGCTGCGTTTCATGAGCAACGGCGCGGCGTATGAAGCCGACCGCGTAGGCGTGTTTACGCCCAAGCACGTGCTGACCGGCGAGCTGAAGCCCGGCGAAATCGGCTTCGTCACCTGCGGCATCAAGAACATCGGCGAAACGAAAATCGGCGATACCATCACCAACGACCGCAACCCCTGCGCGGAACGCCTGCCGGGTTTCAAACCCTCCGTCCCGATGGTTTTCTGCTCGCTGTTCCCTGTGGACAGCAGCGAATTCGAAAAGCTGCGCGACAGCCTTGGCAAGCTTGCCCTGAACGACGCATCGCTGCACCACGAGGCGGAAAACTCGACCGCGCTTGGCATGGGATTCCGTTGCGGCTTCCTGGGCCTGCTGCACCTTGAAATCATTCAGGAGCGTCTGCAGCGCGAATACAATCTCGACCTCATCCCGACCGCGCCGTCGGTGGTTTATAAAATCCACCTGACGAATGGCGAGATCATGGAGCTCTACAACCCCGCCGACATGCCCGATGTGGTGAGGATTGCCAAGATCGAGGAGCCGTGGATCAAGGCGACCATCTTTGTGCCCGACGAATATCTCGGCTCCATCCTCACGCTATGTCAGGAACGCCGTGGCGTGCAGGTTGAACTCACTTGGGTGGGTTCGCGCGCGATGGCGATTTACCGCCTGCCGCTGAACGAAGTCGTGTTCGATTTCTATGACCGCCTCAAATCCATCAGCCGCGGCTATGCGTCGATGGATTACGTGCTGGACGGTTTTGAAGAGGGTGAACTGACCCGCCTCAATATCCTTGTCAACGGCGATCCGCTCGATGCGCTGTCGATGATCGTCCACCGCAGCCAGGCCGAACGCCGTGGCCGCCAGCTGTGCGAACGCCTGAAAGACCTGATCCCGCGCCAGCTGTTCAAGATCGCGGTGCAGGCATCGATCGGCGGCAAGATCGTCGCCCGTGAAGACATCTCGGCGCTGCGCAAGGACGTTACCGCCAAATGCTACGGCGGCGACATCAGCCGCAAACGCAAGCTCCTCGACAAGCAAAAAGAGGGCAAGAAGAAGATGCGCCAGCACGGCAACGTCGAAATCCCGCAATCCGCATTTATCGCGGCCTTGCGCATGAACGACGAATAAGCGTTACGGGCGCAACGCTGCAATCTTGTAGATGGTTTCCATGGCGCGGTTGCGGAACAGGCTGCCGCGTGCGCCGAATTCGTAATACATCTTGGTCACGCGCGACACCTCGTTGAAGGCGTCGCTCTTGCTGGTCTTCGCCGTTTCAAGCACGGCCTTTTCCCATTTGTCGAGCGCGTTACGGGCGAGGTCATCCGGGCTGTCATGCCCCAGCGCCGCGTTGCTGGCGGCGGCAAATGCGAAACTGAGGCCTTCCTTTTTCGCAGACAAAATGTCGACAGCGGCGTTCCATTCCCTCAGACCGGCCTTGCGGCTATCGCTGCCCGCAGGGGCGCGCGTGACGACCAGTTGCGCCGCCATGGCGACGCTTGCCATCTGGCGCGGGTTGTTGCGGTCGGCGCGGGCGATGATCGACAATGTTTTTGCCAGCAGCATGTCGCGCACGCCCGGCTCGTCCATCATGTTCAGGCAATAAATCGCCATACCGATGCCGCCCTGCCAGTCGCGGCGCGTCGCTGCCTCGATTGTTCCGTTGACGATATAGGGCACTTCCGGCGCATCCAGATGGCGGCCGGTCGTCAGGCCCATCAGCTGCGAAAAAATCTGGATCTCGTTGCCATTGGCCGAGGCTGATTTCAGGTATTGCAGGATTTTCTCCCGTTCCTGTTTCTTCACATCATCTTTCGATTTGCGCGAAAAAATGCTCATGGCTGCCTTCGGTTGGATAGGGCAAGCATAGCGAATGGGTCGTTTATGTCAATCCCCGCTAAAACGGGCTTTTTGCGCCTTTTTGCAGCAGGAAACGGTAGGCCGCCGCAATCGACCGCGCGTCGTGCAGGGCGTTGTGTTCCTGAATTGACGACATGGGCGCGCCCAGCGTGGCGGCCAGCTTGCCGGAATTGGTCTTGCCTTTCACGATGCCATAGCTTGCCCCCACGTCGAAAAGCCACGGGCCTATGTTGTGGCTGTCGAATGCGGATTCCGTTGCGGGCATGTTGTTGAAACCGAGGTTTTCCCGCATCACTTTCGCATCCCAACCATAGCATGACGTGGGGTCGCCTTCGGTGAAGGCGATGAATTTGGCATAGGCATCGGGGAACGACAACCCGTCCTTCGCCACCGCGTCATTCGTGATGCCCGTCAGCTGCGTGAAAAAATCCGACAGCACGGGATTTTTCAGGGGCTTAATGAGCACAAGGAATTCCTCCTTTTCCTCCAGCGTATCAAGGTCGAAGCGTATCGCGCCGATCTGCACCATTTCGCGGTATTCGTTCGGGCCGGACCAGTCGCGGTCCATCGCGCCTTCCCATGTGGTGAATTCGGTGTCGTAGAAAATGATATCGGTCATGCCGCTTTCTTCTTCCACGGGCAGGGGAGGGAAAATGTTTTCTTTTTCTCCGCCGCCAGCTTGGCCTTGTATTCGGCGTTGTTCACGGGGCCGATCGCTTTCTCGATAAACGCGAAGGTTTCGGCATAGCCCTGGATGATTTTTTCCGTCGGCATGCCCGCGCCGTGGCCTGCGCGTCCTTCGACGCGCATCAGCGTGTCGTTATGCTTGTCCGATTTCGCCTGCAGCGTCGCGGCCAGCTTGAAGCTGTGCCACGGCAGCACGCGGTCATCGTGGTCGCCGGTCTTGATGAGGTGCGGCGGGTATTTCGCGCCGGGCTTCACGTTATGCAGCGGCGAATATTTCGCGGCGGTGTTGAAATCTTCCTTGATGCCGGGATCGCCGTAATCCGATTTCCATGACGACCCGTAGGTGCCAAGGTGGAAACGGAACATGTCCGTCACCGCAACTTCGGTAATCACCGCGCCGAACAGTTCGGGCCGTTGCAGCATCGTGGCGGAGGTGAGCAAGCCGCCATTGCTGCCGCCATTGATGACAAGGCGTTTTGCGGATGTGTAGTTTTCCTTGATGAGGTGCTCCGCGCAGGCAATGAAATCGTCGAACACGTTCTGCTTGGTGGGGCCGCGGCCGCCATTATACCAATCTTCGCCGAATTCGCCGCCGCCACGCAGGTTCGACTGCACATAGATGCCGCCGGAACGCACGAAATGCGCAACGCCGGACGAGAAACCGGGCCCGAGCGGAATGTTGAAGCCGCCATAGCCGTACAGCTTGGTGGCCGCCGTGCCGTCCATCGGCGTATCGGGATGGCGGATGACCGTCATCGGCACTTTCGTGCCGTCTTTCGACGTCGCATAGATGCGCTCCACAATGCAGTCGTTCAGGTCGAACGGCGCTTTACCTTTTTTTACGAATTCCAGCTCGTTCTTTTCGATGTCATAGGAATAAACATCGCCCGCCGATTTGAAGCCGGAGATTTTCATCGTGAAGGTGTCATCGGTCGGCAGGATGCGGCCGAAGCCTGCGACGCTCTGCACGGGCAGGGGCATGTCGTGCAGGTGCTGGCCTTCCGGCGTATAGACGCGCACCGCATCGGCGGTGTCATGCGAATAGAAGCCGAACAGCTTGCCCTTGTGCACCATCGCGCTGTCGAGGATATCGTCCTTATGTTCCGGCAGCACCGTCACCCATTTTTCAGGGGCGGGGTCGCGCGGGTCGAACTTCACCAGCTTGCCATGCGGCGCGTCCTTTGTCGTCAGCGCCAAAATCGTGCCGTCCTCGTATTCGGTGATGGGCACAATCGTCGTCTGCCTGGGCGGCAGCAATTCCTTGAATTCTTCGGTGCTGCCATAGGGACGGAAATACAGGCCCGAGTTTTTATCCGTGCCGACCGAATGCCAGATCCATTCATATTTCGATGTCAGCAGGCGGGAGGGGGAGACGAAGCTGTCCTCCAGCGCGGATTCGAAAACTTTTTTGTCATTCGCCACATCGTCGCCGATTTTGTGGTGCTTGATGATCTTGCGGCGGGTGCCGTCATGGCTGGGATAGGTGTACTGGAAACTTGCGCTCGATCCTTTGTCCCACAGCACGCTGGTGAAGCGGCAGTTTTCAATCTTGTCCTTCATCGTTTCGCGTTTTTCGACGTCATAGATGAACAGCGTCTGCGCATCGCTGCCGGCTTCCGACGTGAAATAGACGATTTTCTTGCCGTCCGCGCTCGGGCTCCAGCCGCTCAATGCAACCGTGCCGTCTTTCGACAGCGTGTTGGGGTCGAGGATGGTTTCCCACGGGCCATCCTTGCTCGATCCTACCTGCACGACGCCCTGCGCCGCCAGCGCCTTTTGAAATGTGCGGAAATAAACCTGGCCGTATTTGCCGGGCAGGCTCTCGCCGTCGTAATTCAGCGCGTCGGTCATGAACTGTTTCGCGCCGTCGATGCTCTTGTCCGAGCCTGCGATATAAGACTGGAACTGCGCGTTCTGTTTCGCAAGCCAGGCTGCCGTTTCAGGGGCGTCGAGATTTTCCAGCGGGCGGAACGGGTCGGACACCATGCGGCCATGCAGGTTTTCAACGGTGTTATCCATCGGCGCATCCAGTGCGCGCTTGTTTTCCTTTTCGGAAACGTTGAATTGCAGGCTGTTGTTGTCGTTGGCGGGCTTGCCGAATACTTTATTCGCAAGGGAACGGATCGAGCGCCCAATGTTCACGGGGTATCTCCTGAATTAATCACGATTTTGAATAACGTGATTATTCCGGATTACAGAACTGAAGGCAAACGAAGTTGTTTTTCCAAAATCTTCAAATTTTCTTGCGGGAAATATATTCCAGAAGACCGAGCGTCGAGCCGTCATGCGCGCCCGGCTTGCCGGCCTTCATTTCGGATTCCAGTGTTTTCGCGAGCACTTTGCCAAGCTCCACACCCCACTGGTCGAAACTGTTGATGCCCCAAATGATGCCCTGCACAAAAACTTTATGCTCGTACATCGCCAGCAGCATGCCAAGCGTGCGGGGGTTCAGTTCATCCAGCAGGATGGTGGTGGAGGGGCGGTTGCCCGTGAAATTGCGGTGCGGCTCGGCCAGGTTTTCCTTGCCGGTCATCAATGCTTCGGATTGCGCGAACATATTGGCGAGCAGCATGGTCTGCTGTTCGCGGTTGCCGTAGGGCGTTTTCACGGCGGCGATAAAATCGACGGGCACGGTGCTGGTGCCCTGATGCAGCCACTGGAAAAAGCTGTGCTGGGAATCCGTGCCGGGCTCGCCGAACACCATGGGTCCGGTGGGCGTGGTGACAGGCGATCCTTCGCGCGTCACGCTCTTGCCGTTGCTCTCCATATCCAGCTGCTGCAGGAATGCCGACAACCGCCCGAGGCAGGCGTTGTACGGGATCACGGCATAGGCGGGGTAATCCATGAAATTGCGGTACCACACGCCCATCAACGCCATCTGCACGGGGATGTTCTGCTCGACGGGCGCGGTCTTGAAATGTTCGTCCATCGCATGTGCGCCTGCCAGGAACTCGCCGAACTTGTCCGCGCCAATCATCAGCATGACCGACAGGCCGATCGCCGACCAGACGCTGTAACGCCCGCCGACCCAATCCCAGAACGGGAACATGTTTTCAGGCTCGATGCCGAATTTCTCCACGGCTTGAGTATTGGTCGATGCGGCGACGAAATGCCGGGCAACCGCCGCTTCGTCCTTGTAATGCGACAACAGCCATTCGCGGGCGATATGCGCATTCTGCATGGTTTCGGCGGTGGTAAAGGTCTTCGATGCCACAATGAACAGCGTCGTTTCGGGCGACAGCTTGTCGAGCGTGCGGGCGAGGTCGGAGGCCTCCACATTCGCCACAAAATGTGCGGTCAGGCGCCTGTGGTGGAACGGCGCGAGGGCTTGCGTGACAAGCTGGGGGCCGAGGCTCGACCCGCCGATGCCGATATTCACGATATCGGTGATTTCATCGCCGCTCTGCCCGCGCCATTTGCCGTCGCGCACGGCATCGGTGAATTTGCGCATGGCATCCAGCACGGCGTGGATGTCGGTCACCACATTCTTGCCGTCGACATTCACGGCCTTGCCCTTGGGCGCGCGCAGCGCCGTATGCAGCACGGCGCGGCTTTCGGTCGAATTGATTCTCGTGCCGCGCAGCATTTCGGTGCGCGCGGTTTCGATGCCCGCTTCCGATGCGAGGCTCGCCAGCAACGCCAGCGTTTCGTCATTGGCGAAGTTTTTGGAGAAATCGACCAGCATCCCGGGCAATTGGAAAGACATTTTGCCGAAGCGTCCGGCATCGTTCGCGAACAGGGCTTTCAGCGTCTTGCCGCGCAAGCTGTCGCGGTGCTGTTTCAGCTGCTGCCAGTTCTTCAGGTTCGCGGTGTCTTTCACGGGGCTTCTTGTCCTATTGTTTTTCGTTGCGGGGGAGGTCCATGCCGGGCGGGCGGTCGAGCAGGATGTCGACATTCATGTTTTTCGGCTTGCCGACCAGGATGATCGCGAGCTTGTCCGCCTGCAATACCTTGGCCGATACGCGTTTCATGTCGCCCATGGTGACCGCGTTGATCAGCCCGTTGCGCTGGTTGATGTATTCGGGGCCAAGACCGTCGCGCTGGATATCGTTCATCGCGCCGGAAATGTCGCTGGTGGAGGTCAGCTGCAATAACAATGACCCGGTCAGGTATGATTTCGCGTCCGCCAGTTCCTCCGCCGTGGGGCCATCCTTGGCCATGACTGCCCATGATTCCTTCAGCAGGCGCACGGCTTCCTCGACCTTTTCATTGCTGGCGGACATGTTCGCCTGAATGATGTCGGCGCTGCGCATATTGGTGAGCGAGCTGTAGACGCCATAGGTGAGGCCGCGTTTTTCGCGGATTTCTTTCATCAGGCGCGCGTTGAAACTGCCGCCGCCAAGGATATAGTTCATGATGACGCTGGCATGCCAGTCCTTGTCATCGCGTTTCAGGCCTTGGCCGCCCGCGATGATATAGGTCTGCGGTGCGTCGAGCGGCAGCAGGATCGTCTTGCCGGGATAACCGGGCGTGGTGGCGGGCAGGTCGACCGACCCCGCCTTTTCCGGCAGCGTGCCAAAGATTTTGTCCAGCGTTGCCTTCACTTCGTCGGGCGTGATGTCGCCCGCAACCGCCACCTTCAGCACGTTGCGGCCGAATTGTTCCTTGATGAACTGCAGCAGGTCCTTGCGCGTGATGGTGGACATGCTGTCGAGGTTGCCGAAACCGGGGCGCGAATAATAATGGCCTTCAAACAGCATGCCGTTGAATGTGCGCGCGACCAGCCAGCCGGGTTCGCCCATATTGGTCTGGATTTCCGATACGTTCGCGGCCTTCATGCGGTCGACCGCGTCCTGGTCGAAACGCGGGGCGTTCAATGCCATGCGCAGCAGGTCGAACGCGGTATCCTTGTTTTTCGACAGGGTCTGTACGCGGCCATAAAACGCGTCGCGTCCGGCGGTGAAGGACATGCTGATCGCGTTGTCCGACAGCTTGGTCTGGAATTCCTGGCTCTTCATTTTCTCCGCCCCTTCGTCCAGCAGGATGGACACAAGGCGGCCGACGCCGGGCTTGTCTTCGGGGTCGAAGGCAAGGCCGCCCTCGAACGAGAAGTTCATGGAAATGACGGGCACGGAATGGTCCTCGACCAGCCATGCCTCGACGCCCGCGCCGGATTTCAGCACCTGGATATCCAGCGCCTTGTCCTTGCCCGCAAAGGCGGGGGAGGCGGCCAGCAGCAGCGCAACGAAAAGGGGAAGGATACGGATCATTTCTTTTCTCCCTTGTCGCCCTTGCCGGGCGGCGGTTTTATCTGCGGCAGCATGACGCCGGTCACGGGCAGGTCGCTTGATTCAAACACCGCGTCGATGGCGTCGTTGATGTCGTCGATGGTCAGCTTGTGGATGCGCTCCACGCGGTTTTCGACCCAGTCGATGTTCATGCCGCTTGCCAGCACGCGCCCGAACAGCGTCGCGGGCCCCTGCAGGCTGTCGCGGTAATAGGTGAAGCTGGCCTCCAGCCGGTTTTTCGCGCCGTTCAGCTCCTCCAGCGTCACGCCCTTGTCGATCAGCGTGCGGATTTCCTTGTCAATGGCGGCCTGCACCTGCTGGATATTGCTGCCGGGGGCGGGGTTGGCGTAGACGGAGAATGTGGTGTCATCCATCGCGATGGCGTCGTAATCGGCGCCCGCCTCGACCGCGATTTTCTGTTCGATCACCAGCGACCGGTACAGGCGCGACGTGGATGTGCCGCCCAATATTTGCGCCAGAACCTCCATCGCTTCGCTGCCGTGCGGCACGCGGTAGTTTTTCATGACAACGGGCTGGCCGATGCGCGGGTCCTGCATGATGATCTGGTGTTCCGCCGTGATGGGGGCGGGGCGGGGGCGGTCGCGGCGCGGCACTTCGCGCACGGCCAGCGGCCCGTAATATTTTTCTGCAAGCGGTTTCAGCTCCGCCGCCGTCACGTCGCCCGATACCACCACGATCGCGTTATTGGGCGCATACCATGTATTATAGTATGACAGCACCTCGTCGCGGGTCAGTTCCTTCATTTCATGCAGCCAGCCGATGATGGGCGTGGAATAGGGGTGGTTGACGAACAGCGCGCTCATCAACTGCTCCTGGAATTTCGCCTGCGGCGTGTTGTCGATGCGCTGGCGGCGTTCCTCGATGATCACCTCGCGCTCCGATGCGATCTGCTCCTCGCGCAGGGCAAGGTTGTTCATGCGGTCGGCCTCCATCTCCATCACCTTGGGCAGGCTGACGCGGGGGACGTTCTGGTAGTAGGCGGTGTAGTCATGCGATGTGAACGCGTTATCGACGCCGCCCATTTTTTTTACGGTCGTCGAAAACTGGCCGTCCGGCACCTTCGTTGTGCCCTTGAACAGCAGGTGTTCAAGGAAATGCGCGACGCCGCTTTCGCCCTGTTTTTCATCCGCCGCGCCGAATTTGTACCAGACCATATGCGTCACGACGGGCGCGCGGTGGTTTTCGATCACGACCACCTGAAGGCCGTTTTCCAGCGTGAAGGTTTCTGCATTGAACGTCTTGGCCTGCGCGGGCAATGCCGCAAGGCACAGGAAACACGTAAAAAACACCCGGAAAAGCTGCTGCATGGGCCGCCCTTTTTAATCGTCTTTGATGATGCTAGACTGTTATTATAAACGTATGTTTAACAGAGATTTAGAATGAAAAAAAGCAATCCCGACACCACAAAAATCCTCCTCGCCCCGTTCCGCAAGGAGATCGATGAACTGGACGACCAGATCCTGAAACTGCTGGGCAAGCGGTTCGACGTGGTCAAAAGGGTCGCCAAGGTCAAGATAAAGCACGATATTCCGGCTTTCCTCGGCGACCGCGTGACGCAGGTGCGCGAACGCGCCGCCACGAATGGCCTGAAATATGGAATTGACCCCGACTTCATGCGCACGCTTTATACATTCATCATCTATCAGGCCTGCGCGATCGAGGACCTTGCCAAGGCGGAAGCCGGCAGGAAAAAAGCGCCGGAAGCCGGCAAGAAGAAGGCGAAGAAGAAGTAATGAGATTCTTTGCGTCTCTGGCCTTTATGATTGTCGCGTTTACTGCTGTGCCTGTCCGTGCGGCGGGGCCGGACATATATACGACCGTCAACACGCGCAAGGAAATTTGCGTCAACCTGCTGGATGCCATCCGTTTCCGGCCCATGCTGCTGACCTATAATCCCGCGCTAGAGCTGCAGCAGCCGTTGCGCCTGCGCCGCGGGCATCCGGGCGCGATATTGCCGGGCGGGCGCAACAATGTGTTCCCGATGGTGTGGGACAAGCAGCTGAGCAACGGCATGTTCGCCATGGACGACCGCGACCATTACCGCCAGTTCATGCGCGAGGGGATGGAGTACGATAAAAATTATTTCGTGCAGCAGACCTCCGTCAACTTTTTCAACAAGTACAAGCCGAACCGCATTTACGTGCGCAAGAATATCGGCAACAACCGCATCCCGCTGAACCCGCTGCTGTTCATGAAGGACGGCACGCCGCTGGCCACCGCCTTTAACGCGCTGCAGCCGTCCGATATGGTGCAATATATCGCCGACAGTTTCCCCATCGTGCGCAAGCCGAATGAAATCACGGTTTACCAACTGATCGCGCAGCCTGAATCCGCTGCCAGCATCAAGGCGGAAATCATCTGCCAATTCAGGACACAATAAAAATGAGCTTTACCGAAGGCACGACACTCTGGGATGACAGCGGGTTGCCGGCGCGCCGCGCGGCATACAGTATCCTGAACGAGATTTTTTACAGGCGTAAAAACCTCGACGAGGCGCTCGCGCAATCCTTCACGCTGGAAACGCTGCAAGGCAGGGACAAGGCGTTTGTGCGCCTGCTGGTGTCGCTCGTCCTGAAGCGCGCGCGCGAAATCGACGGCATCCTTGCGAAATTGCTGCGCGACCCGATTGAAACGCTGAAGCCGCCGCAGCTGATCAATCTTTTCCGCCTCGGCATCGCGCAATACCTGTACCTGAAAACCCCCGCCCATGCCGCCGTGAACACGTCGGTTGAGCTGGCGGAGGCCGAGAACATCGTGCACCACAAATCGCTGGTGAACGCCGTGATGCGCCGGTTGACGCGCGAGGAAATTGCGCCGCTGCCTGCGCGCGAGGCGGGGAAGATCAACACGCCTGCATGGCTGTGGAACGCATGGATGGCCGATTACGGCGTCGAAACCGCGCTGGATATCGCAGCCGCCAACCTTGACGAAGGCGCAATCGATTTCACGGTCAAAAGCAATCCTGAAGAATGGGCGCAGAAGCTGGAGGCGACGTTGTTGCCGACCGGCAGTTTACGGCGCGAGAATGGCGGGTTCATTCCCGACCTGCCGGGTTTTGTCGACGGCGCATGGTGGATACAAAACGCCGCCGCCGCGCTGCCCGCCAAATTGTTCGGCGATTTAAAAGGCAAAACCGTTATTGATCTTTGCGCCGCACCCGGTGGCAAGACCGCGCAACTGGTGGCGATGGGCGCAAACGTGATTGCGGTCGACCGCTCGGCGGAGCGTGTGCGCCGCCTGACCGAAAACATGGAACGCCTGAGCCTGAAAATCGAGACCGTCGTCGCCGATGGCGCGGTGTGGCAACCGGCGGAACTGGTCGATGCTGTGCTGCTGGATGCGCCCTGCACCGCGACCGGCACGATCCGTCACCAGCCGGATGTGCTGTGGCTGAAAGAACCAAAGGACGAGGAAAAGCTGGCCGCGCTGCAAAAGCGTTTGCTGGAAAATGCGGCATTCATGCTGAAGCCGGGCGGCGTGCTGATTTACTGCACCTGTTCGCTGCAGAAGGCGGAGGGCGAAAACCAAGGCGCGTGGGCGTTGCGTAAACAGTTCGGCCTGCAGCCGCTGCCGATCACCGAAAAAGACCTGCCCGGCATCGCCGAAATGATCACCCCGCTGGGCGAATTGCGCTGCCTGCCGCAGCATTGGGCGGGGCAGGGCGGCATCGACGGCTTTTATATTGCGCGGTTTGTCAAAGTTTAAGCCGCTGAAATTGCTTAACGTTTAATTTAAAGTTCATTTGGCCGGAACTCGGCGCATCGCCATGCGTATGCGATGCAACCGGCACGAATAACAGGAAAATTTGGAGAATACAGATGGTCGACAATTTACAAGAACAAGCAAAACAAGAACAAATCCGCCAGGATCAACTGCGCCAGGACCAGTTGCGCCAGGAACAAATGAAAAAAGAACTGCAGGATCAGGACGCGCTCCGCGCCGCGCAGATCCGCACCGAAGATTTGAAAAAAAGCGGCCTGACTGACGCGTCGATCGACGCCATCAACTAAGGTTGCCTTTCATGTAACGGGGCAAAGCCGTGGATGACCGGCTTTGCCCCGTTATGTTTTTTGATGTCATCCCAGCGAAGGCTGGGATCTCGCAGGCCGCAAGGCCTGCTTTTATATTTGGCGCGCCAGCGCGCGAGATTCCTGCCTTCGCAGGAATGACGGTCTGTAACTATGCCTTCATCCCATACACCAAAATATGAATCTCTCCCGCTTCCTCGACCGTCAGCGTTAGTCCCGCATCCTTCAACTGCTTCTCAATCTCTCCCTTCGTAAACGCAGCGCACAGCGAATTGAAAAAATCCGTGCGTAGCACCGCCGGCTCGTTCGGCGACAGGCGGCCAACGATTTCCTGCGCGGCCGCCGCGCTCTCCGGCCTGCGCAGATCGCCGACGAAAATAAAGCTGCCCTTCGGCGCTACATCCGCAATCGTGCGCCACAGCACTTCCGGATGATGCAGCTGGTGCAGCAGGCTGTGGCTCATCACCACTTCGTAATCCTCCAGCGGGATATCTTTCGACGGTATCAGCGCCTCGACGAAATCCATGCGTTCCGACATCTCCGCGCGCATCATCCGTCGGCGCGACAGTTCCAGCATCGCGAATGACCCATCCACGCCGACGAATTGCGCCTGCGGAAATTTTTTCGCAAAGCGTTCAAGAATATCGCCAGACCCGCAACCGAGGTCCAGCACGCTGCCCGTCACGGCGCGCCCGTAACGTGCCGCGAATAATTCGACGCGCGCGCCATGCGCCGCCGAAAAATCCGCACGGTCATAGGCCTCGGCCTGCGCCATGTCTTCCATCAATTCGGGTTCGGGGATGCGTTGCATTTCTTTTTCCTCTTTCCCTTTCGTCATCCCCGCGAAGGCGGGGATCCACGCGGCTCGTGAACCCAAAAGACTTATCCCAAGCTCATGGATGCCCGCCTTCGCGGGCATGACGAAGGGCGGGCGGGAGATTCCATATCGCTTAATTTTACCGGAATCAAATTTTTAAATTGCCCGATTCGCAGGCAGCTGCTATAAAAGGCATATGAGTCAACGGGTTCGCATAGCACCTTCGGTTTTATCTGCAGATTTCTCCCGGTTAGGCGAGGAAATCAAAGCCGTTGATGCGGCTGGGGCGGATTATATCCACCTGGATGTGATGGATGGCCACTTCGTGCCGAACATTACCTTCGGGCCGGTGGTGCTTGAATCCTTACGTAAAACAACGGCCAAGACCTTCGACGTCCACCTGATGATCGAACCGGTCGATCCGTTTATCGAGGGCTTCGCGAAAGCGGGCGCCGACATCATCACCTTCCATCCCGAAGCGGGCGCGCATCCGCACCGCACCATCCAGCTGATTAAATCTTTCGGTAAAAAGGCGGGCATCTCGCTCAACCCGTCGACGCCGGTCAGCGTGCTGGACCATCTGCTGCCGGAACTCGACCTCGTGCTGGTCATGACGGTCAATCCCGGCTTCGGGGGACAAAAATTCATTCCGCTGCTCGACAAGATACGGGCCGTGCGCGAACGCATCACGGCGACCGGGCGCGACATCGATCTGGAAGTCGACGGCGGGGTCAACGCGGAAACCGCAAAACAGGTGATCGGCGCAGGGGCCGACGTGCTTGTGGCGGGGACGGCGGTCTTCAAGGAAAAGGACTACGCGGAAGCGATCAAGCGACTGCGCGGTCAATAAAAAAAGAATAACGTTATAGGGGAGTTGTGTCCGGGAGGGGTCCCGGCGCAAAGGGGATTCGACGATGTTTTTGACTGAAGGACTCAGCTTCAAGGGGATTCGTCCCCTCCAGATGCTGTCACTTGGCAATCCGCTGGCGGGCTTCGCCTTGCCCCAGCGCGTTCCCGACCATCTCCGCGTCGTGCCGCCCGATCCCTGGGGCGGCGACGCCCAGAAAGGCCGCGATATCATCGCCGGCGTCTTCCGTTTCGCAGGACAAACGATCGAGAAAAACGCGCTGTCGTGGGAGCCGGAGAACGCGCGCCCCGAATGGATGGCGGAACTGCACGGGTTCGAATGGCTGCGCGACCTGCGCTCCGCCGGTGGCGACCGCGCGCGGCGCATGGCGCGCGAAATGGTGGCCAACTGGCTGTCGCGCTACCAGAAACCGCATGATGTGGCATGGCGCCCCGATATCACGGGCGTGCGCATCGCCAACTGGATTTCATTCCACGGCTTCTTCTGCGGCTCGGCGGGCGATGATTTCCGCCATGAATATTTCGCAGGGCTGTTGCGTCAGGCAAAGCATCTGCAAAAATCGCTGCCCGGCGGATTGAACGGCATTCCGCTGATGCGCGCGCTCAAAGGGCTCGCTTATTCCGGCCTTTGCCTTGATGAAGGCGAAGCGCGCCTTGAACAGGCTTTCAAGGGCATTCTGGTTCAAATTAAGGAACAGCTGCTGGCCGATGGCGGTCATATCTCGCGCAACCCGCAATCGACGTTTGAATTTTTGCAGATCCTTGTCGACCTGCGCACCGCGCTGACCGCCGCCAAGGTGGAAATGCCTGCCGAAGTGCAGCATGCCATCGACCGCATCGCGCCTGCCGTCAAGTTCTTCCGCCATGGCGACGGCGCGCTGGCGCATTTCAACGGCGCGCAGGAAGGCCTCGCCGGTATTTGCGATTCAACGCTGATGCATTCCGGCGCGCGCGGCAAGGCGATGAAGTCTTTGCCCCATTGCGGCTACGAAAAAATCACGCTCGGCCGTGCCGCGCTCATCATGGATGTGGGGCAGCCGCTGATGTCGCGCTATGCCGACCGCGCCCATGCGGGATTGTTGAGCTTTGAATATTCATTTGGCAAGGACCGGGTGTTCGTCAACTGCGGCACGTCGGAAATCGCGGGCAAATGGCGCGAGATTTTGCGCTCCACCGCCGCGCATTCGACCGTCACCGCCGATCACCGCAATTCCTGCCAGTTCGATGAAAACGGCCTGCTGCAAAGCCGCCCCGATATCCGCCACAAGCGTCAGGAAGACGACGATATCGCGATGCTGGAGGCCAGCCATAACGGTTACATGCCCCGCAACGGCTTGATGCACCGCCGCTGCGTGCGCCTGCATGATGGCGGCGATGTGCTGCTGGGCGAAGACCAGCTGCTCGGCAAATCCGGCACGGAATTCCACGCGCGTTTCCACCTGCATCCGAACATCCAGGCATCGCTGATCAACGAAGGCCAAGAGGTGTTGTTGCGTGCGCGCAGCGGCATGGGCTGGCGGTTCAGGCCGCAGGGCGCGACCCTCTCGCTGGAGGAAAGCGTCTATGCGGGCGAGGGCGAAACCCCCCGCCGCACCCAGCAGATCGTGCTGGGCGGCCAGACCGAAGGCGGCCCCACGACCGTCACCTGGGAACTGCGCCGCGAAAAAATCTGATATTTCAGGGATTTATAGTTTAATGCGCTTTTAACGGTGCTTTGCTATAATACGCGCATGGGGTTAAGCGACGCATTTTTCAAGGCCGCCGATTATATGCTCGGGACGGGCCAGCGCGGAAACATCTTCCCGAAGGTGGAAGCAAAGCCCGTGCGCTTCGACCGCGCGCTCGAAATTTTCGACGAGATCGCAGCGATGGGCAACATCGCCTTCGGCTTCCCCGATGAAGGATGTTTTTCGCGCGCGCACCTGATGGTGCGGCAGATGTACGACATGGATTTAACGCCGAAAAAAGCATGGGCCTTCGAGCCCGATGGCGGCGACCTGCTGGTGAAATTGTCCAACGGAAAAGAAATTACGTGGTGGGCGCATGTCGCCGCCGCGCTGCCGGTCGAGATGCCGGACGGCAAGATTGTCGATCTTGTTTTCGATCCGTCGATGTTCAACGGCCCCGTCACGCTGCAGCAATGGGGCAAGGCGATGAACGCGCCCGCATATAATATCGAATTCGCCGAAGCCGGCCGCGCCGCGCGCGGGCAGCATGGCGACTACACGCCGTGGAACCGCACCAGCCGCAAAACCGACGACGACGCCGACAAAGTCATGCGCGAATACCTGCCCCTGCAATACGTCAAGGAAAGCGAGCGTTTCGAAAGCCCCTTGCGCAAACAATGGGAAAAACTGCTGCAGGACGAATACCTGCGCACGAACTGTCCTGCCGCGCCCGCCAAACCCACAGACGCGCAACCCGTCTTGAAAAAGGATTTGGGCTGATGCCGGAAGCAAAAGACATCGTCCGCAAAATTGTCGAACGCGACGGCCGCACGCTGATCTCGTTCCAGAACCACGCCGCCTATTACACGCTCCCCGCCGAACTGCGCGCCATCGCCGCCGCATCACAAGAGCAGGCCAGGGAAGTGGCTTTTTCCTTCGACAAGGATTTGCGGATCACGGCGCTTGCTTAGCATCCGCCTGCGCGGACTTGATGCGCAGGATGATGGTCGATCCGATGACAGCCGCGCAAAATGACGCCAGCAGGATGCCCAGCTTCGCCTGCGTCAGGTAGCCTTCATCCTGAAACGACAGCCCCGCCATGAACAGCGACATCGTAAAGCCGATACCGGCCAGCCAGCCTGCGCCGTGGATGTGCCGCCACGTCACATTTGCGGGCAGGGAGGCAAGGCCCAAGCGCACGGCGAGCCATGCGGCAAGCGTGACGCCGAGCGGTTTTCCCAGCATCAACCCGAAAATAACGCCCAGCGTCACCGGCTGCATGACAAGCGCCCCGACATCGCCCGACAGCGACACACCGGCATTGGCAAGCGCGAACAGCGGCATGATCGCAAACGTAATCCACGGATGCAGCGCGTGTTCCAGCCGCTGCAGCGGCGGCTGCATTTTTTCGCAGGCGATTTCGAGCGCCTCCACGGCGGTCTGCTGCTCGATATCTGCCAAAATGTCGAAGGGTTCGGTTTTCGACGCCTTTTCAAAATGGTCCAGCGCCGCGCGGCTTTCCTTCAGGAAGGCACGCTGGACGATCGCGTTGCGGCTGGGGATCATGAAGGCCAGCAGCACGCCGGCGATGGTCGCATGCACCCCTGATTCCAGCACCGTCGCCCATAGCACCGCGCCCAGCAGCGCATAGACAAGCGGGCGGCGCACGCCCATGCGGTTGGCCGCCAGCGCCAGCAACAGGCAGCATCCGGCAACGGCCAGCGGGAACAGCTGCACCTGCGCCGTGTAGAAAACGGCAATCACCAGCACCGCCGCAATGTCGTCCACAATCGCAAGCGCGGTCAAAAAAACCTTGAGCCCCAGCGGCGCGCGCGATCCGAGCAGCGTCAGCACGCCCAGCGCAAAGGCGATATCGGTCGCCATCGGGATGCCCCAGCCGTCAGCGCCCGGCCCGCCCGCGTTGATGCCAAAATAAAACAGCGCGGGAATGGCCACGCCGCCGGCCGCCGCCACCAGCGGCAGCGCCGCCTGACGCGGCGACGCCAGCTCCCCCGCCAGCAGCTCGCGCTTGATTTCAAGCCCGACGACAAAAAAGAATATCGCCATCAACCCGTCATTGACCCAGAAATGCAGGTCGTGGCTCAGCGTGAAGCCGCCAAAGCCGATCGTCAGCGGGATATGCCACAGCCCGACATAGCTTGCGGCCCAGGGCGAATTCGCCCAGACGAGCGCCACCAGCGTGCAGGCAAGCAAAATAATGCCGCCCAAGGCCTCGCGCCCCGCGAATTTCAGGAACGGGCTGACAAGGTTGACGAAGGGTTTGTGCATCCAGTCGCCGGGATTGATGTTCATCGGCTGCAACTCCTGCGAATAATATCGTGGCCGCCGTCGTGCAAGACAGGGCAGTTCTGCATTATAGACGAAAATCCGGCAATTACCGCCAAAATGCTGCGCAGTCTATACGGATTGCCTAACCCAGCAGTTTCGAAAAACTGATCTGCGGTTTCGCCTGCGGGCGGATGGCGTCTTTCAGGAATTCATCCAGGGGGCGTTTCGCGTGTTTTGCCGCCGCCTCCATGAATGCGCAATAGGCGCTGCCGAACGGCGTGTCTTTTTCCACCGCGCTCACATATTCCGCGGGCGTGTAGGCGCGGCCGCCCAGTATCATGGCGCCGGCATCCTCTTTCGATTCAGCCCAGGCGCGCAGCAGGTCGAGCGTCAGTTTCTTCGCAGTGTCGTCCATCGTGATCCCCGTAACAGGCCGTAAATAATTATACTGGCCGAGTGTAGGATGGGTTGGTTAACAGCAGGTTAATCTGCTTGTCCCCTCTCCCGCAAGCGCGGGAGAGGGGGCAAATAAAAACGCCCGCGCCGTTTGACGGGCGCGGGCGTTTTATACTCCGTGGCAATCTTAGTATTTGATGCCTTTTTTCTTGATCTTGTTCAGCGCGGACAGCTGCTGCAGCTTGCCCATTTTCGTGTCGGGGCCAAAGCCGAATTCTTCGGCCAGCTGTTTTGCGACGGGTGCCGCGCGCTTCAGCTTGTCGGCTGCATCGCTGCCATTGCTTTCGGCAAGGTCGATGACTTTTTTCAGGCTGTGTTCGGGGTCTGCATTCAGGTCGATCTCCAGCTCGGTGATCGCACGCTTGAACAGGTGCTCGCCGGTCGATTTCGCGTTGAAGAGCTTCGCGATGGTGGAGGTGACGCCGATTTCGGGGTCGAGAACCGTGCGGAATTGCTTGTCCACGAAATCGCTGACGTCGCGTATGAGTTGTTCAGTCTTGGGTGTCCATTCAACCATTGTGCGCTCCTCGTAACTTTTTTTCGTTGTGTGATTTGTCTGCAGTATAAAATGTTTTATGGATATGTCAATCATTAAGTAAAATGATAAAATCTCTATATTTCAATGGGTTATTTAACCGGAGAGGGGCGGCAACCAATCGTTTACCCGTTTAAAATATACTGGCCGGAATAGAGGGGAGAAAGCCATGCCATCGACCGAAAAAGACTTCGAAGACTGGGAACATATCCTGTGGTTTTTCGCCGGCCACCAGCTGCAGGTGCATGACGCACATGTGAAGGGCACGGTCGAGCTGGAATCCGAAATACAGGCGTTTAACGAGGAATTATACTACCTCATCCGCGACTACACCGCCGCCACCAAGCTCAAGATGGCCCTGCCAAAAGATGCCCCGCAGGACAAGAAAACTGCTATCATCGTCCGCGAACATTACCGGCTGTACGACAAGCTGAAAGAATACATCAACGCGATGGATTGATTTTGGTCGCCGAGCTCAAGGCATAAGGCAATGACTTCTGATCCAAAATCTTCAAGGAAAATTACCTACGCTATTTTGCTGGTAATTGCAGCATTCCTCCTTTTAGCATCATTGTATTTTAATTTGGTCTATAAAAGGGAAGGGTTTCATTCGGACGATTTGGGAAGTGCGCATTTCGGGAGCCAGTGGCTTTTGAAAAATTTCTCAGCGATTACAATTGAAGGGAAATATAAAGCAGCAGACACCTTGGATAAACGTATCCCAGAAAAAGAATTTGCCCAGATCGCGTTAGAAACATGCACGGAAATTTTTACTGAGGGAATGGTAGCTAAATCATTGCTCTTGAGCCATGTTCCTATCACTACAGCAAGTGACCCTTATTCCTTCAGGCCGCACCCGCTAGCTTTGCGGATTATTTTTTCTGTCACTCCGCAAAAAGTGGAAAATCATCTCAATCCTGAAGACTCATCGTTTATTTTGAATTATCGCTTTTCGAGGTCCAATATGGGTGCATTGTATGCAGCTAAAAGCGATGTCAATTTTAATATTGATGAGAGGACGCACGATCCGGGTGCTCTGGCCACCTATGAAATTCCAAATGATAAGGATCAGCCAGTCTCAGGCTTCTATGAACAATTTTTTCTTACTGGCACGGAAATACAGTTGAGGCAGAATTTAAAAAAATCACTTGCGAATTACTGTAATTATATCAAGTCTGACCTAGAGACGAATTTGCGTGATACGTTGGCAGCTGAGAAGGTAATTTTGCTTAAATTAGAAACTGAACAAAAGTCCGAGAGTTCAAAATGACCGACAAAAAACCGCCATCAAAACCCCGCAACCCGCGCGGCGCGCAGAAGAAAGTCCGTGTGAAAACGCGGGCGAAGCGGAGCATTTCGTCGTCGCGCTGGCTGGAGCGGCAGTTGAACGACCCCTATGTGGCGCAGGCGAAGTCGGATGGTTTCCACAGCCGCGCCGCGTATAAAATCCAGCAGATGCATGACGACCTGAATTTGTTCAAGGCGGGGATGCGCGTGATCGACCTGGGAGCCGCGCCCGGCGGGTGGACGCAGGTCGCCTGCGAAATCGTGAAGCCCAAGACCACGGGTGGCAAGGTGGTCGCCATCGACTACCTCGACATGAAGCCGGTCGCGGAGGCGATTTTCTTTAAATTGGACTTTATGGATAACGATGCGCCCGAGCGCCTGACCACCGCCGTCGGCGGCAAGGCCGATGTGGTGATGTCCGACATGGCGCCGCCCACCATGGGCCACCGCGAAACCGACCATATCCGCATCATGATGCTGGCCGAGGCTGCGTATGAATTCGCGCACGAAATTCTCGTCCCCGGCGGCATCTTCCTGTGCAAGGTTTTTCAGGGCGGGTCGTCCGAGACTTTACTTAAACAGCTCAAAAAAGATTTCACGCGCGTCAAGCATGTGAAACCTCATGCCAGCCGTTCGGATTCAGCCGAAATGTATGTTGTGGCTATGGGCTTTAGGGGCTAAAATCGAACCTCAAAACGGCGTTCCGCATTCGCGGGTTCAAGGGGTTCAATATGAAAAGAAACACGACAGTCAAAGAGCAGCTGAATTTCGACGACGTGCTGCTGCTGCCCGGCGAAACGAATGTGAAGCCGGCTGACGTTTCCCTCAAGACGCGCCTGACGAAATCCATCGAACTCAACATCCCGCTTGTCTCCGCCAGCGTCGATAACGTGACCGAAAGCGCGATGGCGATCACGCTTGCGCAACTGGGCGGCATCGGCGTCATCCACGACAACATGCCGCTGGGCAAACAGGTGGAGGAGGTGCGCCGCGTGAAGCGCGCCGAGGGCGACATCATCCAGAACCCCATCACCATCTCGCCTGACTCGTCGGTGGCGGAGGCGCTCGACCTCATGACCACGTATAAAATTTCCGGCCTGCCCGTGATCGAGCAGGCGACGCAGAAAGTCGTCGGCATCATCACCAACCGCGACCTGCGTTTCTTCGAAGATTACGCCAAGCCCGTTTCGGAATTGATGACCAAAGACGTCGTGACCGTGAAGGGCAAGCCCGAAAAAGCCTATATCAAGCAATTGCTGCACGAACGCCGCATCGAGAAAGTCGTTGTGGTGGATGACCAGGGCCGCTGCGTCGGCCTGATTACCGTGAAGGACATCGAAAAACTCTCGCGCTTCCCGAACGCCGCGCGCGATATCCATGGCCGCCTGCGCGTGGGCGCCGCCGTGTCGATCGGCAAGGACGCGATTGACCGCGCCGCCGCCATGACCGATGCCGGCCTCGATGTCGTGTTTATTGACGTCGCACATGCGCATACCAAGGACGTCGCGCAAACCGTCAGCCGCATCCGCCAGCAAAGATCAAGCGAAGTGCAGATCGTGGCGGGCAACGTGGCGACGGCAAATGCCGCACGCAGCCTGATCGATGCGGGCGCGGATGCGATCAAGGTCGGCCTCGGTTCCTCCAGCGGCGCGATCATCCGCGGCATGCTCGGCATCGGCGTGCCGCAATTCTCCGCCGTGCTGGCGGTCGTTGAACAATGCGAAATGCAGGATATTCCCGTGCTGGTCGATGGCGGCATCAATGATGCCGGATCGTTGGTCAAGGCGCTGGCGGCGGGTGCGGAAAGCGCGGTCATGAGCCAGCTTTTTGCCGGCACCGACGAAGCCCCCGGCGAAGTCGTGTTTCAGGGCGGCCATGTGTACAAGGTCGTCAACCCGCAGGCAAAGGCGCAGCACCGCCCGTCGCATACCACGCAGATTGTCGATCCCTACCGCATTGACAAAGACCCCGTCGACACCTCGGTGCCCTATCGCGGCTCCGTCACGCATATGGTCAACCAGCTGGTGACCGGCCTGCGCACGGCCATGGCCTATACGGGCTCGAAAGATTTGCGCGACTTGCGCGAACTTGCCGAATTCGTGCGGGCGAAATAATTTTAAATAAAAGGCGACAACCATCATGACACCAGCCGCACGTGTACAGGCTGTCATCGAAATCCTGAACGAAGTTTTGGCAGAACCGAAACCCGCCGACACCGTCGCATCCGCTTATTTCCGCAACCGCCGCTTTATCGGGTCGAAAGACCGTGGCGCGGTCAATCTGCGTTTCTTCCGCGTGATGCGCGAATACCACCGCCTGTCATGGTGGATCAAGAAATTCGGCGCGCAGGTCGATGCCCGCACGCTCACCATTGCCGACCTGATCCTGGGCCATGAACTGGACGCCAAGGCCGCAAACGAAATGTTCTCCGGCGGGCAATACGCGCCGCTGGAAATGACCAAGCCGGAACGCGACCTTGTGCGCGACCTGATGGGCAAATCGCTGGAAACGGCCGATATGCCCGAACGCGAACGCCTCGAATGCCCCGAATGGGCATATCCGCTGCTGCAAAGCGCGCTGGGCGACCGCATGGAATCCGAATTGAAGGCGATGATGACGCCCGCGCCGCTGGATTTGCGCGTGAACGCGATCAAGGCATCGCGCGACGAGATATTGGCCGAGCTGAAACGCGACGGGCTGGAGGCTTATGCGGGGAAAATCTCGCCGCTTTCCATCCGCCTTTTGAACCGCCCGCCGATTTCGCAGCATGAACTGTATAAAAACGGCCTCGTCGAAATCCAGGATGAAGGCTCGCAGATGGTCGCGCTGGTGGCGCAGGCGAAGCCGGGCGAACAGGTTGTCGATTTTTGCGCGGGCGCGGGCGGCAAGACGCTGGCGCTCGGCGCATCGATGGCGAACAAGGGCCGCATCGTGGCGATGGATGTGCTGGGCGGCCGCCTGAACCGCGCCAAGGAACGTTTCCGCCGCGCCGGCCTGCACAACATCGAAACCCGCGAATTGACGTCGGAGCGCGACAAATACGTAAAGCGTCACGAAGGCCATTTTGATTTGGTGCTGGTCGATGCGCCCTGTACCGGCGTCGGCACATGGCGGCGCGACCCCGACAAACGCTGGCGGATGCTGGGCCCCGGCATTTCGACGCTGGTGCCGTTGCAGAAAAGCATTATCGATTCAGCCTTCCGCATGGTGAAGCCGGGCGGGCGTTTCGTTTATGCGACCTGTTCGCTGCTGCCCGAAGAAAACGAACATCAGGTGGAGGCATTCCTCGCCGCGCATCCGGATTTCAAGCTGAAGCCCGCCAAAGACATCGTGGACATCAAGGGCGTGACCGATTACCTGAAACTCACCCCCGCGCAGCATGATACCGACGGCTTCTTCGCCGCCGTGCTGGTGCGCGATGCCAAGAAAGACGAGCCGAAAAAAGACCCCGCGCCGAAAGATACTGCGGCATGAGCGGCAAGGACCATAAAATTTTAGCCGAAGCGGAGCGCCTTGCAGGGAAACTGCCGGGTTTGCTGTTGGAGGCTGAAAAGGTCGCGCATACATTCATGAAGGGCGTCCATGGCCGCCGCCGTGTCGGCCAGGGCGAAAGTTTCTGGCAGTTCCGCCAATACCAGCCGGGCGACCAGCGCCGCGATATCGACTGGCGCCAATCCGCCAAGCGCGGCGAAGCCTTCGTGCGCCAGATGGAATGGGAAGCGTCGCAGACGATGTGGCTTTACCGCGACGCGTCGGAATCCATGAATTATCGCGGCTACAAAAACCTGCCCACCAAAAAAGAATTCGCGGAAATCCTGCTGCTTGGCCTTGCGCTGGTCACGCTGAATGGCGGCGAACAGGTGAGCTTGCTCGGCACCGATCTCGGCCCGCAGACGCATTACAACGCTGTCCAGCGGCTTTTTGAATATTTGCCCTCACAGACCCAGCTGGCCGAAACCGGGCGCGCGATCGCGTCGCGGTCGGAGGTCGTCATCATCAGCGATTTCTATTACCCGATCCCGCAATTGATGGCCTTCTGCCAGAAACTCGCCCTGCGCGGCGTCAGCGGCAGCCTGATACAGGTCTATGACCCGTCCGAACGATCGCTGCCATTCAAGGGACGCATGAAATTTTACGATATCGAGGCCGCAGGCGGCCCAGCGATTGACGTGCCGCAGGTGGAGGCGATTGCCGATGAATACGCCAAACGCTTCCTTGGCCACCAGGAAAAACTGAAACTCGCGGCGCGGTCGCTCGGCTGGAAATTCCTGCATACCAGCACCGCCGAAAAACCGGAAACCGTGCTGACGCGCCTGTATGATGACCTGTCGGTCAAGAAGGGGAAAACGTAAATGTTCTCCCTCGGCGGCCTGACATTCCTTGCGCCCTATCTGCTCGCGGCGCTCGCGGGCATTCCGGTGCTGTGGTGGATTTTGCGCGTCATGCCGCCGCGCCCGAAGGTCGTGAAATTTCCCGCCTTCTTCCTGCTGCAGGATTTGCGCACCGAAGTCCGCACGCCTGCGCACACCCCGTGGTGGTTGCTGGTGCTGCGCTCATTGATCGTCGCGGCGTTTATCTTCGCGCTTGCCGAACCCATCATGAAACTCTCGGCGGGTTTGCCGGGTTCCGGCGGCAACGTGCTGGTCGTGATCGACAACGGCTGGGCGTCCGCCGCCAACTGGACAACGCGTCAGGAAAAACTGCGCGAATTGCTGTCGCAGATCCGCCGCTCGAACCGTCCCGTGATCTTCCTGCCGACCGCGGCCGATGAAACCGACGGCAAGCTCCATTCGCTGGGGCCGATGGAAGAGGGCGAAGCGCAGGGCTGGGCCGAACACCTGAAGCCCGTCGCATGGCCGTCCGACCACAAGGGCGCAGCGGCGCTGGCGGCCGAAGTGATCGCGAAACACAAAATCACCCACAGCATATTCCTGAGCGATGGCACGACCACGCAGACCATGAATGGCCGCGCGCTGATGGATGCCCTGCGCGGCAATGGCAGCCTGACGCTGGTCAAGGACGACGTTGTCAATTCCCCCTATATCCTGCGCAAGACCGCCATCAAGCCGGGGCAGCTGAGCCTCAGCCTCGAGCGCCTCAACACCACCATGGGCAACGACACGCAGCTGATCGCCGCCTATGCGCCCGATGGCAGCGTGCTGGATAACGTGAAGGTCGATTTCCTGCCCGGCAAGCGCGTCGCGGAAGTGAAATGGGATGTGCTCAACGAGATGCGCAGCAAGGTCAGCCGCGTCGGCTTGCAGCGCACGCCGATGGCATCCGCCACCTACCTGACAGACTCCCAATGGCAGCAACGCCCCGTCGGCATCGTGGCCGATGTCGCGCACCGCGAACGCGACAGCTTCCTGAACGAAGTCTATTACCTGAAACGCGCGCTGGCGTCCGGCGCGACCGAGATTGACGATGTTGACAAGCTGCTGCCCAAATCGCTTTCCGCCATCATCTGGCCGGATACCGCCGCGCTGACATCGATCGAGCGCGTCGACCTTTTGAAATGGGTGGAGCAGGGCGGTTTCCTGATCCGCTTTGCAGGCCCCAACCTTGCGGCGAACCCAGATGACCCCCTGTTGCCCGTGCGCCTGCGTTTCGGCCTGCGCGCGCTGGAGGGGGCGATGACGTGGGAAAAGCCCGTGCGACTTGCAACCTCCATCTCCGACGGCAGCCCGCTGGCGGGGCTTGAAATTCCGCCCGATGTATATGTGACGCGGCAGGTGCTGGCCGACCCCACGCCCGAAACGTTCGAGCACACCTGGCTGCAGCTGGAGGACGGCACGCCGCTCCTGACCGGCGCGCCGGTCGGCAAGGGCGTGATCGTGCTCGTCCATACCACGGCGGGCACGGACTGGTCGAATTTCTGCTATTCCGGCCTTTATGTTTCCGCGCTGCAGCGCATGATCTCGCTCTCGACCGGCATCAGCGAATACAAGGCGCAGGCGTTGCTGTCGCCCTTCATGGTGCTCGACGGTTTTGGCCGGGTGCAGTCGCCAGGCGCGAAAACAATCATTTCCTCCATCGATCCCAAGCTTGATTACGTGCCCTCCGCCTTCTCCCCGCCGGGATTGTACGGCACGGAACAGCAATTCCAGGTCTTCAACCTCGGCGATGCGCTGCCTGAAATGATCCAGCTGGGCGATGTGCCGTCGGGCGTCGATGTGCAGGAATACAAACTGTCGGGCGAACGCGGCATGAAACCGGACTTCCTGAAAGTCGCGTTGTGGCTGCTGCTGCTCGACACCATCCTGACGCTGTGGATGCGCGGCGCGTTCGCCCGCCCCGTGCGCGCCGCGAAAATGGGCGCGGTTGCGCTGTTCTTCGTGCTGCTGACGGCAACGCCCGCAACCGCGCAGGACGACATGACGGCGATCGACCTCGCCTCCAACATCTACCTTGCCTATGTCGAGACGGGCGACAGCAGCGTCGACCTCGTCAGCTTCAACGGCCTGTCGGGCCTGATGAACACCATCAACAACCGCACGACGATCAGGATCAAGGGCGTGCGCGGCGTCAACCCCGCCGCCGACCAGCTTTATTATTACCCGATGCTCTACTGGCCGATGACGCCGGTGCAGGTGCCGCTCAGCAGCGTTGCGACGCGCAACGTGCAGAATTACATGGCGCAGGGGGGGCTGATCCTGTTCGACACGCGCGACCAGCAATTCGCCGACAGCAACGGCAACGTGTCCACCGCCGCCATCGGCACGAAACAGCTGCGCGCCGTCACGGGCGGCCTGCGCCTGCCGGAGCTGAAAGCGGTGGAGCGCGGGCATATCCTGACCAAGACCTTCTACCTGCTCGACGAATTCCCGGGCGCCTATGCGGGCGGCACGCTATGGGCGGAAAAAGAGCCGAGCGCCGACAATGACGGCGTCACCTCCGCCCTCATCGGCGGCAACGACTGGGCGGCGGCATGGTCGCAGGCCTATGACGACCGCACGCGCTTCCCCGTCGTGCCGGGCGGTGAACAGCAGCGCGAAATGGCCTACCGTTTCGGCGTGAACGTCATGATGATGGCGCTGGCCGGCAATTACAAATCCGACCAGGTCCACGTCCCCTATATCCTTGAAAGGTTGCACCGCCAATGACAACCTTTGAATGGGCGCCGTACCTGCCGCAGGGCTATTACCTTTATCTCGCGCTTGTCGCGCTGTTCGCCCTGTCGCTGGCGGTGTTCCGCCGGATGCGCGATTTCTTCTGGCGCGCGGCGTTTTTCTTTGTGCTGATCGGCGTGCTGCTGAACCCCGTCATCCTGAACGAGATCCGGCAGGGGCTGCCCGACAAACTGGTGATCGTCGTCGATGACAGCCCCAGCCAGAAGCTGGGCGCGCGCGACAAGGTGACCGAAGAGGCGCTGGCCTATATCCAGACCAGGCTGGCGCGCGAGAAAAACATCGAGCCTGTCGTCATCCGCTCCTCCACCGCCGATGGCGGCGGGGGCGAGAGCACCAACCTGTTCACGCTCTTGCGCAACAACATGGTCAGCATCCCCATGTCGCAGGTCGCGGGCACCATCTTCATCACCGACGGCGAAGTGCATGACGTGCCGAAGGATATCGGCGCGCTGTCCCGCCTCGGCCCCTTCCACGCCGTGCTGACGGGCAGCAAGAAAGAGTTCGACCGCAAGATCACCGTCGTCGCCGCCCCCAAATACGGCGTGCTGAACGAAAGCGTGACCGTGAAGGTCAAGCTGGAGGAATTCGGCCGCGGCGGGTCATCCGCCCCCTCGACCGTCACGATCCGGCAGGACGGCCAGACCGAACAGGTCGCGTCGCTGCAGCCGAACGAGGAACGCGAATTCACCTTCGGCATCACGCATCCGGGGCAGAACATTTTCGAATTCGCCATCCCGGTGGAACAGGGCGAACTGTCGGCGTGCAACAACACCGCACCCGTGATCGTCAACGGCATCCGCGACCGCCTGCGCGTGCTGCTGGTATCGGGGTCGCCGCATATGGGGGAGCGCGCCTGGCGCAACCTGCTGAAATCCGACCCCGGCATCGACCTAGTGCATTTCACCATCCTGCGCTCGCCTGAATCGATGGACGTGACGCCGCAGAACCAGTTGTCGCTGATCGTGTTCCCGGTCGAGGAACTGTTCCAGAAAAAGATCAAGGATTTCGACCTCATCATTTTCGACCGCTATCAGGCCTATAACATGGTCATGCAGCCGTCCTATTTCGACAACATCGCGAATTATATCCGCGGCGGCGGCGCGTTCCTGATGGCGCTCGGCACGGCGGAGGCGAAACAGTCCGGCATCACGGGCAGCCTGTCTGCCGCGCTCGACAGCCAGCTGCCCCTGATCGCGGCAGGCGATGCCGTCGACCGCCTGCCGTTCCGCCCCGTGCTGACCACGCTGGGCGCGCAGCACCCCGTCACCGCCGACCTGATGCGCCAGTTCAAGGAACGCAAATGGGGCCAGTGGTACGCGCAGGCGCAAGTGACCGAACAACGCGGCCAGCCGCTGATGACCGGCATCAACGGCGCGCCGCTGCTGGTGCTCGATAAAGTGGGGCAGGGCCGCGTGGCGGTGCTGGCCTCCGACAACGTCTGGCTCTGGGGCAAGGGCCTGTCGGGACAGTCCGGCCCCTATACCGACCTGCTGCGCAACGTCGCGCACTGGCTGATGAAAGAACCCGAGCTGGAGGACGACTTCATCAAGGCCGAAGCGCGCGGCAACACCATCACCGTGTCGCAGCGCGACCTGACCGCCGAAGAAAAAAGCGTGATGATGACAGAGCCGTCCGGCAAGCAAAGCCTCGTGAAAATGTCGGACAAGGAACCCGGCTGGATCAAGGCGACCGTGAAGGGCGAGGATAACGGCATCTACAGCTTCGACAACGGCGTGAAGAAAGCCTTCGTCGTCGTCGGCACCGCGCGGAACGAGGAATTCGCCGATGTGCACACGACGGAAGAAAAACTGAAGCCCATCGTGAACGCGACGCAAGGCGGCATCGTCTGGTTCCAGGAGAATCGGGATTTCGACCTGCGCGATGTTGCCGCCACCACGCATATCATGGGCGGCGATGACTGGGTCGGGCTGAAGCGCAACAAGGCCTTCACGATTGATAATATCGAGAGCCTCTCGCTGCTGCCTAACGCATTGAGTTTGCTTATTATTCTGCTGGGCGCCGTCTGGATGTGGTGGCGTGAAAGCGGCGGCAGGAAAGCCGGTTAAAACGCTGTGGATGCGACCCATTAGCAGAAAGATTTTGACAGGTTACGGTATTTATATACAATGAACGACATTGGTCAGATGTCTTCCAGAGGGATAAAACGCGATGGCGAGCATGAAAGCTAAACTGGGTCAAAACCCTTCACAGCAAAAACAATTCGTGCCGGGCGCGCCCGCACAGAACCGCACGGGCCCCGCTCAGGACGCCCCCAAGGCACCGACCAAGTAACAGCTTCTTCGGCTGAATTCAAAAACGCCGGGATTTATTCCCGGCGTTTTTGCTTTTTGCAGTCCCGTCATCCCCGCGAGATTGAGGGGGGCTAATTAAGTATTGATTTTATTAGCTAATATACAGAGATATTTATCTGTATATTAGCTGTGCATAAAAATCTACTTGCCGTTTCCGGTTAACAAAGCAACTTGCATCAAGACGATAGCAAAATAGACAAAATTCCTCCATCGGTTTAAACCGATGGAGGAATTTTATGAAAAGATATAAACGACTGGAAGAGACAGACCGGGTATCCATCCAAGTGCTTACAAAAAGGGGGTATTCGGACGCACATATAGCGCGTGAAATCGGCGTTCATCGATCCTCCGTAGGCCGTGAGCGCCGGAGGAACACGGTCGATGGGAAGTATTATTACCATCTGGCGCAGGGGCTGGCGGATAAACGGCTGCGCGCAAGGCGGTGGCGAAAGTCGAAGGTGACTCCGGAGATTATCGCCTTCGTGGAAGAGAAGCTGCGGTTGGGCTGGAGCCCGCAGCAAATCAGCGGATGGATGAAATACCGCCAGTCCGAGCTGCCCACCATTGGCTATGAGCGCATCTATCACCACGTTTGGCAGGACAAGTGGAACGGCGGAAGTCTGTACCGCCATCTGCGTCACGGCGGTCGCCGCTACAGGCGCTACGGATCACGGTTCGGTATTCCAGACCGCAGAAAAGGCCCTATTCCTGGCCGCGTTGATATTGACCAGCGTCCCGCCATCGTCGAGGAAAAATCCCGCGTCGGGGATTGGGAGCTGGACACGATTGTCGGCAGCCAGCATCGCGGCGTCCTCGTCAGCATGGTCGAGCGTGGATCAAAATTCCTGCGTCTGGCTTTGGTTCGGGAGCCGAAGTCTGCTTCCGTCGCGGAGGCCATCGAAGCATCGCTCTACAATGACAGGAAAAAAGTCCTGACCATTACGATGGACAACGGCTGGGAGTTTGCAAGGCATCGGGAGTTCGGAAGAACCCTGAAGGCCGATACTTTCTTCGCCAAGCCCTACCACTCTTGGGAACGCGGGCTGAACGAACACACCAACGGCCTTGTCCGCCAATACTTCCCGAAGGCCACCGACTTTACGGCGGTTGAGGCGCATGAAGTTCAGAAGGTCGAGGAGCTGCTTAACAATCGACCGCGCGCCGTGTTAGGATTCAGGACGCCGATGGAGGTCTTCTCAAGGCCGTCGTCTTTGCGCAAAGTTGCGCTAGTTAACTAAAGGGGCGACCTGCTCTATCACCCCCGCTTCAACTTCGGAATACAACGGGCGCTGAAAAGCCGTTAGCGTACACCGGAAGATACACCAACCTATGCAACGAGGAGCAGCCCGTTAGCAACCATGTTGTTAGCGTCTCCCAATCCTATTACGCCCTGAATATTGGCAATCTGCACAAATCCAAACGCCGTTCCTGCGCCGTCCACATCAATACTGATGAGTGTATTGCCCGCGCTCTGCGCAACCTGAACAAAGCTCAGAAGCTCGTCAGTATTCACGTTGAAATTGCCGTCCAGTACATCCTTGAGGTCGAGTTTGTCCCCCTCAGCTGCGCTGAAGTCCTTAATGATATCGACCCCAGAGTATGCCGTAGCGGCAGTAAATCCGAAGGTATCAGCGCCGGTCTCTCCCCAAAGCGTGTCGATACCATCGCCGCCCCAAAGAGTATCATTATCGGCATCGCCATGGATGGTGTCATTACCGGTATCTCCGAAAATGACGTCGTCACCGCTGCTGCCTCGAAGCAGGTTCGCCCCAGTATTGCCAGTTATCGTATTATTCACAGAGTTACCCGTGGCATCAATTCCGGTAGTGCCGGACAGCACGAGGTTTTCAAAATTTGTGCCCAGCGTGTAATTAATACCCGAAATGACGGTATCATTACCTTCATTCGCATTTTCGACGACGGAGTCCGTGCCAACATTCACTACATAAATGTCATCGCCGCTGCCGCCATACATATCATCCGCGCCGACACCGCCATTAAGGAAGTCATTCCCGTTGCCGCCATATAGCGTGTCGGCTCCCGATCCGCCATCTAGGGCATCGTTGCCATCGCCGCCGCTAAGAATATTATTACCGTTGTTGCCTGTAATAATATTGTTCAGGCTGTTGCCGGTTGCATCAACAGAGGCAGCCCCCGTCAAAGATATATTTTCGATGTTGTTTCCAAGGGAAGCTACCGCGACAGTTGATTGGATGGTATCAATACCCTCATCTGCATTCTCAATAACTACATCGCCCGCGTTATCAACGAGATAAATATCGTCGCCAAGGCCACCAATCAAAGTGTCAGCCCCTGTGCCCCCGTCCAAAGTATTGTTCCCCGCATTGGCCGTCAGGATATTGGCAAGCGTGTTGCCTGTGCCAGTCAAAGCGCTGCCTGTCAGGAACAGATTTTCAACGTTTACGGAAAGCGTCCAGTTTACATCGGCATAAACTGTATCATTACCGTTACTCGCGGTTTCGACAACGCTGTCGCCGGTACTGACATAGTAGATGTCATCACCAGCCGCGCCGCTGAGGGCGTTGGCTGCGCTGTTACCGATAAGAGTGTTATCAATCGAATTGCCGGTGCCGTTAATCGCTGTCGTTCCGGTCAGAATAAGAATATCCAGATTTGCGGCGAGCGTATAAGTAACGCTCGATTGTACCGTGTCGATACCTTCGCTCGCATTTTCGATGATAACGTCCACACCGTCCAGAATATAGAGGTCGTTGCCAATACCGCCGACGAGTGTATCGGCTGAAGCTCCGCCGTAAAGAGTATCGTCGCCGTCCTCGCCGTAGATGCGGTCGATCCCGGCACCGCCATCAAACGTATCCTTGCCAGCGCCTCCCGTGAGGGTATTAGCTCCGCCGTTCCCGTTGATGATATTGTCTAGGCCGTTGCCCGTCCCGTTGATGACCGTCGAGCCGGTCAAGGTCAGGTTTTCGACGTTGGCTGCCAGCGTGAAGGTCACGCTGGACTGAACTGTATCGATACCTTCATTGATGTTTTCCAAGATGACCGCGCCGGAATTGCTCACGATGTAAAGGTCATTTCCGAGTCCGCCCGTCAGGGTGTTAATCGCGGTATTGCCTGTCAGCGTGTTGTCCAGTTCGTTGCCAGTGCCGTTGATAGCCGAAGTGCCGGTCAATACCAGATTCTCGACATTGGCTGAAAGCGCATAGCTGGAGGCACTGGATTGAACTGTATCCGTGCCGCCGTCTCCATTCTCGACTATTAAATCCGCTGTATTATCTACAATGTAGATATCATCACCAGTACCACCAATCATGAGGTCAGCTCCAACTAGGCCGCTCAAAGTGTTGTTGCCGTCATTGCCGACCAAAATGTTGTCAAGAGCGTTGCCTGTACCTACGAGTGCTGCCGGATCAGTGAGAACGAGGTTCTCCACGTTCGTCGCAAGCGTCCAGTTGACATTGGCAAAGACACTGTCGTTACCCTCATTGAGAGCTTCCGAGACTGTATCGCCCGTGCCGACATAATAAACGTCATCACCAAGCCCGCCCGTCAGCACGTTCGCCGCAGAGTTGCCGGTTAAGGTGTTATTCAGCGCATTTCCGGTGCCGCTGATAGCGGTTGCACCGCCCAATACGATATTTTCGATATTTGCGCCGAGGGTATAGGCGACCGTCGTCTGCACGGTGTCGATGCCCTCATTGGTGTTTTCTACTACGACATCTGTGGCGTTCTGGATGATATAATAGTCGTTACCTGCGCCGCCGCTCAGGGTGTTTTTGCCCGTGTTTCCGGTGAGTGTGTTGTCGAGCGCGTTGCCATTTGCATCGATGACAGTTGCGCCCGTCAAGGTCAGGTTTTCGACGTTGGCGGCAAGAGTATAGCCATTCAACGCAGTTTGGACGGTGTCGATGCCTTCGTTGGCGTTTTCGATCACAGTATCGCCAGCGTTATCGACGATGTAGAGATCGTCGCCAGCGCCGCCGGTTAGCGTGTCAGCAGCCGTGCCGCCGTCCAGCGTGTTGTTTCCAGTATTGCCTGTCAGGATATTAACAAGCGTATTCCCTGTGCCCGTAATTGCTGTGCCGGTCAGCACAAGGTTTTCAACGTTGGCTGCGAGAGTCCAGTTGACGCTCGCGTAAACGTTGTCGTTGCCGTTATTCGCGGTCTCGACCACGCTATCGCCAGTACTGACATAGTAACTGTCGTCGCCAGCGCCGCCGCTCAAAGCGTTAGCCGCGCTATTCCCAACTAGCGTATTGTCAAGTGCGTTACCTGTCCCATTGATGGCAGTAGCGCCGGTGAGAGTAAGGTTATCTAGGTTTGCGGCAAGAGTATAGGTGACGCTGGATTGTACCGTGTCGATGCCTTCGCTCGCGTTTTCGATAATTACATCCACAGCGTCAAGAATATAGAGGTCGTTGCCAATGCCGCCGACGAGGGTATCTGCTGAAGCTCCGCCGTAAAGGGTGTCGTCGCCGTCCTCGCCATAGATGCGGTCGATCCCTGCACCGCCATCAAACGTATCCTTGCCAGCGCCACCCATGAGGGTATTCGCCCCGCCATTGCCGTTGATTATATTGTCGAGGCCGTTGCCCGTCCCGTTGATGACGGTCGAGCCTGTCAAGGTCAGGTTTTCGACGTTGGCCGCCAGCGTGAAGGTCACGCTGGACTGAACCGTATCAATCCCTTGATTGAGACTTTCCACGATGGCCGCACCGGAATTGCTGACGACGTAAAGGTCATTTCCAAGACCGCCCGTCAGGGTGTTAATCGCGGTATTTCCCGTCAGGGTGTTATCGAGCGCGTTGCCCGTGCCATTGATTGCAGTTGCCCCCGTCAGGGTAAGGTTTTCGACGTTTGCAGAAAGGGTATAGGCGCTGCTGGACTGAACCGTATCGTTGCCTTCAGTATCATTTTCAACCACCACATCTCCGGCGCTGTCCACGATATAAATATCGTCGCCGAGGCCGCCAGACATCGTATCCGCCCCGGTCAAGCCGTTCAGTGTGTTATTGACATCATTTCCGGTAAGGCTGTTATTGAGCGTATTGCCTGTGCCTGTGATTACCGTCCCAGTTAAAAAGAGGTTTTCGACGTTCGTCGCCAGCGTCCAGTTGACATTTGCGAAGACAGTGTCGTTACCCTCGTTAAGAGCTTCCGAGACCGTATCACCCGTGCCGACATAGTAAACGTCATCACCAAGGCCGCCTGTCAGCACGTTCGCCGCAGAGTTGCCGGTTAAGGTGTTATTCAGCGCATTTCCGGTTCCGCTGATAGCGGTCGCGCCGCCCAATACCAGATTCTCGATATTCGCACCAAGGGTATAGGCGACTGTGGTCTGAACAGTGTCTATGCCCTGATTGGTGTTTTCTACCACGACGTCGGTTGCATTCTGGATGATGTAATAGTCGTTACCTGCGCCGCCGCTCAGGGTATTTTTTCCGGTGTTCCCAGTCAACGTATTGTCGAGTGAGTTGCCATTTGCATCGATGACAGTTGCGCCCGTTAAGGTCAGGTTTTCGACGTTAGCGGCAAGCGTATAGCCATTCAAGGCGGTCTGGACGGTATCGATGCCTTCGTTGGTGTTTTCGATCACGGTATCGCCAGCGTTATCGACGATGTAAAGATCGTCGCCAGCGCCGCCGGTCAGCGTGTCAGCAGCCGTGCCGCCGTCCAGCGTGTTGTTCTCATCATTGCCTGTCAGAATATTGACAAGCGTATTACCAGTCCCCGTGATTGCTGTGCCGGTGAGCACAAGATTCTCAACGTTGACTGCAAGCGTCCAGTTGACGCCAGCAGATACTGTGTCATTGCCGTTGTTGGCCGTCTCGGCGACAACATCGCCTGTACTGACAAAATATGTGTCATTACCCGCGCCGCCGCTCAGCGTGTTAATAGCGCTGTTTCCGGTGAGACTGTTATCCGAACCATTTCCGGTTCCGTTGATGGCAGTAGTGCCGGTGAGTACGAGGTTTTCGACGTTGGCCGCGAGCGTGTAGGTTACGCTCGACTGAACGGTGTCGATGCCTTCACCCACATTTTCGATAGCGATATCCGCATCATCAAAAATATACAAATCATTCCCGATACCGCCAGATAAGGAATCAATCCCAAGCCCGCCGTAAAGCGTGTCATTACCGCCTAGCCCGAAAATCTTGTCATTGCCCGCAGCGCCATCGATATAGTCGTCACGGGTATCGAAGCCGGTTAGAGTATCCACCCCCGATGTGCCTGTCAGGCTTATCGGTTGGCTCAGGTCGATGAATGTGCCATCGCTGAATACGATTTTCTCGGTGAAGTACGTCTGGCTGGTTGCCGTATTGTTCAAATCTACAACGCCAGTGTATGTGCCCGTGAACAGGCCAAAGCCGGGGCTGGTTGTGACCGCACTTGTGGCGGACTGGATGCTTTCGTGCAGGTCATTGTCGTAAACGCCAGTGCCGGAAATCGTTTTTCCGACCTCAAAATTATTGAGGTTGAAGGCATAACCTAGATTGTTGATATGCACGACGAGTGTCGCATTGCCCGCCGGTCCGGTCGTCGTGAAAGTAACATCCGCCGCTGTTATTCCTTCTTTCAGGTTAACGCGCTGAACGGCGCTCTCGTAATTAACGGTTGTCACACCGCCACCTGTAGATGAGCTCTGTATCAAAAGAGGATGCCAGGTTTGCGTGCCGATACTTCCTTGGATATAACTGCCGCCCGCACCGCTATCGATGATAAGGCCGGTAATCGTCCCGTTTTCATCGGTTTCGGGCGTTGCGCCTCCCGCAGGCCCAAGCACTTCGGCGGGAGTAACCGGCTTCGCGTATCCAGACAGCTGCTGGCTGAAATTGAAGCTGTTAAAGTCGATAGGGTTTTGGCTGCCCTGATTGTAGGCGGGCCTAACTGAAAAAGAACCCGCATTCAATAGCTCGCTCAGACGGTACGTAAAACCGCCAACGGTCAAGTATTCAACCTCGCGCACATCAGCCGTTACGCTTGACACCGCGGTGGATGAATCTGTGCGATAAACGTAGCGGTTGAATCCATCGGCATCCAGATATCTGGTGGCCGTCATGCGATAGGAAATTATATCCAGTTGCAGCAAATGGGCGCCGACGGAATGGGAGTTAATACCGAGCACGAAGCCCGTCGACTCGGCAAGGCCTGTGCCGAAGCCACCGTAGGAAGATCCGGTCGCAAATACACTATCGGCGTACTGAAGGATGTCCGTATCGCTGCCCTCGTCAACGAGGCGCGTCGTTCCTGTGAAATGGTAAAAATCTTTACCAAGGCCGCCAAAAAGAGTGTTTGTTCCGCTGCCACCGTCCAGAACGTCCTTGCCTGCGCCGCCGTAGAGCGTGTCGTTGCCTGCGCCGCCATAGATGTAGTCGTTCCCAAGGCCGCCAGTGATTGTGTCCGCGCCATTTGCGCCGATATGAACGTTGATTTTTCCCGTAGCTGAAGTACTCATGGAATATGAGCCGCCGGTATTAACACCGCTGAAAGAAATAGTGTCGATAGTCGAAATCTTCGATTGAATAACGCTTTTATCATAGGCGGAGATTTGCAAGTCATTCACAAGCGTTTCGCGCGCCTTAATCACTGCATTCCCTGTTTCAGAACCGAGCCTGAGTGGCTGCCATTTATCTTCCGAGAACAGGACACTGATAACCTTTCCTGTATCGTCAACTCGCAGAGCGCCTTGAAGCGCCTGATAAGTCACTGCATATGTAGAATCCTGATGGATATCCTTGCCCGCCAGCTTAGCAGCGTACTCTACAAACGCTTCGCTCAATCGAGTAGCATAGTTTCCCGTTAGCGCATTATTAGACCAGTTTAGGGCTTCGCCCAAATCGTTCGCGTCATTATAAAATGCGCGGATCGCCGTATCACCAAAGGGGCGTTCGCCTTCGTCCAAGGCTGAGTAAGCTAGCATGCTTCTCAATTTCGTATCAGTGCTGTCGTTGCCCGCTATATTTGCTATCCCGATATTTGTTGCAAAGCTGCTATCAAAAATCAGAGGCCAGAAATAATTAGATGCTTTATACCAATCCGTGCTACTAACTTCGCCAACCGCTGGTGTCGCAAACATGCGCATCACGAGCGCAGCCATGCTGTGCAGGCCACCGCCTGTTAGGCCGCTGCTTATGCCATCGATAGCAGGTGTATTGAGAGCCCCTGCAATATTTAGTTTTTCAACATATGTTTCTTGCGGGAAAAGTGGGAAAGCTCTGGTGAGCTCTAGAACTTCACCTTGCAGACTATAGCCGTGAATGTTGGGATTATTGGCTGAACCATAAGTTTCCGGCAGCCAAGGAGTTTCTGTCCCATAGATAAACGTGCGCAACGCGGGATTCATTATTATCCCGTTTTCCCCCGGAACATTAGGGACAGAGTTGTCATAGACGTTCTTTGCCGACAATTCAAAAGGCATGTTATCGAACATTACTGCATTAGCAGAGGATTTTTGCAGCAGAGATGCAACGTAGCCTCCGAGTCCTCCACCAAGAGAATGGCCAGTCAGCGCAATACTATTTGAAGTTGCAGCATCAACTGCACGGAAAAAATCTACCGCGTATCCAGCTTGCGCAGAATATGGCGCGCCGGCTCCTACAAAAAAGTCTTTAAAGTCGTTAGTTAGGCTGTCAGTACCACGGTATGAAATTACAGTCTCGCCATTATATTCGTAAGCAAGCGCATAAAAGCTAGCAAGTCGCTGAGGATCGGTCACGCCCGTTTGACTTTGAGCTATAATTGTATAATTTCCTAACTGTTGTCCAACAGTATCTCCGGCACCAGATAATGATATTCCTTGGTCGTAGCCACGATTATAAGAATCAAGCGCCATTATCGCTTTTAAAAGATCACTATTCATTTTTTGCCTACTTCTGTTGAAAACGCACCTACGCTAAGAGCGTTTGCTAAGGGATGTTGTGAGTTTAAAAACTGAAATTTCGAGCCGTCCAACTGTGAGCCATATGCTTTAGAAAGCCACGTCAAATATTTTTCCAGATGAAATTCAGGCTTATTATCTGTTAGCTCAATTTTTATTGATTTAAGCCGAACACCTTCACCAAATAGCTGTGCAAAATGGTCGCTATCTATGCAAAGATTTTTAGCATTTGGCATTTCACCCGCCGTGCATTTTTTTACATCGATCAAACGGCGTACAGTTAAAGGATCTTGTAAGTTGTCAAACATGACAAGCATTGGATAAGAGGTAAGCTGCAATTCTGAAGGAGGTATAACGCCAACGGTAGAATAATATCTAATGCCGCAGCGGCTGACAGGCCCCTCGCGACAAGGGCTCGGAAAGGCATCAAAAACAGCCCAATAGGGCTGATCGGGATTACCGTTGATTCCTTGCAAAATAGCAAATAACAAACCGCGCTTTCCTAGGTCAACTACTACAGCTTCTCCTTTTGAAAGAGTGATGTGAGTATCGTTTCCCTCAGCAAGCATTTCGGGACGCGACATAGCTGAAATTTCTCGCACGGAGGAACCTGTTTTTAATCCTTCAGGCGTTTCGACCTCGATAGTAATTTTGTAACGCCAAATTCCAGATGGGTAATCATTAGATGAACTTGCCCCTGCGCAAGCGGCTACTGACAGCCCTAGAAGCAAAGCACCTGCGAAAACCAAAAATCTTTTCATACTAGAAACTGCCCTTCATTCTCTGAGTAAATATAGCTAGGCCAAAAGAATCGATATTGTGTAGCAAACTCTAGCACCTCATCACACACGCCAAAATTGCAAAATCGTGCAAATTTCCTGCTTGCTTAACCATTCTTTAATTTATGTTTGTATTCGGTGGGAGGACTCAGCGTTCAATTTCCGTATGCTGATTTTAAGGTAAGGTTCTATCCTTACGATCCGGCCCATGAATACAGTTGTATGCCCGATTTTGTTATTAACCTTTGCAAAAGTCGGCTGCATTACAACGAGCACAAGCGGCAGTTCGAGCATGATTCACTTCAGAAGGTAGCTGCCCTGCTCCTTGTTCTGATGGCTGGGTAATCCGATAGGGAGAGAGCCAAAGGACGGCTAGGTGAGCAGCCGTCCGGTTTCTCCCTTTGGTCATGGGGGGGTCGGGGGCAGCTTGAAGGCTCCCCTGAACGGTGCATGGCGGAAGCCACTTCCGGCGGCGCGGCTTATCGGCTGCGCCTGCCGCTGGAACGGGAGCAACCCCAGCGATGCCGCGCCCTACGCGGCGGTCGCGGTGTCGGGTGCGGGAGTGCCAAGGGCATGATAGGAGACAATTCGACCATCAGGGCGCGTTGTCTGCCTAATCGTCCTAGCCATCATGCCGCGCCGACGCGCCAGCGATCGGCGGCTACAGGGAGGGATGCAACGGGAGGGAAAACAGGCGGCGGGTACGCTGCGGCATTTCCCTCCCTTGCCAAGGCGCCGTCTGGGGTACAAAACCGCTGGGTTTTGGTATTACAGACGACACCTTGCTCTAATGCACCGCGTAATTTTCGATTTTGAAAAATAATTCTTTTGATGATTATTGCGGCAGTTTGCCGTGGCTTTCGAGCGGCTTTGACGCTGTCTTCAAGATTTAAAACCAGTAACGGATTCATCCGATTAAGACAAGATTTACCGCTGGAAACAATCTTGCTTACGATCCTGCGCGCAGCCTGTTCCACGCAGGTTTTTGCATCGATTTTGAACGCACGATTCAACAGCGGTTAAGAGGTGATTGATAGACTCAAGGATATCAAGACAAGTAATTTGGACTCGGGTTTTTCGGCGGTAACTTTATTACCGCATTCGTCGGGGGACGAAATGACCGGGGATAAAAAACCAGACAGCAAGAATAACGCACCGCCGTTTTCAGTCAGGCTGACGCTGGCTGAACGGGCGCGTCTGGACAAGGAAGCGGGCCAGCTGCCGATCGGTGAATACGTCCGTATGCAGCTATTCGACACCCCCGAAATCCGTCAGCGGGTATTCCGGCGCCCGGTGCAGGACACCAAGGCTTTGGGGCAGGTTCTGGCTGCCCTCGGCAACAGCCGCATGGCGGGCAATCTCTACCAGATCGTCCGCGCCGTCCATGCCGGGGAACTGGTCGTTACCGCAGAGCAGCAAAAAGACCTCGAAGAAGCATTGGCGCATGTCCGTGAGATGCGCCAATGGTTAATGGCGGGATTGGGGATGAAAGACGGTGGCACGGGCAGCGAGCCGCCCGAAACCGCCCAGACCCCTGCGGGGGCAGATGGCGTTTCCGGCTCCGGCGGGAGTGAAAATCGATGATTTTCTATGCTAGCCAGCGGGGTAATGCCGATGAGCTGGCCAAGCACCTGTTGAACGCGACAGAAAACGAGCATGTCACCGTCCATGATGTCAGGGGCTTCGTCGCCCAGGACTTGGAGGGCGCGCTGATGGAAGCCTATGCCATCAGCAAAGGGGCAAGCTGCAGACATTTCCTGTTCTCCCTCAGCCTGAACCCGCCCGACTATGCCGATGTGCCGATAGAGGACTTCGAGGCCGCCATCGAGGATATTGAAAAGAAACTCGGGCTGCTGGAACAGCCCCGCATTATCGTCTTCCATGAAAAGAAAGGCCGCCGCCATTGCCATGTGGTGTGGCTGCGGTTGAAGCCCTCCACCTATTCCAACAGGCTTATCGGCGTCAACCTGCCGCATTACAAGTTCAAGCTGATGGACATCTCGCGCGGACTGTATCTCAAATATGGCTGGAAAATGCCCAAGGGCATGGAAAAGGGCAAAGGTAGGAAAGCCGACCCTTTAAAGATCGCTAAGCCTGAATACCTTCAGGCCCTCCGGCTTGCCGAAGACCCCGAAGCCCTGAAACAGCTCTTCAAAAAAAGCTGGGAAACAACGGACTCCAAACAGGCCTTTGCCGGTTTCCTCTCGGAAAACGGCTTCTTCCTCGCGCAGGGCGAGCGGCGCGGTTATGTCGCGATCGACCTAGCGGGCAAGGTCTATTCGCTGTCGCGGTGGATCGACATTCCCACCCGCGACCTAAAGGCACGTCTCGGCGCGCCTGAAACTTTGCCGACGATGGAAAAAGCCCGCAGCTTTATCGCGGAGCGAATGACAGAGAATGTTCAGCAACATATGCAGCAGCTGAAGGCCGCGGCGAAGCAACAACGCCTGCCGCTTGTGCAGGAAATCCGCCTGATGACGGCGCAACACCGGCAAGACCGTGCCGAACTTTTAAACAGGCAGGAACAGCGCCATAGGCGGGAAACCAAAGTGAGAATTGCCCGCTTCACCATAGGCGTGGCGGGCCTGTGGGAGCGGGCAACAGGCGAATACCAGAAGAAATCTACCCTTAACGCCGCCGAGATCAAGTCCTGCCGCGACCGTGACCGCAAGGAACTCCAAGCCCTTGTCCGTTCACAGCTTCTTGAACGTCAGGGGTTAGAAAAGACTGTCCAGTTTTATCGCGAGGAATACCTGCAGGAGAAGGCGCGCATCCGCCGCGATATTGCGCAGTATATCGCGGCGGCCACGGAGCCGAAGGCTGCCGTGCTGTCGCCGGCAGCCGCCGCCAAGGCCGGCCTCACTACTATCTCCGCGCCTCTGGCGCAGGAAGTGCGCGATGCCCGAGGCTCAGATTTTACACGTATCATCGAAAAGCTGCCGCTCACCATACAGCTGGCTCAGGTGGAAACCAAAATCGCCCTGTTGTCCGGCGATTTATCACTGTTACAGGCATCCCTCGAGAGCAATCTGCTCTCCGATGAAATGCGCGGGCGTATCCGTAGGCTGATCGAGAAGACCCTTGAAACCCTGCAGATCAAGGCCGCAGAAAAGAAGACCGAAGAGCAAAGGGCGCAGGAGAAAACCCGCGAGTATCAGGCCAAGCAGGCGGAATTTAACGAGTATGTCCGTCAATACGCCCTGTTGCAGATGAAGGTTGAAGAGGAACTGAGGCGGCAGGAGGCCAACCGTTCCTTCCATGCCGTTATCCTGAACATGAGCTATGCCCTGAACGGGATTCCGGCATGGAAAATCTCCGTCATGCCGCCGCCGGATGACAGGCGGCTGGACGAAAAGGCCTATCTCCATACCTTCGTGCGCCAGCGCGACAATGCTCAACTGTTACATCGCGTGTTCAACTCGCCGGAAAACGAAAGCGTGGTTTCCCTGCGTCCGCCGATAGACCCGAAAATGGCCGTGCCAAACCTGCGCACCAATGTGCTGGAAGTCCGGGAAATTCTGACGCGGGCGGGCATCCGTCCGCCATCTGGCGGCGGTGTAAGTACAGTCGCGCCAACTGCGATCCGCATGACGGCAGCATCATTGCCAAAAACGCCAAGCAAGTTCAGCACGAGAAGGTAAAATTATGGTTTGGGAAAAAGCACAGGGCGAGTTTGTTGAGTCAGATGTAGTGGAGTGGGTTGAGGCGATATGGTCGCCCAATAAGTTCAAGAAGAAGAAAAGTAAGCCGTGGGGAAAACAAAAGGTCGTCGCGCAAATCACCAGCATCGAAGGCGAGTTTGTGAAGCTGACGGTGCTGAAAGCCGCTGTCATAGAGAACATCATTGGCTCTGACTTGAGACCGCATAAAGTCGGCGCGGCGATCACGAAGAAGCGGTCAACGCTGCTTCGTGGTAACCCAGAACGTCTGCATTGGAGCGAGGAAAATGTGCGCGCAGCTTTGCTGTCGGCACGCAGTTAATCTAAGCAAGCTGAGCGGCGCAGTCTTGAGTTAAGCTCAGCCTATTGAAAATATTACTTTTTTATTCAATCAACAACCTGATAATAAGGCGTGTAAATTGACATAATAGGCATAGTAGATTACCATTCACTAAAGCAGAGTGCATATACCGTCAGTATGGTTTTAGAATTTCCCGTCCTGTCTTCTGCGGCGCACCCTGTAAAAAACAAAAAATATTCGTCTCAATACTTTTTGTTTGGAGTTAAGAAATGGTCTCAAAAGTTGCAGGATTATTTAACAAGGCTTTCGGTGACGGCACTTACTTTGCGCGCATGTTTGCCGAAAGCAGCAAGCATATTGAAACAGTAGCGGCTAGCTATCGGGCGCAAGGTTTTCTAGGTCATTCCGACAAAAAAGAAGAACAGTTCGTTTATAATGTTCTCCCCGATATGGGCGACGGTAAAAGCCGTATGTTTATAACATACGCGACAAAACCTGAAATGGATTCCCTTTCGGATGTTGCCGCCAGGAATGTAAATGCAAGCGCTGGTGATCTAGAGAGAAGCCTCTGGGCCAAAGGATTTGCAGGCTACTTGATCACTCTTGATGAGCAAGGAAGAGGCAGCCTATGGGCCTGCAATGCCACGAGTTGGATCGATGTGGAAGGCAGTTCGCAGTCACAACACATCACAGTTTCGTCAGCCACAGAAGAAAAAGGAAACACGGGGATTAAAGACATTAAGCGTTTCGTGAAGGAGCTCAGGGAAAATCAAGTCGAGAAGAGCGTTCGCGCTCGAACCAAAACACCGGCACCCTAGCGCTTAACTCCGGATATTTGCGCCACGCACCATTGCGCTTAGTCTAAGCTGGGGGGCTTCTGCATATTTCTACTCTTGCTAAACCGGAGCATATGAGCGGTGCAAGGTTAGGATTGTCATCAAGATTTTGCTTGAGATGACCGGAATTTATTAATCCATTCAATGACAGTAATTACAATTGCGGCGAAATCAGCTCCGATCAGCGGCTTGATGATATAGGAGGTCGCGCCTGCCTTCATTGCTTCAATCATGTTATGAGCTTCGGCATGACCAGTCACCATGACGAAAGCAACGCTGTCAAAAGCCCGATCTTCTCGAAATTTTTTCATCATCGCATATCCGCTTTGTCCGGGAAGAACCCAATCGACAAAAACAATATCATAACGCTTTGACACTATCATTTTTTCAGCTTCGAGCGCGGTTGCCGCAACTTCAATATCCTTGAATCCCATGTTTTGCAAATGTGAGCGTATAATATCCCTGATATACGCATGATCGTCCAAAACGAGGACGCTAAGCTTTTCTGGTTTGAGGCTATTCATGCGCATTATCCATTAAGTCCTGATTTGGACGTTGTTAATTAGAAAAACCTTAGGTGATTGTACCATCGAGAAGTTAAGATTATTGTAATCTTTGTCACGTACCGTCAGAAGACAAGCCGTTTTTCAAAACAATTGGCACCTTTGCAGTCCAGCACAAAATATCCAAAATTACTTCATACAGCCGGGCTTTTATTGGCAATCCTGGGCGTTGTTGTTATGGCGGGGTGGATCTATGGCAACCCTAGGCTCATACAATTGAGCCCGTCTTTCGAGCCGATGAAGTTTAATACATCGCTGCTCTTCTTTATTGCTGGATTAGGTTTAATTTCATTGGGCCGTCTCCCTTACAGGCTCGCAGCTGTGTTCGGCTTTTTTGTACTGCTCGGCGCAATGGCGACGCTTGCTCAATACCTGTTGGGCATCGATCTTGGCATAGACACATTTTTTATGGATCCGTATGTCCAGAAAAGAGCATCCTTCCCGGGACGCTTCTCAATAAATACAGGAATCGCATTCGCGTTGACCGGGATAGCGATTATTTTGTCCAGCTTCAGTGACGAAGACGGAAATCAAATTTTTTCTAGGCTTATTGCTGCAGCAGGCGGCCTGCTGATGGCCATTACGGTTCCATCTTTGCTGGGTTACCTTACAGGACGAGAGGAACACTTTATCTGGGGTGCTGCAGCTGGAATGGCATTTCACACAGCACTCGCATTTTTTTTATTGGGCGTATGTGTTCTGCATTTTGTGGCAACCCAGCGGAAGATAGATATCTTATGGATGCCATTTCCGCTTTTTTTCGCTTTGGTCGCCCTCACGCTCTCATTCTGGCAAGCTGCAGAAAATGACCATCGGCGTAATTTGCAGACTATCGTCGAAAATCAGGCCCGATCCATCAGTCACAATACGCAAATTTATCTCGATGGCGCTTTCGAGGCAATTAACCGCATGGCCAGACGCTGGGAGCTTGAAAAAGGAACACCAAGGCCGAGATGGGAGGAGGATGCTCAGTCATATTTGAAGTCCTATCCCGTGCTTCTTGCCTTGTCATGGGCTAATAGCGACTTACGCCTTCAATGGCTGGCGAGCCTCAAGCATTTAAAACCGATGCCTAATTTCAATGTTGCATTCGATGAGGGTCGACGCGCAGCAATCGAAGCCGCAATACGGAATCATAAACCTGAATCAACAAATATGCTCGAACTTGCGCAGGGCGGCAGGGGGTTTTTGTCCTACAACCCGCTCTACTATGACGGGAGCTTTCGAGGCTTGCTCATCTCATCATTTGCCATCGAAGATTTGTTCGATACTCTGATATCTACCGAGAATACAAAAAGCTTCAGAATAAAAGCACTCGAAAATAACACTACTATTTTTGACAGCAACCCGAGTGCTTCTCAAGGGGAGGGCCTATTATCTGCGACGGCAGACATATTTTTCCGAGGCAAAAAATGGGTGTTATCCATTTCACCGAGACCTGCATTTATTGAGCAAAACTACTCTCAAATACCGCGCCTCACGCTCTATTTCGGTCTGGCCATCTCTCTGCTTATCTCGCTCACCCTGCATTTCGGTATGTTGCAGCAGCTTGCACGCCGCAAACTGAGACATTCGAGCGACCAGATCGCTTATTTTGTAAAGCACATCCCGGTTGCCTTTGCCGTCTGCGACAAGCATATGCGCTATCTGATGGTAAGTGACAGATGGTATGAAGAATTCAAGCTAAAGCAGAAATCAATCATAGGTCTGTCGCATTTCGACGTTTTTTACAACTCCCCAGGAAGGTGGAGGGAAATTCTGGATAGTTGCCTGAAATCCGGCAACTCGTCGGAATCTGAAGATCGTATCACGCTCGCGAGCGGCCGCATTATGTGGATGAAATGGATTGTGCGCCCCTGGCATGAAAGTAATGGGCAAATAGGTGGTCTGATAATGGCAACTGAAATAATCACAGAGCGAAAAAACGCCGAAGAAGCCTTGCGCGCGGCCAAAGAAATCGCGGATGCCGCCAACAAAGCCAAGAGTGATTTTCTGGCAGATATGAGCCATGAAATACGCACGCCCATGAACGCTATTATCGGCATGAACCGTATGCTTTTACAGACCAATCTTGACCGTAGTCAGCAGCGCTATGCGAGCACTGTTGCGCATTCAGCTGAGGGACTGATGCAAATCATCAGTGATATTCTTGACTTGGGAAAGATAGAGGCTGGAAAGACCACTCTTGAGAACATACCCTTCAATCTGCGCAGCCTTTGCGTCACAATTTCGGACTTTTTCAAACTGCAACTAGAGGTAACAGCAGAAACCAGCAGCCGTAGGGATGTGTTGTTTGAGCTCGATTACAGCAGTGCCTGTCCTGATTGGTTTAAAGGTGACGCCTTGCGTATTCGACAGGTCCTTTACAATCTTTGCGGCAATGCCATAAAATTCACGCGCGAAGGCCGGATTATACTGACTATTTCAGCGCAAAACCTCACATCTGAAGACGCAACCATTTACTTTTCAGTACGCGATACCGGGGTCGGAATACCGGCAGATAAGATAGATGCAATCTTTGAAAAATTTGATCAGGCGGACAATTCTATCACGCGGCGCTACGGCGGCACCGGTCTAGGGCTTTCAATCTCAAATAGTCTCGTCCATTTGATGGGGGGCAGTATCAGCGTCACAAGCACCGAGGGACTAGGCTCGGATTTTAGTTTCACTCTTTTGTTGCCGCTATCTCAACCCGTAGAGTCTCTTCCGCAAATCTTCACGGATAATATGCTTGTTTCCCGTTATAAGAATTTGAGTGTTCTTATTGCGGAGGATCACCTCCCAAATCAGGAGATCTTGAGTAACATTCTCCAAAGGCAAGGCGTTCAGACGACGCTTGCCGTAGACGGGGTAGAGGCGTTAGAGCATTTGCGGCGGCAGGATTTCGACCTGATAATAATGGACTGTAAAATGCCTCGTATGAATGGTTTCGAGGCGACAGCCTGGATCCGTAAAATGTCACAACCGGAAAAGAGCAGCGTGCCAATTATAGCTCTGACGGCGAATGCCTTGGCCGGAGATAGAGAGCAATGCCTGAAAGCTGGCATGAACGATTACATGACAAAGCCCATCATGGAGGGGGCGCTGCTTGAAATGCTCTATAAATGGCTGCCACCGGAAAAAGAAAAGAAATTCAAAAGCGCACAATCTTATCTGCCTGACATCGCCTTGGAAGGCCCTATTGATTTGATGATGATGAACGAAACTAGTGCAGTACTGGGAGCACGGTTTGAATCAGCATTGTCCGAGTTCATGGCTGAAACAGATGCTTCACTAAAAAGTATTGAGCAAGCCGCTGCTATTTCAGACTTTAAATCTATATCTGATATTGCACATAACGTGAAATCCAGTGCTCAACAGTTCGGCGCGCGAAAATTAGGCTTTCACGCCGAAAAAATTCAGCATCTGAGCGAGCAGCCGGATGTAAACTTGTTACAAGTTTCAGATCTTTTAGTACAATCACAAGCAGATTTTAAAGTTTTCAAAGACATTATTAAAGCCCGCAAAAATTAATCCCCACGCAGGAATTTGCGCGGGGACTGCTATCTTACCAACACCGGTAAACTAGCTGAGTGTCCGCTATGATTGCCTCGCTCTATAGTTTGCACGATGATCACGAACAAGTCAGCTAGGCATCTTCGTGGCAATTCAGAGCGACGCAATTGGAGCGACAAAGATGTCTGAACAGTGCTATTGAACCAAACAAATTAGTCAAGAGTTAACATGTGCGAATTTGGATGACTCGATATTTCAAGAGAACATCAGCATAAAATATTATGCGGTAAAACGCGATAAATCCATCTTCTTGCCCTTGTTATACGCATCACAATGCGCCTTTACGTAGCGGCGGAGCCAGGCATGCGCAGAATGGTTTTTCTTGCGCAGGTGCCATACCGCATACAGCGGGAGTTGCGGTATTGCAAATTCAGTTTTTAATATCCTGAAATTGTTTCCATGCATGAATATTTCTGCATCCAAACGGTCAACGATCAGCAAGTGGCTAGTTTCACGGAGCATGATGATTTCTGAGCCGATATCAGGCACTGTCACCAGCTTCTTCTGCAGTAACCCGTGTTTCTTGAATGACAGGTCGATGGGTGACGGTGAAAAGCCAGCCGCCAGCTTGATGTGCGGTGTTTCGAGGAAGGCCTTGCGGGAGATTTTCCCAGTCTTGTAAAGCGGGCTTTTGTCCGAACACAACACCACGAATTCGGTCACCAAAATTTTCTCCATCGCAAAGTTCTTAGACAGTTTTACCGAGACGATGCCGATATAGGTGTCTAGCTGACCGCTTTCCAGATGCGACAATGCATCAGCCTCTTGAAGGTACAGGAGATCGGCCTGAACGAGCGGATATTTTTCCATCAGCCCGACCGATAGCCCCTCTAGCAGCATCCGCGCCTTGAAATACGGTATGGCAACCGAAAATTGCGCTGCTGTCGTGGCAGGGTCGAAGGGCGCATTCCTTCTCACAGACAAAGCCTCGTATGAATCAAGAATGACTTTGGCATCTCGATAATAATCGGTGCAGAAATCCGTCGGCTCCAAGCCCTTTGCGCTTCGGATAAACAGGTCGTCGCCTGTCAGTTCGCGCAGTTGTTTCAAGTACCAAGAAACGCTTGGCTGCGCGATGCCCAGCTTTTCTCCCGCGACTGTCGTTTTGCGGTGGATATAAAGTGCTTCCAGTGTCGCTAACATCATCAGGTTCATGGTGCCGAGGTTGTTGCGCATGTAACTCACCTTTGTCGAATGCACTATTAGTATAACCGATAATAGTTATAGATAAGTACTATTGGATTATATTGTCATAAAATTCTATAAATAGATATGCGGCAATTTACAGAGAACCGCAGTCGGTTTAGCAAGTCATTGAAAAAGGGGATTATTAACATGAAATATAACTCTAAAAACATTGGCCTCAAAAAAGGTGACGATCTGATCTTGCGCGCAATCGGCTGGGGAATGTTCAGCCTGGCGGCTGGCTCAGTAGCGGCGGCTTTTGTACTTCCTGGCGCGATCTCGGCAGGCCTGACAGCTGCGGTTACCTTCATGGCGATAGGCGCGATGGCTCGTGCAGCCAATTTGTGCACACCCAATTCACGCTGGCCTAACGAGGTCAAAGAATTCGCAGAAAGCTACGAAGCACTGCAAAAACAGCGCAAGCTTGCATCCCTCAAGCCTATCACTCCCTATTTCGACGCTGCATGCAAAAATAACCGCGACATCTGCGAGCTGCGCGCTCCGAAACACGTACATAAACATCAGTTCAGTATCTAATGGATGCGGGTGTCATGGCCTTATAACATCTCTTGAAATGTATCGAAGTCATGAAGGAAAAGAGCAAGTAAAGGAAAAACCGTGGCCACACTCCCAAAACCACCATCTCATCACGGACATGACAGGCCTGAGAGCCCCGCTATCCGTGAGTTTCAGGAGGCTGCAGAGAGACTTCAGAATATACAGCAAGACCGGATAACGCCGTCCGCAAGAATGCGGTTTTGGGATAAGAGCGCCTTCGGGCTCATGAAGCTCACCGCACAAAATATCAGCGGACTTAATAAAATTGGAACCGTCTTATCAAGAAGTGGCGTGGCTATCATGGTGCTGACTATATTATCCGCTTTCCTACTGCCCGGATTGGCTGCTGGGCCTGTCATAGGTCTTTCACTTGTGACTGGTTTAAGCCTGTCTGGCACGGGCGAAACGGCACGCATGTATGCCAAGGAATTGAAATACGCTCTAAACAGAGCTGAACGTGATAAAAGCATGCTTGAAGCACAGATCAAATCAGGTATCGATGCCCGCGCTCGTGGGTTATTCAAGCCGGCTATATGCGACTTCAGCGTGGCTACTAAGCATAAAAATCTACAGACACTAGCTGTCGGGACATTGAAGGTGGGAAAAAACAATTCTCCTCCATTTAAGCTGTAACATAACGGCATCAGAAAAATCGCGAAAATTACAGACATTTAATAGATACGAGAGATAAAGGGAGATATGAAATGAAAGCAAGAACTATCGCGCAAGTGACTGATACGATTCCGGGCAACATTTTTAGTACTCCTGACACTGAAATCCTTGTTTCACGCTTTGAAGCGGCGGAAAGATCGAAGTATCAAGAAGATAAATTGTCACAAATGGAAAGAATACGTGATGATGCATATAAAATCGCGTTCTCCGTCTGGAGGTGGAACCCGCTCTATTTATCGAACAAAAACTTCCAATCTGCCTATGCCATTCATTGTGGCGCCAAAAAGGCTGCCAATTCGATTGTTAGCAATTGTCCGGAGCTTGGTGAAAAGGCCCAGCAACTTGATATCTCCCTTGGCTTCCGCTTCTGGAAGGCTGCGCGTCGTGCTCATGAAGATGCCCGCTTGAGGGGGCAAACGATTGAATGGCTGGAAAAGCCGGGAACTAAGGTGATTTCGTCATTTATTGCTTTAGATTTTTTTACCAAGGCGTTTAGTTTTACGGGCGATAGGAAGAGTATAGAATCCTTGCGGGAAGATTGGCCGGTTCTCAGGAAAGGCAGTTTGGCTAGTTCAGCGTTTGCAGAAAGTTCACGTACGCTTACGATGGATTTTCTATCGCTAATATCGGAACGATGTGTTGCTTCCAGAAACGATTTAGCTAGAAGCCTTTAAATGCCAGTATAAAAACCCAAGAACGAACAGCTTAGTTTGAAAATCTAATGTCAAAAGTGAACAATTTCATTGTTGAAGGATATGATGCCTCTTGTGCTTTTTTAAAGATCGAGAAGATCCCGGCAGCTAACGATGCTGATGCTGTACTCATCTTTGAACGAAAGTATCCAGAGGAATAGAGATGCGCTTTTAAACAGTGGAAAGATGCCATGAACATGAGCAAAGTTTTTAACTGGTTGGCAACAGAGACTAAGCGGCAATATACGCTGGCTACCCTGAATAAAGATATTTGCGCATTCGGCTTTACGCGTGCCGGACGCATAACTGAAAGGCTTATAACTGGAGCAGGTGTTCTAAGTGCAGCCTTCGGAGTTGCAACTTCGCCAGTCGCCTTGCCAGGCACCCTTCTGGTGGGGGGACTTTACCTCTATGCAGCAAAGATCACGGGTGTAACGGTCGGCAGCATGGTGGATGTGGCGATCCGAAGTATCAGCCAACAGCCAAATATTTAAAACGTCAAAATTATGGGAGTGACAAACATGAACTTAAAAAAGATTTTCGGCGGAATATTGGCTGCGGCTGCCATTGGAGCAACTGCCGCTCCGGCGCAGGCGCGCACCGTGCCAGATCTCCCTTCGCCTGAAGAGCTGGCAAAAGTGCAGCAAAACTTGACGTACTTTTATCCCGCCATGCAGTCCGCTATCACGGCCTACTTCAATTCACATGGACTGCAAAGAGATCAGGCAAAGAGCGGCCTCGTGATTCCATGGGTTGTCACACAGCCGATCACCTATGCTGGCAAGGACTTCTGGGGGAAGCCTACCGTCCTGACGGACGGTAAAGCCGTTGACTACGTGCACGGGTATGCCGTAGCGCAGGGGCGCACCATAGGCGGATGCCCCGTGTTTCAGATGAAAGGCGTCGACGACAGGGATATCCGCTGGCGTCAGTCGCCCGCCGAGCGGCTGGTCTTTCCGCGCGATGTCGTCGTTTGCCCTTAAGAGATATTTGTCGCCCGGGGAGGTGAAGGGGGAAACGGGTAAACACTTCCCAAAATGGCAGGAAGCTATTGACGCGTCCGAAGACCACGCAAACAGACTTACGGCTGGAAGGTTATAAAAAATGAAACAAGATTTAATAACGTCTGTCTCAAACAGAGAAATCGCAGCTATCAAGGTTAGACTGGCTCAAGTTGAAGCCTGCCATGATCTTGGTAAAAAGCTGATATTACTTGATGACCTGAGCAAGGATTTGAAAGAACAACATAGCGCCCTGCTGCGTAAACGGGACGGAAGCCCTGCTGCATTAGGGCTGCTGGCTACGCAGCTTCTTGGTTTCATGTTCGGCGGCGGAGCAGCGGGCTGGGCAATGGGTACAGCAATTACTAAGGTGGCAGCGCTCCTTTCTGTCGTGAATACGGGCATCGCAATTCCCGCAGTGCTTATCGTCGGCAGCATTGCCGCCGTCGGCAGTTTCCGTCTGGTTGAAAAGATAGCGCCTGATATTGATAAAGCAGATTTTCAGAAAAACAAGGCGCTTTATACCACACTGAGCGAAAGCCGGATTAAAGCAGAAAGCCTGATGGCGGAGACTTTGAAAAACGATTTGGACGCTTTTTCCGCATCGAAAGAATTCGATACCTTGTATGAGCGCTTTCCTTCATTGAAGGATAGATTTGTAAAAGAGTCTTTTAAAAGAAGCCGAGACGCCGTCAAGGTTCTGCCTAGCCTTCTGACTGCGCCAATAGAAAAGAGATCAAGCTTCAATATTTAAGGCTTCGAAAAAAAAGATCCCCGATTAAAAATTCAATTTTTTATTACTGCCGGACGGGCTCTCGCCTGTAGCGCCAACTGATAGTATGTTGAATTTGGAATCCTGCGTTTGATGGGGCTCTCTTGAAGCCCAAATTTTTACTGCTGCCATCAAAAAAGATTCCTTAATGTCTGGAAACTTCGTCATCACTTCTTCAAATTTGTTGGAATTGTAAAAACTTATCACATTGGAAGTGGAGAGTTCTTTTATTTCAGCGTCTGTACGATTTAGCAACTCATACGCCCCCTTAACAGTCGCGTCTTTTTGGAAATTTTGTTCGGCCCAGATAGGAGCAGAGAAAGTCGCAACAGCCATTACGCCCACCGCACTAAAGGCGAGAAATGGCGCAGCAACAATAATTGAAGGCATTAACAGAGGCGGAATGAGTGTAATGACGACGGCAGCAATAGTCGCCGCCATAACGGGAACAACAAGTGCGCGGAATTTTTCATTAATTTTATTCTGTATATCTTCGCGAATTTTTGAATATCCGAGTAGCCTTTCTCCCGGATCAAGAATCTCGTTCAAGTCGCGGTATTTTGTTTCAAGAGCCTGCACTGCAGGATCAACATTTTTTCGAGATTTGATTGCGTCGATAAATTTCATTTTACTTGTCCTTATGCCTTCGGGCGCATCCATGTTGGTATCGGCTTTAGCGGGTATGGCCCTGGGTGATCGGAAAGATTGAAACCGATTTGATCTACGGGGTATTGGCGCACAAAATTACCCTCGTCAGTAGCTTTTAAATAAATCTTCTCTTGAACTGGCCTATGTGCGGATTCAAGGATCGTATCCTTTGAACTTACGTCAGAAAACAGCAGTGTAAGAGCGTCCTTTACCCCTAAGTCATATTGCCTGCCAAGCATATTAGATTTGAAATGATTTTGCCTGACGTCAACTTCAGATGTGAAGTATACGGAATCTACAGCCCTATCTTCGTGTTTATATGATACGATTTTACGTGCAACCATTATTTTTGCACCAAATATATTCGCGAGCCAATTGAGTTTCTGACCCGCTCTACCAGCTTGATTAAATTCTTCTTGTGTAACTTCTCTCGCTTCCATGGCATAGCCTTCCTGGTTACATTTCGCTTTAGACCTGAGAAACATTAGCGTTGGAGAGTGATTTTTTTTTCGGAAGTAATTTTTCAAGCTCTATAATTGCCTTTGCCGTCTCTGCGGCTGCCGCAAGCGACTTCAAGGCTATTTCTGCTTGGGTGCCTTCCGAGATGCTATTGCTCGGATGCTGCGAATAGCTCCTTGCAAGGTTGAAGGATTCGTAAAGTTCAACTTTCAGCTCATCGAGATTTTGGGCCATGGGTATCTCCTGCAAATTAGCGAGCACAATTCAGCTCACGCGTGTTTTGCAGGTTGTGCGGAGAAGGCGGGGCGAGAAACATAAAAACCGCCCGCCGGAGAATGCACTCGGCTTCTTAAGTAGAGTAGGCGAATCCCTAGATTATGGCAATATAAAAATAACAAGTCATTGAAATATTTAATAAATACGGTACAAGTAGTGCAATTAAATTATTCGCGCGACGCTGTGAGCGCGTTAATTGACGATGATGGTGACCAATTTCAGTCCAACCCCCGCTCAGCTCCTTGCAGGCCACGACACCGCCCTTAGAGCATATGTTAAATATGGCAGCGAAATACCTTAAAATCCCCGCGCCGGAATCGGCACGGGGATTTTCTTTCAGGCACATCTGTAAACCACATGCGTGCCTGCAATTTCTGTCTCGCTGTAATCCATCCCGAGATCCCGCGCGATGGCGTCGTAATCGAGGTAGCTCACAAGGTTCTCGGGTATCTTGCCGAATAGTCCTTCATCTACGAAGGTTTCGGCCAGTTCTTTCAAACTGCCCATTTCGTAGATATCGACCTCGAACTCGTCAGGGTCGCCTGACATGAGGTCAAAGCTGTAACCGCATTCTCCTACTGCGATGATGACTTTGCGCTTCTGTTCCTCGCCCCAGCCGTCGCAGGCCTCGATAAACTTGTCGAAGTCTCCCTGATGGACTTTCAGAGCCTCGAATAGCTTTGCGTCTATATCCTCGCCGTCGATGAACTGGATTTCGTATTCCTCGACGATCCCGCCGTGGTCGTTGCGGTTCTTGGCTGCTTTCTGCTCGTACTCTTCCTTGGTGTCGAAGTAAAAGCCGCTCGCGCTGATGTCATAGGGCTGTGCGTAAAGTGTTGTCATGGCTGTTCCTTCCCTTACGCTGCTGCCATCATGGCTTCAGCTTCCAGCATCACATCGACAAAGGCGACGGGGCCGCCTGCGGCGCTGATGGTGGAGGCCGGAAGCGTATGATTGTAAAACCCGTTCTTCGCGATCGGGAGGGGCGCATTCGCCGGGCTCCGCACCTTGATGATTTCGTGTTCTTCGCCGGTCAGGTTGGTCATGATGTGGTCGGTCTCGCGCGTGATTTTCAGAGCCAAGCCATTCCAGGTGAGGTCGTGGGTTTCGATGTAGCGTTTCATGGGCGTTTTCCTTTTCTCGTTTGAACTGTCCCCTTCGGGATAAGTCGCCTGAGTCACCCGCAAGTGCGCGGCGTCACGAGAAACGTTGGGGGGTACCCATTCTTATGGGGGGAGCCAAGGGCTTCTCTTGACGCATGAAGCGCACGCGGGTGATATAAGGTGCGTTCCCATACTGAAGGGGTCAGGTCAAAGCTGGAGAGAAAAGGAAAACGCCGGCTTCGCGCAAACGAAACCGGCGTATTCGCCGCATTTATGCCTGCTGCGGATTACCGCAGGATGACCGGCAACCAGCCTGTACCGGCGATCTCACGTTCTGCTAGTGCGGATAGCTCGGACTTCTTGAGCTTCTCCCATGCGGGAGCCACGGGTTGCTTGCGCGCTTCCGTCAAGGCATCCAGTATCAGCGTGCGGGACACCCTGCTGAAGTAGTTGTCGGATGACGGAGTGAACCATGCCTTCATGTCAAGGTTGACAGCCATGCCAAGGCTGTTCGCATGTTCTAGCCTCTCGCTATCGGGACGATCCTGCTTCTGCTGCACGGCATTCACCATGCGCGCAGCGCAGAATGCCAGAAGGTCGAGCAATACGGCCTGATCCTGTTCCAGACACCATTGCCAGAGGGCATCCGGGGTGCCGGGGATACGCAGCCCCCAATTCTCGCGGGCCTGTTCCAGCTTATTAAAGGCCGTTGAGCCTTCCACGGCTTTCAGGGACTGCACTTTGCCAGTCAGTTCCAGCACCGTACTATGTCCGCGATCAAATACGTCCATGGCCAGCGTATAGACAACGGTTGCCAATGCCTTGTCCGGCTGTTCCAGCAGGCTGGCAGCGAGGGCCGCCGATCTGTGGGCGGTCAGGCTTTCAATCAGCGCAGCAGAGAACGTAGCTTGCTGTTCTTCTCCGGTTTCTGCGCTATCAGAAACATTGGCGTTCTGCGCTTTCTTCGCCGGTTTAGGCATGTCTTCCGGCTTCACGAAGCCATGCTCGGTTCTTGCCTTGCCGTCATGGCCGAGGAACACCACGGCACCGGCGACTGCCAGTTGCTCCGGAGTCCAGGCACCATCGCGGTCCTCGATTGCCGCGATTTGCTTGTCGAGCTCGAACATGCGCTCCGAAGCTTCCTCGGATTGCTCGCCGTCTTCGTCAAGGGCCGCATATTCCACCTGCAGGCTGCCGAGTTTTTTCTGCTCGTCAGCCGTCAGCGGTACCTGTTCGGCATAGATGCGCTTGAACTGACTGCTTTGCTCGTAGCCAAAGTCGATGGCAACCTCTACCCATTTCCAGCCTTGTGATTTGATAGTTTCGGCGGGTTTGGCCAGTTTCTCATAGACGAGGGAATCCAGCAGGGTCGGATCTTCGAGATAGATACCGTTATCGTCCTCGCTGAACAGGTCGCGCTTGACCTTACCACCGGCTTTTTCATAGGCCTTCAGGGTGACGAATTTCACGCGCTTGTCGGTGACGGCAACATCGTTCTCGGTCAGGCTGTCGCGGATATCCCTTGCATCGTTGCGTTCGGGGTTGAAGTCTTCCAACACCTTTTCCTGCGCCGCATGGTCGTCGGTCACGGTAAAGGCCATGACGCATTCAAGCGTCAGTTCGCCGTTCCGGTAAGCCTTAATCACCTTGGGGCTCACGCGAGCGAGTTTCAGCAGCTTGGTAACATGTGCCTCGCTGCATCCGAAGCGGGCCGCGATATCGGCCACCGGCATCCCTTCGTCAACCAGTTGCCGGAAAGCCTCGAACTGGTCGGCAGGGTGCATGTCCTCCCGCATCACGTTCTCGACAAGGCTCAGCTCGGTCGCGTTTTCAGCTTCCGTGATCTGGCACGGCACCGGAAAATCTGCCGGAATGTCGCCTCTCTTGGCCAGAAGCTGCATGGATTTAAGTCGCCTGCCACCGGAAACGACGCCAAACTTCCTGCCTTCCTTGCGGACGACGAGGTTCTGCTGCAGGCCGTGGGCCTTGATAGAAGCCGCAAGTTCTTCGATACCGGACTTGTTATGGGTTTTTCGGACGTTGCCAGTCCAGGCAACCAGTTGGTTGAGCGGAATGTCTTTCATGTTGGTCATGGTGTTTCTCCTTAATGTTTGATTGCGTTGATATCGAGCAGTTCGGCCTTGCCGATTGCCGCGCGCGCGGCATCCAGCCAGCCCGTATCGGTGTCACCGGCCTCGGCTGCGCCCTGTTCGCAATCCGCGACAAGGGCTTTCAACTCCGCCAGCAGCTCCGGCGCCGTCCGGATCAGGTTGGCGTTCAAGGGGTTGCTGAAGAACTGGCAGACGAGTTTTCCGTCGGCTGCGACGATATCGCCAAAGTTGAACCGCCAGGGTGCGGGATAGATATTCAAAGGCTCTTTCATAATGACCTCCTGAAGAAGGAGGAAAGGCGCTTACGCGCCTTTCCCTTCATGCGTTGCTAGTTGCGCCGAAGACTTTGCTTTCGGCGGGAAGGCCGCGTAGCGTTTGCCGTTCATGAGGATGGTGAAGCCCTTGCCCTTTTTATGGCCATAGACGGCACCGGCGGGTTTGCCGCCTTTTTCCCCGTTCTGCCCGTTCTCGAAGATGTAGAAGTCGGGAGCCTGTTTGGTTTTTTCAGTCTGGTTTTCTGTAGCTGTTGTCATCTTAGCGTCTCCTTGGTTTGCATTACCCTCTCGGGCGATGCCGCCGATCAGCCAGCAGCGGCTGCGGCGTCAACACGAAAATTGGGGGAGACCGTCAGCATGTGCTTCACATGCAAGACTTGACGGGGGAACCGATTATCTTGTTGACGCCAGTAGCAGCCGCGCATGGCAGGGGGCTCGAAGCTGCACGAAGGGTTGATTGCAAATATTTTAAGGAGACTGGCTGGCGGACAACTGCGCGCTGCCGGAAAACAGACGTTAAAACAGGATGACAGCAATCATCTGCTTGAACACGCGCATCTTGGAAAAAGGAATTAGACCTGCCGTATGACGAACGGCCTCACCTGAGGCAAGGCTCTACCTTCTGATCTCTGGCATATCGCTGCGCCGCTGGCTGCAGAAGCCGTTTCGCACCGCTGCATAATCAGGAAGGAAGCATATCAGCCGTTCATTCTGCGCGCAGAGGTCGGGAATTGAGTTTATCTGCCTGAATTATCGATCCCCGTATCTCTGCACCGTTCCGAAGGCTATTCGCGATGGGTACGGTTTCCTTCAAACCTGTCCACGATTCCTTCGTCCTTTGATCCTTGACCGTAGCATCGGTTCGGCTCTTGGCGGCAAGCGTAAAGCTCGGGCACTGCGTTTCCGCCCCGGCAGCAAAGCCCCAAACATCTTTGTGACGGGGTTCTGCCAGCCGATACGCGCTGCGAGGTCCGCGTCATGAAGGCCGTGAAGGTTCGCGGCCAGGAATAGGAGAAATCCCATGACATACCTCATCACCCCGTCGGAACTGGAAGACTTCACCGAAACCGAGCTCCGCTCGAAATTCTGGCATATCATGAATGACCTCATCCGCCAGCAGCAGGCAGCGCAGGAATGTCCGCTGGCAATGGCTTCACTCGATAATATTCGGGTGGCAATTCGCCGGAAGCAGCTCAAACTTAGCCGGTTAGCGCCCATGATATAACGCCACAAGGAAAGCTCCGCATGTGCGGAGTTTTCCTTGTGTTTGATTTGTTAAGTCAGCCAAGATTGAGATTAAGGCTTTTTCTTTATCCATGATGGGAGTGTTGCGTCTTTGTATGAATCAGACGGCTTGAACTCTTTATCCTGATCTGGCAAATCGTAGCTATCGTACTTCATGCCACGCTGATTTTTAAACTGGTCGCTTCTTTTTTTAGCACTGTCGGTCAGACCGAGCTGTTTGCCGCGCGCGGGAACTTTTGTGATATGAGCAATCTCGTGCGGAAACTGCGCTTCGATTTTTTTCATGAACCCTGCCGTAGCATGGATGCTGACGCCCAGGCCATTTGTGAGAGGCTGTAGATCAGGCAGCACGCCTGTTTCATGGGCGATCCATTCTGCCAGCGTGCCTTTGAAATTGGCGGAGAGAAGCAGCTTTGTCCTGTTATCCGCATCTTTAGGGTAATTGAGTTCGATGTGGTAATTGCTCAGCCTGTTTGCGGACTGGCTATTGAAATTTTTGCGGGTCATTTTTTTTCCTTAGGCTTAAAAGCTATAATTGAACAAAAAAATTCAAAACTGTTTTCATCGTGCGGAAGAAGACAGGCGAGAAACAAACCCTTTCGGATAAAACCGCGCTGTCTGAAGAGCGCTTTCAGTTAGGGTAAGAAATAGGATAGCAGTAAGTATTACGTCAAGTTTTTTCAGAATAAATGTGAGTCATCACCTCAGCTCCTACCAGCAGACTCAAAGCATTACCTATGTATTTAATAGGCTGCCAGCTCAGATGCCCCCTCGACCGGAAAATCCACTTGCTATCAACGCATTGATTTACAAGCCTTAATGGACATTACCTTGACACCGGCGATGTGTGCACCATAATAAAAACGATTTCGTAGTAATATTATGAAACAACAGGAGTCGCATGATGGAAGAGCCGAGACAAACTGATGCGCCGCTGCCGGAAAGTGTTGATTTATACAAGTTCAACAAAGCCGCTGCAAAAACAACCTTGAGCGTGCTTAACGCAGGTGCTGGCTTTTTCAAAAAAGCTAAAGCAGCTTTCCAGGGCGATAATAACGCAAGAGACGAACTTGCTGACGCAGCAGCCAGTGCCTGGGTAAAAACAGGCGACACGGTTATTCAGTTGGCGGAAAAGACAGGACAAAAAATCGCCGAAAAAGTCGACTCTCTAGAGAACAAGCGCAAACCGCCGAAGCCGTAAACTCAGGCAATTCCGTGCCATCGCCACCCGCTAGGCAAAACCGCCAGAAACATCCTGGCAGCCGTGTTCTTTGTGAGAGCCTATGTTTGGCTTAATTGATGAAGCCCCCGCCTAACTAGCTTGGTGGCGACTGTATTACTGTACACGCTTGGCACTCCTCGGCAGCGGTCCTTCCCACAGATAACCATATGAAAAAATTGTCCTTTTAGTACGACATAAAATTATTCTGAAAATTTACTTGCCATAAGATGACAGCCTTGTATAGTCACCCCGTCACAACCACGAAGGCGTATCAAACAATGTCGAAGCTGAAAAATATCTGGAACGGGTTGTCGGGTAACCTGCGCGAGCAGTTGAAAAGCTACAGCGCACAGATGTCTGTTATGGTGCTGGGCTCGCTGGCACTCACGATTGCAGCGCCAGCATTGGCTGTGTCTGCCGCAACGATGGCTGTCGTGGCCTTCGGGATCACGGGTTTCGTTGGCACAGTGGCAGGCTTTGCGCTGCTTCCCGACACCGTTCGCGAAGTGCGTCACGGGCAGGATAAGGTCACTTGGAAAAACACGCTCGGCCAGACGATCAAGAGCACGCTGGCGCAAAAAATAGACCTTGAGGCCGCGCAGTACAGCATCACCAAGTATCTGGAAGCCGAGCCCGCAAAACAACAGGCGCAATCCATCGCGGAAAAATTCCAGTCGGTGGCTTCGAAAGTTTCCGTCGTCACCGACATCGAAAACGGCAACGGCCAGTTCCGCTTCGCTCGCTACGGCGTCACCCCGCTCGCTCTGGGGTAATTATTCGGGGATTACAGGAGCGGAAAAGTTTGCAAATTCAGGCGAATTCCTGTGATACATACTTAGGATTGTACTAATCTAATCTAATCTAATTTTATTCAATAGCTTACCTTGATATCCTATACACACCTAAAACCAGCCTCGGCGGGTGGTGCGCTTGAATATTCCAAAGGTGGCGGCGAGCTCGCCGCTAGTTTCCCCCTTCGGCCTACTCGCCCTCATTTCTTTCGGGGTTTTTTGGCTTCCTTTCCGGCTGCGCCAGCGTTCACGCTTGCGTCTTTTCCGCCGGAGTCCTCAGCCAGCGGCTCCCATCCCGGTATTCCCGCCAGAATGCGCTCGGCATTCTTTGCGGGCGCGATGTGGCCGTAGTAATCCTCGATCATCTTGACGGAAGTACCCATTTGCTTGGCGAGGAAGTAAACGTCGATGCCTTCCATCAGGCGGAAGGTGGCATAGGTATGGCGGAAGCTATAGATGCTGCGCCTGACCTCCGAGTTGCCGTATGCCAGCCCTGATTTGTCGAGAAGGTCGGCGATTAATGTGTCATAGAGACTTTTTGCTCCTTTTCCATCATAGGTCGAGAAGACTGAATCGTCAGGCTTTGGCCTGAGGTCTTGCTTATGTTCTGATGGTTTGAGACGCAGCTTGTGCGCCTCGATGAAGAGTTCTTTAATCCGGTTAAGATAGGTCACGACATTGGAAGCGGCGATGAGTTCGCGGTGTTTACCCTTGCCGCGCACGTTCATGACGACGAAGGAGCGACAGTCCTTCGTTTTCCTGACGTCAATGTCACGCCAGCGCAGGCTGCGGGCTTCCGAGTTTCTCATGCCGGTATTACCCATGATGAGCATGAAGTTATAGGCCATGTTCCGGTACCAGATATTGAGCTTCTTATCGCCCCTGGCAATCCAGCCCTCGCGGGCGAAGGTATGCAGCTTGCGCCACTCCTGGGGCGTAAAGGCCTCGCGGCGGTTCTTGTCCTCGGGCATGTCGCCCTTCGGCACCTGACTCTCCCTGATGTAATGCTTGGAGGCCGCATAGCTGAGGATGGCCCGCAGCGTCACCATTTCCTGCCGGATGCTGCCGTTCTTGGCGGCCTTATGATCCTCGGGCTCTGCGTCCTCTTGGGGTTCTTTCAGCTTTTTATGAAGGGGATGCTTCTTCTGTGACTTCTTCGGCGCGTTGTTCTCCTTGCGCCAGAAGGGATATTCAGTCCAGTGGCTTTCATTGACTGAGGTGATTTGAGCGTTTTTCATGTAAGGGATAAGGTGCAGGCGTATATGGCCGTCCACCGTCTTCCAGCGCTGCTGGGTGATCTGGCCAATATCCGCAACCCGTTTCTGCAAGGCCGAGAACTCCAGGGCCACTTCCGTGAACGACTTGTCGAATACGGGGACTTGATGCTTCACCTTGAATCTGACTTCGCCATCGAGGTCGAATGCCTTGTCGGTTGCCTCTCTGAGGTTCGGCGTCTTGAGAGATACGGTTTTATAGCGGCTGCTGTTGGGCACCTTGATGCGGCAGTACCAGTTGTTATGCTGGACGTCGCTCCTGCGGAACAGGATCAGGCCTGATTTGAGCTGCTGGATGTCTGTGAGGAACGGTTCGGACATGACGGATGCCTGTGTATGGCTTGTGTAGTTTCGGGTCTTTAACTCTTTGATTCTGCATAAGCTGTGAAGGGGTAGTGTATAGGTATTATAACACAAATACCTTTAAATATCAGTAAAATAGAATAGATGCTCTATCCCCGCGAAGGCGGGGATCCATGCAGGTGAAGAAAGACCGGCTGCATTTTTCGTGACTGCTTCTGTTGGATCCCCGCCTTCGCGGGGATGACGGGGAGGGGTCAGGAAGCGCCCGCCTAAGACGCGCTGCTCTGGAAGCTCGATTTCATCTGCTCCGCCACCGCATCGGCATTGGCGAGCGGGGACGCGTCGTCGGTTGCGAGGTTCATGTCCGGCTTCGGCACCAGCGACAATTCACCCGCCTGCACCTTCAGCTGGTCCATGACCGCCTTGGTAAAGGCCGGTAAATCCGCAGGCCAGCGTCCCGTGATGAATTGCCCGCTGACGAGCGCATCCTTCGCCGCATAGGCCGCACCCGCAGCCTCGATCTCGCCGCGGATTTCGGGATAGCCGGACAGCGTCGCGCCCTCGATCACGCCGGCAGTCGCCAGCAGCTGCGGGCCGTGGCAGATGGCGGCAATCGTCTTGCCCTGGCTTGCGAACACGCGCACGAAATTGATCGCGGCTTCGGATTTCTTCAATTCCTCCGGCGCTTTGCCGCCCGGGATGATGAGCATGTGGTACGCGTCGGGGTTCAGCCCTTCGATTTTCAGCGTCTCTTTCAATTCATATCCGTTCTTGCCCTTGAACGCGCCGCCAGACGGGGTCGCCACATCGACGCGGATACCTTCTTCGACCAAGCGGTAATAGGGATAGAAAAATTCCAGATCCTCCACCTTGTCGGCGGTGATCATCAGCACGTATTGCACGGAATCCGGCACCTGCGGCGGGGTGATGATGTCGTCGGGGATGGGGGGATTGGTGGACATGCTGAATTCCTTTTACGGGGGTGAATGACTGCCATTCAAACGCGCAGAAGCGAAAAAGCGTTCCTGTAAAAAGAAAACCGGCGGAGCCGTGAGGCACCCGCCGGTTTTCAAAAGCTGAAAGAAATCAGGGCTTGTTACGGCTGTTGATCCACGCGCCGATCGCCGCGCCAGCGATCACAACGGGAGCCGAAACAGTCACGACGGGCAGGATCGCCGCGCCAACGACAGCGATACCGGCACCAGCGAGCATGCCTTTGACGGCTCTGTTGAATTTCGAGGAAATGCCTTTGTTGTTGTCCATGGAAAGCTCCTTTAAAAAAATAGCGGGTTGATTATGGTACTGCCGCTGGTTGTAAAGCATCCCCGCAATATGTCAATCCGTTAAATAGCTCCGTTAACCCTTTTTTTACTTTCCATCCGGCGGTCATAGCCTTTGATTCTAAAAGGATATTTTATTAGCGACAAAACCTTCGTTACCATCGCCGCATGTCATGAAACGGAATCTACAACGACGGCAAGTTTTTCAACGAACGCCTCCCCGACCTGTCGCCCAACAAGGCCGACATCTTCGCCCCCGACATGAAACGCATCCAGCCCTTCATGCGCAAAGCCGCCAAGCATCTGACCCGCACCTCTGTTCGCTACGAAAACACACGCTTTGGCGAAATGGACGAGCTAAAGAAGTTGAATTAATAAATCTGGCTTGAAGTAAAAGGCAATTCTTATGCCGGCATGAATACTATAGTATTCATGCTTTTTTAATTTTGCTTGATTGGGGTACTTAATTGCCTACCATCAGTCTATGTGTAATAATAATTCCATATTTTAAATTAATGACTGGCGTTAGCCGCGATGCACATAGAAGATTTCATTGTTCATTCGCATTCAGCGGTGAATGTAGATCAGCTTTTTGCGCTCTATCAACGTGCAATGAGTGAGCTTGGCTATGACCGCGTGGTTTTTAGTCTTATGACGGATCATCCTTCAATCAATCGAAAAGCGGGGCATGGTATTGCTTCAAATTATCCTGATGACTGGATGCAATACTATGTGGAGCAGGAATTTGAAGCGCTTGATCCCGTGCGGGCTGGCATGTATGCGACTGCAGGAACATTCGTTTGGAGTGATATGCAGAAGTCCCAGCCACTTACACGTTCACAGCACATTTTTATGAATGAGGCGGTTGATGCGGGACTACATGCTGGAATTGGCATTCCTTTGCGTGGCACGCATGGAGCAATCGCTGGTGTTGGTGCTGCAAGTAGCGATCCGCATATCGAGGCAGATCAAATAACACGCGCAAAAGCACAGCTTTTTTCGACACAATTTTATAACGTCTATTTGACATTGGAATCCTTAACTGCGGATATGCCGCCTATTTCTATTACGGATAGGGAACGTGAAATACTTCAATTAGTAGCTAAGGGGCTGACGCGCAAAGAAATTGCTCGTGAACTCAACATTTCTCCCAACACCGTAAATATTCATAATACAAAAATCCTCAAGAAATTCATGACCACTTCAATGACTGTCGCAACATTGCGTGCTCTTCGGCAGTATCTTATTCAAGTCGTGTAATCTGCGGAGATAGTAGTTTTGCGCTAATTTTCGCGCGGAGAGAATCAACTTACTTTCATATGTGGAGGTATGATGATTTATTGCGTCAACCATAGCACATTGCATCATTTCGGCGGACTGATGGCGTCAAACTTTCGCCTGCGTTACGAAATGCTCGTTGATGGCCAATATTGGGATGTAGGCCGTTTTAAAGGAATGGAATACGATCAATTTGACACGCCTGCTGCTACCCATCTGGTTTGGACGGACGATGCGGGCGAAGTAAGGGGAAGTGTTAGAACCTCGCCAACGGATCGCCCTTACATGATCCAGCAGCTATGGCCTCATATCATCACAAAAAAATCGTTGCCATCGTCGCTTTCCGTCTGGGAAGCATCACGCTTTTGTGTAGATCATGAATTGCCGTCCGAGATCCGCAAGCAGGTCAAGGCAGAGCTTATATGTGGTTTCCTCGAGTTCGGCCTACAAAATGACGTCAAGGAAATGATCGGCATTATGCCCCGAAAATTCTGGGAAAGCTGCTTCATAAACAATGGATGGAATATTGAATATCTTGGTGATGAGGTCGATATCGGAGATGGTTATAAAATCTTGCCTGGTCTCATGCCGATTAATCTGCCAAATTTACGACGGGTTCGTGAAACTACCGGCGTCTCTGCGTCAATTATGCGTCTTGCGCCTTTGATGGCGTCCGACAGTCCTTTATCGCAAGTTTCACGAAAGGTAGCGTGATGACTAATGCGCAAGAAAACTCGAATCCTCTAGCGGTGCAGTCAAAAAAGGCGATGAAAGCACTAGATACACTTATGGCAGAGTGTTCAGAATTAGGCATGGATAAAGAAGCGCGTGCTCTCGGTTTAGCTTTGGAAGCGCTTTATAATTTGACTGTTCAGCGTGTCTTGGCAAAAGTCATTCAGGACGAGGGGCTTACTTTGGATCAATTGGATAAAGATTATCTGGAATTATTTATTAAAAGTAATCCGGCCAAACAGGAGTTGATGTTAAATCTTGTGCAAGAGGCTGCTTTAAAAACTCGCAGACATTAGAAGCCATTCAATGGTAAGATTTTTTCTAACTTGGGAAAAATGAATGTCGAATGCTCCGTCTTGGTATCCAAAGGCAGTAGATCATAAATTAGCTATTGCAATTCGCCTGAGAAGAATTGGCATGAAGATATCTGTTCCTAATCTTGCTAGGTCGGTAGGTATTTCCGAATTTGAATTACAGCAATTTGAACGTGCAGAGGTGCCCATTCCATTAGGACGATTAGCCTTAATCGCCGATAATCTTAATTCGCATCCATACGATTTTTTCAACCCTGAGACAATTATCCCCGGCGCGGTATTCAATCCGAACACGCTTGAGCTTGTGCGTTTATATAATTCTATTAAAGACCCCGAGATTAAGAGGGAGCTTTTAACGGCTGCGAGGGATTTAACAATTAAAGATAGCGAGTAATTAAATAATTGTCGGTACCAGTTGAAACTAGGCTAATTGCCAGAAATATTTCCGTTCTTGATAAGCGGACAAGCATCCGTCTTGAGCCCGAATTTTGGGAAATCTTTTATTATATTGCCACAGAAGAAGGTGTCACGATTCACGATCTTGCGAGTGGTATCGCGGAAACAAAATCTGCAGCAGCGCCTCTGACAAGCGCTATTCGCGTTTTCATAGTTCTTTATCTAAAACAGTTATCTGTTTTAGAGCGTGGCACTCAGGCAAACGTGCATTCTAAGTAAAAGCTGATCGCTTATGAGCTAACGCAGCGAAAAGAAAGCTGCTGGAGGCACGGGCCGGAATCGAACCGGCATTCGAGGATTTGCAGTCCTCTACATCACCATTCTGCCACCGCGCCTTGACCAGCAAACGAATGCCGTGAAACGGCATTATCAGCCATATATAAATGCCGGAGCGGCAGAGTGAACCGGCAAGCAGTGATTTATAATGCGCCCGTGCGGCGGAAACAAGGCTTTTTGCCAGCCTGTTGATTGCGCTTCAAAAAATGGGCTTTTTTGGGGGTCGCTTCGGTGTATAGTAGGGGCTGTAACCGAGTCTCATTTACCGGATTGGGAATATGGCGCAAACTTTTGATAAAGCACGTGAAAACATGGTTGATTGTCAGCTGCGCCCCAACCGGGTGACGGACGAGACGATCATCGGGGCGATGCGGAAAATCCCCCGCGAAAAATTTGTGCCGCGCCACTTGCAGGGCTTTGCCTATGTTGACGAAGACGTGCCGCTGGGCAATGGCCGCTACCTGCGCGAACCCGTGATCGTCGCGCGCCTGATACAGGAAGCCAACATCCAGAAATCAGATGTGGTGCTGGATATCGGCTGCAACACCGGTTATTCGACCGCCGTCATGGGGCATCTGGCCGCAACGGTCGTGGGCCTCGAGATTGAAGACGCGCTGGCAAATGAAGCCGACAAGCTGTTGCATGACCTTGATATTTGCAACGTCGTGGTCGTGCGCCAGGCCAAGCTGTGCGAAGGCTATGCGGCGCAGGGCCCTTATAACGTCATCCTCATCAACGGTTCTGTCTCGGCCGTGCCGGAGGGCATCAAGAAACAGCTGGCCGATGGCGGGCGGCTGGTGACGGTTGTGTCCGAACACGGGCATATGGGCAAGGCGGTCCTGATCTCCCGCCACGGCGATCATTTCTCCACCCGCGAGCTGTTCGATGCGGCGACGCCGACGCTGGTGGGCTTTGAAGCGGCCAAATCCTTCGCCTTTTAGGTTTACAGAAATAAGGGTTACGGTGAAATCTGACTCGCCTTTGGCAGGAAAATCACCTAAAACTTTTATATACAACGATTTTTTGATACCCTGATTCCAGACGAATGTGACGAGGCAATGGCTGAAATAAAGACAGAACAGGAACCGTCGATCGAGGAAATTCTGGAATCTATCCGCCAGATCATTTCCGAAGACGGCACACCCGTAGATGCGGCGACGGCTGCGGCGAAACCTGCCAAGCCCGCTGAGTCTATCGCTGCGCCCGTTCCGCCCAAGCCGAAACAGGTTGAAGCGCCGCGCACGCTCGCGCCCCCTGCGCCCGCACGCCCCGAACCCGTTCTCGATCTCACCGAACGCGTCGATCCGCCGAAACCCGTCGCGCCGCGCATCGTGCTGGAGGAAAGCCCGGAGGATGAAGTGGTGGATGATTCCGAACATCTCGTCTCCGACGATACCGCCGATGCCGCCGTCGCGTCGCTCGCCAGGCTGCTTGCGAATAACATATCGGTGGAACGCGAACTGCCCGGCCGTCCCGGCAATGTGACGCTGGAGGACATGACGCGTGAAGTGCTGAAGCCGCTCTTGCGCCAGTGGCTCGACCAGAACCTGCAGCATGTCATCGAGAAGATGGTCGCGCGTGAAATCGAACGCCTGAGCCTCCGCGCCCTCGAAAAGTAATTTTCTTTCATTTTAAGTGATTGATTTATCAGGATAAAATTTTGACGTTTTTAAAAACGTCAATTTTTAAGTGCTTGTTATTACGGTCTTTTTTCAAAAGTGCTATGTGCTGAAACGCATGGAAAACCCATGGAAAACCCATGGTGGCGCGGTGTCATCCCTCCGGCAGCTTTTTATACACCTGAAACGCGCTTTTGCAGTTCCTGTCCATCCGCGCGGCGAGTGTTTTGAACGTCATTTTCTTGCCGCCGACACTTTCCGCCAGCGCTTTTTTCAGCCCGGGCGGATCTTTCACCGGATCGAACGGCAATTCCGCGCAAAGCCGCAAAAACGATTGCGCGGCTTGCGCGTCGTGATGCGCGGATGACAAAATCTCCGCGTCCTTCGCGCCCAGCAGTTTTTTGTTTTTGAGGATTTTGATCGCGTCCTCCAGCGCGGGCACGCACAACCCCTTTGTTTTATGCGCGTTCTTTAAAATCAGGAATTGCACCGCGAACATCACATCCATCAACCCGCCGCGGCGGTATTTCAATTGCCATGCGTCTTTCGACCCGAATTGTTTTTCGACTTTCGCGCGCATCTCCAGCATTTCATCGCGCAATCCTTTTTCGTCGCGTTTTACCGACAGGATTTTCGTCATTTCTTCGGTGAATGATTTGCGCGTGGCGTCGGTCGCGTAAATCAGGCGGGAGCGGATCAGGCTCATATGTTCCCACACCCACGCGTCTTTGCGGTGGTATTCGAAAAAACCGTCCAGCTGCACCGCCAGCGGCCCGTCGTTGCCGGCGGGGCGGAGGCGGGCGTCGACTTCGTACAAAATGCCCTCCGCGGTCGGCGCGGACATCGCGGAAATCAGGCGCTGCATCAGCCTTATATAATATACGTTCGGCGGCAGGGGTTTTGCGCCGGTGCTGGTCTTTTCTTTTTCGCCGGTTTTATACAGCGCGATGATGTCGAGGTCGCTGTCGGCGTACATTTCCTGCGCGGCGAAGCTGCCCATGGCAAGCACGATGAATTCGCCGGTCCTGAAAACGCCGTGCGCGCCCGCGAATTCTTTTTCAACGAAGGGCAGCAGGCACACCATCGCGGTTTCCGCGATATCGGACAAATACTGCGCGCAACGGCGCGGCGGTGACAGCGATTTCAGGACATGGATGCCGGCATGGAAACGTTTTTCCCGCGCCCAGCGGCGCGCGATATCCAGCACGTCCTGATAATCGCGCGCGGATTCCAGCATGCGCTGCAAATCGGTCTTCAGCGCGGAAATGCCGGGCAGCCCGCCGAAAAAATCGCGGCTCAACACGCCGTCCAGCACTTGCGGATGCGTGCCGAGGTGTTCGGCCAGCGCAGGCGACGTGCCCATGATATCGGCGACCAGTTCCATCTGCTGCGGGTTGCGCTGGAACATCGAAAAGATCGGGATGCCCGATGGCAGGCGCGACAAAAACTGGTCGAAGCGGATAAACGCATCGTCGGGATGCGGCGTCGCGCCCAGCGTGGCCAGCAAATGCGGCGTGATTTCCGTCAATATCTGGCGCGCGCGTTCGCTGCGCACCGCGCGGTAACGGCCATGATGCCAGCCGCGCACGGCGGCGGTGATTTTTTCCGGTTCAACGAAACCCATGCCGGACAGCGTGACCAGCGTTTCGGGGTCATCCTCGACGCCCGTAAAAACCAGGTTCCCCGTTTGCGACAGGCTTGGCGCTTCGGTGAACAACCTGGCATACAGCGCGCGCACCGCGCCGGTATGCTTTTCAAGGTCGGCCATGAATGATTTCGTCGTGGCATAGCCCGCGAAATGCGCAACCTCGTCAAAGGCGTCCTGCGACGGGGGCAGGCTGTGCGTCTGGCGGTCGTCCTGCATCTGCAAGCGGTGTTCCACGCGGCGCAGGAAAAGGTAGGCCGCCGTCAATGCGTCGCGTGTCTTCGCGGTAATCTGCCCCTTGTCGGCCAGCGTCGCCAGCGTCACCAGCGTGCGCGGATCGCGGAGCGCCGGTTCGCGACCGCCGAAAATCAACTGCTGGGTCTGCGCGAAAAATTCAATCTCGCGGATGCCGCCATGCCCCAGCTTGACGTTGAAATCGAGGAAAGGGTTGCTTCCCTTCTTTTTACTGGCGCGCTTCGCCTGCGCCGCATTGATCTGCCGCTTGATGGAATGGATGTCCTGTATCGCCGCGAAGTCGAGGTTCTTGCGCCAGATCCACATCTGCATGATTTTCAGGAAATCCGCGCCGAGCGCTTCGTCGCCCGCCATCGGCCGCGCCTTGATCATCGCCGCGCGTTCCCAGTTTTGCCCGAGCGTGCCGTAATATACTTCGGCGGCGTTGATCGAAATGGCAAGCGGCATCGCGCCCGGATCGGGGCGCAGGCGCAGGTCGGTGCGGAACACATATCCGTCAGCCGTCGGCTGGTCGAGCAGGCGGGCGAGGTCGCGCGTCAGGCGGATGAAAAAATTCTGCGTTTCATCGGCAACTTTCACCGGCGATTTCGCAGGATCGAAAATGACCATCAAATCGATGTCGCTTGAATAATTCAGCTCGAACGCGCCCCATTTGCCGAGCGCGATGACCGTGACGCCGCAATCGCGCTGCGGCGTTTTCGGGTGCGGCAGCTTGATTGTCTTCGCCGTATGCGCAGCCGCCAGTAAAAAATCCAGCGCATGCCCAACCGCCGCATCGGCATAGGCCGACAGCGCGCGCATCACCGCCACATCATCCCATTCACCGCGCAGGTCGGCGGCGGCGGTGAGGGCGGCAAGTTTGCGTTTTCCAATGCGCAAGACGCGCATCACACCATCGGCATCGGAGGTTTTTGCAACACCCGCGTGGGTTTCCTGCAACAGGTCGGCCAGCGCTTTATCGGCATTTTCCGCGCAGGATTCCGCGCCGATGGACGTGAGATAGGGGCTATGGCGCGAAATCAGCGCCTGCCACGGCTGCGCCGCCGTTTTTGCCTGTTTTTTCGGGGGTTTCTGTGGAATATCGCGGCTCAAAAAGGCATACTCTTGGTTGATCCGTGCTTATACTATCAGGCCTGCCCAGCGATGATAACATGAAAAAAATTGTACGCCATCTCAGCCGCGCTTCCGTCATCTGCCTCGAAATCGCGGGCGTGCTTGCGCTTGTGCTGGTGCTGGCATGGCTCGGCCTGTTGTGGCGGCTGTCCCAGGGGCCGCTGAACGTCGATTCATTTTTGACGACGCGGCTGGAGCAGGCGTTTGATCGGGACATCGAGGGTTTCAAGTTCAAGCTCGGCTCCGCGCAGCTGACCTGGGGCGGGCGTTTCCAGCCGTTCGAGATCGAGATGGAAAAAGTGTCCATCAGGCGCGACGACGACACGCCCGTGCTGGCCGTGAAAAAACTGCGCGTGCAGCTGTCGAAGCGCAACCTTGTGTTCGGGCGCATCGTGCCGCGCGTGATCCGGCTGTACGGCCCTGCGCTTGCCGTGATCCGCCAGGAAGACGGGCGTTTTGCGCTGAACCTCGGCGATGAAGGCGAGGTGGAAAAACCGGCGGTGGAAGAACCGCTGCCCGCGCTGCCGAAACCGCCGGAGGCGCATCCATCCGAAAAAAGCCGCCAGGAACTGGTGCGCGGCATCCTCGACCTGCTGCATGAACGCTCCGGCCTCGGTTTGCTGGACGGGCTGCAGGAAATCACCATTTCCGACGCCGCGCTGCTGTATGAAGACCGCATCCTGCAGGTGCGCTGGCTGTCGCGCGATTCAGATGTCTCCGTCATGCGCACGCCCAAGGGGCTGTCGGCGACCGCGCTGATGAGCCTCGACATGGGCGCGGATGCAAAGGCGGCAGTGCGCGCCGACGTGAAATACAAATGGGACAGCGGGCGCACCGCCGCCATGTTCTCCTTCACCGGTTTCAACCCTGCGCGGCTTGCGCAGCAAAGCGAAAGCCTGAAACAGCTGGGCGCGGTCGACATGCCGATGACGGCGAGCGTCAGCCTGTCGCTCGACCCCGATTTCCGCCCCGCCACCGGACGCTTTGTGCTGGGCGGCGCGAATGGCAGTTTCAATGCGCCGGGGCTGTATGCCGCGCCGTTGCCGGTGAAAAAGCTGTTCGTGCAGGGCGCGATGGATGCGGCGGCGGGCACGGCGGATATCACGCAATTGAAACTGGATATCGGCAACAACCCCGACGCCGCGAAAACGCCGCAGGCCGCAGCGACGGTGAAAATCGTGACCGAGGCGAATGGCCTGCGCGTGGCGACCGTCGCCGGCACGCTCGTCAACACGCCGATGGACGACCTGCATGCCTATTGGCCGGAAACGCTCGCGCCCGACCCCCGCGCATGGGTGACAACGCGCCTGACCAAGGGCATCGCGCACAATGCGACGATTGCGATGGTGCTGGCCTATGATCCGGCGGCGGAGAAAAAAATCGCCGTGCGCGAACTGGGCGGCGAGATCGATTTCACGGGCATCGACGTCAATTACCTGTCCACCATGCCGCCGGTGCTGGGCGTCGATGGCCATGCGAAATACGACCGCACCTCGTTCCTGATGGATTTGAAGGGCGGCAAGCTGCTGGACATGAAGGTCGGCAAGTCGGCCGTCAACATCACCGACCTTGATAAAGTCGGCAATGGCGGCCATTGCCAGATCGAGGTGATTTCGAATGCCGAAGGCGCATTGAAAAGCGCGCTGAAGGTGATCGACAGCAAGCCGCTGGAATACCCGGAAAAGCTCGGCATCAAATCGTCGGAGACGGAGGGCAGGGCGAGGCTCGACCTCACCCTGAAATTCCCGATCAAGAAAGCGCTGACGCTGCCGGAAATCCGCATCGATGCGAAAGCGGACCTGGATGACGTGAAGCTGAAGGATATCGTGGCGGGCCTGGATTTGACCGGCGGGCCCATGGAGCTCGACGTCAACAACGACCGGCTGAAGGTGAAGGGCAAGGGCGCGCTGGGCGGGATGCCCGCGACGTTCGACTGGCTGAAAAATTTCACGCCCGGCGCGGATGTGTCGATGACGGTGACGGCGAAGGCGGTGCTGGATGCGCCCGGGCTTGCGGCGTTTGGCGTGCCTGCGGTGATGGGAGTGTCGGGCACATTGCCCGCAGATATCGATTACACGCTGAAATCGGATAAATCCGCCGTGCTGGTATTGAATGGCGATGCGAAGCCGTTCGGGTTCAAACTCGACATCATCGATTTTGCCAAGCCTGCGGGCAATGACGGCAAGATCGGCCTGACGCTGGCCTTGCAGGGCAACAAGCTGCAGAAAATCTCCGGCCTGTCGCTGACGGGGGCGGGGCTGTCGATGAAGGGCGATATCGATTTCGCGCCCGATGCCAAGGGCGGCGTCGATGTGCAGAAAGCGTCGCTGAAAGAATTCAATTTCGGCGACACGTCGGTCGCGGTGGAGATTGAAAGCAAGGGCGGCGGGTATAACATCCGCGCCACGGGGAAGCAGGTCGACGCTTCCGCGCTGTTCAAGGAAAACAACCAGCCGGGCGACGATGCCGACGCCGCGAAACAAACCGCGCCGATACGCCTGAACCTGTCGGCCGCCCGCCTGATCACGGGCAAGGACCGCGGCCTCGATAACGTGCGCATCGTGCTGGTCAAGAATGCATGGAAACGCATCGACCAGCTGGAACTGGATGCGAAATCAGGCAAGGGCAATGTGATGCTGCGCTACCTGCCAGTTGGCAAGGCGCATTCGCTGAAGCTGGAGGCAAGCGACGCGGGCACGGTGCTGGCGGCGCTGGGCCTGTCGAAATCGATCAAAGGCGGCACGCTGGTCATCAACGGGCGCCCGCATCCGCAGGGCGGGTCGCGCGACATGGTGGGCGGCGCGTCGCTCAGCGATTTCAAGCTGAACGATGCGCCGGTGATTGCAAAACTGCTGAACGCCATGTCGCTGGTCGGCATCATGCAGCTGCTCAGCAATGACGGGCTGGCGTTCAAAAAGGCGCGCGTCGACTTCGTCTGGCTTGATAAAGGCCAGCCGCAGCAGCCGCAGAATGTGCGCCTGCTGAAACTGAAAGACGGCAAGACGTTTGGCTCGTCGCTCGGCCTCACCTTCGAAGGCTCGATCGACAACTGGAAAAACCTGTACAACCTTGAAGGCACGATCGTGCCGGCATCGGGCGTATCGAAATTCCTCAACATCATCCCCATCGTCGGCACGATTTTGACGGCGGGCGGCGAGGGGATTTTCGCGGCGACCTATACGGTCAAGGGCACCAAGGCCGAGCCGGTTGTGAGCGTCAATCCGCTGGCGGCGCTGGCGCCCGGCATCTTGCGGAAAATATTTTTCGAGTGATTATCAAAAAACCCAATTATTCCAATGGATTTGACATTAATCAACTGTGATCCGGCGGAATGCTATACTCGTATAAGCATTAGACAGGGTGCTGCGATTGCGGGCCCTGAACCAGAAAGGGAGTGCCAGAATGGACTTCGAAAATTTCACCGAACGCGGTAAATCCGTCGTTCAGGCCGCGCAGACGCTTGCGCTGCGCCATGACCACCAGTTTTTACAGCCGGAGCATCTGCTGAAATGCATGCTCGACGACGACAGCAATGTCGTGAAGAATTTGATCCGCGCGGCGGGCGGCAAGCCGGAAGCGATTGCGCAGGCGCTCGACGAGGGCCTGGCGGGCATGCCCTCGGTGCAGGGCGGCGGCGCGCAATCCCTGCACATGTCGCCATATCTGGCGAAATCGCTCGACCAGGCGCAACAGGTAACGAAAAAATCGGGCGACAAGTTCGTGACGCTTGAGCGCATGCTGCAAGGCCTGACGCTCGTCCCGCAATCGGACGCGGCGAAGATGCTGCTCAAGCACGGCGTCGTGCCACAAAGCCTCAACAAGGCCATCAATGATTTGCGCAAGGGTCGCACGGCGGACAGCGCGTCATCGGAAGACCGTTTCGAGGCGTTGAAAAAATACACGCGCGACCTGACCGAAGCCGCGCGCAACGGCAAGCTGGACCCCGTGATCGGCCGCGACGAGGAAATCCGCCGCGTCATCCAGGTGCTGGCGCGCCGCACGAAAAACAACCCCGTCGTCATCGGCGAACCGGGCGTGGGCAAGACCGCGATCGCGGAAGGCCTCGCCATGCGCATCGTCAAGGGCGACGTGCCCGAGGCGTTGAAGGACAAACGCCTGCTGTCGCTCGACCTTGCCGCCATGATCGCGGGCGCGAAATACCGCGGCGAATTCGAGGAACGCCTGAAGGCCGTGCTGGACGAAATCCGCGCGGCATCGGGCGAAGTCATTATCTTCCTTGATGAACTGCATACGCTGGTCGGCGCAGGCAAGGCCGACGGAGCGATGGATGCGGGCAATATGCTGAAACCGGCGCTGGCGCGCGGTGAATTGCACCTTGTCGGCGCGACCACGCTGGACGAATACCGCAAGCACATCGAAAAAGACGCCGCGCTGGAACGCCGTTTCCAGCCCGTGTTCGTGAAGGAACCGACGGTGGAGGACACCATCTCCATCCTGCGCGGGCTTAAGGAAAAATACGAAATGCACCATGGCGTGCGCATCACCGACAGCGCGATTGTGGCGGCGGCGACGCTGTCGAACCGCTACATCTCCGACCGCTTCCTGCCCGACAAGGCGATCGACCTGATCGACGAGGCATCGTCGCGCCTGCGCATGGAGGTGGATTCCAAGCCCGAAGAGCTGGACGAAATGGACCGCCGCATCATCCAGTTGAAGATCGAGCGCGAGGCTTTGAAGAAAGAAACCGCTGACAAGGCGACCAATGACCGCCTTGCTGCGCTCGATATCGATTTGAACAATCTGGAGCGTCAGTCGGCGGAAGTGACTTCGCGCTGGCGGGCAGAGAAGGACAAGTTGTCCTCCGGCCAGAAAATTCAGGAAGATTTGGAAAAGGCGCGGATCGAGCTGGAGCAGATGCACCGCAGCGGCAACTGGACGCGCGCAGGGGAGCTGACCTATGCCGTGATCCCGCAGCTGGAGGCGAAGCTGGACGAAGTGTCCAAGGCCGCCGGCACCGCGATGATCAACGAGGAAGTGCGCGACAGCGACATCGCCGAAGTGGTGAGCCGCTGGACGGGCATCCCTGTCGACAAGATGATGCAGGGCGAGCGCGACCGGCTGCTGAAAATGGAAGAACACCTGCGCCAGCGCGTGATCGGGCAGGAGGAAGCGGTCGCATCCGTCTCCGCCGCCGTCCGCCGCAGCCGCGCCGGCTTGCAACGCCAGAACCAGCCGATCGGCACGTTCCTGTTCCTTGGCCCCACTGGCGTCGGGAAAACCGAGCTTGCGAAGGCGCTGGCGGAATTCCTGTTCGATGATGAAAGCGCGATGCTGCGCATCGACATGTCGGAATACATGGAAAAGCACAGCGTGGCGCGCATGATCGGCGCACCTCCCGGCTATGTGGGTTACGACCAGGGGGGCGCGCTGACCGAAGCCGTGCGCCGCCGCCCGTATCAGGTCATCCTGTTCGACGAGGTCGAAAAGGCGCATCCCGATGTGTTCAACATTTTGCTGCAGGTGTTCGATGACGGCCGCCTGACCGACGGGCAGGGGCGCGTGGTGGATTTTTCCAACACGGTGCTGATCATGACGTCGAACCTTGGCTCCGAATACCTCGTGAACCTGAAGGACGGCGAGGATGTGGAGGATGCGCGCAACGACGTGATGAATGTCGTGCGCGGCGCGTTCCGCCCTGAATTCCTGAACCGTATCGACGACATCCTGCTGTTCCGCCGCCTGAGCCGTGACATCATGACGAGCATCGTCGATATCCAGCTGCGCGGATTGCAGAAAATGCTGGCCGACCGCCATATGACGCTGGAACTGGACGATGCGGCGCGCAAGCATCTGGCCGATGTCGGTTATGACCCGTCCTATGGCGCGCGCCCCTTGAAACGCGTGATCCAGAAGGAACTGCAAAACCCGCTGGCGAATGCCATTATCGAGGGCAAGGTGACCGATGACAGCGTCATCACCGTCACGGCCGGCAAGGGCGCGCTGGTCATCACCGCGAAATCGAAAGCGGCTGCCCGCGCGAAATCAAATGGGGCGGCGGCGTAAGCGGCTAGCCCATCATCGCCAGCAACGTCACCGCAGGCGCGGTGAAGAAGCCGAGCACGCACATCAGCGGGCGGGGCGCGCGGATTTTGCGGCGGGCGAGGGGGATGGCGGTTGCGGCGGCGATGGTGCCGCAGGCAATCGCGGCGGCGATGCCGATTTCATCCTGCTGCAGAATCATGAACAAAATGCCGCCCACTGCCGATCCCGCGCCCGCGATAAAGCCGGATGCATATGACCAGATGTAATCGTTTTTCGGGCTGTGTCCGGAAATCCTGCAGCTGGTCATTTTATTCGGCCTGTTTTTTGTATGCAGGTCCAGCTGCCGCGCGCTTCATCCACGCAATATTTTTCGGCGAGAATTTGACGGGTGTCGCGGGTGCGGCATCCGCAGCGCGCATGGTCGTGCCATCGCCGGGCATCAGCGTCACTTTGCCGCCGTTGTTGTAAACGTCGATCACGCCTTCTTCGAGGTAGATCCAGCATTGCCCCTTCGCCATCGCGCGCGTCAGTTTCGTGCCGCGAATGCCGATGGTGCCGAAATTCAGATGCATCTTTACGTCGGGCATCGGGTTCTTATCCATCAATCCGCTGACATAGGAAAACGCGGTGTCGAGGATGGTGAATTCCGCCGTGCCTTGCTTCGGTTTTTTGCTGTCATACACATACCGGTCGATCATCACGCGTCCGTTTTGCGCGACGACCAATGTGCTGTTATCCGCGAATTCGATTTGTACCCGGCCGTCCTTCCCGGTTGCCACCGCATCGCCCTGCACCAGCCCGTCGCCCAGTTTCAGCGGGCGCGAGGCCTGTTGCCCTGCGTTCATGACTGTTACCTGCCCTGCGACCTCGCGCACTAAGCCCGCGACCGTTTCCGCCGATGCGGGCGATAGCCCCATGAACAATGCGGCAATCAAAAAGGCGGCGATGCGTTTGGTCAAGGCGGTTCTCCCCGTAATATGCGGCGCTTATCTTGGCTGTTCGCAAAGACCGTGGGTTTGGTTACAAAAATAAGAATGACGGGCGGATGACACTATTCACGCCGCCCGTCACCGGATGGTTATTTATTGAGGTTGTCCATGGACTTGTTCATCATCATGCCGTCATGCATCACGGGCTTGGTGCTGCCGTTTTCCAGTTTGGCGCAAAGGCCTTGTGGCAGAACGATGAATTCGGAACCCGAAGCGTCCATTTTGCCATGCGATGCACAGGCATGGGCGCCGGTCTTGCAGTCATTCTTGCCAGCCTTTACAACGCCATAGCATTTTTCGGACTTCATATCCGCCTGTGCGCCGGTTGCGCCGACGATCATGACGGCTGCGAGCAGTGACATGGAAAGCATTTTGCTGGTGGTGTTCATCCTGGTGTCTCCTTATAGGGTTAAGTAGGCTGCATATGCAGTGCCCACCTATTCAGGATTGCCGGATGAAAGGTTACAGGCAGCGGCAATAATTATCCAAGGCGCCGCATTGCCGTAATGCCCTTGCTGCGTTCCTCGACCATCCAGAGAGGCTCGATCGTGACCTTCATGTGGAAGGCGTTGGCGTGCAGGATGTGGTCTTCGTCGACCATGATGCCGACATGGCCGGGGAAAAACACGAGGTCGCCGGTGCGGGAGCGCGGCGTTTCCTGGCCCAGCGTGATTTGCTGTTCGGTGTCGCGCGGCGCCTTGATGCCCGAAAGCGCAAGGCTGACCTGCACCAGTCCCGAACAGTCGATGCCAAAGCCCGACCGCCCGCCCCAGTAATAGGGCGTTTCCAAAAATTTCTTCGCGGTCACCGTATGGTCTTCGGATTTTTCACCGATGGCGGCGAGGTGTTTTGTGTAGATCCACGCGCCCGATGACAGCTGCGACCATTTTTCGCCGGTAACGCGCAAGCTGACGCGGCTGCCGAAGCTCATGGTGGAAATGCAGGGCGATTTCATGCTGTCGGCGCGGTAAATGGAACTGCGCGCGGCGGTGATGATATGCGTGGCGGGCGGCGCTTCATCCTCGCCGAGGAAACGCTTTTCAATCCAGCCCGCGTAATCGTCATGCGCGCAGCGCCCTTGCGCCCAATTGCCTTCTTCGCGGTCAACGATGAATCCTTCGCCGAACACCAGCTGCGTTTCCAGCTTGCCCTTCACGGCATTCGCATCAGGCGTTTCGCGGATATCGGCGTTGGGGGCGATGACGGTTCGTGTGGTCATTTTTTCGCCTTATTGGATTTGGTCTGGCCGTATTTCTGCGCGATATGGGCGTATACGGCGCGGATGCCGAGCGCCTCGCCGCCTTCGGGGCGGCCGGGGCGGGTGGAAGCGTTCCACGCAAAGGTGTCGATATGCGCCCAGCTGACGTCCTTGTCGACGAATTTGTCGAGGTACAGCGCCGCCACGATCGCGCCGCCGAAGCTGCCGCCGATGGTGTTGGTGTCGGCGATCTTGCTGTCGAGCCAGCCCTTGTACGGCTGCCACAACGGCAATTGCCACAGCGGATCTTGCGTCTTTTTCGACTGCGCGACGAGGTCGGCGGCCAGGTCGTCATCATTGCTGAACAGCGCGGGCAAATCGGGGCCGAGCGCGACGCGTGCCGCACCCGTCAGCGTTGCGAAGTTCACCAGAAGGTCGGGTTTTTCGGTGCAGGCTTCGGCCAGCGCATCGCAGAGGATGATGCGGCCTTCGGCATCGGTGTCGCCGACCTCGACGCTCAAGCCCTTGCGCGTCTGGATGACATCGCTGGGGCGGAAGCTGTCGCCATCGACCGAGTTTTCGACGGCGGCGATCAGCACGCGCAGACGCACGGGCAGGTTTTCCGCCATGATCATCTGCGCAAGGCCGAGGACATGCGCGGCGCCCCCCATATCTTTTTTCATCAGGTACATCGAATTGCCGGGCTTCAGGTTCAACCCGCCGGTATCGAACGCCACGCCCTTGCCGACCAGCGTGATTTTCTTGTGCTTGGGGTTGCCCCAGCGGATATCAATCAGTCGCGGGCGGCGGGGGCTGCCCTTGCCGACCTCGTAAATCGCGGGATAGTTTTTCTTCAACAGGTCTTCGCCCTTGATGATCGTGACCTTGGCCTTGCCGGCCTTGGCCACCTTCACCGCCGCATCGGCGATTTCGGCGGGGCCGAGGATATTGGCGGGCGTGTTGACGAGGTCGCGGACGAGGTACATCGCCTCCGCCGTGCGCTTCACCGCTTTACGGTCGGCATTCGATGGCCAGACGAGCGTTGCGAATTCCTTTTTCCTGCCGGACTTGAATTTTCCGAAGTGATAGCTGCCGAGCGCCCAGCCGAGCGCGGCGGATGTCGCCTGCGCGTCATCCAGCCTGCCGTCGATAAAATATCCGCCCGCGTTTTTCGGCAGGCGTCCGGGCAGGTCGGCGAAGGTATAGAGGCCGATGTTTTTGCCCGTGCCGAACATCACGCGCGCGATGCCGCCGTTCGAGGATGGAATGGTGATGAATGCGCCTTCGCTGCCCGTGAACCCCGCGGCCTTCACCCAGCCTTGCGTTTTTGCATCCTGCTTGCGCAGCCATGTGTCGAAGCCGTCGGAAGTAACAGGCTGGAGCGGGATGGCGGATGCTGCTTTTTTGTCGAGGAAGTTCATTTTTCGGAGGCCTTTTGGCGGGTGAAGTAATGGGTATAAGGGTAGATCAGCGGCCGTGCGGCGGCAAGGGGGTTTGGACATAAGAACGCCCCATCTCCCGCGCCAGCTGCGCTGGCATATCAATTTATCGGCGAAGCCGATGCGGGAGAGGGCTTGGGAGAGGGTAGCGAGCGGAAGTAATCGTCGAAAACTGGCTGCAACTATTCAGTGCAGTGCTGCACCCTCTCCCTAACCCTCTCCCGCACGCGGGAGAGGGGACAAAGGCAGTGCGGGATGCTATACTATGACCATGGAAAAACCGCCGCCCCGCAAACGCAAAGCTGAAAAGAAAAAGAACATCATGCTCGTCCCCGCCATCATCGGGGTCACGGGTTTTCTGGTGTTCATCATCTCCGCGCCGTTCTGGGCGACGGACGAGGCGGGGGCGATGCGGGTGCTGACCGCGCAGGGCTACACCGATATAAAGACGGATGGCTACGATACCTTCGGCTGCGGCTTCGATGTGTTCGCCACACGGTTTACTGCGCGCACCGCCAAGGGATATCCGGTGAAGGGCAATGTCTGCAAGACACCCTATGTCAGCCGCTCATCGGTCGAAATCGACGACGCGCCGCAGCAGCAGTAGTCACGCAAAAGTTTTCTTCGAACGCCGCAAAAATTCCTCCGCCGTATACAGCATGTTCGCGCCGGACCTGGCGGCCACGATTTTGCCGGCTTTGCGGATGAAGGTGACGGGTTCGCCGACATTGGTGAAGCCGTTGGCTTTTTCGGGGTAATAAGCGCCGTCGCGGCGGCGTTCCATTGTCTGGGGCGCGTCGGCGGGGGTGGGCATGTCGCTCATCAATGACAGCGCGGTTTTTGCGCCGACGATATATTGCCACGCACCCCATTTGTTCATCAGGATGGGCGATACCTCGATTTTCTTTTCTTTCGCAAAAACGGTTTCAACCTTGCGGATGACATCGGCCATCGTGCGGATAATGGCGAAGCTGTCGAAATCGGTGGTGTTCAGCACGGCGCTGAAAATGTAATCGCTGCCCTTCAGCAGGCGCGTTTGCGAGCCGAAGCCGGGATAGCCGCCGGAATGCCCGATATACACATCGTCGCCCACGCCCGAAAACACCATGCCGTAACCGTATGACTCTGACGCCATGTTCTTCACTTTCCAGTTCAGCCCCGCAACATCGCGGCGCAGGCGCAGCGGCAGCAGTTTATCGGTCTGAAGATATGTGTGAAGGAATTGCGACGTCGCCTCGGCCGTGCCGCAGAAACCGGTTGCGGGGGCGAGGGCGTTGGCGGGTTCATTGCGCAGCTGCCTGCGCTGGTCGTCGAAAATCTTGCGCGAATGGCCGGTTGCGTATTTGATGCGCGGGCGTGCAGCATAATCGGGCGTCAGGATGGCGCCGGGCAGTTTTGGCAGGATATGTTGCGCGAACAGGTCGGCATAGGCCGTGCCCGTCGCGGCCTCCAGCGCCAGGCCCAGCAGGCCCATGCCGAAATTCGAATATTTGGTTTCGGTGTTGGGGTCATAGACCAGCTTCGCCGCCAGCGTTTCGGCCTGCAGTTGCGCGCGGTCGGGGAACGGTTTTTCCTGCTCCCAGAAACTGGCATCCGCGCCGTCGCGGAACAACCCGCCGCGATGCGTCAGCAAATCGCGCAGCGTGATCTCGCGCACGCGCTTGTCCTTGTGCCTGTCCAGCCAGGGCAGGTGCAGGGCGGCGGTGTCGTAGATCGACAGCGCGCCCTGATCCATCAATTGCAGGGTCAGGCAGCCGGTGAACATCTTGCTGTGCGATGCGACATGCCCCGCATGGCGGGTCGTGTATTTCTCGCGCTTTGCGGTGTTCGCAAAACCATAGGCCTTGTTGAACACCACCGCGCCGTTTTTCCGCGCGCAGACCTGCACCCCCGGCAACCCGCCAAACCGTACCTTATGCGCCAGCCATGTATCGAGGGCGGCGAAGGCGGCTTTTTCGTGGCGGGTCGGGGCTGGCATGGGTGATTCCTTTATTTACATAATCTTGGCTGTTTTACGGCTTAAACAGGGGTATTCTGTGGCTATTGCGGCGGCACGGGGTTCATTTAACGCCGGATACCGCATATATAATAGGGATTCTTATATATTGTGTCCCCGGCCGGTACAATTCTGTTGAAAACCATGGCCGCTTAACATATGGTGCTGCGTCTGACGACGAAATTTTAAGTAAGGCGCATTGCGCCACGAAAGTAAGGATATAGACAATGACACGCCGCTGCGAAATCACGGGCAAGGGCCCTCTGGTCGGAAACAACGTTTCCCACGCGAACAACAAAACCAAGCGCCGCTTCCTGCCGAACCTGCAAGAAGCTTCGTTCTTCAGCACGGGCCTGAAGAAGAACATCAAAGTGTGCTCCTCCACGCACGGCATCCGCACGGTCGAGCACAAGGGCGGCATCGACGCTTACCTGCTCGGCACCGCGCCGACGAAGCTGAACGCCGAACTCCGCCGCGTGCGCAAGCAGCTGGTCGCGAAAGTCGGCGAACTGCCCAAGCCGGCCCCGAAGCCGCGCCGCACCGCGATGAAAAAAGCAGCTGCGAAAAAAGACGCCAAAAAAGCAGCTTAATTCGCGTGAGATAAAGAATTAAAAGAGGCGGGGCTTTTGTCCCGCCTTTTTTATTAACGCCGGAGCCGCCCCTCGTGACCTTCGCTTTCGACATCACCCACAAAGACCCGAATTCATACGCGCGCACGGGGCGGCTGACGACGCCGCATGGCACGATCGATACGCCGAACTTTATCTTCTGCGGCACGAAGGCGTCGGTGAAGGGTTTGTCGCCGATGCAGCTGCGGGCGGAGCAGGTGGATATCATCCTGTCGAACACTTACCATTTAATGCTGTCGCCGGGCGCGGACCTGGTGGCGGAAATGGGCGGGCTTCACAAATTCATGAACTGGGATGGGCCTTTGTTCACGGATTCCGGCGGGTTCCAGATTTTCTCGCTCGGCCATGGGTCGGTCGCGGACGAGATCAAGGGCAAGGCCAACCGCATCCGTGAAAAATCGATCCTGAAGATTACGGAGGAGGGGGCGGAATTCAGGTCCTACCTCGACGGCCGCAAATGGTTTTTGACGCCGGAAAGCTCGATCGACATCCAGCGCAAACTCGGTGCGGACCTGATCGTGCAGCTGGACGAATGCACCCCGTACCATGTGGACAAGGAATACACCGCGCGGTCGATGGAAATGTCCTGCCGCTGGGGCGACAGGTCATTGGCGGAATGGAAGCGCAAGGACGACGGCAGGCAGAAAATGTACGGCATCGTGCAGGGCGGCGTGTATCCCGACCTGCGCAAAGAATCCTGCGAATGGACGAAGAATGCCGACTTCTTCGCCACCGCCATCGGCGGGTCGCTGGGGTCGTCGAAAGAACAGATGTATGAAGTGGTCGCCATGTGCGCGCCGATGATCCACCCGACGCGCCCTGTGCACCTGCTGGGCATCGGCAGCTTTATCGACATCTTTACCAACGTGCTGGCGGGCATCGACACTTTCGACTGCGTATCGCCCACCCGCATCGCCCGCCATGGCTGGGCGCTGGTCAAGGGCGCGCCGAAAGAGCGCCTGAACATCCGCAACGCCAGATATGTGAATGACCCCGATCCGGTTGATTCGACCTGCGGTTGCATGGCCTGCAAAAACCATTCCCGCGCCTATATCCACCACCTGTTCCGCACGGGTGAATTGCTGGGTATGCAGTTGTTATCCATACATAATGTGGCGACCATGACCCGCCTGATGCGCGATGTTCGCAAAGGCATCTCAACCGGAACGCTCGATCAAATCAAAAAAGAGTGGATTGTCTAAACCACCCCTGTGATATAATTTTAGAGTGTGTGTTTTTGATAATTCAGCCGTCTTTTGGTGACCCTTGGCCGTTTCTTACGCCCAGACATTATCGACCGATATGATCGTCGCCGAGATCGAGGCTTTGCTCGACTGGCGCGTCGATATCATGCGCCAGTGCTTCTTTCCGGGCAGCCAGACGCGCCCCGCCGATTACCACGCGCCCGCCGCGCTGGTCATGTGGTGCAAGAAAGAGGCGGAGCGCAACACCATCGACCGCAAGATTTCCGAGAAACTGTCGATGGTGCATGACGAGCTGTGCCATATCGCGCAAAAATTCCTCGAGGCCTGCGAAGGCGGCATCGCGCCGCAGCTGGCCATGTATGACGATTTCGAAAACCAGTTCGAAGGCTTCGTGACCCAGCTGCGCCGTTTGCAGCAGGACGTGACCGACGCCGTCGCCGCCGTCGACCCCATCACCGGCCTGCGCACCGTCGCCGGCATGCGCTCCGACATCAAGCGCGAGCAGGACCGGTTCGACCGCAAGGGCACGTCATTCTCCATCGCCAATGCGCAGATCGACGGCATGGATGATTTGCAGCAGAAATACGACCGCCGCAGCATGGACGCCGTCTATGCCAACATGGCGCAGGTTATCGCGCGCACGGTGCGGTCATTTGACGATGCCTATTACCTCGGCAAGGGCGAATACCTGATCGTGCTGAAGCATGTCGAGTTCATGGATGCGTGCTCCGTCATGGACCGCCTGCGCGGCGAAATTGAAAACACCCCCATCTTCATGCCGAGCGGCGACAAGCTCCGCATCACCGCGTCTTTCGGGATTGCGGAGGCGCTGCAGCGCGAAAGCGCCGACCACGCCCTCGACCACGCCAAGCAGGCGCTGAACATCGCCCGCGGCGAAGGCGGCAACAAGGTCAAGGAATACCACGAACGCAGCGCGCTGGAGCAATATGCGCGCGATGTGCATAAGCGGTAATAAATCAGGATATAAACGCACGGCATTGTCATCCCCGCTTTCGCGGGAATGATGAAACTGGCGTAGATTTAATTTCAATTCACGCTACCTCTCCCTGTATCTTTTAAATAAACATTATTAATCAAAGTTTTAACGATATTAATCAAAGTTTTAACGATATCGGTTGCCGGTGCAGTGCGAGCGTGATATCCATTTATAATATTTTCCAGATTAATAATAAACCCTGACAGAGCCAAAAAATGAACGCGCCATCCCCATCCGACATCGACAGGATATTGTATCCGTCCTCCAATCCCTTCAACGAGGGGATGCTGAAGGTTGATGCCCTGCACGCCATCCATTACCGCGAGTACGGCAATCCGGAAGGTATCCCGATCGTTTACCTGCATGGCGGGCCGGGCTTCGGGGCTGCGCCGTATTTCCATCGCTTCTTCGACCCCGATGCCTTCCGTATTGTCGTCTATGACCAGCGGGGGGCGCCGAAATCTTCCGCGCCCGGCGAAACGCGCAATAACACGCCCGAGCTGCTGGCCGAGGATAACGACAAGCTGCGCGCGCATCTGGGCATCGATCAATGGCATGTTTATGGCGGGTCATGGGGTTCGGCGCTGTCGCTGCTGTATGCCATCCGCTACCCCGAGCGGGTGAGCAGCCTGACGTAGCGGGGCGTCTGGACGATGCGTCAAAGCGAAATGGAATGGTATTTCGACGGCGTGAAATCGTTGATGCCCGATAATTTCGCCGAACTTGTGGCCGCGCTGCCGGCGCCTGATCGCGCAAAGCCGCTGGACGCGCTCTATAACAGCGTCATGAGCCCCGACCCCGCTATACATGCGCCTGCAGCCGCCGCCTTTATGCGCTATGTCGCAAAATCGGGCGCGTTGCATGTGCCGGACAAAGACCCGCCCGCGATGCCTGCACCGGACGCGCTTTCTATTTCGCGCATCGCGCTGCATTTCATGAAAACGCAATTCCCTGACAATACGATCTGGGACAACCTTGACCGTATAAAACATATACCCGTGGCAATCGTGCAGGGGCGTTACGACGCGCTGACGCCGCCCGTCACGGCCTTCGAGCTGTCAAAACAGTTTAACACAGCCAGCCTTGAACTGGTCGTATCGGGCCATGCGGCGAACGATCCGGAAACCATGAAGGGGCTTGTGGGGGCGACGAACCGCATCCGCGATTTCGGATCACCGGTGCTGAACAGGAAACCGTAACAGGCCCGCGACGCATGCATGTGCGCGAGAAGGGTAAAGTGTGACTAAGCGTTCCTGCGCTCTTGCTTCAGGTACAGGGCGGGGGATTCTTCGTGGCCTATCTTTTTCAGCTCTTGGACATCGGATTAATATTAAAAGCGTCGAAGTGAAATATCTATCGAAGCGCCATAGTCCCCATCGGATGATAAATATATTTGACATAACGCCAGTCCTGCGGTATGCTATATCTACGTTTCGCATTATACGGCATGCGGTTTTTGTACGTTTCCGCGCGTGCTGCTCCTCTTCGAAACGAGAAACGGCCTGAAAGCATCCCTGTTTGGGTGCATTTTTCGAGGCTGTTTAAATGGACACAAAAAACCTTCCCCCTTATTTCTTACTGCCGCATTTTCTATTGCCGCCGTTGCCGTTCGCTGCGCAGCTTGCCGAACGCTGTTCGCCTTTCATCGCCGATACCAAAAACGTCCCCGTCAAAAACGTCGCAACACAAACGAAGGAGCCGGATCATGAATCCGCTTAAATCAATCGGATATTTTCTGTCGTATCATTTCAATGAAGTGCCCAGCCAGTTCACGGATGCCGCGCGGGAGAACGATGTCGCCACGATCGAGATGCTGCTGGAGCGTTACGGCCCGACATTGATCGACAAAAGCGGCAAGCACAGTTCGCGCGACTCCGCGCTGATGGTCGCAGCGGAAAACGGGCATGGCGAACTGGTCGATTTCCTGATCGCGCGCGGCGCCGACGTCAACTATATCACTTATCAGGGCCGCACACCCCTTATCGCGGCGGCCGAGGGGCAGCAGAAGGACATCATGCAAAAACTGATCGGCTATGGCGCGAACAAGGCAGAGCGCGACGGTTTGGGGCGCACCGCCGCCGATATCCTTGCGCTGCGGCAGAAAGCAGCCGAAGAGAAAAAAAAACGCAAGGCGGGAAAATCCGCATCTGGCGAAAACTACATGACATCGCCGGCGCATATCACGCACCCGCTGAACATTTACAATCCGTACAATCCTTATAGATAGATACTTTCCCGATGGGGAGGGCACAAAATAATTTAATTTCCGCGCGAGAACGCAGGCGTTTTTTTCGTGACGCTGCGCTGCGCCAGCTGGTCGCCCTTTTGCTTTTCCTGCAGCGCGATGACCTGGGAGTATGGTATTTCGCTGCTGTCGGGCGGGGTCCAGCGTTCATAGGTGTATCCGGCCGCTTGCGTGTAATGATCCTGGATGGATGCCGCCGCCGAAGCCTCGTTGAAGATGCCGCGAATGACGCGCGGCACGCTGACAACATAGGTGTCGCCATATTTGGTGAAAGTGGCCGCCGTCGTTGTGTTTTTTTCGCTCCAGTGGCCGCCGCTGCCATAGCCGTTCTGCTGCAGGTCGTCGGGGTTGGTGGCGATTTTTTCCGCACCCGTCAGGCGTCGGGCGAAGACACCTTGCGTCAAATCGAATTCCGGCACATCCGCAAACTTTGCCTGCAGCGCCTTGCCCTCCGGCGTTGCGCTGTTGGCGCGGTAAACGTGATCGCCGGATTTATAAACATCTTCCAGCAGCAGGGCGGGATGTTCGATAGGCTTTTCAAAAACCAGATAGCCGCTGGCACCAAAGCCTGTAAATTCCTTCGCACCGTATTCTTTCGCGATGGCGGCCTGCATCCCTTTGGTGTCTGCGCGGTCGGCTTCGTATTTTTCGATCACGGCCAGCGTCGCGCCGCCTGCGATGAAGTATGCGTAGTTGCTTGAATACTCGTCTCCGAAAGCCATGATCGGCTCCTTCTGCAAAAAAACTGGATGTTTTGCATAGCGTGCGGGAAAGCAGGGCGGGAAACATGGATAAAACCGCGCTGCCACAGTCGTGCACTCGGCATGACTGCAGAGTACCGGAGTGGCTATATATGTCAATTTTAATCGTTTTTATGATTGATATATAAAGATTTTATATCGAAAAACAAAAACGGCGGCCTTTCATGGCCGCCGTTTTTTGTGCGCATCGGCTGCTTACAAGTGCAGCGATTTGCGGACTTGCTGGATCACGCGGTTGAAGCCCGATGCCGCGGGGGCGGGGGTTGCCGTGACGGCCGGTTTCTTTTCGGTGATTTCGGCCTTGGCTTTTTCAAGCGCTTCCGCCTGTGCGCGGCGGTCTTCGCGTTCCTTGGCTTCGCGGATTTCTTTTTCCTTGAACATGATATCGATGATCTGTTCGACGGATTTGCCTTCGGTATTGATGTGATGGCGATCGAGTAGCATGGACACCTCTTTTTTTATGGCTTGTTTCTAACTATGCCGTCGCAGTGCTTTTCTGCCTGTCCGATTCTGCGACTTATCCTCAAGTGGTGACAATGTGGCATATAAATACCTCAGGGTCAAACGGGTTATGAAAATAACAAGTGATTTTAATGGCATAGCTTAACCCATATTCACCCATGGAAACCATTCGTTAACCAGATGTTTGCTACTTACGTGCTACCAAAAAGGAAGGTGCGTTTTGAAAGCAAATACCGCCAGGAAACCGATGCTCGTCACTGAACAGACCGCGATACATGACAAGGACTTCAGGAATATCTTCCTGAAGGCGCCGATCGCGCGCCTTGTGATATCGGCGGAGCCGGACGGGCGGTTCGTGTATGCCGAGGTCAATATCGTTGCCGCATCATACTTCGACCTGCCGCGCGAAAAGATGATCGGCAAGACACCATCCGAATTGTTTGAACGGGCGGTGGCGGAGCAGATCGAGCAGTCATTCACATCCTGCGTCAAAACCAAACGCCCCGTGACATTCAACGCTGTCCCCCGCGTGCCGGGCGGCATCCGCGTGCAGGCATTTATATTGAACCCGATTTTCGACGCCGATGGCCGCGTGGGTTTCATCGACGTCATGGCGCGCCCCGATGTGGTCGACAGCGTGCAGCTGCAGCGCGAGCGCGACGACGCGATCATGCTGCTGACGTCATTGTTCGACGCATCCGGCCTCGGCATCGTGGTGACCGACCATCACGGCCGCATCGTGCGCGTGAACGACACGTTCCTGGGCGATTACGAATGGACGCGCGAAGATTTGCTGGGCGAGGAATTCGCCATGATGATCCCGCCCGAAGACCAGGCGATTTCGCGGAAATTGCATCAGGCCTTCATTGAACGCGGCCGCCACGGCACGCGCGAATTGCAGATCCTGAAAAAAGACGGAAGCGTGGCGGATATCCTTGTCACCACGGCTTTGCTGGAACTTTCGCAGAAACGCCGCTTCATGGTATCGACCATCCGCGACGTGACGGAGCGCAAGAACATGGTGCGCAACCTGCGCCGCGCCAAGGAAGATGCCGACAGCGCGAACAAGGCGAAATCGAGCTTCCTCGCCAACATGTCGCACGAATTGCGCACGCCGCTGAACGCGATCATCGGCTTTTCGGAATTGATGAAAAACCATACCTTTGGCGCGATCAACAACCCGAAATACGAAGAATACCTGTCGGATATCCATTTCTCCGCCCGCCATCTGCTCGACATCATCAACGACGTGCTCGACATGTCGAAGATCGAGGCGGGCAAGGTCAACCTGATCGAAAGCGACGTCGCCCTGCACGACGTTCTTGAATCCGTCATGCGCATTATGGGCGACCGCGCGCAGGCGGCATCGGTGAAGCTGGAATTCGATGTGGACGCCGCCGTGCCGCATATCCGCGCGGATCAACGGCTGCTGCGCCAGATCCTGATCAACCTTGTCGCCAACGCGGTGAAATTCTCGCCCGCCGGAAAATCGGTGCAGGTGATGGCGAAGATGCTGAAGCCCACCAACATCCTGCGCATCGCCGTGATTGACGAAGGCTGCGGCATCCCGACCGACAAGCAACGTCTTGTGCTGGAGCCGTTCGCGCAAGTGAACGACCCGAAATATTTCAAGGGGCAGGGCACCGGCCTCGGCCTGCCGCTGGCGAAGGCGATGGTGGAGCTGCATGACGGCCGCCTGACGCTGGAATCGGATGAAGGCAAGGGGACGCGCATTTTCCTCGATTTCCCGGCCGAACGTATGCTGGCAGCGCCCAAAAATTGACATAACAAGGGGCTGGAATTGCGCGTGCGGATGGGCTATAACTGGCACTCAAAAAAAGGCCACGGAAAACATGTCTAAACTGCTCCTGAAATGCGCCGAAGCCGGCCTGAAAATGACCGACCAGCGCAAAGTGATCCTGAAGGTGCTGGAGGAATCCGGCGACCATCCTTCGGTCGATACCGTCTGCGACCGCGCCAAGCGCATCGATGCGTCGATCAGCATCGCGACCGTCTACCGCACGCTCGGCCTGCTGGCCGAACTCGGCCTTGTCGTGAAGCATGATTTCGGCGGCACCTATGCGCGGTTCGAGGTCAAGGAAGAACACGACCACGAACACCACCACCACCTGATCGACACCGAAACGGGTCAGGTGATCGAATTCCAGTCGGACGAACTGGAACAGCACATCCATAAAATCGCCGAAGGCCTCGGCTATAAAATCATCGACCACACATTCGAGATTTTCGGCCACAAGATCAAGAAGTGACGGAAGACCGCATCCCCACCGAATTGTGGGTGACCGCCCACCTGCGCCAATGCACGGCCAAGGGCATCCCGCATACCGTCGTGCACAAGGGCGCGGATGCGGCGGGGACGGTGATGGTGAAAATCTACATCCCCGGTTCCGGCTGCAAGCTGCTCAACCAGTCGCGTGATGAAAACGGGGAAATGGGCTGGATGGACGTGTTCGACGGCACGCTTGCGGATGAACGCAAGGCCGACGACTACATCGCCCGCAGCATCAAGCGCGACCCCGACGTCTGGGTCGTCGAAATAGAAGACAAGACGGGCACCAACCCGTTCGAAGGAAAGATATTCTGATTTTTCTCCTCTCCTTTGGGAGAGGAGATGTCGCGAAGCGACAGAGGTGAGGGTACTTGGTCAACTTAAGTGCCCGACGCCGACGAAGTACCCTCACCCTCCCATCGCAAGCGCGATGGGCCCCGCCCTCTCCCAAAGGAGAGGGAAAGAGCGAAATGATTGTTTGATGTCGAAACGAATTGAAAAAGCACGCGCTTTGCGTCAGGAAGCCACCCCGGCAGAAAAACTTCTCTGGCAGCATTTGCGCAATAACCAGCTGGGCGTCAAATTCCGTAGGCAGGTTCCGGCGGGCGTTTATACGGCGGACTTTGCCTGCATCGAGGCAAAACTGGTCGTTGAAGTGGATGGCGAAAGCCATGCAGAGTGCAAGCGGGACGAAGCGCGCACAAAATACTTGAATAGCCTCGGATTTGAAGTTATTCGCTTTTGGAACAATGAAGTGCTAGAAAATATCGAAGGCGTCGTAAGCGCCATTACGAAAGCCTTGAAGAGGTAACATGACCACCACCATCCGCGACGAAGTTGAAAAACGCCGCACATTCGCCATCATCTCGCACCCCGATGCGGGGAAGACGACGCTGACGGAAAAATTGCTGCTGTTCGGCGGCGCGATCCAGATGGCGGGCGCGGTGAAGGCGCGTCAATCGGTGCGCCATGCGCGGTCGGACTGGATGAAGGTGGAACAGGAACGCGGGATTTCCGTCGTGTCGTCCGTCATGACGTTCGAATATAACGACATCACGTTCAACCTGCTCGATACCCCCGGCCACCAGGATTTCTCCGAAGACACCTACCGCACATTGACGGCGGTCGACAGCGCGATCATGGTGATCGACCATGCAAAGGGCATCGAGGCGCAGACGCTGAAACTGTTCGAGGTCTGCCGCCTGCGCGACATGCCGATCCTGACCTTCATCAACAAGCTCGACCGCGAAGGCCTCGACCCGTTTGATTTGCTGGACGAAGTCGAAAAGAAACTCGCGCTCGACGTGACCCCCGCCAGCTGGCCGATCGGCATGGGTAAACGCTTCCTCGGCTGTTATGACCTGATCAACGACCAGTTGCTGCTGGCGGAGCGCTCCAAGGGCGCGTCGATTGGCGAGGCCGTGAAATGCGAAGGGCTTGACGATCCGCAACTGGACAAGCTGCTGCCCGCCGATGCGGTGCAGAAACTGCGCGAGGATGTGGACATGATCCGCGGTGCGTGCAAACCGCTCGACCGCAAATCATACCTCGAGGGGCATCTGTCGCCCGTGTTCTTCGGCTCCGCGCTCAACAACTTCGGCGTGCGCGAATTATTGGGCGGCCTGAAAGAATATGCGCCGATCCCACAGCCGCAGCCCACCGCCGAGCGGTTCATCGAACCCTATGAAGAAAAAGTCACCGGCTTCGTGTTCAAGATTCAGGCGAACATGGACCCCAAGCACCGCGACCGCATCGCCTTCACGCGCCTGTCATCCGGCCATTTCAAGCGCGGTATGAAACTGCACCATGTGCGCGCGGGCAAATCGATCACCGTCCACAACCCGCTGATGTTCTTTGCGCAGGAGCGTGAAGTGGCGGCGGAGGCCTATGCGGGCGACATCATCGGCATTTCCAACCACGGCAACCTGCGCATCGGCGATACGCTGACCGAAGGCGAGATTTTGCATGTGACCGGCATCCCCAGCTTCGCGCCCGAACACCTGCAGCGCGTGCGCCTTGATGACCCCTTGCGCGCGAAACACCTGGGCGAGGCGCTGCTGCAGCTGGCGGAGGAGGGCGCGGCCCGCGTCTTCAAGCCGCGCATGGATTCCAGCTGGGTCGTCGGTGTCGTCGGCCCCCTGCAGTTCGACATCCTGGCCGACCGCATCCGCACCGAATACAACCTGCCCGTCCGTTTCGAGACCGCAGCCCTGCACACCGCCCGCTGGCTGGAGAGCGAGAAGCGCGACAAGCTGGAGCAGTTCATCGACCAGAACCTGCCCAACATCGCGGAAGACCATGACGGTCAGCCCGTCTTCCTCGCCCGCAACGCATGGCATCTTGATAACGCCAACGAAAACTGGCCGGACATCAAGTTCTTGGCGACCAAGGAACAGGCGCGGACGTAATAAATGTTTTCCCGCCTCGACAACAAAAAGAAATGGCGGATCGTGGGCATCATCGCCTTCGCGCTCGCATGGCCGGTCGCATGGGGGCAGGCGGGCGTGATTGATGGCCATATCCTGCGCCTTGCCGTCTGTTTCCTGCCGCCGGCGATCTCGTTGTGGTTCCTGCCATTCACGCAGCTGGTGCGCGGGCTTGTCGTCATCGGCTACCTGTTCCTGATGTATCCCGCCGCCAACCTGTTTCCCCCCGCGCGCGATTGCGCAGTGGGCGAGGCTTGCCTTTGAGGCTTGGCAGAATTTAATTGACATAATATCAAGAATCAATTAGCCTTACTACCACGCAGCGCACACTACGTCAGAGCTATTTTCGCCTGTTTCCTGCCTGACGATCCCCGCCTGCTGAAACAGCATCCATGCATTTCGGTTGTTCTTTTTTTAATGTGGAAATCATCATGCGTCATTATCTTGCCATCAGCGAAAATTCCGAAACCCGCGACGATTTCGCAAACGTGCTGGCTGCGCTGCAGGCGGACCCCGGCGTCGTGCTGCGTGTATCAGTGGACGGCAGCAAGAGCGGGCGCGGCCCGAAAGAGGGCTCCATCGAATTCTACGCAGATGCGGAAGCGGCGGAGCGCGTGGCGGAGAAAATCAGCGGCTGGCGGCTTTTCCCGACGCGCGGGCTCAAGGATGCGCCCGACAACAATGAGTTCATCGATACGCTCGGCCCCAACCCTGCCTTCACCGATTACCGCGTGAAGCAGCCGGAAGTTACGACCGAAATGGAACAGTTTCTTCTGGTCGGCGGCAAGGCGGGTGCTGATTTCAACGCGGCAGCGGTTGTGTTGATGAAAGAAGCATCGGTGCGGCTTACCGGATGGGCAGATCACACGAACAAGCGGGACAGCAGCCTGAGCGGCATGTTCACCGTCGCGGCGAAGGACAGGGCAACGGTCGAGGCCGTTGCGCGCAAGCTGCCGCAATGGGTGATTGCGCCAGTACCTTTGAAAATTTAAAAATATCAGACGGCTTTCTGTGCCTGCGGACGGAACGTGCCGCCCTTGAGTGCGGCCGAGGTGCGGCTACGCAGGGATTTGACGCTCGCGAAACTGAGCGACAGCTGGCCGTTTTTCAACGAAAATGCTTTTTGTTTTTGCGGCGCCTCGATCTCGTCGGTGTCGAAACCGGCGACGGTGGCAAACGCCGCCGTCATGCGTTCCATCTTGCGCGAAACCTCCAGCGACTGGGAAACAACATTCTGGTGCTGGCGCACGGCGCCCAGCAGCAGTTTCAGGGCGTCATGCTGGCGCAGCTGTTCATCGATGATAGTGAAGCCCGCCATCGCCTCGGCGAAGGTCTGGTGGGCGCGGTTGACCTCGTCGCTCTGCAGCGCGCCGCCGATCAGGCCCAGCGGCATGTTTTCCGGCAGGGCGAGGTATTTGACGTGCTGCTCTGCGCTTTTCAAATTCGATTTGGCGTGCATCCATTCAGGCGAAAATTCGGCGGCGATCAAATCCCACACCGCGCCTTCGGGCATCAGCGGTTTTTTCGCCAGTGCCGATGACAGGCGCGAGATCATGGGCTTGTTCGCCTCGGCCCAGTCCTGCATATCGGACGGGAGGGTGATCAGCGGATTTTCAACCGATGTATCCATCAAAACCTGACTTTTGACGTGTGAATCTATTTCTATTATGTATAGATTTAGTTAACAGAACCCTAACATCGGAGTGTTAAGCACTTATAATCGTTGGATAACTGCGAATGAATTGCATCTACGGTATATAAATACCTTTTTGATCATTTGTTTTTTGCACTAGAGGCTTGATTGAATTAGGTTAACGCCGACCGATTTTAGTTGAAATCACCCCCCGAAATACCATATCTAATCAGGACGAACTTAGTACTTGAAGCAGGTAAAATGCTGAAACTCGGCAAATTGACGGACTACGCCATCGTCGTGATGGTCCAGCTGGCGCGGGAAGGCGAAAACGCCGCCCGCAGCGCGAGCCATCTTGCCGATAAAACCGCACTGCCCGAACCGACCGTCGCCAAGGTGCTCAAGACGCTGCTGAAAGAAAACCTGGTGTCGTCTGTGCGCGGTGCGCAGGGCGGTTACAAACTGGCGCGCGACCCCGTCGCCCTGTCGGTCTGCGAAATCGTGGAAGCGATGGACGGGCCGATTGCGATTGTGTCCTGCGTCGAAGGCAGCGACGACCCTTGCCCCGCCGAACAGCGTTGCCCGACCAAGGGCAAGTGGGACCCGGTCAACCGCGCCATCCGCGGCGCGCTGAAGGAACTCAGCCTCGCCGACATGATGGGCGCGCAAACCGGCTGCGGCACCGCGACGCGCACCAGCCTTGTGCAGGTCCGCCTCCCTGAACAGAAATCTTCTGAAATGGTGAAAGCATGAGCAACGCCGCCATCGCAGCGGAAACGCTGGAAACCATCAAGTCGCTCGACAAATACGAGGCGGGCTTCGTCACCGATATCGAAAGCGATTTCGCACCCAAGGGATTGAACGAAGACATCATCCGCTTCATCTCGGCCAAGAAAAACGAACCCGACTGGATGCTGGAATCGCGCCTGACCGCGTACCGCCACTGGCTGACGCTGCCGGAACCGCAATGGGCGAATGTGTCGTTCCCCGCAATCGATTATCAGGATGCGTATTACTACGCCGCGCCGAAAACGGCCTCCGCGCCCAAAAGCCTCGATGAACTCGACCCGAAATTGCTGGAGACGTACAAGAAGCTCGGCATTCCCCTGCGCGAACAGGAAATGCTGAACGGCATCGCGGTGGATGCGGTGTTCGACAGCGTGTCGGTCGTCACCACCTTCCGCGAAAAACTGCATAGCGCGGGCGTGATTTTCTGCTCGATCTCCGAAGCTGTGCAGAAATATCCGGACATGATCAAGAAATACATGGGCAGCGTCGTACCCTATACCGACAACAAGCACGCCTGCCTGAACGCGGCAGTATTTACCGACGGTACGTTCGTGTATATCCCCGAAGGCGTGCGCTGCCCGATGGAACTCTCTACCTATTTCCGCATCAACGAGGCGAAGACCGGCCAGTTCGAACGCACGCTGATCGTGGCGGAGAAAAAATCCTATGTCAGCTATCTGGAGGGCTGCACCGCGCCGAAGCGCGACGAAAACCAGATGCATGCCGCGGTGGTGGAACTGATCGCCATGGACGATGCGGAGATCAAATATTCGACCGTGCAGAACTGGTATCCCGGCGACGAAAACGGCAAGGGCGGCATTTACAATTTCGTGACCAAGCGCGGTATCTGCAAGGGCGCGCGCAGCCGCATTTCATGGACGCAGGTGGAAACGGGTTCGGCCATCACCTGGAAATATCCGTCCTGCGTGCTGCTGGGCGATGACAGCGTGGGCGAATTCTATTCCGTCGCGCTGACCAATAACTATCAGCAGGCCGATACCGGCACCAAGATGATCCATATCGGCAAGAACACGCGCTCGCGCATTATCGCCAAGGGCATCTCGGCCGGCAAATCGAACAGCACCTATCGCGGCCTCGTGCGCATCGCGCAAAAGGCGGAAAACGCACGCAATTACACGCAATGCGACAGCCTGCTGATCGGCGACCTCTGTGGTGCGCATACCGTGCCGTATATCGAGAACAAGAACCCGACCGCGACGCTGGAACATGAAGCGACGACGTCGAAGATCAGCGATAAAACATTATTTTACTGCCGCCAGCGCGGGATACCGGAAGAAGAAGCCCTGACCCTGATCGTCAACGGTTTCTGCAAGGAAGTCCTGCAGCACCTCCCCATGGAATTCGCGGTCGAGGCGCAGAAGCTGGTGGCGATCAGTCTGGAAGGAAGTGTGGGCTAATGCTGAAAATCGAAAACCTCCATGTGACGGCTGCGGGCCGTCCGGTGCTGAAGGGCCTGAGCCTCGAGATGAAGGCGGGCGAAGTGCATGCGATCATGGGGCCGAATGGCTCGGGAAAATCGACGTTGTCTTATGTGCTGGCGGGCCGCGACGGCTATGAAGTGACGGATGGCACGGTTGAATTCATGGGGCAGGATTTGCTGGCCATGGAACCGGAGGACCGCGCGGCGCTGGGCCTTTTCCTCGCGTTCCAATATCCCGTCGAAATTCCGGGCGTATCGACCACGACCTTCCTGAAAACCGCGCTGAATGCCATACGCAAGAAGCGCGGCGAGAAAGAGCTGGAGCCGGCACAGTTCCTGAAGTTGCAGAAGCAGAAAATTAAAGACCTCGGCATGGACCCCGAAATGATGAAGCGCGGCGTGAATGTCGGCTTTTCGGGCGGCGAGAAGAAACGCAACGAAGTGCTGCAGATGGCGATGCTCGCGCCGAAACTGGCGATCATGGATGAAACCGACAGCGGCCTCGATATCGACGCGCTGAAGGTGGTGTCGGAAGGCGTGAACGCGTTGCGCGGGCCGGAAAGCTCGTTCCTTGTCATCACGCATTACCAGCGTCTGCTCGATTACATCAAGCCCGATATCGTCCACGTGCTGGCGAACGGCAAGATCCAGAAAACCGGCGGCCCGGAACTCGCGCTGCTGCTGGAAGAAAAAGGCTATGCCGATTTCTATGACGCGACGGAGGCTGCGTAACGATGATGGCGACGACGGCTGCAGAAACATTCATGGCACAGGCTCCGCAGGTTGCGGCGGCGATGCCGTGGCTTGCCGATGCGGCTGCGCTGCAGAATGACAAGGCCGTTGGCTGGATCAAGGCGTTGCGCGCCACGGGCGCGGAATCTTTTTCGCAAACCGGTCTGCCGACCGTGGCATGGGAAGGCTGGCAATATACCAACCTGCGCGCGCTCGCCTCTGTCAAATTCCGTTATTCCGTAGACCCCGTAAAATTCGATGCCGCGAAAATACCTACGCCTTTGCTTGGCACGCATCGCGTCGTGCTGGTGAACGGCCAGTATCAGGCGAAGCTGTCGAACCTGCCCGACTATGTGACTGTCATGAGCCTGATGGAAGCGGCGGAGAAAAACGTGGCGGGCATCGAAGAACAATTGGTCACAGTCGGTGACCTGGCCAAGACGCCGCTGACCGCGCTGAACGCGGCCTATGTCCGCGATGGTTTTGTGCTGGTGGTGGCGAAGAACCGCGATGTGGCAGAACCTATCGAAGTGGTGTTTTATAATGCAGGCCGCGATGCCGCCGTTTACCCCCGCGTGATGTATCGCCTCGGCGAAAATGCGGGCTGCACCGTCATCGAACGCCATTGCGGGGAGGGGGCGTATTTCGCCAACACCTACGCCTCGATCACGCTGGAATCGGCTTCCCGCATGCGTTTTTACCGGTTTCAGGAAGAATCCGATGCCGGATTCCACGCCAGCAATACAGTTGTGCAGCAGCATAAAGACTCGTCTTTTGAAGGGTTTAGCCTTGCAACGGGCGGCAGGCTGGCGCGGCAGGAATTCCGGCTTCAGTTGATAGATCGCGCCATTTCGAGTAGTATCGGTGGCACATACTTAATGAAGGGACAGCAAAGCCACGATTTTACCGTGTTGGCTGACCACTTCGAACCGGACGGAAAATCCGTCCAGCATTTTAAGGGAGTTGTTGATGATCAGGCTCGTGCAGTTTACCAAGGGAAAATACATGTACGTCGTGCTGCACAAAAAACAGATGGATACCAGTCTCATCATGCGTTACTGCTTTCCCCAACAGCTGAAGCAAGCGCAAAACCAGAACTAGAAATTTACGCCGACGACGTAAAATGCAGCCACGGCGCAACCGCCGGGCAATTGAATCCCGAAGCCATTTTTTACCTCCGCAGCCGCGGCATTCCCCATGACCTTGCAAGGGCGCTGATGGTGGAATCGTTCCTCGGCGCTGCCATCGAAAAAGTCAGCTATGAACAGGTACGCGAACTCTATCTCGCGCGCGTGGCGGCATGGCTTGCGGGCAGGGGCACATGATGCCGGCGGAAAAAATTATCCCCCTCAATACGCATGACGTGAAATCCGATTTCCCTGCGCTGGCGCAAAAGGTCAACGGCCGCAGCGTCGCCTATCTCGACAGCGCGGCGTCTGCGCAGAAACCGCAAGCCGTCATTGATGCGATGAATGCCGTGATGGAAATGCATTACGCCAACGTGCATCGCGGTGTCTATGCCTTCAGCGCGGAAACCAGCACGAAATTCGAGCAGGCGCGTGAAAAGGTCGCCGCCTTCATCAACGCGAAAACCGAACGCGAAGTGATCTTCACCCGCAACGCGACGGAGGCGATCAACTTGGTCGCCGCATCCTTCGGCCAGCGGCTGCAGGCAGGAGACGAGATTATCCTGACCGAACTGGAACATCACGCGAATATCGTGCCGTGGTATTTCCTGACGCAATCGAAAGGCGTGGTCATCAAAACCGTGCCGATCCTCGAAAACGGCGCTCTCGATATGGCGGCGTTTGATGCGCTGCTGTCGAAAAAGACAAAGCTGGTGGCGTTTACCCAAATGTCGAACGCGCTCGGCACTGTCACCGATGCTGCGCAAATCATCGCGAAAACAAAATCGGTTGACGCGGCAGTGCTGGTCGATGGCAGCCAGGGCATCGTGCATATCGGCGCGGATGTGCAGAAACTCGGCGCGGATTTTTATGTGTTCACAGGTCATAAACTCTACGGCCCGACGGGCATCGGCGTGCTGTGGGGCCGCGAAGAACTGCTCAATTCCATGCCGCCCTATCAGGGCGGCGGCGAGATGATCGAGCATGTCGCCTTCGACAAGGTGACGTTCAAGGACGCGCCCTACCGTTTCGAAGCCGGCACGCCCGCGATTGTCGAGGCAATCGGGCTGGGTGCGGCGATTGATTACATCAACAGCATCGATTACAAGGGCGCGCTGGTGCGGGAACACGCATTGCTGGATGCTGCGGAGCAGCGCCTTACGGCAATTGATGGCGTGAAGATTTATTCGCGCGCGCCAAGCCGCGCGGCCATCCTGTCATTTGGCATAGATAAAGTGCATCCGCATGATATCGCCACGATTTTTGACCAGCTGGGGTTGTGCGTTCGCGCCGGCCACCACTGTGCGCAGCCGCTGATGAAGGCGCTAAAATGCACCGCCACTGTGCGCGCGTCTTTTGCGGTCTATAATACAATGGAAGACGTTGAGCGCCTCGCCGAAGGCGTGTTGAAAGTGAAGAAGTTATTCGCATGATGAAGCTGCACGCAGACGAAGACATGATCCGCACCGCCGTCGGGGATGACGAGACGGAAAAGATGCTGATTCCGCCCTATACGGAAGCGTCGAAGGAGCATCACCTGTGGCCGCTGATCCAGGCCGCGCTGCGCGATGTGTACGACCCCGAAATCCCGGTGAATATTTATGAACTGGGGCTGATTTACAAGGTCGATATCGCGCCCGAGAGCAACGACGTGTTTATCGAGATGACGCTGACCTCCCCCGGCTGCCCCGTTGCGGGCGAGATGCCGGGCATGATCGAGAGCGCGGTGCGCACGGTCAACGATGTCGGCAACGTCAAAGTGGAAATTGTCTGGGACCCGTCATGGGACCCGTCAAAAATGGCGGAGACCGCCAAGCTGCAACTCAACATGTTCTGATTTTTTAATTTAAACGAAAACCAAGGAGAGAAAACAATGCAACAGCAACAACTGATGACCCTGACTGAAAGCGCTGCGAACCACATTAAAGGCCTGATGGCGAACGCGCCCGCAGGCGAGGAATTCACCGGCCTGCGCGTCGGCGTGACCGCATCCGGCTGCTCCGGCCTCAGCTACAGCCTCGAATACGCGAAAGAAGCGCAGCCGATGGACGTGCTGGTCGAAGACAAAGGCGTGAAGGTCTATGTCGACCCGAAAGCGCAGATGTACATCGCCGGCATGGAAATGGATTACTTCGAAGACAAATTCGAAAGCGGCTTCACCTTCAACAACCCGAACGCGACCGGCCATTGCGGTTGCGGCAAGTCGTTCAAGGTTTAAGCTTTTTACGCAGATACAAAAAAAGGCGGGGAGCAATCCCCGCCTTTTTTTATTTGCCTCTCCCTCTCCTTTGGGAGAGGGAGAGTACTTGATCAACGCCCCTGCCTGAAGCCGACGAAGTACCCTCACCTCTGTCGCTTCGCGACATCTCCTCTCCCAAAGGAGAGGAGAGCTATTAATGCCTTGGATGGTTGTTCTGTACAATCGCGCGGCGCACTTGTTTTTCGAAATCGTTGAAATGCTGCTCCACCACCTTGAACAGCGATTGCTGGTCCTTGTGCAGCAGGTTCACCTTGCCTTGCGCCACTTCGTCGAGCGTGAAGATGGCAACATTGCTCACCTCCGCCTTGCCGCTGTCGTGGTTGATGCTTTGCGCGGCGGTGGCTTCCGCATAGGCGGGGCTGGCGGCAATATTGGCGATATGCGCCTTCACCGTTTTCACTTCATCAGCGGTCAGTTCCAGCATCATGCCGATGACGATGCGTTTTTCGCCGATGCGGAAGGCGAGGGTCAGCGTGTCCATCGGCTTCAACCGGTTGGGATCGACCTTCAGCAGCGCCGAGCCGTCGGGGTTCTTCAATTCCTCTTCCACTTCGCGCGCGGCACCGGTGCGACCGTCTTCCGGCGCGGATGATGCGGCGACCAGCGCGCTGCCGGGCGTTTCGGACAGGTTGATGAATCCGCCGGGGATCATGAATGCGGGGGGCGTCGCTTCGCCGGGCTTGGCGTAATGGTCGCCGGTCTGCGCCAGGACGACTTTGCGCACGCCGCCTTCCTCGAATGTCAGCACCACGCCGGATCCGGCGGTCGCCTTCTGCACTTCCTCCACCACCGCGCCGTCGAGCGTCGTCCAGACGGGCAGGTCGGGCCAGTTTTCCTTCACGATGTCGCGCAGCACCTGTTTCTGTTCCTTGGGGCTCAGCGCGGCTTTTTCGAATATTTCGCGGATCTGTTTGGCGATGTCGGACATATGGCCTCTCTTTTTATATTTATGGCAAATTAGCGACGGGGGAGCGATAAGTCAAACTTTCTTTCCGGCGTGTGTGGGGGGTGATTCCCTGACCTATGCTCTGTTAGAGTATTTTTTATACTCCAATAGAGTATAAGTCAAGAGGGTTGTTCTCCTCTCCTTTGGGAGAGGAGATGTCGCGAAGCGACAGAGGTGAGGGTACTTCGTCGGCTTCAGGCACTTGGTGGCTGCCAAGTACCCTCACCCTCCCATCGCAATTGCGATGGGCCCCGCCCTCTCCCAAAGGAGAGGGAAGAGTTTTTACAACCCCACAGCCTTTGCCGGTTGCGGTTGCGGAACGGGGTGGCGGCGGATGGTGACGGGGTTGATGCGTTCGCTCAAAGCGGTGATTTGCGCGATGCCCTGTTCCAGCGTTACGCCTTGCGCGACCATGAACGTATAGGGCTCGGTCACCATGTCGTATTCCTGGCGCAGCACGGATGCTTGCGGCGCGATGATTTTCGCATCGGCTTTCACTTCATCGGCAAGGCTCAGGAAATTCCCGCGCGCCTCGGCACCGGAATTTTTCGCGGATGCGGTGTTGAAGCTGGCGGCGAGTTTTGTTTCCATGCGTTTGAGCGTCGCTACGATCACGGGGGCGGTGCTGACCAGCAACTGGCCGGCGGTGTTTTCGATACCGCGCGGGTATGCCCATTCGGTCACGGCATGCGCGGTATCCTGCGCCAGTTCGATGGAGCGTGCGGCGGCCTTGAAAAGGACGGACGAGAGGCCGGAGCGGCCCTTCACAATGGGGGAATATTTATTGATGATATCGCGTGGCGTGCGCTGAGGTTCGGTCATGATACCCTGCTATGATGTTTAATGAGGGCATCTTAGAGAAAATCGTGGTTATGTCAACAATCGCGATCCGGCTGATAAATCAGCAGAATTGCCCCGCGCACCAGCCCGATGCCCATGCCCATTGAAAGTTATGCCCGCCCAGATGCCCCGTCACATCGACCACTTCGCCGATGAAATAAAGGCCGGGGGATTTTTTGGCTTCCATGGTTTTGGATGACAGCTCGTCCGTATCGACGCCGCCCAGCGTGACTTCGGCGGTGCGGTAACCTTCGGTGCCGGTCGGCTTGATGCGCCATTTGTTGATGCGGTCGGCAACCGTGCGCAATTTGGCATCGGACAGGTCGGCGAGCGAGCCGTCGATGCCCGTCTGCCGCGCGATCAGGTCGGCGAGGCGTTGCGGCACGTAGCGCGAAACGACATTGCGCAGCTGCGATTTATTGCCGTCCTGCCGCTGGCGTTTCAGTTCATCGAACATATCGGCATCGGGCCAGAGGTTGATGACGATATCGTCGCCTTCCTGCCAATACGATGAAATCTGCAGGATGCTGGGGCCGGAGAGGCCCTTATGCGTGAAAAGCAAGCCTTCGCGGAAAGATGTTTTCTCGTAAGACGTTTCGGTCGGATCGACCGACAGGCCGGATAGTTCTTTTGTCTGCGCCAGAAGGTCGGCATCAAACAGCAGCGGCACGAGGCCTGCGCGCTGCGGGATGATGTTGAGCCCGAATTGCTGCGCGGTGTCATACCCGAAACCCGTCGCGCCCATTTTCGGGATGGAAAGCCCGCCGGTCGCGATCACCACCGACTGCGCCGTGAAAATTTCAAGGCCTGCCATCACGACATAACGGTCGGGCTCCGGCCGCACGATGCTTTCAATCTTCAAATTCAGTTTCAGCCGCACGCCCGCGCCCAGCATTTCTGCCAGCAGCATGTTGATGATCTGCTTGGCCGATACGTCACAGAACAATTGCCCCAGCGTTTTTTCGTGATAGGCGATGCCGTGCAGCTCCACCATCTTGATGAAATCGGCGGGCGTGAAGCGGGCGAGCGCGGATTTGGCGTAGTGCGGGTTGCCCGACAGGAAATTGGCGGGGGTGGAATGGATGTTGGTGAAGTTGCAGCGTCCGCCGCCTGAAATGCGGATTTTTTCGCCGGGGGTTTCCACATGGTCGGCGATCAGCACGCGGCGGCCGCGTTTCGCCGCCTCGATCGCGCACATCATGCCGGCTGCGCCCGCGCCGACAACAATGACGTCGTAATGGTTCACGGGCGCAACTTGAAACGGTCGGGGTGGTGCTGGCGCAGCTTTGCCATGTCCTGTTCCATCAACGCCTTGCGTTCCTCCGGCGGGGCGACGCTGCCGTGCTTTTCTTCCATCTTTTCTTTCAGGTAGGCGACGATGGGCGGGAAGGGCTTGTTGATGCTTTCGCTCATATGGTTCATGCGCAGGGTGGCGAGGTCGATGGGGCGGTCGCGCTGGCAGTCTTTCAGGTTCAGGTCCGCACCGTGCTCGACCAGCTCGCGGATGGCATCCAGCTTGCCGCAGGCGGTGGCGGTATGCAGCGGCGTCCAGCCGAAACCGTCCGCCTTGTTCCCGTCGCCGCCTTCATGAAGCATAAGGGCGAGCAGATGCGCATTGCCCTCGCGCGCCGCATAATGCAACGCGGTTTCGCCATGCGCCTCGACCGCGATATTCGGGTCTGCGCCCATTCCCAACAGTGTTTCGGCGGATTCAAACCGGCGGTGTATCATCGCGTGCTGCAGCAGCGTGAAACCCTTTTCGTTTTTCTGGTCGGGGTCGGCGCCATCGGTGATGTAGAAACGCAAATTGTCGAGATCCTGTTCATCCACCGCCTTGAACATATCCTCGATCTGTTTCGGATGTGCGTGGTTGAGATACACTGTCATTGCCCCAGCTTGAACCGTCCGGGATTGTGCCGCTTCAGGGTGTCGATATCGCCCTGCAGTTTCTTTTCGTTCTTGGACTGCCATGCCGCGCTCTTTTCGCGCTGTTCGTGCATGACACCAGAGAGATGTTTTTGAACGTCGATAAATTCCTGCTGCGCGAAATCGAGCACCTCGCGCTGCTTCCATGCGGCAAGACCGAAGGCGGTGTCGCCCTGTTTGTCCTTGGCGAAAACATCCGCGCCGGCATCGGTGAGGGCAGATGCCGCGCGCGCATTGCCCTCCCACGCCGCCACATGCAGCGCGGTCTGGCCGTATTTGTCCTTCAGGTCGGGATTGGCGTCGTACCGTGCCAGCAGGGCGATCATTTCCGCGTTGTCGCGGGTCGCGGCATGGTGCAGGGCGGTATAATTGTGTTCGCCGCCGGAAAGGTTGGGGTTTGCGCCTCCCTCCAGCAGCAGGGTGGCGGATAAATAACTGCTTTTCGACGCTGCAAACTGCAACAAATTCAGCCCTTCGTCGTTTTTCACATCAGGGTCGCCGCCATCCGTCAGGAAACGGTACAGCGCGCCGATATCCTCGGCTTCCGCGGCCTTGAAAGCGCGGCGGATGACATCCAGATTATTGAAGTCGTTGATCATGCGGGGGAAAGAGTAAAACGCAGCGTCCGTTATGTCAATATTCGGCAAAAGGTGATTGATAAGAAACGAAAATCAGGCGAAAATGGAAAATAAAGGGAAAAAAACCCATGCGTGCTCTATTCCTCCTTCTGGCTTTCCTGACCTTCGCTTCCCCGGCAGCCCATGCCGAGGAATTCGCAGCCATGAAAACAAAGGCCGAAGCGGGCGATGCGGATGCGCAGTACCGGCTTGGTTTTGCCTATGCGCAGGGGCAGGGCGTTGCGCAGGATTACGCCGAAGCCGCCAAGTGGTGGTCGATGGCAACCGACAAGGGCAATGCCGACGCTGAAAACAACCTGGCCTTCCTATACCGCAATGGTTACGGCGTGACGCAAGACCTCAAGAAGGCCGAGGAAATGTGGATCAAGTCTGCCGATCACGGCAACGTGAACGCGGCCTCCAACCTCGGAAATTTCTATGCCGCCGGCGAGGGCGTGACGCAGAATTATAAGGAAGCCGAAAAATGGTGGCGCAAGGCTGCCGAGAAAGGCCTGCTCAGCGCGCAGAAGAGCTATGCGAAAATGCTGATGGAAGGCAAAAGCGGTGTCGTTGACAACAGCGCGGCCGCGAAATGGTACCTGAAGGCCGCCGAGCAGGGCGATGCCGATGCGCAGCTGCAGATTGCCAAGCTGTACCGCGACGGTTTGGGCGTGCCGCAATTCTACCGCGAGGCGTCCGACTGGTTCCGCAAATCGGCGGAGCAGGGCAACGTCGAGGCGCAATATAACCGCGGCCTGCTGTTCCGTCTGGGCAACGGCGTCGCGCAAAGTGATCGCGAAGCGTGGGAATGGTTCAAGAAGGCCGGTGAAAAAGGCCATGCGCCGGCACAGTTCGAGCTGGCGAACCAGTATGCCAACGGGCTTGGCGTGGCGCTTGATGAAGTCGTCGCCGAACAATGGGCGCGCAAGGCCGCCGACCAGGGCTACGCGCAGGCGCAGCACCTGCTGGGCACGATGTATGAACATGGCCGCGGCGTGGCGCAGGACCCGCGCGAGGCGGCGAAATGGTACCTCCTTGCGGCAGAACAGGGCCTGCCGGATGCCGAAAATGACCTCGCCAGCCTGCACGTGCAGGGCGCTGGCGTGGAGAAAGATTTCTCGCAGGCGGCGGAGTGGTATCACAAGGCCGCCGTGCAGGGCTACACCAAGGCCGAATACAATTTCGGCGTGCTGTACCAGCTGGGCGAAGGCGTGGACCAGAATTTCAAGGAAGCCTATGAATGGTTCTACAAGGCCGCGCTGAAGGGCCATATCAAGGCGCAGTACAGCCTTGGCATGCTGTACGTGAAGGGTCAGGGTGTGCCGCAATACGACCGCGAGGCCGAAAAATGGCTGAAGCGCGCCGCCGACCAGCATGACGCCAAGGCGATCCGCGCACTGCGCGACCTGAAGGACAAGCAGGCGCGCGACGCGGCGGCAGGCAAATAATCCCTATACCGGTTTTCTGCGCAGCGATGACGGGCTGAACCCCGTCACCATCGCCGTGCCCACGATCACGATCAGCGCGCCCGCAATCGTGGCGATGCTGATGGGTTCATCCAAAAATATGTGCCCCCAGATCACGCCGAAGACCGGCACGATAAAGGTGACGGTGAGGGCGGAAGTCGGCCCCAGGTCCTCGATCAGGCGGAAATACAGCAGGTAAGCGATGCCGCTGCAGACGATGCCGATCGTCAGCACCAGCGCGATCATTTCCGGCGTGGGGGTGAATGTATGGCCGAAGGCGGGGACGGCGGGCAGCACCAGCAGCGCGCCTGCCCACATGCAGCCATGCGCATTGGCGAAGGGGTGGATCTTCGCCGCTGTCTTGGTATAGGTCGTCGCAATGCCGTAACAGAACGCCGCGCCCAGCGTGAGCGCAATCGCGAGCGGCGCGCCGTCCTGCAATGCGGAGGGGTCAAAGCCGACCAGCAGCGTGACGCCTGTGATGCCGAGCGCAAGCCCCATCGCCGATTTCAGCGACAGTTTCGTGCGGAACCACAGCGCGCCGATGACCGCCGCCCAGATGGGCGATGTCGCATTCAAAATCGACAGCAACGAGGCCGACAATGTTTTTGCCGCCATCGCGAACAAAAGGAACGGCAGCGCGGAATTGAAAAAGCCGAGGATCAGGAAATGTTTCCAGTCCTTCAGCGCGCCGAGGTTTTTCTTCAGCAGCACACCGAATGCCAGCAGGAACAGCGCGGCCAGGCCCAGCCGCAATTCGATCAGCATCGCAGGGCCGATGATGGGCGCGCCGATGCGCGTCAGCATGAAAGACCCGCCCCAGATGGCGGAGAGCAGTATCAACCGGGCGAGGCTGGCGGCGTTCATGGCGGTAGTCCCTTGGTACAGTCAGCAATTTACATGCGGTCGGCGGCGGCAGTCCCGCCGCTTCCGGACATATAAATGGATTGGCTTAAATTTCTAGCGGATAACGCGTGTCACGATATCGTCGGGCACGGAACGGTCGGCCTTGCGGGCGACGAGGCGCATGCCGGGCTTCCACGAGAAGAAAAATTTCTCGATCGTCAGGTCATGCGCGTTCAGCAGGCGCGTCATGCCAAGGCGGGTGAAATAGGTGATATGTTCGGGCGGCATCACAGCGTCCCATTTCAGGAAATTGCGGGGCACGCGCCAGTGGTTCGCCTCGGGCGTCGTGATGTACACAACGCCGCCCGGCGCCAGCAGTTTTGAAATGGCCGCGACGAAGGTGTCGGGATCGGGCACATGCTCGATCACTTCGCTGGTGTAGATGATGTCGGCCTTGTGGCCTTCATTCGCGTAATCCTGCACGGCGATGGTCTGGAAATGGTCGCCGAAGCTTTCACGCGACGCCTTGACGGCGGTGTCGTCAATATCGATGCCCTTGGCATCAAGGCCCAGCGCAAGCGCCGCCTTGACGGTAAAGCCATAATTGCAGCCCACATCCAGGAACACCTTGCCGGGGGTCATTTCGCGCAAATAGGCGATGCGGCGGCTGGCGCGCTTGATCTTGCTGGCTTCCTTGGCGCGGTAATTGGTCGTGCCTTTATAGGACTGGTAATAGGCCGTCAGTTCCTCCGGCGTGGGGAAGGGGTCGACCGTGACCGTGCCGCAACCCTCGCAGCGCAGCAGCGCATATCCGTTCTTCGACCCGAGCGTGCGGTCGGGGTTCAGGGCGTTGTGGCAGGCCTGACAGGCGGGAAGGCTATGGGGTTTGCGCTGAGTGGTCATGACAGGCGAGACTAAATCGTTTTGGATGTATGTCAATCTATATGCGCCCAATTGAAAAGGCCCGGGTTGGAGGACCCGGGCCTTTGATCAAGAACGCTTCAGACGCGAGCCTTATGCGTTTGCACCATGAGATGCTGCAGGAGCCTGACGGATGACGGGAGCCAGCGTCTGGAATTGCTGGCCACCTTCCACGCGGAATTCGATAGCCTTGCCGGTCATCGCTGCGTCGCGGGTGGTTTTGAAACCTTCGATCTTTTTCATGTCCATGGCCTTGCTCCTAGTTTTTGTGGTTGGGCAATTTTCTTGCGCCTTAAGACCAGAATGCGAAATAAAACACCGATTGTCAAATAACAATGTTTAGATTAACCCCTATTAACACATAATTAATTCAGTAAATTCATAGCGTTGCATAAATTAACTGATTTTTTAATCAAACACGAAAAACGCCCCCATACGGGGGCGTGATTCTTACGAAATGCTTGCGAATCGGCGAATCAGTCGCTTTTTACATGCCCGGGCCGTTTTGTTTCGGGCCTGAAGGCTTGGCTGCCACGTTGAATATTGCGGCACCACCGGCGCGGTGTTCGATCGCTTGTTCAATCCGTTTGAACTCGCCCGTATCACGGCTGCCTGCGATTGCGTGTAATGTCATGTGTCCCTGCCCCGTAAGGGTTAAGTTATTCCCATAGTGTTATTATCGCCTATTTTCCCGAAACGTCAAAAGCTTATAGTTTTTCATATTGAATCCAAGGGGATGTAAAGCGACGCTGAGGTGGCTTAATTAAGCTTAATTAACGGTGAGGTACGAAAGTGACTGAAAAGACGGGGTTTTTGAAATAAAGGTGATTCTCTGTTCGAGCATAACTCGAAATACGTAACTCCCGGGAAGGGCGGGGCTTAATCATTCTCGGTATAGAAGGGTGGTGATTAAGCGTTCTTGCGCTCTTGCTTCAGATACAGGGCGAGAGATTCTTCGTGGCCCATCTTTTTCAGCTCGTCGAGGAATTTGTATTCGCCGAAGACTTCCATGTCGTTCAGCTCGCAGGCGACTGTGCACATGTACCAGACTTTGTCTTCGTGCTTGGCCATCGACACTTTCATGTGTTCCTGCATCGGCGCGTGAAGGTGCGGATGCTTGATGCCGGCCAGTTCCTGCTGCGCCTCGCGCAGAATTCCCGCCATCATCAAAACGAAGCGGGCGGGGGAGACGGGGTTGTTGCGGCTGAAGCCGATATAGACAAGCTTGCCTTCGGGCAGGTAGGTCGTCGGCTGCGGCGTCGCCATGATGCGGATGCTGATCTGGTTCACGCTCACGAAATCGGCAAGCTGCTGGCCATGCGCGGAGTGGTTGAGGATGTCGAGCGCTTTCTCGATCATCACATCGTCGGGCGGCAGCGTTTGCGTGTTGGTCAGGAAATCCTGCAGGCGCGGCGCGTTGCTCATGATGATCAGCCTTCAAGCCAATGCTGGCTGTACGGGCTGTAGGGGAAGTGGATGCCCGTCAGCAAAAGGTTCTGTTCCTGGAAGGCGAGCTTGCCTTCGTTGGAGACAAGGATCGTGGCCGAAATCAGGCCGCCGCCGTAATAGATCGTGCCGCTGACGCGATGCACATGCTGTGTCGCGTCGTACGAAACCTTCAGCGGCTTGAAGCTGCTGATGACGCTCTGCTGCTGGCCTTCGCTGAGTGAATCCAGCATCGGCATCTTGCGCGGGTCTTTAATAAGGAAGATGTCGCCTTCCGAGCCCTGCACGTTGGTGAAGAAGAAATCGAGATACGGGATGACGTTCATCTCGTTCAAACGGATGCCGTCTTTTTCGTTGATCGTGTAGATCGGGTTCGCGGTGCCGTCGATGCTCAGGTACTCGTCACCATTGCTGAGATACATCATGCTGAAGGTCGGCATGGTCGCGTAGTTGATGAGGCGGTACAGGCGGTAGTTGTTGTAGAAGGGCAGGCTGCGCCACGATACCTCGGTCGCCTCTTTCGAGAAGACAACGGCATCCTTGTGCCCGGACAGCTTGTCCAGCACCTGATGCGATTGTTCGCGATTGAGCCTCGTCCAAGACGGCTGCATGCTAAACCTGGTTGTGGCGGGAGTGCCCGGATTATTCATTTGTATTCTAAGTCCCCAATAGACGAATAACTATACCAGTCTTGGCGGGAAGGGAATAGCTTTTCATTCATGGTTTTTGCGTTATGCATCAGCAACTTGTGCACGTGCCATAAGTACGGTATTGGCGTTGGCGGCAGGCTTGTACGCCTCCTCGCTCAAAATCTGCCGCCACTTGCGGCCGCCGCGCAGCCCCTGGTACAGGCCGAGGATGTGGCGGGTGATGTCTTTCAACGGAATGCCATTCTGTAAACTTATGTCGATATAGGGCATCAGCGCGTCCAGCACTTCGCTGCGGCTGCGGACGGCCGTATTACCAAATATCTCGCGCTCCACCTGCGCGAGGAAATAGGGATTTGAATACGCCTCGCGGCCGACCATCACGCCGTCGACGTTCTTCAGGGCGTCCTGAATGTTCTCGACCGTTTTGATGCCGCCGTTAAGGATGATGTTGAGGTTGGGGAAGTCGCGCTTCAACTGGTACGCGCGGTCATAATTCAGAGGCGGAACAGTACGGTTCTCGGCCGGACTTAAACCATTAAGTAAGGCCTTGCGCGCATGGATGATGAAGGTGTCGCAACCCTTCTCGGCAATCTTGCCAACGAAGTCTAACAAAAACTGGTAACTATCCTGATTATCAATGCCAATTCGTGTTTTGACGGTGACGGGAATGGATACAACCTGCCGCATCGCGTCGATGCCGTCGGCGACCAGCTGCGGCTCCGCCATCAGGCAGGCGCCGAACTTGCCTTTCTGCACGCGGTCCGACGGGCAGCCGCAATTCAGGTTCACTTCGTCATAGCCATATTGCTCGGCCAGCTTGGCACATTCTGCCAGATCCTTGGGGTCGGACCCGCCCAGCTGCAGGGCGACCGGATGCTCCTCGGTATTAAAATCCAGCACCTCGAGTTTTTTTCCATACACAAGCGCGCCCGTCGTGATCATGACGGTGTAGAGCAGCGCGTTGGGGGAAATCAGGCGCAGGAAATAGCGGTCATGCCGATCCGTCCACCCCATCATCGGGGCGACGGAAACGGTGCGGTCCAGTTTTTGAATGTCGGTTGCGCCTTGTGTCATGCGGCAATTTATATCGTATTTTCCGGAAAATCGCAAATATCTTAGAATTCTCAACTTGCGACTAATGACGGATATGTTATAAAGTGTTTCTAGTTTGTTCTCCTAAGGGAAAGACATGTCTTTAATTTCCGTAGAAATGTGCGCGGGTGCTGGCGGCCAGGCTTTAGGACTGGAAAAAGCGGGCTTCGATCATGAAGCATTAGTTGAAATTGAGTCCCCATTTTGTCTTACCCTAAAAACAAATCGTCCTCAATGGAACGTCCACAATCTGGATTTAAAGGATTTTGATGGGCGTCCTTACAAGGGGGTAGATTTGCTGGCCGGAGGACTTCCATGCCCACCGTTTTCAATCGCCGGCAAACAACTTGGGAAAGATGACGAGCGTGATTTGTTTCCTACAGCCATTCGGTTGATTAACGAAATTAAGCCCCGCGCAATCATGATTGAAAATGTGAAGGGGCTTTTATCGCCATCTTTTGGTGACTATCGCGAATATATTTTAGGCCAATTAAAAAAATTGGGATATACGGCCGAATGGCGTCTTTTGAACGCCTCTTCATTTGGCGTTCCACAGTTGCGCCCGCGCGCAATTCTTGTCGGACTTCAGAAAAATTATTCTGGCATGTTTTCATGGCCTGAACCGTTAAAGACCTCTCCGCCTTCTGTTGGCGATGTACTTCATGACCTAATGGCCGAAAATGGCTGGCGGGGCGCAAAAGCGTGGAGCAAGAAAGCAAATCGCATCGCCCCAACTGTTGTTGGCGGGTCTAAAAAGCATGGCGGGCCTGATTTGGGGCCGACACGCGCAAGGCAAGCATGGGCAGAATTGGAAGTGGATGGTCTGGGGTTAGCAAATGAAGCTCCCGACGCCAATTTTAAGGGTATGCCTCGTTTGACGGTGCGAATGGTTGCCCGGCTGCAAGGTTTTCCCGACGACTGGCAAATCGCCGGACGAAAAACGGTTTCGTACCGCCAAGTGGGAAATGCTTTCCCGCCACCTGTTGCTCAGGCTGTTGCTGAACAAATCATGCAATGCCTGCAGCCCAAGCAAAAAAAAATCGCGGTATAGAAAAATGGCCAGAAACGGTGCAAGAGATAAGCTGCGCGCATTCTTTTTAAAGAATGTAGGCAAAATACTCAGTTCAAAAGAATTACAGGTAGCCTCAGGCGGAACGTCTGAGTGGGGACGTAGGATTCGAGAATTAAGAAATGAAGAAGGCTTTCAAATCCTCACCAATAATGACCGATCAGACTTAAAGCCCGGCCAATATCTTTTGGAGACAGCAAAGCCCAAGCCTGCTTTTGCGCGTGGTATTTCCAAAGAAACCCGCGCACTTGTTTTGGATCGTAATGGGTTTACTTGTCAAATGTGCGGCGCGGTGGCGGGGGAGTTACACCCTTATGACGCTCCTAGAAAAACACGCCTTCATATCGGTCATATTATTGATAAATCCTTGGGTGGCACGGACGATGCGGATAATTTACGCGCGTTATGCTCTGTATGCAACGAGGGCGGAAAGAATCTGACTCTAGACCGGCCTACTTCGCACAAGCTGCTCGTTCAAGTACGTCGCGCACGCGGTACAGAACAACTTGAACTGCTCGAATGGCTCATCAAGAAATACCCCGTTCAAGCAAAGAAGTTTGTAAAGTAAGGCGGCTACTTACTTCGGCGCAACCGGCGGCTTCGGTTTGTTCCCGTTGCTCAGCTTTTGTTGTAACCAAGGCGGCAGGGTGGGTTTGGAGAGCAGGGAGCTGGTTTCGGGCACGGCTTTACGCGCGGGCGGCACCATCACGGGCGGGCGCCAGTTATTGCCTTCGGGAACGAGCACCATTTGGTAGCTGCTGCCAGCCGGCAGGCCGGTGAAGGCGTCATAGCCGTCGATATAGAAGTTTTCGTTCTTCATCTTGAAATAGGTTTTGCCGACGTCCAATCCGAAATGCTTGATCATGTGTTCCTCGATCGCATTGGCGAGGTCGCGCGTGCCGGCGAGCGGCGAATGGCCGATCATGGCGACGAACAGGTCGCTGTCGCGGTTGCTGACCATCAGCATTGTCTTGTCGCCCAGCACGCCGTTCGGCTGCGTGATGTCGAGGTTGAAGCTGTAAACGCCTTCCGCCGATTTGAACATGTTCAGGCGCTGGAGGCGCTTTTCCTGCAAGGTCGGTTCTTTCGGCGCTTCCACGACCGGTTCGGGCACAACAACGGCGGTTTCAACCGAAGCGGGGGCGGGGGACGCGTCTTTTTTGCTTTTGCGCGTAAACAGGTCTTTCAAACGCTGCGGAATGAGCTTCATGGCAATGCCTCGCCTTATAAAAATGGATTTCGCCGGATTATAGGGCGGGTAAAGGTTATGTCAATATAGATAATCCCCCGAAAACCGCCCAAAAAAAGGTTGGTGCAGGGGCGCTTTATGCCTATTCTGCAGGGATGTTCAAAATGGCGAAATCCATCTTTACCGTGCTCCTGACCTGCCTGCTGCTGGCGGCAGCGCCTGCTGTGGCGGGCGAGGCGAAGAATGCCGCGAAGGCGTCCGAAAAGGCATCTGCCGCCGTCAAGCCCGTCAAGAAAGCCATGAGCGACGTGATCGCCGACGCGGTGAAGGATGTCGATGAAGCTGCACCGCCCGTGAAAGCCGCCGAAGAGCCGACCGACCCCGCCGACAACCAGACGGGCGGCGTGCAACTGCCCGTACCGCGCTTTGTCACGCTGGGCCCCGACGAAGTGAACGTGCGCACAGGCCCTGGCACGCGCTACCCGATCAAGTTCGTGATCCGCAAGGGCGGCCTGCCCGTCGAGATCACGCGGGAATTCCAGGTCTGGCGCGAAATCCGCGATGTGGATGGCGACAAGGGCTGGGTGCACAAGGCCATGCTGTCCGGCCGCCGCGCGATCATCGTGAAGGGGCAGGTGCGCACGCTGCTGAAAAAGCCCGATGACTCGGCGCAGCCCGTCGTGCGGCTGGAACCCGGCGTGATCGCCGACCTTGAAGGCTGCCGCGAAAAATGGTGCAGCCTGAAAATCGCAAGCTATGACGGCTGGATCAAGAAAACCGATATCTGGGGCGTATACGACGCCGAGACGATCAAGGAGTAATGGCAACAGTGTCTTCGCCCGAACACCAGGAAAAGCTGAAGGAAGAGGCAAAAGCCATCACCGCGCGCCTCGAAGTGATGCTGAAGGACACGCCCGAGGGCGATGCGCGCCTGATGCGCACCATCTGCATCTATGCCGGCTTCATCACCGAAACGCTGATGGAATACGAAGAGCCCGATGTGGTGATGGAACAGGCGTTCCACCGCATCGCGGAACTGCTGCATGCCGACCCGGCGGAGGGCGAAGCGCCCGACCCGCTGATGCCGCCCGCATGGGTGATCGACCACGACACCGAACTGGGCCGCCAGCTGGGTCGCGGCATCGCGAAAAAACTGCCGAAGGGCATGGACGATATCCACGAAATCGCAATCGGCCTGATCATCAATGATTTCCCCCTGTGGGAGAAAAAAGATTTTCCGGTGGAGCGTTCCTTGCGCCTGCTGATCGAGACGGTGATTTTGTCGCTGACGTTTGAAATGGCGACGCAGGATTTCTGCGACCTGCTGATCGAGGATTTTATCGCCGATGGCAACGCGCCGGGCGAAGGCATCCTCGCGCTCGCGGCGGTTGCCGGCCATTACTATGCGCTGGCCGAAGCCGCAACCGCATTGCCGCCGGAAGCCGAAGCGGAATTCACCAATGTCATGGTGCGTGAATCCGTGCGTCATGGCACGCCCGGCATCAAGAACTGGGGCAAGCTTTCCGCCGCGAACGACGGCGAGGCCACGGACATTCCAGAATACCTGACGCGCCTGAAGCCCGAGATCGACGAGTTTTTCGTCCTGATCGGCCTTGAAGACATGATGGGCAAGGCGGTTTCCGTTGCAAAATCAGTGGGTAGGATGGTCGCCGTGGTGACCGTTGAAGATGTTGGACAGATACACCCAAGTATTGCAAAATCGCTGGCGAAAACCGGCATGATTCTGGGCGCGAAATACAGGGAAGAACCGACCACGGCCTGATGTGTAAAGGCTTGATCTGAACAACACAAAAGGGGCAGCAGCGATGCAAAACCTGAAAACGAAAGTCTCCGAAGAAACGATGAGCTTCACACCGAAATCCAGCTACACCTATGACGACCTGATCAGCTGCGCGAATGGCCAGCTGTTCGGTCCCGGCAACGCGAAACTGCCCATGCCCCCGATGCTGATGTTCGACCGCATCACCCATCTCAGCGCCGAAGGCGGCGCGCATGGCAAGGGCGAGCTGGTGGCGGAGCTGGACGTGAAGCCCGACCTGTGGTTCTTCGGCTGCCATTTCGTCGGCGACCCCGTGATGCCCGGCTGCCTCGGCCTTGATGCCGTGTGGCAGCTGCTCGGCTTCTATCTCGGCTGGACCGGCGCGCAAGGCTCCGGCCGCGCGCTCGGCGTCGGTGAAGTGAAATTCTCCGGACAGGTTCTGCCCGAAGCGAAAAAAGTGACCTACCGCCTCAACATCAAGCGCGTCATCAACCGCAAGCTCGTCCTCGGCATCGCCGATGGCGTTGTGGAAGTCGATGGCAAGGTGATCTACGAAGCAACCGACCTGAAAGTCGGCCTGTTCGAAAATCCGCGGTCGCTGTAATTTCCGCGGGTGCAATAGCGACAATTTAAAACTGTTCACGCCCCTCAAGCGTCATTCCCGCGAATGCGGGAATCCATGAGCTTCCGGGATTGCGTTGGACATCGTGGATCCCTGCCCACATGCTTTGCATGTAAAGCATGCGGCGGGGATGACGAGGAAAGGGAAAGGCAATCAAGATGCGCATCGTTGTAGCGGCTTTTGCAATCCTGCTGTCGTTCTGCGTCCTCGCCGCGCCAGCTATGGCGGAAACTAATGATAGTAAACCGTCCAAAGAGTCGCTACTCGCCGCATGGGAGCAAATGCAAAAGGATAATCCTTATACCGTTGCTTTCGAAAAGACTGCAGAAAAGTCTATCTATGATTTCGAAACGACGATTTTTCCTTTCAAAGGAAAGTTGAAGGTTCTGAATACGCTGATTGAGGAAGATCCAGCTTATTACTACGGCGATTTCAGTAAGTACGACACAGTTTTGCCTGATGGAGACTACATTGGGCTTGTTGAGGTTGAGCTTCCCGAAGCCGATAAAGAGTTCGCCGCAAAATACCGATATAGTTATGCTACATGGGAGCAGGGCAATGCCCTATATTACCATGCGGATAGTAAAAAATGGTACACCGCCGAAGAGTGGGCTCTTTACAAAAAAGAATTTAAGTCGGCAAAGGCTGTTTCGGCGCCCAAAAGCGCATGTGGATTATTTAAAAGTGAAAACTTTGTGAGCTGGTGGCCGCTAATACTTGTAATTGGCTGGATTGTTATTTGCGCATGGTTCAGTTCTAAGCAGAAAAAGAACTATGCTAATTATCTCAACGAGTGTCGTGAAATAAATAAGATAATTTCTGACCGCGGCATCGAGGCTCTCGCTATTCAGAAAGAAATTCTGGAAGTTCTGAAACGTAAAACATGATAAACCGAACCCGGAAAAACCGTGGGGCAATTGAGAGGTAATATGAGACGCGTCGTCATCACAGGCATCGGCATCATTTCCTGCATCGGCAACGATCAGGACGCGGTCACGCAATCGCTGAAGGAAGGCAAGTCGGGCATCGTGTTTGCGCCGAAATATGCCGAGATGGGTTTCCGCAGCCATGTGCACGGCATGCCGAATATCAATCTGGAGGAAGCGGTTGACCGCAAGGTCCTGCGCTTCATGGGCGATGGCGCGGCGTATAACTATCTTTCCATGCAGCAGGCGATTGCGGATTCCGGCCTGACGGAAGCCGATGTGTCAAATGAACGCACGGGCCTCATCATGGGCTCCGGCGGTCCCTCCACCAAAAACCTGCTCGAGTCATTTGACGTTGCGCGCGAAAAAGGGCCCAAGCGCATCGGGCCTTATCGCGTGACGCAGTGCATGTCCTCCACCAACTCGGCCTGCCTTGCGACGCCGTTCAAGATCAAGGGCTACAACTATTCACTGACCTCCGCTTGCGCGACCTCCGCGCATTGCATCGGTAACGGTGCGGAGCTGATCCAGTGGGGCAAGCAGGATATCGTGTTTGCGGGCGGCGGCGAGGAACTCGACTGGTCGCTGACCGTGCTGTTCGACGCGATGGGCGCATTGTCCTCCAAATATAACGCGACGCCCGACAAGGCGAGCCGCGCATACGACGCGAACCGCGACGGTTTCGTGATCGCGGGCGGCGGTGGCGTTGTGGTTCTCGAAGAATATGAACATGCCAAGGCACGCGGCGCGAAAATTTATGCCGAAGTCACCGGCTACGGCGCAACCTCCGACGGTTACGACATGGTCGCCCCCTCGGGCGAGGGAGCGGCACGCTGCATGAAACAGGCGATGGCGACGCTGAAAGGCCCCGTCGATTACATCAACACACATGGTACTTCGACCCCCGTCGGCGACGGCGCGGAATTGAAGGCGATGCGCGAAGTGTTCGGCGACAAGGTGCCGAATTTCAGCTCCACCAAATCGCTCACCGGCCATTCGCTGGGCGCGACCGGCGTACAGGAAGCGATTTACTGCCTGCTGATGATGAAGCACAATTTCATCACGGCATCGGCGAACGTCGATACTGTCGATCCGGAAGCAGCCGACCTGCCGCTGGTGACGAAACGCATCGATAACGCGAACCTGAAAAACGTGATTTCCAACAGCTTCGGCTTCGGCGGCACAAACTGCACACTTGCGTTGTCGAAAGTGGAGGGCTGATCCGGTGGACTCAATCATGAAGGGCAAACGCGGATTAATCATGGGGGTCGCCAACGACCATTCCATCGCCTGGGGCATCGCCCAGACGCTGCATAAATACGGCGCCGAAATGGCGTTCACCTATCAGGACGAAGCATTCGGCAAACGCCTCCGCCCGCTGGCCGAAGGCATCGGCGCGAAAACCGTCATCCAGTGCGACGCATCGAAGGAAGAAGACCTCGACCGCGTCTTCGCGCAGCTGAAAAAGGATTGGGGCAGCATCGACTTCCTCGTCCACGCCATCGCGTTTTCGGACAAGAATGAATTGAAGGGGCAGTATGTCGACACCACGCTTGCCAACTTCCTGACCTCCATGCATGTATCCTGCTATTCCTTCACCTCCGTCGCGCGCCGCGCGAAGGATTTGATGCCGAATGGCGGCAGCATGATTACGCTCAGCTATCTTGGCTCTGAACGCGTCATGCCCAATTATAACGTCATGGGTGTTGCGAAGGCGGCATTGGAGGCTTCGGTGCGCTATATGGCGGCTGATCTCGGCCCGCAAAATATCCGCGTCAACTCGATTTCCGCAGGGCCCATGCGTACGCTGGCGGGTGCGGTCATCGGCAACGCGCGCCATACCTTCAAGTTCACGACCAAGGCAAGCCCGCTCGGCCGCCCCGTGACGCTGGAAGAACTCGGCAACACCGCTCTCTATTTCCTCTCCGACCTGTCATCGGCGGTCACCGGCGAAAACCACTACGTCGATTGCGGCTTCAACGTCGTCGGCATGCCGAAGAAAGAAATCTTCGACGAAATCGCGAACGGGAATGGCACGAACGGGGCAGGGGAATAATATGCAATTCATCGTCATGGGACTCGATCACCCGAACGCGCTCGACCGCCGGATGGCAGCTAGACAGGCGCATATTGATGTCTGCGGTGTGATGAAGGCGGACGGGCGGATGCTGTATGGCGTCGCGCTGCTGGGCGAAGACGGGAATATGTGCGGGTCGATGCTTGTGCTGGATATGCCCGACCGGGCGGCTGTGGATGCATACCTGAAGACAGAGCCCTATGTGCTGGGCGATGTCTGGGGCGAGATCAAGGTTACGGCCTGCAAGGTCGGGCCGAGCTTTTTGAAGTGATTTTCTCTCCTCTCCTTTGGGAGAGGAGATGTCGCGAAGCGACAGAGGTGAGGGTACTCCGTCGGCTTCGGGCGCACGAGGCCGACGGAGTACCCTCACCCTCCCATCGCAAGAGCGATGGGCCCCGCCCTCTCCCAAAGGAGAGGGAAGATACAAAAAAACCTCCCGCGAAAACGGGAGGTTTTTTGTTGGCCTGAAATTTAGGCCGCGATTGCGTCCTTGAACGCCTCGAAAATCTTGACAGAGGTTTTGTTGAGGTAGTAATCGCCCTCCGGATGCCATTGCGTGCCCAGCACGAAACGCTTGCCGGGGATGGAGATGGCTTCGATGATGCCGTCATCCGAAATCGCTTCCACCTTCAATCCGTCGCCCAGCTTGTTGATGCCCTGCTGGTGCAGCGTGTTGACCTTGAATTCGCCGTTCAGGCCGATCTTTTCAAAGATACCGCCTTTTTGCGCGATGACGGGATGCGCCTGCGCTTCATAGGTGTCTTTCAGCGGCTTGTCGGCGGGCTTGCGGTGGTCGTTCTTGCCGGGCAGTTCGTGGATGAACTGGTGCAGCGTGCCGCCCATGACGACGTTGAGTTCCTGAAACCCGCGGCAGATCGCCATCAGCGGCTTGTCCATGTCGATCACCTGCTGGATCATCGGCAGCGTGGTCGCATCGCGGCGGGGGTCGAGGTCTTCATCGCCGAACAATTGTTCCTCGCCATAGCAGGCGGGCGCGACGTGGGAGGGGGAGCCGGAGAGCAGTACGCCATCCACGCGGTCGGCGATGGAGCGGAAATCGAAATCCTTGCCCATCGCGGGGATCATCAGCGGCACGCCGCCCATCACTTCGACGATCGCGCGGATATAAGTGTCGCGCACCACATGCGCGGGCAGGCCGGCATAATCGATCACGTTGGCGGGGATGAGGATGATGGGGGTCTTTTTCATTGTCGCTGCCTTACTCTTTCTTGGTCGACTGTTCATAGATCACGAAGAACTTCCGCACCGGTGTGACCGCTTCCCATGTGCCCTGGTATCCCGACGGCACCGTGAAGCTGTCGGGTGCCTTGAAGTCCTGCGCGTCGCCCGCGTCATTCGTCAGCCGCACATGCCCCTCGATCAGGGTGCAGAACTCGTCTTCATTATATATGACTTTCCATTTTCCTGCCGTGCATTCATAGATGCCTGCGTGGAATTCATCGGACTTGCTGGAATGGAGGACTTTGAAGGTGCGCCGAGGCGCCCCTGACACAACGCGGTCGGCCTCGACGGCTTCCCAATCGGTGCCTTGGAGCGGTGACGCGGGGAAGGGAATGATTTTCATGCGATGCCTCTTTTTCCAATCATATTATATGTTTATCAGGACGTACGGCCCGTTTCACTAGTCATTATTTGACTTTTGACATAACAGGCATAAGATATTTGACTATACCCATTCAAGGCAGCATCCCATGACCAACGTTGCGACCGAAACCGTATCACCTTTGCGCACCATGTATAACCGTATCGCCCAGCAACTGGGCGAGGACGAACGCGCCGAGTTCATGATGCGCGCGCAAACGGCAATCAAGCGCCTTGAAGGCGACCCCGCGACGGTCGAGCCGCGCGATTTGAAGTCGCTGCAGTTCATCTATAACCGCATGGTGCATGTCTATGGCGAGAATTCATCCGCCGACTACATGAAACAGGCGAATGATGCGCTGCAGGCGGTCGACGTGCTGGTCAAGCAGGCGCGCAAGTCGTCTTCGGGACGCGGGAAGTAACCCTTTCTTCACCACCGCCATCTGAACGCTGTTTTCGGTAAAAAAGTGTTACAGAGCGTAAACTTTTGCCCGTCACGGGTGAAAATGCGCGCACGCATCACCGTTGTCATCATCGCCGCAACGCACTGATTCGGAATCGCTTGCGCGCATTGCGCGTGAAATATTTTCCCTCACATCGCCGTCGAAGTGGTTCATGCGCCATCAAACTTGAATGCGCGCGGCGGTGCTAACTGTGATCGGAAATCAGGCGCTTGACGATGCGTGAATGCGATGTTTGCGCGGGCGGTTTTTTAATGAAAAATTTGTGAACAAATACGGCATGAAATAAAAATAAGAAAAGTGCATCTAATGCAGCAAACACGCGGGTTAAATGAATTTACGGCAGCAGAAAAAAAGACCCCAAAAGAGAGAAGGGCGCCCCTTGCGGGTCGCCCTTCACTTCAAAGAAAGAAGTAACTAATTACTTCTTTTTTTTCTTTGCAGCTGCTTTTTTCTTTGCAGCGGGTTTTTTCGCTTTTGCTTTAGCAGCTTTCTTTTTCGTAGCCATGATGTTTTCTTCCCTATTTAGGTTGATACATCCAGGTCAACACAGCGGCGCTGCACCTTCCTGAACATATATATATTTTATTACTTGATTCTCATGCTTGTCAAAACAAATTGTGCAAACGGACAGTCGCGCGCATCGCATACGATGATGATGACGATCAACATCACGCATCATGATGCATCATCACTCGGGTGATCCGTTGCCGACGTCTTCCTCTTCGCCGCCTGCACCTTCACCTTCGCTTTCTTGTTCCTGCAACTGCGCGTCGGTGTATTTTTTCGCCTTCATGCATGCCTTGAATGCCGCCGCGATCTCTTCATCGCTCGCACCATCGCCCGATTTGCCGGGGATGGCGTCCGCTTTCTCCGAACATGCGGCGCGATCTTCCTCCACCTTGTCGGCGGGGGCGCTGTCGGCGCTGTTATCGGGGGGCAAAGACACCTGCGGCATCGCCGCGCGCTCCGCTGCGACACCATCACCGTCATTCGATGCGCCATTGGATGCCTGCGCGAGGTATGAAACGCAGGATGCCGTGAAAACCCCCAGAATGCCTGCGATTACGAGATATTTTTTCATGCCGTGATACTCCTCATTTCGTGTTGCGCGCCCGCAATCGGGCTTCACTACACCCATGATGCAGCCCGTACGTGTCGAAACACAAGCGGGGGCAGCGCACATTCTTGCGCTGTGCCAAAAAGGTGACGCACGTGATTACATAAACATAATTGATGGTGTGTGACGGTGAGAAAGCGATCGCGCACCGCATGAGGAACGCCACGCATTTCTTCCCCCTCTCCTCATGCGCGCAGCGGATGGCGGGGGAGGGAGAAGGGATGAGAGGGCGGTGACGCACAAGCGATGTCTGGATTGCGTTATCCCCCCCCTCATCCCGACCTTCTCCAATGCTAAAGCGCGGCAGTAGGGGGCGGTAAGCAGGGCGAGAGCATGGGGAAACTTATGCACAGCCAAGCCGGCCCGATGCCCCATTTAAAACTTCTCGCCGCCCCCGCGTGGTACAATAGAGGCATGTCAGACAACAGATTCGATTTGGAGTCGCGGCGCGTCCATTTCCGCCGCTATATCTCGCGCCTGTACAAACGTCTCAAGCACCTGCCGCTCGGCATCGCCGATATCTCCGTCATCCATGTGGTGAACGCGGGTGGCACGGTGTATGAGGCGCGGCGCGCCAATGCCGATGGCGGGGATGATGAATGGGCGGTCTATCGCATATACAGCCATGCCTATGAAAGCACCGACAAACAGACCCGGTATGTCGTCGAAACGCTGCGGAGCAAGTTAAACCTGCAAAGCGCGCTGGACGAGCTGATCCGCCGCTGCCCGCAATGCCTGACATCGGATGCGACACGCTATAACCACCCTGCGCAGGTCTATAAACTCCTCCAGCACACTTTTACCTGAAAGCAACCGCCCATGGCTGGCCCCATCGAAGCAATTGCCGCCGGATCTTCTGGTTATGACGCTATGCTGGCGCGCTTCCACGCCCAGCCGGTCGGCCGCCGCTTGCTGCTGCCCGCGCCAAGCGACCCGCAGCCGCGTGCGACACGCGCCGCGCAGCCGCGTCCCGCACTGCCGCCGATGCCCGCCGCCGGAAATCAGGCCGTCACGCAGCTCCGCAAGGTCTGGATGGGGTTCATGGCGGGCAGCCCCGGCTTCGGGCCGGAACGCGCGGGCGCCACGGTCGATGGCATGGATGCGCGGCAAACTTTTCTGGACTGGCGCGATGCCTGCCGCGCGAAATTCCTGTCGCCGCTGATGTGTGTCGAGATCGCGTGCCTCGGCCTGATGGACGGGGACGCGCGCTACAAAATGCGCCACGGCACCGCGCAGGAAAACATGGCGGCCTGTCTCGACATCTATTGCGCGCAGCGCGGCTGGTAAACGATTCTCCCTTAACATCATTATTGCGCTGCGGTAGATTGTTGAACGCCATTCAACATCGACCGGAGAGATTCACATGCCCGCTGCGACCGACAAGCTGCTGACGCCCGACAATTGCGCCTTCATCTTTATCGACCATCAGCCGCAAATGGCCTTCGGCGTCACCTCCATCGACCGCCAGCTGCTGAAAAACAACACGGTTGCAATGGCGAAGACGGCGAAGGTGTTCAACATCCCGACCATCCTGACCGCCGTCGAAACGGAAAGCTTCTCCGGCTATATCTGGCCCGAACTGCTGGACGTGCTGAAACAGGACCCGATCGAACGCACCAGCATGAATTCGTGGGAGGACGCGGGCTTCATTGACGCGGTCAAGAAAACCGGCAAGAAAAAGCTGGTCATGGCGGCATTGTGGACGGAAGCATGCCTTGTGTTCCCCGCCATCTGCGCATTGGACGAGGGTTTTGACGTCATCATCAACACCGATGCATCGGGCGGCACCTCGACCGAGGCGCATAACGCCGCTGTCCGCCGTATGGAACAGCACGGCGCGGAAAGCATCACGACGGTCCAGCTGCTGCTGGAACTGCAGCGCGACTGGGCGCGCAAGGACACCTATCAGGGCACGACCGATATCGTGCGCGAACATTTCGGCGCCTATGGCATGGGCATCGATTACGCCGCGAGCCTCGTGCATGACTACGGCCAGCGCGGCAAATACCAGCACAAGGTCAACCCGTCCGCAGGGCCGGTCAAAAAAGCCTCCTGACCTGTGGATAAATTACGCCGCAAGCTGATGCAGGCGACCGCCCTCGGCGCGGCTGGCCTTCTGTCGCTCAACCCTTTCCGTGGAGCCTTCGCCATGACCGGTGCGCCCGATACCATCATCATGAACGGCAAGCTGACCACGCTTGACCGCACAAACCCGACCGCAACGGCGGCGGCGATCACGGACGGCGTGTTTCAGGCGGTCGGCAGCGATGCCGATATCATGAAACTGGCCGGGGCAGGCACGAAGGTCATCGACCTGAAGGGCCGCCGCGCGATTCCGGGCCTGAACGACAGCCATACGCATTTGATCCGCGGCGGGCTGAACTACCTGATGGAGCTGCGCTGGGACGGTGTCACCAGCGTCGCAACCGCGCTCGACATGCTGAAGCAGCAGGTCGCCATCACTCCGCCGCCGCAATGGGTGCGGGTGGTGGGCGGCTTCACGGAACAGCAATTCGTGGAAAAACGGCTGCCGACGCTCGACGAAATCAACGCGCTGGCCCCCGATACGCCGGTTTTCATCCTGCATCTTTATGACCGCGCGATATTGAACCGCGCCGCGCTGCGGGCGGCGGGCTATACCAAAGACACGCCGAACCCGCCCGGCGGTGAAATCCAGCGCGATGCGTCGGGTAACCCGACCGGATTGCTCATTGCGCGCCCGAATGCGCTGATTTTGTACGCAACGCTCGCCAAGGGCCCGAAATTGTCGCCGGAGGACCAGGTTGTGTCCACGCGCCACTTCATGCGGGAGCTGAACCGGCTGGGCATCACCTCCGTCATTGATGCGGGCGGCGGGTTTCAGAATTATCCGGATGATTACCGGATTATCCAGAGTCTTGCTTCCGAAGGCAAACTGACCATCCGCATCGCCTATAACCTGTTCACGCAGAACAAGGGCAAGGAACTGGAAGATTTCCAGGGCTGGACGAAACTGGTAAAGCCTGGGCAGGGCGATGCCATGTTCCGCCACAATGGTGGCGGCGAGATGCTGGTATTTTCTGCCGCCGATTTCGAGGATTTCAAGGAAGCGCGCCCCGACCTGCCCACGACTTTGGAAGACGAATTATATGCCGTGACGAAACACCTCGCCGAAAACCGCTGGCCGTTCCGCATCCATGGCACGTACGAAGAATCAGTCTCGCGCTTCCTCGACGTGTTTGAACGGGTGAACCGCGAAGTGCCATTCGACGGCCTGCACTGGTTCATCGACCATGCGGAAACCATTTCGCAAAAAAGCATTGACCGTATCCGTGCGTTGGGCGGCGGCATCGCTATCCAGCACCGCATGGCGTATCAGGGCGAAGAATTCGTCAACCGCTACGGGGCGAAGGCGGCGGAAGCAACGCCGCCCGTGCATAAAATGCTGGGCGCGGGATTGCCCGTCGGCATGGGTACCGATGCGACGCGCGTGGCCAGTTACAATCCGTGGATCGGCATTTACTGGCTGGTGACGGGCAAAACGGTCGGCGGCCTGCGCCTCTACCCGCCCGCGCAACGCCTCGACCGGGAAGACGCGCTGCGGTTATACACCGAAGGCTCGTCATGGTTCTCGACCGAAAACGGCAAAAAAGGCGCGATCATCGCCGGCCAATATGCCGACCTAGCCGTGCTCGACCGCGACATGATGAACGTGGCGGAGGACGAATTGAAAGACCTGCGCGCCGTGATGACGATGGTGGGTGGCAAGGTTGTCTATGGCGACGGTGATTTCAACACGCTCGCCCCTGCGCCGCTGCCCATCTCCCCCGACTGGTCGCCCGTCAAGAAATTCGGCGGATACCAGCATGCATCGGCATCATCATCATCATCATCTCCGCGACTTGCTCTCGCCTGTGGCTGCGACAACAGCTGCAACGTGCATGGGCACGCCCACGCGAAATCCTACACCGCAACCGCGCCCGCCGATGACCTGCGCGGGTTCTGGGGTGTGCTGGGTTGTAGCTGCTGGGCTTAAAGCTTCATCTGCCGGAACGGATTGCCCTTTTTGCCCGCCGTGCCGCCATCCGATTCCAGCCCGCGCTTGACGGCGAAGCCGATGGAGTTGGCGTGATCCCAGCCGATTTCGCCGACCGCCTGCACTTCGCGTGCGATGGCGACCAATACGGGGGCGGTGTTCCGCGCACCCTGTTGTTCGATCAGCTCCGCCGTTTGCGTGGCAAGGCGTTGGAAAGCGGTTTCTGTGCCGTGTTCGAAGTAATTGCCCTCTTCGCGGCTGTCATATTTCATGTGTTTGGCGACTGCGGCGTTAAAAGCGGCGATCAGGCTGGTTTCACGCGCATTTTCTTTGGCATTTTGTTGCTTCGTCATATGGCACCCTCGTTTCTTTTTAAGTTATGCTCGAAATTAGCATAACTGATTCCGGAAAGTCAACCGGAAAAAGAAATCATTTCTGGATATGACCATAGGCCCATTCGAATTTATCGCCGTTCATGTAGACAAAAACGATATTGAAGTCGGGCGGTGCGGATGACCCCATCTTCGCGCCGAGGTTTTCCATCAGGGTGGGCTGGCGCACGGCCTTCAGCACGCGGGTAAAGGCGAAGTTGGTGCCTGTTTCCCGCCGTGCGGCCTCGATCGGGTAAATGCCGACCGTGAAATTCTGCGTGGTCAGGTAGTCGAGGATCTCCTGTTCCGTCTTGCAGCAGGCGCGCAATATTTCGGTGATGAGGTCGGTATAGACGATCTGCTTCGACGCATCCTTGCGCCGCGCCATTTCCAGCACTTCGTTCAGGTCGCCATCTTTTGCGCCCAGGCCCAGCACCTTTGTTGCGTAATCATGGCCGGGCAGGGTGCGGATATCCTCGATCTTGATGAAGCCCAGCAGCGCGGCGTAATCGAGCGTTGGATCCGATTGCTTGATCAGCGCATCCAGCGCCTGCATGTCTTCGGGCGGGATCTTGGCGCTGTCGGCGACGTTGATGATGCGCGCAAGGCCTTTCCATGCCTCCCTGCGCCCAAGGGCTTGGGGGTTCTTCGCGATTAGCGCGGAGAGGTCGGCCAGCGCGGGGATGTTGAGCCCCTTCACGTTCATCAGCTTGTCGCTGCGCGGGTCGTAATAGATTTTTCCCATGAAGATTTGCGACGCATAAACCTGTGCGCCCAGCATCCCGTAGAAATGGTTGAACAGGCCGGTATAGGCCTGGTTCATGCTGTTCGCGCCGAAAAACAGCGGGTTATCCAGCCCGCCTGCGCCGATCTGGGCGAATTTCTGGCCCATCATTTTCTCCATCGCCTTCAATCGCCGCGCATCGATATTCGGCCCGCGGCTGTGGGGATCAAGCTTGGCTGCGCCCGCCCAGCCATAGACGATGTTATGCATCTGCCGCTCATAGTCTTGCGGGTCGTTCACCAGCGCGCCCAGCGACAGCAGCGACAGGGATTGCACCTGCACCATCAGGCCCTTGTCGCGCGACATTGCGGTGGTCAGGTCGGGCAGAACGCCATAGCCGCGCATCTGCGGCAGGAAAAACGAACGCGTATCGATCTTTTTACGGCGCAGGTCGACGGTGTTCACATCGTCGTAATCCAGGTACACGGCGGCAATGTCGCGCACCACCGTTTTGCCGGCATCATCCACCATGCGGAACGCGCCGCGCGCCAATACGGTATTGCCGTTGTCCACTTTGCGCGTGCGGTCGGCCTTCAGCTCGATCGCATAGATTTTCTTGTCATCCAATGTCGACAATTCGCCGGGGTCGGTGTTGCCGCTGTTGTTGCTGTCGCGCCAGACCATCAATTGCGGCCAGATCGCGTCTTTTTTGTCGATGACGCCATCATGGTTGTCGTCTTTTTCCGCCAGCACGTCGAGGCTGTTGGTGGATGCCATGCCGAACAGTTCCGCGTTCGAGCTGACGCGGCCGTTGCCGTTGAGGTCGATCATCAGGAACGCATCATGCGGCCATGCCGTTGCTTCGCCAAAGCCATCGGCGTCGATATCCCAGTAAATGCCGTCCCGGCCCTTCAAATCGCCGAATTTGATGCCGTCCCCGTCAAGGTCGAGCAGCAAATAGGACACCTTTGTCGCATCGGGGTTGCGCGGGTCGGGCAGCGGCACTTCCTTTTCCGGCGTATCCATCGGGGGGGACTGATTGATGACCATGCGCGATATCGCGGGCGGCTCCGGCGACGGGTTGGCGCTGGTGGTGATCGCGCGGGGGTCGAGTGCGAAATAAGACATCAGGGGCTGGTCGGTCGCCGCATCCGTGCCGTTAAAGGCGAGGAAGGGCAGGCCGTTATCGTTTTCCACGCGCATGCCGGGCCGTTTTTTGAAAATCGTCATGACAAGGTATGTCGCCTCGTCGACGCTGACGGCCTTGAACGCCGTCGCATGGCTTGCGCCGTTACCTGTCGCGCGCAGGGATTTCAATAGCCCGTCAAACGCCGCCTGCTCCGCAGCCGCATCGATAAAGGGCAGGGGCTTGACCTTGGCAAGGCTGATGGCGCGGGAATGCGCGCCGGCGGATGCGTAATGCTCGCGCTGGAATTTCTGGTATACGGCGATGGCTTCGGGCGTCAGGCGCTTGAATACGAAATCGTTCATGTCTTCTGCGTAATGGGCAAGGTTGACGCCGCCGACGCGCTGGTAAAAGGTGGTCGCGGGATAAAGCTTGCGCAAATCATCCCATGCGGCCTTGGCGGGATCCTTGATCGCGGCATCGACGAGGGCGAGGTATTTCGCGTCGTTTTCCGGCACAGGCGGCGACGGCCTTGCGCCGGGCGGGGGCATCGGGTGCTCGCGCTTCAGCTGGTCGAGCTTTTGCGTCACCGCGGGCGGCAGTTCCATCATGCCGAAGAAAAGGCTGATGTCGAAAAAGATGTCGCCGGCATCCTCGCCCTTGCGGTTGTTGACCTTGTGGATGTCGAACATGCGCCCATTTCCCTGTTCCAGCGTTTTCGACCGGATCGTGAGGCCGTAGATGCTGCGCATGAGGAAATATTCCTCGCTGGTGGAGACGACCTTGTACGCCGTGGCCATGCTGCGGCCGTCGCCGGTCGCCATGATCGCGTCGCCCAATCCCTTGAACGCGGCCTTCAGGTAGGCTGTATCGATGAAATCGGCCTTTTGTTTTTCGGCCATCGCATAGGCCTCCATATGCGTGTCGATTGCACCCGCGTATTTGCGCGCCTCTTCCTTGTAAAGCGCGATTGCGCCCGCAGTCTTGTCCTTCGCCGCCTTTTGGCCCAGATCGCTGTGGTGCGACCCGCCGAAGCCGTGCCGCCGCGCGTCGTCATAGAAAGATGTTTGGGTGTAAAGGCTGCGGATGGCTTTCCAGTCCGCCTTGTCGGGCGCGGCGACCGATGCGTCCACCAGCGCGAGGTATTCCTTGTCCTTGAAAGCCGGAGGCGCATCCGCGCCGGCAGGGAAGGCGGCGGTCAGGAATGACAGGACGGCGAGGCTGTAAAAGATCTTGGCGAACATGGGATATCCTTCCAGAAATGCCGGCAGGCATCTCCCATGATAAGAAATGTGCGTTAACAAGCGTTTAAGCCGATTGGAAACAAAAACGGCCGGGTTCAAAACCCGGCCTTCCAGCAATAGCTTAGGAGAGAAATGGTGATCCCGCTGGGATTTGAACATGCAGCTTCGCTGCAAACTAAAAAAGCTGGGTTCAAAACCCAGCCTTCCAGCAATAGCTTAGGAGAGAAATGGTGATCCCGCTGGGATTTGAACATACAGCTTCGCTGCAAACTAAAAAAGCTGGGTTCAAAACCCAGCCTTCCAGCAATATCTTAGGAGAGAAATGGTGATCCCGCTGGGATTTGAACCCAGGGCCCTCTGATTAAAAGTCAGATGCTCTACCGCTGAGCTACGGAATCACGGTATCAAGAGACTGAGATATATAGAAGAAAATCCCGGTCAGCGTCAAGTTTATACGCGGATTTACCTAACTTGTAAATTTAAAAATGCGGAAAATTTAAACAAGCGAATTCAGGTGCTTGGAGTCGCATTCATCCTTTTTTACACGTTATGTATTATAGTCATCCCATCAAGGGGATTCTGATGCTGCACGACACCTTTACCGAAAAAGCGAAATCCGGCGTCAAAACCATTCCCGTGCTTGTTTTAGGCGCGGGCGTGATGGGGGAGCGGCATATCGCGTCGCTGATAGAGGTGTCGGAAAAGGTTTTGCAACCGCGCTATGGCGTGACGCTGGATATTTCCGCCGTTGATCGTGATGCGCAGAAACTGCAGCGGCTGCCCGCGCAGGTGAAAAAGTTTTCCGATATCGATGCCGCGCTTGCCAACGCGTCGCCGCAGGTCGCGCTGATGGCCTTCAACGACGACCAGCATATCGACGCGTTCCGCACACTGTTCAAGAACGCGCCCGATTTGAAAGCGGTCTTGAGCGAAAAGCCGCTGACCGCGCTGTTATCGGAAGCACAGGAGATTGAACCTGAACTGCGCGCCAGATATCTGAGCATGAACACGGTCATCAATTTCAGCCCCGTCTTCGACCGGTTGCAGGAATTGCTGCCGTCATTCGGCGATGTAAAACCGATCGGCTTTGATGCCATTTGGGGCAAGAACCGCACGGGCGATACGCGGCCCTCCATCGGCGTGCCGTCGGAATCTGTCCATGCGATGTCGGTCGTCAGCGACATGTTCGGGCAGGGCGCGCTGGCGCTCGAAAGCGGCACGGGAAAGAACGGGTATTTGAGCGTCAATGCGACGGATGTCATTTACGAATTGAATGCTGCATTCCGCACGCAACAGGGTCTGCCGATGCGGTTCAACGCATCCTATGTTTTCCCTGAACAGCACCGCCGCGTGACGGCCTGGTACGAGGCGGCAGATAAGTCGCTGCTGGCGGTGGAACTAGATTTCGACGTCAAGCACGAGGGCAAGAACGCCGACCGGCTGCGCATCCACAAGGTCGATGCGGGCACGGGCGCGCGCGTGACGCTGGTCGATGAATATCCGTCGGCGGTTGTGAACGGTGCTGCGGATGCAGGGCTGAAAAACGACCGCATCACGGCCTTTATCAGCCTCAGCCTGATCGATTACATGACGCCCGCCGATAAACGAGACCCCGCGCTGGGATTGCGCCTCAGCAACCTAGATGCCGCCCTGCAGATACAGGGCGAGGTGGAACAGATCAACCGCGACAACCCCCGCCTGAAAACGGTGGAGCAGGACGCCGACCCCAAATCGCTCGTCCCGCCAAAATTCGGCGCGCTGGAGAGTTTGCCACCCGCCGAAATTCTGGCACGGGTGAAGGCGTTGCGACCTGTCGCCCCAAAGAAACCCGCGCAACATCCTAAACCATAAACTCAATACACTCCCGTCATGCCCGCCTTGCGCGGGCATCCGGAAGGCTGTCCAGCCGTCATATGACTCTGGAGTCAGGTGACGCGCGGACGCGCTTCTGGACCCCCGCGCAAGGCGGGGGTGACGCTGTTGGGTTTGTGGGATTTAATTCTTGAACTTTTTCTTCAGCGCAGACACAACGCTCGGCGTGGTGAAATGGCGGACATTGCCGCCGAGGCGCGCGATTTCCTTGACGAAGCGGGATGAAATCAGCTGGTGTTTCGACTGCGCCATGAAGAACACGGTTTCGATCTGGTCGTTCAGGAACGAGTTCATGCCCGCCATCTGGAATTCGTATTCGAAGTCGGAAACCGCGCGAAGCCCGCGCACGATCACGCGGCCGTTTTTCTTGACCACGAAATCCATCAGCAGTTCGTTGAACGACACTACCTCGAACGACTTGCCGGCGATCTTCTTGTTGTTGGCAAGGTCGGTCTGGGCAAGCGCAATGCGCTCCTCGACCGAAAACAGCGGCCCCTTGCCCGGGTTCTCGGCAATCGCGATCACCAGATGGTCAATCACCTTCATCGCGCGTTCCACGATATCCAGATGTCCCAGCGTGATCGGGTCAAACGTGCCGGGATAGATGCCGATGAGGGGAGGGGTGTTTTTCATGGTCATGATGAAGGACTTCCGAGAACGGTCCTCCCCGCGAAGGCGGGGATTCACTACCGTAAGTTATAAAACCAAAAATCGGCGCATAGCGAAAGGGGAAAGTTATCGAGGCGCTGCGACTGGGGGTGAAGAAGTCTTTGGAAAGTTAGCGCAGTTGCTCACTTCAACCTCTCCCGTGAGCCCCCAGTAAATGAACGCTACCATGATGCAAGTAATCAATATGGACAGTATTCGAAGGGGTTTTTTATATTTAGCCGACTTCCCGCCCCGTCGCCAAACAACTACAGAAGTCAAAATCACGGAAATAATCGACAAGGCTATAAGCAGTAACCATCCAAGCGCATCCCAAAAGTGCGAATTTTGGTGAGCAGTACCGTTTATTTCCGCACAGGCAGAAGCCTTGGAAACCTGTAAACAGGCACAGGCAACAAGCCACGAAGAGCAATAAGTGGCGTGCCTTTTCATCTCCCTATTCCTTCACCTCATCCGTCCCCACATCCTTAATGATCGCGGCGGAGACGACTTCTTCGCCTTCGCCGTCGATGCGGAACAGGGTGACACCTTGGCTCTGGCGGCCCACGAAGCGGACGTCTTCGACCGGCATGCGGATGATCTGGCCACCATTGGTGACCAGCATCGCTTCGTCTGAATCATGGACGTTGAACGATCCGACGATTTCGCCGTTCTTCTTGCCCAGTTTCATGTTCCAGATGCCCGAACCGCCGCGGTTGGTGGCGCGGTATTCGTAGGTGGAGGTACGCTTGCCGAAGCCCTTCGACGTCACGGCGAGCAGGAATTCCTCCAGCTTCGCCAGCTCGTTGAAGCGTTCATCGGTCAGCACAACGTTGCCGGAAGCAACTTCCTCGCCGTCCTCGCCGCCCGGCACGTCGCCGGATTCATCCTCGATCTGGTTGCGTTCTTTCGAGGCGCGGCGCAGGTAGGCGATGCGTTCGTCGGGCGTTGCCTCCACGCTGTGGATGATAGAGATGGAGACGACTTCGTCGCCCGCCATCAGCTTGATGCCGCGAATGCCCGTCGACGCGCGGCTCTTGAATACGCGTAAGTCGGCAACACCAAATCGGATCGCCTTGCCCTTGCGGGTCGAGAGCAGGATGTCGTTTTTATCCGTGCAGGTGCGCACGTCGATCAGGCTTTCGTCACCCTCCAGCTTCATGGCGATGAGGCCGTTGGCGCGCACGTTCTGGAAGTCCTCCAGGCTGTTGCGGCGCACGGTGCCGTGGGAGGTGGCGAAGATGACGTCGAGATTTTCCCATGTCGTTTCGTCTTCCGGCAGCGGCATGACGACCGAGATTTTTTCGCCCGGTTCCAGCGGCAGCAGGTTGATGAAGGCCTTGCCCTTTGCCGTCGGCGTGCCGAGCGGCAGGCGGTAAACCTTCATTTTATGCACGATGCCCTTGCTGGTGAAGAACAGCACGGGCGTATGGGTATTGGCGATGAACAGGTCGGTGACGAAATCTTCGTCCTTCGTCTGCATGCCGGTGCGGCCTTTGCCGCCGCGTTTCTGCGCGCGGTAGGTGGAAAGGGGGACGCGCTTCACGTAGCCTGCATGGCTGACGGTCACGACCATGTCTTCCTTCTGGATCAGGTCTTCCAGGTCGGTTTCGTTTTCAAGCGCGATCAGCTCGGTGCGGCGGGGCGTTGCGAATTTTTCGCGGATTTCCACCAGCTCGTCGCGCAGCAGCTGCATCAATTCGGTGCGGCTGCCCAGAATGCGCAGGCATTCGGCGATATAGGCGCAGACTTCCTTGAGCTCGTCGCCGATCTTGTCGCGCTCCAGCGCCGTCAGGCGGTGCAGGCGCAGGTCGAGGATGGCTTTCGCCTGAACATCCGACATCTGGTAGGTGTTGTCGTTCGAAATCGGGTACAGCGGGTCATCAATCAGCTGGATCAGCGGCGCGACGATCGCGGCGGCCCAGGCCTTGGCGGTCAGTTTTTCGCGCGCGTCGTTGGGGTCGCTGGCGGTGCGGATGATCGCGATAATTTCATCGATATTCGCGACGGCAACGGCCAGACCTGCCAAGATATGGGCGCGGTCGCGGGCTTTTTTCAGTTCGAATATCGTGCGTTTCGCGATCACTTCCTCGCGGAACTTGACGAAGGCCTCGATCATCATCTTGAGGTTCATCGTCATCGGGCGGCCGTAGTTCAGCGCCAGCATGTTGGCGGGGAAGCTGGTCTGCAGCTCGGTTTCTTTCTGCAGTTGCTTCAGCACGACATCGGGAACAGCGTCCTTTTTCAGCTCGATCACCACGCGCACGCCGTCGCGGTCGGATTCGTCGCGCAGGTCGGAAATGCCTTCCACCTTTTTCTCGCGCACGCATTCGGCCATTTTCTCGAGCAGCTTGGACTTGTTCACCTGATACGGGATTTCGTGGACGATGATCGAGACGCGGTCTTTTTTGCCTTCTTCGAACGACGTCTTGGCGCGCATCATCATCGAGCCGCGGCCGTTGTGGTACATGCCCATCACGCCGTTGCGGCCGATCAGCTGGCCGCCGGTGGGGAAGTCGGGGCCGGGGATGATCTCGATCAGCTCGTCAATCGTGATATCGGGGTTGTCGACATAGGCCACGCAACCGTCGATCACTTCGCCAAGGTTATGGGGCGGGATGTTGGTCGCCATGCCGACCGCGATGCCCGACGCGCCGTTCGCCAGCAGGTTGGGGAAGCGCGACGGCAGCACTTTGGGTTCCAGCGTCGATTCATCGTAGTTGGGCTGGAATTCGACGGTTTCCTTGTCGATATCCTCCAGCATCGATTCAGCGGCCTTGTTCAGGCGCGCTTCGGTGTAACGCATTGCCGCAGGCGGGTCGCCATCCATCGAACCAAAGTTACCCTGGCTGTCGACAAGCATCAGGCGCATCGAGAAGTCTTGCGCCATGCGCACCATCGCGTCGTAAATGGCGCTGTCGCCATGCGGGTGGTATTTACCCATCACGTCACCGACGATACGGGCGGATTTCTTGAAAGGCTTCGTGGAATCGTAACCGCCCTCGCGCATCGCGTACAAAATGCGGCGGTGGACGGGTTTCAACCCGTCGCGCACATCGGGCAGCGCGCGGCTCACGATCACGCTCATCGCGTAATCGAGATAGGATTTCTGCATCTCCTCTTCGATCGTAATAGGGGCGATATCGGAGGTGCGGACGGTGTTGTCGGTGGTCACGTTTTGCGGCCTTTCGGGGTATATTTTGATCGCGTTATTTTTACCATTTTTAGACGGTAGGACAAAGACATAAATAAGCTGTTATGCTTTGCATAACGCGCGTGTAGGTGCTTGATAAAACTTGCTTTCCGGTGCAGTATCACCACATGAAAATTATCGTTACAGCATTTGCATTTTTTATCCTGTTTTTGACCTTTTCCGGCGCGGCGAAAGCCGAATCCGGTACTTGCATCGCCGCGCAGGAAAAGCTTGAAGCGTTTTTGCAGTCGCAGCCGAAAACCTGCACTGCGGATGCGGATTGCGAGGGGTATTTCTATCGTGCTGATGGGAGCAAGCCCGCAATAGTCCTGCCGCGCAATCATTCCAGCCCTGAGTTTTTGCAGGCGCTCGAGGCTTTGCAGGGCGATGTGCGTAGCGGTTGCGCGTCTGACTGGGCGACCCGCGGCCCCTGCGCGCCGACGCCGTTTCTGGTAAAATGCGTTAACAATATTTGCTCGGGCGGCTAAACCAGCTTTAGGGCCATTCCCAGTACCGCACAAATGCCCAGCGTCGGCAGCAATCCCCATTTCAGCTTGAACGTCGTCAACGCCGCGAGGAGGGCGAGCGCGATGGCGGCGATATCGGGTTGTGCGACTTTGTACAGCGTGACGCCCGTTTGTTTGAACGGCTCGACCTTGGCGAACAGCGTATGCAGCGCGAACCAGACGGCGAGGTTCAAAATCACGCCTGTCACGGCGGCGGTGATGGCGGAGAGGGATGCGGCGAGCGCCTTGTTGTGGCGTGCTTGTTCCACATAGGGCGCGCCGAGGAATATCCAGAGGAAGCACGGAGCGAAGGTGACCCATGCTGCCAGCGTCGCGCCCAACACGCCGAATAAATGCCCGTGCTGTTTGTAGGCCGCGAGGTAGCCGACATATTCAAGCACGAGGACCAGCGGCCCGGGCGTCGTTTCGGCAAGGCCGAGGCCGTTCAGCATATCGGGCGGCGGGATCAATTCCATCTGCGCAACATAGGCGAGCGCGGCATAGGCGCCGCCGAAGGTCACCATCGCCAGTTTGCTAAACGCTGTGCCGATCTGCGACAGGATATGTCCGCCACCGTAAAAATGCAGGCAGAGCATCACGGGCGTGAACCATATCGCCAGCCAGTCGAACAACGTGCCCAGCGGACGCGCGTAAAGCGGGCTTGCGTGGTTCAGCTTGCCGTCTGCCATCATTTTATCGATGACGCTTTCCTTTTCGTTTCCGGTTTTCTCGGGCGTAGGGGCGGGCTTGAAGGCCGTGTTACGCCCTGCATAGCCAATCGCGCCCGCCGCCAGCACGATCAGGGGAAAGGGGATGCCGAGGAAGAAAATGCAGGTGAAGGATAATGCCGCGAGTTTGTAGGCTGCAGCTGTATGCAGCGCGCGCCTGCCGATGCGGAGCAGGGCCTCGACCACGATCACAAGCACGGCGGGCTTCAACCCGTAGAACAGCGCGGCCACCAGCGGCGCGCTGTGGTATTGCGCGTAAATGGCGGCCAGCGCGAGCATCACGAAAAATCCTGGCAGCACGAAGAGCAGCCCCGCCACGATGCCGCCCCATGTCTTGTGCAGCAGCCAGCCGATATAGGTGGCCAGTTGCATCGCCTCCGGTCCCGGCAGCAGCATGCAGTAATTCAGCGCATGCAGGAAACGCTGCTCGCTGATCCAGTTTTTTTCCTCGACCAATATTTTGTGCATAAGCGCGATCTGTCCCGCCGGCCCGCCGAAGCCGAGGCAGCCGATTTTCGCAAACGTCCGGACAAGGTCGCGCATGGGAATCATGTCCCGATTTTTAGCATGGATTTACAAGGGGTTGGGAAGAATCGATGTGGTATTATAAAACCACATAGGTAAAATATGAGTATAACTAAATAATTGAAATATATTGGTTTTTCCGGTTGTGTTTGACGACCAATCTTAGCCATGTAAGGATTTAATTATGAGTTAACGACTGGCGGCGAAAGGAGACCGGAAACACCGCCAAAGAAGACGAAGACCAAAGACAAAAACCCCCGACAGACAAAGGAGCCCGAACAATCGCGGTGACGCGAAACGCCTGAACCATACCTGAAAAAACCCCGAGACCATGACGACACGCAAACCACGAAACAGAAAGGATCCTACGCACAACCAGATACGCTGACCAGCAGGCCCAATTTTTTAAGCCGCAGACCGGAGGATTGCGAATACACCGAGAAAAGACAGTTTCGCCTTGAGGGCATCGCGCAGTAACAGAAAGGAGATTTATTATAAAGCGCGATGCCCGGTATTGATTAGGACATTTGATGATAGATACATTTAACAACCATTCCTGACTTTTCCCTGAAACTGGCCTAGAGTGAACGAACATGCCGGTTACAATTTCCCGGCCGCCAGATGAAGGACAGCCGGATGAAAAAGTTTCTGATATTGCTGATCGCGTTATTGGCCGCAGGCGCGATTGCGGTTTACCTCAATTTCAACAGCACCGCGAAACGACTGATCGAGGAAGCAGGCACGGCGGCGCTTGGCACGCCGGTGCATGTCAGCTCGCTCATGTTTTCCTTTCCCGAAATGAAGGCCGCGATTGGCAAGCTGACGATCGACAACCCGAAACCCTATAGCAACGCCTTCCTGAAAACCGAAAGCATCACCTTTTCCGTCGGCGATATCTCGCGCAGCCTTGTCACGCTGAACGAGGTGGTAGTGGACGGCATGACGGTCACCTATTACATCGGAGGCAAAGGCGGCACGAATATCGACGCCCTGCGCAGCAACATGAAATCGACCAGCGGCAAGAGCGAGGCTTCCGCCGAAGCCCCGAAGCTGATCATCAAGAAACTGCGCATCATCAACGCCAAACTGGTGCCACATCTGCCCGGGATCGGCGAACAGACGGTCGATCTGCCGCCGATCACTATGACCGACCTCGGCACGAAGAATAAGCCCGCGACCGCCGCCGAAGTGGCGCGGCAGGTCGTCCCCCGCATCATGAACGCCGCCACCAATGCCGCGACCAAGGCCAGCCTCATGAAGCCTGTCGGTAAGGTGCTGGATGGTGCGGAAGGCGCGATCAAGGGGCTGTTCAAATAACGGTAAAGGCTTGACCTGCGCGCGGTTTCAGCACACTCTTGTTGCAGCGCAAGGCACATCGCCTGCGCGTACAGATTAGGAGAGTTTCATGGCTAAATCGCAAGATGCAAAAAAGAACGTCAAAAAAGCCCCCAAGAAAACGGCTGACGAAAAACGCGCTGAAAAACGCGCGAAGAAAGCCGGCAAGTAATTGCCGTGTAGTTTTAAAGAAAAACCGGAACAGGCATCTATTCCGGTTTTTTTTAATTCTCTCGTCCTGTAATGAGCTGGATTAAAGTTATTTATAACAAGTGGTTGCGTGTTAACTATTGACATAACAAATGCGCGGTAATATTACTTGTACAAGCAGTTGGCATCCTTCCTTCGGGCGTGTTTAAAGTTTCCCGCCCCTTGGTGCTTCCGCCAGCCTGTAAAACAACCTTACGCGTAATTTTGATTTTACAGGGTTGTTCTGTGCAGGAAGCGGGCCGTTGATTTCCCTCTCCATATCCGGTCGGCCCGACGACAGCAACAGCAGCCGAAGGAAAATGCCATGACTATCAAAACAAACTGTGCCGACAGCCTTGCCGCGTTATTCAACCAGCCGCCGCTCGCGGGCGCCAAACCGCAGTATTTCATGACGGGCGACGATAATAAGCGCGACAGCCTGATCGAAAGCATCTCCGTTCAAAACGGCCAGCTGACAGCGATTTACACCTTTCACGCCAATGCCGCATATGTCACCGCTGTGTTACGCGATAAGGCGGACAATGTTACGGTGCTGGATACGAAAGATGTTTCCTGCATGAAATCCGGCAGTCCCGCGCCCGCTTACCTCAAGTTTCTAGAGCTGGGCGGAAAACCCGGCGGACCAAAAAAGGCAGTATAAATCACTATAAAAGCTGTGGTGTGCAATTCGTCTTAATGTTACGAATTCGCAAATTTAAACGAAGGATTATTAATATGACCCCCGCAGACAAGCAGAAACTGACGACCGCCTTCAACAACGCCGTGAACGCGTCGCCCTATGCCGATGAAACCGTGTTCGGCATCACGACGCAGGACGGCAAGCCCGTTACCCGCCGCATGCTGGTGGAAGCAACACTGGAATCGCCGCAGTTCTTTAACGAAGTCGACAAGGTGCTGGCGACCGGCAAAATCACCGTTGACCAGATCATCGAGAAGTTCGAGCAGGGGATGAAAAAATCCGGCCTCGGCCCGCGTCCGTAATATTTGCGGGATGGTAATTCAAAACGCCGGTGCAAAACTGCACCGGCGTTTTTTCATTCCCGTCATCCCCGCGAAGGCGGGGATCCAACAGCGGCTGCCATGTGCGCACAAGCTCATGGATTCCCGCTTTCGCGGGAATGACGAAGTTTATTTATATTCGGATTTACTTCTTGCCTTCGTCATCACCCCAAACACCCGGCGGTTTCGGGGCGGGTGGTTTGACCGTGTGGGCGGGGGCGGGTTTCAGGGTCAGGGCAGGGCGGGTGATGCGCTGGACTTCATTGCTGAGGTCTTCAAGGCGCTGCATCGCCTTGGGCAGCAAATCGCGCGCTTCGGTGATGAAGTTCAGGTTATTGTCGCGGTTGGCATCTGTATCAAACCGACCGAACAGGTTGAGGCCGTGCATCATGGCACCGCGTCCCGCATAAAGCGTCACGACGCCTTTACCGATCTGGCTGTCGTCTTCCCATGACCATTCGCCCTTGGTGGCTATGGCGACAATCTCTTTCGCGCGGGTGATTTCGGCGAGCGTCATGATGGGCGCGGAGGTTTTGGCGAAACCGGATTTCAGGTTTTCGATGTCGCCTTCCAGCGTCTGGATATGCAGCAGCGCCTTGGGCAGCAGCGTGCGTGCTTCGGTCACGAAGGCAAGGTTGTTGAGGCCGTTCATGTCGATCTCGATATTGCCCATGATCGTCGGGCCGCGCAGGTTGGGCGCGGGATCGGCATGGATGGAGAATTTAGACGGGCCAACCCAGCTGTCGTCCTCGAAAGACCAGGGGCCGGGAGTGGCTTTGGTGGAGATTTCCAGCGCGCGTTTTTTCTCTGCGGGGGTCATCTTTGGTTTCCTTGGCGTTAATTACCTATAGAAGTTATTTACAGGCTGCCCTTGCATCCTTCGGCAAACTTTTTAATTTTCTTTGTCACATAATCTCGGGATAAACTTGGCCAGATATTAGTACGGCCAATAATGTCTATCTGAACTGTATTCTTTCGAACTTGGTGTACTGTAGCGAGCCAAGAATAGGATTGGCCTGCAAAGCCCATGTTACCGATCTCAACTTTTTGATGTTTTTCGTCGGGTCTGTAAAGGTTTGAGGGAAGTGGCAGGTCCCGAAGCTTCAGGGGTTCATTTTCTGAAGCCTTTGCGATACATAGCGCCACTTCTTTATATTTGCCGCCTTGAACAAGTTTTAGTTTAACGCTCTTAGACTCCAAATCCTGCCTCCCGGGCATGCTGATTGCACATCCGGAAATACCTATACAGCATATTGCAAGAAGTATGATCGAGTAAACTTTTGTCATTCTTTTGTGACCTTAAAATCCACCAAGGTTTGACCTTTGTGCTGCGCTAATTCCAACCTGGACGTGGCGTGACAATTGTCGCACCAAAACGTTATAGCGATGCCGCTACGACGATTACTGGGGTTGCCTGTTAATGTGTTTTCTTTGTCTATTTTGACGTCTTCGCCCTTGATCGAAACGTAAGTCCCCACCTCTTTATCTTCATTCCTCTCATAAGTCTCGATCTGCTGATGCTGAATGTGGCCTTCGAAGCCCTTTTTTGCACACATCGGACATTTCAATGCGAGTGCGCCACCTTGATCTTCAAACTCGGGAACGTAAGGCATGCAAACTTCCTCTCAAAGTTGAGTAATAAAAAGAGGGATATATCTCCTCTGACTTGATAAAAATCCTGCGGGATATGCTTGTTCTAGCACAGTAAAATCAATTCTGTCAAATAGGTTTGGCCATAAGCGTGACAAGGCTGCATCACCCCCTTCAAAAAGTTCCACGGATATGGGAACAGGGGGTTGCTATCCTCTTATATATTAGGCACATTCTGCCAACTCAAAAACCAAGCATGCCGCAACCCGGCTTAACTCGATATATATAAGAGGAAATAAAATGCCGTTTGAACTTCAAACAATCGTGATCGCGTCGGGGGTGCTTGCACTTCTGTACGGGATCCTGACCAGCTTCCAGGTCATGTCCAAAAGCGCCGGTAATGCGCGCATGCAGGAAATCGCAGCCGCCATCCAGGAAGGCGCACAAGCCTACCTGAACCGCCAGTACACGACCATCGCCGCTGTCGGCGTTGTGGTCGCCATCCTGCTGGGCGTCACGCTCGGCCTGCGCACCGGCATCGGCTTCACGATCGGCGCCGTCCTCTCGGGTCTCGCCGGTTACATCGGCATGCACGTTTCCGTCCGCGCCAACGTGCGCACGGCTGACGCCGCGCAAAAAGGCCTGCAGGAAGCACTGACCGTCGCCTTCAAATCGGGCGCGATCACCGGCCTGCTGGTTGTCGGTCTCGGCCTCCTCGGCGTTTCCGTGTATTACTTCGTCCTGATGAACAAGAACGTGCCGCAGCGCGAAATCCTGGAGGCCCTTGTGGCCCTTGGCTTCGGCGCTTCGCTGATCTCGATCTTCGCGCGTCTCGGCGGCGGTATCTTCACCAAAGGCGCTGACGTCGGCGCGGATCTTTGCGGCAAGGTTGAAGCCAACCTGCCCGAGGACGACCCCCGCAACCCCGCCGTCATCGCCGACAACGTTGGCGACAACGTGGGCGACTGCGCTGGCATGGCTGCCGACCTGTTCGAAACCTATGCCGTCACGCTGGTTGCGACCATGCTGATCGCGGCATCGGTGTTCACGCCGGAAGCTGTCCGCAGCGCGATGGAACTGCCGCTGCTGATCTGCGGCCTTTGCATCATCTCGTCGATCATCGGCACGTACTTCGTGCGTCTCGGCTCGTCGGAAAACATCATGGGCGCCCTGTATAAAGGCCTCATCGTGACCGGCGTCCTTTCGCTCGGCCTCGTCTGGTGGGCGATTGACTCGACCGTCGGCATGAACATGCCGCTCGCGCTGCTGTCGGGTGCAAGCCTGACCGGCATGAAGCTGTTCCAGTGCGCGATTGTCGGTCTGGTCGTCACCGCGCTGATGGTCTGGATCACCGAGTACTACACCTCGACCGCGTTCCGCCCCGTCCGCTCCATTGCGAAAGCATCGGAAACCGGCCATGGCACGAACGTGATCCAGGGTTTGGCAATCTCGCTTGAATCGACTGCGCTGCCCGTGATCGTGATCGCGGTTGGCATCTACGTCGCCTTCAACGCGGCTGGCCTCTACGGCATCTCGCTTGCGGCAACCACCATGCTGGCGCTTGCCGGCATGATCGTCGCGCTGGACGCTTACGGCCCGGTCACCGACAACGCCGGCGGCATCGCCGAAATGTCGGAACTGCCGAAAAAAGTCCGCGTCGTTACCGACGCGCTGGACGCAGTCGGCAACACGACCAAGGCTGTCACGAAAGGCTACGCGATCGGCTCCGCCGGTCTTGCTGCCCTCGTGCTGTTCGCGGCCTTCACCGAAGAGCTGAAGCATTACTTCGGCGTTGCATCGGATTACGTTACGAAAGGCGGCCATGCTGCCCTTGAAGTGACGTTCCCGCTCAACGAGCCGTTCGTGATCATCGGCCTGTTCCTGGGCGGCCTGCTGCCGTACCTGTTCGGTGCGATGTGCATGACCGCTGTCGGCCGTGCGGCTGGCTCGATCGTCGTGGAAGTCCGTCGCCAGTTGCGCGAAATCCCGGGCATCCTCAAAGGCACTTCCAAGCCTGACTACGGCCGCGCCGTGGACATGCTGACGAAAGCTGCGATCAAGGAAATGGTTGTTCCGTCGCTGCTCCCGGTTCTGTCGCCGGTCGCCTTGTACTACATCGTGAAAACCGTTTCCGGCTCGATGGCTTCCGGCTTCCAGGCTGTGGGCGCGATGCTGGTCGGCACGATCGTGACGGGCCTGTTCGTTGCCATCTCGATGACCTCGGGTGGCGGCGCGTGGGACAACGCGAAAAAATACATCGAAGAAGGCCATTACGGCGGCAAGGGCTCTGACGCCCACAAAGCTGCCGTGACGGGCGATACCGTCGGCGATCCCTACAAGGACACCGCTGGTCCCGCCGTCAACCCGCTGATCAAGATCACGAACATCGTGGCGATCCTGCTGGTGGCTGTCGTTGCGAAACTGGCTGCCGGCTAATATCCGACAAGCCTAAACAAAAAGCCCTCTCCGCAAGGAGGGGGCTTTTTTGTATTGAGCGCGCACTATTAAAGGGGTAGGGTGCTTTTCCGTATCATATTGGAGCTTAAAAAATTGCCCACAAAAACTTTCATGGAATACACCGAATACGATTTATACAGCAGCGAACAGATGTCGGTCGAAGTACCCTCGCGCGATCCGCTGGCAATTGATTACAAGAAACTCGACTGGTGGGCGGCGCCGACCTTCCTCGGATTTGCGACGGAATTCAAATTCTATGACGCGGATGTGGATGCAGCGGGCAAGGAAATCCCCGGTACGCGCACCAATTACTCCAAGAACTATCAGGTCGCAGAAGCGGTGATGAGCCTGGATGAATACAAGGCGCGCGAACTGCCGCGCATCGCCGAGATGAAGGGCGAGAAGCTGAGCCGTTTCCACGCCTTCACGCATGAATTCCTCGACGGCGGTTTCAGCCTGTCAAAATCCTTCAAGGCCGCGATCGGGCCGAAGAAGCCGGTGGCAGACTGGTATATCACCCAAGTCGAAACGGCCATCCGCGATGCCGAAACAGCGGGCGCGACCCATATCGCGCTCTGGGACAAAAACTCGGCCTCCCCGCCGATTATCGTCACGGCGGATATGATCGTTCTGGACCGCAAATTGGGGCAGTTATACCCCGCTGCAGCCAAGCCCGCGCCCAAAACGCCGCAGCCTTGATTTGTTGCCATAATCTGCTAGTATCGCCGGATGTCGAATAACGCACCCAATCCGGCGGCAACGCCCCCACATGACCCGATCCTGCCCGAAAAGGCGGAGATCGACCGTTATTTCCATGCCGCAACCATCGGGAATGCGGAAGAGGTTGCGGCGTTTATCCGCGACTATCCCGACCTGCTGGAAAATGACAGTTCATCCACCGGCGCGACCGCCATCATCCTCGCCGCGAAAGCAGGCAAGCTTGAAGTGGTGGAGGCGCTGGCATCGCTGGGCGCAAACCTGAACGCGGGTGACAACGGCGACCAGTCGGCGATTTACTACGCCGCCGCGAATGGCGAAGCGGCGGTTGCCCGCTTCCTCATCAATCACGGCGTTGACCCGACCGCGCCCAACAAGGCGGGCGTTTCGGCGGTGATGATCGCGGGCGCGCAGGACATGCCGATCTTCGGCACCGAAATGGCCGCGCACCGTGCCCGCCATTTGCAGGCCGAAGCCGATGCGGAGCGGCAGCGCCTGCAGGCCGAGCGCGAGGCACTGGTGCAGAATTTACGCGATGTCACGCAGGCCGTGCAAAATGGCGTGAAGGGGAACATCGCGGCGCCGCGCACCGCCAGCTTCGGCAAGGGCAAGACGCCATGACGATGTCGATCTTCGACCTCGATACGCCGACGCGGCAATCGCTGCGCGATTCATTTTTCCGTGCGGCGCGCTTAGGCGAGCTCGACAGCCTTTCCACGATCATCACGAATTACCCCGACATGCTGAACGACAAGGGCTCGTCGACCGGCGCAACCGCGCTGGTGCTGGCCGCCGAAGGCGGGCATATCCGGTCCGTGAAATTCCTGCTGGCGCGGGGCGCGGATATCGATGCGACGGACACCGTCGGCCGTAACGCCCTGTTCATGGCCGCGAAATTCGGCAAGGCGAATATCGTGCAATTGTTGATCGGCATGGGGCAGGACCCGTATCTGGTGCAGTACGGCGCATCCCCGCATATCATCGCGCGCAACGGCGGATTCAATGTGCTGGGCGAGGAAATCGTCAAGTGGCGCAAGGAATGGCTGGCCGATGTCGAGAAGGTAAAAGCCGCCGCCGATGCCGTACAGCGCAAACAGGTAAACGAATTGGCCGCAAAAATCCGCAGCGGCACAAATGGCGCGGTTCTCGCGCCCAAAACCGCGCGCTTCAAACCAAAATTCTGATTAAGGCTTTTCCGCCAGTCGCAGGATGATTTTACCTGCCTTGAACAGCAGTTCCCTTTCTTCCGCGTCCAGTCCCTCGATCGCCTCCGCCAGCCATGTGCGCCTTGCGTCGCGCGCACTTTCGCGAACCTCGATGCCCTTGGGCGTCAGGTCGATTTTCATCTGGCGTCCATCGGTGGGATGGGGCTTGCGCGACAGCAACCCGCGTTCTTCCAGTGCCGCCACCGTGGCACCCATGGATTGCGGTTTCACGGCCTCCGCACGCGCAAGGTCGGCGATGGTGTGCGCGCCGTATTTGGCGAGGCGTACCAGCACGGCGGATTCCGTCAGCGACAGTTCATGCGAAGCTGCCGCCGCCTTTATGCGCCGCGCCAGCCTGCCGATGGCCTGACCGAATTCGATGGTCGTTATGTCATGTGCCTTGCGTTTCATCCGAATCAAGTATATAAAATAGGAAGGCAAACTTGCAAGTTTTAATTCCAAGTTACCCAACCCCTTGAAGGGAAAGGCTTTCAACCATGACCACCCCATATGCCGTCCAGATCGAAGGCATCACCAAGGCCTACGGCGCGTTCAAGGCCGTCGATAACGTGTCGTTGAACGTGAACGCGGGCGAAAGCTTCGCGCTGATCGGCCCGAACGGTGCCGGAAAGAGCTCCATTATCAAGATGCTGACGACGCTCTCGCAACCTACATCAGGCACTGCAAAAGTGGCCGGATATGATATCGCCACGCAGTCATCCGAAGTGCGCCTGAACATCGGCTACATCCCGCAGCTGCTCTGTGCCGATGGCGCGCTGACCGCGTGGGAAAACCTGCTTCTCTCGGCGCGGCTTTACCGCATTCCGCCCGCCGAACATAAAGACCGCATCGGCGAAGCGCTGGAGGCCATGAATTTGGCCGATGTCGCGCATCAGCGCGTGCGCGGTTTTTCGGGCGGCATGATCCGCCGCCTTGAAATCGCGCAGAGCATGCTGCACCGCCCGCGCGTCATTTTCATGGACGAACCGACTGTCGGGCTCGACCCCGCCGCCCGCAACACGGTCTGGAAACATGTGCGCAGGTTGCAGGAAGAATACAAGGTCACCATCATCCTGACCACGCATTACATGGCGGAGGTGGAGGAACTGTGCGGGCGCCTGGCGATCCTGCATCGCGGCAAGATCGTGGGCGAGGGTACGCCCGCCGACATAAAATCCGATCTGGGCCCGCAAGGCTCGCTGGATGATATTTTCGAACGCCTCGCGCGCAATGATGACGAGGAAAAAGCAGGAAAGGAAAATTACCGTGACATCGGACGCAATCGCCGCTCGCTCGCCAAACGTGGTTAACCCGCTCTTCGGGTATTTTATGCAGATACAGGCGGTGTTCAGCGCCGAGGCGCAGAAGCTGCGCCACGACCCGTTCGAACTGGCCACGCGCGCCATCCAGCCATTGTTGTGGCTGCTGCTGTTCGGGCAGGTGATGGCGAATGTGCGCGGCATCACCTCGGGCAATTATATCGATTACCTTGCGGCCGGCATCCTGGCGCAAAGCGTGCTGTTCGCGGCGATCTTTTTCGGCATCTCCGCCATTTGGGAAAAGGACCTCGGCATTTTGCACCGTATGCTGGTATCGCCTGCACCCCGTTCCACCATCGTGCTGGGCAAGGCATTGGCGGCAGGCGTGCGCGGCGTTATTCAGGGCATCATCGTTTATTTCATCGCGGCGGTCGCGGGTGCGCATATCAGCCTCAACCCGCTGCATATCGCGGGCGTGCTGGTGCTGATCGCCCTCGGCTCGGCGGTGTTTTCCACGTTGTCGCTCATCATCGCCTGCTTCGTGAAGACACGCGAGCGGTTCATGGGGATCGGGCAGGTGCTGACAATGCCCCTGTTTTTCGCCAGCAATGCGATTTATCCGATCGCGCTGATGCCGCCTTGGATGCAGAACGTGTCGCACGCCAACCCGCTCACTTATCAGGTCGACGGCTTGCGCGCGCTGATGATCGCAGGCGGCGTATCGGAATACGGCTTCATGATGGATTACGGGATTCTGGCGGCCGTGTTCTGCGTGCTGGTGCTGGTGGCGGAACGGATGTACCCGAAGCTGGTCGCGTAAGCGTTACTTCGTGCCACCCTTGTTGAACTTGCCAAGGTTGCCGACGAACTGCTGCACGACGGTGAATTCCTTGCCGGCGGCGGGGGTCTTGCGCGACACGATCTTGACGTCATGCGACAGTTTCGGGTCGATGGTCGTCACTTCGGCCACACGGTCCTGCTCGTCAAAGACGACCTTGATCGTCTGGCGGCGGTCGACCTTATGATCGAAAATGCCCTTCTGGCTGTCGGTTTCGCCGATGTAATACCATGTCTTGTCGTCGAAGGGGGATACGGTTGTAGGCGGTCCCCACAGCCGCTCCACGTCTTCGCGGGCGGATTCCTGCACCTTGACTTGTTCAACCTGATGCTGGGGCAGCAGGTTGCCATGTGTGGTGACCTTTGGCGCGCAGGCGGATGTCAGCAGCGCGGCGAGCAGGAGGACGGGTGCGGATTTCATCGAAAAACCTCTTTAAAAACCAGCCTTTTTATACGGCCTTCCCGCTGAAAAGACAAGGGCATAGGGGAAACCCCTTTGTTTTCAGGCCAAAAAGTGTATATTCCTGCTTATTGAATTGGGCAAAGAACCATGGCAACAGAACCAGAATTTTCCCGCGTTTTAGCGGTTGAGGGGCTGACCCCCGACAAAGTCAGGAAAGAATCCGTCGAGGCGACCGAGAAGGAATGCGCCGCGCTCGCGAAGCGTTTCGATTTGCGCGAGCTTTCGAACCTGAAGGCCGACCTGCGCATCCGCCGCGTCGAAGGCGGCGATGTCGTGCGCCTCGAAGGAAAACTTTCCGCCGATGTCGTGCAGACCTGCGTCGTGTCGCTGCAGGATGTGCATGCGCATATCGAAGGTGAATTTGACACTTTCCTTGCCGAAGAACCCAAACATGCCAAGAAATTCGGCGACGAAGCCGAATTCGGCATCGATGACGATGACAGTGCGCCGGAGGTTATCGCCAACGGCCAGCTCGACCTTGGCGAGATGGTGGCGCAATACCTTTCCGTTGAGCTGGATCCCTATCCCCGTGCACCCGGCGTGAGCCTTGCGGCGCAATTGGCGGAGGCGGGGCTGGAAGTGAAGAACAACCCGTTCAGCGTCTTGAAAAACATGAAGCCCGGCGACAAGGATGCTCCCAAATCAACCGCCAAGTCGCGCGATGCGGAGAAGCTGAAACTTATCGTCGAAAACGCGGCGAAATCGAAAAAGGGCGACGGCAAATAGCGGCCGTCCGGAACTTTATTTGCCCGGGCGCGTTGTCAGGAATGCACAACCGGCCTATATCGCTAACATCATGACCGCAGACCAGAGCAAATTTGCCGCGCTGAAAGTCCTCATCGTCGACGACCACATCACGGCCCGCGCGCATTTGAAACGCGTCTTGCGCGATATGGGCATAACGCAGGCGGACGAGGCGGAAAACGCCGATGCCGCCGCCGCCAAGGCAACCGCAGAATACAACATCATCTTCCTCGACTGGGATATGCCCGGCAAAACCGGCATTGAAATCCTTCGCAAATTTCGTGGCAACAGCACGTTCGATGACACCGCTTTCGTCATGGTCACGGCGAAGTCCGAGCCGGACGATATCATTTCGGCCCTCCGCGCGGGTGCTACCTCCTACATCGTCAAGCCTGCGGAAGCGAATGAAGTGCGCGACAATATCACCGAAGTACTCGACTGGATTGCGCAGCAGAAGGCGTTGCGGCGCTAGGATACCCCACCTGTATTCTTGACATAAAATCGGCGTGTTTGTTACACTGCCTGCAGCGCATTTGCGCCTGTAAACCCATACAAAGCCGGTCGGGACTGCCTTCTCACATGAAGGCTGCACGCCGTGCTGGAATCAACATTCGCCATGAAACGCCTGTCATCGATCTTCAATCTCAAAAGCCTGATTTTGGTGGCGGGGATGACTGTGGGGGACGCGCAGGCGATGGGGATGCCGCCTGCGGCTTATGCGGCAAATGATGACATCGCAAAGACGCGCCCCGTGCCGGCATCTGTCATGGCGTCTAATTACAACAGCCAGATGACGTTGCCCGATCCGCACGGGCCTGCGCTGAAACTGCTGAAGGATGAATTCGGGCGCACACCCCTCGGCCGCGCGCTGCTGATGTATGCTGAGGCGCAGCACATCACGATCAAATTCGATGCCGCGATTGCGGCGACAAATAACTACGCGCAATATGTGCCGGAAAATTCGACCATCACCGTGCGCCCCGACCTTGCGCTGGAAGAACAGGTCATGTATCTCGCGCATGAACTGCGCCATGGCTGGCAGGACAAGACGCTGGGTTATTCTGAATTGAATTCGAAACGCCTGACGCCGCTGCAGCGGTTTTCGCTGCAAAGATATGTCGAGGCCGATGCCCATGCCTTTTCCGCGTTTTTCTGGGCCGACCGCATGCAGCGTTTGGGTGTGCAGCCGGTTGCCGACCATGCGGGATACGAACTGACGCTGGCGCATCTGCTGCAGCAGAAAATGGATGGGGCGGCGGATGTGCGCCTGACGGATTACCGCGACATCGCGCTGCTGCCCTATTTTGATCATCTGGAGAATTACAACGACCGCCATATCGCCATGGCCGCCCGTGCCACGGATGACTTACGCGCGGAGGTGAAAGCTGCGCAAGGGGAGGGGCTTTCCAGCAGCTTCAACAGTCTCGCTGGCGATATCGCGTCTGCGCCGGACGATTCAGGTTTTACGGCATGGCTGCGCCAGCTGGGCGGCACGGACCTTTCTGTGAATGCGCCGACCGCCTTCACGGGCGAGACCGATGCCGCGCTGCTGGGCGACTATCCGCTGCGCGCGCTGGAGGGGCGGGATATCATGCCGGCACTGGGTGCCGCTTCCATCGTCATGCCGCAACCGAAGGCGCGGCTGGAACGGTTGCAGGTAATTGATGCGAAACAGCGGGCCACAGTGCTGTCGCACGCACCGTAGGCCCGCCGCCGCATTCCCTTACTTCGTCACATACGGAATCACGAATGCAAACGCGAATCCTGCCATATAAAGCAGGACCGAGAACGCATAGATCCTCCGTCCGCCCCGCCGCATGCGCAGGCAGGCGCGGGCCGCGCCCGGCTCGACGGGGCAGGGCGCATGCCTTGCCTTCCATGGCAGCCAGCCGCCCGCCGCGAGCAACAAGGCGCCGATTGCGAATACCCATTGCTTTTGTTCGGTGAACCACACCAACTGCGGAAATGACGATACGATGCCGGCAAGCGTCGCCCCCGCGCCCAGTGTCACGAACAGCGCCGGCATGGCACAGCAGACAAGCGTGGAGGCGGAGGTGAGCAGCGAGAGCCCCGCCAGCAGGCGTTCCTTTTGTGTTTCCATTGTCAGTCCCTTTTGATGCTGACAACGGCGAAGCCTGCATCGACGATGCCTTTTTTTATTTCGTCGTCGCCGATATCCGCGCCGGGCTTCATGTCGATCCGCACGATTTTTGTCGTGAGGTTGACATCGACCGAGGCGACGCCGGCTTTTTTCGAGAACGTCTTGTTCATCGATACGGCGCAGAAATCGCAGACCAGCCCGTTGACCGACACCAAAATGTGCGGGCCGCTATGCGCGGCAAGGGCGGGCGCGGACAGCATCAGCAGCACGGCAAGCGTAAAAAGTTTTTTCATGTGATTTCTCCTTAATAAGTGATGGCAAGATTGAACAGGACCTGGCCGCGGGTGGACATTCCGGCTTCCGCCAGGTAATCGCCCTTAAAGACCCGCAGCAGCGGCGTAACCGTCCAGTTGTCGCGGTCTTCGGGGGCGTGATCGACCTGCAGCATCAGCCAGCTGTGCAGGCTGCCAGCTTCGGCGACATAGGGCGCGATGCCGATGCGCGCTTTTTGCTGGAATTCCTGCTTCACGGCCTCGCCTGCCGCCGTATAGCGGTTTTCATACGAGACGTAATAGCGGCGGTCTTCCCAGTCGGCCTCGATCCCCGCATAGCCGCCCGCGCGGGCGTCGCCGTCGTCATTGGCAATCCCGAGCCCCGAGAGGAAGTAAATGTTGCCCTGCGAGTCCGGGTTGTTCCACCGCTTGGCCAGCCAGTTGAACTGCATCCCCGCCAGCTCGCCGTCGGTATCGCGGTAATGGCTGATGAACGGGCCGATGCTGTAGGTGGCGGCAGGTGAATACATGACCGACAGCGTGTTTTCAAACGCATCGTTGCCGGTCATCGGCATCCAGCCGCCGGCATAGGATACCGGTCTGGCATTTGCGTCATGGGTGTTAAAGGCGCACAGAAAAGCGAGTGCGGTAAGCGCGGAGCATAGGCTCCGCCGCGTGCGAATAGGCATATTGGATCTCCTTGTTAACTGAATTGAGCTATTTCAATGTCAGGCAAGAAGATCGGGTGGCCTTAACTGGCTGGAGAGGCCGAGCCGCGGCAGGAATCCTGCGTGGTTCGGGGATTGTAAATCTGCGACGGCGGGCGGTGTGATGCCGATGCCGGCCAGAAGTATGGCGGATGCCGCAACGCAGGTGCTGCAGGCACCGCAGTTGCATTGTTTAATCTTGGCAGACATATCCTTGCAGCAGTCTTTCATGTGGCTTTCAGCCATATGGCTTTTATCGGTCATGTGTTCCGCGCAGTCATGCCGCCCCGCAAAGGCATGCGCCGCCGCCGAATAATTGGCCAGCAGCAGGGTAATCACGAGCATGACTTTCAGGAACCTCATCCTGTCATTATACCCGTAAACGGCTGTCCGCTTCACCGTCAATTTTGGCAGGCATTGTAAAAAGCCGCTGAAATTTCCAAAAAAATCATTTAAATCAAAGGGGTTTATCGGCGCGGTGCGATGGCTTGCCGTGTTTTTCGCTTGATAATTCTGACTAAACAGGTATTTATAGGCTGATTTTACTTGCCTTGAGGGGCTGCTTTGTTTATGTAATGAAGCCCCTCGGGTCACACCCCTATAGGGCTAAACTGGAAAGAGAAGAGTACGAGTTATGGCAGTTCCCAAGAAGAAGACCTCGAAATCGCGTCGCAACATGCGCCGTTCGCACCACGCCCTGTCGTCGCCTTCGGTTGTCGAAGACAAAACGACCGGCGAAATGGTCCGTCCGCACCATGTCTGCCGCAAGACCGGCATGTACAAAGGCCAAGCCGTTATTGATGTTGATTAACCATCCGGTTAATCAGTAATCTTGGCTGACCCGCGGGGAGCGGGAACGGGGTTTCTTTGTCTCATCAATTGGTCATTGCACTCGACGGCATGGGCGGCGACAAAGCGCCCCAGATCGTTGTCGAGGGTGCGCATCTGGCGCGCGAGACCCATCCCAACGCGAAATTCATCATTTACGGCGACGAAGCGCAGATCAAGCCGCTGGTCGCCAAATATCCCGGGCTTGAACGCTCCCTCGAAGTCCGCCACACCCCCGACAAAATCACCAGCCACGACAAACCCGCCCATGCGCTGCGCCATGGCCGCAATTCATCCATGCGCCTGGCGATCGACGCCGTTGCGCGTGGCGAGGCGGATTGCGTTGTTTCCGCCGGCAACACCGGCGCGCTGATGGCGATGGCGCTGTTTTCGCTGAAACGCATGCCGGGCATCCACCGTCCTGCAATCGCCACCTATATGCCCACCAAAATTCCCGGCCACGGCACGGTGTTGATGGACCTGGGCGCGAATGCCGAATGCACGTCGCAAAATCTTTTGGAATTCGCGGTGCTTGGCGGATTGTTTTCGCGCGAGATATTCAAAATTGCGGAACCCCGCATTGCGCTGCTCAATATCGGATCGGAAGCCATGAAGGGCGATGAACTGGTGCAGGCCGCATCCGAAATTTTCGCGACAGCCACGCTGCCCGGAAAATATGTCGGCTTTGCGGAAGGCGACGAGATCATGACCGGCAATTTCGATGTGGTGGTGACGGACGGCTTTACCGGCAACGTCACTTTAAAAACAATCGAAGGCACGGCAAAGCTCATCAAGCACATGATGAAGGAAGCGTTCAAGTCATCGATCTGGGCAAGGGTCGGCGCGGTCTTGTGCCTGCCCGGGCTTGCGATCTGCTATCACGCGCTGAAGAAATTCTCCAAGCGCATGGATCCGCGCTATTACAACGGCGCCAGCCTGCTGGGCCTGCGGGGCTTATGCATCAAGAGCCATGGCGGCACCGACGGCATCGGATTTGCGAATGCCATTGGCGTTGCGGGTGGCTTGGCCACCAATAAGTTCACGGCCAAAGTTGAAGCAGAACTTGAACGCCTCGGGTTTTCCACCGAAGCCGCCGCGCCGCCGACAGAGGGAGCATAACCATGCGCCGTTCCATCATGCTGGGCTGCGGTTCATACCTGCCTGAAAAAATCCTGACCAATGACGACCTTGCCAAAATCGTGGACACGACCGGCGAATGGATCGAACAGCGCACAGGCATCAAGAAGCGCCACATGGCGGCTGCCGGCGAAAAGACATCCGATATGGCAACGCATGCCGCAAAACGCGCGCTCGACATGGCGGGGCTGAAGGGCTCCGACATCGACGCGATCTTCCTTGCGACCACCACGCCCGACAATACGTTTCCCGCAACCGCCGTGACCGTGCAGGATAATATCGGCATGGGCGGCAAGGGCTTCGCGATGGATCTTCAGGCGGTGTGTTCGGGTTTCATCTATGCGCTCGCAACCGCCGATAACTTTATCAAGGCAGGTCAGGTCAATCGCGCACTGGTGATCGGCGCGGAGCATTTTACGAATCTGCTCGACTGGACGGACCGCACAACTTGCGTGCTGTTCGGCGATGGCGCGGGCGCGGTCGTGCTGGAAGCGGGCAATGACGGCAAAGGCACGAAGGCCGATCGCGGCATTCTTTCCACGCATCTGCATTCCGAAGGCGCATATCGTAATCTTTTGTATGTGGATGGCGGGCCTTCCTCGACCAAGACTACAGGCGTCGTGAAGATGAACGGCAAGGAAGTTTTCCGCCATGCCGTGACGCGCATGAGCGAAGCGATACTTGAAGCGATGCATGAGAATGATGTCGACGCATCCGAAGTGAAATGGCTCGTCCCGCATCAGGCGAACAAGCGCATCATTGATGCCACCGCCGAAAAACTGAACCTGTCGCCCGACCAGGTTGTGGTCACGGTGGCGGAACATGGAAATACATCGGCTGCATCCATCCCGCTTGCGCTGTCTGTCGCCGTCAATGACGGGCGAATCCAACGCGGCGACCTGATTCTGATGGAAGCGATGGGCGGAGGCCTCACTTGGGGTGCTGCGCTGGCCCGCTGGTAAGCCCTGCTGGAAAATCGCAAAAAGCCCTTGCGACTCGAATAATCCTTAAGGAATACCGTGTATTTTGCCCCAAGGCATTTACTGTAAAACTCCGATTCAACTCTTTGTATTGACTAATTAATTGTGAATCGATAGCGTAAGTCTTAACGGAGTTTTGGAGAGGAACCGATGAGCAATCAGACCATTACACGCGCGGATCTCAGCCAGGCTGTTTACGAGCAGGTTGGCCTTTCGAGGAACGAGTCCGCAGATCTCGTGGAGACCGTCCTTGAAGAAGTCTGCAAAGCCTTGGAGCGGGGGGAGATGGTCAAGATTTCCTCCTTCGGAACCTTCCAGGTCCGCAGCAAGCGCCAGCGCATCGGCCGCAACCCCAAGACGGGCGAAGAAGTGCCAATCCTGCCGCGCCGCGTGCTGACTTTCCGCGCATCGAATGTGCTGAAAGAACGCATCAACAAAGACGGCGAATAAAACTAATCCTGTTTTCGAAGCAACAGTATTAAGGACCATCAAGAATGACGACGACCAATCAATCCTCGTTGAAGCCCGGCGCTCAGCCCGATGCCGGCGCGGATCAGGTAACGCAGAAGATCCCCAACCGCCGCCCGATGAAGCAAAAACAGTCGGCGCAGAAATCTGCCGGCGCGTTCCGCACGATTTCGGAAGTGGCCGATGACCTGGGCGTTGAACAGCATGTCCTGCGTTTCTGGGAAACCAAGTTCTCGCAAATCAAGCCGCTGAAACGTGGCGGCGGCCGCCGCTACTACCGCCCCGAAGATGTCGAATTGCTGAAAAGCATCTATAACCTCCTCTATCAGGAAGGCTATACGATCAAGGGCGTGCAGAAGCTGCTCTCCAACACCCGCGGCGCGGCATCGCGCGGCGACGACAGCATCTCCAAAGCCGTCCAGAAGAACAAGGCCGAGCTGCAATCGATGCTCGACGACCTCAAATCCATGCGCAAGCTGATCGGTTAATCCGGTTACGCTTTCCGCCTAAAGAACCCCGGCCTGAGTGCCGGGGTTTTTTATTGGTTTCCCGTCATCCCCGCGAAAGCGGGGATCCCGTCGGCCTTGGGGGCAAAATGCCCCGGAGATCCCCGCTTTCGCGGGGATGACGGCGGAGGACGGAGTGGTGTGCATTTGACAATTATTCGCAATCGCCTTACCATATTCAAATCTTCACGAAAGACCGGCACGTAACCCGTTCAAGTATCGAGTGGCCCCCATGCTGTACGAAAAAGAATTCCGCACCCTGAAAGCCATCCATGCCCGCCTGCCCGATGCGCAGCGCGAGGTCGTGGAGGTGCTCGCGGCTTTACCGCCGCTTGCGGTCGTTGTCTATGGCGCAGTGCTGCTGCCGCTCGGCATCATCGGCATCGGTGGCTTGCTGACGCTCAGCGTCGCCTCCACGCTCGCAAGCGCTGCGATGATGGCGCAGGCGACGGGGCAGCTCGACGTGCAAAAGCTCGCGGCATTGCCGAAGCGTGTATGGCAGGCGCTGGAGAAAACCTTCGCCAGCGTCGATGCCGCATCTGCCCTGCAACCTGCTGCCGCAGCCCCCGCGGTAATCGCGCAGGCCGCGCCCGATGCCACGGCTGTCACCATGCAATCGCCCTTCAATAACGCCGCGCTCCGCACCGTCACCGCCGCCAACGACGCCCCGCGCAAAGCCCCGAAACCGGCAGCCAAGGGCATGGCGACATCCAAATGACCTGTTTTTAAAGGGAAAATAGCCCTCAAAAGCCCGCGAAAACCATAGTTGCAATCTTATGGGTACTTTGATACATTCCGCGCCTGTACCAGAAGTCGGACTGTAGCGCAGCCTGGTAGCGCACTTGCATGGGGTGCAAGGGGTCGAAGGTTCAAATCCTTTCAGTCCGACCAATTTTTCTTATCGTAATAATTTTGATTTCCGCAGATAATTTAGTATGCGGAAATTTATCATCACCTTCCAGTTTATAGCTTGTCTTCTTTTCGGTGCGTCTCACGCTGCCGCGGATGCTAGCTATGAGATTGCCCTACGCAATGAGAAGGAAAGAGTGACTGCGGCGCTCCGTGAATATATTGATGAAAAAAACTTAAATCCTCTCCAAATTGAAATAGACGCGAAGTCAGGTGATCCGCATGCCGAATTTACTTGGGGCAGCCTTCATTATCTTAACGGAAATATAGCTCAAGCAGCCGAGTGGTGGAAACGCGCTGCACTATCCGGCGATTCAGATTCAGCTTTCATGATTTCGGAGGTAATCCCATCTGAGCAGCTTGCGCCCTTAACGCAACGGACCCACTGGGTCAGGCTGGGTGCATATTTAGGCAATTCTGACGCACAACATTCCTTAGCTGACAGCTTGATGCAGCAAGTAAGAGTAAAAAAAATGCCTGATTTTAGGCAGATATATTTTTGGCTTTCACTATCTGAAAGTAGTCAGAAAAAAATGAATATATACAAAAACGAATACACCCAGCTGAAATTTATTTCATCCCTTCTGACGGAAGAAGAGATAAATGAGCTAAATGCGCTTATTTCGGCATGGCGACCGATGGTTGTTAAATCCGAGGGTTTAGCGGCTTGGCTTCAAAAACAGGCAAGTTCTGGCGGTGCGGACGATCAATATTTTCTCGGACAATTGTATGAGAGCGGGATATTGATAAGTAGAAACATGAAAAGCGCGACTGATTGGTACAAGATTTCTTCGCAAAACAGTGGTGGAGATGCAAGTTTCAAATTGGGACAGATGTTTGCCTCTGGTGAGCCCCCTAATTGGGTGGAGGCCCAGAAATGGTTCAGCCTCGCTGCGGAACAAGATAACAGCGAAGCAGCGGCTCGTCTTGGGATTCTTTATTTCAACGGGTTGGGTGTAGATAGAGATCTCGAAAAAGCGTTTTTCTGGCTTTTGCGCGGCACGGGTTTTTCAGATCATCAAGCAATCGAAGATCTACGACATGCGTTGCCCGATGATCGTCGTGAAGCGATTGAAAATGAGTATCGCGATGAAATTCGCAAAGCGGCGGATGCAGGGCGATACGAAAATCTCAGGAAACGATAATCAAAAATGTCCGACGAAAAAATCACGCAGATACAGGAAACCCTCGCGCATCAGGAACAGGAAATTGCCACCCTGAACCAGATGGTCACGCGGCAATGGGATGAAATCGATCTGCTGAAAAAGCAGATCCGCAAATTGCAGGGCTCACTCGCCGAAGTCACCGAGAACCAGACCGTCTCCGCCGCCGAGCAGGCCGCGCGCGACAAGCCGCCGCATTACTAAAATCCAAATTATTTCCCGCGCAGACGTTTCCGGTTCGCCTCGACCGCTTTGCGGTAGGGGCGGAGGGCGGAGGTCAATCCCTTTAGCTGCGAGTCAAGCAGCGCGCCGGCATCGGTTGCGCCTTTGGCATTCGGGAAGAAAACGGGCAGGGAGCCGAGCGCCGACTGGTTGAGGCTGAAGGCGAGCGAGATACCGGCCACGAATTTTTCGTGCCACATGCGCGATATTTCGGCGAGGTCGAACGGCGCTTCGCCGCGCATCGATTTTCCCATCATGTCCATGCGGCGCGTGATGACTTCGCCCGACCCCATCATCATCTGTCCGGCCTCGAACCAGAACGACATGCTGCGGCTGAACAGGTTGCTGTCTGCGCTACGGGGGGATGTCTTGCGGGTGGTGGGGCGTTTGCGGGCCATGATGTTCCTTGTTAATCTTTGGCGTAATGTAAGCCTTTGATAGTCCTGAGGCAAGGGAATTATTTGACATAAATATAATAGGCGGCTATAACAGGCTCAAGCCCGTTTTTGAAAAGGGCAGGTTTTAAACAGGAGCGTGTGATGGCTGAACGGTTCAGAAAAGAAAACGACTATACCCTTTCCGTGACACAAGACCTGCCGAGCGGCGGGCTGCTGACGCGCCAGTTCAACTTCGCCTCCGAACAGCTCACGACGATTTACGAACGCAAGGCTGAAAAGGAACAAAACTTTGGCAGCAACTACGGCAGCGAGCCCAAGGCGACGGCCGTTTCTGTCGCGCTGTCATCGCAGATGACGGTGCAGAAATTCAGCGAGCTGGACAGCCAGGCGGAAGTCGATCTCATGCGCGCGAAATTGCTGGCAGATAATGGCAAAATTCCCGAAGCCGCAACGGGCAAGCAAAAAATCGCGCCTGCGAAGCTGGCGGGTTGAGGAACATAAAATGACAAAAGACATCAAGGCGGAAATCCGCGACCAGTATATCAACGAATACGTGGAATCTGCGGGCGCGCAGAAACAGGGCATCTTCGGCAAAATCTGGCGCGGCGCGATGAAGCTTGATGCCGCCATGGCGCGCTTGCAGAAAGAGCCGTCGTGGAAAACGCCCCTTTTGATGGTCGGCCTGCCGATGGGCTTGGCCATCAGCCTCTTTGCGGCACCTACTGTATTCCTCGGGGTAATTGGCACGGCTGCTGCGCTGACCGTGAGCTTCCTGCGTGCCGATGTATTGGTGCGCCGCGATGCATGGAATAACGTCACGCGCGATATCGATGCAGGGCTTCTCAGCGACCGCTTCACGGTTGATGTGCTGGACAAGCGCGCAGCGGAAATCGAGCTGCAGCGCGCCAGCCTGCCCGTAAAGGGCGCGGCTGTAACGCAATTCGCGGCATCCGCTGCATCTGGCGGATATGAACCGGAGCCGCTGGCAACCACGCGCGGCATCGAACGCCCGCATGGCCGCAATTTCGGGTAATTTTCCCCGCAGTTGACAGCAGCGGCTGGAATGCGTATTACGGGAACAATCCATTTATCCCGCGAAAGGCATTGCCATGAAAATCACCAAGGAATTTCAAGAGTCGACCTTCAAGCCCAAGGGCAAGCCCGAGGTGCATTCGACCTATGTCCACCTGATCGCGGATGAAGCCAGCATGGGCCTGAAAACCCTGACCGCGCTGTTCAACGAGGCGAAAAAAGATTTCCCTACCTTGCGCGAGGAAGATGTGACGGTGTCGCGCTCGCAGCCGCTGACAGGCGTGTCGAAATTGATCGCGGGCGCCGCCGGCCCCGTGAGCTTCGATGCGATCGGTTTCTACGCACCCTCCGCACCGCCCGCGACCTATACCCGCCTGAAGCCCACCAGCTCCGCGCAAGGGTAACTTGAAAAACCTCCGCGATGCCGAATGGATTGACCGCGCTCGTATCCTGCGCTGGGGCATTCCGTTCGCTGTCGCCTTCCTGCTGTTCCTGCTCTGGGATGCCTTCGCGCATTCGGCGCAGGGCATAACCGATGCGGCGGGCGAACATGTCGGGCGCGATTTCATCAATTACTGGTCGGGCGCGAAACTGGCGGCGGATGGCCGCGCGGGTGTCGCCTATGACCTGAAGGAATATTTCCGCTTCCAGCAGGGCTTCGCGGGCGAGGGGGCGGAATTCAAGCTTTACAGCTATCCGCCGGTGATGATGCTCCTCACGCTGCCGCTTGCGCTGTGTTCGTTTTTGGCGGGTTATATATTGTGGAGCCTTGGCGGTTACGCGCTGATGGTAAAAGTGCTATCGCGCGAAATGCCGCTGCGCCTGGCGATGACAGCCGCGCTTGCAGCTCCGGCCTGCTTCCTTAATCTGGAATCCGGCCAGAACGGATTTTTCACGGCGGCGCTGCTGGCGGGCGGGTTGATGCTGCTGGGGCGCAGGCCTGTTATCGCGGGCATCCTGTTCGGGCTGCTGTGTTATAAACCGCAACTGGGTTTGCTGCTGCCGGTTGCGCTGGCGGCGGGCGGGCATTGGCGCAGTTTTATTTCCGCGGGCGTGACGGTGCTTGCGCTGGTGGCGGCGAGCACGCTGGCCTTCGGTATCGATATCTGGCCCGCCTTTTTGCAGCAGATGCGCGAACAGGGCGACCTGCTGGCGCGCGGCGATACGCTGTGGCCGCGTATGCCCAGCGTCTATTGCGCACTGCGCCTGATCGGACTTGATTCAATGATCGCCTATGCCGCGCAAATTCTGGCGGCGGTTGTGGCTGTTGCGGGCGTCGTGATCGCCTGGCGCGGCAAAGCTCCCGATACCGTCAAACATACCGTGCTGCTGCTGGGCATTTTCCTGTCATCGCCCTATAGCTGGGATTACGACATGGCGGTGCTGGTCTTCGGTGCGGCGTGGATTGCGCAGGCTGCACGGGCAGGGGGATTTTTGCCGTATGAAAAAATCATCTGGCTGCTGGTGATATTGCTGCCCTTCCTCACGCTCGTCTCGCGCTCCCCCGTGCCGGTCAACATCGGCCCCGTGGTGCTGTTCGCCGCTTTCTTCCTCACGCTGCGCCGCGTCCGCGTTCCATAAATCATAAAATAATAATTCCTTAACCCCGCCGCCAATATACTTGGCGGGTGTGTTTTTATGACCTAGGGGTTTTCATGCGCCATATTCTCTTCGCCGCTCTCCTTTCGACGTCATTGCTGCTCTCGCATACGGCGGTGCAGGCGCAGGAAAAAGGCCTCGATGAATTCGAGGCGTTCAGGAACAAGCTGAATGCGAACAGGGGAATGGGGCTTCCCGCTCCGAACAAAGCCGGCTACGGCGCAACACCGCAGACTCCCGAGGAGTTGCAGGCGATGATGCAGCAGGAGCAGGATGATGTGCGCATGAAATTTGTGCAGCAGGCTCTCAAAACTGCCGATAGTGTTTTGAAGAAAAACGAGCCGGTTTCCGAAGACCTCAAAGATAAAATTATAGCGGACGGAAAAATAACCAATGTGGTTGTATATGGCGACCGGGCAAAAGTGACGCGCACTGCCGTTGTTGAAATCCCGGCGGGCAAAAGCACGATTGCTTTCACGGAAATATCCCCCGACATGTTACCGAATTCGCTGCGTGCGGAAGGCCATGCTGATGTGGAGGTAAAATTCGGCGCTGTAAGCCAGAAGAAGATATTCCTCGCGGGCCCGAGCTCCCCCCGTTTGGTCGAACTGTACCTGAAATACGAACCGCTGCTCGACCAGAAAGCCATGATCGGCGCAGAAAGATTTGCCCTGCGTTCCAAGCGGAGTTTTATCAGTGGTCTTGGACAGCAAGCTGCGCAGTCGGTGAACGAAGAATTCAAGCGGAACGACCTTAAGCCTGAGCAATGGGAAGCGGCGGCGAACAGCATCGAGAAAGCCAACCTTGACATCAACAAGGCCGAACTTGCACTTGATGTGAAAGAGCGTGATCTCGACCGCGAGATAGAAAAGGCAAGAAGCGAGCTAATGCAATTCGGCAGCATCGGCGCAAGAAATTACGCTGTCATGGTGCCGCTTGAAACAGCCAGTGCCACCAAGCTGACGATCGAGCTGAGTTATCAGGTAAGGAACGCAACCTGGTTCCCGCTTTATGATGCGCGGCTTGATACTAAAGGCGAAAATCCTTTGCAAATCGTGCAATATGGCGTGGTTCAGCAAAAAACTGGCGAGGATTGGCGGAACGTGACGCTTTCGCTATCGACTGCACGGCCACAACAATCTGCAGTCCTGCCAATTTTGAGGCCTATCTGGATAGATGCCGAGTTGGTGAGTGATCTTGCTGTTCCTCCGCAACCAACGGGCACAGCTGACCCGCTCGCCGAATGGCGGCAAAAAGCGGAAGCACGCAGGCTGTCACTTGAAAGCGAGACGGCACCGCCGGAAAGCGAAGAAACTGAAGCAGCGCCAGTGCCGATGGTGACGCCAATCCGTCCAGTTGACGGGTATCGCGCCCAGCTGACGCCTGCCATCATCGAGACGGGCGGGTATGTCAGCGAGTATAAAATTCAAGGCCCCGCTAACGTCCTGTCTGACGGGTCCGAGACAAAGCTGATGATAGGAAATTTTGACGCGCAAAGTGAACTGCAAGTGCATGTGAAGCCCCAGCAATCGACCAACGCTTATTTGGTTGCGCAAATGAAGCTCAAGGGCGATGCCCCAATACTGCCGGGCACTGTAAACCTTTTCCGCGACGGGGCGTTCATCGGGCCGGGCAATATCCCGCTACTGCGGCCGGACGAAGAATATGACCTTTCTTTCGGCCTCGACGATCAGGTCTTGGTCAAGCACAACACACTGAAGGACGAGAACAAGGAAGAGGGGATGATCAGCAAGGATAACGTGATCGAGCGGCAATATGTGACGGAGATAGAAAACCTCCACAACGAACCCGTCAAGGTTGTCGTCATGGAAATGGTCCCGACTTCCAAAAACGAAAAAGTCTCTATTGATGTCCGCAAGGATTTCACGGGGGCGGGTTATGCGATGGACGTGAAAAACATCAAGGGCCTGATGCAGTGGAAATTCGACATGCCCGCCAAGTCTAAAAAAGAGCTCAAGCTGGGCTGGCGCGTCATCTGGCCCAAAGACCACCGCCTGAAAGGGCTATAAGGAACAATCCGCCGCCTCGAACATTTGTGACTGGATTGACTGCAAAAAGGTTTGAACCCATGAGCGCTATATTCATTTATGTGACGGTGCCGACGGAGATCGAGGCGAAGGCGATTGCGGATGCGGTGGTTGTTGACCGCCTGGCGGCCTGCGCGAACATTATTCCCGGCATGAAATCGGTTTATCACTGGAAGGGCAAGATCGAGGAGGCACAGGAAACTGTCGTCATCTTCAAGACTCGCGCGACGCTGTTTCAGGCTGTCGAAGCGCGCGTGAAGGAGTTGCACAAGTTTGCGACGCCCTGCATTGTGTCGCTGCCGCTGCAAGATGCCAACCAGGCATATCTTGACTGGATCATGGCGGAAACGAAGCCGTGATCTCGCGCCAGATTCGGGTATAAATTCAGCAAGTTAGTGTTTTGGTATAATTATACCCCAAATTACAACATTGATTTTGTTGAATTTTCACTTTTTTCTTGACCCTGCCGCGCGCATGGCTCATATATCTTCCACTATTTTGAAAAACCAAGTTGGAAGAACAACAATGAAAACCTACGTAGCAAAACCGGCTGAGATCGAGAAGAAGTGGCTTCTGATCGACGCAGAGGGCCTAGTACTCGGCCGTCTCGCCAGCCTTATCGCGCTCCGCCTGCGCGGCAAGCACAAGCCCATGTTCACCGCAAACATCGATTGCGGCGACAACGTGATCATCATCAACGCTGAAAAAGTCAAACTGACCGGCAAAAAAGCCAAGTTCGACATTTTCTATTGGCACACCGGTTACCCCGGCGGTATCAAAGGCCTGTCCAAAGGCCAGATCCTCGACGGCAAATATCCCGGCCGCGTGATCACCAACGCCGTCCGCCGCATGATGCCGAAAGACAGCCCCCTTGCACGCCAGCAGCTGACCTGCCTGCGCGTTTACAAAGGCGCTGCGCATCCGCATGAAGCACAACAGCCCACCGTCGTTGACATCGCGGCGATGAACCCGAAAAACAAAAGGTAATTGATACCATGGTAACGAAAAAAAGCCTCTCCGACCTCAAAGAAGCCGTCGCAGAACAAGCAGGCGCTCCCGCGGGCCAGATCGCTGCGCAGGAACGCGTCCAGACCCTGGATAAAAAAGGCCGTGCCTATGGCACCGGTCGCCGTAAAGACGCGGTTGCACGCGTCTGGGTCCAGCGCGGTTCGGGCAAAATCACCGTGAACGAACGCGACATCGCTGTCTACTTCGCGCGCGGCACGCAACGCCTCGTCATCAACCAGCCTTTCGAAGTGTCGAGCCGTATCGGCCAGTTCGATGTGACTGTCATCGTCTCCGGCGGCGGCCTTACCGGCCAGGCTGGTGCGGTGCGTCACGGCATCAGCCGCGCGCTCGTCCATTTCGAGCCGGGCCTGCACCTGCCCCTCAAAAAGGCAGGCTTCCTGACGCGCGACAGCCGCGTTGTGGAACGTAAAAAGTACGGCCGCCATAAGGCACGTAAAGGCACGCAGTGGGTCAAGCGTTAAGCTTGTCCTTCTACCGGACCAACAAGAAAAAGCGCCTGTTCATTCAGGCGCTTTTTTCTTTTTGGCGGCGGGCGCTACAGGCTGGATTCAACCACCGACAGCCACATGGGCATGAAGAAGTCCTTGAACTTGGCGCCGATGGGGCGTTTCTTCCATTTCTTCAGCGTGATTTCTTCGGCAGTTGACGCGTCGGCGAGGAACAATGCCTCCAGCCCGCTTGCGGTTTTTTCGCCGACGATCACAAGGTCGGATTCATCGTTGAACACCACACTGCGCTGGTCGATGTTGGATGAACCCACGACCGACCACACGTTATCCACCGTGACAGTCTTGGAATGCTGGACGACGCCATGCGTTTCCCAGAGGCGCACGCCGCCCTTCAGCAGTTTCGTGTAATGCTTGTGCTGCATGGTGATGGCGATGCCGGCGTCGCTCTTGTCCGGCACGATGATGCGCACATCGACGCCGGCCTTCGCTGCCGCGATCAGGTCATGCACCTGCTCATCCGTCGGGAAGAAATAGGCGGCGGTGATCCAGATATTTTTCTGCGCGCTGCGGATGGCGGAGACCAGCGTCACGTAATAACGCTGGATTTCCTTGTCCGGCGTGCTGCCCAGCATGCGGATCAGTTCGCTACCTTGCGGCGACAGTTGGGGGTAGAAGGTTGTTTCATCAATCGTGCCGCCTTTTTCCTTCTTCCATTGCGCCACGAAAAGTTTTTGCACCTGCGCGACAATGGGTCCGCGGATTTCGATATCGGTGTCGCGCCAGTAATCGTTTTCATGCCCCTTGGCCGCGCCGGAACGCCCCTTGCCGGATGACTGGTAATCGGTGCTGAGGTTGATGCCGCCCAGAATCGCGACCTTGCCATCGACGATCAATATCTTGCGGTGATCGCGGTCGAGCGGTTCGTAACCCTTTTTTACTTCCAGCGGGTTCATCGGATTGAATTCAAGAACCTTGATGCCGCCTTTTTTCAGCTTGTCGAAAAAGGCTGCCTCCGTGGTGCCGGAGCCGAAGCTGTCATAGATCATGTTCACGGCGACACCCTGCTTATGCTTGCGGATCAGTAGGTCGCTCAATTGCCTGCCATCGAATTTCACATCTTCCAGAATGTAATATTCCAGGTTGATGTGATGCTGCGCGCCTTCAATTGCGGCAAACATGGCGGGGAAGGTCTGCTTGCCATCCCGCAGCAGGCGGGTGGAATTCCCTTCCACCAGCGGGCTTTGGGCAATCGCCTGTTCAATCTTCAAATGACGGCGCAGCGCATCGGTTGCGCCGATATCCTTCAGCAGCTCGCGGCTTTCCTCGGCCGTCAGCGGCCCGCCTGCGCCGGTGACCTTGGCAGGCCCGGTTAAGGGCGGATTAGCCAGAACTTTGTCTGCATCGGGCGTGGCGGCGCAGGCGGACAACAGGCCCAGAACCACAGTCATCACGACTGCCATCTGGAAGAAAAGCAGGGTGCAGCGTCGCGCCAAATCTGGAGTGCCGGATTCTTTCATGCGCAACCAATGAGCGAGAGAGGATTACTGCTCCATCAGTCGTTGAAAATAACCCATTGCCGCCTTCGGTGCTCGGATATATTATGAAATTCAAAGGTATGCCATGAACAAGCCCGCGATAGATTATTTCAACGACCGAGCCGAGGCGCTCGCCGCCCAGTACAACCAGCTGAACCGGCAAAAAGTCCATGCCGACCTGCTGGCCAACCTGCCTGCAGGGGATGGTTTGCGGGTGCTGGATATCGGTGCGGGGTCGGGTGCGGATGCGCATATGTTCGCCAGCCTCGGTTATCAGGTTGTGGCGACCGAGCCGGCGGATAAGCTGCGTGATATCGGCATCAAGACCTTCCCTGATAAAAACATAGAATGGAATGCTGATGTATTGCCTCAACTGCCGCTGGTGACGGGGCAGGGCAAGGCGTTCGATATCGTATCCGCCGTTGGTGTGCTTCAGTATCTGGATGAGGACAACCGTAGCAAATCATTGAAAACCATATTTTCACTGGTCGCGCAGGGCGGGGTGATTGATATCCAATATCCCGTGTCGGCATCGCGTGAACATCAATTCACGATTGGAAAGAACGAGATTGTCGATTTTGTTCAGGTGTTCAATCAGGCAGCGGGCGCAACTGCCGAATTCCGCATCATGATTGACAAGGAAATTCCCGATCATACAGGCCGCAAGGCGCTGGACGGCAGTGACCTGTTTTTCAAAACTATGGTGTTGCAGCGTCTCCGCTAAGCCGGAATATTTTCGCAAAAACAGCAACATAGGTGTTGATGAAACCCGGCACCTGATGCAAACTGGCTCCTAACGGCTATCAAGCTGATTCAGAACATAAATTCAGGGGCTCCCCGATGCGTTTCACAAAACCGGTTCTCATGTTTCTTGCGCTTGCGCTGGCGAGCGGTTGCACCAATACCTACCACGGTGCCAAGCGTAACCTTGAGGACAACGCCAACTGGCTGCACGGCGAACCTTCCCATATGGCGAAACATTGGGGCCATGTGCCGACGGGCTACACCGGCCAGAACGAAGAAAACGTCCGCCTGATCAAGCCCTACCCGAAATACCTGCCCCTTTCGAAATGGCGCAAACTGGATACGCCGCTGCCCCCGGGCACCGATGGCGTGGTCGTGGTTGAAAGCACCGGCGTTTACACCGATGCCGGCGCAGGCTATCCGGCGGCACCGCAAAACTTCGGCCAGCTGGCGCAGGAAATCTACTTCGCGCATGGCTCGTCGAAAATCAGCAAGGCTGACCGCGCGCGCCTCGCCGATTTCGCCCGCAGCATCCAGGGCACGCAGAATGATGTCGCCATGACCGTCGTCGGCCATGCCAGCACCCGCGTCGACGGCGTGACCGACCCCGTCCGCCGCAAGGAGATCAATTTCGAAATGGCGCAGAAACGCGCCAATGCCGTGACCAGCGAACTGCAAAAAGCAGGCGTCACCCCGGCATGGATCGAAGCCATCTCGCGCGGCGACGAAGAGCCGAACCTGAACCCCGGCGACAAATCGCAGGAAGCAGCGGATCGCCGCAGCGAAGTATTTATGAACGGCAAATAAATGCCTGCGGTTCGCCGCCTGCTGCCGTATTAACAGAACACGAAACAACCCTTCTTTCGGAAGGGTTGTTTCTATTAAAGGTGAGGCGCAATGACGGAACCCCTGAAAATCGGCATCGCAGGTCTTGGCAATGTCGGCGCCAGCGTCTTCAAGCTTCTGGAACAGAATGGGCAACTGCTGCTCGACCGCACGGGGCGCGACATCCGCGTCACCGCCGTATCGGCGCGCAGCAAGGGCAAGAACCGCGATATCGACGTATCCAACGTCAAATGGCACGACAACCCCGTCGAGGTCGCCAACGATCCGAACGTGGATGTGGTGGTCGAACTGATTGGCGGCGCGGATGGCGCGGCGCATGACGTCGTCAAAACCGCGCTGGCACTGAACAAGCCCGTCGTCACCGCCAACAAGGCGCTGCTGGGCAAGCGTGGCGGCGAGATACTGTCGCTGCTGAAGAACAGCACCGGTACGGTATCGTTCGAGGCGGCGGTCGCGGGCGGCATCCCGATCATCAAGGCGCTCCGTGAAGGCCTGGCCGCGAACAACATTAATGCCGTCTTCGGCATCCTGAACGGCACCTGCAATTTCATCCTGTCGGAAATGACGCGTACAGGCCGCGCCTTTGGCGATGTGCTGAAGGAAGCGCAGGACAAGGGTTATGCCGAGGCTGATCCGTCCTTCGATATCGATGGCGTTGATGCTGCGCATAAACTTTCCATTCTTTCCGGTTTGGCATTCGGTTGCGTGCCCGATGTTGATCACATTGACATCAAGGGCATCCGCAAAATCACTGCGCTCGATATCGGCTTTGCGGCTGACCTCGGGTTCAAAATCAAGCTGCTCGGCATCGCGCGCCGCACCGACAAGGGCATCGAACAATCGGTCGAGCCCTGCCTCGTGCCGAAAGATTCCCCCATCGCCGCGACCGAAGGCCCGCTGAACGCTGTCTATGTCGATGGCGATTATGTCGGCAAAGTGCTGCTGATGGGCGCGGGCGCGGGCGGCAACGCAACCGCTTCCGCCGTGGTATCCGATATCGCCGATGTGGCGCGTGGACGCGCATTGCCGCTGTTGGGCATGGATGGCGGCAAGGTTGGCGTGATGAAGGCGGCAAATATCCTTGATAGAATAGGGTCTTACTACTTCAGGCTCATGGTGCTTGACCAGCCGGGCGTTATCGCCGATATTTCAGCCATCTTACGGGATCATAAAGTATCGCTGGAATCCGTCCTTCAACGTGGGCGCGACCCCAATCAGGCCGTGCCGGTCATTTTGACCACGCATGAAACGTCGGAAGACAGCATACAAAAGGTGGCCGAAAAAATCGGCCAGTTGCAGGCAGTGGTGGAACCGCCCTACCTGATGCGGATCGAGGAATTCAAGAGCTAGGAGATTTTGCGAATGGCACAACCCTCTCTCAAGACTGTTTCCGACAACGGAGAAGCCCGCGTGAACGAAAAGCTGACGATGGACCGCAACCTCGCGCTCGAACTTGTGCGCGTGACCGAGGCGGCGGCTTTGTCCGCCTCCCTCCTCATGGGGCGCGGCGATGAAAAGGCGGCGGACCAGGCGGCGGTCGATGCGATGCGTCGCGCGCTCAACACTATGCACATCAACGGCACTGTCGTGATCGGCGAGGGCGAGCGCGACGAAGCCCCCATGCTGTATATCGGCGAAAAAGTCGGCGCTGGCGATGGCCCGGAACTCGACATCGCCCTCGACCCGCTGGAGGGCACGACCATCACTGCCAAGGGTGGCCCGAACGCGCTCGCCGTTGTTGCAATGGCGGAGAAGGGCGGCTTTTTGAATGCACCCGATGTTTACATGCAGAAAATCGCAATCGGCATGACCGGCCTGCCGCATGATGTCGTCGACCTCGACGAAACGCCTGCACAGAACCTGAAAGAACTCGCGAAGGCGAAGCGCGCCGATGTTTCCGATCTGGTCGCTTGTATCCTCGACCGTCCGCGCCATGAAGAATTGATCGCGAAGGTCCGCGAAGCGGGCGCGCGCATCATGCTGATTTCCGACGGCGACGTGTCCGGCGTGATCGCCACCTGCCAGCCCGATAGCGGCGTGGACATTTATTTCGGCGCAGGCGGCGCGCCCGAAGGCGTCCTTGCCGCTGCCGCCCTGCGCTGCATCGGCGGTTTCATGCAGGGCCGTTTGCTGTTCCGCAACGAAGATGAGAAATCCCGCGCCGCGCGCTGGGGCGTGACGGACTTGAACCGCAAATACGGCCTTCTCGACCTTGCCAAGGGCGACGTGATGTTCGCCGCAACCGGTGTGACCGACGGCCCGATGCTGAAAGGCGTGCGCCGCCATGCGGGCGGTGCATCGACCAATTCCGTCATCATGCGGTCGAAAACGGGCACGGTGCGCCGCATCGAGGCATCGCATAACTTCCTGCTCAAAGGCGGTTTCAAGTAATGATCGCCAAGCCGCAAGCACAGTTCCAGCAAAATGCAGGCACGGTTGATAAAACCGCGCCGCTGGAAAAGGCTGTGCTGTCGGTTGAAAAATCCGTGATCGGCAAACGCTGGGTTTTTGCGCAGGCCGATGAACGTCTGGCAGCGGGTGTCGCGCAGGCGCATGATCTGCCCGAAATGGTCAGCCGCATCCTGGTATCGCGCGGCGTCGGTTTTGACGACGTGACCGAATTCCTGACCCCGACCTTGAAGGCGCAACTGCCCGATCCATCGACTCTTCAGGATATGGACAAGGCGGCAGAGCGTATCGCCTCCGCCATCATGACCGGCGAAAAGGTTGCCGTGTTCGGCGATTATGATGTCGATGGCGCAACATCCTCCGCGCTGCTGAAACGTTTCTTTAAATCGCAGGGGCGCGAGCTGCGCGTTTATATTCCCGACCGCATCAACGAAGGCTACGGCCCGAATGCGAATGCCATGCTACAATTGCACAGCGAAGGGATGCGCCTTGTCATCACCGTCGATTGCGGTATCACGGCGTTTGAACCGCTGGCGATTGGCGCGGCGGCTGGCCTCGACATCATCGTTCTCGACCACCACCGTGCGGAGCCGAAACTGCCGCCCGTGCATTCCGTCGTCAACCCGAACCGTCTGGATGATACGAGCGGGCAGGGGCATATGGCGGCGGTCGGCGTAACATTCCTGACCATCGTTGCGGTCAACCGATTGTTGCGCGCTCAAGGCTGGTATAACGAAGAACGGCCCGAACCCCGTATCCTTCAATGGCTGGATATCGTTGCGCTCGGTACTGTCTGCGACATCGTGCCGCTGACGGGCGTGAACCGCGCTTTTGTTGCGCAAGGCCTGCGCATCATGGCCATGCGCCTGAACCCCGGCATCACCGCGCTCTCCGACCTCGCCGCCGTATCCGAAGCGCCGACGGCGTTCCATGCCGGTTTCGTGTTCGGCCCGCGCGTGAATGCGGGCGGTCGCGTGGGCGAAGCGAACCTCGGCTGGCGGCTGCTGGCGACCGACGACACGCTGGAGGCGCGCGTGCTGGCCAAGAAACTTCACGAATACAACGCCGAGCGCAAGCATATCGAAGAAGATGTGATTGAAAACGCCGTCGCCTATGTCGAGGAAAAAATCACCGACGACCTTGTCATTCTCGCGGCGGGCGAGGGCTGGCATCCGGGCGTCATCGGCATCGTCGCCGCGCGCATCAAGGAAAAATACAACCGCCCTACTTGTGTCGTGTCGTTCGACGACCGCGATATCGGCAAGGCATCGGCGCGCTCCGTCCCCGGCATCGACTTGGGTGCTGCGATCATCGCGGCGAAAGACGCAGGCCTGCTGATCGCAGGCGGCGGGCATAAAATGGCGGCGGGCTTCACGGTCGCGCGCGCGAAATTCGGTGCGCTCTGCGAATTCCTGAATGCGCATGTGAAGGAACAGTTGCAAGGCCAGACCTTCGCGCCCGAACTGCGCCTCGACAGCGTGCTCTCGACGCCCGCGCTCACGATCGACCTCGTTGAAAAGCTCGCTATGCTTGCGCCCTATGGCGCGGGCAATTCGGAGCCGCGCTTTGCGCTGACCGGAGTCAAGGTCGTGCGCGCCACGGTCGTGGGCGAGCGGCATGTCAGCTGCTACATCCAGGACACCGCCGGCGGCGCGAGCATCAAGGGCATCGCCTTCCGCGCGATGGATACCGAGCTCGGCCCCCTGCTGCTGAAGGGCGGCAATGCGCCCATGCACCTTGCCGGCCATGCCACGATCAACACATGGCAGGGCAAACGCAGCGTGAACTTCCAGATCGTGGATGCCTGCCCGGTTTACGGCGCGGGCGAGGGCTAATTTGACATAATATTGATAATGGGGTAAAGTGGTCTTGGTTTAGAAAGGCCGCATGAAGCACGATTTTAACGCTGCATCTTCCGAAACGCTGGTCGTCCGCGCGGGCGACGAACACGCGATATCACTCATGCGCCGCGCCTATCATGAAATTTATGAACCCGCTTTCCCGATCGAGGACGAACGCGACAGCCTCGAGAAAATTGAATCCCGCCTGCGCAACCCCGTGAACGGCGTGAAGCGTGTGATATTGCTGGCGGGCAAAAACCTGAAACAACCTGACCCCGAAAAGGCCGACCTTGCCGCCATCGGGATTGCGTATTTTTATTCAAGCACGGGCGCGGGATTGCTCGCCTATAACGCCGTATCTCCTGATTTGCAGGGCGGCGGCTTCGGGCGGCTGATGGTGGAAGGACGCATTAAAGGGTTGCAGCAGCTTGCCGCCGACAGCTGCGTGCCGCTCAGATCCGTGATCATCGAGGTCAACAATCCCGCCGTCGTGAAACCCGAAGACGACAGCATGGATTCCGCAAAGCGCATCGCCCTGTTTGAAAAATGGGGCGCGCGGCAAATCCCCGTCGCATACGTGCAGCCCGCGCTGGGCGAGGGGATGGAGAAAAGCCGCAATTCTGTTTTGATGGCCTATCCGGTCAATGGCAGCTATCCCGATGCCGACGCCGTTGCCGCCTTTGTGACGGGCATCTGGCAGGCCAATCACCCCGGTCCGCACGACTATTCCGAAGACCCTGATTACAAGGCGATGATGGTTGATCTGAAAAAATGGGGCGGTTTCAAGGATTTGGCCGCCCCCAGCCCCGCAAAGCCCGTTTCCGGCATGCCGCCAACCCGCCAAAATAACCCTTGATTTCGGATGGCTTTATAAGTAAAACAAAACCGTTCGAACCGAACATGCGTCCCCTTCGTCTAGAGGCCTAGGACACGTCCCTTTCACGGATGTAACAGGGGTTCGAATCCCCTAGGGGACGCCAATTCGTTGATAAGCAAGCCCGCCGTTATAGCGGGCTTTTTTATTGTCGGGCATTTACATGCCCATGCCCCATGTTTTCTTGAAGGCGTTGGCCTTGCTTTGCACCCAGCCGAGCAGGCCGGTCTGTTTGCTCGACGCCTTGTTGAATTTGTCGATCAGGCGGTCGGCGATGTCTTCGGTGATGTTGACCGCCTTGATGCGGTGGTCATCGAAGCGCGTATCGGCGGCGGTAGTATTGAAATCAATCGCAAGGCCCTTCTTTTTCAGCGACGTATAGCCATGACCGGGCTCATACAGGTAAACCGGCTTGCCTGATGCCAGTGGCTCCGACACCATCGACATGGATTCACCCGCGACGACGACGTGATCCGCCGCCTGTATCAGGCCGACATAGGGGTTGAAGGTTTTCTGCCCGACATGTTCGTGGAAGTTATAGCCGGAAATATTGAGGCGTCCGCCAAGGCCTTTTTCGGCCGCGAGTTCCTCCAGCCGCGTTTTCAGTTTCGTGTAATTATCCTGATATGTGCGGCGGCTGGTGCAGATAAAAATGGTCGCGCCTTCTTCGTAAGCGGCGGCTTTCGACACCATCTTTTGCGCGAAGGCTTCGATATCCTTGATGTTCACCATCATCACGGCGACCAGCGGCGTCTTGATTTCCTTGTAGTTGTCGCGGAACTGTTTTCCCTGTTCTTCCAGCAATTCGGGCGTCAGGTGGTGCGAGACAAGGCTGCTTTCACCCAGCAGGTCGTCCGATAGCCCTTCGTTGATTTCGCTCACCAGAAGGCGGGGCGGAATGCTCGTCATCATGCCGCCGGAATAGCCGTAGCGGCTCAGCATAATGTCGGGGTCGCCGTGGTCTTTCAGGTATTTCAGGAAAGCGTCGCGGGGCTTGGAAATATCCGGGTAGAGGTCGACAAGGTGCTTGTTTTCGAGGTAATGAAACTCCCCGTGCAGCTTCTGCGCCATGCGCATGCCGATGCCCTTGAAGCCGTGGCTGTCACCGCGCGACGGATCGTCGTCGCCGATATAGACCATCACCATCGGGCCTTTATCCTGGACTGGCGTATTGGTATCCCCCATGTGCGCTTTTCCGGTTGCCGTATCAGAATGGATATATTTGAACATATTATCGCATGAGGCCGCTTAACGCGGTGTTAATGCGCCGGATTACGCAATAAACACAGGCGGTAACAGCGGGATCAGGGCTTCGGTTTCTGCGGCTTGGCAGGCTCCGGCGCGGAGGCTTTTTTCCAGCGGTCGATGCATTCATGGATGGTCTTGTGCGCAACATCAATGTCTTCCCAGCCGGCGGAGGTTGACCATTTTCCGGCAAGGTCGCCTTTTTTGTATTCCTGAAAAAACTTCTCGATACGGCTGCGGTCGGATGCGGGAATGTCGGCGAGCGTCTGCAGGTGGCGGTATTCGTCCGATACGCTGTCGGCGGGGACGGCGATGATCTTGGGGTCGATGCCTTTTTCGTCGGTCATCCAGAATACGGCGATGGGGCGCACGGCGATCACGTCGCCGGATTTCAATCCATCGTCGCCGAGGATCAGCACGTCGAGCGGGTCGCCGTCGGGCGCTTGTGTGGCGGGGATGCCGCAGTAATGCGTCGGATACATCGGCGCATCGGCGGGGCGCAGGCGGTCGATGATCAGCGTGCCATTGGTGCGGTATTCATACTTGATGCGGCCTTCGCCCTTGGGGATTTCAACGATGGCGTTGACTTCCTCTGGCACGTTGTTGCCGGGCGGCAGCAGTTTGTAATCCATGGGCGCGCTCCTTCGGTGCTGATGCCAGCTTACATCAGCCGGGCGTCCTGGGTCATCAGTATTGCTGCGCGGCGAGGTCTTTGCGCTGCTGTTCCATCTTGTAACGCGCGCCGGGGGGCAGGGTGCCCATCGTGCGCGGGTTCGGCACATCGGCGCCGACCAGCTGCGAAATATCCGACGGTGCGCGGAACGGCGTGTGGCCGCTGGCATCGCAGGGGAACATATGCTGGATCATGAAGCCGCGCACAGCGTTGCTCGATTTTGCCTGCACATCGGATGTGCGGCAGGCATTCTGGTTCTTGAAGGCGATGGAGAACAGGATGGCCATGGCGATAAACAGGCAGACGCAGTTGCCGCGCGCTGTTTTATCGAGGCCGTTCCAAAATTTCCGGATCATGACGCTTGTGCCCAATCGTTAACAAAGTATGAATTTCTGATGTATTCAAGGTATATCAGATTGATATTTATGTCAATTTCTTGGACGGGCGTTCCCACATGGCATAGGCGTCAATGCCATGATGTATCTGGCCTTTTGGCAAGATTTTCAAGGATGAAATTGTGACAGATGGTTGTGTGCCGACTGTGCGCAACTGTCATGGAGTCGCGTGTTTTGCGGTGTTTCAGTGGGCTTTCGGCGCCTGCATTTTCTGGGCAACCGGGGCGACTTTGGTTTCCGGCGGCTGGAAACCGTCGCGTTTGGCGGACAGCGCTTCGGCAATGCCCGCCCTGCTGTATTTATCCTCGACAGCAAGCGAGCCGCCCATATTGGCGGTCGAGGCCACGCCGACAGGCTTGCCATCGGCAATCGCGATCCATCCGCCACCCTTGGCGTTCGGGTCGCGGCTTGCCTCTATCAGGCGCACGGTTTCATTCACGGGATGGCTCGGGTCGTCGAAATCGACCTTGCTGGTGTCTCCCCCCAGCAAACGGCAGACATGGCCTTCATCCCCGTCGCGGATGGGGCGGATGGTGAATTCCTGTTTCGGGACATCCACGGTAATGGTGGGCGGCAGCTTGAATTCTTCAGCGGGGGAAACAGCGTTCACGGCGGGGCCGTTATAGGGCGCAGCTGAAACCTTTTGCATCAGTTCAATGCAGGACGATTTCACGTCGATGCCGCTTTGCGCCATTTCTTTTGCGGCGCTCTCGTAATGATACGCAAATTGCGGGTCGGGCGCATCGGCCAGGTCCTGTGGCACGGCGACGGGAATGCCGAGCCCTTCGCGGATAGTGGTGGCTGTCCCCTTGCTGCAGGCCTCGAAATAAACGCCCGCCAGGATCACCGCGCCGGGTTGCGCATCGCTGAGTTTTTTCAGGAAGCCTGAATCCTGTCCCTTGCCGTCGTTGTTCACCAGCTCGATATCGCCGGGCCGCCACGAAGGCGAACGTTCATGCGCCGCATCGAATTCGATATTGCGCGCATTCATGCCATGCGCGAACGACCACGCGATGCCTTTGACGAAGGGACGGATTTCCTCGACATAGTCGTTGATCTTCTGGCGCAGCGCGGCATCGACCGGATTTTTAGGGTCGAGGTAGCTGTCCTGTACATGGTTAATAACAACGATCACGTCTTTCATGACAATATTATAGCATAAATTTTTTAAGCCGGGACGGACGATGCGGGCATAATTAATATCGCCCTGAAATCATTGACATTCGTTCGGGTGGGGCCGGTGACAATGCCGTCGCCGAGGCGCTCGAAAAAGCTGTGCGCGTCATTGTTTTCAAGGGCTTCCGCGGCATCGAGTCCGGCTGCGCGCGCACGCGCCAGCGTATCCGGCGACACATAAGCGCCTGCGATATCATCCGTGCCGTCCACACCGTCGGTATCGCCCGCCAGTGCATATATATCTGCCGCACCGCCCAGCGTGATTGCCAGCGAGAGCAGGAATTCAACATTGCGACCGCCACGGCCTTTACCGCGCAACGTCACGGTCGTTTCACCGCCGGAGAGCAACAGGCAGGGCGTATTCGTTGCAAGCGCCTGCCGCGCCATCGCCGCGCCCAGTTCGCGCGCTTCGCCCTCTATCGCATCGCCAAGGATGTGCACGGTGATGCCCTCCCGCCGCGCAACCTCTGCGGCGGCTTCCAGCGCAAGTTTGGGCGTTGCGATCAACCGATGTTCGCAATGGCCTAAATGCTTCACGGATTCCGACAGTTCAGGTGGCGCATCGATGTTGTAGCGTTTCAAAATCGCGGCGGCATCGGCGCAGGTCGTGGGGTCGGCAATGGTGGGGCCCGAAGCGATATCGCCCGCGTTATCGCCCGGCACATCCGAAATCAACAGCGTCAGCACGCGCGCCGGCGCGCAGGCAGCGGCGAGGCGCCCGCCCTTGATCGCCGAAATATGCCGCCGCACGCAGTTTATCTCCGATATCGTCGCGCCCGATGCCAGCAGTGATTTGTTGATGCGCTGTTTTTCCGCCAGCGTCATGCCTGCCATCGGCAAGGGCATCAGCGCAGACCCGCCGCCCGAAATCAGGCACAGCGCAAGGTCATCGGCGGTGAGGCCCTGCGCCAGTTCCAGCATCCGCTGCGCCGCCTGCATGCCGCTGTCATCGGGGACGGGATGGGATGCGCGTACAATCTCGATCCGCGCGCAGGCGACTTCATATCCGTGGCGCGTGATGACAAGGCCGCTGATATCGCCCGGCCAGTGATCCTCGGCCGCCCGGGCCATTGCCGCAGAAGCCTTGCCCGCGCCCAGCACCACCAACCGCCCTTTGGGCGGCGGCGGCAAATGTGGCGGCAGGCATAATGCGGGTTGTGCGGCGTTGATCGCGGCCTGGAACATTTTTTCCAGGAGATCGCGGGGGGCGGTCATTTTTTCTGCGCGGCTTCAAGCAATGCGATGATTTTCTTGTCGCCTTTCGTGCGGGCGAATTCCAGCATTGTCTTGTCTTCCTGCCCTTTCAGCGACGCATCCGCGCCGGATTTCAGCAGCAATGCGACGATTTCGGGCTTGCCCGCGCGGATAGCGGCCTCCAGCGGGCGGTCGGCGGTGTCGCCGGCCGTTGCGTTGCTGTTCAGCTGCAGGGAACGGCGGTTGACGTTTGCGCCTTTTTTCAGCATCAGCGTCGTGAGCTCGACATCGCCCGTCGATACCGCGCCGATAAACGGCGTTGCGCCGAACGCGCTGGAAATATTGACGTCGGCGCCGGCCTCGGTCAGGAATTTGGCGGCTTCCTGCTGCCCGTTGCCCAGCGCGTAAATCAGCGGCACTTCATCATAGGCGGCGAAACCGTCGATATCCGCGCCGTTATCCAGCAGGAACTTGATCATCTCCATGTCGCCTTCATGCGCTGCGCGGGCAAGGGGCTTGCACACAACGTCGAAATCGCAGACGGGGTTGACGTTCGCGCCGTCTTCCATGGCTTTTTTCGCGGCGTCGAAATCGCGCGCATCGATCGCCTTTTCCAGCGCGCCCTGTTTCACGGGGTCGTCCTCGCCGGCTTTCAGGAAACGCTTGATCTGCTTTATGTTGTACTGGCTGTCGCGTTTCAGCGGGCGCGATGTGATCTCCAGCTTGAAATGGTCGTCCTTGATCTTGCGCGTATAAGGCGTGCTGCTTTCAAGATAGGCGGAAACATAAAAATCCTGCCCGTCGGTCGCGTATTGATAAATGCGCAGTTGCACGCCCTGCTGGCCTTCGATGGGGTCGAGCGGCAGTTCGATGCCCTTGCCCAGCGTTTCCTTCAGCGCGTCTTCCAGTTTTTTCTTGGGGATATAGGGCGTGCCTTCTTCGGGCATATAATCGGTGATGCCGATGGAGGTCATCACGGCCTGCGGCTCGTCGCCCGCCAGCGGGTAATGGCCTGTTTTATTCCGGTAGGTGACGATGTCTTCGGCAAGCGCCAGCATATCGCCCACGCGCTGCAGGTCGCGGGGTTCCTTGGGGGCAAAGGCGCCCAGCACACTGTCCGCCGCCTGCGCGGGGGCAGCGGAAGCCAGCCAGAAAAGGGACATATATAGTGCAAGGGCGATGAAATGTTTCATGCGCAGAGCCTAGCATAGGATAATCGAATCCTCTATCCTGACTTCAGCCCTAAAAATACTTTTTTTTATCCGGATACGGCAGAACAGGCACGTCATGAAACCAAACCTCCAGCCCGTCGCACAGGACCAGAAATCCGGCCTGTCGTCCCGCTATGAACTTTATCAGGGCGATTTGCCGGATAACCTTGATCTGGGCAATGTGCTGGCGATCGATACCGAATTCATGGGGCTGAATGTTTTCCGCGACCGGTTGTGCCTGCTGCAGATTTATGACGGCGCGGGCAAGGTGCATATGGTGCAGTTCGCGCCCGGCAAGATCAACGCGCCGAACGTGAAAAAGCTGATGGCCGACACATCGCGCGAGAAAATGTTTTTCTACGCGCGCGGCGACATGCGCTGGATCGGCCATTATGCGGGTGTCATTCCTGAAAACGTCTACTGCCTGAAAATCGCGTCGCGCATCGCGCGCACCTATACGCAGCAGCACGACCTGGAAGACGTCAGCCGCCATGTGCTGGGCGTCAAAATCTCTAAGGAGCAGCAATCGACCGACTGGGGCGCGCCTGTGCTGACAACCGCGCAGCTGGATTATGCCGCCAACGATGTGCTGCACCTTCACCCAATGCGCGAAAAACTGGCCGCGATGATGCAGAGCGAGGGCAGGGAAGAAATCGCGCGCGGGCTGTTTAAATGCCTGCCCGCTGTCGTTCGCGCGGATCTGGCGGGCTGGGGCAACGAAGACCTGTTTGCCTACCATGTGCCCCGTCCTACCTGAAATCATTCGATTTTTTGTCGATTCACGGAGGGCAGGGGTGAATCACCACCTCTGTTCCACGCCTGTTCTCGCCGAATAAGGCGGGCAAATGCTCAAATCGTAGTTTATGAAAATAATAATGCGGGTAAAAACACTGCTATATGGTAAATGATTTCGATGTAATTAATTGCGATAATGTCGAAAAGGCCAATATACACAAGCATATCTTTACGCCATTGATTTCTTCTCCAGAACAAAATATGGTGTCTGAAATCTTATAAATCGGTCGCGGGAAGTCTTGACATTATGTCTAAGGTTTCGTAATTTGTCCGCGATTAAGAAAAATGATTTTGCGACAAAAAAGCACCGACGGTGAAGGGCCACAATCCAAGGAGAGTCCCCAGATGATGAAGCAACAAAATAGCATCGAAGCGAAATTCAATAACATGGCAGACACACCTGCTGAAAGCGAAGCAGATACCAGCAGCCGCCGCAACCGCGCGCGTGGTAAAGTCGTCGAATACGTCGATGCGGATCCCGAGCTGAAAGACCAGATGGAAAAGATCATGGATCCGATCGACCGGAACCCTGACAGCTTTGAATCCATCATCTCCTACGGCCACCCGCCGCTGGATCGTCTGGGCAAGATCGCCAACGACATGATCAAGATCCAGGGCAAGTTCAACGACCAGGTCAACGTCATGGCGTCGGCACTGAACCAGCTCGAAGGCGGCCTGAAAGGCATGAACCTCGACAAGTTCGGCGAAGCGACCCAGAAAATGCTGAAAGGCCTCGCTTCCGGCACCGTCAAAGGCGCCAAGGGCATCACCAAATTCGCAAAAGACATCTGGGAAGGCTTCTCGGGCGCGAAAGCGAAACGTTCCGAAGACGAAAAACTCGTCAAGGACATGCAGGAAGCCCTGCCGGAAATGCTGTTCGAGATGATCAAGCTCGTCGAGAACATCCAGAAAACCGAAGTCGGCATCAAAGAAGTCATGAAGGAAGCCGAGAAACTCGGTCTCGCGCGCGTCGAAGCGACCCGCGAAATCGGCGTGTACCTCGGTGCCGGCAAGGAAGTTCTCCGCCGCTACAACGAAGAATACATCCCCGAAGCAAACAAAGTGTTCGAAGAGTCCTCGGATCCTGAAGACGAGCTGTACCTGAAAGACGTGATGAAGCGCAAAGAAGACTTCATTGACCGTATCACGGTCCTCGAAGGTTCGCGTGCCGCTTCCGTTATCGCCGCTCAACAGCTGCGCCAGATGATGGAAACCATGGAAGACCAGCGCAAGAAAATCCAGGACATCATGTACAACTCGCAGAACGAGTGGAAAGCAATGCTGGCAGCTGCCGGTATCGCGGGCTCGTCCCTGAAAGCTGCGCAGACCATCAAGAAAGCAGACGATTTCGGCGACAAGATGCACGACCAGACCATGAAAATGATCGAGGAAGCGCACACCCTGACGATGAACTCGAAAGCGCGCGGCACGATCGATCCGCAGAAACTGATCGAAGCGTCCGACCGCCTGCAGAAAATGATCGAGCGCGAAAACGACGAACGCGAAAAGCGCCTGAAACAGCTGGAAGCGACCGCAACCCAACTGCGCGGCGCAACCGACAAGCTGATCGAAGCTGCAGACAGCTCGAACGTCGCCCGCCGCCTGGAAGCTGTGAAAGACGCCGAAGAAGGCGCCAAGAAAGCCCGTCAGGAAATCGAGGCGAAAACTGCGCCCGTCAACGACAACAAGACCGTCGAGACCGCAGCGAAGCCCGTGGCAGCGATCGAGGACGACCAGCCCGCAGCGGAAGACAAACCCGCCGCCAGCCGCCGTCCCCGCAAATCGGGCCCGACGCCGTAATACGCAAATCAAAGAGCCGGTGCCTCGCGGCGCCGGCTTTTTTTGCAACCTTGTCAATGTCTTATGAATAGTGGGTAAAGTGTAATGGGCTTTTTTGGAAAAGATAAACCGGAACCGATCGAAGCACCGGTTGTAAAGAACCCGAGCATCCTTCTGGATGACAAAGCCGCAGACGCGCTGCCCCGCCGTTCCAGCTTCTTCAACGCGATGCGCACCGAAGCCTTCGTCAACCACAACATCGTCGAGAACTATGTCGAGTTCTGGGCGGCGCTGCAGGTTGATAAAGACGCCGACAAATGGCGCGTCATGCACTACATGGTGTACGACCTTGACCGCCGCGACGGCAAGTTCGTCTCGGAGACAGTGACCAAGCAGGATGTCCCTTTCGCGGAAGCCGTCGCGCAGATCGCGAAAAAGGAATACACCGCACGCGGCCTGATCACCCATGCCGATTTTGACATCGAAAAACAATATCCGGCGGCGCAGTTCCCGGAATTGAAAGTACACTTCTACGACCTCGAATATTATAAAACCGCCGCCAACATCGAAGGCTTCGCGTTCGGCGAATACAACACGCCCTATAAACGCGTCGAAGGCAAAGTGTTCTCGGATGCGACGTTCCAACGCTCTGAAATCCGCAACACAATCCTCGCCGTCGAACAGGCGCGCGATAACCCGCAAGTGCAGGCGAAGATCGAGGGCGGCATTCTGTCCGACCTGTTCGCAACCGCTTCCGACCGCGCGGCATCGCTCGACAACATCCTGAAAATCGGCCAGGTGCTGGGCACCATGGACGGCTTCGCGGACCAGGTCGGCGGTTTCTACGTCGCCATCCAGCAGGCGCTGAAGGAATCCGTGACGGAACTGAAAGGCGCATCGCGCAAGGAAGAGGCTGAACGCTTCGACAAGGCGCTCGCGACCATCGCATCGCATGGCGAATTCGCCCGCGTCGAAGGCCTGTCGCCCGATGAAAAAGAGCAGGCAGTTGCGCGCGCGAAAGAAAACGCACCCGGCGGACGCGGCAACGGTTTCCGCAAGATCATCGACAACCTGATCCCGCAGATGAATTCCAACCTCGACGAAGCCAAGAGCCTTGGCGTGCATGTCGAGCCGTTTCAGAAATTCGCGGCGGAGCTGGAACTGTACGCGAACCTCCTCTACGCGTCGCAGAACCTTGCCAAGCTGGAGCGCAGCTTCACCTCGGCCAGCAATTCCGACACCAACCTCATCACCGAAATCCGCCAGTCCGTCGACCGCGCGCAGAAGAAATTCACCGACCTCGGCGGCACGCAGGACCAGATGGACAAGCTGAAAGCATGGGTCGCAAACCCCAACAAAGATCCGATCCCCGGCTGGGTGCCCGGTTTCCTGACGCGCTACTACACCTCGCGCGGCAACGTGATGGCAAAAGTGCAGGACCGCCAGGCGGGCCTGCGTCAGGTCAACACGATGTCGGTTGATGTGAAGCCGCCCGTGACGGACGATTTCAACAATCCCGCCGCGAAACCGGCCGCCAATGGCAACGAAAAACCCGCCGTGCAGCAGCCTGCGGCGACCGAGGGCACGGGCGACAATTTCGAGAAATACAAAAACGTGACGGGCACGTCGCGCCCGCCGAAAACACCGCAGCCCTGAACTAAAGGAACTGCCCATGGGATGGTTCGACTGGATCGGCCGCAAGGATCGCGAAGAGAAATGGATGGCCGAATCACGCCGTCTGCCCGCCGGCGTCGATAAGCTTGACGATGGCGATCCCCGCTGGATCGTGTCGCATGAATTTGCGAATGACGAACACAAAAACATCCGCTTCTACATGGCCGCCGAGAAAAAGAAGCTGGATGAAAAGACGTGGACGGTCAGCATGTACAAGACCGACCTCAAGCGCGACGACGCCAGCCAGCCGCTCTATGCCGAATATACAGTCGATTTCACCGACGACCCGCTGGAGGTTGTGCGCCTCTTGAGCGATTTCGACAAGAAATACCGCCACAGCGAAGACTACGTTGCCATCGAAGGGCATCGCGGCACCTATCGCCCCTTCGCGAACCAGTTCGGCATCCATTTCGACGATGATGGCAACATCATGAAGGTCGAAGCAGACACCCGCCTTGCCAAGGGCGTCTTCATGAACCGCGACAGCATCGACGCGCTTTTCCACAAGCAGACAGCCAAGCCGCTCGACAGCTGGCAGGAAGTCCATGCGCAGATCGTCAACAGCTGGCCCGCTGAATGGCAGATGTACGAAACAATCCTCGTGCCGGCAAAAGTTCTGGAGCCTGCGAAGCCGGAACCTGCGGCCATCGAAGCCGCAGAAGTGCCGGTTGAAATTCCCGGCCCCAAACCGCCGGAGCCGTGGACGGACGCTGAAGAAACGCCTGTTGCCGAAAAAGCGGAGGTCACGGAAACGGCGCCTGTCGCTGAAACGCCCGAAGTCGCCGCTGAAGCGGAGCCTGTCGTCGAAGCCGCACCGCCCGAGCCGAAATTCGACAAGGTGCTGATAAAACGCGCCATCACGCTCGCCGATCTTGCTGCCGACGAAGCATATCCCGAATACGGCTGGGAAATGGGCAAGACGATTGCCGCGCTGAAGGACCTGCCCAAGCAGCTGGAAGACAAAGGCACGACGGTCACGCAGAAGGAACGCCTGATCAATTCCTTCGCCAAGGCTGCCAATGTACAATCGCGTTTTGAAGGCGACAAAAACCTGCTGGCGCAGCGTCTTGCCAAGGCAACAGTGCTGGTTGGCCTGCTGCGCATGGGCGAAGATGTTTACACCGAACAGGTCGTGAAGGGAAAATTTTCGCCAGATGGCATGCGCCTTGTGTCGGCATTCAGCAACGCGATTACGAACATCGCGCAGGGCAATTTCGGCCTCGAACCCGAACGCGCCGAGAAGGTGAAGGATGTGATGACCAAGGGCAACGACCCCGCTGGCAACCGTTTGCCGCTCGAAGAAATATTTGCGCAGTTTCCGCCGGCGGCCTATACGCCGCCGCCCGCGAGCGCTTATACAGCGCCCAGCAGAAAATCTCCGCGCTGGTAATAGAGCTACAAGAATAAAAAAAGCGCGGGGCATAAACCCCGCGCTTTTTTTTGCCTCGCGGCAATCACTCGCCGTAGGGGATCCAGATGTTCTTGATCTCGGTCGCGTGGCGGAGGTATTCCTCGCCTTCGGCCTGCGCGCGGTCGAACCAGTTGCGCTGTTTGCCGTTGTTGACCCAGGTGCGTTTCAGGTTGCCGGTCGAGCCTTTTTCAACCGATGCAGAACCGGCGTCGGAGCCGAAATACCAAACCGCGTCGATTTCGTCATGTTCGGCAATCGTCTTGGTCAGTTCCTTGCGGTGGCCGGTCACAATGTTGATCGAGCCATCGACCACATCGGAGGTATCGAATACCTGATACAGGTCGGTCGCCAGCAGCGGATATTTTTCCGACGGCACGATCACGGTGCGCGCGCCCATTGCCATCGCGGGTGCGAACAGCGACACGAAAGACAGCAGCGGATTTTCATCCGGGCAGACGATGCCAAGGATGCCGATGGGCTCTTTCATGGCGACGGAGACAAGGCGGGCAGGGGGCGTATGCACCTGACCGTCGTATTTGTCGGCCCATGCGCCATAGGTGAACAGGCGGCGGATGGATTCATCGACTTCCTTCTGCGCGGCGGCGGGCGTGACGCCCGTCAGCTGCACAAGGCGTTTCTTGAATTCGTCGCCGCGTGCCGACAGGTTTTCGGCGATGTAGTAGAGGATCTGCGCGCGCAGGTGGTGGGCGGATTTGCCCCAGCCTTCCGCTTTCTTCGCGGCTTCGACTGCGTTGCGGATGTCCTTGCGGTTGCCTTCGCCGACCTGGCCGACCAGCTTGCCGTTCTTGTCGGTGATGGAGAGGCTGTATGCGCCATCGGGGCGTGCCTGCTTGCCGCCGATGTACAGTTTCGCGGTGCGGTCGATATTGGCGACGCCTTCCACCGCGCTCACATGCTTGGCGGGTGACAGCGCCGATTTGGTTTCTTTATAAACCGGCAGCGATTTCGCGTATTTGGGTTTCAGGTAGGCGAACATGCCTTCGCGCCCGCCTTCGCGGCCAAAGCCCGACTCACGGTAGCCGCCGAAGCCGCAGGCCGCGTCAAACATGTTGGTCGAGTTGATCCAGACCACGCCGGCTTTCAGTTTCGGCGCGATATCGAGCGCGAGGTTGATATTCTCGCTCCAGATGCTCGCGGCCAAACCATAGCGCGAATTGTTCGCCAGCAGCACAGCTTCTTCCGGCGTGCGGAAGGTCATCACGGCGACAACAGGTCCGAAGATTTCAACTTCTGCGACGGTCGATGCGGGCTGTACATTCAGCAGCATGGTGGGCGGGTAGAAGCAGCCTTTGGTGGGGCAGCTGTCCTTGCCCGGCTGGACAAGTTTCGCGCCTTCTTTCACGCCCTGTTTCACAAGGCGGTCGATTTTCTCGTATTGCTCGTTGGATGCCAGCGCGCCCATGTCGATGGCTTTATCGAGCGGGGAGCCGACGCGCAGGTTTTCCATGCGGCGGGTCAGCTTGGCGATCATTTTCTCGGCAATGCCTTCCTGCAGCAGCAGGCGGGAACCTGCGCAGCAGACTTCGCCCTGATTGAGCCAGATGCCGTCAACAACGCCTTCAACAGCGCTGTCGAGGTCGGCGTTTTCAAACACGATGGTCGGCGATTTGCCGCCGAGCTCCAAGGTCAGTGCCTTGCCCGAACCTGCCGTTGCTTCGCGGATGATGCGGCCCACATCGGTCGAACCGGTGAAGGCGATTTTCGCGATATCCGGATGTTTCGTGATTTCCGCGCCGGTCGATCCATCGCCCTGCACGATGTTGACGACGCCAGCGGGCAGGCCGGCCTCGAGGCAGAGTTCCGCGAACAGCAGCGCCGACAGCGGCGTGAATTCGGCGGGCTTCAACACAACGGTATTACCCGCCGCCAGCGCGGGCGCAATTTTCCACGCCAGCATCAGGAAGGGGAAGTTCCACGGAATAACCTGGCCGACAACGCCGCAGGCTTCGTATGCGGGGAATTCGGATTCAAGGATCTGTGCCCAGCCCGCATGGTGATAGAAATGGCGGGCGGCGAGCGACACGTCGATATCGCGCGTCTCGCGGATCGGCTTGCCGTTATCGAGGCATTCGACAACCGCCAGCAGGCGCGAATTTTTCTGGATCAGGCGGGCAAGGGCATACAGGTATTTGGCGCGGTCGTGACCGTCCAGCGCCGCCCATGATTTCTGCGCCTTGGCCGCGGCCTTTACCGCCGCATCCACATCGGCCTTGGTGCCGAGCGCGAGCTTGGCAATGATGTCGCCGGTTGCGGGGTTGGTGGTGGTGAAGGACTTGCCCTTCGCCGGTTTTACCCATTTGCCGTTGATGAAATGGCCAAAGCTGCGGCCATGGCTTTCCAGCCATTCCTGCGCGGTCTTGTCACTCTCCGGCGCGGGGCCGTATTCCATCGTTTCGAAAATTTCTGCGACTTTTGCGGACATTATTATTTGCTCCTCTTGGGGCGGGTAAATTTCGTCTCGACGAAGGGGACGCCTTCGCACGGATCGTCTTTGCCGAATTCAACTTCGGCCTTGATGAATGCTTCGCGGGCTTTTTCCCAGTTGGGGTCTGCGTCGCGCGCGGCTTTCAGGGCTTTCAGCAGCGCTTTATCGTTAAATTCTTTTTTGGGTTTTGCCATGATCTAGCCCACCGGATGGCGGTTGTTGGCCGAATAGCGGCCTGTCAGGTAATGCTCCAGCTGGCGTTCGATATCCGCCAGCAGCGAAGACGCACCGACGCGGAACAGGTCGGGCTGTAGCCACGGGTTGCCCAGTTCTTCCTTCATGATGAACTGGTAATTCATGACGTCTTTGGCATGCGCGATGCCGCCGGCGGGTTTGTAGCCGATCTTGTAGCCGGTTTGCTCTTCGAATTCGCGGATCATGCGGATCATGACCATGGTGACGTTCAGGTTGGCGTTGACCGCTTCCTTGCCGGTCGAGGTCTTGATGAAGTCGGAACCCGCCATCATCGCCACCATCGACGCTTTCGCGACGTTGCGCATGGTCGCCAGTTCGCCGGTCGCAAGGATGGATTTCAGGTGCGCCTCGCCGCAGGCTTCGCGCATCTGTTTCACTTCGTCATACAGCGCCTGCCAGTTGCCGGTCAGCACATGGCCGCGGGTGATGACGATATCGATTTCTTTTGCGCCCTCGGCGACGGAAGCGCGGATTTCTTCAAGACGTTGCTTCAGCGGCGACAAACCATGCGGAAAGCCTGCAGCCACGGCAGCTACGGGGATATTCGTGCCCTGCAGTTCCTTCACGGCGGTCGGCACCATTTCGTGATAGACGCAGACCGCGCCGGTCGTGAGTTTCAGGTCCTGGATGCCGAGGCCTTCGACAAGGTCATCGCGGAACGGCTTGCGCGCTTTGGCGCAGAGCCGCTTCACGCGGCCGGGCGTGTCGTCACCGGAAAGCGTCGTCAAATCCATGCAGGCAACGGCCTTCAGCAGCCATGCGGCCTGCCACTGCTTCTTGACCGTACGGCGGCCCAGCAGGGTGGAGGTGCGGCGTTCCACCGCCGAAAGGTTAACATTGATGCCGTCGATCCAGTCGAGGTTCAGGTCGGTCCCGGGGTTGCGTTCATGCGCATGGCCCTTGTTGGCGGGGACGGGCAGTCGGACGGGAAGATTGGCAACCGGAGTTGAATCCGTTGTCATCTGCGGATGGGGCTTCGCCATGGCTGGCTCCTCGGTCGTAAATATGAAATAATGCTTGTAAACTACATTGAAAGCAGCGTATGAGCAATGTATTCAGGGCTTAAAATCTGCACAAAATACGGCAAATAAACAGCGAAAAGCGATATTATGGAATTTAAAGACTTAGGTCTCAGCGACGCGGTTTTGAAGGCCGTTGAAGAAGCGGGTTACAAGAACCCGACCCCCATTCAGGAACAATCCATTCCGGCCGTGCAAATGTGCCGCGACGTCCTCGGCCTTGCGCAAACGGGCACGGGCAAGACGGGCGCATTCACCATTCCGATGATCGATGCGCTGGCCGGTGGCCGCGCCAAGGCGCGTATGCCGCGCTCTCTCATTCTCTCGCCCACGCGCGAACTCGCGATGCAGACGGCGGAAAACTTCGACAAGTACGGCAAGTATATCCAGCTGACCAAGGCGCTGATCGTCGGCGGCACGTCGATGGATGAACAGGTGCGTTTGCTCGACAAGGGCGTGGACGTGCTGATCGCAACGCCCGGCCGTTTGCTCGACCTGTTCGAACGCGGCAAGATTTTACTGGCCGACATTAAAATTCTTGTTATCGACGAAGCCGACCGCATGATGGATATGGGTTTCATTCCCGATCTTGAAAAGATCGTGTCGCTGCTGCCCCCGATCCGCCAGACGCTGTTTTTCTCGGCAACCATGCCGCCCGAAATCAAGCGCCTTGCCGATAAATTCCTGAGCAACCCGAAAATCATCACCATCTCGCCGCCCGCATCGACGGCGGTGAATGTCGAGGCTTTCCTTGTGCATGTGCCGCATTTCAAGCAGAAACAGGCCGCGTTCTTCAAGCTGTACCAGCAGGAAGGCATCAAGAACGCTTTCGTGTTCTGCAATCGCAAGCGCGATATCGAGGAAGTGCGCCGCTTCATGAAGTCGAAGGGCATCAAGGCCGACGCGCTGCATGGCGACATGGAACAGTCGGAGCGCACGCAGGCGCTGAACGCATTCAAGTCCGGCGAGACGCAAGTGCTCGTCTGCTCCGACGTCGCCGCGCGCGGGCTCGACGTGCAGGCGGTATCCCACGTGTTCAACTGGGACGTGCCGAACCATCCCGAAGATTACGTCCACCGCATCGGCCGCACCGGCCGCGCGGGCCTGAAAGGCCGTGCCTTCACGATGGCAACGGCGATGGATGACAAGGCGCTGCGCATCATCGAAAAGCTGATCGGCAAGAAAATCGAAGTTCTGGAGCTGGATGTCGGCAAGGCCCCGCCGCCGCCGCCCGAGCGTGACCGTCCGGCACCTGCCGTGCGCCAGCGCGAGCGTCACCACAACCGTCACGAAAAGCAGAACCACCGTCACCGCCATGTCGATAATATCGAAATTGAGGCGGAGAAGCCCGAGACGCCGGAGAAAAACGATGGCGGCTTTGGCGATGATGTTCCGTCCTTCCTCAGAAAATGACCTGAACGGTTGACACCTCCCTGATTTTTCAGGAAAATAAGCCGTTAAACCGGAGCTTTTTTCTCATAACAAGCCGGGACGGGGTTTTGTCACAGCACCACCGCAAATCTTGGGGTAAACACGTTACGCAACGCGTGATGATGCTTGGGCTGTTTTTGATGCTCGGCACGACGGCGGGCATGGCGCAGGAAGTCAAGACCACCGACCTGCCGGTATCCTTCCAATCCAAATTATTGTCGCATGATGACGAAAAGCAAACCGTCACCGCGCAGGGCGATGTGGAACTGGTGCAGGGCGGCCAGATTTTGCGCGCCGACAAAATGGTTTATCACCTCGATACCGACACGGTCGAGGCGCTTGGCAACGTGTCGCTGCTGGATGATGAAGGCAATGTCAGCTTCGCAGAATATGTGTCGCTGAACAAAAGCATGAAGGACGGCTTCGTCCACAGCCTGCTGTCGCTGCTGGCCGACGGTTCGCGTTTCACCGCCGCCGAAGCGCGCCGCGAAAACGGCAACAAGATGACGCTGACCGATGCCAGCTATACGCCCTGCAAAGTCTGCGAGACCGACCCGCACCCGCTGTGGCAGATCAAGGCGGATAAAGTTGTTCACGACGAAACCGACCATTCGGTGAAATACAAAAACGCGCGGCTGGAATTCGCGGGCGTGCCGCTGGCCTTCGCGCCGATTTTCAGCCATGCCGACCCGTCGGTGAAACGCAAAAGCGGTTTCCTGCGCCCGTCATACGGGTACAGCAGCGAACAGGGCGCGCATGCGCAGCTGGGTTATTACTTCGGCGATATCCGCCCCGATATGGATGCGACCTTGCGCGTGCGCCCCACGACGCAGGCGGGCGTGCTGGTGCAGGGCGAGGTGCGCAAGCGGTTCGAAAACGGCCGGATCCAGCTGGATGTCAGCGGCGTGAATTCCGACAGGCATGAAGAGGACGGGCGGGTGGAGGAAGACCGGCTGCGCGGCCATATCTTCGCCACGGGCCTGTTCGATATCGACGAAAAATGGCGCGCGGGCTTCAATGTGCAGCGTGCGTCGGACAAGGAATATTTGCGCCTGTACGACATCACCAGCCAGGACGTGCTGGAAAGCCGCGCCTATGCGGAGCGTTTTTCGGGACGCGATTACACCAACATTTCCGCGTTCAATTTTCAGGATGTGCGCCTTGGCCTGCGCCCCGACCAGCCGGATGTGCTGCCCAGCCTTGAACACCGCAGCTATGGCGAACCGGGCAAGCTGTTCGGCGGGCGCTGGACGGCGGGATTGTCGACGCTGGAGCTGCGCCGCTCCGGCACCGACCAGGATGTGCAGCGCGGGTCTGTTGATCTCGGCTGGGAACGCCGCGATGTTTCCAGGAATGGTTTCGTCACGCGCGTGAACCTGTCGGGACGCGGCGATTTTTATGCGGTGCAGGACAGCACCGCCGCGCTGATCAACCCCGCGCTTGACAGCAGCAGCCAGGAAGCCCGCGGCATGGCGGTCGCCAGCGCCGATATTTCCTATCCCATGGTCCGCCGCGTCGAAAAGGCGCAAGTGATGATCGAGCCGCAGATCGGCCTCAGCGCCAGCCCGCAGACGGACGACACGCCGCTGGAAATCCCGAACGAGGACAGCATCGACATCCAGCTGGACAGCAACAACCTGTTCTCCGGCAACCGTTTCCCCGGCATCGACCGCGTCGAAGACGGCGCGCGCATCAATTACGGCGTCCGTGCGGGCCTGTACGGCGACAATGGCCGCTACGGCAAGGTTTTCCTCGGCCAGAGCTATCGCCTCGATGACGATGTGATCTTCCCGGTGGGGTCGGGGCTGGAGGACAAGGCATCGGATTTCGTGGGCCAGATCAACGCCAGCGTCTCGAAGTATTTGAGCGGCGATTACCGTTTCCAGATGGACAACCGCAACCTTGTCATCCATCGCCACGAATTCCAGGCGCATCTGGGCAACGATATGGTTTCCGTGAACGGGAAATATATTTTCATTGACCCCACGGCGGGCACAGGCTTCACTGAATCCCGCCAGCAGGCATTGCTCGACGGCGTGTATTATTTCCGCCCCAACTGGTGGCTGAATGCGGGCACGCTGGTCGATATGGGCGAGGAACCCGGCCTGCGCAAGGCGGCGCTCGGCATCAATTACGCGGACGAATGTTTTTCATTCTCGCTGCAAGGTGCGCGCAGCCTGATCACGGAAGCTTCGGGTGAAAACGGTACGGTGCTGATACTGCGTGTGGGACTAAAAAATCTGGGCGAATTCAGTGCGCCCGGCATACGCCTGACCAAGGGTAGTGAAGAGGAGTGATAACAACATGAATTTTATGTCGCATGAATTTGGCGGCCGCCGCTCGCGCCGCAAGAACGCACAGCGCAACCGCCGCATCGGTTTTGTGGTGTTCATGATCGCGATGCTCTGCGCAACCTGCTATTGGTGGGGCGGGGAGAAAGAACGCACCAGCCAGCTGGCGTTCAAGGAACAGGCGACCAAGCTGCAGGAAGAGCGCACGGGACTTGATGAAGTCATCACCAAGCTGCATTCGGACGTGCAATCGACGCAAGTGCGGTACCAGCAGCTGGAAGAAAAATACAAGCAGGAAGTGCCGCAGGGCGTGTTCAAGCAGCTGACCGACCTCGTCAAGAAGCAGCTGGATTCCGGCATCAAGCCCGAACGCCTTGCGTTCCTGATCGACGCCGCGCGCCCGCCGAAAAACTGCACGGAACCCGTGGTCAAAAGATTTGTCGTGAAGACACCCGTCTATAGCGGCCCGCAGGGCGCTGTGGCGTTCGGCAACGGCGTTGTGACGGTTGCGGGCGATGGCGAAGCCTCCGTCAACGCGGGCGGACAGCCGGAAGCATGGTATGACCCCGGCAAGAAAGTGAAGCTGACCTTCACCGAAATCGGCGGCAAGCGCACGGAAAAAGAAGGCCTGCTGCCTGTGCAGCATTCGCTGGTCGTGGGCAACAAGGAATACCGCTTCACGATCGCGGCGGGCGAGCGTTCGTTCATGAGCGTGACGTCCGACAGCTGCGATTATCCTTAAAATTTGGCCGTTCACTAATTTAGGAACCCTTTTCGCGACGCGCCGTTGGCTTGCCGCGAGAGGATAGAGGCATTTTTGGATGCCCATCAAAAAATCCCTTTATCCTCTCCGTTCAACCTGCGGGAACAAACAAATTCGCGGGATGTTTGCTAAAAACAAGCAAAACACACATAACAAATGAAGGATATCCAGTCATGGAAAACAAACAATCGCAAAACCCCTCGAAATCCTCCTCGTCGCCCGCTTCGGGCCGCGACAGCAGCATCGAGAAAAAATCTTCGTCCAAAGTCGGTTCGGATGAATTTGATATCGAAACGAAACATCCCTCTTCGGGCGATAGCGAAGTGCTGTCCGGCGGCGGCGACAAGGACTCCGGTTCCTGCTCGACCAGCGGCAACGGCTGCGGCACCAAGCAGTAAGGTTTTTTCGAGAACGCGTCTTTTGGATGCGATCTGTAGAAAAAGAGAGAGCCGGGGGCGTAATGCTTCCCGGCTTTTTCTGTTTTGAATTCTAACGTATTGAAAAGGCAGCGTATTATATTTGGAACGCTCTCCGGTATGATGTGTTGGCTATATCGAAGAGGCAAGGGCGTTTAAAGCCGGTCTTTCAAAATGTTCTTGTCTCTTCACCTTGAAAATTTTAGTGAACCAACGTCAAACAGGAGAAGCAACATGGCAGACATTCGTAAAGAAAATCAGCCTGCCCCCCGTAGCGGCTTTCCGCAGTCGCGTTGGGAAGGCGAAGGCGGCCCGCCCGCACCGGAAGACGATGCAAAGCTGGCCAAAGAAGAAAAAACCGCAGTGCGTGACGCTAAGCCTGATGCCGATAAGGTCACCGACAGCTCCAAAAAAGGCGACTGCGGCTGTAACCAATAAAGACAAGCTTCCAAGGGGAAACGGCTTTTGCAGTATTCCCTACGAAGGGAAAGCCCACAGAATTTCTGTGGGCTTTCTTTTTTGCGCCTAATGCTTCGGCGACAGGATTTCCATGATGGTGTCGGGGTTGTCGGAGAATACCGTATCGACGCCCCAGCGTATCAGCTCCTTCGCCTTCATCTGGTCGTTGATGGTATAGGCGAGGATGGGCTTCTGGTATTCCATGTATTCCTCGACCTGGTCGCGTGTCACGGTGTTGCCGTTGATGTTGATCGTTGCGGCCTCCAGGTATTCGGCCAGCTGGCGCCAGTTGTCCATGTGTTCGTCCATCAGGAAACCGCGCGGCCAGTCGGCCATCATCTCGAACGCCGTTTCAAGGCTCACATGCTGGAAGCTTGAGACGAGGGGCGGGGGCAGGTCGTCGGGCCAGATGCGCGTCGCCACATCCAGCATCACTTCGGCGGTTTCTTTTTCGCGGCCGGGGCAGGGCTTGATTTCAAGGTTCACGCCCATGCCGCGCTCTAGCACCACGTTCAGCAATTCCTCCAGCGTCGGGATGCGCTCGTTCAGGAAGCTCTCGCCGTACCACGAGCCCGCATCCATCTCCCTCAATTCGGCCAGCGTGAAATCTTTCACAAGGCCGTTGACGCCGGTGCAGCGCTCCAGTTCCTCGTCATGGAAAATGATCGCTTCGCTGTCCTTCGACAGCTTTACGTCCACCTCCACCCATTCGCAGCCAAGGTCGGCGGCGACATGGACGGATGACAGCGTGTTTTCCGGCGCATAAGCTTTCGCGCCACGGTGGCCGATAACGCGGGGGATGACGAGGGAGGTCATGTGGTTTTCCTAAAAGAGAAAATGAACCAAAACAGATAACTTATTTAGTTAATAATAAGCTGAAATGCATATCAACTTAATAATTACTTTTCAGTTTTGATGACATTCTCAACACAAAATTTTTCAGTTTCCTTCGTCACAATAAATAATCCGTAAGGGTTAAAATTAAACGCAACCATAAACTGAACACAGAAATCTTGCAGCTTGCGCATTTCACCATACAGCGGTGGAGCTAACAGGTCATACAACCTTGCTTCTGCCGTAATTATCTCATGAGGAGTTAATATTGCCATGTCCTGCAAAGGAATAGGACGTAAAGTATGTTGCATATCTGCGGGGCCGCTTATGTAACCTTCATTCCAACTGTATTTACTTAGAACCTTCCCATCTTTTGAGAAGATCTTCACATACACATTTGTTGGTATCTCTTTAGAGGCTTGTTTCCTTGGTCCTGAGCTGAAACCATCAAAATGTAAATTGCGGGCACTTTCGTTCTTGATAGATGTATTTATAATTTGGGTATTGGGGTCAAATTTCAATGAAATAGTTACAGGTGGATTGAACAACATTGTAAACAACACACCTAAAAATAAGGCAATGATTAGTAAGGTAATGGGCATAATTCTCTTGTAGTACATTTCAAAAAAAAATCCTAAGTCAGCTAATCAGCATAGTTTAGATTGTTGTTTCAAATAATACTGCATCGGCTACAAAAGAAAAAGGGCGCCAGCTTAAAGCTGACGCCCTTAATTCTTTTAAGCTGGAAACGTCTTACGACGCTTCGCGCTGCTGTGCGGGCTGAACGTCCTGACCGGTCTTCTGGTCAACGGCTTTCATGGAGAGCTTGATCTTGCCTTTTTCCATGCCGATGCATTTCACTTTCACTTTGTCGCCTTCCTTGACGACTTCGTCCACCGTTTTCACACGGCGGGCAGCGAGTTCGGAGATATGCACGAGGCCGTCCGTTTTCGGCATGATGTTCACGAAGGCGCCGAATTCGACGACCTTCACGACAGTGCCGTCATAGACGCGGCCGACTTCCGCTTCAGCCGTGATGCCCTTGATCCATTCGAGCGCTTTCTGGATCGCTTCGGAGCCGACAGCCGCGACCTTGATCGTGCCATCGTCTTCGATGTCGATCTTGGTGCCGGTTTTTTCGGTGATCTCGCGGATGACCGAACCGCCGGAGCCGATGACTTCGCGGATCTTCTCTTTCGGGATCTTGATCGTCACGATTTGCGGTGCGTTCTGGTTGAGCGTTTCGCGCGCGCCCGTCAGTGCCTTCGCCATTTCGCCCAGGATGTGCAGGCGGCCTTGTTGTGCCTGCGCCAGCGCGATCTTCATGATCTCTTCTGTGATGGACGTGATCTTGATGTCCATCTGAAGCGCGGTGATGCCGTTCGAGGTGCCGGCCACCTTGAAATCCATGTCGCCGAGATGGTCTTCGTCGCCGAGGATGTCGGAGAGGACAGCGAATTTCGAGCCTTCCTTGATCAGGCCCATCGCGATGCCGGCGACGGGACGGGTCAGGGGAACGCCCGCATCCATCAGGGACAGCGCGCCGCCGCAAACGGTCGCCATCGAGGACGAGCCGTTCGATTCAGTCACTTCCGAGACAACGCGGATGGTGTAGGGGAATTTTTCTTTCTCCGGCAGCATGGGGCGGATTGCGCGCCATGCCAGCTTGCCGTGGCCGATTTCGCGGCGGCCGGCACCCGACATGCGGCCAGCTTCACCCACCGAGTAGGGAGGGAAGTTGTAGTGCAGCATGAAGGTTTCATGGGATTCGCCATGCAGGCCGTCGATCAGCTGTTCGTCGTCGCCGGTGCCGAGCGTGGTGACAACCACAGCCTGCGTTTCGCCGCGGGTGAACAGCGCCGAGCCGTGGACGCGGGGCAGGAAGCCTGCTTCCGAGACGATGGCGCGGACGGTTTTCGTGTCGCGGCCGTCGATGCGGTTGCCGGTGTCGAGGATGCCGTTGCGCACGATGTCGGCTTCGACATGCTTGCACAGCGATTCAATGAGCGCCGAAGTGATCGGGCCGGATTTGTCGTCTTTCGGCACGAGGGCTTCGACAGCCTTGTCGCGGGCGGCGTCGAGTTTCGCGACGCGTTCCTGCTTCACGCGGGTTGCGTAAGCGGCCTTGAAGTCTTCGCCCACGAGGTCATGCACTTTTTTCTCGAGCGCTTTTTCGTCGTATGCTTTTTCGGGCAGGATCCACGCGTCTTTCGCGCAGGCTTCGGCCAGTTCGATCTGCATGTCGATGACGGGCTGGAAGCCTTTCCAGCCGAACATGACAGCTTCGAGCATTTTCGCTTCGTCAAGTTCATGCGCTTCGGATTCAACCATCAGCACGCCTTCGCGGGTACCGGCAACGATCAGGTCGAGTTTCGAGTTTTTCATTTCCTCGATGGTCGGGTTCAGCACCAGCTGGTCGTTGATGTAACCGACGCGGGCAGCACCCACGGGGCCCATGAAGGGAACGCCCGAGATGGTGAGCGCCGCGGAAGCCGCGCAGAGTGCGGAGATGTCGCTCTCATGCACCTGGTCATACGACAGGACGGTCGCGATGATCTGCGTTTCGTTCAGGAAGCCTTTGGGGAACAGCGGGCGGATGGGGCGGTCGATCAGGCGCGAGATCAGGGTGTCGCGCTCCGTCGGCTTGCCTTCGCGCTTGAAGAAGCCGCCGGGGATCTTGCCGGCTGCGAAGTATTTTTCCTGGTAGTGGACGGACAGCGGGAAGAAGTCCTGGCCCGCTTTTGCCGTTTTCGCGGCGACCGCAGTCACCAGCACGGTCGTGTCGCCATAGGTCACGAGGACTGCGCCATCGGCCTGACGGGCAATGCGGCCCGTTTCAAAGGACAGTTTCTTGCCTGCCCAGTTAATTTCTTTTTTCGTGATATTGAACATTCGTCTTTCCTTTACATTCGCCCCTTGCCAATAAGGATTGCTAAAAGGGGCTTTTACTTACTTTTTCACCTTATTTTCGATTGAATAAATCGCATTAATACCGATGAAAGTCAAAGCCAAATGGCCTAGATATGTAAACTAAAACCCTATATCCGGTGAAAACTGCAAAAATTGCGTTCAGCCTGCCGTTTCCTTCGCTAAACTTGTCCGGAAAAGACAAGCCGCCAGCCCTGGAGAAAACCCTTCCATGAAATACACGCCAGCCCTCGATGGCATCCGCGCCTTCGCCGTGCTGCTGGTGATGCTGTTCCATACGGCTGTGCCATTCATGGGGTCGGGCTATCTGGGGGTGGATGTATTCTTCGTCCTCAGCGGTTTTATCATCACGACGCTGCTGATGAAGGAATACGAAGAAACAGGGCATATCAACCTGCCGTTCTTTTACCTGCGCCGCATCTGCCGCCTGTATCCGGCGCTGCTGCTGTTATTGCTGCTGGTGCTGATCGGGTTCTGGGGCTTGCTGGGCATCCCGCCGACAGCGGCGCAGAATTATTACCGCCATGCGGGCATCGCCGCGCTTTACCTGACCGACGTCGCGCTGCTGCTCGACTGGATGCCGAAAACATCGATCATCATGCACACCTGGTCGATTGCGATCGAGGAGCATTATTACATCATCTGGCCCTTCGTTTTGCTGCTGTTGTGCCGCAGCGCGAAGAAGAAACATCTGGCGAAGATACTGGGCGGGCTGTTCCTGCTGTCGCTGGCGTGGAAGGCGGTTGGCTGCGTCTATTTCAAGGATTCCCTGTACCTGCGGTTCGATTACCGCATCAGCGGGCTGATCCTCGGCGGTTTTGTGGCGGCGTTTTTGCAGGGCGGGGGCAAACTGCCGGATTACAAAATCCCGCTCGCCGTTTTCTTCGGGCTGTTTTTGCTCTGCCTGTGGACGGCGGTGCCGCGCATATCGTGGTCTTTCGCGCTGGGCGTGACGGTCACGGAAATTTTCACGGCTTTGCTGATCTATGCCGTGATGACCGATCATGCGAATGCGGCGGTGAAATTGCTGGGCAGCCGCGTGCCGGCCTATCTGGGGCGGATATCCTACGGCATCTATCTTTATCATTACCCGATTGCCGCCTACACGATTGTCGGGCGCGACTGGACGGTGACGCTGCCGGTCACGATTGTCCTGACGCTCATCACCGCCAGTCTCTCCTATTTCCTGCTGGAACGCCCCGCGCTGGAATTCGCCAAGCGGTATAAAACGAAATACCGGAAACCGATTGTCGCGAAATAATTTGGCTCACGATTAAACGCGAATAAGCGAAGAGTTTTTACGCGGAGATCCGGAGGTCCGGAGAAGAAAGTAGCGCCGCAGGCTTTCTTTCTCCTCCGGACCTCCGGATCTCCGCGTGCAATGCTTTATTGCCTGCGGCGCGCATTCGTGTTTATTCGTGTTCATTCGTGGGGAAATGTCCCGATTGTCGTTGTGATTCAACGGGAATTTGGCTAGTTAAAAAGCGGCCAGATTGAGGTTGTCAAACACCCGTCCGGCATATACCATAACTTTACAACATTGGAAAAAGAGGCCTGAAAATGAATTACCTCGTACTGCTCCGCCATGGCGAAAGCGAATGGAACAAGGAAAACAAATTCACCGGCTTCACCGATGTTGACCTGAGCGCAACCGGCATCGAGGAAGCGAAATCCGCCGGCCAGTCGCTGAAGAACATCAAGTTCGACGCTGTCTTCACTTCCACCCTGAAACGCGCCTACAACACCGCATCGCTTGCGATGAAAGAGGCAGGCCAGCAGCATGATTTCATCAAGGACGACGACCTGCGCGAGCGCGACTACGGCGACCTCACCGGCCTGAACAAGGACGAGATGCGCAAAAAATTCGGCGAGGAGCAGGTGCATATCTGGCGCCGTTCCTATGACGTGCAGCCCCCCAACGGCGAAAGCCTGAAGGATGTGGTTGACCGCGTGCGCCCGTATTACAAGGCGCATATCGAGCCGCTGCTGAAGGAAGGCAAAAACGTGCTGGTGGCAGCGCATGGCAACACGCTCCGCGCGATGCTCATCATCCTCGAGGAAAACACGCCCGAAAACATCAACAGCGCGGAAATCCCGACCGGCGTGCCGCTGGTGTTCGAAATGGACAAGGCGCAGAAGCAAAAGAATTACTTCATCAAGAAAGCAGCGAATGGCTAACAAAGGCACCCTCGTCATCCTCCGCCACGGACAAACCGATTACAACGTCCAGCACCTCATGACCGGCCAGCGCGATATTCCGCTGAACGCGACGGGGGAGGAACAGGCGCGGGAAGCCGGGCGCGTGATCAGCGTGTTCCAGTTCGACAAGGCTTACGCCTCCAACCTCGGCCGCGCGTTCAACACGGCGGCGCTCGCGCTGGAAACCGCGGGCAACCAGGCGCATCTGCTGAAAGACGGCAAATACGATGTGGAGCAGCGCGCCGAAATCGCGGAACTGCATACCGGCGATTTTACGGGGCGCAACCACAAGACCGATCCGGAGATTTTGAATTACGGCCGCCGCTTCGATACGCCGCTGCCGGGTGGCGAAAGCGACCAGCAGGTCGTCGACCGCGTGCAGAAATTTTTCGATGCCGAAGTGCAGCCGCGCCTCGCGCGCGGTGAAACGGTATTGGTCGTTTCGCATTCCGGCATCATGCGCGCATTCGACATCGTGCTGGGTTTTCAGGAACAACCGCAGCCCGACAACGCAGGATGGACGAAAAAGGCACGCGTGCCGAACGCAACGCCAACGGTTGCCGAATATGAAGACGGCAAACTGGTGCGCCACTACCGCCTCGACAACCCCAAAGAACTCGAGGCCGCCAACCAGAACAAGCCCCCGAAACCGCCGAAGGCTGGCGGCGTTTCTCCTTAAATCTCGGGGCATGTTCCTAAAAGCCACCAAAGGCGATGCCGCCGTATGACATTGGATTGGGAAAAAATCGCTAGTCTTGACTTCGTGTATGATGGAGGACTGCGGGATATCTATGTCTTCGATACAGACCTAGAGCTTTGGAATAAAGTCCTCGACGCCATCCTGCGATTCGACCCTCAGCCCATATACACCGAAGATAACGTGGCAACTGAAATACCGGATTGCGTAGAAAAGATTTTTGAGAAACGTGCCCATTTAAGTCCGATGCTTACCTTCACCATCGGAAAATTCTTAATTTGTTGTCACTTTTTTGGCTCAAAGGATGATGCTTCCCAAATCGAGTTTGATTTATCACCAGACGAGATGACCTGTGCAGATGACTTAAAATCTATTGTCGGCTTCATGCATTTTCTGGCTAATCTGACACAAAAAAAGGTGATTTTAGCATTAGAAAGCGCGCCGGAGCTACCAATCCTAGAGTGTCAGCCCAACTCTCAGGAAGTTTCATGGATATCTTTTAATAACGGATTTTTTGTTTCCATTCCCGCATTCATAATACCATCGAACACACCTGAAAAATTACGTCCATGGAAAGTGTCACTTAGAGTTCAACTGGAAACGGAAGAGGACCAAATACTATTTCAAACTCTTGTGCCGCAGATAACAAAAGTTTTAGACAACGCCTCTGAACAAATTCATCAGCAAGACCACTCGGGATCACAGCCCTTTCAGATAATGAAGAGGCAACTTCTTGACCTCATTCGTGGTGCTGCTCCGGATATCGCGGTCAAAAATTTAGTATTTGATAAAATAGAGTGGGCGTCGGGCTAAAAATCTTTTCTACCCGGTTCGCAATACCGCCTCGACAACCCCAAGAACTCGAAGTGGCCAACTAGAACACACCGCCGAAGCTGCCTAAGGCGGGCGGGATGTTGCCCTGATATTTGAAGGCCTTACCTTTCCAGTGGCATAAAAGTAACACGTAATATCAATGGCTTAAAATTATTGTTTTCCGTATTCCATTATGCAGGAAAACCTGTTACATTGCCCATAATCAAGAAAAAGACTAAGGCACAGATAAAATGACGATCAAGGGCAAACTCGTGCTGATCCGGCACGGGCAAACGACATATAACGAACAGCATTTGATGACGGGGCAGGCGGACGCACCGCTGACGCCGCTCGGCGAAGAACAGGCGCGTGAAGCGGGGCTGTGCCTCGGTGCGTTGGCGTTTGACAAGGTTTATTCATCGACGCTCAGCCGCGCATTTAATACTGCCGTGCTTGCGCTCGAAACATCCGCAAACAACGCGCATCTCAACAAAAATGGCGTGTGGGAGATCGAACAATCCCCCGTCATCATGGAAAGCGACGCCGGCGATTTCACGGGCATGCATATGGATGACCCGCGCATTACGGGTTACCTGCGCAGCTACATCACGCCGCTGCCGAATGGCGAAAGCGACTGGCAGGTGGTGCAGCGCGTCGAGAAATTTTACCGCAACGAAATCCTGCCGCGCGTTGAGCGGGGCGAGACGGTACTGGTCGCCGCACATGCGGGAATCGTGCATGCGTTCGATGTCGTGATGGGCCTCGAAATTCCCGACCCGAAAAAGGGAATCTGGGGATCGGGCCATCGCATCGCGAATGCGACCCCGATCATCTTCGAATACGAAAACGGCATCATGACCGACCATCACCAGCTGGAAAATACCAAGGTTCCCGCAGCGTTCCAGCCGCCGAAATCGGGTGTTTCCAAACCGAAACCATAACGCTATATTTGCCTGAACCAATCAAAAAGGCTTCAGGCATGACCAAGACCAAAGGCACGCTCGTCCTGTTCCGTCACGGACAGACGGAATACAACAAAAAACATTTCATGACCGGCCTGCACGATATCCCCCTGACCGAAACGGGTGAGGAACAGGCACGGGAGGCGGGCAGCCTTATCAGTGAATTCGTTTTCGACAAGGCCTATGCCTCGACCCTGCAGCGTGCTTTCAACACGGCGGCGATCGCGCTGGAAAGCTCCGGCAGCAATGACCACCTGAAAAATCCCGACGGCACATGGAACATCGAAAAACGCATCGAGATCGTCGAGGGTGACTCCGGCGATTTCACGGCGCGGAACAAGCTGACCGATCCCGAAATCCTGAATTACCCGCGCGCCTACAATATCGCGCTGCCGAACGGGGAGAGCGACGAGCAAATGGTCGCGCGCACGAAAAAATTCTATGACGAGGAAATCGTGCCGCGGCTGGAGCGCGGTGAAACGGTTCTGGTCGCGTCCCATTCCGGCATCATGGTCGCCTTTGAAATCGCCATCGGCACAAAGCCCGTGCCCACCGAAGATATCTGGTCGAACCGCCAGCGCGTGCCGAACGCGGCGCCGGTCGTGTATGAATACGAAGACGGCAAGCTGGTGAACCATTATCAGGTGCAGCCAAAGCCCGCAAAACCCGCAAATAACGGACCCAAGCCTTGAAACATATCCTTCTCGCACTTGTTTTCGTGATGGCCTTCGCCATGCCTGCACGGGCGGATGATGAAACGGTCGCGCGCAATTCGTTTGTCGGCGACCAGGAAATCGCGCTGCCGAATTTATTGGGGTTCGAGGAACGCTACGGCAAGAACCCCGAATTCGACAAGCTGGTGAAGCAGTTCGTGCCGCCGGAAAACCGCCTGCTGGCGGTCTACCTGTCGTTCAAGGACCTGAAGGCGATGGAGGAAAATCCCGCCTCCGGCATCAAGCGTTATATTCTGGTGCAGACCACCAAATCCGACGTGACGATCAAGGACCAGAAAGATTTCGATATCTTCAAGGAAGCGATCATCCGCGAAACGGGCGGCGTGCTGAATGCCGATGCCGCCGCGCAGGAAATGCTCGACAACATCAACAAGGGCAGCGCGGCACAGGTCAGCATCGGCGAATCCAAAAGCTTCGGCGCGTTCATGAACCTCGATAACGCCATCGGCATCTCGATGCTCGCCAATATCGGCATGAAAACGCCGGACGGCCAGCAGGTGGATATCCCGATCGCGATTTCGATGTCGGCGCTGAACGTGAAAAACAAGGCGTTGATCTACAGCGTCTATTCGCAATACGCCGGCGCGGAGGACAACGAATTCGTCAAGGAAGCCGCCAAGGAATATGCGCGCCGGACGCTGGCCGCCAATGGCGGCGCCGTCCCCGCCACCATCGCGGACCCGGCGACGGACACCAGCGGCGAAATGGATTTCCTGCTGAACCTGTCGCTCGTCGCGGCGCTTTGCATCGGCCTCATCATCATCGGCGTGGCGCTGGCGCCCGCGATCAAAAAAGCGCTTCACAACAGGGATACATCGGTATGAACAAGATGAAATTTTTCGTGCTGGCGGCGGCCATGCTGGTATCCGCCTGCGCCGAAAAAGAAGTGTCGATGGCGCCCCCTGCGCGCACGCCGTACCAGAGCATCGTCATCAACACCCCCGGCGTGACCGGCGCGAATTGCGTGATGCAGGGCGGGTTGAACACCTATTCGGTGAAGGCACCCGGCGCCGTGATGGTGCGCCGCGCCCCGGATACCATGAGCATTTCCTGCTTCAAGGGAAACCACATGAGCGGCCGCAACACCGTGCGCCCCAGCTTCGCCCCCAGCGAAGCGGCGGAAGTGCGCGGCACGCAAACGGCTTGCGTCTCTTGCGCCTATCCCAACACGGTCACGGTCGCGATGTCGCTGAACGGCAGCGCGATGGACGTGCCCGTCACGATCTGGTCGCAATAAAATATTTTCAGGGTTTAGGCGCTGCCGGCGTCGCCTTCGGCGGGGCAGGCGGGTTTGCGCCGTGGATCAGCGTTTCGATGCGCAAGACCGCATCGTCGCATTTCTGCGCCAGCTGTTTTTCCTCGGTTTCCGCGCGGCATATCATGCCGGTGAATTTCTTGACGGGATCGAGCGTTTCCTGCAAAAACGCGGCATCGGCCTTCGCGCCTGCGCGGCGCGATGCGATCAGGCTTTCTTCCATCTCCGCCGCCATCACTTCGAACATGCGGTAGCTGGAGGCGAGGATGACGGAACGCGCGCCCGCATCCAGTTCCTTGTAAAATGCCTCGATGGGTTCGCAGCGCATCGTCATGCCGCCGATATCGAACACGGACTGGATGATCTCCGTCACGCGGGGCGGCAGGGTCGCCTGCGCCAGCAAAACCTGCCCCGTATCGCTCGCCATCGGCACCAGCAGCCCGGCGGCAATCGCGTCGGGGTCTTTCGACAGGCTTTCGGCGGCGATGATCTGCGCGATGCGCACGCCGCGGTCGGTGAAATTGTTGTCGGTGTCGAGACGGGTTAGCTCGTTGAAGGCCTGTTCGATAACAGGGTGCTGCGGCAGTTTCGTGTCTGCGAATCTCATGGCTTTTGCCTTCAAGTTCTTGGTGTTGAATGATGTTAGGAAGCATGGCCCCCCAAGTCAATCCACCCGCGCCTGAAACCGCGGCAGGGATAAGCGCGGCATACCAACCGCTTGCCTGATTCTAATTGCGTTTATCGCATTTATATGTTACGGTAATGGATGATGGGTTATTGAACATTGTGAATTGGAACGAACAATATCCGCGAAATTCTCCGCCGCGCGACAAAGCCCTCTCGTTGACTTGGAAGCCGCAGGGGCTTATTTTGTGCGCTGCATCAAGGAGAATATCATGCGCCTCAAGGATAAAGTTGCCGTCGTTACCGGCGCTGCCAGCGGCCTCGGCCTCGAAATCGCGCGCACGTATTTGCGCGAAGGCGCGAAGGTTGCGCTGGCCGACCTCAACGCCGCCGCAGCGGACGCCGCCGCCAAACAGCTCGACCCCACCGGCAAGCGCGCCATCGGCATCGCCATGGATGTGACGAGCGAGGAACAGGTCGATGCCGGCATCGACCGCGCGGCAAAAGAACTGGGCGGCATCGACATCCTTGTCAGCAATGCGGGCATCCAGATCGTGGCGCCGATCGAGGAATTCGACTACGCGAAATGGAAGCTGCTGATGGCGGTGCATGTCGACGGCGCGTTCCTCACCACCCGCGCGGCGTTGCGCCATATGTACAAACAGGGCAGGGGCGGCAGCATCATCCTGATGGGCTCGGCGCATTCCAAAACCGCGTCGCTGCTGAAAGCGCCCTATGTGACCGCGAAACACGCGCTGATCGGCTTCGGCAAGGTCGTGGCGAAAGAAGGCGCGAAGCATAACGTGCGCTGCAACACCATCTGCCCCGGCTTCGTCCGCACCCCGCTCGTTGAAAAACAAATCCCCGAACAGGCACAGGCGCTCGGCATTACCGAAGACGAAGTGATCAAGAAGATCATGCTGAAAGACACGGTCGATGGCGAGTTCACCACGTTGCAGGACGTCGCCGACGTCGCACTATTTTTTGCCGAATTCAAAACCAACGCCCTGACCGGGCAGTCGCTGCTGGTAAGCCATGGGTGGGTGATGGAATGATGCGTACGGTTTTTATTATTCTGGGTTTCGTGATGTTTTTGCTGCCGGTAGCGGCGCGCGCGCAGGCAAGCGCAGATCCCTTTGACGGTAAATGGACATGGTCGCAAGGCAAGGAAAGCCTTGAGTTGACGCTTGACCAGAACGGCGAGGCGCTGACGGGATTTCACATCGCCATCGGTCAGGACGGGAACAAAGTGGATGATGCGGGCGAGGAACTTGTGCCCAGCATCACCGGTCTGGTCGAAGGCAATATGGCGAAAATCGATTTTGCTTCCGCCTTCCCCGACGGGGGCACCGGCACCGCCACGCTGACCCTGAAAAACGGCAAGCTGGAATGGCTGCTGGCCGCATCGCATGGCGAACATTATTTTCCCAAGAAAGCGGAATTGCTCCGCGCCGCTCAATAACGGCTCAACCTGCTGCCTGAACTTCCTGCCACAGCTGACACAACAGATCGCCTGCGGGTATTTCGCGCGCGGCAGCGTAATTTGTTCCGGCCCAGAGTGACAGGCAATCAGGTGAACCCGCCTTTGCACATGCGGCGCGCAGGCCGGATGTCAGGATATTCTGCACCGGATAATCGGGCAGGACTTTTTCAATATCGACCAAGTCTTCCATGAACGCGTTGACGATGCCCCGCGCATAGCGGCCGGAAAAGGCGCGGGTCAGGCGCGTGGGCTGTGCGGTGTTTTTGAGTGCGGCACGCCATGGCGCGTTCGTCGTAGATTCAGGGCAGAGCAGGAAGGCGGTGCCGAGCTGTACCGCGGCGGCGCCCGCTTTCAGCATTTCGGCGATGCCGTGGCCGTTCATGATCCCGCCCGCCGCGATCAGGGGAAGGGCGATGCTGTCGGATGTTTCCTGCAGAAGCTGGCGCAGCGGAACAGGGTTGATCTGCGCTTCGGGCGTGAAGCTGCCGCGATGGCCGCCAGCCTCGCCGCCTTGCAGGCAGATCGCGTCCGCGCCAACCGATTTCCATGCTTGCGCTTCCCGAACCGTCGTCGCCGTGCCGATGACATAAATATTGGCGGCGTGCAGGCGGGCGGTTTCATCCTGGGTGAGGCAGCCGAAGGTGAAACTGGCGACAGCGGGGCGGCACTCGATCACGGCCTGCAGCTGCCCGTCAAAATCGGCGAACCAGTCTTTTGGAAATTCTATATCCGGCAACCCGAAACGGTCGCGCCATGGTTTCAGGCGCGCGACCGCCAGTGCGATGGCGGCATCATCGACGGGTGCGCGCCGCTGGATGAAAAGGTTGATGCCGAAAGCGCGTGAGGTGAGCGTGCGAATTTCAGCGGCAAGCGGCGCAATCTTTTCCGGCGCGAGCGCGCCGAGCGCGACAGACCCCAGCCCGCCTGCATTCGACACGGCAGCCGCCAGCGCGGACGACGACACGCCGAGCATCGGCGCCTGCAGGATGGGGATGGGAAGCGTGTTCAACATGCGACGAGTTTAGAACAGGCGCGGCAAAAGAAAAAGCCGCTGACTAATCAGCGGCTTTTTCCATGTATCTGAAATCTGAAATTAGCGGCGGAGGCCGAGGCTGTCGATCAGCTTTTCGTAGCCTTTCGAGTCAACTTTTTTCAGGTAGTTGAGGTGACGGCGGCGTTTGGACACCATCAGCAGCAGGCCACGGCGCGAACCCATGTCTTTTTTGTGCGTCTTCATGTGTTCGGTCAGTTGGCTAATGCGCGTGGTCAAGAGGGCAACTTGCACTTCCGCGGAACCGGTGTCCTTGGGGGTGGTTGCGTATTTCTTGATCGTTTCCGACTTCGTGCTCTTTGTCAGCGACATCGTATACTCCTTTAAAATTAAAGGTTAAAGACTTTGACCGGATGAAGCTCTATCCCATTCTTCTCAAGAAGGGCGAGGGGCTTGTTGTCCCCAACAGCCAGAACCAAAGTGGTCGTCTCGTCGATACCTGCAACCGTGAGGCGCTCGATATCCTGCCGCGACAAAAACTTCAGGGTCTGACCCTGCTTAATACGGCTGATCTCCAAAGCTGTCATGGCTAGTGCCGGGATGTCGTCCAGCACAGTCTCCACAGGCATCAGAACCTGATCAGGAGCGGCAGATTGCATTATTTTCTCGAATTCGTCCAGAGAAATCGAGTTTTCTTCCGTAAAACCGCCAACGGCCGTGCGGCGGAGCAGGGAAACATGGCCGAAACAGCCCAGAATTTGGCCCATATCGCGGGCAATGGAGCGCACATAGGTGCCTTTTCCGCAGTTTAGCTCGAATTCCGCGTCACTTTCGGTCGTTTTGACCAGTTTAAAGTCGTAAACCACCACGTTTCGGGGCTGGATATCGACTTTTTCGCCTTCGCGGGCCAGATCATAGGCCCTTTCGCCGTCGATCTTGATGGCCGAGAACTGCGGCGGGGTCTGGGAAATCGTGCCGATGAAGCGGGGGATTAGGGCGGTGATCTCGGCCTCCGTCGGGCGCTTGTCGGAGCTTTGCGTGACCGCGCCTTCGCAATCGTCGGTCGTGCGCGCCTCGCCCCATTTTACGGTAAATTTGTAGATCTTGTCGCTGTCCTGCACGAAGGGGATGGTCTTGGTCGCCTCGCCCAGCGCAATGGGGAGGATGCCGGTTGCGAGCGGGTCGAGCGTGCCCGCATGGCCGAGCTTCTGCGCCTGCGTCAGCCTGCGCACGCGGCCAATCGCCTGCGTCGATGTCATCCCCAGAGGCTTGTCGAGGTTGAGCCAGCCGTGGATGGGGGTGCCTTTTTTATTTCTAGCCATTGTCCTGTTTCCCATCGTCTTGCGCCGCAATTGTCCCCTCTCCCGCCCTGCGGGAGAGGGTTAGGGAGAGGGTGGACAGGACGCCGTCAAGGTTGCCCATGACGTCATTATTCCAGAAACGAACCACCTGCCATCCTTTGGATTCGAGAAATTTCGTTCTCGCGTTATCCCGCAGGCTCTCGCAATGCTGCCCACCGTCGATTTCCACGACGATCATTTTTTCGACACAGGCGAAATCCGCAATGTAAGGGTTGATCAGAAACTGGCGGCGGAATTTGTAACCGTCAAATCTTTTGGCTTTGAGCGCGTGCCAGATAATTTTTTCCGCTTCTGTTTGTTCCCGCCGCAGGTCTTGGGCCTTTGCGGTGGAGTCGTGGCGCATCGTTTTCCAGCCACCCTCTCCCCAACCCTCTCCCGCCAGCGGGAGAGGGGGAGTCGTCTTATCGGTTATCATCGTCTTCTTCGTCGTCGTTTTCGACGTTTTCTTCTTCGTCATCATCCCGCACCGGCGCGTGGATGTCTTTCTGGACGCGGTCCTGGCGGAGGATGCCTTCGATATGGGCGGCGTTGGCGAAGCTGTGGTCGAAGCGGAACGACACCTTGGGCGCGTAACGCAGGTCAAGTTCCGGCCCGATTTCGGAGCGGAAGTAGCCGGCGGCGCGGTTGAGCGCGTGGACGATCTCGTCCGCGTTCTTGCCGCCGAGCGGCATCACATAGGCGGTCGCATGCTTCAGGTCGGGGCCGATTTCGACGGCGGTGACGGTGATCAGGCTCGCCTGGCTCAAGACAGGATCGTGCAGCTCCCCGCGGCGCAGGACAGCCGACAGGATATGGCGGATGCGTTCTGCAACGCGCAGCTGGCGCTGGCCGGGTTCGGCGCGGGATGTGGGCGTACGGCGCTTCATCGTCTTAACCTTACGCCGTGCCTTCCAGCGTGCGTGCGGAGCTTTCGATCTCGAAGGCCTCGATCACGTCGCCGTCCTTGATGTCGTCATAGCTTTCGAACGCCATGCCGCATTCATAACCCTTCTGCACTTCGCGGACTTCGTCCTTGAAGCGGCGCAGGGTTTTCAATGTGCCGGTATGGATGACCACGTTGTCGCGCAGCAGGCGGACTTTCGCGCCGCGCTTGACGAGGCCTTCGGTGACGAAGCAGCCGGCGATCTTGCCTGTCTTGCTGACCTCGAACACCTTGCGGATTTCCGCGTAGCCGATGAACTTTTCCTTCATCTCGGGCGAGAGCAGGCCGGAGAGCAGCTGTTTCACTTCGTCGATCACTTCGTAGATGATCGAGTAGTAGCGGATCTCGACGCCGTCGCGTTTCGCAAGGTCGCGTGCCTGCGGGTTCGCGCGGACGTTGAAGCCGATGATCAGCGCGCCGGAAGCGTTCGCAAGGGTGATGTCGGATTCGGTGATCGCGCCGACGCCGGAATGCAGCACCTGCACTTTCACTTCCTTGTTTTCTTCGGTCACTTTGTTCAGTGCGCCCGCGATCGCCTCGATCGAGCCGTGCACGTCGCCCTTGATGATGACGTTCAGCATCTTGGCGGAACCCGCCTGGATGTCGGTGATCATCTGGTCGATGCCGCGGCCCTTGCCTTTTGCGGCGGCAAGCGCGCGTTTTTTGCGCAGGCGGAATTCGGCGACCTCGCGTGCCTTCGCTTCATCGGCGACGACGGAGAAATCATCGCCCGCTTCGGGCGTGCCGGTCAGACCTTGCACTTCCACCGGCTGGCCGGGGAGGGCGAATTTGATGAGCGTGCCGCGGTCGTCATGCAGCGTCTTGACACGGCCCCATTCGGTGCCGGAGACGAAGATGTCGCCCTGCTTCAGCGTGCCGGACTGGACGAGGACGGTTGCAACCGAGCCCTTGCCCTGTTCGACGCGCGATTCAATGACAGCGCCCTGTGCGGCGCGGTTCGGGTTGGCGCGCAGGTGCAGGACTTCGGCCTGCAGCAGGATCGCTTCTTCCAACGAGTCGAGGTTCTTGCGGGTTTTCGCGGAAACTTCCACGCTCTGGCTGTCGCCGCCCATGCTCTCGGTGACGACTTCGTATTGCAGCAGTTCCTGGCGCACCTTGTTCGGGTTCGCGGTCGGCAGGTCGCATTTGTTGATCGCGATGATCATTGGCTTGCCTGCGGCTTTAGCATGGCTGATCGCTTCCACCGTCTGGGGCATGACCGAGTCATCGGCCGCGACGACCAGGATGACGATATCCGTCACGTCGGCGCCGCGTGCGCGCATTTCGGTGAAGGCCGCGTGGCCGGGGGTGTCGATGAAGGTGATTTTCTTGCCGGCCTTGGTCGTGATCTGGTACGCGCCGATGTGCTGCGTGATGCCGCCGGCTTCGCCCGACACAACGTCGGTCGCGCGGATGGCGTCGAGCAGCGAGGTCTTGCCGTGGTCGACGTGGCCCATGATGGTCACGACGGGCGGGCGGCCGAGCAGGTCGGTTTCGCTGTCCTCGACGCGCAGGCCGGTTTCAACGTCGGAATCCGACACGCGCTTGATGGTATGGCCGAATTCATGCACGACGAGCTCGGCGGTGTCCTGGTCGATCGGCTGGTTGCCGGTCGCCATGATGCCGAGGCCCATGAGTTTCTTCACGACGTCGCCGAGGCGTTCCGACATGCGGTTCGCCAGTTCCTGCACGGTGATGACTTCCGGCACGATGACTTCGCGGTATTGCTTCGTCTGGGGCTGTTCCGCCATCATCTTGGCGCGCATGCGTGCGCGGGCGCGCTGCTGTGCCGCCATCGAGGGGCTCTTGGAATCGCGGTCTTCGAAACCGTCGTTCAGGACCTGGCTGACGGTCATCTTGCCGCCGCCGCGCTTGCGCTGCTGCTGCGCGCCGAAACGGCCCGCCCCGCGCTTGCGGTTGATCTCATCGACGACGGAGGACGGCGCGGCATCGGGGCCGAAATCCTTGCGGCCTGCGGGCATGCCGCGGCGGTCTTCATCCGGCGCGTTGGGGGCGACGGGCGCGCCCACGCGGGGATTGTTGGTGGCGTTCGCGCTGCGGGTCGCGTCGCGGCGTTTGCGTTCGGCATCTTCCGCCTGGTTGAGCTGGCGGAGTTTTGCGGTTTCCTGTTCGCGCGCGCGGTCGGCGGCGGACATGGTATCGACGGGCGCGGCTGCTGCTGCGGGCGTTTCTTCCTCGACCGGCTGGTTCTTGATGACCAGTTTCTGGTATTGGGGGGCGGCTGCTGCGTCGCGGGGGCTTGCCTGCGCCAGCGCAAGTGCGCGTTTGCGGGCTTCGGCCTCCGCCGTCGTCAGGTGGATGTCACCATTGGCTTTTTCCTCGGCCTGACGCGCGGCTTCGGCTTGCGCCCCGCGTTTTTTCTTCACCTCGACGGCGACAGGCTTTGCGCTGCGGCCCATGGCCATGTTCTGGCGCGGCACAGCCCCCACGGGAGCCTTGAGGCTCAGGGTGCCTTTGCCGGACAGGGTCAGCTTTTTCGGTTCTTTTTCGTTGTCAGCCATTTTGGTGTCTTCAGCTTTCTTGAGGTTTCATGCCTTAAATCAATTCGTCATGCATCAGCCATTATCCAGCCACGGCTTGCGGTTCCTCGGGGAACCAGCTTGCACGCGCCGCCATGATGATGTTGTTCGCCTGGCTTTCGGTGAGCGCATCGTTGCCCACCATTTCGCGCAGTTCGTCGCCGGCGAGGTCGCCCAGGTCGTCGAGCGTCTTCACGCCTTTTTCCGCGAGCGCGATGATCATGTCCTGCGACAGGCCCTTGGTCTTCGCAAGGTCGGCCTTCACGCCCAGTTCGATGCATTTCTTGTCGAACTCGGCGGTTTTCGCATCGAGGAAGCTGGACGCGCGGTTTTTCAGCTCGGTCGCGACGTCGGCGTCGAAGCCCTGGATGCGGGCCATTTCGTCGACGGAGGTGTCGACGATGTCCTGGATGGAGGTGAAGCCTTCGACCACCAGCAGGTGCGCGATGACTTCATCAACGTCGAGGCCTTCGATGAAGAGGGCGGAACGGGTGCGGAATTCGGTCTGGCGGCGTTCGGTTTCTTCTGCTTCGGTCATGATGTCGATGTTCCAGCCGGAGAGTTGGGTTGCAAGGCGCACGTTCTGGCCACGGCGGCCGATGGCGAGCGAGAGCTGTTCATCGGGAACAACCACGTCGAGGCGGTGCGTGTCCTGGTCGAGGACGACCTTTGTGACTTCAGCGGGGGCAAGCGCGTTGACGACGAAGGTCGCAACGTCGTTCGTCCACGGAATGATGTCGATTTTTTCGCCCTGCAGTTCGCCGACGACAGCCTGCACGCGGGAGCCGCGCATACCGACGCAAGCGCCGACGGGGTCGATGGAGGAATCGCGGGAAATGACGGCGATTTTCGCGCGCGAACCGGGATCGCGGGCAACCGCCTTGATCTCGATGACGCCGTCATAAATTTCCGGCACTTCCTGCTTGAACAGTTTGGCGAGGAAGTCGGGGTGCACGCGTGACAGGAAAATCTGCGGGCCGCGCTGTTCGCGGCGCACATCGAAGATGTAGGCGCGGACGCGGTCGCCGTTTTTGAAATGTTCGCGGGGCAGGGCATCTTGCCTGCGCAGGTAGCCTTCGCCACGGCCGAGGTCGACGGTGATGTTGCCGTATTCGACGCGCTTGACGACGCCGGAAACGATTTCGCCCGTGCGGTCCTTGTATTCTTCGAACATGCGGTCGCGTTCTGCGTCGCGCACTTTCTGGAAGATGACCTGTTTTGCGGTCTGGGCGGCGATGCGGCCGAAATCCAGCGGCGGCAGTTTATCGACGAGGAATTCGCCGACGACAGCGTCAGCCTTGATTTTCTTTGCGGGCTTCAGGAGGATCTGGCGCGCTTCGGCTTCCGGGATTTCCTCGTTGAACGCTTCCACGACTTCGCGGTAGCGGAAAAGCTCGATCTCGCCGGTTTTGCGGTCGATGGTCGCGCGGATGTCATGGTCGTAACCGTATTTGGAACGGCCGGCCTTCTGGATGGCTTCTTCCATGGCCTGGATCACGATTTCACGGTCGATGCTTTTTTCACGGGCGACGGCATCTGCGACTTGGAGCATTTCTTGCATGGCGGTTTTCCTTGTTATCCCTTTTTCTGCTGCGCTGCTTTGAGGAGTTCGTCCGTCAAAACCAATTTGGCTTTCTGGACATGCCCGAAGGGAAGGCCGCGCAGGGTGCCATCCTCGGTCTGCACGCTGATGATGTCACTGCCTTCAGTGCCCATCAGCATGCCTTTGAATTTTTTCTGCCCGTCGACGGGCTGGTCTACTTCGATCTTCGCCTCGAAACCCTTCCAGCGCTCGAAATCCTTGAAGCGCGTCAGCGGGCGGTCGATGCCGGGGGAGGAGACTTCGAGGTAGTAAGCCGAGTCAATCACGCCTTCGACATCGAGAACGGCGGAAACGGCCTGCGACAGCTTGGAGCAGTCGTCGAGGTTCATCGTGCCGTCGGGTTTTTCGGCCATGATCTGTAAGGTAGGTTTGCCGGAGCCGACGCCCACCATCAACACGCGCACGATTTCGTAACCCATGCCTTCTGCGGCGGGGGTGATCGCTTTTTCGACTTTTTTGCTCAGCGGCGATTTATCCATTTTACTCGTGTGCTTCGTTAGGCCTTATCCAGCACAAAGGGCGGGCTCTTTTTCAGAGCCCACCCTTTTGTTTATGCCGGGTATATTTGAGTGCTTTTATACATCAACTATGCGGTTTTGCAAGGGAAATAGGGGTTAAACGCGCATTTCGGGCAGGATTTGCCGCCGTTTCATTGAAAATAATTCCGGATTTATTTGCTATTTATTTTCATAATCCATGTTTTTTACCCAAAAAAACTTAATGAGAGCATTTTCTGCCCGAATGAGCGCGAAGAAATTTCAACGCGGAGATCCGGAGGTTCGGAGAAGATAAGGAGCGCCGCAGGCTATCTTTGCTTCTCCGAACCTCCGGATCTCCGCGTTATATTCGAAAAGCCTGCGGCGCGAAGGCGTTCGCGTTTAATCTGGTTCATTCGTGGGGAAAAGATTTTTTCGCGGACGGGTCAGGGCAGGGTCTTAAAATTGAAGAACATCGTCTCGCGCCCCTGCACGAGTCCCTTGGCCTGGTAGCGGGTGCCAAGCATATCGGCGGGGCGGGTGCGCCAGTCGGCGGCGCAGTTCGCCTGCCATTCAAAGCCGGGATGCAGGAAGGTTTTTTCAAGCTGCCACGCATTCAGGCTCGGCACATCCGACGACATGCGGAATTCTGCGCCCGGTTTCAGCAGGCGGTGGAACGCGTCGAGGTTTTCGGTCTGCACCACGCGGCGGCGGTGATGGCGGGTTTTCGGCCACGGGTCGGAATTCAGCAGGAACAATTTCGAGATGCTTTTTTCCTGCAGGTGCGGCATCAGCAGGCGGACGTCATCCTGAAAGATGCGGATATTGCGCAGGCTGTTGTCGCGCATGTCGCGGCACAATGCGGCGGCGCCGTTCATGAACGGCTCGCAGCCGATCAGGCCGATATCGGGGTTTTGTGTGGCCTGATGGATCAGCTGTTCGCCGTTGCCGAAGCCGATTTCCAGCCAGACTTCGCGCACCGGGAAATCGAAAAGCGTGCGGGGGTCGATGATGGTGCCGGCTTCAGGCAGCTTTATCTGCGCCCACGGCATGATCTCGTCATAGGCGCTCTGGCGGTTCTGGCGCAGTACCTTGCCGCGACGGCGTCCGTAATAGCGGATGATCTCGTCTTCATTTATCACGTTTTTTGATGCCCTTGCTGTTATCAAGGTCTTCGAACCTTGTTGTCAGCGGGTTGTATTCCAGCAGCTTGCCCTTCCCCATGTCGAAATACCATGCATGGATCGTCAGGTCGCCGCTCATCAGGCGTTCCTCGATCCACGGGAAGGTATGCAGGTTGCGGTAGGATACCAGCACGACGGCCTTTTCCAGTTCGCGGTGGCGTTCTTCCTCGGGCAGTTTTTCGGTCGCCTTCTTGGTCACGACCAGCGCGGATTTGGCGATATCGACCCATGACGGCAGGAATTCGAAATGCTCGCCCACCAGGTCGCGCTCGGCCAGCGCGCGCACGCCGCCGCACATGCTGTGGCCCATCACCACGATCTGCTTTACCTTCAGCGCGCGCACGGCGAATTCAATCGCGGAGCAGGTGCCGTGGTGGCCGGTGTCGCGGGTATAGGGGGGGACGATGGCCGACACGTTGCGCACGACGAAAATATCGCCGGGCGCTGCATGCATGATGATGGCGGGATCGGCGCGTGAATCCGAACAGCCGATCATCAGCACTTCCGGGTTCTGCCCGTCGCGCACAAGGCTCTGGTACAGCTTCTTGCCGGGGCCAAAATGTTCCTTGTGGAACGCCTTGTAGCCTTGGATGAGTTTGTTGAAGGGCACTTTATTACCGCTTCATTTCGGTCACTTTGCCTTCGGCATGCGCGTATTTTTTGGAACCCAGTTCATCCTTCAGCGCCTGCACGAGGTCGTTCTTTTCCCAGGTGAAGCCGCCATCCGCTTCGGGCGCGCGGCCGAAATGGCCGTAAGCTGCCGTGCGGGCATAGATGGGCTTGTTCAGGTTCAGGCGTTCGCGGATCGCGCGGGGGCGGAAATCGGCCACGGCCTGCAGCGCATCGGCGATTGCTTCATCGCTGTATTTGCCGGTGCCATGCGTGTTGACGTAGAGCGAGATCGGGTGCGACACGCCGATGGCGTACGACACCTGAATGGTGCAACGGTCGGCAAGGCCCGCCGCCACGATGTTTTTCGCTGCGTGACGCGCGGCGTAAGCAGCAGAACGGTCAACCTTCGTCGGGTCTTTGCCCGAAAATGCGCCGCCGCCATGGGGGGCTGCACCGCCGTAAGTGTCGACGATGATCTTGCGGCCGGTGAGGCCGGAGTCACCGTCGGGGCCGCCGATGACGAAACGGCCGGTCGGGTTGACGTAGAACTGTGCTTCGTCGCACATCCAGCCAGCAGGCAGGATGTTTTCAACGTGCGGGCGCACCATTTCGCGCACTTCTTCCTGAGATGCGGAAGCATCATGCTGGGTGGAGACGACAACGGAGGTTGCGCGCACGGGCTTGCCGTTCACGTATTCCAGCGAGACTTGCGATTTTGCATCGGGTCCCAGCTTGAACAGAGCGCCTGAATGGCGTGCTTCGGCCAGCGATTTCAGGATGGCGTGGGAATAATGGATGGCAGCCGGCATCAGGCTTTCGGTTTCGCGGCAGGCGTAACCGAACATGATGCCCTGGTCGCCAGCGCCTTCATCCTTGCCGCCCGAGGCATCAACGCCCACGGCTATGTCGGCGGATTGTGCGTGCAGGCGCACATCAACCTTGATTTTTTCCCAATGGAATTCTTCCTGCTTGTAGCCGATGTCGCGCACGGCATGGCGGGCGATCGTCTCGATCAGGTCGCGGTCGATCGAGGAGGGGCCGCGGGTTTCGCCCGCGATGCAGAGGAAGCCGGTGGTCGCAAGGCATTCCGCCGCGACACGGGAATAGGGGTCTGCGTTCAGGTAGGCATCGACGATGGCGTCGGACACGCGGTCGCATACCTTGTCGGGGTGGCCTTCGCCAACGGACTCGCTCGTGAAAATGTATTTCTGGTCAGCCATGATGTCGCCCTCGTGCCTAAATGCGAATGATTTACAGGGATTATTTATACTTTAGCGATTATTGCAGGGCAACAAGCTTTTTCAGATACGGGCCAAAAGGCTATTTCTTCTTGCCCAGAGCCTTCGCCATATCAACCACTTGACGCTTGTGCGCGGCGGTTTCGATGGCGTCATAGGCGCGCAGCAGCTCGATCTTGTCGCGGCTCATGGCTTCGGATTCAAAGCCTGCCTGCTTGTTGTCGGCCATGCCGCGCGCGCCGCCCTTGGGCGCGCCGGGGAGCAGGGCTGCGCAGCCTTCCGTAAAGTATTCGAGAGTGGATTTAAGTGCGGAGGAGATTTCGGTCAGGCGGCTGACGGAGATGCGGTTGGTGCCGCGTTCGTATTTCTGGACTTGCTGGAAAGTGATGCCGCAGGATTTCGCCAGTTCATCCTGACTCATGCCCAGGATCAGGCGGCGGTTTTTGACTTTATTGCCAACATGGACATCGACCGGGTGAGGACCTTCTTGCGTTTTAGCTGATCGCGGCATTAAAAAATAACCTTACAGAATACTTACGTACTGGTGTTTAACGAATTAAACCATACTGATCAGTATGTCAACACACAATGGTATTCAATCACGTTTTAATGCAGCATTTACCGCGTAATTGACGCGCCGTAGTGGCAAAGCCAACAAGTAAGATCCAGAAAAAAATGTTTTTGTACAAGGCATAAGGCGTGGCGGGCAGGGCAGAGGGCAGCAGGGCATCGACATAGCCCGATGTGCCAAGTTTTTGTTTTGCAAGGATACGCCCCAGCGGATCGATCATGCCGGATATGCCGGTATTGGCGGCGCGGGCGAGGGGCAGGCCTTCTTCGATGGCACGCACGCGCGCCATGGCAAAATGCTGGCGGGGGCCGGCGGTCTTGCCGTACCAGCCGTCATTGGTCACGTTGACCAGCCATTTGGGGCGGTTGAACGGGTCGGCGACTTCGCCCGGGAAGATGACTTCGTAACAGACAAGCGGGCTGAAACCCGGCAACCCGTTCACATGCAGCGTCTGCGGGCCGGGACCGCGCGTGAAATCGCCCACGCCGGAAACCGCCATGGCGATGGGCGTAAAGGCGATTTTTTCGCGGTAGGGGATGAATTCGCCGAAGGGGACAAGGTGGTGCTTGTCGTAGTTGCCGATGACGGCAGCTTTTTTATCCAGCGCGGTCACGCTGTTGTAAAACAGCGGATGGTTGGCATCGCGCACATCGACGCGCAGGCTGCCCAGCAGGCCGACGGCATTACCCGGCAGCTTCATCGCGATCAGCTGCGCGATTTCGGGGAACTGGTACAGATCGGCATTGACCGCCGTCTCCGGCCAGATCACGGCATCGGGCGCGCGCTGGCTGCGGGCAGAGGTCAGCGCAAGGTGCTTGTCGAAATTGCGCCAGTCGTCATCCTTGTTCCATTTCGTTTCCTGCGGGATATTCCCCTGCACAAGGCGGATATAAGGCGCATCAGGTTCATAAGATGTCGGGTGGATCGAGAGGCGCACCGCGCCCGCCGCCGTCACAAACACCAGCGACATGACCGCGATATGGCGCAGCGTGCGTTGTGCGCGGAAGACGGGGATCATCGCCCAGAACAGCGTCAGCAGCGTCAGGCCGTAAATGCCGATGACGGAGGTTGATTGCAGCACGGGCAAAACGTGATGCCATGTATAACCCGGCAAGTTCCACGGGAATCCCGTCAGCAGATGGCCGCGCGCGAATTCAACCAGGCCCCAGGCCGCGACAAACGCCAGCGCATGCGCCGACTCATGGTTGCGGAAGCAGCGCGCCAGCAGCGGGATAAAGCCGTAATAAAGCGCAAGAGCCGCGGGGCCGACGACGAGCGACAGCGGCAGCACCCATTTCCATTGCTCGATATCCACGAACAGCGCGGCGCTGACCCAGTAAAGGCCGAAAATGAAATAACCCGCACCGAATGCCCAGCCCACCGCAAAACTTTTCGCGCGCGTCGGCGCAAAGCGGGCGAGGGTGGCGAAGGCGGGCACGGTCAGCAGCAATACCGGAAACAGCCCGACTGGCGGCATGGCAAGAACAGTCAATACACCCAGCAGGAATGCGGCGGCGTAACGTTGGAAACCGCTCAGGGCTTCGAGTGATGTGATTTTGGTCATGACGCGGTTGCGGGCGCTTTCTTGGGCAGGTTGCGCAGGCGGATGCGGGTCACGCGGCGGGGGTCGGCGTCGATGACCTCGAATTCAACGCCGCTGGCGGCATGACGGATGACTTCGCCGCGCGTCGGCACGTGCCCTGCGATAAAGGTGACGAGGCCGCCCATGGTGTCGACTTCCTCGTATTCCTCGTTCTCGGCAAATGTCTCGCCGTATTGCTTTTCGAATTCGGTGATCGCATAGCGGCCATCGACGATGGCCGATCCGTCGGGGCGCTCTATCAATTGCGGGGTCAGGTCGAAATCATATTCGTCGTCCAGCTCGCCCACGATCGATTCAACAAGGTCGTTGATGGTGATCAACCCGTCGATACCGCCGAATTCGTCGACGATAAAGGCCATATGCACCTTGGACTGGCGCATTTGCAGCAACAGGTCGAGCACGCGCATGGCGGGCGACACCACCAGCACGTCGCGCATGACTTCCTTGATCTCGAACGGCGTGTGGTTCGCAAGATGCGCCACGATGTCCTTGATGTTCACGGCGCCCAGGATATTGTCGAGGTCGCCCTTGTAAACGGGGATGCGGCTGTGCGGTTTCTGGGCGAGCAGCGCGTAGAGTTCATCGCGCGTCGCATCGATGCTGATCGCCACGATATCGGCGCGGGGCACCATCATGTCGAGCACGGGCAGGTCGCGCAGTTCGAGGATGTTTGAAATCAGGCGGCGTTCATGTGCGGCGACGGCGGATTGCGGGGTGTCGGTCTGTTCCTCAATCAATTCCTCGATCGCATCGCGCAGGCTGTCGTTGTCGTGCCCTGTTTCCTTGGCGGGAAGGAGGTTTTTAACCCAGCCGAACAGGCCTTTGTCCGCATCGGATTTTACCTCCGGCGCGGGTTCAATGGTGGGTTCGGGTTTTTTAAGGGCGTTGTCTTCCACGTTATTTCTTACGTTTCGTTACAGGTTGGGGCTCCGCATAGGGGTCGGGATAACCCATGCTGGCCATGATTGCGCATTCCAGCTTTTCCATCGCTTTCGCGTCTTTTGCATTCATGTGGTCATAGCCCAGCAGGTGCAGCGTCCCGTGGATCACAAGGTGCAGCGTGTGGTTTTCGATGGTTTTTTTCTGCTCCTTGCATTCCTTGGCGACCGTCTGGTGCGCAATCACGATATCGCCGAGCGGAATGGCATCGACCTTGGGGAAGGCATCAAGCTCTTTCGCCTTCAGGCCTTTTATTTTCAGCTGCGGGAACGACAGGACGTTGGTCGCCTTGTTCTTGGCGCGGAAGGTGTGGTTCAGGTCCTTCATCATCTTGTCGTCCGACAGCACAACGGCGATGTCGAAATTGCGGTTGTCGAATGATTTCGGTTTTTTTGCGTCAAGGAACGCGGCGGCGACAGCCTCCTCGATCTTGCGGTCCATCTTGGCGAAGGCTTTTTTCCACTTGGGCGACGCGTAATCGATCTGGATCGTCAGGCTGATCATGGCGTGTCCTTGCCGTATTTATTGGGCTGCACGGCGTCGCGTTTTTCGTAGGCCGCGACGATTTCGCGCACAAGGCGGGAACGCACGACGTCCGCATCGCCGAAGGCGATAAAGGCGATATCCTTGCCGCCCTTCAGCACCTCGACCGCATCGCGCAGGCCGGATTTCTGGTTGTTCGGCAAGTCGGTCTGCGACAAGTCGCCGGTGATGATCATCTTGCTGTTCTCCCCGATGCGGGTCAGCGCCATTTTCATCTGCGTGGGCGTGGTGTTCTGCGCCTCGTCCAGGATGACGACGCAGGAACCCAGCGTGCGGCCACGCATGAAGGCGAGTGGCGCGATTTCAATCGTGCCATCGGCCAAGCGGCGCGCCAGCTGTTCGGCGGGCATCATGTAATTCAGCGCATCGTAAATCGGGCGCAGGTAGGGGTCGATTTTTTCCTGCATCGTGCCGGGCAGGAAGCCGAGGCTTTCGCCGGCCTCCACTGCAGGGCGGGTCAGGATCATGCGGTCGACTTCGCCCGATTGCAGCATGGTCACGGCCTGCGCAACGGCAAGGAAGGTCTTGCCCGTACCGGCAGGGCCGAGGCCGAAGACAAGGGCGTTGTTCTTGATGGCTTCAAGATATTCAGCCTGTTTGGGCGTGCGGGGCGTGATCTGCTTGTTTTTCGTCTGCAGCTTGACCTGCGGTTCTTTCAGCGCGGCCATCGCCATGTCGCGGCTGCCCTGGTTCATCGGGCTTTTGACGACGTTGATGGCGGCGGTCACGTCTTCGGTAACGACGGGCAGGCCCTTCAACAGGCGTTCCCACAGCACATCGAACACGGCCTGCGCCGCAACGATTTTCGGCTTCGGCCCGATGATCACGACTTCGTTGCCGCGGCTGGCGATTTCGATGTCGAGTTCTTCCTCGATCTGGGCGAGATGCATGTCATGTTCGCCGAAAAGCAGGGGGACGAGGGCATTGTCATCGAACTGAAGTCCGACGCGCCGGACAGCTTGCTTGGTCAAGTGGTTCTCCCAAAAAGAAAAGTAGGGTTAGTTGTACACTAACCCTACTTTAACAGTAAAACGTAAATATTAGTTAATCAGCCGCGATTACCACTTACCGGGTGCAGGCGGTTGATTTGTTTGGCCTTTTGCCGGTGTGGGCGTTGCGCCGGGGGCGTCGAACTTGGGCTTGTCGAGGCCTTCAAATTCATCCACGGCGGCAACGAACGACATCACGATCTCGGAACGGACAACGTGCGTCTGTTCGAAGGTCTGGGTCGCAGCGCCTTTTTTACCTTCCATGATCTGCGAAGCCCAGATCAGGCCGGAGTCATTCTTGTCGCGCAGGTCGATCTGCTGGGGGTCGCCGGTCATGACCATTTTCGAGCCTTTACCGATGCGGGTAATGGCCATCTTGGTCTGTTCGCGGGTCAGGTTCTGCGATTCATCGACGATGATGAAGGCATTATCAAACGTACGGCCGCGCATGTAACCGATCGGCACGATCTCGATAACGCCGGTTTCCATCATGGACTTGTATTTGCCAGGGCCGAATGCCTTGTCCAGCTCGTCATAGATGGGGCGCATGTAGGGAGCCAGTTTCGCGTTTGCGTCGCCGGGCAGGTAACCGATTTTTTCGCCGGCTTCCGCAGCGGGACGTGCGAGCAGCAGTTTTTCCACAGCGCCGCTTTTCAGGGCTTCGATGCCCTTCACGACGGCCACGTGGGTCTTGCCGGTACCAGCAGGCCCGAGCGCGAAAATCAGGTCGTTTTCAGCGATCAGTTTCGCAAGGTTTTCCTGGGCGGGGTTCAACGCCTGGAATTCAGCGCCCGACGAGCCGCCTTCGTGCTTCGCAGCGCCCGGGGAAGGGCGTTTGTTCTGGTTCGCGGCCTTGAAGGCAGCGGATGCAGGGGTTGCTGCGCTGAGGCCTGCAGCGGGGTTCAGCTGTGCTGCGATCTTGCTGATCGCGTCCTTGTCGATATGCGCCTTCGTCTCGATCTGGCCGGACAGCATGTCGAATGCACGCTTCATGCGGGTCGCGTTCTCTTCGCTGCCGTAGAAGGTGATTTTGTCGGGGTTGTAGTTCACATCCAGCTGGACGCCGAATTTCTGGCCCATGTAAACATGCAGATGGCCACGGTCCTGACGGTACAGGATGCTCGCCAGCCGTTTGTCATTGGGAGAATCAAGCGTAATGGTGTGAAGAGTGCCTTCCGGCTTGGGATTGCGCTGTTTGTTGCTGTAGTTGCTCATGCTGCTTCCTTCTTCTGGCTGGGGTTTTTTGTTGTTGTTTCAGTCGTCGCGATAGTACCGGCCATCCCGTTCTGGAAGGCCTTATCAATCGTCACGTCAATCATTTGGCCGTAGAGGCGCTCGGGCGCGGTAACATAGACCGACTGGTTCCACGGTGATTTGCCGAGGAGCTGGCCTTCCTTGTCGCCTTTGCGGTCAAACAGCACGGTCATGGTTTTGCCCACGCTGCGCTGGTTGAATTCGGATTGCTGCGCAAACAAAATCGCCTGCAGTTCATGCAGGCGCGTGTCCTTCACAGCTTCGGGAACGATGCCGCCCATGACTGCGCCGGGGGTGCCGGGGCGGGGGCTGTATTTAAACGAATAGCAGGATGCGAAGCCGACCTGTTTCACCATTTCAACCGTCGCCGCATGGTCTTCTTCCGTCTCGCCGGGGAAGCCGACAATGAAATCGGACGACAGCGCAATATCGGGGCGCACCTTCTTGACGCGCGCGATGATGTCGATGTACTGCGCGGCGGTGTGCTTGCGGTTCATGAGGTCGAGGATGCGGTCGGAACCGCTCTGAACGGGCAGGTGCAGGAAGGGCATCAGTTTCGCGATGCTGCCATGCGCATCGATCAGCGCGTCGTTCATGTCGCTGGGGTGCGAGGTCATGTAGCGGATGCGTTCCAGCCCGTTGATCTGCGCCAGCGCATCGATCAGGCGCGCGAGATCCCATGATCCGCCTGCGCCTTCGCCGTGGAACGCATTCACGTTCTGGCCGAGCAGCATGACTTCCTTCGCGCCCTGTTCGACGGATTTTGCGGCTTCGTCGAGGATCTGCTGCACGGGACGCGAATATTCCGCGCCGCGGGTGTAGGGGACAACGCAGAAAGTGCAGAATTTGTCGCAGCCTTCCTGTACCGACAGCATGGCCGAGGGGCCTTGGCTGGTGGAGGCGGGCAGGTTGTCGAATTTCGATTCAACGGGGAAATCGGTGTTCACCACACGCTCCCCGCCATTCGCGGCCAGTATCATTTCAGGCAGGCGGTGGTAGGTCTGCGGGCCGAACACCATATCGACGTATTTTGCACGCTGAAGGATGACAGGCCCTTCGGCCTGCGCCACGCAGCCGGCGACGGCGATCAAGGCTTTTTCGCCGGCTTCTGCCTTGGCTTCTTTATGGTCGCGCAGGCGGCCGAGGTCGGAGAACACCTTTTCAGTCGCTTTTTCACGGATATGGCAGGTATTGAGGATCATCAGGTCGGCGCCTTCGGGCGCATCCACCGGCGCATAGCCGAGGGGGGCCAGAACATCGGCCATCTTTTGGCTGTCATAGACATTCATCTGACAACCCCAGGTCTTGATGTAGAGCTTTTTGCTCATTGCATTCTTAATCCTGCAATTTAAACTCTGAACGGTGGTTCTGGTGCTCGCGACTATTAACCATATCTTTTATGGCTTGTCCATAATTTTATGTCTAATTAGGGTGGAAAAATCCGTTATGGCTCAAGAAGTTCTCGTCATGGGCCCCATTCCCGCCGCGCAGCTTGAACAGCTGGAGAAAAACTACCGGATTCACAAGCTCTGGCAGGCCGAAAACCCCGAGGCGAAACTCAACGAAGTGCGCAATAATATTACCGGGATGGTCAGCACGGCCTTCTTTGGGGTGACCGCCAAGATCATCCGCGCGCTGCCCAACCTCGAAATCATCAGCCATTTCGGCGTCGGCTATGACAGCGTCGATGTGAAGGTGGCGAAAGAGCAGGGGATTATCGTCACCAATACCCCCGATGTGCTGACCGACGACACCGCCGATATCGGCATCGCCCTGACGCTGGCGGTATTCCGCCGGACGGTGGAGGGCGATATATATGTCCGCAGCGGACAATGGATCAAAAAAGGGCCGATGCCGCTGGGGCGTTCCTTGCGCGGCAAGACGATGGGGATTATCGGACTGGGCCGGATCGGGCAGGCGATTGCCAAACGCGCCGAAGCATTCGGCCTGAACATCATCTATCACGGTCCGCGCGATAAAAAGGTTTCGTACCCCTTTGTCCACAACCTCGAAGAAATGGCCGCAAAATCGGACATATTAATGGTGGCCTGCCCCTATACGGCCGACACGCACCATCTTGTTGATGCCAAGGTGTTGAAAGCATTGGGGCGCGAAGGCGTGCTGGTGAATATCGCGCGCGGCAAGATCGTCGATGAAAAGGCGCTGATTGATGCGCTGGAGGCGGGCGGCATCGCGGGTGCAGGTCTCGATGTCTTTGAAAAAGAACCGGATGTGCCGAGCGCGCTGTGCAGACTCGATAACGTCGTGCTGCAGCCACATGTGGGCAGCGCGACGCATGAAACGCGCGGCGCGATGGCGCAGCTGGTGGTGGATAACCTGCTTTTGTACTTTGAAAAGGCTGAGGTTTTGACGCCCGTCTAATCGTGTTCTGGACAATAAAGGGCATTTGCTGTAAAACTCGGAACCAATTTCCGGACTATATGTTTTATAGGATGCCCCGCATGAAAAAGATCGCCCTCGCTCTGCTGTTGTCCCTTTGCCTGTCAGCCACGGCCGCGAACGCCAAAGGTTCTTCCGGCTGCTACACCGCCAAGGAATTCGAAGCAGAACAAGGACTGCGCATCCATAGCGAGCTGATGGTCATCGGCCTGACCTGCATGAAAATGCCCCAAGGCCCCCAGATGTACATGAAGTACCAGAGCTTCACGCAGAAGAACAAAGGCCTGATCTCGGGCTACGAAAACGACCTGATCGGTTATTACCGCCGTTCCGGTTCGGGCAACCCCGAAATCAAGTTGCACACGCTGCGCACCAACCTTGCCAACCAGATTTCGCAGCATGCGATTGCAATGTCGACCTCGACGTTCTGCAAGCGTTTCTCGCCGCGCATCGATCAGGCGCTGTCGATGGACAAGACGAAGATCCGCCAATGGGCGCAGCATTCCTGGCAGACCAGCACGACCACGGCGCCCGTCTGCACGAACTAATTTTTAATAAATAAGCGAAGTGAAAAACCTGCCCCTAAGAAGGCAGGTTTTTCATTTTGGCGTCGACCGGTTTGGCGGTGCTGCGCGTGGTCGACCATTCGATCACCATCGCATAGGCCAGCGCCAGCAAGGTGGGGCCGATGAACAGGCCGATGAAGCCGAAGGCCACCATGCCACCCATGATGCCGAGCAGGACAAGGAGCAAGGGCAGGTCGGAGCCGCGGCTGATGAAGTAGGGTTTCATGAAGTTGTCGATAGAGCCGACGACAAGCGCGCCCCACAGGACAAGGAAGATCGCCATGCCGGTTTCTCCTTCGGAGAACAGCCACAGCGCGGCAGGGCCCCAGATCAAGGGCGGGCCCATCGGCACCAGCGACAGGAAGAAGGTCATCAGGCCAAGGAATGTCGCGCCGGGGATGCCCGCAATCATGAAACCGATCGCGGCGACGACCCCCTGCAACAATGCCGTGCCAAGGATACCGTAAACGACGCCGATCAGCGTGTTGGTGGTGACGGCCAGCAGTTTGTTGCCGTATTCGCCGCCGAACCGCTCCGACAGCGCGCGGATGCGCACGGCAACATGCGTGCCGTGGCGGAAGAAGAAGTAGGAAATGATGACGCCCAGCGAGATGTCGAGCATGCCGTAACCGATGGTAGAACCCATGCGGAGCAGCACAGCCGATGTCGGCCTTGCATATTCCTTCAGCGTTTCCATCATGCGCGCCTTGTCGGTCGAGAACATGATCCAGCCTTTTTCAAGGTAAGGGCCGACATATTTGACGGAGGCGAGCGAGGCGGCGGTCGTGCTGGAATCCCCTTGCAGGAAACCCATGATGCCGTCGTAAACCTTCTGGTAGTTTTCCGCGATGCTGGTGCCGATGATGATCAGCGGCGCGATGAAACACGCGGCAAGGAGCAGCGTCATAAGGGCGGAGGCCAGCACCGTGCGGTTCTTGGTGCGCGACAAAATCCACTCGAACGCAGGCCATGTGGCGAGCGTGAAGATCGTCGACAGCAAAATGGCGGGGAAGAAGGGGAGCAGGATGATAAGGCAGCCGATGATAATGAGCGTGACCGCCGTCAGGCCCACGACCAGCTGGTAGATCTGCGCTTTATCCTTGGGATTGGTGGGAAGCACGGCCATGACTTGAACACCTTCTATTTACCAAAAAGAGAATAACTGATTATATTCCGGCTTCCCAGCACGTTTTTATTTATCTATAGTCTTATCAATACCATAACGAAATCCATTCAGGAGACGAGATTCAAATGACGTCGTTGTTCAGCGCCGCAACCTTTTTCCGCAAGAAACCGGCAAATTGCGAAACCACAGGCCCGGCGCTTAACCGCGTCCTTTCCGCGTGGGACCTGACCCTGCTGGGTGTGGGCGCAATCATCGGCACGGGGATTTTCGTTCTGACGGGCGTGGCGGCGGCAACGCAGTCCGGGCCTGCGGTCGTTCTCTCCTTCGTCGTCTCCGGCATCGCCTGCGCCTTCGCCGCGCTCGCCTATGCCGAACTCTCCGCCAGCGTCGGCGGTTGCGGCAGCGCCTATGGTTATTCCTATGCCGCTTTCGGCGAATTCATCGCCTGGGTGATCGGCTGGGATCTGGTGCTGGAATACGGCGTTTCGGTTGCGGCGGTCGCGAATGGCTGGTCGGGTTACCTGAAACGCGGCATGGCGTCGCTGGATATCGCGCTGCCGGAAATGCTGACCAAGGGGCCTTGGGCGACCAAGGATGTGATTGTGGAGGGCGTCAAGACGACGGTCGCCGATGGCGGCATCGTGAACCTGCCCGCCGTGATTATCATCATGCTGCTGATGGTCATGCTGATTATCGGCGTCAAGCAAAGCGCGCGCCTGAACGCGGCGATGGTCTTTATCAAGCTGCTGACGATTGGTGTTTTCGTGTTCGTTGCCGGACGCGTCGTGTTCAATGACATTGAATCCGCGAAGGCGCTGTGGACGCCGTTCATGCCCTTCGGCTGGTTCGGCACGGGCGAGGACGGCAAGCATTTCGGCATTCTGGCCGGTGCGTCGCTGGTGTTCTTCGCCTATGTCGGTTTCGACGCCGTTTCGACTGCGGTCGAGGAAGCGCGCAACCCGCAGAAAGACGTGCCCATCGGCATCCTTGCCTCGCTCATTTTCTGCACAATCATCTATATCGTGGTTTCCGGCCTGCTGACGGGGGTCGTGAAATACGACACGTTGAACACCTCGTCGCCGGTGGCGGACGCGCTTTCCGCGATTGGTTTCAAGGCGGGTGCGGCATTGGTTTCGGCGGGCGTGATCGCCGGCCTGACGACCGTCATGCTGGTGCTTTATTACGGCCTGACCCGCATCATCTTCGCCATGTCGCGCGATGGGCTGCTGCCTGTATCGCTGGGCGAAGTGAATGAAAAGACCCGCACGCCCGTGCGCACGACCGTCATCTGCGGCGTCATCATGGCGATCATGGCGGGCTTTATCCCACTGGGCGCGCTGGCAGAACTGACGAATATCGGCACGCTCGCCGCTTTCGTGCTCGTGTGCGGCGGTGTCATCATGCTGCGCGTGAAACAGCCGAACCTGCCGCGCCCCTTCAAGACGCCGGGCGGGCTGGCCGTTCCGGCGCTCGGCGTATTGTCCTGCGGCGCGCTGATCTGCTTCCTGCCGCCTGAAACGCATCTGCGTTTTGTGCTGTGGCTGGCGGTGGGCGTCGTGATCTATTTCGGTTACGGCATCCGCCACAGCGCGTTGAACAAGGCCGCATAACCCGCTCGATCCGCGCATCTTTACCTTTGCTTAACCTAACTGCCATAAAATAGCAGATGGGCTTATTCAAGGCAGGGACAGGATGCGTAGCTTCGTGATTTTACTCGGGTTTTTGGGAATGGTGCTGATGGCGCCCGCAATCGCCATGGCGGAGGAGGAAGCGCCCGCTGCCGCCACGCCCGATTTCGAATATCTCGACATGAAGCCACTGGTGCTGCCGATCATCACCGAGAAAGGCCTGACCCAGCAGGTCAGCCTCGTGATCTCGCTCGAAGTGCCGTACGGCACCAAGGACAATATCAAGGCGATGGAGCCGAAACTGGCCGACGCCTATATCAGCGACCTTTACGGCGCGCTGGGCACAGGCCACGGTTTGATGAAAAACAACGTCATCGACATTCCCGCCATCAAGGCGCGCCTGTCTAAAAACACCGTCAAGGTGCTGGGCCCCGACAAGGTGAATGACGTATTGCTGCAGGTTGTGCAGCAGTCGCAGCGCTGATTATCCCGACCGCAGATATTTGATCGCCGTGTCCCGCTCGAACAAATAGAGCAGAGTGCGCAAGGCAAGCCCGCGTTCAGACAATAATTGCGGGTCGCGGTCGAGGATCAGGCGCGCGTCGTCAAATGCGGTCTGTATCAGGTCGGTATGGAATTCGGGATGCGCAAGGCGGAATTCCGGCAACCCGCTCTGCCGCGTGCCGAGCATTTCCCCCGCGCCGCGCAGTTTCAAATCCTGTTCGGAAATGAAAAACCCGTCTTCGGAATCGCGGATGGTGGACAGCCGTTTTTTCGCGATTTCGCTGAGTTTCGAATTATACAGCAGGATACAGACCGATTTCCCCGGCCCACGCCCGATGCGGCCGCGCAGCTGGTGCAGCTGCGCAAGGCCAAAGCGTTCGGCATGCTCGATCACCATCACCGTCGCCTCCGGCACATCGACGCCGACCTCGATGACGGTGGTGGAGACGAGGATGTCCAGCTCGCCCTTCGAGAATTTATCCATCACGGCATCTTTTTCGGCGGGCTTCATGCGCCCGTGCAGCAGGCCGACGCGGTTAAAGCGCATGCTCATCATCGTGAAGCGTTCTTCGGCGGCGGCAAGGTCGAGCTTTTCCGATTCCTCGACCAGCGGGCAGACCCAGTAAGTGCGGTCGCCGGTTTCTATTTTTCGCTGCAATCCCTCCAGCACTTCGCCGATCCGTTCATCCGATACAAGGCGCGTATCAATGGGCTGGCGGCCTGCGGGCTTTTCGTTCAGCACGCTCACCTCCATGTCGCCATAAACAGTAAGGGTGAGGGTGCGCGGGATGGGCGTTGCCGTCATGACCAGCATATCGGCGGTCTGGCCCTTTTCGCTGAGCAACAATCGCTGATGCACGCCGAACCTGTGCTGTTCGTCAATGATGACAAGCGCAAGATCCTTGAAGATCACATCTTCCTGAAACAGCGCATGTGTACCGATGACGATATGGGCAGAACCATCTGCAATCGCTTCAAGGATGGCGTTGCGCGCCTTGCCCTTGTCGCGCCCCGTCAGCGTTACAACCTTGAGCCCGATCTTCGCCGCCAATGCACCGACCGTTTTTTCGTGCTGCCGCGCCAGAATTTCGGTGGGTGCCATGATGGCGGCCTGGCAGCCGCTGCCGATGGCGTGGATCATCGACAAATAGGCGACCGCCGTCTTGCCGCTGCCCACATCACCCTGCAGCAAGCGGTGCATCCGCAATGGTTTTTGCAGGTCTTCGCGAATTTGGGCGACGGCGGCTTTTTGCGAACCCGTCAGTTCGAACGGGAATGCCGCCAATGCCTTCTGGAACAGGGCTTCGTCGCCCGGGAGCGCGCGGCCCTTTTGCTGCCGCTGGTTGACGCGCATCAATGCCATCGTCAACTGGTTTGCCAGTAGCTCGTCATAGGCAAGGCGGCGGCGGGCGGGGTGTTCGGGCGATATGCCCTCGGCATCGGCGGGATTGTGCGCCTGGTAGACTGCCTCGTGCCAGCGTGGCATCTGTTCGCGCTGCTGGTAAGCAGGATCAAGCCATTCGTCCAACACCGGAATTTTCGCGAGCGCCGCCTTCATGATTTTTGCGGATACTTTTTGCGTCAGTCCGGCGGTCAGCGGATAGACGGGTTCGATGGCGGGTATCAGGTGCGCGGTCTCCGGCGTCACCACATAATCGGGATGCGGCATTTGGAGCAGGCCGTTGTAATGCTCGATACGCCCGCTCACCACGCGGTCTTCGCCGATCGGAAACTGCACTTCAAGGTAATCCGCCAGCGCGTGAAAGAATGTCAGGTCGATCCAGCCCGTGCCGTCCGTGCCCTTGATGCGATAGGGCAGGCCGGGGCGCTTGGGCGGGAAATGTCCTTCGATGCGGATGGTGACGGTCGCAACCGCCTCCGCCACGCCGATCAAATCGCGCAGCTTGGGCGAAAAACGGCGATCGATGACGCCCGCGGGTAAATGCCAGTAGAGGTCGGACACGCGCGGCCCCGCCACTTTTTCCAGCAGCTTGGTCATGCGGGGGCCGACGCCCGGCACGGTCTTGACGGCTTGGAACAGCGGGTCGAGGATAAAGGGCCGCCCCGTCACGCCTTATCCTTTTTGCTTGATATATTTGTTGTTCACTTTGACCGCGGCAACGCCCGCGCCGATCAGCAACACGCCGACCAGTATCAGCCCGATCGGTCCCGCCAGCAGCCCGCCAAAGTATTTGTCCATGAAATACCCGACATAGCTGAGCAGCGCGATCGTACCGACCACAAGCAAAGTCCTGCTACGCGCCACTGTGGACAGGAAGATCACGCCGCAGGACAGGCCGAGGAACAGGATTTCAAACGGCGTGTTGCGCAGGACATCTGCCGCCACGGTCAGGACCAGACAGGTGCCGATCAGGTAGCAAAGCCATGCCAGCGGCTTGTGCCTGGATTTATCAAGGCTCCAGCCGATGCAGGTGAGGGATATGCCCATCACCAGCCCGATCAGGTCGGCCGGAATTTCCAGCATGTCGAGCGCAGTGAACAGGAACAGGCCTGAAAACACCAGCGTCGTGAAGGCCAGCACCGTGCGGTCTTTGGCAATAAATGCGCAGCCCTGCTGGACCATCATGACGCCCGTCAGGAAAAGCACGCCATGCGCGGGGTTGCCGCCGTTCGAAAATATATCCATCACGACCGCGATGCCCATGGGCTGCAAAACCGCAGACAGCAGGAACAGGGGCGTCGCCGCCATCTCCAGCTTGTCATTCATGGCGCAGGTCAGCGCCGAGATGAACAGGCAGAACCCGATGCCAAGCGTGCACATGATCTGCCCTGCAGGGCCAAGGTCGTTCCAGGCCATGCCGATAAACGTGGCAAGCCCGGAAATGACGAACAGCCCGCCCAGATAACCGAAGATGCGCATCAGCAGGCTGCTGGATTTCTGCGCCTTGAATTCGGCGGTGTCCTGCAGCGCTGCGTACACTTCCTCCAGCGTCAATCCGTGGCGCTTGATGATGTCGACGACTTCGACAAGGGCGTCCTGTTTTGCGGTCATGTTAATTGGTCCCCGTCACCCAGCCGAGAAAATTGGTCGAGCCGTTGTAAAATGTATCGTTGGGATTTCCCGTTTTCAGCGGCACGGCGGTCATGCCGCTGCGCAGCTTCATGTTGTAATCATTGCGCCAGCTGCCGAAAATTTCATTCACCAAACCGTAGCGACGATAGTTTTCCGCCGTGAGCTCAAAGCCGTCGGGCGATTTCAGCGTGGTATCCAGCTTCATGCCCTTGGTCGCCTCGACGGTGTCTTCGCGCGACGGGTCGATCTTGTCCATATCGTAGGGATCGCCGAATTCAAGTTGGCGTACGGTCTGCGTCTTTGCGTCAAACTGGTACAGCTTGAGCCATTGGGTGTTCGGGTATTTGGGATCGGGCACCTTGTTGTACTGCGCTTTCAGCACGCCGTCCTTGACGACCAGTGACACGTTCACGGGGCGTCCGTTGTTATTCGCATTGTAATAGTAATCCGATGTCCAGAAAATCAGGTCATATTTGGGCGGGTCGCCCATCTTTTGCGGCATGCTTGCCACGACCATGAAGCCCACCATCAGCAGCACGGGCAGGGCAAGGCCGATAATAAGAACGAAATTATCCTTGAAGAAATTTTTGTCGGACATCATTGTGATCCTTGAAATTGAACAGGTTGAATATGCACGAAGTTCCGGTCGAGGACAATATATCCATAAAACGCAAGCAGTTGGGCTTTCGCAGCTGGCATCGCGGCACGCGGGAGGTCGATTTGCTGCTCGGCCGCTTCGCCGATGCCCATATGGCCGGTTTTGGCGAGGAGCAACTGGCCGCCTATGACCGTTTTTTGAATAACAGCGACCCCGACATATATAATTGGATAACCGCGCAGGAGCCGGTTCCGCCATCCGAGGATAACGCGGTTGTGCGGCTTTTATTGGCGTTTTACGCGGATAAATGATACGAATTGCGTCCCGCCAAAGGCGGGGATAAAACCCTACAGGGATTGATATGACCACCAGCAGTCCCAAGCTGAAGGAAAAACCGCAACGGTACCCCCTTTTTGGCGTACCGGAGGGGTACGATTCCGTTTTTCTGGCCAGGCTCGCACGCGAGAGCCGGGTGCCGGTGCTCCATGTCTGCTCCGATGACCTGCGATTCGAGGAAATTTCCGAAGGCCTGCGGTTTTTTGGCGCGGGAGTCGAAGTCCTGCGCTTCCCCGCATGGGATTGCCTGCCCTATGACCGCATTTCGCCGACATCCGATGTGGTGGGGGAGCGCCTGCGCACCCTGTCGCGTCTGCTGCATCGCAACCCTGGCAAACCGCTTGTTATTCTGACGACCGTATCGTCTGTCGGCCAGCGCGTGCCGCCGCGCGATGTCCTGAAAAATTCCGTCTTCAGCGCGCGCAAGGGCGAAGACCTCGACATGGCGCAGATGCAGGCATTTATGACCGCCAACGGCTATCACCGGACCGAAACGGTGCGAGAAGCCGGTGAATACGCCATCCGCGGCAGCCTGATCGATATTTTTCCCTCCGGCTCTCCCGACCCCTTGCGCATCGACACCTTCGGCGATGAAATCGAAAACATCCGCGCCTTCGATGCGCTCAGCCAACGCACGACGGAGGAACGGGACGCACTTACGCTCTATCCCGTGTCGGAAGCATTGCTGACTGAAGAAAACATTGCCCGTTTCCGCGCCGGTTACCGCGAAACCTTCGGCACCGTGCGCGATGATGACCCGTTGTATGAAGCGATAAGCGAAGGCCGCAAATATGCGGGCATGGAACACTGGCTGCCGCTGTACTACGGGAAGCTGGATACGCTGTTCGATTATGTGCCCGACGCGACGGTGACGCTGGATTATCAGGTGGAACACGCGCATATCGAACGCATGAAGGCGGTCGATGACCTGTATCAGGCGCGCCGCACGATGCAGGAATCGGAAGCCGCCAACCGCAAGAAAAACGATAACCAGTCCGCCGCCTATCGTCCCGTACCGATGGATAGCCTGTACCTGCCCCATGCGGAATGGGAAGTGCGGCTGCGCGAACATGATGTCTATGACCTGTCGCCGTTCAACCCCGCGCCGGGGCAGAAAGACGGCGGCGCGCGCAAGAGCCGCGATTTCGGCGATATCCGCGCGCTGCCGAATGCCGATATTTACGGGGTCATCCGCGAACATATCGAAAAACTGTCGGCTAGCGGCAAGAAAGTTTTGCTGGCGGCGTACAGCAATGGCTCTGCTGACCGCCTGCAGGCGATTTTTGGCGAGCAGGGTCTAAAAATTGAAACTGTCGAAAGCCCCGACAAGATTGATGCGAAAACCGTCGGCATTACGGTGCTGGGGCTGGAACGCGGCTTTGAAACCGAAAACCTGCTGGTCCTTACCGAACAGGATATGCTGGGCGACCGGCTGAGCCGCGCGGCGAAGAAGAGAAAGAAAAGCGACGTCTTCGTTTTTGAAATCAGCCAGCTGCATGACGGCGATTACGTCGTCCACGAAGATCACGGTATCGGTAAATATGACAGCCTAGAAACCGTCATCGTTGATGGCATCCCGCATGACTGCCTGAAGCTGATCTATGCCGGCGGCGACAAGCTGTTCGTGCCGGTTGAAAACCTCGACGTGCTGTCGCGCTATGGCTCTGCCGAAGCGGGGGCGGTGCTGGATCGCCTCGGCGGTTCGGCATGGCAGGCGCGGAAAGCGCGCGTCAAACGCGACCTGCTGATCCTCGCCAATGAATTGCTGAAGGTTGCGGCGCTGCGCATCCTGCGCAAGACCGAGCCGATCCATGTGCATGACGGTTCATACGAAAAATTTTCCGCCGGTTTCCCTTATCCCGAAACCGAAGACCAGCAACGCGCCATTCTGGATGTACTGGAAGACCTCGACAAGGACATGGCGATGGACCGCCTTGTCTGCGGCGATGTGGGTTTCGGCAAGACGGAAGTCGCCATGCGCGCCGCCGCCGTCACCGCGCTGGCGGGATATCAGGTCGCCGTGATTGCGCCCACCACGCTGCTGGCGCGGCAGCATTATCAGGGTTTTTCGCGCCGCTTTCACGGTTTCCCCGTCCGCGTCGGGCTGCTGTCGCGCTTCGTGACAGGGCGCGAGGCGGAGCAGGTGCGCATCGGCGTGGAGAAAGGGGATATCAATATCCTCGTCGGCACGCACGCGCTGCTGTCCGAAAAAATCAAGTTCTCCAATCTTGCGCTGCTGGTGGTGGACGAGGAACAGAAGTTCGGCGTGAAGCAGAAGGAAAAGATCAAGGCGCTGAAAGATAACCTGCACGTCCTGACGCTCACCGCCACGCCCATCCCGCGCACGCTGCAAATGGCGCTGTCGGGCGTGCGGGAATTGAGCCTCATCACCACCGCGCCCATCGACCGGCTGGCGGTAAAAACATTCGTGCTGCCCTATGACCCCGTCGTGCTGCGCGATGCGCTGATGCGCGAACATTATCGCGGCGGCCAGAGCTTCTATGTCTGCCCGCGCATTTCCGACCTTGAAGAGATCGAGGATCGCCTCAAGACTCTTGTGCCTGAATTGAAGGTCGTTGTCGCCCATGGCCAGATGACGCCGGAGGAACTGGAAGACAAGATGACCGCGTTCTATGAGGGCGCGTATGACATCCTCCTTTCCACCACCATCGTCGAATCCGGCCTCGACATCCCGAACGCGAATACCATGATTATCCACCGCGCCGAAATGTTTGGTCTTGCGCAGCTCTATCAATTGCGCGGGCGCATCGGCCGCGCAAAGCAGCGCGCCTATGCCTACCTCACTTTCGCGCAGGACAAAAAACTGACCAAAACGGCAGAGCAGCGCCTGCACGCGATCGAGCAGCTTGACCAGCTGGGCGCGGGCTTCCAGCTTGCCTCGCATGACCTAGATATCCGCGGCGCAGGCAACTTGCTGGGCGAGGAACAGTCCGGCCATATCCGTGAAATCGGCGTGGAGCTTTATCAACAAATGCTGGAGGAGGCGGTCGCCGCCGCGCGCGAAGGCCTCACCGAAATCCAGTCGAGCGACCATTGGGCGCCGACCATCAACCTCGGCATGGCGGTCGTCATTCCGGAGGGGTATATCCCCGACCTCAACCTGCGCCTGTCGATCTATCGCCGCATCGCCGCGCTGGCCGACCGCGCGGAGATTGAAGCTTTCGCAGCCGAACTGATCGACCGTTTTGGCCCGCTTCCGAAGGATGTCGAAAACCTGCTCGACCTTGTCGAAATCAAGCAGCTCTGCCGCATGGCGGGGGTAGAGCGGGTGGATTCAGGGCCGAAGGGCGCGGTGCTGTCCTTCCACCGCACGGCCAAAATCAACCTGCCAAAGCTGGTGCAATATATCCAGAAACAGACCGGCACCGCCAAAATCCGCCCCGAAGACCAGAAACTGGTCTTTATGCGCCCCTGGGACGACCTGCCGGTGCGGGTGCGTGGTGTCCATAAGATCATGAAGGAACTGGCTGCCCTCGTTTGAGTTTTATAAGGGGATATGCCATGCTGGATGCACAACAGGGGAGGCCTCCATGAGCCGTGAATATGCGATGTCGCGCGTCAAAGATGCGCTGGAAAAATCGAATGGCAACCACCTGAAAGCGCAGCGCTTGCTGCTGCAATGGATGGAAAAGGACCAGAGCCTGCTGTTCGGCCTTGTCACGCCGCACCTGCAAAGCATCATCACCCATGCGATCAACCATGTCGCAGCTCCCGAAGGCGCGAAGAAAGCACCTGCCGGCGCAAAGAAAATCGCGCCCAAGCAAACAAGCGAATTCGGCGGTGTCATGCTGGGCGCATTGAAGGGTGGCGCGGACAGCGTCGCTTTCGGCCAGCCCGATGGGGCTGTCAGCCGCCCCGGTACAACGTCCCAAAAGCACATCGACACGATGCGCGCGCTCGCCGCTGCCCAAAAGGGCGGTGGGTCGAAGGGCAAGAAGAAATAATCCCGATTCTGCTCAATTCCAGCATTACTTATGTCTGATATTACAGTTGCTTATCCGGTATCGCTTGCCAGATGAGTGGTATTTAAATACCATTAGATTATGCAAAACACTGACGCAAATAATTCCACACGCGCCCTCGGCCTGCACAATAACGGCAGGACCGGGAAGACCCGCGTGCAAATCTATTTCAAAGAAGGCACAGGCAATGAGCGCAGAAAAACCGACTACGGATGAGTCACGCCATCATGCGAAAGAATTGCTGACGACCGCCAAAGACGCCATGGCGGAAATGAAGGAACAACTTATCGGCTCCAAAGAAGTTTTAGCACTCCTTGCCGTGGATATGGGTGGCGACCCGCGTAATAAAGGCGACCTCGAACACGCCAAGCAAACCTTCCAGAACAGCCTGAATGTCACCATCATCGATAATCCCGCCATCGGCGATTCAACCCGCCTTATGACCCGGATGTATTCCCTCTACGAAAAAATCTTTCCCATCGCGGAAGAACGCGAGGAGCTGGGCAAGCTTTTGTCCCTCATGGAAAAGAACCACGACAAAAATTTGCAGGCATCAGGCGCGCCGTTCCGTGAACAATGGATCATCTTACAGCATCCAAGCACAGGCGAAGTGATTGCCGCCCGCAACGTCATCACATTCAGTGCCGCGAAGGACAAAAAAGTGTCGAAGGAAGTCGATGGCACGCAGCACCTTATTTACGGCTTCGTCGATCCGCGCTTCCGCTCCATGGGGCTTGGCGATTTCACGATGGGCATTGCCGAGAACCAGGCACGCCAATTCCTCGCATCTACATATAAAGGCCGCAGCGCCGACAGCATGGACATGGTGCAGATATCGGAACAGAACGCGCCGCTGCTGATGTCGATGGAATCGATGCTGGTCGATACGGCAGGTGCCAAGACCGACCAGTTCTGGCGACGCGAATATTACGAAAGCCTTGGTTTTCGCGAACTGGCGTTTGATTACATCCAGTTGCCGCTGGAACCCCGCGCCGATGGCGGGGAGCCCAGCGACGAATTGAACCTCATCACGCGCGGCGTGCCGGCACCGGATGGCGGCCGCGGATTGAAAACGGTCATGACCGACATTCCGGCGAACAGCGTGCGTTTCCACCTTTATAACTTCTTCGACCGCTCTGTGGCGGCGGGTCAGTACGAGGTGGAGGCCGATCCCGACTGGATCAAGCAATCATCCGCACTCGAAGGCACGATTTCCGTGAAGCCGAAACTCGATTTCATGGGGCTGAAGGACAGGGCATGGCTGTTCATGGAAGAGTATGTCGGCGGCAAACGATTTAATCCCGACGCGTTTTCCGGCAATACCGTCGGCGACATGATGGGCATCGAGGCGATCCCCCTGCAAGCCACCAGCGGCAACGACAACGCCAAGCCAAAAGCCGCCCCTGCGGTACAGGCGGGCCCCAAATAAGGGTTTACGCCAGCATAGTGACTTGACGGGCGAAATTGGCTAGACTTGAGGCGTGAAAAAGTCGTCCGTCATTGCTGTCGTCTGTGCGCTTGTGCTGCTTCTGGGCATGGCTGCCTATATTTATCATGCATTTTATGCGCGTCCTGCGGGATTTGACGAATGCTATGATGAACTGCCGCCACCGCACCCGAAGTCGATCGCACTGCCGCCCCCGCCCAGCGTCGTGGTGCCGGAGCTGATCGCATCCGAAGCGATGTTGCTGCCCGACCTGCCGTCGCTGAAAGCCATGCCTGCCTTGCGCGCCGAGGCTGCGCGGCAAAAGGCGCTGGGGTCGGATGCGCTGATCAGGGCTGTTGTCGCGTTCCAGAGCCATCCCTTCGCGGATTTTTTTACCGCCGATGACAGCATGCGGCAGGAAGCGCGCCAGATTTTATTCCTGCTGGCAGGGACGGACAAAGTAGAGGCCGGCAGCCGTGGCCGTTTCATCGATGCGCGCGAAATTGCGACGATGGAGCGTTTCGGCGGCGCGCGTTACCTGCAGCTGGGCGAATTCCCGAACCCGACGCCGCCCGCTTCCGTGCATCTTGCGGATTCATTCGACAAGATGCTGGATGTTTATTTTTACATGCTCGCCATGTCGGGCCCCGCACAGGAATTATATGTGCCGACCGCGTCCGGCATCCTTTCGGGTTTCAAGGTTGAACTGAACCGCAAATCGCTCGACCAACTGGTCGCGCAGTCTGCGGGCCTGAAGGATGAAGCGGCCAGGCTGGTATTCTGGCAGAATGCCGTGCGCATCCTGCGCGCCGCGCTGACGCCGTTGAACCCGCTGGTGCCGGAACTGGACGCCGCCATTCGGGCAGGAGTGCCGGGCACGGGCCTTGGCGATGTGCTGATGGCGCTGGAGGGCGGTGATGACAAGCCCGACGACTTGAATGTGCTGACAATCAATCCCGGCACCTTCGCCCCGGAAAAAATCGCCGTGCTGACCGCCAAAGCCAGGACATTCAAAAAGCCGGAACAGCAAACCGCCTATTGGACGAATGTCGTGCGCCTTGCGCGGCAGGGGCTGGCAGCGGGCTGGGAAGATATCGTGGCGACAAAAAACCTGCTGGCGCTCGATGCCGCCATCCGCGCCACCGCGCCGCATGATAACCTGAAGGCCATTCAGGAACGCCTGCAGGCGCCCGTCACGGCGGGTGACCAATATTATACGGATGCCGAAGGCCGCCGCACGCTGGTGCAGGTCACCGTCACCAAGGAAAAACCCGGCCGCACCGTCTGCCTTAAACGCGTGGATTAAGCGTTATCAACGATTTTCACATGCATTGCATCGAACGGGCCGGGCCATGCTTCAGGTTTGCCATGCCGCAAGGCGCGGATTTTGCCGACGGGAATGTTGCGCGAATAAAGGATTTTTCCCGCGCCTGTTGTTTTGGCGTGCAGCGGCATATTGGCGAAGATGCCGGTATGGCCAAAAATTTCTTCTGACGGGATATAGGTTGCCGCGCCGCTGCGGTACACGTCGCGCGCCCTGCCGTATTTTTTGGCCGCACCCACATTGCCGACCACCACAACGGCGGTCATCAATTCAACGGCGCGTGCACGGGCGCAGGAATAGACGCGGTGGTACCCGGCTTCCTTGACCGTCATCGACGGCACCAGCAGCAGGTCGATATCGGCGCTCGCCATTTTATGCGCAACATGCGGCATTTCGATATCGAGGCAGATGACCATCGACAGGCGGAAACCGCGCCATTTGAAAACCTTCACATCGCTGCCCGTTTCAAAATCCCAGCCGCAGGGATCTTTTTCGGACGGCGTCATCACCAGCTTATCGTGGAACACGGGCTTGCGGTCGGGGAAGAACATCCATGCGCGGTTGCGTAACTTGCCGGTTTTTTCGTGCTCCCAGGATGTTGACCCCGCAAGGATAGCGATGTTGTATTTCTTCGCAATCTTCGCAACTGCGGGCATCGTTGTCGCTGCCTGTTCTGCAATCCAGCGTGTTTCATCAACCAGCTGCAGCAGTTTCGGCGCGAAATGCATCCAATGCTCGCCGGTATGTTCGGGCATCAGCAGGATGTCCGCTTTATTCTTTGCAGCTGCCGCGGCCTGTTTATCGACCAGCGTCACCCAATCTGCAAGGGAGCGGAGCGGGTGGCCAAGGTTTTCGGCCCAATGGGCGACTGTCAGCGTGTCTTGTTTCATGGAGCGAGTTTATCGAAACTTGCCCGTTCGTCAATCAGCCAAAACGATAGGCCGACACCGCGAGCCCCATGACCTTGTCGCCATACTCATGCGTGCCTATATCGCTGCCCGCCGCACCAGCCGCTACCATCAGCGGCAGCAGGTGTTCCTCGCGCGGATGGCAGCTGCGGGCGGCGGGGGCGGATTCCCAGTCTGCCAACCGGTCATCGCGGGTTTCCGGTGCGGCGGTCGATGCTGCCGTCAGCCATTCGTCAAATTTCTGGGCATCGGTATTCTCCCGCCCGCCGAAAAACTGGCGCAGGTTGTGGTAACTCATGCCGCTGCCGAGAATCAGCACGTTTTCATCACGCAACGGCGCAAGCGCGCGGCCAAGGGCAATGTGTTCGACGGGGTCAAGGTCGTGCTTCATCGACACGACAACGACCGGAATATCGGCATCGGGGAAAGCAACTTTCAGCGGAATAAAAACGCCGTGGTCATAGCCGCGTGTTTTGTCTTCGCGCACCGGAATGCCCTCACCCCTGATGAGCTCCAGCACCTTTTGCGCAAGTGCCGCGTCATGCGGCGCGTTCCATTCAATCTCGAACGTATGTTCGGGGAATCCGTGATAATCGTAAATCATTTCAGGGTTCGGATTGGTCGAAACGGTGAATTCGTTTTCTTCCCAGTGCGCGGAAATGACGATCATGGCTTTAGGTTTTGCGGGCAATGAAGCGGCGAGGGAGGCGAGATATGCCTCCATCTTTTTCCACGTATCAGGCGGGTTCCAGTCCATAAAGAAACAGGGGCCGCCGCCATGCGGAATAAAGATCGCGGGTTGTTTTGCGCTCGCCGTTGTCATTGCTTTTGTCCTTTGCGTTACTATGCCGCTTTTGTCATCACCGCCGCAAGCTGCTGTTCGGCCGATGTAATGGCGTTCTTGGTGCCATCCGGCCCCATTGATGCGCCTTCGGCAATAATGGCATGCACATCGGTAAGGCCGATAAAGCCCAGTACGCCGCGCAGATAGGTTTCATGGAATTCCATTTGCTTGTACGGCGCTTCCGCATATTTTGCGCCGCGCGACAGGGCAAGGAATACGGCCTTGCCTTTCACAAGGCCTTCGGCACCCGTTGCGGAATAAGCGAAGGTGCGGCCCCGGCGTACGACATGATCGATCCAGGCCTTCAGCACGGAAGGTATGCTGAAATTCCACATCGGCGCGCCGATCACGATAATATCTGCTGCCAGCAATTCATCGGTCGCCGCATCCGACAGCTTGATCGCCGCCGCCAGTTCGGGTGTGCGGGTTTCGGGCGGGGTGAAGAATGCGGCCACTGTTTCGCCGGTCAGGTGGGGCAGGGGGTTTTTGTCGAGGTCGCGGGTCGTGACCGTGCTGCCCGGGTATTTCGCCAGCAGTTGCGCCACTGTATCGGCGGTCACTTTGCGGGAGAGGGAATTTGCGCCGTTCGGGCTGCTGTCGATCACAAGAATGTTTTTAGGCATGGTCTTTCCTTTATTGGTTACTATTTAATACTTGATGATATAATTCGCTTGGGTATAAAAAAAGAAGGCACAATTAAATCAGTTAGTTACTTTGAGGTAACCAATGACGGAAACATGTAAAGAAGCCCTGAAAAACGCTGGCGGCGACAAATGTCCCCTAAGGGAAATGTTGAGCCGCGTGGGCGATAAATGGTCGATCCTGCTGATTTTCAACCTCGCCAACGCGCCGGGGCAGCGGATGCGTTTCTCCGAAATCATGCGCGCGATCGAGGGGATTTCGCAGCGCATGTTGACGACGACCCTGCGCAACCTTGAGCGTGACGGCGCGGTCGACCGTCATTTCTTCCCCGAAGTGCCGCCGCGCGTGGAATACGAGTTGACGCCGCTCGGCAAAAGCCTGCTTGTGCCTGTCAAATCGATGCTGGAATGGGTGCAGGGCAACTGGCCGGAAATCCAGAAGGCGCGCGACATATTCGACGCGAATAAAAAGCCGCCTATTTCCTGATGCCCGCCGGCTTCGCGCCAATCACGGCGGGAATGACATTCGCGTAAGTCCCGCCAAAAACGCGGCTGCGCGAAAACGGCTCGTCCGGTTCGAAATTCACTTCCAGTGCCGCGCCGCCCACGCTATCCACATCCACGCGCACGTTGTTGCGCGATGCGGAATGGATCAGGTTGTGGAATCCCTTCATGCGCGTGATGTCTCCCTGTTCCACCAGATTGGTTTCGGCGAAGGGCAGGATATGCGCGTTGCTGTCCAGCACGGCGACGGTCAATCCGGGCAGCGACGCGTGCAATTCACGCTCCTGCATCACATCTTCGCTGTGGTCGGTCGGGTGGGGCACGATATCGGCGATGCCGCGCAGCCAGCGATCCACTTGGCCAAGCTCGATGACCTTGTTGAGGGGCAGCGATAAATCTTTGAAATCTTTTGCCATTTAAGCACCCTGGATGTTGCTGTGCAGCACGTCCGAAGCCTTATCTGTCTCTAGTTTATGTTAAAACAGTCATGGGGTCAAGTTGACCGGAAATTCATGAAAAGACGGGGTTTTTTTCTGTCCAGCCTTATCCAAAAATGCTAATTTGCTGGTGTTTTCGAAAAGGTCATAAAAAATGCAGCAAGCCCAGAAGCAACAAGCCATGCCTGAAATTGCCGAACATCGCCAAAAACTGCGCGAGGATTTTATCGCCAGCCTCGGCTGGAAAGGCGTGACGCTGGAGGCGCTGCCCGCAGACGCATCTTTCCGCCGCTATTACCGCCTTGCGGGCGTTGCGAAGCCCATGCTGCTGATGCAGGACCCGCCCGACCGCCCGCCCGTGCCGCCCTTCGTGATGGTGGAACCGTTCATGGCGATTGCCGATCACTTGCGCAAACTCGGCCTGCGTTCCCCCGAAATTTATGCGAAAGATATTCCGAACGGTTTGCTGGTGATCGAGGATTTCGGCGATGATACCTACACCCGCCTGCTGAACCGCAACATGGATGCCAAGCCGCTGTACGAAGTGGCGGTCGATGCGCTGATCCAGCTGCACAAGCATCCGCAGCGCCTTGATCTGAACCTGCCGGCCTATAACGAAAAGCAGCTGATCGACGAAGCGATGCTGCTGGTCGATTGGTATTACCCCGCGATTTCCGGCAAGCTGCTGAACGAGGGGTCGAAAGAATCCTTCCGCGAAGTCTGGCGCAACCTGTTCGCGAAATTTCCGGCAGATCAGGGGACGCTTGTCCTGCGCGATTATCACGTCGATAACCTGATGCTGTGCAAAGATGGTGACGGCATCCGTCGCTGCGGCCAGCTAGACTTTCAGGATGCGCTGACCGGCGTGTTCAGCTATGACCTGATGTCGCTGCTGGAAGACGCGCGCCGCGATGTGCCGCAGGAATTGCAAAAACATCTGCTCGACCATTATTTCGCGGCCATGGACGGCCTCGACCGCGATGCGTTCAATTATACGTACCGTGTACTTGCCGCGCAGCGCCATGCGAAGGTGTTGGGCATTTTCGTGCGCCTGTTCGTGCGCGACAACAAGGACCGCTACCTGCAATTCATCCCGCATGTGCATAAACTGTTCATGAACGCGATCAATGACCCCGCGCTCGCCACGCTGAAGGCATGGTTCGATGTGCAGGGTTTTGACATTGCGACCCCGTTCAAGCTTCTCGAAAAATAAAAAACGTAAAAGGTGTGACGATGACGAAAAAACGCGAATTGAAAGACCTGATTGCCAAGCGTCTTGATAAAATCAAGCCCTCCGCAACCCTTGCGCTGGCCGCAAAGGCCGCCGAGCTGAAAGCGGCGGGCAAGGATGTGATCGGCCTTGCGGTCGGCGAGCCCGATTTCCTGACCCCCGAATTCATCCGCGATGCCGCGAAAAAAGCAATGGACGAAGGCAAGACGAAATACACGCCCGTTCCCGGCACGCCGGAACTGCGCAAGGCCGTCGCCGCGAAATTCAAGCGCGAAAACCATCTGGATTACACGCCCGAACAGGTCATCGTGTCGACCGGCGGCAAACAGGTGCTGTATAACGCATTCATGGCGACGCTGAACCCGGGCGATGAAGTCATCATCCCCGCGCCATACTGGCTGTCCTATCCCGAAATGGTGATGCTGTGCGAAGGCACGCCGGTGACGGTGAAAACGACCGCTGAAAGCGGCTTCAAGATGTCGCCCGCCGATCTGGAAAAGGCGATCACCGCGAACACCAAATGGGTGATCCTCAATTCCCCCAGCAACCCGACGGGCGCTGCCTACACGACCGACGAGCTGAAGGCGCTGGGCGAAGTTCTGAAGCGCCATGAACATGTCTGGGTTCTGACCGATGATATTTACGAACACCTGACCTACGACAACTTCAAATTCTCGACCATCGCGGAAGTCACGCCGGAACTCTATGACCGCACGCTTACCGTCAACGGCGTGTCGAAGGCTTACGCAATGACCGGCTGGCGGATTGGTTACGCCGCAGGCCCGGTCGGCCTGATCAAGGAAATGAGCAAGGTGCAGGGGCAATCGACCTCTAACCCGTCATCTATCTCTCAAGCCGCTGCAACGGCTGCTCTGAATGGCGATCAGGAATTCCTGAAAGACTGGCGCGCGAAATTCCAGGAACGCCGCAACCTGGTTGCCGGTATGCTGAACAAGGCTGATGGCCTGAAATGCGCAACGCCCGAAGGCGCGTTCTACGTCTATTGTTCCTGCGAAGGCGCAATCGGCAAGAAAACGCCCGATGGCAAAGTCATCGAAAACGACACGGATTTCTGCAACTACCTGCTGGAAAAACACAACGTTGTTGTGGTGCCGGGCGTCGAATTCGGCCTGTCGCCTTATTTCCGCGTCTCCTACGCCCTCGACAAGGAAACACTGACCAAGGCCTGCGAGCGCATCCAGAATGCCTGCAACGAATTGGTTGCGACGGCAGCGCCAGCGGCGGAGAAAAAAGCCGGCGGCATGAAGCCCTGATAACAAGGATTGTATGATGAGCATGTTCAACAATTTCCGGCGAAGCTTCTCCGAACCAGCGTTGCTCCGCCTGTTGCGCATCCAGTTCATGAAATCCACTATGACGTCCGACCAGAAAGCGGCATATGAAGAACTGGCGAAGCAGGTTGACCTGCGCTGCGCGGAAAAAGCCTGCGACCAGCAACAGATCGTCGTGCCTGCCAGCATCCCGCCGTGCGACGCGGCAAAGGCGCTGAAACTCATCAAACTGGAATTCGATCCCAACTGGGATTTCCACGTCACATGGGAAGCGAAGGCAAACGAAACCACCGTCATCTCGGAAAAGCGTAATCCGCCCGCCGCCAGCCCGCCGCGTATTCCTAAGCCTTGATATAAAAGGCTTTTACACGCTTATATTTGACATAATATGATAGTTTTGATACACTGTTTCCCATGCCGCGCATTAAAGCGCGGTGGGGACGGGGTATATCGTGAAGGAATTTTTCAGCAAAGCGGCCAAGATGATGTCGGTCTATCTCGACCCTTATGGCGAGAATGAACTGAAGCGCATGGAACTGGCCGACAAGAAACTCGAACTCGAAAATAATAAAATCAACAAAACACAACAGCTCGACCCATTCATTTTCAGCCACGAGATCAGCCACGCGAATATCAGCGCGCATGATGACAGGCTCATGAACTCCGCCAAGAATTTCGGGCTGCCAAAACCCAAATCGAATATTGGCATCCTGCCGTCCGGTGATGCACCTCCCGTCGCGCAAGCGCCCGACGCCACGCCCGCGCAACGCGCATCGCAGGTTGCCACCGTCATGGCCGGCGGCACGCAAGCCGAAGTCAAGGCGCCGCGCACTGCGCGCTTCACGAAAATGGGCAGACAGGCATGAAAGATTCATTCAACGATTTCGCATTCCCTGACCTGCCTGCCGGTTTCGAAAACCGTAAAATGATCGACACCGCCAAGCTTCTCGCGGCGCATGACCGCATGCAGGGCGCTGTGGACGGAACAGGAAAAGCACGGCAGGAAATTATCGGCCAGATCAACAATGCAAGCCGTGTGTTGCAGGGAAAAATAGACGCACTCCACGAACAGGCGCATGAGGAAGAACAGCAGCGCACGCAGCAATGGCAATTCCAGCAGCAACAGGCCGCGCGTATCGCTGATTACCAGCGGATGACGGCCGTTGCCACGATCGTTTCCGATGGCATGCAGGGGCAGGTTTCCGCGCCGCAAACAGCGCGCTTCAGGAAACAGCGCGGGGCCGGGGTGCTGTCATGAGTATTTTCAACCAGTTCAGGAACGTCTTCGCAGGATCTTCAGCGGATGATCGCAAACGCGCGCTGGACCAGCGCCTGCAAGAGGAAGACCGGCGCCGGACACGAGAGATAGAAGAAATGGAGGCGCGCAAGATGGCGGAATATACGCAATACCTGGAAAAGCGCAACCTTGCCGAAGTGCAGTGGGTGGTCGGAAAGGGAGCGCAGAAGCCCGTTGCCGCACCGCAAACCGCGCGATTCAAAAAAGCAGTCAGCCTCTAGAGGATAAAATATGTTCGATATCGAAAGCATGATTGAAAAAGCTGCCGCGAACGTCAAGCGCGATGAAAACGGCAATTATGTGTCGAGCATCAACCCGCAGCGCCTGCAGGCGACTGTTGAGAGACTGGATCAGCTGATTGTCGCGGAAGAAGAACTTGCGCGGCATTTTACGGCGCAGGCGGAAAAGCAGGAACGGCAGACCCGGGTTTCCGGCATTGCCGCCGTCATGACAACGGGCACAGAGATCCCCGTCATCGCGCCCCGCACGGCTCGTTTTCGGCGTTAGCAACCTGCTCGAGCGGTCAAATTTGACATAATAGTGCATTCGCGATACAATGTGTTCATGCCTGTCGATTATCCGGCGGGGGTGCAGGGGTGCGAATGGGAACGACTTTTAAAGACACAATCTCGAATTTCATGGGCGCGTTCAATACGTCGTCGGAAAAGAAAAACGACGAATATGCGCGCAAGCCTGATCCGAGCCCTTGGGAAAACGCTGCCACCGTACAGGCATTGACCGAACCGATTTCCGACTGGAAATGGCGCGGCATGGTTGAATCGGGGCAGGTGAAATTCGCAACCGAAGAGGCAACCGCGCAGGCCAAGGCCGATGCGGTCGTTGCAACGACTGGCTTCAAGCCCGAAGCGACGGCGGGCGGCATTTCCGCGCCCAAAACGGCGACATTCAAGAAAACCCTGTAATTTTCCTATGTCGGCTTGGGAAAAAATCACGAAAAAGCTTACGGGCATTTTTGGCTCTGCGGATCGTGGTGAAGATACCGCTGATCGCCTGTTGAAAATGCAGCAGCCGGTTTTGTCGCATGAAGAACCCGTGGACCCCATCACCGAATGGCGGCAGGACAGCGATTTTCTTGCAGGCCTCGTCGCGGGGCGCAAGCAGCGCGAGCATGCGGATCATGTGCAGACTGTTGCGACCATTACCGACGTTGTCGGCCATGGCACATCGCATGAATTAGCCGCGCCGAAAACCGCGCAGTTCACGAAAATCACCCGGTCGTAACCGTATCGTCCTCGCCACCAAATTCATTGGCGCGCGCGACGAGGTCGCGCAGGTTCTGGTGCAGTTGTTCCAGCGAAAAACTGAGCGTGAACACGCGCCCCGTTTCGCCTTCGGTCAGCGGGGCAAGAGCATGGGTGCGGTGCAGTTCCGCCATCGCCGCGCCGAACGCGCCATAGGCAATTTCAAGGCTTTCCGGCACTTTTATTTCCGGCTTGCCGGACAGTGTGGCAGCCGCCATGCGCATGAGTGTCGATGATTCCGCGGCAACAACCGTCAGCGGCGGGTTCAATGCCTGCATGACAGCGGGCGGCATCGGGTGCATCACCGCGCGGCCGATCATCACAAGGTCAAAACGCAGGCGGCGGATCATGCGCAGGATGGGGTCGGGGTCCGGCTCGTCGGTCAGCTTGCTCTTGCGTTCCCGTGTCGCGTCTTCGCCCACCAATTCCATGCGGCCGATGGCGGCGCGGATATCGGCATGCTGTTTTTCGACCTCGGTATAATCCAGCTTGCCCGCCGCCACATCCAGCAGCTTGGACAGCAGGTCGGCATAAGTGCCAAGCACGGTCGACGCCGCATTCGCCAGAACCTTGTGCGCGCGTGACGGCAGGACGGTCAGCGAGACCACAAGGCCGATCAGGCAGCCGACGCCGATTTCCATGACGCGGTGTTCGGCATACACAAGCGGGCTCATGTTATGCGCGGTATCGCTGAACAGCACGATGGCCACCGTGATCGGTGCGATGCGGAAACTGGGATAGAGGGCGGCGATGAACGAAATAGGCGCAATGCCCGCGATGATCGCCCCGAAATAATATTCATGCGGCAGGTGCCCCCAGACGGACGCGATGAACGCGCCATAGGCGGCGCCCGCGAATGTGCCCATCATGCGCTCCACCACCGCCTTGACCGAGCCGCCGACGCTCGCCTGCACGACAAGGATCGCGGTGAAGGCAATCCAGTAACCCTGCGGCAGCTGCAGCCATGTGTTGATCGCATAGGCCGCCAGCGCCGACACCGTGATGCGCACGGAGAGGCGGATTTTGCCTTTATGTTTGGAAATAAAATCGTGAACGAAAGACATGATGGTGTTTATAACACGCATCACCGATAGCGGTCAAAACCGGTTTTAGATTTTTAGGGCTGCTTCGGCTTGTCGCCTGCGCGGTGCTTCCACGGCTGCGCATTCGCCTCGGTATTGTCGTTGTCGGGCGAAGGGGGAAGGGGACGGAAGGGGGAGCCGAGCTTCTTGACGAATTTGGTCAGATCTTCGCCCGCTTCCTTGATGCTGTTGAGGATCTTGTTCTGGCCCTCCAGCTTGTCCTGCACGACATGATAGATACGGTCGAGGTCGTGTTTGTGCTGTTCGGTCAGCGCCTGCGCCAGCGTCTTCATTTCGGCGTCGCCCGGCTCTGGCGTGTCGGTCACGATATCGCTCGCATAACCCAAAATCTTTTTATACGTCTTGCCCAGCGTCTTGACGGTCTTGACGTCTTCGAGGATGGCCGTGAGCTTGAGCAGCGCGTTCTTGCTTTCCTGATGGTATTCTTCAGCGAACACGCGGTGCTTCAGGATATCGCAGAGGCGGTCCATTTCGGAATCGTTGTCCTTGATGATCTTCTCGGCAAATTTTTCAAGCGCCTTCAGGTTTTTCAGGCTGGCATCGTCCATCGTCGAAGTGGGCGCGGCGGGATCGGCCTCGCCGTTCAGGATGCCGTCGAAGCTGATGAAGCGGTCGCCAATCTCGTCGCGGATATCATTCGCCACATCCATCAGCGACATGTTGATGACCAGCGACAGCAGCAGATTGCCGTTCGATTTCGAAATCATGCCGATGGGGCCGAGCTTGTTGAATTCTTCCGGTGACAGCGAGTTTTCGACGTTGCCGGTGCCAAGGTGCACAACCACGATTTCCGCATCGGGCGGGGCGAGCTTCCGTGCCTGCGTCATCAGCCTGCGCATGGAATTGCCGGCAAAGAATCCGCCGTCGATCAGCGCGTGGCGGTGCGTGACGTTGGGCATGTCTTCGTTCGGCGTGGTCGAATAATATTTCGACGGGAAATAGGTGGGCGCGGTGGTGGAGGCGCGCACGGCGTCGCGCATCAGCATGCTCGACCAGCCTTCCGGCGATTTGTCTTTCTGTCCCTTGATATGCGCGATCCAGACCGGGCGGAAATTCTTGATGTCCGTCGCGGGGATCAGCAGGTGGGTCAGGGAATCCTTCATCTTGTAATCGCCCAGCTTTTCCTTCAGCGCATCTTCCAGCGGCTTGGGGTCATAGAGGGCGGAGGAGGACAGCTTGCGTATGCTCTTGAAGCGCAGCTCCGGGAAAATTTTCGGGCCGAAGGTGTAGTAAAAATTTTTCAGTTCCTGCGCGGAATGTTTCGGCTTGGTCGGGTTCTGCTCGTCAGGCACTACAAGGCCTGCGCCGAGGATGGCGCCGGTCGATGTGCCGCCGACCATGTCGAACAATTCGGCGATGGGTTTGCCGGTGCGCTCCTCGATTTCCTGCAAGATGCGCGCAGGCACAACGCCACGGATGCCGCCGCCGTCGATCGACAGGACTGTGAAGACGCGTTTCTTCTTGTTCTCGGTCATTTTCTGCCCCCGAACAGGTTGCGCCGGTTTCCGGCTGCGAACCCCAATTTGCACACACTCTGAGGCCGTTTTTTTCTTATAAGTAGAACAAGTGTATTGAAATATAGAACCGTGGCAATCCCCTAAAACGACATTTATTAACATAAATGACTAATAAGATTACACAAAACAGCCACATAGCGGGGTGTGTCATCTTTATTTTTGGATTTGAGACTAAATTTAATAAAAGTTTAAATGAAATACATAAGTATAGAGGTACGGCAGCAAAACTGACCCCCAAGCGGATGAAATATCTGTGAAAGGGTCAAGGGAGAGGGCTCCGCCTTGACGACCGAGAACAAAGCTCAGACCGCATCACAGCGGTATTTGAAAACGGATACCGTCGCTTCGTTCATTCTCGTGAACGGCATGGTCATCGCCGCGATTGCGTTTGTCGCGCTGCATTTCGCCGTTGGCAACATGAAAACCCTCGAGGCCCGCAGCCGCACCCGCGATATTTTGCGCGCGACAGAACAATCGCTGACGGACATGGAAAAAACCGTCCGCAATCTGCAGTATTTCCATTCATCCGTGAATGCCGCGACACAGGAACAGCCCTCCGTCATCGGCGGCGTGCAAAAACTGCTGACCGGCAATGCGCCGCTGACTGCGCTGCTCTGGGCGACAGACAAGGGCGTCTGGCGCCAGCAGGACATGCGCAGCATGACCGAACGCACGGCCTATGACGCCGCCGCCGGCTGGCCGAGCTTTCAGGAACTGACGCGCGAAACCGCGCAGGTCAACTTCAACGAAATCGATTACCTGCCCGATATGCCCTGGGCGGCGTTTAACGTCAAAACGGCAAACAGCGCCGATGAACCGGTCGGGTTGGTGCTGAAATCGCGCTTGGCCGATAACGGCACCGGCATCCTGCTCGTGGCCACCACGCCTGCCATGATTTTCGGGAACAGCTGGTCCACGCAGCGCGAAGACATCGATCGCGTGACGATCAAGGACCGCGATACAGATTTCGTGCTGGTCGATACGCGCATATCGTCGTTGCTGGCGTCGGATGATGCCGACCCTTCGACAGAAACCGTCAATTACGTGCTGACGCTGGGCAACCAGTCGTGGGACATCAAGTTCGGCGTGCGCCCGACGCTGATGTCGAAACTGCTGACATTCACGCCGTGGGGCGCACTTGCGCTCATCATGATTTTGACCGGCATCGCATCCAGCATTGCGCACCGCAAGCATGCGCAGGACATGAAGCTGGAGGAAATGTCGAAAAGCCTCGAGGGCACCCAGTCCGAACTGCAAAGCCGTATTTCCGAGCGCGACAAGCTGTTTCACGCTCTGCGCAAGTCTGAACGCGAGTATAAGGCCGTCATCAACTCCGTCTCCGACGTGATTTTCGAAACCGACGAAATCGGCCGCATCATGTTTCTGAACGAGACATGGAAAAAAATGACGCTGCGCGAAACATCCGACACCTTGGGTGAATCCCTGTTCGCCATGCTGGATGTGTCGGAGCAGACGAAGCAGCGCGACATGTTCGACGAGCTGGTGCGCGGCGAGCGTCAGGCCTACCGCGCCGAAACCAGGCTGAACCTCGGCCATGGCGCGATCAAGCCGGTGGAAATCGCTTTCTCCATGCTCCGCATGACCGAAGACAAGAGCATCCGTGTGGTGGGGTCTATCCACGACATCGAAAAACGCCGCCGCGCCGAATTGGCCGTGCGCGAAGCTGAACAGCGTTTCCGCGCGATCTTTGAAAACTCGGTTTCCGGCATCTACCAGATTTCCGCAGATGGCCGCTTTATCGCCGCCAACATGGCGCTGGCCGAAATCCTCGGCTACGGCAACCCCGGCGAGATGATGAATGAAGTCAGCGATATCGGCGGCCAGTTATATGTGCGCCCGAACGAGCGTGCCGAATTCGTGCAGAAACTGCTGTTCGAAGGACGTGTATCCGGCAACGAAGCCGAAGTGAAGCGCCGCGACGGCAAGATCATCTGGATTTTGCAAAACGCCCGCGTCGTGCGCAACGAAAAGGGCAGCGTCGATTATTACGAAGGTTCCGTCTGGGACGTGACCGAGCGCAAAGAGGCGGAAGAGGCGATGCGCTATGCCCGCGTGCAGGCGGAAATTTCCAGCCGCACACGCATGGAATTCCTCGCCAACATGTCGCATGAATTGCGCACGCCGCTGAACGCCGTCATCGGCTTCTCGGAAATCATCAAGGACGAGGTGATGGGCCAGATCGAGATCAAGGTCTATAAGGAATATGCGCAAGACATTTACGACAGCGGCAATTACCTGCTGAAAATCATCTCGGAAATTCTGGAAGTTTCCAAGATCGAGACTGGCAACCGCGAATTGAACCTCAGCAACTTCAAGCTGATGAAGGCCGTCAAGGCCTGCATGACCATCATGATGAACCGCATCGACCAGGCGGGCGTCGAAGTGAAGGTGGAACTGCCCGAAGACCTGCCGGAATTGCTGGCGGAGGAACTGGGCTTCAAGCAGATCATGTTGAACCTCATCGGCAACGCCATCAAATTCACCCCGCAGGGCGGCAAGGTCAAAGTCACCGCCAGCATCGAAAAAACAGGCGAGATGTTTATCGACGTGATCGACAGCGGCATCGGCATGACTGCAGATGAAATCAAGAAAGCGCTGACGCCGTTCGGCAAGGTCGACACCACCTTCAGCGGCATGAAGGCGGGCACGGGCCTCGGCCTCACGATCGTCGAATCCCTCGTGCGCCTGCATGGCGGCGAATTCAAGATTATCAGCCAGAAAGGCATGGGCACCACCGCCCGCGTCATCATGCCGGCATCACGCGTGCTGATGGATTCCGTGCCTGCTGCGTTACAGCAGCCGGAAATTACCGAAGAGCCCAAGGCTTCCGGCGAAAACGGCGACGATGCGCCGCATCTCAAAGTCGTGAAGTAAAAGCAAGGGCTTAGCCCTTATGCTCCAAATGGCCACAGATATGCTCAATACTCAACTAATTGATATCATTAAATAAATTGGCATTTGAGCGCCCGTTTTCGATAGCGCTTGCACCCCGGTTATGCTAATAATATCTAAGCAAACGCAACAAGGGGTTTGTGCGATGGACGATGGCATGCCGAAGAAGATGAAGGCCGAAATCACCGAACGCAAACGTGTCTATGACGGCTTTTTCAAGGTCGACGAACTCACCATCAACATGAACACCCACAATGGCGGCTCGATGGAAATCAAGCGCCTGGTGTTCGAACGCGGCCATGCGGTCGCCATCCTCGGCTATGATCCCGCGACCGACGAAGTGCTGCTCGTCAACGAAATGCATCCCGGCCTGCTATCGGCGGGCGACTATCCCTTCATCAACGCACTGCCCGCCGGCATGATCGATCCGGGCGAAGCGGTATTGGAGGCGGCGGCCCGCGAGTTTTATGAAGAAACCGGCGCGCAACTGAATTCCGCGCGCATCATCCATGATGGCGCGTATGTATCTTCCGGCGGCACATCCGAAAAAATCACGCTCGTCATCGGCACGCTCGACATGGGCAAGGTCGTGAACGGCAGCATTCAGGGCAAGACGAATGAAGGCGAAGACATCCGCGTCGTCGTCGTGAAGGCCGAAGACTATATCGCACAGGCCGAAAGCGGCCAGTTGCGCGACATGAAATGCATGGTCTTCGCGCTGTGGCTCGCCCGCAACCGCGAAAAGATGAAACCCGCGCAGCCCGAACCCTATATCCGCCGCAGCAGCCTCCGCAACCGCGCGCCCGTCAGCGTCGATGTGCTGGAACTGGTGCGTGAAGCGCGTTCGGGCGGGAAGTAACTCTCTATAATCATTCACCATTATCCCGCTTCCTTTAAGGGTGGGATTTTGATATTATGGCAATCATTTATATTGAGGATTGCCGAACGTGACTGACCCGAAAAAACCCCAAGCCACCATCACGGACCGCAAGAGCCTCTATAGCGGCTTCTTCAAGCTTGAAGAACTCACCATCGACATGGGCAAGCATGACGGCACCAGCGAGACGGTGAAGCGCATCCATTTCGAGCGCGGCCATGCGGTCGGCATTCTTGCTTATGACGCGCAGCGCGACCAGGTGCTGATGGTAAATGAAATGCGCCCCGGCATGCTGGCTGCGGGCGATTACCCGTTCAACGACAGCCTGCCCGCCGGCATGATCGACAAAGGCGAAACGCATGTCGATGCGGCCCTACGCGAGACGGAGGAAGAAACCGGACAGGTGCTGACCGATCCTGTCACCATCCATGCCGGCGCGTATGTTAGCGCGGGCGGCACGTCGGAAAAAATCGCGCTCGTGATGGGCAAGGTCGATTTGTCGAAGGCTGGCGGCGTGCATGGCAAGGAAGGCGAGGGGGAGAATATCAAGACCGTCATCCTCTCCGCCGATGAATTCATCGAACGCGCGAATGACGGCCGCATCAAGGACATGAAAAGCCTCGTCTCCGCCTTCTGGCTTGCCAACCACCGCGACGAATTGCGCGACCCGAATGCGAAACCGCCCGCCGATGTCGATGCCAAGATCACCGATATTTTCGCCCCCAAAAAACAACCCGCCCCGCCGCAGGCCGAGATCAAGTCCCGCGAAATGCTCTATGACGGTGTGTTCAAGATCGAGCAGCTGACCGTCGAACAGGATAAGCATGATGGCGGCAAGCAGACATTAAAACGCCTGAATTTCGAGCGCGGCGACGCCATCGCCATCCTCGGCTACGACCCGAAGCGCGATGAAGTGGTGCTTGTGAATGAAATGCGCACCGGTATGCTGGCAGCGGGTGATTACCCCTATAGCGACACCGTCCCCGCCGCGATGCTGAAAAAAGGCGAAGACCTGCTGACAGCTGCTTCCGACCGTTTAAACCGCGAAACCGGCCTTGCGCTGCAAAATGCCAGCGTCATCCATGCGGGCGCGTATGTGAGCGCAGGCGGCAGCACCGAGAAAATCGCCCTCGTCACCGGCATCGTCGACAGCAGCAATGCAGGCGGCGTGCGTGGTCGCGCAGGCTTCGGCGAAGACATTAAAACGGTCGTGATTTCATCCGATGAATTCATCGCCCGCGCCGAAGACGGCCGGCTGACCGACATGAAAAGCCTTGCCATGGCCTTCTGGCTCGCCCAGAAACGTGACGGCATCAAGGCGAAGGCCAATACAACCGCGCCGAAAAAACCGCCCGCATCGCTGGCGAATAAAATTGCCGGATTGGGATAATCTTTATTAGCTGAAAATTTTCGATGGCGAAGGCAGCTTCGGCGCTGACAGGCCGTTCTTCATCATCATGCTGTTCAACGCGGGCTTGATGCCAAGCGCGGTCGGGCTGACATTGCCCAACTGCCCCAGTTCCATCTTGTTCACAGGGCCGCTCAGCCCAAGGCCGAGTGTATTGGCAAGGCCAAGGCACAATTCCATCTTCATCACGTTATAGAGCAGGTTGACGACGCCGGCGGCTTTTTCGCCCGCAACGCCTTCGAGAATAGAACCTTGTGGTTTTTGCTCGTTCGCCATGATCGCCCGCCCTTGGAATATGCCGTTTGATTGTAATGACCATTATACCACAGGCGCGGCATGACGACGGAAATTTATAGGTTAACTGGTAAAAACGACGGAATACATTTTAATTTCAAGGAGATCCTTGTCACCCATCGCCGCCACGCCGCAGACGCGTTTTTCTTCCAATGTCTTCACAAACGGATGGTCGAGCGGGTATTCGAACGTCTTGCCCTGTTTCTTGCCCGAAATCTTGCTGACGCCCGGCACGTTATACACCAAGGTCAGCAGGAAATTCTCGCGGCAGAATTCGATATGCTTGATGGGATAGGGCAGCTTGTCATCATAGGCGATGCAAGGTGTGCCATCCCGCAGCATAACAATTCCGGCGTTCATGTTCTTTAATCCAGGTCGAATTTCACGCCCTGCGCCAGCGGTAGCGCCGTGCCGTAGTTGGTCGTGTTGGTGGAGCGGCGCATATAGGCCTTCCAGCTGTCCGAGCCTGACTCGCGGCCGCCGCCGGTTTCTTTTTCGCCGCCGAACGCGCCGCCGATTTCAGCGCCCGAGGTGCCGAGGTTGACGTTGGCGATGCCGCAATCGGAACCTGCGGCCGAGGTGAACAATTCCGCCTCCCGCACGTCATTGGTGAAGATGCAGGACGACAGGCCTTGCGGCACGTCGTTGTGGATCTGCAATGCTTCGTCGAATTTCCCGTAGCGCACGATGTACATGATCGGGGCGAATGTTTCGTGTTTCACGATATCCGCCTGTTTCGGCATTTCGACGACGGCGGGGGTCACGTAATAGGCGTTCGGGTATTTGTCCTGCAGCACGCGCTCGCCGCCCGTCACTTTGCCGCCGGCGGCTCTCGCCTTTTTCAGCGTGTCCTGCATGGCATCAAATGCCGCCTTGTCGATCAGCGGGCCCATCAGCGTGTCGGAATCAAGGGGGCTGCCGATTTTTGCGCCCATCGAGTTGTATGCCTTTTTCACGCGGGCGACGAATTTTTCCGCGATATCTTTATGCACGATCAGGCGGCGCTGGCTGGTGCAGCGCTGGCCGCAGGTGCCGACGGCGCCGAACACGGTTGCCATCAGCGCGAGGTTCTGGTCTGCGCTGGGGGCGAGGACCATGGCATTGTTGCCGCCAAGCTCGAGGATGCAGCGGCCAAAGCGCGCCGCCACGCGCGGCGCGACTTCGCGGCCCATGCGGGTGGAGCCGGTTGCGGAAATGACGGGGATGCGTTTGTCGTCCACCAGTTTCTCGCCGATATCACGCTCGCCGATCACCAGTTCGGACACGCCATCGGGCACGTAATCGAGCGTGGCCGCGACTTTTTCAAACAGCGCCTGACAGGCAAGCGCGGTCAGCGGCGTTTTCTCCGACGGTTTCCACACAACGGTATCGCCGCAGACAACCGCCAGCGCGAAGTTCCAGCACCAGACGGCGATGGGGAAGTTGAACGCCGAAATCACGCCGACGACGCCGACGGGATGCCAGTTTTCCTGCATCTTGTGCGACGGGCGTTCGGACGCGATGGTCAGGCCGTAAATCTGGCGCGACAGCCCGACCGCGTAATCGCAGATATCGATCATCTCCTGCACTTCGCCGAGGCCTTCGGTCACGATCTTGCCGGCTTCGATGGAAACCAGTTTCCCGAGTTCTTCCTTGTTCGCGCGCAGCACATCGCCGAAGAGGCGGATCAGCTCGCCGCGTTTCGGGGCGGGCAGGGTGCGCCAGCTTAAAAACGCTTTGTGCGCGCGGGCGACTTTGGTTTCGACCGTCTTTGCGGTGTCGACAACCACTTTGCCGATTTCAGATCCGTCGATGGGGCTGCGCACCTTCAGCGTGCCGCCGGTGAATGACTTCGCGTCCACGCCCAGTTTTTTCAGCAACAGCGCCGTGTTATCGGCAAGCTGGATTTTCTGGACGTTATTCTTTTGCGCGGCCGGCTTTTTCTTGGCGGACATGACGGGCTCCCTGAAGCGATGAAAACTGCTGATAACATGCCTTATATAGGACATTTTCTCAATGCGTCCCGCGAAATTGCCATAATTGGCGTAATCCGTTGTTAAGGCGGTTGTGGCAATATAGGGCTTGGGAAAAGGGGCATTTTCTTTGCGGCTTTCACGCCTGATATTGCTGGTTTTAATGATATGCCTGTTCGCGACGGGCGCGCAGGCCATGCATGCCTTTTCACCCTATTACAAATCCATCAGCCAGGTGATCGACAGCAGCAACCTGCTGAATGACCGCGTGTACAAGGAGTTGCTGGAACTGGCCGATGATACCGAATTCGCTACAGGGCGTCAGGTCGTGATTGTCGTCCTGCCCGCGCTCGGCAAATGGAAGGCCGATTATTACGCGCAATACACGGCGCAGCAGATGGGCGTCGCCACGACCAAGCCCGGTGTGCTGGTACTGGTATCAAAACAGGAAGGCGCCGTTGCCTTCAGCCTTGCGCCGGGGGTGGAGCAATATTTGACACCCGCGATCATCAAGGACATTCTTAAAAGCCATATGCGCCCGAACCTGAAAACGGGCGATGTGGCGCAGGCCCTGCGCAACGGGATGCGCGGTGTATCGGATGCGCTGAAGGGCGAATACCTGACCGCCACCGAAAAACGTAGCCGCTATTTGCCGTTCCTGATCCTTTTTCCCATCATGATTTTGCTGAAGGTGCTGTTCGGCGATGGCAATGCCGACCGCATTTTCGGCGGCGGGGCGTTCAAGAGGTGGTAAATGACGTTTAAAGTGACCGATGACATGCGCCGCGATATCAGGGTTGCCGTGGAAGCGCTCGAAAAAAACACGACGGGCGAAATGGTCTGCGTGGTTGCGCAATCATCTGCCCGTTATGTGCTGTTCCCGCTCGTCTGGGCATCCATGATCGCGCTGGTGCTGCCGGTCGTGAATATCGCGGCGGTGAACACGATCTCGTTCGGCATCCAGAGTATCGCTTTTATCGCTCTTGCGGCGGTGTTCTTGCTGACTCCTTTGCGGGTTGCCATAACGCCGCGCGGCCTGCGCCTCACGAATTGCCGCCGTCATGCTTTTGAACAGTTCTTCGCGCTGAAGATGAACGAAACAAACAAACGGAGCGGGGTGATGCTGTTCATATCGCTCGCCGAACGCCATGTCGAAATCATCGCGGACAAGGGCATCAACGACAAAGTCCTGCCCAATGAATGGGTGCGCATCGTCGATACTGTGGTTGCCGATGTGCAGGCGGATAAAGTGCAGGACGCCTTCCTGAACGCCATCCGCGCCTGCGGCACGGTGCTGGTGCAACACTTCCCCGAAACACGCAACGACGTCAACGAGCTGGACGACAACCTGGTCGAACTGCCCGCCGCGTCGTTCCTGAGTTAGCCGTTCCCGAAATTCGCCTTCATCGCCTTGTAGGTCACGACGCTCGCGCTGGCGGCGAGGGCGACCGCGCCGACAATCACGATTGCGGCGGCTGCACCGCCCTTGTCGTTGCTGCTGGATGAACTGCCCCAGCTGCCGGACGATCCGCCGCTGCGGTTGCCCGAAGATCCCATCATATAGCCCCAGAAGAAACCGTCATTGCCGGAGGATGAACTGTAGCCGGACGAACTGTAACCCGAATAATCATCCCGCTTCTTGCCAAGCGCGATACCTGCGAAGCCCGCGCTCAGCGATACTGCCAGCGTAGCGCCTGCGGCGACCCAGGGTAGGTTTTCCGTGCGCGGTTGTTCATAGGTTTGCGTGATCGCCGCCTTGTTGTCCTGCCATTGCTGGTAATAGGCGTGCCCGATATTGAAGCCGAGCCCGTAAAAGGCGACGGTGGCGGCGAGGGCAACGATGGCGGCGGCTTTGCCGAATGCGCTGCGGAGCGAGAAGGGTTTGTTTTCGGTGTCTTTCGTCAGGCTGCTGTAGCTCATGAAACTCCTGTGTTTGCTATGTGGTATAAATATACCATAGCTATTGACGTTACGTCAAATTAGGGAGTGTCATCCATTTGAAATTAAACGGTTATATCAGGATGACTTTTTGTCGCCGAAGAATTTCTTCAGGATAAAATGCATCGGTATAATGCAGCAGGTCAACAGGGTCGCGGGCATCAGCCAGATGTAAATATCCTCCGGAATCGTGATGCCCTTCGGCGGATAAATGATGTTCACGTTTTCGCTTTTGAGCGTGAACAGGTGGCAGCTGACAAGCACAATAGCGGCGAGCGCGATTTGCGGGAGCAGCGCGCGCTTGTCATACCCGAACTTCCAGATCATATAGCCAATCGCGGCGGGCATCGGGAAATGGAACAGCGACAGCGTGCGCAGCCACAGAGGGAGCGTATCGTCAAACATGTAATCCGCCATGCCGATAAACGCGCCATGCGTCATGAAACTGATGAGCCACAGCGCCTCGAGCGGGAAAACGCCGATCGCCATCATGCTGGGGATCAGGCGGTTCTTCGTCCACAGCGCGTAGACCATCACGAAAAAGGCGATATCCGAAAACCACAGGAAATTCAGCAACCCGTATTTCCACCAGTAAATGGGAAACACCACTGCCGCCAGCAGCGTATAGGGCAGCTTGATCCAGAGCGGTATGTCGGCGGTTTTTTCCATTATGTCCAGTCGAGGATGACCTTGCCGGATTCACCCGACGCCATCACCTCGAAGGCCTGCTGGTAATCGTCGATCTTGAACTTGTGCGTGATCATCGCGCTCATATCCAATCCCGACTGCACCATCGCGTTCATCTTGTACCATGTCTCGTACATCTCGCGGCCATAGATGCCCTTGATGAACAGGCCCTTGAAAATCACATGGTTCCAGTCAATGGCGAGGTCTTTCGGCGGGATGCCCAGCATGGCGATCTTGCCGCCGTGGCGCATCAGTTCCACCATCTGGCGGATCGCAACCGCAACGCCCGACATTTCAAGGCCGACGTCGAAACCCTCGGTCATGCCAAGTTCCTTCATCACGGCCTTCAGCTCCGTCTTGCTGACGTTGACGGCGCGCGTCGCGCCCATCTTTTTCGCAAGCTCGAGGCGGTAGGGGTTGATATCCGTCACCACCACATGCCGCGCACCGGCAAAACGGCAGATCGCCGCCGCCATGCAGCCGATGGGGCCGCCGCCCGTGATCAATACATCTTCGCCCACAAGGTCGAACGACAGCGCGGTATGCACCGCATTGCCCAGCGGGTCAAAAAACGCGGCGATGTCGTCGGAAATATCATCCGACAGCTTGAAGATATTTGATGCGGGCAGCTTGAAATATTCCGCATATGCGCCCTGCACGGTCACGCCCACGCCCTTGGTATGGGTGCATAGGTGCTGTTTGCCCGCGCGGCAGTTGCGGCAGGTGCCGCAGGTTAAATGGCCTTCGCCGGAGACACGCTGGCCGATATCGAGGTTCTTGACTTCGGAGCCGATTTTCACGACCTCGCCCATCCATTCATGGCCGGTGATCAGCGGCACGGGCACAGTTTTCGCCGACCATTCATCCCATTTGTAAATATGGATGTCGGTGCCGCAGATGGAGGTCTTGCGGATTTTTATCAGCACATCGTTCGGGCCGATTTCCGGCACGGGCGCATCGTGGATCATCCAGATGCCGGGCTTCGCTTCTTTTTTGCAGAGTGCTTTCATGGTGTGGTCAGCCGCCTGTCATTTGCGCAAGGAATATCATCTCGGCCACCGCAAAAACGCAGAGCGCAACAGCCGACAGCACGCGCGATGCCGCGGTGCGCGCCAGCACCATCAAGATCAGCAGCGACGGCAAAAGGCACAGCGCAACCGGCCACAGGGGCGGCTCGCCCGTATCGTTGACGATCTGCGCAATAAGCTTGAACGGCGTTTCCTTCAATCCTTGCCCCGCCGCCGAATTGTTCAGCCACAGGTCGAGGATGGAGACCAGCAGCGGCAGCGGCGCGATCAGCGCAAGGAAGGTCAGCAGCGGGCGCAGCGGGTTTTTCTTCGCGGGCGTTTTTGGCGCGTTGGGTGGCAGCGATATGTCGCTCATTTGATGACTCCCAGTTGTTTGCCGATCTTTTCAAAGGCGGCGATAGCATGGTCGAGGTGTTTTGTGTCATGCGCCGCCGACATTTGCGTGCGGATGCGCGCGCGGCCCTGCGGTACGACCGGAAAGGCGAAGGCAATGACGTACAGGCCTTCGTCCAGCAGCAGGTCGGCCATCTTTTTCGCCAGCGGCGCGTCATACAGCATGACCGGCACAATCGCATGCTCGCCCGGCACAAGGTCAAAGCCCAGCGCGGTCATCCCTTTGCGGAAATACAGCGCGTTTTCGTGCACCTTGCGGATGCGCGACGGGTCCTCCAAAATCAGGTCGAGCGCGGCAATGCTTGATGCCACAATCGCGGGCGCCAGCGTGTTGGAAAACAGGTAGGGGCGCGACCGCTGGCGCAGCCATTCGATGATTTCCTTGCGCCCCGACGTGTAACCGCCCGATGCGCCGCCCAGCGCCTTGCCGAACGTGCCGGTGATGATGTCGATGCGGTCCTGCACGCCCCAATGCTCCGGCGTGCCGGCGCCGCTGGGCCCGGTGAAGCCCACGGCATGGCTGTCATCGACCATCACCAGCGCGTTGTATTTATCCGCAAGGTCGCAAATCGCGGGCAGGTTGGCGATGATGCCATCCATCGAAAACACGCCGTCCGTCACGATCAGCCGGTGGCGCGCGCCGGACGCTTCCTTCAGGCGCGCTTCCAAATCTTCCATGTTGTTGTTTTTGTAACGGAACCGCTGCGCCTTGCACAAACGTATCCCGTCAATGATGCTGGCATGGTTCAGCTCGTCCGAAATCACCGCATCCTGTTCGCCCAGGATCGTTTCGAACAGCCCGCCATTCGCATCGAAGCACGATGTGTAAAGGATGGTGTCTTCCGTTTTCAGGAAGCTGCTCATCCGGTGTTCCAGCTGCTTGTGCAGGTTCTGCGTGCCACAGATAAACCGCACCGACGCCATGCCAAGCCCATGTTTATCCAGCGCCTCGTGCGCCGCCTGTATCAGGCGCGGATGGTTGGCCAAGCCAAGGTAATTATTTGCGCAAAGGTTGATCACATGCCGGTCGTCATTCGCGCCCTGCACCGTAATATCCGCCTGCTGCGGCGACACGATAATGCGTTCCGTCTTGAAAAGCCCTTGGGCATGGAGCGCCTGCGTATCATCGGCGAGTTGTTTGAGGAGGGGATGGGTCATGTGTTTCTCTTTATAAATGCATGGAAAATGTAGCATAGCGCCTGATAGCACCCAAGGGGGGGGTAACATATTTCCGTAATATTTCAAACATTCTCATTCCCCGCTTTACAAAAAGCCGCGAAAACGGAATTCTAGGCCATGGAAAAAGCCCAGAAAAACACGACCGAAACCGATCCGCTTGCCCGCGCGAAAGCGCTGATCCGCGAGGGCAAATATGATGTCGCCGAAATCATGCTGTCGGAGGCGCTGGCCGCCCACAAGACGGGCGACGCCTACCGAAACCTTGCGTTGATCTTCCGCGCGCGCGGCAACACCGACCAGGCTGCGGCATTCCTTGACGAAGCGCTCGCGCTGGACGAAAGCGACGATGCGGCGCTTGCGCTGATGGGCGAGCTTTATTTCGACGAAGGCGACGCGGCGCAGGCGATCGGTCATTACGTGCTGGCGATTGCCAAAAACCCTGCGCAGCTGGCGTACAAGCAGCGTTTTCTTGAGCTCGCCGGATCGGCCGGATTCCACAAGCATAACGACATGATCGCGGATGCGCTGCTCGCCTGCCTTGAAACGCCCGGCCTTGATTGTTCGCGTGCGCAGATTTTGTGGTACACGCTGCTGACCAGCGACCCTGAATTCAAGCAGATCTATAAATTCTCCAACAGCGGCAGCTATGTCACCTTCAACCGCAAGCCGTTCGACAAGGCGGAGGATTTAAGCCCGCTGCTGTCGCCGTTCTTTCTCGAAGGCCTGAAGAAAATCGTCGTTTACCATCCGGTGTTCGAGGCGTTCCTGACCCATCTGCGCCAGCGCCTCGCCGAAGACCTTTCCACCGCCAAGCCGAAATTCACGCATGACCAGTTCACGGCAGTCGCGGGCGCGCTGGCGGTTTACGCCTTCAACGTCGAATATATTTTCGATACGACCGCCGAAGAAGACGGCATTGCCGCAAAACTGCGCCAGCATCTTGAAACCGACGAAGCCGCCGCAAAGGATGCCGCGCAGGTTGCGCTGTTTGCCTGCTACGCGTCGCTCGATACGGTCAAAAACGCCGCAAAGATTTACGACCTGCACAAATCCGGCGCGATCGCCGATGTCGTGAAGCTGCAGGTCGCCGAACAATCCGAACTGCTGCGCCTGCGCGATGGGGTCGCCACGCTGACCGAAATTTCCGGCGGCGTATCGGGCCAGGTGCGTGACCAATATGAAGAATTCCCGTATCCGCGCTGGAAATTCTACAGCAAATTGCTGGTCGATGAATCCATCGAAGGCGTCTTGCGCGACAAAAAAACCAAAATCCTCGTCGCCGGCTGCGGCACGGGGCGCGAAGCGATCCAGCTTGCCGCTGCGCTGCCCGATTCATCCGTCCTCGCCGTAGACCTCAGCCGCATGAGCCTTGCCTATGCGATCAAGCGCGCGCAGGAAGAAGGGATCGCCAATATTACCTTCCGGCAGGCCGATATCCTGAAACTGGATGCGGGCCAGGGCCAGTTCGATTACGTTTCATCCTCCGGCGTGCTGCACCACATGGAAAAGCCCATCGACGGCTGGCGCGTGCTGACCGGCCTGATGAAACAAGACGGGTTGATGCGCATCGCCCTTTACAGCAAAACTGCGCGCCGCCATCTGGCGACCGCGCAGGATGCCGTCAAAAAAAGCGGGTTCGCATCGGATGCCGTCGGCATGCGCCAGTTCCGCCGCGCCACGCCGCAGCTGCTCGACCGGCAGGTGGCGCAGGATATCGGCAACCGCCCCGATTCATACCACCTTTCGATGTACCGCGATTTGCTGTTCCATGTGCAGGAACATTGCTTCGATATTCCCGGCATCAAATCCGCGCTTGAAACCCTCGGCCTCGACTTTATCAAATTCGGCGTGCCGGATGGCGTGATGGCGTTATACATGCGGAAATTCCCGAATGACGGCGAAGGCCGCAACCTCGACAACTGGCACAAATTCGAACAGGAAAACCCCGACGCCTTCACGCATATGTACCATTTCTGGTGCCGCAAAAAGGCCTGACGGCTTGATTAGCCCTCTTCCTCGCTAAAGCGCTCGCCGATGTGGCGTTTGCCTTTTTTCTCCGCCAGCTTCACCTGTTTGTGCCGCTCGGCGGAGCGCTGCTTTTTATCATCGCTGGTCTTGTCGTGGCAGGCGGGGCAGGCGACGCCTTCGATGTACTTTTTGCTGCGGCGGTCGGCATCGCTGATGGGCCGGCGGCAGGACGGGCACAACCCGTAACTGCCCTGTTCCAATCCATGCTTTACCGACACCCGCTGGTCAAACACAAAACATTCGCCTTCCCACAGGCTTTTGGCTTCGGGCGTTTCTTCGAGGTATTTCAAAATCCCGCCCTTCAGGTGATAGACCTTTTCAAACCCCATCGCCTTCATATATGACGACGCTTTTTCGCAGCGGATGCCGCCTGTGCAGAACATGGCGACCGACTTGTTTTTCCTGGGGTCGAGTTTTTTCTGCACATAGTCGGGAAATTCGGAAAAGCTTTCTGTATGCGGGTTCACCGCGTTCCTGAACGTGCCGATGCGCACCTCGTAATCGTTGCGCGTGTCGATCAGCACGGTGTCGGGGTCGCTGATGACCTTGTCCCATTCGGCCGGGGACAGGTATTCGCCCACATCCTTGTTCGGGTCGATGCCCGCCACGCCCATTGTCACGATTTCCTTTTTGATCCGCACTTTCATGCGGTGGAACGGCTGGCCGGTCGCGGTGGATTCCTTGTGTTCGAGGTCTGCCATGCCCTTCACCTTGCGGATGCCGCGCAAGACCTTGTCGATGCCCGTGCGGCTGCCTGCGATCGTGCCGTTGATGCCCTCATGCGCGATCAGCAGCGTGCCGCAGACATTGTTGTCGTCGCAAATTTTTTGCAGTTGTTCCTTCAGCGCCTTCAGGTCTGAAAGCGGCGCGAATTTATACAATGCGGCGACGAAAAATCCGGGCATGGCGGTTAAAGAGGGCCCTTGTCATTTTTGCCGGCGTCTTTTTTGCCGGGCAGGGCGACCACGTCGAACAGGCAGCGCGCGATGCTGCTGGATCCCGGCGATCCGCCTTCGGTTGCCATGATGCGGTCGCCTTTTTCCGGGCGCGTGCTGGAACACAGCTTGTAAACCTGCCGCTCGTTCGCCTCGACCGATTTGTTGCAATGGCTGTCTGTGGGGGCGTCTTTCGCATGGGGGCGGCGGGCAACAACGGTCACGGAAATATGCGTTTCGCTGATCGTCATCTGCGTGGGCGTGCCGTCGGCATACGGCGATTTTTCAACCAGTTTCAGGTAATTGACCGTGCCGGTGATTTCGCAGCTGTTGTCGCGGCTGGCGGAAACCTGTTGCAGCAGCGGCGTATCGGCATGGGATGCGTTCAGCACGCAGCACAGCAGGCCTGTGACAGCAAAAAATCCAAAACTGGAATAGAACTTCGACACCCGTTTCCCTTTGCCCTTATTAATAATATTACCGATAAATGATTACTATTCCATTAGCTATAAATTCGTAACTAAAACAGCAGGATATTGGATATGGTTGCCATATATTTTGGTTGTTGTTTCTGCTTATTTCTTATGTTAATCATAGCCATCCCTTTATACTTTTCATGTCAGGAACCCATATTATGCCGAAACCGATCACCACCACCGACCAGCTGAAAATCGTGTTCCAGGTAGTGCTGGAAAGCAATCCTGACGACTGGAAACGCACGGGCAAAGCCAAGAACAACGAAGGCCAGTGGGTGCGCGATTTCGCCAACCAGAAAACCGGCGAAACCCTCGCCGTCACCGAAATGGAAGACGGCTATTTCAACCTCAAGGGCAAGAACCTCGAAGCGAATGTGCGCCTGCCCGAACAATTCCTGAAGGCCGCCAAGCCCGCCCCCGCCAAAGCAGCACCTGCTGCCGCGCCCCGGCAACCGAAGCCCTGATTAAACACCTGCCAAGAAAAAAGCCGCCCCTGCCGGGCGGCTTTTTTTCTGTCTGTCGTACCGCTCACACTTCCTGAGCCTAAATAAAGTCTCTCAACTTTGACCTCATGATTCAATGTAATTTTTCGTGACAACGCGTTTGTGACAGAGCTTTGCCACGTGGGATGAAGCGCTTGCGCACGAAAAAAAATTTTCAAAATCCGCCACGCGATAACGCACATGTGACGGTTGTGACAGGCAAAAACGGGGGTTTTGACGCGGGAAAGGCGGCGACTCGGCGCGTGGTTGACAGCCTGCTTTATTTCTCATATCGTTAGGTATCCAAGTACCCGTAACAAAAAAAGGACGCCCGCATGAAGCTTCTGCCCGACGCGCCGAAACTGAAGGAATTTTTCAATTGGCTGGCCGCACCGGCAGAACGCAGTTACACACTCGGGGAAGCTTTCCAGCATTACGTACAGCATAAACATTACGCGGAAATTCGCAGCAACGGCCTTGGTTACACCAATGCGGGGCGTCTGACCGAACGGGCGCATGTGGCGGCGGGCGTGGTTTCCGCCGGCCTTGTCCTTGCCTTCGCGCCGGTCAGCCTGCCCACGCTTGGCATCGCGGCAGCCTTTGTCGGCCTTTATAAAGTGATGGGAATGGCGGGCGGCAAGCTGGCCGATGGCGTGGTCGCGGGGCATTTTTATAACCCGACGCCCAAACCCTGATTGAACCTGAAAACAAAAAGGCCGCCCTTCGCAGGGCGGCCTTTTTATTGTGGCTGTCTTGCTTACGCCGCTTCTTCCAGGCCCAGCTCGTGCTGCTTCAGGTCGACCGACACCAGCTGCGACACGCCGCGTTCCGACATGGTGACGCCGTAGAGGCGGTCCATGCGGGCCATGGTCATGCGATGGTGGGTGATGACGACGAAGCGCGTCGCGCATTCTTTCACCAGGTCTTCCAGCAGTGTGCAGTAACGGTCGACGTTGCTTTCGTCCAGCGGGGCGTCAACCTCGTCCAGCACGCAGATGGGGGCGGGGTTGGTCAAGAACATCGCGAAGATCAGCGCGATGGAGGTCAGCGTCTGCTCGCCGCCCGAGAGGAGCGACAGCACGGCGTTTTTCTTGCCCGGCGGCTGCGCGTAGATCTCGAGGCCGGATTCCAGCGGGTCTTCCGCTTCCACCAGTTTCAGGTAAGCGGCGCCGCCGTTGAACAGGCGCGTGAACAGCTTCTGGAAGTGCGTGTTGACGACGTCGAACGCGGACAGCAGGCGGGTGCGCGCTTCCTTGTTCAGCCCGTTGATGCCTTCGCGCAGTTTTTCGATCGCTGCGACAAGGTCATCGCGCTCCGTCGACATGCCGTTCATGGTGTCGGAAATTTCCTGCGATTCCACTTCGGCGCGCAGGTTGACCGGGCCCATGTTGTCGCGTTCGCGCAGCAGGCGTTCCAGCTTGCCCTGCCATGATCCGACATCGCCCAGTTCGGCGACGACGAGTTCCAGCTTGGCCACCAGTTCTTCCGGCGTGCAGGCGAATTTTTCGAAAATGGTCGCTTCGATGCCGGATGATGTGTGCTGCGTGGTGTTGACGCTCGCCTGCGCCATCGCGCGGGCTTCCTTCGCATCCGACAGCGCCGATTCAACAGCGCGCAATTCGCGGCTGAGGTCGTTCGCGTTGGTTTCGGAGGAGATGAGGATGTCGGCCGCGTCCTGACGCTTGGTTTCGGCGTCCGAGATATGGGACATCAGGCTTTGTTTTTCCGCTTCGATCTGCGCGGGGCGTTCGGCCAGACGGTCGAGCACTTCCTGCGCCTGCGCGATGCGGTCTTCCAGTTCCAGCAGGCGAAGGGCGACGCGTTCGATGCGGCCATTCCAGCTGGTGATGTCGTTTGCGATTTGGGAAATGCGGCGGTTGCGGTTTTCACCTTCGCGGCGGATTTCGGAATGCGCAGCCTGGCTGTCGGCGAGCAGTTGGCGGTTTTCGCCAAGCGTTACTTTCAGCGCGCCGCCGCGTTCGCGCGCCTCTGCCGTGTCGGGCAGGCAGGCATGCGTTTCGCGCACTTCAGCCAGCTGCGTGGAAACAACGTCGATTTCCTGCGCTGCGTTTTCGATGGAGCTTGCGAGGCCGGCCAATTTCGCGGTCACTTCGGACAGCTGGTTGGTCAGCACAGAGTGGCGGCGGCGCAGGCCGTTGAGTTGTTCTTCGGACTGGCGCGAATGCTGGCGGGATGATCCCACTGCATCGGCGGCGGCGTTGCGCGCCTGTTTTGCGGCATCCGACGCGGTGCGCGCATCATCGACCTGCACTTGCACGGTCAGGATTTGCGCATCGAGGTCGGCAAGGCGGTTTTTCTGCTCAAGGCGGATGGCTGCCGCGTTTTCGGCATCTGCCGAAACGGTCAGGCCGTCCCAGCGCCATGCGCCGCCGTCGAGCGTGACGAGGCACTGGCCGGGCTGCAGGTCGGCCATCAGGCCTTCTGCTTCTTCGGCGGTATCAACGATGCCGATCTGCGACAGGATGCGCGATAGCGCGTGCGGGCCACGTACATACTGTGTCAGCGGTTTTGCGGAACCGGGCAGGGCGGGGACTGTTGCGTATTCCGGCAGCTCGCGCCAGAAAATGGGCGCGTCGCCATCAAGCGCCGCCTGCAGGTCGTCGCCGAGCGCGACCGCGAGCGCCTTTTCAAGGCCCGCATCGACGTTCAGCAGGTCGATGACCGGCTGGAAGCCTTCCTGCTGGTTGCGCAGGATACGGCGCAGCGCTTCAGCCTCCGCCGTCAGTTGGGAGAACAGGCGCTGCACGGTTTGCAGGGCTTCGTTGGTTTCCTGCGCGCGCGCATCGGCTGCGGCGCGTTCGGTTTCCGCTGTATCAAGCGCGGTCGTCGCAGATTGGTATGTCTGCTCCGCCGTGATGATCTGCAGCTGGATATCGTCCATCTCCGCGCGGGCGGGTGTCGCGGAAATCAGGTCGTTATGCATCTTCTCCAGCGACTCTTTGCGCTGTTGCAGCTGCGTCAGGCGGCGCTCCAGGTCGTTGATCTGGCGTTCCACCGAATGGCGCTGCGCGTCCTGGCTTGCGACTTCTTCGGTCAGCACGGTCAGTTCGTTTTCGATCTTCTCTACCGTGCCTTGGGTTTCTTCTTTCGTGATGCGCGCGGATTCTTCGCGGCCGGACTGGTTTTCCGCTTCGGATTCCAGTTTCGCGTTTTCATCATTCAGGCGGGCGACGGTTTCAACCGCTTCCGCGCTTTGCAGGTTTTCATGCGCGACATCGGCGCTGAACTGCGCGATCAGGCTTTCCGATTTGGTGCGTTCTTCCTGCACCTGACGCTCTTCGCTTTCAAGGCCGCCATAGGCGAGCTTCAGGCGTTGCAGCGCGGCGGCTGCTTCCGCTTCGCTCTGGCGCAGTTGCGGCAGGGATGCGGCGGCTTCGGTCTGTTTGGTGGTCAGTTCGGTCACGACCAGCATGCGGTCGCGCACGGCATTCTCGGCCGTTTCAAACGCGGCAAGCGCGGCTGTGACGGCGGTCTGGCTCTCGTTGAACTTCAGGTACAGCAGCGAGCCTTCGGCGGTCTGGATATGGCCGGACAGATTCCGGTAACGCGACGCCTGGCGCGCCTGTTTCTTCAGGCCTTCCAGCTGCACGTTCATCGCACCCAGCACGTCTTCGACGCGGAGCAGGTTGGTTTCGGCGGCTTTCAGTTTCAGTTCTGCTTCGTGGCGGCGGGCGTGGAGGCCCGAAATGCCGGCGGCTTCCTCCAGCACCATGCGGCGCTGGGTGGGTTTCGCGTTGATCATGTCCGCGACGCGGCCCTGCGACACAAGCGCGGGGGAGTGCGAACCGATGGAGCTGTCAGCGAAGAGCAGTTGGACGTCGCGCATGCGCACGGTCTTGCCGTTGACTTTGTAGGTTGATCCCACATCGCGTTCGATCTTGCGCGAGACTTCGAGTTCGTCGGAGTCATTGATCTCGGCGGGCGCGGTGCGGTCGCGGTTGTCGAGGTACAGGATGACTTCGGCGGTGTTGCGCGGCGGGCGCTGTTCGGTGCCGTTGAAGATCACGTCTTCCATGCCGGCGGAACGCATGCGTTTGGGCGAGTTTTCGCCCATCGCCCAGCGCAGGGCCTCCATGATGTTCGATTTGCCGCAGCCGTTGGGGCCGACGATGCCGGTCAGGCCCGCGCCGATATCGAATTCGGTTGCTTCGACGAAGGATTTAAAGCCGGTGAGGCGGAGTTTCTTGAACTGGACCATCTGGATTATTTACCCTTCTTCTTCATGAGTTTTTCGACAATCTCGTCGAAGTCCTCGGGGTTTTTGTCGCCTTCCATCTGTTCGGCGCCGTTATTGAAGACGAAGGTGGGGGTCGCCTTGATCTTGTATTTCTGCTGGCCTTCCTGCATGCCGGACAGCAGGAACTGCTGCAGCTGCGGGTTGGCGACACAGGTGTCGATATAGGCGGGTTCCATGCCGGCCAGCGCGCCCAGCTGTTTCAGGCCGACGAGCGGGTCGGTGCCCTTGATCCAGCTGGTCTGCTGCTTGAAGATAACCTCGACAAGCTGGAAGTAACGCGAGCGGTCGGTGCAGCGCGCCATCATTGCCGCCTTCAGCGCGTGAGTATCGAGCGGGTAGTCGCGGAAGATCAGGCGCAGCTTGCCGGTGTCGATCAGGCGCTGCTTCACGATGGGCAGGATGTCGTTGTGGAAACGTGCACAATGCGGGCAGGTCATCGATGCGTATTCGATGACGGTCACGGGCGCATCGACATCGCCGATGGAGCGTTCGGCGAGCGCGTTATCCATATCCACATCCATCGCGGCGGAGGGGGCGAGGAGGCTCGTGCCTTCCGAAGAAGAGGTGGTGACGGGGCTGCCGTTTTTCGGCGCGCTGCCTTCGGGCAATGCCGGGAAGGATTCAGGGGTCAGGGAAACCTCGAGTTTCTTTTCCGCCGTTTCGGCGGTCTTGGCGGCATCGACCGCTTCCTTATCGCCGGACAGGGGGGCGTCATCGCCCAATATGCTGTCGGCATTGTGTTCGGTTTCTTCGGTTTTCGCCGTTTCCGTTTTCTCGGGTTCGGCTGCGGCAGCGGGGCTTTCGGTGCCGGCGGTGGTTTCAGCCGGTTTATCCGCGGCTGCTGCGGGGGCGGGAACGGCGGCTGCTTCGGTTGCTTTCGGCGCGCCGGTCTTTACAACTGATGTCGTTTTCGCAACAAAGATGATGAGGCCCGTAACGGCAAACAGCACCACCAGAAAAGTGATTACTTTATTGGACATAGGTGTTCCTTCGCATTCGGTCGTTTCTTTTTATATGTAAGAATCTGCGGAGATTATATGCTCTTAATCGCAGAAAATGCAATAATGGTTCCGGCGTTATGTGCAGTTAATTGAGATTATTTTCAAGGTTTTAGGTGAGCAAAGAGGGTTAAAATCTTGTATAAGAAACGAAAATGGAATATATCATCGCTATGAAAAATAAATTCATCAAAATGCATGGCCTCGGCAATGACTTCGCGATCTTCGATGCAAGATCGAAGAAGATTGCCATGCCTTTGAAAACAATCAAGAAACTGGCAGACCGGAATACCGGAATCGGCTTTGACCAGCTGATCGTCATCGAAAAGCCCAGACGCAAAGGGGCGGATGCCTTCATGCGTATCTACAACAACGACGGCAGCGAAGTCGGCGCCTGCGGCAATGCGACAAGATGCGTCGGCAAGCTGCTGATTAAAGAGAAAAAAAAGAAGCTGGTGGCCATTGATACGCGTGCGGCACAGCTGTCGGCCGTCATGAAGGGCGAAAAACTGACCGTCGATATGGGCCCCGTTCATGTTGAATGGCAGCAAATACCGCTAATGCAGCAGGAAGACACCCTTTCCGTACCCGTGACGGCAGGGCCGCTGCAATCGGCGGTCGCGGTCAATGTGGGTAACCCCCATGCCGTGTTTTTCATGGATGACGTCGAGGATTTCGCGCTGACGCAGTATGGGCCGAAGGTGGAAAACGACCCTATTTTCCCCGAAAAGACCAATGTCGAAATTGCGGCCGTGACCGGAAAGAACAAAGTCCGCATGCGCGTATGGGAGCGGGGTGCCGGCATTACCCGCGCCTGCGGCACCGGCGCCTGCGCTGTTGCGGTCGCCGCCGCGCGCAAGGGGCTGACCGGGCGAAAAGTATCGGTTGAACTCGATGGCGGCATTCTGGATATTGAGTGGCGCGAAAGCGACAACCATGTTCTGATGACCGGCGCGGTTGCGGAAGTTTATCGGGGTGAAGTCGAGCTATGACGCCACATGACAGTATTGACCATAAAGAACAAGTGATCGAACTGCCCGATGCCGAGACGCAACTGGCGCGGCAGGCGGGGAATGGTCCGCGCGTGGTCACGTTCGGCTGCCGCCTGAATATATATGAATCCGAAGTCATGAAGGAACACGCGGCCAAGGCGGGGCTGAATGACGCGATTATCGTCAACACCTGCGCCGTGACATCCGAGGCCGAGCGTCAGGCGCGGCAGGCGATCCGCCGCGCGCGCCGCGAAAATCCCGATGCGCGGATTATCGTGACAGGCTGCGGCGCGCAGGTGAACCCGAAATCCTATGCCGATATGCCCGAGGTCAATCAGGTGATCGGCAACGATTTAAAACTGAAGGCCGAAACCTGGGCGCAGCCCGCGACGGAACGCGTGATCGTGAACGACATCATGTCGGTCAAGGAAACGGCGCGCCACATGATTTCCGGTTTTGAATCCCATGCGCGTGCCTTCGTGCAGGTACAGAATGGCTGCGACCACCGTTGCACCTTTTGCATCATCCCTTATGGCCGCGGCAATTCGCGGTCGGTGCCGATGGGCGAGATTGTGGAGCAGGTAAAGAAACTGGTCGCGGGCGGATACCACGAAGTTGTTTTGACCGGCGTTGATATTACGTCCTACGGCCCTGATCTTCCCGGACAGCCGCGCCTCGGCCAAATGATCCGCCGTTTGCTGGCGCTTGTGCCGGAACTGTCGCGCCTGCGCCTGTCGTCACTCGACCCCGTCGAGATTGATGACGACCTGTGGCAGATTATCGCCGATGAACCGCGCTTTATGCCGCATCTCCATATCTCGATGCAAGCGGGCGACGACATGATTTTGAAACGCATGAAGCGCCGCCATTTGCGCCATCACCTGATGGAAATCTGTGACCGTGCGCGTTTGTTGCGCCCCGATATCGTTTTCGGTGCGGATATCATCGCGGGCTTCCCCACCGAAACGGACGCGATGTTCGATAACACGCTGAAGGCGGTCACCGAATGCGACCTGACCTTCCTGCACGTCTTCCCCTACAGCCCGCGCCCCGGCACGCCCGCCGCGAAAATGCCGCAGGTGCAGGGCGATATCCGCAAGGCACGCGCGAAAATCCTGCGCGAAGCGGGGGCTTTGCAGGTCGATAAACACCTCGCCACGCTGGTCGGCAAAACCTTGCCTGTGTTGGCCGAAAAGGGTAATAAAGGCCGCACGGAATATTTCAGCGAAGTCGCGTTTGACCAAGACGTCAAACCGGGGACCTTGTTGAAGGTGAAGTTGAATTCAATCAAGGACGGCGTGCTGCTGGGCGACGTAGTATAAAAATTTTCTCGAAAGAATGATCTGTGGATAGCCAATATCTTTGGGCGCTCATTGAGTGGTGGGGTTCTAATATCCTCATGTCGTCTATAGGTGTTGCAATCTGGGTTGGTATGGTTCGTCTCAGTTGTAAGGTCGCCAAAAAAGAATTCAAGCTTCGTTTAAATAATCTGTCGAGCTGGGCGGTCATCTTTGTTGCTACAGCGATTTTTGTTCTCATATTTACAAGCTGCCAATGCGTATATCCTTCCCGTGACCCCGACTTTGGTTTCAGTAAGAAGCTTCAAAAAATTGACGCCAAAGACCTTAAAATGTTGGAAGAACCTAAGTTCATAGACAAGAAATAGTGCGCCTAGCTGTTAGGGCGTGACAAAGTCCTGCGCTGTATCTATCCTCCACTTCTGTTGACAAGAGTAAAAGATAAATGATCTGGTTCCTCAAGAAAAAAGACACCACCACCGCCAAGCCGATGGACGCGGAACGCTCTAAGAAGGGCTGGTTCACGCGGCTGAAGGAACAGCTGTCGCAATCGTCGGAAAAAATCACCAAGGGCGTGACGGAAATTTTTACGACCAAGAAGCTGGATGCGCAGACGCTGGAGCAGTTAGAAGAATTGCTGATCTCCGCGGACCTTGGCCCTGCGACCGCCGCTAAACTGGTGGCGGGCATATCGAAGGAACGCTTTGGCAAGGAAGTATCGCCCGAAGAAATCCGCAAGGCGCTGGGCGAGGAGATCGAGAAAATCCTCGCACCCGCAGAAAAACAACTCTTCGACAAATACGCGAAGCCCTATGTCATCCTCGTCTGCGGCGTGAACGGCACGGGCAAAACGACGACGATCGGCAAGCTTGGCGCGCAGTTTAAAAACGAAGGCCGCAAGGTGATGATGGTCGCGGGCGATACCTTCCGCGCCGCCGCCGTGGAGCAGTTGAAAGTCTGGGCCGACCGCATCAAATGCCCCGTGGTCGCTGCGGGCGAGGGCTCGGATGCCGCCGCGCTGGTGTTCGAGGCGATGGACCGCGCGGTTGCCGAAGACATCGACGTACTGATGATCGACACCGCAGGCCGCCTGCAGAACAAAACCAACCTGATGGAAGAACTCGCCAAGATCATGCGCATCATCCAGAAGAAAAACCCCGACGCCCCCCATGCGACGCTGCTGGTGCTGGACGCGACGGTTGGCCAGAATGCCCATAGCCAGCTGGAGCAATTCAAGCAAATGGTTAACATAACTGGCCTGATCGTCACAAAACTGGACGGAACGGCCAAGGGCGGGGTGCTGGTATCGCTTGTCGAAAGATTTGGTTTACCAGTTCATGCTATAGGTATAGGTGAGGGCATGGATGATCTGCGGCCGTTCGTGGCCGAAGACTATGCCGCTGGATTAACGGGGTTAGACGAAATTGCTCACCGGACTTAAAGGACCATCACCGATCCGCGACGGCCTGATGACAACCAAAGGCTTCCGCGATCCTGAAAAGGCGTTGAACTGGGTCACTGAAATTTATCAGGCCAACGTCAATTACCTGCGCCATGCCTTCGACCTGTACGCACAGGGGCAGGAGATGGAGACGCGCGTACGCGCGAATTATCCCTATGTGATGATCAGCACGACCAAGGGGCCTTCGGTCGATAACCGTTTGTCCTACGGCTTCATTTCGCATCCGGGCACATATTCCACGACATTGACGCGCCCCGACCTGTACCGCAATTACTACCTTGAACAATTCACGCTGCTGCTGACCAACCACCCGCAGGCGGAATTGCTGGTCGGCGTCAGTGAAATGCCGATCCCGCTGCATTTTGCGCTGGGCGACAAATTCCACCTGGAACGCGACCTGACGCCCGACCATATCGCGCATCTGCCGATGCTGTTCGACCAGCCCGACCTTGCCAGCATGGATGATGAAATCCCGAATGGCAGGCACGAAGTGAAAGCGGGAGAGCCGGGGCCGCTCGCGCTGTTCACCGCGCCGCGCGTTGACCTGAGCCTGCAACGCCTGAAGCATTACACCGGCACTTCCGCCGAGCACTTCCAGAAATTCGTGCTGTTCACCAACTACCAGTTCTATGTCGATGAATTCATCCGCGACTGCCACGCCCTGATGGCGAAGGCCGAAGACGGCACGGAGCAGGGGCAGGACCAATACACCGCCTTCGTCGAACCCGGCAACATGATCACGCAGAACGCGAACCTGCCGGCCGAAAAAGTCGACGACGGCAAAAAACCGCCGCGCCTGCCGCAGATGCCCGCATACCATTTGAAACGCAAAGACGGCACGGGCATCACGCTGATCAACATCGGCGTCGGCCCGTCGAATGCGAAAACGATCACCGATCACGTGGCTGTGCTGCGCTCGCATACATGGCTGATGCTCGGCCACTGCGCGGGCCTGCGCAATTCGCAGAAGCTCGGCGATTACGTTCTGTCACACGGTTATGTGCGCTTTGACGGCGTGCTCGATAACGCCGTGCCGCCATGGGTCCCGATCCCTGCGCTGTCGGAGGTGCAGGTTGCGCTGGAGCAGTCGGTGGCGGAAGTCACGGGATTCAAAGGTTATGACCTGAAAAAAATCATGCGCACCGGCACGGTCGCAACCGTTTCCGACCGTAACTGGGAATTGTGGGAACAAAAAGTTCCGGTACAGCAGTTGAGCCAGTCACGCGCCGTCGCGCTCGACATGGAATCCGCGACGATCTGCACGAACGGTTTCCGTTTCCGCGTGCCGTATGGCACGCTGCTTTGCGTGTCGGACAAACCGCTGCACGGCCAGCTGAAACTGCCCGGCATGGCGGATACGTTCTATCGCGAACGCGTCGATCAGCACTTGAAGATCGGCGTTCTGACCATGGAAAAAATCCGCGCGATGGGGGCGGGGCGCCTGCACAGCCGCAAGCTGCGCAGCTTTACGGAAGTGGCATTCCTCTAATCTGATTTATTGCGCCGGCACAACCGCCGCCGGCGGGGCGATGCCCTGTTCGACCAGCGCGTAGCTGGGCGGGGTGTGCTGCCACGGGATGCCTTTTCCGGCCATATCATCGCTGAAGGCGAACAGCTTCGCCATGTATTCCTGATCGAACAGTTCCTTCGGCGTTTTGCTGAAACCCTGCGGGATATAAATCATGTTGTAATTGATGCCGTCGCGCTGTGCGCCCGCATACAGTTTGTACAGGTCGCCAATGCCCTGATTTTTAATCAGCGTCTCGATCGACCGTTGCGACAGGTACATCAGGCGCGGCGTCATCGTCTGGTATTCCGGCACGATCTTGGCGTTGCGGATGATGAACAGGTTGCGGGGGATGCCCGCCTTTTCAAACAGCGTCTTTTCATCGGCGACGGTCTGCAGCGGATACAGGAACACCTGCGCCGTCACGCCGCCATCGACATGGATTTCGCTATAGGTCTTGCCCGCCGCCGTGACGTCGAAAAACACAGGCTTGAACGCGCCGGGGATGGCGGATGACGCCAGCAATATCTTGCGGAACAGCTTGAGCGCATCGGGGTTCGTGCTGTTGGCGAGCGTGCCGATATCCCAGATCACGCTGCGCTGCATTTCAAGGTTGGTCGTGCCGATCAGCAGGCGGCGGCCCTTGCGGTGCTCTTCGGCGATTTTTTCGAACATCTCCGGCGTCACGTTTTTCTCGATCATTTTTTCGAGCGGCGTATTGTCGGTCAGCGCCATGCCGCCCGTCAGACCGTCCAGCAATGTCGAGGCGGAGCCGAGGAAAATATTTTCCGAACGCATCGTCGTATAGGCCTCTTTCAGCTGCGCGTCGTAATCGCGGCCAAGGAACGCGAAGGGTGCAATCAGCGCGCCCGTGCTGACGCCGGTGACGATGGTGAATTCAGGCCGCGTGCCGGCTGCGCTCCAGCCATGCAGCAGCCCGGCGCCGAACGCGCCGTTGTCGCCGCCGCCGGAAAGCGCGAGATAATTCATCGCGGGATAGCTGCCATGCGCCTTGAAATAATCCGCATGTGCCGCCTGATACTGCCCGATGCGCCGCTGGATGATGCGCGCAAGGTCGGCGGGGGCTTCGTCGCCCAAGTAGCGGATGTTCGGGCCGTAACCACTGACGACGGCATCGAGCGTCGCCACTTCCGGCACGGCCTTGTGCGTCGTCACGCCCGCGCAGCCAGCCAGCAGGATGGTGAGGCAGAACATAAAGGCGATGCGGTTCGCGGTCATGCGGCGGATGTTAGCGGGAAATACGACAAGATCAATATGGTGATTTCAGGGGGTTACGGGATGTTGACATAATCCGTTAAACGTCGCAGAATGCCCGAAATCAATCAATAAAGGTGTGCCATGTCGAAACCCTCCGTTCAAATCCGCAAAGGCGATTACGCCCGCGCCCTGTCCGTCGCCGAAAAGTTCAACGTGGCATCCGGCGCGCGCCCCAACCGCAAAGTGAAAGCGGTTTTGAAAGAGGCTGTGGAATTTACCGCCGGCCTGATCGCGCCGCTGAAGCAGGGCGAAAAAGTGCAGACCGGCAGCGCATGGTCGGGCCCCGATGATTTCCTCGACGTGAAACTGGCACAAGACCTCGCGCGCAAAAAAGACCGCGTCGATTACCTGACCGGCAATGTGGATGTGTCCGTGCCGAAATACGAAGCCGACGCGATTGAAAAAATCCGCAAGGCGTTCAAGCTGTCATCCGATAAACAGGCGGCGGGCCTTGCCATCCGCGTGTACCAGTCAGTCGCCGATGGCTTGTGGCGCGGTAACGGCTTTTCGTTCGAAAATGCGCAAGCTCCCGCGCTGGATACGACCAGGATCCGTAATGTGGTTACGGGGCCGCAGACGCCGTAATCAGTCCATCACCACCGCTGCCAGCCCGTTTAGCATTTTCGTCCAGCCATTTTCGGTTTTCTCGGCATAGTCGGGCAGGACGCCTTCATGCACCAGCGTGATCTGGCTGCCGTTGCCGTCGGGGGTGAAGTCGAGCGTCACGCGGGTTTCTTCGGCAGAATATTGCGGCACTTTGAACGTGAACACGATGCGGTCGGGGCGCTGGAGTTTTTCGTAGGTGCCGGTGTGTTCGATATCCTCGCCCTTGCGCTTTTCGATGACGGTGAATTTGCCGCCTTCCTTTGCGTCAATCTCGACCTTCTGCATTTCGCCGTCGGGCGTTGAAAACAGGAATTTGGTCGCAATCGCCGGGGTCAGCCATGCGTCATAAATTTTTTCAGGTTTCGACAGGAAACCACGTACCACGCGGACGGTCGTGCGTTCATCTGCCATTTTGCTCTCCCCATTTACGCATCACGCTAACGCACAACATGGCAGGAGCGTTCAACGCTGGAAAGGGTATTTATGCGGCTTTCGGCATGGCAACGCCGCGATAGGGGCTTTGCAGCGGTGCTTCGGGCTTCGGCACATAGGCATGCGCCTTGCCGTATTCGGCCATTTTCGCGAATTCCGCCGCGCGGTTGGCGACGATCTGCGGGGCGAGGTGCAGCATCTCGGCCAAATTCTTTTCGCGCCGCTGTGTGGCCAGTTCTTCGGCGGTGATGTCATCCTTGCCGGTTTTTGCCTTGATGGCGGTGTCTGCGCCGTGTTCGATCAGCGACAGCAGGCGGTCTTCGTCGCCCATCAGCACGGCAAGGTGCAGCGCAGTATAGCTATGTTCGCCATCGATTGCGATTTTATTGAGGGTTTCGGCATTGCCGTCGATCAGGTAATCGACGAAGGGGCCATGGCGGCGCGACAGCGCGAGCGTCAGCGGGGTCCAGCCATTGCCGTAGTCTTCATGGCGGTTGCCGCCCATGCCGGCCAGCTGCACGAAAGCCTGAAAGCTGTTCCATTCCTGCGCATGGCGCATGGGCGAATGGCCGTCGTTGCTTTTCCAGTTCAGGAAATCTTTCGGGTATCTTTCCGCGATGCGGGTCATTTCGGTGAGGTCTTCCTTTTCAATGGCGTCGAAAAACTTTTCCTGTTCCTCTTCCCGTGTCGGTGCGTGATAGGGCTTGTGCGTTGCGCCCGTGAATGCGTGGGTGAGGGAGTGGGAGAGCCAGTTGAAAGGGTTCATTCAATCCTGCCGAGTTGTTGATATATTAAGGGTATTATAGTACCCATATCCTGTCAAATAAGTGCGAAATAACCTATATTTTATAATGCCTTGACATATATTTGACATATTCCAAAAGCTTCGGCATGATGGCGGGATTAAAGGGAAATCCGCTATGTCCGCAAACATCGATTCAATCACGACGCTCGCGCAGTCGTTGGTGAAAACGCCAAGCCAGGGCGGCATCGATGCGCCTGATAGCGTCTTGCGAGTCACGCGCGATTTCGCGCGCGGCATCGGGCTGGAATTCACGACGCTGCAGGATGCAAAAGGAAATGATGTCGCGCTGGTCGCGAAAATCGATGGCGCGCATCCCGGCAAGACATGGGCGGTGAATGCGACGCTCGATACCGCACCCGTCGGCAACAAGACGCAATGGAACAGCGACCCGTTTTCGGGGGAGATAAAAGATGGTCATTTGCTGGGCCGTGGCGCTGCGGATTCAAAACTCGCCGCCGCCATGTTCACGCATCTTGCCAGCGAGATGCAGGCATTGAAGCAGGACATGCATGGCAGCCTGCTGCTGATCCTCGACGCCGATGAACACACCGGCAATTTCGGCGGCATCAAGGCTGCGCTGGCGGCGGGTTATAAGCCCGACGGCATCATGATCGGCTATCCCGGTGATGACCAAGTGATTGTTGGCTCGCGCGGGTTTTCGCGCTATGAAATCGAACTGACGGGGAAGGGGGCGCATAGCGGTGCTTCTGCGCCAGCCGAGGATAATGCGCTGCTGCGACTCGCCTCGATCATTCAATCTCTCACCAAAACGCCGCCCCATGCGCAGGATGACGAATTCCAAAAACAGCCGAAGCTGACCGTGACGGAAGTTTCCGGTGGCGATGGTTACGCCGTTGTGCCGTCAAAAGCGGTCATCAAAGTCGATATGCGCCTGACGCCCGCATTTAACGAGGCCGCCGCCGATAAGCATATCCGTACGATTGTCGCGAAGAACGACAAGAAAAACAAAGTGCCGGAAGCCCGAGCGACGAAGATCACGAAAATTTCGGCCGAGCCGCCGTTCCTGACCCCGCCATCATCGGAAATGCGCGCCGCATTGCGCGAAGCCATCACGGAAATCACAGGCCAGCCGGTGAGGGAAGCCGTGTCCGGCCCCTCCAACATCGGCAATTTCATGGCGAAGCAGGGCATCGAGGTCACGGCAGGTTACGGCGTGCCGGCATCGGGCGTCCATGCGGCCAATGAAAAGGCGGACTTGCGCGGGCTGCCCAAAGTATACGACGTCTACAAACGCACCATCGGCAAGCTGCTGAGGCTTTGACCCAGCAAAAAGCCCCTGCTTGCACAGGGGCTTTTCTGACGTAGTGTCACTCTCCCAAAACTTTATGCGATAAGGTCGAGATACTGGCCGCGACGGTTGTCGTTACGTTTGTCGGCGGCGCGGGTCTCTTCCTTCTGCTCGAACACGACTTCCTGGTTGCGTCTTTGTTCATCGCGCGCCTGAAGGCTGCGCTGGTTGTTTGAATTCTGGCTGCTGGCGGCGGGGGCTTCGCGGGGCTGCGTCTGTTCGTTACGCGCGCGCGCTTCTGTCTGCTGCTGGGCGATATTCGCCTGCTGCTGGATCTGTGCCGGGCTGGGGCCTGTGCCTACCGCATCGACCATAAGAGTCGTTTACTCCTCTAAATTACCTTCCATAGTATCAGGCAGCGGTTAAGTTTCTATTAATCCCAGTTTTTGTACTGCTCGGGGAATCAGCACGCATGATAATGTCTGACTCAAGCAGGTAATTAATGTCTAGATATCATCAATTTAAGGCATTTTTAATCGGGAGTTAACATAAAGCAGATACACTGGATGAAGGTGCAAATTTCTCCGGTGATAAAGCCACACTTGGGAGGTGTGGTGATGCTGCAGGGGAATAAGAGGGGTTACGTGGGGATGGTTTCCACAACATCCGGGGAGAGGGTTAATATCTTGGATCCACAAGCGCTTTTGGAGTGTGCTCAAGATACGTCCGAGGCAGGCCGCCAGAAACTGGCAAAGGCCGTCGCGAACTTTTTTGACGAACGCACACTGAACGACTCCGAGAAAGACCTCGCAGGCGACATCCTGCTTAACCTCGTCCGCCAGGCCGAGACAGATTTGCGCGAGGCGCTGTCGGAGCGTCTTGCCGTGCAGGCGAACATTCCGCCCGAACTGATCGTGTTCCTCGCCAATGACCAGATCAACATCGCGCGCCATGTGCTGATGCATAGCCCGGTGCTCAACGACGTCGACCTGATTTATATCATCACGTCGAAGGGGCAGGACCATTGGCGCACGATTGCGCAGCGCGACAGCGTCAGCCCTGTGGTGGCCGACCGCCTGATCGACACCGGCGATACCGGCACGGTTTTAAACCTGATCGACAACCAGCGCGTGAATCTGCAGCGCAGCTCGATGAAGAAACTCGTAAAATTCTCGTTGAAATCGGAAGAATTGCAGGCACCGCTGCTGCGCCGCCCTGAACTGGACGCCGAAGTCGCCATCGACCTTTACATGGTCGTGTCCGAAGCGCTGCGCAAGGAAATTTCTGCCAAGTTCGACCTGCCGGAACACATCATCGATCACGCGATCGAGGACTTGATCCACGAGCTGAGCAACGAAGCCAAGGGACTGCGCAACGCCACGCCCGAAATGAAGTCGCTCGCGCGCCGCTTCAACGAGCGCAAGGAAGTGACCGCCGACCTGATGATCAAGACGCTGCGCCGCGGGCAGGTCGGGTTCTTCCTGTCGCTCTTCGCCGAAAAGGTTGGGCTGGAACCGGAGCATGTCGTGAAGCTGATCCAGAAAGACGCGGGTAAGCCCTTCGTCGTCGCCTGCCGCTACACGGGCATGATGAAATCGGAATTCGCGTCGCTGTTCTTGCTGTCGCGGGGCATCCGCACGGGCGAGAAGATTGTCGACCAGCGTGAACTGGCGATTGCGCTCAAGAATTTCGACCAGCTCAAGGATTTCGACGTCCAGCGCATCATGAAGACCTGGGTCAAGTCGCCCGAGCTTATCTGAACATTTCCATCGTCTTAGCCCTGCTGCAGCGGGGAGAGCAATGTATTGACATATTCCCTCCAGATGCTAAAACTGTTTACCTAATAAAAAGCACCGGAGAAACCTATGTCGAACCCGCTCGCTAAAGCATGGCGTTACCTGCGCCGCGAATATCCCGATTCATCGGCCGCCATAGGTATCGGCTTTACTGTCGGCGCGACGATCGGGACGGTCGTGACGTTGGGTACTGCCGCGCCGCTGTTCATCATTCCGCTGGCGGGCGCTGGTGCGGCCGGATTTGGCAAGCTGGTCACGATGGGCGAATGGGACCGCACGTCCGAGAATTCGGCATCGCTGAACGGCTGCAAACTGGTGGGCGACAAGAAAGACCTGTCGAGCCTGATCATGACGCAAAAACTGATCGACCGGAAAACGAAGAAGCTGAAACACCTGCCCGAACTACCCGAAAAAATCCGCCGCAACCTGCTGGCGCATATCGGCGATGTGCAGGGCGCGCTGGCGCGCGTGCGCGTTTATCAGGGTTATGGCGGCGATCAGGTAAAGGAATTTTCCTTCCACCGCGATTTCTTTGACGCGCGTGGCCGCGAGATTGAACAGGTCATCGCAACCGTGCGCTTCGAACCGCTCGCGCCGTCACAAGCGCCCGGCAAGACAGAAGTGATCGACGCTGCGCCGAAAAAGGTTGCTCCCGCGCCTGCGCCCGCCTTGCCCGCCAACAACAACGCGACCACCGCCGAATTCGGCCAGCTGGCGAAAAAGGTGGAGGCGGTGGCGAAACGCGTGGACGAACTGGAGAATCCCGCACCCATCGCGCTGGATAAGCCCAGGCTGAAGCCGCGCCAGTAATTTAAAGAAGCTCTTTCACCGCATTGAACAGCGCCGGAAAATCGCCGTCGCCGGTGCCGCAGGTGTATGATTTCAGCGCCGTGCCGCCATCGGTGAATTCCACCACGCCATATTCAAGGCCGGTGTTCACGGCGCAGCGTTTATAACCGCCCGGTATCGTGCCGCGCGCCTTCACGGCCATCTCGCGCAGCTTTTCCAGCGTCTCCGGCGGCAGGCGGTCGAGGGAGGTTTTCAGCATCTTGTACGAATTGCGGTCGAACGCGCTTTTGATGATCGTGCCGTCGGCAAACACATGCAGGGCCTGCGTGCTGCCTGTGACGGGTTGGTAATAGGCATGAAGGTAAAATGCTTCATCGGCGGGTGCGGCGTCAAAACTCCCGGAAACGCCGTTCAGCAACCCTTCGAAATCGGCGGGCGGTTTTGCCGATGACCAGATACGGTGCGTTTCGCCGTCGAACAGGTAGAGGTTATTCGGGTCGGTGAAGCTGCCGCTGCTGTTGGCATTGCTCCCGTAAAACTTGGTGGCGGCCTCGAACATCGTTTTCGTCGTCGCATCATCCGCGCGGCGGACATCAAATCCGGGATGAACTTCGTCATATTTTTCGCTGTCGATTTTCTTGCGGATCATCAGCCCGTTCGACAGGGCGAGGTATTCGACAAAGCAATCCGAACCGGGGCAGGGTTTTTGTTCGCGCACGATCTCGAAATACTGGCGTGCCTGTTGTGCCTGCCTCGGGATCATCACCCGCGCCTGCGCGATGCCCGCGGCCAGAATGACAAGCGCGAACGGCAGGAACAGGGATTTGCGCATGTTTTAGCTTGCCTTGCGGAGTGCGGCGGCCTGTTCCTCCAGCACCTTGACGCCGGGCAGGGTCTTGCCCTCCAGCCATTCAAGGAACGCGCCGCCGGCGGTCGAGACATAGGTCATTTTTTCTTCGACGCCTGCCTGTGCCAGCGCAGCCACGGTATCTCCACCGCCCGCCACGCTCACCAGTTTTTTCGCCTGCGTCAGGTCGGCGACTTTTTTTGCAACCGCAACCGTTCCCGCATCGAAAGGCGCGGTTTCAAATGCGCCCATCGGGCCGTTCCACAGCACGGTTTTCGCGGTCTGCAAAACTTTATCGAGCGCAGCAATGGTTTCCTTGCCAATATCCAGCATCATGTCGTTGTCCTTGACGTTATCGACGGCAAGGTTGCGCGTGGGCGGGTTGGCGCGGAATTCGGTTGCGACGGTCGCGTCGACGGGCAGGAAAATCTGGCATTTGCTGGCCTTCGCCGTTTCCATGATCTTCAGCGCCTGGTCCTTCATCTCGCGTTCGCACAGCGATTTGCCGACGGGGTTATCGAGCGCCGCCAGGAACGTGTTCGCCATGCCGCCGCCCAGCACCAGCACGTCGATCTTGGTCACAAGGTTGTTGAGCAGGTCGATCTTTGTCGAAATTTTTGCGCCGCCGACGATGGCGACGACGGGGCGTTCCGGTTTTTCCAGCGCGGCCGAAAGGGCGTTCAATTCCGCCTCCATCAGCCTGCCTGCATAGGCCGGCAGCAGCGTTGCGATGCCATGCGTCGTTGCATGGGCGCGGTGCGCGCAGGAAAAGGCGTCGTTCACATAGGCCTGCCCCAGCAGGGCGATCGCCTGCGCGAAATCCTTGTCGTTCTTTTCTTCCTCGGGATAGAAGCGCACGTTTTCCAGCAGGATCACGTCGCCGTTTTTCATGTCTGAAATCGCGGCCTTCGGCGCGTCGCCGATGCAGTCATCGACGAACAGCAACGGCTTGCCGTAGCGCTCCGACAGTGCCTTGCCGACGGGGCGCAGGCTCAGTGCGGCATCCTTGCCTTTCGGGCGGCCGAAATGCGACAGGATCACCGTTTTCGCGCCTTTGGCCGACAGCTCGACCAGCGTGGGGACAAGGCGGGTGAGGCGCGTGTCGTCCGAGACCTTGCCGTCCTGCATGGGCACGTTCAGGTCGGCGCGCAGCAGCACCACCTTGCCTTGCGGGTTGAGATCGTCGAGGGTCAGGAACTTCTTCATTTCGGTATGTCCGTTGGTTGTCATTAAAGGGGGATGGAGCGGAATTTATCGGTGGCGGTCACCAGCGCAGCGGCAATCGTGGGCTCGAACGCGGAATGGCCGGCATCCGGCACCAGCACGAATTCGGCCTCCGGCCATGCCTTGTGCAGGTCCCAGGCGGTTTCCAGGGGGCAGATCACGTCATAACGGCCCTGCACGATCACGGCGGGGATATGCCTGATTTTTTCGATGCTTTTCAGCAGGTGGTCTTCGGGCGCGAATTTGTTGTGGAGGAAATAATGCGCCTCGATCCGGCTGATGGGCAGCGAATGGGCGGGGTCTTGCGCATCCTCCACCATCTGCGGACGGGGGATCAGCATGCAGCAGAAACTTTCGAACGCGGCCCAGTGCTGCGCGGCCTTCAGGCGGATGTCGTAGTTTTCATGCGTCAGCAGCTTGTAGAAGTTGCCCAGCACATCCTTGCGTTCCTCTTCCTTCAGCGGCTTCATGAATTGCTGCCATGCATCGGGATAGATCGCCTTCACGCCGTACAGGAACCAGTCAATCTCCCGCTGCGTCATCAGGAAGATGCCGCGCAGGGAAAGTGACGCCACGCGGTTCGGGTGCGCCACGGCATAGGCCAGCGCAAGGGTGGACCCCCATGAACCGCCGAAGACATGCCATTTCAGGAAGCCGAATTTTTCGCGCAGCATCTCGATGTCTTCGATCAGCAGCCCGGTCGTGTTATTACGCAGTTCACCGGCAGGGGTCGACTGGCCCGATCCGCGCTGGTCGAAAATGATGATGCGGTAATGGGCGGGGTCGAAAAACTGGCGGTGCTTGGGGCTGGAACCCGCGCCGGGGCCGCCATGCAGGAACACCACGGGCGCGCCCGACGGGTTGCCGGACTGCTCGTAGTAAATCGTGTGGATGTCATCGACCTTGATAAACCCGGCATCAAAAGGCATGAGCGGCGGGTAGGGGGCGGCCTGCAGCTGTGAAGGGGTCATTTTTTCTTCGGCGGTGTGTAGTGCATGTCTTTTTCAACGCCCACGAATTCGATCTGTTCGGGATGCGTGATCTCGATCATCGGGCCGCTGTTGTCCTTCACCCAGCCGCGCACGCGCAGGCGGTGGTTTGCCCAACGCCACGGGCTGAAGGCATAGTTCTGGTCGTCAAGAAACGAGTTGCCGAGCGTCTGGTCCATGATGAAAGTGAAGTCGGTCGCGGGGTTGTCGCCATAGTTGAAATAGAACATTTCCTTCACGACCTTGGCATTCTTCACCACGTCCTCGACCACCTGGAATGAATTGATGGTTTTATCCAGCACGGTCTTGGAATTCTTGACCGCGAAGGACGGCGCTGCCCAGAAACCTTTCTTGCTGTTACGCGCGATGGTTTCGTACTGGTACATCTTGCGCACGAGGTCGCGGTTGCGCGGCGTGCTGTCGACCCAGGCGAGGCCCTTCAGGACAAGGTCAGCCTGTATCCATACGTTTTCGTCAGTCACCATGTGGCCGGCGATATTGCCGAAGCGGTCGTTCAGCATCACGCCCGGAAAGTCGCGCTGGTAGACGCCGACCTTTTTGCCGATGAAGGCTTCCTTCATGTATTCCAGCGCCTTGCCGTCATAGACGACAGGGATGCGCACGTTGATGAGGGAATACACTTTCCCGTCCTCGAAGCGGATCAGGTTCGTCTTGATGATTTCCTTGATCGTACCAACCGCGACAAGGTTGAGGTCGGTTGGTGCGGTCGTCACCGGCACATACGCTTTTTTGCGGATGAAGGGGTTGGTGTCGGTCTCCGCCTCGGTGCCTTGTTTCTTGTCAGGCACCTCGATGTCTTCGGCGACAGCGATGCGCATGGCGAAGGCAAGTGAGAGGGCGAAAACGGCGGCCATAAAGCCGTAGAAGATGCGATTTTTCATGACCTAAAGTTATCACGAACCCGCATATAATGACAATATAGCCGCCGTATTTCGTTAAGCTGTTTTGAAACCGGTTTTATGCCGTTTCAAAGAGGGAACGGGCATCAAGGCCAGCCCCCTGCACTTTTATGAGAATTGCCGATTTCAGCTTCTCCATCGCGCGCTGCTCCAGCTGGCGGACGCGTTCTTTCGAAATGCCGAGCTGTTTCCCTAAGTCTTCCAGGGTCACAACATCATCGTTCATGCGGCGCTCCTCGATGATCGTGCGCTCACGGTCGGACAGCTCGCCCAAGGCCTGGTTCAGCCAGTTGGAACGGGTTGAATTGTCCTTCATGCCCATCACGACTTCTTCGGGGTTTGCGGTTTTATCGGCCAGCAAATCCTGCCATTCGTTGTCGCCTTCTTCGCCGATCGGCGCATTCAGGGACTGGTCGCCGCCGTTCATGCGGGCTTCCATTTCCAACACTTCTCTTTTCTCGACGCCCAGTTCCTTGGCAATCGCGCCAACGGCTTCGTCGTCAAGGAAGTCGCGTGCCGACTGGCCGCGGATTTTGGCGCGCAGGCGGCGCAGGTTAAAGAACAGCGATTTCTGCGACGCGGTCGTGCCGGTACGCACGATCGACCAGTTGCGCAGCACATAGTCCTGAATCTGCGCGCGGATCCACCAGGTTGCATAGGTCGAAAAGCGGTTTTCCAGCGCTGGTTCAAAGCGCGCGGCTGCTTCCATCAGGCCGATATTGCCTTCCTGAATCAGGTCGCCCATCGGCAGGCCGTAGTTCTTGAACTTGGCCGCGATTGCGATGACGAGGCGCGTGTAGGAGCGGATCAGCTCGTGCAGCGCTTTTTCGTCCTTCTTGTCTTTCCATAGGCGCGCGAGATTCAACTCGTGCTCGCGTTCCAGCATCGGCTCATCCATCGCCTGGCGGATGTAGCGGAGGTTCGCTTGTTGCGTCGTGGGATCGTCAAGGTGAGCCATTGTAGCCCTTCTTTCTTTCTGTACCCGTTATGTAGTGGCTGGGTGATGTTAGCGACTATTCGTTACTTTTGTATGTCTTGTACGCTGGCCGGCCTCAACCGGATCACCCATCCTTATATTATCTGAACTTGGTTAATGAACCTGCAATCACCGTGCCATTTAATACCCTGAAACCATTCAGAATTACAGGATATACACTGCACCGCAGCATTCTTTCGTTTACGCCCTGATAATGTTCCATAAGTTACCAAAATCAGCACGGGTGGTATTCGTTAGCCAACGTCTGGCTGACAATAGAGTCCACGAAAAATATTCGGAAATCCTGCGGAAAAGGTTACCGGCGACAGGGCACTTATTTCCCTGTCTCAGTTATGCCGCAAACATCTCGATAATGTCGCCTGCCGGTGACATTTGAGCGCAAACCAACTTGCCGCCATGCCCGCAGCCGCCATCAAGGCTGATTGAAGCTTTGCCGACATGTACGCCGTTTTGGTCGGGATCATGCCCGCGCACCACGGCCTTGAACGGCGCATAACGTTCCATGCCGTTGAAGTTTTTGCTCGCCCACCAGAATTCGTCGCCCTGGTCGGTGAAGGGGCGGGCAGGGTTGATGCCCGCATGGACGAACAGGATATTGTTGTCGTTGCTGGATTTATGCTCGGTAAATGCAGCGCGGCGCAGCATGGAGAAAAACTGCTCGTGCCCCGGCATGTCGCGGATTTTCTGCTTCAGGCTGTTTGACCAGCGCGTCAGGCTCATCGTGCCTTCGCGTGCGGTGCGGCGCAGTTCTTCCAGCGACGATCCGTAACCCGACAGCATGCTGTCGAGGCCTGCATTGTGTTCCGCCATCCATTCCACCACCTGCGAGGCGTTGGGCGCGAATTGCAGTTGCAGGATCTTGCTCCAGACCTCTTCCTGCTGGCCGCGCAGGTACACGATATCGTCGGCCTGCACGCCTTCCTTGGCCATCAGGCTGCGGCGGAAATGGAGCAGGTCGTCCATGGTCGCAATGGCGTTGCCGCCCGCGCCGCCCAGGTAATTGCCGGTATAGACAAGGCGGTCGCCGGGCTCGAATTTCTCGTAAATCGTCTTGTGAATGGCTTGCAACTGGTTCACGGCGCCGTGGATGGCCGAAACCGTCCAGATGCGTTTGGGCTGGCCCAAATTGCTGAATTTATTTTTAAAAGTCATGGCCTTCGCTGCGTTGATTTTGCTGAATATACGCCTTTTTTCCACATTCCGAAAGACGGAGTTTAATGTTTTGACATAATCATTAACGACTGGTACGCTTGAGGCGTTCATGAATAACAGGATGACCGGACACGTGGCTGCTGCGCCAACATTTAACAATGCCGCTTCGCCCTATACGGAGGACGATATTGCGCGTTTGACCGACCTGGTGCGTTACCGCACCAAGGAAGCGGTGAGCCTGTTCATCACCGAAAAAGGCGACGCTATCGTGCATGTGCGTGACAAGGACGGCAAGACGATGATCCAGCACGCGACCGAAACAGGGCGCATGGGCGTCATCGATATCCTGATGCAGCGCGGCGCGAATGTGGATGCGCCCGACAATAACGGCATGACGCCGCTGATGTCGGCATCCTTGCGCGGTTTCACGAAAATGGTGGAGTTCCTGGCCCTGCGCGGCGCGAATATCGACGCGCAGGACAAGAAGGGCCTGACGCCGTTGATGCATGCCGCCTATCATTCCGCAAAACGCAATGAAGTGCCGATGATGTCGGACCGCAAAAAAGCGACGATTTCATTGCTGCTGTCGAAAAACGCATCGCTGGATGCTGAAGACAGCGCGTCGCGCAATGCCGAGGAGCGCGCGCAGAATGGCCGAAACAAGGATGCGCTCTATCTGCTGACGCAGGAACGTAAACGCCGCATGGAGATTGTTGCCCAGCAGGCGAAGGAAATGCGTGAAACGGTCGAACTGCTGCGCACCGGCACAACCGGCAAGATAGTCGCCCCGCGCACAGCCAGCTTCAAGCGCCCGCCGCAGATCTGAACCCATGAAAACGAACAAGCCGAGCGCAACCGCGATCCTGATTGCACGCTCTCAAGCCATGCTGGCCGAAACGCAAAGCTGGGCGGTCGATCAATCTTATAATTGGTATTACGAACGTTTCGTCGAAGAACTGGGCGGCGCATTCTATTCCCCTGTCGTCGATATGCTCACCGCAATGGTCAGCTTCGATGCGCAGAGCTGCCATGTCTTTACCCAACGGTTCAACCGGCGGATCTTGAAAATAATCGAGCGTTGCAGCATCCCCGGCCTTTACCTGCATTTCGCGCTGCGCAAGAAGCTGATCGAAAGCATCGTGCAGGGGCAAATTGAAAAAGGTGCGGTGAAGCAGGTTGTCGTGATCGCGGCGGGCTTTGACCCGCTGGCGGCGGCGCTGCATAAAAATTATCCCGAGGTCAGGTTTTACGAACTCGACCATCCCGCCACGCAGGTTGTCAAGATGGCGGCATTGGCCGATGCGGGCGCGAACCTGTTTTTCTGCCCCGCTGACCTGACGAAGTCTTCCATCACCGACGCGCTTGCGCCCGGCTGGTTCGATGCCAGCCTGCCGACGATCTTTATCGCCGAGGGCATCACGATGTACCTTGATGCGAAGCAGCTTGATAAATTCTTCGCGGGCATCCGTGCGTCATCGCAGCATCCCGACAGCAGCCTGATCTTCACCTATATGGCGAAGTCGCCGCTTGGCACGATCGGCTTCGACAGCCAGACACCACTGGCGCGGCTGTGGCTGCAGCTGAAGGGCGAGCCGATGAAGTGGGGCATCGAGCCTGAGAGCATTTCCGCGTTTTTGGGCGCGCGCGGATTTACGCTCAACCGCGACCATAGCGCCGCCGATCTGTCGGCACGGTTTATGCCCGTAAAGCAACTGCCGGGCGCACGTCCGCCACGCTTGGCGAAGGGCGAAAATATCTGCTGGGCGAGCATTGCAAAATACTGATATCGCGCGCTTTTTCATAGTTTGACATAAGAAAATCCGCTTGCTAGTCTCTTCCTGTTCCAACATGGATGAGCGATTGCGATGCTGAGTGACAAGTTCAACAACGCTGTTACCGAAGGCCTCGATCTGCGCGATCTTGGCGACCTGATGAGCGCTGCCTCGGATGGCGACATCGCTGGCATCCAGAAATTCATCGACAAGCACGGGCGCGAAAACCTCGATGGCGTGCGTGGCGAACCCATCGGCTACACCGCACTGATGTGGGCGTGCAAGGCGGGGAATGTGGCAGGCGTCATGTATATGCTCGATAACGGCTCGAGCCTCGAGCGTCCCGACATGAACGGCGACACGCCCATCATCATCGCCGCATGGATGGGCCGTACCGACCTCGCGCTGGAACTGCTGAAACGCGGCGCGGATGACAAGCGCCTGAACAATGCTGGATTGAACGCCAGCGCCAAGGCCGAATTGCACGGCCACAAGGAGACAGCGGAAGCCATCAACAAATTCCGCATTGACCGCGATCGCGCGCACCGTGAAGCCATGGAAAAATCGCGCGAAGTCCTGAAAAAAGGCCTGCCGCAAAAACTCTGCGCGCAACTGGCGAAGTTCAAGCTCGGCGGACGCAAAGCCGCGCCGCAATAAATCCACACGAAAATTAAACCGAAAACCCTGCGGCGTTCTTTTTGCCTGGCGCGGGCTGTTCCTGTTCGACGGGTGCAGGCGGGGGCTGTGGCGCATTATTGCGTGCGGCAACTTCGCGTGCGGCGGCGCGCAGGCTTTCGCGGCGTGCTGCCTCCGCATTGCGCGCGTCCTGTTCGCGTTTTTCTTCGTCGCGTTCCGCTTCTTCGTTTTCGCGGCGACGGCCACGATGGCCGGCGGCAATCAATGCCGCACTGATCAGGCCCTCCAGCAATCCGGCGCCGATGCCGCCGAAAATTTCCTTGCCGTCGTGCGCGTTATCGGTTGCTCGTGCGACAGCAACGGTGTTTTCGACGTCTCTATCGCTGACCTCTGAAATGGCGCGAGGCTTGCCGATGGTTTCATCGCGGAAGCTCAAGGCGTCCGTCATGGGCGCGAGAAAATTGTTGATCGTGCCCAGGTTCTTTTCCTGCGCCGCAAAGAAAAGCTTCCGGTACAGCGCATCCGCTTTTGCCTCCGACAGGGCAGGGTTGAACCAGATTTCGCGGCGGTAATCGGTCAGGCGCTTCATCTGCGCTTCCATGTCGCGGTCGTATTGTTCGCGCGCGTCGTTCAGCTCGTTCATTTGTGTTTTCACCGAACCGGTGCTGGTGCCAAGGTTCGCTTGCGCCTTTTTGATCGAGGTCGCGGTGAAATCCAGTTTCGCCTGTTCGCGCAGGATATCGCGCGCCATGTTTTCGACCTTCAATTCCGCGGCTGTCGTTGCATTGTAATCGCTGACCACGGGAACGGCGGAATGATAGGTTTCAAGCCCGCCATAGGTCGTGATGCCCGTCGTAATCGCAAGGCCGCCTGCAAGGATGGCTGTCGCCGTATGCGATGCGACGCGGTTGAAAATGCGCTTGATGGATTTTGCGGCGGACATGGATCAGGCTCCTCGGGCGGTTCGCCGCCAGACTACGAAATTCGCCTGTATTCTGTCAATTAAACTATTGTTTTTCGCTGCGGTTCTTAAGGATTTCAGCCGCTTGCGCCTTTGCCTCTTCCTCGGACGGAGTGGGGATGCCATAGCCCGCCATCTTCGCCCACAAAATCACTTCCGATGCGCTGGGGTCTTCATAGCCGGGGATTTTCATTTCGTAGATTTCATAGGCCGCGTTTGACGCAGAAATATCGCCGTCTGAATATTTTTTCAGGACGGGATAGAATTTTTTGTCGGGCGGGGCGAGGGGAATTGTCATGGGCTGGGCGCTCTCGTGCTGACCTGAAACCTGTTGGCGACGTCGCTGCGCGTGGGCGCATTGCCATGTATCTTATCCCAAAGCGCGCCGGCGTCCTTCACAAATCCGATCTCCTGCCCCGCCATCAGGAAAGCGCGGGTGGAAACCGCGACAACGTCTGCGTCCGGCTGCATGTGTTCCAGCAGTTTGCGCGTGTCTTTATCCTCGTAAACGACGATGGTGGAATTTGCGTCCTTTAGCCCGCCGTTTTCAATCCATTCGGCGATAGCGTGTTCGCCGGCATTCTTGATGCGATAGAACGGGTTTTCGATGCGTTCGGTTTTTGTGATCAGGCCGATTTCGGTCTCGATGACGTCCAGCTTGCCGTCGGCCTTCATTTTTTCAATCCAGTCGGAAATCTCGTTCCCGCCGGGGCGGTCGCGCCTGCCGGCCTCGAGCGCCACGATATCCAGCACCTTGAACTGGAAATAATCGCCCGCCGCCGTCAGCGTATCGAGCGCGCCGCCCAGCGCCATCGTAATCAGCGGTCCCGCATCGATGACGCAAAAATCCTGTTTTTTCATGATATCCCGACGGTGTTGACATAATGATTGTAACTTACACGACGGGATCGGGTCAACAATCATGAGCAATATCAATAGCTAGATTACTATTTTGGTATTCATCCCGCCACGAGTCGTCCGATAAAAATAATCACCGGTTGTACCGCATCGTTATTTTATCTTCGTGTTATCAATGTCTTATGATTTTAAAATTGAATGCTGCACTGCAATACGGTAAAAAGGATGTGCATCGCTCCTAGCGCTTTTCCCGTTCAGAAACCCCTCCTAGCCCGCGATCATCCCACGTTAAAAAATTGAAAGAAGAGCAGAGATGGCGAGCGGCGGCGCATTGGTAATTCTATTGGATGAAATCGCGACCATGGTAAAGGTCGCGGCGGAGAAGACCGACAGCGTTGCCGATAAATCACCCGTAAAAAAAGACGATGACAATTACGTACAGAAGCGCGACATGTCGATCCTGATCGACGTCGCCAAGGGTTCGCTGAAGAACAAGGCGATCCTCGTGCCTGCCGCGCTTGCCGTGCATTTGCTGATGCCATGGGCGGTGATGCCGCTGCTGGCGGCGGGCGGCACCTATTTCGCCTATGAAGGCATCGGCAAGATGAAAGCGCTGCTGAAGGGCGAGGAGCATCATCATGCGCCCGCCGATATTCCGGGCGAAGACGCGGCTACAGCGCGCGCCCGCAAGGTCAAAAGCGCGATCAAGACCGACATGATATTGTCCGGCGAAATCACGGCTGTCACGATGGCGGCGACACTCGCGCTGCCATTTGCGACGCAGGCGATGGTTATGGCGGGTGTTGCGCTGGGCGCGACTGTCGGCGTCTATAGCATCATCACCGGCATCATCAAGATGGAAGACCTCGGCACCTGGCTCGCCAGCCGCAAGAGCGACAGCCTGCCGTCGAAAGCCGCGCGCCCGGTTGGCCGCGCGCTGCTGGCCGGCAAGCCGCATGTGTTGAACGGCATTTCCATCGCGGGCGGCCTTGCCATTTTTATGGTGGGCGGCGGGCTGCTGTTCCACGGCATTCCGGCGGCGGGAGAATTCGTCAATAACGCGATTTCGACAGTGGTATCGAGCACCTATATGCACAGCCTTGTGAAGCTGGGCGCATCATTTGCGGCAGGGGTCACGACGGGGCTTATCGCCAAACCTGTCGTCCATGTGGTGAAAAAGCCGGTTAAAGAATCTTACAAATTCCTGCGCCAATGGGTGCCGGAAGTATTCACGATCCGTGGCAAAGCTCCCGCTAAACCCGCGCCCGAAGCACCGAAGCCGGTCATCGTGCCGGAAGTTGTGGTGGAAGCAGCGCCGCTGCCCGTGCAGGACATCAAGCCCGCCTTCGATGTGGCCGCGCAGCCTGCGCCCGTCACGGTGAAGTCTGTTCCGCAATGGCCGTCTTTGAAACAGGGTCAGGGCTTATTGGCTTTAGGCTTTTGGGAGGCAGAGCGGATTTTGGGAAGGGACATCCTGACAAAGGACACGCCGCCGAAAAGCCAGGATAGTCCGAAACCGTAATCCTTTTTGTGATCCGCATAGGCAGCCACCCACTGGTATTGCTCCGTTGAACAGGTATTTCCCGTCTTGATGTCGGCAATGCACTGCTTGGCGCTATCGTTTTCAGCCTTGTGCGTGATGTATTCCTGCACGGCGGCATCGCCCGCCTTGTAAGCGCCCGCTGTGCCAAATCCGGCACCAATGCCAAAAATAGCGATGAAAAAAGCTTTCCTGAGTTGGCCCTTCATCGGCTTTAGACTCCTGTGTGCGGGTGGCAGCGTGCTGCCCTCGTTATGCGGTTTGGGATGTGGGAGGGTAGGGGTGATAGGCACGTATGTCAACCAGGGCACCATAAAAAAACGGCCCCCGAAACCGGAGGCCGTTTTTTAATCTTTGGCGAAAGGATTAAGCGACGTTCGAGAGAACTGCTTCCAGTTTCTCGGCGGCTTTCTTTTCGTCGATCTTTTCGATCGCGGCGACTTCGCGGGCAAGACGCTCCAGCGCAGCCTGATAGATCTGGCGTTCGCTGTAGGACTGTTCGCTTTCGTCCGTGTCCTTGCGGAGGTCGCGGAGGACTTCTGCAATCGCAACGGGGTCACCCGAGTTGATCTTTGCTTCGTATTCCTGTGCGCGACGGCTCCACATCACGCGGCGGGTCTGGCTGCGGCCTTGCAGGGTCGCCAGTGCATCTTTCAGGCGGTCCTTGGAGGACAGCTTGCGCAGGCCGGACGATTTCACCTTGGTGATCGGCAGCTTGAGGCGCATGCGGTCTTTTTCGAAGCAGATGGTGTAGAGAGTAATTTCCATACCTGCGATAGTCGTCGTTTCGACGCCTTCGACATAGCCGACGCCATGGGCGGGATAAACCACGAAGTCACCGGTGGTGAAATCGAGCTTTTCGGGCTTCTTGGCGACCGGAGCGGCCACGGGAGCTACGGCGACCGGAGTCGGGGCAGCTTTTTGAACTTGAGGAGCGGGTTTTGCTTTCTGCACGGGAGGAGCGACCTTCATGGTCGTCTTGCCTTTTACCGTCACTTTAACGGCGGTCGCGGTCTTCTTGACTGCGGGGGCGGGTTTTGCCGCGGCGGGCTTCTTGGTGGTGCCGGTGGTCTTTGCCTTGCCTTTGGTGATCTTCGCCATGGTGCCTCTTTTCTATAGTAAGGTCCCGGGATGCGCAGGACGTATTTAACAGAATACTTGGGTATCGGACGCACTTACGTCATTTAAAAAGACTGTACAGGAAATGCCATAAAAGGACAAGTCAAATCTTAAAAAAGTCTTAAAAGTCAATAATCTGACAGTGCCTTACGGCGATGTAAGACAAGGCAAAAAGCTGAAGATTCTCTCGAAAATTTTCCGGCAAATTATTGATATTGCTGTGGATAACTTTAGTCGCCGTCACCTGGTTCGGGACTGAACAGGGACATCTTGTCGGGTGTCTCTTTAAATTCCTCGGCTTCCGGCAAAGCGGGCTTCTTTTTGGTGAGGTTGGGCCAGGGGCCGGTCGAAAACTCGCGGTTGAGCTCAAGGAACGGCTCGCCGCGGGGGTCAATATCCGTAACAATGGCGTCAATCGGGCATTCGGGGATGCAGACGCCGCAATCGATGCATTCGTCAGGGTTGATGACGAGCATGTTTTCGCCCTCGTAGAAGCAGTCCACGGGGCAGACTTCCACGCAGTCGGTATATTTGCATTTAATGCATACGTCTGTGATGACATAGGTCATGGCTGGCGTTTCACCCTTTTAGTCAGGGAGTTATATACGCTTTTCAAGCTTCCCGTTCAAGTCGGCTGTTAAGCCGCTTTGGGCGCCGTCTGGGTTTGCGTCTGGGGTTTGGACAGGTGGTTCGCAAGGCTCGATGCGCCTGCCGCCAACAGATGGGTGACACCGCCCTTGAACAGGCCCGCCGCCTTGCCGAATGCCGCAACCGCGACGCCCGTCACAAAGAAGGTCGCCGCCGCAGGAGGGGCGATCAGCATGGAAGGGATCGACAACGCGACCAGCGCCGCACCGACCGCCATCGCAGGCACCGACACCACGCGTTCGACAAAGCGCGCCGCGCGGTTGAATTGGATCGAATTGCTGTCGCCGCCCAGCGTGTACTGGTGCGAAGGTTTGCCGGCAAGCCAGTTGAAAACGTCTTTCATCGATCCGCGCTCCTCAAAGATTGAAACCTGAGTGGAGCATAGCGGTGCGCTGCAATGAAGTGAATAGGCGATTAAGTTGCCATATCAACCGACGGATGAAATCTTCCCGATCAGCTCGCCCTTGATGGTTTCCGCCTTGTCGTTGTCGATCTGGCAAGTGCCGACAGCCTTGTGGCCGCCGCCGCCGTATTCGAGCATCAGCGCGCCGACATCCAGTTTCGATGTGCGGTTAAGCACGGATTTCCCGACGGCGAAAACCGTGTTCACGCCCTGCTTGCCCGGCAGGATGTGCATCGAGATATTTGCATTCGGGAACAGCGCGTACACGGTAAAGCGGTTCGTCGTGTAAAGCTCGTTTTCGTGGCGGTAGTCGAGCACGACGAGGTTGTTTTTCACTTCCGCGCATTTCATGATCTGGTGGCGCGCCAGTTTGCTGTGCTCCGCATACATGCGCACGCGCTCCGCCACGTCCTGCTGGCGCAGTATATCGTTGACGTCGCTGTTCTTTCGCAGGATTTCGATCAGGTCATACATCAGCTGGAAGTTGTTGATGCGGAATTCCTTGTAGCGGCCAAGGCCCGTGCGGTTGTCCATGATGAAGCCCAGCAGGATCCAGCCCTTCGGGTTGATGATGTCGTCATGCGTGACATCGGCCGAGTCAATCTTGTCCGTCGCTTCCAGCAGGTCCTGCGAGATGTTCGGGAATTTTTCGCGGCCGCCGTAATGGCGATAGATCACATGCGCGGCGCTGGGCGCGGTCGGGTCGTTGATGAGGTTCGGCTGCGGCTCTTTCGTGCGCTGCAATTCGCTGGCATGGTGGTCGAACACGATATGCGCCTTGGGGTGATAGGGCAGGTTGGTGATGATGTCGTTGTCGGTTATCTCGACAAGGCCATCCTGCATGTCTTTCGGATGCGCGAATTTCACATCTTCGACCATGCCGAGCTCTTTCAGCAGCACGGCGCACACAATCCCATCCAGATCGGCACGGGTAACAAGGCGGTATTTTTTATCGGTCATGGTTTTCCCCTTATCACCAAAATACCCTTGAAAAGTAAAAAGAAAATTAATGCCTAATTCGCAAGCATATCGCGCAGGCGGTACCAGCTCATGCCCGCCACGAAAACGGGACGTTTCAACAGGTTTCCACCCGGGAAATCCTGATGTTTGACGCGGGCAAAGACATCGAAGCGTTCCGCCTGTCCTGCCACAGCCTCCGCCACCACTTTGCCGAGGATGTTTGTGGCCACCACGCCCTGACCGCCGAAGCCATGTGCATAATACACGTTCTTCGACAGCCGCCCGAGGCCGGGCAGGCGGTTGATGGTGAATTCCAGCGGGCCGTACCAGCAATGATCGATTTTGGTGTTCGCCAGTTGCGGGAAGATTTTCAGCATCCGGTCGCGCAACCGCCTGTCCTCGCCCGGCATGTCCATATCGCTGTAATTGCAATTGCCGCCGAACAGCAGCCGGTTGTCTTCGGACAGGCGATAATAATCCATGATGAAGCGTGCATCGGATACCGCCACTTTGCGGCTCATGATGCTGTTTGCCAATTCTTGCGTCAGCGGTTCGGTTGCAATCACATGCGCGGCGGCGGTGATGGAGCGGCGGGTGAGCGCCTCCGTACCCTTCGCCTTGATCGCGCCGCCGAGGATGACGTATTTCGCGGTTACTTCGCCCTTGGCCGTGCGCACCTTCGGCGTGTCACCGTAGATAATCTCGATTGCGCGGCTGTCTTCATATATACGGCAGCCTTTGGCGGCGGCGGCGCGGGCGAGGCCCTGCGCATAATTATAGGGGTGGAAATGCCCGCCAACCTCGTCCAGCTGCCCGCCTATATATTGTGGTACATGAACAATACTTTGGGTTTCAGCGGCATCGAGGATGCGCATTTCGGGATAACCAAGTTCCGCCCAACCTGCGCTGTCGTCTTTCAGGTCGCTCAATTGGCCGGATGTATAGGCCGTGACCAGCACGCCCGGCTTGAACGCGCAGTCTATATTAAAGTCGGCGATGCGCTGTTTGATCAGGCCGATACCCTCGACCGTGACATCGCTCATCAGCTTTGCATCTGCTTTGCCGTACTTTTCGATCAGGTATTTGGGTGATTTCGGGAAGCCTCGCTGCATCTGGCCGCCGTTTTTACCGGAGGCAGAATGGGCGATTTTGTCGCTTTCCAGAATAATCACGGAAAATCCGCGTAAACTGAGCTCAAAAGCGGCTGAAAGTCCCGAAAAACCGCCTCCGATTACACAAATATCGCAGTTGACGGCCTCTTGCAGAGAACCTAGAGTCGCGGCATACGCATTCGCCGATATTTGATACCAAACGGTGCGAAAACGGGCGGAATTATCGGCGATGTTGCTCAAAATTATGTAACCTACAGGAGCCTTTCATGGACAAGCTAGAAGAATTCATCCGGGAACACAAGATTACCGAGGTGGAATGCCTTGTCCCCGACATGGCCGGCATCGCGCGCGGCAAGATTATCCCCGCCGACAAGCTGCTCCGCATTTTGCGCGAACGCGGCATGCCCTTGCCGGAATCAGTGTTTGCCCAGACCGTCACGGGCAATTACCCCGATGACCTCGACGAGCATATCAGCCCGACCTATGGCGATGTCTACCTGACCCCCGACGAGGCGACCGTCCGTTTCGTCCCCTGGTATCAGGAACCGACCGCCCAGATCATCTGCGACGCGTTCTATTCCGACGATACCCCCGTGCCGCTGTCGTCACGCCAATTGCTCAAAATGATCGTGAAGGAGTACGACAAACGCGGCTGGCAGCCGGTTGTGGCGCCCGAGCTTGAATTCTACCTTGTCGCCGTCAACACAGATCCCGACATTCCCCTGCAGCCGCCCGTCGGCCGCACCGGTCGTCAGGAAATCGGGCGTCAGGCCTACGGCATCGACGCCGTCAACGAATTCGATCCCGTGTTTGAAGACGTCTATGATTACTGCGAAAAGCAGAACATCGACATCGATACGCTGTCGCACGAAGCGGGCGCAGCGCAGATCGAGGTCAACTTCAACCACGGCGACCCCGTGGAAGCAGCCGACCAGGCGTTTTTGTTCAAGCGCACCTCGCGCGAAGTCGCGATCCGTCACGGCGTCTATGCGACCTTCATGGCGCAGCCGATGCAGACGGAACCGGGCTCCGCGATGCACATCCACCAGTCGGTCGTCAGCAAGAAAACCGGCAAGAACCTGTTTGCAACCGACAGCGGCGCGGACAGCGCCTTCCTGCGCCATTACATCGGCGGCTTGCAGCGTTACCTGCCTTACGCGATTCCGCTGTTTGCGCCGAACGTGAATTCGTACCGCCGCTTCGGGCACAAGGAAACCGACAGCCCCATCAACGTCGAATGGGGCCTCGACAACCGCACCGCGGGCTTGCGCATTCCTGTCTCGAAGCCTGAAAACCGCCGCGTCGAAAACCGCCTGCCGGGCGCCGATGGCAACCCTTACCTCGTCATCGCCTCCACGCTCGCCTGCGGCCTGCTGGGTCTGATCGAGGAAATCGAGCCGTCGGAACAGATCAAGGGCAGCGCCTATAAAAAAGGCCACACGCTTCCCGGTTCGCTCACCGACGCGCTGAAAAAATTCAAATCCTGCAAGCCGCTCTCCAACCTGCTCGGCGAACGCTTCGTGAAAACCTACGTCGCGATCAAGGAAGCGGAATACAAGGTCTATAACACCGTGATCTCGTCATGGGAGCGGGAGAACTTGTTGCTGAACGTGTAATAACGTCGTCATGCCAGCGTAGGCTGGCATCTCCAAATTTATAACGGCTGTCTGTGCCACAGCACCGTTGTTATGATAGGGAGATGCCAGCCTTCGCTGGCATGACAGATTTGGTGTTTGCTTGATCTCTCGACCTGAAATTTTGGCCAAAGCCTCAAGCCGCCAATTCCACGCTGTCGGCGACTGGCTCGCCATGTCGCCGGAGGATGTGAATGCGGCGGATGAAAAGGGCTGGACGGTGCTGCATTACGCGGCGGCGGCGGAGAGTGCGGGGCATGATGTCGAGGATATCGTCAACATGCTATTGCAGGCGGGTGCCGATCCGCATCAAGCCAACAGTGCGGGCGATACGCCGTTCAATGTCTCTGCGGCGAATGCGCCTGTGACGGGGCGGCTGCTCACCAATCACTGGCTGGAACAGGCGTTGATGAAGCGCGGGAAGGGGCTGAATGAACGCTCCGGATCGCACGGCTCCACGCTCGCGCAATACATGGCGAAGTGGTCGCGCGATGACGAGATCGAAGAACAATTGCGGCAGGCGGTGGAGGCGGGGATGAAGCCCGATGTTGCCAATGCCAGTGGCTGGACGCCTGTGACGGCCGCCGCCGCGATGGGGCGCGTGAAGGCGGTTGAGGCATTTATCTGGCATTACGATTTTGCGGCGGCCTGTATCCGCACGACCGAGGAATATGTCGCGACCTATAACGGGCAGAAGATTGTTTATGCGGCGGGGCTCGACGCCGCCGGAGTCGCTTTTGCACGACTCACCTCGGATCAATCGTTCTCAGCGCAGCGGAAAAACGATTATGCAAAAATCGTCGCGATAATAATCGCAAAGATTTCAGGCGTGTAATTCTTGACCTCCTGTACCGACGAAAGTTTTTGTAGCCGCGCATCGGGGCGGGCGTAGCCTGAATAGGCTTACACAAAACAAAAAACCAAGGAGGCATTACAATGGCTGGTCCTACCCAACAAAAGCCCACGCAACAAGCGCCCAAAGCGCCCAAGCCGGCAGCACCGAAGCCTTAAATCTTCGTAGCAAAGAAGAGCCCCGCCGGCATTTTTATGCGGCGGGGTTTTTCTTTTTTCGTCTTGCGCGTCGCTTACAGTTTAAGCGGTTGCACAGGAAATGACGTCACTTGTGCGGGCGATGCGCGGTCGAGGAGTTCGCGGATCGATGCGAATTTTTCTTCGGTTTCCGCGTCGGTGTTGTGCCAGCCTTTGGCCAGCGTAAACAGGTTCTGGCGGCTGTTGGCGACCTGCGGGTTGTCGATCAATGCGCCCGCGCGCAGCAGCTTATCGACCATGATGGGATCGGCGTTATCGACCGCCAGCATCAGTGGGGTCTGGCCTTTGTTGTTTACGGCATTCGGGTTCGCGCCCGCATCCAGCAGCAGGATCGCCGCTTCGTCATGGCCCTTGCGCAGGGCGGTCAGCAGCGGGGTGTCGTTTTCGGCGCATTTCTTGAATTCTGGTTTCATCATGTCCTCCATTATGCCTGTCGTTTAGGCCCGTTTTATTGCCCGCACACGGCAAAGCGGGGCGGACAGGGCGAAACTGTGCAGGTCGGGTGATTGTATTTTGATGACGGATTTCCGTTCACCGAATAGCTGACTATAGTGACTATTGTCATAAATGTCAATTGCACAAATTGTTGTGATTTGTGCGGAGCAGTAAAGAAAAAGGCCGCTCCTTGCGGGGCGGCCTTTGATCTTTGGAAGGGAGAAGCAATTACGCCGAAGCAGCCTCGTCGTCCTCTTTCTTCTTCTTGCTTTCCTTTTCCTTCTCTTTTTCTTTTTCCTTGGCTTCTTTTTTCTTCTTCTCGGAATAGACGATCATGGGGGGAGTGCTGTCGCGCACGTTCTCTGCCTTCACGATGACTTCTTCCGCGCCTTCAAGGCCCGGCAGCTCGAACATGGTGTCGAGCAGCAGGTTTTCAAGGATGGAGCGCAGGCCGCGCGCACCGGTGTTGCGTTCAATCGCCTTCTTCGCGACTTCTTCCAGCGAGTCGGGCTGGAAGGTCAGTTTCACGCCTTCGATATCGAACAGGCGGGCATACTGTTTGGTCATCGCGTTTTTCGGCTCGGACAGGATTTTCACCAGTGCCGGAATGTCGAGGTCGTCAAGGGTCGCCAGCACGGGCAGGCGGCCGATGAATTCCGGGATCAGGCCGAAGCGCAGCAAGTCTTCCGTCTGCAGTTCGCGCAGGACCTCACCGGCACGGCGTTCGTCCGGGCCTTCCACTTTCGCGCCGAAGCCCATCGAGCTGACGCGGCCGCGTTTGGAGATGATCTTGTCGAGGCCCGCGAACGCGCCACCGCAGATGAACAGGATGTTCGTCGTATCCACTTGCAGGAATTCCTGCTGCGGATGTTTACGGCCACCCTGCGGGGGCACAGAAGCAAGCGTGCCTTCCATCAGTTTCAGCAGCGCCTGCTGGACGCCCTCGCCCGACACGTCGCGGGTGATGGAGGGGTTGTCCGACTTGCGGGAGATTTTATCAACTTCGTCGATATACACGATGCCGCGTTGCGCGCGTTCGATGTTGTAATCGCAAGCCTGCAGCAGTTTCAGCACGATGTTCTCGACGTCTTCACCGACGTAACCGGCTTCGGTCAGCGTCGTTGCGTCGGTCATCGTGAAGGGTACGTCGAGGATGCGGGCGAGCGTCTGCGCGAGCAGCGTTTTGCCGGAGCCCGTCGGGCCGATCAGCAGGATGTTCGATTTCGACAGTTCGACTTCCGAGCCCTTCATCAGGCCTTCATCGATGCGCTTGTAATGGTTGTGCACGGCAACCGACAGGACGCGTTTCGCGCGGTCCTGGCCGATGACGTAGTCGTCCAGCACGGCCTTGATTTCTTTCGGCGTGGGGATTCCCTTGCCGGATTTCACCAGCTGGGTCTTGTCCTCTTCCTGGATGATGTCCATGCAGAGCTCGACGCATTCATTGCAAATGAATACGTTGGGGCCCGCGATCAGCTTGCGCACTTCATGCTGGCTCTTGCCGCAGAAGGAGCAGTACAGCGTGTTCTTGGAATCCGTGGTGGAAGACCCGGTCTTGCTGCTCATCCTATATTCCCTTCTTTACCTGAATGGGCCGTTTGGCGACCCTTATATCCCCTAAGATAGAACACCTGTTCGCTGTTTGCCAACCGTGTTTGATCAATGATTTAAGTCTGGTTGTGGATAAACGCTTTACTATGGCATTCCTGCCATTTTCACCCTATTTTAACACTGGATAGGATTAATAAAGGCTTAGCCGGAATATGTCTATAGAAGACCTTGTGGATAACTTTGACGCGCTGGACGACTGGGAGGACAGGTACAAATACCTGATCGGCCTCGGCAATGACCTGCCGGTGATGGACGAATCCCTGAAAACCGAGCATTCCAAGGTCCGCGGCTGCATGAGCCAGGTCTGGCTGGTGATGGGCTGGGACGGGCAGGGGCGGTTGACCATGCGCGCCGACAGCGATGCCCAGATCGTCAAGGGGCTGATCGCCGTGTTGGTGGCGATTTTTGAAGGCCGGACGAAAGAGGAGATTCAGGCGCTGGACGTGGCGGCGACATTCTCGCAGCTGGGGCTCGACCAGCATTTGAGCCCGAACCGGCGCAACGGGTTTTTCTCGATGGTCGAGGCGGTGACGGCGTTTACTTCAGGCCTTCGTACTTGATTGATTTCGCCATAGCATCGTAATAGCCTTGGAATTTCTTGTTCTCGACGTTATAGCGCGACTTGACGATCATGATGCTTTGCAGGCCCATGATGTAATGCGCGGAATTGAACATCAGGTTGTTGTTTTCATCGACCGTAAAACCGGTCAGCGTCGCCCATTTCAGCGTGTCGGAGCCCGCTGAAAACGTCTCCTGCTTGTTGTCGAGGCTGATATCCTTGTAGACTTTTTCCAGTTCTTCCTTCATGCGTTCTTCTGTCATCGACAGCAGGAAGTCGCGTTCCGCCTTCAGGAAGGTGATTTCTACTTCATAGGTGTCGCCGGTGTCGATATCGACGCGGCGCACGCGCGCGATTTCGCCGATGGCGCCGAATTTGGGCGGGTTTTCAAGGAAGGGGATCGGGTCTTTCTGGTCGGCCCAAATGGTGATACCGACAGGCGCATCGGGCAGGTCGATGCTGTATTCCGCTTCGTTGTGGATGTAGGTGTAGGTGCCTTTGTCGATGAAGGCGTAGCTGCGGCCAGCCATCAGCCCGTAAAGGCATGCGGCAAAAAACGTCGCGTAAATGGTCAGCTTGGCAAAACGGTTCATGGCGAAATTCCCCTACAGCAATATCATTATATTAGCATAGCGAAAGTAAAAGAGGAGTGACTGCTTTAAGGCTTCCAGACGGCTGCATCCGCCTGTGACTGCTCCCCGTTTAACATATTCTTGACCTCGTGTGGCTGACCGTCCTTGAAGGGCGGGAACCAGACATAGGGAATCCCCTTTTTCTCGGCATAGGCCAGCTGCGTCTTGATCTTGGCGTCCCGGTGATACATCTCCACGTTCAGGCCCTTGGCGCGCAGCGTTTGCGTCGTTGCCGATACTTCCGCGCGGCGCGATTCCTCCGGCAGCACGACCAGCACCTGCGTCGGCGCTTTTTGCCCGGGCTTGATCGCGCCCTGATCCATCAGCAGACCGAACAAACGGGTGAGGCCGATGGAAACGCCGATGCCCGGCAGTTTCTGGTTGATGAAGGAACTGGCAAGATCGTCATAGCGCCCGCCGCCGCCGATCGCCATCGGGTTGCCTTCGCGAAAGCGTGCCTCCACGACGGTGCCCGTATAATAATCCAGCCCGCGAATAATACCGAGATCGGCAATCACGCCGCCCTTGGGCAGGTGTTTCAGGTTATCGGTGACGAAGGTGAGTTCATTTAATCCTTCGGTCAGCAGATCGGACGTGACGCCCAGCGATTTTACCTGTTCAGCGAAGCCTGAATCAGGCGTCTTGATGTTCACGAATGCCAGCGCCTTTTGCGCGATGTCTACGGGAACGCCAGCCGCAGCCAGCATTTTCAAAACCCCCTCCGCGCCGACTTTATCCAGCTTGTCGAGCGTGCGCGTGATCACGCCCGGCTCGTTGATGCCAAGACCGGCGAGGAAACCCATGATGATCTTGCGGTTGCTGATGCGCAGCTCCACGGGCGGAATGTCGAGCGCCTGATAGGCCTCGAACAACACCGCGGGCAGTTCGGCATCGAAATGCAGCGGCAGGTCGTCGATATTCACGACGTCGATATCGCATTGGTAGAATTCGCGGTAGCGGCCCTTTTGCGGGCGTTCACCGCGCCAGGATTTCTGCATCTGGTAACGCTTGAACGGGAAGCTGAGGTTGCCGAAATGCTGCGCCACGTACCGCGCCATCGGTACGGTCAGATCGAAATGCAGCGCAAGACGGGCCTCCTTGTCACCCTCTTCCGCATGGAGGCGGTTGAGCGTATAAATTTCTTTTTCGGTATCGCCGCCTTTCGCCAGCAGCGCGTCAATCTCCTCGACCGACGGGGTTTCGATGTTGCAGAAACCGTAGCTTTCGAAAACCTTGCGGATCTTGTCCATCCATTCCAGCTCCACCGCACGGTATTCCGGCAGCCATTCGGGGAAGCCGCTGATTGCTTTCGGTTTGTGGATTTTCTGGTCGGACATTCTTTTTTACCCTTGTCATGCCAGCGAAGGCTGGCATCTCGCAGGCCACAAGGCCTGCTATTTATAATATGCGCGCTTGGACGCGCGGGATCCCAGCCTGCGCCGGGATGATCCAAAATAATGGATTTTGGAATAAAATAACAGGGTCTTAATGCGCCCGTTTTTTGCCTTTGGCGGGTTTTTCCTCGAACAATTCGGCCAGTTTTTCGGTGATCGCTCCGCCCAGTTCCTCGGCATCCACCAGCGTCACTGCGCGTTTGTAATAACGGGTCACATCGTGCCCGATACCGATGGCCAGCAGCTGGATCTGCGTCTTGTCCTCGATGAAATGGATCACGCGGCGCAGGTGTTCTTCGAGGTAGTTGCCCTGATTGGCGGAGAGCGTTGAATCGTCCACCGGCGCACCGTCTGAAATCACCATCAAGATCTTGCGCTGCTCGGGGCGGTGCATCAGGCGCTGATACGCCCAGAGCAATGCTTCGCCGTCGATGTTTTCCTTCAGCAACCCTTCGCGCAGCATTAGGCCAAGGTTCGCGCGCACATGCCGCCACGGGCTGTCGGCGGCTTTATACACGATATGGCGCAGGTCGTTGAGGCGTCCCGGCGTATGCGGCTTGCCTTCCGACAGCCAGCGTTCGCGCGACAGGCCGCCTTTCCACGCGCGCGTCGTGAAACCGAGGATTTCGACTTTCACGCCGCAACGCTCCAGCGTGCGGGCAAGGATGTCAGTGCTCATCGCCGCAATCGTGATGGGGCGGCCACGCATGGAGCCGGAATTGTCGATCAGCAGCGAGACGACGGTGTCGCGGAAATCGGTTTCGCTTTCCTGTTTATAGCTGACAGGCCAATAGGGGTTGGCAATAGCGCGGGAAAGGCGCGCGCTGTCCAGGATTCCTTCTTCAAGGTCGAACTGCCACGATCGCGTTTGCTGCGCCAGTAATTTGCGCTGCAGCTTGTTCGCAAGGCGCGTGATGACGCCCTGCAAATGCGTCATTTGCTTGTCGAGCATCTTGCGGAGTTTCTGCAACTCCTCCGGCTCGCACAAATCGCGGGCATCGACGGTTTCATCAAACTGGGCGGTGAAAATTTTGTATTCGCCGTAGAGCGCGTTTTTGCCGTCGCGCGGGGTGTTTTTGCGCGCCTGCTCGTTGTCGTCAGCGTCCTCGAAATCCTGATCTTCCATTTCCTCGCCGGCCATGCTTTCGGCATCGGCTTCGGCCTGTTCGCCGCTGTCGGCGTCTTCGGTGACTTCCGACGGAGGCGTGGATTTTGCGGCGCTGTCCTGCTCTGCTGCCTTTTCTGCGCCTTCGCTTTTCTTTTCTTCCTGGCTTTCGTCTTCCTGCGGCGACGGCGGCATATCGGCGGGGGTGGACGGCATCTCCATTTTATCGATCAGGTGATGCACCAGCCTAGCGAAGTCTTCCTGACTGTGGAGCGATTTTTTCAACCCCTCCAGCCCGTCATCGCCAAGATGTTTCGTGATCCAGTTCTGCCAGACCTTGATGACTTTCGACGCTTCCTTCGGCGGTTTGCGGCCTGTGAAGGATTCCCGCGCCATGTACCGCAAGGCCTCCGCCAGCGGCGCGTCTTCCATGTTGCTGACGTATTCCAGTTTCTGGCGGCGCGCCTCGTGGCGCAGCGCAGCCTCGATGTTCGACGATACGCCGGGATAAATTTCGGTGCCGACAGCCTCGATCCGCGCATCCTCCAGCGCCTGATAGGCAAGGCGGGCGCGGGGATCGGCGGGAGAGAGTTTCTGGTGGACGCCCGCGTCATGGTAATTCAGTTTCAGGGCGAAGGTATCGGCCATGCCGCGCACCAATGACGCTTCGCCATCCTCGATCATTTTCGGCAAAGCGGGCAGGCGGATCGAATGGCCGGAAATCTCCGCCAGATGCCCGCCGAACGTCACTTCCAAATCTTCACGCCCCGACAGCGCCCGCGCAGTCGATTGCGTGGCGTGCTTGAAATTTTCAACGGGGTCGTTGTTGTCGGACAAGGTCGTTCCTCACGCGAATAAAGGCTATCCAACTATAGGAATAACGCGGGAATAGTTCAATGCATGGATTTCAGGGTTACATGCGCAGCGCGGACGCCGCCGGACGCTTTTTCTTCTCGGGCGGTTCCGGTTTTTCGGGGGAGTCCGCCTTTTGCGCCGGGGATGACGGTTTGTTGCCGCCGACGACCGTTTTTACCTCGATATCCGCTTTCGGCATATCCGGTTCGCGCAGCTGAGCGTCGAATTTTTCACGGACGGCCTCGATCGCGGCGGCATCCGGCGGGTTCATCATCTTGAGCCCCGCCCGCGTGATGGCGTGATACGACATGGCGCGGAATTCGTCGCCGCCCCTGACGTTAATTTCTTTCCAGCCCTTTGATTCCGCAATCGATGCCATCGCGACCATGGTTTTCGCGTTGGCCGCCTGTCCCGGTGGTATCTGAATGCTGGTATAGCCATCCGCATCGCGGCTGACCAGTAGGCTGTCGCCGTTGCCTAGCTTCAGCTCGACATCCTTGTTTTTCGTGAGCCATGCTTCCTCGACCTTGACCTTGCCGGCATCAAGGCCATCGACGTTCAGGGCGTTGTTCATTTCCTGCACCGTCAGTTGGCGCGCCATGCCGCCCGTGCTGCCGAACTTGCTTTTGGCTTTGTCATCTTCCGGTTCAGGAGGGACAGGGCGTTCGTCGGGGCTGCCCATCGCGTTGATTTTGGGTTCTACGGGTTTTGTCTCCGGCGGCTTCACGAAATTCGATACCGGCGGCGCGGGCTGCTGTTCATCGACCGTTGCAACAGAAGTGGATCCGTCCTGCATGCGAATGACCCGCGTAAAAATGCGTTTGTGCCTGAAAAGCTGGCGCAGAGTATAAAAACTATTATACGCCGCTTGGGTATTTATGTCAAAAAAGTGAAGCCAAGTGTATAATTCAATTACGCTTTTTTAATCTGACTTTAATTCCCTGCACTTGCTTAAGGGCCTCTTCTTTTTCCTGAGCCGTAAGTCTGTTACTTGCCACCGCAAGCAGATTTGTGCCCGTCTTACAAAGGCGGTCTACTGGCTTTTTGGGGTTTTCATCAGCGATGCGAAGCCAAACATATGCTTCGGTGGGGTTGTCTGTGCTTAGATAAAAAGCCCCCAGTGTTTTCTGCCCCCCAATATCATCCTGTTCGGCGGCTTTTTTATACCATTCTAGCGCTTTCAAATAATCGGGGTCGCTTCTTTTGGCGTTTTCGGAAGGGGCTGCGCCGGCCGATAATATCATTCGTTCGTATTGTTTTTGATAGTACTGGCCGACGAGTACTTGGTAATCAGCATACCCCTTTTCAGCATTCGGCAGATAGTCTAGTGAGGGGATATGCGGCCCGCCCCCGTGAATGCTGCAAATCTGGAAGTTGTGGAAGTTATTTTTTTCTAATGCGCTAAAAAAGATGTATTTCACGGCGCAAACAGCCATGAGCAGCACTGCTATGACTCCCAGAACAATATAGCCGGGAATGTCTTTGAAGCGGAATTCCATTCAGCCGCCCGTATAATTTTTTACGGTTGATTAATCCTCGCGCACCTTCACCAATGCCCGGTCAAAGCAACGCTGATAATATTCAGACACAATCGTCTTTTCCAGCTCGTCGCATTTGTTGAGGAAGGTGAGGGTGAAGGCGAAATCGAGGTCGCCGAGGATCTGTGTGTTTTCCGCCCAGTGAATGACGGTACGGGGCGACATGACGGTGGACAGGTCGCCCGCGATGAAGCCCTTGCGCGTCAGGTTCGCCATGCGCACCATCGCGGCCACTTTCTTGCGGCCTTCGTCGGTTTTGTAGGCGGGCGCACGGGCGAGGACGATCTCGACTTCGGATTCTGCGGACAGGTAGTTCAGCGTCGCCACGATGTTCCAGCGGTCCATCTGGCCCTGGTTGATCTGCTGCGTGCCGTGGTAGAGGCCGGTCGTGTCGCCGAGGCCGACGGTGTTGGTGGTCGAAAAAATGCGGAACGCCGCATGGGGGCGGATGACTTCGTTCTGGTCGAGCAGCGTCAGTTTACCTTCTGCCTCCAGCACGCGCTGGATCACGAACATCACGTCGGGGCGGCCGGCGTCGTATTCGTCGAACACGATGGCGACGGGGTTTTTTAAGGCCCAAGGCAGGATGCCTTCCTTGAATTCAGTCACCTGCTTGCCTTCGCGCAGCGTGATCGCGTCTTTGCCGATCAGGTCGATGCGGCTGACATGGCTGTCGAGGTTGATGCGGATGCACGGCCAGTTGAGGCGCGCGGCCACCTGTTCGATATGCGTCGATTTGCCGGTGCCGTGATAGCCCTGCACCATCACGCGCTTGTTATGCGCGAAACCCGCGAGGATGGCGAGTGTGGTGTTCTTGTCGAACCGGTACGCCTCGTCCACATCGGGCACGTTGTCCTGCTTTTGCGAGAAGGCGGGAACCTGCATGTCATCGACGTCGATGCCGAACAGCTGCTTGACGGAGACTTGGATGTCGGGAACGCGCTTGGCGGCAGAGGAGGCGGCGGTCATGATCTATTCGTCCAGTTTCATGTAGTGTTGGTAGGAAATCTTCAAAATTGAATAGGCCAAGTTGATTTTCTTCAACTGCTCCTCGGCCTTTTCGTCATCCTTATTGGTATCCGGATGGTATTTTTTGGCAAGCGTTTTATAGCGTGTCTTGACCTCTTCCCACCCGATGGGCGGGGCGAGACCCATGACGGCCAGCGCCTCCACGGTCGGGTGCGGGATGGAGGCAATGTCGATATGCGCCTCTTTCGGCTCTTCGCCATCGCCGCCGCGCCCGTTAAAGTCGCCGAACACGCTTTCGCCATTGGTGAAGGCTTCATAGATTTTCTGGCGGGCTTTTTCCTCGTTAAACCCGGCCTGCGTCATGCGCCAGGTGGGGCGGTCCCAGACGCTGGTCTTTTGCATATGATGTTCGATTTCGGCGCGTCCCATGCCCTTGAAGAAATCCCAGTTCGCGTTGTATTCGCGCACATGGTCGAGGCAGAACCAGTAATAATCGCGCAGGTCATAGCGGGATTTGGGCGCCTTGAATTCGCCCAAATGTTCGCAGCCGCCGATCTCGCAATTCTTGCGGATCGCGGGCAGGTTGTCGGTCAGCTTATCGCGACCGCGGACGAAAGGTTTTATCTTGAAGTCCCACATCTGGACGTTATGACCCTTGCATCGCTGTTAAAACAAGGCGGGGGCCCGAAAACCGCTGCCATGAATGCTGATATCGTTCGTTTCGTCATTTTATCATGGGCACGGCAGGGGATGCCGCCATAATTTTTGCATCAAGGCATGAAAAAAATATGCCGTAGCGTTAACCAGCTGCTGCATAGCCCTGAAATCACAAGTTGTTTTCCGGAATTTGCCACGCGCAGGTGGTTTTATACTATTTAATGTTGTTATGATGTTTTTAATTGCAATTATTAGTTGTGTGCGGCAAACTCGGCTGCATACAAGTGTACGCAAAGGCCAGCGATGATAAAGGACGACACCCATCAGGATGAGCCCATTCCCCCGCAAGCAGCGGCGGCGCAGGTCATGCTGGGTGGCGGGTTGATCAGCAAAAACGTGCGCATTGCCGGCCGCCGTACCAGCGTCCGTCTTGAACCCGAAATGTGGGACGCCCTGGATGAAGTGGCCATGATGCAGGGCTGCACGATCCACGCGCTCTGCTCCGCCGTTTCCGAATTGCAGCACCCGGATGCGTCTTTCACGGGCGCGTTGCGGGTTTTTATCATGGAATATTTCCGCTCCGCCGCCAAAACCAACCGCCCGGTCGGCCTTATCCAGAAACGGATCGCCCTCAAGGACGCCAAAAGCATCTAGAGCCGCTTTGCATCCCCATGATATAATGGGCGAATGAAGGCCAAAAAGAAAACCCCGAAGCCTGCCGCCGCGAAACGCGCGTTCTTTACGCCGCTCGGCCTTTTCCTGTTCGTCCTCAGCGTCGTCTATATCGTGGCGGAAGCCGTCTTCAACATGAAACTGCTGGAGGTTGCGGGCAGCGTCAAATCCGATCCCGACGCGTTGGATAAACTGCAGTATTTCGGGCGTACCGTTTCGGCCTATGGCTTTACGCTGCTGGTGCTGGGGCTGTTCCAGTCTTCCGGATTTCGTCTGCGGCGCAAGCAGGACTGGGCGCTGTTTTTCGGCATTGCGACCGTCTGCATCATTCCCTTCATCATGGTGTTCCGTCACAGCGTGCCGGAACTGATGCCCAGCGGCTACACCGCGCCGCTGGGGCTGGAGCCGATTGAAACGATGGTCAGCGTGCTGCCGCTGCTGGGCTTGTTCATGGTGCTGGCCAGCGCCGGGCGCTGGCGGCCGCAGATCATCATCTGCCTGATCCTTCTGGCCTGGCCCGCGATGTTCCTGGGCCAGAAACTGCTGATCGAAAGCTATGTGGTCGATACCACCGACTGGGAGGAACGCCAGAATGCAAGGTATATGCTGATGTTGCGGGCGGGGCTGGAGGATTGCGCGCTGACGCTGGGCGACCTGCAGCTCTGCAAGGATGACCAGGGTGCGCCAGATCTCAAGGCAGCGCGGATTATCGTGAGCGCGCTGTGGATGATGAAACCGGATGCGATCCTGCGCGACCTTGAAATGAACCGTGATTCAATCGTGGAATCGGCCGCGATACGGGGCGTGTGGTTTTCGCCGCAGGACCAGTACAAAAGCTATGTGAAGAAGGTCGAAAAGACCCGCGACAAATACGAAAAGGACATCACCTCGCAATTCTACGCCAAATACTACAATCCCTACAAAAAAGCGTCGGAGATGTACCAAAACGCGGTCGACCCGGCGACGCTCGACGAGCAATCCAAACAGGCCAGCGCCGAAATCGATGCGGAGATGGAGGCGGGTTGGAAAAAATACCGCGGCGCGGTTTATGATTTTGAACAAACCGTTTCCGTGATCGCCGCCCAGGCGATGCGGGAGGCATTGGCGGTCGGCAGCACGGTCAACGCCATCTGCGCCGCGCGTGACCAGAATTGCCCCGATATCGATGCCACGCCGCAAATCCGCGCCGCGCAGAAAAAAGCGATCCGCGATTTCACGCTGGCCGCCGGTTACCCGCCCAGCATCGATAAAAAAGAAGACTTCCTGAAACACCCCAAGACCAAAAAGCTGGTGAACGAGCGTGTGCAGGCGGCGGTCCGTACGCGGTTCAACATGCCCGATTTCACGCTGCCCGACACATGGGAATACGAACCCGCCGATTTCGAGCGCAAGGTGAGCGCCATGATCCGCGAGCAGGCGGATGACAAATGGAACCGCAAATTCGGCAAGAAACTGCCGCCCGGTCTCGGCGAAGAAGAATTCATGAAGACGCTCGGCGTCGATACCACGCTGCCGCCTGTCGACCAGATGCTGATGACGGAGGAAATGTTTTTCAAGAAATACGTCGTGCCCGGTAACCAGAAGCTTGTGACCGCGATGCTGGATGACTTGCGTAAAGACCGCAAGCTGCATCCCGATGACGAGATCGAGATGGAAACGGGCAAGGACTACGTCAAGGCGCTTTATATCCCGACCATTTCACTTGTCGTGTCGCTCAGCGTTGTGATGATGACGATCATGCGCGGCGTCATTTTGCTGCCGGCCGCGCTGGGGCGCATCAAGGTCATGAAATACAGCGTATCTCCGGGCATCGTGAGATTTATCATGGCATCTTGTTTTGTATGCTTCCTGCTCTGGCTGCCCAAGGCCGTGCCGAACCCGTATGCCAGCGGTGCGACCTATAAACGTTATTACGCCGCAGCCGCCGTCGAACACCCGATTGTGGCAGGAGTCATGAACTGGGCCGTGCATGTGCAGCCGGTGATTTACAGGGCGGGCAATGCCATTCGTGACGGGTGGCAGCGCAAGAAAGAGGCGAAAGCCGAAAACGCGCCGAATTAAACCGTATGCCCCATCTCCAGATATTTCTGGCGACGGCGGATTTTCAAGGTTGCGCCATCCATTTTGGAGAGCTCGGCGAGGGCGTTTTCGATGTAGTCGCCGACGACATCCATCGTGCGGTCTGAATCGCGGTGCGCGCCGCCCATGGGTTCTTCAATGATGGTGTCGATGATGCCCAGCTGCTTCAGGTCCTGCGCTGTCAGTTTCAGGGCGCGCGCGGCATCCTTGGCGAATTCGGCGGAGCGCCACAGGATCGATGCGCAACCTTCGGGTGAAATGACGGAATAGATCGAATGTTCCAGCATCATCACGCGGTCTGCGGTCGCAATCGCAATCGCGCCGCCCGAGCCGCCTTCGCCGATGATGACGGAAACGATGGGAACGGTTGCGCGCAGGCAGGATTCAATTGATTTCGCGATGGCTTCCGACTGGCCGCGTTCTTCCGCCTCGATGCCTGGGAAAGCGCCGGCGGTATCGACCAGCGTCAGGATGGGCAGGCTGAATTGCGTTGCCATTTCCATCAGGCGTTGTGCCTTGCGGTAGCCTTCGGGGCGGGACATGCCGAAATTGTGCTTCACGCGGGACGTGGTGTCGGCGCCTTTTTCCTGTCCGATGACGACGCAGGACTGGCCACGGAAACGGCCCAGGCCGCCCATCAGCGCGTTGTCTTCGCCGAACAGGCGGTCGCCGGCGAGCGGCGTGAAATCCTGGATCAGGCGGCGCGTGTAATCGACGAAGTGGGGGCGGTTCGGGTGGCGCGCGACCTGTACTTTTTGATCTGCGGTCAGTTTCGAATAGGTCTGCACCAGGATGCGTTCGGCCTTTTCCTGGATGCGGGCAATTTCATCCGCAAGATTGACGCCGCCGCCTTTTTCCATGTTCTGGAGTTCCAGCACTTTGGATTCAAGTTCAACGACCGGCTTTTCGAATTCGAGATGGTACATGCTTGCCTTCCATAAGCGCGTCATGCGCTTTTATCCAAGGCATGTTTATATTCAATATGGCGGGCTTTTGCAAAGGTTTGGGGTGTTATTTTGCCATAAGTAAAACGTGGAAGCCCTTTTTCAAGGGCTTCCACGTTTATAAAGCCGTGAGGCTTTAACGTCTTACGACTGCCATTGCGCGCGGACATCCGCGACGGTTTTGGACAGATGGACATGCGCGTCCACATGATCGACCCATTCCATGGGGATGTAATGGTGTTCGCCGCCCGCAGCCTTGTCGGTGCGCGCCAGCTTGATCATGTTTTCACCTTCCATGTGGTCGACGGTGCCGACATGCAGGCCGTCCGACGAACGGACTTCCATTTGCGGTTCGATTGCTTCGTTTTCGTTGATCATGATGTGCTCCTGTTAATGGATTGTTCGAGGCACTAACCAACGGGAACGAGTTTTGCTCCCGGTCAAACATGAAAAAGGGGGATCTTTTTCAAGATCCCCCTGATTCTTATCGCTTTTTACAGATTGCCTTCCGGCTCTCCGTCTCAGCCGACTTTTGCCATCGGATGTTTATCGGTGGCAGCTTTCGCCTGTTCGCCGACCACTTGCGTGTAGATCTGGGTCGTTGCGATATCGGCGTGGCCGAGCATTTTCTGGACCGAACGGAGGTCTGCGCCGTGCTTCAGCAGGTGGGTCGCGAAAGCGTGACGGAGAACGTGCGGGCTGACGCGTTCCGGATCGATGCCGGCGTTGCGGGACAGCTCTTTCAGGAGCTGCGCGAAGCGCTGGCGGGTCAGGTGGCCGGATTCCGACGTGCGGGACGGGAAGAGCCACTTGCTCTGGCTGTCCGTGCGGTCGGGCATCAGGAACTTGGCGCGGATGTCCATGTAGCCTTTCATCGCGCGTTGAGCGGGTTCCGAGAGAGGAGCCATACGCTCGCGGCCGCCTTTGCCTTCAACCGTCAGGTAACGGTTGTCGGGGCCGATGGAGGTCAGGGGCAGGCCGACCAGTTCCGAAACGCGGAGACCGGTGGCGTACAGGATTTCGAGCAGCGCCACGAGACGGACGCTTTCCGGGCCGCCTTGCTTTTGAGCCGTCGTGATGAGGACCGTAACTTCGTCTTCACTCAGGATCTTGGGCAGGGTACGGGTTTGCTTGGGGCTCTCGATGGTCGACGTCGGATCATCCGAGCGTTTGCCTTCGGAAACAAGGAAACCGTAGAACTGGCGCAGCGCAGAAATGCGGCGAGCGATCGTGCGAACAGCAGTTTTGCCGCCGCCTTTGCTCTTTGCATTTTCGCGGCCGCCGAGTTCGCCGAGATATGATTTGAGATCGGTGGTGCTTGCGGTGTCGATTTCCTTGGTTTGTTTCTTCAGGAAAGCGCAGACATCTGCAAGGTCACGCTCGTAAGCATGACGTGTGTTGAGTGCCGCACCGCGTTCAGCGATGAGCATATCGAGGAATGCATCAACAGTTCCCGGAAGGGGAGCTTTGGGCATTCTGGGACGACCTGGACGAGCCATTGTAGTATTCTCCTTTTTAAAGTTTCTGTGTACACCCCTGACTTGCCATTTTTGTGGCTAAACCAAAGGCATACTCCTCCGTAACAAGTGAACTTTAGGTCATAAAGCCGTATCCAATACGAAAAGGCAAGAGGGAATATGTGAAAATTGATTTCTCGTATTCCACGGATTTAAAGAACAACTTCAGATACTTCTTTAAACCTATGAAAATCGTTACCTTTTTTCACTTCGTCTCGTGCCTGCTCCATAACCCGTCCACAATGCCTAAAAAGCCCCATATTTGAGTGCCTTAAGGCATTGGTATCGCCTTTCTGCGGGCACGACTCGGGGCTTCCCTAAACCCTTGATTCGCATCCGGGGACATACGTCACAGACATTTTATGGAGAGGATCTTCTTACAAAGAGCTCTTTTCAAGAAAGCGGCTGTTGTCGAGCGCCTTCTCCACGGGTGTCTGCGTCACTGGTACGTCCCAAGCCGCCAGTACCACGAAGCCGCCCGCTGCAGAAATAAGCGCCACCATAACAAGGACCAAAACGAGTCTCGATAACATATATAGTCTCTCTTGTTAGGGTGGACCTTTGTCTTCAGCCGTCCTGAAGTTTGCGCCTTAGCATACTTCCTGCTTCGCTTCCTGACCACCTTTTCCTTTGTGTTTATGCATCATAGACGCACTGCGACTCTGGAAAAGATATATACCATAAAGCTGCTTACTTATTACATATTGCCTGAGCATAAGTCAACAGCCTTTTTTCATAAATCTTACGGAAAGATATAAGGTCACAATGCTTGATTTCAACGTAGGGTAATGCGAAACTAACGCATTGTAATTACGGGAAAATATGGAATTTTCACACGAAATCATTGTGCTGATCGGCCTGATGGGTTCGGGCAAGAGCCGGGTGGGGATCGAACTTTCGCGCCTTCTGAAAATGCCGTTTATTGACTCGGACAAGGAAATTGAAAAAGCCGCAGGTATGTCGATTCCCGAAATCTTCGAACGGCTGGGCGAACCAGAATTCCGCATCGGCGAAAAAAAGGTCATGCTGCGCCTGCTGGAAAGCGGGCCGAAGGTGCTGGCCTCGGGCGGTGGCGCGTTCATCCAGCCCGATATCCGAGGGGCGGTGAAGGACAAGGCGGTTTCTGTGTGGCTGAAGGCCAGTTTGGAAACGTTGGTCGAGCGTACATCCCGCACCGACAACCGGCCGCTGCTGCGCGGCGTGGACCGCACACAGAAATTGTCGCAGTTGATCGATGCGCGTTATCCGGTTTACGCTGAAGCGGATATCACCGTGGTGACGGACGAACAGTCGCCCCGGCACATGGCGCGCATCATCATCGAACAACTGGAAAAATGGAAACGTGACCGTGACGCATAGCATCGTAAATGTCGCGGCTGACTCAGCCTCCTACGACATCCATATCGGAGAGGGGCTGCTGTCGCGCGCGGGCGACATGCTGAAGAGCGTGCTGCCGTCCAAAAAAATCTGCGTGGTGACCGACGAACAGGTGGCGAAGCATTACCTGTTTGATTTCATGCACGCGCTGGAATTCGCGGGTTTCACGCCGTACCCGCCCGTCATCCTGCCGGCGGGCGAGGAAACAAAAAGTTTCCGGCAACTGCAGCACATCATCGAAAAAGCGCTTGGCTATAAACTCGACCGCAAATCGGCGCTGGTGGCGCTGGGCGGCGGGGTAATTGGCGATATCACGGGCTTTGCGGCGTCGATCATTTTGCGCGGCATCAATTTCGTGCAGGTGCCGACCACATTATTGGCGCAGGTCGACAGTTCCGTCGGCGGCAAGACTGCGATCAATTCGCCGCAGGGCAAAAACCTTGTCGGCACATTCTATCAGCCTAAAACGGTATTGATCGACACCGGCACGCTCCGCACGCTGCCCGAACGCGAATTGAAATCGGGCTATGCCGAAATCCTGAAATACGCGCTGATCGACAGCCCCGAATTTTTCGGATGGCTGGAACAGAACGGCCAGAAATTATTGGCGGGCGATACAGCCGCGCTGACCTACGCCATCGAATACAGCTGCAAGGCCAAGGCGGCTATCGTGAAAGCGGACGAGAAAGAACAGAAAGACATCCGCGCGCTATTAAACCTCGGCCATACTTTCGGCCATGCGCTGGAGGCGATGGGCGGTTATGACGGCCGCCTGCTGCACGGGGAAGCGGTCGGCATTGGCCTGAAGCTCGCCTTCGGGTTCTCGCGCGAAGCAGGGCTTTGCCCTGCGGCGGATGTGGAGGCGCTCGACAAACATCTCGACCGCGCCGGCCTGCTGCAAAAACCGCCATTCCCCGTGACCGCAAAGGAAATGCTGGAGCGCATGAAAGGCGACAAAAAGGCGAAGGACGGCAAGATGACCTTCGTCCTCGCGCGCGGCATCGGGAAGTCTTTTGTGGCAAACGACGTCGACGAAGCAAAAGTCGGCGAATTTTTACGCAGCCGTTTCGGCGGATAAGGGACGGAGAGAACATGGACACCAACCACTGGTTTGAACTTGTCGGATTTGTCTGCATGCTGCTGGCCTCCGGTTTTTTCGCGGGCGCGGAAACGGCGCTGACCGGCGCATCCCGTGCGCGCATGGTGGCGCTGGAGGCGGACGGCAATAAAATGGCGAGCCTCGTGCTGCACCTGCGAGAGAAGAAAGAGCAGCTTATCAGCGCGCTGCTGCTCGGCAACAGCTTCATGAACATCTTTGCCTCGGCATTGGCAACATCCGTGCTGGTGCAGGTGCTGGGCGAAAACACCGGCGTCGTGGTCGCGACCATGGGCGTGACCGTGATCGTGTTTATCTTTGCCGAGGTCGTGCCGAAGACATACGCCCTGATGCATGCAGACCGCATGGCGCTGGCCTTGGCCGTGCCGGTGCGTATTGTCATCGCACTGTTTTCCCCTGTCACCATCACCGTCGGCAAGGTCGTCGGCGTGATGTTCAAGGCCTTCGGCGTCGACACGCACGGCCATTCCGAAACCGCGCATGAGGAAGAACTGCGCGGCGCAATCGAGCTGTTCAAGGAATCCGAGGAAGAAGTCCCGTCCGATCAGGGCAAGGGATCGATGATGCGCTCCATCATGGATCTTGCCGATGTGAAGGTGGAAAAAATCATGATCCACCGCCGCTCCGTCAACATGATAAACCTCGATATGCCCGTGGCGCAGATCGTCGATGAAGTGCTGCACAGCGCCTATACCCGCATCCCCGCATGGCGCGACAGCCCCGACAACATCGTGGGCGTCGTGCATACCAAGCTGCTGCTGCAGGAACTCCGCCACTGCAACGGCGATGTGTCGAAAATCAATATCACCGCCGCGATGATGGAGCCGTGGTTTATCCCTGAATCCACGACGGTGTTTGACCAGTTGCAGGCCTTCCGCCGCCGGCGCGAACATTTCGCGATCATGGTCGATGAATATGGCGTGGTCACCGGCATGATCACGATGGAAGACATCCTTGAAGAAATCGTCGGCCAGATTGACGACGAGCACGACGTTGCGGCATCGGGCGTGCGCGCGCAGCCGGACGGCGCCTATATCATCGACGGCAAGGTCACGATCCGCGACCTCAACCGTGACCTTGGCTGGTCTTTGCCGGATGACGATTATTCGACCGTGGCGGGGCTGGTGCTGTTTGAATCGCAACGCATTCCGGCGGCGGGGCAGGTGTTCCATTTCTTCGAATGCCGTTTTGAAATCTTGAAAAAGCAGCGTAATCAGGTGATGCTGGTCAAGGTCAACCCGCTCACCGCAACCGCGCCAGGCCTGACCCAGCATAAGGAAGCCTACGCATGAGCGGCATCGCGGGATATCTGGGCAATCCGCAGGAATTGGCCGTGCTGCAATCCATGGTGCGCAAGCTGAAGCATCGCGGGCCGGACGGCGAGGGCTTCCACATCGACCCGCCCGTGCATATGGGCATGTGCCGCCTTGCGACCATCGACCCCGACGAAAACTGGCAGCCGCTTTATTCCGAAGACCGCCAATACGCTATCGCATTTTCGGGGGAACTTTACAATTACAAGGAAGAGCGCGAGAAGCTGGAGAAAAAAGGCATCGTTTTCCGCACACAGACGGATACCGAAGTTGTCCTGAACCTCTACCGCGTCTATGGCTTCACTTGCGTCAACCATATGCGCGGGCATTTCGCCTTTGCCGTGCATGACATGCAAAAGGGGCTGGTGTTCTTTGCGCGCGACCCGATGGGTGTGCAGCCGCTGTATTACACCACCACGCAATCCGGTTCATTTGTCTTCGCATCCGAAATCAAGTCGTTGCTGGAACACCCCTCCGTGCGCGCCACGCCTGATCTTGTCGGCGTCGATGCGTTCCTGACGCTGGGCTACACGCCGGGCGAGGCGGGGCTGTTCAAGGGCATCCATATGCTGCCCCCCGGCCACCGCATGATCTGGAACCCCGGCCTGCATGTGGCGGTCGAGCCGTATTGGCAGTGGGACAGCAATGCCAAGCCCGATCCCGCCCTGAAAACCGACGAAGATTTCCAGCGGCAATTCAATGCGCTGTTCGACGAAGCGGTCGCGCTGCGCCAGATTCCCGATGTGTCGCTGGGCGCATTTGCGACGGGCAGCCTTGAATCGGCCGCGTTGCTGTGGTCGATGGCGAAAAACACCAGCAAGCCGATCAGCGTTTTTTCAGGGTCGATGGGCCGCGATATCGACGGCGTGCCAGGCCCTGCGGAAATTGCAGGGCGCATCGGCGCGGTGCATCATTCGATCCAGTTTGAGCCGGAATTCATGGACAGGCTGCCCGAACTTGTCTGGGCGCTCGACCAGCCGGTCGCCGACCCGAACATATTGACGATGCACCTGATGGCGCGGCTGGCGTCGTCAAAGGTCAAGGTTGCGATGTCGGGCATCGGCGCGAATAACCTCTTCATGAACTATCCGCAACATGACAGCCTGATGGCGGCCTATGGCATGCCGAAATTTTTCTGGAAGACCTTCACGCGCATGAAGGATTACATGCCGCTCGCCACGATTGCGCGCAAGCTGCACTTTACCGGCAAGATCGGCCCCCGCAACAAACAGCGGCTGGTCGATTTCGCGGAGGCGATGCATCACGGCACGCTGCAGCAGCAGTATATGTGCGTGGCGTCACTGATCAACGCGCGCGACCGGCAGGAAATCTACGGCGGCCCGATGGCGCCCGTGCTGGGCGCCTTCACCGACCGCGAGCGGCCGCGTCAGACCTGGCCGACGCCACTTGCCGCGCTGATGGGCATGCAGGGCGACCATTTGCTGCAAGACGGCACGTTGACGGTCGTGGATAAACTGGCGGGCTTCAACTCGCTCGGCGTGCGCCTGCCGTTCATGGACCACAAGCTGTTCGCATTCATGCTGGGCGTGCCCGACCGCCTGCGCCGTACGGAAGTCAGCCGCAAGGTCCTGCTGCGCAATTACGTGGATCGTGCGATGCCGGGTTTTGCTGGCGCGCCGCTCCGTGTACCGTCGCCGCAATCAGGCAAGGGCATCCTTGACCAGTGCCTTGCGCGCGGGCCATTGCGCGATATGGTGGAGGTATGCCTGTCGGAACAAAGCATCCGCCGCCGCGGGTTGTTTGAGCCGCAGGCGATCCGCCAGATGGTCGCAAATGCCAGGAGCGGCGGCGCCATGTCGCAGAAGCAGGTTTTTGCCTTGCTCGTGACGGAGCTTTGGTTCAGGATATTCATCGATCACGAAAAAGGCTGGATTTCATCATAAGGGGTGGCGGAATGACGTTGCGGGGTTTGGTTGCGGTTGCGGCGCTGACATGTTTTATTTCTCACGCCGCACTGGCGCAGGAAACGGCATCGCCCGTCCAGCCGCCTGCGGGCGAGCCGAAGGCGGAAGAAACCGCTGCCGCCAGCCCGTATGGCAATTTCTCCATCAAGCTGACGGGCGCGACCGATTACCGCGACCGTGGTATTTCGCAGAGCGACGAAAAGCCCGCCATCCAGGGCAGCATAGACTGGGAACATGACAGCGGTCTTTATGCCGGCGTCTGGGCATCCAACGTCGATTTCAACGATGGCGGTGAGGCTGATTTTGAACTGGATACCTATGTCGGGTTTGCGAAGGAATGGGCAGGCTTCGATTGGGATTTCATGGCGAACGCCATCTTTTATCCCGGCGCGTCCGATGCGCTTGATTACGACTTGGTGGAATTTACGGCTGCTGTCGGCCGCAGCTTTGGCATCGTGAATACGAAAGGCACCATCATCTACACGCCCGATAACTCGGGCGACAGCGGCACGGGCGTCTATACAAAATTCCAGGCTGATGCGCCCATCATGGAAACGGGTTTTGGCCTGACCGGATCCGTCGGCCACCAGTATGTCGATGACAAGGCGCGCTATGGCGTAGGCTCGTATAACGACTGGTCATTAGGCACGACTTATAATTGGCAAGGCACCGATTTCACGCTCGAATATATCGATACTAACCTGAGCGAAGCGCAATGCCCCGACGGATGTTCGGCTACCGCCGTGTTCACCGTCAGCCGCAAATTCGGCGGCACGGAATAAGCGTTACTGGGTTTTGATGACTTGCGTGAAGATCTCGTTGGTGGATGCATCCACGCGCGGCGTCTGGCAGCCTTCTTTACGCAGGAAAGAGGTCGCAGGGGAGCAGGTAAGGCTTGCGAGCGAGACGTTGTCTGCGATTACTTTATTCGTTTCCAGCGACGGCAGCGCGACAAGCATGGCAACCGCAATCACCGCACCCGCGATACGTTTCGCGATCAGGCCAAATTCACGGTACTGAATGGCGTTTTCAATCGGTGCTTCGACATCTTCAATCAGGATGGGTTCAAATTCGGTTTGCATGATGACCTCCGGTCTTTCTTTTTGGCTCGTATTGTTTGTCTCATCTGCCCAAACCAACGTTTGAACATGAAAAAGCGGCTCCAAAGTTTATCTCTGGAACCGCTTAAGTCACTGTTTGTGTTTATTTTTTCTAGAGGTTGATAATTTTATTGCGTAAATGGGTCGTATCTGTTGAAGCGTTTTGTGACGGCCCTGTGTCAGTTAATGACGGGCGTGCTAACCGCGTTTTTCAATCCCGCAAAGGCCGGAATGCCGCCGAGATTCATTTTCGGCATCGGAATATGCGGTGTGCGGATGGCCAAAGCGGTCGCACCCGAGATAACGTCACCCTTCATGAACAGGGTAATTTCGCAGCTGTCCTTGCGCAGTATTTCCGGCCAGAAGCGGCTGGCGCTGCGCGTTGCCTTGAGGGCACGGTCATTATAGACCATCTTATCGGCATAGCGTCGCGTGTCATCCACCACATGGAAATAGTTTTTTTCCAGCATCGCGGTCACGCCAAGGGCGTTCAAGCCCTCCAGTGTCATGGCGGATTTGGATATATCGGTTTTCATCGACATCGCCAGCGGATTCGCGCGCAAGGCGCTGACGCAGCTTTTCATGACAGCCTGCGGCTCCGGATGCGTTGCCGATAGGTCGCCGTCATATGCAAGCTCCCCCGCAACCGCCATGACAATCACCACCGCGAAAAAGCCCTTCATAAAGGTGCCAATCGTATAAGGATCATCCTGCTGGATCATCGGGATCGGCTGGATAAATGCGGTATTCAGTTCATTGGGGACGGCTTCCGTCATCATATTCCTCCACATGAAAAAAACAGCTTTGCGCGGTACAAACGCGCGGCGTGTCCCGTGAATTCCTTGCAATATTTTGGGAATTATTTTTAAAGTCGGGTGGTTAGACGGGTTTGCCCATGAAAGCCACAGCCTCGGCGACCAGATCGCGGGCGACATCTTTCTTGGATTTCTCCGCCCAAGTGTCGCATAAAATGTCGCTGCCTGATTTGCGCAGTAGCGTGATGATATTGCTGTCCTGCCCGAACACCTTGCCGCCGCCGACATCATTCAGCACCAGCCAGTCGCAGCCTTTTTTCGCGAGCTTCGCTTTCGCATTCTCCATCCCGTCATTCGTTTCGGCGGCAAAGCCGATGACGAGTTTCGGCCGCTGGTTGCTCTGCGACAATGTGGCGAGGATATCGGGGTTCTGAATCAGTTTCAGGGATACACGATCATTGCCGGATTTCTTGATCTTGCTGTCAGACACATCTTCGGGACGGAAATCGGCAACGGCGGCAGCGCAGACGGCGATATCGACCGGCAGCGATTTGAGGCATGCCTCCAGCATCTCGCGCGCGGTCTGCACCTGAATGGTCTGCACGAAGCGGGGCGAGGGCTCGTTCACGGGGCCGCTGACAAGCGTCACTTGCGCACCGGCGAAGGCCAGAGCTTCCGCAATCGCATGGCCTTGCTTGCCGGATGAACGGTTGCCAAGAAAACGTACGGGGTCAAGCGGCTCGAACGTCGGGCCGGAGGTGACGAGCGCCTTAAGTCCGCGGAGCGGAGCGTGTTTCAAAAAAAAATCGCTGACGATGGTGACGATATCGGGCACTTCGGCCAGACGTCCGGATCCGATTTCGCCGCAGGCTGTGCCGCCTACGCCCGGTTCGATGATGCCATAGCCGCGCTTGCGCAAAATTTCGAGGTTCTCCTGCACGGCGGCGTTCGCCAGCATCACAGGGTTCATCGCGGGCGCGAACATCACCGGCTTGTCTGTCGCCAGCAACACGGTCGAGGCAAGGTCGTCTGCCAAACCGCGCGCCGCACGCGCAATGATATTCGCCGAAGCCGGCGCCACCAGCACAAGGTCGCATTCGCGCGCCAAGCGGATATGCCCCATTTCGGATTCATCGGTAAGGGAGAAGATATCGGTATGCACCTTGTTTTCCGACAGCGCGGAAACCGACAGCGGCGTAATGAATTGCGCACCGCCTGAAGTCAGGATGCAGCGCACATCCAGCCCCGTATCGCGCAACCGCCGTATCAGGTCGAGCCCCTTATACGCCGCAATACCGCCCGAAATAATCAGGAGCACACGCCGACCGGAAAGCTGTTTTGATGCAGTCACCATACCTCATCATATAGCCAAATATCAAAGCTTGGCAAATCAGGCGGTTTTACTCATAAGACTGCGGAATTTCCTCTTCCTCCCGCTCTTCCGTTGCGGGCGGCGTGTCGGGGGTCGGTTCAGGCTTTTCGCCGGGGCAGGGGGCGAAGGTGCAGTTGGGGCCGGTGCGGCCGACGCCAGTGCCATCGGGGCAGATCTTGGCGTCCATCGTGCACATCTGGCGGCCTTCCGGCGGCGGGGTCGTAGGGCCTTTATCTTCGGGGCATGACGCGAAGGCGCAATCCGGCCCGCTGCGGCCTATGCTTGACCCGTCTGCGCAAACCTTTGCTTCCTTCGTGCAGCCACGCACAGGTTCGGCGACCATGCGGTCGGCGCAGGCGGCGGTGGATATGAGGCAGGCGAGGGCAAGGGCAAGGAATCGCGTCATCAAAATCTCCCGAAACTATGATGGGGAAATTATACCGCGAAGAGGCCGAGCATGCAAAGGATGGGCAGAACGACCCAGAGCAGGATCGCTTCAAGGCTCACCGCCGCGCCAAGGCCCTGCAAGTAAACGAGGCCGAGGCTGTGGCTTGCGGTTTCGGTCGCGCTTTGCTGGCCGAAGGGGGCAATGGAGGCTTTCACCGAATTGCCGTCCTGCAGCTGTTTCATCGCAACCTGGTTTTTATACTGGATCAGTTGCAGGTATTTGTCCGCTTCGCGCTCGCCGCCTTTGGAGGCCACGAGGAACCAATCCAGCGCCTTCGCCCGGCTTTTCGCAACACCGGTGCCGGTGTAATAGGCTTTGCCCAGCAGGAATTGTGCTTTTGAATCGCCTTGGAGCGCGGCCTTGCCATACCATTTTGCAGCTTGCGCATGGTCCTGCTGAATGCCGAGGCCTTGCGAATACATCGTGGCAAGGCTGTACTGGCCGAAAGCATCGCCCTGTTCTGCGGCGCGGCGGAACCAGGTGGAGGCATGCTGGTAATTTTGTTCAACGCCACGGCCTTCGGCATACATCACGGCCAGATGGTTTTGGGAAAGAGCATCGCCCCGCGCGGCGGAAGCCTGCAGGGCGGCGAGATCAGGGGTGACATAGACAGATTGTGTGGCATAGGCCGGTGCAGCGACCAGAGCCGCGCAGAGCGTAAGTGCCATCATAATTTGTCTAAACATTTGCCAACCCATTTCTCTCACACCATTACATTTTAGGCATGAGGCCTATACATAATCTAATCAATTTTAGGCAGTTTTTAGGCATCTTCGATTTCTCCGCTTACGCCTTGAAAACACGCGATTTCTTTGCGCGCACCAGGTGGTAACTGCATACCGCTAATGATTGGGGGCAGGGCGCGTTCCACGACTCGGGATAAGGCTGCGGGACTTTTATACCGCCATGGTGGTGGCAGGTGCGGTGGACTGGATCTTGCTTAGGCAGATCACTTGGTTGCGTCCGTTTTCCTTGGCATGGCGCAGCGCCGTTTCGGCGGCGCGCAGCATGTCGTCGGAATTCTTGTGATGCGCCTGAATCTCGGCAACGCCGACGCAAACGCGCAGCATGATCATGTGTTCCTTGACCGCGAAATGTGTTTCTTCGACCGCCGCGCGCAGCTTTTCAGCCACCAGCGAAGCACGGTATTCATCGGTCGCGGGCAGGAAGATTGCGAATTCCTGCCCCGCCACACGGCCCATCACGTCGGAATTGCGCAGGACCTGCCCCAGCGTTGCGGCAACCGCCTTGATTGCGCCGTCGCCTGCTGCGCGCCCATGCTGGTCGTTGATTTTCTGCAATTCGTCAATATCGATCGCCAGCACAGCCAGTTCCTGTTTGTGACGCTTCGCGCCGCTGATCAGCATCGCCGTCACCTTGAACAGCATGACGCGGTTATAAAGCCCCGTCAGCGTATCGGTTGCCGCCACATGGTCGATATGTTCCAGCAGGGACTTGATGTACTGCGCAGCAGGCTTGAACATGCCTGCCGACAAATATGCCGCCAGCAGCAGCGCAAGGGAGGTAAGCCCGTACACGCCGTAGCCCATCAGGTTGATTTCTTTTTGTTTCGCCTGCGTAAAGGCCTCGACATCCTTGAACCAGTTGTCAGGCAGCTCCTTCATCGCCATCGTGGCAATTTCGGCGACGCGCTGCGACGCATTTTCGTCGTTCGGCGATGTGGCGTAACCGAAGGCCGCATTCGCAATCCCGCGCATCGCGTTCAGGCCGGCTGTCTGCAATGTGCCTGCTTCCTTCATCGACGCCTCGCCCAGCACGGGCAGGAAACGCGCGGCAATCATGTCATTCTGCTGCAGAACCAGCGCAGCTTTTTCTTTCAGGAAATTGAGCGTCGTCTCTTCATGATCGGACTGATGCTGCGCGGTCAGCATGGCGACAGTTTGGGCCGTGCCGAACTGCTGTTCTGCCGCACTGATGGTTTGCAGCAGAAATTTCTGCTTGCTATCAGCCAGATAATGCAGCCCTGCCGCAGCCAGTGCGAAAGCCATCAGCACCATTGTCAGCATGTTATATGTGCCGCTTGCCTGATCGGCATCGAAAGAAGACTTGCTCATGAAAAAATTCTGCCCAAAGAAATGTCCAGAAAGAAGCTTACGACATGGCGCAGATTTTTAGAATTGGGAATTCAGGCTGTCATATAGAAATGAGGGTAATGTCAGGCTATCGCAATTGCGATTCTGTCATTACCCTCACTAAATTCAGTTTTAATACGAAAAATATCGGGTTTGATTATGAAGTTGAAGAGGGGGCGGAAGGTCTGCTCGCCCTGTTCATGCGATCGCCCGTTAAAGATCCGACAACCACGCTAACTCCCGTTGCAACGATGACCGGGTTCATAAGAACAGCGCCCGCAACGATATTAAACGCCCCCAAGGCGATGCCCACTTTGCTTATCGTACTGCGCGGACGCGTATTGAACATATCAGTCAGGTCGCCCTTGATCGCTTTTGCTAATCCACTCATGTCCACATCTCCTTTTCACAATTATTCCACAGCAACAAATGCGTTGCTCAAAACCCTTGTCTGGAGGTTTTTTGAATTGAATGTGCGGGGATAAAAACGATCCGGGCAAATGCAAGTCTGAGCAAAAACAACCAAACTTGTTTTGCGGTGCGAAGAAGACAGGCGAGAAACAAAACCCTTTCGGGTAAAACCGCGCTGATTAGGCTAGATGCACCCAGCTTAGGAATGACAATACAATTTATTAATTGTTATGTCAATTGATGTGCCCTAAAATACTGTTAAATAACAATATTTCTGCAGCGATATTTTGAGAACGGTTGTGCGTAAGGAGAGGAAGAAAATGGTGGACGCGATAGGGATTGAACCTATGACCCCACCCGTGTGAAGGGTGTGCTCTTCCGCTGAGCTACGCGTCCATCGGTAGAAAGTGGTGCCCGGAGCCGGATTTGAACCAGCGACACGTAGATTTTCAATCTACTGCTCTACCAACTGAGCTATCCGGGCGCGCCGTTATTACAGCAAAACGGTTTATATCGCAGCGGGCGGCCTTATGTCCAGAGTTTTTTAACCCTTTCATAATGCGGGGAAATTTCGGACGTTTCAGACTTGCTTTGACGCTTTGCAGCACGATATCATATAATGAAATCAGGCCGGATCACGGATTGACCGGCACCTGATAGGGACAAAACTTTTGGGATACCGGGCTTGATCATGAGACAAGTACCAAACAAATACCTGATCATCGGCAATGGCCGCCTTGCGCGGCATCTCTGCCATTATTTTTCCCTGCTCAAAATCAAAGACTATTCGAAATGGGATCGCTCCCAGCCTTTGTCGCGCCTGCATGAACTCGCGACAGGCGCGACCCATATCCTGCTGGCGATCAAGGACAGCGCGATCGAGCCGTTTATCGACGAACATCTGGCCGATATCGCGCCCTGCGACCATATCGTTATCCTGAACACCGCTTACGAGGCCGTGAAAAAATCGCGCAGCGCCGAGGGCGTGAAGGGCATCGAGGGTGCGATCAAATCTTTCGATGAAGCGCATCCGCAGTTGAACGCCGCTGGCCGCCGTCAGGTGGCGGGGCTGCTGAAAATTATTGATGCCCTGCGCGTTGCCGTGAAGGCGGGCGATGAAGTGGCCGCTGCCGCACGCATCAAGGAACTGGGGCAGGGGCTTCACACCGTGAAAACTTCGCTGCCGATGGCGACCAAGGTGCATTTCTCCGGCAGCCTCGTGACGAAAAAAGCATGGGGCGCTCATCCGTTGATGACTTTCGGCAATCAGGTGTACACGCTCGACAAATACCTCGCTATTCCGTTTGTGGTTGATGAAAAAGCGCCGCCGTTCCGCGAGCTGCTGCCCGGCATCCATAACCAGCATGTGCGCCTCTCCGCGCAGCAAAAGGCGAAATACCACGCTGCCTGCGTGATGGCCGGAAATTTTTCCTGCATTCTGTGGCAAAAGCTGTTCGATACGCTGCAGGGCGAATTCGGATTTCCGCCGAACATCGCCGATATGTACCTGAAACAGCAGACCGAAAATTTACTAAACGACTACAAGACCGCGCTGACGGGCCCTCTTGCCCGCGGCGACAGCGAGACCATCGAGAAAAACCTGAAGGCTCTCTCGGGCGACCCGTTCAAGGCCGTTTATGAGTCCTTCGTCAAAGCATACGCATCTTCACAAACCAAGTTACGGGAGAAGGCATCATGATGAACATTTTCGACTTCAACAAAAAGAAAGCGGCCGGCGAAAAACTGACGATGGTGACGTGTTACGATTACACCTCGGCGCAGCTCGTCAACAAATCGGACATCGACTGTATTCTGGTGGGCGACAGCCTAGCCATGACCATGCACGGCTTTCCGTCCACCGTCCATGCCACCGTCGATATGATGGCGATGCATACCGCCGCCGTCGCGCGCGGGGCGAAGGATAAATTCATCGTGGGCGACCTGCCTTTCCTCGCCTACCGTAAATCGCTCACCGAAAACGTCAACGCCGTGCAGGCGATCATGCAGGCGGGCGCACATGCCGTGAAGCTGGAAGGGGCGTCGGGCAATACCGGTTTCATCCAGCACCTCGCGGATTCCGGCGTGCCGGTCATGGGCCATATCGGCCTCACCCCGCAATTCGTTCACCTGCTCGGCGGTTATCACGTGCAGGGCAAGACCGATGAAAGCGCCAAGCGTTTGATGGAAGAAGCTTACGCGTTGCAACAGGCAGGCTGCTTCTCCCTCGTCTTCGAATGTGTGCCGACGGAACTTGCGACGCAGATCACCAAGGAATTGAAGATCGCCACCATCGGGATCGGTGCGGGCCCCAATACCGACGGTCAGGTTCTGGTGTTCCAGGACCTCCTCGGCCTCAACACCGATTTCAAGCCGAAATTCGTCAAGAAGTTCATGAACGGCGCGGACCTCGTCACCGCCGCGCTGGATGATTACCACAACGCCGTCACCACAGGAGCATTCCCCGATGCCGAGCATAGTTTCGGATCCAAGAAGCTGGCAAAAACAGCGTAAGGAACTCAAAGGCACTCTCGGCTTCGTGCCGACGATGGGCAACCTGCATGAAGGCCATATCGCCCTCGCCAAACGCGCGAAGGCGGAGAATGACCATGTGATCGTCAGCCTCTTCGTCAACCCGACGCAGTTCAACCAGCGCGCGGACTACGAGAAATATGCGCGCACTTTTGATGCGGACGTAAAACTGCTGGGCGATGCGGGCGTGGATTTCGTTTTGTATCCTGACGAACCCGCGATGTATCGCGACAAATACGATGTGCAGGTGGTCGAAAAAGCGATCTCGAAAGAACTGGAGGGTGAATTCCGCCCCGGCCATTTCGAAGGCATGCTGACCATCGTGCTGAAACTCCTCAACATCGCGCAGGCCGACCGCGCCTATTTTGGCGAGAAGGATTTCCAGCAATTGACGCTCGTCAAAAAAATGGTCGAGGCGTTTTTCGTGCCTACGGAAATCATCCCGTGCCCGACCATCCGGCAGGAAGACGGTCTTGCGCTGTCATCCCGCAACGGCCGCCTTAGTCCCGAGCAACGCAAGCAGGCGGTCGAAATCTCCCGACTTCTGAAAAGCAGCCTCAGCGACGACGAAATCATGAAAAAGCTGGCCGAAGCGGGCTTTCGCCCTGAATACGTTGCCACAAAATGGGGCCGCCGCCTCGCCGCCGCATGGCTCGGCGATGTGCGCCTTATTGACAACGTGCCGCTATCTGAGGTTAAAAAGGACAGGGCAGCTTAAACGGAGTATCCGCCATGTTACTGTGTCTCGACGTCGGCAACACCCATATCGTCGGCGCTTTGTTCGATGACAAGAAACTGGCGCTTCGGTTCCGGTATGCCACGCACCAGCTCGGCACGTCCGACCAGTTTGGCATCTTCCTGCGCAACATGCTGGAAACGAACGGCATCGGTTACGAGAAGATCAAGGTTGCCGCGCTTTGCTCCGTCGTGCCCAGCTGCAACTTCACCATCCGCCATGCCTTCATCACCTATTTCCCCAAGGCCGAATATTTCGTGCTGCAGGCAGGCGTGAAGACCGGCATCAATATCAAATACAAAAACCCGACCGAAGTGGGCGCGGACCTGATCGCGGGGGCGATTGGCGCGGTCGATGCGTTCCCGAACAAGAACTGCATCATCGCCGATCTCGGCACCGCCACCACGTTGATCGCCGTCACCAAGAAAGCCGATTTCCTCGGCGGCGTGATTATGCCCGGCATGCGCTTGTCGATGGAGGCGCTGAAATCTAACACCGCGAAGCTGATGGAGGTGGATATCGAGGAGCCGAACACCTATCTCGGCCAATCGACGCGCGAATGCATCCAGCGTGGTTTGTATTACGGCCATCTGGGCGGCTTGCGCGAAATCGTCGCGGGTTACAAAAAAGAGCTCTTCCCTGGCGAAGAGGTTGTCGTGATCGGCACGGGCGGTTTCTCCCAGCTGTTCAAGGACCAGAAAATCTTCGATGCCATCCTGCCCGATATCGTGCCGCAGGGCATCCGCATTGCCTATGAAAACTCCAAGGCTGCTGCGGCGAAGATGGCGGGATAAATTTTCCGTTTCCCCTACACAAAATTAACAATCACCCCTATAAACTGACAGTCGCCCGCGAATGTCGCGTGGTTGACATAAACTTACACGGAGTTTCCCCCGATGAAACGTATTCTTCTCGCGACCGCCGCGGTCGTCATGTTCGCGATGCCGGTTGCCGCACAGGCGGCTGAAACCTACAATTTCGACCCCAACCACACCAACATCAACTGGAACGCAAACCATTTCGGTTTCTCGAACCCCTCGGGCCGTTTCGGCCTGAAAGACGGCTCGATCACGATTGACGAAGCAACGCCCGCGAACAGCAGCGTGAACGTCACCATCGATGTCAAAGGCCTCGTGACCGGCATTCCGAAATTTGACGAACACCTGAAAACGGCTGATTTCCTCGATGCCGAAAAATTCCCCGAAGCGACCTTCAAAAGCACGAAAGTCGAACCCGGCGCGGACAACACCGCGAAAGTCACCGGCGACCTGACACTGCATGGCGTGACCAAGCCGGTCGTGCTGGATGTGAAACTGAACAAACAGGGCGAAAACCCGATGAGCAAGATCAAGTCGGTCGGCTTCTCCGGCAAGACGGTCATCAAACGCTCGGAATTCGGCATCGACAAATACGTGCCGAACGTGTCCGACGAAGTGACCATCGCGATCGAAGCTGAAGCAGGCTTGAAATAAGATGAAAATCGCGGTCATTGGCGCTACCGGAAATATCGGGTCCAAAATCATGGCGGAGGCGCTGGAGCGCGGCCATGACGTGACGGCCATTGCCCGCGATACGTCGAAACTTCCCGGCCATCCGCGGCTCGCCACGAAAAATGGCGATGCCGCGGATAGCGCCGGTCTTGCGTCGCTAGTGCATGGCCATGAGGCCGTCATCAGTTCGCTGCCGTTCCTGAACGTCGATCCCGCGGCGCTGTGTGCAAGCCTGAAAAAAGCGGGCATCAAACGCCTGCTCGTCGTGGGCGGGGCAGGGAGCCTCAACGCACCTGGCAGTGGCGGCCAGCTGGTCGACGCGCCCGATTTCCCTGCGGCGTGGAAAGAAATCGCGCTCAAGGGCCGTGATTTCCTCAACCACCTGAAAACCGAACCGACACTGGAATGGACGTTCCTGTCGCCCTCCGCCATGATCGCGCCTGGTGAGCGCACGGGCACGTTCCGCACAGGCAAGGATGACCTGCTGGTCGATGCCACTGGCAACAGCCATATCAGTCAGGAAGACTATGCGATTGCCATGCTGGACGAGGTAGAAGAGCCCCGCCATATCCGCGCACGCTTCACTGTCGGCTATTAATCTTATTTAGATTCAACATGTTACGCTGCATTTTATGCGGCGATGCACCATAATTGTTGAAATCACGCATATATTAAGCTATTATAATTATAAGCATGCTTATTATTGTGAGAATCAACAATGTCGTGTTCTGACCCCACCGTCGAAAATCTCGGCTTTCTGCTGCAGGACGTTGCGCGCCTGCTGCGCACCGATTTCAATCGGCGCGTGCAGGAGCTGGATCTGACGCAGGCGCAATGGCGCGCGCTGCTGAACCTGTCGCGCAACCCCGGTATGCGCCAATGCCATCTGGCCGATGCGCTGGAAACGAAAGCCATCAGCGCCACGCGCCTGATCGACCGTATGCAGGCGGCGGGGTGGGTAGAACGCCGCGACGATCCGGGCGACCGGCGCGCAACGCAGCTTTACCTGACCGAACAGGCGCAGCCCACGCTGAAACACCTGAAAAAGCATGGCGCGGAAACGCGCGCCAACGCGCTGGCGGGCATCACCACGGATGAACAGGAACAGTTTTTGAAAACGCTTTTGAAAATGCGCGCCAACATGATCGCGCAGGAAGAAACCAAATCTAAAGTCGCAGGAGACAAACAATGACCGCGGAAAAGAAAAAAACATTAGGGCGCTTTTTGATGATCATCGGGTTGATCGTCGTTGCTGCCGTGTCGGGAGTCACTTACGCGTTTTCGGGGCGATTCATGTCCACCGACAATTCGTATGTGAAAGCAAATAAAATTTCCGTCGCGCCGCAAGTGACCGGGGCAGTCGTCGCCGTGATCGCGAAAGACCATCAGGCCGTGACCAAGGGCGATGTGCTGTTCACCATCGACCCCGCATCATTCCGCATCGAACTTGAAAAGGCGCAATCGAACCTTGCCGTCGTGCGCACCGAGATTGAGGAACTGAAGGCAACCGCGCGCCAGAAGCAGGAAGAGCTGAAAAGTTCGCAGGCCGACAAATCGCTGGCGGATACATTATATAACCGCCGCACCGGCCCGCACATGAAGGGCGCGGTTTCCGAAGAAAGCGTCGATGAGGCAGGCCATGACCGCGCCGTCGCCATCGCCAAAATCGCGCAGCTGCAGCAGGAATATGCGGCAACCGTGGCGCGCCTTGATGGCAACGTCGATGTGACCCCCGAAGACCACCCGATGTTCAAATCGGCAAAAGCCATGCTGGAAACCGCACAGCTGAACCTTGACCGCACGACCGTCCGCGCGCCCGCTGATGGAATTACCGGTGACCTGCCGCGCGTGGGCGATTACCTGCCCGCAGGTGTACCCGCCGTCAGCGTGATCGAAAGCAAGGCGCTGTGGATCGAGGCAAATTTCAAGGAAACGGAACTCACCAATATCCGCGCAGGCCAGAAAGCGACCGTGACGATCGACACCTATCCCGGCCGCAAATGGACGGGCGTGGTCAGCAGCATTGCGCCCGCAACCGGCGCCGAATTTTCGGTCCTGCCCGCGCAGAACGCGACCGGCAACTGGGTGAAGGTCGTGCAGCGCATCACCGTGCGCGTCGAGCCCGAGCATCAGGAAGACGATCCGCCCCTGCAAACCGGCATGAGCGCGGAAGTGACCATCGATACCGGCAGCTATCCGCATCTTGCGAAACCGAAAATGGCGGCGGCGGAGTAACCATCCATGAGCGCGCATGATACCGGCAAGCCAGAAGGACAATGGGTAGATATCCCGCATAAGGGATTCATCACCCTGTCCGTCATGCTGGCGACGATCATGCAGGCGCTCGACACCACCATCGCCAACGTCGCGCTGCCGCATATGCAGGGCGAATTGTCGGCGACGCAGGACCAGATTTCATGGGTGCTGACATCATATATCATCGCCGCCGCCGTTATGACCGCGCCATCCGGCGTGCTGGCGGCGAAAATCGGGCGGCGCAAGCTGTTCCTGATTGCGGTCATCGGCTTTACCATCACCTCCGTCCTCTGCGGTATCGCGACGAACCTGCCGGAAATGGTTGCCTTCAGGCTGTTCCAGGGCATTTTCGGCGCGAGCCTTGTGCCGCTGTCGCAGGCCGTACTGCTCGACATCAACCCCAAAGAACGCCATGCGCAGGCGATGGCTATCTGGGGCGTAGGCGTGATGCTGGGGCCGATCCTTGGCCCCACACTCGGGGGCTGGATCACGGAAAATTTCCATTGGCGCTGGGTGTTCTTCATCAACCTGCCCATCGGCATCCTCGCAGGCTTCGGCATTTACGCCTTCATGAAAGAAACCGTGATTGATAAACTGCGCAGGTTCGATTATTTCGGCTTCGCGCTGCTCAGCCTGTTCCTGTGCAGCATGCAGCTGATGCTCGACCGTGGCGAGAGCAAAGACTGGTTTTCATCGACCGAAATCGTGATTGAGGGCGTGTTGGCGCTGACCGCTTTCTACCTGTTCATGGTGCATATCCTGACCGCCGAAAAACCTTTCATCGAGCCCGCGATGTTCAAGGACCGCAATTATTCCTTCAGCCTCGTGTTCATGTTCGTGATGGGCATCATCCTGCTGGCGACGATGGCCCTGCTACCGCCGTTCCTTGAAGGGCTGATGGGCTATCCGGTCGTCACGACCGGCATGATCCTTGCGCCGCGCGGGATTGGCACGATGGCGTCCATGATGCTGGCGGGCAAGCTGATGGGCAAGGTGGATGTGCGCTATATGCTCGCCTTCGGCCTGTCCTGCATGGCGTATTCGCTGTGGCAGATGAGCCAGTTCAACCTCGAAATTTCGCAGGCAATGCTGGTCGAAACCGGATTGTTGCAGGGTTTCGGCATGGGTTTCGTCTTCGTGCCGCTGACGGCGGTGGCCTATGCGACGCTGCCCGGCCATTACCGCAACGATGCGGCGGGTGTGTTCAGCCTTGTGCGCAATATCGGGTCGAGCGTCGGCATCGCCGTCATGATCGCCCTGCTGGCGCGCAACACCCAGATCAACCACATGGAACTGGGCGAACGTATCAATATTTTTAATCTGCCTAAAGTCATGCTGGGCGTCATGCCCGATATCCCGATCAACGCCTATTCGAAGGCTGCGATGGCATATCTCAACGGTGAAGTGACGCGTCAGGCGGCGGCGATATCGTATATCAACGATTTCTACGCGCTGATGTTCGTGATCCTGAGCGTGATGGTGTTCCTGCCGTTCCTGAAAGTAACCAAGCGCGCGAACAAGGCGCCGGCCAGCGCGGCGGAAGTCCTCGAATAATCAGCCCGGCTAACTTTTAATTTTTTCGGCATAACCGGCCGCGCGGCGCTTGCGCGTGACCTCTAATATGCCAAGGCGCGTGAAGCCATGCACCTGCGCGCGGGCGGGGTCTTCGCCAAATGCGGCATCGGCGGCTTCCGAAATTTTGACGCGGGCAGGGCGCTCCGCCATGCCGATGAAATCGATCAGGATCGCGCCGCTGATATTTCGCAACCGGCACTGGCGCGCGCATTCTGCTACCGCCTCGGTATTCGCGGCAATCGCGTTATCGGCACCGCCCTGGTTGACGTCGATGATGGTGCAGGCGTGGGTGGCATCGATGATGATCGATCCGCCGCCCGGCAACTCGACGCGTTTATCGGACAGCTCGCTCAGTTCGCCGTAAATGTCATGGATATCGAACAGTTTCTGCATTGGCTTTTCAGGCTTGAACAGGCGCAGGCGTTTCGATGTGGCAAGGGGAGGGTCGTATTTTTCGCACCATTTCACGATCTGGTCGAATGCCGCGCGGCCGCCCGCATGGATGTGATTGAAGCCGTTCGCGCCGAAATCGAACATCGCGCGGGCAAAGGCATTCGGGCCGCCCTTCAGAAGAACAGGTTCCTTGCCGTTTTCTGCCTGCATACCCAGCAGCACCTGCCATTCGGCGAGCAGCTTCTGCGCTTCCTCCGTCAAAATGCCGATATCTTCGCTTTCGGCGTGGTCGTGCAGGATCCAGCCGCCCTTGTTTTCAAATGCTGATGTCATGCTCAGCACATCGCGGCGTTCGATGCTGCGTGACATGGTGACGGGGTTTGACATGGGGCAATAGACCATATGGTGGCCCATGATATAAATCTGGGTCGTCAGGCGCGGGATTTTGTGGTTCTCGCTCGATGTTGCGTCCTTGGCTTCGGCCTTCACCTGCACGATCAGCATCTGGCCGTTCTTCACAAGGTCGGTCAAGCCACTGCGGCTTTCCGAATGGTCGCCGCCCGGCAAATAGATATGCTTTGCGGGTAAAAACCCCGTCTGCCCGTTGCCGAGGTCGACAATCGCGCAATCCAGTTTCTTGTCGAGCTTGATGACACGGCCGAGGAAGATCGTGCCCCAGCCGCAGGCCTTGTTCAGGGAATCCACATACAGGTCGTTGAGCGCTGTCTTCTTGACGACAACGGCGTGCATGCGGCCTTCAATTTCATCGACGAAGAGTTCAAGCCCGCTCATATCCGGCATCCTTCAGCATGGCATGCGTTTCTGACAGCGGCAGCCCCACGATATTGCTGTAGGAACCGCTGATGAAGGGGATCAGTGCGGCGGCGTGGCCCTGAATGGCATAGCCGCCCGCCTTGCCCTTCCATTCACCGGTATTGATATAGTGCGCAACTTCCGCTTCGGACAGGCGCTTGAATTTCACAACGGAAACAACCAGTTTGGTCTTCTGCCTGCCCGCAGCATTCACAATCGACACGCCCGTAATGACATTATGGCGGCGGCCGGACAGCAGTTCGAGGCATTTGCGCGCCTCGTCCCCGGTTTCGGTTTTCGGCAGGATGCGGCGGCCGACGCCGACAACGGTATCCGCCGCCAAAATGATCGCGCCCGGGTTTTCGGCCGCGATTTTTTTTGCCTTCTCCGCTGCAATTCGTTTTGCATAGGGTGCGGGCAGTTCCAGCTTCAGCGGGGATTCATCGATATCCGCAGGCGCGACGCGATCGGGCGCAATGCCAAGCTGCTTCAGCAGCTCCAGCCGGCGCGGCGAGGCGGACGCGAGGATCAGCATTATTTGTGACGGAAAGTGATGCGGCCTTTGGTCAGGTCGTACGGCGTCATTTCAACGGTGACGCGGTCGCCTTCCAGGATGCGGATTTTGTTTTTGCGCATTTTGCCGGAGCTGTGGCCCAAAATGATGTGGCCGTTGTCGAGCTTTACACGGAACATCGCGTTCGGAAGCAGTTCCGAAACGATGCCTTCAAAGCTCATCAAGTCTTCTTTTTCTGACATTATTCCTCAGGTGATATTTGTGATGCTGCGAATATGTAGCACATATAAAAGGGTAAATAAACGCCTTGCCGTCAATTTGTCCACAATTACTTTGTTTTCAAGGGCTTCGGCCAGTGTTTCGGCCCCTTCGTTGTGGATTCCGCGCCTGCCCATGTCGATTGCCTCGAGTCTGTGCATCTCGCCCCCCTTGGCGGCTTTATAGAAACTGTCACAGATCATTACATAGTCGCGTATCAGCGGCTTCAGGGAATTGAGGGGGAGGGGGATTTCTTCACGCTTGCCGCTGGCAGTGCAGTTCACATCCATCAGCAGCCGTTCGCCCTGCAACGACAGGTGGAGTTTGTACGGGCCTTCGCAATCTTTCACGGCGAAGGAATTTTCCTCCAGCAAATCGGAAATCGCGCGGTGACGTTCGACCTCGATTTCGGCGGAGCGTGTGCCGATGGTTTCGTTGTCGAGCTTCAGCTCGATAATACGGCTCACGCCGCTTCTTCCTTGTCGGCCATGCGCTCCAGCTTCGCGCCCACTTTCGTCAGCTTGCCGACGAGGTCCTCGTAACCGCGGTCAAGGTGATAAATACGGCTGACCGATGTATGACCTTCCGCCACCAGCCCCGCGAGGATCAGGGAGACTGAGGCACGCAGGTCGGTCGCCATCACGGGCGCACCCTTCAGCTTCGCCACGCCGCGCACAAGGGCGGACGAACCATGCACGGTGATATCCGCACCCATGCGCGCCAGTTCCGGCACGTGCATGAAACGGTTTTCGAAAATCGTTTCGGTGATCATGCCCGCACCCTCGGCAATGGTGAGCATCGACATCATCTGTGCCTGCAGGTCGGTCGGGAAACCGGGATAGGGTTCGGTCATGATGTCAAAACCGCGCAGCCGGTCGCGCTTGCGCTCCACCGTCACATCGGTGCCGGAGGCGAGGATATCCACGCCCGCCTTGTGGAACGGCTGCGTCAGGTATTCCAGATGCTGCATTTCACAGTGTTTCAGCGTCACTTTGCCACCGGTCATTGCAGCTGCGACAGCGAACGTGCCGGCCTCGATACGGTCGGCGATGACGCTGTGTTCGGTACCGCGCAAGTATTGCTTGCCATGAATGGTGATACGGTCGGTACCGAGGCCTTCGATCTCCGCGCCCATCTTGATCAGGCATTCGCCGAGGTCGACGATTTCGGGTTCACGCGCGGCGTTGGTCAGCACGGTCGTGCCTTTCGCCAGTGCCGCCGCCATCATCAGGTTTTCGGTCGCGCCGACGGAAACTTTTGTGAAGTGGATGGGTGCGCCGACCAAGCCGTTCGGCGCTTTGGCGAGGATATAGCCTTCGTTCAATTCGATTTCCGCGCCAAGGCGTTTCAGCCCTTCGATATGCAGATCGACGGGGCGCGTGCCGATGGCGCAGCCGCCGGGCAGTGACACCTTCGCGATGCCCATGCGCGCGACGAGTGGGCCGAGGACAAGGATGCTCGCGCGCATCTTGCGCACAAATTCATACGGCGCTTCTGTCGAGGTGATTTTGGCGCCGTGCAGCGTCAGTTTTTTCGCAACACCGTCATATTTCGCCGATACGCCCAGCTCCTCTAGCAATTCGTTCAGGGACAGAACGTCCTGCAATTCCGGCACGCGGTTGAGGATCAGGGGCTGGTCGGTCAAAATGCTCGCCACCATCAACGGCAGCGCGGCGTTTTTCGCGCCGCTGATCTCGATGTCGCCATTCAATTGCTGGCCGCCCGTGATGCGAATTTTGTCCATGATGGTCCCGTTTCAGTCTCTGTGAATTCCTATCCGCAGTTTTCTCATATTCATGTGCAGATATTCAACAGAACTTAAGGCATTATTGTGAAATTATGTTTACATAACGATAATATGCTTCTCAAGGCTTCGGCACGCGCTTTTCCTGCAGGAATTTTTTGAAATCGGTGCGGGTGAGGGTGGCAGGCATGTGTACGACGCCGGCGCGCTGTTCGGTTTCGGGCAGCAGCTTGCGTGCTTCGGCGACGAGAATTGAATCGCTGCCGTAATGCGCGGCGTTGACGACAATGCCGTGCACGATTTTATACGCTTCGGTCGCCTGCATTTTCGCGTTCGACATTGCGCGTATGCCGTTTATCCATTCATCCTTGGCGAATTCGGCCAGCACAGTGTCACCGCGCGATGCTGCGACGTCCGCCATCCAGCCCATCTGGCGGGTGTAATAATCGTTACCCTTTTCCTTGAAATTTTTTGTCAGGGCGGTCTGCCAGATGGAGACCGTTTCGGTCACACGGGGGTCATCGGAGGGGTAGTATTTCAGCAAGGCAATCGCCGCATTGTAATGCAGGTATGAATGGCGCGTATCGTCACCTGACAATTCCTTGCGTACCAAACCCAGCAATGTGTCGGAAGCGCGGGAGGCAAGATCGGCATCCTTCGTCTTGTCCGTGATGGCGGGCGTGAAAATTTCTTCCATCACAAGTCTTGCTATGTCGTTCGGCGTCTTGTTGCCCGGCATCCGTCCTGCATCGACCATCGCCAGCACTTCGAACGCGGCGTCACGGCTCTCGCCTGCGATATGCGGGTTGCGACGGCGCTGGATCAGGCCATGATACATGTCAAAGCCTGCGTTTTTATCGGCAAGTTCCGCCGCAGCCTCAAGGTATACGCGTGCCGCGACCTGTTCCGCTGCGGCATTCATGCCTTCGCCGTTGCTGAACACTTTCCATGCGATATCCGATTTCTTTTTCGCGTCGTATTCGCCCTGATGCGCTTCCAGTATATCGGCGAGCGTTGTGATGACGATCTTTGCGCTTGCCGGGTCCTTGTCGCGGAAACTGAAATACTGGCCGTTCACGACCGCCAGCATCTGCGTCAGCACCATATCGGGCTGCGCGTCTTTCAGTTCCGACAGCTTGGCAAGGGCGGCGGCGCGAAACGCGCTGTTCTTCACGTTGTCTATATTGAAGGTCACCTTGTTCTCGAAATCATCCATCGGCGACAGCGCATCGACGAGGCGCGACCAGCGCGAGAGGGCGAGCGGCGACAGCGGATGCCCGTCCTCCATATTGCGCGCGCAGGAGGTGAGGTAACTGAGCGCAGAGGTCGGCTCGCGCGTCACTTCCTGCGCCAGCAGCGCATCCCATTTTTCGAGCATGAATGCGGTCAGGGCAGGCGACGGTTTTTCGCCCAGCAGTTCATGGACGAGGTAAAGCCCGTGCTGCGCACCCAGTTTTTCGGCGGCGAAGGTGATCGTATCCGTCACCACATCTTCCGCATCCGCATTGCCCGGAAATTTCAGCAGTTCCTTCAGCGGCAGTTTAATGCCGTCATGATAATTGCGGTTCGCAATCGCCTGACCCAGCTTGCCGTAGATAATTTCGAGGTTGAAATCGTCTTTCATGGAAATGCTCCGCTTCAAAAAAGGTAGCGGAGGATAACATCGGTGAAATGATTATGTCAATAAGAGGTTAGGCCGTTGCCGCAAGCTGTTCTTTCAACTTCAACACGCCCATCTGGCCTTCGGTATAAAGCGGCATCAATTCGGTGAATTGCTTTAGCGACGCGAAATGCACGGCGGCGCTCGTCTTGTGCCCGCCGCCCTTCACGCCCTGGTTGAGGCAGAGGATTTCGGCGATCTGCGCAGCATCGGGGTCGCCGTCCGACCGGATGCTCATGGTGACGGTGCCGTTGCCTTGCACATACCAGGCGAAGGCCATGCCCATGCCGGTGCGGTCGCCCTGTTCGCGCAGGTAATCGGAAATATGGCGTCCGAAATTCTGCACATCGGCATTGATGGCGGGAATCCAGATCGTGGTTTCCATGCCTTCGTCGGGCACGATGATGCGCGTGTACATCACGTTATCGTTCAGCTTGGCGATACGGTTGTGCTGGTCGGCCAGGATGCTCTTGCCCGCCGCGATCATGTCGTCGAGTTCCATGATGCCCAATTCGCTGAACGCCTGAAACGCGTCGCCCACGCTGCGCAGGCCTTTTGAATCAATCAGGGCTGCGGCGGCCAGGTCTTCCTCCGCCGTGATATCGCGTGCCAGATCCATCTTTTCGATCATCTTTAAAAAGACAGGCTTTCTGGTGCCTTCCATCAATTTGTCCCATACCATGCCCGATGCGGCGGGGGCATGGCTGTCAAAATGGAATTGCAGGGCAGGGGCGTTCGCGTTCTTCGGCGCCTCGTATTTGTCGAGCGCTTCGGCTGCGGATTTATGATGGTCGATGATCGTGATTGCCTTCAGCAAATCGCCCGCCATCAATTCATCCAGCAGCAGGCGCGATGGCGCAACATCCACAAAAAACAGTTCGGCGTTTTTCGTCAGTTCTTTCCTGATCATCGCCTCCGCCTCCGGCGTGTCGTGATGGCCGAGCGGGATGTAGGAAATGTGCACAGCCATATCCGGCCCCCATTTCTGGTCGAATGCCCAGGCCGACGCCAAACCATCAATGCAGCTGGCGTGATAGACGACGATCAGGTGGCGGCGATGCGCGAGTTTCATATTTCGTATATTCATCAGTTAGTTAGTGAATGTCAATTCGCAGTGGGCGGCGGGCAATGAGTCTTGACATTCGATATGGGAAATACCATTATATGGCAACTTTAGTTTCATCGAAAGACAATAAACCCATGCTCGGCTGGTCGCAGAAAGAAAAAGACTACGCGTTGTATGCTGCGCTCGACGATTTTTCGCCGGGCAAGCTGGAAAAGGCAATCAAGTCGGGCGCCAACGTCAACACCACGCGCAGCCGCCATGGCGCGCCGCTGTTCAAAGCCATTGGCATGTATGAACGCAAGGACGCCTTGAACGCCGTCAAGTTATTGTTGCAGGCGCAGGCGGATATCATGTTGCGCAACGCCGAAACCGAATACACCGTGCTGCATGCCGCCGTCGACAACACACGCGGCGGCGTGCCCATGGCGACCGTGCTGATCGAGGCGGGCGCCGATGTCAATGCGGTCGACCAGTCCGGCAACACGCCGCTGCAAATCGCCATTTACCGCAAGTCGTGGGATGTTGCGTCTTATCTGGTCGATATGGGCGGCCACCGGAACCATACCAACACGACCGGCATGACCATCCTCGCCCGCGCGATTGAAAGCGATGCGCCTGCCACGTTGCTCGCGCGTCTGTTCGATACCGGCGTTGATGTGAATGCCGCCAGCCACAACATTCCCGCGCCGTTGCTGAACGCAGCTAAGAAGGGCAATGCCGCATATATCGAATTGCTGCTGAAACAGCCCGGCATCCGCGTCGATATCCGCGACGCCGAGGGCATGAGCGCATTGATGCTCGCAACCGTCGCCGGCCGTAAGGAAGCTGTCGAGGCGCTGCTGGCCGGCAAGGCGTCGCCAGATTACACCTCCGGCGATAAACTGACGCCGCTTTCCTACGCCGCATCGGCTGGTCACCAGGAAATACTGGAAATGCTCATCAAGGCGGGCGCTGCGCTGGAGGTGCCGAACCACCTGGGTTATTCCGCGCTCAGCAACGCCGCCGCGAACGGCAATATCCGCATGGTCATGACGCTGCTGAACGCCGCGCAGGAACAGAAAGTGGAACTGAACCTCGCGCCCGCGCTGATGCTGGCATCGGAAAAGGGCCATGGCCGCGTGCTTGAATTGCTGATCAAGGCTGGCGGCGACGCGAACCTGCCCGATGCTCAAACGCGCACGCCGCTGATGAAGGCTGCGGCCGGTGATAATGTCGAGGCGCTCGATATCCTGCTGAAGGCCGGCGCAAAGCCCGACACCGCCGACATGCACGGCATGACGGCCTATGACCACGCGGTCGCAGGCGGCAAGGGCAAGGCCAAAAATTTCCTGAACAAATACCGCACAGGCGTGAGCGCGCCGGAAGTCAAAAGCGCCGCCGCGCCCGCCGATGATTACAGCTTCGCCCGCGTGAACGACCATAGCCTTGAAGTCCGCGAAGGCGAGGGGCTGACCATGACCTTCAACTTCTGGACGCAGCAGGTCATCTTCCGCGATACCGAACGTCCCGCGCCCGTCGTCGTGCAGAATTTCGACGACATGCAGCGTCAGGAAGCGATTGTCGAGGCCTACGAAAAACTCAAATCCCTCGGCGGCACGCCGCCTGAACCGCGCGCGGCGACACTGCAGAAACGGCCTGCCGCCCTGCGCGGATAATTTTTAAAATATATAGTTACGGAGACAGTCGTGAGCATCTACACCAATCCCTTTAATCCCTATGGCCGTGAAGTCGATAACGTCGTCTTCCTGCAAGTTTTCAACAAAAACGCGCAGCGTCCGGCACCGGGGGAGCGGTTCGAGCGTGAAAGCGCAGAATATCAGGGCAACACCAAGGCAACGCTCGCCGTCGCGCTCGCCTTCCGCGCCGCAGCCGACAAGGCAGGCACGCAGACGCAATACCCCATCGGAAACGTCGGCCTTTTCTGGGAAGGCCATGACGAAATCTGCGCGCACAAGGACGACCTGCCCAAGATCATGGGCCTGCTGGACAACCTGAAGGCAGACGGCGTGATCGATGCGGTGAAAGAAGTGCCGCGCGAGAAAAGCTTCCAGTACGCGTTGTTCAACGCGAAGATGGGCTGATCAATATCCTTAGTGGATTGACGGCGGCGGGGTGTGTTTCTTCGCGGCCGGATTGACGGGGTCGTTTGCGGCGGTTATGCCCGCTGCTGCAACCTGCGCCGCCTGAATATGCCTTGCGAAATCGAACAGTGACGGGAAATGGATCGCGCCTGCGCCGTCATGGCCGCCCCCGGTCACGCCCATTGTCTTGCGCAGCTTGGTGGCGATTTCGGAGGCGTCGGGGTCGCCGTCGGTGCGGATGCTGGCGGTCACGGTGCCGTTTTTCTGCAGGTACCATGCAAATGAAACATCTGCGCCCTGTTCCTTCGCGGCCTCGATCAGGCGTGCGGAGATGTGACGGCCGAACTGCTTCACATCGGCATTCACCATCAACACCTTTTGCGGTGGTTGACCTTCAACCAGTGGCAGCGGCACGATATAGGAGTTTTCCAGCACGCGTTTGATGCGGCGGTCCTGATCGCGTACCATCGGGCGACCGCGCGCGGCCATTTGATTGAATGTAATCGATGCAAGGCCGCGCAGGGCGGAGAATGCTTTCCACGGTGTCGAAATATCGCGCGTGTCGATCATTGCGGCGGCGGCGAAATCATGCGGGGTCAGCAGCCCGCGCGCATCGCCATCCATTTTGTCGATCATGCCCAGCACGGCGGGCACCGGCTCGTCCGGCATCAGTTTCTGCCAGACCATCAGCGCGGCGGACATGCGGCGTTCTTCGATCTGCACCTCCAGCTTCGGCTGGTCGCCGGTGACGACAGGCGGCGTGTAGCCCTTCAAGTCTTTCGCCGCGCTTTCGTGATGGTCCATGACGCGGATCGATGCGGCCTTGGCCTTGCCTTCTTTGTCAGGAGTCATCAGCTCGTCGAGGAATTTGGGCGTGGGGGCAACGTCGACGAAATAGACATTCGCGTTTTCGGACAGCGCAGCGCGGATTTTCTCCTGCGCCTTTTCGACATCGTGATGCGCGTAGGGGATATAGGTGACGTTCGCGTCCTTCACCTTGTCGATGCCATTCGATTTCGCAACCGCCCATGCACACGCCGCGCCATCGATACAATCGGCGTGATAAACGACAACCAGCGGTGCGGTTCCGGGCGAGGCCATTGGAATCCCTTGCAAGATAGAAGAATTCTAGCATAGCCGATATTAACGCCGTCTTAATATGAAAATAATATTACTGTTATTTATCAATGCCTTAATTCAAAAATCGAGCAATTTATTGACATAATATATCATTATCAGCAGAATAGCTGAACCCGATCAGGAAGAGGGACATCGCCATATGCCGCTCGAACAGAAATTCAGCAAAGCCGACAAGGGGCGCAACAATGCGAAGAAAACGGCGTCTGGCGCAAAGCCGCTGAAGCCGTCATTCAAGCGCCGCAGCCAGAACGCGGAACAGGAAGTCAAAGCTGTGTTTCAAAAATGGATCGCCGCTGTCAGCACCGGCAACGCCGATGCCGTGACCGCGCTGTATGCGCCCGAGGCCGTGCTGCTGCCCACGCTGTCGCCCAAAGTCCACGACACGCCCGAACAACGCACCGACTACTTCACCGCCTTCACCGCGCGCAAGGATTTGAAAGGCGAAGTGAATGAAAGCTATATCCGCGTATTTCAGGACACTGCCGTCAACAGCGGCATGTATACCTTCAGCTATCAGGATGAAGAGGGCCGGTCGCAATCCGTGCCCGCCCGTTACAGCTTTGTCTATCGCCGCACGGATGACGGCTGGATGATCATCGACCACCATTCATCGGCAGCACCGAAAGACATGGTGTCACCCACACCTGTGCAGGACAACAAGGCGCAATCCTCAGCCGCACGGCCGGATATGAAGTCGGGTAAGGGTTTCTAGATTTGAGCCGCAATCACATCTTCGGCAGCGTCACGCCCTTTTGCCCCATATATTTCCCGGCGCGGTCGGCATAGGACACTTCGCAGGTGCTGTCGCCTTTCAGGAACAGGAACTGTGCGATGCCTTCGTTTGCATAGACCTTGGCGGGCAGGGGGGTGGTGTTGGAAATCTCGAGCGTCACTTGGCCTTCCCATTCGGGTTCCAGCGGGGTGACGTTGACGATCAAGCCGCAGCGCGCATAGGTGCTTTTGCCGAGGCAGATCACCAGCACGTCGCGCGGGACTTTAAATGTTTCCACCGTGCGGCAGAGAACGAACGAATTCGGGGGGATGATGCAGACATCCGTCTTGCGCGTGACGAAGCTTTGCGGGTTGAAGGCTTTCGGGTCAACCAGCGCGTTGTCGACATTGGTGAAGATCATGAACTCATCCGACAGGCGGCAGTCGTACCCATACGAAGACAACCCGTATGAAATCACGCCCTCGCGCTTCATGCGTTCCTCGAACGGCACGATCATGCCGTTTTTCTGCGACTGTTCGCGGATCCAGCTGTCGGGCATGATGGACATTATTTCTTCTCCTCGTTATCGCGCGCGCGCGTTTGTTGTTTGCGCTTCAGCAAATTATTGCGCAGCGCCTCGGCACGTTGTTTTTCCATGCGCGGGCTGGGCAGCGGCTGCGAAGTGGGCTTGTCGTCCTTGGTCATATCCGGGAAAGTAACGAAGCGGGGTCGGTCGGGTCAAGGATTCGCTTATTTTGCCATAACTCAGGAAGCGGATGCCGATTTTTCGACCAGTCTGCGCAAGGCGTCAAGGTCGCTGCGCAGCTTGGCCATTTCCTTGCGCAGGCTGAATTCACGCGCCGCGCGCACCAGCAGTTTCAGCAGGGCGCGTTTGTCGGTTTCGGGCGGGGATTTGTGCGCATAGGCGATCGCGTCCTGCCCGCGGCGGTCGAGCAGCGTCGGGTCAGTATTGCATTCCAGCAAAACCTCCACGGTTTTCATCGCGCCTTCGCGCGCGGCCAGCATCAGGCAGGTCATGCCGTCGGATGCGGGTTTATCAAGGTCGATGCCGTTTTGATACGCAATTTCCAGCACGCCATAGCGTCCCGTCCATGCCAGCGCGTGGATGGGCGCAACAATTTTCGCCGCCAGGTCCTCGCCGATGGTCGGGTCTGCGCCGTTCTTCAGCAGCATTTCAAGGATGCGGTCGTGGCGGTTCTGTTCATAGGCCACCTGGAACGCGGTTTGCGGCGGGTTGTTCGGGCGGCGTTCGATGATGTTCGGGTCTGCCTTCGCCTTGAACAGCGTTTCGGCGGCGGCGGGCATTAATTTGTCGTCCTTCATGCGCAGCACGGAATGCAGCGGCATGCGGCCATTGGCCGATGGCTTGTTCGGGTCGGCCTGTGCCGCAATCAACGCCTCCAGCGCGCGGTGTTCGCGCGGGTCGGTCGCGGCGATCAACAGCATGCTGTTGCCTTTTGAATCGCTGGCATTCACATCCGCGCCGCGCACGATCAGCGCGTTGATGGCGGCGACATCGTTTTTCAGGATGGCCTGTACCATCTTTTCCGCCATGTCGGCAGGTGACAGGTTTTCGGGCGCGGCGGCTGCGGGTTTTGTAACTGCAAATTTCGACATTACACACGCCCCATGATCATCGACGCAATGCACAGGATGGATGCCGCCACGACGACGCCGAAGGTCATCAGCGCGCCGATGCGGCGTCCCGCGCCCAGCGCGTTCTTGCGGCTCATGCCATGCACATGCGCAAGGCGCGCCGCCAGCAGCAGGATGCACAGGGCATGTATGACCCATGACGGCCTTGCTATGATTTCGTTGAAGGCGATCAGCAGCAGCGCCATCGGCACGTATTCAATGAAGTTGCCCTGCATTCGCACGGCGACGCTCAGGTTCTTTTCGCCGCCGTCGCCGACCATGACCTCCAGCCGTGCCCGCATGGCCATGATGCGCCACGACAGCGCGACCAGCATGAGGCCGAGAAAGCCGGCGTAAAAGGCGGTGATATGCGGAATGATCATGGTAAATGCCCCTTGTTATCTATTTTTACCGCACCCGAAATGCAAAGGCGAGGGGCGAAATGCAGCGTTTTGAAATGTTGCGGAGAGCATAATACGGGTTTAATCCTATAACTTCCGCCACTTTATCTATGGGCTACTGTTCGCTCATCGACTTCGCAAAGGCGGGGAAATCCAGCGCAGTATTCTGGTCGTGCACGATCTTCCAGCTGCCGCCTTCCAGTTTGAAGACATAGGTCAGCCATGATTCCAGCGGGGCGCTTTCCGGCTTGGCCTGATATGTGTATTTCACGATCGCAACCGCCATGTCTTCGCCGACGACGGTATGTATGACTTTGCCTTTCCAGCTCCAGCGGCTGTCCTTGAACCATTCCTTGTGGATGTCGATGATTTGCTGCGGCGTGGTGAAGGCATGGCCGTTCTGGACGATGGTGTACATCGTCTTGTCGCCCGTGATGCTTGCCTTGAATGCCTCGATATCGCGGTGTTCGATGGAATCGAAATGCTTTTGCAATGCGGCGTTGAAATCGGGTTTCATGATGGCGGCTTTCTGGCAGGAACAGGTCATTAAGACGATGAATAATGACAATAACAGCGGGGCGAGTTTTTTCAAGGCGTCGGCGCTTTCGGTGCGGCGGGTTTGGGGCCGAGGCCGAGCTTTTTTGGCAGCGCGATTTTCGCATCCGCATATTCCGTCTTCAGGCGGTCGGCAAGGTCTGCAACGGTGGGCAGGTCGGTGATGTTGCCGGATGCCTGTCCCGCCGACCACACGAATTTCCAAGCGCGATTTTCCTGGCCCGGCGGGGTCGGAATCTTGTCTGCGCCGGGGCCGCGCTTGCGCAGGTCTTCCGCGTCGTAACCGTTCTGTTCGATGCTGGCTTTCAGGAAGCTGCCGGCGATGCCGCTGATGGCGGAGGTGTAGATGACGTCGGCTGAACCGGAATCCAGCACCATCTTTTTATAATCGGGCTCTGCCGCGGATTCTTTCGTCGCCAGAAACCGCGTGCCCATCAGCGCGAAGTCCGCGCCCATCGTTTGTGCGGCAAGGATGTCTTTGCCCGTGGTCAACCCGCCCGCCAAAATCAACAACCCGTCATAGAACTGGCGAATTTCGCCCAGCAGCACGAAGGGATTGACAGTGCCCGCCTGTCCGCCTGCGCCCGCCGCAACGGCGATGATTCCATCGACGCCCGCCGCAACCGCGTGCTTTGCCTCTTCGGCATTCAGCGCATCCTGTACGATGATGCCGCCATAGGCATGGATCTGCTTCACGATTTCCGGCGTGACCATGCCCGAGGCATGGACAATCGGCACTTTATATTTCTCGCACAGTGCAAGGTCGGCCTGCAGCCGCGCGGTGTTCTTGCGCACGCCCAGATTGATGGAATAGGGGGCGACCGTCTTGCCGGGGTTCTTGGCCTTGTAATCGGCGAGCCCGTCCGTGACATCCTTCAGGAACGTCTCGAAATCCGCCGCCGTCCATTTGCTGCCCGCCGGAAAACTGCCGACAATGCCTTCCTTGCACGACGCCAGCACAAGGTCGGCATTCGACACAAGGAACATCGGGCCCACGATCAGGGGCAGGGATGTTTTGGCGCGCAGGTCATTTGCGATTGTGGGGGCGGATTTTGTCATGCGTACAGATTAGGCCTGAGATAATTGCGAGTCAATATCATCTAACTTATGGCAATCAAAAACAGGTTGCCCATCCGCCCTTAAAATCGGATACCAAAAGAATGAAACGGTTTTTTATCGGCATCGCCATCCTCCTGCTGCTGGTCGTCGTGTTTTTCGGCGTCCATATCGGCACGACCATCCACCGCCTGCAGGAAAAGGGCGCGCGGGTGGAGGCGGGGCTGCAGGAATGGGCAAAAGCCAACCGCAACATCGCCGAACCTTACGCGCTGGCACAGCAGGTGAAACCCGCAATCGAGGCAGGTGACATGAATGCCGCCGAAAACCTCTTGGATAATGCGCTTGCGATGCTTGAAGAACCATCAGGATCCAAAGCGGTGATGCCCAAGCATGAAGACAGTGACCTGTATGGCACTGCCGAAGCCGTAACGATTGAAGGCTATGACGGCCAGGCGATGGAACCGGCGGTGACGGCCGACGGCAAGATTTTATTCTTCAACAACGAAAACGATGCGGCCGCGCAGACCGACCTGCATTTCGCGAAACGCACCGGCGACCTGACATTCCAATATGCCGGCAAGCTGACGGCGATCAACAGCGACAAACTCGATGCCATTCCCAGCATCGATGCGAATGGCCGCTTTTATTTCACCAGCCTGCGCAGCTATGCCGATACGTTCCAGTCGTTATATACGGGCACGTTCAACGGGCGCGAGGTTGTCGACCTGCGTGCTGTGCGCGGTGATATCACGCCAAGTGTGCCGGGCGAGATAAATATGGATGCCAGTGTCAGCCCCGACGGGCACAACCTGTACATTGCCCGTGCGCGTTTTGCCGAAGGGTCGGCTGTGCCGAAGGAAGCGGACCTGATGCTGGCGACCATCGACGGATACGGCGCGTTCCGCATCGACCCTTCCAGCTTTGCGACGCTCATCAACGTGAATTCGGACGCGCTGGAATACGCGCCTGCCGTTTCGGATGACGGGCTGGAACTTTACTTCACCCGCGCGGTCGAAGGCGATGTGCCGCACCTGATGGTCGCCACGCGCACCACAACGGCCAAGCCTTTTGATACGCCGAAAGCACTCTCCCTGATCGACGGCTTTGCCGAAGCCCCCGCCATTCCGCGGGACGGCAAGGAGATGTTTTTCCACAAGAAAACAGATGGCAAATACAGCCTTTTCCGCAGCCTGCGGAAAGAATAAGGCAAGTGTTGACAAAACACCCCCAAATCACTTATTCATAAGGGCGAAAACGGGTGGAAGATACCAACCCCTGTACCTTAAGTATCTGATTTTACTAGGTAAGCTGTTGTAGCTCAGTGGTAGAGCACCCCCTTGGTAAGGGGGAGGTCGGCGGTTCAATCCCACTCAACAGCACCATTTCCCTTTAAATCATACCTAAATTGAAATCCCCGCCGCGTCAGCGCGTGGCTTTTTCGCGTCTGCATATTGCAGCGAAAAATCCCCCTTTCGTCCAAAAGGGGGATTAGTTCGCAAGGATAGGTGAAAGGTTTAGAGCTGAACCCCGTTGTTTGGTTTCTTGCTGCGGCTAGTCGCGGAAATGTCGTCGGTCGGATTGGAGAAGAGGTTGCTGCGGTTGCCGAACGATCCGCTCAGGCTGCTGTTCCAGCTGCGCTGCGGCAACAGGTTGCTCATGCGGTAGCTTTCGCGGCGCTTGATATTGATGAGCTTGTCCACGCCGGCGCCCGCAACCCCGCCACCCAGCAGACCGAGGCCGGTATAGATCATGACCTCCAGCCATTTGAACGGCTGCACGTCGAGCCCGCCGGCGAAGTTGTTCTGATATATCGCGCGCGCCGTCTGCATGACTTCGCTGCGTTTCTTGTTCGCATTGCCGGGCTTGTAATCCTGGGTGATGCCGACATATTCCTTCACTTGCGCTTCCAGTGTTTTCGCGCTGTAGCCCGACATGCGGATGCCGTTGATGACGCGCGATGCGTTGTCATGCGTTGTGTTTGCGTAGTCACGCGCAGTGTTCGCCGTCTGGAATTCCGCGGGGCCTGAATCGCTGCTGGAATTGGTGTTGTATTGCTGGCTGTGCGCCGTGCGCATCGCAGCCTGCCATTGCGGTGCGATACTGCGCATACCGCCGTGGTTCGCGTTGATCGCGGGCTGCAATGTGTAAAGGTTCGAACCCGTCGCCCACTTGTTTGCCATCTCCAGCGCCTGTGCCTGCGTCGGGATCTTGCCCTTGAACAGTTCCTTCATGCTCTTTTCAATCGCGTATTCGTTTTCGGGATCGGTTTTCGTGGAAAGGATCAGGCGCTCATTCACCTGCAGGTCGGGATGACGCTCGAGGAACGCGCCCAGCAGCTTCGAAGCCACTGCGCCCTGGTCCGCATGATAGGTATAGGTGTGGACGGTGTAGTCATACACTTCTTCGCTCTTGTCCACGTCGTGGCAGTTTTTTCCTTCGCTGTCGCATTCCTTTTCCGTCCAGCGGCGCGTCTTGGTCACGTCGCGGTGATGTTCGTCCCATGATGCCTCAAAGGCGGCGATCACGGGCGGCAGTTCCTGCGCGGCCTTGACGAGCTTATCGACTGACTCAAGAGCCGCTGCGGCGGCACCCGGAATTTCCTTCGCGTATTCGGGGATCTGCTTGTGGACGCGCAGCGCGCGGTCCATCCGGTAATCCAGCTCAGCGCCGAAGGTGCTGTTGCTGCCGCCGCGCTCGAATGCGGTATTGTTCGCCTCGAACACCTGCATCGTATAGTCGCTGGTGGTGGCGTAGAATTTCGTCAGGGGAGGGACGGGCTGACCCTCGCGCTCCAAGGCGCGGATCGTCTTGCCGACTTCGGAGAATGCGACTGGAATTTTTCCTTCGTCGCCCGACTGCACCCAGTAATTGCCGCCACCCGCTAGCGCGCCCACGAACACCGCGCCGATCGCGATTTCGATAGGTGTAGTGTATATAAGGTGCAGTGATTGTTCCTTGGCGCGCGCCGCGACTTCCGCGAATTTCAGTTTCAGGTTTCCCACCGCATTTCCCCTTTGCACGCGACATGCGCGCTGCATTTTTTAGATCAATAAATACGAGGCTGTTTTGCCGGGCGCGAAGTGGTCGGGGCTGCAGGAAACAATTCGCCGAAGGAAAACCGCAAGCCGAGAATATACGCTCTGCTGAATATTATGTATAATACGGTTGCGAGTGCTGCACAAGTGAAAATACATAAGTAACTGATATTTATGTATTAATTAAATGTGCGTTATAGCTTCGGGGGATTTGGTGTAGCTGGCGCGGGGGCTTGCGGCTTTGCAGGGATCATAAATGCCGTCAGTACCTTGTCATCCGTGGTGATTGCATTCGGCTTGCCCTGTTCGAACACATGCGCCGGTTTGCCGCCCAGCAGTTCGACAGTGTTGCCGCGCACGCGCAATGCCGAACCTTCACGCACGCCGATGATGGGCGTGCTGTTTTCTTCATGGTACTGGTTCAGGCGGTCGGCGCGGCTTTCACCGGCATAGGGGATGACCTTGCCGTCTTCCTCGTAATAGAATTTGCCGTCCACATAATGCGGGTTGATCTGGAACGGCACCAAGCCCATCGCGTTCATGTCGCGTGGCTGCACGATCGGCATGTCGTTGGTGGTCATGATCGTCAGGCCCGTGACGTTGATGCCCGCGCTCGCGCCCATGTACGGGAAGCCTTCGAATGCGCGGTCGCGGATCGCCTCCAGCAGCCCTGTCTTTTGCAGCTTGTCCAGCAAGCGGAAGGTGTTGCCGCCCGTGACGAACACGCCGTCGACCTTCGCCAGCGCGGCGACGGGGTCGGCCTGCTGATGCGCGGAAATGACGTTGATGCCCAGCGGCTCCATCCACGCTTTTGTGCGCGCCAGCGCCGCGTCCTGATCGCCCAGCGCATAGGCGACATACATAATGGTCTTGGGGTTTTCAGGGGAAGCACCGAACAATTCCTGAATGGTCTCGTTCCGTTTCTGCGCCAGTGCGCCGTTGCTGAGCAGCAGGAGGTTGACGTTGTCGCGGTTGGGCCCTGCGGGTGCCTTGGGTGCGGAAGCGCCGAAATCTTTGGTCAGATCGGACATGCGAAAACCTCGTGAATGTGATTGTGAGAGGAGGATAGCACGGGTACCGGATTATGCAATTAACATTTAGCCCAGTAAAATCAATGCGCAAACCTGTTGCTATTGACTCGCAACTGGGCGAGGCCTAGCTTTTGCGGCATGAACTGGCGCGCCTTTACATCGAAATTCATCCTGCCTGCCGTGTTGTTGATCCTGCTCATCGTGCAGGTCGCGATTGCCGCGCATTATCCCGCGCACCTGAAGGAACAGGCGCAATCGGAACAGCTGGGCGATGATTGCCCCATTGCCTTCGCCGCGCACAGCCTTGGCATGGCGGCGGTCGCCGTGTTCGTCGCGCTGCAATTTGCGCGGGTGGATTTCGGCGGGGCATTGCCCGCGTTGTTCCGCGTTTTCACCGCCGTCAATCCGTTCCACGCCCGCGCGCCGCCCGCATACTCCTGACCTTTCAGCCCGATCCTGAAATTTTTGGAGTAGTACGCCCATGCTTGATGCACGAAACATATCCGTGGCGCGAAAAAACGCGCCGCTGCTGGCCTTTCCCGATTTATCCGTTGAATTCGACGACCGCGTTGTGTTGCTTGGGCCGTCCGGCTGCGGCAAGACGACATTGCTGTCGGTGATTGCAGGGCTGCTGCGCCCCACCTCCGGCGTGGTCAATTTCCATGTGCGCGATGTTTATGCCATGTCGCCCCGCGCGCGTGACAAATGGCGCGGCAAAAATGTGGGCTGCGTGTTCCAGACGCTCCATTTGCTGCCCGCGCTTAACTTGCGCCAGAATATCGCCCTTGCCGCCGATATGGCGGGCACGGCGCGCTACGAGGACAGGATTGATGAATTACTGTCGAAACTCGGCCTTGCCGCAAAGTCACACCGAACGCCGGACGCCCTCAGCCAGGGTGAACAGCAACGCGCCGCCATCGCGCGCGCGGTGCTGAACAAGCCGCAATTGCTGCTGGCGGATGAGCCGACCTCCGCGCTCGATGACGCCAATGCAGATACCGTGATGGATCTGCTGGTCGCGCAGGCGGCGGAAGCGAAATCCGCGCTGATCGTAGCGACGCATGACACCCGCATCCTTTCCCGTTTCACCAAAATCATCCGCCTCGATGCGCGGGTGAAGGAGATCGCATGAACGCGCTGTCGCTGGCACTATCATCCATCCGTTCCCGCCCGCTGCAATCGGGGCTTTGCGTGACCGCTGCCGCTGCGGGTGTCGCGCTGCTGGCCGCGTTGTTATTGCTGTCGCAGGGCGTGCAGGACGGTTTCCTGCGAAACGCGCAGGGTATTGATGTTGTGGTAGGGGCGAAGGGCAGCCCGCTGCAACTGGTATTGTCGAGCGTCTATCACGCCGATGTGCCGACCGGAAATATCGACATGCACGACATGGAAAAACTGCAGCATAACCCCAAAGTGAAATCCATCATCCCGGTCGCGCTGGGTGATAACTATCGTGGGTTCCGCATCGTCGGCACGGTGCCGGAATATCTGGCGCATTACGGGGCGGAATATGCCGCTGGCAAAGTCTTTGCCGCGCCGTTCGATGCGGTGGCGGGTGCGCTGACGGGTTTGAGAACGGGCGACAGTTTCGCAGGCGTCCACGGTCTCGCGGCGGATGGCGATGATGTGCATCATTTTCATGATTACAAAATCACCGGTGTGCTGAAACCGACCGGCACGGTGCTGGACCGCCTGATCGTCACTGCGCTGGGCAGCGTGCAGGAACTGCACCGCCACCCCGATATCGGCGACCCCGATGCGGCGGAGGATTTGGAAGTGGCGCATCAGGTGACGGCATTGCTGGTCAGGGTCAGAAACCCGGTTGCCACCATGTCGCTGCCGCGCGAGATCAATGCGACGTCGAACATGATCGCGGCAAGCCCGTCCTATGAAATGGCGCGGCTGTCGCAAAGCCTGGGGTTCGGGCGCGACCTGCTGACGGCGGTGGGCATGGGCTTTGTCGCGCTCTCGGCGTTGATGCTGCTATCGTCGCTTGCCTCGTCACTGGCTGCACGGCGGTATGACCTTGGCGTGCTGCGCGTACTGGGCGCATCGCCGGGAACGCTGGCGGCGACGGTCGCGGCGGAGGGGTTGATGCTCGCTGATGCCGGCACGGTTGCCGGCATCACGCTCGGGCACTTGCTGGCCTATGAAATGGCGGCGGGCATTTCCAGCCTCGGCGGTGTTGTCGCGCCTGCGTCGTTCCTGAAATTCGATGCGCTCGATGGCTGGCTACTCCTGATGGGGGGCGCGACGGGATTGGTTGCGGCTGCTGTGCCTGCGCTGTCGGCGGCGCGGACGGATATCGCCGGATTGCTGGCACGGGGGCGCGCATGAGATATATCATCGCGTTCCTGCTGCTCGCCGCAACGCCAGCTTATGCGCTGGAGAAAGTGGAATACTCAACCGGCACGTCCAGTATTTCCGGCACGATTGATTTAGGTCCGATGGACAGCCCGTCGCAGTCACTAAAGGACTTCGCCAAAAACTATATCGATGTGCCAAAGGGCGCAACCGACTGGAAACTGCTGGGTTCGACGGCGGAGAAGAATATCGAGGGCAAGGACAAGGACGGCTATGATTACCAGTATTATAAACCCGTCTTCACCCCTGCGGTAAAATCACTGGCGGGCAGGGAAATCACAATAAAGGGTTTCATGTTCCCGCTCGATTCATCCGACAGGCAGAAGGAATTTTTGCTGGGACCGTTTCCGGTCGGTTGCCCGTTCCATTACCATGTCGCGCCCGCATTGGTGATCGAGGTGCATGCAGAAAAGAAACCGGCCAGGTTTTCCTATGACCCGATAACGGTGAAGGGCGTGCTGGAACTGGTGCCGGCAGACCCGGACAGCGGCGTGTTCTACCGCCTGAAAAGCGCGGAAGTGGTGAAGTGATTATTTCCGGCGGTTTTTGCCGGTGTGCAGGATGCGCGCCCAGATGAGCCAGATCATCATCGCCCACGACGCGCCGCCCAGCCATCCAGCCAGCACATCGCTCGGCCAGTGGACGCCAAGGTAAACGCGGGAGATGCCTGTCAGCATAGTGATAAGGATGGCGACGCCCATGAAATAGATTTTCATGCTGGTGCGCGTCTGCGCCTCCGCCAGCAAGACCGCGAGCGTCAGGTAGGCAAGCGCGCTCATCAGCGAATGCCCGCTGGGGAAGCTGGAGGTATAGACGATCGAGCCGTGCGGCACGAGGTCGGGGCGGGGGCGGTCGAAGCCATATTTCATCAGGCTGCTGAATGCAAATCCCGTCGCCACGGATGCGGCTAGATACCAGCCGCGCGCCGTCTGTTTGGATACCAGGAGATATATGAATGCGATGACGGAGATGGAGGTCACGATGAAAGCGCCGCCCAGCGCGGTCAGGTCGCGCATGATTTCCTCCAGCCAGCGGCCGCCGATGGGGTCGGTGATGTCGGCGGGGTTGCGCAGCATCAACAATAATTGCTTGTCGATCACGGCGCTTTCGCCTTCATGCACTTCGGATGCCAGCACGCCGAACATCCAGAACCCCGCAAGGCACAGTGCCGCGATGATGAAATATTTCGGATGGTTACGTAAGGTTTGCAACGCATTGTGGAGCAGGGGGTGCTTGTGCGCGAAAGACTGTTTCACCGCTTAACCGCGACCGTAATATTCTGGGTCGAGGCGGTAACGCTGTTTCGTGTAAAGTTCGACGCATGTCTCGACGACCAGCGGATCGTATTTGATGCCGCTGCCGTTCTGAATTTCGGCCAGCGCATCCTCCAGCGGCAGCGCATTGCGCCACGGACGGGGGGAGAGCATCGATTCCACGACGTCGGCGACGGCAATGATGCGCGCCTCCAGCATGATATCGTCGCCCTTTAATCCCTGCGGATAGCCCGAGCCGTCGAGGCGTTCATGATGCTGCAAAACGATCTCGGCGACCGGCCACGGGAATTCGATGTTCTTTATGATTTCCGCGCTGTGGATCGGGTGCTGGCGGATGACGGCGCGTTCCTGGTCGGTCAGCACATCCGGCTTTGTCAAAATGCCGGACGGGATCAGGATGAAGCCCACGTCATGCAGTGTGGCAGCGATGCGGATGGATTCAATCTCGTCCTCCCCCATGCGCATCAGTTGGGCGATCGTGCGGGAAATCTGCGAGACGTTACGCTGGTGATCCATCGCCCCTGCTTCGCGCAGGGTGATGATATCGGCAAGGGTCGAGAGGCTCTGGTATAGTGCGAGGGTAATCTCGTCGTCTGCCGCCATGCCTGTCTCCTTATGCTGATTATTCAGCCTGTCCGTGGCAGTACTTGTATTTTTTGCCGCTGCCGCAGGGGCATGCCGAGTTGCGCGGGGTTTTGGTCCAGGTTTCGGGGTCGTCCTGCTTGAACTCTACGGAACCGGCATAGACGGGTGTCGTATCCTTCACTTCGGGGCGGGGCGGGCGTGCGGGATCGGGGCCGCGCGACTGCACCATTGTCGGTTCCGGGCGGCGCGGCATTTCGGCCGGCACTTCGGAATGCAGTTCGACCCATGCCATGGCGGCGGTCACGCGCTGGCGCAGCAGCCCCAGCATGTCGTGGAACATCGCGAAGGCTTCGGTCTTGTATTCGTTGAGCGGGTCTTTCTGGCCATAGGCGCGCAGCATGATGCCCTGACGCAGGTATTCAAGCGCGAGCAGGTGCTCTTTCCATGTCTGGTCGAGGATGTCGAGCAGCAGGGATTTTTCCAGCATGCGCAGCTGTTCCGGATGCACCTGCGCGGTTTTCGCGGCCAGTTTGTCTTCGGACAGTTTCAGCAGGCGTTCGGTCGCCACATGCTCGTCCATGCCTTCTTCTTTCGCCCAGTCTTCGGCGGGAATGTTGAGGGCGAGGAAACGCATCGCGTCGGTCTTCAGCAGTTGCAGGTCCCACTGTTCGGAATAGGAACCGGCGGGAATTGCAGCCTCGACGATGCCGTGCACGACTTCATGGCGCATGTCGTTCATCAGTTCAGATGAATCTTCCACGCTCATGATCTCGCGGCGTTGGTCGTAAATGGCCTTGCGCTGGTCGTTCATCACGTTGTCGAAACGCAGGAGCGATTTGCGGATTTCAAAGTGCTGCGCCTCGACCTTTTTCTGCGCGCGTTCAATGGCGGAATTGATCCACGGGTGGATGATAGGCTGGCCGGGCTTGAGGCCCATTTTCTGCAGGAACATGTCCATCTTTTCGGACCCGAAGATGCGCATCAGGTCGTCTTCGAGCGAGATGAAGAATTTGGATGCGCCGGGGTCGCCCTGACGGCCGGAACGGCCGCGCAGCTGGTTGTCGATGCGGCGCGATTCATGGCGTTCGGAGCCGAGGACGAACAGGCCGCCGGCGCGCAGCACGATTTCTTTTGCTTCCTCGATCTCGGCGGTGATCTTCTGGGTCAGGCGGGCGCGCGTGACTTCGTCGGCGTCGGTGGGGATTTCCTGCGCGAGGCGCATTTCAAGGTTGCCGCCCAATTTGATGTCGGTGCCGCGGCCGGCCATGTTGGTCGCAATCGTGATCGCGCCGGGGCGTCCGGCTTGGCCGATGATGAAGGCTTCCTGTTCGTGATAGCGGGCGTTCAGCACCTGATGGTCGATGCCCAGCTTTTTCATGTGGCTCGACAGCAATTCCGATTTTTCGATCGAGGTGGTGCCGACCAGCACGGGCTGGTCACGCTCGTTGCACTGGCGGATCTGCAGGACAATCGCATCGTATTTTTCCAGCGCGGAGCGGTAGATTTCGTCGTGCTGGTCTTTACGGATCATTTCGTTGTTGGTCGGGATCTCGACCACGGAGAGGTTATAGATCGCCTCGAATTCCGCTTTTTCCGTCAGCGCCGTACCGGTCATGCCTGCCAGTTTCGGGTACATGCGGAAATAATTCTGGAAGGTGATGGAGGCAAGGATCTGGTTTTCGTTCTGGATCTTGACGCCTTCTTTTGCTTCCAATGCCTGGTGCAGGCCTTCGGAGAAGCGGCGGCCTTCCATCATGCGGCCGGTGAATTCGTCGATGATGATGACAGCGTCGTTGTTCACGATGTAATCGACATCGGCGGAGAACAGTTTATGCGCACGGAGCGCCTGGTTGACGTGGTGGATCAGGCCCATGTTCTGCAGGTCGTACAGCCCGCCATCGGTCAGCACGCCCATCTGGCCGAGGATTTCCTCGACATGGTTGTTGCCCTGATCGGTCAGGATGACGGTCTTATGCTTCAGGTCGATTTCGAAATCGGCGGCTTCCAGCTTGGGGATCACCTTGTCCATCGTGCGGTAGGATTCAGCGGAATCCTGCGCCTGTCCCGAAATGATCAGCGGCGTGCGGGCTTCATCGACAAGGATCGAGTCCACTTCGTCGACGATGGCGTAATTGAACGGACGCTGGACCATGTCCTCCAGCGAATATTTCATGTTGTCGCGCAGGTAATCGAAGCCGAATTCGTTGTTCGTGCCATAAGTGATGTCGCAGGCATACGACGCGCGGCGCGTATCGTCGGAAATGTTCGACAGGATGAAGCCGACCGACATGCCCAGCATTTTATAAATCGGGCTCATCCAGTTGGCGTCGCGCTGCGCGAGGTAATCGTTGACGGTCACAACATGCACGCCCTTGCCCTCGATCGCGTTCAGGTAAACGGCAAGCGTGGCGGTCAGTGTCTTGCCTTCACCGGTGCGCATTTCGGGAATGTAGCCTTCATGCAGGGCTATACCGCCCATCAGCTGAACGTCGAAATGGCGCTGGCCCATCGTGCGGCGGGAAACTTCGCGCACCGTTGCAAATGCTTCGGGCAGGATCTGGTCAAGCGTCTTGCCGCCGGCCAGTTCTTTACGGAACTTATCGCTCTGGTTCGACAGCTCGGCGTCGGAGAGGGCCTGCATGGCGGGTTCCAGCGCATTGATTTTTGACACCGTGTTCCGGTATCCCTTGATGATCCGGTCGTTCGCGGTGCCAAACATTTTGCGGGCGAGAGTCGTAAACATATTGCGCTTGTCCTTATTTATGTCCCGTCAGATATAAACCACATTGATATGAAGTCAATCAAGGCTTTTACCCCTGAAAACGCTTGCGAAAAGCTTTGCTAAAACCCTTGCCAAAGTGACGGAAACGGCATTATATCACCTACAGAAAGCCAAGTTATCCGCGTGGCGGGCAGTTCTGCCGGATTTCGTAAAATAACCCTATGGAGAATACCTATGCTGTTTCGTGACAAGGTGATCGCTCTCGCCGCCGCTGCCGTCCTTTTTGGCGCTCTTCCCGCGCTTGCCGCCGCCGATACCACCGTCGCCATCGTCAATGGCACCAACATCTATAAAAAAGACGTGGATAACGCGATCAAGGAACTGGGCCAGAAGCTGGAAGGCGTGGACAAGAAGCAGGTATTCCCGCTGGTGGTCGACCAGATCATCAACGAAAAACTGCTGGATGACGCCTCGAACGCCGCCAAGATCGACGAAAGCGCCGATTTCAAAAAGCGCGTCGAGATCCTGAAGGCGCAGCTGGTCAAGCAGATGTATTTCGAGCGCCTGCTGAAAAGCAAGGTGAGCCAGGAACAGGTGAAGGACGCTTACGCGAAGTTTGAAAAAGAAAACAAGGGCAAGGTCGAAGTCCATGCGCGCCATATCCTGGTGCCGTCCGAAGAGGAAGCCGTGCAGGCGATCAAGGACCTCGATGCCGGCGCGAAGTTCGAGGAAATCGCCGCCAAGCGTTCCTCCGGCCCCAACGCCCGCTCCGGCGGCGATCTCGGCTGGTTCCTGAAGGACGAGATGATCCCGGCATTTTCCGATGTCGCCTTCAAGATGAAGCCCGGCACCTATACAAAGACGCCCGTCAAAACCGAACTCGGCTGGCATGTGATCAAGCTGGAAGAAAAACGCGAACGCCAAGTGCCGAAATTCGCCGAAGTCGAACTGGCGATCCGCAGCCAGCTGTCGCAACAGGCGCTGAAGGCGGTGGTCTCCGACCTGCGCGCCAAGGCCGATGTGAAGCTGTTTGATGAAAACGGCAACCCGCTGAATGCCGAAGCTGCGGCGCCCGACGCTGCCGAAAAGGCAGCGAAAGCCGAAGATAAACCCGCGAAGAAAGACAAAGCGCACAAAAAAGACGGCCCCAAAAACGCAGCGCAGCTTCTGGAAGAAAAAGAAGCAGAAACCAAACAAGACTAATCAGGCTTCAGGCCACGAACAAAAAAGCGGCTCCGCAAGGGGCCGCTTTTTTTGTTGCCATGAACGTCTGAAAATAAAAAGTCGGGTATAAGCCCCAGCCGCGCCATATTCAGCGCGGCAGGGCGCTGGGGTTTTAATGGCGGGTTTCGGGATGATGAGGCGTGTTCAGGCTGGGGCCTGCGATATATCCCATTTCCATTGCGGCAAAGGCGACTTCGTCCATATACGCGATGGGACTGCCCGATATGTGGGTCATATGGGGAGTCACGCGCTGAAGCGAGGTTGACGTCTGCATATCGTAAAAGCTGAAATCAATCATGGCGGTCCTCCCTGATGCAGTGCACATGGCTACATTAAACGAACCGCGGGGCAGCTAATCCGTTCCCTAGGGCAAGCCTTTGATATAAAACATATAAAATAGAACGTCATAAACCCACCCCTGCCGCCTATTGACGGAATCACGGTGGCGGGGTACTGCTTGTGGCATGAGCATTTTGAAAATTTTCGACAAAAAATCGCAGGGCCCGCGCGAGCTCGTCCTCGATGTGGAATCCACCGGCCTTTTCACGTCAGAAGGCCACCGGATCGTTGAGGTTGCCATCGTGGAAATGGTCGGCAAGAAGCCGACCGGCCGCGAGTTGCATGTCTATGTCAACCCCGACCGCCACATCCCCGAAGAAGTCGTGAAGATCCATGGCATCGACGATGCGCGCGTGGCGAACGAACCGAAATTCGACAAGATCGCAAAACAGATCCGCGATTTCATCGGCGACGACCAGATCGTCATCACCTGCCGCACAACGAACGACTACACGCTCGATATCGCCATGATGAACATGGAATTCCAGAAAGCCGGCGTGAAAGAAGTCCCCGAACAGCAATGGACGAATGTTCGCCGCTGGTCCGAACAGATGTTCGGCGAAAAAGCCGCGACGCTCGACAAGGTTCTCGACCGTTACGGCGTCAGCCGCAAGGAACGCGACGACAACGGCCACGGCGCGTTGCTCGATGCCCGCCTGCTGGGTGCGATCTATCCGAACCTGCAAGCGGATTACGAGAAGCACAAGGCTGCAGCGCCTGCCGCCGTTGCCCCCTCAAAACCTAAAGACGTTCCGCCAAAGGTCTAATATGTCCGGCTGTTTCGACCTCGATGCACCGGCAGCCGCGCTGCCGTCAAAGATCGTGTATGTGGTCGCAGCCGTGCTTGTCGACCGCGATGGCCGCGTATTGCTGGCGCAGCGTCCCGAAGGCAAGGACATGGCGGGTCTCTGGGAATTCCCCGGCGGCAAGATCGAAGCGGGCGAGCTTCCCGAACACGCCCTTATCCGCGAACTTCATGAAGAGCTGGGCATAGATACGAAGACATCCTGCCTTGCCCCTTTAACCTTCGCCTCCCACACCTACGAGAAATTCCACCTGTTCATGCCGGTATTCGTCTGCCGCGTATGGAAGGGTGTTGTGGTGGGGAAGGAAGGCCAAGCCTTCGCATGGGTGTATCCGAAGGACTTCGCGCAATACCCGATGCCGCCTGCCGATATTCCGCTGATCCCGATACTTCAGGAATTGCTTTAATAAAATCAAATAAAGTATTCGTTTAGCGTCCCGGACCGCGCGGGCCGCGTTGCGATGGCGGAATGTCGCTATAGGTGGGCAGTTTTTCGACCGATGCGATCTGCGCGCCGAATGCCGCTTCCACTTTTTTCATCGCGCCTGCCGTGCAGACAAGCGTGACCGCGCCGGTTGCGCCGTAATCGACCAGTTCGATAACCGGCTTGAAGCCTGTTTCCGCCGCGATCCAGTGCGACAGCTTTTCCCGGAAATGCCCTGTCGCCAGCAACGTGCCCATCACATCCGTCCCGCCGGGCAGGCTGGCGGTGATTTTATAGACGCTCAGTTTGTCGGGGGCGGCGTTGTTAAATGCAGGGGTCATAATATTTTCCTTGGTTATGGAGAAAGGGATAGCAGTGCCGGCATCCCCGCGCAATGGGGTTTATACAGCCGAATTTAAGGGGCAATGTCCAAACCCGATGATTGTGGAAAAAATTCCCGTATCTGCATAAGATGCCCCATGGACGGTAAAAATTCATGATCGGTGTTTTTGACAGCGGCTTCGGGGGCCTGACCATCCACCGCGCGCTGATCGATGCGTTGCCGGAGCAGGATTTCGTGTACCTGGGCGACAATAAAAATGCGCCGTATGGCACGCGCCCGCCGATCGAGGTTTTGACGCTGACCTGCGCGGGGCTGGAGGCATTGTTTGCCCAAGGGGCGACGCTGGTGATTGTCGCGTGCAACACGGCATCCGTTGTCGCGCTGCGCTGGATACAGCAGCAATGGCTGCCCGTGCGCATGAAGCAGGACGGCATCAAACGTAACGCCATCGGCATTGTCGTGCCGACCATCGAGGCCGCAACGGGCGTCAGCTGGCACGATGCGGCGAAGGAGGAGGGCGGCGGCACGATTGCCGTCTTCGCGACCGCCCGCACTGTCGACACCGGCAATTATCCGTTCGAGATCAGCAAGCGCCGCCCCGATATCCGCGTGGTGCAGCAGGCCTGCCCCGAACTCGCCGGTGCGATCGAAGCGGGCGCGCCGCGCGAAACGCTGCGCGCCATGGTCGCCAAATTCGTGAAGGAACTGGAGGATCGCGAGTTGGGCGGCCATGCGCCGTCATCGGTCATTCTCGGCTGCACGCATTACCCGCTGGTCGCCGACCTCTTCGCCGAGCAACTGCCCGCAGGCGTGCCGATCATCCACCAGCCGGAGGCAACCGCCGCCGCGTTGAAGGGGTACCTGCAAAAACATCCTGAATACAACGTCACCACAGGCGGCAAACGCCTGTTCCTCTCGACCGGCTATTCGGCGGAGGCTTTGCCGCTGATCGAGAAGTTCTGGGGCGAAAAACTCGCCTTTCAGACGATATAAAGATTCTCCATGACTGCTCGCCGTGGTGGCGTGGCAGGGGGTTGTTTTACATCAACAAAATTTTCGAAGGCAAATGAGAGCGCCACTTTTCGGCGGGATTTGTGCGTGTTTTTGGTGCTTGCGGCACCATAGCGGTTTCTAAAAATGATGTTATTTCAGTGGGTTGCGGATTGTGACTTTTGAAATTTTGATTTTTAGAATCTTTTATTTTCAAGGGGTTACGAAACGCAAAAAACTAGTTGGTTCTAAATTTAAGCTGTCGTTGTAATGCTTAAAACACCGGGCCTGTCGGCTTCGGCGGGTTCTTGGCGAGTTTTTCGCGCCAGTCTTTCAGGTTTGCGACGGCGTCATCGCGGTCGTGGCCGCTTTCGACCCAGTCGGCGGCATCAAGCGCCCGCTGGATTTCGGCGGGCGTGTTGAGGATTTTCATGGCAAGCGGGCTGGTGTCGATCGGGCGTTCGGCGAGCGATGCAAGGCCGAGGGGCGGGACGGGGACGAATTCGGTTTTCGTTTTCGCCCAGTCATAGCCGGCCTCGAAATCGCGCTGGCACGACCAGCTTTCAACCGTCTCGACAAATGTCGCGGCAAGTTTCGCGCCGTGTTTCGGTGCGGCCTTCAATGCCTGATAAATATCTTCCAGTTCTTGCGCGCGGGAGGCGGGCACTTTGCCGAATTCGCCCTTGCGATAGACAAGGTCGATGACGCCGACCCAGTCGCCTGCTTCCGCCGCAACGGGGGTCAGCAGGTCAAAGCGTTTATGCAGGAGGATGGCGCTGACGACCGCGCTGGTGGGCGCGCCGACTTTGCCGCCTTCGGGGAACACATCGTCCCTGATGTCTTTCCATTCCGCGCCGGATTCAATTTTTTTGTAAACACGCTTGATCGCCGCGCCCTGTTTATCACCGAACATGTCAGACAACCTTTTGCGGAGCGACATGGGGCGTCAGTCCAGCCGTTCCATGCCGAGGCGGAAGAGCAGGGCGTCGAGCGCGTACTGGATCGGTTCGCGCGGCGTCGCGGTTTCGAGTTCATGTTTGCGTTTTTGCATCTGCTCCGAAATTTCGGCGCGGATGGTTTTCATGACTTCTTCCGTGTCGGGCTTCAGGCCGAACACGCCTTGCAGCTGGCCGATCATGGATGCCTCGTCATAGGCGAGGACACCATCGATGGAGGCGACGACTTGCGCAAAGTAAACCAGCACGGCCTTGTGTTCCGGGTCGGTCACATGGCGGGTGATTTCGTCGAAATCCTGCCGCTCCGCCAGGTCGCGTGCAAGAAGCTGCATCTGCTCCGGCGTCGCGTCATAGGCCTTCGCGATCTTGACGAAGATGCGGTCGAACAGGGCGCGTTCCTTTTCATGCACCACGCCATCGGCATGGGCCATGAGGATGATGCTCCGCCACATGTACAGCATGCTTTCGGAGAAGGATTTTTTTACGGGGGGTGTCTGTGCATTTGTCATGGGAATAGCCTAGCGAATTCGAGGCCTTGAGTAAACAAGGGAACGAATGGGGTGCCATAAGCATTAGAAGGTTCAAGACTTGGAACCCTGTAAGGAGACAACATATGAAAGCAATCATCCTCTGGCTGGTCGGCCTGCCGATCCCCGTTATCATCCTTCTTTACATGTTCGGCGTCGTCGGGAATTAAGGCTGTTTCTTTTTCCAGCGTGCGGTGGGAGGCGCTGTGATCGCCTGCTGCCCTTTTTGGAAAAAGGTCATGCCGTGATCCTTCAGCGCATTGTTGATCTGGCGGGCGATGGCGAAATCTTTGCGCTTGCCCGCCATGACGGCGGCGGTATCGCCGGTTTCGCTTTTCAGTGTCGTATCCGCACCTTTTGCCAGCAGTAAGGCGACCGCGCCCTCGCGGCTGCGCTCTGCCGCATATATAAGTGCGGTCCAGCGGCGGCTCTGGCGGGCGTTCAGCTCGGCGCCGTTGTCGATCAGCAGGCGCATGACGTCCACATGGCCTTCCTGCGCCGCCAGCATCAGGCCGGTTTCATTGGTCGCGAAGGGCTTGTCGTTTTCCTTCACGGGCTTGGCCCAGCGCACCGCATCGGGGTTCGCGGCCAGCACATCCCGCACCATACCCACATCGCCCGTCGCCACGCCCGAGAAGAAGAGGGTGGCGGCGAAGGTCTTGGGCGCGGCGACAGTGTTAAACGCGGGGGCTGCCATCGGTTCTGGACACTTGTTCGGGGTGGAAACAAAGCAGATGGAATTTATGCATAATACGAAAGAAAAACAAACCACATTTTCATAACCTAACCTTATCAACGCCTTAGAATACGCAAAAAGGGACTGGAAAAAAGGCCGCGAATCCCTATTATGGTGGCTCAGATTCTATAATTATTTCAAACGTTACCCCCTTTACGAGGTGAACCATGCGCCGCTCCGTTTCCAACGCCCTTGCGACGGTATCCCTGACTGCACTCGTCACTGTTGCAACATCGTCACAGGCGATTACCCCGGCCAGCCTCGGCGCGCTCAAGCAGCTGGATAAATGGAAAGTCGGCATCGTCGATCCGGAAGGCCAAAGCTTCTGCGCGATGGTCAACAAGTTCGACAAAAACTTCGGCCTCGCCTTCGCGCTGTCGCCGGAAGGTTACGGCTCGGTCGCGGTTGATGTGACCGATGCGAAATTCACCCCCGGTGATGTGTATCAGGTCGCACTGAAAACCAACGGCAGCAAAGCAGGGACGTATCCCGGCCGCGCAACGTCGGAGCGTTCGGTTGTGGTGCAGGTCGGCCAGAACAAGGCATTCTATGACGCGCTGAAAGGCAACGCCGCGCTGGGCGTCGGGCTGCCTGCGCTGAACGTGGAATTCACGCTCAACAAATTCTCGCAATCCTACCGCCAGTTGATCGATTGCTCGCAATCGCTGGTCGGCAACATTTCCGCCCCCGGCAAAATGCCTGCGGTTGAAGTGAAGGAAGTCGAAAAGGCGGCGCTTGCGCCCCTCGACCGCGAACTCGCTGAAATCTCGGGCGACGAACTGGCCGATGCCAACGTGACCGACGATGCGAAAGACAAAGACGCGCTGTTCGACGCTGTCGAAGCCAAAGCCGAAAGCAACGACGCCACGGCCCGCACGCAGCTGGCCGCGCTTGATGAACAACAGCAAAACGTGAAGGCCGAAATCGGCGCGCAGAAACAAAAATCGGCCGAGATCGCCGATGAAAAACAACAGGTCGAGCGCAAGTTGATCGCCTCCACCAAGTCCACCGGCACCGCAGCCGCTGCCGCCGCAACCGGCGCGACCGCGAAACTGTGGGACGCACAACAGACGCAGACGAAGGCAATCGAGCAGGCTGAAGTCGCCGCCGCGCCCGCCGTCGCCGCACAGCAGATCCTGTGGGATGACGCCGAGAAAAAGGCCGCCGCGAAAGTGGAAGCCGTCGAGGCGGAAAAAACCGCCGCTGCCGCGAAACAGGTTGATGAATACAGCCGCGGCAAGGACAAGCTGGACGAAAAAGCGGCCGCCGTGAAACAGGAAGCCGTGAAGATCGAGGCATCCAAAACCGCCGCGCCGGAAAACAAGGCCCTCAAGGCAAGCCTCGTTGCGAAACAGGCCGAACTCGCGCGCATCAGCGCGGAGCGTGTGGAGCAGACGAGCGCGCTGACCCGCAAGCTGTCGGCGACGCAATCGGAATACGACGCGAAACTTTTGGCAATCTCCGCCGAACGCGACGCGCTGAAGGCATCGCTCGCCACCACGCAGAAATCTGCTGCTGAGGCGCAGAAAACGGCGGCAGATGCGCAGGCAACCGCAAAGGCATCGACCGCGCGCGTCGCCGCGCTGCAGGGCCAGCTTGAACTGGCCCTCACGCAAAACACCGCCGCACAGAAAACCGGCAGCGGCGACAGGCAAAAACTCGCCGACCTGCAGACGCAGGTCGCGAAATCCGAACATGAAAAAGCGGCACTTGAAGTGCGCGTGGCAACCGCAGAAAAAGCAAGCGCTGACCTTGCCGCACGCTCCAAGCAAATGGCAACCGCAACCGGCAGCGACAGCAAACAGCTGGCCGCCGTGAAGGCGTCGCTCGCCGCCGAGACGGCAGCGCATGACAAGGAAACCGCCGAACTGCACAAACAGATGGCCGCTCAGGAATTGCAGTTCGAAGAACTGAAGGCGACCTATATCAAGCTGCTGGAACGCACCAAGCAGGCATCCAACAGCGCCGACAGCACGCTTGCGCAGAAACAAAAGCAACTGTCCGACGAACTGGCGAGCAAGGACAACTATGTCGCGCAGCTGGAAACAAAACTGGCAGTGCTGGAATCCGAACGCGCAGCCGCCACGACCCGCGCGACCAAGGCGCAGGATGACGTTGCAACCGTCCGCCGCGAAATGCAGGGGCTGCGCAAGAGCCTGATTGTCGTGAATGACGACGACAAGCCCGCAGCAGACCTTGCCGCGAAAAAACATTCCGAAGCGCTGGCCGCCGCAGAGACCGAAGTCAACAAGGCTGAAACCGAGCTGAAAGAGGCGCATACCCGCATCTCGACGCTGGAAAGCCAGCTGGACACGACGCGCGAGCAAGTGACCGAGCTGCAAAAATCGGCAGCCAGGCAGACGACCGTTGCTGCCGATGCGCAGGCGCAGTCGGACAAGCAAAAATCGGCGAAGCTGGAAGAGGCGCAGGCGGAAATCACGCGCCTGAAGTCCAACACCGCTGACCTCGAAGGCAAGCTGTTCAACGCAACCGCCGCCGGCGAAAACACCGTCGCGCAGAAAAAAGCGATTGCCGAGAACAATGAAAAACTGGCCTCCGCGCAGGCTGAAATCGAAAAGCTGAAATCGGAAAACCTCGCGCTGTCCGGCAAGCTGGTGCAAACCGCACAGCAGTCGCGCATCGCGCCGGTCGTCGCGCCTTCCGAAAAACGCGAAGCCGAAATTGCAAAGGCCGAGCTCGCAACCACGCGCGAAAAACTCGCGAAGCTGGAAACCGAACTGCAGGCGACCAAGCGCGGCACGCAAACGGTGTCCGGCATTTCGGCGGCTGAAAAGGTCGCCGCGCCCAAGGCGACGCCCGTCCGCTCCGAAGATGATATGGTTGCGTCCAACGATGAATTCGCAGCGCCGACCATTTCCGAAGAACGCGCTGTCAGCGCGCCAATCCCCACCCGCAAGCCCGCGAAAGCGCGCAAAATTGCGGCGGCGGATATGGATGTCACCCGCGAAATCACGGCGCGCAACATCGCCGCGATTGAACCCGCTGCGGGTGATGTGCAGGAAGATACGCCTGCGCCCACCATCTCGCGCAGCTTCTTCGACGGCAAAATCCCGGCTCACGCTATGCGCTCTTCCGAGCCTGCCGTGCACCTGAAACGCATTGCCGCTGCTCCCGTTGAAGCGGTTGCCGCAACGCCCGTCATCGCCACCAGGACGATTGTCGCCGCGCCGGTTGTTGAAAAAGACCCAGCCTTCGATGAAAACCGCGCCGCGGCGTTCCTTGACCGCATCATGTCGCATCACCGTCCTGCCGGCGCAAAGCCCGCTGCACGCGCCTATGATGCGTCGTCGCCGGTCTTTACCGCGCCGCAACAGCAACCTACCCGCAAGATTGTCATGACGACCGTCAAATCTTCGCCCGCCGACCTGTCGCGTATCGAAACGGCGGCGGGTTCGCCCGCGATGCCGACCCTGCGCAGCGCAGCCGCGATCCCGTCCCCGATTGAGGACGACGTTTCGGAATTCCCGGCACCCGTCACGGCAACCCCGCTGTACGAGCCCGCGAAAACCATGCGCGCGCCCGTATCTTCCGGCAAGCCCGCCGGCAGCATTGAATCTGTGCTGGCGAATGCCGGCATCAACGATGCGCAATTCACCGGCGGCGGCGGCAACACCCGTCAATGGACGACGAACGGCCTCAGCGGCATGTATGAACACACCGCAACCCAGGGCCACACCTTCGGCGAAAACGCACAAGCCTATATCGAGCGTTACCGCGGCGATTGCAGCCAACTGTCCGTCAACATGGGCACCATTCAGAAATCTGCCTCGGGGAACTTCGCCCGCGCAGACATTTCCTGCCCCGTGCCAGGCAACACCTACACAACCTCGATGGTGTTCTGGCAGGATGCGGGCAGCTTTAACGCCGTGCTGCATTCCGGCTTCCCCGATGACGGCGCACAGGTAAAAGGCCTCGCCGACAACGTGGCAAGCGTCGTGGGTGGCGGTCGTTCGGCTTCTTCAGCTCCTTCGTTTACGCCTGCTGCCGCCCGCAACATGGATCCGGTGATGACGCCGGCGCCGGAACGCCAATACCGCTTCAACATCCGTCAGGATAACAACGCGCCCGCTGCGACTTACCAGCCTGCGGCTTCCTTCGGCACACAATACGGCCAGCCGGTTTACAACGGCCGCCCCGATACGACGCAGGATGATTTTGAAACCCTGGTGATCGAGTAATATGCGGCTGACCCGCAAAAGCGCCGGCTTCGGTTTCGTCGCCATCGTGTGCGGTCTTGTCGCAGCGCTGAATGCTGCTGCGGATTCATTGCCGAAACAGGACTGGGAAGTGGGGCCGATCAATGTCGCATCCACCAACGGCCTTAAATTTTGCTCGATGAAGAACGTGTTCGAAGGCGGCCATATGCTTGTCGTCGCCCGCGATGCAGAAGGGGCGAATTCGCTCGCCATTTCATTCCCGCAAAAACTGCTGCAATCGGGCGGGCAATACACCGTCGACCTTTCCGCCGACACGGTGAAGCGCAAGATGATCGCGCTTGCCGGTACGCCGCAGGTGATGCTGATCCAGATGGGTCTCGACCGCGAATTCTATTCGGGCCTGCAGAAAAAAAGCTCGCTCGACGTTTCCTTCGCCAGCCAGAAATTGTCATTTTCCCTGAACGGCACGCAGGATGCGCTGAACGCGCTGACCAAATGCGCCAGCGATATTTCAGTCGGCAAGGAATTCAAGCCCGTGACGGTCGCCGTCAAAACGCCGCTCGATTCCGGTGAACCCGTGATCGCGCCCGACGCGATGCCCGGCCAAAACCCCGGCAAAGATGCTGCAGAAGTGACGCTGAAGGACGAGATCGAGCGGCTGCGCCTTGAAAACCGCAAGCTGCTGGCCGAAAACCACCAGAATGCCGAACAGGTTGTGCAGGCCGATATCGACCTGCAGGCGGAACGCGAACAGCAGCAGCGCATTGCAGCGGAGCAGGGCATGGCCGCCGCGCGCGCGGCCGTACATGTGACGTTCCCCGATGATGTAAAGCTGGATGCAAGCGCGGCTGACGCAGCGCCGGCGCCTGTCACTGCCAAGATTGTTGCAACGCCCGACACCTTCCTGTCAGACATCATCGCCCGTTCCCAAGTGCCTGCGACCAAACGCGGCAACACCTATTCATGGACGGCCAAGGATCTGTTTGGTGCGGCGGAACAGCGCGCTATTCCCGCAGGCAGCACATTGCAGGACACGGTGACGGCCTATGTCGAGCAGGCCAAGGCACGCTGCAAAGGTGACTTCGCCCATAACGAAAGCGCGCCCGTGAAAAACGTGCGTGGCGCCGAAACGGTGGAGGGAGAATTCGCCTGCATCGACGGCGAAAATGACGCCGCTGCCGCCCTGCTGTTCGTCGCGCAACAGGGCAGGGTCGCGATCATCGCGCATGAAGGCTCGACCGACCAGATGGAAGACGCGCTGTCGGATCGTGCCGCCGTCATTTCAAATCTTTCGCGCTGAAAATAATCAAACGCATTAAATACCGTCATCCCATGTTGCCAGGGGATGCCAGTTCGTTTTTCCGTTTAGATTGAAAAGCAGCGATTGAAAATCACTGCGCCTTGCGGCTCTTGTAATACCGTGCGCAGGCATCCAGCAATGCATCACGCAATTCGCGCCCGACCTTGCCGCCATCGCCCTTGATCTGGCTGGCGAGCACTGCGTTGATCGACATTTTGTGCGCCACCACGATGTCCATGACATCCTTGTTCGTGTCCGTCACGGTTTCAAGGAAGTTGACGAGGATGTTGCTGATTTCAGAAATCAATGGGTAATGGAACATGCCGCCTTGCGCCTTCAGCTGCATGGCGGGGTAGAGCATCGCCTCGATCGCGTCCTCGCCGGTGGTGGTGCTGGACTTGGCGTCGGAAATCGCTTCGTGCAGAAGGTCGACCAGCATCAATGCAATCGGCTTGAAATCGACGGTGTTGTTTTCCAGAAGTTCCTGTGCTTTGCCGAGCACGGCTTCGTCGATGCCGCCATGGCCAACTTTTTCTTTCAACCGGTTCGGGGGGGAAATCAGCTCCGCTTTGCGGACTTTTTTCTGGCCTTCAAATGTGTCTGTGTTCGGCTGGTTCATAATAACTACCATTCATCCTTTTTGTCGGGATTTGCCTTGTCGTGACGCGCCTTGATTTCTTTCGCCTTGGCGACCGCGCTTGTCAGGCTGACAGTATTGGCTGCGGCCTTGACATCGGGCTGCTGGTCGCTGCGGCGGTCGGGGCCTTTGTATTCGCCCTCGCGCTTGCGGCGGCGGTCGGGGCCGAAATAGTTTTCGCTGCTGACGAAGTGGCGGGGGCGTTCAACCAGCTGTTCAATTTTCTGGTACAGCGCCTTGGCAGTAAAAGGTTTTACGATAAATTCCGTGATGCCTGAATCGCGCGCCTGCAGCACGCGTTTTTTCTGGCTGTAGCCCGTCATCATGACGATGGGCATGAAGGGGTTGGGGCTTTTCGCATCGGTGCGGATACGGCGCGTGAGCTCGAGCCCGTTCGCGGGATCCTCCAGCCAGTCTATGATGACAAGGTCGGGGTTCACGCGGCAGAAGGTTTCAAAACCTTCATCCGCGCCATAGGCGGAATAAACCTGGTTCACGCCGAATGCCTGCAGCACCGAGCGCGTGAGGTCGAACATCGCGCGCGTGCTTTCCACCACCAGGACTGTGATGTTTTTAAACTGGTAACTCATGCGGCACTATGCGTTTTCTGTAATGAAATCAAAGTATTCCCATGTCCCCTGTATCCAGAAATAGCGCGCCAGTCCTTGAATATCAAGCCATTTCGCACTTTTCGGGATGCCCGCCGCCGTGCTAAAACGGCACAGCATCATCATTATACCGTATATGGTTTAACGTATCTTTAACTCTTAACACGCGTCGGACAACGATTATGGCAGGCCATTCCCAGTTCAAGAACATCATGCACCGCAAGGGTGCGCAGGATAAGAAAAAAGCCAAGATTTTCAACAAATGGGCGCGCGAAATCACCGTCGCCGCCAAATCCGGCATGCCTGACCCCGATGCCAACCCACGGTTGCGCAACGCCATCCAGGCCGCCCGCGCCGACAACATGCCGAACAGCCGCATCAAGAGCGCGCTGGAACAGGCGATGCCCAACGCGGCCGGCGCGTCGAACTACGACGAAGTGCGTTACGAAGGCCGCGGCCCGGGCGGCGTCTCCGTCATCATCGAGGCGCTGACCGACAACCGCAACCGGACGGCGGCCGAAGTGCGCTCCGCCTTCACCAAGAACAACGGCACGCTGGGCGAGACGAACTCGGTCACCTTCATGTTCGCCAAGATCGGCCTGATCACATATCCCGCCACGGCGGCGTCGTTTGATGCTATATTCGAGGCGGGCGTAGAGGCGGGTGCCGACAATGTGGAAACCGTCGATGCGAAGCACGAAATCATCACGCGCACCGAAGACTTCCTCTCGGTCAAAGACGCACTCGAAAAGAAATTCGGCGTACCTGAAAGCGCCGGCATCATCTGGAGGCCGAACATGACCGTGAAGCTCGACCATGCACAGGCACAGGAACTGATCGACCTCATCGAGGCGTTGGAGGACAGCGACGACGTGCAGAACGTGTTCTCGAATTTCGAAGTTGATGATGCAGTGATGGAAAGGCTCTCCGCGTGAGGATTTTCGGCATCGATCCGGGCTTGCAGAAAACGGGCTGGGGCGTGATCGATGTCACGGGTAACCGGTTGCAGCATATCGCGCATGGCGTCATCAAGACCGATGCCAAGCATGAAACCGCCGCGCGGTTGCGCCACCTTTTCGTTGAAATCACCAAGATGATCGAATTGTGGAAGCCGACCCATGCGGCGATCGAGGAAACATTCGTGAACAAAAACCCCGCATCGGCCCTGAAGCTCGGCCTTGCGCGCGGTGTCGTCATGATGGCGCCGTCGCATTACGGGCTGCAGGTTGCGGAATACCCTGCCAACCTTGTGAAAAAATCCGTCGTCGGGGCGGGCCATGCGGAAAAAGAACAAGTGCAGATGATGATCAAGATTTTGCTGCAGGGCGTTGAGGCGACGAGCGATGCCGCGGATGCGCTGGCCGTCGCGATCTGCCACGCGCATCATGGCGCGACCAAGATGAAAATCGGCGGCATCATGGCGGGGGCGGCGCGATGATTGCAAAACTCACCGGATTGATCGATAGCGTATCGCTGAACCATGTGATCCTCGATGTGAACGGGGTCGGATATCTGGTGCAGGCATCCAACCGCACGCTCGGAAAAATCGGCTCTACCAAGGGCACGCCTGTCAGCCTGCATATCGAAACCGTCGTGCGGGAAGACGCATTTTTGCTGTATGGTTTTGCCGATCATGCGGAAAAAGACTGGTTCCAGATCCTCTGCACCGTGCAGGGCGTGGGGCCGAAGGCGGCGCAGGCGATTTTGTCGGCGGTGTCGCCCGAACAACTGCCCGTCGTGATCGCATCGGGCGACAAGGCGATGCTGAAACAGGCGGATGGCGTCGGCGAAAAACTTGCCGTGCGCCTTGTGACGGAACTCAAGGAAAAAGCGGGCAAGCTGGCGCTGGGCGCCGCCGCGCAGGCGCAAGTCGCCGACCTTCGCAGCAAGACGGGCAAGGCTGGCGCGGTTGTGCCGAAATCCGCCAGCAATGACGCGGTTTCTGCGCTCATCAACCTCGGCTATGGCCGTGCGGAAGCATTCGGCGCGGTATCGAATGTCATGCGTGACAAGGGCGACGATGTGGCATTGGGCGACCTGATCCGCGAAAGCCTGAAGGAGCTGAGCGCATGACCTCCGCCATTCCCGCACGCGAAATTTCGCCCGAACGCCAGCCCGGCGTGGATTCCGATGAGCTCTCCATCCGTCCGCTGTCGCTCGCCGATTTCACCGGCCAGCAAAAGGCGCGCGAAAACCTGAAAGTATTTATCGAGGCGGCAAAGTCGCGCAATGAGCCGCTCGACCACGTATTGCTGTTCGGCCCGCCCGGCCTTGGCAAGACGACGCTGGCGCAGATCGTGGCGAAGGAAATGAATGTCGGCTTCCGCGCCACCTCTGGTCCCGTGATTTCGAAGGCGGGTGATTTGGCCGCCATCCTGACCAATCTGCAGCCGAATGATGTACTGTTCATCGACGAAATCCACCGGCTGAATTCGGCGGTCGAGGAAATTCTCTATCCCGCGATGGAAGACCGCCAGCTGGATTTGATCATCGGCGAGGGGCCAGCCGCACGTTCCGTGCGCATTGACCTGCCACCGTTTACGCTGGTCGCCGCAACCACGCGCTCGGGCCTTATCACACGCCCGTTGCGTGAACGGTTCGGCATTCCGCTGCGTCTTGAATTCTACAAGCCCGAAGAGCTGTCGCAGATCGTCGCGCGCGGCGCGAAGATCATGGGTATGGATATCACGCCCGAAGGCGCATTTGAAATCGCCAAACGGTCGCGCGGCACACCGCGTATCGCCGGACGCCTGACACGCCGCGTACGTGACTTCGCCGCTGTCGATGGGGATAAAAAGGTCGATGCAAAAATCGCCGATCGCGCCCTGCTGAAGCTGGAGGTTGATGCCACCGGCCTTGACAGCATGGACAGGAAATACATGGGCTGCATCGTCGACCATTACGGCGGCGGGCCTGTGGGCATCGAAACCATCGCCGCAGCATTGTCCGAACAGCGAGACGTGCTGGAGGAAGTGGTCGAGCCGTACCTGCTGCAATGCGGCCTTATCATCCGCACACCGCGCGGGCGCATGATTTCGGATGCAGGCTTCAAATACCTCGGCCTGCCGCTGCCCAAAAACGCCAAAGACCGCCAGATGGCGCTGATGATCGACACCCCCTCGCAGGAAGACCTCGGATGACAAACGGTTTGCTGATCCGTCCCGCCACGGTCGCGGATGCGCGCAGCATTGTCGAGGCGCACCACGCCGCCGTGCGCGAAAAGGCCGCCGCCTATTATCCAGCCGATGTCATCAACGCATGGGCGCCTGCCGAGATTTCCGGCGCGCGCATCGAAAAACTGCAAGGGCATATCGAGGGCGATGAATTCTACACGCTGGTCGCCGAAAGCGGTGGCGAGATTATCGGATTCGGTCAGGTGAACCCGTCGAAGAACGTGTTGGGCGCGGTCTATGTCCGCAAAAATCCCGTCGGCGGCGTTGGCGAACGCCTGCTCACCGACCTGATCGCCCATGCAAAGGAAAAAGGCTGCCGCTTTCTCGCCATGGATTCATCGACGAATGCTGAAGCTTTCTACCGCCGCAGCGGTTTCCGCGTGACCGGCTATGGCAAGCACCATATCTCGTCGGCGAAGATCGATATGGATTGCGTGCATATGATGTTGAAGATGGAGTGATGCCGATGTCTCTTCCCGTTCTTCCCGTATCCTCCGGCGCGCAAGTGACGCAAGGCGTGGTCGATGTGCTCGTGAAACATCTGGAGGAATCGCGGCCTGCGCTGGTTGCGGCGCTTGTGGAATCGGAAAAGACAGCGCGTGATTTCGCCTTTTACGATGCGTCGAACCTGATTTTCGCCTATGTGCGCGACGAAGCGGGGAAGCATGTGACCGTGCCGGAGAATTCTGTCGGCCAGTTTGATTTTTTGTATGAACTCAGCCGTCGTGCGCGTGCGGCGGCGGGCGTGGGCGATGCGCCTGTGCTTGGCAAGCCGTTACGCGCAGGGCAGGAACTGCCGAACCTGCCTGTCGAGGAAGCGACGTTGCGCTTGGGTGTGACGCAGGAAATCGCCGACCGCATGATCGGGCAGGTTTTCAAAACCGACCCGCAATTGTTCCAGGAACTCGCCGAACACAGCCGCCGCAACATGCCGATCTGGGCCGCCGAAAGCCGCTACCGCGCCCATTGGGAACCGCTGCTGCCGCCCGAACTCACCCTAAACGCCCTCATCAAAAGCCGCATGATGATGGAATGCCGGAAGCGGCTGAGGGCGGCTTGCGGGATCGTGTAAACCTGCACAACTCCTGCACAATAATTCCTTATTTCAGCAATTGTTCCGGCGCGGCGGCATCGGGTATTCTGTAGGCCAGAAGGCGAAATCCATGACCGCACCTCATATCCTGCCCATCCGCGTTTATTACGAAGATACCGACGCAGCGGGTATCGTCTATCATGCCAACTACCTGCGCTTTGCGGAGCGGGGGCGGACGGAGATGCTGCGGGATGCGGGGTTTGAACATGCGGCGATACTGGCGGAAACGGGTATTGCGTTTACCGTAATATCTATGAACATTAATTTCAAAATACCGGCCAAGCTTGATGAACTATTAAGCGTCAAAACACGTATGGTATCTGTTGGGGGTGCGTCCATGGAAATGGTGCAGGCCATTCACCGCGGGGATGACTTACTGGCTGATATGACGGTTAAAATCGCCTGTATTGATAAGCGCGGCAAAGCTGCTAGATTACCAGAAGCGGTGCGCGTGCTGTTCAAGGATAAGACATAATCACGCTCAGTTTCCCTACCCAAGACATATATTATCACCCGAGGACTTAAGACATGGATCCCACTATTCCCATTCAGGCAACCCAGCTGGCCGGTACCGTGGCCGCGCATGATTTTTCCGTGTGGGCGCTGTTCCTGCAGGCCGACCTTGTGGTCAAGAGCGTGATGATCATACTGGTCGCGTCATCGGTCTGGTGCTGGGCAATCATTTTCGACAAGTGGGTGACGTTCAGTGACCTGAAATCCAAAACGGCCAAATTCGAAACCGCTTTCTGGTCGGGGCAGCCGCTGGAAAAACTGTTCGACCGCATCACCACGAAGGCGGCCGACCCTATGTCGCGCACCTTTTGCCTTGGCATGAATGAATGGAAAATCACGACAGGAAACCATAGCGCTATCGATGGCGACCTGCGCGCCGGTTTGCAGCAGCGCATCGACCGCGTCATGACCACCTCCATCAACCGCGAGATTGGCATATTGGAACGATACATGACCTTCCTCGCGACTGTGGGTTCTACGGCACCCTTTATCGGGCTGTTCGGCACGGTGTGGGGGATCATGAATTCGTTTGCGGCCATCGCAGGCTCGCAAAATACGTCGATCGCTGTCGTGGCGCCCGGCATCGCGGAGGCCCTGTTCGCAACCGCCATCGGCCTTGTCGCCGCCATCCCGGCGGTTGTCGCATACAACAAATTCAACACCGACCTGGGCCGTTACCAGGACAGGCTCGACGGCTTCGCTGCGGAACTAAGCACTATCCTCGGCCGCCATCTTGAACAACGCGGGACGGGCGGCTAATGGGCGCAAAACTCGCAGGGCGCACGCGCGGCCATAAACGCGCCGCACCGATGTCGGACATCAACGTGACGCCGATGGTCGACGTGATGCTGGTGCTGCTGATCATCTTCATGGTGACGGCGCCGCTGCTTTCCGCCGGCGTGCAGGTGAATTTGCCCAAGGCAAATGCGAAATCATTGTCGCAAAACGACAGCAAGCCGCTGGAAGTCTCGATTGATGGCAGCGGCCAGATTTATATGGGCGAAACGAAGGTCACGCTCGACCGCCTGACCGGTATGCTGCAGGCGATTGCGACGGAATCAAAAGACCGCCGCGTGTACCTGAAGGCGGATTCAAAATTACCCTATGGCAAGGTCGCGGCCGTGATGGGCGCGATCACCACTTCGGGGCTCAGCAACGTGTCGATGCTTTTCGATACGCAGGGCAAGTAAGAGTGAAGGCATGGCGACAGAGGCAGTGATGCGGAACAGTTCTGTATCGATATCCCTGATGTTCCATGCGGCCTGCTTCCTGCTGGCCGTGGTCAGCATCCCTTGGCTTAAAAAAGACTACAAAATTCCGACGCCCGTGTCGGTAGAACTGGTCGCCATCGACAAAATCGCACAGACGACCAAGGTTGCGCCGACGCCTGTGAAGAAACAGGAAAAAAAGCAGGAAGAGCCGACCCCGCCGAAACCACCGCCCCCTGCGCAGAACACCTCGAACGAGGCTGTCGCGCCCACCAAGGAAATCAAGAAGGAAGAGGAGGTCAAGAAAGAGGAAAAAGTCCTCGTTGACCCCGCCGCGCATCCCGACAAAAAGCTCGAGAAAAAAGATGAGAAAAAGAAAAAGGTGACGGAGGAGCCGAAAAAGGATTTCGCCTCCGTGCTCAAGAACCTGAAGGACGACAAGGAAAAAGCGCCGCCCATGCCCAAGGTGCAGGACATGAAGCTGGATGAATCGCACCCCAAGGAAGGGCAGAATATCCCCCTTGGCGAACGCATGACGATGACCGAGCTAGATGCGCTGCGGTCGCAACTGGCGCAATGCTGGAACGTGCCGATCGGCGCGAAAGATATCGACACCACGCAGGTCGAAATATTTATGGTTATCACGCGCGACCGTACTCTTGCTTCGGCCAAAGTGGTCGATACGGCGCGTTACAACAGCGACACATTTTTCCGCGCCATCGCCGATAGCGCCATGCGCGCTGTGCGTAACCCAAATTGCTCGCCTTTTGAGCTGCCGCCTGATAAGTATGACACTTGGGCAAACACGACCGTCACATTCGACGCAAGCCAGATGTTCTGATAACCAAGAGGGAACCTTGAGATGAAAAATATTGCCTTTAGTTTTATGTTCGCCGTCTTTGCGCTCGTCGCGCTTGCGGCACCCGCACGTGCGGATTTGCAGATCACCGTGGACGGCAAGCAAGCCGACCCGATGCCCATCGCGATCCCGAATTTCGTGACCGCTTCCGGCGCACCCGATGAACTGGGTGCCAACATGGTCACTGTCATCACGAACAACCTGAAACGCTCCGGCCTGTTCCGCCCGCTGAACCAATCATCCTTTATCCAGCCAGCCGCCGCCGCCGCACAAAAACCGAATTTCGGCGAATGGCGCACGATCAATGCGGAGGCGCTGGCGACCGGCCTGCTGTCGAAAACGCCCGACGGCAAGACGCGCGTTGAATTCCGCCTGTGGGATGTGTTCGGCCAGTCCCAGATGCTGGGCACGGCCTATACCACAACCAACACCAACTGGCGTCGCATCGCGCATATCATTTCGGATGCGATCTATAAGCGCCTGACCGGTGAAAACGGCTATTTCGACACCCGCCTCGTTTACATCTCGGAAACCGGCCCGGGGAATGCGCGCGTGAAGCGCCTTGCGATCATGGACCAGGACGGCTTCAATCACCGTTTCCTGACCGATGGTTCTGCGCTGGTGCTGACCCCGCGTTTCTCCCCCACGATGCAGCAGATCACGTATATGGCTTACTACAACAACAAGCCGCGCGTGTACCTGTACGATATCAATTCCGGCCGCCAGTCGGTGCTGGGTGATTTCCCCGGCATGACCTTCGCGCCCCGTTTCTCGCCCGATGGCCGCAAGGTGGTCATGAGCCTGTCGAAAAACGGCAACTCGGACATCTATTCGATGGATCTCGGCTCGCGCAGCACGACACGCCTGACGAACGATGCGTCTATCAACACCTCGCCGACCTACGCGCCGGACGGACGCCGCATCGCGTTTGAATCCGACCGCAGCGGCAAGCAGCAGATCTATGTAATGGACGGTTCCGGCGGCAGCGCGCAGCGCATTACCTTCGGGGAAGGCCGCTATGCCAGCCCCGTCTGGTCGCCGCGCGGTGACCTGATTGCGTTCATCAAGATGCTGAAAGGCCAGTTCTACCTTGGCGTGATCAAGCCGGATGGTTCGGGCGAACGCCTGATCAAGGGGGCGTACCACATCGAAGGCCCCACCTGGTCGCCGAACGGCCGCGTGCTGGCATTCTTCACGGAAAGCCCCTCGGGCGTGCGCCGTCAGGGCCGCACTTCCCGCATCCACACCATCGACCTGACGGGCTTCAACGAAACGCCCGTCACGACGCCGCTGGACGGCTCCGACCCCGCCTGGTCGCCGCTCAACCCGTAAGAGGAACGCTTCAACGAAAAACCCCGGCATGATGCCGGGGTTTTTTTATTGCCGCTTTTTTACTGTCTGGGTTTTCCCCACGGCCCGCCATCCGGCGGGTTTCCCCAGGGTGTCTTGACATAGGCGGGTTTGACGACCGGTTCGTAATGTTTCTTTTCTTCGGGGCGTCCTGCACGGAACATGAAGGCGAGGATGAAGCCCGCGATAAACCCGCCCACATGCGCCCAGACCGCGATCATGCCGTAATCGGAACCGGAGCCGAGGCGCGTATAACCCGTGATGAACTGGGAAATGAAATAAAGCACGATGACCAGCCGCGCCGAAATCGCGCGCCTGCCCCAGAAGATAAACAGGAACCAGTAAAAGAAATTGATCTTCGCGCCCGGAAAATAAATCAGGTAGGCGGCGGCAACGGCAAAGATCGCGCCAGATGCGCCGATGATGCCGTTGAAATGCCCGGCGGTCGAAAACAGCAGCTCCCCGCAGGTTGCCAACACGGCGGTCAGGACAAAGAAAATCAGGTAGCGCAGATGGCCCATCACATATTCGACGTTATCGCCCAGCATCCACAGGATCAGCATGTTTCCGGCAAGGTGCATCACCCCGCCATGAAAAAACGCGCCGGCCGCCATCTTGACGAATGCGCCGCTCGGCAGGTCGCACAGCTTGCCCAGCAGCGCCAGAAGGCGGTCAAACGGCCCCAGCGCAAGGAAACCTTCGCCCAGCTGCACGCGCGGATCGAACAGCCACGGGTTCATGAACTGCTCCAGCGCCGTGCCGTCCAGCGAGGCGAGGTAAAGCTGGTATCCGCAGATAGCGATGCACAGCAGGATCAAGCCCGCATTGACGAAGCTATGATGCCCTTCGCCCTGGTCGTTCACGTCCCCGACGGGCAGGAAAAGCATCATGGTTTTTTCTTGGCAAGCGCGGTGGCGAGGGGCTTGAATTCCTGCATCACACGGCGGTACACGTCACGCTTGAACGGCACGACATAGGCGAGCAGGTCCTCGATCGGCACCCATTTCCATTTCGAAAATTCGGGATGCGCGTCAGCCTCGAGGTCGATATCGCTGTCCTTGCCAAGGAATTCGAGCGCAATCCATTTCTGTTTCTGCCCCTTATACTTGCCGCCCCACAGTTTTTTTGCTGTGCGTTCGGGAATGTCGTAGCTGATCCATTCTTCCATCACGCCGATGATGCGGGCGTTTTTGGTGCCGATCTCTTCCTTCATCTCGCGGAAGACGGCAACTTCGGGTTCTTCCCCTTCGTCGATGCCGCCCTGCGGCATTTGCCATGCGCCCTTGTTGTCGAGGCGCTCCGCCACAAACACGCGGCCTGCGCTGTTCAGCAGCACGATGCCGACGCCGGGACGGTATTGGTTCAGCTTGTCGCTCTCTTCTGGATTTTTCTTGGGCATGGCGGGCGGTGCTTTCAGGGTACGGTGGGTTGCGGCGCCGGCATTGGCGGTGGCACGGCTGCGGATTGCTGGCGCGACTTTTCCTGCCAGATGGCGGCAAGCGGGACAAGCTTGATGCCGCGGCGGTCGAGGTTGGCGATCCAGTTTTTCAGCACGTTAAAGGTGACGGGGTAGGGCTGCGCGATACCGACGGCATAGCCGCGCTGCTTGGCCGCGTTTTCCAGCTTCAGCAACTGCTGGCTGATCGCCAGCTCCGTCGCGTTCGCATCGATCTTCACTTCCGCGCGCAAGTAAGGCGTGCCGGTGCGGTCGGCGATGTCGGATGCGACTGAATCGCCGCCTTGCGGGTCTTCGATGAAGAGGCCGGAGCGTTTGCGCAAGGCCGTCATGACCGAGGTCACGTTTTTCTCGTCGCTCAGCAGGCTCGACCCCATGAAATTCATCGCGCCCACCGTGCCGCCCGACTGGCGCAGCACCGCTTCAAGACGGCGGGAATTATCCTGATCGCTCTGGCGCATCAGCAGCGCCTGCGGGCCGGGATCTTCCTTGGGGTAATTGACAGGTTCCATCGGCAGCAGGATCAGCGTGTCGCGGTTGGCGTCCTTCGCTTTTTTTAGCCAGTCGGAGAGGGCTGGAGAATACGGCGAAAAGGCCAGCGTCACTTCGGTCGGCAGTTCCTGCATCGCGCGCGCGGTATCTGCTTCGGACAGGCCGATATCGGTCATCACGAGCGAGATATAGCCTTCACCGGCGGAAGGCGGCGGCATGGGAATGGCGGTCTCCACATCGGGTGTCTGCGCCACCGTGTCGCCCTGCAGGTTATCGACCGTCACGGTCTTGACGGTCGCAACCGCAAGCGGCGTGCGTTTCTGCCAGTCGCGCAAGGTTGCATCGGAATGAAGCCACACCCACGCAGCTACAAGCGCCACCGCACCGGCATAGAGTCCCAATGCCCGTGCGAGGCTTTTCTTGTGCTCAGGTGGAAAAGACGACCATCCCATATGCGCCTTTGCTTCCCGTTATTTCTTCTCGGGTGTCGTGGCGTTGTCGTTCACGGGCGTGACGGGGCCGCCGAGGCCGCGTGACAGGCCGATGCCGACCAGCAGGTCAAGCGCGCGGACCAGCTGATAGTCGTCCTTGTCGCCGATCTGCTTGGCCTTGGCGTCTTTCGCCTTGGGGTCGTCTTTCTTGTCGCCCTCGGTCGTCTTGTCCTTCGTCGCGTCGTCGGGCAGGAGGGTGGGCTCGACCTTGTCGGGAGCGTTCGGGTTCGACAGCGCGCCTTTCAGGTCGGCTTCATGGATTTCGGTGTAGCCTTCTTTTTCGGCCACGACCTTTGCGCGTTCCACGACGAGGTCAGGCGTGATGCCTTTGCCTTGAATCGAACGGCCGGAGGGGGTGAAGTAACGCGCGGTCGTCAGCTTGATCGCGCCGCCGCCGGGAGCGGGGAACAGCGTCTGCACCGAACCCTTGCCGAAGCTTTGCGTGCCCATCAGGATCGCGCGTTTGTGATCCTGCAATGCGCCTGCCACGATTTCGGATGCCGACGCGGAACCGCCGTTGATGATGACGACGAGCGGCAGGCCGTTGGTCAGGTCGCCTGCGGTTGCGTTGTCGCGGCGCGTGTCTTCGGGGTTGCGGCCACGGGTGGAAACGATTTCACCCTTGTCGATGAACACGTCCGACACCTTGATCGCCTGGTCGAGCAACCCGCCCGGGTTGTTGCGCAGGTCGAGGATAAAGCCCATCAGCTTGTCGCCCGCTTCTTTCTGTGCGTCGGCGATGGCTTTTTTGAGGCCATCAAAGGTCTGCGCGTTAAACTGGGTGATGCGGATGTAACCGGCCTTGCCGTCAATCACGCGGCTGCGCACGGATTTGATCTGGATGTTGTCGCGGACGAGGCGGAATTTCAGCGGCTCCTTCGCGCCTTCGCGCACGACGGTCAGGACGATTTCGGTGCCGACCTTGCCGCGCATTTTTTCGATGGCTTCGTTCAGCGTCATGCCCATGACCTGCTTGCCGTCGAGCTCGACGATCAGGTCGCCCGACTGGATGCCCGCGCGTGCGGCGGGCGTGTCGTCGATGGGGGAGACGACCTTGACGACGCTGTTTTCCATCGTGACCTCGATGCCGAGGCCGCCGAATTCGCCGCGGTTCTGCACTTCCATCGCCTTGCTTTCCTCGGCGGTCATGTAGTTGGAATGCGGGTCGAGCGAGGAGAGCATGCCGTTCAGCGCGTATTCGATCAGTTTCTTGTCTTCGACTTTTTCGACGTAATTGGCGCGCGCCTGTTCAAACACGTCGCCGAACAGGTTCAGCGCCTTGTAGGATTCGGAAACCGAGCCTGCGACATCGCTGTCCCCCTTGCCCTGTGCGACGGCGACAGAGGCGCAGGCGATGACGATTGCGATGGCGGTTGCGGATTTCAGTGCGTTTTTAATAGACATGTTCTAGCTCTTGTCCTGTTTGCGTTGGGCGACCATTGACTGGCGGGGGTTGATGGGTTCTCCGCCGCGGCGGAGTTCGTAATAGATTTTGGATTCTGTTTTTTCGGCGGTACCGACGGGTTCGCCGGCATCCAGCTTCGCGCCGACGACGGTGTCGATCTTGCCAAGGCCCGCGATCAGGCTGTGGTAACCGCCGCTATGTTCGATGATGACGATCTGCTTGTATTTCTGGAACGCGCCCGCGAATTTGACGGAGCCGGCGAGGGGGGTCACGACCATCGCGCCGGGACGCGCGGAAAAGGTGATGCCTTCGCTGGTCGCGCCGATATCGTCGGTTGCGCCAAAGCCGGTGTAAACGCTGCCGGCCACAGGCTGCACAAGGCCGGCGGGCAGGGGGGCCAAAGGTCCGCGGTTGCGGGCAACCACGTTTTGGCCTGCCTTTTTCGCGGCCGCCAGCGCGGCTTTTTCTTCCGCACGCGCTTTTTCGGCCAGCTTGCGTTCAAGTTCTTCCAGGGTTTTCGCTTCTTTCGCCAGCGCCGCAACTTCACGTTCCTGCTGCTGGCGCGAGGCCTCGGTTTTTTCGTAGATGCCCTGGCGGGTTTTCAGCAGCGCGGCCACATCATCCTGCTGGCCCTTCAGTTTCTTCAGCGCCAGCGCCTGTTCGTTCTGGCGCACGGAAATTTCGTTTTCGATGCGCGCCATTTCGGCGAGCTGCGTTTTCAATTCGGTCGCATGGCCCTGCAGCGCGGGGATCATGTCCTTCATCACCATCGCGGCGCGTGCGGAATCCAGCGGGTCGCCCAGCAGCAGCAATTGCGGTTTCGGGGTGCGCTGGAATTTTCCGGCGGCGGCCACAAGCCCGCCCAGCGCGTCATGGTCGCGGTAGAGGATTTTCTGTGTCGCTTCCTTGCGCGCCTGCAAATCTTTCAGCTGGCGCTCGGTGTCGGATAATTTGTCCTCCGTCGCGCGCAGCGTGGAGGCGGTGCCGACCAGTTTCGTTTTCAAACCGCCGAGTTCGCTGGTGAGTTCTTTTGATTTTTTTTCGAGCGCGGCTGTTTCCTGCTGCTTCTGCGCCAGTTCGGCTTTCACGTTCTTCGCGCCCGCGGTAGCGGCAAAACAAATTTCAGGCGCAGCGAGGCAGAGCGCGAGAGCCGCGCCGCATAAAACCATCGCTTTTGTGAAACCTTGCATCCCCGATTAGGTCCTGTGATAAGGGTGCCCTGCGATGATCTGCTGGGCACGATAGATTTGCTCCAATAGCATAACCCGAACCATCATATGAGGCCATGTTTGTTTGCCGAAGCTGAGCAAATACTTGGCCTTTTCCCTAACAGTTTCATGGAAACCGTCCGCCCCGCCGATGAGGAAAACAACCTCCGGCGCGGCTTGTCCCCATTTCGCGATCTTCGCCGAAAATTCGGGGCTGGTCAGCGACTCGCCGCGCTCGTCGAGCGCGATGACAATCGCCTTCTCCGGTATCTGTTTCAGGATCAGCGGCGCTTCCTGTGCCGAGGTCGATGCCTTGGGCGCATCGACCTCCACCAGCTTCACCGTCCAGTTCATACGCTTGATATATTCCGCGCAGAGGTCGTGGAAAGGGGAGGCCTTCAACTTGCCGACGGCGATGATGCGGATTTTCATGGAAGATCCAATCCGGCCCCGGCGCAAAGGCCGGGGCGGCGGAGGAATGAAGCTGGATTAGGTGGACTGGTACAGCGTGTAATCGACGGTCGAAAAATCCGCCGACCAGAGCTTTTCAAGGTTATAAAATTCGCGCACTTCGGCACGGAAAACATGGACGATCACGTCGCCCGCATCCACGATGACCCAATCGCCGGTCTGCTGGCCTTCCAGCCTTGCTTTAACGCCTTCCTTGCCCAGGCGCTCGCGCAGACGCTCTGCCATACCGACCACGGCGCGGGTCGATGTGCCGGTCACGATCACCATGAAGTCGGCGATCGCGCTTTTGCCTTCAAGGTTGATGGAAACGATGTTTTCGCCCTTGTCCTGATCAAGCGCCTTCATGACGATGTCATGCAGCTTGTGCGTTTCGGCGTTGGCTGCCTTCTTGGGCGTGGCCTTGGCGGTCGCGGATTTTGCGGGGGGCTTTACGGATTTCACGATTGCGGGCTTGGCGGATTTCGCAGCCGGCTTCTTCGGTTTGGTAGCGATGATAATTCTCCCTCATCTATCTCGATTTTGTCTCAAAAAACGAAACGCAGGCTGCGTTTCAGCAGGCCCGCGCTATTTTATCTGGTGTGTTCGAAGTGCCATCGATGATGTGCAATCCTCCCTTTGAAGGGGCTGCTGATATCCCCTCTATTTCCAGTATACCCCCAATGGGTGGGAGGGGGCAATAATTCCCCGAAATGGGTGGGGAATTCAATTGTTTACATAAAGCGAAAAAACAGGCTGTTTAACGCAAAACAAACATGGAGTCGCGGCGTTTCTCAAATATGTCATCCCCGCGAAAGCGGGGATCTCGGCGATTGGAAGATCGCATGATGTCAACGGGATCCCCGCTTTTGCGGCGATGACGATAGGACGAGTCACTTCTTGCGTGCTTCACGGATAGCCGTTGCCGACATGCTGTTCAGCGGAATATGCAGCATCGTCCAGGCGGGCAGGGCGGCGGTTTTCAGCGTCACGGCCTTTTCCTGCGGGATCATACGGGCGCGGAAGGTCTCCGACGTCTTGCACGCACGCACAGCGTTATGGCGGGGCGGGCGGTCGAGGACGCAGACGGGCACCATTTTAAAAATCTCCTGCCATTCCTGCCAGCGGTGGAATTGCCGCAGGTTGTCGGTGCCCATCAGCCAGACGAATTTCGTGCGCGGAAAATGCGCCTGCAGCGCGCGCAGCGTGTCGGCGGTGTAGCGCGTGTGCAAATGCTGCTCGATATCCGTCACATGGATTTTCGGGTGGTGCGATGCGACGCGCGCGCTTGCCATGCGATCATCCAGCGGCGACATGTCTTTCTTCGACTTCAGCGGGTTCTGCGGCGAGACCATCCACCACACGGCATCCAGTCCCAGCATCTTCAGCGCATAAAGGCTGATATGCCGATGCCCCTCATGCGCCGGATTAAACGAACCGCCGAGGAGACCGACGGTGCGGTTTTGCCAGAGTTCGCGAGTGTAGTTTCGATGCTTTTCCAACTGCACGAATTAACCTCTACAATTCTGTTTATCTAATAATCGGCGCAGACCTTCTAAAATTTCCAAATCAGGAATATTTTCTTTTCCTAAAAGATATTCTGCCGCCTCTTGGTCGCCCATAACGGCTTTATCATTTTCAAATCTATCTAATAAAATCCGCATTCCCTCTGAGTCTTTTCGTATTGCTAAGCCCCAGATTGCTTCCTGGTGAATTTCTTCACACGCATCATTTAAACGATTTCGTAATGCCTCCCGAATCTCTACAGAGTCAGAGGGAGATCCGCTGGCAGGCACGCTGCCAAGACTCCATGTCGCATAATCACGAACATCATCATCCACATCCTGCGTTAGTTCTATTAGAGTTTCGATGGCTTCAGCTGACGTTTCGCCTAATAGTCCGAGGGCTATAGCATGCCGAACGTCAGCATTAGAACTATGTCGCATTGTTAACAATGCCTTTATGGCTTTTTCACCTCTGATGTTAGCTAACGCCCAAGCGGAGGCTTCGACAACCATTTCTGACTGATCTGCTAAATGGTGTAACGCAATTTCAAGACGTTTTACTGGATGAATCCCAGAAGAGTTTTCTGGCGTACAGCCAAGTTGAGCCAAAACATTTATGCCTCTTGCTCTTCTGAGAGGATCATCGGAATTGCTAAACTCCAAAGCTCTCTGGAAAACTTCTTCGAAAGTCTCGGTTGTACCTGAGTGCCTTAAAAAACTAATTGCTTCCCAAGGGGCATCATCATAGAAATCGCCCTTAAGTATTTCCTCAAATAATTCCGAAACGGATTTGTTCTGCACCTCACTCCTCCGTCAAACTCACCAGCGTCGTATTCCCGCCGCTGGCCGTCGTGTTGACCGTCAGCGTTTTTTCGGTCGCAAATCTCAGCAGGTAATGCGGGCCGCCGGCTTTGGGGCCGGTGCCGGAGAGGCCTTGGCCGCCGAAGGGCTGGACGCCGACGACCGCGCCTATCATGGAGCGGTTGACGTAGCAGTTGCCCGCCGCGATGCGACTGGTGACATGGCGCATCACATGGTCGATGCGCGTGTGCAACCCGAAGGTGAGGCCGTAGCCCGTCGCATTGATCTGGTTGATGACGATATCGAATTCATCGGGCTTGAAACGGATGATGTGCAGAACAGGGCCGAAGACTTCCTTCATCAGCTGCGCCATCGATTTGATCTCGAAGGCGCGGGGGGCGAAGAATGTGCCCTGTTTCGCGGCATCCGTCATTGGCACCTGCGCGACGAGTTTCGCCTCGCGGTTCATGCGCTGGGCATGTTCCTCCAGCCCTTCCAACGCGCCCTTGTCGATCACGGGACCGATATCGGTCGAGAGGTGCATGGGGTCGGCCAGTACCAGTTCCTTGCACGCGCCGTTCAGCATGGTGATGACTTTATCGGCAATGCTGTCCGCCACGAACAGCACGCGCAGCGCGGAGCAACGCTGCCCTGCCGAGCGGAAGGCGCTCGTGATAACATCATCGATGATCTGTTCGGGCAGGGCGGATGAATCCGCTATCATCGCGTTCTGGCCGCCCGTTTCGGCGATCAGCGGCACGATCTGGCCTTTGCGTTGCGCGAGGGTGCGGTTGATCGTCTGCGCGGTTTCTGTGGAACCCGTCATGCAGACGCCCGCGATGCGTTCATCCGGCACCATCAGCGATCCGGCAAGGCGGCCGGACACGGGCATAAAGGCGATAACGTCTTTAGGGATGCCGGCCTTGATGAGCAGTTCGACCGTGCGCATCGCGATCAGGCAGGTCTGCCCCGCCGGTTTCGCAATCACGCAGTTGCCCGCCATCAATGCGGCGGCGACCTGGCCGAGGAAAATAGCGAGCGGGAAGTTCCACGGGCTGATGCAGAGGAACACGCCGCGGCCTTCGAGGAACAGGCGGTTCGATTCACCCGTCGGGCCCGGCAGGAGCTGTCCGCCATCGGGGAAATGCTTGCGGCCTTCGGCGGCGTAGTAGCGGCAGAAATCAATCGCCTCGCGCACTTCGGCCACGCCATCGACATGCGTCTTGCCGCCCTCGCGCGTCAGCAGCGCCATCAGGGCAGGGGTGTCCTGCTCCATCAAATCTGCCATTTTATCGAGGATACCGGCGCGTTCCGATGCAGGCGTATTTTTCCATGCGGGGAAGGCGGCGGTCGTCGTTTGCATCGCCTTTTGGATGTCGGCCTCATCGGCCTGCATGACCGTGCCGATCTCGCGGCGGTTATCGGTCGGGTCGAACACGGATACGCCCGCGCCCGGCTTGCGCACGCCGCCGATCAGCGGGGCGGCGACATATTTCTGCTTCGCAGCGTCCTCGATTTTTTGCAACAGCGGGCCGCTGACATGCGTATTGGCGAATTCGACGCCTTGCGAATTCTTGCGGTCGTCGAACATGTTGGCGGGCATCGGGATGCGCGGATGCGGCTTCGATTTCAGTTCCGAAATATACTGCACCGGATCGACCAGCATTTCGTCGATTGGCACTTTATCGTTTTGCAGGCGGTTCACGAAATTGGTGTTCGCGCCGTTTTCCAGCAGGCGGCGGACGAGATAGGGCAGCAAATCCTGATGGCTGCCGACCGGCGCATAGACGCGCACGGGATATTTGCCTTTTTCTTTCCCGACGATCTGGTGGTACAGCGGCTCGCCCATGCCGTGCAGGCGCTGGAATTCGAACCCGCCCTGATTGCTGCCCGCCAGTTCGATCAGCGTCGCGACCGAATAGGCGTTATGCGTGGCAAACATCGGATAGAAAATATCGCGGCGCGCCATCATGCGGCCCGCATTGGCGATATAGGACACATCCGTCGCATTCTTGCGCGTGAAGACGGGATAGCCGGGCAGGCCGTTGACCTGCGCGTATTTGACTTCGCTGTCCCAATACGCGCCCTTGACCAGACGCACCATCATCTTGCGGTTGTTTTCCTCGCAGACGGCCTCCAGCCAGCCGATCAGGCGCGAGCAGCGTTTCTGGTACGACTGGATGGCAAGCCCGAAACCATCCCAGCCCTTCAGCGACGGATCGCTGAATGCGTTCTCGATAATTTCCATCGAGGTTTCCAAACGGTGCGCTTCCTCCGCATCCACCGTCATGCCGATGCCATAGCCCGCGCATTTCTGCGCCAGCGCCAGCAGCTTGTCCGACAGCGGCGGCACGCAGGTGGCGGCATGGCCGTATTCAAAGCGCGGGTGCAGCGCCGACAGCTTCACTGAAATGCCGGGCGCATCGATAGGCCCGCGGCCGTTGGCGGATTTGCCGATGGCATCAATCGCCATCGAATAGCTGTTGAAATAACGCTCGGCGTCTTCGGATGTGCGCGCACCTTCGCCCAGCATGTCGTAGGAGTGGCGGGACCCGTTTTTCTCCGCATCTACCGCGTTTGCCAGGGCTTCCTCGATCGTGCGGCCCATGACGAATTGCTGGCCCATGATCTTCATCGCGTGCAGCATCGCGCGGCGCACCACGGGTTCGCCCAGTTTTGACACCATGCGGGATGCGATGTTGGAAACGGGTTCTTCGGTTTCGCCCTCCGCCACATCGGCGATCACCTTGCCGGTCAGCATCAGCGCCCAGGTGGAGGCATTGATGAACAGGTCATCCGCCTTGCCGATATGCTTGTCCCAGTCGGCGGAACCGATTTTGTCGCGGATCAGCTTGTCGGCCGTCTGGTTGTCCGGAATACGCAGCAGGGCTTCGGCAAGGCACATCAGCGCGATGCCTTCCTTGGTCGACAGGCCGAATTCGTTGAGGAATTTATCGACGCCGCCGAATTTGCGGCGGTTGTCGCGCACTTGCTGGATCAACCCGCGCGCCGTTTCGCGGATACGCGCCTTGCTGTCACCTTGCAGGGCGATGCTTTTCAGCAGCTCGTCAATGGAGCGCGTTTCGTCGAGGTGATAGGCCTCGTTCATCGCGTCTTTCAGGGCAAGGCTGCGGCGGGTGGATTGCAGGGCGGTTTTCATGGGGGTTTCATCCCGTTCGATGTGTTGAATTTCATGGATAATCTAGCCTGTCTCGCCTGCTTTGCATATCTAATTTCAGGCTGGAATACCTAGCTATAACAGTGGATTAACGCTTTTTTCATATGGAAATATTATACTTCTTGCGAAAACCGATTTTACGCCAAATTTCCATAAAGTTAAAAATCTGTTAAAATAGAAATACGCCATCGCCATCCAGAGTCGGGGGATCGCTTCAGGAATGGATACCCAAGAGCCAGCAGTGACAGCAGCGGCAGAAACATCCGACATCCCCGGGATGAAGGCCGCGCTTGACCGCATGAAGCCGGAATTCTGGCATGGGCTCAGCAGCTTTGCGCGTCCCAAGCCGACTGATTTTCAAAAGAAGGTCGTGTTCCCCGCGAAGGTTGTGCTCTCCAAAATTGACTTGCTGCTTGACCGTCCGGACCTGCTGGCAACCGCGTTGCCGTTTGTGCAGAACCTGCGGCTGAAACGCGCGTTATCGGACATCGCGAGCATCCCGGAAGGGGCGGCGCTTGTAGAAGCGGCAGCGGGCGTGCCGAAAATCCATCTCGATCCCAATCCCACGGTCAGCGGCGGGCAATTCTGCACGAAGCGCAGCATCAATGGCATCGACCTCACCGTCATCGCGCAGGAAATCAATATCGCCGGGCTTGCGACGATGGGCAGCGTGATCTCTACGCTTGTCCATGAATTGCAGCACAAACGCCAGATGGATCACAAGGTCCTGAACGCCTTTCACGACAAGACGCCGTCCCCGATCGAACTTTTGTGGTACAACCGCATGACCGAAGCGGATGCCGAGGCGACGGCAGTGGATATCGCATGGAAGCTGAAGGAAAACGGCAAGCCCGAAGCGTGGAACCATATCCGCACCGCGCGGGACTGGCCCATCGCGCTTGCCGCCGAATACGAGAAAAAGGCGCTGGCCGATCCGTCGTCTGTCGCGTCGGGCGCAGCGAAACGCGCGGCGTTTGATGGCTGGTTCGAGGCATTTGGAGGCGGCATTTCGGAGATGTATAACGATCAGGGTGTGCGCAAAGCTCCATCGTCCGAAGCTTTGGAAGAAATGCACAAGGCCGGCAAGCCTTTCGCGCCACTTACCGCCGGCGACATGGAAAAAATTGGCGATATCGGCCCAGTCAATTACCTGAAACTGCCGGGCAGCAAGCCGCTCGACAGTCTCGATTACCGCCGCGCGGATTTCGACCAGGAAGCGGCAGAAAAACTACGCGCGGCGCATGATGCCTATGACAGGGTGTCGCAGGGGAAATATGAGTCCAAGCCTCTTGCGCCCGTTGCGCCCCTCACGACATGTTCAAGTTTCATCGGGGCGGCGCAGCCTGCGAAAACCGCTGCCGCTCCCGTGAGCCTCAAGCGCACCCAGACGATGCGGATGTGACGCATGAATGACGGCCCGAACCAGAAACCCGCCGATGCAGCCCCGCCCGAAATTCCCGGGATGAAGGAAGCACTTGCCCGCATGCAGCCGAATGCGTTTCAGGACAAAAGCAGTTTTTTCCAGATCGCCAAAGAGGCGCTGGCCAAACAATTTGGCGCGGTGGTGTTCCCGACGATCGAGGTCCTGAAGAAAACCCCCATCGTCGTCAAGGAACCGCTGGCGCTGCTGACGGCTGTGCCTTATGTGCAAAATATGCGTCTCAACCGTGCGCTGGGCGAAATCGCCAGCATTCCTGAAGGCAAGAAGCTGGTGGATTCCGTGCTGGACGGAACGAAGGTCGCGCTTAACTGCGACCCGCGCTATACGGGGGGCGCGAATTGCTTTTTCACCAGCTATACAAACGGCAATTACCGGCAGTCCTCCAACCTTATCCGTGTGGACGGTTACACGACGCATGGCGAAACCGTCGGCATCCTGATCCATGAACTGCACCATCAGCGCCAGATGCAAAATGGCGTGATGACTGTGCTGAAAGATAAAGTGCCGTCGCCGGTCGAACTGGTCTGGTACGAACGCGCGATGGAGGCCGATGCTCAGGCCACCGCGACGGATATCGCATGGAAACTAAAAGAAGCGGGCAAGCCCGCCGCATGGAAAGCCATGGCCGGTCTGGGCGGCTGGCGCCAGCAGGTGGCCGCAGCCTATGCGGAAAAAGCGGAGCAGGACCCCGCCAGCGTCACGAGCGGCGCTGCGAAGCGCGAAGCCTTTGACGCATGGTTTGCGGCGAAAACCGATAAAGGGCTGACGACGCCCCAGATTTACAACCGGCAGGCGCTGGAAAACATGCCGACATCCGAAAACTTGCACGACCTTTACAAGGCGGGCAAGCCGCTGGAACCCGTTTCGGCGCAGGACATCCAGAAGCTTGGCAGCATCGCGGAGGTCAATTACCTGACCCTGCCGGGTGGCAAGCCGCTCGACAGCGTCGATTACCGGCAGGCCGACTGGAACGGGTTTCAGGGCGGCTTCCTCCATGCGCGGCATCAGCAATACGACCAGATCAAGAACGGCACGTTCAAGGTAGCGGGCGTAAACCCTGCTGCGGCGAGCAAATTTGCAAACCCGGCGAAGCCTTCCGAGACACCGAAGGTCGAAGTGCAAGCTGCGGCAAAACCACCCATCTCGTTAAAGCGTCCCGCACTTAAAATGTAATCAATTCATCGGCTTAATAATTTCCGTAAAGTTTTTGACAGGTATTATGGCCTGTGGTACTTTCATGCCGTATAACATAATCCCTGTTCAAAGGAATCGCACAGTGACCCAAGTCGTCAAAGTACGGGATACATTCAAAACCCTCATCAACGACAACAACAAGGCCGTGGGCAAATTGCGGGAGTCGATCCGCGACATTCAGGGCAAGCGCGACGCGACCGAAAAAACCTACGACACCATGATCGACCGCTTTGCGGGCGCGCTGTTCTGGCCGTCGCTGGATGACGAAAACCTCGGCAAGCTGTCGGCATCGCTCGGCAACTCAATCGATTTCGTGCAGACCTTCAAGGATGCGATGACCGCAAGCCGCGAGGCGGAGATACGCCTGAACGCGCTGACCGTGACGCATGGCGAGGAAAGCAAGCTGGAAGAAAAAGTGCGCGGCATCCAGCAGCAAGTCAACAAGGCCGAAGAAAAAGAAGAAAAACTGGAATCCTCCATCCGCTACGCGACCCGCGCGCTGTCGCCCGTTGATGAATTCAACGCTGGCACGAAAGAGGGCGCACCGAAGATGAACGAGGCGGAGATCGGTTATTTCTCCTCCAAATCGGGTTTCGCGCATGCGTGGTCGTGGCTGGTGAACAGCCATTACCGTGAAGGCCGCAGCATCATCAAGGAAATGACGAAGGACGGCGATGATATCGTGACGCTGCAGAAAAACCTCGCGGCGGATACGCCTGCGCTGGCCGAGGCAAAAGTGGTGACGCAGGCGCTGGTCGCCGAGCGCAAGGAAGTCGAAAAACCCCTCGCGGAAATCCGCGAAACGGCGTCGGGCGTCTTCACCGAACAGCAGATTGCCGAAGGCATGAAGCTGCAGGTGGCTGGGCTACTGGCCGACCGCGATTTCTTCAACAAGCTGGCATCCGAAATGGGCCCGGCTTTCCCGTCGGCGGCGGTTGAGCTGCGCGCGAAGCTGGAAGGCTTCGACAAGCTTGAAGACGGCGCGAATAAGGCCATCAAAGGTTTGGAAAGCGCCAGCAGCAACCTCGACAAGCATATGTACAAGCTCGACAAGGCAGCGCGCAAGAAACCTTCCCACGACGTCAAGATCGACCTCGACAAGATCAAGAAGGGTTATAACGCGCAGGCCGTCCTCGCGACGCATAAGGCGGGCGAGATCAAGAAGGCCTCGACCTCCATCGACACCTATAGCGGCCCGTCGTCGCCCGTTTATGTCGGCTACAACCCCCTCGATTTCTACATGGGATTCATGATCGCCGATATGCTGAACCACGACCATGGCCATGCTGCTGCCGCTGCGGCGGTGGATGCGGGCACTTCGGTGTCGGAGGCGGCATCTTCGGCGGCGCTGATCGATCCCAGTGTCATTAACGATACGCTTGGCATCCCCGACAATATCGCAACGGACATGAACCTCGACCTCGACAACCTGGCACCCTCGCTGTCGGATGCCGACCTTTCGAGCCTCGGCGATAGCTTCAACGGCGCGGCTGGCCTCGACCTTGGCAATGTCGATGTCGGTTCGTTCGAAGTGCCGGATATGCCCGATTTCACGATCCCCGACATTGATGTCGGCGCGTTCGATGTCGGCGGTTTTGATGTCGGCAGCATTGATCTCTGATCGCTGAAGCATACGCAATAAAAAGCACCCCGGTTGCAAACCGGGGTGCTTTTTTATGTGCGGCTGTTAACCTGCCTGACGACCGGGGGTAGGCGCGCGCGAGGTGCGGTTGTTCTGGTCCGGCACAGGCGCATAATAGGTCTGCGCCTTGGTCTCGATCAGCATGCCCATTGCCTTCATCGTTCTTTCGATATAGGCATTCGCCTGCTGGCCCGTGAATTCGTCGGGAATGAAGTTAAGCGTGCCGCCCAGCTTGCCTTGTCGCTGGAACACGCCCACGCGCTTGGCCTCGTAACCCGGACTGGTGCCGTCTTCGCGGAAGGCGTGCGGGTTGTTGTTGATGTTATCGACTGCCAGCTGCGCATAGGTGGCGCGCCACTGGTCGTCTTTGGCGTCCAACAGTCGCAGGACGACGGCCTTGCCGCCAGCCTCCAGCGCCTTGGCTTCGCCGAGGTTCTGCTTCAGCGCCGCGTCATAGGCTGCATCGAACACCTTCAGGTTTTCAGGGTTGGTGGAGGGCGAAGTGATCGTGTAGGTGACGACGCTGCCATCCGGCTGCTTTTCCTGATAAACCGGCGTTGCGCGGAATTGCAGGCCGAGTTTTTCAGCCTCCTTGCGCGCCGAAATTTCATAGGCAACCGCGCTTGCTTCCGTCAGGAAGTTGGCGATGGCGGCGTCCCTGACGCTCAGTTCGAACATGCCGCGGCCCTGTTCCGTCACGTCCTGATAGGCGTGGAAATATTCATGGAACGCGGTCGATGTGCCGGTGCCGCGACCGATGCGCGCGTGATGGTCGGAATAGGAGCTGGTGGAGCCCGCCTTCAGGGGCACGGGGAACAGGGTCGATTTCATCTTGTTCGCCGGGTTGACCAGCATGTCATAGACGGGGCGGCCGGTCAGCGGCAGCTTCGACATCAGCGCAAGGTCGCGCGCCAGCTGCGGCACGTTTTTCGACATCGCGTTCAGGTCGCTTGTCATGGCGGATGCCTCGGGCGCCAGCTGGTTGTCATCGAAACCGTTATCGGTCAGCGTGCCGGTCGGCGGCAGGGCAGGCGGCGCTTCGCCCGCAGGCGTGACGACCGTGCCGTCGCCGGGGGTGGGCGGGGGCGCCACGATGATGATCTGGCCGGGGCCGGGATGCACCTTGCGGATGTTGCGGTACAGGTGGAAATCGTCGCGGTCCAGCTTGCCCAGATGCGGGTTCAGGCCATAGACGGTGATCTTCAGGGTTTCGCCTTCGCGCAAATACTGGCCGATTTCGGCGGCATCTGCCGCGTCCTTCATCAGCATGCGGGTGGGGGCGTTGACGAACGTGCCCTTGTCGGTCGTGATGATCATCTGGGGCGCTTCGCCGGCTTCGGTCGGGGGGATGATCTTGACGTTGTCGATGCGCACGAGCAATTCTTCGTCGCTGGAATAATAGTTCATCGTCGTGCCGGTAACCGCAGCGCCGAAAATGGCGGCCAGCGTCAGGCGCTTGACGAATTTCTTGGCCTTCTGGCCGGCGCTTTCTTTTGATTTGTAGTTATAACCCATGATTACCCTGTAATTGTTATGCGGCGACCATATTACAGGCGTGCTTGATTATGTCAAGAAATGGCGAAAATATCTATAAATTTCAGTATTTTAAAGATGCTGTTTGAACAGCCAGGCCCAGACCGCGTTATTATAGAGGTAGGGGTTGCTGCAATCATGACCCATGCCGGGGATCGACAGGAACGAGATTTTGCGGCCACCGGCCTGCTGGATATAGAAGGCAAGGTTCTGGCTCAGGGCAGGGTCGTTTTCCTTGTCGCTGTCGCCATGCATCACGAACAGGGGCATGTTGCGCAGCTTGGGCGCATCGCGAAGTGCCCAGCCGCCGCTGATCGCCACGCCGCCTGCGAATATCTGCGAAAATTTCAGCGCGCCGCCGAATACGCCAAAACCGCCATCGCCGCAGCCGACCAGATAGACGCGGTTGAGGTCGAGCATGGGGTTGTCGCGCGCCAGCACCTCCACCATCTTGGCCACATCGGGCAATGACTGCTCTTTTTTCATGTTGCGGTCGGTTTTTTTAGCGTCGTCCAGCTTGGACGGGAAAGCCCAGATGGGCCCGGCCGGCAGCACAGGCACGGCAATGAATGCGGGGAAATTCTTGCGCGCGGCCTTTTGCGCCAGGTATTGCGCGGCATTGGCGACGCCGTCTTCATCATGCAGCACGATCACCAGCGGGTATTTTTTGTCCTGCGGCTGGTAGGCGGCTGGCGCCTTGAAGAAATAGGTCAGCGTCTTGCCGGGGCGTGATTCAGGAACGGCGAAAACCTTGCGCTCGAAAAACTCGGTCGCGTCTTCCATCGGCTCGTCGTTGCGCGGCTCGTCGCGCTTGGCGACCTTGGGCGGCGGCACGGCGGGCATCGACGTGACACCCGCGCCCAGTTCATCAAGGCGGGGCGTGGTGCCTGTCACAGCAGGCGTGGTGGCGGAGGGATTGGCGGGGGCTGCGCCCTCGGTCGGCGGCACGATCAGGTCTTGCGCTAGGGCGTGACCGGCGGTCAAAAAACACAACATGCCACAGGCGGCGACAAGGCTGCGCGCGCGGGCAGGGGAAAAATGAACGAACGAAAACATGCGGCTCCGGAAATAAAGCAATGTCTTATTGTCGCCTGAATCCGGCGCAGGGGCAAGGGGGGAGGGTTAAAGGACTGAAAAGCTTAAGCCACCCGGGTGGACAGGTCGCCGATCGCTTCATCGACCAGTTTCGCGCCGCGTTTGCCCATGGCGTCATGCAGAAGGATCTCGGCCGATTTCGCGGCGAGGTCGGCTGCCTGATGGCGCAGTTCTTCAACGGCGGCCAGTTCGGCGCGCTTGATGCGCTCCAGCAGCTGGGTTTCCTTGCGCTTCATGCTTTCCGTCAGCTTCTGTTCCGATTCCTTCTGGAGGCGGGCGGAGGTTTCGCGGGCGGCGTCGATGATCTTTTGCGAAGTCTGGATGGCGTCGCGGTGTTTCTTCTGGCTGTCGGCCAGCAGTTCCTGCGCTTCGTTCTTCAGGCGCTCCGCTTCCTCGAGGTCCGCGCGGATTTTCGCGGTGCGGGCGTCGAGCATAGCGAGCAGGGGCTTGCGGCCGACCTTGAAGCCGACAATCGCGAAACCGACGGTGGCGATGGCAACCCAGAACGCGGGGTCATGGAGAAGATGTTCAAGCATTAAGCGGCCTCCTTCTTCATGATGTCGGTCACGACTTTTTTCGCATCGGCCTTGGTGACCTGCACGCCCGCAACCTTGCTGACCATCTCGGCCGAGATTTCGGCGGAAATGTCGGCCAGCGATGCCAGTGCTTCTTCTTTCGCTTTCGCGATGCCCTGTTCGGCGGTCACCACGCGTTTGCGGGTCGCTTCGGTGAATTTCGCGCTTTCGGCGGCGATCTTCTCGGCGATGTCGGCATCTGCCGCGCTCATCGCTTCCTGCGCCGATTCATGCGCCTTGGCGAGCGCGGTTTCGTAGGATGCTTTCGCTTTTGCGGCTTCGTCCTGCAGCTGCTCGGCGCGGGTCAGGTTGCCCTCGCGCTGTGCGCGGCGCTGGTCGATCACGGAGCCGACTTTGGGCAGCGCGACCTTGGACATCAGCACATACATAACGGTGAATGAAACAAACAGCCAGAATACCTGGCTGGGATAGGTTTCGGCCTTCAACTGGGGGAAGCCGATATCGGATTTGACTTCGGTCTCGACGGCGTGTTCTTCCGCCGGCATCGAAATGACTTTGTCGCCGGAGGGTGTGATCTCTTCGGATACGGCGGCGCGCTCCGACGCCGGGATGGCCGTCGCGCCTGCTGAAGTTTCTTCCGCCCGGGCTGTTGTCGCCACGGCAGCGGCAATCGCCGCGCCCAGCAAAATGCCGACGGAGTTGAGGAAGATACGGTTCAGCAGGCGTGAGGACATGTTTTTATCCTTGGTGGAGCGTTTACCCTTAGAGGACGAAGAGCATCAGCAGGGCGACGACGAGCGCGAAGAGGGCGATAGCCTCGACGAGAGCGAAGTAGAACAGGCCGGTGCTTTTCACGACGTCAGCCACCGAAGGGTTGCGGCCGATTGCGGTGATGATGCTGGAAAAGAGCATGCCGAGGCCGATGCCCACGCCGAGAAGCGGGAGGACTGCGATGCCTGCGCCGATGAGTTTTGCTGCAGCTGGTTCCATTTTTTAGTATTCCTCTGTTTAGGGTTGGTTGTGGTTCAGTTTTTTTTACTTCGTCTTAGTGCAGTTCAATCGCGTCCTTCAGGTAAATGCAGGTCAGGATCGCGAAAACATATGCCTGGATAAAGGCGATCATCAGTTCAAGCCCGATCAGCGCGATGTTCACGATGACGGGGATGACGCTGAGGAAACCGGTTGCCGTGCCCGCCGCGATCAGTCCCACGCTGAAGCCCGCGAAGACCTTCAGCATCGTGTGGCCCGCTGTCATGTTGGCGAACAGACGGACGGAAAGGCTCAAAGGGCGGGACAGGTACGAAATCACCTCGATCACGACGATCAGGGGCATCATCAGCACCGGCAGGCCCTTGGGCAGGAAAAGCGAGAAGAAATGCAGGCCGTGGCGCGCAAAGCCAACGATCGTGGACAGCGCGAACACCAGCAGCGCCAGCGCGCCCGTCACGATGATATGGCTGGTATAGGTGAAGGAGTAGGGGAGCATGCCCAGCAGGTTGCCCATCAGGACGATCATGAACAGCGAGAACACGAGGGGGAAGTATTTCTTGCCTTCCTCGTGCAGCGTGTCGTTCACCATGCCGGCGATGAATTCATACAGCATTTCCGACAGGTTCTGCCAGCGGCCGGGGACGAGGGCGCGGCTGCGCATCGTCAGGGTCATCAGCGCGGTCGCGACAACGACGGCGACCAGCATCCAGGCGGATGATTGCGTGAACGACAGGTCATAGCCGCCCACATGCAGCGGGATAAGCGGCTTGATCACAAACTGTTCAAGAGGACTATGCGCCACGTTTACTGTTCCCTTTCGCCCTTTGTATCTTCTTTATCGGTATCGACTTTATCTGTCTTCGTAAGCTCGCCCATCCCGACCTTGAACTCCTGCCCTGTCTGGGCGCGGTAGATATTCAGGAACCCGGCCGCGAATCCAGCGAAAAACAGCAGGATCATGAACAGCGGCTTTGTGTTCAGCCAAGTGTCGAGCCAGTACCCCAAAAACCCGCCCACCATCAGGGCTGCCACCAGTTCGGTTGCCGCGCGCATGGCCTTGGCCGTCGCGGCATCCCCCGGTTGCGCCGGTTTCGGCGCGGTCGGATCAGGGTCTTGTCCCTGCTTCGCGCGCGCTTCCTTGATCTTCTGGCTTAATTGTTCCGGTGTGAGGCTCACTAATACCGCTCCGATCAGCCATTCATTCGCGAATGCGCGCATTCTGCGAGGGCAAAATACGCAATAAGCAGTAAAAGAGTCAATAAGATATGGTGCAGGGGTACGCCATTAAAGTTATGAAAATTATAGGGTTAGTCACTTTACGGCGAATGCGGTGCGTATTTGACATAATATTAAAAATAACCTATAATATTTAGAAATTCAGGGGAAGTTACATGGTCGCAGAAGCATTCAATATCGCCGGGAAAACACCGAAGGAGCTGGGAGAGGAATTAACCAGCCATATCGGTAAGGGCGAATGGGTGGCGAATGAGAAATATGTGGCGATGCTGCTTGATGCAGGCGCGCTGCTTGAGGAGACGGACGACAAGGGCAACACGCCCCTGCTGCTGACTGCTCTCCATGGACTGCCCAAAATCGCCCAGCTGCTGGTTGATAAAAACGCTAACGTGAACGCCGTCAACAAGCGCGGCGACAACGTGCTGCATATGACGCTCGACAAGCCGGGCTTCGAGCAGAGCTATGACGATTTCCTGCCCATCGCCGACATGGTGCTGGCGAAAAACATCGACGTGAACGTTGTCAACGAGCTGAAGCAGTCACCGCTGTCGGTCGCTGCCAAGGAAAACCTTTACAAATATACGCAAACGCTGGTCGATAAGGGCGCGAACCTCGATCAGGTTGACTGGGAAGGCAAGACGCCGCTGGAGCAGGCACGCACTGGATCCAATGGCGACGCCACCGCCAAGGTTATCGAGCAGGCGCTCGCCGTGCGCGACGTGCGTTGCAAGAGGGAAGCGCAACAGCGCGCGATGGATGAACTCCGTGAGGAAGTCAGCGCCATCGTTGGCATCGTGGGAAAGGGCAGCGGCCAGCAACATGTTGCCCCCGCGACCGCAAGATTTAAGGCGCGCAAAATCGAATCCATATAAGATAAGGTTTCATGGCACAGCAGGCATTCAACAGCGCGGGGCGCAAACCCGTCATTTACAGTCCGTCATATGATTTGACGGTCGAAGTGGCGGATTCCGTGCATCCCGTCGATATCCGCAAGTCCAGCCATGTCTTCAACGAACTGGTGAAACGCGGCCTGATTGCACAAGGTCAGGAAATCGCTCCCGCGAAACTGACCGATGCCGACCTTGCTGCTGTTCACACCCCGGCGCATTTGCAGCGCCTGCACGAACCCCAGTCGCTCGCCAAGATGTTCGAGGTGAAGGCGGTCGGCGACATGACGATGGCCGATATCGACGAGAAAATCCTCGACCCCATGCGCTATCAGGCGGCGGGATCAATCATGGCGGGCGAGGCTGCGCTGGAGCAGGGGTGGTCGGTCAACCTCGGCGGCGGATACCATCATGCTTCCGCCGATAACGGCCACGGTTTCTGCGCAATTGCCGATGTGACGCTGGCGGTGCAGTCCTTGCGCGCAAAGCATCCCGAAATTCAAAAAGTCATGATCATCGACCTCGACGCACATCAGGGCGATGGCTATGCGCATGATTTCAAGGATGACGCGAATGTGTTCATCGTCGATGTCTATGCGAAAAACCTGTTCCCCAAGGATGAAAATGCGCAAGACCGCATCAATGTGGGGCAGGGCATGGGGCTCTATGCGAATGACGCCGAATACCTGCCGGTGATTGAACGCGTGCTGAGTGACGCAGACAAAGATTTTACGCCGGACTTTATTTTCTACATCGCGGGCACGGACATTCTGGACGGCGACCGTCTGGGCCGCGCCGCCGTTTCCCGCCATGGCGTGATGGAACGCGACGAAATGGTCTTCAAATACGCGCTGGAAAAAGAAATCCCCATCGCCATGCTGTTCGGCGGCGGGTATCAGCCCAATAATGCGGCTTTAATCGCTGATTCCATTGAAAACCTCGACCGCACCTTCGGCCTGCTGCGTCCGAGAGCACCCAAACCCGGCATATAATTAAGGAACGTACTGGCTCCACCATCGTTGGAATAGCGAGTTTCCAATAAAAAATACCTATGGAGGACAGCCATGAAAAACATTCTTAAATCATCCACGGCGCTGGTCGTGCTTCTTGCCCTTTCCATGCCCGCAGCGGCGCAAAAGGCCGGATCGCAGGCAGGCGCAGCGGGCGCTGCAGCCGGTTCTGCCGCAGCGGCAGGCCCCGGCGCGGGCGGAGGTAAAGGCAGCCAGGCGGGCGCCACCTATGGCCGCACCCCCGGCGGCGCTATCGCAGCGCCCGGAACCGCGCAACAGGGCGCGGCTGGCGGAACAGGCACAGGCATGTCTGGTGGCACGGCAGCCGCTATCGGCGCAACGAGCACAACAGGCGCAGCCACGACTGGTCCTGCAACGCTCAACAGCGGAGCAGGGGCCATTAACGGCGGTGTCGCGAACACCAATACCTCGTCCGGTGCGGGATCTGTTCCCCCCAGTACGCTCGACAGCGTAAATACGCAAAGCGTTCTGGACAATACGGGGACAGTCGGCGCGACCGCCACCACCGGTACGGTCGGTACCGTGGGAACCACCGGCTCACTGAACGGCACCACCGTCGGCACTCAGGCCAATACCAGCGTCACGGGCAACTTGAACACGGCGGGTAATTCGTTGCTGGTCAACAACCAGAATTACCTCCGCCTGCAATCGGGAACGGTGCTGGATAATTCTGGGCGCGTCATTACCGGTGCGCAGGTGCGTGGCACAAGCATCCTTGACAGCCAAGGCCGCGCGCTCAGCGTGGGCACTTATATTGACAGCCAGGGTCGCCTTGTCAGCACGAATGGCAGCGTCCTTGCGACGGGCGTGTTCTCGGACTCGACGGGACGGCTTGTGAACCAGAACGGGCAGTACATCAATGCCAATGGCCAGTTGGTTGACCTGAACGGCACCGTCATCGCACGCTAAGCCTGAAAACAAAAAAAACGCCGGCGCAAGGGTTTCCCCCGCGCCGGCGTTTTTATTCGTTTGATTACTGGGCGGAGTCACCGCCGCCGTCACGTTTATGGCGCATCATGCCGCCGCCTTCACGGCCGCCTTTGCGTTCGGGCATACATGCCTTCAGTGCGGTCACATCGCCAGCCGCTGCAACGCAGGCGCGGCGTTTCTGGCCTTCGGCAATGCGTTCGTCGATCTTGGCCAGGATCTTCTGTTTATGTTCCTGGAATTTTTCAGGACTGCCGCCACCGCCGCCGCCGGCAGCGCCTGCAGCTTCCTCGGCACGGGCAACGCTCGCAGTCATCACGGTCATGGCGATCGCGGCAATCATCATTTTATTAAGCATTGTATTTTCCTTTCGTTGTTGTGAGCTTTCACCAGATTATACGCGGGGATGGTTAACAACCCTGCGCAGCCTTTATTTCCGGAAGTTAAGAGGTTGTTAAATTATAAGATGGTGGAAAATGGCGTGGTGTTTTTAGAACCCCTCTGGTCAGAGCCTCGATATTTCAGTATAAAAGTTTCTTAAAGCAAACCGATTTTGGAATAAAAACTGCGGCCGAGTCTATGTGCCGCGATCCAGCAAAAGGCTTTACGTGACGGACGCGCCGAAAAAACTGTTCATCCGCTTTTCGAATGCGAGCGACCATGACAACCTCATGGAGTTCTATGAACTTAACGCGCACAAGAATGTCCGCAAGCGCGAACAGGCGCTGATGAAACAATTGATCGAGGACGGCGCGGTCGTTTTGATCGAGGACGCGGGCGGCCAGATTGTCGCCGCCTCCATGACCTATCCGCACAAGACGATTGATAAAGGCGGTGTGGAGCGCGTGCAATGGCAGGAAGTCGGGACGACAAGAATTGTCCTGAACGGCTATCCCGGCCTGTTCGACGCGATGATCACGATGCAGACGCTGCGCGCATTCCTGGTGGAGCCGCCTGAATCAACTTTCGTTGCGCAGATGCACACCGCGCCCGTGCAGGGCATGGCGGAGGCGCTGGGCTGGCGCCGCATGAGCGTGATGCCGCAGGATTTGATGGATGCGAAAATCAGAAGCGTCGATCCCGCCGATGCCGCGAACGTGAACGCCAACAACTGGTATGTCTGCGGCCTTGAAGCGCTGCCCACCATGGCGACGCGCATGGTGAAATCAATCGACGACCCGATTTTAGAAAACAAGAAAACAGGGGAGAGGATCGAGCTGGACTACAGCCGTTCGACCTTCTTCAAACTGTTCGGCCCGGAAATCCGGGTACTGGCCAACAAAACTTACGGCGATGTGGAAAAACCTGACGAACAGCAGAATGTGCGTCAGCGCAGGGACAAGTGGCTCAAAAACTTCTTCAGGTAAACGGAGAGACCAAGTGACCGACGCCAAACCGCCCAAATATTTCATCCGCTTTTCGCAGGATGCCGATTTCGCCAAGATTTCGGATTTCTATGACCTCAATTCGCACCAGAACGTGCTGAAACGCCAGACGGAGCTGATGAAGCAGCTGACCGAGGACGGCGCGGTCGTGATTGTCGAGGACGAAAAGGGCACGATTGTCGCAGCCTCCATCACCTACGCGCATAGCGCGAAGGACGAACACGGCGTGGAACATATCAAATGGCAGGAACTGGGCACCACGCGCTGCGTGCTGAACGGTTATCCCGGCCTGTTCGATGCGATGATCGCGATGCAAACGCTGCGCGCGTTCCTGGTGGAGCCGCCCGACAATATGTTTGTGGCGCAGATGGAGACCACTCCTGTGCAGAACCTCGCCAAGAAGCTTGGCTGGTGCGAACTGGGCGGCGATCCTTCCGACGCCATGCTGGAAGCGAAAAAGAAAACCGTGACGCACGGCCATGCCACGAAAAACGACTGGTATGTCTGCGGCATGGAAGCGCTGCCCACGATGGCGACATGGATGGAAAATGCCGTTGCCAATCCGGTCATCACCAATAAAAAAACCGGCGAGCAGATCGAGCTGGATTTCAACAAATCCACGTTCTTCAAGATGTTCAAGGACGAGATCAAAAACCTCGCCACCCGCGATTTCGGCGACGTGAACGCGCCCGACAAAAACCAGAACATGCATCAGCGCCGCGACAAGTGGCTGAAAAAATTCTTTAGATAACAGGGGAAATACGAATGTCCGTTCTTAAAAAACTGCAAAGCCAGAATGATGAATTCAAAAGCTGGCGCCAGCACATCCACCAGCATCCCGAAACCGCGTTCGAGGAAGTGAACACCTCCGATTACGTGGCGAAACTGCTGGAGGGCTGGGGAGTTGAAATCCATCGTGGCATGGCGAAGACCGCCGTTGTGGGTATCATCAAGGGCAAGAACGGTTCGTCGAAACGCGGCCTCGGCCTGCGCGCGGATCTTGACGCACTCAACATCCTTGAAGAAACGAACTGCAAACATTCGTCGAAAATCTCCGGCAAGATGCATGCCTGCGGCCATGACGGCCACACCGCCATGCTGCTGGCGGCGACAAAACACCTTGCCGAAACGCGCGATTTCGACGGCACGGTCTATGCGATTTTCCAGCCTGCGGAAGAAGGCGGCGGCGGCGGCAATGTGATGGTGCAGGAAGGTTTCTTCGACAAATTCCCGTGCGAGGCCGTGTTCGGCATGCACAACTGGCCGTGGCAGCCCGAAGGCACTTTTGCGATTTGCGAAGGCCCGATGACTGCCTCGACAGACACCTTTCGCGTGACTGTGCAGGGCAAGGGCGGCCATGCCGCATTCCCGCATACCACGATTGACCCGATCGTCTGCGGCGCGCAGATTGTATCCGCGATCCAGCACATCGTGTCGCGCACCGTCGATCCCGCCGACAGCGCGGTGATTTCGGTCTGTAAATTCCATGCGGGCACCGAAAGCCTGAACGTCGTTCCCGATACCGTCGAGCTTGGGGGCACCGTGCGCGCGTTCAAGCCGGAGACGCGCAAGATGCTGGAGGAAAAACTCCGCCATGTCGTGAAATCGGTTGCCGATGCGTTCGGCGCGAATGTCGAAGTGACATGGAAACAGGGTTATCCTTCGGTCGTCAATTCGGTTGCCGAAACCGAATTTGCGCGCAAGGTTGCGGCGGATGTTGTGGGCAAAGATAAAGTCCTGCCCTTCACCCCCACGATGGGTGGCGAAGATTTCGCGTATTTCCTGCAGGCATCGCCCGGCGCGTATATCGCGCTTGGCGCCGGCAAGACCGCGAACGATCCCGGCCTGCATAACCCGCATTACGATTTCAACGACGATGTGCTGCCGGTCGGTGCCGCCTATTGGGTGCGCATGGCTGAAACATGGCTGAAGGCGAAATAAAAATGGCTGAACACGATCCGCTTCGTCCGCTTGAAGACAAACGCCGCCAGCTGACTGACCGCTGGCTGGCGTTCAAGACTGCATCGCGCCGCGAGGGAATCCAGCTTGGGTTCTGGACCGGCGTCGGTGTGCTGGCTGTTGCGGCTGACATGGCATTATTGGGCGGGCTTGGCACCGCGCTTGCGGCCATGAGTGGCCTCAGCTTCGTCACCTATCGCCGCGAAGTGAAGCGCCTGGAAAAAGCGTTGCAGGAAGTCGACCGCACCATCACAGCGCTGCAAAACGAACGCGCCGATTTCGAGCGCCGCAACCCGACGCTGAAAAAAGGGCTGGAGGATGAATTCTCCCCCGCCGCGAAACGCAAGATCGAGGGGCTGCAGGCGCGATTGGAAGAACTTGAAAACACGATGAACAAGCTGACCGGCGAAACCGCGCCGAAAAAGCCCGACATCGACGCGCCCGACCTTGGCAAGCCGAAATACAAGCCGCCGGCAGCGCCTGCGATCTAAATTATTTCTCGGTGATTTTGATGACGCGCCGTCCCGGGCAGGTCGCTGCGCGGTCGCAGTTTTCTGCGCGGGAACCGGGGCATTCGCCGGGCAATGCGGAACAATGGGCGCAACAATAATCTACCAGATTGGCGAAGCTCGCGATTTTCACATCTGCGCCATCGACCGATACGCCGACGGGTTTCAATTGAGACAGGGCGCGTGAAAATGTTTCGGGTTTCATGCCCAGCCGCGCCGCCGCCAGCGACTTATCATAGGGCAGGGTGAATCCGCCGCCAGCGCCCGTCAGCCCCGCTGAAAATTGCAGCAACAGGCAGCCGACGCGCTGCGGTGCGCTCATCAAGGCAAGGTGTTCGTTCTGCATCTGCAAGTTCCGCAATTCGCGCGACATCGAATCCATCACCCGCACCATCACGTCATGGTCCTGTTTCGCCAATGTGCGGAGCGTATCACCGGGAATTTCAAAAACTTTGGCGTCTTCGGCGGCTGCGGCGGAGAAGGGATAGCCGGCGCCGCCAAAAATCGCCGCCTCGCCGAACATATCGCCCGCACTCAGCAATGCCAGCATGGCTTCGTCGCCATCGGGCGTCTGGCGGAACAGCTTCACCCATCCGGCCAGCACGATGAACATCCGCGACGCATCATCGTTTGGCAGGAAAATATTTTCACCACGCGCATGTTCCCGTTCGCGGTCGGCCTTCAGCAACGGCGTTGCCACCGTGTCATTCAGCCCGCTAAAAAACGGCAGCCCGCGCAAAAATGTCTCACTTTGTTCCATGCCCTCAATATAGCGCAGCGCATTGGCGTCCTCAATCCCTGCGGTCAATCACGTGGTTTATCGCGAATGCCGCGATAAACAGGGCGAGCAGGGCAGGGTAACTCCACCACACGAAACCGCTCTCCTTGACCGCCTGACCGTTCACAACCGCGACCTCGATCATCGCGGCAAGCAATGTGGCCTGCGTGATGCGCGGGAACCACCGTTTGACGACTGCACCCATTTTCCTTCTCCTGCTGTTACCGGCCTTTTTCGTGGCCTGATACCATCAGAACATGGGCGCAATGCGCCCGCCTTGATTTTGGTCAAGGGGCGGGGCGGCGATTGTTATTTCTGGGGGGCGGGGCTGCGTTTTTTGAACTTCGCCACTTTCGGTGCCGCTACCGCGCGGTCGGTGTGCATGCCTTCGATCGCGTGCTCGAACGTGTCGCGTTTTTCCTCGGCGGCGGCCTGAACGGCCTTTTCGGCGGCAAGTTTCGCATCTTCAGCTTTGCGGAAGTCCTTGGCTTCCTGCATGTTTTGCAAAAGCGAGGCAACGGCGGTCTTGCGGTTGTATTTTGCCCATTCAATGGCGTTCTGCTGCGTGCCGCCGGTCGAGTTGCGCATGATGTCGGCATGTTCGCCCAGCACGCGCGCCACGCCATGGAAACCGCGCTGCGCCGCCCACATCAGCGGCGTCAGGTTCTTGTACGGCTTGTCCACCTCTGCCTTGTAATCGACCAGCAGCTGCGCGTGGTCGGGCTTTTCCGGCGGCCCCATGATGGAAATAAGCATGAGGGGAAAAGCGCCGGAAGGCGTTTCGGCATTCGGGTTCGCGCCTGCGGCCAGCAACGCCTTCATGATATCGAATTGCGCGCGGTAAGAGGAAGAGATCAGCGGGGTATTGCCCTTGTCGTCGCGCGCTTCCAGGTTTGCGCCCATGCCGAGCAGTTTCTTGATATGCGCGATATCGGCGTCGCCCTGAATTTCCTTGATGAGTTCAAGGCCGAGCTTGTCGGCGGCAGCAGGGTCGGGGGATTTCTGGTTGAAGGTGTTTTTCGCCATATGCACGCTTCCGGAACGGGTGATTTTGATACCCGTATTCTATCACCGAAAGGGTTTAATTAGCATAAATCGAAGACAAGGTATTGATTAAGCAGCCAGTTTCGGCGGTTTCGAAACGGGTGGCACAGCATTCTCAGGCCATTTTTCGGGCTTGATGGCGTTCGATGCGGGCGTGTAATCGATGCCCTTTTTCTGGCCGATATCGCGGATGAAACCGGTGATGCGCGGCGCGATGCCCTCGCGCCAGCCGCGCCCGCTGAAAGTGCCGTAATGGCCGACGCCTTCCTGCAGGTGATGAAATTTCTGGTCAGGTTTCAGGCCGGATGCGAGTTTATGCGCAACGGTCGTCTGGCCCGGGGCGGAGATATCATCTTCCGATCCCTCCACCGTGAACAGCGCGGTTTTCCTGATCGCGGCGGGGTTCACTTTTTTGCCGTGATGTTCCAGCGTCCCCCTGGCAAGCTGCGGGTCGATGAAAACTTTCTCGACGGTTTCCAAATAGAACTTCCCGGGCAGGTCGGCGACGGCAAGATATTCGTCATAGAATTTCTTGGTCTTGCCTGATTTTTCGGCGTTGCCCTGAATGAGGTCGTTGAACAGGTCGATATGTTTCTTGTTGTGGCTGTCGGGGTTCATCGACATGAAGCTGAACAGCTGCACGAAACCCGGATAGACCATGCGGCCTGCGCCCGGATGGTTGGAAGATACTTCGCCGATCAGGTTATCCTGGAACCATTCAATCGGCTTGCTCTGCGCAAGCTTCGTCACTTGCGTTTCCGCCGCGCGGATATCGAGCGGGCCTGCCATCAGCGTCATCGACGCCGGCTGGAATTCCGATTTTTCTTCGGCCAGCGACGCAACTGCCGCCATCGTTGCAACGGTGGGCTGGCAGACGGCCATCACATGCGCATCCTTGCCGACCGTCTTGATAAAATCCTTCACGTAGTCGATATAATCATCGAGGCCGAATTCGCCTGCCGACAGCGGCACGCCCTTGGCGTCTTTCCAGTCTGTGATATAGACGTCATGGTTCGGCAGCATTTCCTTCACGGTATCGCGGAGCAGCGTCGCGAAGTGGCCGGACATGGGGGCAACGATCAGCAGCTTGGGGTCGTTGCGGTCGGTGTCGCGCTTGAAATGGATCAGCGCGCCGAAGGCCTTGTCGTTCACGATCTCTTCAGTGACGGTCACAGTCTTGCCGTTGATGGTTGTCTGCGGTAAATCGAATTCGGGCTTCGCGTAGTCGCGCGCAAAACGTTCCGACATTTTTTTAGACGCGCTGATGACGTCCTTCGCAAGGTCGGTATAGGCCTTGGGCGCGGTGCCGAAGGCCTCCGCCATGCGAACCATGGCGGACTGGAATTCCAGTCCCGCCGACATCACGTTGAACGTCGCCTTCAAACCAAGGCGTCGCGCCTCGATGGCGGGGTAGAGAAGCGGGTTATGACGCGGTTTATGAGCCACTTATACCTGCAGTTTTTTAAGATTAAGTAAACATAGCCCGTTATCGAAATCCTGTCCAGCCATCGAATCTAAGGGCTTATAAACTCTGCAAAATCCATTCGATGATTTTGGGGCGGACATCGGGCTGGGGCAGGTTTTTCAGCGTTGTCCAGCGTTCCACTGCGCCTTTGGTCAATCCGAAGGTATCGCGGAATTGCGTCTCGGTAATGCCGAAGCGGGAGACAGCGGTGTACACGGCTTCGGCAAATTCGGTGTCCGAATTTTGCGGCAGTGCAGCAAGCATTTGCAGCTTTCTTTTAAATGCTTCGAGTTCCAACGATTTAACGTTTTCCGATGACATAGCTTTTGACCTGCTTTTTAACTCTGGTACAATATTAGGATAACGGCAGCAATAGAGAAACAAAAAGAATTTTCAAAGGTTTGCCCAAAGGTTTTGCAATGGTACAGAAGTTATATGTCCGCTTTTCGAATGCTGCGGATGAGCAGAAAATATTCGATTACTACAACGAGAATAAACACGAATTCGTCGCCAAGCGCGAAGAGGATTTGTGGAAGGAACGCATTGCGTCCGGCGCAGTGACCCTTATCGAAGACGAGAAGGGCAAGATCGTCGCGTCCTCAATTCATTACCCGCTGGTCGTGCAGAACGACAAAGGCGAAGACATTCACAAATGGTCTGAAATCGGGTCGGTGCGCGTGACGCTCGACGGTATCGGTTTGTTCAAGACATTGATGAGCGCACATATCATGCGCGCCTACCTTCTGGAACCGCCGGAAGACAGGTTTGCCATCGAGATCGTGAAGACCAACGCGCATTCCAAATATGTGTTCGAAAAAGAGGGCGCAACACCCTGGGCGATCCCCGACAAGCTGCGCGAGATGGTCGAGGATTCCATGGCCGCCGACGACACCACCGGCGCGGTCGACTGGTTCCAGCTGGGCGTTGAATCCATGCCGCATTTTGCGCAGAACCTGCTGGATGCGAAAAACAACCCGCTGCTGACGCACAAGATAACAGGCGAGCAATTCGAACTCGATTTCAGCAAATGCATCGTGACGCAAATGCTGAACAAACAGGTCGAAAAAATCGCCAAGCTCGATTTCGGCGATCCCGCGCAACCTAATCCAGCGCATGGCCTGAAAACTTCTTTCCGCGACAAATTCACGCCCTGAGATAAAGGACATCCATGACCACGACCGCTGCGGCTCCCAAGAAAAAACGGGAAGGCAAATACGATTCCTACCTGATGTTCGCCGCTGCGGCATTCCTGATGTGGCTGGGCGGGCATTTCGACAACGCGCCCGCCGCGGCGCATCACCAATTATTGGTGTCAACGTCAAAAATGACGCAGGAAAACCTGAAGGATTCCGTGATCCTTGTCCTGCAGCACCGCAAATCCGGCGCGATGGGGCTGATCCTCAACAAGCCCGCCAAAGACGGCGATACCTTCATCGGCGGCCCGATGGAACCTGAAAAAGTTTACGCGCTCCATTCCACCGAAGTCCTGACCCCCGACAGCATCGTGATGAAGGACATCGACACCGCCATGGTCGAGGGCCAGCCCGCGATCGACAAGCTCATCGCCGCCAAACCGAAATGGTACAAGGTTGTCAAAGGCTACACGGGCTGGGGCAAAAATCAGTTGAGCGAAGAACTGAAATCCGCCGCATGGCAGATCGTCTTCTACGACGAACCCTTCGTCCGCCAAACTCCCGCCGCCGACATGTGGGACAAGGCGCAGAAAATGCCGATGCGGCAGGTTACTTACTAATTCTATTGCGGGTTTCCTGGCGGAAACCTTCCCGGATATCTGCTGAGGATAACGCGCGGCGTATTCTCGGTAGCAGGGCCGGTAGGCAAAGTCTTGTTAACTGACTTTACCGATGTTTTTTGCGCCTTCGCCTCGAGCGCCGCGCAGCCGCTTTGCGCGACGAGGTCGACCAGAAACTCGCCCTTCGCGCGGGCATTGGCAACGCGCTGGAAAATATTCTTGATGCCCAGCGTCACGACAAACGGGCCGCCACCTCCGCCCGGCACGAATATGGTGGTATTTCCCGTGTCCTTTCTTAAAGCGTCCTGCGCCCTGCGAATATCACCCACCATTTTGAGGGGCCATGTCTCGACACCCGCAACCATGCGCAGGGAATCGTTCAGCGGCACCGCCGTCTGCCGGCCATCGAAATTCTGTAGCAGCAGGCGCGGCGAGAAATCTTTTGAAGGTTGGTTATCTTTTGCTTTTGACATTTTCACTCTCCTTTGTTCACGGCTCTGCAAAACGCCTCTTCGGAAAGAGGGGCCGCGCGATCATTGCTGACACAGGGTATAAAGGACGATTGGAAAAAGTAATTGCAATCCGACACCGATACAACCTGCGCGTTCCCATGATGGGAACAAAGTTACTGGCTGTTTTGCAGGTCGTGCGTAGAACAGGCGGGGAAACAGAAGCCAAATAAAACCGGCCTGGTAGCTGCACTCGGCATATGGGAAACATACCAGACCGGCTGCGATTGTCAAATTATCGCAGGCATGTCCCTGTTTTCATTGATTTCGGCAAAACGCGAGGAACGGAGGTTAGCCCTTCTTCTTCCGCTCTTCCCTTTTCTTATCCGCCTCAACCCCATACACGCCTGTACCCTTCGTGATCGCGTCATCCGTCGGCAGCAGGGTACCCGCTTCGTATTCCGGCTTGCCGTCGAGTTCCTTGTAGATCGGCGTGTAGTCGGGCTGGGTTTCGTCGAACAGCTGCTTGAAGCTGTTGATGGCGAAGTAGTTGTCCTGGAAATCGTCGATCTGGTAATGCGTCTGCAAAATCCGTTTCGCATCGAAACGGATGCGGTGGGGGGAGTCGCTGTCGAGCGCGAAGACGGATTCCGTGGGCGACGACAAAATGCCTGCGCCATAAATGCGCAAGCCCTCCGGTTCCTCGATCAGCCCGAATTCGACGGTGTACCAGTAGAGCCGCGCGAGTTTATTGATATGGCCAAGCTTTGCGGCCTTCAACCCGCCACGCCCGTATTCCGCCATGTAATCGCCGAAGGTCGGGTCTGCCAAAATCGGCACATGACCGAACAGGTCGTGGAACACGTCGGGTTCCTGAATGTAATCCAGCTGTTCCTTGCTGCGGATAAAGTTTCCGGCGGGGAAGCGGCGGTTGGCGAGCAGCTCGAAAAACGGCTCGTCCGGTATCAGGCCGGGGACGGGCACAACCTGCCAGCCCGTGCGCTTCATCAAAATCTCGTTCACTTCGGCGAAAGACGGGATGCGGTCTTCGTTGATGCCAAGGGTCGAGAGGCTGTCCATGAACATGCCGATGGCGCGGTTTTTCAGGATGCCTTTCTGGCGTTTATACAGCGTGCGCCAGACGGCGTGGTCGTCCTCGGTATATTGCCGCTGCGGCACGGTGAAGAAGTCGAGGTTGCCGGGTGTCCAGCCCTCGGGCGAGGTATAGTGCTGCGCGGAGCCGATGCCGCGATCTTCGACAGGATTGGCCATGTCACGTTTTCCTTTTGATTTCAGGGCTTCAGTTTAGCTGAGCCGCCCCAAAAAACAAGCGCATATAATTACCATAATTATATCATAACGCAGAAAATTTGGCATAACGAAGGTTGATTATGGTTCAGATTATGACTAAACTTGCGGCTTATTCAAGACGGAAGACCATGGGCATCTGGAACAAACAGGACAGGCTGAACAAGAAGCTGCGCGAAGCGATCAGTTATGGCCGCCTCGACCGCGTCGAAAAGATGGTCGTGGAGGGCGCGAGCGTCGAAAATGCGCCGGGCGAAGGCAAATACCGTCCGCTGGCGCGCGCCGTCAATGAAAACGAAACCGAAATGGTGCGTTTCCTGCTGGCAAAGGGCGCAGATGCGAATGGCGACAATGCAAGCGTCACCAGCTACACCGCGCTCACCCGCGCGCTCAGCCACAAAAACCGCGAGATGGCGCAGCTGCTGATCGAGGCGGGGGCGGAAATTGCCAAGACTGACGGCGACGGCAAAGCGCCGGTGCATTACGCGGCGGAGCTAGGCTTCGGCGATATCCTGCAAATGCTCGCCGAAAGGGGCGCAGATATTAACGTGCGCAACAGCCAGGGTAACACGCCGCTGCATATCGTCGCGCAGGCGGGGCATGCCAATATCACGAAACTGTTGATGGATCACGGCGCGGATGTCTCCATCACCAATGCCAGCATGAACACCGCCGCCGATGTGGCGGAAAAAGATTATCCGCGCCTCGCCGACATGATCCGCGGCCTGCCGCCCCGCGTCGAACCGGAAGCAGGCTGGCAAATGCTGGCAGATGACGAAGTCGCGCGCGTGACCGAAAAAGCGGGCATCAATTACCGCCTGACCGAAACATTCAATTTCACGACGCGCATGTACACCCACATTGCGCAGAACACCAAAACCAACGCCGAAAGCCATACCATCAAGATGTTCGGAGAGCTGGGCGACAGCGCCGTGCTGGATGCCGCGCGCAATGCGCTGGCGGCACTGGGCGGCAAGCCGGTCGATAACGGGTTGCAAAAACGCGCACTGCCCGCACCCGGCACAACGCCATGAGCATCTTTAACAAAAAAGACCGCGCCACCTCGCGCCTCGGCCGCCGCCTGTATAACCGAAAGCCGGCGGAGCAGATACTGGCCGCCATCCATGACGGCGGCGATGTCAATGGCAGCTATTCGTCGGATTGGGACTACAACACCATGATCGGCTGGGCCGTGACGGGCAACCGCGACGACGTTATCCGCCTGCTTGTCGAACATGGCGCAAGGACGGAAGGCCGCGAGAGCAGCGATTACCACCCGCTGATACAGGCTGCGCATGACCGGCGGCTGGCGGCGGCGCAGGCGCTTGTCGATATGGGTGCGGATATCGAGGCCAAAAATTCCAATAGCCAGACGGCGCTGATCTATGCCGCGCATGAAAACCAGCCGAAATCGGTGGAGCTGCTGATCGACAACGGCGCGGATCTCGATGCCCGTGACAAACTCGGCAACACCGCGCTGCATTATGCCGCCGCAAAAGGTTTTGGCGAAATTGTGCGCCTGCTGCTGGATGCGGGCGCGGGACGCAATATCCCGAACAGCAACATGAACACGGCGGCCGACATGGCGCTGAAGGAATACCCGCGCATCGCCGACATGATCCGCGGCAACTTGCCGCAGCTGGAGGCCGAAGCTCTTCCGCCCGTGATGCCTGCGCCGGAAGTTAACGGCTGGAAACTGACCGATGGCAGCGAAGTCGCGCGCGTGGCCGACAAACCGGCTATCGGCTACCGTGTCACCGAAATTTTCAATTTCAGCGCGGGGCTTTATACGCAGATCGCCCGCAACCTTGAAACCAACGCCGAAAGCCAGTCGTCGAAAACCTTCACGCAACTGGCCGACAGCGCGGCGGTGGAGGCTGCGCGCAACGCCCTGCTGCAACTGGGCGGCGATGCCGCGCCAGTTGTGGAAAAGAAAAAACTTGCCGCACCGGGACAGGGCGCAGCATGAATTTCTTCCGCAAATCGCCGGAAAGTCTCGACCGTGACCTGATGGCCGCGATCACCCAGAACGAGCTTGCTACGGTGAAGAAACTGGTGGGACGCGGCGCGAGCGTACATGGCGAAAATTATTCCAGCCCGCTTTACATGGCGGTCAAGATGAACCGCGACAAGATCGTGACATTCCTGCTGGAACAGGGCGCGAACCCCAATGAACGGCTCGGCACCGGCAGCACGATGCTGCTGCAGGGGCTGGAGGCGTGGCGCGGCGATGTGTCGGTCCGGATGCTCGACCATGGCGCGGACCCGAACCTGCATGCACTGTCGGGCCTGCCGCCGCTGTTCAAGGCCTTTGAAAAATACCGCACCGATGCGATCCTGAAAATGATCGAAAAGGGCGTCGATGTGAACACGCCGTACAAGGGCGTGACGCCGTTGCAGGCCGCCGTCACAATGGGCAATATGGGTATCATCACTAAAATGCTGGATCACCACGCCGATATTAACATCGCGGATGCCGACGGCAAAACCCCGTTGCATATCGCCGCCGCCAGCGGCCGCGCGGATATCGTGATTTTGCTGATGGCGCGCGGCGCGGATGAAACGCTGGCGAACAACGACCTGAAAACACCCGCCGCACTGGCCGAAAAAGACCATCCTTACCTTGCCGCCATCCTGCGCGGCGACCGCCCCGGCACGCCGCCCGATACGCGCCGCGCCGCTGGCGGCTGGGTTCTGGTCGCGGATGACGAAGTTGCCCGCGTGACCGCGAAAAACGCCGTCGGTTACCGCGTGACGGAACTGTTCAATTTCAGCGCACGCACATATACACAGATTTCCCGCAACCTTGATACGGGTGCGGAGAGCAGCGCAATCAAGGCGTTTTCATCCGTATCCGAAGGCGGCATGGTCGCAGCGGCCCAAACGGCGCTTGAAAACCTCGGCGGCCATGTGCCGTCTTCGGTGAAGAAAAAATTGCCCGGTGCCGCAACCGGCATGGGGGCATAATGGGGATCGCAACCGAAGCGATGTCGGCGCTCGATGCCGGGAATTACCAAGGGTTGACCGCGTGGCTTGATCGCGGCGGCGACCTTTATTCCCGCGCTGACAACGGCGAAACGCTGCTGCACAAGGCCGCCTATCGCGGGCATCTGCATATGGTCAAAGACCTGCTGAAGCGCGGCATCAGCATTAAAGTGACCGACACGAGCGAGTTTACGCCATTGCACGAGGCGGCGCGTGCGGGGCAGTTCCTTGTCGCGGCCTACCTGATGGAACATGGTGCAGATCCCCTGATCGTCAATAAGAACGGCAATACCGCACAGGAGCTCGCGCGCGAAAAATCCGTCGAAACCGCCGACATGATCGCCAATGGCGGGTTGCGCCCGCGCTGGCTGGTGACGGGGGATGATGAAGTCGCCCGTATCAGCCCGAAGGCCGATATCGGCTACCGCCTGACGGAAATATTCAATTTCGGCGCTCGGTCATATGTGCTGATCGCCCGCAACATGGTATCGGCTGCCGAAAGCGTCGTCATGAAGAACTTTTCCGATTTCAGCGAACCGCAGCTGATCGAAAAGGCGGAGGACGAATTCACGCGCCTCGGCGGTAGCTTCCCCAAGGATTACAGCCCGCGCAAGCTGGACAAGCCCAGCCTGTTATCCGGCCGCCGCCTTGGCGGTTAAGGCCGCGGTTTCATATTTATAGGGAACGACCTTCTGCTCGATCGCGCCGAAGATGGATTTTCCGCCCGTGTCGAGCATCTCGATCTTGATCGTGTCGCCGAATTTCATGAAGGGCGTTTTGCTTTCGCCGCTCTCCACTTTTTCCAGCATGCGTTTTTCCACGATGCAGACATGGCCGCTGCTGCGGTCCTTGTTCGAAATCGTGCCCGACCCGATGATTGTGCCAGCGCAAAGCGCGCGCGTTTTCGCAGCATGTGCAATCAGTTGCGCGAAATCGAATACCATGTCGGTGCCCGCATGGGGGCGGCCGAATTGCTTGCCGTTCCAGTCGGCATGCAGGGGCAAATGCACCTTGTTGTCTTTCCACGCGTCGCCCAGTTCTTCGGGCGTGACGGCGACGGGGGAAAAGGCGCTTGAGGGCTTGGACTGGTAGAAACCAAAACCCTTCGCCAGTTCAGGCTGCGCAACCGCGCGCAGCGTGATGTCGTTCACCAGCATGATGAGTTTAATATATTGCCCGGCATCGGATGCGGGCGTACCCATCGGCACATCGCCCGTGATAACCGCGACTTCGCCCTCGAAATCGATGCCCCATGCTTCCTGTTCGAACGCGATATCGTCTGTGGGCGACAGGAAGGTGTCGGAACCGCCCTGATACATCAGCGGGTCAGTCCAGAAACTTTCCGGCATTTCCGCGCCGCGTGCCTTGCGTACGAGCTCGACGTGGTTCACATACGCGCTGCCATCCGCCCATTGATAGGCACGGGGCAGGGGAGATGCGCAATTCTTCGCATTGAACAGCGCAACATCCTTGGCACGGCCCTGTTCAAGGTCCTGCGCCAGCTGCTTCAGCTGCGGCTGCACTTTTTCCCAGTCATCCAGCGCCGCCTGCAGTGTCGGGGCGATATGGGTGGCAGATGCATACTGCGTCAACGCCGCGTTCACGACGACCAGTTTGCCGTCGCGGTTGTGCTTTAGGGAGGCGAGTTTCATTACGACGCCGCCTTTTTGCTGCCGTCATCCTTCAGCACGCCGCGGCGGATCTGGTCGTCTTCCAGCGATTCAAACAGCGCCTGGAAGTTGCCTTCGCCGAAGCCTTCGTTGCCTTTACGCTGGATGATTTCATAGAAGATCGGGCCGATGGCGTCTTTGGTGAAAATCTGGAGCAGGATGCCCTGGCCTTTCGTCGGTGCGCCGTCGAGGAGGATGTTGAGACCCTGCAGCTTTGCCACGTCTTCGCCATGCCCCGGCACGCGCGCGTCGAGCTTTTTGTAATAGGTGTCGAGCGTCGTCTGGAATTCCATGCCCGTGCCTTGCAGGTCGGTCACGGTTTGGCAGATGTCGTTGGTGCCAAGCGCGATATGCTGGATGCCTTCACCGCCGTAGCGTTTCAGGAATTCCTCGATTTGCGACTTGTCGTCGGAGGATTCGTTGATCGGAATGCGGATCTTGCCGCAGGGGGAGGTCATGGCTTTCGATTTCAGGCCGGTCAGCTTGCCTTCGATGTCGAAATAACGGATCTCGCGGAAGTTGAACAGCTCGGTGTAGAAATCCGCCCATTTTGTCATGTTGCCGCGCATCACGTTGTGCGTCAGGTGGTCGAGATACGTCAACCCCGCGCCCTTCGGTGCCTTATCGGTGATGTTGAAATCGGTTTCATAGATCGAACCGTTCGCGCCGTATTTGTCGACGAGGTACAGGTACGATCCGCCGATGCCTTCGATGGCGGGGATGCTGAGTTCGCCGGGGCCGACCTTGCCCTTGATTTCTTTCGCGCCCTTCGACACCGCATGGGCAAGTGCCTTGGCAGCGTCCTTTACGCGGAAGGCCATGGCAATCGCGCCGCCGCCGTGGCGTTTTTTGGCGAACTCGATCGCTTCGGGTTCAGCGTTCAGGATGAAGTTGATGTCGCCCTGCTGCCAGAGCGTGACCTTTTTCGATTTATGCGTGCCGGTCTTTTTGAAGCCGAGGCTGGCGAAAAGTTTTTCGAGTTTTTCCGGTTCGGTGTGGCTGTATTCCACAAACTCGAAACCATCGGTGCCCATGGGGTTTTCGAACAGGTCGGCCATTTTGATGCTCCTTGTGAATGCTGTAGGAGTGATATTAATGTTTTCGCCTGTATTTTCAAGGGAAACGGCGGGCTATCGCGATGTTTTGCCCTTATTTTTGCTTGGCTTTTTTTGCTGCACCGCTACAATACCGCTTGTTTTAAAATAATATGGCGAAACGGAACGCATGACGACGGAACAAGGCGACAAAAACGGGCTGATGTCTTTGCCCTTTATCATGCCGCAGGATTGCGACCTGAATGTCAGCTTCGAATTCTTCCCGCCCAAAACGGCGAAGATGGAAGAAAACCTGTGGGAATCCTTCGCGCTGCTGAGCCAGCTGTCGCCGAAATTCGTGTCGGTCACCTATGGCGCAGGCGGCAGCACGCGCGAACGCACACATGACATTGTGACGCATATCAACAGCCGCACCGGCCTTAATGCCGCCGCGCACCTGACCTGCATCGGGCACACGAAAGAAGAAATCGCCGAGATTGTCGATGGCTATTGGCGAGACGGCATCCGCCATATCGTGGCACTGCGTGGCGACATGCCGGACAATACCGGCAAATATGTGCCGACGCCGGGCGGCTATGAACATGCCAGCGACCTTGTGACGGGCCTGAAGAAAATCGCGCCGTTTGAAATCAGCGTGGCGGGCTACCCCGAAGGCCACCCCGAAGCAATTAACACGCAGCTGGATTTGCTCAACCTGAAAAAGAAGGTCGATGCGGGCGCGAACCGCGTCATCACGCAATTTTTCATGAACCCCGAAAAATTCCTGTCCTTCCGCGACCGTGCGGTGGCGGCGGGGATCGATGTGCCGATTGTGCCCGGCATTCTGCCGATCACCAATTTCACCAAGATGGTCGAATTCGCCAACCGCTGCGGCACGAAAGTGCCGAAATGGATGGTGCAGTTGTTTGAAGGTCTGGATGATTTCCCCAAGACCCGCGAACTGGTCGCCGCAACCGTTGCGTCTGAACAATGCCGCGTGCTGCATGAAAACGGCGTGCGTGATTTCCATTTCTACACGCTGAACCGCGCCGAATTGTCGCTCGCGATCTGCCACATGCTGGGGATGCGCGCGAAGGTTGCGAAAGCGGTTGCGGCCTAAGGAACGTCTATAGAAGACCCATCCGGCAAGGCGCGAAAACGCTCTGCCGGAATTCTTTTTTCTGCGAGCGCCGCCAGCAATTCGGCGGCGGGATCATCGTACCCTTCATCCGACAGGCGGAAAGTGTTGAAATGGATGCCCATCGATAATGGCGCGCCCAGATCTTCGTAAGCCTTCACCGCTTCCTGCGGGTCGCAATGGGAATAGCGCATGAACCAGCGCGGCTCATACGCGCCGATGGGGATGGCGGCAAAACGGAAATGGCCGAATTTTTCGCGCGCCTTGCGGAAATGGTCGGCATAGCCTGTATCGGCGGAGAAATAGATGTTCCCGCCCGGCGCCGAAATCACGAAGGCCGCCCATAGTGCCTTGTTGCGGTCTCCCATGCGGCGCATCGACCAATGCTGCGCGGGCTCGGCATGGAAACTGACGCCCTGCAATTTTTCCGCATCGCCCCAATCGAGCGCGCGCACGCGCATGTTAGGGATATGCTTTTTCATGATGGTATCGTTGCCGAGCGGCGTAACGAACAGCGGGTTGTCGCGGCTGCCGAGTTTCTTCAGCGTCTTGATGTCCATATGGTCGTAATGGTTGTGGCTGACGATCACGACATCGATCTTGGGCAGGTTGTCGAATGCGATACCGGCGGGGCAGACGCGGCGCGGGCCCATGAAGGGCAGGGGGCTGGCGCGGGTGGACCAGACAGGATCGGTCAGGATGTTCAGCCCTGCCGTTTGTATCAGCATCGTCGCATGGCCGACGAAGGTCACGCGCAATGCATCGCCATCGACGCGTGAGGGAGGCACATCCTGCGGGATCGGATCGACGCGGAACGGCCAGGGGCGCGGTTTTGATGTCAGCTGCCACTTCCAGAAAGACTGCGTGCGGCCGGGGTCGCGCGGCGCGTAGTTGCGGAAACGTTCGCCGTCGTAATGGTCGCTGACAGGGCCGGAATAATAGGGGTTTGCCATGCCCCTAATGTAGCCTTATCCGCCAAAAGAAACAGCCCGGTTTTGCAACCGGGCTGTTTTCTTGTCGCCTTTGGAAAATATCAGGCGGTCGTTTTTTCATCGGCATCGTCACCGCCGAAATATTTCTGGTGGTATTTGTCATCGTTCGCGGCGGTCAGGACGGGAGTCTTCTGGTCCTGCATCTGTGCGGATTTCGCGCGGAAAGCGGCGTCCTGCTGAACGGTCGTGTTGAAAAAGGTAAACATATGAAGCACTCCATTTATTCGATTTTTTAGCGTTTTTGATTGTGCCGAGAAAATAGCACAGTCAACTTTCTATTGCAATATGAAAACACTAACTTTAGCGATTTATGCCTGTTTTCACTGCATAAAACAGGCATAAAAATGCGGGCCGGGGGAGAAAACCCGGCCCGCGTTAGGGAGGACTGAATAATTTATGCGCCGAACGAACGGCCCGCTGCGCGCTTCTTGGGCGCGGCGTTGAAATCGGCATCGTTGGCGGCCGGTTCGTCTTTGAAGTTCGCAACCATGCGCTCGTACTTCGCTTCCAGCACCAGCAGCGTTTCCGACAGGATCGCGCCGGAATTGAGCGAGGTCGGGCCCATCTTGCCGCCAGTGACACCGGGGCTGTCGGGATAGGGGTAGCGCGTCACGACCATATGGCCGGATGCTGGCACGCCGATGACGGTGAAGCTGTAGGAAGCGTTGCCCTTGTCATCGACCAGCGAGAAATCGGGGGACAGGGTCACGCCCGCGCGCAGCCAATGCGGGGTCGCCTTGCCGGTTTCCAGCAGGTCGGCCCACAGCTTTTCCTTCACGTCAGCAACATTGTTGAAATTCGCCGAGTTGCCCATCGCCGAGAACACGAAATCATATCCTTCGGTCTTGGTGCGATTGGTGGCCGCGTTGAATTTCGCGCGCGTCAGCGTCAAGGCGCCGGAGCCGGGGTTATAGGTAACGGCGAGCTTGCCTTCGTCATCGACCGCCACTTCGCGGATCGCGCCGGTTTTTACCTTGATCTGGCCGTTGTTGATCGCATCGCGCACGGTCGTGCCGGTATCCGGCGTGACGCCCGCGCGGCGGCTGACGATCAGCGCCTCGTTGTCGAGGTACAGTTTCGCCAAATCTTCATGCGGGAATTTTTCCGCAATCGTCGGCACGTAACGCTCCCAATAGGCGAGGATCTCGCCCGATGAATAGCCCTGCGCGGTCAGTTCGGTGAATTCCTTGCCGACGGCCTTCACAAGGCCGCCGATGGTTTTCGCCGCGAGGAATTTCGGCTCCTGCTTTGTAAATTCCAGCTCCGCCTGCGGGCGGGGTTCGCCCTTGATGCGTTTCGCCAGGTATTCTTCCGGCGTCGTCGGCTCGAACGTCGTGTGCATCAGCGCGCGGCGCGACATCATGGTGATCTCGCCCTTGAATCCCTGCTTGATCAGGCGCGCGGCAATGTCCATCGCAGTCAGGCCGGTGCCGATGATGAAGGCTTTTTTGCCTTCGTTGTTGGAACAGACTTCTTCGTATGCGCGGTTGGCGCGGGCGGAATAGGGCTGTGCCACGAAATGCGGGTGGTTGGCGGCCTTCTGCGCGAATTTGGGCGCGGTCGCTTCCTGGAAGCCGGTTGCGAGGATCACATGGCTGGCATCGAATTCCGCGCCGTCGCTGCAATACAGGCGCGCGCCGCCCTCGGGCTTTTCTTCGGCCTTGATGATGTTTTTCATGCCGATATCGACATGCACCTTCGCGCCGGCCTTTTCGATCGCGAGCGCAAGCATGTGCTGGCAGTATTCATTGACCATCTGGCGGGGCGGGTCGGTCAGCGCGTGCAGTTCGGACGGGTTGGTATTCGCGCGGTCCTGGATGTATTCGACAAAGGTCGGCATGCCGGCGGGGTATTTGCCTGCGGGGAAGAAGTTGAGCGTGCGCGCGCCTGCGTTCAGGTTATGCTCGCGGAATTTCGGGCCTGTGCTGTAGGCGACGCCGCCATGCAGCTGTTCGGCATAGCGCTCGATCAGCGACAGGCTGACGGGGTTTGCTTCGGTAATGGCAGGGTCATTGGCAATCCTGACCAGCGTATGCACCAGCATCACTGTGCCTGCCAAACCGCCGCCGACGATCACGATAGGGGGAGAGGTATTGTCTGTCATGAATGAACCCTCTTGAAAATTTTACACCGCGTTTAAGTCTTAAATCTGCACAACCGCCCGTTGTTTTTGTTTTTGCGGCGGTCGTTTGCGGCCCTCTTTTTGTTTCAATCGGGAGCCTGCGGCAGTTCTTTTTTTTCAATTTCAAGAATCATATCATAACAATCTTGTCATAACAAGATAAAAAGAGGTCTTTAGATACCCCATACTTGAACGGGTATCCTTTATTTTCAGGGGGTTGCCGTGTTGCAGCGCAACAATCGAGGTTATCTAAAGGGTTGCGCGGTTTTCTGACGTTTGATGCTGGCTGAAACGGACGACGCTTCGTTGCGGTAGCCAGCGGTCATGGACTCGTATTTTTCATCCAGGACCATCTTCACTTCCGAAGAAATCGTCATCGCGCCCAGCGCATTCGGCCCCAGCTTGCCGCCCGATATATGGGGCGCGTGGGGATAGGCATAGGCTGTCGTCATCATATGCCCCGCAACCGGCACGCCGATCACGGTAATGCAGTCGGACGGGTTGCCTTGCGCATCCAGCAGGGAGAAATCGCGCGATACAGCGATGCCCGATTTCGTCCAATGCGGCTGCGCCTTGCCTTCCTTCAGCAAATCCTGCCACAGCGGGTCGCTGATCTGTTCGGGGGGCAAGGCATAGTTGCTGGTATTGCCCATGGCGGAGAACACGTAATCGTATTGCGCCTCCTCGGGGCGGTTTTCCGCCGCGTTGAACTGCATCTTCACCATCGACACATCGCCGTTACCGGGGTTGTAGGTGGCCTTCAGGCCGCCGTTGTCGCCGGGGCTGATATCCTTGATCGCGCCCACCTCCACCTTGATCTGGCCGCTTTCGATGCCGTGGCGCACGGTGAGGCCGGTATTGGGCGTCACGCCGACGCGTGATGACGTAATGAGCGCCTCATGGTCTGCGAACAGCGCCGCCAGATCCTTGTGCGGGAATTTCGCGCAGACATCCGGCACGAAGCGTTCCCAGTAAATCAGGATTTCGGGCGAGGTGTAGCCCTGCGATTTAAGCTCGTTGAATTCGCTGACGACGGCGCGTACCAGTTCGGCGGTCGTTTCGGCCTCCAGGAATTTCGGGCGCGTTTTTGAAATGTCCATCTGGTCAACCGACCGCGCTTCGCCGCGCATCGCCTGGTTGGCAAGGTATTCTTCGGGCGGCGTGTCTTCGTATGTTTTGTGCATCAACCCGCGACGCGACATCATGGTGATCTCGCCCTTATAGCCGGAATTGATCATGCGCGCGGCAATGTCCATCGCGGTCAGGCCGGTGCCGATGATCAGCGTCTTGGCATCGTTTTCCTTGCATACTTCATCATAGAAAGGGTTGGCCTTCGCCGCATAGGGCTGGTCCATGAAACGCGGATGGTCGGCCACGTTCTTGGCAAAACGCGGCGCGGCTGCTTCCTGAAAGCCTGTCGCCAGAAACGTATGGCAGGATTCAACGCTCGACCCGTCGCCGAATTCGACGCGCGTGCCGCCCTCGGGCAGCTGTTCAATCTTGGTCGCCTTGCGCAGCGCAACCTCGACATCCGCCTTGATGCCGACCTTTTCCTTGGCGAGGTCCAGCATGGCGGTGATGTATTCGCTCACCAGCTGGCGTGACGGGTTGATCAGCTGGTCGAGCGCGTCGGGGTTGCTCTCGGCCTTTTGCTGGATGTATTGCACGAAACTGGGAAAGCCGGGCGGCGGTTCGTTGCCCGGGAACATGTCCATGCTCATCGCGCCGGCATTCAGGTTGTGTTTCTTGTAATCCGCGCCCTTGCTGTAGGCGACGCCGCCATGCATCTGTTCTTCGTGGCGTTCCACCATCAGGATTTTCACGGGCTTGGTGATGGTCGGGTCCGCAGCGATCCGCAGCAGCGTATGGGTCAAAAGCGTCGTGCCCGCAAAGCCGCCGCCGACGATTACGATGGGTTTTGTATTGTCCTGATCCGCCATAAATCCCTCACAGATGAAAACCGAGTCTCTGCGGATTATGGTATCAACTATGTTTTGACAAATGATTAAGGGCCGGAAAAGGCTTGAATTACGCTGTGAAAGCAGCCTGTTACGGGCGCAGCCCTTTGGTGGCGGGGGCAGGCGGCGTGCCGAATTTCGGGCGTTCGATGCGGTAATTAGTGATGAAATTGCCAATCGCCGCAGGCACGGCGGGGGCAGGGGTTTGCACGATCATGTTCTGCAGCGTTTTCGCGCCTTCTTCGCTGCTGTCGATCTTCTTGAACAGCTCCAGCGCCTGCGTCACGCGCGATTGGAACAGCGCTTCATTCGCGTTGAACTCGCCTTTGCCCTTGTTCATCAGGTCGTAAAGCCCTTCGGCATGCAGCACATAGGTCGTGATGCGGCATTGCGTCAGGAAGTTATCGTATTCGGTCGTATCCACATGATAGGCGCGCAGCTGGCGCAGCGTGCTTTCGGCAAGGCGTAATTCGTTATCGGCATCGTCGATCAACCCGCCATAGCCCATTGCCGCGTATTTCTCGCAATATTCCTTCAGGTGTTCTTGCGCCGCTTCCACCTGATCGACAAACCGGTCGAGCAGCGCCATCGCGCGCGTGCCGTTCAGGCTGGTCTGGAAATCGTCGCGATGCGCGGCGGCGGTGAAGTTATCCAGCAGGAAATGCGCGTTCGGCAGCTTGCTTTGCGGGCCGTTATTGTCGAATTCATCTTCGGGGCGCTGCACGTTCTTGTTCGCGTTATCGACATCGGATTGATGGAAAGTGCAGCCCAGCGGCAGCACGCGCGTATTCGGGCGCGCATGGGGGATGTCCTTGGTGTCATACACATAGCCTTCACGCTCCGCAAAGGCGCGGTAATGCAGGAATCCCAGCACGGGCGCATCGGGGTACAGCGCCTCGAAATTATGCGGCTTGTCCTTGTGGTCTTTTTCCAGTTGGCCCATCAGTTTCAGCGCGTCGCGGAAATTGACTTTCGCTTTCATCACCTGGCTGCCGGTCGTGGATTTGCGCTTCCATGCGTGGAAACTGTCCTCCGTCACCGTCACGACCTTGCTGACCGTCCATGTTTTCTTCACGGGGTCGTCAAGATGCGCTTCGTAATGCGTATGGTGGCTGCCGCCCACATGCGTTTTTAGCGCGAAAGTTTCGGTCGTGCAGAAGTTGCCGAACAGGGGGTGCAATACCCGGTTATCGGGCAGCTGGGGGTGGTTTTCCAAATTGTCTTTCGGGGGCGCTGTCATGGATGGCGGCGTCTTGTCCTTTTGGAAACTTCGGTCGTCGGGTCTATAATTGTTAACAGAACCGCGTAAGGTGGTCAATTTCCTATATAAAACTATATCTATCAAATACTTGGCATTGTTAAGGCTTTCATAGGCTGTTTTGCCGTAAAATAAAATCAGGCGTCATGAGCCCCAGCGGAACCCGCCGGCGAAGCGTTTGTTTTATTGTATCAATTCGACAAACCTGAGGCGTGCCAGCGTGGCGCGGGACAGCATGACAGACAGCATCGACAAACCGCCTGAAATCCCCGCCGCGCCGCCGCCCGAAGAAAAGGCGCAGGTCATCACCGTCAATTTCAAGGAAGGCGCCATCATCGACAAGGTGCAATTCGACGGCGAAGGCGGCATCCCCAAATTCCTCCGTGACATGGCAAAATTCGCCAAAAACACCAAGGTCAAGTCGGTCGTCGTCCTGACCATCAACGAGGAAGAACATGTCGATTGGGTCCATATCGCCGAAAACGAACACCACCTTGCCTTGGCGGCCCTCTGCCTTGATGATATCAAGGAGGATCTGAAAGCAAAGATTTTCAGGGATGACGAGGAAGAGGAATAGGGATCAAAATGACCGAATTAAAAATCGACCGCGAAACGATGGCGAAGCTGTCGAAGTCGCTGGCGTTTATCATCAGCCCGACCGACCCGACGGTTGTCGCCTTGAAAACAGCGGCGGAGACGGGGCTGGAGAATGACATCAAGAAGGCACGCCAGCTGTTCATGAAGCTGAAACCCGGCCACCGCGCCGCCGCGCTGGAAATGCTGAAGGCATGATGCGCGATACCGAACGCCGCCTTTTGCAGGCCTGCATCGCCATTGGCGGTTGTGTGCCGGTATTTGCCGGTGGCGCGGGTATGATGTTCGGGATGGATATTCTGGCGGGGCAGGGTGTGTTGAATGGCGATGTCTCGCTCGACAGCCATTTCCGGTACCTGTCCGGCCTGCTGTTCGGCATCGGCATTTCTTTTTGGTACGCCATCCCGACTATCGAAACCCGCATGCAATATGTGCGGCTGCTCTGCCTGCCCATCGTGATTGGCGGGTTTGCGCGGCTTGGCGCGGCGCTGTTTGTCGGTGTGCCCAAAACCGGCATGATCCTCGCCATCGTCATGGAGCTGGTGGTCACGCCCGCGCTCTGCCTGTGGCAGTCGCGCATCGCGAAATTATATGCGGAGAAAAAACATGTCTGATGAATTCATCGTGCGGGTGATCTACAAATCCGAAAACGTCGAGATCCACGAATATAAAAACAAGCAAAAGGCGCTCGCTGCCCGCGACAAATTCCGCAAGCTCGACACGGTCGCCACCGCCAAGCTGATCGGCGCGGCTGAAATCGGCGATGCCGGTTTTGACGGGGATGACGAGGAATAGCGGATTATTTCTGCGCCCGGATCGTGGTCAGCAACGCCTGCAGGCTGTCGAGCGACACAGGCTTGACCATATGATGGTCAAATCCGGCTTCCTTTGACGCGCGGCGGTGCTGTTCTTCGCCCCAGCCGGTTTGCGCGGCGAAAACTGTATCGGCAAGGGCCGGCATCTCGCGCATTTTTTTGCACACATCATAGCCCGACATGCCGGGCAGCCCGATATCCAGCAGCACAAGGTTGGGGGTATATTCGGCGGCAATCGCCAGCGCCGCGTCGCCGGAATGGGCAAGCTTGTAATCCGCGCCCAGCATCTCCACCAGCCAGCCAAGGGTCATGGCGGAATCCTGACTGTCATCCACGATCAATATGCGGAGCGGGGCGCCTTTACCGTCGGCTGTCGTCATCCCTTGTTCCTTTCCCTGAAGGCCGTCCATCCGTTTTCGCATAGATGGCGGGGCTCTGCCAGTCCGAACACCTCTAACGCCTTAAAAAGGCGGTATGTTCCCATTTTCCAATGCCAAAATTCAGAAAACTTAACAAAATATTAATATTCTGTCGTTAAAATGGAATAAGGACAGAAATCCGCCCTGCTGCCAGAAAGGTAAGCGCAAAGACGTTATGTCGATCAACACGAACAATCCCGCTGTCGCGACTTTCCTGGCCAAGTACAAGTACAAGGTCGGCGGATCGTATGACATCACGCTCGCAAAGATCGGCGGCGCTGTTCCCGATGACCAGCAATACGGCTTCCTGAAAAGCGCCCGTATCAAGGAAACGGGCCTGCTGAGCGCGCTGAAATCGGCCGCCCTGAGCGATGGCGAAAAAAGCAAGGCTTCCGCCGAGGCAAAGCTCGCCTTCACGCAGAATGCCTATCGCCTTTACAAGAATGAACGTCAGGCCGACGACACCACTTTGACGGCAAAGCAAAGCGTGCGCGCGCTGTCGTACAGTTTAAAGGAGCTGGCTTCAGCCACCGCCGATTACGTGAAGGCATATAACAGCGGCACACCCATCACGGCCGAGGAGAAAGCTAAATTCATTTCCAACACGCGCCTCATCCTCAATAACGCCAAGACATTCACGATCATCCTGAAACCCGAATTGCGGAAGGAAGGCGAGTATTTCAGCCTCGACCTTTTGAAGGCCAAGCAATACGTCGAAAAAATCACCGCCGATATCGCGGCATTGCATGCACCGCCTGTGACCACGGCCACTGCGCCCGCCGATGATCCGGAAGACACGACCGGCGACTCCCCCGATGTTGTGCCTGTATCGACAGAGGGCCAGACGCTCGACGTCGAAGCCTGAGGACTTCAACATTAAATAACGTCAGGCCGGGAATTCCCCGGCCTTTTTTAATGCGCCAAGGCTTTGAAGAGTCATGCTAATTCTTTATTTCTCGACAGGTTTATAATTTCCATATATCATCTTTCAACGTTCGAAAGGTGAAAACAGCAATGTCTTCGGGTTTGCAAAAAGGTCTGACCGCAATTTTCCTTGCCGCCACAATGGGCATAGGGGCTCTGGTCTTGCTGGATTCCACGCCCGAACAGGACAACACGCCCGCGCCGCCGCCCGTGACGCAGCCTGTGGTCACGGCCGCGCCCGATGGCACTTACGTCGTGAAGGGCGCCTATGCCAGCCGCGGATTGACCCAGGGCGAAACGCAGCTGACGCAAAAACTTTTCGGCAACCGCATCGACACCACGAAGGTGAAATTGCAGTTTTTTGAAAACGGCCCGCCTAAGCTGGTTTCCGATGTGGCAAAGGGCGACACCACCAACATCCTGATTTACGGGCGCAAGAATGCCTCCGACGATTACAGCCGCGACCAGGCGGGAAATTTCGGCACCTTCGTCTATGAAATGACGCATATCTGGCAGAACCAGACGGAAGGCGCGTATACGCGCGGTAATCCCGAAAATTCCGGCTATCCGCTCAGCAGCCGCTGGGGCTTTTCCGATTACGGCGCAATCCAGCAATCCCAGATCATGGAGGATTACGCGCGACGCTTCCTGCATCCCGACCGCCGTTCAGCCTGGCTGCCGAATGAATACGGCAGTGACCGCAGCGACACCGACCCGTTCCTGAAGGCGCTGGTGGAAAACCAGTTCCCCGAAGCGCAGCAGGCGCGCGTTGATTCCGCCGGCATTGCGGTGCGCGGGCTGACCGCGTCCGAGGCTGTGCTGCTGAAGGGCATTTTCGGCGGCCAGATCAATACAGGTGCGATCCGCCTGAACCTCGACCCGCAGGGATACAGCGATATCGTGGGTTCTGTGAGCTCCCCCGACGCCGCCGACTTCTGGGGCCCGAAAAACCATTCGCAGGAATATACGCGTGAAGACAATGGCGACCTGTTCGGCACCTTCGTGCATGAATTGACGCATAACTGGCAAAAACAGAACGATTACCGCTATACGAATTACCGTTTCGTGCCAAAGGACGACAAATATCTCTATCCGCTCGATGCCAAATATAAATTCACCGATTACGGGACTGAACAGCAGGCCGCGATGATCGAGGATTACGCGCGCCGCTTCCTGCACCCGTCGAAATCCTTCACTTACCTACGCAAGGAATATAACGATCCCGAAAGCAAGGCGAGCCTGCTGGCATGGATGGTGGAGAGCCAGTTCCCGCAGGCGCGGCAACTACGCGAAAATTACGAACGCAACCAGAGCTTCGTGGGCACGCCTGTGTCCTATAACAAGCTTTTAAAACAACCGGCCTACGGCTAGGAAAACAAGATGAACGGCAAGCAGATCGGCCTAAAGGCACGTAACGGATTGTCGGTCGTGTTCCTGCTCGCGCTCGGCGGTGTCGGCATGAGCAATTTATACGACCATATGACGAAGGATAAAGGCAACACGCCCCCCGCGCCGCCGCCAGCCACGCAGCCCACAGCCACCCCTGCCGTAACACCGCCGACCGTCATTTCCATCCCTGCGCCCGCGAATGACGGCGTGAAACTTGCGCCCGGTGCCTATGCCGCGCGCCGCATCACGGCGGGCGAGGGGCTGCTGATACAAAAACTGTTCGGAAAATCGCTGGACGTTTCGCAACTGAACCTCCAGTTTTTCAGAGACGAGCGCAAAGACGCGGTTTCGGAAGTGCCCGACGGCAGCCTGAACACGATCAATATATACGGCCGCAAAAACACCTCGCCCGATTACAGCCGCGACAAGGCCGATAATTTCGGCACCTTCGTCTATGAACTGGCGCAGCTGTGGCAGAACCAGACGGGCGGCAAGTTGACGCACGGCACGCCCGATGCCTCCGGCTACGAACTCGACAGCCAATATTCATTCCAGTCCTATGGCAGGATCCAGCAGTCGCAGATCATGGAGGATTACGCCCGCCGTTTCCTGCACGAAGGGCGCACATCGAACTGGCTGCCCGAAGAATATGGCGGCGACCGCATGGATACCGACCCGTTCCTGCAACGCCTTGTGGAGCGCCAGTTCCCGACCGCAAAACAGGCGCGCCTTGATTTCGCGAATGTCGAAATGCGCGCCATGACGCCTGCCGAACAGGCTTTGATCAAGGGCATCTTCGGCAACCAGATAAATACGTCTGTCGTCCATCTTTATATGCATCCGGAAACATACGACGATGCGGTGGGCTCTGTGTCATCGTCCAAGGCGGCCGATTTCTGGGGCAGTAAAAACCACGCCACCGAATACACAACGACCAGGGATACCGACGCCTTCGCCACCTTCGTGCATGAATTGACGCATGTGTGGCAGAACCAGACGAATGAACGCTTCACGTCAAGCTATGTGCCGGATGGCAACAAATATCATTACCCGCTGGAGGCGCAATACAAGTTCACCGATTACGGCGTCGAACAGCAGGCCGCGATGGTGGAGGATTACGCGCGCCGTTTCCTGCACCCGTCCAAATCCTTCACCTGGCTGGGCGAGGTGTACGACAATCCCGAAAGCAAGGCGCAGATGCTGATGAAAACCGTCGAAACCCAGTTTCCGGCGGCGAAACAGCTCCGCCTGAATTACGAGCGTACGCATAGCTATACCAGTGGCACGCCAGTCGCTCTTTACCGCCCTGCAGCAATTCGCGCCTATGGTTGATGATCGCGGCTGATAATTACGTCTAGACCCCGCCGGCTTTTGCATATATTCTTTATAAATCCAGAATTTATAGAGAATCTAACCATGGCGGGCACACAGCCGAAATCAAAATTGCGCAAAGGACTGACCGCGATCTTCGCGTCGGCAGTGCTGGCGACAGGCGTGACCGTCGGCATCAGTGGTTACCAATCGCAGAACGACAATACGCCGCCCGCAACGCCCGCGCCCATCAGCCAGACAATCCGCAGCCAGCCCGCCGTTGCGCCGCGCGTTGCCGAAGCGCCCTATGCCTATAGCGGCGAGGTTGCACCATACCAGTCGCGCCACCTGACAGCAGGGGAGCGCGAGGCGGTCACCAAAATTTTCGGCGACCAGTTGAACCCCGACAGCATCCGCGTCCATTTCTTCAAGGACGAACGCACCAATTTGCGCTCCGGCGTTATCGGCAGCAACACGCGCGACATCGAGTTCTATGGCGAGAAAAACGCCTCCGCCGATTTCAGCCGCGACAAGGGCAGCAATTTCGGCTCGTTCGTCTACGAACTCACGCGCCTGTGGCAGAACGATACTGGCGGCAAATTCACGCTGGGCGAAAAGAACGTGTTCAAGTACAAGCTGGACGACGACACCAGTTTCGTCGATTACGGCCAGACACAGCAGGCGAAGATGATGGAGGATTACGCGCTGCGTTTCCTGCATCCCGACCGCAAATCCCATTGGCGCGACGACCAGCCCGACAACAGCGAAACCGACCCGCAGCTGGAGGCGACGGTGGAGGAACAATTCCCCGCCGCAACATCCGCGCGCGAGGCATTTGCGAATGTCGAGGAACGCGGGCTGACAATTGGCGAGGCTGCGCTGTTGAAAGGCATCTTCGGCGACACCATCAACACAGACAGCATCCGCGCCAACCTGCACCCGCAAGGCTATGACGATATCGTGGGGTCGGTCGATACGGGCAAGGTCGCGGCCGATTTCTGGGGCCCTGAAAACAGCTCGAAAGATTTTTCGAAGGAACCGAATGGGTATAAATTCGGCACCTTCGTCCATGAACTGACGCATGTATGGCAGAACCAGACGGAACGCAAATACACGAACGACACCGCACCGACAGCGAAGGACAAATACACCTACACCCTGTCATCGAAATCGAAATTCGAGGATTACCGCGTGGAACAGCAGGCCGCGATCATCGAGGATTACGCGCGCCGTTATTTGCACCCGTCGAAATCTTTCACCTATCTGGATGCGGCATATAAGGACGCCGAGTCCATGAGCCCGCTGTTGAAGAAAGTGGTGGAGACCGAATTCCCCGGCGCGAAAAAACTGCGCGAAGAATACGAATTGCAGAACGCGCCGCGCAGCAGCCCCGTGCCGGTTGCGGTATACAAGCCCGCAAAACTTTCCATCGGTTAAAACAGCCTTGTTTGCAAAAGAAATTTTATGTCTTCGCGGGACGAGGATTTTTTGCTACACCTAGCGTCATGATCGCGCGCCTTAAAATCAACACCCTTGCCGCCCTCCGCTGCCTCGTGCTGCTGGGTGTCATGGCGCGCGCGATGGTGCCGGCCGGTTTCATGCCCGCTTTCGCATCGACCGGCGACGAATTGTTCCCGATGGTCATCTGCTCCGGCCTGACAGGCAACACGACCGTTTACCTTCCCGCCGACCAGCTGCCCGACCAGCCGCAAAAGCAACATGCGCCTGCCGCACATGATGCGCCTTGCGTCTTTGCCGCGCATTTCTCGCTGGGCACGATGGATACGCCCCCGCAATTGCAGCCGCCCGCCCTTGAAAAGGCGCCGCCCGTTCCCCCTGCAACCTCCGCGCCCGAAGCAAAGCGCGATTTCAAATCCTACCTGTCCCAAGGCCCGCCGGTTTCGCTGAAATTCCGCTGAATTTCCGCTTGAACTTTGCGACCAAGGATCATCAATTATGTCTCACAACCACGCGGCGCATGGCGATCATGCGTCCAAACCTGCGGCGTCATGCGAACACCATTGCGCCGTCCCCACAAACGATAACAATGCCGATGCGCTCCCTGTCAAAGGGTTGCGCGGTTTTCTGAAGAAAGCCTTTGCCGCTGTCGGCGGCGGGGCAGGCGGGATGCTGGCCGGTCACGCGGGCTGCCTTGTGGCGCCCGTGCTGCTGGCGACCGCAGGCATTACAACTGCAACCGCAGGCCTTTCCGTGCTTGCCATCGCGTTCAGCGCGGCGGCAACAGCGGGCGGCCTTTATGCCTGGAAACATATGCGCGGCCATCTGGCCGGCAAATGGGAAAAACGTCTTGTCGTCGGCGGGGCAATCGCAGGATTGGCGATTTCCACCGCCATGAACCTCGGCGGTTTGCACCAGCATCACCACCAGAACCACGCACCGGAAATGCCCGCCGCCGTCATCTGCGGCCCGGGTGCGAACACGGGTGCGAACGCGACACCGACCGAACCACCGCCGGCACAACCGGCTGCTGCCCACCACAACCACAAACCCAAAATGTAAAGGAGATACCACCATGAAACTCATCGACATCACCCCCGCCGAATTCATCTGCGCAACCTGCAGCCAGTGCCCTGCCGTTCTCGAAACCGAAAATGACTCTTACGTCATCATCGGCAAGAAACTGTCGGCTGCTGCCATGGCCGCCGTGGAAGGCCGCGTCGGCGACGACGAATTCGTGATCGAAGTGCCGAAGGGCATGATCGACGGCCTGAAATAACGGGTATGCCGCCTTGCCCGTCAGCGGGCAGGGCGGTATCCTTATCTAAAAAGGAGATACACATGAAAAAATTCCTGATCGCCTGCGCCGCATTCGCGTTGCTGGCTGGCATTACCCTTTCCGCAGGGGCTGCGGAAAACAAGGCGCAACCCGTGGCCGGTTCGACCGTCGGCGGCGCGTTCTCGCTGGTGGATGGCGCGGGCAAGCCCGTCACCGAGAAATCATGGCCCGGAAAATACAAACTGGTGTTCTTCGGTTTCACCAGCTGCCCCGAAATCTGCCCCACCACGCTGACCGCCATCGGCGGCGCGATGGAAAAACTGGGCGACAAGGCGAAAGACATACAGCCGCTGTTCATCACGACCGATCCCGGCCGCGACACGCCTGAGGTTGTGAACGCATATGTCAAGAACTTCGACCCGCGCATCGCGGGCCTGACTGGCACGCCCGAACAGTTGAAGGCCGCCGAACAGACCTACAAAGTCTATGCCGCGAAACGCGAAACAGATGGCGGCAAGGATTACACCGTCGACCATTCCGCCTTCGTCTATTTCATGTCGCCCGATGATAAGATGCTGGCGATCATGAAGGGCGATGCTGGCGCATCGGCGATCGCCGAAAAAATCGAGCCTTTGCTCTGATCCATGTTCAAAGGCAAGGATAAACCAGACCCGATGGCCGTTGCCGCCGCATCCTTTGCGGAACGTGCTGCGGCCATCGGGCGGCTGGATGACGCCGCCGACCGTTACGCCGGCGCATTGCGTTTGCGCGATGACATCGACCGTTACCTGCGCGACCGCCAGCGTGAATTTGATGCGTTGCAGGACAAACGCATGACGCGCACCATTTTGGGCATCGGGGCCTCCGTGCCGCTCGGCATCGGCGCTGCGGTTGCGCTCGGCACGCCGCTGGGCATCCTGCTGGTCGGCCCTGCCATGATGGGGCTTTCCGCCTATTCATCCGCCCGCCACCGCAAGGATACCGCCGCATTTGCCGACCGCATAGCCGTGCATGGCGCTGCGATCACCAATACCCGCGCCGCTATTGTGCGCGAACTGGACGATATTGTGACGCACCGCCTTGAATCGCTCGCCCGCTCCCCGAAAGCGCAGGAACTGGTCCGCAAAAGTGCGCCGCTGCGCGACGCGTTCATGCAGCGCGGCATGCGCATCATCGATCCGCCCGCCGGTCCCAGGGACAAAAAGAACGGCAACGGCTTCAGCCTGTGATTTTCGGCAACGACCATTTATAACGGTACGCGACAAGGCGCAAGGCAAGCCCGCCCACAAAAACCGCCATGATCGTCATAGGGTTCATCCAGCCCGCCACATGCAGCGCGAACAGCGCGCAACCCAGCAGCAGCGCGACGCTGCCGTAAAACCCGCCATGCAGCACCTCCGGCACTTCGTTGACCAGCAGGTCACGGATAATCCCGCCGCCGACGGCAGTCAGCAGCGACAGTGTCAACACACCAAAGAAATGCACGCCCAGCGTGATGCCCGTGATCGCGCCGGTAATGCCGAAGGCCACAAGGCCGACGCCGTCGCTGAAGATAAAAATCCAGCTGCGCTCCAGGCCTGAGCGTTTCTGCAAACGAAAGGCGAGGCAGGCCAGCACGGTCAGCCCCACCAGCCAGAAAGGTTCGGCATTCTTCATCATAGCGGGCGGCTGTCCGGTCAGCAGGTCGCGCAAGACGCCGCCGCCATTCGCGGTCAGGAAAGCGAGGATGAGTATGCCCATCAGGTCGAGTTTTTTCCGCGCGCCGACGATGAAGCCGGAGGTCGCGAAGGCGATGGCGCCGACAATGCCCGATATCCACATCGCCTGATCGTATAGTTCAGTTTCCATGCCGCAATCGCCCTTATCATCAACGTTATCAGCAGCGGCGGTGATTTATGGCTTGTTTTCCGCCCTGCGTGCTATACTTGAAGCATACTGGCTTTTATGCCGCCCGAAAAGGAATGGCCGCACGATGACGGATGAGTTCAACGAACTGAAAGACCCTAAAAACAAGAATCGCATCGAAAGATGGGAAGGCCTTGGTGCGCTTGCGATCGAGGCGGACTTGCTGAAAAACGCCGGAATGGCCTATATCGGCACGCCGGAACGCCATGCTTTGGCCCATATGTGGCTGAAATTCAAGAAACTCCAGCCCGCCAGCTAGTTTTGCGGCACTGCGGGAACCAAATCCCCCTGACATTGTTAGACACCCTGAGCGCCCGATACGGCTTGCCGTAAAGGATTGAGCTTTTTTAATTTTCCGGGAGAAAACAGATGACCCCATACAACAACAATGACTCCGCAGCCGACAACACCGCCAAAATCAAGCAATCCGCAGAAGCCATCCGCGGCGACGTGCTGAAAACCGTGCAGCATGCCAAGGAAGGCGCACGCGTTGTCGCCGATGAAGCGAAAATCCGCGCTAACGAATACGCTTCGACCGCCCGCGACCAGCTGTCCGAAACGCAAGACCTCGTTGTCGAGCGCATCAAGAAAGACCCGCTGCAGGCGGGTCTCGTTGCTTTCGGCGCCGGCTTCTTGCTCGCGCTGCTGCTGAAAAAATAATTTTCCGCCTGTTATGCAGGCAGAAAAGAAGGGCCGCCGGTGTCAAAACCGCGCGGCCCTTCACATTTTTCGGGATTTAAACGGAGAACGGCTTGAGCCGGATAGCGAGTTTCTGAAGCGCGTTTTTCGGTTTCACGCCGCCGTCTTTTTCGATAGATTTTTCAGCACCTATATCGCGTGATTTTTTGGCGCGGTCGATGCGGGCGAACACCTTGTCCCATTTGTCGCCCTTGAAATCCATCGCCGCAAGGTTCGGGTCGCCCGCGTCATGTTTGGCTTTGGCGGTCGTCAGCATGCGGGCGGCGACGTAGAATGACAGCGAACTGCGTTCCGTCTTCATCACCACATTCGCAAGGCCGTCGAGGCCGGCGGCGCGCCGGTCGTCGTTTTCACCCCAGCGGGGCAGGGCGTTCCAGATGGTCAGCATGCTGCCGGGTTCGTAATTGGTCGAGAATTTTTCAGCGTGGCGCTGTGCCAGCTTCGCGGTTTCCGCGGGCGTCAGGCTCATGAAATTCTTTTGCTTGGGGTTGATGATCAATGCATCCAGCGTCATGGACGTGATATGCGTGACATCGCAGTTGAACCAGCCCAGCATGGCGCGGCCGTCGGAAATTTCCTTCACGTCGCGGCGCGTCATGAAGCTCGACTGGAAACCGCGCAGCACCGCGAAGGCATCCGCCGCATGTTCGGCATAATTGCCGTGCTTGTCAGCGCCCTTGACGACCAGATGCCCCAGCTCGTGCTGGAAAGTGTATTGCAGGTGCTTGGCGGCTTCGGTCGGCTTGTAGGCGATGATTTCCGCCTCGCTCAGGTGCGTGCGCGTGCCATAGGCCATCAGGATGCCCGTGCCATCAAGCGCGCGCCAGGCCGCAGGGCTCGCGCGGCTGGTCAGGAAATCGGGATTATCATAGCGGATGGCATCGACGTTCTTTTTCGCATCGGGCGCCAACCCGTCATAAAATTTCTGCATCTGCGCATCAACATCGGGCGCGTCGAGGTCGAAGAAGGCGACGTTTTTTGTTTCCGCCGGAAAATCGCGGCGCGCATCGGCAACCGCCTTGTTGAAATCAAAGCGCAATCCGGTCTGCTGTGCTGGCGCGTCGGTACCCAAACTCATCCTTCCATTTTGCCCTATTCTAGCAAGAGATGGTAAAAGATATGGTAAACCTGGTTTATCCTACTGATTTTGCGTGGAAAAATTTAGCCGCTAGGCCTACATTTTCCGCGCGATGCGGTGGATCAACCGTTCCAGCTCGTCCATGTCCAGAGGCTTTTCCAGCACGGCGTGTGCGCCGAGGTCGATGGCGGTTGCAAGGAAATCGGTGGTCTTCGTCCGCCCGCCGCCCGAAATGGCAATGATCTTCACGGTCGGGTAATTTTTGCGGATGATGGAAATCGTCTCCAGCCCTTCGCGCCTTGGCATGATGATGTCGGTCACCACGATATCGGGCAGGGGGCCTTGCGCCATCTGGCGCGCGGCGTCGTCGCCCTCGATCGCCGAGGTCACGTCGAATCCGCAGGCGATCAGGTTCTCGCAAATCGTCTCGCGGATCAGCTGTTCGTCGTCGATCACGAGGATGCGGAGTTTCTTGTCGGTCATGTCTGGATGTCCTTGCGGTCGAGGATAAAGCGCACTTTTTTCGCGAGCGCCTCGCGCAGGTAAGGCTTGCCGATCAGTTCCTGCCCGGGCAGCAGCTGGTAATCGGGTATCGCATTCTCGGTATAGCCGGAGGTGAACAGCACCTTTAAGCCAGGCGCATGGGCCTGCGCCTGCTTCGCCAGTTCCATCCCCGTCATGCCCGCCATCATGATGAGGTCGACGAAGAACAGGTGGATGCCGCTCGCCTGTCCCTTCAGCATTTCCATCGCCGAATGCCCGTCCTGCGCCGCCAGCACTTTATATCCCAGCTGCTGCAGCATGCCGACGACGACGTTGCGCACTTCGGCGTCATCATCCACGACAAGGATCGTTTCATCGGCCTTCGAGCGGTAAGCATCCGTTTCATCCGGCAATTCCGGCGCGGCATCCGAGGGGGCTTTCGGCAGGTAGATGCGGAAGGACGTGCCATGGCCTTCCTCGCTATAGACCTGGATATGCCCGCCCGACTGGCGGATAAAGCCGTAAACGATGCTAAGGCCGAGGCCTGTGCCTTCGCCCGCTTCCTTGGTCGTGAAGAACGGCTCGAAAATGCGTCGCGACACGCTCTCGGGCATGCCCGCGCCGGTATCGGAAATGATGACGACGGCATGGGGGCCGACGGTCGCGTCCGGATGGCGCAGCGTATATTCGTCGTCGATCACGACATTTTGTGTTTCAATCGTCAGCTTGCCGCCGCCCGGCATCGCGTCGCGCGCGTTGACGGCGATGTTGATGAGCGCGTTTTCAAACTGGTCCATGTCGACCTGCACGGGCCATGTGTCCTGGTCCAGCGCCGATTTCACCTCGATCAGCGTGCCGAGGGAACGTTGCAGCAGGCTGCAGGTGCGAAGCACGCATTCGTTCAGGTCCGCGATTTCGACGCGCAAGGGGCGCTGGCGGGTGAAGATCATCAGGCTGCGCACCAGCGTCGCGCCCTTGCGCGCCGCGGTTTCGATCGTCTTCACCTTGCGGTTCAAATCCTCCCGCGACAGTTCCTGCGTCGGGTCGTCAAGTTTCCGTTGCAGGATGCGCGTGTTGCCGAGGATGACGGTCAGAAGGTTGTTGAAATCGTGCGCCACGCCGCTGGTCAGCTGGCCGATCGCCTCCATCTTGTGGTTCTGGCGCAGGTTGTCCTCCGCCTGCCGCCGGCTTTTTTTCAATTCGAAAATCTCGCAGGCCTTGGCGAGCGAGATGTTGAGCGTGTCGGTCGAAATCACGTCCTTGATCAGGTAATCCTGCGCGCCCCAGCGCAGCGCCTCAGCCATCACTTCCTTGCTGCCGTTGCCGGTCAGCATCACGGCGGGGATGGTCGTCATGTCGGTTTCCGCGCTGTAAATCTTGCGCAGGAAAGCGATGCCGTCCATGTCGGGCAGGCGGTATTCAAAGAAGATGCAGTCGAATTCCTGCTTGGCGAGGGCATCGAGCCCTTCCTGCGCGCTGGACGCCTCGAGGAAGTTGATTTCACGGCCGGGGCGGCGGAGGTGGCGTTTAATGGCCGCGCGGTCGACGCTGTCGTCATCGACGATCAGGATATTCATGGGCATGGATATGAGGGTCTTTTCAAAAATAGGCTCTCCGGTCTAAAGAACCTGCGCCTCCGCTATGCGCAGGTTGCGCCACGGGACGCCATCTATAGTTCTGAATTATCCGTGTACGGGAAAATGCGGATAGCGTGCGGGGTATCGGGATGCGCATGCTATGCTTCTCCCATTGCTGCGCGACCGGCGCGAATTTCAGCAGAATGGTTATTTCATGCTTTTGCTCGACCAATCGAATGCGAAGGAGCTTATGAACTTCGCTGCCTCTATCCGCGAGGAGATCGCGTATTGGGGTCTCGTCGAAATCGAATTGACGGGAAAGACCAGCCACAACATCGTTCAGCTGGCGCAGCGGCTGGAGGAAAAACTGCAGACGAGCGAGGGCGTGGTCTATATCCACGACGCGCGCCACATGCTCTGCTTCATCCGTCACGCCGCGCCCGCGAAGGATTGCGCGGAGGGGTTTGCACTGTCGATTGCCGATACCTTCCCCGCCCATAGCTGCCAGATATCATCCTCGGCCCTGACACCGCAGGGCCTGCACAAGGTGCAGTTGCGCCTGACGGAATCGAGCGCGCTGCTGGCCGGCAAGCCGCGCCGCTCCACGCTTTACACCCACCGCGAAACGCGCAAGGAAAACGTCATCCTCATCGTCGATGACAACAAGGAAATCACGGACCTGCTGGAGGAAGCGCTCGGGCAGCATGCGACGTGCCTCGTGCTGCATTCTGGCGACAGCGTGCTGAATGTGTATCTGGAGGCTGTGCCCGATATCGTCTTCATGGACATCGAAATGCCGGGGCCGTCAGGCCTGAAAAGCGTCGAACTGCTGCGCAAATATGATGCCGACGCCTATATCCTGATGCTGACCGCCGTCGGCACGACGGCAAATGCGATTGCCGCGAAGGTCAAGGGCGCAAAGGGTTTCATGGGCAAACCGTTCGATCCGGCACGCATCGCGCGCGAAGTGGCGCGCTGCCCCACCATCACGCGCGCCTGACGTTACGGCGTCGCGGTCGAGGCCTTCGCCTTCACATAGGCAGCCGCGCCAGCCGTCATGCGCTGGCCGTCGCGCTTGCGCGCCGTTTCCTCGCCCAGTGCCAGCAGGAACGCTGTGCGGTCGTTTTCGTATTCGATGCTGTAGCCTTCTTTTTTGCCCATCGGAACGCGCTGCGCGCCCGAGGTCAGCAGCAGCGTCGCGCCGCCGCCGAAAGCATCGCGCCCGAATTCGATGAAGAACGTTGCGCCGAGGCCATCGGAATTATTCTTGATATCCAGCACCGGGAATTCTTTCAGCGCGACCTTGATCTCCGCCGTGAATTTGCCGTCGGCATTCAGGTCATCGACGATCTTCTGCAGTTCATCCAGCTGCTTTTGCTGGCTCTCGCCGAAGGGGGCGTCTTTCTTCGCGGTGCGGTTGAATCCTGCGGAAAACGACTGAAGGGTTTTGGCCATGATGATATCCTCGAAACTGTTGATGGCGGGAGGATACGCCAGTCGCGCGCAGTTATGCAAATAAAAAGAATAAAACTGATTAAAATCAGAGCTTTGACGCGTTGAACGTATCGCAGGCCTCGGTCTTGCCCGATTTAAAGCCGGTCTGAAACCACTGGTATCGCTGCGCCGAACTGCCATGGGTGAAGGCATCGGGCACGACGTAGCCTTGGGATTGCTGTTGCAGCCTGTCATCGCCGATCTGCGTTGCGGCATGCAGCGCTTCTTCGATGTCGCCAGCTTCGACCACGCCGAATTGCGACTGCGCGTGATATGCCCAGATACCGGCATAGCAATCCGCCTGCAGTTCCATTTTGACGGAGAGGGCATTGGCAGCGCGTTCGCCCGAATGTTCGCGCTGCGCATGCACGCGGTCCGCAGTACCCTCCAGCTTTTGCACATGGTGGCCGACCTCGTGCGCGATCACATAGGCGCGCGCGAAATCGCCGGGGGAATTCAGTTTGCGTTCCATGTCGCGGAAGAAGGAGAGGTCGAGATAAACCTTGCGGTCGGCCGGGCAGTAAAACGGCCCCATCGCGGCCTGTGCATAACCGCATTGTGAATCAACCGCGCCGGAAAACAGCGTCAGCACAGGCGCCTGATAATTCCCGCCGCGTGCCGCGAAAATCTGCGTCCAGACGTCTTCGGTATTGCCCAGCACGGCGGCGGTGAAATCGGCCTGCGTCCGTTCTTCTTCGGGCGACAGGGCGACCTGTCCCGGTACGATCATGCGGCTGGCACCTTCGATCACCAGACCCGTCGGGTCACCACCCAGCAGATAAACGATCAGCGCCATGAACAGAAGCCCGCCGCCCGAGCCCGCCATGCCGAGACCGCCGGAGTATGCACCCCGGCGGTCTTCAACATTCGTGCTACGCCGCAGGTTTTCCCAGCGCATAGATTATCCCTTAATGTTAGGCGCGGGTTTCATCGCCCTCGCGCACCGCCATCTTGCGGATGGCGGGTTTTTTCTTCTTGGCGGCCGCTGCCGGTGAATCCGTCACGCCGCGCTTGCCGGCGAACAGTTTATGTTCCGCATCGACCGGGATGCCATTTTCCTTCATATCATCCTTGCGTGCAAGCATCATGGAGCCCAGCGCCTCGAAATCGACCTTGGTTTCCTGCGCCTTCGGCATCATCAGGTTTTCTTCTTCCTTGATGTGGTGCTTGATATTCTCGCCCAGCACGGTGAACTTGGCATAGCGGTGGTCACCGCCGCCGTTTTTCTGCTCCAGCTCGGCAATCAGCACTTTCGCCACGTGATGCTCTTCATCGGCTTCGTTCATCAACTCGTCGCCGACTTGCTTGCGCACGGTCGGATAAAAAATCTCTTCCTCGACAACCGCGTGCATTTTCAATTCTTCCAAAGCCTGCGCGATGATTTTTTCTTTCTCGGCCTTCGAGTCAGCCTTCTTGAAATCTTCAAACAGCTGCAGGACGCATTCATGGTCTTTTTTCAGGAGCACGATCGCGTGTTTGTCGGACATAAGAATATCAAGCATGAGATTAGTTCCTTATATAATTGTATTAATGCGGGCTTGCGCGCCGCTCGTTCGGGTATGCCAATGCTGAGCCTGAATTAAGGTTCCTCGGCGTTGATAATCCATGGAATTGCGATGAATTTCCCTCTATATAATTACCATTCACGAAATTTTGGAGGCGAAATTATTGCCTGAAATTTTAGATCACTAAAATCTGCCAACTCTTTTGCAGAGGTCGCATCGAGCTGGTCATTCTTCCACGAAAGCCTGAATAGTTTGCCGTACTCAGCATAAAGCAGATTGCCTTTGCTGTCCCAATCTGCCCAACTCGTGCGAGGCAACGTCAGTAAAGTCTCCCCTTTTTCACAAAGGATTGCATGATCTATTACGTACCAATTTCCACCACGTTCACCGATTCCAAGAATTCGCATTTGCAGTAAATATTTCTGGTTTTTTCGTGTGATTCTTTTCTCATATATTCGCGGCTCTATAAATTCCCAGGCAATTGGCCCTTTGTGATGATAGTCGCCTGATGTGCCGAATTGCTTTAATTCCCAGCCGTCACGCAATAGCCGGGTGTGATATATTGGGTCATCCTCGCCTCTACCGGCATTCGGGCCGAGTTCACGTACTTTGATATGTTTTCCAAGTGTAAACCCGTCTTCTAGCTTGTGAAGATAGGCAGGGTGGTTCAATAAAATCGTATAATTGCTTTCAAAGAGACCACCGCCGCCCCAAGCGCCAAGATTAGGCCACATGGAGAGAGCCGTTAAATAAGGAGGTTTACTGATTGCCGTCCAAGTATCAGGCCCTTTTTTATTACCTTGCTTCGACGCAAAATAAACGAGTTTTTCTCCATCGGGCGAAAGGTCGCAGCGACGCTCGTAAATCCTGCCTTTAAACCACTGGCCAAGCTTAAACGTATCTTTACGAAGATCCCATTCTATCAATGCGACTTGTTTGCTGGGTCCACGACGGAAAATGACGGCCAAAGGCGCGTCACGTGCCAAAATGACAAATAGTTGTGTCTTGGATTTCACGCGCTTTAATAAATAGGAGCTTATTGAAAAATGGTAGCGAGGGAGGGATTTGAACCCCCGACCAAAGGATTATGATTCCTCTGCTCTACCGCTGAGCTACCCCGCCACAATGGTAGGGATTTATGCCTTTTTTGGGGCGGTTCTGTCAAGTCTCTTGAAGGGCTGGGATTTCAAGGGGGTAGGGGTGGGGTTTCATGGGAAACGGGCGTGGTTCCAGTCTCTCCCAAGCTACCAACCCATTCCGTCATCCCCGCGAAAGTGGGGATCTTGGTGACTGAAAGGGCGCATGAGGCCGCTGGGATCCCCGCTTTCGCGGGGATGACGAGGGAAAGGGCGGATGTGATGACTAAGCCGCGACCGTCAGCGTCTGGTTATCGGCGCCCGTGATCCAGCCGCCGCCGAGGACGCGGTTGCCGATATAGGCGACGCAGGCTTGGCCGGCCGCCACGCCGAAGGCGGGGGCGCTCAAGACCGCGCGGTCGCGGAACAGGCGCGCGGGCAGGGGGGCTTGGGCGGAGCGGAGTTTTACCTCGACCTCGATGCCGTCATCGGGAATGTCGGACAGCAGCCAGTTGCATTCCTTCATATAGACCGTGTCGCGGGCGAGCGCCTCGTAGGGGCCGACCAGCACCTGGTTCTTGTCGGGGCGCAGGCCGACGACGAAGAGGGGGCTGTTGCCCTCCGTATGGCCGCCGCCGATGCCAAGGCCGCGGCGCTGGCCGACGGTGTAATTGATGATGCCGTCATGCTGGCCGAGCTTGCGCCCGTCGATGTGCATAATGTCGCCGGGCTTGAGCGCGCCGGGGCGGAATTTCTCGACGACCTTTGCATATGAGCCATTCGGCACGAAGCAGATATCCTGGCTGTCGGGCTTGTCGGCAACGCCGAGACCGAAGCGTTCCGCATGGCCGCGCGTCACATCCTTGTTCCAGCCGCCCAGCGGGAAGCGCAGGAAATCCAGTTGTTCCTGCGTGGTTGCGAACAGGAAGTAACTTTGATCTTTAGAAGGGTCGACGGCGCGGTGCAGCTCGGCATTGTTCAGCCCGCCCAGACGCTGGATATAATGGCCGGTTGCCATGCAATCCGCACCCAGATCCTTAGCTGTTTCCAGCAAGTCCTTGAACTTAACATTCTGGTTGCACTTGACGCAGGGGATGGGCGTTTCGCCTTTAAGGTATCCCTCAACAAAATCTTCTATCACGCTGTCTTTGAATTTGCTTTGGTAGTTGAGGACGTAATGCTCGAAGCCCAGCTTCTCCGCCACGCGTTTCGCGTCGTAGATGTCCTGTCCGGCGCAGCACGCGCCTTTCTTCTGAAGAGCTTGGCCGAAATCGTAAAGCTGCAGGGTGATGCCGACAACCTCGTATCCCTGTTCGTGCAGCAGCGCAGCCGCGACAGAGCTATCGACGCCGCCGGACATGGCGACGACGACTCTCGTCTTCTTGGGGTCTTTATCGAAGCCAAGCGAGTTCATGCGTTTCTTACGTCCGCGGTTTTAAAAAATGCATGTACGACATGCATACGGGTTTCTGCCGGTTCTTTGTCAAAGCCGAGCGAGTTCATGGAGCGTAATATACGCGAATGGCGAGGAAAAACAAGTATTTTTCATAAGCGTTATGGTCGGTCGTCATCCCCGCGAAAGCGGGGATCTCAGGGATTGGCAGAGCGCATGAGACCCATGGGATCCCCGCTTTCGCGGGGATGACGAGAGGGGATTTCCAACCGCCCGTATCTATGCTTATATAATTCAAATCACAAAACAATTTTCCAGCACGGAGCAAGCCCATGGCCAGCCCCCGCGACCCCGATGAGGACGACGACCGCGATATCTTTGAATTCACGCCCGAACCCGGCACGAAGATCGAGCATATTGCCCCCGCCGTCATCAAGGCGATGGAGGAGCTGGAGATGGATGCCGAGATCCATTTCGACACTTTCACGCTGGAGGTGCCGCTGGGCGCCACAGCGCAGGACATTATCGACACCTACCGCCAGATCGTCATCGACTACCTCCCCGAAATCCGCCAGCCGCCGAAGCCGCCCTTCCGCGGGCCGAAAATCGGTTAATCCTGCCCTGTCTCCTTCTACGCCATACCGGGTTCCGGTATGGCGCCCTTCGTGTTTTTAACAATCAACAGCGATCTGGCTGATCCATAGCCTCATCGCCGGAAGCGATTTAGCCGTGAATGATGCCACACAAAATGCTGCCGACGGACTGACGGAGAAAGAAGCCGCCGCGCTGCTGTCGCAACACGGCCCCAACGCAATCCCTTCGGGCAAGAAGCGCAGTGCTGCGCGGCGGTTCCTGTCGCAATTCAATAACGCACTGATTTACATCCTGATTTTTTCGGCCTGCATAACCGGTCTGCTGCATCACTGGGTGGATACGGCGGTCATTGTCAGTGTCATCTTCATCAACGCGCTGATCGGATTTATACAGGAAGGCAAGGCCGAGGATGCGCTGGCGGGCATTCATAAACTGCTCTCGCCGCAGGCGCTTGTGGTGCGCGACGGGCAGCAGTTGCATATAGATGCAGCGCTGCTGGTGCCGGGTGACCGCGTGCTGCTGGCGGCGGGCGACAAGGTGCCGGCGGATATCCGGCTGGATACCGCGAACAGCCTGCGCATACAGGAATCCATCCTGACAGGGGAATCCCTCGACATCGATAAATTATCCGGTGCTGTCGCCTATGCCGGAACGCTGGTCACCTATGGCAATGGCGCGGGGGTGGTGACCGCCACCGGGCGCAGCACCGAAATCGGGCGCATCAGCCAGAGCATCGGGGAAGTAGAGGCGCCTGAAACGCCGCTGACGCGCAAACTGACGCGCCTGTTCCGCTATATGGCGATTATGATCGGCTGCGTCGCAGTCCTTGCTTTCGCGTTCGGGGTTTACGTCCGCCATCTGCCGGTGGACGAGATGTTTATGGTCATGATCGGGATTGCGGTATCGGCGATACCCGAAGGCCTGCCTGCCGCGATCAGCATCACCCTTGCGATCGGTGTCCGCCTGATGGCGCGGCGCAATGCCATCATCCGCAGCCTGCCCGTTGTCGAAACGCTGGGCAACACGACGGTGATCTGCACCGACAAGACGGGCACCCTGACACATAACGAACTGGTGGTTGCCGATATTGTGCTGGCGGGGCATGTGCTTTCGGTTTCCGGCGTCGGATATGCGCCGGAGGGTAAATTTTCCGAGAACGGGCGCGAAATGGTGCCCGCCGATTATGCCGCCGCTGTCAGCCTTCTCGCCGGTGCCGCACTCAACAATGACGCTGTCCTGCAGCACGCCGATGGTAAATGGACACTGCGTGGCGATCCCACGGAAGGCGCGCTGATGGCGCTTGTGATGAAGGCCGGCGATACCCGCGAAAAAATGCAGGCGCGTTTCCCGCGCGTGGCCGAAATTCCCTTTTCGGCGGAACAGCGTTACATGGCGACCGCACATGCGGACGGGAAGGGCGCAGGTTTGATCTATGCGAAGGGCGCACCCGAAAGGCTGCTGGCAATGTGCCGCCTGCAAATGAATGCCGCCGGCCAGACCGAACCGCTGCAGGAAAACTACTGGCAACAGCAAATAGATCTGCTGGCAAAAAAAGGCGAACGTGTGCTGGCGCTGGCCTGCAAGCCGCTCGGCGCTGCGCCCTCGACATTGGCACCTGCCGATGTCGAAACCGAACTTGTGCTGGTCGGGCTGTTCGGCATTACCGACCGCCCGCGGATGGAGGCTGCGCCTGCGATTGCCCTGTGCCACCGCGCGGGCATCGCCGTCAAAATGATCACTGGGGACCACGCCCTGACCGCCGCTGCGATTGGGGAGGCAATCGGCATCAAAAATGCTGGCCGTGTGCTGACCGGCGGCGAGATCGATGCGATGACGGATGCGCAACTGGAACAATGCGTCGATGACGTCAACATTTTCGCCCGCATGTTCCCGCAGCACAAATTGCGCCTGATACTGTCATTGCAGAAGCGCGGGCATGTCGTGGCCATGACTGGCGATGGTGTGAACGACGCACCCGCGCTGAAAGCGGCGGATGTCGGCATCGCCATGGGCAGGCAGGGAACGGAAGTGGCCAAGGATGCCGCCCGCATCGTGCTGGCCGATGATAATTTCGCCAGCATCGCCGCCGCCGTCGAGGAAGGGCGCAATATTTACCGCAACCTGCGCTACACCATCCAGTTCATGCTCGTCACCGACTTTGCCGAGGGGCTGTCGTTGCTGTTGTCATTGCTGGCGGGGATGACGCTGCCGATTACGCCTTTGCAGATATTGTGGGTCAATACCGTGACCTCTATCACGCTCTCGCTCGCCTTTGCTTTCGCGCCCCATCACAAGGATGCGATGGACGTTCCGCCTGTTTCACAGGGAGAGCCGTTTTTCAACCGCCGGAAAATTTTGTCGCTGGCCTTCCATATCTTCCTGATCGCAGGCGGCACCATCGCGGCGTTCCGCGGGCTTGCGCCGTCGCGCACGGTTGCCGTCAACGTCCTGATCGGCTTTCAGGTCTGGTATCTCTGGAGCCTTTTTCCGGTACGCACGGCGCGTGCTGCCAGCTGGTTCAGGCATTATATGCCTGTGACGCTCGCCACAGGGGCGACAATCGTTCTGCAGCTTGGCTTTTGTTACCTGCCATGGCTGCAGGATTTGTTCGGCACACAGCCGCTGGACGCGAAAAGCTGGCTGATTGTTATTCTTGCCACCAGCGTCATCATGATCTGGCACCGCGCGGAAGCCGCGCTTGGTATAAGTCTGCGGAGACGGAAGTCCGCAGCAAAAATGTGAATTACTTAAATTCCCCAGATACTTGTCTTTTTTAACGGTTCCTTCAGACGAGACTGTTACACTAAAATGGCGGGAATAGGTTCCCGGTTTCACACGGTTGAAGGAGAGGTATGGCCAAGGGCGGCAAAAAAGGGGGAGGCGACAAGGTGGACGGTGATTCCGAACACGTGATCGAATTCACGCCCGATGGCGGGTTTAACATCCGCACCGCCGCGCGCAACTTTGCCGAACTGATGGAAAGCTCCCTCCACCCGCTTGTCATCCATCTGCCGCATGTCTCGGTCGAGTTCGAACCCGGCTGCACGCCCAAGGAAATCATCGACGGCTACAACATGGCCCTGCGCGTGAAATACGACATCAAGCCGTCCAACGCGAACACCAAAGCGCCGAAGTAAACTCACCAGCCGCAGCCCCGCGATTAACGCGCGAGGTCGAACCGGTCGAGGTCCATCACTTTCGTCCATGCGGCGGCAAAGTCCTGCACGAATTTCTCTTTCGCGTCCGCGCACGCATACACTTCCGCCAAGGCGCGCAGCTGCGAGTTCGAGCCGAAGACGAGGTCGGCGCGCGTGCCGGTCCATTTCAGCTTGTTCGCGTTGCGGTCGATGCCTTCATAGACGCCGTGTTCCGTGCGCGACGCTTCCCAGCCCGTGTTCATGTCGAGCAGGTTGACGAAGAAGTCGTTGGTCAGCACGCCGGTTTTTGTCGTGAACACGCCGTGCTTCACGCCCGCCGCATTCGCGCCCAGCACGCGCAACCCGCCGACCAGCACGGTCAGTTCCGGCCCCGTGAGGGTCAGCAGCTGCGCGCGGTCGATCAGCGCCTCTTCATTCTGCATCAGCTGCGGGCCACGCAGGTAGTTGCGGAAGCCGTCTGCAGTCGGTTCCAGCGGCGCGAAGGATTCCGCATCCGTCTGTTCCTGCGACGCATCCATGCGGCCGGGGGTGAAGGCGACTTTCAAGTCGGTGCCGCCATCCTTCGCCGCTTTTTCAACCGCCGCTGTGCCGCCCAGCACGATCAGGTCGGCGAGTGATACGGGCTTGCCGAATTCCTTGCGGATATTTTCCAGCGTCGCCAGCACCTTTGACAGGTCGGCGGGATTGTTGACGTCCCAATCCTTCTGCGGGGCAAGGCGGATGCGCGCGCCATTCGCGCCGCCGCGTTTGTCCGAGCCACGGAAGGTCGATGCCGACGCCCAGGCCGTGGAAACGAGTTGTGCAACGGAAAGGCCGGAGGCAAGGATTTTCGCCTTCAGCGCGGCAATGTCATTCGTATCGATCAGCGGATGGTTGGCAGCGGGAATGTAATCCTGCCAGATCAGCACTTCCTTCGGCACCAGCGGGCCGAGGTAACGGGTGACGGGGCCCATATCGCGATGCGTCAGCTTGAACCACGCGCGCGCGAAAGCATCCGCGAACTGGTCGGGGTTGGCAAGGAAACGGCGGGAGATTTTTTCGTAAGCGGGGTCGAAGCGCAACGCAAGGTCCGATGTCAGCATCGTCGGCACATGTTTTTTCGACGGGTCATGCGCATCGGGAATGTCGGCAGGTGCGTTCTTCGCCTTCCATTGCTGCGCGCCGGCGGGGCTCTTGGTCAATTCCCATTCGAACTTGAAAAGGTTGTCGAAGAAATGGTTGCTCCATTTCGTCGGCGTCTGGCTCCATGTCACTTCGGGGCCGCCGGTGATGGCGTCCGCGCCGTGGCCTTTGCCGTGCTTGCTGATCCAGCCGAAGCCCTGACGCTCCAGTGCCTCGCCCTCCGGCTCGGGGCCCAGCTGCGACGGATCGCCCGCACCATGCGTCTTGCCAAAGGTATGGCCGCCCGCGATCAGCGCAACGGTTTCTTCGTCATTCATCGCCATGCGGGCAAAGGTGCTGCGGATGTCGCGCGCGGAAGCGAGCGGGTCAGGGTTGCCGTTCGGGCCTTCGGGGTTGACGTAGATCAGCCCCATCTGCACCGCGCCCAGCGGGTTCTGCAATTCGCGCTCGCCGCTGTAGCGTTCGTCGCCCAGCCATGTGCCTTCGGGACCCCAGTACAATTCTTCGGGCTCCCACGTATCCACGCGGCCGCCAGCAAAACCGAATGTTTTGAAGCCCATCGATTCAAGCGCCACGTTGCCGACCAGAACGAACAAATCCGCCCACGAGATTTTCTTGCCGTATTTCTGCTTGATCGGCCACAGCAGGCGGCGCGCCTTATCAAGGTTCGCGTTATCCGGCCAGCTGTTCAGCGGCGCAAAACGCTGCTGCCCGCCGCCCGCGCCGCCGCGACCATCGGTCGTGCGGTAGGTGCCGGCGCTGTGCCATGCAAGGCGGATGAAGAGGCCGCCGTAATGCCCGAAATCCGCCGGCCACCAGCTTTGCGAATCCGTCATCAGCGCGTGCAGGTCTTTAATGACGGCATCAAGGTCGAGCGTCTTGAATTCTTTTGCGTAGTCGAAGCTTTTGCCCATGGGGCTGGATTGCGGCACGTTCTGGTTCAGGGTGCGGATATCCAGCTGTTTCGGCCACCAGTCGCGGTTGGAACGGCCTGCGCGGTTTTCGCTTTTCTTGCCGTGCATCACGGGGCATTTTGCTTCGGTCATATCTTATCTCCTTTTTTTGACGGATTTCTTGGGTTGGCAGGCGGGGCAGAGGCCCCAGAAAACGACTTCGGCTTCGTCGAGGACAAAGCCCATGGATTCAGCGGGCGTCAGGCAGGGCGCCGCGCCGTGCTTGCAATGCACATCGGTCGTCATGCCGCAGGAACGGCAGACGATATGATGGTGGTTGTCCTGATGGTCGATCTCGAACAGCGCGGAATGCCCCATCGGCTGGATGGTGCGCACGATGCCTTTTTCGGTCAGGATGCGCAGGTTGTCATACACCGCCTGTTTCGACAGCGTGCCCGACATCTTGCGCGCGTGCTTATATAACGTGTCGGCATCCGAATGCGGAAACTTCATCACCGCGCTCAGGACGGCCTTGCGCGCCGCCGTGACGCTCAGGTTATGCTTGCGCAAAAGGGTGTCGAATTTGGGATCCATATAAACTGGGATAAACCAAAATCTGGAATGAGTCAAAAAAATAATGGAGGCGCAAAAATATGAATAATCGCAGTTTATATAACGCATATTTCTGCAAACCGCCTTCTCCCGCCGCGAAGAGCGGGGGAGAAGGAGCGATCAGGTCACTTCGCCTTCTTCGCCGGATAAATGCCGCCCAGCACATCCTGAAAATGGCTGCGCACCATGTCATCGCAGCCGCAGGCGAGTTTCTTCAATTTTTTCGGGTCGCGGATGGTCAAATGCCCGCGCGATGTTTCCAGCGCGCCGTTCTTTTTCAGGCCGCTCATGACCTTGGCGACATAACTGCGCCCCACGCCCAGCAACGTGGCGAGGTTGTCCTGCGTCAGGGTCATGCTGTTGTCGCCGGTGCGGTCATGGGCGGCGGTAATCCATTTGGCGGCGCGCTGCTCGATCGTATGTGTCGCGTTGCAGGCGACCGCCTGGAACATCTGCGCCAGCAGGCAATCGGCATAGCGCGCAAAGAAATGATGCAGCGTTATCGATTTTTCCTTGGCGCGTTCAAGGTCGGCGCAGGAAATATAGAGCGCCGTGCCGGATGATTGCACCATGAACTGGCAATAGGCGGGCAGGTGGCCCTGGCTCACGATGCCGCCGGCTGCGCCTTCGCGCCCGATGACCACAGCCTCGACCCCGCGGTCATCGTCCAGAAACACGCGCAGGGAAATCAGGGTCGTGCCGCAGGGGAAATAGGCGTGCTGTACCCTGTCTCCCGGCTCGCAGAGCACCATGCCTTTTTCAAGGTTTTTTGACTTTAAATGCGGCAGCAGCAGGGCAATGTCGCTATCCCGCAGCGCGCCCAGCAGGTCGCTGCCTTTAATGTCATCCGCAATGCTTCCGGTCGCCCGAGCCGGTTTTTTGAACATCTGAATTTATATCCTTGTGTACAAAAGTGGACATACATCCTGCGTTTTCACGCCTATAACCAAACAGATAACACCTTACTGGAAAATCCGGCAAGGGGTATGTCATCACAAGTAAACCAAAAGAAGCTGACCGGGCATCATGCGACTTATTGAAATCACCTGCGCCAAGAACAATCCGTTCTGGCCGTCGCTCCATAACTGCGTTGCGCTGGCAGGGCCGGAAGGCTATTGGACGCGCGATGAAATGGCCACTCTCATCAATGCCAAAACGGCCGGCGTGTTCATCGTGGTGAACGGCCGCCGCTCCGACCTCTCCGTGTTTCCGCAAGGCAGCCTGACCCTCATCCGCTCGCACGCCAACGGTGTCTGGAACGACGACTTGCTCAAACTGCCGCAGTGTCATTCGGTGGGGTAAGCTTTATTCTTCCCAAGGCGCCTTCGCGCCGGGCAGTGCGACGACCAGGCCGTCCAGCTTGTCGCTCATCAAAATCTGGCAGCCGAGGCGCGAGGTTTTCTTGAGGTCGAAGGCAAGGTCGAGCATGTCGTCCTCTTCGTCCTTTTTCTCCGCCAGCTTGCCGTACCAGTCGGGATGCACGACCACATGGCAGGTCGCGCAGGCGAGACAGCCGCCGCACGCGCCCTCGATATCGATGCCGTGCTTGTGCGAAATCTCCATGACCGAAAGGCCGTTCGGCGCTTCCACTTCCAGCGGCTTGCCGTCTTTTTCGATGAAGGTCATTTTTGGCATTTTTTTGTCTCCCTGCTTTTCTTACGCCGCGCCAAGGCGCGACTTTACCCTGTTATACATCTCAGCCCATTTTGTCAGGAAATAATCGACATCTTTTTCCGTTGTGTTCCAGCCGAGGCTGACGCGCAAGGACGATCCGGCTTCGGCGTCGCTCGCGCCCATCGCCTTCAGGACATGCGAAATCTTGACCGTGCCGCTGGAGCAGGCGGAGCCGTTCGACACGCAGATGCCCGCAAGGTCGAGCGCGATCAGCTGCGTTTCCGAGCTTGCGCCCGGCAGCGCGAACATGCTGGTGTTGTGCACGCGCGGCGCATCGAAGCCGAAGATTTTGAGGTTCGGGGCGAGGGCGAGCAGGTCTTTTTCCAGCCGGTCGCGCAAGACGCCCAGCTTGTGATATTTTTCGATATCGGCCAGCTCCGCCGCGCGGCCGAAACCTGCGATGCCCGCGAGGTTTTCGGTGCCAGCGCGTAAATTCTTTTCCTGATTGCCACCCAATATTTGCGGCGCGACGTTGAGGCAGTTGGCGATCACAAGGCAGCCGACGCCCTGCGGCCCGCCCAGTTTATGCGCAGACAGCGTCAGGAAATCGACGCCGAGCGCCTGAATATCCAGCGGCACGCGGCCAGCGGCCTGCACCGCATCGGTATGCACCAGCGCGCCGTATTTGCGCGCGATTTTGACGACGTCATCCAGCGGCTGGATCACGCCGGTTTCGTTGTTCACCAGCATCACGGAAATCAGTGTCTGCTGCGTATTACCCTCCAGCATTTTATCCAGCGCGGCGAGGTCGATGATGCCGGTGGGCAGGGCCGGGATGATCTGCGCTTGTGGCGCGGCCTGCAAGACGGACGGATGTTCGATTGCGGACGCGATCACGCGTTCGATGTTGGTGACGCGGAGCGCAAGGTTGTTGGCTTCGGTCGCGCCGGAGGTGAAAACGACGACGTCGCGGGGGCCGGCGTTCACCAGCTTCACGATTTGCGCGCGCGCGTCTTCGATTCTTTTTCTCGCCTCGCGGCCGGCCTTGTGAATCGACGACGCATTGCCGGGAAAACCCAGCAATTCCTGCATTGTGGATAACACTTCGGGCCGCAAGGGACTCGTAGCGTTATGGTCGAGATATGTGCCGCTGAAAAGCTCCATTTGAGTACAAATACTTTCCGTAATAACTGTGAGCGTATCTTTATAACACTATGAAGTTATTGGCTTAATCCAGAATTTCCTTGCCAAAAAAATTTCATAATGTACATTCTGGTCGTCAGATAGAGGGTTGTATAGCAGAAAAACAACAAGAAAAAAAACAGCAACCACGACCAAGCAAGCCACGGAGGCTTAACTGAATGCCTGAGATCATGATTACCGGTCCTGCCGGACGCCTAGAAGGCCGCTACAAACACGCTAAAATTCCCGGATCGCCTATTGCTTTGATCCTTCATCCGAACCCGCAACGTGGCGGCACGATGAACAATAAAATATCTTATTCCCTTTTCCAGTCTTTCTCGGAGCGCGGATTTTCAACGCTGCGTTTCAACTTCCGCGGCGTTGGCCGTTCGCAGGGCGAATTCTCGCACGGCGAAGGCGAACTCTCGGATGCGGCATCGGCGCTTGACTGGCTGCAAAGCGTCAACCCGGGCGCATCCAGCGTATGGGTCGGCGGTTTCTCCTTCGGTGCGTGGATCGGCATGCAATTGCTGATGCGCCGCCCGGAAATCGACGGTTACGTGTCGATCGCCCCGCCCGCGAACATCTATGATTTCAACTTCCTGGCGCCGTGCCCGAACGAAGGCTTGATCGTTCAGGGTGACAATGACCAGGTCGTTGCCATCGACTCTGTCAACAAGCTGTGCGACAAGCTGCGCGACCAGCGCGGCCCGAACGGCGTGGACTACAAAGTCATCCCCGGCGCCGGCCACTTCTTCAACAACCCCGGCGAGACCGAACTGATGCTGAAATATGTCAGCGAATATATCGGCCAGGCGATGACTGCGCAGGAAGCTGCCGCGTAAGTCACTGAAACTGTTAATAGTAAAAAGCCGCTCCTCTGCAAAGGGGGCGGCTTTTTCTATGGGTTTTATGCCCTTCCACGCCGCTTGCGCGCACATAGCTGTTTCTGAATACTATTTAATATCAAGGGCTTACAAAATGCGACTGTAAAACTGGCATTGTTATATTTCAATGACTTACCCAGAAAAAAATTGCGCCTTCATCATAGTTTTATCCTATTACAATTATCATCACATAATATTATACCTATGCCTGTAACCCCCGTAGCCTGAAGTCATCAAACGAACTTAAAAAAAGGATGACGATCATGGCACGCGGACAACTGAAGAACGCCTTCAACGCACAACCCGGTTGGGAAGAAATCAGCGCCTTCGTCGAGGCCGCGCGGGAGGGGCGCGATGCGGAGGTCGAAAGCTTCGCCAAAAAATTCCCTTCCGCCATCGATACGCTCGTCTGGCGGCATTCCTATGTCGGGCAGACCGCGCTGATGCATGCGGCGATGACGGGGCAGATCAGCACGATGCAGGTGCTGCTGGATAACGGCGCGCAGGTGGAGACGACAGACACCATGCGCGGCACGGTGCTGGCGATTGCGGCGGGCAGGGGCGACCGCAAGATGGTCGAACTGCTTCTGGCGCGCGGCGCGGAGATCAACCCGACCGAGCCCGATACGTGGCGGTCAGTCATGGCGGCGGCGGCGGGCAGCGGCAATAATGATATTGTCACCCTGCTGCTGGATCGCGGCGGCGTGCCGGACGCGCACGCGCTGACATCGGCCGCGGCGGGCGGGCATCTGGATATTGCGCGCAACCTGCTCGAACATGGCGCATTCCCCGACCAGCAATCGCTGAACACGGCGGCATGGGGCGGCCATCGCGATGTGGCGCAACTGCTGATCGATGCGGGCGCCTATGCCGATGGCGCGGCGCTGAAATCGGCCGCGAGCGGCGGCAAGGCGGATATGGCGCGCTTCCTGATCCGCAACGGCGCACCCGCCGACACCGATGCCGAAGCGCAAGTCGGGCGCACGGCATTGATGGACGCGGCGGCAGGCGGGCAAAGGGAAATTATCCAGCTGCTCATCGACCACGGCGCAAACCCGAACCGCACAAATGATCGCGGCGAAACAGCCCTTATGTACGCTGTCAGCGCCGGTGTCGAGGGTACGGTGAAGCTGCTGCTCGATAACGGTGCGGATGCCCGTATTGTGGCGAATGACGGCCATACGGCGCTGTCGATCGTGAAGCGGCATTTGACGGTGTTCAAGGACTCGGAATTGCTGAAGGGTGTGGAAGCGTTGCTGGAGAAAGCGGTTGCGCCCGCTGCGCCGAAACCTGCGAATAACGCGCCGCGCCCGTAACCCACAACCTTCGTCATCCCCGCGCAGGCGGGGATGACGAGAGGAGGGAAGAGGGAATTAAATGGAATTAATTTTTAGGATTTGCGAACTTGCTTGTCACAAAAAATCCCGCCATCGCCACGACAGCTGTCGCGAACGCGCCCCAGCCCATATCGACGACCGTCAATGCCAATGACCAGTTTTTGAGGGTCGCCATATTGGTCAGGTCATAAGTGCCATAGGCGGTCAGGCCCAGCAGCGCGCCACCGATCGCGGCGTGTTTCCAACTGCCCGCCGCAATCGCCGGCAAGATCGCGAGTGTCGCAAGGCCCAGGCCATAGACAAGGTAAAATGCAACCGCCGCCGGCGCGTAATAATTATCCAGCATCAGCCCCGACAACTGCGGCTTGTAAAAACCGTCCAGCGTCAGGCCCAGCCAGACAAAATCGAGGCAGGGGAACAGCGCGACGGATGTGACGTAGGCGGTGAGGAATTTGCGCATGGGTTACCTTTTGCAATTGCTTGCTTCAAGCCTATGCGGATTGAGGGCAACGTCAAGGTGGAAGTTGTGGCGGTTACGCCCTGTCCCGCAATCGCGGGAGAGGGGATTAGGCCAGAAAAAGAATTTACTCCGACGCTTTTAAGTCTCTACAGCCCTCGTCATCCCCGCGCAGGCGGGGATCCACCAGCGGTTGCCCTTATGACTGCAGATGCAAGTCTTGCCTGCAACTTCATGGATCCCAGCCTGCACGGGGATGACGAGAGGAGGGAACGGCGTATCTTCCCCCCTCTCCCGCGCTTGCGGGAGAGCGCTGGGGAGAGGGTGGCGCGCGGTCGTAATCGTTGATAACTGCCTGCGACAATTCATTGCGGCTCTGCACCCTCTCCCTAACCCTCTCCCGCACGCGGGAGAGGGGATTAGGCGGGGAAATCAATTTACTCCGACACTTTTAACTCTCGGCCTCTTTGAGCTCTGAAATTACTATTGACATAATACCTATTAATCGGGTAGGATATGTCCAAGCTCACGCATCCGAAGACAGTGTGGTTTAACGTTTCTCACCTGTTCGATATGGCGCTGCTAAAACATCCATAAATTCTTATTTATAGGGTGTTTAGCCATGAAAAATCCGGTCACAAATCCGTTCAATGCTGCCGCTTTGCCGCCCGTTGGGGCCGAAGAGTTTTTGCAGAAAATGAATGTTCCATACCAGATCCGGGAGGATGGGAGCATTTTCGTCCCCGGTGACCTTAATATTGCTTCAAAGGGTCTGAGAAGCCTGCCGGATTTATCTGCCGTGAGCGTGGGCGGCAATTTTTACTGTTCCTTTAATGAGCTTGTCTCGCTCAAGAATGCGCCGAAATGGGTCGGGGGGGATTTTTCCTGCATCGCGAACCATCTGACCTCGCTCGAATACGCGCCGGCATATGTCGGGGGAAATTTCTATTGTTCCAACAATCAACTGACATCGCTGAAACACGCGCCGGAATCGGTCGGTGGCGGCTTTGCCTGCTCCTCCAACCGGCTGACCTCTCTCGAACACGGGCCGAAATTTGTCCGTGGCAGTTTCAACTGCGAAGACAACCTTTTGACCTCGCTGGAACACGCGCCGACATTCGTCGGCGGCGATTACGATTGCAGCAGGAACCATCTGGGCTCGCTCAAACATGCGCCGGAAACGGTGCGCGGGTCTTTCGATTGTCACAGCAACTTGCTGACCTCGCTCGCGCATGGGCCGAGGTCGGTCGGCTATGACTACAAATGCAGCAACAACAAACTGGCTTCGCTTGAACATGCGCCGGAAAAATTCAGGGCGATTTACAGCGACCTTGGGAATTTTTCGGAAGGCGAGTTTTTTGCGCTGCTGAAATTGTTTAAGGGAGATATCAAAAAGATCAAAAGAGCACCAACGGTGCGGAACGATGGGCCGGGGTGGTAAGGGCGCTCATTTACGAAGATTTCTGCCGCCCGTCTCTCCTTCACCTTCATGGATCCCCGCCTGCGCGGGGATGACGAGAGGAGGGAGTGGCGCTTCTTCCCCCTCTCCCGCCCTTGCGGGAGAGGGCTGGGGAGAGGGTGGCGCACGGTCGCACTCGTTGATAACTGTCTGCGACGATTAATCGCGGCTCTGCACCCTCTCCCTAACCCTCTCCCGCACGCGGGAGAGGGGATTAGGAGGCGGCGGGGTTTTTGAATTCTTCTTCTGTGCGCCAGCGTATATCGCGGATGGCTGGTTCTTTTTCCAAAACCTTTTCCATCGCGGCCTGCAGCGCGTTGATTCGTGGTGCTGTTTCTATTTTTTTGATAAAGAATTTACGGATATACGGTTTGCTGGGCTCGATAAAACACAGGAATTCTTCGCCATTCCCCTGATTGCCGCAGCCGATCCACAGATCAAATTCTGGATTGACTACGGGAACGATCCATCCCCAGTCTTCGCAGATCGCCTCGCCTGTTTCTATGCCTTCGCCACGCAATCCTTCGCGCAGGAAATCGGCTAAACGCTTGCCCCATATGCCGGGGTTGATTTGTTCCTCCTCGCCGGGAAGGGCTGGGAATTTATCGGAGCAGAATTCGACGAAGGTTTTCATTTTATTTACTGCCTTGAAATAAATTTACTTCAACGAAGATGGATATTTTATCGGAGATTTAATCCTTAAATTTAATCTAACACGCGTGTGCTGCATTCTTCGTCTCGGCAATTGTTCCTTTTATAATGGGAAAAATCAACTCCAACGGGATTTGTTGTGGAGTTGTAGTGTAAGGTCGGATCCCCTGTTATGTTTTTTATCTCACAACAAAATTTTGTGATGTGTTGTGGAGTGCCAGTAAAAACGTCTTGGTATATTGCGTGACCCCATATGTATAAAAATTTAGAACCATTTTGAACTTCAGCCAAGGCATCACCGAGAACGTAAATTTTATCCCCTCCAACTATCGCATGAGGGCCTAACATTGTGGGAATGCTATTTCCTTTTGGAGGGAAGGTAAAATTCTCGGGAAGTGGGCTATCTGATATATAAAAGTTAGAGTTTAATCTCAAATTTTTGGTCGGCGTATTACCGTTGTTTTCCCAAATCGGAGAAAGCGCCCAGAATATTTTATTATTACTAGTGTCAAGATGAGAGAAGTAATTTACGCACTTTAAAAATACAAATGCTCTGTTAAAAGCGATAGTGTCACTTATCCCTTTTTTCATCCAACTCCATTGGAAATAGCCCACAAACGTTAGGGCTACTGTAAATGCAGCAACTATAACATCAGTGATTTTAAGCTCTTTAAGTGAAACTATTCCTTCAGATTGATGAGAGATTATTTGAAAAAGAATGATGACTGAAGGGAAAAGGATGCAGGAAGCCAATGTGAAGAAAAGCAAAAAGTAGACTACTTTGAACGCTAACGGTTCATCGTCTAAATGCTTCATCTTTAACAAATTCCTTACGGCTTCAGGTTATTACCGTTTGCCGTTTTCTTTTGCGCGGGCGCGTGCTGGGCTTCCAGATGGGCGAGGTATTTATCCGCTTCCAGCGCTGCCATGCAGCCCATGCCGGCGGCGGTGACGGCTTGGCGGAAGACTTTGTCTTTCACGTCGCCGGCGGCGAAGACGCCGGGGATGTTGGTTTGGGTGCTGTCGGGTTTGGTGACGATATAGCCGTCGGTGTCGATGGTGACCTGGCCCTTGAACAAATCGGTTGCTGGTTTATGGCCGATGGCGACGAAGACGCCGTCGGTTTTCAGGTCGGTCAGCGCGCCGGTCTTGATGTTTTTCAGCTTCACGCCCGTCACGCCGGTATCGCCGGTCACTTCCGAAACTTCGCTGTCCCAGATGACGTTGATTTTCGGGTGGTTGAACAGGCGGTCCTGCATGATCTTTTCCGCACGGAAAGAGTCGCGGCGATGGACGACCGTCACCTTGGTCGCGAAGTTGGTGAGGAACAGCGCTTCCTCGACCGCGGAATTACCGCCGCCGACGACCACGACTTCCTTGTTCTTGTAGAAAAAGCCGTCGCAGGTGGCGCAGGCGGAAACGCCCTTGCCCTTGAAGGTTTCTTCGGACGGGATGCCGAGCCATTTGGCTTGCGCGCCCGTTGCGATGATGACGGCATCGGCCAGATATACGTCGCCGCTGTCGCCGATGGCTTTTTTCGGGTTCGAATTCAGGTCGATGCTGACGATGGTGTCGGTGATCATCTCCGTCCCAACATGTTCGGCCTGCATCTTCATCTGGTCCATCAGCCAAGGGCCGTTGATGGGGGCGGCGAAGCCGGGATAGTTTTCGACATCGGAAGTCACGGTCATCTGGCCGCCCGGCTGCATGCCGGCGACGAGCAGGGGCTTCAGGTTCGCGCGCGCGGTGTAGATGGCGGCGGTGTATCCGGCAGGGCCGGAGCCGATGATGAGGATCTTGCTGTTATGGGTTTTCGGGGCGGACATCGGTCTTTCCTTTCATGCGAAGCCTGATTTCTTCGGCGACGCGTTGCGTATCATCGGGCGGCGTGTAGGACCATTTTTCCAGCAGCCCCGTGAACGGTCGAGTATAACCTTGTTCTTGCAGGATTTTATGGAACATGTCAAGGCGCTTTGCGCCACCCTCCAAAGCCGCGATATAGACGGGTTTTCCGGTGGATAGCGCCTCCGAGGTCATGGAAACGCTGTCCTCCGTGACGATGATATAGTCCGCGAGCGCCAGAAACCCAAAATAGGGGTTGTCGCCGACGCCGTCCCAGAAATGGATGGCGGGGCCCTGCAGGGTGTCGCGCAGCAGCTTGGCGTTTTCTTCCCCTGTGCGGCGGGAGGCGGTCACGAGCAACCCGATATTCGGGCTTTCGGCAAGATGCAGCAGCTGGACGGCGAGGATTTTGGCGTTTTCCGGCGTCATGGTATGCGCCTTGCTGGAACCGCCGATCAGCACGGCAACGCGCGGATGCGGGATATTGGAATAATGCTGCTGGTATTTTTCCTTGGCGGCGGCGAGTTTCTCTGCCGTCACGCGGTGCAATCCGGCCTTGGTCACCAGCACGTTCCGCCCCCGCGTGGGATCGTGCTGCGGCACGACGACGAGGTCGAAATTCTTGGGGTCGATGCGCGGGTCCTGTATCTGGACGACGAAGGTTTTGCCTTTGCTTTCGCGCTTGATATGCGCGGCGATGCCGATGCTCTTGCGGCCGCTGGCGATCACGAGATCGGGGTAGGGGGCGGCGATGGGGTCGCTGTCGGGGGCGAGTGCCTTTTCATGACCGCACATCAGCCAGGGGCTGAGCTGTTTCCACGGGAAGCGGAGCTTGATGCGCTTGACCAAGGGAGTGATGCCCATGGCTTCCGCCACGCCAATGCACTGGTTTTCGGTGCCGGCGATGCCTTCGGTGATGATCCAGCAGGTGATGGGCGGTTTTTCTGCCATATTGCTTCCCGTTCAGAATCACAATATAAGCCTCTTTTGCTGCACTGCACACCCCTTTCTGTGATTATAGAAAATGTAAGATTCAGAAAGACTTGCGGTGGAATTATTTCTCTTGTAACCAATATCTGATAATATTATTACATTGCAGGGATTGATTCAGTCCTAACCCCCTTTTCGAGTAACAAAATGCCCAAAGTCAAACTAGACCGTATCGACCGCAAGATCCTCAATGACCTGCAGGAGCAGGGACGCATGACGAACGTGGAACTGGCGCAGCGCGCCGGCATTTCCGCGCCGCCCTGCCTGCGCCGCGTGCGCGCGCTGGAGGAAGCGGGGGTGATCAAGGGCTATCACGCCGATATCGACGCCAGCACGCTGGGCTTTGGTGTCACCGTTTTCGCCCAAGTGGGCCTGTCGAGCCAGTCGGAAACCGACCTCAAGAAATTCGAAGACCTCGTGCGCAGCTGGCCGCTGGTGCGCGAATGCTACCTCGTTTCGGGCGAAGCGGACTTCATCATGAAAATCGTGGCGGAAGACTGGGACAGCTACCAGAAATTCCTGACCACGCACCTGACGACCGCGCCGAACGTCAGCCATATCAAATCGGCGCTCGGCATCCGCGTCGCTAAGCACAAGCCCGGCGTGCCGGTCGATATCGAGTAATCAGGATTAGTTTTTACGCTTGAAGTGGGCGGTGACAGGGGCGGTCGCACCCTTGGCAGTGCCTTTGTGCAATGCCGCGCTGACACCTTCGGCGGTGTAGATGCGCCCGCCCATTTCGGCATCCTCCCGCGCCTGCATGATCTTGTCCGTGGCGGAGGTGACAGAGGCACGGATGGCGGTTTCCAGTTCCTCCGGTTCCAGTATCACGAAATCGCGGATGGGTTTCAGCGGGTTCAGGTCACTCACCGCGCGCACGGCACGGTAGCCGTTCTTCATGCTGTCGGTCAGGATGATGACGTCGATGCTCACGCCCTCCATCTCCCGCAGCTTGGCAAAGCTTTGCATCGCGTCGCCGCTATCCGACATGCCCATATTGGTGAAGGCGATCAGGTGCAGCGGGGTTTTGAGCGTGCCGTCGGTGATTTCCCTGACCGTCTGTTCCAGCGCGGGGTTGATCTGCGCGCGGCCCTTGGGAATTAATTTGTGCCATGTCGAGGGGCGGAACAGGTCGACTGCAACCTTCGCCTTGTCGCCCGCCCAATAGGTGGCGGAAAATCCGGTGTGCGGCATCGCGATTTTCAGGTTCATCGCGGTTTCGAGCAGCAGGCCGGGCGGGTCGTTTTCCTTGAACATATACCCTTCGGTCGCGACGTTCGACCCGTCGATCAGCAAATGCACATGCCCGCCGCTGTATTTTTGCGCGCGGCGCAGGAATTCTTCTGAGAGCGGGGATTGTACCGTCACGGCTTGCGCTGCTTCGTAAAGCTTGCGGTGACGGGGCAGGCGAGCGGCGCGCAGGTGCCGTGGCCGACGATGCTGCAGACAAGGTCCAGCATGAATTTTTCGGGGTTGTCGGGCGAAATGCGCTTGTTGATCGCGTTGCCGATTTCGCGCGGGATATCCTCCGGCGCGCGGATGGCGAAGAAATTGGGCGCGGGTTTCAGCGGGTCGATTTCGGTGCCGTTATGCAGCAGCTTGCTGGCCGTCACGCCCGCCATCTGCTGGAATAGTTTTTGCCCGCTGTTGGGCAGCAGCAGGACATCCAGCAGCACCTGCGCGTTTTCCTTTTGCAGCACGTCCAGCATCGCGTTCATGGATTCAGTGTAATTGCTGCCAAGCCCGCCCGCCGCAATCATGATGATGTGCAGCGGGTTGCAGGGATTGGAATGCGGATATTGCTGGGCAATCGCACGCATGGTGGCGGGGATGTTGGGTGCGCTTTTGGCCGGCAGCTCGCCGATGATTTTCGGGTCATCAAGGTCGATGTCGTGCAGGCCGTTATCGGCGCCGTAAAACACGGCGCGCGTGCGCGGATTGATCGTGCGCAAAAACGCCGCGCTGCCGACCGCGTTATCGAACGCCAACCCGCCGAGCCCAAACGCATCGACAAGCGCGCGCGTCTGCTCGATCATCACAAGGATCGCGCCGCCCTGATAACGGGTGGCAGCGTTGTGGAAGTGCAGGTTGACGTCGGGCAGGTTCTGCAAACGATAACCCCTTCAATAACTTGGCTTTATCATAATATATAAAGCTGAATTTTAGATTAAGCCACTGTAATGCCTTTGAAATAGTTTAGTATATTGACATAACTTCTGCAATGAGTATTATGATACCGATTTTAAAATGGGCCGGATAAATGACTCAAAAAACCGAAATCGATGTGGTGGGGCAGTGGATTGAATCCATGGCCGATCTTGTCGCGCATCATGCCGCCGAAGCGGGCACGAACCGCCAGCGCGTGATGAGCTATGACCGCACGACCGTGACCGGCCTTGGCCGCGCCTTCAAGGCGGCCACACAGGATGTGCGTTTCATCGGCGACGAGGAGCGCGCCCGCGCCGCGCGGCACGTATATATAATGGAAGAACCCAAACGCTGGGGGCTTTCCGAAGACCGCGCCGTGAAGCTGGCCGAAGCGGGATTTGGCGGCATCGCGCCACAGGCGATGTTCGCCCCCATGAAGAAACTGTTCGAGACCTGCAAACATCACGGCATCGGCGTGAGCGTGAATGCGGAAGTGCCGGGCCTTGTGACCGTCATCCTGACCCCGCCGCCGAAACCCCAGCCCGTGCTGAAACCCAAGCCGCCCCGCGTCAAATTCACGCGCGGCATCTGATCCTGCTGTTATCGCTGGTTTATTATTGGGGTTGACGGATTGCCCATAACTCACTATCCATAACCTCAATTGGGACTAAGGGTTAAAATTCTTTTGGAGATAAATAATGGACAACGAGAACGAGAAACTGAAAAAAGGCGTCGTTAAAGGCCTCAAGACCTTTGGCAAAGCGCTGCTGATCGGCGCAGCTGTTGTCGCCACCTTCGCAACCGGCGGCGGTTTCATCGCGGCAGCCGCAGGCCTCGGCGGTTGGGGCATCGCGGGCGGCGTTGTGCTCGGCCTTATCGGCGGCACCTATGTCGGCACCGCTGCAGGCGGCGCATATCTGGCTGCCAAAGCAGCACCTGTCGTGAAGGCCGTTGGTGAATTCATCGACGAGTCCAACAAGGAACTGGTCGCACAAGGCCAGCAGCCTATCGTGATCGAAGGCCTGACGAAGAAATTCGACACCGTTGCAACGGCTGAAAAACCGGCTGTGGTCGTGGAAGCACTCGCTCCCGCAGCCGTCGCACCTGCCGCGCCCAAAGCGCCCGCGCAGTAATCGACTGTCAGATACAAAAAAGCCGCCGTAGCGATACGGCGGCTTTTTTTTGTTTTTTCCTCTCCCTCTGGGAGAGGAAGGGGCCTGTCGCGCTTGCGACGGGAAGGTGAGGGTACTTGGTGACACTAAGCGCCTGAATCCGACGAAGTACCCTCATCCTCCCATCGCAAGGGCGATGGGCCCCTCCTTCTCCCAAAGGAGAAGGTCACGCAGTTACGCCTTCACCAGCGTCTTGAACCCGCCATACGACATCCTGTTGCAGTCGAAGGGCATGTTGTCCATGTCCATATCTTCCATCAGGCGCTTGTCGCTCATGACTTTCTTGTTCACGGCGTTGCGGTGCGCCTTGGATTTATAGACGATCCATGAAAACACGACGGTGTCTGTCTTCTTCGCGCCCGCGAGCTTGGGGAAGGGAATGCCCATTTTCGTCTTCATGTCGTCGCCGGTCGTTTCGTAATATTCAAGCGCGCCATGCTCCATCCAGACCTTGGACGCTTTCTTGGCAAGCTTGGCGTATTCCTTCAATTTCTTGGTGGGGACGAGCAGGACGAAACCATCGACGTAAGACATATGAAACTCCCTTAAAATAAAAAACCGTGATGAAATCCTATCGGAAATCATCACGGTTTAAAATCATTAACAGAATTGCATAAACCGTGCGCGGTTTACTTGTATTTCACTTCCAGCAACTCATACGCCCTGCGGCCCTTCGGGGTCGTCACTTCGACGCTGTCGCCTTGCGTTTTGCCGATCAGGGCGCGGGGCAGGGGGGCGGTCAGGGCGAGCATGCCTTTTTCGATGTCTGCTTCGTATTCGCCGACGATCTGGAAGCTTTGTTCGTGGTCGGTTTCTTCGTCGACGACCTTCACAAACGCGCCGAATTTCACGACGGTGCCGGACATTTTCGAGGTGTCGATGACTTCGGCGCGCGAGATCTTGTCTTCGAGGTCGAGGAGGCGGCCTTCGATGAAGCTCTGCTTTTCGCGGGCGGCGTGGTATTCGGCGTTCTCCGACAAGTCGCCATGCGAGCGCGCTTCGGCGATCTGCTCGATGATGGACGGGCGCTCGACCGATTTCAGCTGGCGGATTTCATCTTCCAGGCGCTGGAAGCCGGCGGCGGTCATGGGGACTTTCTGAATCATAACATTCCTCGTTTAAACACAAATAAAAATGCCGTTATGCGCCCTCGCGGTGCATCGGCATCTTTTGCGGTTGGTTTTAATTAAGCCGCCTTCAGGTATTCCTGCAGCGACTTTACATCGAACGGCCCCGACTGGCGCAGCGAAGCGATGGCATCTACTGCCGCCTTTGCGCCGGGGATGGTCGTGTAGTAGGGGATTTTATTCTGTAACGCCGCCCTGCGCAAGTTAAAGTCGTCCACCACGGCCTGCGGGCCATCGGTCGTATTCAGCATCAGGGCGATTTCGCCGTTGATCATCGCATCGAAGATATGTGGTTGACCTTCATGGACTTTATTGACCTTTTTGGCGCGGATGCCGGCCTCGACCAGATGACGGGCGGTGCCGCCGGTCGCGATGATGGTGAAGCCCATATCGCCAAGGCGTGCGGCAAGCGGGATAATCACGTTTTTGTCAGAATCCCGAACCGAGATGAAGACGGTGCCGGAAACGGGCAGTTTCGAGCCTGCGCCGATGCGGCCCTTGGCGAATGCGCGGCGGAAATCGCGGTCGATGCCCATGACTTCGCCGGTCGATTTCATTTCAGGCCCCAGCACCGCATCCACTTTCGGGAAGCGGGCGAAGGGGAACACCGGCACCTTGACGGCGACATGGTCGTATTTGCGGTGATGGATGACGCCTTCGGTTTTCAGCTGGGCGATTTTTTCGCCGACCATGATGCGCGTTGCGGCCTTGATGACCGGCACGCCGGTCGCCTTCGCCACGAACGGCACGGTGCGGGATGCGCGGGGGTTCACCTCCAGCACAAAAATCTCGTAATGGTCGAGGTTCGCGGGGTCGCGGCTCTGGCGGATGGCGAACTGCACGTTCATCAACCCGACAACTTTCAACGCCTTCGCCAGTGTTATCGCCTGGTCCATCAGGTCGATGACGATTTCCTGGCGCAGGGAATAAGGGGGCAGCGAACAGGTGCTGTCGCCGGAATGGATGCCGGCTTCCTCGATATGTTCCATCACGCCTGCGATGAAAACATCCTTGCCATCGCACAGCGCATCCACATCGACCTCGATGCAGTTTTGCAGGTATTTGTCGATCAGCACGGGGTCGTCGCCCGATACCTGAACGGCGGTGGTGATATAGCGGCGCAGACCGTCCATGTCATGCACGATTTCCATGCCGCGGCCGCCAAGGACGTAAGAGGGGCGCAGGACAAGCGGGAAGCCCACATCCTGCGCGACCTTTTCCGCTTCTTCGGCGGAGCGTGCCATGCCGTTGGCGGGCTGCTTGAGCTTGATCTTGGTGATGAGTTTGGAGAAACGCTCGCGGTCTTCGGCCAAGTCAATCGCATCGGGGCTGGTGCCGAGAATCTTGACGCCCGCGCGTTCCAGTTCCGCGCAGAGCTTCAGCGGCGTCTGGCCGCCCAGCTGCACGATCACGCCCAGCAGGTCGCCCTTTTGCTGTTCGATATGGATGATGTCGAGGACTTTTTCCGACGTGATCGGCTCGAAATACAAACGGTCCGACGTGTCGTAATCGGTCGACACTGTTTCGGGGTTGCAGTTGATCATGATGCTTTCGATGCCCTTGTCCTTCAGCGCGAAGGAGGCATGGACGCAGCAATAATCGAATTCGATGCCCTGGCCGATGCGGTTGGGGCCGGAGCCGATGATGATGACTTTCTTGCGGTCGGACGGATGTGCTTCGCATGCGCCGGGGGCAAAGCCGTTCGATTCATAGGTCGAATACATATAAGAGGTGTTCGACGGGAATTCGGCGGAGCAGGTGTCGACGCGTTTGTACACGGGGCGCACATTGGCCTTGTGGCGTTGCTTGGTCACCTCGTCGGTTTTCTTGCCGGTCAGCTCGCCGATGCGGGCGTCGGAGAAGCCGAGCTGCTTTGTTTCCATCCATTCGGTGAAATTTTTCGGCAGGCCGTTTTCGCGGATTTTCTCTTCATGCTCGACCAGGCCCTTGATGCGTTCAAGGTACCAGGTGTCATATTTGCAATATTTATAGATTTCATCGACGCTGAAGCCGTGGCGGAAGGCCTGCGCAATGATCATCACGCGGTCGGGTCGCGGCTGCGACAATGCCGCCACGATATGCTGTTCGCTGTACGCGACACCCGCGGGCACCAGCGCCATTTCCTGCAAGCCGTTCAATCCGGTTTCGAGGGAACAGAGCGCCTTTTGCAGCGACTCTTCAAACGTGCGACCCATCGCCATCACTTCGCCGACCGATTTCATGGCGGTGGTGAGGAAAGCTTCGGTGCCGCGGAATTTTTCAAAGTTGAAACGCGGGATCTTGGTGACGACGTAATCGATGGTGGGTTCGAACGACACAGGCGTCGATCCGGTGATGTCGTTCTGCAGTTCATCGAGTGTAAACCCGACAGCGAGTTTCGCTGCGACCTTGGCAATGGGGAAGCCGGTTGCCTTGGACGCCAAGGCCGAAGAACGGCTGACGCGCGGGTTCATTTCGATGACGATCAGGCGGCCGTCTTTCGGGTTCACGGCGAACTGCACGTTCGACCCGCCCGTTTCGATGCCGATGCCGCGCAGTACGGCGATCGATGCATTGCGCATGACCTGATATTCTTTGTCCGTCAGGGTCAGCGCGGGGGCGACGGTGATGCTGTCGCCGGTATGGATGCCCATGGGGTCGATGTTTTCGATGGAGCAGATGATGATGCAGTTGTCGGCCTTGTCGCGGACAACCTCCATCTCGTACTCTTTCCAGCCGAGGATGGATTCCTCGATCAGGATCTGCTTGATGGGGGATGCCTTCAGGCCCTGCTGGACGATCATTTCGTATTCGTTGCGGTTGTACGCAACGCCGCCGCCCGTGCCGCCGAGGGTGAAGGAGGGGCGGATGATCGCGGGCAGGCCGACGTAATCCAGCATGTCCATCGCATCGGCGTAATTCGTGACCGTCTTGCCGCGCGCGCATTCAAGGTTCAGTTTTTCCATCGCCTTCTTGAACAGGTCGCGGTCTTCGGCAACCTCGATTGCCTCTTCCTTCGCGCCGATCAGCTCGATGCCGAGCCGTTGCAGCGTGCCGTTTTTCGCCAGTTCAAGCGCGGTGTTCAGCGCGGTCTGGCCGCCCATGGTGGGCAGCAGCGCTTCGGGCTTTTCCTTCTCCAGGATTTTGGCGACGATCTCCGGTGTGATCGGCTCGATATATGTCGCATCCGCCAGATCAGGGTCGGTCATGATCGTGGCGGGGTTGGAATTGATCAGGATGACCCTGTACCCTTCTTCCCGCAGCGCCTTGCAGGCTTGCGTGCCGGAATAGTCAAACTCGCAGGCCTGGCCAATAACGATAGGGCCAGCGCCGATGATGGCGATGGTCTTTATATCCGTGCGCTTGGGCATGAGGATCGCTTCCCTGTAAATGGGGTGGATTTTGACGAAAATACGGCACGATGATGCACCGCGTCAAGTGTCATGATCTGCCGGCAATTGCAGTGGTTTTCAGCGCTTTTCGGCAACCGGCTGGCGGGGGCCGGCGATTGCGGGGCGGAAGGTGAGGGAATTGAGCAGATTCGTGTGGTCGTCTGTCCATAATTTCTCCCCCTCCGGCGCCGCCAGCTCCACCCAACCATAGTCGTCGAGCGGCGACAGGCTGACGCCCTGCGGCGCCATCGCGAACCAGATGGAGGGCGAGCCTTGCGGCGCGCTCTCCGGCGGGATGTCGAGGACGAAGCGGGTTTTGAGGTTCAATTCCGCCGCCACGCGCAACAAAGGGTTAGCGAGGGTGAAATAGCGGTTCGACAGGTTGAACATGATCATCCCGCCGGGCGCAAGGCGGGCCAAGTACGTCTTCACCGCCTCCAGCGTCAGCAAATGCGCGGGGATGGTATCGGCCGAAAACGCATCAAGCGCGATCAGGTTGTATTTTTCGGTTTGCTTCGCCAGTTCAAGTCGTCCGTCGCCAATGATGACCTTGGGTGGGCGTTTGCCGGTACAGGCCTTCAGGAACGTAAATTCTTCCCGCGCCACACGCTCCACCGCGTCGTCGATTTCAAAGAAGGTTAATGCGTTGTCGGGGCGGCTGAAGCAGTTCATCGTGCCCGCGCCAAGGCCGACGATCGCGATGTTTTTCGGGTTATACAGCGCGAAAATATCGCCGACCGGCCCGCCCGCCCAGAAATACGCGGTCGGGGTTTTTTCGAGTTCGGGGTCGCGGATCTGGATGCCGTGCGTGGTCGTGCCGTGATACATGAAACGCACGATGCGTTCCTTGCCCTGAATGATTTGCGGGCGGTCGAATACCTTGATGACGCCGTAGAAGTTGCGCGTCGTGGCCACGATATCGCGCGGGATGACGACTTCGGATACCAGCAGCAGGACAAGCGTGCCGTAAAACGCGAGGCGCAGGTTCATGCCGACCATGATGGCGAGCGTGAACAGGATAATATCCGCCGTCATCATGTTCTGGTTCAGCTGGCCGATGCTGTCGGTGACGGCGAAGCTGCCATTGCTCATGACGAACAGGAAATACATGAAACCGCAGAAACCCGCGAACCACGCGAACATCTTGCCCTGCAAATTCATGGGCTGCGTAAAGGCCGGCAGCATCACAAGCGATAGCGACATCAACACCGGGTATTCAATCAGGCGGTCAAGCAGCACAGGCAGGATAAACGCGTTCAAAACACCGCCAAGCGCGCCGCCGATCGACATCATCAAATAGTATTCAGTTAATTGCCGCCCGCCGCCGCCGGGGCGTTTTTGCGCCAGCAGCATATGGCAGGCAAGTGCGACAACGCCGAAGGCAAACAGGTGGCAGAACATCGCATAGACCGAAACGCGGATATTCAGGTTATAAACGCAGGTCAGCGCGGCGGCGAGGGGCACGATAATCTGGTGAAACCGCGCGACATCGGCAAATTTGAACCACTGGCGGCGTCCAAAGGCGATGACGAAAGTGAGCAGGTACAGCGCCAGTGGCAATATCCAGATCATCGGCGCGGAAAACACGTCCGTCGTTATATGCGTCGTGACGGCCAGCAACAGGGCGGAGGGAAAGAAAGACAGCAATATCCATTCAACACGCTGGCGGTTGGTCGCCGCCGCGCCGTCATGCGCGGTGTTGACCTTGTCTTCTTTGCCCTTTGCCAAGGCAAGGCAGAGCGCGCCTGCCGCCATCAGCACGCCAAAGGCGATAAACCAGTTCTGTGCCTGCGCCGCCAGGCCCCATTTGGATTCAATCAGCAGGGGATAGAGGAACAGCCCCGTAAAACTGCCAAGGTTGCTGGCGGCATAGAGGAAATAGGGGTCGCTGGCCGACGGATGCCCCGTGGTGGTGAACAGGCGTTGCAGCGTCGATGATGTCGCCGACACCGCAATAAACGGCACGGCAACCGCGACGGTCAGCAGCCGGAAAATATCGACTGCGCCGGGCGCGGCGGTGTCCATCGCGATATGCACGGGCAGGAAAAAACATCCCGCCGCCATCAGGCACAGATATATCAGGCCATGCAAACGGGGGCTGAAACGCGACAATGTATGGGCAAGGAAATAACCCGCCAGCAGCATGACCTGAAAAAACGCCATCGTGACGATCCATCCGGCGGGCGTACCGCCGACGATCGGCAGCAGCATCTTGCCGACCATCGGCTGCAGCGCGAACATGATGGCGGCAGAGAGGAACAATGTCGTCGCATAGACCGTCAGGCTGAACCGCTGCGGCATCGAGGTCATTTGGAACCTTCCGCGCGCGCGGACACGTTGATCGACAGCGTGCCCAGCAGGCTGGTGTATTCATCCGTCCAGGGGCGTATGTCATCTTGGGGCTGCACAACATGCCAACCGCGCGGCACCAGCGTTTTGTTGTCGCTGTTTTTGCTGACCATAAGCCAGAGGCTGGGCGAGCCATAGGCGGGGCGCTTGCCCTTGGTGTCGGCCTTCATTTCTGTTTTCAGGCCGATGGTGGCGGCCGTCGTCGCAATCGTGTCCCATAGGGCGAAATAACGGTTGGAGACGTTGATGGCGATCACGCCGCCGGGGGCGAGGCTGTCAATATATAGCTGCAACGCCTCTTTCGTCAGCAGGTGGGTGGGGATGGAATCCGATGTGAAGGCATCCATGAACAGCATGTCGAATTTTTCCGACATTTTCGCGAGTTCAAGACGCCCGTCGCCGACCTTGATGACGGGAGGCTTTTTCGATTTACAGGCGCTGAGAAAGGTGAAGTTGTCCTCCGCCACCTGCACGACGGCGGGGTCAATCTCGAAAAACGTGAATTCGCGGTAGGGTTCGTTATAGCAGTTCATCGTGCCGATGCCGAGGCCGAGGACGGCGACTTTCTTGGGCATGAAATGCGCAAATATATCACCGACAGGGCCCTTGCGCGTAAAGTAAGCGGTAGGCGTCATGGCCAGCTGCTTGTCGCTTTGCACCTGAATGCCGTGCGTTGTTGAACCGTGACGCATGGAGCGAACGATTTCGGTTTTGCCTTCGATCTTTTGCGGCTTGTCGTAGAGCCGCACAGTGCCGTAGAAATTGCGTATGCCGAGGATTTCCGTGCGGTCGGCGATGAGATACTGCGATACCATGAAGACAACAAGCGTACCTAGTATCAGCACGGCAGGCGTCAATTTTTTGAGGAAGAAGGTCAGCCCCACCGCAATGACAAGGCACAGCACCTGCAACTCTATCCTGCGGCCGTCCACGATATCAACGCCGATATCGGGGGCTTGCACGTTAACAAGCAGGATGGAAAGCAGCAGCAATCCCGCGATCAAAACACCGGTGACAGACTTCGCCTTGTATTCCTTGTGGATCATGAAGGATGCCAGCAGCGTCAGCGGAAATTCGATCAAGCGGTTGAACACGACAGGGAAGATAAATGCATTCAAAACGCCGCCCAGCGCACCGCCGACCGACATCATCAGGTAAAACGAGGTCAGTTGACGGCCGTCATCCAGCGGACGCAGGCTGGCAAGGCGCGCGTGGCAGGCAAGCGCGACCAGCGTAAAGACGACTAGATAGAACGCGACCCCCGGCCAGCTGAACAGCCATGTTGCGCCCAGCAGTGAAATGACGATGACGGCAACGCAGGTGATATAGGGCTGGATCGCCTCCATCACGCGGAGCGAGACAATCGGCTTGCTGCTGAAGGCAATGACGAAAGTGAGCAGGTACAGCGCGAGGGGCAAAATCCAGATAAGCGGGGCAGAGATGACGTCGGACGTAATATATGTCGTGACGCCCATCAGCAGGCAGGACGGGATAAAGGCGAGTGCCAGCCATTCCAGCTGGCGTTTGCCGGTTGCGGCACGGCCTTTTTCGGAGGCAGCGGGCGTGGCGGATTTTTTGTCCGGCCCGCGCGCGAACCAGACGCATGTTCCGGCAAGCAGGATCAGGAGCGCGTAACCGCCCGTAAAATATTGCGCCTGTTGCGCCAGCGTCAATTGCGGCTCGACCAGCAGCGGATAGAGCAGCAGCCCTGCGAAGCTGCCAAGGTTGCTGGCGGCATAAAGGAAGTAGGGGTCGCCGGACGAACCGTGGCGCGTATTCATGAAAAGGCGTTGCAGGGTGGATGACGTGGCCGACAGCGCGATAAAGGGGATGGCGAGCGCCTGCGTCAGGAGCAGGAAGATACGGCCCGCTTCCGGGATTGAGCCTGAACCGACGGCCTTATCAAGCGCGACGGGCAGAAATACAATGCCAGCCAGCAACGCTACGACATACGCGATACCGTGCTTCTGCGACGGGAATTTCGACAGCGTATGCGCGATCAGATATCCGGCCAGCAACATGACCTGAAAAAAAGCCATCGCGACGATCCAGCCTGCCGGTGTGCCGCCGACCAGCGGCAGCAGCATCTTGCCCGCCATGGGCTGGACGGAAAACATGAGCGAGGCGGAGAGGAACAGTGTGAAGCTGAAAACAGCCAGCGTTATCATTGTCGAATGCGCGTCTTTTTGAGCCATTTAAAACCTCATGATCCCGATAATATTTGAATAATTGTCCGTCCATGCGCGTTCGCCGTTTTGTACCGGCGGCACCCAGCCTTGTTTGGCGAACGCGGCCATATCCACCCCGTTGCGCGCCATCAGAAGCCAGTTGCTGGGAAAAAACATAGGCGGGTCGACAAAGCCGTAATATTTGTAACGTGCCTGCATCCCTGCAGCCTTGGCGCCTGCGGCCAGCGTTGCGTCAAGGCGGACGTAGTTGTTTGAAATATTGAAAGCAAGCATGCCGTTATCGGTCAGCAGGGTCTTATAAAGCTCGATTGCCTCGACCGATATCAAATGCACGGGCACCATGTCGGATGAAAAAGCGTCGAGTATGATGAGGTCGAATTTCTCGCCCTTCAGCTTTGCGATTTCAAGGCGGCCGTCGCCGGTGAAGATGCGGTGCGGGGTCTTGCCGGGGCAGGATCTGAGGAATGTGAAATTGTCGCGCGCGATTTTTACGACGGCGGGGTCGATTTCGAAAAAGGTGAAGGAACGGTCAGGGGCATGATGACAGGCGAGCGTGCCCGCGCCAAGGCCCATCACGGCGACATTCTTCGGCATGAATGTGTGGAAAATATCGCCCACCGGTCCGCCATGGGAGAAATAGGCAGTCGGGATATCGGCGATATCGGGGTCAAGGGATTGCAGGCCATGCAGCGTCGTGCCATGACCGAAATAGCGGATATGGTATTTTTCGTTGTCCATCGTGAAGTTGCGCTCGTATACGCGAACGAGGCCGAAAAAGTTCCGCTGGTACATGCCGCCTTCACCGTCGCGCGGCATCGTGAAGGGCATCGCCATCAGCAACAGGCAACCCGCCAGGGCAAAACGCGTATTGCGCAAGGTTGCGACAAACAGGATAACCAGAAACACTTCCAGAACATCAGGTGCGCCGATGGCATGATGATGCATGACTGACCATATGAGCAGGCCGATGCCGCCAGCGCTGACGGAAATCAGGTCGCGCCGCGCAAGCTTTGCTTTCAATCCGGGATGGAACAGCAGCGATGCCGCAAGCACAATCGGGAATTCGTGCAGCCTGTCGAAAATGACAGGGGCGATAAACGCGTTCAGCACGCCGCCGAGCGCGCCACCGAGGGCGATCATCAGGTAGTAATCGGTCAGGCGCTGCCCGTCATCCAGCGGGCGGAGTGCTGCCAGTCGCGTATGGAAGACAAGTGCCACGACGCCGAAACAGGCCAGCAGCAAAGCCATGATCAACCATGGCGCATCCAGCGAAACGGTCGCGATAAAGATCAGGCCGAAGGCAAGGCAGACCGCCATCGGGTGCAGTTTTTCAGCAAGCGCGAGGCGCGCGGGCGATGCCTTGCCGAATGCCAGAACGAAGGTCAGCAGGTAAACGCCGAGCGGCAGCACCCAGAGCAGGGGGGCGGCGATGATCGCTGTCGTGATCTGCGTCGTCACGCCCATCATCAAGCTGGACGGGATAAAGGCGTACAAAATCCAGCGCCAGCGCAACCCGGCGGCCAGCGGCGAGGGCTTCACGTAAACTGTGGCGGGCATCGATTTTGCGATACCGATGCATATGGCGGCCAGCACGATCAACGCGACATAGCCGCCCAGCCACAATTGCACCTGTTCGGGGATCGTCAGGAATTTTTCCGCCAGCAATGGATAGAGCAACAAGCCGGAAAAACTGCCGAGGTTGCTGGCGGCATACAGAAAGTAAGGGTCGCCCGCCGCGCGGTGGCCGGAGGCGGTGAAGAGGCGTTGCAGGGTCGATGACGCCATGGCAAGGGCGACGAAGGGAACGCCGACGCTGGCCGCCAGCAGCTTCATCACCATCCAGGCATCCGCCGCACCCTCGGGCTGCGACAGGTGCACGGGCAGGAAAAAACTGCCAAGTGCGAGCGCGGCTATAAATGCCATGCCGTGCATGCGCGGGCTGAGGCGCGCGCAAAGATTGGCGAGCGCGTAACCGGCCAGCAGGGCAAGCTGAAAAAACGCCATCGCGACGATCCAGCCGGACGGCGTGCCACCGACCAGCGGCAGCAGCATCTTGCCCGTCATGGGCTGCAGCATGAATATCGCGGCGGCGGAAAGGAACAGTGCCGCGCAGAACAGCACGGAGATATGGGTTTGCCGGCAGGCGAATGGGGGCCGCAGGGCGGCGTCGGCCGTCATGCGGATTTCTTGATGCCTTTGTCGGTCTGCAGCGGCTGGCTCTGCCCTTTGATCAGCGTCACGAAATTGTCGAACAGGTAATCGCTGTCCTGCGGGCCGGGCGAGGCTTCGGGGTGGTACTGCACCGAAAACGCGGGTTTGTCATGCACGCGCAGGCCTTCGTTCGATCCGTCGAACAGGCTGATATGCGTGACGCTGACATTGCTTGGCAGCGTTGCCGGCATGACGTGGAAACCGTGGTTCTGGCTGGTGATCTCCACCTTGCCGGTGTCGAGGTTTTTGACCGGATGGTTTGCGCCGCGGTGGCCGAAGGCGAATTTTTCCGTCTTGCCGCCCAATGCAATGGCCAGCATCTGGTGGCCGAGGCAGATGCCGAAGATCGGCTTTTCCGCCTGCAGGATTTTTTCAATTACGGGAACGGCATAGACGCCCGTTGCGGCGGGGTCGCCCGGGCCGTTCGACAGGAACACGCCATCGGGGCGCAATGCCAGAATATCTTCGGCGGAGGTGTCGCAAGGCACAACGGTCAGGCGCATGCCGCGTTCGCAGAGGCGGCGCAGGATGTTGCGCTTCACGCCGTAATCGACCACGACTACATGGTAATAGACGTCTGCAGGTGTCTGGAATTTCGCGGCCTTCGCGTCCCAGCCGCCTTCCGTCCATGCATAGATGTTTTTCGTGCTGACGGTTTTGGCGATATCGAGGCCGTTCATGTCGGGCAGGGCGCGCGCCTGCTGCTTCAGGTCGTCAAGGTTGATTTTTTCTTCGCCGAAGAAATGGATGATGCCGTTTTGCGAGCCGTGTTCGCGCAGGTGGTGGGTCAGCGCGCGGGTATCGATGCCGCAAATGCCGGTCAGGTTGTTTTCGATCAGCCATTCGTTGAAATGCATTTCTGAACGGTAGCTGGCGGGGCCGGTGATGTCGGCGCGCAGGATCACGCCCTTTGCAAAGGGCGCGGTTGCTTCCTGATCGTCGTCATTGGTGCCCACGTTGCCGATATGGGGGAAGGTGAAAGTGATGATCTGGCCCGCATAGGAGGGGTCGGTCATTATTTCCTGGTAACCGGTCATCGAGGTGTTGAAGCAGACCTCGCCGCCCGTGGTGCCTGCCGCGCCGATGCCCTTGCCCCAGTGAACGCTGCCATCCGCCAGCACAAGAACCGCGGTTGCGTGAGGGGGCACCTGGGGTGAAAACATGATTTTCCCTGACATATTGGCGTGTTGTAATATTATAGTGCTTGGAATAGCATACATGCCAGATCGATGCCATTAAAAAGCGGGTAAAAACAATGCTCAGGAACGAGTTTTCGGAACGGCTCAAGCAGGCGCAGTTTGCCAAGGACGAGCCGACAGTTGGTACATTACGTCTAATCATCGCAGCGATGAAAGACCGCGATATTGCCGCGAGATCCAAGGGTAACTGGGATGGCATCAAGGACGACGAGATTTTGTCCATGATGGCATCCATGATCAAGCAGCGCCATGAATCGATCAAAATGTACGAACTTGGCAAGCGGCAGGATTTGGCCGACCGCGAAGCGACCGAAATCCGCATCATCGAAGGCTTCATGCCCAAGCAGCTGACGGAAGAAGAAGTCAAAACCATGATCGACGGGCTGCTGAAAGACATGGGCGCATCCGGCCTGAAAGACATGGGCCGCGTCATGGCTGAAATGAAAATCAAATACGTCGGCCAGCTGGACTTTTCCAAGGCCAGCGGGTGGGTGAAAGAGAAGCTGACCGGATGAGCGCGGATCCGCAACCACAGGCAAGCCATATCGGCACGGTCAATGGCCGTTACGGCAAGGTGTCGTTTTTCAACACCGACCGTTATATCGGACAGTCTTTCCTGCATTACGGGGAATACAACCCGGAAGAAACAGAACACGTTGTCGCCCTCGCCCAGAAAGCGGGCAAGGACAAGCTGGTGCTGGATATCGGCGCGAATATCGGCGCGATTTCACAGGCGTTGGAACATTCCGGTTTCACCGTCGAGGCGTTCGAGCCGCAGCCGGAAGTGTTCGGCCTGCTGCAACAGAACATCAAGGGCAAGTGCCACAATATCGCGCTTGCCAGCCAATCGGGCATGACTGTGATGCCCAAAATCCGCTATGACGAAGTGAACAATTTCGGCGGCTTTTCCATCGGCACGACCAGCAAATCGAACGGGTCGATTGATGTGAAGGTGCAGACGCTCGACAGCTTCAACTACCAGAATGTCGGCCTGATCAAGATCGATGTCGAAGGGTTCGAGGAAGCGGTGCTGCGCGGTGCGGTGGACACGATCAAGCGCTGCAGCCCCATCCTGTATCTTGAAGACGACCGGGACGACAAGAGCGCCAGCCTCCATAAATTCCTGACCCGGATCGGTTATATGTGGAACCTCCACTATCCGCCGCTCTACCGTCCGAAAAACTTCTTCGGCAAGCAGGATAACATCTGGGGCAAGGATTTCGTGAGCAAGAACATTGTTTGTGTAAAAAGTCCTTTGTAATCAATTAGTTAATATTTAACATAACAATTGACATTCTGCGGTTCACGCCGTAAATTATCCCATGGTTTTACAGCAGGGATAGTCATGTCCACGTCCGAGGCCTTTAACACCGAAACGCCCGCAGGCCAGTTGCGCCTTGCTGTGCGCGTGGCAGGCACGGAACAGCTGGCTTCGTTGCTCGTCCTCAACCCCGACCGCACGACGATGACCAAGGCGATGCAGGATGCCGTTGCCGCCGGCCGCGCCGATATGGCCGAACTGCTGCTGAAGGCGGGCGCGAACCCCGATGCGACGCGCAATGCCAAGGGCAGTTTGCTGCTGCAGGCGGTTGTCGCGCGGGATGAAAAAATGGTGGCGGTGCTGCTGGCAGGCGGCTCGAACCCGAACAAGCGTGATGTGACGCAGATCACGCCGTTGCGCGCCGCGATGTCGGCGGAATTACTTGGCATCACGAACATGTTGTTGGCGGCGGGGGCGGACCCTTATGCCCTGAGCCTGACACGCGACGGCAGGCGCAGCAACTGGGATTTGGAATTCGCGCAGCAGCAATCCGGTGCGATCACCGATGCGGTTGAAAATGCGGCGGAGCGTTTCCTGATCAACAAGGCTGCGCTGGCGGGCGATCATGATACGGTCGAGGCGCAGCTGAAAAAAGGCCTGACGCCCGACAGCCATGGCCATGACGGCAGTACTGCCCTCATCAACGCCGTGAAATCCGGCAGCCCGAAAATCGTGAAACTGCTATTGGCCTATAAAGCCAATCCAAACATGGCAAGCCGTGACAGTTCTGAATTGCCGCTGCACGAAGCATTGAAAAAGCGTGACCTGCGCAGCGTGATCGCGCTGACGCAGGCAGGCGCGCGCAGCGACGTACCGGATGCGTCTGGCAAGACCGCGCTGCAGCTGGCCGAAGAAGCGAAAAGCTGGGAGTTGCTTGAGCCCGTTCGCAAGCAAAAGGCGCGCGAAGTTAACGAATATGTCAGCAACATGACACATACAACGCGCACCGTTTCTGCGCCGAATGTAGCAATCTTCCGCAAGAAGGGGGCCGCGCGATGATACGCAAGCCCGCCCGGACGTTCAACGCCGTCTCGCCCGCTACCCTGCACAACGCAGTAGCAAGCAACGACATGCAGGCCGCAGAGAGATTTTTGCTCAAGCTAGCAAACATCAATGGGCGCGACGCATCGGGACGCACCCCGCTGATGATCGCGGCGCGTCATGGACATTCCGGCATGACTCAATTCCTGCTGGCGAACGACGCCGACATCCATGCGGTGGATAACGAAGGACTGACCGCCCTTAACCACGTTTTCCCGGTCGAAAAATTTGCACAGAAGCCCACCACCGAGCCATTCATTGTGGGCATCCTCCTCGGCCACGGAGCAGATGCTTCTGCGATACTTCGGGGGCCGGATAATATCGCGCGTCCGGACAATGTCGCGCTCGTAGTCGGCGAAATCATTACACGCGGCATGACATCGACCCTGCGCGGCATGATCGACAAGGGGCTTGATGTGACCCTGAACGATAAGGGCGATGCGCCGTTTCTGGTCGCGGCTGCCGATACCGGCAACAAGGCAATGGTCGCGCTGTTGCTTGCGAGCGGCGGGCGCGTCAATGTTGCCGACGCGTCGGGACGCACGGCATTGTGGGCGGCCATCGCCAGTGAAGACGTAGATCTGGTCAACATGCTGCTCGATGCCGGCGCGGATACGCGCGCGACTGCGTGGAAACCTGTTTCGGGCAAGCAAATGTCCGACCTGGAATACTCGCGCATGAGCAGCCCGGAGATTTCGGCAGCAGTCAGCGCTGCCGCCCGCAAGTTCGAGGTCAACCAAGCCGCCTTTACGGGCGATGCTGCGAAGCTGGAGGAATTGCTGAAAGACCGCGTGCCCAAGGAAACGGTCGATATGCATGGCTACACGCCGCTTCAACACGCCGTCCGTGAATCACATCTGGATGCCGTCAAGGTGCTGATCAAGTATGGCGCAATACTGAACAACGCCAGTGTTGGCGAACTTCCCCTCCACGCCGCTATCCGCAAGGGCGAACCGGATGTCGTGCGCTCGTTGCTGGAGGCTGGCGCGAGCGCGATTTTGAAATCCTATGGCGGTAGGGATGCGCTGGATATCGCGCAGAAGATTAAGAAAAAAACCATGCTCCACCTTGTCGAGCCGTATTACGCGCATGAAAAAGGCATCGCCGTGAAGCAGGCCATCGGCCTGAACGGCAGCGTCGCAGCGCCCCAGACCGCGCGTTTCCGCAAGGGGCCGACGCCATGACGAACCCGATCAACATATCGCCGCAGGCGGCGGCGACATTCATGAAAAATTCCATCCGCAATGGAAACCTTCAGGCCCTGCATACATTATTGTTTGTGGATAAGGCAGATCCCAATGCGGAACAGAACGGCAGCCCGATGCTGCACGAGGCGGCAAAGCTGGAAAATGACCGCGCGATTTCGATGCTGCTGGAGGCAGGCGCGCATGTGAACGGCACGGATGCCGCCGGCCATTCGCCGCTCCGCGTGGCGATCAAATCCGGCCATGCCGTATCGGTCAAAAAACTGCTGGCCGCAGGCGCCGACCCCATGGCTTCCGCGCGCGAAGATGACGGCAGCAGCCCAACGGATGAAGCGATTGCCTACCGTTTCGGCAGTGATGTCGCCCATGCGGTGGCAATCGAGGTTGACCGTTACCGCATCAACCATTATGTGCTGAACGGCAAAACGGCGGAGCTGGAAGATTACCTGAAACGCGGCGTCGAGCCGGATACCTTCGACCGCTTCGGCAAAACCGCGCTGATGGAGGCGGTGGAGCAGGGGACAGTCCGCGATGCCGATATTTTACTGAAATACAAAGCCGACCCCAATATTGCGACCCAAAAGGGCGAAACCGCGATGCACCTGGCGGCGGCAGGGCGCGACGAAACGCTGATCGAAAAGCTGTATAAAGCGGGCGGCAAGATGAACGCCAAGACCGCCGACGGCTCGACGCCGCTGCAAATCGCGCAGCGCCATGGCAACCGCGCCGTCATGAACGCGATCCGCAAGCATTTGTTGCAGGAAGAACTGGCGCTCGCCACCGCCGCCACGCGCACGAGCAAGCCTGTCGCCGCCCCGAAAACCGCGAAATTTGGCCGTAAGCCTTAAACCGCAGGGCCTTTTTTAAACGGATTGCCGTTATCCAGCGGGCCTGGCTTTTGGGCTTCCGGCGCGGGCGCGTCGTCTTTCGACATGATGCCCAGCATGGCCTTGAAGATGTCCTTGCCGCTCTTAATCTGCGTGTCGTCCAGTTTCGACAGGGCGTCGTATAGGGGCTGCAGTTCGGTCAGGCTCTTGGCATTGAATTCCGCGCTCAATGAATCCTTGCCGGATTCAATGGCGTTTTTGTGCTTCGCAAGGCGTGCGGCAGCCTTGACCAGCCATGCGTCCCAATAATCGACCAATGCCTGCGCGTTATCCACGCCAACCGCGTTGCCGCTGGCCGCGAAGCCATCGCGCTTGGTGGTCCAGCGGTCGAACCAGTTCATGCCCATTTCGAAATCATCGGCGATATCCATCTCGCGTTCCCAGAGTTTCATGAACTTCGCGTTGGCCGGATCATTGAATTTATCGGACAGGGCGTTATCGGCCATGATGCTGGACTCCATTATGAATTTTTTGAAACTGGGTAACCATAACGCTTTTTGAACTGATCACAAGCCTGAATCTTGTTGCGGGGCTTGGCAATCCTATCTAAAACTCTCGTTATGTCGCTCCCGAAGGCCTTTGTTGAAGAACTGCGCGCCCGCGTTCCGCTGTCCGATATTGTCGGGAAGCGGACGAAGCTGACGCGCGCGGGCCGGGAATTCAAGGGTTGTTGCCCTTTTCATAAGGAAAAGACACCGTCCTTTACCGTGAACGACGCCAAGGGATTTTACCACTGCTTCGGCTGCGGCGCGCACGGGGATTCAATCGGCTTCCTGATGAACCACGACAACCTGCAATTCATGGAGGCCGTGGAGCAGCTCGCCTCCCTCGCCGGGATGCCCGTCCCGAAGCCGACGAAAGAGGAAGAGCAGAAGTTCAAGAAGCAGATGTCGCTGTATGATTTGATGGACAGCGCATCGAAATTCTATGAAGCGCAATTGCACGATCCGAAAAACAAGAAAATCCTGCAATATCTGGTACAACGCGGCCTTACCGTAGATACGATCAGAAGTTTCAGGCTTGGCTATTCGACGGATGATGCAGGCTTAAAGCAGCACCTTGAGAAAGCGGGCTATAAGATTGAAGAAATGATGGAAGCGGGGCTGTTCCGCGAGTCCGAACGCAAGAAGGGTGACATCTATCCGTTCTTCCGCGCGCGCGTGATGTTTCCCGTGCAGGACCTGCAGGGCAGGGTGGTCGCGTTCGGTGGTCGCGTCATGCCGGAAAGCCATGGCGGCCCGCCCGATAAATCCGCGCCCAAATACGTGAACTCGCCCGAGACGGCGATCTTCCACAAAGGCCGCAACCTTTACGGTCTGTCCCGCGCGCGCAAAGTGATTGGCGATGGCGAAACCGTGATCGTGGTCGAGGGTTATATGGACGTGATCGCGCTGGTGCAGGCAGGTTTCCGTGCCGCCGTCGCGCCGCTCGGTACGGCACTTACGGAAACTCAGATCGAAGAATTGTGGAAGGTAATGCCTGAAGGCAAGCGCAATCCCGTCCTTTGCTTCGATGGCGACAATGCTGGCCAGCGCGCCGCGGGGCGTTCGTTGGAGCGTGTGCTGCCGATCCTGAAGCCGGATTATTCTGTTAAATTTGCCTTCCTGCCGCCGGAGCACGACCCTGACAGCCTGATCAAGGACGAGGGGGTGCCCGCGATGCAGAAGGTGCTGGATCAGTCCATCGGCCTCTTCGACATGATGTGGCTGGAGGAGTCAAAAGACCGCAATTTCTCGCAGCCGGAGGGCAAGGCAGGTTTCCGTTCCGCCCTTGAAAAACGCGCGCGCCAGATCGCCGATATGTCCGTTCAGGAATTCTTTATTCATGAAATAGGTCAAAAGGTTAGTGAAGTTTTCTTCAATAAGGGTTCACGCGAACAGCAGGCGCGGCCACAGATGCAGACCGGCTTTTTCAAAGGCAAAAAACTGCCCCCCGGCGCGCATACGCCCTATCGCCCGCTGAACGTGAAGGCCAAGCCCGTGCGCACGTCGAAGCTGCTGCGGGAAAAGGCGCTGCTGGCCTGCATCATCAATTATCCAGAGCTGTTCGAGGAGTTCGGGGAGCAGTTGGGCATGGTCAATATCCCCCATGAAGGCTACGACCAACTGCGACAGGCGCTCACCGCGTTTTTGGCGGGTTGGCAGGACAGCGAAGAAAATACGGGCATATACCTTGACTATCAGGCAGTTAAGCAACATCTTAATGAACTGGGTCACGGCGAGATTCTCGATGCGTTATTCGATAATTCCCTGTATGTATATGCAGGTTTTGCCAAACCCGGACAGCCTGTCGATATAGTGCGTCAGGGCTGGCTAGAGGCGTACACGCGCGGTCAGGACAAGGACCGCTTCAAAGAGGCGTAATACCGAATGGTTGCAAAAGCAAACGAAGATCAGGAAACCGATGGCGCGGAAGAGGCGGATGACAATCTGGCCCAGGGCGCGCTTGCAAAAGCGGTCAAGAAAATCGTCGCCAAGGGCAAGGAGCGCGGCTACGTCACCTATGACGAAGTAAACAAGCTGCTGCCGCCCGGCGAATACACGTCCGACCAGATCGACGAAACAATGTCGATGCTGTCGGATATCGGCATCAACCTTGTCGAGGAAGAACCCGACGGCGAGGAAGCGGAAGCAAAACCCGCAACCGAAGATGGCGAGGAAGCTGCAGGCAATTTGGCCGAAACCGACCTTGGCCGCACCGACGACCCCGTGCGCATGTACTTGCGCGAAATGGGCTCGGTCGAGCTGCTGTCCCGCGAAGGCGAGATCGCGATTGCAAAACGCATCGAGGCCGGCCGCGACATGATGATCGGCGGCATCTGCGAAAGCCCGCTCACCATCCAGGCGATCATGACGTGGCACAAGGCGCTGGAAAACGGCGAGATGCTGCTGCGCGACATCATCGACCTTGAAGCAACCTATACCGAAGGCGATCCGCCCCCTGAATCCGCTGCCCCCAATGCGGGCGCCAGCGAAGAAGGCGGCATCAGCGCGAAAGCAAAGGCCATCCAGGCCGCCGTCGCCGAGAAGCTCGAGAAAAAAGAAAAAGAACGCCTGAAGGAAGAAGAAGCGCGCAAAAAAGCGAAAGCGAAAAAAGCCGCTGCCGCCGGTGAAGACGACATCATCATCGACGATGAAGAGCCGAAACCGGTTTACGACGAAGCCGAAGACGAAAGCAGCCTCTCTCTGGCCGCGATGGAAGAAGAATTGAAGCCCCAGATCATCGAGAAGTTCAAGATGATCACCAAGGCGCACAAGAAACTCGCCAAGGTGCTGGAAGATCGCCGCGAAGCGCTCGAAAAGACCAAGGAAATTCCGAAACGCCTGAACGAAAGCTATCGCCGCTGCAAGGCGGAGCTGGTCGAACTGATGCAATCGGTGCGCCTGAACGTCTATCGCTCCGAACAGCTGATCGAACAGCTTTACAACATGAACCGCAAGACGCTCGGCCTAGAAGGGCAAATCATGCGCCATGCCGTCGCGTGCGGCGTGGGCCGTGAGGACTTCCTTGAAAAATGGTCCGGCAACGAAAACAACCCGCGCTGGTTCATCGGCGCCGCCAAGCTGCCCGGCAAAGGCTGGAAGAAATTCGGCGAGAAGCACAAGGACGACGTCAAGAACCTGCGCGACGATATCGAAAAAATCGCGCTCTCGTCCGGCCTGCCCCTGCTTGAATTCAAGCGCATCGTCCACACGATCCAGAAGGGCGAACGCGAAGCCGGCAAGGCGAAGAAGGAAATGGTCGAGGCGAACCTGCGCCTCGTGATTTCGATCGCCAAAAAATACACCAACCGCGGCCTGCAATTCCTCGACCTCATCCAGGAAGGCAACATCGGCCTGATGAAGGCGGTTGATAAATTCGAATACCGCCGCGGCTATAAATTCTCGACCTACGCAACATGGTGGATCCGCCAGGCGATCACGCGCTCGATCGCCGACCAGGCCCGCACCATCCGCATTCCCGTGCACATGATCGAGACGATCAACAAACTGGTGCGCACCAGCCGCCAGATGATGCACGAAATCGGCCGCGAGCCGACGCCGGAAGAGCTTGCCGAACGCCTCGGCATGCCCTTGGACAAAGTCCGCAAGGTGATGAAAATCTCGAAGGAGCCCGTCTCGCTCGAAACCCCCGTGGGTGACGAAGAAGACAGCCAGCTTGGCGACTTCATCGAGGACAAGAACGTGATCCTGCCGGTGGAAGCGGCCATCCACGCCAACCTGCGCGAAACGACCACGCGCGTGCTGGCGACGCTGACCCCGCGCGAGGAACGTGTCCTGCGCATGCGTTTCGGCATCGGGATGAACACCGACCACACTTTGGAAGAAGTGGGCCAGCAGTTCTCCGTCACGCGCGAGCGTATCCGCCAGATCGAGGCGAAGGCGCTCCGCAAGCTGAAACACCCCAGCCGCTCACGCCAGCTCAGAAGCTTCCTCGACACCTAGTCGGGATCTTCCCATGAAGCAGTCCTTTGCAGAAGCATGGCGCGATTACCGGGCCCTGCTGCTGTTCGGGTTTGTGTATGTCATCATCTGCTGCGCGCAAATCCTGCATTTCGGCCTGTCGCCCTCCGGCATGTTCGGCTGGATCTGGCTGGCCGTGCGCCATGTGCTGGGGTTGTGCCTGCTGTTCCTTGCGCTGGTGATGGTCGGCGGTTTTTTCCGCGAAGTCTGGCGGTCGCCCGCCAATGAAATTACCGCCTATAAAAACTGGGTGAAGCAGTATTTCAACGGGCCGGTTTTCGCGGGTGCCTGCCTTGGCTTCCTTGCCTGTTTTGAATCCCTCTTCTTCATCATGCAAAAGGCGACAATCCGTTTTGCCAACCCTTACAGCTGGGATCCTTTCTTCGCCGATGTGGACAAAACCCTGCATTTCGGGCGGCATCCCTATGAATGGCTGCAAATGGCGTTCGGCGACCGCGGGCTGGACACAGTGTTGCAGCTTTTTTATGTTGGCTGGTTTTTCTTTATGTATGTGGCGTTGGGTTACGCATTGTTTTGCGAGCGCGACCGTGCGCGCCGGTTACGCTTTGTTTCATGCTATGTCGTCGGCTGGTGCCTGCTGGGCGGGTTTGTGGCGACGTATTTTTCATCGGCAGGCCCGATTTTTTATCACGACCTTTATCCGCAATTGCCGGATATCTACAAACCGCTGTCCGATTATTTCGCGCGCCACCGCGATGAAGTGGGTGGATTTTACTTCCTCTACGATAACCTGCTGATGTGGTACCGCAACAAGGCATCGCTTGTGCCGAACGCGCCTTCGGCGATGCCCAGCCTGCATGCCGCGACCAGCACGCTGATCGTCCTGTATTCATGGGGATTTGGGCGCAAGGTTTTCGCGGTCGCCCTGTTCTGCGGTATCGGCATCGTCATCAGTTCCATCTATTTCGGTTTCCATTATGCGGTCGACAGTTATTTCTCCATCGCCGCCATGTCGTTGATGTGGTTTCTGGCGGGTAAATACGCGCAGCGGAAGGTTGCTGCATGAACGCCGCATGGCAAAACGCCCTGCGCTACCACCGCCCGCTGCTGGCCGCCGCCGCCATTTATACGGTCGCAGTGGTTGCCGAGGCTCTGTACGCGGGAGCGGGTGGGGAAGATTTATTGATAGTGCTGCGCTATGTGACTTTATCGGTTTCTGCCTTCGTTGTATTTGTCGCGGGCATGTATGCGGGTGCAGGTATGGCATTCCTGTTAACTGCGCCACAAGGGCAGGCACTCAAGCAACTGGACAGCGCCGCGAAAAAATATGTGTCGGGGGAACGGTTTGCGGCAACATGCTTCGGGTTTCTGGTTCTGGCGACCGGTAATATTTTTTTGGTGTCAAAATCGCTGATCGCTTCGGTCAACCCGTTTCCACGGCTGTCATGGGATATTGATTTCGCGGCATGGGACAAGGCGATGCATTTCGGCATGTTCCCGCATCAATACATCATTCCCGCCATGAACCGGTTTAATCTCGGCGTTGCGCTTGACCGCGCCTATTATGGCTGGCTGGTCGTGATGACGCTGGTAGTATGGTATTGCATTTTCGCGGATACGCGGCTGCATCGCCGATTGCGTTTCCTGTGGGTGTATTTCCTGTCATGGGCGCTGCTGGGTACGCTGGCGGCGACGGTTTTCAGTTCTGTCGGGCCGGTGTTCTTCGCGACGTTTTTCAAGGCGGCGGGCAACCCGTATGAATTTATCACCGTGAACATGCAGGCGCTTCACCATCAGTCGCCATTGCTGGCCGAAACCGCGCGCCGCCTGCTGCTGCGCTGGCATGACAACGATGCGCTCATCGACCCCAACGCGATTTCGGCGATGCCGAGCATGCATATCGCGATGTGCTGGCTGTTCGTCCTCTATGCCCGCGCATTCGGAAGGTTCCAGACGCTGACCGCACTTGCCTTTTGCGCCGTGATTTTTACGGGCGCGGTTTATTTCGGGTTCCATTACGCCATCGACGGCTATGTTTCCATCGCGGCGGTCAGCCTGCTATGGTGGGGCATGGGAAAATACCTCGGCCGCCATTACCCTCGACAGCTTGAAATCGGGGCAAACGCATGACCGCAACGCCGTGGAAAAACGCGCTCCGTGACCACCGCGCTGCGCTGGCGGTTTCCGCCGCCTATGCCGCCTGCGTACTGGCCGAGGCGTTTTATTGCCATGTGCCGCCATCAAACCTGATGCATATCTTCGGCTATATTTTTATGTCGGTCATGATCGCGATCACTTTTGCGGCGGGCATGTATATTTTCAGCTTCCTGCATTTTTTCGCCGGGGCGGGCTCTATGGAATCTTTTCTCCTTCGCTGGAAAACGGCCTCCGCCCAACTAGATGTGGTAACGCGTACCTATCTGGAAGGCCCACGCTGGGCCTATGCCTGCATGGCGTTCCTTGCGATGTCGGCGGATAATTTCTTTTTCGTCAGCAAATCGCTGATCAATACCGTCAACCCCTATGTGCAGGCCGGATGGGATCCTGTTTTTGCATCGATCGACAGGGCGATGCATTTCGGCATTTATCCGCATGAAGCCATCATTGGCGCCGCAAACATGATCGGGGCAGGGCGGGTGCTGGATGCTGCTTACGCGCTGTGGCTGCTGGTGATGTTTTTTGTGACCGGTTACACGATGTTTGTGGAAACCGACCTGTACCGCCGTCTGCGTTTCCTGTGGACGTACCTTTTGTCATGGATATTGCTGGGCACGATCGGTGCAACGGTTTTCAGTTCGGTCGGGCCGCTGTTCTATCATGATTTCTATCCTGACCTGCCGGATGTGTATGCCGCTATCCCGCAGAACATGGATGCGATGAGCAACACAGGGTTCCTGTTCGCAGCCAAGACGCGGCAATTGCTGCTCGGCTGGGCGCATAACGACCGGATTTTCGACCCGAACGCGCTGTCGGCCATGCCCAGCATGCACCTTGCGGTGTCGTGGATCATGGTGCTGTATGCACGCGCGGTTGGCCGCACGGCCTTCATGCTGGCGCTGCCGTTTTTTGTGATGATGTATCTGGGGTCGATTTACCTGGGGTTCCATTACGCCATCGATGCCTATGTGTCGGTCGCCGTCACCAGCCTGATCTGGTGGATTGCGGGCAAGTGCCTTGTGCGGCATAAAACACGGATGCTGGGGGATGCCGCATGACCGAAGACAGGTTCGCCAGCGCATGGCGCGAATACCGCCCGCTTTATATCGCCGCGGCCGTGTATGTGGTGGCGGTGCTGGCCGAAACGGTTATTTATGCCGTGCCGTTCAGCCAGTTCATGCGTGTGGGCTGGGCGATGCTGTTGGTGACGTTCAAATGCCTGTTGCTGCTGGCGGCCATGTCGGCATGGGTTTTCCTGCACCGCCTGATTACCTCGAAAGGCAGTTTCGAGGAACGGGGCGACAATGCCAAGGCGCATTTCATCGCAACCGCGCGCGCGTACACCAAGGGCGAGCTGTTCGCCTATGCCTGTGTCGGGATGCCGGTGCTGTATGCGATCAATTTCTTCTTTATCCAGAAATCGCTGATCGCCTTCGTCAATCCGTATAACTGGGATCCGGTTTTGGCGGCGTGGGATAAGCTGCTGCATTTCGGGCGTTACCCGCATGAATTTGTAATACCGGCGGCGGATGGCCTCAACCTCGGCCTCGCCACTTATTTCGACCTCGTTTATTATGTGTGGTTCGTGGTGCTGTATATCGGCATTTCGTTCAACCTGTTCCTTGATACGCAGCGGCACCGCCGGCTGCGGTTTTACTGGTGCTTCTTCCTCAGCTGGGTGTTGATCGGGTCGCTGATGGCGCTCGGGTTTTCCTCTGTCGGGCCGCTGTTCTTCCATGACTTCTACCCGGCACTCGCCGATCCCTATGCCAGCCTTGTGAAGCATTTCAGCGAACATGGCGCGGCGGAATTCCCCATCGCGACCTATTCGCGCACGCTGCTGCTGAAATGGGCGACCAACGGCAACATGGTGAACGTGAATGCTCTCTCCGCCATGCCCAGCCTGCATGTGGCGATTGCGTGGCTGATGGTTTTATATGCGTCGCAGATCGGTCGGCGCGCGACGGTTGCGGCTTTTGTCTTCTGCGTCTCGATCTTTTTCGCCTCCGTCTATTTCGGGTTTCATTATGCGGTGGACGGATATGTGTCGATTGCGACCGTCAGCCTGCTGTGGTGGCTGGTGGGCAAACTTCTCGACCGGCGTTATATGGCTGATGCCAAGCCATTGATACGGCTGTAACAATCCCGCTTTTATCCAACGGCGGCTTTATGATATAGTCGCAGCACTCGAACGGGCCTGTAGCTCAGTTGGTTAGAGCGGGCCGCTCATAACGGTCTGGTCGGGGGTTCAAGTCCCTCCGGGCCCACCATTTCCTCATATTCACAGCACCTTTAATTTACGTAAGTTGCCGTTTTAGGATTATACCTAGGGTGGTAATTTAATATTTATCATTATAATCTATGGTTGCTGCCTGAGAAGATATGCAGACGGCGCAAAAAATCCATGCCTGTTACAGCGAGGCATCCCCGATGCAACATGATCCAGCCAATATCCTGATTGTCGATGACCGGCATGAAAACTTGTTTGCGACCGAGGCGGTATTAAAAATTCTTCCGGCGCAGATTTTTACCGCGGCCTCGGGGAGGGCGGCCCTGTCGCTGATGATGAAGCACAAATTTGCGGTCGTGATCCTCGATGTGCAGATGCCGATCATGGATGGTTTCGAAACAGCCGCGCTGATGCAGGAAAACGAGACCATGCGTGGCACACCGATCATTTTCGCAACCGCCATCAGCAAGGAAGAAAAATACGCATCGCGCGCGGGTGAAATCGGCGCGGTCGATTACATTTTCAAGCCGATCAATTCGGATATCCTGCGCAGCAAGGTGAAGGTCTATCTGGACCTATATGTGCAGCGGGAGCAGATCATGAACCTGAATAACGTGCTGCGCCAATCGAACGACGAGCTGGAGAAATTCGCCTATATCTGTTCCCACGACCTGAAAACGCCCCTGCGTGGCATCCATAACCTGTCCGACTGGATCGCGGAAGAACTGGGCGATGCGTTGCAGGGCAAAAGCCTTGAATATATGGATGAATTGCGCAAACGGGTGCGGCGCATGGAAAAGCTGCTGGATGACACCCTGGAATATGCGAAGATCAGCGCCAAGATACAGTCTTCCGCCGCGGACACGGTTGACGGGCGCATATTGGCCGAGGATGTCGTCGCGCTGGCTTTGCCGCCGCAGGGCTTTACGGTAAAAATCGGCGCGGGCTTTGCGGGTTTGCCGCTGCGCGCCATGCCCTTGCAGCAGGTGCTGTATAACCTGCTGAACAATGCCATCAAGCATCATGAACGCCCCGACGGCATCGTTGAAATGGATGTGGAGGACAAGGGCAACATTTATGTCTTCACCGTGAAGGATGACGGCCCGGGCATCCCGCCTGAATTCCATGCGCGCATTTTCGAAATGTTCCAGACGTTGAAGCCACGCGACCAAAAGGAAGGCAGCGGCATGGGCCTGGCGCTTGTGAAAAAAATACTGCTGGCCTGTGGCGGCGATATCGCGGTTGAATCCGATGCCGGCAAGGGGGCGTTATTCCGGTTTACATGGCCTAAAACACTGGACGCAGCATGACAGGGCGCGCCGTGCCCGATGACGTGAACGTGTTGATCGTCGAGGATGACGAGATCGATGCCGAAGTCGTGAAACGTGCGTTTAAAAAGAATAACCTGACCAACCGCATTTACCATGCCCGCTGTGGTGCAGATGCGCTGGCCATGTTGCGCGGCGAACAGGGGCAGGAAAAAGTGCCGCTGCCCTGCATCATGCTGGTCGATGTGAATATGCCACAAATCAACGGTATCGAGTTCCTGGAGAAGCTGCGACAAGATCGCAATCTCCGCGATTGCACGGCATTTATGCTATCCACTTCCAAACGGGATGCCGATATTTCTAAGGCATATAAACTGGGGGCCGCCGGATATTTCCTGAAGGAAACAGTCGCTGATCTTGTGCCGATGCTGGCGATCTACCTGAACATCAATCGGTTCACCGAATAATTGCGGCCTCTTTTTCTCCCAGCTTTCCGCAGAACATATACCCGATTTTGCGGACCGTCTTGATGATCGATCTGGATGGATTCCCGCCTTGGAGTTTTTTGCGCAAACGTGCGATTTGCGCATCGATCACGCGATCCCCTGAATCCGGGTTGCTGGCGCGGGTTAATTCAAATAGTTGTTCTCGCGACAACACACTTCCCGGCGCCATGATCAGTGCCTCCAGAAGGCGGTATTCACCCAGTGTCAGGTCTGCGGATTTGCCATTTTTGTCCAGTAACTGGTATTGCTGGCGATCAAGCGTCCAGCCGCCAAAATGGAGGCGCTGATCCTTTACCGGCGTTTGTTCGCGATCCTCATCCGTGCCGCTGCGGCGTAAAATCGCCTTGATGCGCGCGGTAAGTTCACGCAGTTCGACAGGTTTTGTCATGAAATCATCCGCGCCCATTTCAAGGCCGGCAATTCTTGTATTTTCACACGCGCTGCCGCTTAAAAGAATGATGGGAGCTTTCGTGACATTCCGAATGTCGGACATAAGCTCCAAGCCGTCTTTGCCCGGTAGCCTCACATCCAGCAAAATAACATCGGGCCTTTGCGCAGCGATTTTTTCCATCATCTCGTCGCCGTCGCAGGCGGCAAGGTAGGAATAGCGTTGCTGTTCAAGATAGGGGCGCATGACGATATGGATGTCTGCATCATCATCCACAGCCAGAACCGCCATTCTGGCGGGTTCGGCGGCGACCGGATTCTGAAAATGTTCTTCTTTCATTATATGCTTTCCTGTTACGCAATGGGAAAGCCGGTCGTGAGTGCCAATGCTTGAAAGGCAATAAAGTTGCTGTGCCGGTTGAGGGATTTGACCAGCACATGACAAAGCCAATCGATTTCCGCATGTTGCGTCAGACGCTGGATACAAGAAAGATCAGCTGAAAATTAAACCGTTGCGCGTACGGCAACAGCATTCGCTCCGCGGTACGTTTGCGCGCCTGTATTGGACTGCAACAGATGCTGCAATTCGCTGCGCGCGCGCGACAGGCGCGAACGGACGGTACCGACCGGAATCCTCAGGCGTTGCGACACTTCTTCGTAACGCAACCCGCTGATGCAAACCAATACCAGCATGTCGCGATGCTGTTTCGACAGGCGCTTCATGCAGTCGCGCATGCGCGAAAGGTCGGTCACGGTTTCCTGCGGGGCGGCTGTGCTGCTTTGCGCTTCGTTATATGCCGCCTGGCGGCGGGCGGCGATGCGTTTTTCGCGGCGGTATTGCGACACGAAAATGTTGAACATCACGCGCGATGTCCAGTTGAACAGGTTCGTGCCTTCCTGGAAGTATTCACGTTTTTCAAGCGCGCGCACCATGGTCGACTGCACCAGGTCTTCCGCGTCGCTCGGCTGCTTGGTCAGGCGCAGGGCAAAGCGGTAAAGGCGGTCGCGTTCGGCTGTCAGGGCGTGCTGGGTAAACATGAAGGTCTCCACTGGGGTGAGCGTCATATAAAATTATAGTTCCCGTGTTTGTGAAAAATTTGTCTGCTATGTCACCGTTGTGAAAAGTTTTGTTACATTCGTGTGACACAGCGAATAACTATGGCAATTCAAGGCGTTAAAAGCCTGCATTTTCAGTCAATCTGGCGGCGTCTACGTGTTTGTGGTACACATGTCAGGTACATTTTACGGGGCTGCCATGCGTTACATTTTCGCTTTCATACTCGTCCTGCTGATGGCGTCGCCCGCGCGGGCGGAGCCGGACAAGGTGATGGTCGGCGCATATATAAATGACATTCAGGCCATCAACCTGCAGACGGACAGTTACCGGCTCGATTTATATGTCTGGTTCCGCTGGAAAGATCCCGCGATCGACCCGTCCAAGACCTATGAATTCATGAACGCCTTCAACCCGTCCGAACATGTGCGCACGCCCGCCTATGACGCGCCGCAAAAAATGCCGGACGGGTCATTGTATATGGTTGTGCGGCAGCAGGGCGAATTCAGCGCCAAGTTCCCGTTGCAGCAATACCCGTTCGACCGGCAGGAACTTGTGATGGCGATGGAGGATACTGTCCATTCCACCAACGAACTGGTCTATATGCCGGATGACAAGGCGATCACGCCCGTGACGCTGAACAAGCATATCCGCCTGTCCGGTTTTATCGTCGGCACGCCGCGGCTGGAGGTGGAGGGTTATTCCTATCCCACCAATTTTGGCGATGTGAGCCAGCCAGAGGCTGCGGTCTATTCGCGCGGCGTGATTTCGGTGCCGATCCACCGCCCGCCATTCGCGACGGGGATCAAGGTTTTCATGCCGGTGCTGCTGGTGCTGCTGTGCACGGGCGTCGTGTTTTTCGTGCATCCTGCCTATATCGAGGGGCGGCTGGGCGTTGCCATCACCGCGCTTCTGACGCTTGTCGCGCTGCAATTGACATCGGCGAGTTCGTTGCCGGAGGTGGATTACCTGCTGATGACGGACAAGGTGTATCTGTTATCCTATGCCTTCATCATTGCAACCATGATGCAGGTCGCGCGCGTATCCCGCCATGTGCATGAAAAACAATATGACATTGTGCGCGCCAGCGACCGCCGCGCGGTCTGCGCCTTTATCGGCATCCTTGCAGTGGGCTGCATCATCATTTACGGGACAACATTCTGATGCGCTTTATCTTCGGCCTGATTTGCCTGCTGATGATTGCCGCGCCGGCACGGGCGGAAACGCTGAATGTGCTGTTTGTCGGCAACAGTTATACCCTGCGCAACGACCTGCCCGGCATGCTGGAAAAAATCGCGGCATCGGGCAAAGGGGGGCGGATCAAGGCACAGGCGGCGGCCAAAAACGGCGCGACGCTGAAGGAATTGTGGAACGACGAAAAACTGCGCAGCGAACTGTATCGCAGCCATCGCGATATCGTGGTGCTGCAGGAACAAAGCCTGTGGGCGCAACTGCCGGAAACGGTCGAGGGCACGGCGGTATCCGCCCTGAAATGGGGCGAAGAGATAGTGAAGGCGGGCGCAAAACCCGTTATTTTCGAAACATGGGAACGCCAGCCTGGCAGTTTTTGGTACACCGACAAGCGCTACGGATACCTGAAGTCGCCGAAAAACATGCGCGATAAAAACGCGGGCGCCACGGCCGCGCTTGCCGCGCAGTTGAAGGCGCAGGTGGCACCGGTCGGCGATGCCTATGCCGTATTGCTGAAACAGAATTCGAAATGGCCGCTCTATGCGGAGGACAGCCATCATCCCTCCGTCCCGGGCACGTATCTGGCGGCACTGGTGTTTTATAAAACGCTGACAGGCCGCTCGCCCGAGGAAACGACTTTCGTGCCGCAGGGTATCAATGCGGAATCTGCGAAAACGCTCCGCCAGATCGCGGCGGCGCAGTAATGGCGCGTCAGCATATCCCTGCGGTCGGCATCACGCTCACTATCGCCGCTTATTTTATCCTCTCGCTGTTTTCCGCGCTGAATAAATATGTGCAGGAAATGGGATACGGCGCGACGCAGGTGATGTTTTTCGACGGTTTCGTCGGCATGATCTGCATGGTCGCCATCGCCGCGCAGCAGAAAGACCTGAAGGGTCTGCGCCCGCGCAAATTCATGCAGGTCGTGCTGATGGCCATCAACGTCGCCGCCGCCTTCATGATTTTCCCGTCCTACCCGCACCTGCCGCTGGTGACAGCCTACCTGATCGCCTTTACCGGCCCGCTGATGATCACGCTGCTGTCTGCCGCCTTCCTGAAGGAAAAAATCGGGTTTCCGCAGGCGGCTGCAGTGATCGTGGGATTTGGCGCGGTCACCTATTCAATGGTTGCGCAGCAGGCTAATGGGTTGGCCGCCGCGTTTGACCCGGCGCAGATGCCCTATATCCTGCGCATGGTCGCCGGCACTTTTTTGTTCGCAACGACGCAAGTGATGGTGCGGAAACTGTCGGATACCGAAAGCACATGGTCGTTCCCGTTTTTTTACTACGCGGGCATGTTTGTGCTGACAGGACTGTTTTTCCATGACAGCATCGTGCTGCCGGCCGCCCCGCGCGAATGGGCGTTATTGATGAGCCTTGGCGTGCTGGATGCGGCGTCATTGGCCATGATTTATCTGGGCCTGAAATACGCCAAGGCATCGACCGTTGTGCCGTTCCAGTATTCGGGCATGATCTGGGTCGTGCTGCTCGACCTTGTGCTGTGGGACAAAGTGCCCGCGCCGGTGCAGGTGGCGGGCGCGGTCGTGCTGGTGCTGGCGGGGATATATCTTGCCACACATGAGCGCAGGCTGCACAAGGCCAGCCGTAAATAACTGACATCCCTTGCGTTTCTTCCCCTCTTGATTAACCCGAAAATAGGGGTTACCAAGGTGACAATCACTTTTCATTTCCGGAGGATTTTATGGTCCATGACCCCGGCCGCCCGCGCGGCCCCGCCACAGTGCCGAACAGCTATATCCTGACCGTCGCGCAGGACGCGAATTTTTTCGACATGATCAAGGAAGTCGATGCGCTGATCAAATCCGAAGGCCGCGAAGCCGACGTGAAATGGGGAAATAAATTCACCATGATCGGCGTCGCCATGCTGACCTGCGATGATGCCTTCGCCGCCAAGATCAAGCAGCTGCCCTATATCGGCGGCGTTGAAAAAGAAAACCATGTTTATCCGGCCAGGAAAAAATCGCCGGGCGGCCCACGTATCTGATCATGGCAAAACCGTCCCAGTCATCGGTATTGCGCGACAGTTATGTGGTGATGGCGAAGCTGCCGCGCCGCAAGCCGGGCGGCCTTTCCGCCGAATTCGGCAGCGTGGCGGAGGCCAAATCGCAAGCCGCAGATAAAATGGTGCGCGCCATCCGCCGCCTTGCGCAAAAACACGGCGCGGAAGTGCAGATCGAAACGCGCGGCATCCTTGCCAGCGGTTTTGCCAAGGTGAAATGCGACCGTTACTTCGCAAAATTGATCCAGGAACTGCCGAGCGTGTATCAGGTGGAGCAGGAACGCGCCGCCTATCCCGCGAACAAAGGGCCACGTTTTAACCGCAGCCCGAAGGCAAACGCGTGACCGACCACATCAAATCGTTTAAAGAATTCTGGCCGTATTACCTGAACGAACATGCGAAACCGCTGACCCGCGCCATACATCTTGCCGGCACAGGCGCAAGCATCGCGTTGCTGGGCGCGGCAGTCGTCATCGGCCAATGGTGGCTGCCGGTTGCCGCTATTGCAGCTGGATATGGCTCGGCTTGGACAGCGCATGCTTTTGTGGAGCGCAACAAGCCCGCGACATTTACCTATCCGCTCTGGTCGCTGAAAAGCGATTTCAAGATGTTCGGCCATTTCGTGACCGGCACGCTGAAATCCGAAGTTGATCGGCATGTGAAGAAAACGGCTGACGCAAAACCCGGGCCGCAATCCCCCGGGCCGCAATCCTTCGGCAAGTCGCTGGTGGCGCGTGTGAAAGGCCTGAAACAACGCTTCACAAAATCCGCGCAGCCGAAAGGCCAGCGCATCTGCGCGAAACCGCCGCAACCGCCAGCGCCCGCACTTTGACCGACGACCGAAAAATCTATCGCACAGGCGCGTACAAGGCGCGGCGTGACAACCAGAACAGCAACCTGTTCTGGTCGATGGACCCCGCATTCAACCAGCCTGGGTATTGGATCCGCGAACATCACCTCTACGAAAAAGGTTCGTTCTCCTCCCTGATTTCCGAAGCGATGCCGGAGGCGGAGGCGCTCGCAAAAATCGAGACGCTGGAACGTGATGCACAGTTAAAATATCCTCCGGCGGATATGAGCTATCTCGATCACCAATGGATCGGTAATGCCTATCGTGATGCCACGCCACTCGACCAAAACCCGCTGCATGTGAAGGACAGGACGGAGAAGGCGTTGAAGATTCTGAAGTCGCGCAAGCCGCCGAAATTGGGTTTTTGAAACCGGATTTTTCGCCACCCCTGCATAACCAATTGAAATTATAGACTATTTCGCTCTTTTATTCATAATTATCAGATTGACAATCCCGCAGAAACCCTTATATTCGCTCACATTCCCGGGAATGAGGGGAGGGGCTGCTTTGCCCTGACCACGTCGCCTCGATGAGAGGGTCGAACTACCGGGACAATTGCAAGAACGATGTAAAACATCTTTAGAAGGAAACGATAATGGCTAAACGTCCACAGGCTAAACACAAAATCGACCGCCGCCTTGGTGTAAACCTCTGGGGCCGCGCAAAATCTCCCTACAACAAGCGCGAATACGGCCCCGGCCAGCACGGCCAGAACCGCAAGAAGCCGACTGACTACGCGATCCAGCTGCTCGCAAAACAAAAACTGCGCGGCTACTACGCGAACATCGGCGAAGGCCAGTTCTACCGCCTCTATGAAGAAGCGCGCCGCCGTAAAGGTGACTCGGGCCACAACCTGGTCGAGCTGCTGGAACGCCGCATCGACACCGTCATGTACCGCATGAAATTCGTCCCCACCATGTTCGCCGCACGACAGTTCGTGAACCACGGCCACGTGAAAGTGAACGGCAAACGCGTCACCATCCCTTCGCTGTCCCTGAAAGACGGCGACGTGATCGAAGTGAAGGAAAAATCCCTGCAGCTCGCGCTCGTCGTGCTGGCAGTTGATGCTCCCGACCGCGAAGTGCCGGGCTACCTCGAAGTGAACCACAAGGAAGGCTCCGGCAAATTCATCCGCGCGCCGAAATTCGAAGAAGTCCCGTACCCCGTCCGTATGGAACCGAACCTCATCATCGAATTCTATTCCCGCTAATCCGGATAGAATTCCAGCAAAGGGCCGTCCCGAGAGGGGCGGCCTTTTTGTTTGCTTGACATAGTGTCTGCGGCCTTTATTATCCGTAACATCAACGGAGCGCGAGATGAAATTCTGGAAGTCCAAAGAGCAACGGCGCGCCGACGCCGACAACGCCCGCCAGCAATTGCTGGATGGCGTGCGCGAAAAAATGGACGCCGCGCTGAAACTCGAAGATCCCGCCGACAAGGTCGCGCAACTCGACGAAATCCGCAAACAGGTCGCCGTGATTGAAAACATCACTGAAACCGCGATCAGCAAATCGGGCGCGGGGAAAATCTCGCTGCCATATTTCGGCATTACCCTGCCGGCACTGGGCGCGGCCGGGGCGGCCTGCGTGTTTTTCGCGCTGAACCCTGCGTTGATGCTGCTCGTCATGGTGCCGGCCGCTATTGGCGGGCTGGCCGCAGGCGAAAAGCGCCGTGAAGGCTTCATTGAACGCCAGAAGGGCGAAATGCAGCCGTTCCTCGACCAGCTGGCCGGGGCGCGTAGTGCGGTGGAGACGGCGACAGAAAAAGCGGTCAGCGACAATATCCGCACACTTGCCGCTTCGGAAAAATTCGAGGCGCTACAGGCGTTGCCGGGCTTGCGCGACCATTTCATCAAGGCGCTGAAAAACACGCTGAGACAGCCTGCCGCGCCAGAAGTGACGCCCCCGAAAAACGACAAAAACGGTTTCAGAATTTAACGACGGAGCATTGCATGTTCTTCAAGAAACGCCGCGAAGCGGCGGAAGCCAAGGCAGCGGAAGCGAAACAGGAAATCCTGCGCACGCTCGACACGCGTTTTGAAGACGCCGTGCAAAGCCGCGACCCCGCTGAAAAGATTTTGAAACTGGAGGACCAGAAGCAGGCGATTGATGCTTTTGTGGATACCGCGAAAGGCGACATCAAGGCGCAGGCCAAGGGAAAATGGCTCGGGGGTTATTTCGGCGCGACCATTGGAACGAACCTTGCGATCGATATCGTTTCTGTTGCGCTGACAGGCGTACCTGCTTCCGCGTTGTTCATCGTCCCTAGCATCGTTTTGGGCTGGATCACGGGCGACAAGCGCGTGGAAAAAGCGAAAGAAAAGCTGGAAAAAGAAAACGCCGAATTCTTTGAAACATTGCAGGCGAAACGCGAACGCGCGGAAGAAGCCGTGCGGGGTGCGATGAATGTCGACATGCGTGACTTCGCCGAATCCCCCAAATTCTCCCAGCTACTGGAACGTGTGCCGAGCCTGCGGCAGAAATTCGCGGAATCCTATCGCCGCCATGTGGATGGTTCTATTGCCGATGCGCCGCCGCCGAAGAAGAAACCGGATTCGGGTTTGAACCTGTAATTGCCGCATACCAGCGTCATCCCCGCCTTCGCAGGGGTGACCGCTATGCAGTCACTTCCGCATACGCTTTCCCGTCAGGCAGGAAAAAATCCCATGCATGGTACGCACGTCTTGCTGCGTCATGCCGGATCGATAAAAGAAATTGCCTATGTTCCGCAGGATCGTCGGACGCTGTTCAGGGCTGCGGAAGAAGCCGCCGGTATCGAGGTCGTCTTCCAGATGCTTCATCAGGTTCTCGACATCGCCCTTTGTCGCGGGCGCTGTATCGCCGAGGTCCGGCACGACCTGTTCTTCACGGAACGGATTGTCGGCATTCAGCCATGCATAACAGGTCAGCAGCACCGCCTGCGCCAAATTCAGTGACGAAAACCCGGGATTGAGCGGGATATTGACGATGGCGGATGCCAGCGCCACATCGTCGGATTCCAATCCGGTACGCTCCGGCCCGAACATGATACCGCATTTTTGCGTGTTCACATTCCGCGCGCGGATTTCCTTCGCCGCCGCCTCGGCCGTGTAAATATCCTTCACCACGCCGCGTTCGCGCGCCGTCGTCGCCGCCACGAAATCGAGGTCGGCGACTGCCTCGGCCGTCGTTTCATAAATTTTCGCGTTTTCGAGCAGTGCAATCGCGCCCGATGCCGCCGCCGTCGCATCAGGGTTCGGCCAGCCGTCACGCGGCTTCACGATGCGCAGCTCCGTCACCGCACAATTCAGCATCGCCCGCGCGCACATGCCGATATTCTGCCCCAGCTGCGGCCGCACGAGGATGACCGTGGGGGCGAGGGGAATGGCTTTTGTGTTTTCTTTTGCTGTATTAGTGCCAGCCATAAATCAAGCCGCCTTCAACCGCTCCAGCACCCGCTCGCGGCCAATCAACGGCAGCAGGTCTTTCAGGTCGGGGCCGTGTTCCTGGCCGGTGATGGCGCAGCGGAGCGGCATAAACAGTTCCTTGCCGCGGCGGTTGGTCTTTTGCTTGATGTCCTCGACCCATTTTTGCCACGTCGTGTTGTCCCAAGGCGCAGGGGGCAGGAGTTCGGCGGCGGTCTTGGCGAAATCGGCGTCCTGAATGACGGGCGTCACGTTGCCCTTGGCCACATGCCACCAATCCTTGATGTCGCCCAAAATTTCGAGGTTCGGGCGCACGGCGTTCCAGAAGGCTTCGTCGATTTCGCCGAGGCCCAAAGCGGCCAGTCGATCTTTCACTTCGGCAAACGGTTTCTGGTGCAAAATTTTCGCGTTCAGGCGGTACAGCTCGTCCTCGTCGAATTTCGGCAGGTTGCGCGAGAATTTTGCGAAGTCGAAGCTGTTGATGACATCTTCCATCTTGAACATCGGCTCGATAGGGTCGGAGGTGCCGATGCGGGAGACAAGTGAGATCAGCGCCATGGGCTCAATCCCGACTTCTTCCATCAGTGATTTGATGCCGAAGCCCCCCTTGCGTTTGGAAAGCTTGCCGCCCTCCATATCGCCCAGCAGCGTGACATGCGCGAATTGCGGCGGCGTTGCGCCCAGCGCTTCGAACATCTGCACATGGGTTGCGGTATTGGTCACGTGGTCTTCGCCGCGCACGATATGGGTCACGCCGAAATCGATATCGTCGATGACGGAGCAGATGTGGTACAGCGGGCGGCCGTCTTCGCGCACCAGCACGGGGTCGGACATATCCTTGCCGTCGAATTCCACATGGCCGCGCACGAGGTCTTCCCACACGATGGGCGCGTGGTTCAGCTTGAAGCGCCAATGCGGCTTGCGGCCGGCGGCTTCATGGGCGGCGATCTGTTCGGGGGTGAGCGTCAGCGCTTCGCGGTCATAAATCGGGGGCAGGCTGCGGCTCAGCTGCACTTTGCGTTTCAGCGCGAGCTCTTCTTCCGTTTCATAGCAGGGATAAAGGCGGCCGTTGGCTTTCAGTTTTTCAATCGTGCGGGCGTAATCGGGGCCGCGGTCGCGCTGGCGGGCGAAGCTGTCCCAGTTGAGGCCGAGCCATTTCATGCCCGCCATGATGTCGTCGACGTTTTCCTCCGTCGAGCGCACAAGGTCGGTATCGTCGATGCGCAGCATGAACGTGCCCTTGTTCTTGCGCGCCCACAGCCAGACGATCAGCGCGGTACGCGCGGAACCGACATGCAGCTTTCCGGTGGGGCTGGGGGCAAATCTTACGGCGACGGTCATGGTCTTCAATTCCCTTCAAATTCAGAACAGCCAATATACTACATGGCCTTAAAAAACCAAGTGGATTATATGGCAAATTATGCAGGAATTTCATGAATTTATGACTGTTCACAGGGGCTTGGGCAATCTGGCAGTATTATATCCAACAGGCAGGTATCATATGGTTCGCATTCTTCTTATCCTCTCCATCCTTTTTTCCAGCGTGGTTTTTGTGCCGCCAGCAGATGCCGAAGGCGGAGGCCGCTTGCGTGAAATGCTGATGAAACGCCGCGCGGCGAAGGGCGAAGGTGAACAGAATGGAGGCCTGAGCGAAAAACTGCTGGAGGGATTGGGCGGTGGCACCTGCGCGGACCGCAAGGCGCAGGTCAGCAAACTGATGAACAGCGGCAAGAAAGGCCGGAATGCAAAAGGCCCGCCGGGCGACATCATGGATGTTGCCTATGGTTCGGCGGAACTGCAAAAGCTCGACGTGTTCTATCCGAAACGCAAGATCGAGAAATTGGCGCCGGTCATCATCATGGTGCATGGCGGCGGATGGTGCGTGGGTGACAAGACCATGCGCGGCATGACCGGCAATAAAATGGAACATTACACCGGCAAGGGTTTTTTGTACGTGAGCGTCAATTACCCGATGGTGGCCGAAGGCAGCATGGCATTGCAGCAAGGCAATGACGTGGCACGCGCCGTCGCCTATGTGCAAAAACATGCGGCGGAATGGGGCGGCGATGCGAGCCGCGTGATCCTGATGGGGCATTCAGCGGGCGCGCACCTTGTGTCGCTTGTCAATGCGGATGCCAAGATACGGCAGGATGCAGGTGTGGGCAAGCTGATTGGCACGATATCCCTCGACAGCGGCACGACCAATGTGGTGACGCAAATGAACCACCCGATCGAATTCATGAAGGAACGCTATGCAGAAGCGTTCGGTGACGAGGAGGCATATTGGATCGAATCCTCGCCGTTCCACCAGCTGGATAAGACCGCATCGCCTTGGCTCAGCGTCTGTTCATCGCAGCGCACGGGCGACCCTTGCGGCCAGTCGGTCGAATATGCGGAAAAAAGCAACGCGCTCGGCATTCCTGCAACCGTGATTCCGGTCAAGAAAGGCCATGGGGCGATCAACAATGAACTGGGCGAAGCGGGAGAATACACCGACAGCGTCGATAAATTCATCGCAACGCTTGACCCTGTCGTGGCACGCTATATAAACGACTGATGAAAAACCTCTTCCGTTTCCACGTTGTCCCGTTGTTCGTCTTTATCTTTGCCGTGGCGGTCGCGCATTTCGGTAATGACAAGGCACCATTCCTTGTCATCGGTGCGGCATTGTTTTCGCTGGTGGTGTGGCTGGGCTATATCACGAAATCATTCGCGGGCGGACGCAGCCGCAATTTGAAAAAGGCGATGGTCGCGGGGCTGCCCTTTGCCTCCACCGCCGCCATCATCCTGGCCGCGAAAATGGGGCTGGTCGATCCGCTGCCCTTGCTAGGTTTCCGCTAATTAACGCTGAAGTGATGCAGGCGTTTTCGCAAGTTTCAGTTCCGGCTGGGTGCGCGATTGCGGTTCGGTTTTGACCGTCGCCGCCTCGAACGCCGGCGACAATTCACCGATGCGGAACGGGTCGTCACTATTGTCATACGGCACGAAAACCGCAGGTTTCTTGCCGAACTTTTCTTTTACCGCTTCCGCCGTCACGCTGGCGAACATCCCGCCGACGGATTTATAGAGCGAAAACACTTCCTCGGCGATACGGCGCAGGCGGCTTTTACCGATGTCTTTTGCTTCGGTCGGTTCGTCTTTCGTAACAAGTGCTGCATAGGGCAGGGGCAGGGCAAGCGCGCCCAGCGTGAAGCCTGCGATGCCGCCCGCAATCGCGTTCGTCGTGACAGCTGCGCCGATAAACGCGCCCGCCACGGGTGCTGCCACCACCACGACCGCCACGCCCATTGCCAGTAACGCGCCTGCTGCGACATTCATTTAATGATGCTCCTGATATACGTTATGCATAGATGCTCATCATGCGCTTGACGAAACGCGGCAGGTGGAAACCCTTGGGCGGATCGAGCGGGTTGAGGTACTTTTTCATCTCGAGCGCGGATTCACCGTCGCGGTAATATTTCTGGTCTTCACCCATGATGCCAAAGCCCATGCTTTCGTAGAGGCCGATTGCCTTCGCATTGCCCTTGCGCACCTGCAACGTCACGGTATCGAATTCATTTTTTAGCGCCGTCTGCTCCACTTGTTCCAGCAGCGCGCGGCCGACGCCATTGCCCTGGAATTCCGGTGCGACAGCCAGCTGCGCGACATGCACGGCGTTGCGCATGGTCGATGAATTGAATTCCGTCATCACGAAGCCCGCTATTTTCTTGTCCTCGGTTTCGGCGACGATCATGCGGATGTCGCGGTCCTGCACCGACCAGCTGAGGTACTGCTGCAGGTTCGTGAACTCGTTTTTGTCGGCAAAGGCTTCGGCAAACACTTCCTGCATCGCGGCGACGTCGCGCGATGCGGCTTTGCGGAAGGCGAGTGACAGCTTTGACGGCATAGTATCCTCTTGAACGGGAACCTATTATTTACATAACTATACCGTTTAAGTCAAGTAAATCTGAAATTATGCAGCGTTTCCAGCGGCTTTTTTGCGGCGTACCTCGATGAAATCGATCACTTTCGGCGTTTCGCCTTCTTCCGGATGCGCGCTGACAATGCCGTTTTCAATCTCGTAACCGAAGGCGCGGAACATGTTTTCCACCTGCGGCAGATCGCGCTCCATGATATCAGCCGTGCTCTGCGTGCCGGATTGCAGGAAGTGGTGCGGGTGCAGGCCGAAGGATTTGTAAAGGTAATCGCCAAAAACGAAACCGTCCGTGCCGATCAATTCATGCGATGCAATCAGCGCGGCGGCGATTTGCGCGCGCACGACGACCGGATAAAAATCGGTGAGGGAAGACGCATAGATTGCCTCCGAAAACACCTTTTTGAAGGCGGCGGGACTGTCGCAGGCGACCATCTTTTTATAGATGCCCTGTGCCTTGATGATCTCGTCGAACGTCTCTTCCATACTTTTGAAACTCCCCTGTTCCAACGGTAGTGCCCTTGATCGAAGTGCCGTCTAGTCTTTAGCCATTCTCGACAATCAGGTCGGTGAATTTGTTCGTGATCGGATACCGGCGGTCGCGGCCGAAGGCCTTGCGGCTGATCTTGACGCCGGGGCAGGCCTGCCTGCGCTTGTATTCGGCGTGGTCGAGCAGTTTCCAGACCTTGTTCACCGTTTCCACGGCATGGCCGCGCTCCACAATCGCGTCAATGTTCATTTCCTCTTCCACGAGGCAGTGCAGGATATCGTCAAGCGCCGCATAGGGCGGCAGGCTGTCTTCGTCCTTCTGGCCGGGGCTGAGTTCGGCGGATGGCGGCTTGGTGATGATGCGCTCCGGTATCACGCGGCCGGCGGGGCCTTTCGCGTTGGTCGGGTGGTATTGGTTCCGCCATTTCGACAGTTCGAACACCATCATCTTGTAAACGTCTTTCAGCACGTTATACCCGCCGCACATATCGCCGTAGAGCGTGGCATAGCCGACCGACATTTCGGATTTGTTGCCGGTCGATAGGACCATGTATCCGGTTGCGTTCGACAGCGCCATCAGCAGCATGCCGCGCGTGCGGGCCTGGATATTTTCGGCGGTCGTGCCGGATAAATTCTGGTTGGCAGAGGTTTTGAGCATGTCAGCATAGGCAGCCATCGATTTTTCAATCGGCATGCTGCCATGCTTGATGCCCAGCAGCTTCGCGCATTCCGCCGCGTCATCGACGCTGTCCTGCGAGGTATGGGGGGATGGCATCATATAGCATTGTACGCGGTCGGGGCCGAGCGCATCGACGGCAATCGCCGCCGATAGCGCGCTGTCGATGCCGCCCGACATGCCGAGCAACACGCCCGGAAAATTATTCTTGTTCACGTAGTCGCGCAACCCGAGGACGAGGGTCTGATAAACCGCTTCGGACCCCGCATAAAGGTTGTGGGACGCTTCGGCGGATTTGCAGACGAAGACGCGGTCGACACCCTGTTCCCAGATGGTGGTGACGACATATTCCTGATGGCTGGGGAATTGCGTCAGCACTTTGCCCTGATGGTCCATGATGAACGAAGCTCCATCGAACACCAATTCATCCTGACCGCCCACCTGATTGATATAGAATAAGGCAAGGCCGGTTTCGGACACGCGCTTGCGCGCATGGTCGAGGCGCACATGTGTCTTGCCCATTTCAAACGGGCTGCCATTCGGTGAAATCAGGATTTCCGCTTCATGCTTGCGCAGGTGCGAAGCGACGTCGGGAAACCACATGTCTTCACAGGTGAGGATGCCCAGCTTCGCGCCCTTGAATTCAACGGGAAAGGGCAGGTGTCCGGCACTGAACAGGCGCACTTCGTCGAACACGCCATAATTCGGCAGGTGGCATTTGAAACGCTTCGCCACGATCTGGCCGTCATGGATCAGCAGCGCGGTGTTGAACACCTTGCCCTGGTCGCGCCACGGGGCGGAAATCACGATGCCCGCGCCGGTACCGTCAATCTGCTGCGCCAGTTTCTCCACGCCCTTCATCACGCGGTCGATAAAGAACGGCTTCAGCGTCAGGTCGTCGGTCGGGTAGGCGGTGACGATCATCTCCGAGAACACGATCAGGTCGGCCTGATTTTTGTGTTTTTGATAGATATCGAGGATTTTTTTGATATTGCCGGAGATGTCCCCGACCGTGGGGTTCAGCTGCGCGGCGGTGATGGTGAAATGCTTGCCCAACTTTACACCTTCATCCCTTCGTCATCCGCCGCATCGCGCTTGCGCACGTAATGGCCCCGCAGTTCATCGGCGATCAGGAAGGCGAGTTCAAGCGCCTGCGACGCGTTCAGGCGCGGGTCGCAATGCGTATGGTAACGCTCGGACAGGTTTTCATCGGTGATCTTGTATGCGCCGCCGACGCATTCGGTGACGTCCTGCCCCGTCAGTTCGAAATGCACACCGCCGGGATAGCTGCCCTCGGCATAGTGAATGTCAAAGAACTGCTTCACTTCGGACATGATATTGCCGAATTCGCGGGTCTTGTAGCCGCTGGTCGCCGTGCGCGTGTTGCCATGCATCGGGTCGCAGCACCACGTCACATTATGGCCGGATTTCTGCACGGCGCGGATCAGGCCGGGCAGGTTCTTCTCCACCTTGTCATGGCCCATGCGTGAAATGAGGGTGAGGCGGCCGGGTTCGTTATCGGGGTTCAGGATATCCATCAGCTTCAGCATGTCATCGACCGGCAGGCTGGGGCCGCATTTGAACGCGATCGGGTTTTTCACGCCGCGCAGGAATTCCACATGTGCGCCGTCGGGCTGGCGGGTGCGGTCGCCGATCCACAGCATATGCGCGGAAACGTCGTAATAGTCGCCGGTCGTGGAATCCACGCGGGTCAGCGCCTCTTCATAGGGCAGCAGCAGCGCCTCGTGCGAGGTGTAGAATTCAACCTCGCGGATCTGCTGCGAGCTTTCGCCGGTGATGCCGGCCGCCGCCATGAAGGACAAAGCCTGGTCGATGCGTTCCGACAAATCGCGGTAACGTTCCGACATGGGGTGTCCCTTGACGAAATCGAGCATCCATTTGTTGACGCGATGCAGGTCGGCATAGCCGCCATGCGCGAAAGCGCGCACGAGGTTCAGCGTCGCGGCGGACTGGTTATAGGCCTGAATGATGCGCTGCGGGTTGGGGCGGCGCGATTCCGGCGTGAATTCGGAACCGTTGATGATATCGCCCTTATAACTTGGCAGCGTCACGCCGTTCTTGGTTTCGTTGCCGTCAGAGCGCGGTTTTGCGAACTGTCCGGCCAAGCGACCGACCTTTACGACGGGGACGGAGGCGGAGAACGACATGATGATCGCCATCTGCAAAATCACGCGGAACGTGTCGCGGATATTGCGCGGATGGAATTCCGCAAAACTTTCGGCGCAATCGCCGCCCTGCAGCAGGATTGCTTCGCCGGCGCCGACTTTCGCCAGCGCCTTTTTCAACCGGCGTGCTTCACCTGCGAAAACCAGCGGCGGATAATTCTTGAGCGTGTTTTCAACAATCTTCAACTCATCCAGATTGTCGTACTCGGGCAATTGCTTTGCCGGCTTCGCGCGCCAGCTGTCCGGAGACCAGTCCGCCGTCGGTGCAGTGGGCGCAGCAGAATTTTTTTCGACAGCTTTGATCGCCAAGAGGTGACTCCAACCATTTGATTTTTAACCAGTAAAATTATATGCGGTGTTACTGATTCTTGACAAGCGCAGCCATCAGGCTTTTTTCAATCGCTGTCAGTTTGGCGCGGTGTACGACCTTCAACCCGAAGCTGTCTTTCACATAAAATACGTCAACGGCGCGGCTGCCAAAGGTTGTGATTTTGGCGGCGGAGATCTGCAAACCCTCGAGCGTCAGGGCGGAGGTAATGTCGTAAAGGAAGCCCGCGCGATCCTTGCCGTTCACCTCGATCACCGTGTTGCTTGCGCTGGCGTTATTGTCAATGATGACACGGGGTTGCACGGAGAAGTGGCGGCCTTTTTGCGGGGCGGTACGGCGGCGTTCTGCGATTTCATGGTCGAGGTTCAGCGTGCCGGTCACAGCGCCCTTCAGCGTCTTTTGCAGGAAGGCGTTGTTGTCATACACATGGCCGCGCAGGTCCTGAATCTGGAATACATCGAGTGCCATGCCGTTGGTCAGCGTGAAAATGCGCGCATCCACAATCGACGCGCCCGCCGCCGCCATCGCGCCCGACAGGGTGGCGAACAGGCCTTTTTTGTCAGGGGTGAAGACGAATACTTCCGTAAAGTCCTGTGCCGTATTCGGCGACACGCGGATGACGGTTGCTTCATTGCCTGTATTCTTTTCAATCGCCTGCACGAAACCCGCAATCGCCTCGGGCGGGAAACTCAGCCAGAAATATTTCGGCGCATAGTCGGCGAGGTATTGCAATGTCGGCGCGTTCGATCCCACCAGCCGCCGCGCCTGTTTTTGCAGGATGATGAACTGGTCGTTATCGTCGCGGTCCTTTGGCGTGCCGGACATATGCTCGTACGCCTTGTCGTACAGCTCCGCCAGCAGGCCCGATTTCCAGTTGTTCCATTTGTCGGGCCCGACCGCCATGATGTCGGCGGTGGTGAGGATGGTCAGGAGTTTCAATCGCTCCGGCGACTGCACGTAACCAACAAAATCCTCGATCGCCTTCGGGTCGTTCAGGTCGCGCTTGAACGCTGTCATCGTCATGACAAGGTGATATTCCACCAGCCAGATCACTGTTTCGGTTTCTTCCGGCGTGATGCCCAGCAGGGGGCAGATTTTGCGCGCCACTTCCGCACCGGCCTCAGAATGTTTGCCGCCTGTGCCCTTGGCGATATCGTGCAGGAACATGGCGGCATAGAGCGCGCGGCGCGACTGGATTTTTTTGAACAGTTCGGTGGCAAGATGCGCATCCGCCGCCAGTTCGCCGTTTTCAATTTTGTGCATCATGCCGACGGCGCGGATCGTGTGCTCGTCCGCCGTGTATACATGGTACATGTCGTATTGCATATGCGCGAAGATATTGCCGAAATCGGGCAATAATGCAGATAAAACGCCTGCTTCGTTCAACCGGCGCAAGGTCTGCTCCGATTTTTTTTCATCCAGCAGTATCAGCAGGAACAGGCGGAATGCTTCGCCATCCTGCGTGAAATCAGCGTTTTTTACGGCGTTGCGGATGGCGCGCAAGGCATCGGGATGAATGTCATATCCGGTATTCTGGCTGACGCGGAAGATGCGCACGATGTCGGACGGCGTTTTTCTGAACTGCGTTTTCTCGGCGATGTTGAGGCGGTTGTGGGTGAGGGGGAAGCCCTCGATCACATCTGCAATCGAAATTTTCCTGGTGCCCGCCGTCGCGCCCGCACTCAAGGATCGCGCCTCAAGGTCGGCGCAGATAATGCGCGTCAGGTGGCCGACTTCGGATGCCGTCATGAAATAGTCTTTCATGAAATGTTCGGCGCGCTTGTTCAGCTCGGTTTCCTTGTATCCCATGCGCGCGGCAATGTCGGGCTGGATGTCAAATGCAAGGCGGTCGTCGAAACGGCCATTCGCAAGGTGCAGGTGCCAGCGCACCGCCCATAAAAATTCCTGCGCGTCCTGCAGCGTCTCGGCTTCCTGCGCCGTCAGCACGCCTTTTTCGACCAGGCCTGCGGGCGTGGTGATGCCGTACAGGAAATTCGAAATCCACAGCAGCGTCTGGATATCACGGAGGCCGCCCTTGCTTTCCTTTATATTCGGCTGCAACTGGTAACGGCTGTCGCCCAGTTTTTTGTGCCGCGCTTCCTGTTCGGCCAGCTTGGCGGCGATGAAGGTGGCGGGGGATGCGGCGTCGTGGTGCTCTTTCACGGCGCCAGCCAGTTCCGCGAAAACCTTCTTCGGCCCCCAGACCAGCCGCTTTTCCAAAAGGCTGGTGACGAAATGCAGGTCGGTCTTCATCGCCGTTTCGCAATCGGCAACCGTGCGGACGGAATAGGCGATCTTCAGCCCCGCATTCCAGAAAGCGGTATGCAGCACCTCGACCAGTTTTTTACCAGCGGCCGTCAATTCGGTATCAGAGACAAATAATATGTCGAGGTCTGAGAAGGGGGCGAGTTCCTGCCGCCCATACCCGCCGACCGCCACGATGCAGGGCATCGCCTGTCTGGCATCCTGTTTTTCGGCCGCAGTATCGGCAATGGCAGCGAGGGTGGAATCACACAGGCGGGATAGCAGATTATGAAAATAACCGTCTTTATGACGGAGCTGATTTTTCTGTAACCCAGCCAATAAAACCTGACGTTTTTGTTTGAAATTATCCACCAATATTTTGATCGCATTGCCTTTATCGTCGGTGCTGTCCGGCGATTTGCGGGTGGGGACGGGTGATTTGGTGCTATGCGTCATGTTTCAAGAATTTTACAAAATCCGCACGTTTATTTCCCTAAGATATTGTGCTTTTCTTCTGCGGATGCTACCAGTATATCAACACCACGACAGACCAATACAGCGAATTTCGGGCCCACAGCGACGCGAAGGAAGCATAGCTTATGTATATTTTTTACGACCTGGAAACGACCGGCCTCGAGCGCGACTTTGCGCAGATTTTACAGATCGGCCTGATCTTTGCCGATGATGACATGAATATCCTGTCGATGAAAAAGCTGGAGGCGCGCGTGTCGCCCTGGACGGTCGCCGCCCCCGGCGCGATGCTGACCACCGGCTTCACCACCGCCGACCTGAAAACGGCCAAAAATTCCGCGTTCGAGCTGATGCAGGAAGTCGACCAGTGGGCGCGCAGCCAGTACTGGCCGGTCATATTCTCCGGCTACAACAACATCGGTTATGACGACGATATCTTCGCCCAGAACCTGCACCAGAACCTGCTGGACAGCACCATGCTGTCGGCCAAGAACCCGTCCAACGGCCAGAGCAACAGCCGCTTCGACGTCATGATCGCTGTACAGGCGGCGTCGGCCTATATGCCCGAACTCCTGAAACTGACCCAGAAAAACGCCAACGGCGCGCCCAGCATGAAACTGGGCGTGGTCGCCCGCCAGAACAATGTCGGCCTGTCCGAAGAAGACGCGCATGACGCGATGAACGACATCAAGGCAACGCTCGGCGTCGCCAAACTGGTGAAGAAATCCGCGCCGCAACTGTGGGAACAGCTGACGAAAACCGCATCTGTCGAGGGCGTCGATGCCTTCGTACAGGAAAACGCGGTTTTCACGCATACGGCATTCTCTTTCGGCAACAAAAACGCAGCCGTCGTGACCTCGCTCGGCGCACGCAACGGCAGCGGCGTGACGGAGATCATGTTCGACCTCAGCCTCGACCCGAAGCCCTACCTGTCGATGAGCGTCGATGAATTGAAACAGGTCATTCTCGACCAGAGCAAGAAAGCGCCGAAAGGCCAGCCTGACCCTGTCAGCGCATTCCGCCTCGTGCGCAAGACGCAACAGCCCATCCTGATGCCGATTGACCTGTCGGATGCTGTCCTGCCCGCCGGTTTTGACGAAAAACTGGCGAACGACCGCGCCGCGCTCATCAAGGCGAACCCGCAATTCCTCGAAAACATCCAGGAAGCGGCGAAGCTGGCGAAAGAGGCGCGCCCCGCAAAAACGCCGAGCTGGACGACCCAGCCTGAAGAACTCCTGCATGAAGCGCCCAGCGCCGAAACGCAAGTGAAGCTGGATGCGTGGATGAAGGAATTCCGCGACGCGCCATCATGGAAAGAGGCTGCAACGCTCGTCACCAATTTCCGCACCCGCTTTGCCGAAGAAATCAAGGAAGACGAAAATATCACGCGCTTCGTGAAATTCGCCGGCCGCGTCGTGTATGAAAACGCGCCCGAGGAACTGCCGCTGGAAAAACAGGAAGCGATGAAGCGTTTTATCGCCAACCATATCCTCGACACCAACAGTGATGTGCCGTGGATGACCGTTGCGAAAGCGCGCAGGGAGCTGGACCGGATCGAACAAGACCGCCTCGACCCCAAGAAAAAAGACAAATGGGCCGAAGTGACCGATACGCAGATCCGTTCGCTGAAACTCTATTACACGTCGCTGGAAAAGGAATACGGCCCGTACCTGCCGCAGAAACCGCTGGCCCCCGCCGCCGATTTCAACGCAGCCGCGCCCGTGCAGCCGCCCGTACCGCCGTTGGCTGCCGAAAACGACAACGCGCCCGTCGCGACCAAGAAAACCGGCAACGACCCGCTGAAGCCGGCGTAACCCATTATCCCCTTTCCCGCATGATGCGGGGGAGGGGATTGATTGATCCATCATGAAACCAGACGAAATCCCCAGCTTTATCTTCCGCGGCGCCGTGCTATCTGTTGACGGCGCGGAACAGGTCGTGAAGGATTTGTCGCTGGAACGCCCTGTGGTCAATGGCCGCATCGTGCGGGACGATGTTTTATACCTGCGTTTCAAAAGCGGGCTGGAAATGGAATATAACGCAAAACGTGTCGCCGAAATTCCGGGCCGCATCCCCGATTTCCTGAAACCCGGCGAAAAAATCTTCCTGCGTGAAACGCTGACGGATAATTTTGCACGGGCCAGCAACGGCGTCTGGCAAATCGACAGCGTATCGGCCAAGGCCGATGGCCATATCCGCCTTGTCCTGAAACGCGCAGCAGAAGACAGGCCCGACAAGCCGAACGCAATCGCCCGCATTTCGCGCACCTTCAACAGCGAAACGATGTCGGCCACAGGCAGCGACGCGCCGGTGCCGGTTGAAAAACCGCTGGTTGAAACGCCACGCGGCCCGATCATCGCGCCGCCGACCGCCGTCTTCAAGCGCAAGTAAGCAAAAACTGTATGGATGATCTGGAAGGCTTGCCGGAGCCGGGTTTTCAGCGTTTCGGTGATCAAGGCAGCCCCCTTTCATTATTTTCATACTACCCCAGTTATGGATAAAAGTCAAGAAATAAATGCGATATACGCAATTTTTTGAATATCGCCAGTACCTTAGCGGCGACGAAGAAAATTGATTTTCACACGCCATTGTCGCAAAGTGTCGGGGCAGGCGACCGCCTGTCTTTTCACCGCATCAACCGGGGTGTGCGATGACTGCTTCGACCGACAAAAGCCAGCCTGATATCGCCATCGTCCTGCCATGCTACAACGAGGCGCTGACGATCGTGCCCGTGATCCGGCAGATGCGCGCCGCGATGCCCAATGCCCGGATCGTCGTGTTCGACAACAATTCGAAAGACGGTTCCGGCGACCTCGCGCGCAAGGAAGGCGTCGAGGTGCGGGAAGTGAAGCTTCAGGGCAAGGGCAACGTCGTTTACCGCATGTTCGCCGATGTCGACGCCGATGTGTACCTGATGCTGGATGCCGACACAACTTACGATCCCGCGACCGCGCCGCTGCTGGTCGATGCGATCCTGAACGGCCATAACGACATGGCCTGCGGCGTACGCAAGGGCAAGGATGAATCATTCCCGCCCGGCCACAAATTCGGAAACATGATGTTCAACCTGATCGTGGCAGGGCTGTTCGGCCGCGGGATGCAGGATATTTTCTCCGGCTACCGCGCGTTTTCACGCCGCTTCGCAAAGTCATTCCCGGCGCACAGCGCGGGTTTTGAAATCGAGACGGAAATGAGCGTCTTCACGCTGGAGCAACGCCTGCCTTTCATCGAAATCCCGTCGCCCTACGGCGAACGCCCGGCAGGGTCGTTCAGCAAGCTACGCACTTTCCGCGACGGTTTCCGCATCCTGTTCACGATTGCGCTGCTTTACAAAGACATGCGCCCGATGATGTTCTTCGGCCTGATTTCGCTGTTTTTGGCGGCGCTGTCGCTGTGCCTTGGCGTGCCTGTCATTCTTGAATATCTCGATACGGGACTGGTGTCGCGGCAGCCGACCGCGATTTTGGCGAGCGCCATCGGCACGCTGGCGACGCTGCTGTTCGTGGCGGGGCTTGTCCTTAACGGCGTGGCGCGCTCTTACCGCGAGGCGCGGCATTTATGCTATCTGAACGTCAGGCGCTAGACCTCCTCAACCGCATCCCGCTGCTCCGGCGGCTGGGGCCCAGTTTCCTGCGCTACCTGCTGGTGGGCGGGCTGGGGTTTCTGGTCGATGCGGCGTTGCTGGAACTTTTCATCTTTTTCGACCTGTCGGTTTATGCCGCGCGCGGATTGTCGATGACGCTCGCCATCGGCGTCACTTATCTGCTCCATAAAAATTTCACGTTCACCGACAGCGCCAGGCCCGCAAAGACGCACCAGCAGGCCGCCGCCTTTGTCGCCTGCCAGTTATTTGCCGCCGCGATCAATTACGGCGTGTTCTGCATTCTCCTTGCGCTGCTGCCCGCCGGATTTATCGCGCGCATGTTTTCGCTCTGCTGCGGCGTGGGGGCGGGGCTGGCGGTCAATTTCGTGTTGCTGCGCTTTCTCGTGTTTCCACAAAACGGCAATCCGGCCTATGAAGAGCTGATGCCGAAAAACAAATGGCGCGTGCTGCTCTGGCTGCTGCCGCTGGGCTGGCTGGTGAAGCTGTCATTCGCGCGTCAGTCCGAAGTCCTGAAATGGCCGAAGCTGAGCGCGCCGCTCGGCCCCAACGACCCCGATGTCTGGATGCGCCTCAATCAGGTGCGGCAATGGCTGATCGGCGATGATTTCCTCGGCCATATCGTGCGCAACACGAATGCGCCCGATATCGGCACAATTGAAATCAACTGGACGCGCCCGCTGGACGCGCTGCTGGCGCTCGGCGCATGGTTCGCCCCGCGCGATTTCAGCGTGGAAACCCGCCTGATGCTGTCGGCCACATGGCTGCCGCCGCTGCTGGGGCTGGCCGCCTTGTTCTTCATGATGCGCGCGGCGCAAAAACATTTTAACCATATCCACATAACCGGCTGCCTGTTCCTGGCCATGATATTCAACCCGCTTGCCGCATATTATCTGCCCGGCGATGCCGACCATCAGGGGCTGCTGGCGATGCTCTGGTGTGCGGTCATTTGCACCATCATGCGCCCGCTGACCATCCTGACAGGGTTGGCAGGTGGCGCGGTATTGGGATTGATGCTGTGGATCAGCACCGAGGCATTGATGCCGATTGCGGCGGTTTATGGGGTTTTGGGTTTCTTCACGCTGAAGGACGCGGGGCAGATGAAACCGCTGGCCGCGATGGCATGGGGCACGTTTATCGTCTCGGCGCTTGGCCTCGCCGCCGAATATCCGCTGGGTGAATACTTCACCAGGGTGCAGTACGACACGCTGTCCATTCCCTATGTCGCGCTAACTCTGCTGGTCGCCTTGGGCGCGACTGTGCTGTCGATGCCGAAAATGATGGCGCATACCCCGCGCAACCGGCTGATCTGCGCCATCAGCGTTGTGGCTGCTGCGGCGGGAATCGAAATGCTGCTGTATCCGAAAATCATTGCGGGGCCGATGGCGGATGACGGTCCATTCCTGTTGTCTGGCGACGCCGATATCATCCTGCGACATTTGTGGCAGCCTGCGCTCGCGCTTGTCTTATTGCTGAAAATGCCCAAGCGCCGCGAGAAATACCTGCTGCTGTCGCTGCTGGCGGCAGGTTTTGCGATGGTCGCGGTGCAGGGGCGGTGGACGTATTATTTGCAGCCCGTCGCCCTCGTCGCCATCGCTGCGCTGTTCCCGGCCTTTATCACTGCAGCGATGCACCGCGTCGACCGTCCGTTCCGTCCTTATGCGGTGCTGTTTATTGTGGCGGTCATTGCCACAGGTCTTGCGGACATGGTGACTCCCCCTACCGATAACGCCAAAGCAGAATGCCAGTTGGCCATGCGGCTTGCGCTGCAAACGGGCATTTTCAAGAGTTACGGCAGCCTGTATGTCGATCCCGCAATGGGCGGCGATGTGCTGTTCTTTACGCCCCAGAAAATCATCGCGGGGAATTACCAGCGCGAAGCCCAGGGCTTGCGCGTGCTGCATGATATCGAAACGGCGAAGACGGCGGATGATGCGCGCAAACTGCTTGATGCGCGCAAAATCACGGCGGTGCTGGCCTGCCCGGCAATCGACAACAAATGGATTTCAGAAAAGCCGTCATGGCTGAAGCCGGTGGCCGGGTTCGATAACCGCGCACAACTATTTTTTGTCGGCCGCTAGTTTTTCCTTCAGTGCGTACAGGGCATCCAATGCCTCGCGCGGGCTGAGGCTGTCGGGGTTGAGGGCGCGCAGGGCTTCCTCGGCGGCGGAAGGTTTCGCGGGCGCCGCCTTCGGCACGACGCTGAACAGCGGCAGTTCGGCACCGACGTTTTTAGATGCCTTGCCGTCTTTCGGGTTTTCCAGCGTCTTCAGTACGGCTTCCGCGCGTTCGATGACGGCGGGCGGCAGGCCCGCCAGTTTCGCGACATGGATGCCGTAGGAACGGTCGGCCGTGCCGGGGGCGACTTCGTGCAGGAAAATGATGCTGTCTTTCCATTCCTTCACCTTCATGGTGAAGCAGGCGAGGTTTTTCAGCTTTTCCGTCAGGGTCGTCAATTCATGGTAATGCGTGGCAAACAGCGCCCGGGATTTATTCGCCTCGTGCAAATATTCAAGGCAGGCCCAGGCGATGGACAAGCCGTCAAACGTCGCCGTGCCGCGCCCGATTTCATCGAGGATGACGAGCGAGCGCGATGACGACTGGTTGAGGATCGTCGCGGTTTCGACCATTTCGACCATAAAGGTCGAACGCCCGCGCGCAAGGTCATCCGCCGCACCAACGCGGCTGTACAGGCGGTCAACAACGCCGATATGGGCGGAGGCCGCGGGCACATACGCGCCCATCTGTGCAAGAAGCGCAATCAGCGCGTTCTGGCGCAGGAAGGTCGATTTACCCGCCATGTTCGGGCCGGTGAGCAGCCACAGGCGCGATGCATCGGCCAGCGTGCAGTCATTGGCGATGAATTCCGCGTTCTGGCGTTTCAGCGCGAATTCCACGACCGGATGGCGGCCGCCTTTGATCTCGAACGCCAAAGTTTCATCGACCAACGGGCGCACGCAATTGTTGCGTGCCGCATATTCGGCAAGCGAGGAAGCAACATCGATAGCGGCAAGCGCATTGGCGGTACGGGCGATGATTTCGGCCTGCGCCATCACTTCCTTCGACAATTGCGCGAAAAGTTCGAGCTCGAGCGCGAGCGATTTTTCGGCGGCTTCGGAAATCTTGCGTTCCAGTTCCGACAGCTCAACCGTCGTGAAGCGCGCGGCGTTCGCCATCGTCTGGCGGTGGATGAAACGGCCGGTATCGCCGAACAGCTTGTCGCCGTTCGTGGTCGTGACTTCGATGAAATAGCCGATCACGTTGTTGTGCTTGATCTTGAGCGTGTTCACGCCGGTCGCCTGCACATATTCGGCCTGCAGGCGCGCGATATGCTGGCGGCTGTCGTCGCGCAGCATCCGAAGCTCATCAAGGCGCGGGGAATAGCCCTGCGCGATGAAACCGCCGTCGCGGGCCAGCACGGGCATATCCTGTGCCAATGCGCGTTCCAGCTGGTCGATCAGCGGATGGTGCGAACCCCAGAGCTTCAGGACATCGAGGGCATCATTCAATCCGGCGGGCAGGGTGGCTGCGCTTTTCAGGATCAGGTGGAACAGCTGCACGGTCTGCCCGAGCGTATCGCGGATGGCGGCCAGGTCGCGCGGGCCGCCACGGTCGAGGCTGAGGCGGGCAAGCGAGCGTTCGATATCGGCGCAACGCTGCAAAAACCCGCGCGTGTCGAGGCGCAAATCGGGACGCGTGAAGAAATGCCCGACCATATCAAGGCGGCGGTGGATTTCGGGCGGCGTGGTCAGCGGCATGGCAAGGTGTTTTGCCAGCAGGCGCGCGCCCGCGCCCGTGATGGTGCGGTCGATGGTGTGCAGCAGGCTGCCCGCACGTTCTCCCGTCATGGTGCAGGTGAGTTCCAGGTTGCGGCGCGTGGCGGCGTCGATTTCCATGACCGATCCGAGCGCCAGCTGGCGCGGCGCGGACAGGCGGGGGAATTTGCCCTTCTGCGTCAGCTCGACGTAATCGATCAGCGCACCTGCCGCCGCGATTTCCGCGCGGCTGAAACCGCCGAAACTTTCGAGCGTGGCGACGCCGAACATCTGCTCCAGCCGGCGGCGCGCGTTTTCGGCATCGAAGCGGGAACCGGGCTGCACGCTCAATTTATTGCGCACATCCGCGAAGACTTCAAAATGCGCTTCGTTCTGCGTCATTTTTTCAGGGACAAGAATTTCGTTCGCGCCCACGCGACCCAAAGTCGCGCCAAGGTCGTGGGGCAGCACGGGCTGCAGCGTGAAATCGCCGGTCGACAGGTCGAGCCACGCCATGCCGATTGCGCCTGCGATTTCGGCGATCGCGGCCAGGTAATTGTTCGCGTTTTTTTCCAGCAGCGTATCTTCGGTCAATGTACCGGCGGTGACGACGCGGGTGACGTCGCGGCGCACGAGCGCTTTATAACCGCCGCGCTGTTTTGCCTCGGCGGGGGTTTCAACCTGTTCGCAGATCGCGACCTTGTGGCCCAGTTTAATCAGGCGGGCGAGGTAGGCTTCGTGCGCATGCCACGGCACGCCGCACATCGGGATTTCGCCGCCGTTATGCGCGCCGCGTTTGGTCAGCGTGATGTCGAGCGCGGCGGCGGCGGTGATCGCATCATCGAAAAACAGTTCGAAAAAATCGCCCATGCGGTAGAACAGCAGGCAGTCTTTGTGCTGTTCTTTCACGGCGTGATATTGGGTCATCATTGGTGTGGTCGCCTGCGCGACAGGGGCAGCCGCACGCACGGGCGCTGCGTCAGTTTCGGGCGTTTCAGCCGCCTGAATTTCCAAGGATGCATTTTGCATAGATAATTTTTAAAGGGATTCTGCCGCCTGTGCAATAGCCTGTAATATCAAGGAAAAATCATACGCTAAACCCTTGACTTGTCTGGCTCGGGACGTATTATGGAGCGCGATTTTCAACCGCCAATTTTTTAAAAAAGAGGGTCTCCATGTCTGAAGAAAACAAAAACCATCAGCGCGCAGAAAAAACCACCACTTATCTTGCCGGCGCAGGCACGCTGTCCACGGCGCTTTGGGCCGTCGGCATGACGCTGAGCTTCCCGATCGTATCGGTTGTCGGCGCGGTCGGTCTGGCGTATTACGCAACCACCGAAAAAGGCCGCAATAACTTCCAGGAACTGGGCGACCAGCTGCTGAACCTCGGCCAGGACCTTGTTTCGCATGTATCGGAAGATTTCGGCCGCGTGAAAAACTGGTGGAATGCGCGCAAAGAACGCAAAGCCAACGAGAAAAAAGAGTCGATCGAGCGCGCGACCAGCACGTTCAAGAATGCAACGGTCGAGCCCGGTTTCAACAATGCGGCGAAGCCCGAAGTTGCACCCGCAGCCGCCGTGGAGACGCCGAAACTGGTGAACGCGCCGAAGCCGCCGCAGCCGTAAAAAACACGAGAATCGGATACGCGATTCGAATGCTGAAAGTGGGTGTTTTGCTCACTTTCAGCATTTGTGTTACTATTGCACCCCATACAATAAACCATTGATATAAATAACGAATATGGCTTAACGCCGTCCACAAAATTGACATATTTGCCATTCCTTCCTAGACTCGTATCAACCCTCCACAAGGCGGGCATGGATCAACAAACGAAAAGGCACACGACTGATGGCAGTTACCCCCGAGACCCCTGAAACCGAAAGCACCGGCAAACTCGGCCGGCTTGGATCATACGCGCTACTCGGCGGCACCGCCGTCGCGTCATGGTTCGTGCTGCCCGTCGTGGCAGCGATCGTGACGGCTGCACCGCTGCTCAGCGCCGTTGTCGGCATTGGCGCGGCGGCGACCGTCGCCGCGAAGAAAGACTGGCGTGAACCCGCGCTTGGTTTCTTCAAGAAAGTCGGCGGCATGTTCGGCGACGCGCTGAAACAGGTGATCAGCGATTATCGTGGCGCGCGCGACTGGGCGAAGACAAAGGCGGAGGAGCAGAAATTTGCGGCTCCCGCCAATGACGACGCTGCGCCGTCGACACTGGGCGCGAAGGCATCCGCGGCGGATTTCAACGCATCGGCTGACCCTGCGGTCAAGGTCACTGTGAAACCTGCGCCGAAACCCGCGCCGCTGCCCACGCAGCGCCTCGGCTAAACCTAACAAGCTTCTTGAACAAGGAAGAGAGCCACGTCGCTGCCGCGATGGGGCTTTTTTCTGGGGCAAAGCAATACGCCGAAGGCCATACCGGCGAAAGCCGGTATCCAGTTTATAAAACCGATACCCAATATTTCGAGATAGTAATTTTATAAACTGGATTCCGATTTTCATCGGGATGGGCGCTGGCGCGCAGGGAAAAGCTCTAGCGTGTTTTCAGGCAGTATGCCTTGAAATTATCCATCAACTGCCGCCACAGGCTGCGGTATTGCTCGACCAGTTCGGCGCGCTGCTGGTCGGAAAAAATATCCCAGCCGGACTGGCACATATAAAGGTTCGTGCCGTCGTTATACGGTGACAGCAGGAATTCAACGCGTGTCGGACCGGGCCAGCCGTCATCGGTCCAGTTCAGCTGCAGGCGCGTATTCGTCTCGAGCGCCGTGACGCTGCCGCGCGTCGTGTGCTGGATGCCGTTATGGTCGGTCCAGGGCTGCGGCGTTTCGTCGCCTTCCTGCACATGCAGGTTGACGCCCTTGCCCCACCATTGCTGGATATGGTCGTGGCGGGTCAGGAATTCCCAGACGGTGTTGCGCGGGGCGGCGATAAAAATATCGTTTTCGATCATCCTTCAAGGTCCTTGAACGGGGGAAGGGAGAGGTAACGCTCCGCCATGCTGGGGATGATCGCGACGATCATCTTGCCCGCCATTTCGGGACGTTTGCCGACGGCAAGCGCGGCGGTGATGGCGGCGCCGGATGACACGCCAACGGGAATGCCTTCGGTTTTTGCCACATGGCGCATCATTGAATAAGCGTCGTCGTTGGAAACGGTAATGATTTCATCAATCAGTTTCACATCCAGCACGCCCGGCACAAAGCCCGCGCCGATGCCCTGAATCTTGTGCGATCCGGACGGTTTGCCGGACAATACCGCGCTGTCTGTCGGTTCGACCGCGACGGTGCGGAAAGACGGTTTTTTCGCCTTCAACGCCTGCGATACGCCCGTGAGCGTACCGCCGGTGCCGACGCCGGAGATCAGGACATCCGCCTTGCCATCCGTGTCGCGCCAGATTTCTTCGGCGGTGGTGCGGCGGTGGATATCGGGGTTGGCGGGGTTGTCGAATTGTTGGGGGATGAAACTGTTTTTGTGCGTTTTCGCCAGTTCGGTCGCGCGGGCAATCGCGCCGCTCATGCCCTTGTCGGCAGGGGTGAGGTCAAGCTCCGCGCCGAACAGGCGCAGCATCTTGCGCCGTTCGAACGACATGCTTTCGGGCATGGTCAGGATCAGGCGGTAGCCCTTCGCCGCGCAGATGAAGGCGAGGCCGATGCCTGTATTGCCCGATGTCGGCTCGATAATCACGGTGTCTTTATTGATCTTGCCCGATGCTTCGCCAGCCTCGATCAGCGAAATCGCAAGACGGTCCTTCACGCTCGACAGCGGGTTGAAGAATTCCAGCTTCAGCACGATATCGGCCTTGATGCCGTGCTCGGCGGTCAGCTTGGGGATGCGGACGAGTGGCGTGTTGCCGATCGTCTGCCAGATATGATCGTGGATGTTCATGATGCTTTTTTCGCCGCTGTGCCGGTGGAACCAAAGCCGCCTGCGCCGCGCGCCGTTTCATCCAGCTGCTCGACAAGGGTGAAACTGACGCGCGTATATTGCGCCACGACCATCTGCGCGACGCGCATGCCGCGCTCCACCGTGAAGGGTTCGGTGCCGAGGTTCGCCAGGATGACTTTCACTTCGCCGCGATAATCGGCATCGATGGTGCCAGGGGAATTCAGGACCGTCACGCCGTTCTTGAACGCAAGGCCGGAGCGGGGGCGCACCTGCGCCTCGTATCCTTCGGGCAGGGCGATGGCAAGACCGGTCGGGATGAGTTGCCGTTCGCCGGGCTTCAGCGTCACGGGTGCATCCACCGCGGCCTCCAGATCGACGCCCGCCGATAATTCGGTCGCATAATGGGGCAGGTTCAGCCCCTTGGCGTTCGGCAGCTGCGTGATGGAAACGGCGACGGTTTTAGACATAATATTCTCCAAGGGCGCGGTTTAGAATATATGTATTTAGCCTACCTCGTGGCAGAATGACAAGGCGGCAGGCTGTGCCGCATGAATTTTATAAGTTTATAAGGATGAATTCCGATGCGCCTGTTCCTTGGCCTGATGGCCGCCGCCCTGATCGCCGTTTCAACGCCCGCCGCCGCCTGTTCGCCCGCCGTGAATCAGCTGTCGTTCAAGCAAAAGGCGGAAGCCAGCGATGTGCTGTTCATCGGCGGGGTCGAGGAAGCGGGCGACGACTACGTCATCTTCCGCATCGCCAAATCCGGCAAGGGTGCCCCCGCCGCCGGCGAAACCCTCCGCCTCGCGCACCAAGGCTACGGCACCTGCGGCGAGCTGAAATTCGAAACCGGCGATGTGTGGCTCTACGCGGGTGATTCACCCCTTGGCGCATCCCGCAAGATTGAAGAGAAGGATATGGAGGCGGAGATTGCGGCGGTGGTGGAGAGGTTGGATAGCGAGGGGAATTAACTATGCGTATTTTCTTTGAAACGATTACACGTATGGTAGGTGAAGTGGTTATGCTTCTGGTTGGTTTTTTTAAAAAGTTGTTTTCTAACCCTGTTAATACACTTCGTTGGGCTTTTATTTCGCTGATACCATCCTCAGTTATTTTTGTATTTGGAAAGCTTATCCAGAAATATAAATACTATAACTTGTATGACGAACTCAATTATTTTGGCTTCTTTGGTTTGTTTAATATTGTTTTATCAAGTTCACTTTTTCTAATCGCATTATTCGGTTACCTTAAAAAAACTGGAAATTTCCGGTCTAATGCAAAACAATCTGCGCTGTTGGCTGGGTTCACAGTAGCCGTGGTAAACGGATGGTGTCTTGCCGAACATATGGTGTCATTTGCTTACAGTTACGTTCCTTGTGTCAGGTGTTTCGTCATTGGACGCCCGCTTAGAAAAAATGGAAAAATACAATTGAGCGAAACCAACAATTCAAAGGAATGGTTGCTTAGTAAAAAGTTTGCATCACCTCGTCACGACTGGATTGAAAACGGCAGAGGGGAGCATAGCTCGATTTCAGCATTCGCGGATCTAAGCCTGAAACTCGCCAACATGGGTAGCCCACCTGACTTGTTAAAGCTCGCGCATCAGGCAGCAATTGATGAAATCAATCATGCGCAGCTTGCCTTCACGCTCGACGCTGCACGAAATGATAACCTATCGCCACAAGGCCCTGCCGCTAAACGTGGCTTGCTGGGCGATGCAGGGCATCTTAATCGCGTCCACAAAATGGCAGTCGAGACGTTTACGGACGGCTGCCTGTTCGAAGCGCGTTCGGCGCAGGGGTTACGCACCATGGTGGATGAGGAACCGGATGAAGCCATCCGGCAGGAAATCCAGCGAACCGTTATCGAGGAAGACAGCCATGTGGAACTGGCATGGAAAATTCTGGAATGGTGTTTCCGTGAGATGCAGCAGCCTGCGTTGCGGGCGCGGTTGTATGGGCAGCTTGTAAAAATTCTTGACCGTGCCGAGGTGCAAGATAGCGATGGGATGGGGGATATTCTCAGAAACGCGCGTGTATCGTTGGAAAAAATCTACGCAGCGCAAGCGGCCTGACTACAGTTTATTCCCGATATGTATCGCCGCAATCCCGCCTGACAGGTTGATGACCTTCACGTTCTCAAACCCTGCCGTTTCCAGACGGCCTGAGAGTTCGGCCTGTTTGGGGAATTGGCGGATGCTTTCGACGAGGTATTGGTAGCTGGCGCGGTCTTTGGCGACGACTTCGCCGATCTTGGGGATGATGCGGAAGGAATATGCGTCATACATCTTTTGCAGGGCCGCGTTTTTCAGGTGGCTGAATTCGAGGCAGAAGAACTGCCCGCCCGGTTTCAATACGCGGTAGGCATCGGCCAGCGCGTTGTCGATATGCGTCACGTTGCGCAGGCCGAAGGCGATGGAATAGAGGTGGAATTCGCGGTCATCGAAGGGCAGGGATTCCGCATTGCCTTCGACCCAGTCGAAGCCCTTTAAATATCCGCGATCGATGGCGCGGTCGCGGCCGACCTTCAGCATTTCCTTGTTGATATCGCAGACGGTGATTTTCGCGGAATCGCCCGCCGCCTTGCGGTAGCGGAAGGCGATATCGCCTGTGCCGCCCGCAACATCCAGAAGTTTACGGTTCGCGCGCGGGTGCATCATCTGCACGAAACGGTTTTTCCAGAGGCGGTGGATCCCGCCCGACATCAAATCATTCATCAGGTCATAGCGGCTTGCCACGTTGTCGAACACGCTCTCTACCAGTTTGGTTTTGTCGGACGGATTGACCTTTTTGTACCCGAACCAGTCTTTTTCCTTGTTCTGCATGGTCAACCCCAAACTTTCCACATGGTGCGGATGCTGAGGCCGATGACGAGCAGGCCGACAGCGATCATGAACGGTTTCACCGGAATGCGCTTCGTCAGATACGCCGCGATGGGCGCGGCCAGCACGCCGCCGATGGCAAGACCGACGATGACTTCCGGATGCGAAAAGCCGATGGTGAACAAAAAGGTGAGCGACGCTGCGAGTGTCACGAAAAATTCGGCGGCATTCACGCTGCCGACCGTGTTGCGCACATCCTGCCCGCGCGCGACGAGGTTGGACGCCACGATGGGGCCCCAGCCGCCGCCGCCGATGGTATCGATCAGCGCGCCGAAAAAGCCGAGCGGTGTGATGTGCTTGTTCACATCCTTTTGCGGGATTTTCTTGAAAGCCTTGAAAATAATCACGATACCCATTAGCAGCAGGTAGCCGGCGATATAGGGCTTGATGATATCGCCATCGAGTTGCGTCAGCAGATACGCGCCGACAACCGCGCCCGCCACGCCCGGCACGACCAGTTGCTTGAAGAGTTTTTTATGCACGTTGCCGAAAATATGGTGCGATGCCGCCGATGCGCCGGTCGAAAAACATTCGGCGGCATGGACGGTGGAACTGACGACCGCAGGTGGCAACCCCATGCCCAACAATATGCTCGAAGCCGTGACGCCATAGGCCATGCCCAGCGATCCGTCGATCAGCTGTGCGATAAAACCTGCGGCGATGAAGAAAAAGATGTCTTCGGTCATGGGGGCAGGATAGGCAGCGGGCGGCCTATGGTCAACGCCTAATTACCTTGGAAATCAGCTTTATAATGAATGACTTAAGCCCCTGTTCGCCGAACAGCAGTACAGCGGGAAGCGCGATGATGCCAAAGGCCGCGCCCCCGAGTGCGATATCGGCGAACGACACCCATTTCTGTGCCAGATCGAGGGGCAGGTATGTCGTGCGCAACCAGATGGCCGCGAGCGCCGCGCCGACCGACGGCACCGCAATCGCCATGCTGCGCCCGAAGGCATCGAGCAGCGGCAGGAAGGGCGGCGCGGCATGCAACTTCCGCGCATAGAGCAACGTCGCGACCGCATTCACCGTCATCGCCGTTACGCCCGCCATGGCGATGCCATCGACCGAATAATTTTTCGAGAGATATAAATAAAGCGGAATGGCGGCGACCGACAGCACGCTGCCGAAAATCATCGGGCGGATGGTGTCGCCGCGCGCGTAGAAAGCGCGGGAAATGATCTGCTGCACAATCCAGCCCGGAATCGCGAAGGCGAGCAGGGCGGTCAGGCCTGCGACGATAATGGTATCGGTCGATGTAAACTTGCCGTGTTCATAGACAAGCGCAACGATGGGCTGAGCCAGCGCGAAGAAACCCGCACCCGCCAGCACCGACAGGGCGATACCGGTTTTCAGCGTGCCAAGCAGCGTTTTGTTCAATTCAACCGTTTTACCCTCCGCCCATAGTTTAGACAAAGTGGGCAGGGCGGCCGCGCCAATTGCCTGGCCGATCACCGCAATCGGCACCTGCATCAGGCGGCGGGCGTAGGAAATATGCGCCACCGTGCCGGTCGCCAGCAGCGCGCCGAACCAGCGGCCATACCATTCATCCAGCGTCAGCAGCGTCGTGCCGAACATCAGGGGTGCAGCGATGGCGAGGTAAATCAGGAAGTTTTTATCGGCGGGTGCGATGCGGATTTTCAGCGGGATATGCTTGTAACTGAACAGCACCGGCATCAGGAACGGCCCCAGCACCGCACCGACCAGCGTGCCAATCGAAAAACCCGCAATCCCGTAAGTGTCATACAGCAACACGCCGCCAAGTATGGTGCAGAGGTTATAAACCAGCGGCGCGAGGGCGGCAGCGTAGAAATGTTTATGCGCCAGCAATACGGCCTGAATGATGCCGCCGATGATGAAAAAGATTTGGGCGGGCAGAACGATACGGGTCAGCGCGATGGTGGCCTGTGTCGTCGGTTCGTCGAAATTCGGGAACTGGAAACGGATCAGCGGGTCGGCGTAGTACCAGAGCAGCCCCGTCATCAGCACGACCAGCGCGCCCATATTGCCCAGCAGCGTCGCCATCAATTTCTGCGCCGCCGCTTCGCCGTTCTTGGCCATGATGCGGTGATAGAGGGGTATGAAGGCGATGGAAAGCTCGCCACCCGCCAGCATGTTGTTCAGGATATCGGGGATCTGGAACGCAGCATAAAAGGCATCGGTCGTGCCGCTCGCGCCGAACTTGTAGGCCAGCAGCATTTCGCGCACATAGCCCAACAGGCGGGAGGCCAGGATGCTGACCGCCAGGATCATGGCGGCAGTGGCGATGTTCTCGGTTTTTTTCATAAGGTGCGCGTTGCCGGTCTTATTATGTGCTTAGGGGGCATGATACAGAAAAACATGACCGAAAACAGCCTTTTAGTCTATTCCCAAGAATCCAAAAACAGGCCACAATCAAGGTCGAGATTGAAGGAGTTTCAAGGTATGAAGAAAATACTCGCCGCCGCCATCGTTGCCCTGTCGCTGACCGCGGTTGCGCCTGCGGCCAAGGCCGACACTTTCGTGTGGAAAGACGTTGTGAACGATTACACCATGTCCTTCCCCGATATGTGGCGTATCCAGACGCCGGATGACGCTTACACGCGCCTGCGCATCGCGGGTCCCCTCGGCGAAGACCATGCCACCTGCCGCATGCAGGTCCATCATGACGGCCGCCTGCAGATTTATCCCAAATACCTCCTTGATAAAGCGGTCAGCCAGACCCTGAACCGCGATTTCTGGGAAGGCCGCATCAGCGAATTCAATAATGCACGCATCCTCGATTATTACGATCCTGCCAGCCTCGGCGGCAAGGGCGATGCGACCGCGGTGCAGATCGCGTTCGAACAGGAAACGGGCGATGGCGTGTCGAAAATGCGCGGCTTCATGATCGGCAGCGTGTACGGCGACAGCCGCTATGAAATCACCTGCGCGGCGAAATCGGAAGTGTATGAACGCTGGAACGGCTTGTTCCTCAGCATCATCGACTCTGTCGAGCTGCAGTCGAAATACCACCCGTTCCCGACCGGCTATTATCGCGGCTTCCTGACCGACCCGAAACTTGTGCTGCCGACCGACAAGCCCGGCACGCGCGACGAAAAGGCCGGCAAGCCCTTCTTCGCCTTCCGGAGCCCGTATCACCATTAATACGCAGCTTTCCTATTGTGCGGAAACGGTCCGGAAACACGATCCGGACCGTTTCCTTTTAACGCTGCTGGCAAAACCCGCCGCGCGCGACGGATTGTTCGTGCTCTACGCCTTCAACTATGAAATCGCCAAGACGCGCGAGGTGGTGACCGAAACGAGGCTCGGCCTCATCCGCCTGCAATGGTGGCGGGATGCGATTGGCGCGATTTATGACGGCAAGCCGCCGCTGAAACATGAAGTGGTGGAGCCGCTGGCCGCCATGATCCGTCAATACAGCCTGCCGCGCGAATTGTTCGACAGCCTGCTCTATGCCCGCGAATTCGACCTTGAGGACAAATTGCCCGCGACGCTGGAGGGCATGAAGAATTACGCCGATTTCACCGCGACGCCGCTGCTGAAACTGGCATTGCTGATCGAGGGGAAGCAGGCGAAGGAAGAAGACATTCAGGCGGCGGCAACGTCATACGCGCTGGCCGGATTGCTGCGCGCTGTTGTTGTCCATTCCAGACAACGCCGCTGCTACCTGCCAGAAGACCTGTTGCACAAGGCGGAAACGAACCAGTATGCGCTGTTCGAAGGCAAGGAATTTGAAAAGCTGAAGCCGGTGGTGAAGGCCGTGGTCGATGCCGCGAAAACCAACGCGCCCCTGTTGCCCGCCAAACTGGCGGCGATGTACCTGCGCCAGATTGAAAAGGCGGATTATAACCTGCTGTCATCTGCTCTGAAATTACCGCCGCCGTTGCTGGCGTTGCGGTTGTGGTGGGCGGCTTAGGCTGCTGCCTTGTAATCCTTCAGCCAGCCGTCAAGGTCGGCGAGCGCGCGCACGGCATAGGCGCGCTTGCGGTCGCGGCTGTCGACTTTCTTTTTGCCTTCCTGCACCAATCCCGTTTCATCGATGGGCGGGAACAGGCCGAAATTGATGTTCATCGGCTGGAAAGTCTCAGCCTCGGCGCCTGTCGTGATGTGGTTGAGCAGCGCGCCCATCGCGGTTGTGACGGGCGGCGTTTCCACGGCGCGGCCATGATATTCGGCGGCGGCAAAACGACCCGCCATCAAGCCGACAGCGGCGCTTTCGACATAGCCTTCGCAGCCCGTGACCTGACCCGCAAAGCGGATGCGCGGCTGCACCTTCAGGCGCAAATTCGCATCCAGCAATTTTGGGCTGTTGATGAAGGTATTGCGGTGAATGCCGCCAAGGCGCGCGAATTCGGCGTTTTCGAGGCCGGGGATCATGCGCAGGATGCGCGTCTGCTCGCCGTATTTCATTTTGGTCTGGAAACCGACGATGTTGTACAGCGTGCCGAGTTTATTGTCCTGGCGCAGCTGCACCACGGCCCAGGGGCGGCGATCCATCTTCGGGTTGTCCAAACCGACCGGTTTCATGGGGCCGAAGCGCAAAGTATCGCGCCCGCGTTCCGCCATGACTTCAATCGGCAGGCAGCCTTCGAAATAGGGCGTGTCTTTTTCCCATTCCTTGAATTCTGTTTTTTCGGCGGCCAGCAGCGCGTCGATAAAGGCGTAGTAATCTTCCTTCGCGTCGAACGCGCAGTTGATGTAATCCTTGCCCGTGCCGCCCGGGCCCGGCTTGTCGTAGCGCGACTGGAACCATGCCTTTTCCATGTCGATCGATTCCGTGAACACGATCGGCGCGATGGCGTCGAAAAACGCGAGGCTTTGTTCGTTGGTGATTTCCAGCACGGCCTTCGACAGCGCGGGCGAGGTGAGGGGGCCGGTCGAGATAATGACGCTGTCCCAATCCGCAGGCGGCAGGCCCGCGACTTCGCCGCGCTCGACAGTCACGAGCGGATGGCTTTTCAATTTGTCGGTGACGTCTTGCGAAAACATGTCGCGGTCGACGGCGAGGGCGGATCCCGCCGGAACCTTGTTGCGGTCGCCCGCGCCCATGATGAGCGAATTCGCGCGGCGCATTTCTTCGTGCAGCAGGCCGACCGCGTTATATTCCCAGTCGTCGGAACGGAAGGAGTTGGAGCAAACAAGTTCTGCGAAATTCTCGGTGCTATGCGCCTCGGTTTTCTGCACGGGACGCATTTCATGCAGCACCACGGGCACGCCGGCATTGACCAGCTGCCACGCCGCTTCCGAACCCGCCATGCCGGCGCCGATGATGTGAACAGGTTTCTTCATGCCGCGAGAAATAGCACGGCGGGGAGTAATTTTCAATAATATTTTATTGTTCCAATTGGGGGTAATCGCCGGGGCATAGGCCGGATTCATATTTATAGTTTTCAACGGTATCGATATCGCTTTGGCGGGCGCGTTTGGTTTCTATCATTTGTTCGACCATGGGGCGCACATATTTGACGACTTCATCGACGACACGCTTCCCGTTTTTGTCGATTTCGTATTGCGGGAACGGACCTTGTGCGCCGACACCGCGCAAGTACCACAAAATCTCCATTTTGATTTTCGGCAGGTATTCCTTGATGACCTTCAGGTCGGTCGCCACATGGCGCTGTTCGTGCAGCTTGACCATCTTGAAGCGGCATTCGGATGTCTGCAATTCCTTGCCGATGAAAATAGTGGGCGTGTATGTGATGAGGAATTCGACGCGGTCAATGTAAATGCAGCTTTGCCCTGTCTGGTCTGTCTTGCTTGTATAAAGGACGCGATAGTTCCCGCCACCCAAAAGGCCGACAGTCATGCCAAAGACGTGCCAGTTCGGGTTGTCGGTCAGGTGCGTTGCGTCCTTGTTGCCGGACATCGATTTGGTCAGCGCTTTAACCGGCACTGCCGTCACGTATTCGACCTTGCTGGTCTTGAACTGCACGTCGACTTCCGGGATATATTCGGGCACGGGACAGACGGTCATCTGCGCCAGTAAATACATTTTTGACAGCATGAGCGGGATTTCGAGCATCATTCACCGCTGTCTTGGCACATTGCGCTTTCGCGTTCGTAATTGGTCTGGGTATCGAATTCGGCCTGTCGCTGGCGGCGGGTCTCGACCAGCTGGTCCATGATCGGCTGTGCGGCCTGTTCGACCTGCTGCAGCAGCGAGTCCTGCGCCGCCTGCAACTGGCTCTGGTCATACGGGCCTTGTGTGCCGATGCGGTTGATATAGGCCTGCAGGTTGCCTTGCAGATAGGGCGTGAAATCGTTGAACACCTGCAAATCTGTGCCCACATGCCGCTGTTCATGCGCCAGCGTGACGGTGTAACGGCATTGCTGCCCCACATAATCGGATGCGACGTAAATCACGGGCGTATAGATGATATCGATCGACACATCCGACAAGGCGAAACATGCGGTGCCATCGGGGTACAGCGCCTGTTCAAAATGCGCGCTGAACAATTGCTGCACGTTGCTCATGGTCAGCCCGCCCAGATGCCAGCCGGGTTCGGTCGACAGGGTTGAATCGGGGTTGTTGGCAAAACCCGCCGTCAGTTCTTCATGCGTCATGCTGGTATCGAGCGGCGCTTCGCTGGCATTGAGCGTCACATCGACGGTGGCGCCGCCAAGGTTGGGGCAGCTGCCGGACATGCCGGCCAGCAGCAGCAGGGTGGGCACGGATATGGGGTCAAAACCGATCATATCCTATTCGACCATATCTATTTATTGCCGTCAAATTTGGGGAACTGGCCGGGGCAGAGGGCGGTGTCGCGGATATAATTCGCCTCGGTATCGATCTCCGCCTGCCGTTTGCGGCGCAAGATCACCAGGCGGTCGAAAACGGGCTTCAGGTCGGCATTGATCTGGTCCATCGTGCGTTTTTGCATCTCGGGCGTGGCGGCATTCGGGAAAGGCCCTTGCGCGCCCACGCGCTGCACGGTATCGCGTATGCTTTTGGCGATATCGGGGAAGAAATCGCTGAAGGTGCGCACATCGGTCTGCACATGGCGTTTTTCGTGCATCAATGTGGCGGAATACCGGCACCCCATGTCCTTGTAATCCTGCGCGATGAAAATTTTCGGCGCGTATTGCACCTGATATTCAACCTTGTCGACGGTCAGGCAGGCGGTGTCGTTCTTGTAATTCGGCAGGATGTTGAACGACATTTTCGTCTGTGCGGAAAGGCCGCCTTCACTGACGACTGTCACGCCGCTGACCATCCAGTGGCCGTCGGTGGACAGGGTGGAGTCGGGATCAAGGCCATATTTCGCGGTCAGCTGCTGCGAGGTGAGGTTCGTGACATAGGCGCTGTCGCGTTTATCAAGCCGCACATCGACGCTGACCGGCCCCTGTGCGGGGCAACCAGCGGGATTTCCTGCCAGCATCAGCAATGTCGTGAGCGCAGGCGCGAGCGTTTCGAAAACGGGCATGGTGAACCTTACGGGACGATGGTGATGGGCGTACCTTGGCGGATGACTTCCCACATTTCGCGCATGTCGCGGTCATCGACGGCGATGCAGCCATCCGTCCAGTCTTTCGACTTGTTATACTTCCAGAACATCCAGAATTTCATGTTCGGCTTGCCGTGGATGAAGATATTGCCGCCGGGGTTGACGCCTTTTTTCTTCGCGGCTTTCAGGTCTTCTTCGCTGGGGTATGAAATGCGCAAGGAGCGGTAATAATGGCTGTTGCCGTTGCGCATATCAATGGTGTACTTGCCCTCCGGCGTACGGCCGTCGCCTTCCTGTTCCTTGGGACCTTCGGGGAAACGGCCGAGGGAAATTTTATAGCTGGTGATGACCTTGCCCCCGGCATCCATCAGCACCATCAGCCGGTCTTTTTTCAGGACCTCGATCGAGGCGACTTCCTGCGTGAAGCGCGGCTTTTCAGCGCGTGATGAATATTCACCCTGCTGCGCATTCATGGCGGCAGCGGGGGTGGACAGGGCGAACAGGACCAAAAAGGCAAAAAACAGGTGTTTCATGGCTTTATAATAACATTCCCGCCGATTCAGGCAATTGCCGTTTTCTGCTGGCGGCGCAGCAGCAGGAATGCGGTCATGGCGCTGTTGGAAATGACCATGACGACGGGGTAGAGCCATGTCGACGGCGAGTAGTGCTCGATCGCCGCAAGCGAGAGAAGGGCGCCGATGGCGAACCAGCCATAGCCTGCCGCTGGTTCCTCGAACGGCTTGTCGATGGCTTTGCGGATCGTGGGCAGGTACCCGACGCAGTCGATGATGCAGACAAGTATGACCGACCATATGGGGGTTTCGGTAACGATCCACAGCGGGATGGCCGACAACGAAACGGCAAGTGTCACCCAGTCACCGGTTTTATAGCTGCGGTCGCCGCGCTGCCAGCCGATGACGACAAGGATGAAACAGGTCGCGCAGGCAAAACCGCGCGCCCATGCACCCGGGCCTGCACCCTCCGCCACCTGCGCCGCGAAGCCGACGGCGGAAATACAGCCCCATATCAGCCACGAAAAGGCATGCGGCTTTGCGCCGTCGCGGTAGATGCTCCGAAAATAAAAGTAGCGCGAGATGAAAACCGTACTGGTCGCCAGCGCGCCGAAAATTTGCAGGTCGGTCATCATTATAAATGTAAACTCGCCTCGCCGGCGCCTACCAGCGGTTCATTTTTCTTTGCATGCAGGTGCAGCTGATACCGGCGGAGGAAAATATACCCCGCCATCAGGATGTTCGATGCCGTCAGAACGGAAGGGTAGAGCCATGTGGAGACCGTATAGTTATCAATCGCCAGCACCGACAGGAACGCGCCAGCGGAGGATAATATATAACCGTAAGGCGTTTCTTCCTTCGGCTTGCGATGCACCTTGCGCAGCGTGGGCAGGTAACCGGACGTATCGATCAGGCAGACGAGTATCACCGACCACATCGGCGTTTTCGTGAGCATCCAGAGCGGAATGGCGGCGAGCGATATGGCGAGGGTGATCCAGTCGGCGCGGCGGATATCACGCTCCCCCCTGAACCAGCAGAGCCCGACCACGACGAAGCAGGTGATGCAGCCGACGCCGCGCACCCATGCCGCGGCGCCCGCATGTTCGGCAATCTGCGCCGCGAAGCCGATGCTGGAGATAACGCCCCAGATCAGCCACGAAAACGCATGGGGCTTCGTGCGCCCTTTCAGGATGCTTGTGAAGTAAGTGCCGCGCGAGACCAGCATCAGCAGGATCGCGATGGCGGCGTAGATTTCCTTGATCGTCATTTTATTCTCCACCCCACCCGAAGGCAGGGTGGTTTAAATGTTAAAAGCGCAGCACTTTCGCCTGCTCGACCTGGGCAATTTTCTTGATCTGGTCGATGATCGTCTGCGGCACGGTGCCGTCGACGGAAATCAGGGCGATTGCGCGGTCCTTGCCGGGGATGCGGCCAAGGTTGAAGTCGGAGATGTTGATCTTGTTGTCGCCCAAAATCGTGCCGACCGCGCCGATCAGGCCAGGCTTGTCGAGGTTGAGGACGTAGAGCATTTCGGAATTCAGCGACGCATCGGTCGGCACGCCGTTGATGTCGATCACGCGCGGGCGGTCGTTGAAGATGGTGCCGGAGATCGTGGTGGTGCCGGTCGAATCCTTCACGGTCACGCGCACGATCGTCTGGTAGTTCTGTGCCTTGTCGCGTTTCGTTTCGGCGATGGTGATGCCGCGTTCCTTCGCGCGCGCAGGTGCGCTCACGATGTTCACGCCTTCCATCGAGGGCTTCAGGAAGCCCGCCAGCACCAGCGCGGTCAGCGGCTTGGTGTTGGTGGCGGCCACGAGGCCTTCATATTCGATCTGGATTTCTTTTGCGTCCGTCGTCGCCATCTGGCCCGCGAAGCTGCCGAGCTGTTCGGCGAGCTTCATGTAGGGTTTCAGTTTCGGTGCATCTTCCGCGCTGACGGAGGGCATGTTGACGGCATTCGCAACCGCCCCCTGCAACAGGAAGTCGGACATTTGTTCGGCCACTTGCAGCGCTACGTTTTCCTGCGCCTCGACGGTCGATGCGCCAAGGTGCGGGGTGCAGATCACTTTTGCATGGTTGAACAGCAGGTTTTCCTTCGCGGGTTCGGTTTCGAACACGTCGAGCGCCGCGCCGGCCACATGGCCGCTATCCAATGCCGCTTTCAGGTCGGCTTCCACGATCAGCCCGCCGCGCGCGCAGTTGATCAGGCGCACGCCTTTTTTCATTTTGGCGATGGCGGCTGCATTGATGATGCCCTTGGTCTTCTCGGTCATCGGGGTGTGGATAGTGATAAAATCGGCGCGGGTCAGAACGTCTTCCAGCTCCACCTTTTCAACGCCCAGTTCGACAGCGCGCTCCGCCGACAGGAAGGGGTCGAATGCAATGACCTTCATTTTCAGGCCGATGCCGCGGTCGGCGACGATCGCGCCGATGTTGCCGCAGCCGATGACGCCGAGCGTCTTGCCGAAAATCTCCTGGCCCATGAATTTCGTTTTTTCCCATTTTCCTGCATGGGTGGATGCGTTTGCCTGCGGGATATCGCGGGCGAGGGCCATCAGCATGGCGATGGTGTGTTCGGCGGTGGTGATGGAATTGCCGAAGGGCGTGTTCATGACGACAACGCCGGTCTGCGTCGCGGCGGGCACGTCGACGTTATCGACGCCGATGCCGGCGCGGCCGATGACCTTCAGGTTCGTCGCGCTGCTGAGGATATCCGCCGTGACCTTGGTGGTGGAGCGGACGGCGAGACCGTCGTAATTCGCGATCTCCGCTTTCAGTTCTTCCGGTTTCAGGTCGGTCTTGACGGTCACATCGACGCCGCGCGATTTGAAGATGGCTTCGGCTTGCGGGCTCATTTTGTCGGCGATCAGAACTTTGGGTTTGGCGGTCATGACGGATCCTTATAAATATGAAGCCACATGATACGCCCGGGTTCGCGAAGCGGCAAGCAATGCGATGTTGCAGCGCAGCAGAGCGGTAATTTCGACAATAACTTAGAATATTTGTGAATATGCGGTAACTAAGTACCATTATTATGAAAACAACATGTACAATTTTATGGGATGCGCGTATAGTAGGTAAATCAAATTTCGAAGACTCGGGGATGAGGGGAAAACACCATGCAGGCAGAATTTAACGACAAGGCAGAGAAAATCGTCAACACCGACGAGTATCGCCGCATCCGTGAAGACCTCGAATGGAAACAGATGAACTGGAAAGAAAAACTGTTCCAGGCCTTCGTCGAGCAACCGTATCGCGCCACATTGTGGGTGCGCCGTGGCGTTTCCGAAGCGATAGACCAGATCAAAGGCAAGCCGCAGGTCGAGGGCAATTATTATTTCGACAAGCTGGAAGCTAACTCACCGCGCGGCACTACTTATATGGATCGCACGACGTTTGAAGGCGATGTTGCATATTTCCAGCAGCACGGTCTCAGCAAATCATTCCAGGAAAAATCAGCGCGCATCGCGACCGAAGCCTTCGACAAGGCGCGCGATTTCAGCGTGTTGAAAAAAACCGGCCAGCTGCAGCCCCTTAATCAGGGTCCGGGTTAATTCACAAGCTGATTTAGGGGCGCAAACCGCGCTTCCTGAGCATGCCCGTCATTTTCGCCGGAAAATCGGTGATGATCGTATCGAGGTATTTCACGATTGCGGGATCATTCAGCCGCTTTTGCAGGATGCGGTCGCGTTCCGGCTTCTTCGTCGTCCAGATCATGATTTTCGCGTCCGGATGATGCTTGCGGATTTTGTTGATGTTCGCAACCGACAGCGTGCGCGCGGTCATCACGAAATAATCGGGCTTCGCTTCTCTCGCATTTTTTCCCGTCAGCGTGATTTCATCCAGCGGCGCATAGGCGCGCGTGCTGGTTTTTTCCCACGGATAAATAGGCTTGTTCCGCATGTCGCGGCGGGAAAAGATCATGCCGCATTTGATATCGGGGTCGATTTTGCGCGCTTCGGCGAGCGCTGCATGGTCGAAAGAGGTCAGGATAACCTGATCCTTGGTGATCTTGCCCTCGGCAACCGCCTTGTGGATTTCAGCGATGACGGGTCCGGCGGTGCCGTAGCCCTTTAATTCAATGTCCAGGATTTTGCCGGGATGAAGCTGTGCAAGGCTGAACAGTTCCGCGAGACGCGGCAGTTTCGAGCCCTTTTTCAGCGTCAGGCAATCCACATCGTTCGACTGCATCTGGTCGATGCGCTTGCCACGCGTCAGTTTCGCCGAAGCGCGGTTGAGGTGGCGCTTCAGGGAGCTGGTCGCGCGGGTGTAGAGGCGCGGGATAGTGATCTGGCGGGTTTCGTGGCAGAGGAACGGGGTCTTGTCGCAGGAGACGACAACGTCGGTTTCGATGCCGTCACTCTCGTTCATCGCGCGCTCGAAGGCCGGAATCGAATTTTCGTCGGTGCCTTTATGCTGCCGGACGCCGCGGTGACCCAGTACCTTGACCATGCGTTTCCCCCAATCGTTTCGCGCTACCTGAATCCAAGTAGTCGGAATTACGCAGAAAACCAGCGTCGGAGAGGGAAAGAGGCGGTTTTTTAGGCCGCTTTCGCCTGTTCCTGCGCTTTTACGCTGTCATAAGCCCAGCTGACCCATTCCAGCAGCGATTTCACGTCGGATGTTTCGACCGTCGCGCCGCCCCAGATGCGGAAGGACGGGGGCGCGTCGCGGTGGTTGGCGATTTCATACGCCACGCTTTCTTTATCCAGCATGGTTTCGACAGACTTGATGACTTTGCGCTGCGCCTCTTCATCCTTCGAGGTCAGCCAGCTATCGACGACCTTGAAGCAGATGGAGGTGTTGGAGCGGATATCCACGCGCTCGGGCAGGAATTCAGCCCAGTCGGTTTTGGCAACCCAGTCTTCAACGGCTTTCAGGTTGGCGTTCGTGCGCGCCATCAGGCCTTTCAAGCCGCCGATGCCTTCCGCCCATTTCAGGGCGTCGAGGCAGTCTTCGACCGCAAGCATGGAGGGGGTGTTGATCGTCTTGCCTTCAAACGGTTCTTCCACCAGCTTGCCGCCCTTGGTCAGGCGGAAAACTTTCGGCATTGGCCAGGGCGGCGAATAGCTGTTCAGGCGTTCGACCGCGCGGGGCGACAGGGCGAGCATGCCGTGCGCGGCTTCGCCGCCAAGCACCTTTTGCCACGACCATGTCACGACATCGAGCTTGTCCCACGGCAGATCCATCGCGAAAACAGCGGAGGTCGCATCGCAGATCGTCAGGCCTTTGCGGTCGGATTTGATCCAGTCGCCGTTGGGGACCTTAACGCCGGAGGTTGTGCCGTTCCATGTGAAAACCACGTCGCTGTCGCTATCGACCTGGCTGAGGTCCGGGATAGAGCCGAACGGCGCATCAAAGGTGCGCACATCGGAGAGTTTCAATTGCTTGGTGACATCGATGATCCACATCTTGCCGAAGACTTCCCAGCCCAGCACATCGACGCCGCGCGCGCCCAGCAGCGACCACATCGCCATTTCAATCGCGCCGGTGTCTGATCCGGGGACGATGGCGAGGCGGTAATCCGCCGGCATTCCAAGGATGGCCTTGGACTTCTCGATCACTTCGGCCAGTTTCTTGACGCCGATGGAGGCGCGGTGGGAACGGCCGGTCGGTGCGCCTTTCAACACATCGGGCGTCCAGCCCGGACGCTTTGCACAAGGGCCGGAGGAAAAATTGGGGCAGGCGGGTTTCGTTGTCGGTTTTTGCATCACACACTCTCCTATAGTCCGGTCATTGCCGGGAAAGCGTGAGTATAGCAAGGATTCCCGAAGCTTTACATACCGTGTGCCAATTCTTTTATCACGCTGTAGGGCATGTTGTGTTCCTTGGAAACCTCGACCGTGCCAAAGGCGGCCTTGTCGATAGCATCTTTCGCAACGCCTTGTTTTTCAGCGAATTTTATCAGGCGTGCGACGCGTTTTTCGGTCGCGGGATGCGATGCCGTGGCCTCCGCCCATGCCTTGGTCAGCATGCCTTTTTCGGGCAGCTTGCCGTCGAAGGTTTCCAGCTTGCTATTTTCGACGACCTGTTCAATTTTACGTAACCCGGTCACGAGTGCCAGCGGATCAGCACCCAGTTCAATCGCGCCACGGTCGGCCTGATATTCCATGCTCCGGCTATAGGCACCCGTAACCAGTTTGTTCGCAGCGCCCAATACTTTCGTTGCAGCCCAGAGGGTGAGGTAAGCGGGGCTGAATAATGTCAGCACGCCCACGGAAACAGCGGATGCCGCGCCCTTGATGACGGCCTTGATCTTCTTGCGCTGCGCGAGTTCGGGAAGGTCGAGATATTCTTCCTTCGTCGTCATCACGCCGCTGCCTTCAGTCGCCTTGCGCGCCAGCAGGTTGCCGACGACGGACGTACCAATGGATGCCGCCGCGCTCGACAGCATCCCGCGCCAGCCGGTTGCCCACCACGCGCCGATCATGGTCATGGCGTTGGTCGTGACGGCAAGCCCGCCCAGCAGCTTTTGCGGCAGGCCGATGCGCGTATGATGCGCGGCGGCGTGCGCGAATTCATGCGCCAGCACCGCTTTTTCTTCTTTATCGTCCAGAAGCTTCAGCAACGGCTCGGAAATCATGATGACGGGTTTGCCAAGGTGCAGGGCGGCGGCGTTGTGCGTGTCGCCCATCGCTTCAAACGCTTCCTCGAGCGCCTTGCCGATAATGCCTTTGTCCTGAGACTTTTTGCGGTCGGCGCGGAAATCATATATCGGATGTTCGGACGCCTTGAGGCCGGAGCGTTTATAAAGGTCATCCGCCATTTCGCCCAGATGCGGCGAATGTTTGTGGACGCGGGGGTGTTCGACAAGCCGGTTTTCGAGGAAATCTTTTTGCTGTTTCAGTACCAGCCACGATATGCCCCCCGAGAGGACGACGGCGGCGGCAATTCCGATGGGGCCGCCGAGGGCGAGAGAGATGCCGGCGATGGCGGCGGTAGCACTATAATGGATAACGGTGCTGGCGATGTTACGGGGACGATACAACGTCGCGGTCAATGTGGCTCCTTACAGGTTATGAACACTATGAGCATATTCTCCGATGCCGTTTTTTATCCGTCAAATGATATAGTCTATCTGCTTGATAGGAATTGATAATTTTGCTTTAATGCAGGCCGGAACAAAGGGGAATCTGTCATGGCCGATACCGTCATCACCATCGTCGCAGCACGCGAAGGCGCGCTTGATGAAGCCATTCAAACGCGCGCCATCGCGCTTGCGAAATCGGCGGGTGTTGAAAACGTGACGCTAGATATCCTGAACCCCGCAACGGCAATCGACATCACGGTATCTGCGCATCACGATAATTTGACGGCAGCGTTACGCGCGGCGTTCGCCGATTTCGGCGCGTGCGATGTCTTCGTGCAGGCGAAGGATGAATTTCGCCGCAAAAGATTGCTGGTCGCCGACATGGACGCGACGATGATCGAGGGCGAAACGCTGGACGAGCTTGCGGCGCATTTCGGGCTGAAGGACAAGGTTGCGCCTATTACGCAGCAGGCAATGCGCGGGGAGATTGATTTCGCCGAAGCGTTACGCATGCGGGTTGGGTTGCTGCGCGGCATGCCGGTATCGGCATTGCAGGAAACGCTCGATCAGGTGCGTTATTCCAAGGGCGCGAAAACGCTGGTCGGCACGATGCGACGTTTCGGCGCGGGTTGTGTGCTGATTTCGGGCGGGTTTGATTTTTTCACAGCCCCGGTTGCGCAGACTTTGGGTTTCAACAAAAACATCGGCAACCGCCTTGGCATCGAATACGACATGCTGACCGGCGAAGTGATGGAGCCGATTGTGGACAAGAACACCAAGAAAAAAACAGTCGAGGATGAAGCCCGCTTGCTCGGCACCGATCCCCGCGCTGCCGTTGCAGTGGGGGACGGCGCGAATGATATCCCGATGCTGCAAACCGCAGGGGCAGGGGTCGGCTATTTCGGCAAACCTGCGGTCGTGGCCGCAACGCCGTTCCAGATCCGCCATACTGATTTGACGTCGATCCTGTATATGCAGGGTTACACCAAGCGCGAATTCGTCGCATAAAAAAACAGGCCGTTTTCACGGCCTGTTTTTTTATTTGTTCAGCAAAAGATCACTTCTTCTGCCAGCCGCCCGATGCGTTCATGAAGAACTCGCCGGGGCCGGTCGAATTGATCAGTTTCTGGCCGGCGAGACCCTGGATCTGGTCGATCGGCGTGTTGTTTTTAGATGCGATGGCGTTGTATTTCGCCATGCGCTGGCTGTTGGTCGAGTTCACCAATGCCTGCACCTCGGTCGAAGGGGCGGAGGTGACGATGCCCAGCAGGCCGTCGGGTTTTTCGCCGACAAGGCCGTCAGCCTTCGCCGCCGGCAGCGACAGTGCTGCAAAGGCGATGGAGGCCGACATGAACAGGGCGCAGCAGGTCATCAATACTTTCGAGATGTTCCGGATCATTGTTTTTTCTCCTCAGCAGGTTTTGTGTCGACGCCGAACAGTTCGGGATCGTTGGCGAAGGCTGCATCGAGGTCTTTTTCGACCTTCACGCGCACTTCCTGTTCGATCTTGATGTTCATGTTGATCTCGATGGGCTTGTCGGGCGCCTCGACCTTCACGGTCGGGGTGCAGGCCGTCATTGCGACAACGCTCATGCCGGCGCAGAGCGCAGGCAGGGCGGTCAGAAGTGTCCGTTTTTTATTTTGCATGGTTCGCCTCGTATGTTTCCAGCTGCTTGCGGATTGTATCGGGGATCCGGTTGCTGCCCGGGTTGTATCTTATGATATTTTCGATGGGGCCTTCCACATTTAAATTAAAATTCACCGGTTTTCCCGCGTAAAACAAAGGGTTCTTGCCGCGGATGCGCAATTGCACCTGTTGCGATTTTCCAATCTCGCCATTAATCGTGACGCCCAGCGAGTCATAATGGAACTGCGCCAGCGCAGCCTTCAGGTCGATGATCTGCTGCTGTGTGGTGTTTTGCAGGAAGGGCGGCGGTTTTGCGGGGTTGTAGCGAATAACACCTGTGCCTACCGTTTGCAGCGTACCGTTAACGATGGAGAAAACCCCGTTGTTGATCTGCACCGGAATATTGCCATCCACTTTGCCGTCTGCGGTCAAACCCTCCAGTGGCGCGATCTGGAACAGCTGCTGCAAATCGAGCGCCTTGGCCGACAATGTAACGGCGGTGTTCATCGTGCCCAGCGGCATCGTGAAGGGGATGGAGGTTATCTTGCCGCCGACCGCTTCCCATTCCGCGCTGTGCAGCGTGAAATTCTGTTTTGCATCGAGGCTGACGACCGTGACGCCATTCGTCAGCGGCAGGCCGACATTCAATCCCCCGACGCTGACAGTCTGCTGCTGCAGCGTCAGCGGCGCAAGGCTGGTCAGGTTCATGACGGTATTGATGCCGGTGATGACGTTATCGCGAACGTTGCAGGTGAAATCCTTCAGGTAAAGCTGCCCCGTCGTAGCGGTCGTATAACCGTTCTTGCCCTTTACCCATGTCACATTCGCGGAAAGACCAAGCGCGCCGAAGCCGTCGATGAAATATTGCTGTGTAATGGGAAACGCCATCGCAACCTGTGTTGCGGGCGATGCGAAAGTGGTGGGCGGCATGTTGACCGACAAAAATCCCTTGCCGTTCGTGCCGTCATGGCGGCCTTCAAGCTTGGCCGATATCCAGCCATTTTTCTCCGATATCGCGCCGGTGTAACCCGTGCCGCCCTTGTGGCTGCTGAGCGATACGAAATCCATGTTCATGCGCACGGGGATAAAATATTTGGGCTGTGCCTTGTGGCTCAGGTCGCCGATATCGAGCTTGCCCTCCAGCACCGGCGCATCGGCCAGATACGCGGTCAGGTTGGTGTTGATTTTCTTGCCCCAGAAATCAAGCGCCGCGATTTCCGCGCCCTGCATGCTGAGTTGCAAGGTTTTCAGCTTGTTATCCCATACAACAGATGCAGGCTTGGTGTTGTTGAGCGGAATACGCAGCTGGGCAACACGGTTGCCGATCGCCTTGACCTTTGCCTGAAACGACAATTCATCGGTCGGTGCGGAAATGGTCAGGCGTTGCGTGGCGGGGTCAAGCGACAGCTTCACCGTACCAAGCGCCTGCGCGCCCGACATCAGGCCGGGCAGGGACAGTTTTTCCATGTCGACGCCCGCGCTGCCCTGCAGGTTTTTCCATTGCGCGACATCGCCCCAGCTGCCGTCGCGGACATGTTCGCCCGTTGCATCCAGCACGATGTTGCCCTGGCCATCCATATCGGCAAGGTCGAGGGTGTAAAGGTTCTGCAGTTTCGCTTCGGCGCGCAGGCTCATTTTATCGACGGCTTTGTCGGTGTGATCGACGTGGAAATCGACGGCGACATCGCCCGAGTTATTGATGACGCTGCCCTGCAGCAGCGCTTCGGTTTTTTCCTTGGTCGATGTCACATGCAGCGATGTGCCCTCCATCGGCACCTTGAACAGGCGCATCGCGCCCACGGCCAGCTGCGCGTTGATGCTGGGCAGTTCGCGGCCGGGGATGACCTCGAATTCGGTCCAGCCCGCCAGTTTCATGATCTCGACATCGGGGATGGTGAACTGCCCGTTGTCGATGTCGTAGCGGATGTTCATGGCACGGCTGGCCTTGTTAATGATGATCCGCAGCTTGCCGCTGATTTTCGCGAATGCCGCCTCACCGGCCACGGTTGCATCAGCGTGATACAGTTTGCCCTGATCGGTCAGTGTGCCTTCGATCTTCAGCGGCAGGTCGCCATAGGGCGTGGTCACGGTCAGGATGACGTCTTTAAATGTTATGTCTTTTGCATGCAGGTTCATCGGGCCGGTCGCGGGGGCCGATGATGACGATGCAGCGGCGAGGGGCCAGCGTAAACGGATGCCTTCGATGTCGACGCGTGTCGCCTGGCGCTTTTTCGCGTCGGCAACCGTCATATAAACCTTCACATCTTTGATTTCATTTCCATCCGCATCGAGCTTCAGATTTTTCAGAGTAGTGCCGCTGAAGCTGAAAGCCGCGCTTTCAACGATGGCCTTTTCAAAGCCATTGGCCTGAATCTGGGATTCAACAATAGGTTTAAGAAAGAAAAATAAACCAATGAAAACGATTAACATTGCTACAGTCGCGCCACCGACCGTGAATAGCATGAGTTTCTTCATTATCAAGTCCTTGAATTTCTTTATTCGCGTGCAGCGTGAAAACAGGAAAATGCGCGGTTTGCTGTTGTTTTTTCAAGCTTAATGCGCAATATAACAGCGGTAAACAATAAAGATGGAGTAACGACGAGATGTTCATCACCCCCGCCTGGGCACAGGAAGCAGTCGACGCCGCCGCCGATACCGCAACTGCAGCATCATCAGGCAGCCCCGGCATTCTGGTGACCATGATGCCGCTCGTGCTGATCTTCTTCGTCTTTTATCTTATGGTTATCCGCCCGCAGAACAAGCGCATCATCGACCATCGCAAAATGATGCAGAACCTGCAAAAGGGCGACAAGATCGTGACGGGCGGCGGCTTGGTCGCAACCGTGAAAAAAGTCATCAATGACGAGGAAGTGCTGATCGACCTCGGCCATGGCGTCGAAGCCGTCGCCGTGCGCCAGACAATCATGACCGTGCGCGAGTCCAGCTACCGCAAGTCGGAAGAGCAGAAAATCGCGGTCGAGGAAGCGCAGAAAGCCGCCAAGGAAGCCGCGAAAAAGGCTTCTTCTTAATTCTTACCTGACGAGAGCAATCATCCATGCTTCAAATCGAAAAATGGAAAGTCATCCTGACGATCCTGATCTGCGTGCTTGGCATCGCCTATTGCATCCCCAACCTGTTGCCGAAAGAGCAGCAGGAGGCGATGGAAAAGAACCTGCCCAGCTGGTTCCCGACCAAGACGGTCAACCTCGGCCTCGACCTGCGCGGCGGATCGCACCTGCTGCTGGAAGCAGATTTGAAGCCCGTCATAACCAAGCGCATGGAAGCCATGGAAGCCGAAGCGCGCAAGCAGCTTCGTAAGGAAGGCATCGGTTACACCGACCTGCAATCCAGCCATGACGGCGTGTCGTTCAAATTGACCAAGCCGCAGGAAGATGCAGAAAATGCGCGCAAGATCGCACGCGGCCTTGAACATCTGGCAGCTGTCGATGTGACCCCTGAAGGCCTCGTGACCGTGAAGATGGACGAAGTCGCGGTTCGTGACCTGACCTCCCAGATACTGAACCAGTCGATCGAGATCGTGCGCCGCCGCGTCGATGAAACCGGCACGCGCGAGCCGATCATCCAGCGTCAGGGCTCCGACCGCATCGTGCTGCAGCTGCCGGGTGTCGATGACCCGCAGCACATCAAAGACCTGCTGGGCGTGACCGCGAAAATGTCTTTCCATCTTGTGGACGAAGACGCCATCACCTCGGGCAAGCCCGGCGCAGGCTCGCGCAAGCTGCCGATGAGCGAACATCCCGGCCAGACGATCTACATCAAGACACAGGCCGTGATCGATGGCGAGCGCCTTGTAGATGCGCAGCCGCAGATCGACCGCATGTCGGGCGCTGCCGTTTCCTTCCGCCTTGATTCAATCGGGGGCAAGCAGTTCTGCGACGTGTCGCGCGCGAATGTGGGCAAGCCCTTCGCAATCGTGCTGGAACTTGAAAAGAACAAGCCTACCGTCATTTCCGCCCCCGTCATCCGCGAGCCCATCTGCGGCGGCAACGGCCAGATCTCCGGCGGCTTCGATGTGAAACAGGCAACCGACCTTGCGCTGCTGCTGCGCTCCGGGGCGCTGCCGGCGGAACTGACGATTGTCGAGGAACGCAGTGTCGGCCCCAGCCTCGGGTCTGACTCCGTCGCATCCGGCAAGATAGCATCGGGCGTTGCCTTTATTGCCGTCACTCTTCTCATGGTGGCGTCCTATGGGCTGTTCGGCTTCTTCGCCGTCATCGCACTCGGGTTCAACCTTGTGCTGATCTTCGCGCTGCTGTCGATGCTGCAGGCGACGCTGACGCTGCCCGGTATCGCGGCGATCATCCTGACCATGGGTATCGGCGTCGATGCGAACGTCCTTGTGTATGAACGCATCCGCGAGGAAATCCGGCATGGACGCTCGGTGCTGTCATCTGTCGATACAGGGTATCGCCAGGCGCTGCGCACCATTTTTGACTCGAACCTGACGACGCTGATCGTGGCGATCATCCTGTTCTCCTTCGGTTCCGGCCCCGTCAAGGGCTTCGCTGTCGCGATGAGCATCGGCATCATTACCTCGCTTTTCGCCTCGATCATGCTCACGCGCCTGATCATCATCGCCTGGCTTCGCAAGACGAAGCCCGCAACGCTTCACCTGTAAGGATCGACATCATGGCTGGTTTCCGTTTCCGGATCGTCAAGGACAAGACCAATTTCAACTTCATGGGTGTGCATAGATACACCTTCGCGCTGTCGGCGCTGATGACGGTTGCGGTTGTTTTCCTTCTGTTCACCAAGGGTCTGAACCTCGGCATCGACTTCACCGGCGGTCTGCTGATCGAAGTGAAGCCGGCACCTGGCATGACCATCGAAAAAATCCGCACCGACCTTCACGGCCTCAGCCACGGCACGCCCTCCATTCAGGAATTTGGCACGGACGCTGTTCTGGTGAAGATCCCTGGCCGTGAAGCGGATGCCGCGACGCAAAAAGCGGTGAATGAAGAAGTGCAGAAACTGCTGCCCGGCGCGGAATTCCGCCGCGTTGAATATGTCGGCCCGCATGTGGGCAAGGAACTGATCACCGCCGGCATCACGGCCTTCATCTATTCCATGATCGGCATCCTGGGTTACATCTGGATCCGCTTTGAATGGCAGTTTGGCGTCGTCGCCGTCTTCGCGTTGGCGCACGACATGCTGGCGACGCTGCTGTTCTTCCTGATCACGCAGATTGAATTCGACCTTTCCACCGTTGCGGCCGCGCTGCTGGTCGCCGGTTATTCGATCAACGAAACCGTCGTCGTGTTTGACCGTATCCGCGAGATGCTGCGCAAATACCGCCGCACCCCCATGCCCGAAATCGTCAATATCTCGATCAACGACGTGCTGGGCCGTACGCTCATGACAACCATGACCACCTTTATGTCGATGGGTGCGCTGTGCATCTTCGGCGGCGAGGCGATCAAGGGCTTCACCTACGCCATGCTGGTCGGTATCCTGTTCGGCCCGTATTCATCGATGTTCTTCTCCGCCCCCTTGCTGACATACATGAATGTCCGCCGTGGCCCGGAAGAGTCGGGTGACAAGGACAAGGCAAGTGGCGACAAGCCGCGTGGCAAGCTGGCCAAGGCCTGATAAATCATGGCTGACGTCACGCCGCTGATTGGCCCCGAGGCCAAGATCATCCACAACTATACCGCGCGCGGATTTCGCATCAACGGGGCGGAATACCTTGGCGCCATCGTGATTGCGGGCGACGAAGTGCTGCCACTCGACGTCAGGGCTGTGACGGAACTGCAACCGGCGCATCTTGCCGGGCTGGAGCGTTTTGACGTCAGCTACCTGATCATTGGTGCGGCCAAGGCTGCGTTGCTGGATGCGGCATTGCTGACTGCGCTGAAGGCGCGTGGCATCGTCGCCGAAGTGATGGAGCTGGGGGCGGCCTGCCGTACTTTTAACGTGCTCCGCACCGAAGGCAGGCAGGTTGCCGCCGCCCTGATCCCCGCAGGGCCGCCGCCCGACAAGAAGTTATAAAAAAAAGAGCCGCATTCCTGCGGCTCTTTTTTTTGTATCCCGAAAACCTTACGGCTTGGGTGCGGCGGGTTTCGCAAGGTTGTTGCTTGCGTAATCCCAGTTCGCCAGTTTCTCGACGAACACCTTCACGAAATCCGCGCGGCGGTTCTGGTAGTCGAGATAGTAGGCGTGTTCCCACACGTCGCAGACCATCAGGATTTTCTTGCCATCGGTCAGCGGGGTTTCCGCGTTCGCCGATTTCACGATCTCCAATTTGCCGCCGGATTCCACAAGCCAGACCCAGCCTGAACCGAACTGGCCGACGCCAGCCGCCACGAACTGCTCCTTGAACTTGTCGAAGCTGCCGAAGGCTTCGTTGATTTTGTCCAGCAACGGGCCGGTGGGCGCGCCGCCGCCATTGGGCTTCATGCTTTCCCAAAACACGTTGTGGTTATAAATCTGCGCCGCGTTGTTGAACAGCGGGCCGAGGCCTTTTTTCTTGGCTTCGATGATCACTTCCTCCAGCGATTTGCCTTCGAGGCCGGTGCCGACGACAAGTTCGTTTGCTTTATCAACATACGCCTTGTGATGCTTGCCGTAGTGATAGTCGAACGTGTTCGCCGAGATATGCGGCTCCAGCGCGTCTTTCGCGTAGGGCAGCGGCGGCAGCACGAATTGTGCGGGCTTTGCATCGGACATAGTGGCTCCTCCTGATTACATAATTTAAGTCGTTGAATTCCGGCTCTAAGAATAGTCCAAACGAACCGTTTGGCAATAGGTTCAGAAAACAACGTGATTATGGCAGCTGTTATTCTTCGCCGGGATTGGCGTCGGTTTCTTCTTCCTCGGCCTGTCCCGGCGTTGCGGGATCAGCCTCGACATCGTCGCCGAAATCGGTGGCGATCAATTGCATGCCGTACCAACGCCAGCTTTGCGGGCGTCCGGGAATGACGGTGTCATCGGGCAGGGTGCAGTTGATGCGCGTGCGGCGTTCCTGCAGCGGTTCTTTCAGGCGTATCTCCACACGCCCGCCGCCGGGGCGCGTCATGTCCAGCTTGCCGATGCCGGAGGCAAAGCAGGAAAGTTTTGATAATGCCGTCAGCTCGGGTGTCACGGTAAAGCCGATCATCGGCGGATTTTCCTTCAGCACCATGTCTTCGGGGATCATGTCGGTCACGGGCAGGGGCAGGGCGTTGGCGGTCAGGCGGAAACGGTCGAGGTCGCCATAATTATCGGTCATGATAAAGCGCGGCAGGGCAAGGAAGTCCGATTTGCCGTGCACCACGCCCGATTGCAGCGCAAAAACCGCCTTGAAGGCATAATCGCCCAGCAGCTTTTTGACCGCGCCCGAATATTCGCCATAGGGATAAGCAAAAAACGGCGCGTCTTCGCCCATTTGTTCCTTGAACCGCGTCAGCGCCTTGTTGACGATGGCGGCGTTCTGCGCGGGCGTCTGGCTCACCATATGGGCATATGCCGAGGGCATGATGCCGAAGCTGGCAAGCCCGTCGCGGCGCAGTGTTTTTATCTGGTCCCAAACCGCATGGGTGGGCGCGCCGCCATCCGCCATGTCGGTTGCGAAAAATATGGTGTAGGGCAGCGCCGCTTCCTTCAATATCGGCAGCGCGTTATTGATGGTCGACAGATACGCGCCGTCAAAGGTGATTGCGACTGTATTTTGCGGCAGGCTTTCGCCCGCGCGGATGGCATCGACGATTTTCGCCAGCGGCATGACCTTGTATCCGCCGGCCTTCAATTCGTTGATATGCGCAGTGAACTGTTCGGTTGAAATGCTGCTGCGGGGCATGCTGTCTTCGCCGATGCGCTGATAGACAAACACAACCGCGCTGCTCTGGTCGGCCTCGATCGACGCATGCGCGGGCGCGCCCAGTAAAAGGCTCAAACCCAAAATGGCGCTGTACAAGACGCCGCATTTATGTTTTTGAATAGTAAGCATCTTTGCCCAAAAGATAACAGGTGATAGGGAATATTAGCATGACCGTTGCGCCATTAACAGACCAGGCTTTTGACACGATTTTCAGGAAAGCCCGCACCGCGAACGGCTGGCTGGCCAAGCCAGTTTCCGACGAATTGTTGCAAAAAATCCACGATGACATGAAATTCGGCCCGACCAGCGCGAATTCCTGCCCCCTGCGTATTGTCTTTTTGAAAACGAAAGAGGCGAAAGAACGGCTGAAGCCATTCCTGATGGAAAGCAATGTGGCAAAGGTGATGACATCGCCCGTGACCGCCATACTGGCATGGGATACCGAATTCTACGACAAGCTGCCGAAGCTGTTCCCGCATGCCGATGCGCGGTCGTGGTTCGCGGGCAATGACAAGGCGATTTACGACACGGCCTTCCGCAACAGTTCGCTGCAGGCGGCGTATTTCATCATCGCGGCGCGCGCCCATGGCCTCGATTGCGGGGCGATGTCGGGTTACGACCAGGCGAAAACCGATGCCGAGTTTTTCCCCGACGGAAAATTCAAGTCGAATTTCATCTGCGCAATTGGCTATGGCGACGACAGCAAGCTGTTCCCGCGCAGCCCGCGCTTCACCTTTGACGAGGTTTGCAAAATCCTGTGAAGTGCCTTGCGGTAAATACGGCGAATACGCTGCTGACACTCGCCCTTGTCGTGGATGGGCAGCTGGTGCATGCATATGAAACGACCGAAACACGGGATCAGGGAAACTTGCTGCTCCAGCATGCACAAAAGGCGCTGGATGCCGCGCAACTGACGTATCAACAGCTGGATTTGCTCGCCGTTGTGACGGGGCCGGGAAGCTTTACGGGCATCCGCATCGGCCTTGCGACCATGCGCGCGCTGGCGATGGCGGCGGAAGTGCCTGTGATGGGCGTTTCGGCTTTTGAATTGTTCGCAGCCCGGCGCGCCGGTTACACGAACATCATCTGCGTCGAGTCGTGGCGCGAAGAACTGTATTTTCAGGTGAACGATGGGGCGGGAAATATCGTCATTCCGCCGGTGAACCTGTCGCCGGAAGATTTCCTGCAAAAACTGGCGGCGGTTTCCGGTCCCCTCCTGTTGTCTGGCGATGCCGCCGAAAAATTGCAGCCGCTATTGGCGGGTGCCGTGACGCATAACGCGAAAATCACGGCGGCGGACGCGGCGCGGATTGGCATCGCCAAATTCCAGAAGGCGGGGCAGGGCGAGCATCCCGTGCCGTTCTATTTGCGCGAAGCCGACGTCACCATCGCGAAATCCTGACCATTTGGCAGATTTACTTCATCGTGTTATAATAAATGAATGGAGTATTTGCATGGACGACAAGTCAAGAGCCGATCTGCTGGCTCATACATCGCAGATCGTGGCAGGATATGCCGCGCATCACAAGGTCGATAACCTGCCCGCGCTGATCCGGGAGGTTTTCGATACGCTGCAGGCCTTGCAAAAGGGCGAAGTGAAACATGTCCATGCGCATGGTCTGGAACCCGCCGTTTCCGTCGGCAAATCGATCATGCCCGATTATCTTGTTTGCCTTGAAGACGGCAAGAAGATGAAAATGCTGAAACGTTATTTGAAAACCGCCTATAACATGACGCCGGAAGATTACCGCGCGAAATGGAACCTGCCCGACGATTATCCGATGGTCGCGCCGAACTACGCCGAAAAACGCTCCAGCCTTGCAAAAGCGATCGGTTTGGGGACGGACGGCAACAGGGGCAGGAAATAATTACTTCGACAGCGCTTCTGCGCGTTTAGTTGCGGCCAGCAACGCCTTGTCGAACAGCTTTTGCAACGCTTCATCCTTCATCAGCACATCCAGCGCTGCTGCAGTCGTGCCGCCGGGCGATGTGACGTTGTCGCGTAGTTTTGATGCGGGGATATCGCCGGATTCTTTTGCCAAAGCGGCAGAGCCGATGACCGTCTGGCGGGCAAGCTGCTCGGCCATTTTTGCCTCAAGGCCGATTTTCTTGCCGGCATTGGTCAATGCTTCGATCAGCAGGAACACATAGGCAGGCCCGCTGCCCGAAAGCGCGGTCACGGGGTTCAGCAGTTTTTCATCCGCCACCCACAGCACATCACCGACAGCGCTGAGCAGTTCCGTCGCCATCGCCTTTTGCGCGCGCGACACGTTGCGGTTCGCATAAGCAACCGTGATGCCTTCACCGATGGAGGCAGGGGTGTTGGGCATGGAGCGCACGATGGCGGCTTTCTTGCCAAGTTCTTTTTCAAAGAACGACACGGGCTTGCCGGCAGCAATCGAAATCACCAGCGCGTCCTTGGATGCATAATCCTTGTACAGCGCGGTCACATCTGGCAGCACCTGCGGCTTCACCGCCATGACGATGACGCCGGGCTTGAAGGTCGCGGGAATTTTTGAGAAATCGGGGACTTGCTTTGCCGCCAGCACGTTGATGGGCGAGGGCTCGACAATCCGGATGTCTTTATACAGCTGCAATTCCTGCCAGCGGCGGAGCAGCGCGCCGCCCATCTTGCCGCAGCCGACGAGCAGGATATTCGATGCTGGCATGGTGATTACGCTTCGCCGACGGTTTCGAAAATGGCTGCATTCAGGTTATCCTGCACGCGCGTGTCGCCCGCCTGGATCAGCTGGAATGTCGGGTAGAAGCGGTTGCATTCCGCAATCGCGATTTCGATGGTGTCCTGCACGATATCGACCGCAAGGCCGGCGGGGATCATGCGGAACAGCAGGGTGTGGCGATAGGTCGGGAACACGCCCTTGTTCGACAGGTCGAAATGGCCCAGCCACAGGTTTTCGTTGATTTCCTGAATGGCGAGCGCGCCTGCGTCATAGACATCATCCTTGATTTCCACCGGCACGGAGCAGGCGAACAGGATGGCGGAGAATTCTTCCTGCCATTCGAGGCAGATTTCGTATTTCGCCTTCGTGCCCTGCACGGTCAGCGTCATCAGTTCGTTGTCGACACGCACGAATTTCCAGTCCTTGGTCTCGCAAAGTTCTTCGACCATCTCAAGCGGGTTATTGTCGCCGATATCGGGTGCGTAATCGAAGGGGGAGCTGATCATTTCTTTTTTCCTTTTGCCGCAGGTTTCGGGGCGGATTTCGGGGCGGCTTTGGTTTTCAGCGATTTTTCGAGCGCCTTCAGGCGGTCTTCAAGGTCTTCCTGGCGTTCGCGGGCACGCTCGGCCATCGCTTCAACGCGCTCGAATTCGTCGCGGGTCACGAGGTCCATTTTGGACAGGGCCTGATCGACGCGTTCCTTGACCAGCTTGCGGACCTGTTCGCGCACATCGCCGAACGAGCCCAAGGCACCGGTCGCCATTTTGGCGAGATCATCGAATAACTTCAGATTGTCGCGTGCACTTCTCATAATACTGCCCCTGTTTGCACCCTTTACTATCATGGAGTTTATAGTCTATGCAATTGATTCAGCCATCCGGACGCTCAAAAGACGACAAAAAGCCAAATAAAACAAGCCGGAGCATGATTAATACAAAACCAAGGCGCAGAGGGTAATTTAATGTCCTGCTTTACCTTTCCCGATATTGACCCCATTGCGCTCAGCCTTGGGCCTCTGCATATCCGCTGGTATGCGCTTGCCTACCTGACGGGTTTTATCGGTGGATGGATTTACGGCAGCTGGCTTGCCGATCTCGACCGCGACCGTCGCCCGAACCGCCTTGATATCGACAATATCCTGCCTTGGCTGGTGCTGGGCGTGATCCTCGGCGGGCGTATCGGTTATGTGCTGTTTTATAACTTCGAGGCCTTCATGGCCGAACCCGTGCAGATTTTCAAAATCTGGGAAGGCGGCATGTCTTTCCACGGCGGGCTGCTGGGGGTTGTGACCGCCATCGTTGCCTATTCGCGCTATCACAAATTCCATCCCTTCGCGATGGGCGACATTGTATCCACCGTCGTGCCGATTGGTTTGTTCTTTGGCAGACTCGCGAATTTCGTGAACGGTGAATTGTTCGGCCGCCCGACCAACGTGCCATGGTGCATGTATTTCCCGCATGGCGGCCCTGATGTGCCGCGCCATCCCAGCCAGCTGTACGAAGCGGGGCTGGAGGGGCTGGTGCTGGGCGGTATCCTGTTCCTGATGGCCCGCAATGCTAAAATACGCCGCAGCCCCGGTTTCCTGTTCGGCACGCTGCTGGTGGGCTATGGCCTCAGCCGCGCCTTCGTGGAATATTTCCGCGAGCCGGATGCGCAACTCGGCCTTTATTTTGGGTATTTCTCGATGGGGCAATTATTGTGCCTGCCGATGATTATCGCCGGTCTTTTGGTCATTCAATATGCACGAAAAAATGCAGAACCCGTCAAGGCCTGAACCGACCGCCGCGTTTCTGGAACTGATCCGCCGTATCGCGGATAACGGTTTCGTGACCGTGGCCGAATTCATGGAAGTTGCGGCGACGCATTACTATGCGGCGCGCGACCCGTTCGGCGCCGATGGTGACTTCACGACCGCGCCCGAAATTTCGCAGATGTTCGGCGAAATGATTGGCGCATGGGTTGTCGACGGCTGGATGCAGTTGGGGAAGCCGGAATTCGCGCGGCTGATCGAATTGGGGCCTGGCAGGGGGTCGCTCGCTGCAGATGTAATGCGCACCATTTCGGCATGGCCTGATTGCAAGGCCGCGTTTCAGTTGCACCTTGTCGAAAACAGCCCGCTGCTGCGCCGCCATCAGGCCGAAGTGCTGAAGGGCTATGATCCCGTCTGGCATGAAAAGCTGGAGGAAGTGCCGCCCGGCGTTTCATTCATCCTCGCCAATGAATTTTTCGATGCGCTGCCCATTCACCAATACGTGATGGCCAATGGCGAATGGCATGAACGCTGCATCGGGTTTGACCGCATGAAGGATAGTTTTTTCTTTATGACCCAGCCCTACGAAGGCCCGCCACTGCCGCCCGCACCGGAGGCCGCGATCATCGAGAAAAGCCCCGTATCGCTGGCAGCGATGGACCAGATCGTGACGCTGCTGGATGAATCCGGCGGTGCTGCGCTGCTGATCGATTACGGCTATGACCAGCGCGGTTTCGGCGATACGCTGCAAACGCTGCGCCGTCATAAGTTTACGGATGTGCTGGAAAACCCGGGTGGCGACGATATCACCGCGCATGTCGATTTTGTGGCGTTGAAAGAACGGGCTGCACGCATCCTCGATGTGCATGGGCCGGCGGAGCAGGGGTCGTTCCTGCTGAACCTCGGCATCTCGCAGCGCGCGGAGGCTTTGCAGGAAAAGGCCAACGAGAAACAGCTGGAAGACATCCAGAAGGCTTTCCACCGCCTCACCTCGCCGGACGAGATGGGCAGCCTGTTCAAGGTCTTGGGTCTGACGCGCAAAACGGATATAATCAAGCCGGCCGGGTTTGACGCCGCGCATCCGCCCGCGGAGGAGCAGGAAGAATGAAGTTTCTGACGACCGATCTTGAAAAAATGAAGTGGCTCAGCCACGGTTTTTTTACGCGCATCGGCGGCGCGAGCGGCGGGCTTTACGGCTCGCTTAATTGCGCATGGTCGTCGCAGGACAATCCGGATCATGTGAAACTCAACCGCGAGAAAGTCGCGGAAACGATCGGTGTTGAGGCCGATAAAGTCATTACGCTGAAACAGGTGCACAGCAACAAGGTCATCACCGTGACCAACGCATGGACGCGCGAACAGGCGCCCTCCGCCGATGCGCTTGTGACCGACCAGAAAGGCATCGGCATCGCCGTGCTGACTGCCGATTGCGCGCCCGTGCTGTTCGCCGCTAAAAAATCGCGCATCGTGGGTGCTGCCCATGCAGGATGGAAAGGCGCACTGTCAGGCGTCATGGAGGAGACCATCAACGCCATGATCGCCCTTGGCGCGAAAAAAGAAGAAATCTCCGCTGCCATCGGCCCCTGCATCGGTCCGCAATCCTATGAAGTCAGCGAAGGGTTTGAAAAACCGTTTTTGGAGCAAGATGCCGCAAACAGCGCATTTTTCCGCGCGGGCGACAAAACCGGCCACCTGATTTTTGACCTGCCAGGTTACATCGTTCATCGCCTGAAAGCGGCTGGTATTGCCGATGTGCATGACACGAAACAGGACACCCTGACCAACGAAAACGCCTATTTCAGCTATCGCCGTTCCTGCATCCGCAAGGAAGCCGATTACGGCCGTCAGATGTCAGTGATCGCAATCCGCTAAGGTTGTTGTTGCAATGCAGCATTGAACTGATTAGATTACCGTCCCGTATCAGAATCTGGACGGGAGATCACAAAATGGTTGGAGCGGATATTGCGTGGATGCTGGTGGCGACGGCGCTCGTCCTGCTCATGACCCCAGGTGTCGCGTTTTTCTACGGCGGCATGGTTACACGCCGCAACGCGGTTTCGACCAAGTTCCAGAGCTATGTTTCCATTGGCATCGTCGGGCTGCTCTGGGCGGTTTGCGGTTACAGTCTTGTATTCTCCGGCAACACCTTCGGTTTCATCGGCGATCTTGAATACTTCATGCTCAAGGGCGTAGGGGCGGAACCCAACCCCGCCTACGGCGCAACCATTCCCCATGTGCTGTTCATGCTGTTTCAGGCGACCTTCGCCATCATCACCCCTGCGTTGATTACGGGTGCAGTTGCGGAGCGCATCCGTTTCAAGGCGTGGCTCATCATCATGGCGTTGTGGTCGCTGCTGGTCTATGTGCCGGTCGCGCATTGGGTCTGGGGGCCGGGAGGCTGGATTGCGAAAATGGGCGGGCTCGATTTCGCAGGCGGCCTTGTCGTCCACATGACGTCGGGCTATGCCGCGCTCGTCGCCGCACTGACCTTCGGTCCGCGCCAGAATTTCGGACGCAGCGAGCAACAGGGTTTTTCTGCGCCGCTCGTGCTGCTCGGCACCGCATTCCTATGGTTCGGCTGGTTTGGCTTTAACGCAGGCTCCGCACTCGGGGCGACGCCGCTCGCTGCCATGGCTGCGGGTGCGACATTCTTTGCTGCGGCAACGGCGATGACCGTCTGGATGCTGTGCGACTGGTATGCGCAAGGCCGCCCCACGGCTGTCGGCGCCGCTGTCGGTGCGGTTGCAGGCTTGGTTGCGATCACTCCCGCAGCCGGATATGTGACGCTGCAGGCGGCCATCATTATCGGTGCTGTGGCTGCGCTCGCCTGCAACGGCGCTGCGCGCCTTGTGAAGCATAAACTCAAAACCGATGACACCGTCGATGTCTTCGCCTGCCACGGAGTCGGCGGCACGGTCGGCACGTTGCTCACGGCAGTTTTTGCGACCAAGGCGATCAATCCCGCAGGCGCGGATGGCGTTCTTGAGGGCGGATACGGCTTGCTGTATGCGAACGTCGCGGGGGCTGCGGCAGTCGTCGTCTATACGATGATCGTGACTTATGCCGTATTGAAAATCGTCGGCATGTTCATGGATATCCGCGTGACGCCCGAGGATGAAGAAGCGGGTCTCGACGAAACACAGCATGGTGAAAAGGCGTTCGTGCTGTAAATCTTACGTCTGCAGCTTGTTGCTCGGCACCGACAGCTTAGCCGGTTTGGGTTTCTGGTCGATCAATCCCGCATAAGTTTTTGCGTATTGCATGACCATCGCGCCGAGCGCCGTGGCGTTATCGCGATAGGGCACGATATTGCCTTCATATATACCCGATGCCTTGAATTCTTTATCTCCCACTTTGCCGACGCGGTCTGCCAGCGCAACGGCGATATCGGCCAGCGCTTCAGGAGCGCGTGCCGGGATGAATGGCGCGCTTTCCGGTTTCGTCAGGGCTTCGAACAACGGTTTCACTTCACTCAGGAATTCATTCGCCTGAATGCGCCCGTTGGGCGAGGCGACAGCGCGCAATGACTTTTCCAGCGCGTTGAACATCGCATCGGCCAGCAGCGTTCTGGCGTCGTCGTCCTTCGCTTTGTAATTCAGCAGGGCTTCGTATTTTTGTGCCAGCAGGCCGGAGGTCAGTCGTTTTGCTTCGAAATCGCCTGCGGATTGATTGAATGTCCAGACCAGCGAATTACTGGTGAATGACGTCGCGGCAGCTGTTTCGCCTAAATATTCCATGATCGATTTGCGGCAGTTATGCCGTCCTTCTGCAGAAAAGATATCCGGAATTTAGAATATTTAACATATTATGTCAAAACATATCACTTGAAGATGTTCATTTGTCATTTAAATCAGACATATATTTCGCTCAATCAGCCGTGCAAAGCCGCTGCTTTTTAGGGTAGGATGGGCGCGGTTTTAAAACATGGTCGTGCAATCGTAATGGGCGAGAAACGTATGAAAATTATTTCCTGCAGCAGCAATCAGCCCCTGGCTGAGGCGATCTCCGCCTATCTGGGCATTCCGCTGACCGAGGCGAATGTGAAACGCTTCGCCGATCAGGAAATCTACCTCGAAGTCCTCGACAACGTGCGGGGGGAGGATGTGTTTGTCATCCAGTCCACCTGCTTCCCCGCGAATGACCACCTGATGGAATTGCTGATCATGATGGACGCGCTGCGCCGTGGATCTGCGAAACGCATCACCGCCGTACTGCCTTATTTCGGTTATGCGCGCCAGGACCGCAAGACCGGCCCGCGTTCACCTATCTCCGCCAAGCTTGTGGCGAACCTTATCACCACCGCAGGCGCAAACCGCGTCTTGACGATGGATTTGCATGCAGGCCAGATTCAGGGCTTCTTCGACATTCCGGTCGATAACCTGTTCGCCAGTGCGCCGATTTTCGTGCCGTATATCAACAAGACCCGCAAATCGGACCAACTGACAATCGTGTCGCCCGACGTGGGCGGCGTTGTGCGTGCGCGCGCCTTCGCAAAACGCCTCGATGCCGGCCTTGCCATCATCGACAAGCGCCGCGAAAAAGCAGGCATTTCGGAAGTCATGCATGTGATCGGCGATGTGCAGGGGCAGGAATGCATCCTGATCGACGACATGGTCGACAGCGCAGGCACCATCTGCAACGCCGCACAGTCGCTCATGGATCACGGTGCGTCTTCCGTGCGCGCGATGGCATCGCATGGGGTGTTCTCCGGCTCTGCCATGGACCGCATTACTAAATCGCCGCTGACCGAAATGGTCGTGACCGACAGTATCCCTGCGAACGACAAAACCAAGGCCTGTGCCAAGATCAAATACCTGCCGATCGCGGCACTGTTCGGCGAAGCGATCCTGCGTATCAGCGAGGAGCGTTCCGTCTCCACGCTGTTCGACAGCGTGCCCGCGAGCGGATAGTTTTGACGCCTGGAAAGGCGCTAAAAACTAAATGTTTGGTTTTACACGGTTAATCGCGATTTTGCGGTTGCGGTAACACATCCCATAATTCCAGAATTCCCTTGATTTCCCCGCAATTTCCGGTATTTATAGCACTCCCGTATCAGCACCCCTGGAGGCTGGCGGGAAAAACAACTTAAAAAACGAAGGAATACACTATGTCTCAGAACAGAACATCTCTCGCGGCGAATGCACGCGCGAAGGCCGGTAAGGGGGCCGCCCGTGCAGTACGTCGGACCGGTAATATCCCCGGTGTCGTCTATGGCGACAACAAAGAACCCCTTTTGGTTTCCGTCAGCGATAAAGAACTGCGTCTTGCCCTCGGCAAGAAAAGCTTCTTCACGCAGCTGTGCGACCTGACGATCGACGGCACGAAGCACCTGGTGCTGCCGCGCGATGTCCAGCTGGAGCCGGTCTATGACCGTCCCGAGCATGTCGACTTCCTGCGCGTGTCCGACAAGACCATCATCACCGTCGGCGTTCCGCTGCGCGTGATCAACGAAAAAGCATCCCCCGGCCTGACCAAGGGCGGCGTGCTCAACCTCATCCGTCACGAAGTCGAAGTGTATTGCAAAGCGACCGACATTCCCGTCGAATTCGTTGCAGACCTGACCGGCCTCGATGTCGGCCAGACGATCCATATCGATGCACTGAACCTGCCGGAAGGCGTGAAGCCTGTTCTGAATGGCGATTTCACCGTGATCACCATCGTGGCTCCGTCCGCGATGAAATCTTCGGATGATGAAACCGCTGCTGCCGGTGCGGTCGCCGCTGATGGCGCTGCTGCCCCTGCTGCCGGCGCCGCTGCGCCTGCTGCTGGTGCAAAAGGCGCTGCTGCTCCCGCTGCTGCTGCGAAGGGCGCTGCTCCTGCAGCTGCTCCCGCAAAAGGTGGCAAGAAGTAACCATCTTTGAAGGCGAACTGATATGCGGCTCTTTGTCGGTCTCGGCAACCCGGGCAAGCAATATCAGCTCAACCGCCACAATATCGGATTTATGGCGCTCGACGTTATCGTTGAGCGCCATAAATTTTCCGATTGGGAAAAGAAATTCCAGGGCCTTGTCTCGTCCGGTACTTTGGGCGGCGAAAAGGTGCTGTTGCTGAAACCGCAGACGTTTATGAACGTGTCCGGGCAATCGGTGCAGGCGGCGGCGGCGTTCTACAAGATACTGCCGGACGACATTGTGGTGTTCCACGACGAACTCGACCTTGCGCCCGGCAAGCTGCGTGCTAAAAAGGGCGGCGGCGCTGCGGGCCATAACGGCCTCCGGTCGATCGACGAGCATCTGGGGCAGATGTACTGGCGCGTGCGCCTTGGCATCGGGCATCCGGGCATGAAGGAAATGGTCAGCGGCTATGTGCTGGGCAATTTCGGCAGCGTCGATGAAAAATGGCTGGTGCCGTTATTGGCGGGCATCGGCGAGAATGCGGAACGCCTCGCGAAGGGCGACACGGCGGGCTTCATGAGCAAGGTGGCGCAGGAAGTCGATCCGCCGAAACCGAAAGAGCCTAAAGAGCCTAAAGAACCAAAGATTAAAAAAGAACAAGAAGAAACCAAGAAGGAAGTGAAAGATGGGATTTAATTGCGGCATCGTGGGCCTCCCCAACGTGGGCAAATCGACGCTTTTCAACGCGCTCACCGCAACGGCGGCGGCGCAGGCGGCGAACTATCCTTTCTGCACGATCGAGCCCAATGTGGGCCGCGTAGCTGTTCCCGATATGCGCCTGAATGATCTTGCCCGCATCGGCAAGTCGCAGACGATTGTCGCAACGCAACTTGAATTCGTCGACATCGCCGGCCTTGTGCGTGGCGCATCGAAGGGCGAGGGGCTTGGCAACCAGTTCCTCGGCAACATCCGCGAGACGGACGCCATCCTGCACGTCCTGCGCTGCTTCGAAGATGAAAACATCACCCACGTCGAAAAAGGCGTCGATCCCATCCGCGACAAGGAAATCATCGAAACCGAATTGATGATCTCCGACCTCGAAAGCCTTGAAAAACGCATCGACCCCTTGCGCAAAAAAGCCAAGGGCGGCGACAAGGACGCAATCGTGCAGGTCACGATCATGGAAAAATGCCTGGATGTGTTGCGCGATGGCAAGCCCGCCCGTATTGTCGTGCCCGCAACCGACGACGAAATGAAATTCTTCCTGCAGCTGCAACTGCTGACATCGAAGCCTGTTCTATACATCTGCAATGTGCTGGAAAAAGACGCCGAAAAAGGCAATGCCATGACCGAACGCGTCGCTGCGATGGCGAAAGCTGAAAACGCTCAGCACGTTGTGATCTGCGCTGCGATTGAATCCGAAATTGCGCAACTTTCGACCGACGAGGAAAAGGCGGAATTCCTCTCCTCCATCGGCCTCACCGAACCCGGCCTGAACCGCGTCATCCGCGCAGGCTACAAGCTCCTCGACCTCATCACCTTCTTCACCGTCGGCCCGAAAGAGGCGCGCGCGTGGACGGTGAAGCGCAACGCAAAAGCCCCGCAGGCGGCGGGCGTCATCCACACCGATTTCGAACGCGGTTTCATCCGCGCCGAAACCATCGACTTCAACGACTTCGTCACCCTGGGCGGTGAAGTCGCGGCGAAGGAAGGCGGCAAGATGCGCCAGGAGGGGAAAGAATACCTCGTGAAAGACGGCGATATCATGCTGTTCCGCTTCAACGTCTGATCCTTGTATATGCGCGTCTTTGTTACAGGTGCATCCGGCTTTATCGGTTCCGCGATTGTCCGCGACCTGCTGGCGCGAGGACATACTGTGCTGGGCCTTGCCCGTTCCGATGCGGCTGAAAAATCCGTGTTGGCAGCTGGCGCGGAAGTTTTTCGCGGGTCGATTGACGATATTGCCAGCCTGCAACGCGGGGCAGAAAAGGCCGATGCCGTTATCCATACCGCGTTCAATCACGATTTCAGCAGGTTCAAGGAAAACTGCGAAGCCGACGGGCGCATCATCCGCGCCTTGGGCGCTGCGCTGGCGGGTTCTGACCGCCATTTTGTCGTGACCTCCGCCGTGGGCATCCTCCCTAAAGGGATACTTGTCACCGAAGATGCGCAGCCGTTGACTGGCGCCAGCGCACATCCCCGCGCCGCGTCCGAAGAGGCAGTGCGTGATGTTGCGGCGCAGGGCGTGCATACCAGCGTGATCCGCCTTCCGCCCACGGTGCATGGCGAAAAAGATCATCAATTCATTCCCGGACTGATCCGTCTGGCACGGGCGAAGGGTGTATCGGCCTATGTGGACAGGGGCGACAACCGCTGGCCAGCTGTCCACAAAAACGATGCCGCGCGCCTTTACACGCTCGCCCTTGAAAAGGGTGTTGCGGGCGGCTGCTATCACGCTGTCGCCGAAGAAGGCATGCCGTTCCGCGCGGTTGCCGAAGCGATCGGGCAGGGGCTTCATTTGCCCGTCGTATCCATGACACCCGAACAGGCTGCCGCGCATTTTGGCTGGTTCACGCATTTTGCCGTGATGGATATTCCCGTTTCCAGCCAGAAAACAACCGCTGCACTGGGGTGGAATGCCACGGAAAAAGGGCTTCTAGCCGATATGGCCGGTGCGGATTACTTCGCCGCAACCGCATAAATCCTACCGAGTCTCCCTGAATCTCATATTTGTTATTATTTTGAATTATAACAGTAATTCACTCTGCACTGGCTATCGTTTCAAGATTATGTTAATTTCTTCGGAACTTCAAAGGGGGAAATACCATGGCTTCCACGCATCAAACGCTCGAATACAAACCCGAACCGGCAAAGGATTTGGCCGCAGGGATCGAGGTTGCCGAGTTCACGCCATATAAAGGTCTGGATGCTTATTTCACCCGCGTCATGACAATGGATGTCACACCCGAACAGCGCAGCAAGCTGACGCTGATGCTGCTGGAACTCGACAACGGCCTTCAGGCGCATGAGCGCGGCGATGTGGAGCAGGCGGTGCGCCACCATAAAAACATGCTGGAACATTCCAAGGCCGCACTGAAAGACGCATCCGCAGATGCGCAACAGATTTTCGTCGATATCACCTCTGCCGTGCGCGGCGTCAAGAATGCCGATGGTACCGAAAAACCCTGGGGCCGCACGCTCGCCGCGATTGTGGAAGATTACAAGCGCGGTCAGGAAGCAGAAAAGAATCTGAGCCTGATGCCGCTGAACGCCCAAACCGGCGTTGCCACTTTCTATGCCACCAGCCCGCGCCGTGCGCTGCGCGTATCCGACAGCGATTATTTAAACCTCGATTTCACCGTTGCCGCCGATGCGCCGGAAAAGAAACCGCTCGGCTGGACGCGCCCCGAATACCGTAACCTTGGCGTTGTGCTGGAACAAATGTCGAAACCCGGCCAGCCGAACAGGGTGGAGGCGATGGTTGCGCTGTCGTCCCTGCGCATCATGAACGCCCGCGAAACCGAATTCCTGACCGATCAGCGCAACGGCGTGAAAAACGACGGGGAGAAAAACAAATCCTACACCGACTCCCGCAAGCGTTTGCAGGAATTCACGGCAAAACTGCTTAAAAGCGATAAAGTCCATTACGCAGCGAAAAGTGGTTTGGAACGCTGGAGCAAGCCGGTCAATACCTACGCCAAACGCTTCGAGCGCATTTCGCAAGGGCCCAGCCTGATCGCCAAGGCGTTTTACGCGGCCGCATCTTTCTTCTCGACGCATTTGATGCCGCAGAAGGGGCTGCATGCCTCGCCTGAAATGCAGGCGCAGACGCAAAAATTGCTTGCGCCCAGACAGGCGGTTTAACCGCCATATCTCTATAAAAAAACAGGGCATGTCATCATGCCCTGTTTTTTATTGTTTCGTGATTATCGCCTACGGGTTCAGCGCCTTTGCCTTCGGTGCTTGCGGAATGTCAGCCGCGCGCGATGCTTCCAGTTGCGCAGGTGACAATTTCGCTTCAATCGCTTTCGCCACTTCCGGCATGTTGTAAATGCGTGCAAGGGCGAGGGGGCTCAGGAAATCCTGGAAACGGAATTGGTCAACATCTGCGCCGCGCGCAATCAGCAGCTTCGCCGCATCTTCCTGCTTGTTCGTGATCGCGAAAATCACCAGCGGATTGCGGTAACCGGAATGCAGGTTGGGGTTCAGGCCAAGGTCGAGGGCCTTTTCCAGTGTGGCGGTATCGCCGCGCAAAATCGCTGCGTAACCAATATTGCCGACGCCGCCTTCCGCGCCGTCGTTGCCATCGACCCAACGGGTGAAGTTAATGTCGGCGCCTTTGGCATACAGTGCAAAAGCCTTGTCGAATTCGCCCACAAAGGCCGCTTTGGCGGCTGCGTTGTTGTCGATCGCCTTGAAGATCGGCGTAAAAAGACCCATGATTTTACTCCTTAATTTGAATTCATTGTGGGGTACTATAGCACAGTTAGCCATAAAGTCAATATTTTATAACTTTTCGGCGCAATTTTTTGACCCCCTAGCTAAATAGGGCGACGATGCTATAAACAAACATCCAAATTTTCACAGGGAGATTTCTTATGGGGCAGCCTCAAATGAAACCGCAAGACCAGTCCGGACTCGTCAACCACAACGTCCGCGTTCATCCTGAAAAAGACCTGCTCCAGAAGAAGGACCAACTGGCCTGGAAAATGGCCGAAGTCGCTTCCGACAGCGTCGGCGTCGATGCAGATACCACCGACATGATCATCAACCGCATCATCGATAACGCATCGGTGGCATTGGCATCCGTCAACCGCGGCCCCGTGACCACGGCGCGCGCGCAGGCGCTCGACCATGCGCGCAGCGGCAAACGCGGCGCGACCATTTTCGGCGTCTCGTCGAAAAAACAGTTCAGCGCCGAATGGGCGACCTGGGCGAACGGCACGGCGGTGCGCGAACTTGATTTCCACGACACCTTCCTTGCGGCTGATTATTCGCACCCCGCCGACAACATTCCCGCCATCCTTGCCGTTGCGCAACAGACCGGCAAAGACGGCGCGGCGTTGCTGCGCGGCCTTGCGACGGGCTACGAGCTGCATGTGAACCTTGTGAAGGCGATCTGCCTGCACAAACATAAAATTGACCATATCGCGCATCTGGCACCCGCGGCGGCGGCCGGTATCGGCACGCTGATGGGCCTTGATACCGACACCATTTACCAGTCGATCCAGCAGGCGCTCCACGTTTCCTGCACCACGCGCCAGTCGCGCAAGGGCCAGATTTCCAGCTGGAAGGCGTTCGCGCCCGCCCATGCCGGCAAGCTGGCGGTCGAGGCCGTTGACCGCTGCATGCGCGGCGAAGGCGCACCCAGCCCGATTTACGAAGGCGAAGACAGCGTGATCGCATGGATGCTGGACGGCAAAGACGCCGATTACAACGTGCCCCTGCCCGGCAAGGGCCAGCCGAAACGCGCCATCCTTGAAACCTACACCAAGGAACATTCGGCGGAATACCAGAGCCAGGCCTTGATCGATTTAGCCGCGCGCATGGGCAAGAAAATTACCGACTGGAGCCGCGTGAAGGATGTGCTGATCCACACCTCGCACCACACGCATTACGTCATCGGCACCGGCGCGAATGACCCCCAGAAAATGGATCCGACGGCGAGCCGAGAAACGCTCGACCATTCGATCATGTACATTTTTGCGGTCGCGCTGCAGGATGGCACATGGCACCATGTGAAATCCTATGACCCCGCCCGCGCACAACGCCCCGACACCATCGCGCTGTGGCAGAAAATCCGCACGGTCGAGGACAAGGAATGGACGCAGCGTTACCACTCGCCCGACCCGAATGTGAAAGCATTCGGCGGCAAGGTGGAAATCACGCTGGATGACGGCCAGAAAATCGTCGATGAGCTGGGCGTTGCCAATGCTCACCCGTTCGGCGCGAAACCCTTCACGCGTCCCGATTACATCCGCAAGTTCATGACGCTGACCGAAGGCATCGTGGATGCGGCAGAGCAGAAACGCTTCCTCGACACCGTCCAGAAACTGCCGAACCTCTCGGCGGATGAGCTGTTCGGCCTGAACGTTGAAATCCCTGAAGCGAACCTGCTGGTGGGCAAGAAGGGGCTGTTCTAAGCCCCGGCGACGCTCTCGCGAAAATATTTAAAAGCGCCCTCACTAAACGTGAGGGCGCTTTTTTATAAAATTTGTCAGCGTGCGTTTTTGCGGTGCGCTTCGCGGCTCACGCCGAAGATTTGTGCCAGCATGGTCAGGAATGAAGTGTCTGCGGCAGGCTGGGGCGCGCGGCGCGGGGAGGAGGCGGGGCGTCTGGTTGAAAGTTTGGCCGCCGGAGCGCGTGCCTTGCGGGATGCGCTGCGCTTGGGAGCGCCGCTTGCTTTTTTGATCGCCTTTGCTGCTGCCGTTTTTCTAGCCATCGATAAGTCCCCTGTTGTTTCGTGTTTAGCCCATTCTAACCACAGGTGGTTTATATTATGTTAACGTCGTAAATTTCTTTGAATTCAGCCATCTGAAGCCATGCTTGTGCCGCCCTTGGCACTCCTGTAATGAATAAAGGTGTTCAACCAGCCAATCCGGTCATTAAAAATGCTCTTCGCTAAAAAACATGCTGCTGATAAACGCGCGGAATTCGCCACGGCCCTTAAATCCGGCAAGCTGCTGCGCTTTCCGGGGGCGATGAACCCGCTGACGGCGATGATGATCGAACAGAAGGGTTTTGATGGCGTTTATATCTCGGGCGCGGTGCTGTCCGCCGACCTCGGCCTGCCGGATATCGGCCTGACAACACTGTCGGAGGTTGCAGGACGCGGCCACCAGATAGCACGCGTGACCGAATTGCCCAGCATCATCGACATCGACACGGGATTCGGCGAACCGATGAGCGCCGCCCGCACGGTACAGGTGATGGAAGAGCAGGGGATTGCCGGCTGTCATCTGGAAGACCAGGAAAACCCGAAGCGCTGCGGACACCTCGACAATAAATCTGTCCTGCCCGCTGCCGATGTCGTCAAGAAGATCGCCGCCGCCGCCAAGGCAAAACGCGACCCCAATTTCATCCTGATCGCCCGTACCGACGCGCGTGCATCAGAAGGGCTGGAAAAAGCCATCGACCGTGCCAAGGCATATGTCGATGCAGGCGCGGACATGATCTTCCCCGAGGCGATGGCCGATGAAAGCGAATTCGAGGCGATGCGCAAGGCGCTCAAAGTGCCGCTGCTGGCGAATATGACCGAATTCGGCAAATCGAAACTGCTGACCGCCGCACAGCTGGAAAAGCTGGGTTATAACCTTGTGATCTATCCAGTCACCACACTGCGCCTTGCGATGGGCGCGATCGACCGTGGCCTTGATGTGATCAAGAAGGAAGGCACGCAGGAAAGCCTGCTGGATGTCATGCAGCACCGCAAGGATTTGTACGCGCTGCTGCGGTACGAGGATTACAATTCCTTCGACCAGAATATCTTTAATTTCACGATCAAGAAATAATCAGGGCGCGGGCGCACGCGACGGTTTGGCGGGCGGCTTGGTGATGAGTGGTTGATAGCTGCCGTCATCCATGGCAACTTTGACATTGCCGCGCACGAGCAGCTTTACGCCGTTTTTCTCCGCGACATCTTCCCAATCCGAATAGCCATGCGGCGGTTTGTATGCGCCTTTGGTGTAATGGCCCGAAATGCCGGTCACAACCTGCATCGAATTTGTCGCGGCAGCAGCGACGCCGTCATCCGTAAAACGGCTCGCCCCGAAAAAATCATTGCCGGGCAGGGAGGCGTGATCCCATGCGACGACTTTATAAAGTCGGTGTTGCGAAAAATCATCGCCGTTTTCCTGCCACGAAACAGGATCGGATAGCTGCGGCAGGCCGGGATTGAGCGCGGATGGGCGTGTGCGGTAATCAACGCCGCCGATATTCTGGCGCGTGTTTGTACCTTCATTAAACGCATCCAGCACAACTGCACCGATATGGAGCAGGTTCGCGCCGTGCTTTGACAGCATGTGCTGGAGCGCAAGGTCAAGATGCCCGCCCATCGTCCCTTTGAACTTGCCCGCAAACGCACCCGCGCCGATGCCCGGCAGTACGACAAGCGCCTTATGCCCGCCTTTACCGGCGGCATCATTCGCATGCATGAATAATGGCAGCAGGCGGCGTTCCATCAGGTCATTGTATTTTGCCTGGTCGATATGGCTGTTATTTGTGACCGCAGCGTAATCCGGCGACATGCCATTGAATGCCCCACTAACGCCCATGAGAGGGCCTGGTGTAAACAGTAATGCAGCGTTGATTGCAGGGTTGTGCAGTCTGAAATGGCGGTCGTTCGGGTCCCACGCACCATTGTCGTAGACATCCACAGTCATGGCGACGTTGATATCGCCCATAAGCGCGAGTTCGCGGTGCGTCCAGTCCGTGCCATCGGCGCGTATTTCGCTTTCGGCAAAAATGCGCGGCTGCTTGGTCGCCAGCAGCGCTTCTATAAACTGTTCGGTCGATGATGCGGGAAGATAATTTTTCATGCGGTCGCCAACGACCGCTGTCCCATCCTCGATATCTTTTTTATAGGAAAGGATCTGCGCGAGTGTCTTTTCTGAGATCACAATCTCGTAACCCGGCAGCATATCAGGCATGAATGTCGAGGTGATTGCCGCGGATGGCATTTTCAAGAATGATGTCAGCCAATTTCTGCATCGGCTTCTCGATCCTTGGCGCCGCTGCGGCAGAGGCGAGGGCTTGTGGCGTAACCGTCGATATGGCTGAAATATTCAAGGCAGGGATTATACGCTGATATCGAGGTTACGGCCCATCGTGGCCGACTGCGCAATCATGTTCGCAAGCGCCGCCTGGGCTTCGGATGCCTGTTTCAGCACCTGAACGGCGACCTGTTGTTGTGCCGTAATGGCCTGCATGGCGACAGCTGCGATTTCCATGAATTCTCCTCATAGTTGGTAACTTTATTCTAACCAGATACAATTAATATTCCATTAATGTGTATGACATTGAAATATTTCAGGTTTTTACCCCTTGAACTCGCACGCCCGAGGGGCTAATTCATAGGGCAGAACATCATTATAAGGATTAAGTTATGACCGCACCCGCCGAAATCAAGATCGCCAAAGGCCTCGCTGGCGTCCATTCCGACACCTCGCGCGTTTCCAAGGTGTTTGATGAGACCAACACACTGACCTATTTCGGCTACCCCGTGCAGGAACTGGCCGAACATTGCCGGTTCGAGGAAGTGGCATACCTGCTCTTGCATGGCGAGTTGCCGACCGACGAGCAGTTGAAAGCTTTCGAAAAGCAGGAACGCGCCGAACGTGCGATTTCGCCGCAACTGATCGAAGTGCTGAAACAATTCCGCAAAGACGCGCACCCGATGGATACGCTGCGCACCGCTGTCAGCTTCCTCGGCGTCGAAGATCCCGAAGCGGCCGATAATTCCAAAGCCGCCAACCTGCGCAAATCGATCCGCATGATGGCGAAGATCCCGACGATCATCGCGGCCGATTTCCGCTTGCGCAAGGGCCAGCAGCCCATCGCGCCGAAATCCGACCTGACGATGGCCGAAAACTTCTTCCACATGTATTTCGGCGAAGTGCCGGATGCGAAAGTGGTGCGCTGCTTCGATGCGTCGCTGACGTTCTATGCCGAACACGGTTTCAACGCATCGACCTTCACCGCACGCACGATCGTTTCCAGCCTGTCGGAAATCTATGCTGCCGTAACCGGTGCTATCGGCTCGCTCAAAGGTCCGCTGCATGGCGGCGCGAACGAAGCTGTCATGCACATGCTGCTGAATATCGGCGAAACGTCGAATGCGCAGGCATGGATCGATGACGCGCTGGCGAACAAGAAACTGGTGATGGGCTTCGGCCACCGCGTGTATCGCAACGGCGACAGCCGCGTTCCGTATATGACCCATTACTTCCACGAAATGGCCAAGATCAAAAACGGCCAGAAATGGGTGGAGATCGAGGACATTTTGTCCAAAACCTTTATCGAGAAAAAAGGCATCCATCCGAACCTCGATTTCCCTGTCGGGCCTGCATATTATCTTATGGGTTTTGAAATCCCGATCTTCACGCCCATTTTCGTGATCAGCCGCATCACGGGCTGGACCGCGCATATCATGGAACAGCTGGAAGACAACAAGCTGATGCGCCCGCTGTCGGTCTATAACGGCGTGCCGCAACGCCCCGTGCAGCCGATTTCCAAGCGCAAAGCGGCGTAAGGTTGCTGCATAAGGCAACCAGCTTTCCGCCTATCGCGACAAAAAATTCGCGCGTACTGATCCTCGGCTCCATGCCGGGCATGAAGTCGCTGGCGGAACAGCAATATTACGCGCATCCGCAGAATGCATTCTGGAAGATCATGACGGCGCTGTTCGATGCGCCCGTCGACACCTATCCGCAGCGTGTCGATCTAGTTAAAGGAAACGGCCTCGCGCTTTGGGACGTCCTGAAATTCTGCGAACGTCACGGCAGTCTCGATATGCGTATCGATGATGCGACGATTGAGGTAAACGATTTTGCTGCTTTCTTTAAAAAGTACCCCGGAATCACGCATGTCTTTTTCAACGGCGCAAAATCGGAACAGGAATTTATGAAGCGGGTTTTGCCGACGTTACCGGAAAAAACCTCTGCACGACTGGAATCAAAACGGCTGCCATCCACCAGCCCCGCCCATGCAGGATTGAAACTCGCCGATAAATTGAAGGCATGGAAAGCGGTTAAGCGTTAACCGGCTTTCTTTTGCTGCGCTTCCGCAGGTGCGCGCACCAGTTTCTCGTACTCTTCACGCAGCAGGCGGGTGACGGGGCCGACCTTGTAAATCTGGCCGTCGATATTGCCGATGGGTGTGACTTCGGCGGCGGTGCCGGTTGCAAAGCACTCATCCGCTTTTTTCAACTCTTCCGGCATGATCGCGCGTTCGATGACCTTGATGCCTTTGCTGCGCGCGATGTCCATCACTGTCAGGCGCGTGATGCCGTTCAGGAAACAATCGGGCGTCGGGGTATGCAGTTCGCCGTTGAAGACGAAGAACAGGTTTGCGCCGGTCAGCTCGGCGACCTGGCCGCGGTAGTCGTGCATCATCGCGTCGTTATGGCCGGCTTTTTCCGCTTCGTGTTTCGACAGCGTACAGATCATGTAGAGGCCGCAGGCCTTCGCTGAAACCGGCGCCATATCGGGCGCGGGGCGGCGCCAGCGTGATGTGACCACCGAAATGCCTTTTTCGCGCATCTCGGGGCTGAAATAGCTGGGCCATTCCCATGCCGCGACGGCGAAATGGATTTTTGTGGCCTGCGCCGCGACGCCCATCTGTTCCGGCCCGCGCCAGGCGAGGGGGCGGAGGTAAGCGTCTTTCAAACCGCTCGCCTTCAACGTTTCGAGGCAGGCATGATTGATTTCTTCGAGCGACAATTCGATTTTCATATCCATGGTCTTGCAGCCGTCGATCAGGCGCTGGCTGTGTTCGGTCAGCTTGAAGATATTGCCGTTGTAGGCGCGCACGCCTTCGAACACGCCCGAACCGTAATGCAGCGCATGCGTAAGGAAATGCACCTTCGCCTCGCGCCATGGAACCAGCTTGCCGTCCATCCAGATTTGACCGTCGCGATCGTCATAAGGGATGAGGGAGCCAGCCATGTCGTATTCCTTTTCGGGGTGCAATTTTTATAGGGTTATCCTATCCTGAAACCCTATGGGGATACAACTCCAAAATGAAGTTATGAATAATACAAAGCCTGCCGATATCAGCCCCGATAAAAAACCGCACATTCTTGTCGTGGACGATGACGAACGCCTGCGCGATTTGTTACAGCGGTTTTTAGTGGAGAATGGATTTCTGGTGACGACCGCGATCGATGCGGCGGATGCGCGGGAGATTTTAAAATACCTCGCCTATGACCTGATCATCTGCGACGTGATGATGCCGGGCGAAGATGGCATGGCGCTGACGAGAGCGCTGAAAAAAAGCGGGCTTGCCGCGCCGATATTGCTGCTGACCGCGCTTGGCGAAATTGAATCGCGCATCAGCGGGTTCGAGGCGGGGGCGGACGATTACCTGCCCAAGCCTTTCGAGCCGCGCGAGCTGTTGCTCCGCATCACGGCCATCCTGCGCCGTATCGCCGCGAAGCCCCCGGAGAAGGAAGAAAAAATCCGCCTCGGCAAATGGGCGCTCGATCTTGATCGTGGTGAACTGGCGAGCGGCGATGAACGCGTTGCGCTGACCTCCGTCGAACATACGCTGTTGAAGGCGCTTGCCAGCAAAAAAGGCGAAGTCGTGAGCCGCGAAGAACTGGCCGAACTGTGCCAGATGAATGCTAACGAGCGCACGATTGACGTGCAGGTCACGCGCCTGCGTAAAAAAGTGGAAGAAGACCCGAAACTGCCGCGGTTTATCCAGACCGTGCGCGGCAAGGGCTATGTGCTGTGGACTGACGGATGACAGCATTCAAGCGCCTGAAACAGCGCCTGTTGCCGCGCACGCTTTTCGCAAGGTCGCTGGTCATTCTGGCGACGCCGATTTTCCTGCTGCAGCTGATCGTCGCTTTTGTGTTCTTTGACCGCCATTGGGATGCCATGAGCGACAAGCTTGTCGGCGCGCTGGCGGGCGAGATCGATATGCTGACCGAACGTATTGTGGATGCGAAGTCGGATGTCGGCGTGCAGCGTATTATTAAACAGGCCTCGCGGAGCCTGGACCTTGCGGTCACGATCAAGCAGGACGCGGATACCATCAAGAAATCGGAACTGTCGTTCCAGACTTTTGCGTGGTTCAGCATCGCGCAAAAACTTCAGATCGCTCTAAAAAATAAACTGGATGCGCCGTTCAGCATTCGACCTTACGAAAAGGACAAGGTTTTCGAAGTCGTTGTCGCCATCGGCCCAAAGGAGACGATCCATTTTATATGCCCCGACCGGCGCATTTACAGCCCCACGACTTATATCTTCGTCCTCTGGCTGATCGGCAGTGCCGCGTTGTTGCTGGTCATTTCCATGATGTTCATGCGCAACCAGATCCGCCCGATCATGCGCCTTGCCGTCGCTGCCGAAAAATTCGGCAAGGGGCAGGATGTGCCCGATTTCAAGCCTGTCGGCGCGCATGAAGTGCGTCAGGCCTCGCGCGCCTTCCTTGAAATGAAGGAACGCCTGAAACGCCAGATGGAACAGCGCACCGCCATGCTGTCGGGCGTATCGCACGACCTGCGCACGCCGCTGACGCGCATGAAGTTGGAATTGGCGCTGTCGAAAGATACGAAGGGTGCTGAAAACCTGCGCCAGGATATAGACGAGATGGAAAAGATGATCGAGGGGTATCTCACCTTCGCCAAGGGTGAAAGCGACGAAACGCCCGAAATGATCGACCTGAAAACCGTGCTGGAGCGTGTCGTCGGCAAGGCAAAGCGTCAAGGCAGCGATGTCAACGAAATATTCCCCGAAACCCGCATGATGATCCGCCTGCGGCCCGTGGCGATTGAACGCGCGATTGCGAACGTCGTATCCAATGCCTGCAAATACGCCAAGCATGTCTGGATCACGGCCTATGAACAATCCGATGCCTATGAAATCGTCGTTGATGACGACGGCCCCGGCATTCCCGCAGACCTGCGCGACGAAGTGTTCCGCCCTTTCTTCCGCGTTGAAAAATCCCGCAACAAGAAAACCGGGGGCATTGGCCTTGGCCTGTCGATTGCGCAAGATATCGTGCACGGCCATGGCGGCGAGATATTTCTGGAAGACAGCAACCGTGCGGGATTGCGTGTCGTGATGCGGCTGCCGCTATGAAGAACCGTGGTTTCACCCTGATCGAACTCTCGATCGTGCTGGTGATCTCGGGGCTGATGCTGGGCGCTTTCCTGGAATATTACACCGTCTATCTGCAAAAACAGAAATACGACACGACCAAGGAGCGGATGAAGCAAATCCGCACCGCGCTCACGATTTATGCCGCGACCGAGCACCGCCTGCCATGCCCGGAAGGGCGCGAGGCAACCAAAACCCGCCCGATCAAGCGCCCGTCATCGATCAAATCCACCCGCGAAAAAGAGGCGGAGAAGCTGGCGGAAGATGTCTGCCGTCTTGACGCGCCCATACCGTCCGGCGTGGAAGTTTACAACGGGGACAAGCAGGGTAGCGGTCCCAGCAAACAGGTTTGGATCGGCGCTATCCCCTTGCGCGCCCTGCGGCTGGATATGGATCAGGGCATCGACGGCTGGGGCAATGCCTTTACCTATGCCGTATCGCGCAAATTGACGCTGCCCGATGGCATGCATGACAATCCGACGCCGCACGGCGTCATTTCGATTGTTGACGAATTCGGCAAAAGCCTGCTGGACAAGCCTGATACCGGACGCTGGGTATTGGTGTCGCATGGCCCATCCGGCAGCGGCGCTTTCACCGCCTCCGGCGGGCGGCGGCCCTGTGCTGAAAAAACGCTCGACGCTGAAAACTGCAATGGCGACGGGCTGTTCATTATTGCGCCCTATGCGCGCAAAGCCGGCGCATGGTTCTTTGACGACCTTGCTATCCATGATGACCTTGATGCCGGCGGCTCGATCCTTGACCGTATCATTGTCTGCAACGGCAAACGCAAGTTTTATTCCCCGGGTGAGCCTGCTGCCGACGACGAAGGCTGCCTCGGCCCGACCAACGCGTGGGAAGGCGTCTGCCTGCAATCCGAAATCCTCGATGAAACCCAAGTGGTGCACAAAAAACCGGCCAGCTTTGCGCTTGCCCCTGCCACGGGCGCGGGCGCGGATTGCGGTTGTGCCAATGGCTATAAACTGGTGCTGGGCGGGAAGTGGGATGATGGTTCGGCGAAACTTTATGTCGACAGCAAATCCAATATCACCTTTACCGATCCGGCTGGAAATATAATACCCGTGGGAGACCCGTTACCGGGCGGCGCGCTGCCGATCGGGGAACAGCCATCGCCGACACCTACAAAATACTACGCACAACAGACGGCGCTGTTTACTTGCGTTCAGTAAGATCGCTCAGGAAACCGAAAGCCTGCTCGAGTGTTCCCGTACGCTTGTCGATGGCGGCCATGGTCTTGGAAAGGTCGGGCGTCTCGTCCTGCTGCCATGCATGGACGAGCGAAAGGAAGAGGGCGGTCATGGCGGTGACGCAAAGCGGCCTGCATTGTTTCTTGCACGGCGCGCCCGCAAGGTCGAGCATCCGTTCCATCGTGCGATAAAAACTTTTGCCGAAGCGTTTGGCCAGTTTCGGGTGCTTCATCACGGCGGGCGCGACGGCAAGGTAGGCTTCGCGCTGCGTCTGCGCAAGCTCGAACCGCGTCATCAGGATTTCCATCAGGTTATCGCGCCAGTTGTCTCCCAGATGGTTTTCAACCGTGGCGGCCGTTTCTGCTTCAAGGCTGCGCAACGCCTGTTCCATCACGTCCCAGACATCCTTGAAAGACGCCGAAACAGTCTTGAGCGGCAGCTTGGCCTTTTTCGCGATATCGCCCAGCGAAACGCTGTCCCAGCCCTGTTTTCCGGCAAGGAAAAGGGCGGCATCGATAATGGTTTTCGTCTGGTCTGTTTTGCGTTTTTGTGCCATGTTCTTACCTGTATCATTTTAGGGGGTTACATGACAGATAGCAATCTTGACTTGGTCGGCATCGGCAACGCAATTGTGGACGTATTGTCCCGCACTGCCGATGAATTCCTGTCCAATAACCGCATCCACAAGGGCACCATGACCCTGATCGAGGCGGAGCAGGCGGAAACCCTGTATGCCAAGCTGGGACCCGGTATGGAAATTTCCGGCGGTTCTGCCGCCAATACTGTCGCCGCTTTTGCCAATATGAGCGGCAAGGCGGGCTATATCGGCAAAGTCGCGAACGACCAGCTGGGCAGCGTGTTCCGCCACGACATCAAGGCCTATGGCGTAAAATTCGAAACTCCCGCGCTCGAGGATGGCCCACCCACGGCGCGCTGCCTGATCCTGATCACGCCCGATGCGCAACGCACAATGTGCACCTTCCTCGGCGCCTGCGTCTGGATCGCGCCGTCAGACCTTGACGAAGCGATGATCAAGAACGCGCAAGTGACCTATCTGGAAGGTTACCTGTTCGACCGCGACCGCGCAAAGCAGACCTTCCGCAAGGCATCCGAACTCGCGCGCGGCGCGGGCAAGAAAGTCTCGCTCACGCTGTCCGACCCTTTCTGCGTGAAACGCCACCGCGACGAATTCCTCGACCTCGTGACAACCGGCACGGATATCCTGTTCTCCAACGAAGCGGAAATTTTCGAGCTGTTCCAGACCGAGAATTTCAACGAAGCCGTGCTGCGCGCCCGCGAAGCATGCCCGCTCACCATCATTACGCGCTCTGCCAAGGGCTCTGTGATCGTGACGGACAAGGAAGTGATCGAAGTGGCCGCCGAACCGCCCGCCTGCATCGTCGATACGACGGGTGCGGGCGATATGTATGCGGCGGGGTTCCTGTACGGCTTCACGCGCGGCAAACCGCTGGCCGAGTGCGGCCGCATCGGTTCCATCGCGGCATCCGAAGTCATCGCCCATATTGGCGCGCGGCCGCAACGCGACCTGAAGGCGATGCTGCAGGAAAAAAAGGCGGTCTGATTGCGTTTCCTCGCCTTCATCCTGATGCTTCTGGCGGCGTCGCCCGCGCTGGCGGAGCATAGCCATGCGATTGCTATGCATGGCAGCCCGAAATATGCGGCAGATTTCAAAAACCTGTCCTACGTCAATCCCGGAGCGCCCAAGGGCGGCGATTTGCGCCTGTCGAAAAGCGGCACGTTCAATAACTTGAACAACCACATCATCACCGGCAATAACGTCGAGGGACTGGAGAACGTCAATGACAAGCTGATGCAGCGCGTCTGGGACGAGCCCTTCACCATGTACGGGCTTGTCGCCGAAAGCATAGATGTTGCGCCCGACCGTTCGTGGATCGCCTTCCATCTGCGCAAGGAAGCGAAATTCCACGACGGCACGCCGATGACGGCGGAAGACGTCAAGTTCAGCTATGAACATTTCCGCAAGGACGGTCATCCCGTGCGTCGCCGCGTTTACGGCCTGATCACAAAGGTAGAGATCACCAGCCCGCGCGATATCAAATTCACCTTCGGCCCCGGTTACGACCATGAAAGTGTGATGATCCTCGCCATGATGCCTGTGCTGCCCAAGGCATATTGGGAAAAGGCCGATATCACAAAAACGACGCTGAAGCCGCCGCTGGGCAGCGGGCCGTATAAAATCGTTTCGGTCGAACCGGGCCGCAAGATCGTTTATGAGCGTGTAAAGGATTACTGGGCGAAAGACCTGCCGGTGAATGTGGGCCAATATAATTTCGACACAATCACTTATACCTATTTCCGCGACGACGATATTTCCATTCAGGCGTTCAAGTCGGGCGACTATAACCTGCGGCGCGAATTCGATGTCACCAAATGGCAGACCCGTTACGACTTCACGGCGCTTGACGAGGGCAGGGTGGTGAAGGAAGAAATCGCCCACCAGCGCCCCGAATGGCTGAAGGCGCTGATCTTCAATACCCGCCGCCCTATGTTCGCCGATATCCACGTGCGCAAGGCGCTGTCATTCCTGTTCAATGCCGACTGGCTGAATAAATCGCTCTATTACGGCAAGATGCAGAAAATCGCGAGTGCATTTCCCAACTCCGAACTCGCCGCCACCGGCAAGCCGGAAGGGGAGGAATTGCGCATCCTCGAGGAATACAAGGCCGACCTGCAGCCCGATGTTTTCGGCAACGCTTATCAGCCGCATGAAGCAAATGGCCGCGATGCGCGCCGCGAGGCGATTGCCTTGCTGAAGGAAGCGGGCTGGGTTTACAAGGACGGCAAGCTGGTCGATACAAACGGAAAGCAATTCGGATTTGAAATCCTGCTGGGTGATTATGCCGATGAAAAAATCGCGCTCGAATTCACGCGCGACCTCAAAAAAGCGGGCATCGATGCGCGGGTGCGCACGGTTGATAACGCGCAGTTCGTCGGGCGACTTGACGATTATGATTTCGATGTCGTCGGCCACCGCTGGATCAATTCTTTGTCGCCCGGCAACGAACAGGTCAATTACTGGGGCGCGAAATCGGCGGAGAGCAAGGGTGCGCGTAATTACGCGGGCATCATGAACAAGGCGGTCGACGCGCTGGCCGACAGCATCGGGCGGTCCGAAACCCGCGAAACGCTCGTCGCGCGCACCCATGCCCTCGACCGGGCGCTGATGCAGGGCTATTACATGATTCCCCTGTTTTTCCTCGGCAAAGACTTGGTGGCGCACAGCGTGGATATCCACAGACCTTCCGTAACTCCGATTTATGGCATGGTTCTGGAAAGCTGGTGGCACGAAGCTGCTGATAAATCTCCGTAAGAGCGGTTGGGGTATTGTTTTCGTTAACGAAAACGCGCTATTTTATAAATCTGAGATTCAAGTCGTGCAGGGAGCTTCCTCGATGAAATCCAAAATGAATATCTTGATTGCGGCTATCGGCGTTCTGGCAGTGTCCAGCTGCGCATGGAACCCGCCGACCAAGCAAGCTTACTGGCAGCGCGTGGAAGACAACTCCGCGCTCTGGATGACGGGCCCGAAGGCGCAACAGACGCTGGATGAAAACATTGCATCCTGTGTCCGACAGGTCGATGAACTGGTCGAACTGGGCGCGCTGCGCGAAACGATGCCTCCCGACACGCACAGCGAATACAGCCGTGCGCTGAAGGCATCGGGCGACCTCGATTATTACGACACGCCCACCCGTTACGGCGAACACCATGTGTCGCACAAAGACTTCCACGACTTCGACAGCTGCATGCGCTACAGCGGCTGGGAACGCGTAAACTTCGTGCGTTATCAGGTAGCACAGCAGGCGAAGCAGACGAACAACGACCTGCAGTCCATCCGTCAGTGGGGCGTTCCTGCTGAAGAAGGCGCGAAAAAACAAAAAGAGAAAACAGACGCGATCAAAGGCCAGTACAAGGTTAACCAATAACCTTGGCCTAACGGGTTCTGTCCCACAGTCTCACGGCGGCCTCAACGGCCGCCGTAACTGTCAGTGAGCCCATCAAAGACGATGTGATGCTGTCCGTCGAACGCCCCGCCAGCAATTGCTCCGGCGTTTCGGGCGTGCGGATATAAGATGCATGGCTCCCCCACGGGCTGTACTGTTCCGGCCAGCCATATCCGAACAGGGCGAGCGATGGTGTACCGACGGATGCTGCGATATGCGTCAGGCCTGAATCATTCCCGATATAGATTTCCGCCCGCGCAATCACGGCTGCCGCCACCAGCGGCGATCCCTTGGCGATCATGTCGATGCGGCGGTCCACGGGGAATGCGTCCAGCACCGGCTTTGCCGCCGCTTCCTCGCCCGGCGCGGCAAACACAGCGACGCGCGCGTTTTTCAGTATCGAGCCGTGCGCCGTCATGGCATTCACCAGCGCCACGAAATTCTGTGCGGGCCACGCCTTGCCCGGCCAGTTGGCGGTCGGCCCAATCGCGATAAAGGGCGCGCCTGCGGGCACAAGCCGCCCGGCCTCCGCCTGGGATGCGGCATCAAGCCATAATTTGGGGGCAGGGGCGGGTGACGCGCCGATGACGGCCGCGATCTGTTCGACCTTGTGGCCCTTTTTCTCCGACCCGCGCCAGATAAATTTCTGCTTGCCCCGCAGGATGCGCGATACCGCGCTGTTGCGCAGGTCAACGATGATGTCCCAATCCTGCGGCATGGTTTCGCGCAGCAGCTTCCACCAATGCCGCCCCCAGCTTTCTTTTTTGAGGGCAATCACGCGTGTCACTTGCGGTGCGGCTGCGAACAGCCCGGCCACCAGCGGGCCGCAGGCGACGGTGATTTCGGCTTGCGGATAGGTGCGGATAAAATGGTCGAGCGCGCCTGTCGACAGGACAGCGTCACCGATGCGCGTTGCCGTGATAAACAGGATTTTCATAAATTAGAGCGGCTGCCGTGCCAAGTATGACAGGAACAAAAAGGCCAGTGCGAGACCCTGAAAAATGACGCGGAAACGCATCATCTTGTTGCTGGTCTGGGCATCTTTTTCTGTGCCGCGCGTCATGGCGACCATGCCCCAGATGAACGAGCCGACAACGGCAATCATGCAGGCGAGGGCGATAAAAAACAGCAGGTTTGCGGCGGTCATGCGCGGATAATCCTTGTTGTGATAACGCCCATAATATAGGCTGCACCCTGTTCGAATGAAAGGTTAAAATCATGCAGAAACTGAACGGTCCCTTTATCGCCCCGCTGTCCGGCACTGCCAAGCAACTCGTTGTTTTCCTGCATGGTTATGGCTCGAATGGCGACGACCTGATCGGTATCGGGCATGAATGGCGCGAGGCGCTGCCGGATGCCGCTTTCGTGTCCCCCAATGCCCCCGCTGTCTGCGACCAGTATGCGCAAGGCTTCCAATGGTTCCCGATCCGCGCCGTGGACGCAGCGTCGATTGAACGTGAACAGCATGCCCAGAATGTGCTGCCCGTACTGAACAACTTCATCGATCAGGAACTGCAAAAATGGGGCGTGGATGACAGCCATCTGGCTGTTGTGGGATTTTCACAGGGAGCAATGATGGCGATGTACGCCATGCCGCGCCGTAAAAAGGCCTGCGCCGCCGTTGTCGGCTATTCCGGCATGATCATCGACGCAGCCGGCCTGAAGGCTGCCGGGAATGTCAAAGTGCCCGTTCTGGCGATCCACGGCGACCGCGATGATGTGGTGATTCCCGATAACCTGGCGAAAATCGACGACGGTTTCACCGCCGCCGGCTACGATATCGAAACTGTCATGCGCCCCGGCCTTGCCCATGGCATCGACCAGTTCGGGATGATCCGCGGTGTTGAGTTCATCCGCGAAAACTTTGATAAGTTAGGCAATTCCGAGAAGAAGCAACTTAAAGCTTAACTTTAAGGCCCTTGTAATCCTTGACGAATTCGCGTCCCAGACCCGTTTTAGCCCTGTTTTGTGCTATAATGAGTTTAAGGATGAGATTCGTTAACGCAGACTCTATCCGGGTGAAAGTAGACGGCTAGGGTTCGGAACCAAGAAAGGGTCCAAGGTGCAGAGCCACCTCGACAGCTGTCCGACTTTAGTTCTCAACGCAGACTATCGTCCCTTGAGTTATTTCCCTCTTTCCCTCTGGTCGTGGCAGGAAGCCATCAAGGCTGTTTTCCTCGACCGTGTCAGCATCGTGCAGGAATACGATGCCGTGATCCGGTCCCCCAGCTTCCAGATGAAAGTCCCGAGTGTCATCGCGCTGAAAGAATATGTTCAGCCGAAGGCGCGTCCGGCCTTCACCCGTTTCAACGTCTTCTTGCGCGACCGCTGGACCTGCCAGTATTGCGGCGCGAAACACCGCACCCATGAATTGACCTTCGACCATGTGATCCCCAAATCGCGCGGCGGAACAACGACTTGGGAAAACATCTGCGCGGCCTGCCAGGATTGCAACCTTTTGAAGGGCAATTACCTGCCGACCGAATGCCGCATGTTCCCGATGACCAGACCCGTGCAGCCGACCAACGCGGAACTGCAAGTGAATGGCCGTGCCTATCCGCCCAACTTCCTGCATGAAAGCTGGAACGACTATCTCTACTGGGATTCTGAACTGGACAATATTTAAAGGCGCAGTTTAAAGCCCGAGTGCCTTCAGCGCGGGGTTGGCCGATTTTGCCTTATAGATTGTATTGCTGCCGCTCGCATCCGTGACCTTTGTCACGCGCGGGGTAGAGAAATCGACCCCTTGTTTCGCGAGAACACCAAGCTTGTCATCATCAAGCTTTACGACGAGTTGTTCAAGCGTGCTGGTAACGGCAGCTTGAATGCTATCAGTCTTTTGCGGCAGGTCTTTCGAGTCAATTGTTACGACAGTTTGCATGATCACGATCGTGGCTGCGGCCTTCAGCGCATCATCCATGTCGCCGGGCTTTGCCTTGCCGTTTTCAAGCGCGTCAAGATCCATGTAAATGCGCACGAGTTTTTTATCGCTGGTGACTGCGGGGTAGAGGCCGTTTTCGACAGGGATATTTTCCCCGGCCTCGTTTCCGGTTTTGCCTTCGGCGACGGCGGTCGTCACGGGCTTGCTGCCGGTTGCTTCCTGCTTGTGGTTGAAATTCGGCGCAACGGCGATAAATGTGCCAGCCGCAATCGTGGTCAGGACGCCACCCGCAATCCACTTCGCCAGCCCTTTTTTGGGCTTTTTGATTTCTTCGGCCATGAACGCATTCCCCGCTATCGGTTTTTATAATTCCATAATTATGACAGGTTCCGTTTGGGGATGCAAGACGCGATAATTCGTCCGTAAATACAACCCGTTAGGGTTTTAACGCCTTTATATCCGCCAGCGCATTCGGCTGACTCGGGACCATATATAACGGCACATGCATTTCCGTGATCCGCCACGTCGTGCCATCCAGCCGGAACACAAAGCGCACCTGCAGCCGGTCGCGCAGGCCGCGTATTTCGGGTGCGGGGTTGCCCGGACCGACGGTGGGGTAGGCGAGCCTGACGTAAAACCCGAAAGGCGGGGCAAAGCCGGTGCTTTCGATGAAGGCTTCCTCCGGCGTTCCCTTGAACATCTTGTCGTGTAAGTAAAACAGCAACGGCACGTTTTCTGCGCGCAGGTAATGGTCGACCACGGGACCGATCTGTGTGAGCGTCGGGCCCATATTGGCGAAATAGATATTCGCCTTTTTCGCCTGCGTGATGTCGTCCTTGACGAAATTGCGCAGTGCCTGCCAGTTGACCCGCGCCGATATCGCTGCGGCATCGTCGCGTTTTGATGCCTCGATCATTTCAGCAACGACGCCGTTCTTGGACGTCACGGTGACAAAATACGCAATCGGTGCCAGCATCAGGAACAGGATGATCAGCACATAGCGCAACGGCATGTTGTAAACTTTAGATGATTACGCGGAAACCTTGCCTGCGTGCATGAAATTGACGTTTTTGTCGCCCCAGACGGAAAAACTGTACGGCGTGCCTTCGATCTTCAATTTCAGCCGCTGGCTGAACAGGATTTTCTTTTCTTCCATCGTGATATCCGCCCATGGAATAAACAACGGCTGGTGGCCTGTGCTGAAAATCGCGACGGGCGCGATGCCGAGGCCTGTGGGTGTCGCCGTGAAATTCAGGCAACTTTTATAATTTGTGGGAAACCGGCCCCACAACGCGGCACTGCGCCATTTGATCGTCGTGCCTTCCGGCATCTGTTCGCCCTCGGGTAAGCCGTATTTTTCCGCAAGTGTGCGCCAGCCGCTCATGGCTGCGACCAGGAACATTATTGCCAGCCAAAAAACGACGAACGCGGCGAAAATGCCAAGGCCGATATCCAGTCGGCAAAAGGAGTCTGCCGCGTTGCAGGTATCAAAAAGTCGGGGGATCATACGCGCTTCGCAATTTCGATGGCGATTTTCGATCCGCGCTTGATGACAGCGGATAGCAGGCGATAGGCTGGCGCGCTTTCCGCATCGTTTTCAATGCCGATATGGCCGTGTTCTTCTTCCTCGGCCTTGAACTTTTTGATCTTGTCGCGGAGCACTTTTTCTTCCGGCTTGTTCGCCAGCGCCGCCAGTTGTTCGCCGTAATGTTCGGAAATCACTTCCTCGACCGCAACGGTGCAGGCCATGGCGGCGGCGGGGCTGATGCGTGCGGTAATTGCGCCTAGCGCGAAACCCGCGATATGCCAGACGGGGTGGAGGGCAGTCGGGCGCACGCCGCGCCGGATGACTTCATTCTCGAAATAATCGAGGTGAACCTGTTCCTGCTCGGCCATATGCTCGATCAGTTTTTTCAGTTTAGGGTCATGCCCCAGCACCGAAAGCTGCCCCGCATAAATTCGTTTCGCGCCGTATTCGCCCGCGTGGTTGACGCGGATCATGCTGTTGATATCCTGCTCGCGCCTGCGCGACGGCTTGTCGCCCGGCAGGCTGCGCTTAAGTTTTCTGGCCATATTTGCGCCCTTTGACGGCATGAAAAAAAGTAAACAGCGCAAGTCCACCCGCATACATGAAATTCCAGCCTGTCATAGAAAGACCAAGGAATATACAGCAAGGCACATCGCAGCGCACGATGGGGCGGTTTTTGAAATACTCCATCAATTCGTCCATTGTCAGGTTCGGGTCGGGGATTGCGCCTTCGCCGCCGCAGCCTGCCGCCAATGGCCACCATTTTTGTTCGGTGCCGAAATGGAAACCAGCGATGCCCATATCGACCAGAAAGCACACGCCAATCAACAGCAACAACGGAAAGGCGAAGCGCGGTTTTTTCTTCGCCGCCACAAATGCCAGCAGGCCAAGGGCAATCGCGACCATATATGGCTTGCGCTGTTCATAGCACAAGTGGCAGGGCAAGTGGTTGAAACCGAATTGCATCGTGTAGGCAAACGCCAGCGCCGCTGCGCTTGCAAACGCCAGCAGCAGGGCAAGATGGGCGGGGTTCGTGAAATAATCGCAGAACTTCTTCATATCACCATTCTACTATATATACGCGATGGCGACAAAGCCGCCGATCAGGACTGCCAGGAAAGCCAGCGTCACCCAGCCGAGGTATTTTTCGATAAATGCCTGAATTGGCGCGCCAAATTTCCACAGCAGCCCCGCAACCAGATAGAACCGCATCGCCCGTGCGGCAATCGCCGACAGCACAAAAATATGCAGGTCCATATGCATCACGCCGCTCACGATGGTCAGGATCTTGAACGGGAAGGGGGTCAATCCCTTGGCGAAAATAATCCAGCCGCCGTATTGGTCATACCGCGCCTGCATATCGGCGAATTTTTCGGTGATGTGATAAATTTCAAGTATCTGTTTGCCCAGCGTTTCAAACAGGAAATACCCGATCGCATAGCCCAGCAACCCGCCCAGAACCGACGCCACTGTGCAGACAGTCGCATAAAAAAATGCCTTGTCGCGCCGCGCAATGCACATCGGGATCAACATGACATCGGGCGGAATAGGGAAGACCGAGCTTTCGATAAACGACACGGCGGCCAGCGCGGGCATGGCATGTTTGCTGCCCGACAGGTGCAACGTCCAAGCATATAATTTGCGGATGAGGTTCATCATATCATTGGTTTAACACGCAAAGACCGGGGGAAGCAATATTGACATAACCAAGGCGAAGGCCGTACTGGAAATACTGGTAATACTCTGCGTTTGGCGTTATATATTCACCCGAGGCCCCTGTGGCGGAACTGGCAGACGCGCTAGACTCAAAATCTTGTTTCCGTAAGGAAGTGTCGGTTCGACCCCGACCGGGGGCACCACTTTTCTCTCAAGCTGTAAATGCGGATAAACGCGATAAGCGCACGTCTAATATCGCATCACAAAATCGTGCGGCACCGGAAAATTTCTGTAATTCATATTTTTAGTTCCTAGGCTTTTTTTTTAATATTGACACATAAGTACCCCAGGGCTATTTTCTCGGCAGCACTTGAACTCATTTAAAAAGAACTACTTCCTTGGGGCAAATCTGGGCATGCACCGGTCGTAAGTTTAGGCGCTATGCAGCGACGCTGCTGGCGTTGCTGATGGTTTTTGCGAGCCATGCAGCTTTTGCCGGACTCGGCGCATCCGTAACCATCGCGACAGGGCAGCCCACACTTATATATCCCAGCGAAGTGACGCAGCTGCAGATCACGCTGTCGAACAACAACGCCACCGCGCCCATCACCAACCTCGACTTTGATACGCTGCTGCCTGGCACGATCGCGAACGGGCTTCGTGTCGCAAGTGCGCCCACTTACACGTGCACGGATCCGACGCTTGGTACGACGAACCCGGGCCTTGGTACCCTGAATGCCGGTGTCGGCACGCAGGATGTAGAACTGGTTGGCGGCGTCATCCCTGCGCGTGACGCGACCGGCGGCGTGGACGGTACCTGCACGATCATCGTTCCCGTCACGGCCTTTACGACCACAGGCGGAGCTGCCGCTTATACTTATACCATTGGCAACGGTGTCGTGACCGGTAACGATGGCGCAGCGCAGGCGAATGCGGGCAGCGTCAGCCAGGGCATTAATGTGCGCGCGCTGAACCAGCCGACCATCACAAAAGCTTTCAGCAACAACACTGCCATCTTGGGCGGGGCATCGCGTACGCTGACCATCACCATCGGTAACAACAACCCTGTGGCTCTGCCCAACTTCAGCGTTACTGACAACTTCCCCCAAGCTGGCGGTATCGGGATCATAAAGGTGGCGAACCCTGTCGTTTCCACCTCCACCTGCAGTGGCGTGGGAACGCCCGCCACCTTCACGCCCGTTGCCGATGCGACGACCGTGACGGCGACCGGCGGCACTGTCGCCGCCAACGGCACCTGCACGATGACGGTCGCCATCGTCGGCAACCAGACCAATGGCGCCTATGAAACCGCGCTGCTGAATAACACCATCAACGGCACAACCAATTTCAGCAACGATATCGGCATCGCCGCCACCAACGGCACGGCGCAGATCCGCGCACGCTCTCCCTTGAACGTCGCTAAGGCCTTTGCGACGGGATCCGTTGCCAGCGGTTCGACGGCCAGCTTTACCGTGACGCTCAGCAACACCGGCACGACGCCGCTGGTCATCACTGGCTTTACCGATAATCCTGTCGACGGGTTCGGCAATGCCGGGTCCGGTCTCAAAGTCAGCGCGATCACAAACGTCGCCTGTACCGGCGCTGGAACGCCCGGGACATTCAGCATCATCACCGGTGTCAACGGCAACACGGGCATCCAGCAGGACACCGACACCACGATCGCGGGCAGCGGCAACTGCACGATCACGGCCGATGTGGATGCCACCGTCCAAACGGCCAACACTCCCGTCACCTATACAAATTCGATACCGGCGAATACGGTAACGACATCGACACCGGGCATCGTCAGCCAGGCGGCTTCTGCGTCTATCTTGGTTTTTGACGATTTGCGCGTCCAGAAAAGCGTCCTTCCGGCGACGGCGGGCGCGGGGGAGCCTGTCCAGTATACCGTCACAGTCCAGAACTATCTTGCAACACCGCTCAATGACCTCAGCATCCGCGAGACGCTGACGAACGGGCAGACTTTCCTAACCGGCACGATCGGCACGACGAACTATACCCCGACGCTCAGCGGCAACTGTTCCGGCCTTGTCGTGACGGGCGCGCTTGGGGCGACAAATCCCCGCTTCGATCTCATCCTGAACGCACGCACCAGCGCCTTCGTGCCGGCGACTTGCAACGTCGTTTTCTGGGTCAAGGCCTCGCGCACGCAGAACTATACCAACACGCTGGCACCGGGCAGTGTCTGTTATAATGCTGATTCGGTTTGCAACGGTTTACCCCCTCCCGTCATTCCGGCCGGCAACATCAGCACCGCCATCCTTGGCGCGACGAAGGCCTATTCGCCTGTCGGGCCCCTGTCGGAAGGATCCATCACCCGCCTGACCGTGACGCTGACGAACATTTCCGCCAACCCGCTCACGGCTGTAAGCGTCAGCGATAACCTGCCGACCGCCCCGGGCGGCGGGCAAATGTGCCTGGCGACGCCGCCGAACGCCGCCACGACTTGCGGCGCAGGTGTTATGACGGCGGTGGGCGGGGCAACCTCATTCTCGATGAACGGCGGCACGGTTCCGGCGCGGGCAGGGGGCGGCTTGGGCGCAAATGGCTCATGCGTCGTGCAGGTCGATGTCACGGGTGCGGCCGGCGTTTACGCAGGCGCCTCCCAGAATACCGCGACGGCTGCGGGCACGCAGTTGAATGCCGACGGTCTGACGACAGACCCAGCAGGGCCTGTCAACGCGACTGCCAGCTTCACCTTCTCCTCCGCGCTGGGCGCGACCAAGACGTTCAATCCCGCCAGTGTTTCCTCGGGCGGCCAGTCGACCGTCACGATCCGCCTCAATAACGCGGGCGCGGTCGCGCTGACGAATGTCGGCCTGACCGATCCGCTGCCCGCGAATATGGTGCTGGCGAACCCCGTCAACGCCTATTCCACCTGTGCTGGCGCGCCTGTCTTTACTTCCGCTACACCTGGCGCGAATACGATCAGCTTTGCGGGCGCGGCGCTGGCGGGCGGCGGCAATTGCGACGTGCTGTTCAATGTCGTCACCAGCAACACAGGCCCTTGGATCAACAGTATCCCGATCGGCAATATCACCGCCGATGGCGGCGTCAGCAACCAGACAGCGGTGACGGGCAGCTTGCTGTTCGATGCGCCCACGAACCTTGTCGTCGCCAAATCCACCAACCCCAGCACGCTGACCTTCCCGGGCCAGATCAGCCGGCTGACGATTGACATCACCAACGGCAACCTGGCCGTCACCGGACTCGACCTTACCGATTATTTCACCGCCGACGGTACCTCGGGCGCGACGGCGAACGGCATGGCGGTTGCGCCGACGCCTGCCGCCGCCACGACCTGCCCCGGCGGCACCGTGACCGCAGCGCCGGGCAGCACGTCGGTCTCTATCAATAACGCCGCGCTCGCTGCGAACGCGAACTGCACAATCACCGTCAACGTCACCTCGACCTCCGTCGGCGGCATCACCAACTTTATCCCGCCCGGTTTCATCCAGACCGATCAAGGCCTGACCAACAGCGGGCAGGCGACGACCAGCCTGACCACACAAAGCAATATCGGCGTAACCAAGCAGTTTACCCCGAATGTGGTGAGCCCTGGCCAGCGTTCACGACTGCGCATCACGTTCTATAACCCGACCGCACAGCCGGCCTCCGCCGTCACCGTGACCGATAACCTGCCCGCAGGCGTGACGGTGCCGGGCGGCGCGAACCCGACATCGACATGCTCCGGCGCATCCGTGACATCACCCACAGCAGGGTCGGTGCAGGTGACGGGCGGTAATATCGTCGCGGCTGTCGGCGGGATTGCCGCGTCGTGCTATGCCGAAATAGATGTGACGGTCGCGGCAGAAGGCGACTATGTGAACACCATTCCGGCGGGCGGCGTCACTGCGACCGTCGGCGGTGCACCCGCGACCAACAGCCAGCCCACCAGCGATACGCTGCGCGCGAAAGATTTCGCCGTCATACACAAGGCCTTCTCGAACTTCACGCTCGATGCGGGCAACCCTGTCGGCTTCACGACCGGCTCCGCAACGGCAGCGCCCGGCGCATCCGCAGTCATGACGATCCGCCTGAGCAACCCGAACGGCGCGCCGCTGACGGCAGCCGCGCTGACCGACACGCTGCCGGCCGGCCTCGTCGTCGCGACCACACCTGCCGCCGGAACAACTTGCGGCGGCGCGGTTACGGCCTCGCCGTCGGCGACCACGGTCAGCCTCACGGGCGGCACGATCCCCGGGGGCGGCACCTGTAACATCACCGTGAACGTCCTCAGCAACATTTCCGGCACCTATCTCAACACGATCCCTAGCTCCGCGCTCTCGACCTTCGAAGGCGTGACGAACGAGGAACCGACAAGCGCTGAGATCATGGTCTCCACGCCGCCGACCGTGACTAAGGAATTCGACAGCGCTGTCATCCCGTCCGGCGGCACGTCGCGCATGACGATCTTCCTCGGCAACGATAACGATGTCGCACTGACGCTGACCTCCGTCTTCACCGACAACCTGCCGACCGCGCCCGGCCCCGTGCTGGTCGCCGGCACGCCCAACGTCGTGAAAACCTGCCCTGGTGCTGTGACGGCGGCGGCTGGCGCTGCAACCATCAGCTACGCCAACGGCGCCAGCATTCCGGTCGGCGGCTGCTATATCACTGTCAGCGTCACGGCATCCGTGGCGGGCGTGCATACCAACAACATCCCGGCTGGCCGCCTGCAGACGAATTTCGGCAACAGCCAGAACCCTGCGAACGCAACCCTGACGGTCAGCTCGCTCGGTTTCATTTCGGGCCGCGTGTTCCAAGATGCGAATGTGACGCCGGACGGCGTGTTCACTTCCGGCATCGACGCACCTATTTCCGGCACGACGGTGGAACTGCATACTGGCGCAACGTGCGGCGGGGCGCTGCTCGACACGCAAGTCACGGACTCGGTCGGCAACTACCTCTTCTCCGGCCTCGCAGCAGGCAGCTATTCGGTCTGCGAGCCTGTGCAGCCCACGGGCACGTCCAACGGAATCACCACTGCGGGCATCATCGCTGCCAATAACGGTAGCACTGGCACGGTGGGCGTGGGGTCGAACCCGACCTCTACCACCAGCCAGGTCGTCAACATCACCCTCAACGCCGACGGCGGGGGCGGGGAGATCAGCGGATCGACCGGCAACAACTTCGCCGAAATCGTGCTGTCGAGCATTTCCGGCACGGTGTTCCGAGACGTCAATAACAACGGCGTACAGAACGGCGCGGATACGGGCATCAATAACGTGACGATCGAGCTGCTCGACAACCTCGGCGCGGTCATCACGTCCACCACTACCAACGGCGCGGGCGGTTATACCTTCCCGAACCTTGCGCCCGGCACCTATTCCGTGCGCGAGCCCACGCAGCCCCCCGCAACGTCGAACGGCATCACCACGCCGGGCGCGGTGCCGAATGGCGGCACGCCGGGAACGGCCACGAACCCCGCGACGGTGCCGAGCGCGATAAGCGGGATCATCCTGCCCCCCGGTACAGCGTCGACCGCGAACAATTTCGCCGAAATCCCGAACGGCCGCAGCATTTCGGGCAACGTATTCCTCGACTACGACAACAGTGGTACCGTGAACGGCCCCGATCACGGCATCGGCACCCAGACGGTCAACCTGACCGGCACCGATATCAACGGCACTCCCGTCACAGCGACAACCACGACGGATTCGATGGGTGCGTATAGCTTCACCGGACTGCCCGCAGGCACCTATACACTCAGCCAGCCCGCGCAGCCGACCGGCACGACGAACGGCACGACCACGCAGGGCTCGACCGGCGGCACGGCCTCCAACCCGACGGCGACGACGAGCGAAATCCTCAACCTCGACCTGACTGGCGCGAACAACGTATCCGTCGAAAACAATTTTGCCGAGATCCCCGGCGCCGCGCCAGACCTGACGATCACCAAGGCGCATACGCCGTCGGGCTTCGGTGAAGGCTCCGACACCGGGTATTTCACCATTACGCCCGCGAATATCGGGGTAAGCGACACGGCCGGGGTTATCACCATCGTTGATACGCTGCCTGCAGGCATGACTGTCGCCGCGCCCGCAACCGGCACCGGCTGGGCCTGCACGGGCGCTGTCGGCGCATCGAGCGTGACCTGCACAACCGGCAACGTGATCGCCGCAGGATCGGCCGGCAATGACATCATCCTGCGCGTCCAGATCGCACCCGGCCTGGCTGGCCAGCTGCTGGTCAACAATGCCGTGATTTCCGGCGGGGGAGAGCCCCCCGGCTTTGACGGCAACAACAGCGACGACGATACGGTTGCCATCACCGCAACGGCGAATGTCAGCGGCACCATCTGGCGCGATTACGACCACGACCGGACCATCGGCGGCGGCGAGCCGCGCGTGCCGGGCTGGGATGTGGAACTGCTTCTGAATGGTGTGCTGATCCGCACCGTACAGACGGCGACGGACGGCACTTACACCTTCACCGCGCTGTCGCCCGGCGACGGCTACCAGATCCGCTTCCGCGAACCGACGACCGACCAGATCTATGGCCGCGCCGTGCCGAACGAGCAGGGCATCGCCCCTGCGAATGACGTGCGTGACACCGGCGACGCGACTGTCAACCCCGGCGTCAACAACGGCAACCCGGCGGGCGCGGATGTCTCCAGCGGCGATGGTACGCTGCGCGATATCACATTGCTGGCGGGCGACAATATTATCGAACAATCGCTGCCGCTCGACCCCGCAGGCGTGGTCTATGACTCGATCACGCGCCTGCCGGTTGCGGGTGCGGATGTCACCATTACCGGCCCCGTCGGCTTTAATCCCGCCATCCATGTCGTCGGAGGCAATGCAACCGTGACGACCGCAGCAGACGGTCTCTACCAATTCCTGCTGACTGCCGGCGCGCCTGCAGGTGATTATACGCTGACGATCACGACCTATCCGGGCGGATACCTGCCGTTGCCATCGACCATCATCCCGGTTTGCACGAACGCGGTCGTCGTATCGCCGGCGCCGCCCGATCCTGCGCTGGTGCAAACGACGCCGCTTGCGCCCGGCGCTGCAACGCCCGCCCACAACCCTGCTGCCTGCCCCGCATCCTCCGCCGCCTTCACGCCCGGCGACCAGGTGACGACGCAGCATTACTTCACCTTCACGATCAACCCCGCCACATCCGCCAACATCGTGAACAACCATATCCCGCTCGACCCGGTTCTGGGCGGCGCGATCATTTTGACGAAAACCTCGCCGATGGTGAATGTCAGCATCGGCCAGCTGGTGCCCTATGTCATCACCCTGCGCAACACGCTGGGCGCGGCACTAAGCAATATCGATATCATCGACACTCTGCCGCCGGGCTTCAAGTTCAAGGCGGGCAGCGCAACGATTGATAACGTGGCGATTGCGCCCACGCTTGTCGGACGTGCGCTCACCTTCCCGAACCTGACGATCGGCGCGGGCGCGACCCGCACGATCAAGCTGCTGATGGTCGTGGGCGCGGGCGTGCAGCCGGGCGAATACGTCAACCGCGCGCAGGCCTTCAATAACCTTGTCGTGCCCCCGACGCCGAACGCCGTTTCCAACATTGCGACCGCGACCGTGCGCGTCATCCCCGATCCCGTCTTCGACTGCACCGACCTGATCGGCAAGGTGTTCGACGACAAAAATACCAACGGTTATCAGGACCAGGGCGAGCCCGGCATTCCCGCCGTGCGTGTTGCAACCGTCAACGGCCTGCTGGTCACGACTGATGCGGAAGGCCGCTTCCACATCGCCTGCGCGGCGATCCCCGATGCCGACCGCGGCAGCAACTTCATCATGAAACTGGATGAACGCACGCTGCCGACCGGCTACCGCGTCACGACCGAAAACCCGCGCATTATCCGCATGACGCGCGGCAAGATGATGAAACTGAATTTCGGCGCGGCCATCCATAAGGTCATCCGCATCGACATGCGTGATGCGGCCTTCGAACCCGGCACGACCAATTTGCGCCCCGAATGGCAGCAGCAGATCGCGGCCCTGCCCGAAAAACTCCGCGACCGCCCGGGCGTGCTGCGCATCAGCTATGTCGCAACGGGCGAGGGCGACAAACTTGCACGCGACCGCCTGAAAGCGGTGTCGAAAACCCTGCGCGATGCATGGAAGAAAAAAGACTGCTGCCATGAATTGCAGATCGAGGAAGAACTTGTTCTTCCCGGGAAGGGCAAGTGATGATGACATCCGCCCGTTTCAAGAACATCCTGCTCGCGACCGCCGCCTTCGTTATGCTGGGCGCAACGGCGGCGAACGCCGCCGAGAACAAGAATATCTGTGAAAAGCCTGAACAACGCGGCAAGATGGGCCTGACATCGCGCGTCATCGCCCGCGACGCGCTGCCGAATGACGGCGAGATGCGCGGCATCGCCGATGAAATCCTCTACGTACAGCCCGCCGCCGAATTCAACTCCTTAAGCGCCGACGACCAGAGCCATTTCACCTCCGGCTGGCATATGCTGTCTGATGCGGAGAAAGCGGCGTTTGCCCAAAATGTCGAGGCGCTCGGCGAAAAAATTCCCGAAGCGGCCGAAGTGATCGGCTTTGCCGATGTACAGCCGCTCTCGCCCGAGGCGAAGAAACGCTATCCCGACAACCACGCGCTGTCTGTCGCCCGCGCGCAGGCCGTCGCGGACTACCTGAAAACGCTGCCCGGCTGGGCGTCCGTCAATATGCGCGTACGCGGCGTGGGCGACCTTGCGCCGAAAACGTCCTGCGCGAAAAAAGGCGCGACCGAGGCTGATATCGCGGCCTATCAGGGCTGCCTTGCCGAAGACCGCCGCACGGAAGTGCGCATCTGGTACAAGGTTGCAAAGCCTATACCTGTTCCGCCCGCCTGCAAGGACGCAAAAGGCCAGGATGCCGGCCTGCCGTTCCGCATTTCCATTGACGGCGCGCCCGAACAAAGTGGCGATACGCCAAATTCCGCCGACGTGCAGCGCTGCAACGATATCGCGCTTGAAAAATCCGACGTGCAGGTGCGCTTCGACGGTTTGGAGGTCGAACCCGTGCTGAATATCACCGCGTCGCCCGAAGGCGCGGCCCCCAGCGAGACGACGACGTTTACGCCCTATGCCAACTACAACGCGTTCTTCACCCGCGCCGAAATCCGCATTTTCCCGGTGGGCCGCACGACCCAGGGCGAACCGCTGCAGGTATTGCCGCTCGACAAATTCGCCAGCGTCAACTGGACCGCGCCGCGCAACACCGGCGTGCAGGCATTCCAATACGTCCTGCGCGTCTATGACGCCAAAGGTCGTTTCGACGAAACCGATGCGAAGGTTCTGGAGCTGGTCGATGCCCGCCGCCCCGCGCAGCCGGAAGAGGCGAAAGATCGTGAAGAGCTGATCGGCTACGGCGAAAACCACCGCCGCCTGAAGAACATCCCCGTCAAAGGCGGCTCTGTCACCGTCAACGGCGAAAAACTCGCGCCCAACAGCGCGGTGGAAGTGCTCGGGATGTCCGTACCGGTGGACCCGAACGGCAAATTCGCCATGCGCCAGATATTGCCCGCAGGCGACCACAGCGTGAATGTCTTGACAGACGGCGGCGGCACGCGCAACGAATTCAACCGCGACATATATATCCCGCGCAACGACTGGTTCTATATCGGTATCGCCGACCTTACCGCCGGCCAGAACAGCGTGAAAGGTCCTGCCGCGCTCGTGACTGGCGACGACAGCAACCGCTATAGCGAAGACCTGTTCCTCGACGGCCGACTAGCCTATTACCTGAAGGGCAAAGTGCGCGACAGCTGGCTGCTGACCTCCAGCGCCGACACGCAGGAAGCGCCGGTTGACGAGCTGTTCTCGAACTTCACGGCAAAAGACCCGCGCGCGCTGCTGCGCCGCCTCGACCCGAATGCCTATTACCCCGTCTATGGCGACGACTCCACGCTGGTGGAAGACGCGCCGACGAGCGGAAAATTCTACGTGAAGCTGGAAAAAGACGACTCCCATATCATGTGGGGTAATTTCCAGACCAAGCTGACCGGCACCGACCTGCTGAATTACCAGCGCAGCCTCTATGGCGGCCGCGTGCAGCACAGCAGCAAGGACACGACGACATTCGGCGAGAAGAAGACCGAGGTCGAGGCGTTCGTCGCCGACCCCGGCACGTTGGACGCGATCGAGGAATTCCGCGGCACCGGCGGTTCACTCTATTACCTTCAGCATCAGGATCTCACGATCGGTTCCGAGCGCCTGCGCATCGAAGTGCGCGACCGCGATTCAGGTATCGTGCTCAGCACCGCGCCGCTCGTCTACGGGCAGGATTACGACGTGAACTATATCCAGGGCCGCGTGATCCTGCGCGAGGCGCTGCCGTCGACCTCCGACGCATCGACGCTCATCCGCACAGGTTCGCTGTCGGGCAACCCCGTCTTCCTCGTCGCCGATTACGAATTCGCGCCGGGCGTGACGGAAATCGACAACATGACCAAGGGCGGCCGTGCGAGCCATTGGGTCAACGACCACGTGAAACTAGGCGTGACCGGCTACGACCAGAAGGGCACCGGCGTCGAACAAAGCCTGATCGGCGGCGATGTCACGCTGCGCTACAAGCCCGGCACGTATATCAAGATGGAAACCGCGAAATCCGACGGCGCCGGCACCGGCGCGCAAACCTCGCAAAACGGCGGTTTTGATTTCGCGCCCATCCCGCAATCGACCGCCGCTGGCATCGATGCGCAGGCGCACCGCGTGGAGGCCGCGCTTGATTTGGCCGAAGTGACGGATGGCAAGGCTTCAGGCCATATGAGCGGATATTGGCTGCACCGCGATGACGGTTTCTCCGCCCCCGGGCAGTTGACCAATGAAGGTGTTGACCAGTCGGGCGCGCAGCTGACCGTGCCGGTCGGTAGCCGCGTCGATGTGGTCGCCAAGGCGGACATTAAAGAAGGCGACACCTCCGGCACCGCGACCATCGCCGAAGGCAATGTCGAATACCGCGTCACGCCGACCGTGACGGCAGCTGCAGGCGTGCGCCATGACGACCGCGACACAGGCCTTGCGGGCGGCGCGAGCGCGATCCTGTCGCAGGCGGGCGCGCGCACCGACGGCATCGTGAAGCTCGGCTATGCGCCGCTCGACGAAGCAGGCGAAAAAGGCCGTTATGACGTTTACGGCATCGCGCAGATGACGATCGACAAGGATTCCACGCGCGCCGGCAACGACCGTTTCGGGGCAGGGGGCAATGTGCGCGTCAACGACCGCCTGACGCTCGGTGGCGAAGTGACGGGCGGCGACGGCGGGCTTGGCGGCAAGGCGGGCCTTGAATACAAGGAATCCGACCGCACCAGCCACTACATCAATTACCTCTCCGATAACGGCCGTTCCGATACGGGCCTGCGCGGTCGTTCCAGCAATGTCGTCGCCGGCACGCGCAACCGCTACAGCGACAGCCTGTCGGTCTACAGCGAACAGCGTTACCAGTTTTCGAAGGAGGAACAATCCGGACTGATCCATTCCTTCGGCCTCGATTATGCCGCCAACGACCGCTGGACATGGGGCGCCAAGTTTGAAAACGGCACGACCTCCGACCCCGCGAGCGGCGACCTCGACCGCACGGCGGTGTCGGTTTCGACGGGCTACAACCACGAAAAAGTGAAATACGGCGGCACGCTGGAATGGCGCAACGAAGACGGCAACGTAACCGGCGAGCGCAATTCATGGCTTACCAAAAACACGCTGACCTACCAGACGAATGCCGACTGGCGCGCGCTGGCCGGCTTTAACATGGCCCTCAGCGAAGCTGGCACCGGCGCGACGGCAGATGCCGATTTCACCGAGCTGACCCTGGGTCTCGGCTATCGCCCCGTACTGAACGACAAACTGAACGCACTGCTGAAATATACCTACCTATCCGACCGCAGCAGCCCCGGCCAGTTGTCGGCCTCCGGCGCGGCAAACCCCTATGAACAGCGCAGCCATGTGTTCTCGGGCGATGCCATTTACGACCTGACGCCGATGATCTCGCTGGGCGGCAAAGCGGGCTACCGTTTCGGCGAGTTGCGCGACAACAGCGTCCCCGGCTCTCCGTGGTTTGAAAGCACCGCATGGCTCGGCGTCGCGCGCGTCGATTTCCACATCGTCCATGAATGGGACATGACCGCCGAAGCGCGCTACCTCGATGCCGAAGACGCGGGCGATGCAAAAGCCGGCGCGCTGATCGGCGTCTACAAACACATCAACGAAAACGTGAAATTCGGCCTCGGCTACAACTTCACCGATTTCGACGACGACCTGACCAATCAGGACTACACGTCGCAAGGCTACTTCATCAACCTTGTCGGTGCGATGTAATTTAAGCCGAGGAATGGTGGGCACCTCCATCTGCACCTAAATGTTTACAGGCAATCTTTGTAATCGCATCAGACACCAATTTAAGCAATGCCCGATATCCTCACGACTGCGATTGAACGGCTGTTTTTTCTATCAGGCATACCTTTTGGCGGTAGTGAGTGGAGGGGCTTGCACTAGATAAATATGAAAGACTATTCGGGTTATAATGAAATTTAAATTGCTTTCATTTAACACACATTCTAGCACACTGATTTTGAGATAGCTAAACTTTCTAATAAATACAGCAACATACTGCAGACACTTGTAGACTCAAAATCTTGTATCCGTAAGGATGTTTAGGTTCGACCCCGACTAGGGGCACCACTTTTAAGCGGAATATATATCTATATAAGGCCGGGAGGCTTTACGGTTAGGTTTTTCACTTCCGGAAAGTGCAGATAAGTTCACCCACTTTGAAGCCAAACTTGCGCATCTCGATTTTGTTCAGCACCGTTTTGTCGTCCACGCGCCACATCCAGTCGGAGAGTGACAGGTCGTAGGTTTTGCCGCCCCGAATGGGCACGCGGAGTACATAGGCCATATGCATGGCGTTGCCCGAGATAACGCCCCGGGCCTCGCCAACCACATCGGGTGCAGTGGCGATGAAATGCTTTTCGTCCTTGAAGCTGACATGCCAGTTGCGCGTGTTGCGGCGGCCGTCGCTGTAAACGAATTCCTCGAAGATATCGCCCTCGCCATCCTGCCATTTTCCTTCCATCGCTATGTGGAAGTAGGGATCGGCCAGTCCGTTGCGGTCAATAAAGACGCCGGTTGAATCGACCTTACCGTTGAAATAGACGCGCGGGTCCATCGCAGGCGTATTTTTTGCGTATTTTTCCATCACGTCGTCAGAAGCGCAGTTTGAGCAGAACATTGTTGTCACATGATAAAGGTTAAAGAAATAACAAGGAATAAGTAAAGGACAAGGGTTAAACGGGGCTGTTTCATTTTTTTGTAATCAGATTCTTGCGCAGTGCAGGTTCGGTGGTGCGCGGCGACATCCAGATTTCAATGAAGCGGCGCGCAAACATCGCCCCGGAGACGCTACCCCTGTACTTGCCATTGTGATAAATCCGCGTTTCCTTGGCTGGCAGATAGATGGCCGTGATGCGGTCGCCTTTCTTTACATCGGGAAAGAGCCTGGCAAGGCGTGCGCGCCAGCTGGCAGATGTCGTCTCGTCCAGCTTTTTCTGTCCGTCTATTTCCTCTATCGAGCGTGCGGCAAGGTCGTCACCGTTAAAATTCATGCCATAGCGCAACGTCAGGGCAAAAGACTTCCCCATCGACCAGCTTGCCGCATCTGTCCAGAGCGTCGCATCATAAACATGAAACATAAGCTTGGTCAGCCTCGCCTCGCCATAGGGCTTATCAGCCTTGATAAAAGGCGCAATTTCCGGCGGCGCGGCGGCGAAGGCATTCACCGGCAGCAGGGCGATCAGCAGGGCGAGGGCGATATTACGCATGTTTCAGCTCCAGCTGCAGCACATTGGTGCGGCCAACGGCAAAGGCGGCCGCACAGGTGCCAAGGTAAAAGCGCCAGTTACGCACGAAAGCCTGACTATAACCCATATTATAAATGTCAGACAGGCTAGTTTCAAAACGCACGGCCCATTCACGCAGCGTGCGCGCGTAATCTTGGCCGAACTGGTAGCTGTCGGTAAGGTCGAGGCCCGCGGCGCGCGCTTCCTCCGCGAACCTTTTTTCCGAGGGCAGCATGCCGCCAGGAAAAACGTAATGACGTATAAAATCGCTGCTGGTCCGGTAGACGTCGAACAGGTCATCGCGCATGACGATGGTCTGGATCACGGCGTTGCCGCCCTTTTTCAGGCTGTTGGAAAGGCGGTGGAAATAGACCGGCCAGTATTTCTCCCCTACCGCTTCGAACATCTCGATAGAAACGATTGAATCATAGATCTCCCCCCCGGTGTCACGGTAATCCTGCAGCCTGATATAGGCGCGGGAGCCAAGGCGTTCTGTTGCAAAAGCGTGCTGGGAGGGGGAAATAGTGATGCCCGTGACATTCCGGCTGTCGTTGGCGGCCGCCTCTGCGAAGCCGCCCCAGCCGCAGCCGATTTCCAGCACCTTATCACCGGAAATGCGCGACAGGATGCGCGAATATTTCGCATGCTGGGCGTCTTCAAGGGTCTTTTTCGGCCCGGCAAAAATAGCCGAGGAATAGGTCATTGTATCGTCGAGCCAGAGTTTATAAAACGCGTTCCCGACATCGTAATGGGACTGGATGTTCTGCCTGCTGCCGGCCTTGCTGTTGCGGCGCAGGATGCGGTTCAACATGTTGAAGCCCATACGCTGGAAAAAATTGCCATGGGCATAGATGCCCAGGCTGTGCAGGTTTGACAGGAATACAGTGAACAGCGTCTCGATGTTGTCGGTATCCCACAGCCCGGCGATATAATCCTCGCCAAGTGCGATATCGCCGCGCGCCAGCGCGTTGTTGACTGCTTTCCAGTCATGCAGGACGAAAGTGGCGTCGGCGCCCTCTTTCGGGCCTTTGAAAAACATCAGCTTGCCCTCGGGCGTGGTGATTTTCAGGCTGCCGAACTCGATATGCTCGAAATTCTGCAGCAACTGCTGTGCAAGCATCGTAAAGGGTGTCTTCATCTTGATATTTCCTTCTCGGGAGCGGGCGGGCGGCTGATATAGCGGATACCCTTCATCCACAAGCGCAGCGCCTGGTAGTGTATGAGCGTTATCACCTTCACTGTCATCATAGGGTGACGAAAAAAGGCTTTTGCAAGGTTGAGGCCTGTCAGCGGCACCCGTTTTCCAGCAATCGATGTCTGTAGCAGCAGCCCGTCCTCGTCATGATGGTCGATCCATACGCCGATCTTGTCCGCGTGATAGGCGAAGCGGAAGACATAGTGCCCCGAGACATTGATAAAGGGCGATACATGAAAGATTTTTTTCGACTGCAGCAGGTCGTCCTGCGTGATCGGGCGGCGGTCGTCGTGGAAAGAGATATAGCAATGCCGGTCGCCGAAGGTGTTATGTACTTCGGATACGACGGCACGCAGCGCGCCCGCATTGTCGAGGCAGAAGAAAAAACTCACCGGATTAAAGACGTAGCCGAATAAACGCGGCAGCGCCACCATCACGATGCGGCCATCCGCGTGAGGTATCTGATAGTCTGATAGTATCTTACGCACCCACGTCTGCAGCGGTGTTTTGCCGTCGGCATGGTCCTTCTCGAAAAAGCTGAAAAGATTGCCGCGGTTGCAGGACAGGCACGGTGTTTCTGCCAGCTGCTGCATCTCGTCAAGCGCAAAGCTCAGGTAATATGCGCCATAAGTAAAAGCATTACGCTTCGGCCGTTGCCGTGCATGCATGATTTTTGTAAGGAAAAGGCCGCGTGCTAGCGCCATGCGGCCTCCACGCCCATCAGCCGCGCGGCCTCAACCGCGCTGGCAAGACCGTCTTCGTGAAAACCGTTGCGGTGATAGGCACCGCAGAACCATGTATTCATCAACCCCTGAAGGCGCGGCAGGTTTTTTTGCGCACGGAAGGATTCAACGGTGTAGACGGGATGATCGAATACATGCTCGTCGTAAACCCGCCCGGGCGCGATTGCCTTTTGCGGGTTCAGTGTTACAAACAATGGCATTTCATGACCGAGCGACTGCAACTGGTTCATCCAATATGTAACGGATATAACGCCCCGCTGGCCATTATCGTTCCCGTGATAGACCCAGCTGCTCCAGCAGCGGCGGCGTTTTGGCATCAGGCTTGCGTCGCTGTGCAGGAAAGCGCAGTTCGGCTGGTACTGGAACGCACCCAGAGTCTTGCGCTCGTCCGGCGTGGCGTCACGCAGCAGGGCCAGCGCTTCATTGGCATGGCAGGCAAGGAGCAGGCGGTCATAGGTGCGGGTTTCGCCGGTTGTATCGGTCACGGCCACAACGCCGTCATTGCGTGTAATGGAGACAGCGGCACGGGAGGTAAGGATGCGGTCAAGAAAGGGCGCGGCCAGGCGGGCCACATATTCACGGCTGCCGCCCTTGACAGTTCGCCATTTTGGCTGCTGCGTGATGGTCAGCAGGCCGTGCGCCTTGAAAAAGGAAACGAACAAGTCGGCGGGAAAAGCCAGCATGGCCTCCAGCGAGCAGCTCCAGATCGCGCCGCCCATCGGCAGCAGGTAGTATTTGAGGAACCAGTCGCCCATGCCCATGTCGCGTGCAAGTTCCCCCAGCGTCCCGCCGGGCTGCGCCGTTGCCTTCCGGGCTGCCTGACGGTTAAAACGCAGGATGTCACAGAGGAACTTCCAGAAGCGGGGGTTGAGGATGTTGCGCCGCTGCCCGAAAACCGCATTCAGGTTTTCCGCGCCCCATTCAAGCGCGCCGTCGCACGCCGTCACGCCGAATGTCATGTTGCTGGGCTGTGTTTCCACGCCGAGATGGCTGAACAGGCGTGTGAGAAGAGGGTAGTTGCTCTCGTTATAAACGATGAAGCCGGTATCGACAGCGACGCCGTTCACGTCTAGCGTACGCGTATGCCCGCCGATCGTGGCGGACTTTTCGTAGACCGTGATTTCATGCGATTGGTGCAGCAGCGATGCCGCGGCGAGGCCTGAAATTCCGGTACCTATGATTGCGATTCGAGACATGTAATCCTGTCATTAAGGAATCACTGGACAATGACGTACCATAACATTATCATACTATTCGGTCTAGTATTAAACTGACAAGTCTAAGATGAAAAAACGCGGTAAAGACGAAGCAAAACACGGTTCCATCCTGAAGGCGGCCATTCGGTTGTTCCCGAAGCAGGGCTATGCCGGAACTTCTATGGACTCTATCGCCACTGCGGCTGGCGTGACAAAGCAAACAGTCTACGGACACTTCCAGAGCAAGGACGAGCTTTTCAAAAGCATGATCATCGCGCTTTGCGAGGGCCACCGCCTGCCTGAAAAATTGCCCGGCACCGGCGGGCGCAGCATAGAGGAATACCTTTACGAAGCAGGGTTGAACTTTCTCAACTTCGTCACCAGCGGCGAAACGCTGGCCGTCACGCGCCTCGTGATCTCGGAAGTGCCTCGCCACCCGAAACTGGCCGAGAGGTATTACGAAGACGGCACGCAGCGTCTCGTCAACCTTTTCGCCGCGTTCCTGAAGGAGCAGAACAAGCTTGGCGCGCTTTCCATCCCCGATGCAGATAGCGCCGCCTCCTGCTTCTTTGCGCAGCTGAAGGGAAAATACTACCTGCGCATGATCTTGGGCATCAAGCCGCTGCCGACCCAGAAGGACAAGGAACTAAACGTGCGCGAAACCGTTGCTATTTTTATGCGGCTCTATGGCGGCAAGAATGCGCTGCATACGCGCAGCACTCTTTAGGGGGATTACGTGAAGAAACTGCTGGGCATATTCCTTTCCATGAGCCTGCTGGCGCTACCCGGATGTACAGGCGCGCAGCTTCTGAATGCCACAATCCCGAAAGACGGTTACAGCATTCACAAAAATATCGCGTATGGCACAGCGCCGCTCCAGAAGCTCGATATTTACGTACCCGATAAAAACAATGGTTGCACGGTGCTGTTTTTTTACGGCGCCAGATGGCAGAAGGGCAGTAAGGACATGTACCTTTTCGCCGGACAAGCCTTCGCCTCGCTCGGCTGCGTGACGGTAGTGGCCGATTACCGCGCATATCCGGAAGTATCTTACCCCGCCTTCGTCGAGGACAGCGCGAAAGCAACAGTCTGGGTGCATGAGCATATCGCCGGGTACGGCGGCGACGCGAAAAACCTTTTCCTGGCCGGGCATTCGGCGGGCGCCTACAACGCGATGATGCTGGCGGCGAACAGGTCTTTCCTGCGCAAGGCGGGTGGAAAGACGGAATGGATCAAGGGCGTTATCGGCATCGCCGGGCCATATGATTTCCTGCCCATGACGGCCCCCGATATCATCGCGCTGTTCAGCACTGCGAAGGATGTCGATACCCAGCCAGTCACTTATGTCCACAAGGGCATGCCGCCTGTCATGCTTGCCGTCGGCGACAAGGACACCGACGTCCTGCCGCGCAATTCTATACGGCTGAAGGCAAAGCTTGAAAAATTCGGCAATACGGTGGAACTGCACAGCTATCCCGGCATCGACCATGTTGGTATTGTGGCCAGCCTCGCGCCGTTGTTCCGCGGCCGGACGACGCTCGTCGAAGACATACGCTCGTTTATACACAAGCAAGATTAGTTTTTATCGGGCAATCCGATATAGGGACACGCCGTCAAAAGAATGCGGAAATAAAATCACTAATGAACACTGAGCAAGGCGGCATGCAGCTCGTACGCCATGACCGCCAGAAAAGCCACGAGCCCGAGGTAAAGAACACCATAATTCGCGCGTTGATTCATCGTCGCTGAATAATAGCGCGCATGTTCTTCCGGATTGCGGCGCGAGGGCCACAACGCCTCCTTGACCTGCGGATAGGCGAGGATGCCGATCAGGATCAGCATCGGGCTGCCGCTGTAAAGAAACAGGCCGACCAGAATGGGAACGCCGAGCAGCCAGATTTTTGGCGACAGGATCGCCGTGATGCGGCCGCCATCGAGTGGCGAGATGGGTATCAGGTTAAATAAATTCAGCATGCAGCCGCTATAAGCCAAGGCCAGCAACAGCGAATTGTCCATCTCCCGCGCCGCAAAATAACAGGCCATTGCCCCCAGTGTGCCGACAAGCGGGCCCGCAAAGGCGACATAAGCCTCGGTTTCGACATCGAGCGGCTGTTCCTTCAATTCAATCCAGGCGCCGACAAAGGGGATAAAGGTCGGAGCGCCGACATTCAGGCCGCGTTGCTTCGCTGCCAGGTAATGCCCCATCTCATGCACAAAAATCAGGAGCACAAAGCCCACCGCGTATTGCCAGCCAAACAGCCACGAATAAGCCAGCATGGAAAACAGCATTGTTCCGCAGGTGAGGAAAACCTTGCCCAGTTTCCCTGCGGCCAGCAGGGCGGTCAGAAGTTTTATCATGGCAATTAACCTTGCGTATCGGTCGGTTTTTTCGTGAACAATTTTTTAATAAATGCTCCGACCGCCAGCACGCCAACAATCACCAGTTTTTTCAATGCCAGCAGTGCCGCGAAGAGCTTCGCGAACAATCCCATTTTCGCGGCAACACCGCCTGCGACAAGCGCCGTCAGGCCATATTCGGCCACGCGGTCCGTCTTGCTGTTAAAATCCTCGTAACGGTTGGTGGCGGTGAAATCGGTCATTTTCAGCAACGAGGGCATTTCTTTTTTAATCAGGTCGATTTGGTCCATGCCCGCGACGGCATTGAGCACCAGCACGCCCTGGCGGCCCAGTACGCGAATGTTGTAATTGAGGGAGTTGGTGGTTGTCCCTTCGGTCGAAAATTCCTTCGCCCAGTAAAGTTTGTGCGTTGCTTTATCGTAGGTCGGCTTTTCCGCCCAGCCAACCAGCGTGACTGCAGGATAGCCCTGACTGACCATTTCCTTGCTTTCTTCGACTGTCTGTTCCTTCATTTCTTTCAGCAGATCATCGTAATTGATCTCATCGGCGTCACTGTCCTTGATATAGCCGTCCTTGGTATAGGAAATGACCACGCCCCAACCCTTGTCGCCGACCGGATTTGTATCCGCCGGTATGACCATGCCGAGCGTTTCATTGCCGGGCGGGTTGTTCCAGCCTTCAACCAACAAGGTCTCGGTGCTTTTTGGGCTCAGATAAAGGAATTTGTCGCCAAGGTTCAAGGTTGCGACTTCGCCGGGCAGGGTGATCTTGCCCGATTGCGGTTTTAAAGACTGCAGGAATTCTTCTGCGGTTATCTGTTTGGGCGCGACCTCGTCAGCGGCCTGCGCTTGGGGAATTGCCACCGACAGGCAGAGCAAGCAAGCCAGAATGCGGATGGCGAGGCGCGTAGAAAACGCAGTCTTGATGTTCACGATAATAGCCCCTTTTGAAATATTTTTTGCCTATGAAGAAGATACTTCATATTAAGTGCAGGTTGCCACCCAAGTATATTTCAACATGCTTTTGCTGTCCCTTCTTTTGCGGAATTATAATTTCCGTAAGGTGTGCCAATTTACGCATGACCGAAATACAATTCGTCCTGTTGATCATTAATCTCGTTACATACTTCCTGCCAAAGTGTATCGTCGCCGCACGTTGCGGTTGCTGCGCACTTCCGTGCATTTCTGTTTCAGAATGGATATACACGCATGAAAAAACTGACGGCATTTTTCTGCGCGGCGATGTTTGCCATGTTGCTTTCATCGCAGCATGCAATTGCGGCAGATGTTAAGAGCGCTTTCGCCGAAGTGAATGGCGTGAAGCTGCATTACCTTTCAGCGGGAAAGGGCGAGCCCATTATTTTGCTGCACGGCTATGCGGAAACAAGCCATATGTGGCTGCCCTTGATCGATGAACTGGCGAAAACGCATGAAGTGATCGCGCCCGACCTGCGCGGGCAGGGCGATTCCGATGCGCCGGAAAGCGGTTACACGAAGGCTGCGATGGCACAGGACATTCATGCCTTGGCCGAAAAGCTTGGCTATAAAAAAGCTCAAATCGTCGGGCATGACATCGGCCTGATGGTCGCCTACGCCTATGCCGCGCAATATCCGGCGGAAGTCAGCAAGATTGTCCTGATGGACGCATTCCTGCCCGGCGTCGGCGACTGGAAAAACGTCTGGCTGATGCGCGACCTGTGGCATTTCCATTTCTACGGCAAGACCCCGCTTGAACTGGTGACGGGCCGCGAACGCACCTATCTGGAACATTTCTGGAATGATTTCGCCGCCGATGCAAAGCATTCAGTTTCCGAGAAAGACCGCAAATTTTACGCGGCTGCCTATGCAAAGCCGGGCCATATGCTGGCCGGCATGGAATATTTCCGTGCCTTTGAACAAGACGCAAAAGAATTTGCCGAATTTGCCAAGACGCCGCTGACAATCCCGATGATGGTGTTGAGCGGGGAAAAAGCCTCGGGTCAATTCCTGAAATAAATTTTGGCAGGTAGGGGCGTGGCGTCAGGCTTTGCCGAAGCGGCCGCGCTGTTCCAGCCATTTGACGACCTTGATGATATGGTCGTTCAGGATATCCGCCTTGAACGGTTTCACGATGTATGACGTCGCGCCCGATTTCAGGGCTTCCTGAATGTAACGCTGCCCGTCTTCGCCCGAGACAATCACGAAGGCAATGTTGTCATAGGCGCGGTCTTCGCGGTATTGCTGCATCAGCGCGACGCCGCTTTTGCCTGTCATGCGCCAGTCAAGGAACAGCACATCGTATCCCGATGCCGCCATTTTCTCTTCGGCTTCGCTCGCGCTCGATGCGGTCTCGATATGCGTGATGCCAAGGTCTCCCAGCATCTGCTGCAGCGCCTTGATGACCACGCGGCTGTCATCGACAATCAGGTATCTCAGTTCTTTTGCTCTTTCGTCTGTCATTTGCCTGTCTCTTTTTCTTTTTGTCTGATTTCGGACAATTCCACCCGGTTACGGCCGTTCTTTTTCGCGCGTGTCAGCAGGTCGTCGGCTTCCTTCATCATCTCCTCCAGGCTTTCGCGCGTGCCATGGCACACGCCGAAGCTGGCCGTGATTTTAAGCGGACGGCCGTTGTCGTTCAACTCCAGTGTCTCGACTGCGCGGCGGATGCGCTCGAAAAACTGCACGATGCTGTCATCTGCAAGGTTTACCGCAAGGATGGCGAAGGAATCAAGGCCGTAGCGCGCCACAACATCCGTCTGGCGGCATTGCCGGCGCAGCAGGTCGGCCACGCCCTTCAGCACGATATCGCCTGCTTTGTGGCCGTGCGCATCGTTAATCTGCTTGATGAAATCAAGGTCGATCATGGCGGCTGTCAGGCGCAGTTGGTCGCGCTTGGCGCTTGAAAACAGCCCCGATCCGGCCTCGAAGAAAAAGCGGCGGTTATGGATGCCGGTCAGGCTGTCGCGGATGCCCATGTCTTTCAGCTTGCTGAACAGGTCGAGCATGCGCAGGTTCTGCGACACACGGCAGAAGAATTCCTCCGGCAGGAACGGTTTTTTTAAAAAGTCGTTCGCGCCCAGCTTGATAAACTCCGCAGACAGCGCGCCACGGCTGACCCCCGATGCGATGCCGATGATCGACAGCTGGTCACGGTCGAATTTCTTGCGGATTTCCTGTACCAGTTCCACGCCGTTCATGCCGGGCATGAAATAATCGGTGATGACAAGGCGGATATCGGGCTGTGCCTCCAGCGTATCGAGCGCTTCCTGCGCCGTGCCGGCCTCGATCACCTGGCACTGGTAACCGGTCAGAAGCGCGCGCACATGCATGCGGCTGGTTTTTGAATCGTCCACGACCAGGATTTTGGTTTCGCGGTTTCGGTGCACGCGCTCCACGATATCGACAAGGTAGCTGAGGGAAGAAGGGGTGTCCTTGATCACGTAATCCATGACGTTCCAGTCGAGGATCATCTTGCGCAAATCTTCGGAATAGAAACTGGTGAAAACGATGCAGGGCACGCGTTTTTGCATCAGGTATTCAGCCGCTTCACCTTCCGAGCTATCCGGCAGGATGATATCGACAAGCGCAAGGTGGAACTTGGTCTGGCCGCCCTCCAGCAGTGCGCGCGCAGCCGCCAGCGTTTCAACCGTCACCACCTCGGCGCCGATGCGCTCCACAATGGCTTTTTTGACGATGCGCGAAAAGAACCTGGAATCATCAACGATCAGAATGCGGGTGGCATCTTGGATATCCATTACGCCAGTTTTCCTATGCCATTGCCGGTATGGTACATGTCGCCAAGACTGCCGCGCATCGCCCGCGTGCAGCATTCAAAATAACGAAAAAATGCCCAGAAAGCCAGCCGCAGCTACTTTTAATGCCATAAAACCTGTTAAATTAGCTCGATATTATGCCAATAGGTGCGTCGGAAATCGTAAAGGAATTGGTGATACGATATAAGTGGTGGCTGCCGTCATTGCGCAGCCACGTTCGATCGGACCCCCAAGGACGTCGCGCACCATGGATGAAATCCTCTCCGAATTTCTGGCCGAAACGAATGAAGGGCTGGCCGAGCTCGACAACGCGCTCGTCCTGTTTGAACGCAGCCCCGAGGACGAGGAACTGCTCGCCAAAATCTTTCGCGTGTTCCACACCATCAAAGGCAGCTGCGGCTTTATCGGCCTTGAACGCCTCGGCAGCATCGCACACCGCGCCGAAGATATTCTCGATCTCGTCCGCGAAGGCAAGCTGGATATCACCCCCGATTTTATCACTGCGCTGCTGGGCGCCGTCGACCGTATCCGCACGCTGACCGCCGAACTTGAAAAAAGCGGGCAGGAGCCCAAGGGTGAAGACGAAGATATCCTGTCGCTGATGAATGATGTGGCGGGGCCCGCGCAAGAACAGGACATGTCGCTCTCGGGCGATGAAGCGGCAAACGACAGCGACCAGTCGTGGTCATCCGCCGCCAATGATTTCTCGACTGCCGCAAAGCCGGAAGAAGGCCGCAAACCCGTTTCGCCTGAAACAGACGCTGCACAACAGACCCTGCGCGTCAACGTCGACCTGCTGGAAAGCATGATGACAGTCGTGAGCGAGCTGGTGCTGACCCGTAACCAGCTGCTGCAGACCGCGCGCACGACAAAAAACGTTATGTTCAACACACCGCTGCAACGCCTTAACCAGGTTGTCACAGAATTGCAGGAAAGCGTGATGAAGACGCGCATGCAGCCGATTGGCAATGCCTGGTCTAAAATGCCGCGCATCGTGCGCGATGTTTGCCATGAACTCGGCAAGAAAATCGACCTTGAAATGCGCGGACAGGATACAGAACTTGACCGGCAGGTTCTGGAGATGATTAAAGACCCTTTGATGCATATGGTGCGTAATGCCGCCGATCACGGCATCGAAGACCCGTTCGAGCGCGTCAAGGCGGGCAAACCTGAAACCGGGCATATCGTGCTCAACGCCTATCATCAGGGCGGTCATATCATCATCCAGATTTCCGATGATGGCCGCGGCCTTGCGCTGAACAAGATCAAGGGCAAGGCGCTGCAGGCGGGCTGGGCAAGCCAGGAACAGCTGAACAAATTATCGCCGCAGCAGATCCAGCAATTCATTTTCCGCCCCGGTTTTTCGACGGCGGAGCGCGTGACGTCGGTTTCCGGCCGTGGCGTCGGCATGGACGTGGTGCGCACCAACATCCAGAAAATCGGCGGCACGGTCGAAATGACATCGACCGAGGGCAGGGGGATGACGTTCACGATCAATATCCCCCTTACGCTCGCTATCGTGCCCGCATTGATCATCGAGGTTGCGGGCGCACGCTTCGCCTTCCCGCAGCTTGCCGTTTCCGAGCTGGTGATGGTAGGCAAAAATACGGGCATGGAAATCGAGACGATCAACGGCACGCCCGTATTGCGCCTGCGTGAAACTCTGTTGCCGCTGATATACCTTGGCGACTACCTGAAGATGTGGGACAAGCGCAAGGAACATGCCCATCATGAGGCTGACATGCGTTACGTCGTCGTGACGCGTGCGGCGGGAATTCCCTATGGCATCGTCGTCGATCATGTGCTGGACATGGAGGAAATCGTCGTCAAGCCGACTTCCAGCAACCTGAAGGACGTGCATATTTTCTCCGGCAACACGATTTTGGGCGATGGCAGCGTCATCATGATCCTCGACCCGTCGCAGTTGTTGCAGGCCGCCGATCTGCGCGAAGACCTGACGCACCAGCATCTGGCAGATCATAAACACCTGCTGGAAACAACGGCGTCTGAAAACATGTTGCTGCTTTTCAAGGCGGGCGACAAAACGCCCAAGGCTGCCCCGTTAAGAATGGTATCGCGCCTGCGCGAAATCAGGACGGTGGATATCGAGCTTTCGAACGGACGCCCCGTGCTGCAGCATCTGGGCCGCCTGATGCCGGTTTTCAGGTATGACGACACGCCCGTTGCCGGTGAAAACGCCTTCCTGATTATTTTTGAGCATGACGGGCATCATTTTGGCCTGTTGGTCGATCAGGTGCTGGATATCGCGACCTATAATGGTTCGCTAGCGGAAAACAGCAGCGACATGCTGCTGGACACCATCATCCTCAACCAGCAATCGACAGATGTGGTCAACCCGCTCTGGTATATGTCGTCCGGCCACCAGGCCGCAGGAGACGCGTAATGGATACTGCCGCCGACAAAATCGCAACCATGGACGGGGTTGAACAGGTGCTGGCCGTGTATCTGGGTAGCGAAATGTTCGGCATTCCGATTGCGCAAATGCAGGGCGTCCTTGAAACACTGCCGCTCACATTCGTGCCGCTCGCACCGCCTGCGGTCAGGGGCGTAATGAATCTGCGCGGGCGCATTGTGACCGCCGTTGACCTGCGCACCGTGCTGGGCCTTGCCGAGCGGCCGGGCATGGCGCAGGCGAATATGAGCGTCGTGATCGAAAACGGCAACGAGCTTTTCAGCCTGCTGGTCGACAGCGTGGGCGATGTGCACACCATTCCGGTTGCCAATATCGAAGAACCGCCGCTCACCATGCCTGAATCCCTGAAACATGTCTCGTCCGGCGTTTTCCCGCTAAAGGACAAGATCATGATTATTTTGAAACCGTCAGTTCTGCTGAAAGCGGACGAGGAGTGATGCCCGCCATGAAAACCTGCATGATCGTCGATGACAGCGCAGTGGTGCGCAAGCTGGTCAGGAATATCCTGGAACCGCTTCATTTCGACTGTTCCGATGCCAAGAACGGCGAAATCGCCCTGAGCGCCTGCAAAACGGAGATGCCTGAACTGATCATGCTCGACTGGAACATGCCGGTGATGGATGGCATGGAGTTCCTGAAGCAATTGCGCCTGACGCCGGGTGGCGACAAACCAATCGTATTCTTTTGCACCTCGGAATGCAGCATGGAACATATCAAGGCCGCGATGGCGGCGGGCGCGACGGATTATGTGATGAAGCCCTTCGACAGCGACATTGTCGTCGGCAAACTCGTTCAAAACGGCGTCATTGATGTGTAAGCCTGCCATAGAAAAGAAACCGCTCGGCGTTCTGATCGTCGATGATTCCAAGGTCACGCGCGCCGTGATCGGAAAAATCCTGCAGGAAGCGGCACCGCAGGTAAAGATCGTCGGCTATGCCGAAGACGGGGCGAGCGCACTGAAAGCGCTTGATGTCTGCGACCCTGATATCGTGATCCTCGACCTTGCGATGCCCAGCATGGACGGCCTGACCGCGCTGCCTTTGATCTTGCGGAAAAAGCCCCGTACGCGCATCGTCGTCTGTTCGTCCTCAAGCACGCCGGGCGCTGAAATATCGGTGCGCGCGTTATCATTGGGCGCAACGGCATGTGTGCCTAAACCCGTCGGCACCAAAAATCCGAAAGCAATCTCCGATTTCAAATCCGCGCTCAAGCAGGCTGTGTTGGGGCTGTGCGATACGCCCGTCAAAGCAGCCGCGGAAACCACGCGCGCCACCGTACCCGATCTTTCGTCGTTCAGGCCAAAATTGGTCGCCATCGGCAGTTCGACCGGCGGCCCGAATGCGGTGATATCGCTTATAAAGGAAATGGGCAAATTGCCCGTGCCGGTTATCATCACCCAGCATATGATCGAGATGTTTATCGCCATCCTTGCGCGTCAGATTTCCCAGGAAACAGGCATTGAATGCATCGAAGGCCGTGACGGTCTGTTGCTGGAACCCGGCCGCATATACCTGGCGGCCGGCGGCAGCCACATGGTCTTGAAAAAAACAGGCCAGCGCGTGACAATCGGGTTGAATGACGGTCCGCCTGAAAATTTCTGCAAGCCTTCCGTCGATGTCATGCTGCGCAGCGCAATCGAGGCGTATGGCGGCGATGTCATGGCTGTAATTCTAACCGGCATGGGCAAAGACGGGCTGAACGGTTGCGAAGCCTTGTCAAAGGCAGGCGGACGCATCGTGGTTCAGGATCAGGAATCATCCATTGTCTGGGGCATGCCGGGCAGTGTCGCGAATGCGGGGCTGGCCAGCGCTGTGCTGCCGGTGTCCGGCCTTGCCCGCGCCGTGCGTAGCACGCTGCTGGATGTATCGCCCCGAGGCGCGCCATGAACCTCGACGATTTCAAGTTTTACCAGAAATTGCTGGTCGACCATTCCGGCCTGTCGCTGACGCAGGACAAGACATACCTGCTGACCACAAGGCTGGATCCCGTTGCGCGCAGCATGGAATTTGCGAACCTTGAAGCCTTTACCAGTCATTTGCGCAAGAAACCGGACCCGCGCACGATCATGCTGGTAGTGCAGGCGATGGCGACCAAGGAAACATCGTTTTTCCGCGATAACCTGCCGTTCACGCACCTGAAAAACACTATCCTGCCCGCGCTCATTAAAAAGAATGCGGCGACGAAAACAATCCGCATCTGGTCGGCGGCGTGTTCGACGGGGCAGGAGCCTTATTCCATCGCCATGGTCGCGCGTGAATTCCTGCAAGGGCATCCCGGCTGGACGGTGCAGATTGCCGCCACCGATATCGCCGACGATGCGCTGGCGCATGCGCAGGAGGGCGTTTATTCACATTTTGACATCCAGCGCGGCCTGACCATGAAGCTGATCCTTGACCATTTCAACATGGAAGGGACCAAATGGCGTGTGCAGGATGCATTGAAACAGATGATACGTTTCAGCAAGTTCAACCTGCTGAAACCCATGGAAACGATGGGTCGCTATGATGTCATTTTTTGCCGGAATGTGCTGATCTATTTCGATACCCCGACGAAAAAATCGGTGCTCGACAGGCTGGGTGACCGTTTGCAGCCGGACGGTTACATGCTGCTGGGCGCTTGTGAATCGGCTATCGGCCTGAATACAAAACTGAAGCTGTGCGCGGATATGCCGGGCGTCCACATGGGCGGATCGCCCGTTACAGCTGCGCAAAAAGAAACCGCGAAATAAGATACGAACGGAATTGAACGGACGGAGGAACGCATGCCAAAAAGCAAAATCCCCTATTTAAGGGTTTTGATCGTCGATGACAGCCGCATGCAGCGATCATTGATGCATGAAATGCTGACAGGCCTGGGCTTCAAGCATATTGACGAGGCGGAGAATTCCGGCGCAGCGAATGAAAAAATGGATGCGCTTCGCTATGATATCGTGTTCCTCGACTGGGTGATGCCCGGGCGCAGCGGCGTGTCGCTGATGGAGGAATGGCGCGGTGACCGCCGTTACGACGATGTCGCGATGTTCGTGGTGTCGATGCAGGACGACAAGGCGATGATTGCCGGGGCGGTCAAGGCAGGCGCGCTCAGCTACATCATCAAGCCTGTCACAGAAGGCGTATTATTGCTGAACGTGGAAAAAGCGTTGAAATGGATCGAAGAACGCCGCGCGGCGCACGAAGAGGAAGAAGAATAATCGCGATTACGCTGAACGCACGTTGCCCAGGAATTTCAGCACTTCCGAGCGCAGCACGTCTGCCTCCTGCAGCAGCTTTTTAGATTCATCCAGCATTGCTGTCGATGCTTCGCCCGTCACCTCGGCCGCCTTCATCACGGCGGTGATGTTGTGGGAGACGTCGGATGTGCCATGGGCGGCTTCCGTCACGTTGCGCGTGATTTCGTTCGTCGATGCATCCTGTTCGACCACGGCGGAGCTGATGGTGGTCTGGATGAGGTTGCAACGCTCGATGATCTTGGTGATGCTTTCGATCGCGGCGACGGCGGCATGGGTCGATTGCTGCATTTCAGAAATTTGCGTGCGGATGTCTTCGGTCGCCTTCGCTGTCTGGCTGGCGAGGTTTTTGACCTCCGATGCCACGACGGCAAAGCCCTTGCCGGCTTCACCAGCGCGGGCGGCCTCGATGGTGGCGTTCAGGGCGAGAAGGTTTGTCTGTGCAGCAATGTGATTGATGAGGTTGACGACATCGCCGATGTTCTGCGCGGCGGTGGACAGTACCTTCATGCGGTCGTTGGTCTGGCGCGCTTCGTTCGAAATATCGCCGAAAACGGCGGTTGCTTCCTGCACCAGCATCGAAATCTGCGAGATGGAGGTGGCAAGGTCGCTGGCGGAATTGGTCACGGTCTGCACGTTGGTCGATGCCTCGAACGCGCCCGACGATACCGACGTCGCCTGACGCAGCGTTTCCTTGGCGGTATTGCAGAGGTTACCGGCGGAGGTCGTGAGGTTGCCGGAAGCGACCGACACGGAATCCACGCATTTCAGGATGTTCTTCTCGAAGCTTTCCGAGAGGGAGAGGAGGAGGGACCTGCGCTCTTCCTCCGCCGCCTGGCGGATAGAGGCGAGGCCTTTCACCTGTTCAAGGTTCTGCGCAATTGCCTTTTGCATGCCCGACAACGCGCCCAGCAACTGCGCAATTTCGGTCAGGCCGCGCACGGGAATGTCGTTATCCAGCTTTCCGTCGGCGATTTTCTTGGCGATTGAAACGCTGTACCGCAATTGCGGGATCGTGGCGCGGATGATGCAGGCGCTCAGGATTGCCGCAAGGACGATGGCGCAGAGCAGGATGATGCCCATTGAATCACGCGTCTTGGCGATTTTTTCCGCAGCGGCGTCGATGGAAATCACGCGGTCAGCCTGATAATTGCCGACCAGCCGTGCAAGGTCCTTGTCGATGGTGACCGCCTCCGCCTGCAACGTGGTGCTTTTGGGCAATGCCGACAGCTTGTCCTGAATGTCGAGGATCAGGGTGGTTTCCTTGTCGTTCGACGCCCATTCCTTGGCCTGGTCCAGGATTGCCTTGATCGATTCAATATCATCCAGCGAAGACTGGTCGGTCAGCGCCGCTTCCGCGCCCTGATGGCCCAGCATCAGGCTTTTGAAGCCCAGCTGCGCCGCATTCGAATAGTGCACGCCTTCAAAGTTGCGGTCATAAAGGGAAATGACTTCGCCGACCGTCTTGGCCTGCGTGTTGATCAGGTCATACCCGACGCCGCCCAGAATGAGCATGAAGGCGAGGGAGTTGAAGATGATCAGGTTTCTGAACGAGAAGCGCATTTGGTTTGGCCTTTTGTTGGGCAGAGGCGGGAAGCCGCTACCTGATGTTCATGTTCGTAAGCGAAAGAAGTTTCGAGCTGATCGAAAGGCCTGTCACGCGCACCTGGGACAGCGCGACCCAGATGCCGATCTTGCCGTCCTCCAGCTTGAATTCCACCATGCCGCCAAGGTTCGAAAAGCCGGAGATGTCGCTCATCGTCAGCACGGGCGTGCCCTTGAGCTGTGCAAGGATGGCCTTTAAATTCCGGTTTTCCGATCCCGACACAAACAGGGCGTTGCAGGTCTTCACGTCTGTGTCCGAACCGCTGAGGTGGCGGATGAGGATTTTCTTGTCATTCACCTTCCGGCTTTTGATGGGCTCCAGGTTCGCGCCGAACGGGTCCTGCCCGACGACGCAGACGGTGAAATCATCCTCCATCGCGCCCGATGGCCAGGTGGTGAGTTGCGTAAAATTATAGATATAGGCGGAAATGAGGGTGTACTTGCTGTCGACGTTTTCCGCATCCGCGCGCGTGGACATGCTCGCCCACAGGCTGGCCATAATGATAAACGCCAAAAAATATTGGAGTACCGGTCTCATACACCTATTAAAACTTTAACCGTGGCACAGGTCAACTTCATTCCCCGGTTTACCGCCGGCGCTTTTCTGCCGTTTCCAGAAACTCCGGTTTAGGGGGCGGGGGGCGTGCGCTAAAATATCCCTTTGCAAAGGGCTGGGGAGGATGGACTATACTTTTAGAAAAGCGAGGCCAAGTTTGACGCTACGCGGTCATGTTCTGCCAATCTGTTTAGCTGCCGCCCTGCTGGTAATACCGGCTCAGGCGCATGCACAGACGTTGTCGGCGGAAGACCTGATGAACATGCCGCTGGAAAAGCTCGCCGATATCGAAGTTTTGGTGACCGGCGCCTCCAAATATGCCGAGAAGGCGAGCGAGTCACCCTCCATCGTCGAAATCATCACCGCCGACGATATCCGCCGTTACGGCTACCGCACGCTGGGTGATGCGATCAACGGGCTTCACGGCATCTATACAAGCAGCGACCGCAACTATAACTCGCTGGGCGCGCGCGGTTTCCTGCTGACGGGTTATTCCAGTTCGCGGGTGCTCATCATGATTGACGGGCGCCGCATGAACGAAAACGTCTATGACGCCGCCTATGTGGGCGAAGAGTTCATGCTGGACATGTCGCTGATCGACCATATCGAATTTATCCCCGGCCCCGGGTCGTCCATCTACGGCGCGAACGCCATGATGGGCGTGGTGAACGTCGTCACCAAAAAAGGCAGCGACATCAACGGCACGCAAGTCGAGGCGGGGATCGGCAGTTTCAATACGCAAATTGCACGCACAACCTTCGGCAAAAAGCTGGAGAATGGCGCGGATGTGCTGGTATCGGCCTCCGGCTATAAATCGGGCGGGCAGGAAGACCTGTATTATCCTGAATTCGATTTTCCAGCCCTGAATAACGGCGTCGCGCACAACCTCGACGATGAATATTCCAAGCGTCTCTATGCCAAGGTGCAAAAAGATAACTTCACCTATGTGGCCGGTTATCAGAGCCGTTTCAAGAAAGTGCCGACCGCCCCCTATGTCACGGAATTCAACGTGCAGGGCAACGATACGCTTGACACCCAGATGTATGGCGAGGTGCGCTACAACAAGGCACTGACGGACAAAAGCAATATCGAGCTGAAAACCTACCTTCAGGGTTACGATTCCAAGCTGCAATACCCGTATGATTTCTTCGGGCCATATATCGTCACGACCTCCTATAGCGGCCGCTGGGCAGGGGTGGAGGCGACGTATTTTACAAGCGCGCTTGAGGGCCACAAGATCGTGGCAGGCATGGAAGCGCAATACGATTTCACCCAGCAGCTCTACGATTACGATTTTTTCGGCGTCAACCAGAACAGCGACCGCAACGGGCTGCGCAGCGGCCTTTTCGTGCAGGACAATTACCAGCTGCTCGACACATTGGTGCTGAGCGCGGGCCTACGCCTCGACCAGCATCACATGATCGAGAACCTGCAGATCAACCCGCGCCTGGGCCTGATCTGGAACCCGCGCCCGTCGACGACCGTCAAGCTGTTATACGGATCGGCCTTCCGCGCGCCGAACGTGTATGAACGCGACTACGACGCCTATTCGTCATGGACTGCAAACCCCGATAACGAAGAAGAGCACATCAAGAACTATGAAGCGGCCTTTGAATGGCGCGACGTCAAGGGGTTCAAGGTCAACGGGTCGCTGTTCTATAACTCCTTCACGGACGTGCTGTACAGGAACAACGATTTCCTGAGCCCGGATTATCATAAATACCAGAACACCGGTAACCTGAAATCCGCCGGCGTCGAACTGGGTGTCGAGAAAAAATGGGACAACGGGCGCGAGGCCAAGCTGTCCTATAACCATACCGAATACCTCAAATATGAAGGCTCCTCATGGGGCGCGGTCGATTCACCCAAGGATGTGGCCAAGTTAAGGTATGTCGAGCCGCTATTCGCCGACAGGTTCAGGCTGGCGGTCGAAGACATCTTTGTGGGCCATCGCAAGACGCTTTATTACCTGACCGCCGACCACTACAACATCATCAACGTGAACCTCAGCGGGCAGGATGTCTGGCTCGGCATGGACATGTCGTTTGGCATCTATAACGCCCTCAACAACAACCGCGACATGATCGGCAGCTCCTTCACCGACCAGAACGTCATCCCCATGAATGGCCGCAGCCTGATGTTTATCGTGCAGAAAACCTTCTGATTTTGCCCGTTACGGTTTGTTAATCATTCGCTTGTAGTATGAATAGACATCAAGGGCTTGTGAATGCTGGGTTTCTTAAAGAAAATCTTCGCTGACGAACCGGTCAGCTACGAGGTGCAAAAGCGCAAACTGGACAGCGGTGAGCCGCAGCAGTTGCTCGAGCTTGCCCGCAGCGAAAAAACCCTGCCCGAAATTCTTTATCTGCTGGCCAGCAACCAGAGCGACGACGTACGCGGCGCGGTTGCCGGCAATAAATCCACCCCCGTCCATGCCGCCAGCATTATCGCCAGGGACAAAAACGCCGATGTGCGCCTTGCGCTGGCGTCGCGCGTCGCGGGGTTGTTGCCATCCCTGACCGGTCCCGAACACGCCCAATTGTACGGTTTTGCGGTGCAGGCCCTCGGCACGCTGGTGCAGGACGAAGTGACACAAGTGCGCAAGGCGTTGTCTGATGCGCTCCGAGATTACGCCAAGGCGCCACCCGATATCGTCGCCCTCCTTGCCCGCGACGTGGAGCGCGAAGTGGCCGAGCCGATCCTGCGTTTTTGTGTGGCATTGGCGGATGAGGAATTGCTGGATATTCTGTCCAACCACCCCGCATCATGGGTCGTGAACACGATTGCGGAGCGTAAATATATCAACGAAACGCTGGCAAATGCGATCATCGACATCAACGATATTCCCGCCATCAGCACGTTGCTGAAAAACCCCGTTGCGGTTATCGAACCGGAAAAACTGTCCGAAATCATCGAACGCGCACGGGAATACCCCGAATGGCACAGGCCGATCGCGCTCCGGCGCGAACTTTCCGCGCAACTGGCGCATCGCCTGTCCGGCTTTGTTGATAAAGCCATCCTGAGCGTCCTTGAAAAACGCAGTGATTTCGACCCCGAAACGCGTCAGGCCGTTGCCGATATCGTAAAACGCCGCATCGCCTTCAGCAGCGAAACAGCGACCGAGGAAGCGGCAGCGCGTGTCGAGCGTTACGCCCGCGAAAAACGCCTGACGCCCGAAGCCATTCAGGATGCCATGATGTGGCATGACGCCGAATTCGCGACGCTGGCGATCGCCTACCTGTCCGCCATCCATCCGCAAGTGCTGCGCCGCATGATCGAGACGCGCAAGCCCAAACCGGTGATCGCGTTCTGCCGCAAGGCCAACCTGCCGGTGCGCATGGCGGTCGATGTGCAGCGTTATCTGGCCAAGGTTCCCGTCAAGGAAATCATGTACGCCAAGCAGGGGACGGATTACCCGCTGACCGAAGACGAAGTGAAATGGCAGCTGGAGTTTTTCGGAGTTCCCACCAGCCTGCCATAGCCCAAAATCCCCGTAATATGATAAATAACCCCTGCTGTGGAACGGGCCGGAATTCTCGCCGTTTCGCCCGGCAGGGCGTGGCTGAAAAACAACTATAATTGCCAGCCATATCCCTATATTTTTTATCACTGACGGCAGCGACCGTTGATTCGGAAAAAAGGGTGTCACAATGAGCAAAAAGAAAGTCGTTTTGGCCTATTCGGGCGGCCTGGATACGTCAGTCATCCTGAAATGGATGCTGGAACAGGGCTATGAAGTCGTCGCCTATCTGGCCGATGTCGGCCAGCAGGAAGATTTCAACGCCGCCAAGGAAAAGGCGCTGAAAGTCGGCGCGTCCAAGGTTTATATCGAAGACCTGAAAGCAGAATTCGTCACCGATTTCATTTACCCCGCATTTTCGGCCAATGCCGTTTATGAAGGCCGCTATCTGCTCGGCACTTCGCTGGCGCGTCCGCTGATCGCGAAACGCCAGATCGAAATCGCCGAAAAAGAAGGCGCAGATTTTGTCGGCCACGGCGCAACCGGCAAGGGCAATGACCAGGTGCGTTTTGAACTTGGCTATTTCGCGCTGAACCCGGGCATCAAGGTGCTGGCTCCCTGGAAAATGCGTTCGTTCCTCGACAAGTTTCAGGGCCGCTCCGACATGCTGGCCTATGCCGACCTGCACGGCATTCCCGTGACGGCGACCAAGAAAAAATCCTATTCCGAAGACGAAAACCTCCTGCACATCTCGCACGAGGCCGGCATTTTGGAAGACCCCGCCGCGATCTGCCCAGAAGAGGTCTATTCCCGCACCGCTTCGCTGGAAACAGCGCCCGACAAAGCCGATATCATCGAATTGACGTTCAAGAACGGCATGCCGGTGAAGGTTGAAAACAAGACGGACGGCACGACCAAAACCGAACCGCTCGCGCTGTTTCAATACCTGAACGCACTTGGCAGCAAACACGGCATTGGCCGCCTCGACATGGTTGAAAACCGTTTTGTCGGCATCAAATCGCGCGGTGTGTACGAAACGCCGGGCGGCACGATCCTGCTGAACGCCCACCGCGACCTCGAAGGCATCACGATGGACCGTGAAGTCATGAAAATCCGCGACACGCTGTCGCTGAAGGTGGCGGAGCTGATCTATAACGGCTTCTGGTTCTCCCCCGAAATGGATTTCCTGATGAATTCGATCCGCAAGAGCCAGGAAAACGTCGAAGGCACCGTCACGATGAAACTGCTGAAGGGCGCCGCCTATGCCGCCGCACGTAGCAGCGGCAAGAGCCTTTATAACATGAACCTGTCGTCGATGGACGAGGAGGGCGGCTTTAACCAGCAGCATTCCGAGGGCTTCATCAAGATCAACGCGATGCGCCTCGAAGCCGACTTCCGCCTGAAAAAAGGCGCGAAAAAGGCATGACCGCCAGCAAACCCAACCAGATGTGGGGCGGACGCTTCGGGGAGGCGCCCAGCGACGTGATGGTGCAGATCAACGCATCCATAGATGTCGACAAACGCCTTTACAGGCAGGACATCCAGGGGTCGATTGCGCATTGCGAAATGCTGGTCGCACAGAAAATCCTGAAACCTGACGAGGGCAAAAAAATTCAGGACGGCCTGCGCGCGATACAGGCCGAGATCGAAAGTGGCCAGTTCGTGTTCAGCACGGCACTCGAAGACATCCACATGAACATCGAATCCCGCCTCAAGGATCTGATCGGCGATGTGGCGGGCAAGCTGCATACCGCCCGTTCCCGCAACGACCAGGTCGCAACCGATATGCGGTTGTGGGTCAAGGAAGCAATTGCGTCCGTCATCACCGAAATCGGCGCGTTTCAGGCGGTTTTGGATGTGCAGTCCAAAGCGCACGAAAAAACAGTCATGCCCGGATTCACGCATCTGCAAATAGCCCAGCCGGTGACGCTCGGGCTGCATCTGCAGGCCTACAGCGACATGATGGCGCGCGACAAATCACGTTTTGCCGATTGCCTTGAACGCATGAACGAAAGCCCGCTTGGCGCTTGTGCGCTTGCGGGTACGCGCCACGATATCGACCGGAACATGACGGCAAAGGCACTCGGTTTCCGCCAGCCGGTGCGCAACACGATGGATGCCGTGTCGGCACGGGATTTCCTGCTGGAGTTCCTGTCGGCGGCCAGCATTTGCAGCATCCACCTGTCGCGCCTTGCCGAAGAATTGATCATCTGGTCAACCACGCAATTCAATTTCATCCGCCTTGGCGATAAATTTACGACCGGCAGTTCGATCATGCCGCAAAAGAAAAATCCCGACGCCGCCGAACTCGTGCGCGCAAAATCGGGACGCATCGCCGGGAACCTTGTGCAGCTCCTGATGGTTATGAAGGCGCTGCCGCTGACATACAACAAGGATATGCAGGAAGACAAGGCCGGCGTGTTCGAGTCGTATGACGCGCTTATTCTCTGCCTGCGCGCATCCGCCGGCATGATCGGCGACATGAACGTAAACAAGGAAAAGATGCTTGCCGATGCGGGCAGCGGCTATTCGACGGCGACCTATCTTGCCGACTGGCTGGTCAAGAACCTCGATGTACCATTCCGTCAGGCGCATCATGTCACCGGTCAGATCGTGGCGATGGCGGAGAAAAAAGGCCAGCGTCTCGATGAAATGTCGCTCGCCGACATGCAGCAGGCCGAACCGCGCATCACGCAAGATGTGTTCAACTTCATCCGTATATCGGAGCAAAAATGAGAAGAGTCGAATTCGATAAAATCAGCTCCGTCACCAAGAACCTGAAGCTGGACTATTACGAAGACCTGACGGATGACCTGAGCACCAAACAGGGTACGGTTCTGGCGGCGCAAGTGCTGCACGATAAAACCACCTATGACGAGATCGAGCTGCCCACAGGCCGCATGTCGAAACTGAAAAAAGACGACATCATCGCGGTCGCGCTCGGTGAACGCATGGCGTTGAAGGGCTTCGTCGGCCATCTGCCGCGCACCCTGAAAACCGATGACGTCATCAACCTGCTCAATTTCGGCGGCATCGCGGGCATTTGCACAAGCTCCAACGTCAAGGAAGTGGGCGAGCCCTTGCGCATCCGCGTCCTCGGCGGTGTCGCGCGCAACGGCAAGCTGCTGAATATCGAACAGGCAGCATTGTTCAAGCCCGCCAGCAAACTCCGGAGCAATATTCCAATCATCCTGATCACCGCCGGCAGCATGGATAGCGGCAAAACGACCGTCGCCGCGCAGGTCATCAAAACCCTGACCCGTATCGGCATGCGCCTTGCGGGCGCGAAGCTGACCGGCGTCGGCGCAATGCGCGACCTTTATAAAATGGAGGATTACGGCGTTTACAAATCCGTTTCCTTCGTCGATGCCGGAATTTCTTCCACCGCGAATGTCGCCGCCGACACAATCGTGAAAATGGGCAAGGGCGCGCTGAATTATCTCAGCAAAGACAAACCTGATGCGATCGTCGTCGAAATGGGCGACGGGGTGATTGGCAAATACGGCGTGCTGCCCTTGCTGCAGGATCCCGAAATCCAGCGTAACGTACGCCTGCATTTTGCCTGCGCGCGGGACCCGGCGGGTGCGATCAAGCTGGTCGAGGATTGCGGCAAAATGGGCGTGCCCGTCGATATCATCAGCGGCCCGATTACCGACAACGAAGTCGGCAAGGCGATCATCCGCGAACACCTCGACGTGCTCACCTATAACGCCTTCACGCCCAGCAACGACTGGCTCGACCTTGTGATTGAACGGTGGGCAATCTGACGATGGCAAAGATCCGCGCATCCATCATCGGCGTGACGGGCTATACGGGCATCGACCTGTTGCGCCTGTTGCTGCTGCATCCGGATGTTGAAATCGCGTATCTGACCTCGCGCCAGCACCCCCGCGAGAAAATCGGCAATGTCTATCCGCACCTCGCGCACCTGCCGCTTGAAATCACCGATACCGCACCCGCCGATGTTGCAAAGGGCAGTGATGTCGTTTTCCTCGCCCTGCCGCATAAAACCGCACAGGAAGTGGCCGCGGAGTTGCATGGCCGCGTCAAGATCATCGACCTGTCCGCCGATTTCCGCCTTGATGATGCTTCCACCTATGCCGCTTATTACGAAGAACACAAATATCCCGAGCTTTTGAAGGAATTCGTCTATGGCCTGCCCGAAACGGTCGGCCGCGACAAAATCGCCAAAGCGCAAAGCGTCGCGAATCCCGGCTGTTTCGCGCTTGTCAGCCAGCTGCTGCTGCACCCGTTCAAGGGCAAAATCGCGCAGGCCGATATTTTCGCGGTCACCGGCTCCAGCGGCGCGGGCAAAACGCCGGTTGATGGCACGCATCATCCCGTGCGCAACCACAACATGAAAAGTTACAACGTCAACAAGCACCGCCATATTCCCGAAATCATCCGGGCGGGCGGCATTGACGCAGCGAAACTAAACTTCGTGCCCACCTCCGGACCGTTCACGCGCGGCATTTTCGCACAGGCGTTTATCACGCTGACAGGCGAGGTTGCCGATCCGGCGACGGCGTACAAAGACTGCCCGTTTGTGCGCATCCAGAAAAATGTCGAACTGGCGGGTATCGTCGGCTCCAACTTCGCCGATCTCAGCTTTGAAACCGGCACCGGCGGCCGTGTGCTGGCGCAAGGCGCGATTGATAACCTTGTGAAAGGCGCGGGCGGCAGCGCCGTTCAGAATATGAACCTGATGTTCGGCCTTGCCGAAACCGCAGGCCTTTTCAACCTTGCCCCCCTATATCCCTGACAGGTCAATCATGAAAAAAAGATCCATTCCCAATTTCCTGATCGAGGCCTTTTACGAAGGCCGTTTCAAGGACAATATCTTCATCGTGAAGGCGGGCGGCAAGATCATCGAGGACCGCAAGGCGCTCGACAACCTGATCTCCAACATCCGCGACCTGACCCTGCGCGGCATCAAGGTGTTGCTGGTGTATGGCCATGGCCGCGCCGTCGATGAGCGCCTGAAAAGCCGCAAGATCGAAGTCAGGAAAATCGGCGGCCGCCGTGTGACCGATGCGCCGACGCTTGGCGTCATTCAGGAAGTCGTCGGCGGCATGCTGTCGATGAACATCGCGGGCAGCATGGCGCGCAACAACCTGCGCGGCATCTGCCTTGGTTCTGTTCCCGCCGATTGGATGGATGTTGAAAAACGCCCCGCCAAGCCCGTCGATTTCGGTTTCGTCGGCGACATCAAGGATGTGGAGGCCGAGCCGATCCTCCGCCATTTCAAGATCACCAATTTCGTCGCCTGTTCCTGCATCGGCATGATGGCGGACGGTCAGGCGCTCAATATTAACGCCGACACTGTCGCCTCCGCGCTTGCGACGGGCATCAAGGCCGACAAGCTGATTTTCCTGTCCGATGTGGACGGCGTGATGGTGAAGGGCAAGGTCGAGCCACTGCTGACGCCGAAAGAAGTCAAGGCGCTCATCAAGGCGGGCCATGTGACCGACGGTATGCGCGTGAAGCTCGATAATTGCGTCGATGCGCTGAAAAGCGGTGTTCGCCGGATTCACCTGATCAACGGCCTGCGCAAAAACGCGCTGCGCAACGAAATTTACGAATCCGAAGGCCTCGGCACCATGCTGGTCAAGGAAGACGAAACGGCCATCTATTCCCGCGAAATTGAAACGCAAAAGGCGTTGGAACGTCACACCAAACGCCGCAAGAGGGCGAAATGACCGGCAATACCCAAGCGCTACTGGACGAAAGCAAGGAACTGCTCGTCAACACCTACGCCACCCAGCCGATCATGCTGGAACGTGGCGAGGGGTGCTATGTGTATGATGTCGAAGGCAAGAAATACCTCGATTTCGCAGCCGGTATCGCCGTCGCATCGCTCGGCCATGCCGCGCCCGTCATGCTGAAGGTGCTGCAGGAACAAGCCGCGCAGTTGATGGTCGCGCCGCCGTCCTTCGTGACCAAGGCGAAACTGGATTGCGCGCGCCTGCTGGTCGATAACAGCTGCTTTGACCAGATTTTCTTCACCAATAGCGGCACCGAAGCAATCGAGGCCTGCATCAAGACCGTCCGCAAATGGGCGTATGACAACAAGTCAAAAGAATGCAGCGACATCATCACGTTTCACAAAAGCTTTCACGGCCGCAGCTATGGCGCCGGCAGCCTGACCGAAAAACGCAATACGCAGCCTTACTTTGCACCCTATGTGCCGGGCGTGCATTTCGCGGAATTCAACAACCTTGAATCCGTGCAAAAACTTGTCACGCCAAATGTCTGTGCCATTTTCATCGAACCCGTGCAGGGCGAGGGCGGCATCATCGCCGCAACCCCCGAATTCATGCAGGGGCTGCGCAAGATTTGCGACGAAAACAAAATCGTGCTGGTGTTTGACGAAGTCCAGACCGGCATGGGCCGCACCGGCAAGATGTTCGCATACGACCATATGGGCATGGAACCCGATATCGCCGCCTTCGCCAAGGGCATGGGCGGCGGTTTCCCTATCGGCGCGATGGCCGCGAAAAAAGTGTTTGCGCAGGCTTTGACGGTCGGGTCGCATGGCAGCACCTATGCCGGCAACCCGCTGGCAACGGCAGTCGCCGGCGCTGTATTGCGAGAAATCATTTCCCCCGGCTTTGTGGAACGGGTCGCCAAAACCGGCGAATATTTCCGGACCAAGCTGGAAGATTTGCAGCGCCGTTCAAACAAGATCACCGATATCCGTGGCCTTGGTCTGATGATCGGCATCGATACGACCGTTGATATCAAAAAATTGCCGCGCGCATTGCAGGATAACGGGCTATTGGCAACACAGGCAGGCGAGGCGACATTGCGCCTGACACCGCCGCTGATCGTGACCGAAGCCCAAGTCGACGAAGCCGTCGCGATCATCGAAAAAACGCTGAAGGAGTTGTCATGACCCGCGCTGTCCGCCATTTCCTCGACCTGACTGATATTCCGGCGGAAACGCTGAAGGAAATTCTGGCCAACGCGCACCGCATGAAACGCGAGAAGTTCGAACCTCCCCAATTGTTCTATGGCATGTCGCTCGCCATGGTGTTCGACAAAAAATCCACCCGCACGCGCATGAGCTTTGAAGTCGCCATGAAGCAGCTGGGCGGCCATACCATCGTCATGTCCGCCGATGACATGCACCTGACCGGCGCGGAAAGCATCGAAGACACCTCCAAGGTGCTGTCGCGTTACGTCGATGCCGCGATGTTCCGGATTTCCAGCCACGAAACGCTGCTGGAAATCGCCAAACATTCGACCATCCCGATCATCAACGGCCTGACCAACCATTCGCACCCGTGCCAGATCATGGCCGATCTTGTGACGATCGAGGAAAAACTCGGCAGCCTGCAGGGCAAAAAAATCGCATGGTTCGGCGATTACAACAACGTTGCGCGCACCTTTGCGCAGGCGTCCAAAATCTGGGATTTCGAACTGGTCGCCGCGGTGCCTGCGGATCTTGCGCCCGCGAAATCCGATGGCATTAAAATCACGCAGGATGTCGCATCGGCTGCGACAAATGCCGATGTAATCGTGACCGACACCTGGGTATCCATGGGGCAGGAGGGCAAGGCGATTGAAAAATTCCTGCCGTTCCAAGTCAACCCCGCGCTTATGGCCAAGGCAAAACCTGGCGCAATCTTCATGCACTGCATGCCGATCCATCGCGGTGAAGAAGTGACCGATAGCGTGCTCGCGAGCAAGGCGAGCGTCATTTACGACGAAGCCGAAAACCGCCTGCACGCACAAAAAGCGGTCCTTGAATGGTGCCTCGAAGGCACGGGCGTCAAGGTTCTGTAAGTATTTTCGTTTATAACAGGCAATGTACGGAACTATTTTGCCGTTAAGCGCATTATCGTTCTTGTTCTGAACCCTCGTATCGTAGATGTGGGGGCATGTCCGGTTGCGGTTGGCTGGGTTAATCTGTATGATTGATCAACAATCAATTGCATAATAATTAACACTGACCGGTGACCAACACCGGATAATCGAGGGTAGAAATCATGGCAATTAAAAAGGGCATCATACTGGCCGCCGGCAAGGCGACGCGCCTTCATCCCACCAGTCTTGCCTTCGGCAAACAGCTGATGGCGGTATACGACAAGCCGATGATTTATTACCCGCTGGCCGCGTTGATGGCGGCAGGCATCCGCGACTTCCTGATCATCGTCACGCCGCGCGACCGCAAATTGTTTGAAACGCTGCTGGGTGACGGATCGCAATACGGCATTTCGATTTCGTATGAAGAGCAACATAAACAGGACGGCATTGCCGGTGCGTTTATTATCGGCGAAAAATTTGTGGGTGGCGACACCGTCTGCCTGATCCTCGGCGATAATTTTTTCCACGGGCCGGAATTTGATTCCATCCTGAACAAGGCAGCGCGGTCTGTCGATGGCGCGACCATTTTCTGCCACCACGTGAACGAACCTTCGGCCTATGGCGTGGCCGTGCTGGATGACGCGCAGCGCGTGACGCGGCTGGTGGAGAAACCGAAAGATTTCATTTCCAACTGGTGCGTGACCGGGCTTTATTTCTACGACAACAAGGCCGTCGAAACCGCCAAGACACTGACGCCTTCGGCACGGAACGAATTGGAGATCACCGACCTCAACATCAAATACCTCGAACAGGGCAGGCTGAATGCCGTGACGTTCGACGGCACATATCGCTGGTTCGACCTTGGTACGCACCAGAACATCCACGAAGCAGCCGAATTCATCCGTGACCATGAACTCAGCACGGGAAAGAAAATCGGCTGCATCGACGAAGCCGCCTTCCGCGCGGGTTTCATTGACGCCGCGCAGGTGCGGGCAAATGCCGACAAGATCGGCAACCCTGCCTATGCCAATTACTTGCGCAAAATTGCCGATGCGGTGACGCGCTAGTCACATATGACCTCTTTCCTCCGCCATCTTCACGAGCGTTTTTCATCACCGTTCTCCTGGGCGGGAAAGAATGACGACGTACTCAAATCGGAATTGCTGAGCGCGGAACAGATGGGCCAATATGGCCGCGTGCTGGCCGCGCGGCATAAATTGTCCCCCGTGCAGGGGCGTGACAGCCTTTTGGCGCGTTTGGCGGATAACGAAGAAGTCATCTACGCGGCCTATCAGGTGCTGGTGGATGCGGTCGCCGCAAAACAGCAGGTGACGCCCGCCGGAGAATGGATGCTCGATAACTTTTACCTGATCGATGAACAGGTGGAAATCGCCAAGCGCCATTTGCCCAAGGGATACAGCCGCGGCCTGCCGCGCCTTGCCAAAGGGCCTTCGGATTCGCTGCCGCGCGTGTATGACATGGCGCTTGAAATCATTTCTCACAGTGATGCCGGCATTACCGAAGAAATGCTGACGCTGTTCATTTCCAACTACCAGAAAATAGCGCCGCTCAAACTGGGCGAGCTGTGGGCGATCCCCATCATGCTGCGCCTTGCGCTGATCGAAAACCTGCGCCGTGTCTCGACGCGCCTGTCGCGCGATTGCTCCAGCCGGACGCTGGTCGATCATTGGGCAACGGAAATGATTACAACTGTTCAGCGCGACCCGACAGAATTGATCATCGTGATCGCCGACATGGCGCGGTCTAATCCCGGCCTGAATGGCGCTTTCGTCGCAGAACTCGTGCGGCGTTTGCAGGGGCAGGGGTCTGCACTGGCATTGCCGCTGACATGGATTGAACAACGCCTGTCGCAGCAGGGCACGACAATCGAACAGGTTGTATACAACGAAACACGCCAGCAAGCTTCCGACCAGGTATCGGTAAGTAACAGCATCGGCAGCCTTCGTTTCCTCAATAAAATGGATTGGCGCACCTTTGTGGAGGATATGAGTGTAGTTGACCAAGAACTGCGCGCCGATCCCGCACAGATGTATGCGCGCATGGATTTCCAGACACGCGACATTTACCGCCACAGTGTCGAGAAAATCGCAAAACATTCGCATATATCCGAACAACTCGTCGCCCGGGAGGCGATTGCCCTTGCTGCAGCCGCAACCGGGGCCCGTGAGCGCCATGTGGGCTATTTCCTGGTTGATAAAGGCCTGCGGCAACTGGAAAAAACAACGCGCATGCGCCCGCCGCTGCCCGATGTTTTGCGCCGCTTGTCGGGGGCCTATCCGCTTGCGTCATATCTGGGCGTGATTGCGCTGATCACTTTTTCCGTTGCGTCATGGCTTATCTGCAATGCACGGGAAGATAGCATGCCGGATGCTGTCGTTGTGATAATGGCGATTGCCGCGTTTTTTGGCGGCAGCCATCTTGCGCTCGGGCTGGTCAATTGGCTGGCAACGATGCTGGCTGTACCGAAATATTTGCCGCGCCTTGATTTTTCGAAAGAATTTCCGGACGAGAGCAAAACACTTGTAGTCGTACCCACACTGATTACCAGCCACAAAAGCATTGATGACCTGTCTGAAGGCATCGAAGTCCGGTTCCTTGCCAACCGAAATGATAACGTTTCCTTCTGCCTCCTGACCGATTTTACCGATGCAGCGCAGGAAGTGCTGCCGCAGGACGCGGCGTTGCTGGACCATGCGCAGCGCAATATCGATGCGCTGAACAAAAAATATGCCACTGCTGAACGTGACGTCTTCTTCCTGCTGCACCGCCCTCGCCGCTGGAATGCGCAGGAAAAGATATGGATGGGTTACGAGCGTAAGCGGGGCAAGCTCGGCGACCTCAATGAATTCCTGCTGACCGGAAAGTCGGAAGGTTTTAACCGCACGGTTGGCAGGCTGGAGGCATTGTCCGGCGTTCGGTACGTCGTCACCCTCGATACCGATACCGAACTGCCGCGTGATTCCGTGCGGCAGTTTGCGGGCGTCATGTCGCATCCGCTGAACCGCGCACATTATGATGAAGCGGCAGGCCGCGTGACGGAAGGCTATGGCATCCTGCAGCCGCGCGTGGCGGTCAGCCTGCCGGGCACGAATGCCTCCCTTTACGCGCAGCTCTGCGGCGGCGAACCCGGCATCGACCCCTATACCCGCGCCGTGTCCGACGTTTACCAGGATGCGTTCAACGAAGGATCTTTCGTCGGCAAAGGCATTTATGATGTCGCAGCCTTTGAAGAGGCATTGAAAGGCCGCTTCCCGGAAAACCGCATTCTCAGCCATGACTTGATTGAGGGCTGCCACGCCCGCAGCGGTTTGCTGAGCGATGTGCAGCTCTATGAAGAATATCCGTCGCGTTACAGCGCCGATGTCAGCCGCCGTCACCGCTGGGTGCGGGGTGACTGGCAGATTGCACGATGGATGATGCCGCGTGTTCCGGGTAGCGACGGCAAGCTTGTTAAAAATACGCTCTCCGTGCTTTCACGCTGGAAAATTTTTGACAACCTGCGCCGCAGTATCGTGCCGCTGGCGCTTGTCGTCATGCTGTCGCTCGGCTGGGCATATGCGTCAACGCCGATGTTCTGGAGCCTGGCGGTTGCGGGACTGCTGCTGATACCCTCATTGGGTGCTTCCATCCTTGATTTCTCGCGCAAATCAACCGATGTCAGCTGGCGGCAGCATGTCATGCGCACGCTCTCGTCGACTGGCCGGCATTTCGGCAATGCAGGTCTTGTCTTCCTGTGCCTCCCATACGAAGCTTATTATCATACCGACGCCATCCTGCGCGTGATCTGGCGGATGCTGATCGTCAAAAAGCGCCTGCTGGAATGGAACCCTTCCAGCGTATCGAATGCGCAGAAGCAAGCCGATATCCTGAGCGCATGGCGGGTGTTCTGGGTCTCGCCGGTTTTTGCGGCAGGCCTTGCCGCATATCTTTCATCCGTCTCTGCTGATGCTGTTATAGCCGCTGCGCCATATCTTGCATTGTGGTTTGTCCTGCCGCTCGCTGCATGGAAGCTGAGCCAGCCCGTTGAAAGCGGCTCGCCGCGCCTGAGCGCTGACCAGATAAACTACCTCGGCCGTATCAGCCGCAAGATTTGGTCGTTCTTTGAGACTTATGTCGGGCCCGAAGACAACTGGTTGCCACCCGATAATATGCAGGAAACGCCTGTTGCCGCCGTTGCGCACCGCACATCGCCCACGAATATGGGCATGGCATTGCTCGCGAACCTGACTGCTTATGACTTTGGCTATATTTCATCCGGCAGGCTGCTGCGCCGCACCGAAGACACGCTCAGCGTCATGCACAGCCTGAGCCGCCATCAGGGGCATTTTTACAACTGGTACGATACGCAAACTTTGAAACCGATGTACCCGCTTTACATTTCCACGGTCGATAGCGGTAACCTCGCAGGCCATTTGCTGACACTGGCGCCCGGGCTTCTGTTGCTGGTCGACCAGCCTGTTTTCTCGCCACGCCTGTTCGGTGGTTTGCAGGACACGCTTAACCTTGTGACCGACCTTGCGTCAACCTTCGCGCCCGGCCCCTTGAAGGCCTTGAACGCTAAATTCACGCCGAGCGCGAAGCACGGCCCCGCCACGCTCCGCGAAGCACGCAGTTATATCGAAAACCTGAATGCTGCAATTTTGGAATTCCAGCGCGCCGCGCTCAATGCGGGCAACCATGAAGTCAACCGCTGGGCGGAAAACCTGTCGCTCCAGTGCGTCGATGCGTTGGCTGACCTGAAATTGCTGGTGCCGTGGATTTTTGACGACAGTTTGGCGGCTTATGCCGAAATGCCCGCTGTTCTCGACCGCATACCGACCTTGCGCGAACTGGCAAGTTATGAAGCGACATTGCTGCCTGCTATCGAAACACGCGTCAATGAAACGGGCAGCGCCGAAGAAAAATCTGGTCTTGCATCTCTCCGCCAGCATATTTCCGCCGCAAGCGAAGTTGCGCTTGAACGTATTTCCATCATCCGCGAACTGGAATTGATGTGCAATGAAATGGTGCAGATGGAATACGGGTTCCTGTATGACGAGGATAGCCATCTTTTCGTCGTCGGCTATAACGTGCAAGACCGCAGGCGCGACCCCGGCCTTTACGACCTTCTGGCGTCCGAGGCGCGGCTGGCCACTTTTGTCGCAATCGCACAAGGGCAGATCCCGCAAGAAAGCTGGTTCGCGCTTGGCCGCCAGCTGACCGGCAAACATGCCGACCCGACGCTGGTGTCGTGGAGCGGGTCGATGTTCGAATACCTGATGCCACTGCTGGTGATGCCGACTTTTGACAAGACGCTGATCGACCAGACGTACAAGGCAGCCGTCCGCCGCCAAATCGAATATGGCCGCGAAAACAACCTGCCGTGGGGCGTTTCGGAATCGGGCTACAACACATTCGATGCGCACCTGAATTACCAGTACAAGGCGTTCGGCGTTCCCGATCTCGGCATCAAGCGCGGCCTTGGCAATGAACTTGTGGTCGCCCCTTACGCCTCCACCATGGCCCTGATGGTGATGCCGGAAGAGGCCTGCGCCAACATGCAGCGGTTGTCGGCGGAAGAATACGAAGGCCGCTTCGGTCTTTACGAAGCTATTGATTACACGCCCGCGCGCCTGCCGCGCGGCAAGGCGCGCGCCGTTATCCGGTCATTCATGGCGCACCACCAGGGCATGAGCTTGCTGTCGCTCGGCTATTTCCTGCTTGACCGCCCGATGCAGAAACGGTTCGAGGCCAATCCGCTTTTCCAGGCGACGATGCTGCTTCTGCATGAAAAAATCCCGAGGGCGACGATGTTCTTTGAAACATCGCGCCATTCTTCCCAAACCGCGCAGTCTTCCGTGCCCGATATGCCGATCCGCGTCCTGCACAGCACGAATACGCCCGTGCCGGAGGTGCAGCTGCTGTCGAACGGCCGTTACCACGTCATGGTCACGAATGGCGGCGGCAGTTACAGCCGCTGGCACGACCTTGCGCTCACGCGCTGGCGCGAAGACGGTACGCGCGACCATTGGGGTTCGTTCTGCTATATCCGCGACCTTGCGACCGGCGAGTTGTGGTCGAGCGGCTATCAGCCCACCTTGAAAAAATCACCGTCCTACGAAGTCATCTTCTCCGAAGGGCGCGCCGAATTCCGCCGCACAGACAACGAATTCGAAATGCACACCGAAATCGTCGTGTCGCCGGAGGACGATATCGAGCTGCGCCGCTGCCGCATCAAGAACCGCTCGCGTAAGCGCCGCACCATTGAAGTCACCAGCTATGCCGAAGTCGTGCTGGCGCCTGCCGCCGCCGATGCCGCACATCCGGCCTTTAGCAAGCTTTTCGTGCAAACCGAAATCCTGCGCAAGAGCCGCAGCATCATCTGCACGCGCCGCCCGCGCTCCGCCACCGAAAAACCGTTTTATATGTTCCACCAGATGGTGGCGCATGGCGGTGATATCGGCCAAATCTCGTACGAAACAGACCGTATGCGCTTTATCGGACGCGGCAGCACGACGGCATCGCCCATCGCGCTTGCGGATTCCGAACCGCTGTCAGGCGCGCAAGGGTCGGTGCTCGACCCTATTGTCGCCATCCGTTACCATATCGCCCTCGATCCTGGCGAAACGGTGACGCTGAACATGATCATGGGCGCGTCTGAATCGCGCGACGGCTGCATCAGCCTGATCGAAAAATACAAAGACCTGCATCTGGCCGAGCGCGTGTTCGAAATGACATGGACGCATAGCCAGGTTCTGCTGCGCCAAATCAACGCCGGTGAATCCGATGCGCAGCTTTATGCGCGTCTTGCAAATTCAATCGTGTTCTCGAACGCCGCGCTGCGCGCCGATGCCAGCGTGCTGATCCGCAACCGCCGCGGCCAATCCGGACTGTGGGGTTACGCAATTTCCGGCGACCTGCCGATCGTGCTGCTGCAAGTGCGCGACATGGAGAATATCGAGCTGGTGCGCCAGCTGGTGCAGGCGCATGCTTACTGGCGCCTGAAGGGGCTCGCTGTCGATCTTGTGATCTGGAACGAAGACAATTCCGGTTACCGGCAGGAATTGCAGCAGATGATCATGGACATGATCTCGGCGGGTATCGAGGCGCATGTGATCGACCGCCCCGGCGGCATTTTCGTGCGGCCCGGCGACCAGATATCGATGGAAGACCGCATCCTGCTGGAATCCGTCGCGCGCGTCATTTTGTCCGACACGCGTGGCACGCTGGCCGAACAGGTCAACAAGACGGGCGCAGCCGATGTCGCCTTGCCAAGGCTCGTCCCCACGCAGAACCCGCGGCAGACGCCCGAAACAACTGCACCGCTGCAAAAACCGGAATTGCTGCTGTTCAACGGCACAGGGGGTTTCAGCGCCGATGGCCGCGAATATGTGATCATGACAGGGCCGGAAAAACAGACCCCTGCACCATGGGTCAATATCATTGCCAACCCGAATTTCGGGACGGTGATTTCCGAAAACGGCTCGGCCTATACATGGGGCGAGAATGCACATGCGTTCCGCCTGACGCCGTGGGTCAATGATCCGGTCAGCGATGCGGGCGGCGAGGCGTTTTATGTCCGCGACGAAGCGACCGGTGAATTCTGGTCGCCGACTCCATGGCCGGTGCCCAGCCCCGAGCCCTATATCACGCGCCACGGTTTTGGCTATAGCGTGTTCGAACATGTCGAACATGGCATCCATTCGGAAATGACTGTTTATGTCGCCATGGACGCCTCCGTCAAATTCTTCGCGCTGCGCCTGCGCAATGATTCCGGCCGCACGCGGCAATTGTCGGCGACGGGATATGTGGAATGGGTGATGGGTGACCTGCGGTCGAAAACAGGCATGCATGTCATCACGGAAACAGATCCCATCACGGGCGCATTGTTCGCCCGTAATTCATACAACACCGAATTTTCCGAACGCATCGCTTTCTTCGATGTCGATGACGAAGCGCGGGCGATGACGGCGGACCGGCGCGAATTTATCGGCCGCAATAAATCCCTGCGCAACCCCGATGCCATGAGCCGTTTCCGGCTGTCGGGACGCGTCGGCGCGGGCCTCGACCCCTGCGGTGCGTTGCAGGTGCCGTTTACCCTGGCCGATGGCGAGGAGCGCGAGGTTATCTTCCGCCTCGGCATTGCCGGCCGCCAGAATGCCGACAGCCAAAGCCTTGTGCGCCGCTTTGCCGAGGCCGGCAGCGTCATCCGGCGCTTCCGTGGTTCCTTCGCCGCGCGCATCGCGCTTGAAGGCGTCAACCGTTATTGGCGCGAGGCGTTGGGTGCGGTGCAGGTGCAAACCCCCGATGTCGCGCTCAATATTATTTCCAATGGCTGGCTGGTGTATCAAACGCTTGCCTGCCGCTTGTGGGCGCGCAGCGGTTATTACCAATCCGGCGGCGCATTCGGGTTCCGCGACCAGTTGCAGGATGCCATGGCGCTGGTCCATGCAAGGCCGCTGCTGCTCCGCGAACAATTATTGCTGCACGCATCTCGCCAGTTTATCGATGGCGATGTGCAGCATTGGTGGCATCCGCCGGCGGGCAGGGGTGTGCGCACCAAATGTTCCGACGATTTCCTGTGGCTGCCGCTGGCGACCTGTCGCTACGTCGCGTCGACGGGCGATACCGGAGTGCTGGATGAAAGCGTCAACTTTATCGAAGGCCGCCAGCTAAACGCCGACGAAGATTCAAATTACGACCTGCCTGCGCATTCGGCGGAAAATGGCAGCCTGTACGAACATTGCGTCCGTGCGTTGCAACGCGGCTTCCGCTATGGCGCGCACGGGTTGCCGCTGATCGGTTCCTGCGACTGGAACGACGGCATGGACAAGGTGGGCGAGCACGGGCGCGGCGAGAGCGTGTGGCTCGCGTTCTTCACCTATGACATCCTGCAACGCTTCGCCCCTATTGCCGAAAAACGCGGTGATACCGAATTTGCGGCTGAATGCCGCGCTGAAGCGAAAAAATTGCAGAAAAATATCGAGGCAAATGGCTGGGATGGCGGCTGGTATCGCCGCGCCTATTTCGATGATGGCACACCGCTCGGTTCTGCCGCGAACGCGGAATGCCAGATCGACTCGCTCTCGCAAAGCTGGTCGGTATTGTCGGGCGCCGGTGATCCGGCGCGATCGGCGCAAGGCATGGCGGCGGTCGATGCGCGGCTGGTGCGCCGCGATACCGCCTTGATACAGTTGCTGGATCCGCCGTTCGACAAGGCAGGCATCAATCCGGGCTATATCCGCGGTTATGTGCCAGGCGTGCGCGAAAATGGCGGGCAATATACCCATGCCGCGATATGGACGGTCATGGCCTTCGCCCAGATGGGCGACACCGCACGCACATGGGAATTGCTGCAGATGATCAACCCTCTCAACCACGCGCTCACATCCGAACAGGTCGATCTTTACAAGGTCGAGCCGTATGTCGTGACGGCCGATGTCTACGCGCAGGCACCCCATGCCGGACGTGGCGGGTGGAGCTGGTACACAGGCTCATCCGGCTGGATGTACCGCCTCATCATTGAATCATTCCTCGGCCTGAAACTGGAAGTCGACCACCTGTCGCTGAAACCATGCGTGCCGAAGGAATGGCCAGGCTTTACGGTCGAGTACCGTTACCGCACGGCCACCTACCGCATTGCCGTGGTCACGGGCAGCACCGCACCCGGCCTGACGGTGGATGGCGTCGCACAAACCGATACCAGTATCAAGCTGCTGGATGATCATGTGACACATGAAGTTGAATTGCGTATTGCTTAAGGTGATGAGGCGGCGCGAATATAATTAATTTGGTAACGAATGACCCGAGAAGGCGTTGGCCAAAAAGCATTTTATATTCGGGGTTTCATGGCCATGAAAGTACCATTCCTTAAAAAGATGACGGGCAGGGAAGCCGCGGACAAGTTCTTGATCCCTGGCATCATCCTGCTCGGCCTCGCCATGTTCGGGCTGATCTGGGAATTTTCGCCGCTGAAGGAATATGCAGATCTTGAAAAGGCCGCTGAGGTTGCAAGGCAATTTTTTAGCCACCCTGCCGCACCCTTTATCATGGTGGGTATTTTTGTCGTTTCACAACTGGTATTCTTCCCGCTGATCATCATGACGCTGACAACCGCCATGGTTTTCGGGCCGGTGGAAGGGATATTCATTTCACTAGCGGGCGCCTGCATCAGTGCGGCCATCACTTATTTCATCGGCTTTAACCTCGGCAAATACGGCCTGAAAAAAATGATGGGGCCGGTCTGCGGCAGGATACGCCAGTATATCGAGGGTACGGGAATAGCCGGCATGATCGCCTTGCGTTTTGTGCCGGTTGCGCCGTATTCCATCGTCAATATCGCGCTTGGCGTGCTTTCCATCCCGTTTTTGACCTATATCTCCGGTTCATTTCTGGCGTTGTTGCCGGGATGCATTATCCGGTCGTTTCTGGGCGGCGCAATTACCGATCTGTGGGAAAAGCCGGATGCGCATAATCTGGGGATTGTCGTGATGGGCGTTGTTGTCTGGCTGTCGATCGTTTTGGCGGCGCATGTCATGGTCAGCCGTTGGCGCAAGCGGCATGGGTTAAGCGACGCCAAACCGAAACACCGTAAATTGACCGGTTTGCACGCCTGAAACAGGTTAATGGAACCTTACCGCCATGCAAACTGTATGCGTGGGATGAAAAAGATTCTTCATATACGGCGCAAGCCGCTTTATTGGGCCGGCGGCGTGCTGGCGACAATTGCCGCCTGCCTTGCGCTTGTCATTGCCTTTTTCCCTGTCGATTATATCCGAGCGAAAATTTCCGGCACGGCGGGCAGCCGTTTCGGGCGTGACGTTGCCGTTGAAGGGCCGCTGACGATTGACTGGCATTGGCGCACCCCGCGCGTGATGGCGGAAAAAATCCGAGTCTCGAATATCAAGGGCGCGAAAATGGCGGATATGGCGTCCGCTGACCGTATTGAATTCACGTTCAAGCTCTGGCCATTGTTGATGGGGCGCCTGGTGATACCGTCGCTTGAAATCACGCATCCGGTTGTCAATCTGGAGCGCATGGCCGATGGCACGAAAAACTGGAATTTTTCCGATGTGACCGAGGCTGGCGTTGTCGCCAATGCCGCGCTACCGGATGACCGTCACGATATGCCCCTCATCAGCTCCCTGAGCGTCACCGATGGCGAAGTCGCCTACCGTGATATCGGCCGTGACATTGACGTGAAGATGAAGCTCGACAGCATCGAAGGCCAGGAAAAACGCTCCCAGCGAAAATTCTCCATCCTGGGCGAAGGCACGGTGCAGGGCCAAAAGGCGGTTATCAAGGCCAATGGCGGTTCGCTGAACCTGCTGCGCAATACCAGCGAACCGTTTCCCCTGAAACTGGATATCAAGATCGGCGAGACTCATTTCACGGCCGATGGCACTTTTACTGATCCTATCCAGCTGAAAGGCCTCGATGCGCAGCTCGATATGGGCGGTGAAAACCTTGCCGACTTGTTTTACCTCATCCATGTGCCGCTGCCGCCGACGCCGTCTTATAACCTGAAGGGCCGTTTGCAAAAAGACGGCGAATTGTGGAGCTTTAACGGATTTACGGGGCGCGTGGGTGGCAGTGACCTGTCGGGCAAAGTGACCTACAGCCCTGAAACAGAACGCCCCGAACTGGCGGGCGCGCTTTATTCAAACCGTCTTGACGTGAAGGACTTGGGCGGCCTTGTCGGGTTTCAGCCTTCCGCCCCCAAAAAAGTCGTCAAGGGGCAGGACGTATTGCCCGAAATGAAGATCAACCTGAAACGCCTGCGCGCCGGTGACCTCGACCTGACGCTGGATGCGAAAAAGTTGAATGCGCCGGGCTGGCCTTTGAACGACATGCATACGCATATCAAGCTGGTCAAGGGCCTGCTGCGGTTCGAGCCGCTGGAATTCGGTGTTGCGGATGGCCGCGTGAAGGGCATGCTGCAAATGGACGGCCGCAAGGAAACCCCGTTCGTCAAAACCAACCTTGATTTCGCGCGCCTGAGCCTGAAGCGGTTTTTCAAGGGTTCAAGCTTTGAAGAATTCTCGAAAGGCACGTTCGGGGGCCGCATCGAACTTGCAGGCGCAGGCGGTTCATCCGCTGAAGTCCTCGGCAACAGCAATGGCCGCATCGTCACCGTAATGTCGGGGGGCAAGATCAGCCTGAAAATCATCGAGGCTGCCGATCTTGATTTGGCGGAACTGACGCCGCTGCTGCTCGGCAAAGACAAAACGACCGATATCCGCTGCGGCGTCGGCGACTTTGCGGTGCGCAATGGCGTGCTGGACTCCCGCGTCTTCGTGCTCGATACGACAGATACCACGATCAAGGGCGATGCCGTGATCAACCTGAAAAACGAGACATTGAAGGTCGAGGTCGATGCAAAGCCCAAGGACGCGAGCATTTTCTCCATCCAGTCGAAAATCAACGTTTCCGGCAAGATGAGCAACCCGAAGATCATGATCGACCCCATGTCCGTGCTGCTGCGCGGGGCAGGGGCTGTGTTGCTGGGTGCGGTGGTGCCGCCCGCCGCATTGCTGCCGTTCATCGAGATCGGCCTTGGCAAGGATAACGACTGCGCCAAGCTGATCGCTTCGACCAAAAAACCCTTGAAACCTGTTATCAAGGATGCCGAGGTCGAGAAAAAAGAATTCACGGTAAACCGTTAAATACTTTTGTGTGCAGCGCAACAATTCACTGTTTTTCAAAAAAACCTGTTTGCGTTTATTTCGGTAATACGGAATACTCGCGCTATCGAAATTGTTGTGATTCACAAGGGTTAATACGATGCGTCTTGTCCAGTCCCTCCGCAATCTAGCCAACAAAATTTTCAGGAAAGAAACCGTGACAGCAATATCCTTGCCTGCCCTTGGTGAAGACGCCAGCATCCGCTGGACCGAACAAAAAGCAAATGACTGGTACGATAAGCAGCCTTGGCTGGTCGGCAGCAATTACGTGCCCGCGCATGCCAGCAACCAGATCGAAATGTGGCAGGCGGATACGTTCAACCCGAAACAGATTGACGCCGAACTCGCGCTTGCCAAGGGCCTTGGCATGAACACCATGCGCGTGTTTCTCCATGACCTCGTCTGGCAGCAGGATCCGGAAGGTTACAAGGCGCGCATCAATGCCTTTCTCGAAATCGCCGACAAGAACGGCATCAAGCCGATGTTCGTGCTGTTCGATTCCGTATGGAACCCCGAACCCAAAACCGGCCCGCAGATTGAACCCACAGCCGGCGTCCACAATGCGGGCTGGGTGCAAGGTCCCGGCGCGGCGGCACTTGCCGATCCCGCACAGCACGCACGGTTGAAGGAATATGTTGAAGGCGTCGTCGGCGCATTCGGCCGCGACAAGCGCGTCATGAGCTGGGATGTCTGGAACGAGCCCGACAACACGAACGGCGCAAGCTATGGCGCCAAAGAACCCGCGAACAAGATCGATCTCGTCGCAGCCTTGCTGGATGACGTGTTCAAATGGGCGCGCAATGCAAAACCGCAACAGCCGCTGACCAGCGGCGTGTGGATCGGCGAATGGAATGACCTGTCGCAGGTCAACAGCGTACAGAAAGTGCAGCTGGCGCAATCCGACATTATTTCGTTCCACAACTATGCTCCCGCCGATGATTTTGAACGCCGCCTGAAATATTTGGCTGAACAGCACAATCGCCCGCTGATGTTGACCGAATATATGGCGCGCACGGTCGGCAGCACGTTCGAAGCCATCCTGCCGGTCGCCAAGGAACACAAGGTTGCCGCCTTCAACTGGGGCTTCGTACAAGGGCGCACACAAACCCACCTGCCATGGGATTCATGGTCGAAACCCTACGAATCGGAACCTAAACAGTGGTTCCATGAGATTTTCCGTGCCGATCACACGCCCTATGTTGCCGCGGAAGCGCAGTTTATCCGCGATATCATGGTCAAGCCCGTCGCCCCGAAAAACACGCCCCAAACGCCCAAGCCATAACGCTTCCGTTAATTCCTTGTTTGTAAAGGGAACCCCACGCGCGCCCGCGCGTTGGGGCTTTGATACTTTCAACATCCCCCATTCAAAAGGAGACTAAATATGGGCCGTGGCATTCTTCTCTGGTTCTTGGGCGTTCCAATTCCAATCATCATTCTTCTGTCGATGATGCATTAAGGGGGATGTACACATGCAAAACACCATGACGACACCGACGGGAAACACCGTCATCGCCGAAAACCGACACCACCATCACAGCTGCTCCGTATCCTGGGCGGCTATTTTGTGCGGTGCGGCTGCGGCTGCGGCTTTGTCACTCATCCTGCTTTCGCTGGGCTCCGGCGTTGGCATCGCTTCCTTTAACCCGTGGTCGGGCGACCGTGAATCCATCGCTTCCTTTACGACGAAGGCGGCGGCATGGATGGTTGCCATGCAATGGCTGTCCTCCGGCCTTGGCGGATACATTGCCGGACGCCTGCGCGGATCGAACGTGCAGACGGGCCGTGATGAAGTCTTCTTCCGCGATACCGCACACGGCTTCCTGTCCTGGACTGTCGCTACGTTGTTCACCGCTGCGCTGCTGGCTTCGGCCATGGGCGCATTGATGGGCGGCGGCGCGAAACTCGCGGGCGGTGCTGCTGCGGCTGGTGGCGCTGCTGCAATCCATGCAGCTGGCCCCGATCGCGGCCCTGGCCCCGGCATGGATATGTTCGGCTACAATATCGATGCTTTGCTGCGCACGCCGCAGCCTGCAGCGAATGCGCCTAACGAAGCCGTCCGCCGCGAAGTCACTGGCATCTTCCGCAACAGCATGATGGGAACGGATTTCCCGGCAGCTGACCGCGAATATGTCGCCAACATCGTGGCAACTCAGTCCGGCATCACGCAGGAAGAAGCACTGACCCGCGTGGATGCAACTGTTGCCAAACTGGATGCGATGAAAGTTGAAGCAAAAGACAAAGCGGAAAAGGCCCGTAAAGCCTCCGCCGCGTTCTCGATCTTCACCGCCTTGTCGATGCTGGTGGGGGCGTTTATCGCCGCCGTCGCCGCCGCACTCGGCGGTTTGCATCGCGATGATCCGGTTTCGTATGACCCGATCCGCAGCTGACAACCAAGGCTGTTTTTAAGGGAAAATCCCCGCTCTTCGGAGCGGGGATTTTCTTTTCGAGGTTAAAAAATCATTATTTATCATTAACTTATCTATTTTTCCCGGCATGTTCAAAACCCCTTTACGATTTCGCGGAATATAAAGTATATTAATACCTGAGTTCCGAGTTCTGCCTGTTTGAGACCCGCAAGGCTCTACAAGACGACGCTGATTTTCGGATATCAGGAATGGGCAATGGTTGCCCGGTCCTAATGCACGGAAGTGCGTTTCTTGAAGGAGACAAACATGGCTACAGGTACAGTTAAATGGTTCAATTCCCAAAAAGGCTTCGGCTTTATCCAGCCTGATGACGGCGGCGCTGATGTGTTCGTTCACATCTCCGCAGTTGAAAAAGCAGGCCTGCGCGGCTTGAACGAAGGTCAGAAAGTGTCCTACGACATCATGACCGAGCGCGGCAAATCCGCAGCAGGCAACCTGAAGGCGTCCTAAGCGTCTTAACGGTTACAAGATCAAAAGCCCCGGTGCGAAAGTGCCGGGGCTTTTTTTTGCGCGTAACGCGCTGTTGGCGGGGGGAACCGGAAAGCCTTATACTGCATTGGCATCCCGATAAACCACATTCGCGCAGAAGGGCGATATGGAGTTTCTGGAAGACCGGACATCGCAAGGCCGCAACACACTCGCCCTGAAGGGCGACTGGACCGTCGGCAACGCCGCCGCCATCGAGGCGGCTGTGCATTCCCATGACGCAAAACCCGCCCGCGTCGATGCCAGCAGCCTCGGCAAGCTGGATACCGCAGGCGCATGGCTGATCCAGAAATATTTCGCCAAGGCGAAAATCGAAAATTTATCCGACCGGCAAAAGGCATTGATGGATTTCGTGCCGGATGAGCAGCAATCGGTGCCGCCAACACAAGAACTGCCGGGCATCGCGGCGTTTTTCGTGAAAATCGGCAGGCGCACGGCGGAAGGCCTTGAATTTCTGGTCGCGCTGTTTTCCTTCATGGGCGAAGTGTTCGTGCGTATCTTCCGCAATATCGCGCATCCGTCGCATTTCCGCCCCGCCGCGATTGCGCGTCATATCCATGAAACGGGTGTGCAGGCATTGCCGATCATTGGCCTGCTGGGGTTCGGCATCAGCATGGTGATTTCGTATCAGGGTGCAACGCAGCTGCAAAAATTCGGCGCGGATATTTTCACGATCGACCTCACCGTCATTTCCCTGCTGCGGGAAATGGCGGTGCTGACAACCGCCATCATGTTCGCAGGCCGCTCCGGCAGCGCCTTTGCCGCCGAAATCGGCGTGATGAAAATGCGCGGCGAGGTTGACGCGCTCAAGACCATGGGGTTAGACCCCATCGAAACACTCGTGGTGCCGCGCCTGCTGGCATTGCTGGTCACGCTGCCCGCACTGACGTTCTTTGCAACGCTGGTGGGATTGGTGGGCTGCGGGTTTATGTCGGTGCTGCAGCTAGACCTGTCGATCCATTCCTATCTCGCGCGCGTGCATGAAGTCGCGACGCCCACGATGTTCTTTATCGGCATGATCAAGGCGCCCGTTTTCGCGCTGTTGATCACCGCCATCTGTTCCTATCAGGGCATCAATGCGCAAGGCTCTGCCGAAAACGTCGGCAAGCTCACGACACTCGCCGTCGTGCAGTCCATTTTCCTTGTCATCATGGCGGACGCGCTTTTTTCGATCATTTTCGCGGAAATGGACCTGTAGCATGGCAGCGGTTATCGAAGCGCATGGCATCGTCAACAAATTCGGCAAGCAGGTCGTGCATGACGGCCTCGAGCTGACGCTGCAAAAGGGCGAAATCCTCGGTCTCGTCGGCGGTTCGGGGTCCGGCAAATCCGTGCTGCTGCGCACGCTGCTGGGATTGCACAAACCCAACGCGGGCAGCGTCATCGTCGGCGGCACCGATGTCAGCGACATGGATGACGCGCAGAAAAAGGAAATGGCGAAAAAATGGGGCGTGCTGTTTCAGGATGGGGCGCTGTTTTCGGGCTTCAACGTGCTCGATAATATCTGCCTACCCTTGCGCGAACATACCGACCTTGCGGATAAGGATATCCAGAGCCTCGCGCTGTTCAAGCTTCATGCCGTGGGCCTGAAACCCGAAACCGCGACCAAAAAACCGTCTGAACTGTCGGGCGGCATGGCGAAACGGGCAGGGATCGCGCGGTCGCTTGCGCTTGACCCCGAAATCCTGTTTCTGGACGAACCCACCGCCGGTCTCGACCCTGTCGCCGCCGCCGCGTTTGACGAATTGATTTTGCAATTGCGCCGCGTGCTGGAGCTCAGCGTCCTCATCATCACCCATGACCTTGATACGCTGGTCGATGTCTGCGACCGCATCGCGATGATCGTGGACAAGAAAATCGTGACCGGCACGGTTGCCGAAATGATGAAAATGGACCACCCGCAGGTCAAGGAATATTTCCGCGGTTCCCGCATGCGCGCCGTGCAACGTGAACCGCAACATAGCCAAGCAGGAGCCGTCTGATGGAAAAAACCGCGCCATATTTCCTGGTCGGCGTCTTTATGACCGGCGTGATCATCGCCGCCGTCTGCTTCCTCATATGGCTGGTCGGGCCGCATGAACAGAAAGATTTCAAATTCTACACCGTCGAATTCCATGACTCCATCACGGGGCTGGAGGAGGGGGCAGCCGTGCAATATATGGGTGTCAAGGTAGGCAAGGTGACCGCCGTGCGGCTGGTGAAAGACAACCCCGAACTCATCCACGTCGATATCGGCGTCGATAAATCCACGCCCGTCAAGGGCAAGACCAAGGTCACGATGGCAACGCAAGGCGTCACCGGCCTGGTGCGCATCGAGATGGCAACCGCCAAGGAAGATACGTCCGATCCTGCCGTTGTCGGCGACGTGAAATACCCGCTGTTGCAGGGCAGCGCGTCCAAGCTTTACGAGGCGCTCGAGGATATCCCCGCCATCACCTCGCAGGTGCGCGCGATCACCGCGAAATTCGACACGATGCTGAACGACCGCACGATGGCGGCGGTGCAGGCGGCGATGGTGAACCTTGAAAACATCAGCCGCGACCTGAATGGCGTTTTGAGCCCCGTTAACGTGTCGAACGTCAGCCTATTGCTCGATAACCTGAGCCTGTCGAGCGCGCAGATGCCGAAACTGATCGAGAACATGAACAGCACCGTCGATAACCTCGACAACGCTGCCGGAAATTTCAGCCAGTTGCTGGACCGCAACCGCCCGCATATCGACCGTTTTGCCTCCGAAGGGCTCGAACAGTTCACCGCCGCATCGCGCGCCACGCGCGGCACGGCGAATTCGGTGCGCAAGCTCGCCGACAAGCTCGACCGCGACCCCTCGCAGGTCATTTATCAGCCGTCCTCGCGCGGCGTGGAGATCCCCAAATGAAAAAACTGATCCCTGTTTTCGCCGTCCTCTGCCTTGCCGCGCTTGCGGGATGCGGCAACATCACGAAATCGAAAGCGCCCCCGGTCTCGGTCTATACACTCCATGCCGAAAAACCGGAAAAGCGTGCTTCGTCCTCCGCCGTGATCGTGCAGGAACCGGAAATGCCCGCGGGTTTCGACACCTCGCGCATCGCCCTGCACATGTCGGGTGGCAGGCGCATGGATTTCTACGCTGATGCCGCGTGGCCTGACGCGCTGAACAAGGTCTTGCAGGATTTTATCATCCAATCCGCGCGTTTTTCCGCCATCACCCCCGATAGCGGCGTCAATGCGCCGTATTCGTTGCAGGTGAAGGTAAACGATTTCCAGCCTGTCTATGCAGATACGGCAACCGGCGTGGCGGAAGTCCGCGTATCGCTCACATTCCGCCTGATCGAGCGCAGCCAAGAAAAACTGCTGCGCGATTTCACGCTGACTGAAAAAATGCCCGCCTCCGCCAACACGATCACGGCAATTACGGGCGACCTTGAAACCCTGTTGCGTAAAGTGGTCTCAACGGGCCTTTCCCGCATCTCGAAAGATGTGATGGTTAAAAAATCTGCCCCCGCCGCCGAACCGGAGAAACCTGCCGCACCCTGATATCTTTGGAACCAAATTAACTGTGATGTGTTGGAAAGGAGCAATAACCAATAATAAACAGGAGAAGACATCATGACGCACATCACAGCAACTTTTGAAAACCGTACGGCGGCTGAAGCCGCCCTTATCAAACTTGTCGATATGGGGATTCGCGAAGAACAGCTGAGTCTGATTGTGACCGAACAAAGCCGCGGCAACCATTTCAATATCGAAACCAAATCCCGCGCGGATGAAGGCGCGGCAGTCGGCGCAACCTTTGGCGGCGTTGTCGGCGCGTTCCTTGGTTCCGTTATGGCGGCTGGCGCACTTGCCATCCCCGGACTCAACATCATCGTCGTCGGCAGCCTCGCAGGCGCGCTTGCGGGCCTTGGTGCCGGCGCTGCGACGGGCGGCCTGATCGGTGCGCTGGTTGGCGCGGGCATCCCCGAACACGAAGCCAAGATCTATGAAGATGAAATCAAGTCAGGCAACATCCTGCTAGCCGTGAAACCCGTTGATGGCGACCAGAAACGCCGCATTCAGGAACTGCTGAAAAAGACGCAAGCTTTTAACATCGCAACCGCCGCTTAACCGGCTGGTTTCTTTGGCGATAAGCAAGGCCGCCGGCGCAAACCGGCGGCATTGCCGCATGGAACAATTTTCCCTGTTCGCGCATTGGCACCTCCAGTATAGTCCGACCGCAACAAAGGACCGGTTGATGCAAAAGGACGCCGATAATACTGCTGAATTCCAGTTTTTTTACCGCACCTCGGATATCTGGGATGCGATGTATGCCGACTGCAAAGCGGCCAAAAAATCCATCGAGTTCGAACAATACATCATCATGGATGATTACGCCGGCCATCGCTTCCTGCAATTATTCGCAGAAAAGGCGCAACAAGGCGTCAAGGTACGCCTCATGTTCGACGGCGTGGGCAGCCGCGGGATCATGATCAGCAAGTTGCTGGGCGATATCCGCCGCGCAGGCGGCGAGGTGTATTTTTATAATTCATTGCTGTCGCACCGGGCCTTTATGCCGTCCCACTGGTTGCCGCGCAGCCATGTCAAGACACTGCTGGTCGACGGCGCCATCGCGCATACGGGCAGCGCCTGCATGTGGGAAATCATGGAGCATTGGCACGAAATGCATTGCCGTTTCACCGGCGCCGCCGTGGCCGATGTCGCCGCGCATTTCGCCAGCGTCTGGAACGCGCATGACAAGAACGAAACCATTGCCGGAATGGCGCATCCGGATATGAAGGCGACTTCCGCCTATGCGGTATCGCGCCCGTCGCTGGGCATCAACTCGATTTACCGCGAGCTGTTGCAGCAAATAAAGGCAGCCCAAAAGACCATACGCCTTGTGACGCCCTATTTCCTGCCGCCCCGGCGGTTGCGCAGGGCGCTGGTCCATGCGGCACGGCGCGGCGTTAACGTGGAAATCCTTGTCAGCGCAAAGACGGATGTGCCGCTGGCCGATCATGTGTCGCATTCCTATTTCCCCGCGCTGTTGCGCCACGGGATCAAGATTTTTCTCTATCCTTATCAGGTGCTGCACGCCAAATATGCTATCATCGACGAAACCTGGGCCACCATCGGCAGCACGAACATGGATTACCTCAGCCTGTTGCACAACCGCGAAGCGAACCTCATTATCCGCGTTCCCGAAGTCCTGCATGAACTGCGCGAAGCCTCCGATGCCTACATCCGCGACGCAAGGCAGGCGGACATGCAGTATTGCCATGAAATCCCGTTCACTGAACGGCTCACCGGTTACCTGGGCCGCTGCATGAAGGGGGTGCTATGACATGCCGTTCAAGGTCCTCTTCAGCAATATCGGATACGCGCGCGGCATAGACGGCACATTGTGGCAGCATTTCTGCCGTTTCAACCGCCATTTCTATTGCAGCATTTCGCTGCAGCAGGAAGTGCTGATGCAGCTGAAAGGCATCATTGCCGACAACAAGCCCGATATCTGCTGCTTCGTCGAAATCGACGAGGGCTCGGTGCATTCCGCACGCTTCAACCAGATCAAATACCTGATCGACGACGATTACCGGCATTACGATATCGCCGACAAATACGGCCCCGGCAACTGGCTGGCGGGCCTGCCGCTGCATTTCGGCAAAAGCAGCGCCTTTATGTCGCGCATGAATTACCCGTTCGAAAAGCTGTATTTCACGACCGGATCGAAACGCCTGATACACCGTGTCGTGCTGCCGAATGGCGTGATGCTGTATTTCACCCATTTTTCGCTGCAGAAAAAAGTGCGCCAGCAACAATTCGCCGAACTGCGCAAGCTGATCGACGCACAGGGCGTGCCCGTCATCATCATGGCCGATTTCAACATCATGCAGGGCTTTACCGAACTGAAACCGTTTTTGGATGGCGCAGACCTCACGGTCATGAACGACGAGAAAGAGCCGACATTCCGGCTGCATCGCACCACCAAGGCACTCGACCTGTGCATTTGCAGCAAGTCGATTGCCGATAAAATGGAGCTCAAGATCATTCATCAGCCTTTTTCCGACCATGCCGCATTGCTGGTCGAGGCGAAATGGTGAACCAATAAAACGCCCCTGCGTTGGTGGTTGGAGTAAAAACAGCAGGTAAAAATGCAAATATATCAAGGCGGCAGTATCAGCAATTGGCGTGACGGCGATGCGGGGCGCACGCATTATCCGCGCCTTGGCGAAAATTTAAGCGCGGATGTCTGCGTGGTCGGTGGCGGCCTGACGGGGCTGACAACGGCTTACCTGTTGCAGCGGGCTGGCAAATCGGTCGTGGTGCTGGATGCGCAGGAACTGGCGCGCGGCGAAACCAGCCGTACAACCGGCCACCTGACGACCGTTCTGGACCCCCGTTATGCGCAACTGGAAAAAGATTTCGATACGCAAACCATGGCCCTGATCGCGCAAAGCCACGACATGGCGACCGGCCTTGTGCAGAAAATCATCGAGCAAGAAAACATCGATTGCGCCTGCTATCCGGTCACGGGATACATGCTTGCCTCGGGCCCAAGCCAGCAGGCGGAAATAGACCGCGAAGTCGAGGCGGCGGCCAAGGCAGGCTTCACCGGATGGCGAAAACTCCCCGACATCAAAATCGGCAGCTTTTCGTGGCAGACCGGCTGTATGGAAGTGCCGGAACAAGTCATTTTCCACCCGACAAAATACATGCTGAAACTGGCCGAAATAATTGCATCGCGCGGGGGTATCATACGCACTGGAAATCCGGTGGTCGAGGTGCATGGCGGCGATAACCCTTATGTCGTGACCGATGACGGTTATCGGGTCGAGGCAAAATCGGTCGTCGTCGCGACCCATACGCCCATCAACGATACCCTGACGATGCATACGAAACAGGCGGCATATCGAAGTTACAGCATCGCGTTTCGCGTGCCGAAGGATGCCTATCCGCCCTTTATGATGTGGGACATGAACGACCCTTACCATTACGCGCGCACCGTTTCGGGGGATACGTACGACATGCTCGTCGTTGGTGGCGAAGACCATAAAACCGGCCAGGCGAACGACGGTGAACTGCGTTATCAGGCGATTGAAGGCTGGACGCGTGCGCTTTTTCCCGATGCGCAGCAGGCACTGTATCACTGGTCTGGGCAAATTATTGACTCAGTTGATGGCGTCGCATTTATCGGCCGTAATCCGGGTGACAGGAATATTTATATCGCAACCGGATTTTCCGGCACAGGCATGACCTATGCCACCATTGCAGCCACGTTGATCCGCGACCTGATCATGGGAAATGAAAACATTCTGGAGCACGTGTATGACCCGTCGCGCAAAATGTTTAATAACCTTGGCCGTTACCTAAGCGAAAACACAAACGCGATCGGGCGTTTGATGTCTGATTTCGTGGCCTCAGCCGAAGCCGGCAGTGACGATGATATCGCAGCAGGCGAGGGGGCGATCATCCGGCGGGGATTGTCCAAAATCGCGGCCTACCGTGATGAGCAGGGCAGGCTCCATGAATGTTCCGCCGCCTGCACGCATCTGGGCTGCATCGTGCAATGGAACGCCGTGGAAAAAAGCTGGGATTGCCCCTGTGACGGGTCGCGCTACGCGCCCGATGGGAAGGTACTGCACGGCCCCGCAACCAGGCCGCTGGCACGCATCGAGGAACCTGCAGCTGTCGGCATCATCATGGATGATGCGCAGCCGATCCAGAACATGCCGCCGCCAGACCCGGCCTGATTATTTCTTTTCAGAAAAGTCATATGGTATTGCCATGTCCAGCCGGATGTTTAAATTGGATGAAGAGACGGTCATCAACTGCATCGCAATGTCCAAATTCGGTATTCATGCCGGCGAGCTGATCGTGGTGTTTCTCAAACCCAAGGCGTAATAGATGCCCGAAAACCTGACGGCGATTGAAATCTGCGGCTGGCTTTGGTTGGCTTGGTTTTTCTATTGGGTCGTCGCGGCGCAATTCGTGCTGAAGCGCAAATGGGATGAAAACCTGAAGCGGCTGCAGCACACCGTTCCCACATTGTTCGGCCTGATCGCCATATTCCACAACGGCCATGTGCCTGCGCTCGACTGGGGCGCGTTCCATGATATCGCTGCGCTGAAATGGTTCGGCGTTGCGGTCACGGCGGCGGGGCATGGCTATTCGGTCTGGGCACGGCTGCATCTTGGCAAATACTGGAGCGGCACGGTCGCGCTGAAGGAAGGCCACCGCCTCATCACCACCGGCCCCTATGCCCATGTGCGGCACCCGATCTATACCGGCCTTTTCCTTGCCGTCATCGGCACCGTCCTCGCGGCGGCGACATGGGCGGCGATCGCCGGTTTTATCGTCATGCTGGCCGCGCATTACATCAAATGGCGGCGCGAGGAAAAGCTGATGATTCAGGAATTCGGGCAGGAATACCGCGATTATATGGGCAAAACCAAGGCGATTGTGCCATTTATTTTCTAGCCGCGAAGTGCTAACCTGCTGCCATGTCAAAAGAACCCGCAAAAGAACCCGACCTTTCATATAAATCCTATCTCGACCTCGGCACCTTGCTGCAGGCGCAGAAACCGCTCAGCCCCGCGCATGACGAAATGATGTTCGTCGTGCTGCACCAGACGTACGAGCTGTGGTTCAAGCTGATCCTGTTCGAGCTCGACCGTGTGCAGGGCGTGTTCGGCAATCCTGTCGTGAAGGATTCCGACCTGCGTGTTGTCTCCGCCAGCCTGTCGCGCATCACCGATATTTTGCGACTGCTTGTGCGGCAGCTCGACATCATGGAAACCATGACGCCGCTCGACTTCCTTGATTTCCGTCACGTGTTCCGCTCGGCCTCGGGATTCCAGAGCATGCAATTCCGCCTGATCGAGGTGCGCCTCGGCCTTCAGCATGACGCGCGCGTTGGATATGACGGCAAGTCATTCGAAAATTTCCTGCCTGCCGAAGACCGCGACGCGCTGCATAACGTGATGAAAAAAACATCGCTGGTCGACCAGGTCGGCAACTGGCTGTCGCGCACGCCATTTGTCGAGATGACCGGATTTTCGTTCTGGCAGTCATATCGCCAGGCTGTAATGGATATGCTGGAAAACGACCGCAAGGTGATCGGCGCGAATACGCAGATGCCCGATGCGGCGCGCGAAATGGAATTGAACAAGCTGAAAGGCATGCAGGCGCAGTTCGACCTACTGTTCGGCGAAGGCGAGGGCGAGCCGCTGCCGTGGCGTTTCGACAAACCCGCGCTGCAGGCCGCATTGTTCATCAACCTTTACCGCGACCAGCCCGCGCTGCAAATTCCGTTCAAGATCCTCAGCGACCTGATGGATGTGGACGAATTGATGGCGTTGTGGCGTTACCGCCATGCGCTGATGGCGCAACGCATGCTTGGCACCAAAATGGGCAGCGGCGGATCGACGGGGCATGATTATCTGGCCGCAACCGCGACCAAGCACCGCATTTTTAAGGACCTGTTCGGCATTTCAACCTTCCTCATCCCGCGCTCGAAACTGCCGGCATTGCCGCCGCATGTTGAAGCGAGCATGGGATTCAAATACTGGGACAAGGCTTGACCGGCGCGCCCGTCATTTTCTGGTTTCGCAACGACCTGCGCCTTGCCGACAACCCGGGCCTTGCCGCCGCGCACGACAGCGGCAAGCCTGTCATCGCCGTTTACATCCATGACGACGTCAATTCCGGCATCTGGAAGCCGGGCGGCGCGACATGCTGGTGGCTGCACCAGTCGCTGAACGAACTCTCCGGCAAAATCCCGCTTGTGCTGCGTCATGGCGATGCAGCGAAGGAAATGGCTAAACTGGTCAAGGAAACGGGCGCGGCAGCCGTGTTCTGGAACCGCTGCTATGAACCATGGGCGATGGCGCGTGACACCAAAATCAAGGAGGCGTTGAAAACAGGCGGCATCGAGGCGAACAGCTTTGGCGCGTTCCTGATGTTCGAGCCGTGGGAAATCAAGAATAAAACCGGCGGGTCGTACAAGGTTTTCACGCCTTATTCCAAGGCATGCCTCGATCGCGGTGGCATCCGTCCGCCTCTGAAAACCGGCAATGTCGAATTCAGGAAATTTGCGGGGCTGAAGCTCGCCGATCTCGGCCTGATGCCCGATATCAAATGGTACAAGGGCATGCAGGAATTCTGGAAGCCGGGGGAAGAGGGCGGTCAGGCGCGCTTGAAGGACTTCGTGAAGCACGGCGCGGGAAAATACAAACTGCACCGCGACCTGCCCGCCATCGACGGCACATCGCAGCTGTCGCCCTATCTGCATTTCGGCGAAGTCAGCCCGCATCAGGTCTGGCATGCGGTCAGTTCGATGCTGGCGAAGAATGATAATGGATTGGTCGCGGCGAACGGGCAGGCATATTTGCGCCAGTTGCTGTGGCGCGAATTTTCGTGGCACTTGTTATATCATGCGCCCGATTTTCCTGAACAGCCATGGAACAAACGCTTCGTCAAATTCCCGTGGCTGAAGAACAAGCGCATGCTGAAACTTTGGCAGCAGGGTAAGACGGGATATCCCATCGTCGATGCGGGTATGCGGCAACTGTGGCAGACGGGGTGGATGCACAACCGCGTGCGCATGATCGTGGGATCGTTCCTTGTCAAAAACCTGATGATCAGCTGGCGCGACGGCGAGGACTGGTTCTGGGATACGCTGGTCGATGCCGACCTTGGCAATAACGCGGCGGGCTGGCAGTGGATCGGCGGCTGCGGGGCGGATGCCGCGCCGTATTTCCGCATTTTCAACCCGATCCTGCAAAGCGGCAAGTTCGACCCCGCCGGTGAATACATCAAAACCTATGTGCCGGAGTTGAAAAACCTGCCGGCGGCCTATATTCATGCGCCGTGGGATGCGCCGCCGATGGCATTGATGCAGGCGGGCGTGACCCTTGGCAAAACCTATCCGCATCCCGTCGTCGACCATGGCGAAGCGCGGGCAAGGGCGCTCAAGGCCTATGCCCTGACGAAAATCGGCGAACCGGCGGATGAAGAAAAATATGACGATGAATGATAAAATCCACTTGTCCGACCGCTGCATGGTGCGCGTGGCGGGCGATGATGCGCGCGATTTTTTGCAGAACGTCATCACGAATGACATGAAACATGCGGGGCAGGGGAAGCTCGTCTATTCCTGCCTGCTGATGCCGCAGGGGTTTGTCCTGCATGAATTTTTCATCGGGCAGGATGATGGCGGATATTTCCTTGATTGCGAAACCGCGCGCGTCGATGACCTGCTGCGTCGTTTTGCGGTCTTTAAATTGCGCGCCAAGGTGGCTTTTGCGCGCATGGACTGCAATGTTTACGCCAGCGCCGATGGCATTGCCGACCCGCGCCTTGCTGCGCTGCCGCCGCGCCTTTACAGCCAGGAAACTTTCGATGCCGAACCCGTCGCCGGTTATCACGACATCTGCATCCGCGAAACGGTCCCCTGCGGCAGCCTTGCCGTCACCGAGCGCGACACGATGGCCGATGTGAACCTCGACCTGCTCAACGCGGTTGCGTGGGACAAGGGCTGTTTTATCGGGCAGGAAGTCGCGGCGCGCATGTACAACCTGTCGAAGGCCAAGCGGCGCATCGTCACCATCACCGCCGCAACGCCTATCGCGGCGGGCGCGAAAGTATTTGCCGATGGCAAGGATATGGGCGAGGTGCGCCAGGTATCATCCAACGGCCTGTCCGCGCTCGCGCAACTGAAAGTGGCGGTTCTGGCCGCAAATCCGCCTGTTTTGCAAACGGCGGAGGTGCAGGCGCTGGCGCTTTCCATACCCGCCTACCTGCACGCAGCCGCCTGATTTAAACGCTTTAAATCGTTAACCTTTATCCTTTAAAATATGAGCTAGGGTAATTTGGGTGCAGTTGTGACGACCGATAAATCAAAGGGCAGCGGCAAGGGCGGCAAGCCCCCGGTTTCCGACCGGGACGCCATCGACGCATTGCCGCTCGGCATGATCCCGCTTTCCAGCGGCACGTTGAAATCCGCGCGCCTTGTCAAAAATTCGCGCATGGAAACGGCGGTCGAGCTGCATAGCGATTCAGTTTCCGGCAGCCTGCAGATCCGCCCCGAAGACATCGTGCAGGCACAGGCCGGTTCCGCCGCCGACCAGCTGATCGTGTCGAAACTTTCCGCACTGCCCAGTTACGACGTGTATTCGCTGCGCTCCAGCCTCAAGCGCCTCGGCATCGAGGTGGACGACACAGTGCTGGAACTGTCTGGCGACATGAAGGACACGCTGCACAAATACACGCAGGAATTCACGAAGCCCCTGATCCGCAATATCTTCGGCGATGGCGATGAAACCGATGCCGACCTGCTGAAACTGTTCAACGACCCCGATAAAACGCGCGTGGCCGAACGCCTGAAAATGATGAGCCAGAAAACGGGCCTCGGCCTTGCCGATATCCCGCCGTTCCTCGAGGATTACAGCGACGTGTTTTTGTCCGTCGCCTATTACCGCCATACATTCCAGGGTATCGTGCCCGACATCAACCGTTTCTGGCTCTGGCTCGGCGACCTGCGCACGCAGCGCGAAGTGGCGGCATCGCCGCGCACACTGGCGAGCTGCAAGAAGGTGGAGGATTCACTGCGCTTCCTCTCCACCTCCATCCGCGAACGCCTCGCCAAATTCCAGAGCGGGTTTCAATTGTTCTGGGGCGACATCAACAAGCAATCGTTCCAGAAGCTGCGCGACGATATCGAGGAAAACCACGCGGGCATGGGCGCGGTGCTGTGCGGCCTTGTCGTCAAAACGCGCAACTGGGCGGTTGAATTCCCCGACAACGCCATCGGCGGCCCGCAAAAACGCGCGCAATACGTCATCACCGAACTCGAACCCGGCCTTGAACAGCTCAAACTCATGGAAAACGAGGCACGGTCGCGCATCGGCCTTACGCTCGTCCATATCTTTTGACCCGCAACCCCTTGAATCAACGCGACATCGCAGCAGGTATTTGACAGCGTCACCGATCCGGCTTACTTTTAACTTATACACAAACTGAGCATATAGGGCAGAATCGCTTGTTAACCGACACCCGCATTCTCGATACCGACCAGACCGACGGCCAGTCCTTCTGCCGCCATGTCTGCGCCGCTCTGACGCGTTATGAAGTGCGCCGGGCAGGGTTCAACCTTGCCGCGAATGCCCCCAGCCTCAGCCCCGACAACCACGTTTTCATGGTCTATCCCGAACACGCCCATGGGTTGATCACCACCAGCCTGAAGGCGCTGAAAGAATACGAAACCGACGGCAACGTGTCTAAACCCACACGCGAGCGTTTCGTGCTGGAAGACACCAAGGACCGCCTGCACAGCATGCAGGGCGAAATGGGTGCCACCGAATACCGTGAACTGCACGACCGCACCATGGCGCACCTGAACGCCAAGCTGACGGGCATGGAAAGTCTCGCGCTGTTTTCCGCGCCACCGCCCGCCCGCAAAAACGGCCTCCCATAATTTCCCGAAAAAGATGTTGCGACGCAGCATAAAAGGTAATAATATTACCCGTAGTTAGATGACGGGTGAGGGCGATGATTTTCGGCGATGTGATGGATTGGGTGGCGTTCGGCTGGTTTCTGGTGTGCTGGGTCGGGTACACGATTTACGCCAAGAAACGCGCGCATGACACAGAATGCCTGTCCGCGCTGTTGTACAGCTACCGTACCGACTGGATGAAGAAACTCCTCTACCGCGAAAACCGCATTTCAGACCTCGCGCTGCTGAACAACCTTGTGCAGATGGTCAACTTCCTCGCGACCACCAACATCTTTATCCTCGCGGGCGCGGTGACGGTTTTGTATTCGTCGCAGAACGTGATGGAGCTGCTGTCCAACCACGCCTTCGTCGCCAAGACGACGGTGGAGCAGGTGCAGTTCAAGCTGCTGACGCTGGTCATCATTTTCGTCTATGCGTTTTTCCGTTTCACATGGGCCATGCGCCAGCACACATTCGTGTCGATCCTGATCGGCGCCGCGCCGTATGTTGCCGCCGGTACGCCGCTGACGCCGGACGAGGAAGATTTCGCCGTGCAGCTTGCGAAAATTTCCGACCGCGCAGGGCATGAATTCAATTACGGCTTGCGGTCGTATTACTTCGCGCTCGCGCTGTTGCCGTGGTTCATCAGCCCGCTGCTGCTGATCCCCACCTGCACATTGGTCGTTGTCGTGCTGTATTTGCGTGAATTCCGTTCCCGCACCCTGAAATTCCTGGTGCGCAGCCGCGAAGATTACGTGCGGATTTACGCGAAGGGCGTTTAACAGACCCTTATGCCACCGCAAGTACTCAAAGGGCTGCAATAGGGATTAAGACTGCCGCATCGAGAGTCTTTTAGTAAAAGAACGCCATAAATTATGGCACTAGAAAAGATGAAATAAACCGAAAGCGTTAGCAGCTTAAAACCGATAGACTTCTTTTTATAAAAGATCATTGCCGCTGCAACACCTGGCAAAGAAAACATAGCATAGTACAAAAAAGAACGAATAAGCCAACTTGCAGGTAAACCAAGCGAGGCACTTGGATTCCCTGTTTTCAAGCTAAGGATAGCTCCCGCAATAAATGGCCATGCCAGAAGCAATATTAAGTGACGGTGCTTCCAAACTTGTATTTGCAACGATTTAATCCTTCAACGCTGCCTGCGCCGCCGCCAGACGTGCGATGGGCACGCGGTAGGGTGAGCAGGAAACGTAATCGAGGCCCGCGGATTCAAAGAATTTGATGGATGCCGGATCGCCGCCATGTTCGCCGCAGATGCCGAGTTTCAGGTCTTTGCGCGTTTTCCGCCCGCGTTCGCAGGCCGTTTTCACCAACTCGCCCACGCCATCCACATCAATCGATGCAAACGGGTCGGATGTCAGGATGCCTTGCGTCTGGTAGGCGGGCAGGAACGAACCCGCATCGTCGCGGCTGATCCCGAAAGTGGTCTGCGTCAGGTCGTTTGTGCCGAAGCTGAAGAATTCCGCCGATTCAGCAATCACGCCCGCCGCCAGCGCCGCGCGCGGCAATTCGATCATCGTACCGGTCAGATAACCCTTGAACCCGACCGCCGCCGCGACCTTGTCGATCATGGTTTTCAGGATATCCATTTCCGCCTTGGTCGCGATCAGCGGCACCATGACTTCGGGCGTCACGGTGTCGCCGGTTTCGTTCTTCACGGCCAGCGCCGCTTCGAAAATCGCCTTCACCTGCATTTCATAGATTTCGGGATAGACGATGCCAAGGCGCGACCCGCGCAACCCGAGCATCGGGTTCGATTCATGCAGGCGCGCGATGCGCTGGCGCACCTTGTCGCCGGAAATGTTCAGCGATTTGGCAAGGCCGTCAATTTCAGTGTCCTCATGCGGCAGGAATTCATGCAGCGGCGGATCGAGCAACCGGATGGTGACGGGCAGGCCCTTCATGATCTTGAAGATTTTCACGAAGTCCTGTTTCTGGTGCGGCTCGATCTTGGCAAGCGCGGCGCGGCGGTCTTCGGATGTTTCCGCCAAAATCATCTGGCGGACGAACAGGATGCGTTCGGGATCAAAGAACATATGTTCGGTGCGGCATAACCCGATACCTTCCGCGCCGAATTTGCGCGCGGTTTCCGCATCGAGCGCGGTTTCGGCGTTGGCGCGGATTCTCATGCGGCGCGCATCATCCGCCCAGACCATCAGCTTTTCGAAATCGCCGGTCAGGGTGGGTTGAAGCATTTTTACCGCGCCAAGCAGCACTTCGCCGGTCGATCCATCCAGCGTGATCTTGTCGCCTTCGGACAATACCTTGCCCTTGATGGTCATGGTTTTCGATTTCATGTCGATCACCACATCGCCCGCGCCGGAAACGCAGGGCTTGCCCATGCCGCGCGCAACGACCGCCGCGTGGCTGGTCATGCCGCCGCGTGATGTCAGGATGCCTTCGGCGGCATGCATGCCGTGAATGTCTTCGGGGCTGGTTTCGGTGCGGCACAAAATAACCTTCACGCCATCCTTCGCCAGTTTTTCCGCATCGTCGGAATCAAAACATACCGCGCCGACCGCCGCGCCCGGCGAAGCGGGCAGCCCGCGCGTCAGCACGTTCTTCGCCGCATTCGCGTCGATGGTGGGGTGCAGCAGCTGGTCGAGCGATTGCGGGTTGATGCGCTTGATCGCCTCGTTCTTCGTGATCAGGTTTTCGTTCACCATATCGACCGCAATTTTCAACGCCGCAGCCGCCGTACGCTTGCCGCCGCGCGTCTGCAGCATATACAGCTTTTTATTCTGGATGGTGAATTCGATATCCTGCATGTCCTTGTAATGTTTTTCCAGCTGCAGGCGGATGGCGTCCAGCTGTTCATACACTTCGGGCATCGTCTTCTTCATGTCGTCAAGTTCCAGTGGCGTACGGATGCCGGCGACAACGTCTTCGCCCTGCGCATTCAGCAGGTATTCGCCATAGAACCTGTTTTCGCCGGTGGAAGGATTGCGCGTAAAGGCAACGCCCGTCCCGCAATCATCGCCCATATTGCCGAACACCACGGCCTGCACGCAGACCGCCGTGCCCCATTCTTCGGGAATCGCATTGATTTTGCGATAGGTGACAGCGCGCGGCGTCATCCATGATTTAAATACCGCGCCGATTGCGCCCCACAGCTGTTCGCGCGGGTCTTGCGGGAATGGTTTGCCGGTCTGTTTCTGCACCAGCGTTTTGTACTGCTCGACGATATCGGCCAAGCCCGCCGCATCGATATCGGTATCCTGCTTATGCCCGTTGCGGCGTTTGTAGGTATCAAGGATATCTTCGAACAAATCATGGTCGACGTTCAGGACAACGTCGGAATACATCTGGATCAGCCTGCGATAGCAGTCTTGCGCGAAGCGTTCATTGTTGCTGGATGCCGCCAAACCCTTTACCGTCACATCGTTCAGGCCGAGGTTCAGGATGGTGTCCATCATGCCCGGCATCGACACGCGCGCGCCGGAGCGGACCGAGAGCAGCAGCGGTTTTTTGTTATCGCCGAAAATCGCGCCGATTTCTTTTTCCAGCTGTGCAAGGCCGCCGTTCACCTGCGCATCAAGGTCGCCGGGGTATGATTGCTTGTTCTGGTAGAAATAAGTGCAGACATCGGTCGACATCGTGAAGCCGGGCGGGACGGGGAGGCCGATCTTGCTCATTTCAGCGAGGTTCGCGCCCTTGCCGCCCAGCAGGTTTTTCTGTGATGAATCCCCCTCGCAGAGCGTTTTGCCGAAGCTGTAAACCCATTTGCCGGAGGGTTGCTGGCTGGTCTTGAGCGCTGCGTTGGATGTCATCAAATATTACCCCTCTAGTTTCGAAAAGTCTGCGACCTCGTTCATCGTGCCGGCGATGCTGGCGAGCATGGACAGGCGGTTCGCGCGCAGGTTTGCATCCGGTGCGTTCACAAGGATCTTGTCAAAAAACGCATCGACCGCGCTGCGGATGCCCGACATGCCGGACATGACCGATTTGTAATCTTCCTTTTCAAGGTCGGCCTTGATCTTGCCGCCGGATGCGCCCAGTGCCGCGAACAGGTTTTTCTCCTGCTCCTCGGCCAGCAGCGTTTCCTTCACGTCCTTGCCGGAATAGGATTTGCCGTCCTTCTTTTCCTCGATGCGGAGGATGTTGGTGGCGCGTTTGTAACCCGCCAGCAGGTTCGTGCCATCTTCCGTCTTCACGAAATCCTGCACGGCGTTGACGCGCGCAACCACGCGGGTCAGGTCGTCATCGGATTTCGCGGCGAACACTGCGTCGATCAGGTCATGGCGCACGCCCTGGTCCTTCAGGGCGACCTTCAGGCGTTCGGTGAAGAACTGTGTTAGGTCTTTCGTCACATCGGCCTCATTGCGCAGGCCTTTGATCTTTCCGCCATACAGCTGGTACGATTTCTGGAACAGCAACGTCAGCGACACGCGCAGCTTGTTTTCAAGGATGATGCGGATCACGCCGAGCGCCGCACGGCGCAACGCGAAGGGGTCTTTCGAACCCGTCGGTTTTTCATCGATGGCAAAGAAACCAACCAAGGCATCCAGTTTGTCTGCCAAAGCGACCGCGATGGAAATGGGCGCGGTGGGGCAGGTGTCATTTGCGCCGACGGGCTTGTAATGCTCGGCAATCGCCTGCGCGACGTCCGGCTTTTCCTTGTCATGCAGCGCGTAGTAACGGCCCATCGTGCCCTGAACTTCGGGGAACTGGTACACGACGCCGGATGTCAGGTCGGCCTTGCAGAGTTCTGCCGCGCGTGCGGCAGCCTTGCCGTCATAGCCCAGCAGCTCCGCAATTTCCTGCGCCAGTGAATGCAGGCGCGAGACACGGTCGCGTACGGTGCCGAGTTTCTGGTGGAACGTGATCTGCTCTAGCGCGGGCAGGCGCGATTCCAGTTTCTGGCGGCGGTCCTGGTCCCAGAAGAATTTGGCATCAGACAAACGCGCGCGCAGGACTTTTTCATTGCCTGCCACAACCTGCTTGCCGCCGTCTTCGGTGATCATGTTGGCGACGACGATGAACTTGTTCGACAGCTTGCCGGCATCATCCAGCAGCGCGATGTATTTCTGGTTGCCGCGCATGGTGGAAATCAGGACTTCCTGCGGAACGTCCAGGTATTCTTTTTCAAACTCGCCCACCAGCGGCACCGGCCATTCGACCAGCCCGACGATTTCCTCGAACAACGCCTCGTCCTCGCGGATTTTCAGGCCGGCCTTGTTGGCCAGCTCCTGCGACTGTTTGGAAATGATGTCTTTGCGGTCTGCGCGCGACAGCAGCACATGCGCGTTTTTCAGTTTTTCGCGGTAATCGGCGAAGTTAGAGACTTCGATCTTGCCGGATGACAGGAAGCGGTGGCCTTGCGTCGTTTTGCCGGACGCGATGGATTTCTCCCCGCCGCCGAGTGCGAAATCGACCGCGACAGGTTTCGCATCGAACAGCGCGATAATGCTGTGCAGCGGGCGCACCCATTGGCGGGTGCTGGATTTCCAGCGCATCGATTTCGGCCAGACGATCTTGTTCATGGCTTCTTCGATGATCGTGGTCAGCACCTTGTCGGTCGGCTGGCCTTTCACGGCCTCGCGATAAAACCAGAACGTGCCTTTCGGCGTTTCTTCCTGCACGCATTTATCAAAATTCGTCTGCCCGACCGATTTCAGGAACCCGTCCAACGCCTGTTGCGGCGAGGCGATGCTGGGGCCTTTTTTATCGATTGGCGCGGGGCTGTTTTCAAGCGGCAGGCCGTCGACCACAACCGTGATCCGGCGCGGCGTGGAATGCGCCTCGGCCTTGGTAAAAGTCAGGCCCTTGTCGGTCAGACCCTTCGTGATCAAATCCTTCAGGTCATCCGCCGCCTTCACCTGCATGCGCGCAGGGATTTCTTCGGAGAACAGTTCGAGGAGAAATTCGGCCATGTTATGCAGCCTCCTTCTTCGCTTGCTCGTCGCCATAAACGCCGAGCCATGCTTCGCAGCAGCCCTTCGCCAATTCGCGGACGCGGCCGATATAGGCCTGGCGCTCCACGACCGAAATCACGCCGCGCGCATCCATCAGGTTGAACAGGTGGCTGGCCTTCAGGCACTGGTCATAGGCGGGCAGGGCGAGGCCTTTGCGGCCATTATTGGACGGGTGCGTCGATTGCACGTTCAGCAGCGACTTGCATTCCGCTTCCGCGTCCTTGAAATGCTGCATCAGTTTGTCGGTGTTCGCGAATTCAAAGTTATGCGCCGAATATTCCTGTTCCGCGCGCAGGAACACGTCGCCGTATTTCACGCCGCGGCCGTTGAAATCCAGATCGTAAACATTGTTCACGTTCTGGATGTACATGGCGAGGCGCTCAAGCCCGTAGGTGATTTCCGCGGAAACGGGGTTGCATTCGATGCCGCCGACCTGCTGGAAGTAGGTGAACTGCGTCACCTCCATCCCGTCGCACCAGACTTCCCAGCCCAGCCCCCATGCGCCGAGCGTCGGGCTTTCCCAGTCGTCCTCGACAAAGCGGATGTCGTGGTATTTTGAATCAATGCCGATTTTCTTGAGGCTCTCGAGGTACAGCTCCAGGATGTTCTCCGGCGACGGCTTCATGATGACCTGGTACTGGTAATAATGCTGCAACCGGTTGGGGTTTTCGCCATAGCGGCCATCGGTCGGGCGGCGCGAGGGCTGAACGTATGCGGCGTTCCAAGGCTCGGTGCCGAGCGCGCGCAGCGTGGTTGCGGGGTGGAACGTGCCGGCGCCAACCTCCATGTCGTAAGGCTGGAGGATAAGGCAACCCTGATCCGACCAGAACTGGTGCAGCGTCAGGATGAGATTCTGAAAACTAAGAGGCTTGCCGTTTGACATCGTGTTTCCCGCTAAAATTGACGCGCAAGCCTAGCATGCGGATTGCCTGTTTTCAAAGGGCTGCTGATGTTGTACCACTATTAAAATCTTTCAAAATAAGGGACGTTTTCGCATGAAAAGACTGAGCGAGAAATTCAACGCTATTGCCGTGAAAAAGGGCGAATTGTTCATGCTCGACCTCGACGGAAACGCATCCACCGGATACCTGTGGGACGTGAAAGTGACGGCGGGCGATGCGACGCTCATCAGCCGCGAAACCATCCCGACCAATCCCGGCAAAATGGTCATCGGCGGCGGCGGTGTCGAGCGCACGATTTTCCGCGCCGAAACCGACGGCGAGATCGAGATCGAAGCCAAATGGCGCCGCCCGTGGGAGACATCTACGCCCGCGAAACAGGCCGTTTTCAAGGTCAGCGTAAAGTAATATTCCTGAATTAATCCGGTTGGAATACAGCGGGTTAGGGGGCTTTTCAGCCGCTTAACCCGCTTTTAAGCTTTTTGCCATAGAATTCATGATATAATTTAGGTCAGGATATAAAATGATTTCAGAGAGCGTGATTATTTTCGGCGCGACCGGCAATGTGGTGATGGTGATCAACGGCTCACTGCCAAAAAACGTGCCCATCATGTTCAAGGTCGGCGCGAGCAAGATCGACCTGCTGACTGACCAGGATGTGTTGTTTTCGGAGCGTGGCCTCAGCCCCTATATCTGCCAGAAGCTGCGCGACAAAAACGAAATCGGGTTGTTAGAGGTGACGGACCAGAACAATCCGCCGAAGCATCTGACCAATATCGCGTATCAATTTGCCGCCACGTAAAAGGTTTTAAACATGAGCACGCTTTCCATGACTCCCGGAGATTCAGCAGCATCCACCGTCGGCCCCAGCGCCTCCGTCATCGGCAAACCGAACAGCGGCCTGATGTCGATCGTGCGCGACAGCATCCTCAGCGGGGTCATGCTGAACGCGATGGAGGGCAAAGGGCAGCCGCAGATGCGCCCCGGCGATTCAATGATGCAGGCGCTCGGCGGCGGCGCGGAAGTCTATTCCAAAAACCCGAATTCGAACTTGACCAAGGCCGTGACGGGCATCGTGCTGCTGGGCATCGTCGGCAAGCTGCTGGATGCCAACACCGCACCGCCCCCGACGCAGGAACAGATGCGCGCCGAATACGCGGCGAAAGAAGACATGCGCATGGCCGGCATCATGAAGGAAGACGCGCAGAAGAAAGAAAACTTTGTCGAAGAAGAACGCCGCAAGGCATTTTTCGCGAACAAGGGCCCGGGTTAACGCTCCGGCCTTGATTTGATATGCGCCTTCAGCAGCTCGACGTTGCGCAGGTTCGCCTTCCACCCCACATCGAAAATGTCCCCCGCCAGCGGCACAAGGCCGACCGCCCAGTCAATCGCGGCGTTCCGGTACATTTGCGCGATGATGCGCTTGGGCACTTTGTATTTGCGCGCAAAGGAAGTCAGGTAAAGCGTCACCAGTATCGTCCCTGAATCCCCCACAACCGGCACAAGGCCGAGGATTGAATCGAGCCCGACGCGGATCGATGTGCCGGGAATGGCGAACTGGCTGTCCATCAGCTTGGCGATATTTTCGAGATGCCGGATGTCCTTGTCCAAATCCTGTCTCCTCACCGGTTGTGCGTCACATCATGGAAAACGCCTGAAACCGCTTTTTCGCTCCCCTGATTTTTCAAAAACCGCAGGTTCAGGCGGCGGAGCTTTTAGCATGAACGAGATGCCGGATAATCACGGCATGCAACTGGTGCGGGTTAAACGGCTTGGCAATATAATCATTCATCCCCGTCGCAAGGCACCGCTCGCGGTCGCCGGCCAGCGCATGGGCCGTCATAGCGATGATGGGCAGGGGCGCGATCTTCTGCGCTTTTTCCATCGCGCGCACGCGCCGCGTTGTTTCATATCCGTCCATCACCGGCATCTGCATGTCCAGCAGTATCATCGAGAATTGCGCCGTGGAAAGCTGGTCGAGCGCTTCCTGCCCGTTATGCGCAACGACGTATTTATACCCGAAATTATCCAGCATGGTGGTCGCCACCAGGATGTTCGGCGCGTAATCCTCCACCAGCAAAATGGGCAGGCGCGCCGCGTTCTGCGCTTTATCGAGGTAGATCGTCTTGTCAATCGGCATCGCGGCATCGCCGGTACCTGTGGCGAAAGGCAGGCTTAAGGTTAGGATAAAGGTGGAGCCTGTGCCGACCACGCTCGTCACGCGGATGCTGCCGCCCATCTGTTCGGCCAGCGATTTTGAAATGGCAAGGCCGAGGCCCGTGCCGCCATAGCGCCGCGTGATCGACGCGTCGGCCTGCACGAATTTTCCGAAGATATCGACCAGCTTGTTGTCCGCAATGCCGATGCCCGTGTCGGTGACGGAAATCGTCAGGTGGCGCTTGCCGTTTTCCTTGCCGCCATTGGCGAGGAAGACCGAGACGCTGCCCTTATCGGTGAATTTGACGGCGTTGCCGACGAGGTTCAGCATAATCTGGCGGATGCGCCCGCTGTCGCCCATGAGCGCTTTTTCAAGACCTGCATCGTAACCCACGTTCAGGCCGATTTTTTTCTCGTGCGCGCGCACCGACATCACGCTGATCACATCCTCCAGCAGGGCGGTCAGGTTGAAGGATGCATATTCAAGCTCGATCTGTTCCGCCTCGATCTTGTCGATGTCCAGCAGGTCGTTAATCAATACCATCAATCCGTCCGAGCTTGTCTGCAGCACGCCGACATATTTCTTCTGGCGTTCGTCCAGCGTGGTCATCAGTAAAATATTGGTGAGGCCGATGATGGCGTTCATGGGCGTGCGGATTTCGTGGCTCATATTGGCAAGGAAGTCCGATTTCGCCTTGTTGGCCTTTTCGGCGACCAGCGTCGCGACCTCCGCCGATGCCCAGCCTTTTTCGGCGAACTGCGTCGCATCCTCCGCCGTCGTGCGGCCAAGGTCGGAAGCGGCCTGCCGCGTATCTGTCTCTAATTTCAATTCCTGCGCAATGTCGGCATAGGATTGCACAAGACGTTCGGCGATTTCGAGGTTCGACCGTGCCAGCCCCTCCGCGATTTCGGCATTGGATCTCGCCAGTTCCTCCGCAATGACGGCGTTTGTCCGTGCCAGGTCGCGCGCAATCCGCACCAGCCCGCCCGCTGTCGCTGCTGCTGCTTTCCGCGCATCGGCATGCACGTAAATAAAGATCGAGATAAACAGCAACGACGCCGTCGTCGCCAGCAAACTGTTATGCCGGTAAACCCCGTCCGGGGCAAACCAAGCCATTGAGACCTGCGCAATGCCGAGGACAAGTATGATATACAGCCCGAAATTGTGGATAAACGTCTTGCAGGATTTCATGAAAACCGATCTGCCATAAACCAAGTATGGCGGGTCACTCTATCCCGCTGCAGACCATATAGATACTTTTATATATAAACGGGCATTAACAGCCGCTTGCGCGTGAACGTCGTGCGAAAAGCGGGGCAATATTTTCAAGGTGCCTTATATCCTTGTCCATCATGACACCATTTCAAACGCGTCGCATGTTGTTGCGGAACGTTGCCAACAGTTGTTTGGCGAAGGAATCGCTGTCCTTGAAATCTCCATTTTCGGGGCGTTTCAGGAAATCGGTATAGCCGGCAATACGCGGCAGATCGGTATTCGTCAGATCATGAAACCCCATGCTCCAGTCGGCAAAGGCACGCTCTTCGGTTTTTTGTTCTATCAACGTTGTGATCAGCTGGTGAGAACTGTCGCGGCGGATATTCGCGTAAAGCCGGTCGATGTCGTCTTCCCCGCCTTCGATCGCCTGCATGAAAGACCCGGCGCTATACACCAGCATGCCCGTGACCCCGTGCTTCAGGTTTGAAACGCGGCTTTTATCCAGCAACGCCACCAGTTCAGAACCTGTGAACAGCCTTTTTGCGGAGCTCACATATGTTATAGATTTCATCAGCAAATTCGCCACCTTTGACATATCTAACGTTCAACTCGATATAACGTATCAAAGTCCGCCTTGTTCCATTTCGAGAGCTTCCGCCGCACTTAATACTTTCTGCGCTGCATCCGTATATTTCCCGTCGGCCTCGTGTATCACCATGCCGGTTTTCAGCACCATCGGGGCGAAGCGTTCCTTGCGGGCGCGGATGATGACGCGTTTGGCGTCGTCGCCTTGGCGGGAGAAGAGGGGGTAGATGACAAGGCTGCCAAACCAGCGGCGGCGTTCCAGCGTGGCTGCGATCTCGCTCATGCGGTCGGCGCGGTGGATCATGACCAGCGATCCTGCCTGTTTCAGTTTTTTGTGCGCGTATTTCACCCAGTCCTCCAGCGTCGCGCCCGAGGCCTCTTCGCCATGCGACAGCGCCTTGTTGCGCGTGGGCGAGGGGGTATGCGTGCCGCCTTCCTGATAGGGCGGGTTCATCAGCACGACCTGAAAATCGTTGTCCGCGATGATTTTTTCGTGGCGGATATCGCCCTGCACGAACCGCGTATGGTCGGATGCGCCGTTCAGCGCGGCATTCTGCATGGCAAGGTCGATCAGCTCGCCCTGAATGTCGATACCGGTGAGATGGACGTTCTTTGCGCGCGCCAGGACGCATAATCCCGCCGATCCCACGCCGCAGCCGACATCCAGTACATTCATGCGCTCCTTCACGGGCGCGGCTGAGGCGAGAAAGATCGTGTCGATGGAGGCGTGGAAACCCAGTTTCGGCTGCAGCAGTTTCACGCGGCCGTTCAGCAAGGTGGTTTCGATGACTTCGTTATCGATCATGCGTTGCCCTCGACCGGCTTGATGAGGCCTTCATCGGCCAGCACGTCGCAGGCGTCATCGACCACGCTGTCGCGGGCGGCGAACACGTAAGTGACAGGGCCGCGGCCGACGCCGGGGATCATGCCGTCGTCGCCGTCCTGGTATTCGTCCAGCTCGTACATGATTTCCGAACGGTCGAGCGCGGATTTGGCGCGGTCGGCGAGCGCCTTGTCTTCGGTTGCGAAAATCTCGAAAAATTCTTCGTCGGGGTCGAACAGGCCTGCATCGGTCAGCAGGTGCATGGCGTCGTCGTAATCGTCCTCCAATACCATAAACCTGCATTCGGAGATGTTATCCATCGTGCCGCCAAGGGCTGCGGTCAGGTGTTCGCCGAAAACGAAATACTTGATTTTCGCGCTTTCCAGCAGCGATTTGACGAAGGCGGTCTGCGCGGGTTCGTTTGTTCTGAAAATTTCTTGCATAAAGGGTGTTTTTGTTCCGGCTTTTTGCTATATCAGGGAAGCTTTAAGTATAAGTCGATACCGGAACAATATACAGGCGATAATGACGCTGTCAAAACCTGCCACTCCCGACGCTGCCGCCGCCAACCCGCTCGACCGGCTGGCGGCCGCGCTCAAGCCCGACCTGAACGCGGTCAACGCGATCATTATCGAGCGCATGCAATCGGATATCCCGCTGATCCCGCAACTGGCCAGCCACCTGATCGGCGCGGGCGGCAAGCGCATCCGGCCGTTGCTGACGCTCGCCTCGGCGGCGCTGTTCGGTTACAAGGGTTCGCGCCACTATAAACTGTCGGCCTGCGTCGAATTTATCCATACCGCGACGCTGCTCCACGACGATGTGGTGGATGAAAGCGACCAGCGGCGCGGCAAGGCTTCCGCCAACGCGATTTTCGGCAACGAAGCCGCCGTCCTCGTCGGTGATTTCCTGTTCAGCCGTTCGTTCCAGCTGATGGTCGAAGACGGGTCATTGGATGTGTTGCGCATTCTGTCGAACGCTTCCGCCGTGATCGCGGAGGGCGAGGTTTTGCAGCTCACGACTGCGAATAACCTCGACACCACGCTCGAACAATATTTAAAAGTCATCGCCTCCAAAACCGCAGAGCTTTTTGCCGCCGCCTGCGAAACCGGCGCGGTTGTGGCGGAACGCGCGGCGGGCGAATGCCAGACGATGCGCGAATACGGCATGTGTCTGGGCATCGCGTTCCAGATTTCGGATGATATCCTCGATTACACCGCCTCCGCCGAAACGCTCGGCAAGAACCTCGGCGATGATTTCCGCGAGGGGAAAATGACGCTGCCCGTGCTGCTCGCGCTGAAAAACGCGACGGCGGCGGAGCGTGAATTCTGGCAGCGCACGATGGGCGACGTGAACCAGCAAGACGGCGATTTCGAGGAGGCCGTGCGGATTTTCCACCGCCACAACGCGATCGGCAATTCGCTGGTCATGGCGCGCGAATATGCCGCGCGCGGGCGTCAACTGCTCGCCGACCTGCCGAAAAACCAGATTTCCGAAGACCTCGCCGACCTGATCACTTTTGCGGTTGAGCGGGAGTATTGAGCTGTTTTGACAGCAGCGCGCGCAGTTTTTCCGGGCATCCACGGCTGAAAACCATCTGCCGGCGGCGCGTGTCGAAAAATGCACTGACATCGTCGTTGTGAATGAACCGCACATGTTTGCGGCACTGGCCGGCGGTCACGCTGTTCCATTTTTTCTGGCGGCCGAAATTCGTTTCGGTGGGGCCGGTGTGGCGCATCGCGACGATGGCGTACAAGGCATTGAAATCGGCTATCGTTTGCGCCAGCTGTGCCTGCATTGATGCCCCCGTTTAACAGATCGTTAAGTATTTACATAATCTCACGCTTACCCGAGTCTGTCAAATGAACCAGACAAATCGTTGAATCCAATTGCTTGATTCCAGAAATTATGCGACATAGTCACTTAACTTTGTTCCCCAAATCGGAGTGTAGCTCAGCCTGGTAGAGTGCTAGCTTCGGGAGCTAGAGGCCCAGGGTTCGAATCCCTGCACTCCGACCACTTTTTCGCCGCGTTTTGTGTGCGTTCCGCGACATAGCCGAATTTTTTATGTCCTTTGAAATCAATGTGTTAGCATAGGCGACTTTTTAAAAGCCGCCAAAAAATATCCAGCGATTCCAATAACTTGCAAAGCATCCCGCGAGGCGAAAACCGAAATGTCCGACCTGAATGACCCCCGCGTTTACTTCGCCGCCGAGCGCACGGCGCTCGCCTGGAACCGCACCGCGCTCACGCTGATGGCATTCGGTTTCGCGGTGGAACGCTTCGGCCTCTACATGCAGATGATGCTGGAGAAACACGAGGAGCCCGCGCGCGGCGGCCCGTTCTGGTTCGGCGTGGTCTTCATCGCGATGGGCTGCATCTTCTCCGCCGCCGCCGCAAAACAATATCGCGGCATATTGACGACGCTGCGGCCGATTGAAATTCCGGCGCAGGCGAACCCGCATCTTGCGCTCGCGCTCAACCTGATGATCGCGCTGCTCTCCGCCGCGCTGATCGTTTACTTGTTCGCGACCAACAAGCTCTGACCATGCTGATCCGCGCCGCATTGCCGCATGAAACGGCCACCATGCAGGAAATCGAACTGGATGCCGCGAAAAGCTATGCCACGCTGCCCGGTTACGGTTTCAGCGTCGTGCTGCCCGCGCGCAGCGACGATGAACATGCCTTCGCCCGCGACCACGGCGCGCGGTTCGTGGTGGAGGCGGATGGCGCGATTGCCGGTTTCATCATGGTCATCCCCCTCGACCGCGCCGCGCATATTTTCGAGGCCGCGGTGCTGGCGGCATATCAGGGCAGGGGGATCGGCAGGCAACTGGTCATGACGGCCGAAAATTTCGCGCGTGCGCAGGGCTATGCCGAAATGACGCTGACGACCTATCGCGATGTGCCGTGGAACACGCCGTTTTATGAACGGCTGGGATATGCGGTGTTCAAACCCGACGACGCGCGGCCGCAGTTACAGGCGCTGATGGCGGATGAGGTGGCGCTGGGGTTTGCGGTGGCGCCGAGGGTGGCGATGCGGAAGGCGTTATAGAATAAAAGGACGAATGCCCTTTCCCTCTCCTTTGGGAGAGGGCGGGGCCCATGCATTTCGGCTTTGCCGAATTTATATTGCCAGCGTAGCTGGCATGCATGGGAGGGTGAGGGTACTTCGTCGGCTTCAGGCACTTACGTTTACCGAGTACCCTCACCTCTGTCGCTGCGCGACATCTCCTCTCCCAAAGGAGAGGAGAAAGTTAAACCCCAATCCTGATATACGAAACATCGTCATACCAATCCGCCATCGTGCCATCCAGCTGCACAAACCCGCCCTTGTGTCCCATGAAGCCCAGTTTATTTTTACCAGTCAGGAACGGGTCGGTGGCGCGCAAATCGGCGATGACGGCTTTACCGTCTTCGGCGGTCGGCGTGGCTTCGGGTAGGCCGTCGCTGCACAGCACGATTTCGGCGACGTCGTCGGGCAGGGTGAAGGCGTGCAGGTGGTGCAGCGGCACAGGCGTGCCGGAAACGACGCCGAAGCCGAGCGGCTCCGCCGGGTCGGGATGGTTGGCGAACAGCATCTGTTTCGAAAGGCCATCACGCACGCCCGACCATGCGGCCTGCGCCAGCGCGGCGCGGTCTTCCTGCGTCTTCGGTTCGCCGCGCGACATGAACTCCTGCTTGATCAGGATGCGGCGGTAATTCAGCGTGACTTCATCGTATAACTTGTTTTGCGGGCAGCTTTTCCATTCGCCGCTTTTCAGCGTGTAGCCGAAATGTGAATCACCGATCACCCAGACTTCCAAAGGTTTCCGGCGCGGCAGGATCAGCGCACCGCTGGCAAGGCGCTCGATGGGCGCAAGGCCGAGCTTCGCGCGCGCCTCCGCATTCATGCGCTCCGCCAGTTTGGAATATTCGGCAATCGTCGCACCGGCGGGCAGCGCGCGCAAGGCATCCGCTGCCAGCTGCGCCGCCCATTGCCCCATCGTCCGTCCCTCATGCGCCCAATCCGTCCGCACCCCGCCCACACCATCAAACACCCCGAAATAATCCGGCGTCTCGACAATCAGGTCTTCAGTCTTGTCGCCCTTGGCGGAGGCGAGGAAGGTTTCGATGATGTGCATTCTATTCGGCGGTTTGGGTGATGTTATAACATGCAAGTCCGGTAAATTTTACCTTGGATTTTGATTCTTTTATCGTCATGACATTTTTGGAGCTTCCTTCTTGTGCAAAAGTTACAGGTTCGGTTGCACCATCAACAATCATGAAATTTATATATTTATATGGCCACACGTTTTTGTACATTTTCAATGCTGAAATGAATTCTTGGCCCAATCTCTTCCTTGTTACCGTAAATATTTTTAGCTTCTTTCCCTTTGTTAAAACCGTCAGGAAAACTTTTGTATTGATTTTTCCACGCAACAAACTAACAACTGACGCGTCACTAAGTTTTTTTGTGGGCTGACCATTAATCTTGATGATGATGTCTCCATTCTTGACGGCCGCTTGCGCAATTCCGCCTTTAGCATCAACTATATTGACCCGAATATTATTATGTTGATCGCGTTCCGGTGATATGCCCACGCCACCAAAATCGTTTTCTGCATCGACTTTCCGCCCAATTCTAGCGGTCGTCATGTCTGCCAATGCGCAGTCATTTTGAATGTCTTCAACAAAATATTTGGGCTTAAAATAAATTAATTCACCATATCTCTTAATCGATGACGCGCCTTGGGTACTTTCACCAATTATTCGAATTGAGCCATCGGAATAAATCGCGTTTTTAATATCCCACTTTTTTAAAATAAAAATATCCGGCCTACGGTAAAAATCAGCCCAAACGGGTACCGCCGCTGGAATTTTTTTATCCCTCATCATGTCGACTATTTTTATTAAGCCATCTATATCATCTTCTGAAATGCTTTTTGATGATTTCAGATCACCGATAACATCATAGTATGACTGAACGTAGTGTTCTGTTTCAGCTTCCCAATTGCCTTCATCGGGACTCACGAGTTTGTCCACAGTATGCATGCTTGCAACTATGCCCCTGCTTGGATCTTGCGAATATAGGGTATCTACTTGCATGATATTTCGACGTAAGACGTAACGGTTGTCGCACATCCTACTGATGCTGATTGGCAGGTCTTCCGAAATTTGCACGCTCGACAATTTGCCTTGAACGTCTTTAGCTTGCCAAAGATTGAGGCCACCAAGTTGCTTTTGTTTTTTCCAACTCAGGCAGCCATCGAGGACAGCAACATCGAGTTTTGCATCACCATAAAGAGTAAAATTATTGCCGCTCGACGATAGGCCCGGAGCCGAAATAAAAATCTTATTTGGCTGACCATTTTCAAAGTCATAATTATTGAATGATTGATACTCAATTCCATCAATCGCGACGTCTCCACCCTTGGAACCCAAGATAGATCCGTTGCTATTCACTTGCATGAAGTTATAGTTCGGTTTCATGCTCGCGGAAATTGTTTTTCGTACGCTGTCTGCGGCTCGATCATACCAATCTTGAGTGAAATCTACGAAAGCCGGGTTTTTTGTGAAGTCGTTCGAATCATCGCTTAAAAACGTTTCAGTTTTAATCAGCGCATTTATCGTTTCGAGATAAGTAACCTTGGTTTTTAAATCCGTGACGTCTTCTTCCAGTTGTTTGAGTCGATGAGACGATTCAGTAACGGGTAAATCCGTAACAGGGGCGACCAGCTTTTGAACATCAGGCGGGTCGGCGGTTGCCATCGCAGACAATCCCGTAATAGTAGCGAATGCGAAGGTAACAATAAAAATATTACGTATGCTGAACATATGCTTCTCCAAAGATCGCAAAGGATATCACAACAAACTTAAAACTATAACCGATAATTATGGAATATACCTGCACACAGACTTGCAATCGCACCCCCTTTTGCTTAATTAATGGAGGTTAAATTTCGCCATTGATTATGAGGGTTCTGTGAACACTTCCGCATCTACTTCTGCCCCCGCAGGCAAGGCCAAGCTGGAGACGGTGAAAGCGCCGTCGAACATCGCGTCGCCGGACGAGATGCTGCAGTATTATAAAGACATGCTGCTGATCCGCCGCTTCGAGGAAAAGGCGGGGCAGCTTTACGGCATGGGGCTGATCGGCGGTTTCTGCCACCTTTATATCGGTCAGGAAGCGGTCGTGGTCGGCGTTCAATCGGCGCTTATCAAGGGCGACACGGTCATCACCGCATATCGCGACCACGGGCATATGCTGGCGACCGGCATGTCGGCCAACGGCGTGATGGCCGAGCTGACGGGCCGCAAGGGCGGCTATTCCAAGGGCAAAGGCGGCTCGATGCACATGTTCAGCCGCGAGAAGGGCTTCTACGGCGGCCACGGCATCGTGGGCGTGACGGGGCCTTTGGGCGCGGGCTTGGCTTTCGCGCATAAATATCGCGGCGATGGCGGCATCAACTGCGCCTATTACGGCGACGGCGCGGCGAACCAGGGCCAGATTTACGAGGCATACAACATGGCGGCGCTGTGGAAGCTGCCCGTGCTGTTCATCATCGAAAACAACAAATACGGCATGGGCACGTCGCAGACGCGTCATGCGGCCGGCGAGCTTTACAAGCGCGGCGAGGCTTACGGCATTCCGGGCGAGAAAATCAACGGCATGGATGTGCTGGTGGTGCGTCAGGCGGCGTTGAAGGCGGTCGAGTATATCCGCGGCGGCAACGGCCCGATGATTTTGGAATTCTCGACCTACCGTTACCGCGGGCATTCGATGTCCGACCCCGGCAAATACCGCACGAAGGAGGAGGTCGAGGAGATGCGCGAGCATCACGACCCGATCGACACCATCCGCAAGGCGCTGATGGAAAGCGGGAAATTTTCGGAAGACAATTTCAAGCAGATCGAAAAAGAAGTGAAGGCGGTAGTGAACGAGTCCGCCGAATTCGCCCAGCAAAGCCCGGAGCCCGATGCGTCGGAACTCTGGACAGACGTCATGTTGTAAGCTTTGATTGAACGCGAAGAACCGAAGTTCCGAAGAAGAAAGCCAGATGCAAGTTTTGGAGAAATATAAGGATCTGCCGGATGAATTAAACCTGCTGTCGAAGCAGGTGGTGGATTCTATGTTCAAAGTGCATCAGGCGTTGGGGCCGGGCTTTCTTGAAAAAGTTTATGAAGAATGCCTGTGCATCGAATTTTCCGACAGGAAAATTCCTTATACGCGCCAGTCACCCGTTAACCTGACTTATAATGACCGGCCAGTGCCTGCCGATTTCAGGCTTGATATGGTTGTGGACGGAAAAATATTGATTGAACTGAAGACGGTTGAACAACTGCATCCGGTTCACGAAGCTCAAATCTACTCCTACTTAAAAATGTCCGGTTTGCCGATGGCTTTTTTGGTTAACTTTAATGTTCCTCTCATAAAGGACGGCATTAAACGTTACGTACCGAAAAACTTCGGGTCTTCGGATCTTCGCGTTAAAAATCTTTAAGGGTTGTTGAATACATGTCTATCCAGATATTAATGCCCGCACTGTCGCCCACGATGACCGAAGGCAAGCTTGCCAAATGGGTCAAGAAGGAAGGCGACGCGGTGAAGCCCGGCCAGGTGATCGCCGAAATCGAAACCGACAAGGCGACGATGGAAGTCGAGGCGGTTGACGAAGGCATCCTCGGTAAAATCCTTGTCGAAGCCGGCACCGAAGGCGTTGCCGTGAACACCCCCATCGCCTTGCTGCTGGAAGAAGGCGAAAGCGCGGGCGATGTTGCCGCGTCGAAACCGAAGGCCGAAGCGGCTGCGAAGCCCCAAGCCGATGCCGCGCCTGCGCCGTCCTGCAATCCGCAATCCGCGCCGCAGCCTGCTGTGGCTGCACCCGCGCCGGAAAAGGAATGGAAAGGTGCGACCGCCTCCGTCACCGTGCGTGAAGCGCTCCGCGATGCGATGGCCGAAGAAATGCGCCGCGACGGCGAAGTCTTCGTCATGGGCGAGGAAGTGGCGGAATACCAGGGCGCTTATAAAGTCACCCAGGGCCTGCTGCAGGAATTCGGCGACAAGCGCGTTATTGATACCCCGATCACCGAATACGGCTTTGCAGGTATCGCAACGGGCGCGGCGTTCGCAGGATTGAAGCCGATTGTGGAATTCATGACGTGGAACTTCGCCATGCAGGCGATCGACCATGTGATCAACTCGGCCGCCAAGACGCTCTATATGGCGGGCGGCCAGCTGGGTTGCCCCATCGTGTTCCGCGGCCCGAACGGCGCGGCATCCCGCGTGGGCGCGCAGCACTCGCAATGCTATGCCAGCTGGTATGCACATTGCCCGGGCCTGATCGTGATGGCGCCGTGGTCGGCGGCGGATGCGAAGGGCCTGCTGAAAGCGGCCATCCGCAACCCGAACCCCGTCGTATTCCTCGAAAACGAAATGATGTACGGCCAGACGTTTGATATCCCTGCCGACCCCGATTTCATCCTGCCCATCGGCAAGGCGAAGATCGAGCGCGAAGGCACCGACGTCACCATCACCGCCTTCAGCCGCATGGTCGGCGTGGCGCTGCAGGCGGCGGAGAAACTGGCGGAGCAGGGCATCAGCGCGGAGGTCATCAACCTGCGCACGCTGCGCCCCCTCGATACCGAAACGATCATCAATTCGGTCAAGAAAACCAACCGCCTCGTCTCTGTCGAGGAAGGCTGGCATTATTCGGGCATCGGGTCGGAAATGGCCGCGATCATGATGGAAAAATGCTTCGACGACCTCGATGCGCCCGTCGTGCGCGTCTATGGCGCGGATGTTCCCATGCCCTATGCCGCGAACCTTGAAAAGCTTGCGCTCCCGCAGGCGAATGACATCATCGAAGCCGCGAAAAAGGTGGCCTATGCCGCATAACATCCTGATGCCCGCGCTGTCGCCCACCATGACCGAGGGCAAGCTCTCGAAATGGGTGAAAAAAGAAGGCGACAAGGTGAAGGCCGGACAAGTCCTCGCCGAAATCGAAACCGACAAGGCGACGATGGAGGTGGAGGCTGTCGATGAAGGCACGCTCGCCAAGATCCTCGTCCCCGCCGGCACCGATGGCGTGAAGGTCAACACCCTGATCGCCATTTTGCTGGAAGACGGCGAAGACGCGGCTGCCCTGAAAAACGCCAGCAACGACGTGAAAGCGCCTGCCGCCGCACCGAAAGCGGAAACTGCACCTGCTGCTGCAAAACCTGCACCCGCGCCGCAGCCCGTCGCGCATCAGGCCAGCGGCAACCGCATCTATGCCAGCCCGCTCGCCAAACGCCTTGCCAAAGAAAAAGGCATCGACCTTGCGACCATCAAGGGTTCCGGCCCGCATGGACGTATCGTGAAATCCGACCTCGAAGGCGGGAAGGGCGGTCATGCCGCTCCTGTCGCGGCTGGTGCTGCGCCCAAATCCGCTGTCGCACATGCTGCCGGCCCCGATGCGAAGGCATTGGCCGATGCTTACGGCATTCCGTACAAGCTGATCCCCAACAACGGCATCCGCAAGGTTGTCGCGCGCCGTCTGCTGGAATCGAAACAGACCGTCCCGCATTTCTACCTGTCGGTCGATTGCGAACTGGATGCGCTGCTCGCCGTGCGCAAACAACTGAACGATGCGGGCCAGAACTATAAAATCTCGGTCAACGATTTCGTCATCAAGGCAACGGGCGTCGCGCTGGCGCAATACCCCGCCGCCAACGTGTCGTGGACGGATGAAGCGGTCGTGCAGTATGAACGCGCCGACGTATCGGTTGCGGTCGCAACGCCGAACGGCCTCATCACCCCCATCATCAAGGACGCCGCCAACAAGAGCCTGAAAGATATCTCCAACGAGATGAAGGAACTGGCGGGCAAGGCGAAAGAAGGCAAGCTGAAACCTGCCGAATTCCAGGGCGGCACGATCTCCGTCTCCAACCTCGGCATGTTCGGCATCAGCAACTTCGCCGCCATCGTCAACCCGCCGCAGGGCGCGATCCTCGCCATCGGCGCGGGCGAACAGCGCGCGGTTGTGAAGGACGGGCAGGTGAAGGTCGCAACCGTCATGACCGTCACCATGTCCACCGACCACCGCTGCATCGACGGCGCGATCGGCGCGGAATACTTGCAGGTGTTCAAGAAGCTGCTCGAAAACCCGATGAGCCTGATCTTGTGAGCAATACGGTCACGCCATTCCTGATGTTCGAGGGCAGGGCGGAAGAGGCGATGAATTTCTACATCAGCCTTTTCGCCGATGGCCGCATCGACGACATCAAGCGCTACGCAACCGGTGGGCCCGGCAAGGCCGGCCTGATCATGTCCGCGCGCTTCACCATCGGCGGGCAGGCATTCATGGTCACCGACAGCTTCATCAAGCATGAATTCACCTTCACCCCCGCAACATCGATCTTCGTCGAATGCGCGGACGAGGCGGAGCTCGCCGACCGCGCCGTGACGCTGGCCGATGGCGGCCAGATATATATGCCCATGGACAATTACGGTTTCAGCCGGAAATTTGCCTGGGTGGGCGACCGCTTCGGCGTCTCGTGGCAATTGAACCTTCAGTAGGGAGTTTTCAGATGAGCGAACAGCAATTCGACATCGTTGTCGTCGGCGCAGGCCCGGGCGGTTATGTGGCCGCCATCCGCGCCGCGCAGCTGGGTTTCAAGACCGCGATTGTGGAGCGTGAAAACCTCGGCGGTATCTGCCTCAACTGGGGCTGCATCCCGACCAAGGCGCTGCTGCGTTCATCCGAAATCCACCACCTGCTGCACAACCTCGATGCTTACGGGTTGAAGGCCGATAACATTTCCTTCGACTTCAAGAAAATCATCGACCGTTCGCGCAAAGTGGCGGGGCAGCTGTCGGGCGGCATCAAGCACCTGATGAAGAAAAACAACATCACCGTTTTCGACGGCACGGCCAAGCTGCTGGGCAAGAACAAGCTGTCGGTGACGAAGGACAACAAGCCCGTCGCCGAATTGAAAGCCCCGCATATCATCATCGCGACTGGCGCCCGCGCCCGCGTGCTGCCCGGCCTCGAGCCTGACAAACTGGTCTGGACATACCGCGAAGCGATGACGCCGACGGAAATGCCGAAATCGCTGCTGGTCATCGGATCTGGCGCCATCGGCATGGAATTCGCCAGCTTCTACAAAAACATGGGTGCGCAGGTGACCGTGGTCGAATTGATGGACCGCATCCTGCCCGTGGAAGACGCCGATATTTCGGCCTTCGCGCGCAAGGCTTTTGAAAAACAGGGCATGAAAATCATGACCGGCGCGAAAGTCGCCAAGCTCAACCGTGGCGCGAATGACGTGGAGGCGGAGATCGACACCGCCGGCAAGATTGAAAAGATCAAATTCGACCGCGTGATTTCGGCGGTCGGCATTGTCGGCAATTCCGAAAACCTCGGCCTTGAAAACACCAAGGTCAAGGTCGATCGCGGCCATATCGTGGTCAATCAATGGCTGCAAACGGATGAACCCGGCGTCTATGCCATCGGCGACGTTGTGCAGGGCCCGTGGCTGGCGCATAAAGCGAGCCATGAAGCGGTCATTTGCGTCGAGAAGATCAAGGGGCTCAACGACGTTCATCCGTTGAAGGTCGAAAACATTCCCGGCTGCACCTATTGCATGCCGCAGGTCGCATCGGTCGGCCTGACCGAAGCGAAAGCGAAAGAAAAAGGTTATCAGGTGAAAGTCGGCAAATTCCCCTTCATCGGCAACGGCAAGGCGATTGCACTTGGCGAACCGGAAGGCTTCGTCAAAACCGTGTTCGACGCCAAAACCGGCGAATTGCTGGGCGCGCATATGATCGGCGCGGAAGTGACCGAACTGATTCAGGGCTACGGCATTTCAAAAACGCTGGAAGCAACCGAGATTGAATTGATGCACACCATCTTCCCGCATCCGACACTGTCGGAGATGATGCATGAGTCAGTGCTGGATGCGTATGGTAAAGTTATTCATATGTAGAGATTAAAGTGAAACTATCAAAACTAACTTTTATACGCGTTACTGGGGCTTTATTTTTCATTTTATCTATTTTATGGATTTGGCAAGAGTATAAAAATCCTTATCTCGATAGTTTCTTTTATCGAACCTTTCTCCAGCGCGGGTTCAACACAGAGATTACGGTTGAACTAGAGTTCGACAATAAGGCTTATACTGTCCAACGTATTATCCGATGCAGAAGATTCCAAACCAGTGGTGAATGGGCCGGTAAAAGCTATAGCTTCTTCCCGGATTACCAATCTTTCGGCACAACCGCTTCTACGGGCGAAGGAATAATTTTAACGACACCCGCAGTATGTGGCATGAGGGATAATCGCTTTTACGAGAACAAAGACTGGCAAGTACCCGTACCAGAAAATTATTTGCCTCTCGCTGCGATCTCCGACACAGCGGTGGAGCCGAAAATGATCACGGTCTATGCGTCAAGGCAGGCATATAAATCCCCTCTAGCGAGGCTAAAAATAGTTTCTATAAAAATCAACTCTCCTACAGTTTTAAACCGCTCGGTGTTTGCGGCGGATGGGCGTGATGACTTTTCTTTTTTTGGTTCACTACACGAGTTCGAAAATTATGTCGCTGATCAGGAAGCAACTCTTAAAAAACCTACGGAAGAATGGTTTCATCTAACCTTTGTTGCGATACCTAAAGAAATTTGGAGTTCGGAGGATAATGGGCTTCATTTAAATAATACGACAATCTCCTTACTAAATAATGCCAAAGTTCAGACATATCTTTCTTTATCCCAGACACTTCCTATAGAACACCCGGACTTGCACGAAAGAAACCGCAAATTTAGTATGAACTTGCCTTTATTAGGTCACGGAGTACTTCCCGGCCCACTCTTGAGCGGGAGCAAATCTGAGCGAATTTCTGATACAATGTATTTTGACGAAATGATCCCATATCGCTTAAATCAAGACGTTTGGGAGAGGGATGATAACAGCAGGGGCATGATACTACTGTTTAAGCCTCATACTATGAAAGATAACTTGAAGGCCTCTGTTTTGATAGACACTCAAGGTAAAAAGTGGAATTTCGCGCGTGAAATAAAACTCGAGAACGATATCCTAACCTATCATGAAAATCCCAAGACTTCGTTTCTTCCACGGGCACCAATCTATATTCCGAAGTCTTCTAATATATACTATCCTATCCCTTGGCGGTTCGAATTCATTAAAAATGAATAGAACCATAGGTGTATATTCAAGATATTTACAACGATCAAACAATCTTCTCGTAATAATCCAGCTCCGCCTTGTCCAGCAGGCCGCGATGGACGAAGGTGTAGCCGCATTTTTTGTAGAATTCGCTGGCACCGCCGGAACCGACATATGAATCAAGGCGCACTGCTTTCACGCGCAACTTGCGCGCGCGGCTCTCGATTTCATAGAGGGCGGAGCGGCCGAGGCCCTTGCCCTGAAATTTCGGGTCGATGGACATGTTGCGCAAATAACAGGCGGGTGCGCTCTGGCGCTTGAACCACGGCTTGGACTCGCGGTCGGTTTTTTCGACGTCGAGCGTGAAGGTGCCCGCAAGGTTGCCGTCCTCGACCACGACGAACAATGTATTGTCGGTCAGCTTGCTCAGCACGGTGCCGAGCAGGGAAATTTTCGACCACGGCCCTTTGCCGTGCTTGCGCGTCAGTTCTTCTGCCGCTTCCTTGCGCAGTTTGTATATATCCATCACCTCGCTCAGGCGTGCGCGCCGGATATTGACCATTTTAGCTCCCCGTGAATCCCCTTGGCCGCTTTCATGCGACTCTGTTCAATAACTTTGCCATAGATATCAACAGCTTGCAAGTTTCCCGAAAAAGAGTTGCCGTTTGACAAAAGGCGGCTAAATTACTGTCCATGGACAACGACATCGACACAGCCCCCGAAGCCAACGAAAAGAAAAAATCCGAGTTCCGTCACCCGGAAAAACGGAACCGTCCGGATACGCCCATCCTGCGCAAGCCGGAATGGATCCGCGTGAAGGCGCCTGTGTCGCCCGAATATCACGAGACAAAAACCCTCGTCCAGAGCCTGAAACTGAAGACGGTTTGCGAAGAAGCGGCATGCCCGAATATCGGCGAATGCTGGAAACAGAAACACGCGACCTTTATGATCCTGGGCGCGACCTGCACCCGCGCCTGTTCGTTCTGCAACGTGGCGACGGGTATTCCGGACAAGCTTGACCCGTTCGAGGCGGCGCGCGTCGCGATTGGCGTGCAGAAACTCGGCCTGAAACACGTCGTCATCACTTCCGTCGACCGCGATGATTTGGAAGATGGCGGGGCGGAGCAGTTCGTGAAAGTCATCAACGAAATCCGCCGCCTGTCACCCGGCACGACCATCGAAATCCTGACGCCGGATTTCAAGGACAAGAATAACGCGATCGAGCCGATTGTGACGGCACGCCCCGATGTGTTCAACCATAACCTTGAAACCGTGCCGCGCCTGTACCCGACCATCCGTCCGGGCGCGCGTTACTTCACGTCGCTGGAACTGCTGAACCGCGTCAAGAAAATAGACCCGTCGATATTCACCAAATCCGGCCTGATGGTCGGCCTTGGCGAAACGAAGCAGGAAGTGATGCAGGTCATGGACGACCTGCGCGCGGCGGATGTGGATTTCCTGACCATCGGCCAGTATCTGCAGCCGACGCCGAAACATGCGGCGGTTGACCGTTTCGTGACGCCGGAAGAATTCAAGTCATACGAAACCATTGCGCGCGGCAAGGGCTTCCTGATGGTGGCGGCATCGCCGCTGACGCGTTCGTCCTACCACGCGGATTCCGATTTCGAGAAAATGCGCAGCGCGCGCGAGGCGAAGCTGGCCTCGGCTGGCAAGTAAATGCCATCCCATTCCGAAAAACGCATCCTGCCGTATTCGTCGGAACAGCTGTTCGACCTTGTGATGGATATCGAAAAATATCCGGAATTCCTGCCGTGGTGCCTGGCCGCGCGCGTGAATGAAAAGCGGAAAAGCGATTTGAGCGCGGATGTCATCGTGGGCTATGGCCCGTTCCGTGAAAAATTTTCATCGCATGTGAAATTCAGGCAGCCCAAGGAAATCGAAGTCCATTATTTGCAGGGGCCGATGAGCCAGCTGGAAAACAAATGGGTGTTCAAGGATGTGCGCGGCGGGCAGTGCGAGGTCGATTTCTATATCGACTTTTCACTGAAGACAAAATTATTTGAAAAGATCGTCGACCAGTTTTTCCACCGCGCGCTCGTGAAAATGATCAATGCGTTCGAGGTGCGCGCGCTGCAGCTTTACGGCGGCAAGAAGCATTAAACAGATTCAATCTCGCGCTTGATGAAGGTGAGGGCGGTTTCGACGGTGGCAATCCGCACAGCAGAACGGTCGCCGCCGAACAGGTTTTTTACCGCAAAACTCTTGCCCGTTTTTCCATTCGCAACGCCGATATAAACAAGGCCGACAGGCTTGCTTTCGGTTGCGCCGCCGGGGCCGGCGATGCCGGTTGCGGAAATGGCGATATCGGCCTTCGATGCCGCCAGCGCGCCGGTTGCCATTTGTAATGCAACGTCATCGCTGACCGCGCCGGTGCGCTCCAGCAGCGCGCGGTCGATGCCCAGTTCCTTGATTTTTGAATCATAGGAATAGGAGATATAGCCGCGATCCACGACATCGGATGATCCCGGCACCTCGGTCAGGCATGCCATGATAAGGCCGCCCGTGCAGGATTCAGCGGAAACCAGCTTGATCTTTTTCTTGCGCGCTTCGCTGAGGATAGCGGCGGCAAGGTTCAGCAGGTGTTCGGGGAAAAGTGCCATGGGTGCTTTCTAGTTCGGAAGGTAGAACATGGCAACGCCGCAGGTGCCGATAAACGCATAGATGCCGGCGACCACGTCATCCATCATCACATCGATGCCGCCAATGCTGCGTTTGTCGTAGAACGATGCGGGCCAGGGCTTGTAGATATCGAACAGGCGGAACAGGAAAAACGCGACCCACCACAAATCCATATGGCCTTCGGCGGGAATGGCGGCGATCCACATGCCGACGACTTCATCGACGACGATCGACTGGTCATCGACCGCGCCTGATTTTTTGCCGAAACGGTCGGCAGCGACCGTGCCGATGCAGAGCAGCGCAAGCGCCGCCAGCGCAAGCCCGATCGGCCCTGCAACATGTGCGATGGCATAGCCAAAGGGAATGGCGGCCAGCGAACCCATCGTGCCGGGCGCGGGGCGCAGAAAACCGGCGCCAAACCATGACGACAGCCAGCAATGCCACTCGGTCATTTTCATGCCGCCCGGGATCGGCTTGATGCGCGGGCGCAGTTTCTTGATCCAGCCCCAGATTTTTTCGCGCCAGATGACGATCGGCAGCAGGAGGATGAGGATCAGGCCGATCTGCTGCACGGTCATGCCGCTGGCCGCAACCGCAAGGTCGTGGCTGTCCGGCACATGGGTTGTCGGCGTGCCCGTTTCGGTCTTGGTATCGGCCGTTTTATCTGTGGCGGCGGTCGTCGTCGCGGTCGATGCCATTTATGTTCCCCATTTCCTGATATCATCATCCCGCAGGACGGGGCGCGATGTAAAGGGCAGGCGCACGGTTGCGGCCGCTTCCGCCGCAATGCCTTCGCGTCTTCCGGTAAATCCCAGCCCTTCGGTCGTCGTCGCCTTTACGCTGACGCGGTTGAGCGGCAGGGCAAGTATCTCGCCGATCTTCGCGCGCATGGCGTCGCGGTGCGGGCCAATTTTGGGCGCTTCGCAGATGATCGTCACATCGACATGGCTGATGATGCCGCCCTGTGCCGCGATCAGGTCGGCGGCATGACGCAGGAATTTGGCGCTGTCAGCATTTTTCCAGCGCGTATCGGTCGGCTTGAAATGCATGCCGATATCGCCGTCACAGATGGTCGCCAACAGCGCATCGGTGATGGCGTGCAGGCCCACATCGGCATCGGAATGCCCCTCCAGCACATGGCTGTGCTGCAATTCAATGCCGCATATCATCAGCTTGCGGCCAGATTGTTCAACCAGTTTGTGAACGTCGTAACCCGTGCCGGTGCGGATATCGCCGCAGCGGGCGGCAATGGTTTGCTCCATCAGGGCAAGGTCTTCGGGATGGGTCACTTTGAAATTGCTTTTCTCGCCCGCGATGATTTTGACGGCTGGCCCCGCGATTTCGCACAAGGCCGCGTCATCCGTCAGCGATTTATCGGCATGCAGGCGGTGCAAGGCGAGGATGGTGTCGAATTTGAAGGCCTGCGGCGTCTGGATGGTATACAGGTTATCGCGGCTCTCCGTCTTCACGCTGTCGCCGCTTGCGCGCTTGACGGTATCGGTGACGGGCAGGCCGGGGATCACGACATCGTTGTTTTTCAGCGCGTTGCAAATATCGGCTATCAAATCGCTTGAAAGGCCGGGGCGGGCGGCGTCATGGATCAGGATGTAATCGTGCTTTTCACGCTTGGCGATTTCTTCCAGCCCCTTCAGTACCGATTGCTGCCGCGTACCGCCGCCGTGCAGGGCTGTAATGCCGGGGCAGGCGGTTGCAAAACGCTCAGCATGATCGGGATGAATGGCGACATAGACTGATTTTATATCAGCATGTTGCGTGAAAATGTCGATAGACCAGTTGAGGATCGGGCGTCCCAGTAGCGGCTGGTATTGCTTCGGCACGCCCGCACCAAAGCGTTCGCCAGAACCGGCGGCGACGATGAGGACAGCGATGTTGGGCTTTTTATTATCCATAATACAATAAAACGGGATTGCCGATGCGGTCTTTCAATACATTAGAGGCACGCTATATAGCGGTCAACGCTTGTTATTTGCCTAAAATTCGGGCAAAAATGCGCTGTGCATAAAAAATAGGCGCGAGCAACCGCCTGCATAAATAATAGGCACGAGGTGTCGTGATGTCCGGATTGAAAGAGACCGCAAAAGTTCTGCCGCTGGCCCGCGCGCCCGAAACGCCGGCGCTCGTCATGCTGCAGGCGCTTCCAGATGCCGTGCTGGCCGTGATGACCGATGGCCGCATCCTGTTCTCCAACCACGGCGCGCAGGCATTCTTTGGCATGGGTGAAAAGGCGCTGGCGGGAAAGACACTCACGAACCTGCTGGGCGATGACAGCACGGCGCATGAAGCCATGCTGTCGGGCCAGGCCATCACCCTCCACGACATCACCCTGACCGGCAAGGCGGTCGCCAGCCTTTCCGCCGTGCCGATGGAGGAGGGGTGGTTCATGCTGGTCATCCGCCCCGATACCCTGCCGTCCAAAAACGGCTGGACCGCCAAGATCAAGAATTCCATCAAGCCCGCCCAGCACCTCGCCCGCATGCTGGCGCACGAGATCAAAAACCCGTTATCGGGCATCCGCGGCGCGGCGCAACTGCTGGCCACTTCCGTCCCGTCGCCCGACGACCGCGAACTGGCCGAACTGATCGCAACCGAAACCAGCCGCGTGTTCCGCCTGATCGACAAGGTCAACGTCTTCGATGACGCGCCGCAGGAACAATACGCACACGTCAACCTCCATGCCGTCATGGAGCATGTGGAGAAAATCGCGCGGTCGGGTTTTGCGGGCGTGACGATCCACCGCCGCTATGACCCGTCGCTGCCCGATATTCACGGCCATTACGACCGTCTTGTGCAGGCCGTATTGAACCTCGTGAAGAATGCCGCAGAAGCAGGCGCGCAGGACATCACGCTGCATACGTCATATGAAATGACCGCGGGTTTCCATCCCGAAAGCCGCGCACGTTTGCCGGTCTGCGTCACGATTGAAGATAACGGCACAGGCATTGAAGCAGAAACCCAAAAAACATTGTTCGAGCCGTATCATACGACCAAACCGGGCGGTGACGGCCTCGGCCTTGCGGTTGTATCCAAGATTATTGATGACCATGGCGGCGCTGTGGATGTTTCCAGCCGCCCCGGCAAAACGCTGTTCAAGCTCAACTTCCCGCGAGGAGACGGCAAATGACCGCTGCAAAAACCATCCTGGTCGCCGATGACGAAGCCTCCGTCCGCACCGTATTGTCACAGGCACTGAAACGTGCGGGCTACGACGTGAACGCAACCGATAACGGCGCAACGCTGTACCAGTGGATTCTGGAAGGCAAAGGTGACCTTGTGATCACCGATGTCATGATGCCCGGCGAAAACGGGCTGGATTTGCTGCCCAAAATCCTGCAAAAACGCCCCGGCATGAAAGTGATCGTCATGAGCGCGCAGAACGCGCTGACGACTGCAATTGCGGCGTCCGACAAAGGCGCGCTCGATTTCCTGCCCAAGCCGTTCGACATAGACGAATTGCTGGCAACCGTCGCGGGCGTGTTCCGCAAGTCGGTCCCGGCAGCGAACGACACCAGCGAAACGATCGATGCGCTCGACAAGGCCTTCGTGGTCGGGCAAAGCCGCGCGATGCAGGATATTTACCGCACCGTCGCGCGCCTGCGCAATTCGGACCTCACCGTTTTGATTTCCGGTGAATCCGGCACAGGCAAGGAAGTGATCGCCAGAGCGCTGCACGAATACAGCCGCTGGAAATCCGGCCCGTTTGTTGCCGTAAACATGGCGGCGATCCCGAGGGAATTGATTGAATCCGAACTGTTCGGCCATGAAAAAGGCTCGTTCACGGGCGCGACGCAAAAGACGCAAGGCCGTTTCGATCAGGCGCAGGGCGGCACATTGTTCCTCGATGAAATCGGCGACATGCCGTACGAGGCGCAAACACGCCTGTTGCGCGTTTTGCAGGAAGGCGAATTCACCAGCGTCGGCGGCCGCCGCGCCGTGAAAACGCGCCTGCGTATTATCGCCGCGACCAACAAGGATTTGCCCGCGCTTGTCCGCGCCAATAAATTCCGCGAGGATCTGTATTACCGCCTGAACGTCGTGCCCTTGCGCATTCCCGCCTTGCGCGAACGGTCGGACGATATTCCGGCGCTCGTCCAGCATTTCATCACAAAATCAGGCATCGCCAAGGTATTCGAGTCCGAAGCGATGGAAGCGCTGCAGCGTCATCCGTGGCAGGGCAATATCCGCGAGCTGGAGAACTTCACGCGCCGGCTGGCCGCGCTATGCCCGCAGGACATCATTGATGCGGCGACCGTGCGTGACGAGCTGAAAAATATTGCCCCCGCAACCGCGCCCGCCGCCAACCGCGCCGAAATCATCGGGCTGCTGATGCAGGATTACTTTGCCGCACCACCCGCGGGCGGCATTTATGAACCGCTGCTGCGCGAACTCGAAAAGCCGCTGATCGAGCGTGTGCTGCAAGTCACCAACGGCAACCAGATCAAGGCCGCCGAAATGCTGGGGCTGAACCGTAATACCTTGCGCAAAAAAATCCGCGATCTTGGCGTTGAAGTGCGGAGGGCGTCATGATGGAAATGGAAACCGCCACATTGCGGCAGGGCCTGGCGGCGCGGCTTTTGCAAAAGGCCGAGCGCCTCACCCAGATGCGTTATTTCACCGTCACCCTGACCGTGGTCGCCATCGTTTCCTGCATCGTGACGGGCGCGGTCATGAGCGCGCCGGCGGCGGATACCAATGCCGGCTATTGGCTGCTTAACTTTGACCTTGTCATACTGCTGCTGCTCAGCGCCGTTATCGCGCGCCATGTGGCACGGGTATGGACGGAACGCCGCCGCGGGATCGCGGGATCGAAACTGCACGTCCGCCTCGTGTCGCATTTCATTCTGCTGGCAGCCGCGCCCGCGATCATGATGGCCGTGTTTTCATCCGTCTTCCTTTATTACGGCGTCCATGCCTGGTTCAACGAACGCGTCAGCACGGCAATCATAGAATCGCAGGAAGTCGCAAGAGCCTACCTGAAAGAACACACGCAAGTCATGCGCGCCGATGTTTTGGCCATGGCGAACGACCTGAACCGCGGCTCGGCGGAACTGACGTCAAATCCGCAACTGATGTCCAAAGTCATCGATACGCAATCCATGCTGCGCAACCTGTCGGAAATCGTCATTTTCCGCAGCGACCGCAGCGTGATTGCGCGTTCGCGCCTGTCATTCTCGCTGGAAATGGATCCGCCGACCGAAAAGCAGATGCAGGAGGCCGACAGCGATGTCGTGCTGATACCCTCCGCCGATGGAGGCGACCGGATCCGTGCGCTTGTGAAACTTGACCGGTTTATCGACGCCTATTTATATGTCGGCCGTTTGGTCGATGCCACCGTTCTGGCGCATATGCAGACCACGCAGACGGCGGTTGACGAATATCAGGTGCTGGAAGGCCGCCAGAAACAGATGCAGATTTTGGCGATGGGCATGTTCATTGCCGTTGCCTTGCTATTGCTGCTGGCGGCGGTCTGGTTCGGCCTTGCATTTTCCGAACAGCTTGTCGCGCCCGTCAGCGCGCTCATCACGGCGGCGGAGCGTATCCGCGCGGGCGATTTGTCGGCGCGCGTTTCAGACCAGCAGCAGGACGATGAAATCGGCATGCTGGGTCGCGCGTTTAACCGCATGACCAACCAGCTGGAAGTGCAGCAGGCGGAACTTCTGGCCGCGAACCGGATGCTGGATGAACGCCACAGGTTTACCGAAGCGATTTTGGCGGGTGCATCATCGGGCGTGATCGGCCTCAACAAAAAAGGCGATGTTACTCTCGCGAACCAGATGGCGCAGGAATTGCTGCTGGGCGACAGCGACACGCCGCTGACCACGCACAAGCTGGAGGATTTCATTCCCGAAGCCGCAGAAATCCTGGCGAAAGCGTTTCAGGCGCATGACCGCGCATGGCCGCTGCAGACGGAATATGCGATTGGCGCGGGCCCGCGTAAAACCATCCTTGTCCGCATTACCGCTGCGGTCGACGGCGAATGGGCGGTTGCGACGATTGACGATATTTCAAACCTTGTTTCCGCGCAGCGCAAGGCGGCGTGGTCGGATGTGGCGCGCCGCATCGCGCATGAAATCAAAAATCCGCTGACGCCGATTCAATTATCGGCAGAACGGTTGAAACGAAAATACCTGCCGCAGATCAAGGACGACCCCGAGACGTTCGAGAAATGCACGGACACAATCATCCGTCAGGTCGGCGATATCGGCCACATGGTCAACGAATTCTCCGCCTATGCGCGCATGCCCGTGCCTGTGAAGCGGATGGAGAACGTGGTGGAGGTTTGCCAGGACGCGCTGATTCTGCAGCGGCAGGCGCATCCCGATATCGGTTTCGCCTTTATTGCCCCCGCCGGGCCTGTGGTGCAGGCGAATTGCGACCGGTCGCAACTGACGCAAGTCATGACAAACCTTTTACAGAATGCAATTGACTCGATCCACGAGCGTCAGGCCGAGGCACCGGTCGATGGCCGCATCAAGATCGTCATTGAGCAATTGGGTTCGAATATTTCAATATCCGTCGAAGATAACGGCACAGGATTACCGGAAAAGGTCAAAAACCAGCTTCTCGAACCTTATGTGACGACCAAGAAAAAAGGTTCGGGTCTTGGTCTTGCGATTGTCAAAAAGATTATGGAAGACCACGAAGGAAGTGTGGTATTGGAAGACAGCCTAAATCAAGACGCAAAATCAGGCGCTAAGGCTATCCTTGTATTCCCAAGAGATGTATAAGTTGTAATAGAGCAACTAGGTGGTAACTATCATGCAACAGGCAGACATACTTATTGTTGACGATCAGGAGGACATCCGTTCCTTGATCGAAGGCATCCTGGAGGACGAGGGGTATAAAACCCGCTCCGCCAAGGACAGCCAAACGGCGCAGAAGATGATCGCCGAGCGCGAGCCTGACCTGATCGTGCTGGATATCTGGCTGGAGAACAGCGAGATGGATGGCATGGAGCTGCTGAAGAAACTCGTCAAAACCAACCCCGGCCTGCCGGTCATCATGATCAGCGGCCACGGCAATATCGAAACCGCCGTTTCCGCGATCCAGATGGGCGCGTATGACTTCATCGAAAAACCGTTCAAGGCGGACAAGCTGCTTGTCCTGTCGGGTCGCGCGCTTGAAACCTCGCGCCTGAAACGCGAAAACGCGGAACTGCGCCTGAAGGCGCTCGGCAACGTGTCGGAGCTGCACGGCCATTCGCAGCTGATCCAGCAAGTACGCCAGGGCATCGAGCGTGTCGCGCCGACCAATTCCCGCGTCCTCATCACCGGTGAACCCGGCACGGGCAAAAGCGTCGCCGCCCGCATGATCCATACCATGTCGAAGCGCGCCGACAAAAACTACATCGTGCTGAATTGCGCGATTTTGTCGTCCGACCGCATCGAGCATGAACTGTTCGGGTCGGAAAGCAGCGCCGGCCGCAAGGAAGGCGTGCTGGAGATGGCCCATAACGGCACGCTGGTGCTGGACGAAATCGCCGACATGCCGCTGGAGACGCAAGCCAAGATCGTGCGCGTGCTGCAGGACCAGAGCTTCACCCGCATGGGCGGTTCGGAAAAGGTCGAGGTCGATATCCGCGTCGTCGCATCGACCAACCAGAACCTTGCCGACCTGATGGCGCAGGGAAAATTCCGTCAGGACCTTTATTACCGCCTGAACGTCGTGCCGATTGAAATTCCTGCCTTGATGGAACGCCTCGAGGACATTCCGCTGCTGGCGCAATTCTTCATGGATATCGCGGCGAAAACCGCGAATGTCCAGCCGCGCAAGTTCGCGGATGACGCGATGGCGCTGATGCAGGCCTATGACTGGCCGGGCAACGTGCGCCAGTTGCGCAATGTGATCGAATGGCTGCTCATCATGGCGCCGGGCCCGTCGCAGGTGGCCATCACAGCCGACATGCTGCCGCCCGACCTGAAACTGCAGGCGGTCGAAATGATCCGTGGCCGCGAGGGGGTGGAGCTGATGTCGAAACCCCTGCGTGAAGCGCGCGAGATTTTCGAGCGCGAATACCTCCTCTCGCAAGTCAACCGCTTCGGCGGCAACATCTCCAAAACCGCCGGTTTCATCGGCATGGAACGCTCCGCGCTCCATCGCAAGCTCAAATCGCTTGGCATCCAGGCCAACGACAAGGAACGGGCAGAAGGCTAAATCACATGAAAGTCGTTATCTGCGGCGCAGGTCAGGTGGGAACGTCCATCGCGGCCTATCTGGCGGAGGAGGGGAACAACGTGTCCCTGATTGACCGCAGCCCCGAACTGATCGCGGACGTGAACGAGAACCTCGACGTGACGGGGATTGTCGGCCATGCCTCCAGCCCCGACGTGCTGGAACAGGCGGGCACGGCGGATGCCGAAATGCTCATCGCCGCGACATATTCCGACGAAGTTAACATGGTCGCCTGCCAGGTGGCGCATTCGCTGTTCCGCGTGCCGGTAAAAATTGCGCGCCTGCGCGGCCCTGCATATCTTGACCCGAAATGGGGCAACCTTTACAGCCGCGACCACCTGCCGATCGACGTCGTTATTTCGCCGGAGGTGGAGGTGGCGCGCTCCATCGCCAACCGCCTGCGCGTGCCGGGCGCGTTCAACATTATTCCCATGGCGGACGGCCTTGTGCAGCTGGTCAGCGTGATCTGCAAATCGAACTGCCCGCTGGTGCATACGCCGCTGAAGCACCTGACATCGCTGTTCCCCGACCTGACGGTTGAAATTGTCGCGATCGTGCGCGGCCCGCAGCAGATCATCCCCTCCGGCGATGACGAGATTTTGCCGGGCGACGAAGTTTATTTCGTGTCATCGACCGAACACCTGACACGCTCCATGGCGGCCTTCGGTTACGAAGACCAGCAGGCGCGCCGCGTGCTGATCGTCGGCGGCGGCAAGATCGGCACGCTGCTCGCAGGCGAACTCGGCCGCACGCGCAAGGACATTTCCGTCCGGCTGATCGATGCCGATTTTGACAAGGCACATACGGCGTCCGACATGCTGCACGGCGTGACGGTCATTCATGGCGACGGCCTTTCGAAAGAAATCCTGGAAGAAGCCAATATCCGCGAGACGGAAGCGTTGATCGCCGTCATGAACCATGACGAAAGCAACATCCTTGCATCGATGCTGGCAAAACAGCACGGCTGCGAGCGGGCGATTACGCTCATCAACAATCCGGCCTTCACCTCGCTCGTCACCAGCCTTGGCGTCGACGCGATCGTGAACCCGCGCGCGATCACCGTTTCGACCATCCTGCAGCACGTCCGTCGTGGCCGCATCAAGGCCGCTCACAGCTTGCGCGACGGTTTCGCCGAAATCCTCGAGGTGGAGGCGCTTGACACCTCCGCCATCGTCAACATCCCCATCCGCGAGATCAAGCGGCCGAAAAACATGATCTTCGGCTTGATCGTGCGCGGCAAGAATATCATCACGCCCCGCGCCGACACCGTCATCAAGCCCGATGACCGCGTCATCATCCTGGCAGCCCATGACCAGGTGAAGCGCGTGGAACAAATGTTCGCCGTCCGCCCGGAGTATTTCTGATGCCGCGTATCGCCTATGTTTCCGGCCGTTACATTCCACATGCCGATGCGGGTGTGCACATCGAAGACCGCGGGTTCCAGTTTGCCGACAGCGTGTATGAAGTTGTCGCGCTTGTGAATGGCCGGTTGTGCGATGAAGTCGGCCACCTCGACCGCCTCGAAAGATCTTTGGGTGAACTGCGCATCAGGATGCCGATGCCGCGCAGATCCATGGAAATGGCCTTGCGCGAAATGGTGCGCCGCAACCGCATCAAGAACGGCATGATTTACATGCAGGTCACGCGTGGCGTCGCGCCCCGCGACTTCGTGTTCCCAAAGAAATCCGACACGACGCTGGTCATGACGCTGTATCCCGCGAAATACGATATTCCGGCGCGTAAAGCCGCCGTCAAAAAAGTCATCACCGTTCCCGATATCCGCTGGAAACGCCGCGACATCAAGACCACCGCGCTGATCGGCCAGGTATTGGCGAAACAGGCCGCCGCCGACAAGGGCGCGTACGAGGCATGGATGGTCGATGATGACGGTTTTGTAACCGAGGGATCGTCCAGCAACGCATGGATCATCGACAAAAACCGGAACCTGATCACCCGCGCCACCGCCCAGAACAGCATCCTGAAGGGCGTGACGCGCAGCGCGTTGCAGGCGCTTTGCAAAAAAGAAAAGATCAGGATCATCGAACGCAAATTCACGGTCGCCGAAGCGTACAAGGCGCAGGAAGCATTCTGTTCTTCCGCCGTCGCACTGATCGCGCCCGTCGTGCAGATTGACGACAAGAAAATCGGCAACGGGCAGGCGGGCGAAATCACCTGCAAGCTGCTCGACCTTTACATGGAATACGCCACGAAAAATGGCGGCAAGCAGGAACGCTGGAACCCCGCATGACCGAACTGACAAAACCCCGCGCCATCATTTTCGACTGGGACGATACCATTGTCGACAATTGGGAAACGGCATACAAGGCGCTGAACACCGCGCTTGTGCATATGGGCGCGGAAGCATGGTCGGAAGACGAGGCGCGCCGCCGCTCCGGCCCTTCCGCCCGCGACCTGTTCACCGGCCTGTTCGGCGCCGACCGCTGGCAGGAAGCCGACAAGGTTTATTACGACACGTTTTGCGCCATCGTGTTCGACAACGTGAAGCAGCACGACAATGCCGAAAACTTCCTCCAGATGCTGCATGATAACGGTGTCGAAATGGGCGTGGTGAGCAACAAGCGTAACCCGCTGCTGCGGCAGGAAATCACGCACCTGGGCTTCGATAAATTCTTCAAGGAGATTTTGGGAGCGGGGGAGGCATCAGCCGACAAACCCAATCCCGCACCGCTGCTACTGGCACTGGAGCGCATGGGTATCGAGCCCGGCCCCGATGTCTGGTACCTCGGCGACAGCCACACCGACATGATGTGCGCGCTTGCCGCCGGCTGCACGCCGATCCTGCTGGAAACGAAACCGCCGCCCGAAGATCTGCTGATCAAAAACCCGCCTGCGCGTCGTTTCCGCCAGCACAGTGACCTTATGGAATACGTGAAGGGCTATTTCGGCGGCCCGCGCCCTTAACGGCATGAATTCCACTTGTGAAGCCCCTGATTAGCCTATAGATTTTTAAATGGTGGCATAGATCAAGTGCCCTTTAAAAACGATGTATTTAGAAGCCGAGGGAATAATAAAAAATGTCGGACAAAAGCCAAAACCTTCAGGACAAGTTCCTCAATAAAATCCGCAAAGAAAAAATGTCCGTCACCGTATTTCTGGTGAACGGCGTCAAGCTGCAGGGCATTATCACCTGGTTCGACAACTTTTCGATGCTCCTGCGCCGCGATTCACATTCGCAGCTGATCTACAAGCACGCCATCTCCACCATCATGCCCGCATCGCCTGTTCGCCTGAACGATGATGACGGTGCGGAAGTGGAAGCGGGCGACAATTCAGCCAGCCACGCCTGACCTAAAAGAGCCCCATGAGCCAAAAAGTAATCGTTATTCACCCCGAACTGTCTTCGCACAAAGGGGCTGATGGCAATGTGCGCATCCATGCGCGCATTCCCGAAGCCTCGCTTGAAGAAGCCGTCGGCCTTGCCCGCGCAATCAACCTTGATGTCGTGCATCAGGAAATCATCAACCTGCAGCGCACCACGCCCGCCACTGTCATCGGCAAGGGTTCTGTCGAGCGCATCAAGGGCGTGGTGAAGGAGATGGAGTGCAAGCTCGTCTTCGTCGATTACGGGCTCAGCCCCGTGCAGCAGCGCAACCTTGAAACCGCATGGGGCGCGAAAGTTATCGACCGCACCGGCCTGATCCTGGAAATTTTCGGCGCCCGCGCGCGCACGAAGGAAGGCCAGCTGCAGGTCGAACTTGCGGCACTCAGCTTCCAACGCTCGCGCCTCGTCCGTTCGTGGACGCACCTTGAGCGCCAGCGCGGCGGCTTCGGCTTCATGGGCGGCCCCGGTGAAACGCAGATCGAAACCGACCGCCGCCTGATTGACGAACGCGTCCGCCGGTTGAAGGCAGACATTGAAAGCGTGCGCGCCAACCGCAAGCTGCAACGTGAATCCCGCAAGCGCGAGCCTTACCCGATTGTCGCTATCGTCGGTTATACCAACGCCGGCAAATCGACGCTGTTCAACCGCCTGACCGGATCCGAAGTTTTCGTGAAGGATTTGCTGTTCGCGACGCTGGACACCACCATGCGCGGCCTTGAACTGCCGTCCGGCAAGCAGGCGATTTTGTCGGATACCGTCGGGTTCATTTCCGAGCTTCCTACGCAGCTTGTCGCCGCATTCCGCGCGACGCTGGAGGAAGTGGCGGAGGCGACAGTCATCCTGCACGTCCGTGATATCGGGCAGGACAATACCGAAGCCGAGCGCGAAGACGTTCTCCACATCCTGCGCAGCCTTGATATCGATGCCGAGCACGACCCGCGCGTGATCGAGGTCCTGAACAAGATTGATTGCCTGCCGGCGGAAGACCATCTGGAACTCGTGCGCCGCACGCAGCGTCAGGATGGCCGCATCGTGGCGGTATCCGCCATGAGCGGCGAGGGGATCGATACGCTGATCGGCATGATCGACGACAAGCTGGGCGAAAACCGCGAAGTACTGACCGCGCATATCGACATTGCCGACGGCAAGGCGATTGCGTGGCTTTACCGTCGCGGGCAGGTGGTGGGCCGCAAGGACACACAGAAACACGCGCAAGTGACCGTCAGCCTGGAGCCGGAAGACATCGAACGGTTCAACGCGCAGTTCGGCTACAAACTGACCGAACCCAAAATTTCAGAGAAAAAACCGGACAAGAAAAAGCCCCGGCCGCGTAAGAAGGCTTGAACACCTTCAGCTGACCGGGGCTTGATTTCGTGGCCTAAAGCTTAGACAGCAGGAGCTGCGGGCTTCGGAGCTTCAGGAGCTTTTTCCACAGCAGCAGCTGCGGGAGCTTCAGCAGCAGGAGCCGTTTCAGCTTTGGGAGCTTCAGGAGCTGCTTTTTTCGTGAACAGGTCGGTGAGAGCTTTTGCCCAGGCTTTGGGTTTGTCGAGGAGAGCCATAATATGTGCCTTTCTATATGTTGCCGTTTTTTATGTTTGCTAGCTGAATAAAAGTATATGGCAAGGCTGACTATGTCAACGCGCAATTATGGTAGCGTAAGCATCTGTATTCCTGCTACAAAATGACATCATCAGTGGGGATTTAATTATGCAAATAGACGTCGAAAAAGTGGCCGATATCCTGCGCCATGTGGCTGAAACCGAAGTCATGCCGCGCTTCAAAAATCTGGCGACCGGCGACATCCGCGAAAAAAATCCCGGCGATTTCGTGACAGTCGCAGACGAGGCCTCTGAAAAAGCGTTGAGCGCATTGCTCCGCGAATACCTGCCCGGATCGGATGTGGTGGGCGAGGAAGAGGTGTCGAAAGACCCGTCCGTGCTGGAACGTTTCAAAAGCGGCAAGCCGATCTGGGTGATCGACCCGATCGACGGCACTTATAACTTCGCGCACAACCGCAGCCATTTCGGCATCCTTGTGGCGCTCGTCCAGAATAACGTCACGGAATACGGCTGGGTGTTCGATTGCCCCGGCAACCGCATGGCCATCGCCCAAAAAGGCAAAGGCGCCACCATCAACGGCAAGAAGGCGGAAGTGCGCCAAACCGCCATGACGCTGTCCGACATGGTCGGCATGGGCGGCGGCGGTCAGGCATGGCATTTCGAGCCGGTTGCGGGCATCGTGAAGGAAGTCATCAACGTGCGCTCCTCGCTGCACGACTTCCTGAACTTCGCGGCGGGCGACGCCGATTTCGTCATTCACCTGAACAAGGTCACGCCGTGGGATCATTCACCGACAGTATTGCTGGCGGAAGAAGCGGGCGGGTATGTGCGCCTTGCGTCCGAAAACATCCCCTTCACGCCCGATATGCACAAGCATTGCGTATTGATCGCAGCCGTCGACAAGCCGCGCTGGGAAATGCTGGAAGCGGAAGTCTATCCGAAACTGACGAAGAAGCGCGCTTAAAGATACGGCGGCTTGAACGCTAATGCCGCGCGCGCCGTGATCGACGATGCGGGCAGGGCGACCGAAGGTAGGTCGCGCGGCGTGGGGATTCCAAGGAATTCCGGGATCGTCATGAAACGCAGGGAATCCATGTTGTCCATGGGCTGGTCGAGTTCAGCCATCGCGCCGCGATGGATCAGCGGCGGCTGGATCTGGCCCTGGTCATCGCAGGGGCGGTTGTAACGCAGCATCACGAATTCGTCGAGCGAGTCATTCATGTAAATGCTGACAACTTCCTGCCCAAAGGTATCGCCGCCGCGCCATTCAAAACCATTGGCGACGAGCGGGCGCACGATGGCGTCCAGCACTTGCATTTCGGAATCGTTATTGTAGCCAGGCATCACACACCTTCAAAATTCATCATCAAATTTTTTATTGGATTGCCGTTAAAACGGCAGCGGAAAAGATTTGTAGGCCTTTGTGCCGCACAAGGCAATAGGCTTTGTGAATAACCTTATTTTTTCTTATTTTCCAATGCCTTAGCTTCATCCCACAGCGCACGGCGCAGCGTGCGGGGTGCGTCCTTGATCGTGGTTTTGCGCTTTTTCAGGCCCTGTTCCATGTGCCGGAAACGGCGTTCGAACCGGTTGTTTGTTTCGCGCAAGGCGTCTTCCGCATCGATGCCGTGCCAACGGCCGAAATCGACCATCATGAACATCAGGTCGCCCAGTTCATTGGAGACTTTTTGCTTATCGACTTTCTTTGCATGTATCTCCGCCTGCAATTCGCCGACTTCCTCCGCGATTTTATCGAGCAGCATCGACACATCGGGCCATTCCCAGCCTGCCTTCGCAGCACGGCCCTTCAGTTTTGCGGAGCGCAAAAGCGAGGGCAGGGCGGTTGAAATTTCATCAAGGATGCTGGCGTCGCGCTTCACGCCTTTTTTCTTGCGCTCTTCCGCCTTGATCTCTTCCCAGCGGCGGTCGATTTCCTCCGGCGTCTTCAGCGTGTTCGGCTCGTCGCCAAGTATGGTCGGGTAGCGGCGCTCCAGCTTGTCCACAATCGCCTGCGCGACGTCATCGAAATTGAACGATTTTCGGCCTTCGGAAATCGACGCATGGAACACGATCTGCAGCAGCACATCGCCCAGCTCATCGCGCAGGTGGTCGTCCACATGGCCCTGGTCGATGATATCGGCGGTTTCGTATGCTTCCTCGATCAAATACGGCGACAGTGAACGATGCGTCTGTTCCTGCGTCCATGCGCAACCGTCTTTATGGTTGCGGAGGTACCGCATGATATCCAGCAGGCGGTCGATGGGGCGCGCGGCGGTCGTGACAACCGGCTTGGCTTTGGTCTTTTTTACGGTTGCAGGTTTTTTGGTCTTCTTTTTCATTCTTTGCTTACCTTGCACGAACCATAGGAAACACCGCTGCGGCCGTCATTCAGCATGAATGACATATCGGGCCAGACCTGCAAATCAACCTGCGCGTAGTAGTTGTAATACTTTTTTAACTTCGTCGCTTCGTCATAGGCGATTTTATCGACTTCGTATGTGTCGCAGGTTTTGCCGTCAGCGGCAGTTACCTGGCAGCTTGAAATGCTGGCTTTGTCATTGAGCGGGTTTTCGTCTTCGTTGTCATCGACGGTCAGCAATATGCTGGGTTGTTCTGCGGCGATGAGGCCTGTTGTATATTCAGCTTTGCTGTCGGTCTTGCGCGCAACGGCGCAATTGAACTGCGATGCTTGCGCGGTAAACGGCAGCAGGCAGAATGCGAGCAGTGCGATGAATTTCATGGCAGGCCTCACAAATCAAATTCGTGGGTGACTTCGCCTTCGCCCACATACTGGAACCCGATCTTTTCATAGAACTTGCGTGCGCCGATATGGAGCGTGCGCAGGGTCATGCGGCGGTACTGGCCGGGCGGAACTTCCATGATGCGCTTCATCAGCGCCGCGCCAATGCCCATCTCGCGCCATTCCGGCATGATATAGACGTGACGGACGCGCAAGGCAGCCTGGTCGTTCAGGTATGGATCGACGGAGCGTCCGCCCATGCCAATCAAGCGGCCATCGTTTTCAACGCCGAAGAAAATTTCGCCGGGCAGGTCGTAGCGGTTGTCGCCAGCCTCCCAGTTTTCGCAGAAACGCAGCACAAGGTTATAACCCTCGGCCTGGCTCTGCTTCAGCAGCGCGGTAAAGCGCAGCGGATCGTAATTGTCGGCGGTAATCGGAATGATTTTATAATCGATGGACATGGGCAATCCCTAAAGACCGATACCTTAAAGCTAAATGCCGGAATTCTAAAGGCCGGAATGGACGGGACGGCGACTGAAATGGTAAAAGGAAGGCACAAGGTTCGGTATTGGCGACCCCCGTGATAACACCACCTTGAGCGTGATAATGTATATTATGGGAAATACAGGATTGATATAGGGGTTGGATTGGTTAGGCTTTCCAAACCATGTGGTACTTGGATACGGATATATTTTGACATAATTGAGACTTTCCAGTACAGTAACTCCACAATCAAACAAGCAAAAAACAATATGAAGGTGTGTTCCCATGACGAAGATCGATGACAAGTTCGACGCCATTGCTGCCCAGATCGATGCACTGAAAAAATCACAGGAAGCCGGCGCAACACTGCTGCCAGCCGACCAGCAGAAAATCGCCAAATGGGAATCCCTGACCGCGAATGCCAAAAAGTCGCTCGCCGACGGCAATATCGAATGGGAATCCGAACCGGCGCCCAAGGGCCTCAAAGGCATGCTCGTGGATGCGTTTGACGAAGTCGCAATGTCGTCCAGCACCGGTTACATTTCACGCAGCATGCGCGAGCGTTACCGTCAGGATGTCAAGCAAGCCGTCATCGAGAGCTTCGAGGCGCCCGCAGCGACGCCGGCAGCCAAGGCAGAACCCAAGGCCAAGCCGCCGGTCAAATCGGGCCCGCGCTGATCGTTGTTACAAGAATGTAACCTTGGTTAAAGCGGCAGCTCCATAAACACTGTGTCAAAGCTTTGGCCTTCGACATCATATACCTTGCGCGCGGTTTCGATGAAACCGAGGCGCTTGTATAACCCGATTGCGGATTCTTGCGTCACCGTCACATGCAGTTCAACCGTCTGGTAATCCAGCTCGCGTGCTTCGTCGATCAGCGCGAGCGCAATTTGTTTGCCGAGGCCTTTGCCGTGCTGGTGCGGATGAAGGTGCAGGTTGCAAAGCTCCACGCGGCCGTTTTCTTTTTGCTTCAGCCCGCCGAAACCCAGCAGCGTATTGTCCTGAAACAACCCGAGCATCGCGCCATTGCTGCGCTGGTATTGCGCGGCGCGGTCATAAATGTCGCCGTGGAATACCGGGTTCGTTATGAAACCGCGCGCGTTTTTTTCGAGCGAGATTTGATAAAGGCCGCGTAGCTGGTCGGCATCAGCCGGGCTTATGGGACGAAGCGTTGGGTTTTGCATTTTTCTTGTCAGCCGCAACGGGCGGCTTTTCCTTGCCGTAGTTTTTGACGGTTTCGCCGAAGATCTTGCGCAGGTTGGCAAGGTCGCGCACGGATGCGCGTTCATCGACCTGATGCATCCCGCCCTTGGAAAGGTAATCAGCCCCCTTCCCGCTATCGCCGATCCCGCCGCGTTCCGGCAGTCCCAGCTCGATGATTTCGGCATTGGGGTAAATCTGCGCGGCAAAGCGGCCATCGGTCGTGCCGCCGCTGCCATCCAGTTTTGCGTCGCGGCCCAGCACGGTTTTCACCGCATCCTGCGCCGATGACGCAAGGTTGCCGGGTTCGCTGTAATACGGCACCGATGCCGTATCCTTGTTCGCCTTGACCTCGATATTTTTCAGGAGGTGGAAATCAGGATGCTGCTTCGCCCATTCCGGCGGATTGGCCAGCGCATCCTTGACGAATTTTTCCAGGCTGTCGGGCGTTTCATGCGGCGTGAAGCGGATATTCCACAGCATTTGCGCTTCGCCGGGGATAATCGCGCTGGCGTTAAAATCGCCGGATTTCAGCGCAACGGTTTCGAAATTCGTATTCGGGAAGTTCGAGTTCCCGTCGCTGAATTTATGGCTGTTCAAAATCGCCGATGCCAACGCCAATGCGCGGTTCGGGTTTTCAAACAATTCCTGATAGGCAGCATGGCCCTGAACGCCCTTGGCGGTTAGTGTACCGACAAGGCTGCCACGGCGGCCGATCTTGATATGGCTGCCAAGGTCATCCTGCGACGACGGTTCGCCCACGATGAACGCATCGACCTTTTCGCCGCGCGCCTGCATCCATTCAAGGACTTTTTTCGATCCGTTGACGGCTGCCCATTCCTCGTCGGTCGTCAGGATCATGCTGATCTTGACGTTCTGGTTTTTCAAATCTGCCAGCTGTTCCTCGACCGCGCTGATGAATGCGGCGACGCTGCCCTTCATGTCTGTCACGCCGCGGCCGTACAGGTATCCGTCTTCGATCTTGCCGCTATACGGGTCTTCCGTCCATCTTTTCTGGTCGCCCGGCGGCACGACATCAAGGTGGCCGATATAGCAGATATGCTTTTCCGCCGTGCCGAACGACCATTCAAGGAAGATGTTGTTGACGGCGTAATCCCATTTCGCATGGCCGCCGCTGAAATCCAGCTGCGTCACTTTCGCGCCGGTCCTGGTGGCGGCTGCGGCGGCAAGGTCAAGGCTGTCCTGCGCGGCCGGAAGGTCCTTGGCATCAAGCGGCGTCACGCTGGCGACGCGCACAAGCGCCTGCGCAAGCTTTACGGTTGAATCCTCGGGCGATACATCACGCGGCGCTGACATGCGGGACTTCCTTGGCGGCGCGCACGTAATAGCGGCTGGTGTTGATGCGCATCGCGTCGATCTGCGTTTTCGCAATCTCGCGGAAGCTGGAACGGTTGGGCAGTTCTGCCGCTTTGTACAGGTACTGGTACGGCCCTTCGGAATCGCGCACGATCAGCGCGCAGTCGTGGTTGTCGAGGCGGCGATAGATTTCTTCGCGGCCGTACAGCAGGCTCGCGCAGATCACCAGTTCGTTTTCAACCGGCGTGTATTGCAGCGCGTCCATCCATTGCACGTTCACGCTGTCCTTCAGGCCGATCTTGCGGCTCAGCTGTTTTGCCAGCTCGCAGGCCTCGGCATCGTAATCGACGCAGACAATCGGGGTGTCCGGACATTCGCGCGCCAGCATGAAGGCTGTCATGGGCAACGCCCCTGCCCCCAAAAAGCTGATGCGGCTGAAAGACCCCTGCTGTTTGAACAGCTCGATCTCGGCGCGGCAGAGCGCAGTGTATTCAGGGAAGTACCAGAATTCGGCCAAATCGCAGGCCGCGCGCGACAGCAGTTTGCGCGCCCAGTATTTTTCCATTTCGCATTCGGCGATGCCGCACAGCACGGGCAGCTTTTCACGCTCGGTTGCGAGGTCAGGCGTATCCATCAGGTATTTGATCAGTTCGGGCGCCTGGCATTTCGTCAGCGTGCGCACCAGATGCGTCAGGGATTTCGTGACCGCCTCGTTATCCGGCGACAGGTTCTGCTCCTGCGACAGCAGCGCATAGCTCTGGCGAATGGCCTCGACCGCTTGCGTTTTAAGCTCAGTCCACATCCCTAAATCCCACCCTTTTGAAGTACGTGCAGTTTGTCAGAAAACGGGATATTTTTCCAGACATTTGTCAGTGGCGGGATCCCTCTCCCGCCACCGTTTCGCATCAAAAATGATGACCGAAAACAGTGGCAGGGGGATCTTCACTTACACGACGAAGCTGAAAAAATTTTATCTTCCCGAAAACCGAGATTGAAAATCATTCTCATTTAGCTTCAGAATGCCTGCCCTGTCAAAGTGAATTTTTTATTTGAATTATAACAGTCACTTAAATGCTTGTCGGATACGGCAAAAGGCTTATATCCTGTGCCCAGAAGGAGAAGACTCATGCAAAAACGTACCCTTGGACATTCCAGCCTTTCCGTCGCCCCGCTCTGCTTTGGCGGCAACGTGTTCGGGTGGACGGCGAATGAAAAAACCTCCTTCGATATTCTCGACGCCTTCACGGGTGCGGGTTTCAATTTCGTGGATACGGCGGATGTCTATACCCGCTGGATCGAGGGCAACAAGGGCGGCGAGTCCGAAACCATCATCGGCAACTGGTTCGCCCGCAGCGGCAAGCGCAAGGATGTGGTGCTGGCGACCAAATGCGGCATGGATATGGGACCGGACGGCAAGGGATTGTCGAAGGCGCATATCCTGAAATCGGTCGAGGGATCATTGAAACGATTGAAGACCGATTACATCGACCTGTACCAGTCCCATGCCGATGATGAAACCGTGCCGCAGGATGAAACGCTGGCGGCCTATGACACGCTCGTCAAATCCGGCAAGGTGCGCGCGATTGGCGCGTCCAACTTCACCGCCGCGCGTCTGGATTCAGCCGTGGCTATCGCGCAGAAAAACGGCCTGCCCGTCTATGCCAGCCTGCAACCCGAATATAACCTGTATGACCGCGAGAAATTCGAGGCTGAACTTGCGGATGTCTGCCAGAAACATGGCATCGGCGTGATCGGTTATTATTCGCTGGCGCGCGGTTTCCTGTCCGGTAAATACCGCTCCGAAGCCGATCTTGGCAAAAGCCCGCGCGGTGGCTCGGTGCAGAAAAACTATTTCAACGACCGTGGGTGGCGCATCCTGAAGGCGCTGGATGACGTTGCTGCAGAGCTTGGCGCAAACCAGACGCAGGTGGCGATTGCCTGGCTGATCGCGCAGCCGCTTGTCACAGCGCCGATTGCCAGCGCGACAAGCGTGGCGCAGCTGGAAGACCTGATGAAAGCGGCGCAGTTGACCCTGGGCGAAAACGCCCTTGCGAAGCTGAACACCGCCAGCGCGTGGTAATGTAATTTATATTACGGTTTGGCCGGCGGCAGCGGACGGAAAGTGGCAAACATCTTGTCTTCGCCCGACAATGCGCGTGCGCGCTGCTCCAGTTGGGAAATGTTGAAATTCTTGTAGTCTGACTTTTCGCGGATATCGGCGCGGTCCCAGCCTGCGGGGATCAGCGATTTTTCCAGCCCCGGCGCCCAGATGCGCCCGCCCAGCTTCATCGGCAGGTAAGGCACGAACAGTTCTGCATCCGGCAGGCCGAGGCCTTCACGCACCGACCGTTCCGTGGAATTGCTGTTGTGGTCGAACAGCAGATAGGGCTTGTTGTCGCGGCTGATTTTATCGACCATGTTCATGCCGTCGAGGTACATTTTCAGCACCTCTTCTTTCGTGCCGTAATAAATATCGACATAAGCGGTTGCGGTATCGGCGAAGAATTTGCGCTCATGATCCTGATTGACGCCCATCGCCTTCAGCACATAATCGCCGTGCAGGTATTGGTCATACGATACTTTTTTCGCAGGGTTCATTTCCGCCCAGCCGCGGCGCAATTCATCGCAGGCGATGCCGTGGATCTGGTAGATATCCTTGTTCTTCACGCGCGTCGCATCGTTATCGGAATAAGGCGCAAATTCCAGGAAGGTATGATAGCCCCCTGCCCCGATTTCCCACGCGCCAACGCGAATGCGCCAAAGCGTTTTGGCTTCCTCGGCCGTGGGCTCCTTCAATTCGTTCAGCCGGTACTGGTTGGGTATCGCGCTGTCGGTCAGGGCGGCATTATTGTTGAAAACGGGCGTCAGCGCAGGCGCGGGCGCACAAGCATCCGCGCCCTTATACACGCCAACTGCCAGCGCAAAAGTCGCGCCGAGCTTTTTGATAAAGCGTTTGATATTCACGCCCGTTCCTTTTGAATGATCCGAGTATAGACAGGCCGGATGCTTTGGCAATATGCCTATTGTTTGTGCAATGCGGCATAATCGTAAATCCGCCCTCGCCTTTCCGTATAAAACCAGCTATATCAGGACATAAGGTAAGCTCTACGTAAGCTTAGTAGCTTAACTTCGTTCAATAATTTGTGAACATCACCCCGGTAAAATATGCGCATCCTTTTAGTCGAAGATAACGAGCGTCTGGCAGAGGCAATTTCGGAGAACCTGACGGCGGCGGGTTTTGCGATTGACCATGTCGCGCGCGGCGAAGATGCGCTGACCGTGACCGCCGACCAGCAATATGACGCGATCGTGCTGGACCTCGGCCTGCCGGATATTGATGGCATGGATGTGCTGAAAGCATTGCGCGACAAAAAAAATGCCGTGCCCGTCCTGATGCTCACGGCACGCGATGCGCTGTCCGACAAGATCGAAGGGCTGAACAAGGGCGCCGATGATTACATGGTCAAGCCGTTCGAGACAGACGAGCTGATCGCGCGCCTCAACGCCCTGCTCCGCCGCCCCGTGCAGGCTGTCAGCGAGATCATCACCGTTGGCAACCTGTCGTTCAACACCACGAACCGTCAGGCGATGGCAAAGGACAAGATCCTTGAACTGTCCAAGCGCGAAACGGATTTACTGGAACAGATGCTGCGCTCGCTTGGCAAGATCGTGTCGAAAAAATCAATCGAAATGCGCCTTTACAGCTATGACGACAAGGGCTCGGTTAATTCGGTCGAGGTTCTGGTGCATCGCCTGCGCAAAAAACTTGAAAGCTATGACGCGGGTTTTGACATCCATACCCTGCGCGGCATCGGTTATATGATCATGGATCCCGTGAACGATGCCCCTGCTGATTAAAAGCAACTCCCTGCTGACACGCCTTGTCCTGCGCATCTTCGGCATCACGCTGATTGCGATCATGATCACCTATGCCGTCGTCTATTTGCAGATTGACCAGTCGCTGGAACTGCTGCGCAACCAGACGGTCGAGGAACAGGCGCAGGAGATAAAAAATTCGCTGCGCCCCGGCCGTTCCGTCAACAAGCTGTTGCTGGACATGCCCCGCAACCTGCGCGTTTTTTATGCGAATGCGGATTACGATTACCAGTACCTGGTGCGCGACCAGGACGGCACGATCCTGTTTCGCTCCACCCTTGTCTATCCCGACCTGTTCCCGAAAAACTTCATGCTGGCGAGCGACGGCAAGTTCAAGTTCAAGGGGCCGGACGGTGCGGAATATTCAGGCGTCACCGTCCGCTTCGCGCTCGAGGAACGCCTGTTTTATATTCAGGCAGCGCAGACCACGCAGTCCGCCGACCGCTTTTCCGACCAGATCAGCAGTGAATTCATGAAGCGCGTGCTGTCGGTCGGCGTGCCGTTTTACTGTGCGCTGCTGCTGATTATCCTGATTACCGTGCGGCGCGGCTTCAAACCCCTGCAGATGGCGGCCAAACAGGTGGAAAACGCGAACATCACCAATCCCGATTTCCAAATTCCCGAACACGGACTGCCGCAGGAAATCACGCCCTTCATCAAGACGATCAACTTTTCCTTCAAGCGCCTTGCGCGTTCCATTCAGGAACAGAAGGAAATGACCGAGAACCTTGCCCATGAACTCCGCACCCCCCTCGCCGTGCTGAAGGCGAATATCGAGCAATTGGCGCGCGACAAGCAATCGACGAAAATCCTGCGCGATGTGGATGCGATGATCAAGCTGGTCAACCAGATGCTCGACATGACGCGCCTTGAATACGCGGACATGATCGAGATGCACGAAGTCGACCTGTCGGAAATCCTCAGCCAGGTCTGCCAGGATTTGTGGCCGCTGTTCCTGAAGGATCACCGTGAGCTGCGCGTCTCCGGCATCGCCACGCCCGTCCTTGTACGCGGGAACAAGGACCTGATTTACCGCGCCATCCGCAACGTGCTGGATAACGCGCGAGAGCACAGCCCGCCCAAAACGCCGGTCGATGTATCGATCGAAGGATATGTCATCAAGATCCGCGACTATGGCCCCACAATTCCCGCCGACCGCCGCGCAAAAATCTTCGGGCGGCTGCACCGGCTGGGCGAAAAAGCCGGCGCAAAATCGGGCGCAGGCCTTGGGCTGTCGATCGTCAGCAAGACGATGGAGGTCCACCGTGGCCGCGCCTTGCTGGAGCCTGCGCCGGTCGAGGGCAACATTTTCCTGCTTGATTTCAAGGAATTCGACAGCCCCGAAATCATCCCCGCCGTGTAAGCCCGTTGTAAGATTAGCCTGTTAATCTGCATCCCGCTTCGATAACGGCCTGTATTTTCTTGTGTCGTTAGATATTAGGCCGGACGGACAGGAGAAAACATGACATCCATTTCGCGTAACGAAATCAAAGAGCGGTTAGAAACCGGCGACATTACTTTGGTCGATGCGCTGCCCGTCAATTACTACATGGCAGGCCATCTACCCGGGGCTGTTTCATTGCCGCCCGGCCGCGTTGCTGAACTCGCGCCGCAACTGCTGCCCGACCTTTCGAAAACGATTGTCGTCTATTGCAGCAGCAGCATCTGCCAGAATTCCGCCATCACGACGGAAGTGCTGAAAAATCTTGGCTATACCGATGTGCGCCGCTATATCGAAGGCAAGGAAGACTGGCGCAGCGCGGGACTGCCCATTGAAATGACCGGCGAAGAACACCCCGCCGCTTAATTCGTGTTGATGATGACTTTGTCTTCGGGCTTCACGAAGCCCAGCACGACGCGTGCGCGCTCGTCGAGCATATCGAGGTCGAGGCTGTCGGGGCGGAGCAGTTTCACGCGGTTTTCAAGCGCTTCGCGTTCGGCCAGTTTGCGGTCGTAATTGTCCTCGGCAGCCGCCAGTTTCTTCTCCAGTCCCTTCCAGGCAAAATACCCGCGGTCGCCATGTGTCAGGTGGTAGGCGAAGTAGAAGAACAGCAGGAAACTGAGGGAAGTGACAAGAAACTGGGATACGGATCGTTTTTTCGGCTCGGAAACTCTCATATATCCATGGAATCATACCGGAGTCATAACGTCAAGAAAAAAGGTGCGGATTCAACGGGATATGGCCTGATTTGCCGTATATTCCAGAAATCGGCGGTTGACATGCCACCCCGCTGTCATACATACATATTGCAACGGAGGAACAAACCATGACAACCCAGCACCAGATTGCCCTGCAGAATTTCAAGATCGGTAACGATTTGCCCTTCGTCCTGATCGCCGGCCCCTGCGCCCTCGAGAGCCGCGACCACGCCTTCGACATGTCGGGCAAGCTGAAAGAGCTGACGCAGAAACTGGGCCTGCCGCTGATTTATAAAACATCCTTCGACAAGGCAAACCGCACCTCGCTGAAGGGCGGACGCGGCATGGGTATCGAAAAATCGCTGCCGATTTTGGCCGATATCCGCAAGGAAATGAAACTGCCCGTCGTGACCGACGTGCACGCACCCGAACAATGCGCGGAAGTCGCCGAAGCGGTCGACGTGCTGCAGATACCCGCCTTCCTCTGCCGCCAGACCGACCTGCTGATTGCGGCCGCAAAGACCGGCAAGATCGTCAACGTGAAAAAAGGCCAGTTCCTCGCCCCCTGGGACATGAAAAACGTCGCTGCGAAAATCACCGAAAGCGGCAACCCGAATGTGATGCTGTGCGAACGCGGCGTGACCTTCGGCTACAACACGCTCGTCAACGACATGCGCGCACTGCCCATCATGGCCGAAACCGGCCACCCCGTCGTGTTTGACGCAACGCATTCCGTGCAGCAGCCCGGCGGCGCAGGCGCATCGACCAGCGGCGACCGCCGCATGGTGCCGTTCCTCGCGCGCGGCGCGATTGCCGTCGGCGTTGCCGCCGTCTTTATCGAGACGCACGAGAACCCCGACAGCGCACCGTCCGACGGCCCCAACATGGTCAAGTTCGGCGACCTGCAGGCAATCCTTGAACAGCTGATCGCCATCGACCGCGTGATCAAGCCGCAGGCTTATGCGGCTCAGTCCAAAGCGGCCTGATGTACATTACGGCCATCGATTTCGAAACGGCATGGTACGCACCGCATAGCGCGATTGCGCTTGGCGTGACGCGCATTCTGGATGGCAAGATTGTCGACACCACATCCTGGCTGTTCCGTCCGCCCGGCCGCCGCGTGTATATCCGCCCCGATTTCATTGCAATCCACGGCATCACGCCCGACCAGCTGGAGGACAAGCCCGATTTCTTCGGCATCTGGCACGAAATCGCGCCCTATCTCGAAAACACGAAAATGCTGCTGGCGCACAACGCGCGGTTCGACCGCAATGTGCTGCACGCAACGGCAGACTATTACGGCATCAACCTGCCGTCCTTTGATTGGCTATGCACGGTAAATGTCGCGCGCAGCAAATGGCCCGACATTGAAAACCACAAACTGAATACGGTTTCAAAACATCTGGGCATCGCGCTTAATCACCACGATGCCGCATCGGATGCCCATGCCTGCGCGAATATTTATCTCCGCGCCTGCGAAGCGGATATCAAGGCAGCCTGAATATACCGATTTACCTGCGGGGGCGTTCCGGCTGGTCTGCTGTCGGGTTGACAAGCAGGTGCATGTTCACGGACTCGCTTTTCTTCAGCGGCCGCCCACGCGCGCTCAGCTGGATATACGACGCCGTATTTTCGCTGGTGCGCAGGAACACACCGGAATACGTGACGGCCTGCGGCGTGCCATAGCCTGTCGTGTACTGGATGAACAGCGCCGGGTCCGTGTTCCAGTTGATCAGGTAATTCTGGTCGGCGGAAACCACGTTGCCGGGGCGGATGAATTGCGTGCGCAGCAATTCAATCAGGTTTTTCTGCGCCGCCGTGTCGGCCTTTTTGTCGCCGCTCAGCGCATATGTTGTGACGCTGATCATGCGCGTCCATTCTTTCGGATTTTCAAGATCGGCCGGCATGAACTGCATGGTCACAATCTGCCCGCCGGATTTGTTGACGAGGTTGCCCCAGATAAAATTGCCGCAGCCAAACTGGTCGGCATATTTCTGCACCATCTCGACATTTTTCTCGAGCAGCTTTTTGGAGCCGACATCCTGAAGCGGCGTTTCATAGGCAGATGCGCCACCGCCCACCAGGACGAGCGCGAAAAGACAAAGCGAAAAGGTGAGGATTTTCATGGCAGGAACTCCCAAAAATACCCTCTTATTATAGCGTTTTTTCCCTTAACGCTCCATGAACAATAATTTGCAAGCAACCCTGCTAGGGTCTATTCTCAAGGCAGTTTTGACGCTGTTTTATACCTTTTTGAGGAGTGTGCCCCATGACCGCCATCGTTGATATTGCCGCCCGCGAGATTCTGGATAGTCGCGGCAACCCGACCGTCGAAGTGGACGTGATCCTCGACAGCGGCGTCATGGGCCGTGCGGCAGTCCCCTCGGGCGCCTCGACAGGCGCGCATGAAGCGGTTGAAAAGCGGGATGGCGACAAAAAGCGTTTCCATGGCAAGGGCGTCTTGAAAGCCGTCGAAGCCGCGAATACGGAAATCTTCGAAACCATCGCCGGCCTCGATGCGCAGGAACAGAACCTCATCGACCAGATGATGATCGACCTCGACGGCACGCCCAATAAGGCGCGCCTCGGCGCAAACGCGATCCTCGGCGTTTCGATGGCGGTTGCCAAGGCGGCGGCGATCGAGCTCGATATGCCCCTCTACCGTTATGTGGGGGGCACTTTCGCCCATCAGCTTCCCCTGCCCATGATGAACATCATCAACGGCGGCGCGCATGCGGATAACTCGATCGATTTCCAGGAATTCATGATCCTGCCCGTGTCGGCTGACACTTGCGCCGATGCGGTTCGCGTTGGTTCCGAGATTTTTCATGAACTTAAGAAACTTCTTTCAGAAGGTGGTTTTAATACTGCCGTCGGCGATGAAGGCGGCTTCGCACCCAACTTTAAGAGCGCCGACCAAGGTCTTGAATATATTATGAAGGCAATCGCATCCGCCGGTTACAAGCCGGGTGTGGATGTTGCCCTCGGCCTTGACGTGGCTGCAACCGAGTTTTTTAAGAAAGACAAATATCACCTTGAAGGTGAAGGAAAAGTTCTTTCTTCCGAGCAAATGATCGCCTTCTACGAAAAGCTGGTGTCCAAATTCCCCATCGTGTCGATTGAAGACGGCATGGCGGAAGACGATTGGGCAGGCTGGATCGAACTGACCTCGCGCCTTGGCAGCAAGGTTCAGCTGGTTGGCGACGACCTGTTCGTCACCAATACCACACGCCTGAAACAGGGCATCGAAAAGAAAGCCGCGAACGCCATCCTGATTAAGGTAAACCAAATCGGCACGCTCACCGAAACGCTGGATGCCGTGCAGACCGCACAAAAAGCAGGCTTCGGCGTCGTGTTCTCCCACCGCTCCGGCGAGACCGAAGACAGCACCATTGCAGACCTCGCTGTTGCCACGAATGCCGGCCAGATCAAGACAGGCTCCCTTTCACGCTCCGACCGGATTGCGAAATACAACCAGCTGATCCGCATCGAGGAACAGCTTGGCCCCTCCGCAAAATACGCCGGCGGCAACGCCATCAAGCATCTGGCCGCCAAGCCTGTGCTGCGCGCGGTCGATGGCAAGAAAAAGCGGGCGTAAGCGGCAGCGTATGAAACAGCGCCTTCTCGCTTGCCTGTTCGGTGTACTGCTTGCTGTGTCCCTCACGGGGGCGCAGGCGGCAGACTATGAAAAGAGCGTGAAGGCGCATCCCTTCTATCAGGCGATCCTCGATGTGTCCAAAACGCTGTCGGGCAAGCCGCTGCTCGATTACCTGAATGCCCGGATGCAGGAAGACGGCACGCGCGTGCCTGTGGTGTCGCTGTGGCTGCGCGACAATTCGATCAATGAAGACGACGGACGCCGCCTGCAATCGCTTTACTTCCTCGCCTATGGCGAAACGCTGGCGGCGATGGCGGATGGCGAACGCGAGACAGGCAACCCGGGCGCTTACCGCGACCTGCTTGAAACCGCCATGCTGAACATGCATATCTTCGAACTGATGGCGAGCGTCGATGCCGCGCGCTGCCAGGACCAGACCGCAAGGGACGCGATCAGGAGCATGATGGCGCAACGCTACGACCTGTTCCGCTCCGCCTACCGCACCTTCCCGCGCCCGATCTTTGACACCATCGAAAAGACCGCGCTGCAGCACGAGGAAAAATTCCTCGCCCGCTCGCCCAACGCCGATATCTGCCAGATGGGTAAATCCTATATCATCGACCTGTCAAAGGTGCCGGGCGTGCAGCGCAAGGACATCGACGACCCGCTGCAGCCGGGCCGCCGCAAGATGGTGCTGGTGCCGCCGTCAGGATATGTGTATGTGCCCGGATTTGTGTCCGACAAGCAATGGCTGGCGATGCGCAAGGACGTTATCAAGGACGTGGCCGGCGGCTGGGCGAAGCGTTATCATGACGCCATCGAATAATACCGCGATACCGCCTTGTCATTTCACCCGGCGCGATAAAGCATCAGCCCCGTGGCAACCGCCCCGGCGGCACTGATAACCAGCAAAACATTGCCGAGGATAAAGCACAGCGTCACGGCCCGTGAAAATTCACGCGGCGACTGCTCGCGTGAAATGTTGCTGCGGATACCGGGAGCAATGCCGGTGCGCAAGGCTGCGCGCGCCAGTTCGCTGACACCGAAACCGGCGGTGCCCAGAAGGATGATCGTCAGGCAGGCGACCCCGAACGCGAGCGTGGCGGCGATTGTCAAGATTACACCAGCCGCGACTGCTCCACCGCAGCCTTCACGAATGACGTGAACAGCGGGTGCGGCTCGAACGGCTTGGATTTCAGCTCGGGGTGGAACTGCACGCCGACAAACCACGGATGGTCTTTCAGTTCGACAATTTCCGGCAGCTTGCCGTCGGGCGACATGCCGCAGAACATCAGGCCGGAATCCTCCAGCTGTTTCTTGTAGGTCATGTTGACTTCATAGCGGTGGCGGTGGCGCTCCGAAATATCGGTCGTGCCGTAAATCTGGCTCACCAGCGATCCCGGCGTCAGTTTCGCAGGATATGCGCCAAGGCGCATCGTGCCGCCCATATTGCCGCGGTCGTCGCGTTTCTCGGTTTCGTTGCCCTTCAGCCATTCGGTCATCAGGCCAACGACGGGGTTTGCGTATTTGCCAAGCTCGCTTGATCCCACATCATTCAGGCGCGCGACATCGCGGGCGACCTCGATCACCGCCATCTGCATGCCGAAGCAAATGCCGAAATACGGGATTTTGTGTTCGCGTGCGTATTGCACGGCCTTGATCTTGCCTTCCGTGCCGCGTTCGCCGAAACCGCCGGGAACAAGGATGCCGTCGACGTTTTCCAGCAGGTGCAGGCTTTCGTCTTTTTCGAAGACTTCGGAATTGAGCCAGCTCAGGTTCACTTTTACGTTATTCGCAAATCCGCCATGCGTCAGCGCCTCGGCCAGCGATTTGTAGCTGTCGAGCAGCGAGGTGTATTTGCCGACGATGCCGATGGTCACTTCGCCTTCGGGATGCGCGATCTTGTGCGCGATGGATTCCCATTTCGACAGGTTCGGCGCAGGCGCGCTCATGTCGAAATAACGCAGGACCTGCTCGTCGAGGCCTTCCTTGTGATAGCTGACCGGCACATGATAAATGCTCGGCACATCCAGCGCGGGAATGACGCATTCTTTTTTGATGTTGCAGAACAGCGCGATCTTGTGGCGTTCCTCGATCGGGATTTCACGGTCGGCGCGCACCAGCAGGATGGAGGGCTGGATACCGACCGACAGCAATTCTTTCACCGAGTGCTGCGTGGGCTTGGTCTTCAATTCTCCCGCCGTCTTGATATAGGGCATCAGCGTGACGTGGATGAACAGCGCGTTGCGCAGGCCCACTTCGTTGCCGAACTGGCGGATGGCCTCGAGGAACGGCAGGCTCTCGATGTCGCCGACGGTGCCGCCGACTTCGCACAGCACGAAATCCGCATCGCCGTTGTCGTTGGCGATGAATTCCTTGATCTCGTTCGTGATGTGGGGGATGACCTGCACGGTGCCGCCGAGGTAATCGCCCTTGCGTTCCTTTTGCAGCACGTTCCAGTAAATGCGGCCGGTCGTGATGTTGTCGGTCTTGCGCGCAGGCACGCCGGTAAAACGCTCGTAATGGCCGAGGTCGAGGTCGGTTTCCGCGCCGTCATCGGTCACATAGCATTCGCCATGCTCATAGGGGCTCATCGTGCCGGGATCGATGTTCAGGTAGGGGTCGAGCTTGCGCAGGCGGACCTTGAAGCCCCTTGCCTGCAATACGGTGCCGAGCGCGGCGGAAGCCAAACCCTTGCCAAGCGAAGACACCACCCCGCCCGTGATAAAGATATAACGTGGCATGGCGTGCTCCCCTGTGTGGTTCGGTTACTTTTTCGTTTTTTTGGCCGGCTTTTGCGAAGGCTCGTCGATTTTCTTTTCTTCGGCGGGCGCTTTCGACGGTTCTTCGACAGCAGGCGCTTTTTCTTCGCCGGGGATCGGGGCGTCAGGCGCCTCTTCCTTCTTCGGCTCGACGGCGGTCTGTTCCGTTTTCTTGGGATCGGTCTCGATATCAAGGATGCTCTTCTGCGCCGGGCGATGCGTTGCTGTGATCGCAAGGATCAGGCTGGTCATGAAGAAGATGCCCGCGAGGATCGTCGTTGCGCGCGTCAGGCCGTCACCCGTGCGGCGTTGCGCCATCAGGTTCGACATCGAGCCGCTGTTGCCCATGAAGCCGCCGGATTCAGACGGCTGGATCAGGATCGTGATAATGATCCCCAGCGTGACGATCAGGTGGATGACAAGAATGACGGCAGAAAGTGTTTCCATGGCAGTACGAATTCCGCTTCTATTATGGGAATTATTGTGGCTGGCTTACCGAGGGAGATATCTAGAGCAAATCCCGCCAAAAAACCAGAGGGTTTTTAAGGCTTCTTCGCCTCGCGCATTTTATAAAACTGGTCGGACCAGGTGTTTTTATACTGGATGCGCAGGTAATTACGCTTGGCCGACCAGTCCTCGACCGGTTTGGGCGTGTAATTCGGGTCTGCCTTGCCCTTGTCGCCGCTGCGGCACAGGGTCAGGTTGACGGCGCGGTTGCTGTTGCTGCTTTCCGTTTCGATGGCATCGAAACCGGCAAGGTCATATTCCTCTTTCGTGAAGATTTTATAGGCATAGCGCAGCGCCTCGTAACGGCTCATCAGGTCGGTCATCACATTCACGCCCACAGATGAATCATCGCAGCGTTCCGCATCCGCAATCGCCACGATTTCGTAGTTCATCAATGCCTTCAAGGCCATCGCGCCGGCCTTGTTGAAGTCCGACATCTTGCCAAGCGCCTGCGCCGTCTGCGCGCGGCGCTGCTGCAGGTCGGACAGGAAAAGGAAATAGAACACGTTGAATTTGGTTTTATCCGTCAAGCCAAAGGTATTATCGACCAGCCATTGCACCGCAACCGCCGCTTCGTTCATGCCGCCGTTTTGCAGGCCGTAATCCATGGTTGTGCGCACTTCATCGCTGCCGCCCTTGTAGGCTGCGGCGTTCAGCGCCTGATAAAACAGGTCGCCGCGCATGCCGTTTTCCTGCGCGATCGCCAGGAGCGGATCGGCCTTGGGCGCCTCGGTCTTTGCGTCAGTCTTTTGCGCCAGCGCAGGCTGCGCGGCGGCGAAACTGAAAAACACGAGCGCCAGTGCGAAAATACGGATCATTGTCCCATCCCTTTTGTTGAGCAATCTTATTGGACAAAGCTTTTATTTTCAAGGCAATGTCACAAGCCGCCATCCCGGTATTATGTCAGGCAGCGTTCGCGATTGCCAAAAACTCATCGGCCTTCAGGCTCGCCCCGCCCACCAGCACGCCATCGACATTCGGCAAGTGCAGGATTTCGGCGGCGTTGCTGCCCTTGACCGAACCGCCATAAAGGATCTTTGCCTTCACGGTCGATTTATCGCGGATCAGGGCGTGGATGCCCTTGATGTCGTCGGTCGATGCAACCTTGCCCGTACCGATTGCCCAAACGGGTTCATAGGCGATGACGGTGTTTTCCGGCGTCGCGCCGGCGGGCACAGATTCCGCCAGTTGTCTGGATACCACTTCGTTTGCGCGGCCAGCCGTGCGTTCCTCGTCCGTTTCTCCGATGCAGATGATGGCGACAAGGCCTGCGTCATAGGCCGCCTTGGCCTTTGCCGCGACATCCGCGCTGGTTTCCTTGTGATACTGGCGGCGTTCGGAATGGCCGACGATCACATAGCCGCAGCCAAGATCCTTCAGCATTTGCGCCGATACGTTGCCCGTGAAAGCGCCGGAGGCCTGCGCATGGCAATCCTGCCCGCCGATTTTGACGGTCGAGCCTTTCAGCCACCGGCCGCAGGCCTGCACCAGCGTGGCGGGTGGACATAATACCATTTCAAATTTATCGGATGCCGCCGATTTCAGGGCTTCTACACGAGGCTGGCTGTCGGCCATCAGGCCGTTCATTTTCCAGTTACCCACAATCAGTTTCGCGGCAGACATAATAAATACCCTCTTCTCTGGCGTTAAAGTCTTGACATTCTGGCCATAAAGCTGTGGATTATCAAGGCATTTTAGAACTCGTTGGAGAATATGACAGATGCTGAAGCAGATGCGGTCCGGTGCCCACTCGATTGTCTTGAAATTTTTGCTGTTCGGGCTGCTGCTGCTGGCCTTCGTCGGCCTTGCGCTGATGGATTACCGCGGCATGCTGAGCGGCAACTACCAGTCGAGCAATGTGGCGACGATCGATGGCGAGAAAATCACCACGGTCGAATTCGAGCAGCTGATGCAGCAGGCCCTGCGCCGCCAGAAGATGTCCACCGAAGAGGCCTATAAAAGCGGCTATCCCGCGCAATACCTGCAGAACGAAATCAACAGCCGCGTCCTGACCAGGAACGTGCGCGACCTCGGCCTGATCGTCAGCAATGAAGAAGCGGCGAAACAGCTGCAGGTGATGATCTCCCCGCTCACCGCGCAGGGCATGGACAAAAAAGAGGCGTTGCAGCGCATGCTCTATAACATGGGCATCAGCGAAGGCCAGCTGGTCGAAAGCATGAAGGCGCAGATTGGCGTCGAAACGCTGATGAAATCGATCTCGACCGGCATCAAGGCGCCGCCGCAAATGGCGCAGGACGCCTTGAAATACCGCTCGGAAGCGCGCCGCGCCGAATACTTCACGGTATCCGCCGATGAAGCCGGCAAGGCCGAACAGCCGGATGACAAGGCGCTGGAGGAATATTACAAAAAAATCTCCAGCCGTTTCATGATCCCTGAATCCCGCACGCTGGCCGTGCTGGTCGTTGACGCGAAATCGCTGGGCCTCAGCAAGGACCCGACCGAAGCGGAGCGCAAGGCATGGTACGAAGAGCACAAGGATTCCTACAAGGTCGGCGAACGCCGCGTGATTGCGCAGCTGGTCGTGCCGAAAAAGGAAGACGCCGATAAACTGTTTGCCGAAGCGCAGAAAGAGAAAAACCTCGAAGCGCTGTCAAAGGGCGCGGGCAAGGGCATTTCGACCTATGTTCGTTCCGGCGAATATACCGAAGCGGAAACGCCGACCGGCCTGACCGACGCCTTCACGGCTGAAAAGGGCACAGTCCTGTCGCCCGTCGAAACGCCGCTCGGTTTCCTGATCGCGCAGATCGAGGATGTGAAGCCCGCTTCCGTCCGCGATTACGACGAAGTGAAAGCCGATGTCGCCGAAGCGATGAGCGCCGCCAATGATTCCGGCGAAGCCCTCATGAAACGCGCCGATGAAATCGAGGACCTGATCGCCGGCGGCAAGGGCCTGGAAGAAATCGCGCAGCAGATGAAGCTGAAGGTCGAGACCCTCGATAAAGTCACGCAGAACGACCTTGCCGTGACCAAGCTGCCGGCAGCGGACCAGATCTTCGCCGAAGGCTTCAAACTGTCCAAGGGCACGATCAGCCAGCGCATCGACGCCCCCTCCGGCGAATTCGTCATCGTCGAAGTGCGTGACGTATTCCCGGCGCAGGAACAGCCGATTGCAAAGGTGCATGCTGACGTGCTGAAGGCATGGAACGCGGAAAAGAAAAGCAGCCTGCTGGATCAGGCAACCTCGAAAATCCTCGACCGCCTGAAAATGGGCGAAGATTTTGACAGCGTCGCCAAAAGCCTCGGCAAAAAAGTGTCGCGCACCGAAATGGTGCGCCGCGACGAACATGCCAAGGCCGCAGCGATGATGAAGGGCATGTTCCCCGCCCTTTTCGCGCTGGATAAAATCGGGCAGGTCACCGCCATCGGTACGGCTGCAGAAGGTGCGACCATCCTGCGCCTTGCCGACCGCCGCATTGACGACGTAAAAGAGCCCAAGAAAGAAGACCTGGAACAGCTCCGCAACATGCTGGATCACGCTGTGCAGAAAGACCTGCTGGAGCAATACCGCATGTCTTTGCTGACCAAATACAAGGTCAAGATCGACAACAAGACCCTCGACCGTATCTCAAAGCCGCGCGATGAAAATGCGGATGATACGGGCGCGAATTAACCTTTTAGCGACGTGATTTACCGGACCGGCGCACCCGAAAGGTGCGCCGGTTTCGTTTGCAGGCATCGCCGCTAGGCGAAATTGAATCACTAAGATTAAGCTTGACCTGACTTGTGCTCTTTATGTATATTATGTAAATTATTAATGCAGGGCATTATCCATGAAAAAGCAAATTATTGCGGCTGCCATCCTATTCAATGCCCTCGCCCTGCCTCTCGCCAATGCATCGGCACAGGATGCGAAACCGGACGCACCTGAAAAAGGCGCTATCAGTTTTGTGGTTTCGGGCGTGTCGCATCATTTCGGCCAGCGGTCGTATTGGGATGAAAACGGCCAGAACCGCAAATGGAACGAAGTCAATTACGGCGGCGGCATTGAATACCAGTTGAGCAAACATTTTTATGCAGCGGCAGGCGGATATAAAAACAGCATACATAAACCTTCATTCTATGCGGGTGTCGGCGTCGAAACAGACGGAAGCCGCAAATTTGGCGCAGGTCTGGAGGCCGGGCTTATTACAGGTTACGAAATTCCGGTCGTGCCGTCGTTGATCCCCTATATCCGTATTGGTTCGCGCAATGCGCCGCTGAATTTAAAAGTGAACCTCATTCCCCCGATCAAGGGGCTGACGCCCGCTGTCGTGGCCGTGCAGGCGAGATTCAAAATCGGATAATCGCAAACAAAAAAAGAAGCCCGGTTTTGCAACCGGGCTTCTTCATTTTTCCTCGCCTGGGCGAGAAAACTTATTCGCCGCGCAGCGCGTCTTTTGCGCCGCCGATTGCGTTCTGGACTTTGCCGGCAAGTTTCTCGCCTTTGCCTTCTGCTTCCAGTTTCGCGTCGCCGGTCAGTTTACCAGCTGCTTCTTTCACTGCGCCTTTGGCTTGATGGCCTGCGCCTTCGATGCGGTTCTTGTCCATGTGATGTCTCCTTGTTGTGTTGTTGTTCTTGGGTGTCCTGCAGCAAACGTACGGCCGGCAAGATTGTTCCAAACAATTTAAGCCACTAGAAATACAAGGTTTTTAAGGTTATGGCCTTTTCCGCAATATAAATTTTTCCACATTCGCCAAAGTGGTTTTGAGTTTGAGGTTGAATATAGGGTCCGCAATCGCATTCATGGTGCGGGAACGGAACTGCGATTCAAAATGATATCCGACCCGCGTTCGGCCGTTGCCTTCATCCTCGAATGTCAGGCGCGCGCGCAGGTATTTAAAAGGCCCTGCCAGGTCCACGATGTTGATTTCATCATAAGGCGCATCGGTGATCAGGCATTTGTAGGAAAAACCGATATTGCCAAGACCGATGCTGATCTCCGCGCGCGTTTCGTGGCCCTTCTTTTCAAGGACGCGCGCCGCACGGATAAAGGGGATGAATTTCGGATATGCCTCGATATCCATCAGCAGTTTATAAATATCCTTGCGCGCCATTTTTATGACGCGGCTGTCGCTTACTTTTGGCATGCAAGCTTTTCAAGGTCGGACGCCACACGCGTGAAAACCGAATCCCAGTCGCCCGGCGCGGGCTGGCGCACCAGCCGCATGGCGGGATACCAGGGTGTCGTCTCACCCGACATGCCATACAGCCAATACGGGCGGTAATGCAGCAGGTTCCAGACAGGCACACCAAGACTGCCCGCCAGATGCGCAACGGAGCTGTCGGTCATGATAATCAGGTCCAGCTTCCGGACCGTCACCGCCGTTTCCGCAAAATTGCCCATCAACGGGCCAAGCTCGTGGATAAGCCCCTGCGCGCCGGATGCCGCCAGTTGCCCTTCACCCGGGCCTTTTTGCAGGCTGAACAGCTGCACATTCGGTATGCCCGCCAGCGGCAGGAAACGGTCAATCGAAACGGCGCGCTTGCGGTTTTCCGCGAAGGCGGGGTTGCCCGACCAGACGATGCCGACGCGCAACCTGCCGCCTGCAGTTTCAAGCAGGGCCTCGACCTTGGGCGGAATGCTGGCCTTGAGCGCCAGCGGCGGGACGGGCGGGACCGTCGTCAGGCCGGTATTGAAAATGCGCGGCAGGCTCATGATCGGCACGTGATAATCGAAACGCTCGCCCAGCGGCCCCGCCTCCACAATGCGGTCGACGCCCGTGACATCCCTGAACAATTCATGCAGCGCGGGACGGCAGCCGAGCAGCACGCGCGCCCCCCTTGCCTTCACCAGCGGGAGGTAGCGGATGCAAAGGATTGTGTCGCCATAGCCCTGCTCTTCGCTGATCAGGATCGTTTTTCCGTTCAGGTCCTGCCCTTCCCATCTTGGCGCGCCATAGACGGGCTCTTTTTTGTGGTTGCGCTTCCAGCGTGCCTCGAAATCCGGCCAGCCTTCCTCGAAACGCCCCATGCTGCGCAGGATGATGCCACGCTCCCATGCGGCTTCGTTATGGCCGGGCTGCAAGGCGCAGGCGCGCGTGATCTGCTCAAGCGCCTCGTCCAGCATCAGGAATTCGCGGAGCGCAAAGGCGTAATTGAGGCGGATATTAAAATCATCCGGCGACAGCCGCAGCGCCGCAGCGTGCAGCCTCAACGCCTCGTCCTTGCGGTCGAGCGCCACAAGGCAGTTGCCCGCATTCGTCATGAACGACGCATTATCCGGTTCCAGCTCAAGCGCGCGGCGCGTGCAGGCCAGGGCGGCTTCATATTTGTCTGTCTTACGCAGCGCCACGCCCATATTCGCCCACAAGGCAGGCTCGCGCGGCGCCAGCGGTAGGAGCTGCCGGAAAATGTCGAGTGACTCGGCGTAATGTTCGTCCGCCAGAAGGTCGGCTGCTTTTCTAAACATGTCTGCAGGTTTCATGTGCGTGTTCATGGCGCTGCCTTGGCGACAGATTGCTGTGCGCTGCCCGTCACTTTGGGCGCGTTGCGGAGCATGATGACCTGGCTGACCGGCACAAGTTCATATCCCTTGGCCGCCAGCGACGGCAGCCATTTTTCAAGCGCCGCCAGCGTCACATCCTTCGGGTGCCCGATCGCAATGGCGGCGCCTGCATGGCGCGCGACCTGCTCCAGCTGTATCAATGATTTTGCCACCGCCGCTGGCGCCACGTCATCATCAAGGAACACATCGCGGTGCGTTGACTGCATGCCGTGCTCCCGCGCCACTTTTTCGGCGACGCTGCCCGGCGCCGTGCGGCTGTCGAGGAACATCAGTTTCTTTTCCGCCAGCGCCGCCATGACGATGGCAAGGCCGTCCCTGTCCTTGGTGAATTTGCTGCCCATGTGGTTGTTGACGGCAACATATCCGGCAAAGGATTCAAGGTTTTTGATGACACGTTCGTGCAGCGCCAGCGGCGCCATTTCGACGCCCAGATAACCGGGCCCCGGGTCTGCCGTTTTGCGCTCCGGCTGCATCGGCAAATGGAGCATCAATTCGTGCCCTGCTTTTTTGGCATCGTCGGTTTGCATTTTTATATTCTGGCTATACGGCAGGTAGGACAGCACGACAGCGGGCGGCAGCTTGACCGCGCGGGCGGAATGGAGCCGGTCGAGCCCCATGTCGTCGATCACAATCGCAATCATCGGCTTGCGGCCCGCCATGTGCTGTTTCGGAATGGGCTCGGGCTGCAGGGTTTTTTCCGCGCCCTGCTCCAATGCTTCGTACTGATACCTGCCGCCATCGGAGGAAATATTCAGGCCGAGGGGCGGCGCAAGTTGCGGCGGCATCTGGACAGTCGTTGACAGCCATTCGACATCTTCGGGAGCGGTTTTCACATCAACCGCAGGCGCGGACCAAACAATATCCGGCGCTTTTACAGACGCCGTTTCAGGCGGCGCGGCTTCATCGGCAGCAGCAACCGTGGCTGCCGCGAAAAGCGCAAATGCAAACATGTATGGCGGATACTTCATGAACTCCAAAACCCCATTTATATTCGCGCTTTTGCCGCCGGAATGCCAAGTCGAAAATTGCACGGCCCGAACGGGTTACAAGGAAAGGCTTGACTTGACTCGTGAACTAAACTAGAACAAAATAAGAATAGAAATCCAACAAGGGGAATGCCCATGCTCACCAAGAAACAGCGCGACCTGCTCATTTATATCAATGATTACATCCAGAAGACCGGCCTTTCGCCGTCTTTCGAGGAAATGAAGACCGGTCTCGACCTGAAATCCAAATCGGGCATCCACCGCCTCATCAACGCCCTTGTGGAGCGTGGCTTCCTGGAACGCCTGCCGAACAAGGCGCGCGCGCTTGAAGTCAAGAAACTGCCGGAAAACGTGGTGTCACTGCAGGCGCAGCAGGCATCGCGTCGCGCCCCTGCGGCAGCCGGATCGCTCCGTCCCGCCAACAGCTTCCATGCCGGCGCCGGCGAACTTGTCCAACTGCCCATCCACGGCAAAATCGCCGCCGGCACGCCGATCGAGGCTGTGCGCGACGAGATCGATACCATCGGCGTCCCCATGAGCATGCTGGGCATGCAGCCCTGTTATGCGCTTACGATCGAAGGGGATTCCATGATGAAGGCCGGCATCATGGATGGCGATATCGTGATCATCGAAAAATGCGACCGCGCGAATGACGGCGATATCGTGGTGGCCTTGGTGAACGAGGAAGAAGTCACCCTGAAACGCCTGCGCCGGGAAGTCGGCCAGGTCGTCCTGATGCCGGAAAACGACGCTTACCAGCCCATCCGTTTGCCGCCCAGCCAGGTGCGCATTCAGGGCAAGCTGCGGAGCCTGTTCCGCAATTACTGATCCGGTTCATTGTTTCGCCGCAGGGTTAGAAAATTTCAGGTTGCGCTTTACTTTCTGGTTTCTGTCGGCGTATATTGCGCCCATAGATTACGGAAAGAAAGCCGCCATGAAACTGAAATTCCCGATGATTGCCAAGACAGCGACCTATGGTCTGATGCACATGACCATCTCGTTTTTTGCGTCCTGGTTCGTCACCTACACTCTTACCCATGATTTGCGGGCAAGCCTGGTAACCGCGCTCGGTATTTCGATGCTGGAACCGTCGGTTCAGATCGTGGGGTATTATTTCCATGAAAAAGCGTGGATCAAGTGGGGCAAAAACCACCCATCACAAGCGGCACCCGAATGGAACGTCTCCGGCTGTGCGCATCACACTCATGATGGACACGATCACAAGCACTAATAACAGTTTCTTAAAGTTATTTAAGAAGGTTTGCCGAGTTTGCGCGGCTTATCAAGCGACGGTGTAAGATCGTTTCGTAATTCACGAATTTCACTGGTTAAAGTATCCAGCTGCTGGGATACTTTCTTGAATACCTCCAACAAGGCTTTGTCATTCGCCAATGACTGGTCGGCCTTCGTGTTCAGCCTTGCCAGTTCGCGTGCGGATTCAGTCGTGCCTTCGCGTACATCGTCGATTTCGCTCTGCGACCATTCCGTCATGGCACCCTCCGTTGAGATGCCTTAATTCACCATTTTTATGGCAATCTGTCAACCGTTACTGGCGGCCTGTCCATGGGCGTTTGCCCCGATCGGCCTGAACCGTTTCAATGCGCATTGCGCCGGGTGACAGATAGATGGCATGCGCCCCCTTGCGCCAGATATCCCAACGGTCGAGCAGCACCGTCTGGCGGCGGCATTCTTCAACATCCTTGAACGGTTCCATGCTCAGGATCAGGTCGGCGCTGGCGCAGCTTTCAGGCAGGCTGCCCTTGGTCATAACGAACAGGACGCGGTGCCCCTTGGCCTCGTACCGGCATCCCTCGGGCGCGCAGGAAACAACCCGCCCCTGCCCCTCTTCCGGCCAGTAATCGATACCCTGCCCGCCCTCGCGCTCTTTCCATTCGTTACGGATGAATTTTTCCTTGGTTTTCGAGGATACCCACAACACGCCATCCGGCCCGCGCACGGCGAACAGGTCAACACGGTTGGATATAAGTATATCCGGCCGCGGCGTCAGGGGTATCAGGATGCAGGCAACAACAATCGGCAGAAGACCGAGATAACGCATCCGCCTCTGCCAGACCGCCAGCCACAATCCGCCCATCGCGAACAATGCCAGCAACCCTGCCGGCCACGCATCCGCATGTTGCGACGCATGCGGCCATGCCGCCACGGTTTCGGCGACATTCATGATCAGCGCAAGGCTTTGCTCCGTCACATACAGCGGCCATTGCTCCAGCCCCAGCGGCATCAATACGCAGGCAATCAGCCCCGCCGGAAACGTGATGAACGAAGAAATCGGCACGGCGATGATATTCGCGATCATGCCGCCCGTCAGCGACATACTGGAAAAATGGAACAGTGAAAACGGCGCGGTCGCAACACCTGCCACCAGCGTGGACAGGAAACAGCCCAGCAGGTACAGCGCATAACGGCGGTACCACGGCGCTTCGTGCAACTGCGCCGACCACCAGTCCCGCGTTGATTCATACACGGCGACAAGGCCGACAACGGCGGCGAAGGAAAGCTGGAAACTCGCCCCCGGCAATGACTCAGGTTCGAACAGCAAAATGACAAGCGCGGAGAATGCGACGATGCGCAACGTAAACGGGTCGCGGTCCACCATGATCGCCCCCATGATAATGCAGACGGACAATACTGCACGCTGCGCAGGCACGGGCGCGCCGATCAGCAGCATATAAAACACCGCAATCGCGATTGCCGCGCCCGCCGCTATTTTCTTGATCGGCCAGCGCAGCGCGATATAGGGAAAGGCTGCGAGCGCCGCCCGCACCATGAAAAATACGAAACCGCCAATCAGCAGAAAATGCGAACCCGAAATGGCGATCAGGTGGGCGATGCCCGACAGCCGCGTCACATCCCATGTCTTTTCCGATATGCCGTCATCCTCGCCCACCATGAATGCGGTGATGAGCGCGGCGTGTTCCTTGTCCTTCACCTTCGCTTCGATATGTTCACGTATATAACGCCGCATGTTTTCAAAAAGAAAACCGCGCTCACCCTTCGCCGTTATTTCAGCATCGCCCAGCGCATAGCCCGTCGCGCCCAGCCGCTTGAAAAACGCATGCCGCTGGAAATCAAACGCGCCCGGCAAAACGGGCGGCGACAGCGGCATCAATGCCGCGCGCACATTCAGCGTATCGCCGGCGCGCGGGCGCGCAGCATCGTTATTTTTTAATTTGACCCGTACACGCGCGGGCAAAGCCTTCTGTTTTATTTCGCCTTCCGTCAGGTGAATATTGTCCAGCACGACGCGCCAGTCTTTTTCAAGCGCGACCGCCTCCACCACGCGCCCCTCGACCGTCACGCCGTAGGCTTTTTTCTCCAGCACGGGCGCCGCCACATACAAGGTGCGCAGGCAGCCCGCCGTAAAGCCCATCACGATCAGCAGCGCGATCACCCAGAAATGCATGAAAACTTTATTGGCATGGAACGGCGCCCAGACGGCCACCAGCATGGCGAGCGCCACCGGCCCCGCCAGCAACGGCGGCTCGACCGGCAGGCTGAAATAGAACGCAATGCCCAGCGCCAGCGGCACCGGCAGCCACAGCAGCCAGCGGTCGCGCTCCTCCAGCAAAGCGTTGAGCAAATTCGGCATTTTCATCGTTGACTGCGGCACGTTCTAAAGGGGTTGAGTTTGGCATATTAAACCCATACAATCCATGCGCTTATTGAAAGGTTTTATATGTCCCAGATCGTCACACGTTTCGCGCCCTCGCCCACCGGCTACCTGCATATCGGCGGTGCGCGCACGGCATTGTTCAACTGGCTGTTCACCCGCCATTACGGCGGCAAGCTGCTGCTGCGCATCGAGGATACCGACCGCGCACGCTCGACCGATGCGGCGGTAAAGGCGATCTTCAACGGCCTCGACTGGCTGGGCATCGAATTCGACGAAGAGCCTATCTTTCAATTCGCACGCATGAACCGCCATGCGGAAGTCGCGCATGAGCTGGTGAAACGCGGCAAGGCGTATTTCTGCTACACCTCGCCCGAAGACCTCGAGCAGCTCCGCCAGCAGCAGCAAAGCGCCAGCGCGCTCGGCGGCCTCAACACGATCCTGCGCGAACGCGCGGAAAAAGACGCCGCAAACCCGCCCGCCGACCGCAAGCCCGCCGTGCGCATCAAGGCGCCGTCCGGCAACAACGGCGAAATGTCGATCACGGACCAGGTGCAGGGCGAAGTGAAAGTCCCCTACACGCAACTGGACGACATGGTCATGCTGCGCGCCGACGGCACGCCGACCTATATGCTTTCCGTTGTCGTCGATGACCATGACATGGGCATCACGCATATCATTCGCGGCGACGACCACCTGACCAACGCCTTCCGTCAGCGCATGATTTACGATGCGATGGAATGGAACGTGCCCAGCTTCTCCCACATCCCGCTGATCCACGGGCCGGATGGCGCGAAGCTGTCGAAACGCCACGGCGCGCTCGCGGTCGAGGCCTATGCCGAAATGGGTTACCTGCCGGAAGCAATGCGCAATTACCTGCTCCGCCTCGGCTGGGGCCATGGCGACACCGAAATCATCACGAGCGAAGAAGCGATGAAGATTTTCGAACTGAACGACATCGGCCAGTCGCCGTCCCGCATGGATTTCGCCAAGCTTGCGAATGTGAATGCGCATTACCTGCGCTTGGCCGATGACGACCGCCTGATGACCTTGTTGAAACCCTTTCTCGAAAAAGAGCTCGGCGCAGCGCCGGATGAACTTGGCCTGCAACGCCTGAAGCATGGGTTGAAGGATTTGAAGGAACGCGCGCAGACACTGATCGACCTTGCGAAGGCCGGTCTATTCTATCTCCGCCAGCGCCCCTTGCCGCTGACCGAAGACGCGGCCAAGGTTCTGGACCCAGCCACGCGCGCGCTGATCGGCGAGATGAAACAGGCGCTCGGCGCCGTCAGCGATTTCAAGCATGACCAGATCGAAAGCGTGCTGAAGGAATTTTCGGTCAAAAAAGAACTGAAACTGGGTAAAGTGGCGATGCCGCTGCGCGCCGCCATTACCGGCACGACCAACAGCCCGTCAGTCTTTCATGTCGCTGAAATCCTTGGGAAAGAAGAAACGCTTGCCCGCCTGGATGATGTTGCCTGAGGCATGTTATTCGATTGACATAACTTTGCCATAAGTATAGTGTCGCGGCAGTACCAAACAGGGGTTCTGCCAATATGAGCAATTATCTGGTCCGCAACGTCGATCTGCTCGACAAATCGATGCGCAACGTGCTGCAGGCTGCGGCCTTGATCAGCCCGCTGGCGGGCGCGTTCTATGGCTTTGCCGGCGGTTTTGGCGTTGCGGGCGTATTGTCGGGGCTTTGGGTCGCACCGGCGATTGCCTTGGGCGTGCTGGGCACGTACCACCTGATCGCAACCGGCGGCAGCGACATCGCGAACATCGCAAAAACCGTCAAGCAGCAGGGCCTGATGAAAGGCCTGCTGAATCCCGCCAAAATTCTCGATTTCGCCAAAAAATCTTTGAGCACCGCATATCGCAGCCTGATCACCGTTCTGCCCGGCAGCATGGCCGCAATTGCGACATCGATGGGCGCGGTGTTGAGCGCGCCCGGCGTGCTGTTTGCCCATGCAACGACCGCAGCGACGGTCCTGAGCCCCGTATTCCTTGTGCCTGCGCTGATCGGCGGCGCGGCTTTGTTTGTGGCGGGCGGCGCGATTGGCAGCATGATCGCGGAAAAACTGGCAGCGCATCACGTCACGCCGCTCTTTTCGCCGCTGGAAGGCGCATCGCGCGGCGAACGCCTGCAATCTTTCCTCGGCCGCGTGCTGTCGTATCATAAGGACGGCGAAGCACCGCTGGAAAAACGTCACCCCGTTTCTTTCGCCGCAATCGCACTCGGCACAATCGGCGGCGGCATCGCCGCTGCCGCTTTCGGCTGGGGCATCCTGCCGGCAGCACTGATCGGCAGCTGGGTCGGCGGCGCGATTACCCTGCCGCTGCAAGACGCCGCAGTCGAAGCTGACCGCGAAAAACATCGCAAGGTCACGCCCGTCAAAACCGCGCCCATGCAGAACAAACCGGCGGAAGGCCCGCAGCATTTCATCAAACCGAAACTGGCCGACCTGTTCGGGCACAAAACCGGTGTTTCGCCCGCAGAGCCTGTAAAAGCCCCCGCTGTCGTTTCCCAGTCAAAACCGCCCTCGGCATAAGATCTATCCGATTGAAATAAAAAGGATAATTTTCAGGCACGAATTTTCTGTGTCAATTTTTGGCACGTTTTGCATGTGTTTTCGTGCTGTTTTGCGACATACCCGTTTTGAAATACGCTGCAAATTCAATGTGTTATGAAACACGCATGTTGCATTTTTAAATTCAGGTTTCGTTTCAAATCAATAAGTTACACGATACGAAACCTTTGTGAAAACAGGTTGCGCAGGGAATATCCCGCTTCCTGCGTGTCATCACTGGCGTTAGCTGATAAGCTTGCCAAGGACTGATGTGCAAAGAGGTGCGACCATGACAAACGAAGGCCCCCATAACCAGTTTGCCGCCCGCGTGACACGCCAGTGGAATGCGGATGTCGCGCGTCAGCAGGCGAGCGAAAGAATGTATGGCACGCCGGATTACGGCGCAAAAGGCCCGAGCTGGATCACGTTTTCAGGCTGGAGCGGTTTCGGCGCGGTCCTTGGCATGGCCATCGGCGCGATTTCGGCACATGAACACAACATGGGCAGCATGACGGGCGCGTTGCTGGGTGCGGCTGCAGGCGCGGCGGTATTTTTCGGCATCAGTTTTGCGCTGGGCCTTTTCTTCAAGGGCATCAACCTCGGCTGGACGAGCATCAAGATGCTGTTGGCAACGCTGACAGGCATCGGGACGGGATTTTCATCGACCGGCGCATTCGGCGGCGTGCCGCGCGCGACAGCACGGGGCGGCGCGGCGGGCGGCGTCATCGGCATCTTGCTGGCGCTGTGGCTGGGCGAACCTACAGGCGATGCGGCGTTGCGCCTGTCGTCATTCGGCGCAATCGCGGGCGCAGGCTGGCGGATTTTCAGGCTGACCACCGGCGTATTGAAACGCTGATACGCTTATTTCCTATCGCAGTATTGCTGTTCGGCAATCATGGATTCCTTGCCGGGTAAAATGCCTGTCGTATAGAAGGCACTCACTGTCACTCCCTGCCCCCCGCCGGCCAAAGCGCAGCTTTTGCCGTCTGCGCCGGCATATACGACGGAAAACAACGTGCCATCCTTGCTCATCAAGACCGCCGGCATTTTTGCGCGCAGGGATTCCCTTGCCAGCGTCGGGCGGATTTCATCGACCGTCCCGCGGAACAGGTTCAAGGCAAGCTTGCCCTGCACCAGCCTGACAGATTTCGTTTCACGCGGCAGCTTCGCACGGATTTTTTCCGGCAGGCCGGATGCCTGAACCGTTTCAAATTCGACACGCGAAATCGCCTGCGCAAACGGCACTGCGCCCGGATCGGGAAACGTGTCGGAGACATCCATGCTGATGGGCTGGGAAAACACTTCGCCACGCTCGGGCACAAGCGCGTGGCACGCCCAGCAGGCTTGCGACGCGATATCCTGGTCTTCCGCAACCGCCTTGCCGCGGCCATCGAACAGGGCATAGACCCAGCCGTTGGTATCCTTGCCTTTTTCTTTATCGCGGATCATCAGCTGGTAGCGGCGCGCACCCGCCGGAACGGCGGAACTGGTGAAGCTGGGATCATCTTGCGTCAGTAACCCCACCTTGCCGAAGACCGCGCCCTGCGGATATTCTTTGCCACCTGCCAGCAATGCCTTCCATGCAATCCCGTTCGCATAGGTGAGGCGCATTTCGCTGCTGTCGCGGCGGTAGCGCACCGTCACGAAATGCCAGTCGGGATTCTTCCAGAACCCCGCATAATCGCCCAAGGCATAGCCGTTCATGCGCTCCGCATTTGCGACAGGTGTGCGGGAAGCAGGCTGCGCATAGGCCGAAAGCGCGAACAAGCCCAGCATGGCCGCGAACAACGCGCCAAAGGCAATGAACGGCTTACTGTCCATACTGCAACTTTTCCGGCATTTCCTCTTCCGCTTTTTTCTCGGGCACCCACAGCGCGGCGCGTTGCTGCGCGTCGCTGATTTCTCCAGGCGACAACCGCGCCGCGAGCGTATCGTGAAGCGCGGTCACCTGCGGCTCGGTATTCTCGACCGACGCCAGAGTCACCCAGAAAAAAGCCTCCTTGTCATTCCGCATCGACCCGCGGCCGTTTGCGTAAATGGAGGCGAGGTTATATTGGGATAGCTTGTCACCCTGCGCGGCGGCGCGTTTGTAAAGGTTGGCGGCGATGTTGGTGTCCTGCTGGACACCCTGCCCTTTTTGATACATGACGCCAAGTGCCGCCTGCGCATCCGCATCGCCCTTGTTTGCGGCCATGTCGAGCCATTTTGCCGCGACGACATAGTCCTGTTTCACGCCGTCACCGCGCGCGTATTTCATGCCAAGGTTATATTGCGATGCGATATCGCCATCCGCCGCATTCGTCATTTGTTCATCCAGCGACAATGCAGGCGTATCCACATAACCGTCATCGCCTGCATTTTCGGTTTGCGCGGCGGCAGGCACGGATAAAAGCAGCGCAATAACGATCGCAGAAAAACGGAACAACATGCGTGAACTCCCCATGGTCATGCCTTGCGGCACCAGAATTTATAGGAATGGATAAAAGTGTCGGGATGCAGTTTTTCAAATGCCTCCCAGTTTTTAAGCGACAGGCCGCGCATGTCGTCGGGAAACAGGTCGCGGAACTGCTGGATGACCTTTTCCGGCAGCTTGAAGCCGGTAAAGACCATGCCCATTTTTTCAAGCGCGGCGGCGATGCGCGGAATGGTGAAGCGGTCTTCATGCACATGGAACAGCAGGTCGCTGTACATGTTGAGGAAATAATAATCGCGCGCCTTCAGCAGCGTCGCCATGCTTTCCCCACGCAGCAGCAGCGGTGAATCCTTGCGGAATTCGCGCATGCCTTCGGCGGTGGACGGATATTTCCCCTTGGCAATCGCGGCGCGCGCCTCGACGATCGAGCGGCGCGGCGTTTCACCGTAGAGGCCGATATGCATGATGCCGTCGGGCTTCAGCAGGTTGGCCAGCGTTTGCCATCCCTGTTCGGGATCGGCCATGTGGTGCAGCACGCCGACGCTGTGGATGTAATCGAAACTGCGCCCCAGTTTCGGCAGTTCCATGATATCCGCCTGGATATGCGCGACATTCCTGATGCCGTATTGCTCCGCCTTGTTGATCGCATAGGAAAGGCTTGCGGCGGTAATATCGATTGCAAGGATGTCGGCGTCAGGAAACGCTGCCGCCAACTGGCATGACTCGCGGCCCGTGCCGCAGCCCGCCACCAGCCCGGTTGCGCCCGGTTTTTCCAGCGCAATCCGGTCCTGTTCGCGCCAGGTAAACTTCGTTTCCTCCAGCTGCCGCCAGCGCGGATACGGGAAGTTTTCGTACATGTTCCTGACCTTGTCGGCCACTTCGCCAAGGATCGACGTTGCAGGCACAATGCCGTCTGCGCGTTTGCGCAAAGCCTTGTATTCAGTGATATGGTCGGAAACCATGTCGGCAAGATCGGGATGAGACTTATATTTTTCCTCGATCGCGTCGGCATTCGCAAGGCCGTATAACGGCGCATAACAACCGAGGATCGCGATATCCTGCGCTGTTGCTGACCCGGCCAGCGCCTTGTCGCGGAAAACATCCGCCTGCTTCTGCTCCTTGGGGTCGATCTGCAAAATAAAGTCTGCGTGGAAGGCATACCGCGCCATCGCAGCCGTTAACGCCAGCAAGTCGGCAGCGGACAATTGCGGGGCGTTGCTGCCGGATTGCTCCAGCAGGAAGGCGCGCAGGTTGACCATGAAGCGCTCGAACGGCAGGAAGCACACCGTGATCTGCGAGATGCCGAGCAGGAAATAGGGCGTCAGCAGCGGCGAAAAATCGATCACGCCATCGAAGGGCTTTGACCAGGGGATCAGGCGCTTGCGCATGACATGCGTGAACAGCGCGATAAATCCCGGATTGACCAGCAGCGCATTGCCCCACAGCACATTCGCGCCGCCGTATTCAAGGTCCGGCGTTTTCAGGCAGGCAAGGATCGCGCTTTCGACATTGGGGTTGTGGTGCGTGAAATGCATTTCCCCCGCAAGGCGCAGGAATTGTTTCTTGGCCGCAAGGTTTTCATTGTCGGTGTTGATCGCGAGCACGGCATAGCCGATCGCCTCCATCACCTCGCCCTGCTCCTCCAGCGTTTCGGCCATCAATGCCATGGCGGCGGCGTCATGTTCGTTATGTTCGAGCGCCGCGTCGATATGGCGGACGGCTTCCTTATAATCCTGGCGGCCAAGCGCATCGCGTGCTGCGGCGTGTTTTTCGGACAAAGACATCCCTACCCCGCGGATTGCACCCTGTTGCGCCCGGCATTCTTGGCCTGATAAAGGGCAACGTCCGCGCGTTCGATGAAATCGGTGATGCTTTCATCGGGGCGGTATTCAGCAATGCCGATGGAAATGGTGATGGTGCCCAGTTTTTCGTTGCTGGATTTGTTCACCAGTTCCTTTTGCTCCACATGGCGGCGCAGCGCCTCGGCCACCTTCAATCCGGCGGCAAGCGGCGTTGCGGGCAGGATGATCGCGAATTCTTCGCCGCCGAAACGCGCGGCGATGTCATGCCCCTTGATGTTGCCCACCAGCGTGCGCGCGACAAGCCGCAATACCTGATCGCCCGTCTGGTGGCCATAAGTGTCGTTGAATTTCTTGAAATGGTCGATGTCGAGCATCATCAGGACCATCGGCTCCTTGCTTGCCGTCGCCATGACGGCTTTTTCGGAGATGGCATTGTCGAACGCCTTGCGGTTGGCGATGCCGGTCAGGCTGTCTGTCGTGGCCTCTTTCTTGACGTTATCCAAGTACTGTTTCAGCTCCGTCACCTGCTGCGACGAATTGGTCAGCTCTATCTCCAGCTCCTTGTTCTTCTCGACCATTTTCGTGGTTTCGGCCAGGATGCCGCTGATGACGTTGCTCAGGTCGCCAATCGAAGATGCATCACCGATTTTTTCCGACACGCCATCCAGTTGCGTGCCGTATTCGGATGTCGCGCTTGATGCCGATTTCAGCATGGTCGCAAGCGCGGTGATCGAGCCCTGCACCTGGTCGTTGACCTTGTTGACGGCGGCATCCTGCGTTTGCGCGCTGAGGAAACGCGCATAGATTTTCTGGCACGAGGCCTCGTCGGGGTCGCCCTCGATCGCGTCGATGGCGCGCGTGATTTCGGGGTCGCCATCGAAATAGCGATACCACAATTCATAAAACTGCGGCGTCGAGGGAAGTGTCAGCGTATCCAGTTTCTCGAGCGTCATGATCGTGAGCGCACGGGAACGCTCGGATTTGTGGACGCGGGCTGCGGTCGTGGGTTCGTTGGTCATCTTATAGTGCATGTCCTTGTTTTGCCGGAACGGCGGCATCATCGTTGATGGCATAGGGCCGGGAAATTTCGAGCACGCGGCGCACTTTTGCCATGTCGAACTTATCGTCGGTGCGCACGCCGGTTTCCATGTCGATCCATGTGGTGTAGCCCGGCGCGACCTTCGCGATAATCTCGATCTGCTGCGCCACATTCGCGGGGTTGAGGCCGCCTGCGTAACCGCAAAAATGGTTGGGCAGCGGCGGCTCCCAGCTGTCGGGGCTGATGCCGCGCCCTGCTGAATCGTCGTACAGGACAGCATGGTTCGGAACATCGGCCAGCAGCGGCAGCAGGCTTTGCTTGTCCTTGCCGTATTGGATGATGAACTGGAATTGCGGGTTGTCGCGCACGCGCTGCACCAGGGCGGCCGGGTCGTATTTGCCTTCAACATCGCCGAATTTCAAATTCAGCTGGATGCGTTTAAACCCCGACATCAGGCCGAGAATTTCGCTGTCGCCGCGGATGAAGCCCAAAAGCGCGCCATCGCAAAGGTGCATCGCGGTATGCAGGCCGGATGCCAGCTGTGAAAATTTGCGGATCCATTCTTTCGATGGGAAGCGCGCCGTGCCGGTGCGCGCGGGCAGTAGCAGGATCGCCCATTCCGCAAACGGGAATTCGCGCGACAATGCCAGAAGCTCCTGAGGGTCAACGGCATCATCTGCGCCGGTGATAGAAGTGTATTTAAGCTGCATCGCTTCCCCGAAATCCCTTTGGTTATATTCATTTAGTGTAACACCAAAGCAAAAACAATGAACAGGGGGCTGTGGCGTAAAGGTTATGCTCAGGCTGTTACTAACCCCTTGAGGACATTCGGAATTGTTGAAATATTTACCGTATTGCGCTATACTGTCTGTAATTGGCGCGACTCCGGAAAACCTGACGAAGAGCAAGCATGTATTTTCCAACGATCGACAAAGCAGAATTAAGGCGAAAATTCAGGGCCGCCGCGCTTGCGACGACGGTTGTCTTTTCTCCGCTGACTTTGGCGGCGCAGGGGCAAATATCGTCTGCGCCCAACCCGCCTGCCGCCGATACGATTAATACGACGCCTGCGCTCATCAACGCCCCGCCGCCGGAAAGCGAACCGGTGCCGCTGCCGCACAAGTTTACCCCGCTCGCCTCCTTCGCCCCGCTGTTCAGCACGGCGGATGAGAAGGCGCGGAATATATTCTTCGTCCAGAATACCGAAACAATCCGCGAATTCCGCGCACTCACCAATAATCCGGATGCGACAGGCCCGTTATCCCGTACCGAGCTTAAAATGCTGGCCGATATCCGTTTGGCGGCCAAAGCCGATGTGAAAAAATACAAAATTTCCCTGCCTGTCGCCGCCACGCTGCGTTTCGCAGCGCAACAGACGGGGACGGACTTTGAAGCCATGGTCACGCGCTTGCAGGAAAACTCCGGCAATGTCATGAACGTCGCAACGGCACGCCTGCGCGCCGATCACGTCTATAAATTCAACGTCTCGACCTGGCTTTACCTGATGAAGACGCAAGGCGCCAAGCACGGCCTCGGCTTCTTCGCCGATAATATCGAGGTCGGCGCGCCCGTCATGAACGCGCAAAACCAGCCGACCGTGCGCCTGCAAGTGGCAGACCCCGCCGTGCTGCGCCAGATCGTCGCCATGCGCAACAACCCGCGCATCGCAACGCTGCTGGGGGCCGAATATGTGGCGCATGAAGCGGAAATTCCACAGACAGCCTATAAAGGCATGAATTACGCCTACGACCTGACCGTGGCCGAGCAGCAACGCGCGCTGATGAAGATCGGCTTCGACCTTGGTATTCGCGGCGCGGACGGCGTCAAGGGGCCGCTGACAACTGCCGCCCTGCAGGAATTCGCGCTGATGAGCAAGCCGATGCTGGCGCAAGGCCAGACGGTTGATGTCACGCTGCAGGAAGCCGCAAGGCAGGCGGTCGAGGACGCGGCGAAATATTCGACGATGTATAACGCCATCAACCCCTCCACCACTTTCGCCGTGCGCCATGCGTCCAAGGTTGCGGGCGTTGATTTCGGATACCTGATGCAGTTGGCAGGCGCGGAAAGCGGCTTCGATGCTGGCATTTCCGCGACCACATCGAGCGCGACCGGGCTGTTCCAGTTTATCGACAACACCTGGCTGGTATCGCTTTATACGCACGGCGCGAAATACGGCCTCGGCGACATCGCGAGCCGCATCGAGGTTGACCGCAATAAAGCAGGCGAAATCACGACCGCCCGCATCAAGGACCCGCTGGTGGAGCAATACGCGCTCGGCCTGCGCACCGATCCGCGCATCATGGCGCTGATGGGCGCCGAATTCGCCAAGGAAAACCGCGACAACCTGCAAGCCGCCCTGCCCCGCCGCACCATCACGCGCGCCGACCAGTACCTCGCGCATTTCCTGGGTTCAGGACAGGCAACAAACTTCATCGTGAAACTCGACCGCAACCCCGGCGCCGCCGCGAAGTCATCCTTCCCCGCCGCCGCCGAGGCCAACCACAATGTCTTCTACAAACGCAGCGGCGTCGCCCGTTCGCTGGAAGAAGTCTATAATTTGTTCAAGAACAAATTCAGCAGCACCTTCTTCGACGCGCCCGCTCCGCCCGTCGCGCAGCCAGTGCCCCTGCCGCCACAAAGGCCGCCGGGGTTGAGATGAAAACATGAGCATCGCTGGTTTATTTAAATAGAAAAATCGCCCGCGCTTGTCCAGTCAGCTCCGGTTCTATCTACCTTACAGCCAATTTTTTCCAAGCGATTAGCAACATCGGTGCGCTTGGCGGCATCATTGCTTAGTCTAACTATGTGTTTTCCGGCAATATCGCTTATGTCCCTAATTTTTCCGACCTGCACTAACAAAGTCTTTTCTGGATGTCTGCCCAGTGCCAAACCCGCCTCAAAAATCACATTTGGTCGCGGCTGACCTTGCAATTTTCCCTCTGTTGCTTTTTCATGTCTTGGGCAGAGGCTATCATTCAATTTAGCATCGTCATCTGGCGTAAAAAGAACTACAACTGCCTGCACTCGACTCATGGCAGCATCTATGATGTCGTCTACGTGCGGATTAGCTCCCTTAGCAGCCAAAATGGCATTATTCCACTCCATAGGCTTGAGCCCTAAGGCTCTTAAAAAATCAAACATCGATTTTCGCAAAGCTTCGTTTCGCCCATGAACGACAAAAACCGAATTGTCTTGGGTCTTCTTAATTTTACCTTGCTTAGTTGTTTTGGGCTTAATCTTGTTACTTGCCGTTTGTAAAGGTCTTTCAGAAAAAGAGCCTTCCGCAGCACTTCGTACGCCGCGAATTTGTGCACGATCTTCAACAGTCGAGTATTTTTGGATGCTGATTTGATTTTGACCGGCCAAAATTAACGCTGCGAGATGGCGGTCGAGTGCCTTTTCATTAGCAATTTCTTGTATAAGAACATACAACCTCGCTTTCTTGACATTAAGTTTCTTTTCGAGGCGGGCGAGCAACTCTTGATTGATTTGAGCCATATGCTATTTTTTTCCGTTTTTCTTTTTCCCCGTTTTCAATCGATGGATTGAAACGTGGACGTTATTCTCGGTGATATTTAAAAGGGTAGCAATTTCAGCCGTTGAAAATCCTCCAGCTCTAAGCATAGAGATTTGATCTGAGGTTGTTTCAATATCTCTAACAATCAATAGGCCAAGCAATCTCGCTACTTTATCTATTCCTGAAATTTCTTGCTGATTATCCGCATTCTTAGCTTTTTTTTGTACCACGTTTTTTTGCCCCTTTTTTATTACGTTTTAAGCGCAGTAACTCGGCAACCGATGCTGGAGTTGTATCAAGCATGGCAGCAACATCTTTTCTGTTTAATCCCAAATTTTCTAGTAAGTAAGCCTTATCCGCTAAAGTTGCATTTTTCTCCGCAACGTTTGCAAGACAAAGAGTTGCTAAGCACTTAGCTACTACGGCAAGCCAATCAGTTTTTACTAAATCCTGTTCTTTCATAATCGCTCCTTTTTGATAATTTATTAAAAATACATTTTACAAATAAATCATTCAATACAAGCGTAGTGCTGCACCGCAAAACATTTCCGACATTCCGTCAATTCATTCTGACAACTTGATTATGTTTTGACATTTCCCTCCCCCCGTCCAATTATACCTAGCAGAATCAAATAAGAACAAAAAACGGCGTCCGCCAAGCGGGCATTGGTTCGGGGTGTGTAGAGTCTATCTTAACGCAATAAGAAGGAAGGCTACACAATGGGAATTCGCAGCGCGATCGTGAAAGCGGTCAAGAAACAAATGCCGCCGATCTCGGCGACCGAGAAAGAGGCGCTTGCCTCCGGCACCGTCGGCTGGGACGCCGAACTGATGAGCGGCAGCCCGAACTGGGACAAACTTTTCAAGTACGAGAAAGCGGAACTGACGGCCGAGGAACAAGCATTCCTCGATGGCCCGGTCGAGAAACTCTGCAAGATCGTCGACAACTGGGAAATCCAGAAAACAAACGACCTGCCCCCCGAAGCCTGGAAGATCATCAAGGAAGAAGGCTTCATGGGCCTCGAGATCCCCAAGGAATACGGCGGCAAAGGCTTCTCGTCCAAGGCGCATTCCGCCGTTGTGATGAAGCTCGCGTCGCGCTCGATCACCGCAGCCGTGACCGTGATGGTCCCGAACTCGCTCGGGCCTGCCGAACTGATCGGCGCTTACGGCACGCAAGCGCAAAAAGACTATTACCTTCCCCGCCTCGCAAACGGCACGGAAATCCCCTGCTTCGCATTGACCGGCCCCGAAGCCGGCTCTGACGCCGGCAGCATTCCCGACCGCGGCGTTGTCGTGAAGAATGAAAAAGGCGAACTCGGCATTCGCATGAACTGGGAAAAACGCTACATCACCCTCGGCCCCATCGCGTCGCTGATCGGCATGGCATTCAAGCTGGAAGATCCCGACAACCTGCTCGGCAAGGGCGTGAAAGACCTCGGCATCACCGTCGCGCTCGTTCCGCGCAACACCCCCGGCGTTGAAATCGGCGACCGCCATGCGCCGATGGACCTGCCCTTCCACAACGGCCCGAACAAGGGCGTGGACGTGTTCGTTCCCATCGACGCCATCATTGGCGGCCCCGAAAAGGCCGGCAAGGGTTGGGCGATGCTGATGGAAAGCCTCGCTGTCGGCCGTTCGCTGTCGCTGCCCGCCCTTTCGACTGCGGCTGCGAAACTGTCGTCCTATGCGACCGGTTCGTATTCGCGCGTGCGCAAACAGTTCGGCACCTCGATCTCCAACTTCGAAGGCATCGAAGAGCCTCTCGCGCGCATGGCCGGCCTCACCTACCTGATGAACGCGGCGCGCGAAGCGACGCTGCAGATGGTGGATGCCGGCGAGCGTCCCGCAATCCCCTCCGCCATCCTGAAATACCACCTGACGGAAGGCATGCGGACGATCGTCAACGATGCAATGGACATCCACGGCGGCAAGGCTGTTTCGAACGGCCCGAAAAACGTGTTCTCCACGCTCTATAAAGGCATCCCGATCGCCATCACGGTCGAGGGCGCGAACATCATGACCCGCAACCTGATCATCTTCGGTCAGGGCGCGGTTCGTGCGCACCCCCACACCCTGAAAGAACTGGAAGCGCTGGAAGAGCAGGACCCGAAGAAAGCCTTCAACAAGTTCTTCAAAGTGCTGGCTTCGCACCTTGGCAGCGGTGTTGTGAACGCGGTGAAAGCCCTCGCTCACGGCGCGACCGGCAGCCGGTTTGCACGCGCGCCCAAGGGCGTCGACAAGTCGACCAAGAAGTACTATAAGCAGATCAACCGCCTTTCCGCTGCGTTCAACCTTGCGACCAACGCCTCGCTTCCGCTGGGCGCGAACCTCAAGAAAAAAGAACGCGTGTCGGCACGCATGGGCGACGTCTACAGCCATCTCTACCTCGCTTCGACCGCGCTTTGGTACTATGAGAAAAACGGCGCGCCGAAAGACGAAAAAGTGCTGCTGGACTGGGCTGTGCAGTCGTCGCTCGCCAAGGCTGAAAAAGCCCTGGAAGACGCACTGGATAACCACCCGCTGAAGGCCACGCGACTTGTGAAACACATCGTGTTCCCCCGCAAGCTGCTGACCGGCGTGCTGGCTGCCGCAACAACCGTTGCTGCATTCACGCTTGCGCCTGTCGTGGCGATTGTCGGCGCGGTTGCCACGCTCGGCGCTGCGATGTTCATTCGCGACAAGCAGAACCACGCCCCCACGGACGGCCTCGACCGCAAGGTCGCGGACACCATCCGCATCCCGGGCGCAACGCGCGACAACCTGACCCGCGGCGTCTTCAAGCCGACCGACGAGGCTGAACCTCTCGGCAAGCTGGAAATGGCGTTCAAATTGTCGGTTGAAGTCGAACCGCTCGAAAAGAAAATCTATCTCGCCACCAAGGCCGGCACGATTTCCAAGGAACAGCCCCGCGCTGCCCTGTTGGATGCTGCCGTCACCGCGAACGTCATTACTGCTGACGAAGCGGCCAAGGTGAAAGAAATGGACCGCCTGCGCCGCGCAGTCATCGAAGTCGATGCCTTCCCGCAAGCAGCGCCCGCCGCGAACCAAGCCCCCAAGGCGACGCCGGCTGCACCGCCGAAAGCCGCGTAAGCGCTTTTCGGACAAGACCATAAAAAAACCCGGCGGTTTTGACACCGCCGGGTTTTTCTTTTGGCAGTAAGGCCTATCCGCGCGCCATGATGCGGCGGTTGATATCATCGGTAAATGCTGCTGCATCGTTGACGAACGGGATGATGATGCGTGCACGGCCCGTGCCCGTCAGGATGACGTTCGAGTAACCGAACAGCATAGCGGCGGGAGAGCGCATGATTTCGACACCTTCGATGCGGTTATAAGGCATCGATACAATTTCCTGGTTGAACACACCGCCGCCCAGCACAACACGCGTATCGGTCGCCGCCAGAAGCAAATAACGTTTGGTCGTATATTCGGTCAGCAAGAGGATGCCGGCCACGATTGCGAAGTACAGTGCCAGCGCAGGCGAATAAAATAGCGCCACAAGCGCCACGATGAGCATCGCGATGCCCTTCCAGTAAATACCGGGGCTAATTTCCGCAATATGCACAAGTCCTTCACCGGGGAGCAGCAGCCCGGAAATCGAGTACTTTTTTTCGGTAATCAGGTAATCGTCTTCCAGATATGACATGGGGCGCATGATAGCCTCCTGAATCGGTGTTGTTGTGCCTTTCCGGCACTCGTCTTCCATACCAAGGCTTATGTACCGTTTCAGTTCCCGGTAATTTCGATAAAGCGGATTTTGCGCCGCACCATAATCGGAATTGAAATCATTCATTAATCGACCTATTATTAATGCAGGGAAAACTGTCCTCCCTCAAAAATCCAAAAAAGGTGAAAAATGAGCAACGCAGCGCCGCAGTCCAAACCGCAAAAAACGGTCACGCTCACGGACAATGAAACAGGCAAGACGTACCAGTTTCCGGTGCTCGACGGTTCCGTCGGCCCGCGGGTCATTGACATCCGCAAGCTTTATGCCGAAACCGGCATGTTCACTTTTGACCCCGGCTTCACCTCGACAGCGGCCTGCGAAAGCGGCCTGACATTCATTGACGGTGACAAAGGTGTGCTGCTTCACCGTGGTTATTCGATCAAGGAACTCGCGCTGAAAAGCGACTTCATCGAAGTCTGCCACCTGCTGCTCTACGGCGACCTGCCGGACGCAGAACAGAAAAAAGAGTTCCAGAACCACATCACGCATCACACCATGGTGCATGAACAAATGCAGTTCTTCTTCCGCGGTTTCCGCCGCGACAGCCACCCGATGGCGGTCATGGTCGGCGTCGTGGGCGCGCTTTCCGCGTTCTATCACGACAGCCTCGACATCGACGACCCCAAGCAGCGCGAAATCGCGGCGCACCGCCTGATCGCGAAGGTGCCGACGATCGCGGCGATGGTCTATAAATACTCGATCGGCCAGCCGTTCATGTATCCGCGCAACGACCTCAGCTTCGCGGAAAACTTCCTTTACATGACGTTTGCTGTGCCCTGCGAGCCTTACAAGATCAACCCGATCCTCGCCCGCGCGATGGACCGTATCTTCATCCTGCACGCAGACCATGAACAGAACGCTTCGACCTCGACCGTGCGCCTCGCCGGTTCGTCGCGCGCGAACCCGTTTGCCTGCGTGGCATCCGGCATCGCGTCACTCTGGGGTCCGGCGCATGGCGGCGCGAACGAAGCCGTCCTGCAGATGCTGAACCAGATCGGCGACAAGAGCCGCGTGCCCGAATTCATCAAGCGCTCGAAAGACAAGAACGACAGCTTCCGCCTGATGGGCTTCGGCCACCGCGTCTATAAAAACTACGATCCCCGCGCCGAAATCATGCGCGATACCTGCTACGAGGTCCTGAAAGAACTGGGCATCAACGATCCGCTGCTGGAACTGGCGATGGAGCTGGAAAAAGCGGCGCTGGCGGATGAATACTTCATCGAGAAGAAGCTCTACCCGAACGTGGATTTCTATTCGGGCATCATCCTGAAGGCCATGGGCTTCCCCACCAACCTGTTCACGGTGCTGTTCGCCGTGGCGCGCACGGTCGGCTGGATTTCCCATTGGAACGAGATGATCCAGGAACCCACCCAGAAAATCGGTCGCCCGCGCCAGCTTTATACCGGCCCCGTCGAACGCCCCTATGTTTCGCTGGAAAAACGCTAACAAAACGCGTTTTAAGGTGGAACTTACCCTCTTCTGGGGCGTTGAATGCCAGTTAAAGGCAAAAAACGTATTCACAGGAGACTTCCGGATGAAAAACCAATTTTTCGCAACGACTGCTATTGCGCTCGCGCTGGCTTTCGCCATTCCCGCGCCTGCACATGCCCTTGAGTTGGGCGTTGGCAGCAAATCTTCCGTTGGAGGATCTGTTGGCGGCATCGTCGGCGGCGCAACGCAATCGACCGAAAGCGTCACCAGCAGCGTGCATGGCAGCACGGATACCGATATCAACGGCGTGACCACAACAGAAACGACCACACAGGCCAACACTAGCACCAACACCAGCACGGATCTTGGCGTTGGCAGCACTGTCGACAGCACCGTTTCGCCCCTCAAGGAAGTCGATGCAGGCGTTGCCGTAAACGCAGATGCGCAGGCAAAAACGGACGCCGACGCGCGCGCGGCTTCCACGACGCAGAAAACCGTCGCCTCCACGCACAAGAAGAAAAAAGTCGTCCGTCACCGCGCCCGCGAAACGCGTCCTGAAGTGTCCTCACAAACCCAAGAAACAGTGAAGTCCACGACGACGACCGAAACAGGCGTGAACACAAATGCGAACATCAACACCAACGCAGACATCAACACGAATGACCGCAATGTTCTCGGCGGCCGCCTGCGCACCGACAGCAATGTCCGCGTGAACAACTAAATATCAATACCAGACGGACCAGGTACGGTGCGTCGGCAGCGCGTAAATGCCCGCTTCGTACCCCCGGTTCCAGAGGATATGATCGAGATTGACGGCGGTGACATGTGTTGCCGCCGTCTTTTTCATGAGCTCGACCGCATGAATGCCCGCCGCGCGGATTTCGGTTTCTTCGCTGCTGCCAGCCGCGATCATCGTGCCCGCATCAATCGTCGCGGCCAGTGCCGGCGCATAGGCAATAATGCCGTCATGCCGCAGCACATGCGGCACCATGTTGTCGGCAAAAATCGTCAGGCCCGCCATGTCCGCGAATGCAGCAGGCGGTTTTCCCTGCAACGCCAGATAAATATCCGCCGCCAGAATCTGCGCACGCTTGTAAAACGCGACTTCCCTGCCCTTGTAAGCCGACACATCGCGGAATGTCGGCCAGTTGCCGACGATATCTGTCAATGCGACCGCCGAATTGGCTGCTGTTTCCAAAAGGCGCATAACGCTGCCGCCATGTTCGCTGATGATACGGCGGCCCGTTTCCTGCAAATGACCGGCAAACAATCCCATCAATTCGTCCAGACGCGCATCGCGCCCCTGCGGCACGCCAAACACCTCATGGCATTCCGCCGGGGTCGCCGCCGCCCATTTGTGCGGGATATTCAGCCTGTTTTCCGCGAACGCTTTTTTCAGCGCACCCGCGACATGGTTATATTCAAATTCAACGCCGCACGCCTGCGCCACCTTGAAATATCCCGACCCGAAATTGACGCTATCGAGCGCAAAAAGATATGCCGCCGTGACAGCGGGCGAATCCTGCGACAGGAAATGATGATCCGCATCAAGTGCCGTAATCAGCGGGTATTTTTCGAGAAGAGAGGCGGTATAGGGAGCGATTTTATCATGTTGTATGGATACAAATGACGCCTCCGCCATCACGGATGCTGCGTCCCGGCGTACCTGTTCTGGAAGGCTCAGGCTGCTCACGGGGCTGCGGTTTTTTGGGGCGGCGCGTGCGGCCGTTCAAGCCATTCCACCACCTTATCGCCAACCTTGAAATCATACAGGTTGCTATGCCCGCCCTTGGCGATGGAAACGAATTCCTTGGGGTGCTTTGCTTTGTCGTACAGCTTTTTGCCGAGCGCATAGGGCACGATGCGGTCATCTGTGCCGTGCAGGATCAGCAACGATGTTTTGATATTCGTGATCTTGTCGATGCTGTCGAAACGGTCGAGCATCATCATGTCAACCGGCAGGAAACCATAGGCACTTTTGGCGACATCGGCGGCGCTGCTGAAGGGCGCCTCCAGCACGAGGCGGCGCGGCTGGAATTCAAGCGCCATCTGCACGGCCACGCCGGAACCGATGCTCTCGCCGTAAAACACCAATTGGTCGAGGCGGTAACCATTATCAAGCAGGTAATTCACGCAAGCGCGCGCATCATGATACAGCCCCTGCTCCGTCGGCTTGCCCGGATTACCGCCATAGCCGCGGTATTCACACAGGAAAAAGCCGTAGCCTTTCTTTTGGTAAAAAGCGGCAGTGGCCGCGCGGTGGCTGATATTGCCGCCATTGCCATGGAAATGGATGAACACCTTGGCGGTTTTATCGGCAGGCGCCGCGAACCACGAGACATTTTCCAGGCCGTCTTCGGTCTTGATCTTCAGCACGGTCGCCTGCAGCGCCTCGGGCAGCTTGGGATCGCCAAGATCCTGCTCCGGGAAATATTGCATGCTGCGCTGACCCAGATAAACGGCCAGCACGATCACGCCATAAACCAGCAACCCGATCAGCGCAAAGCGCAGGAGTACGATCATGCGGTTTCTTTCATCAGGCTGCCGTAAAGCCGCGCATATGCACCGCCGGAAGACAGCAATTCCGTGTGGCTGCCACTTTCGATGATGCGGCCATGCGACATCACATAAATGATATCTGCATTCATGATGGTCGACAGGCGGTGCGCCACAACGATGGTGGTGCGGCCTTTTTGCAGGCGTTCAAGCGCCACCTGCACAAGACGTTCCGATGTTGCATCAAGGGCGGAAGTTGCCTCGTCCAGCAGCAGGATCGGGGCATTGCGCAGCATCGCGCGCGCAATAGAAATGCGCTGGCGCTGGCCGCCTGACAGCTTCACGCCGTTTTCGCCGACGCGGGTTTCGTAACCTTCGGGCAGTTCCATGATGAATTCATGCGCCGCGGCAAGCTTGGCCGCCTCCATGACCTGGTCTTCGGTCGCATCGGGCTGGCCATAGGCAATGTTGTCACGCAGCGTATCGTTGAAAATCGCCACTTCCTGGCTGACAAGCGCCATGCTGGCGCGCAGGCTCTTGATCGTCACCGCGCGGATATCGCTGCCGCCAATACGGATTGCGCCGCCGTTGACGTCGTAGAAGCGCGGGATGAGGTTCAGGATCGTCGATTTTCCTGCGCCAGATTCACCGACGAGGGCGATGGTCTTCCCTGCGGGCGCCACAAAGCTGACATCATGCAGCGCGTCGGTGCCGTCGGCGTAGGTAAAGGTGACATTTTCGAATGCCAGCGTCGGCGTATGCGCATTCAATTCGCCCGCATCCGGACGGTCCGTGATTTCGGGTTTTTTATCCATCACCGAAAACAAACGGTCGAGCGCGGCCAGGCCCATTTGCATGATATTGCTGAGACGCGCAAGGCGCTTCATCGGCTCAAACGCCATGATGAAGGCAGCGATAAAGGAAAACAGCTTGCCCGCCGTGCTCTGCCCCGCCATCACTTGCGTGCCGCCATAGACGATGATGGTCACGATCGCAAGGCCGCTGAGCAATTCGCCAATCGGGGCGAGGATGGCGGAGATGCGGAACGAACGGTTCATGTATTTATAAATTTTCTCGATCGTGCCATGCACGCGCCCGGTTTCGAAGCCTTCCATGCCATATGACTTGATATGGCGCGCGCCCTGAAAGGCTTGCCCCAGCATGCCGGTCAGGTCGCCGATGCTCGACTGCGTGTTCATCGCGGCCTTGCGGATTTTCTTCCCCAGCAGCATGACGGTGTAGGCGGATACCGGAAACACAAACAGCGATATTAATGCCAGTTTCCAGTCCTGATAGAACATCACGCCCACAAGGAACATGACCGTGAATGTGTTCTTGCCAAGCCCTGTCAGCGATTCCGTCACGGCCGTGCGGATCAGCGCCACGTCCGATATAAATCGCGACATCAGCTGGCCGCTCTGGTTGTTGTGAAAAAAAGCCAGATCCGCGCGGATCAGGTGTGAAAACAGGTCGCGCTGCATGTCGCTGACGACGCGCTGGCTGAGCGTGTTCATCAGCACGGTCTGGCCATACACCGCAGCGCCGCGCAGCACAAAAACCAGCAGGACGGAGATGGCAACCGGCCACAGCATGCTTTGCGATTTGTCGGAGAATACTTTGTCGATGATGGGCTCCATCAGCTTTGCCATCGCGCCGGTCATGGCCGCGGAAATCAGCATCAGCACAAGCGACCAAAAAACCACGCCCAGATGCGGGCGGATGTATTGGCGCGCCATGCGCTTGATCATGGGTGCGGATTCTGCGATCGGCTGTTTGTTGACGGGAGTCTGCGTAGGCTTGGACAAGGAGTTTCCGTTATTTGTTAACAGTTTAGAAAGTCGTGTTATATTACAGTTAAAGGGGAATTTAGCACAATTCCTGACTCTGTAAACAATAAACATAATAATCAAAAACGGAGTTTTTGATGTTCGGAAAAGACAAAAAAGCACCTCCCGAGCCCACGCCTGCCAGCCTTGGCATGAAAGCCGGTGCCGATCAGCAGGTCCATATGTCTGCCCCGCCCCGCATCGGCCTTGCGCTGGGCTCCGGCCTTGCCCGTGGCTTTGCCCATTTGGGCGTCGTGCGCGCGCTGAAACGCCATGGCATCGAACCCACGATTATTTCCGGCACCTCCATGGGTGCGCTTGTCGGTGGCGCATATCTGGCGAACCGCCTTGATGCGGTCGAGGAATGGGCCTACACGCTCACGAAATTCAAGGTACTGTCCTATCTCGATTTCCGCGTCAAAAGCTCCGGCGGCCTTATCGGTGGCGAAAAACTGATGAAGCTGATGCTGGATAACTTTGGCCAGGTTCGCGTCGAGGACCTGCCCAGCCCCTTTATCGCGATCACCGCCGACCTTGTCACCGGCCACGAAGTCTGGTTGCGAAAGGGGCGGCTTGTTGACGTCATGCGCGCATCGTTCTCCCTGCCCGGTATCTTTCCGCCGATGTACATGAACAACCGCTGGCTGATCGACGGCGCGCTGGTGAACCCTGTGCCCGTTTCCGCCTGCACCGCTGCCGGTGCGCGCATGACGATCGCCGTCAACGTATCGGGCGACATCATCGGCAAGGCGCGCCGCCCCGGCGATTCAATCCCGACCGTCGCCGGTTTTGATCTTTTGAATTTCGAAGGCCCGCAAGCCGTCGAGGAAGTGAAGAAGCAGGGCCTGATCCAACGCGTCTTCCGCCGCGAAGCCAACAGCCCCAGCATCTTCGGCGTCATGGTATCCGCCTTGAACATCGTGCAGGACCGCCTCGCCCGCTCCCGCCTTGCGGGTGATCCGCCCGACGTTTTGATCGTACCCCGCATCGGCCATATCGGCCTGATGGAATTCGACCGCGCCGAAGAACTGATCGCCGAAGGCGAAGCCGCCGTGGAGCGCGCCATGCCCGATATAAAGGCCGCCTATGCCGTTCTTTGCACGCAGTATGGCGAAGACGACGGGGCGCCGGATTATCCGCCGTAAGCAGGGAATATAATAATTAAAAAGGCGACTGAAAATCAGTCGCCTTTTTTAATTGAAAAAAGAGAAAATTATTCCTTCATCCGCGCCCGCTCGCGTTCGCGCAGCGCGGCTTCGGGGGTTTGCCAGATGAGGCTGTCCAGCACCCAGTTGGGGCGGATGCCGGCATAGCCTTGGGCGAGGTGCTCCATGGTCTTGCGCTTTTGCTCGGGGCTCATGCCCGGCTTGAAAGCGCCGGCATGGATACCGGAGGTGATGAAGGCGGTATCAAGGTCGACGCTGACCGCGCCCGCGATATCATGCTGCATTGAATCGCCGATGACGAGGATACGCGACGGGATGACGCCGTCGAACAGCCCGAGGGCGTAGCGGAAAATCATTTTGTGCGGCTTGCCGATCAGGTGCGCCGCACCGCCGAGGTCGTGGTAGCGTTTGGCAACCGCGCCGGGGCCGACCGCGCGTTCATGGCCGTAAACGGTGACCATGTCGGGGTTCGCGCAAATAGCAGGCAGACGCTTGACGACGGCCCGTTTGAAAACAGGGTCGAGGTCTTCGACCTTCATCTTCGGCGAGTCAAAACTGGTGATGAGGATAAACTGCGCTTCCTCGATATCGCTCACAACCTCGATATCAAGGCCGGCGAGCAACGCGCGGTCGTTGTCGCGGGTGATCAGGTAGCATTTATTGCCCAAGTTCTTGAACGGCGGCTCTTCCTGTTTCTTCAGACCCTGCCAGGTCACTTCACCGGCCGAGACGACATCTTTATACAAGGTCGGCTTGATGCCGAATTTTTTCAGGCGTTCGGTGTTGTCTTCCGAACGCTTGGACGAGTTGGAAAGAATGACAACCTGCTTTTTGCGCTGCTTCAGGTGGTTGAGCGTATCGACAACGCCGTCATAGGTCTGCAAACCGTTATGGAGCACGCCCCACTGGTCCATGATGAAGCCGTCATAGCTATCCATCAATTCGTACAGGCCCTGGCAGAACATCATCGAAGACATGCTTTATTACTCTCCTTGGCGCAGCTTTTCAAAACAGGATTTAAGCTTTTGAATTTCTGCGAGTTTATCAGTCTCAGTATAAGGAATTTCATCCGTGTGTATAGCCCATACGGGCCTGGGCCAGGCGGCATCGGTTTTGTAGCGGCCAAAGATATGGATGTGCAGCTGCGGCACCATATTGCCAAGCGCGGCGGTGTTGATTTTATCGGGCGCATAGAGAGTCTGCAGCGCCTGCTGCGCCATGCCCATCTCGCGGATGAGCTGCATTTGATCCGCTGCAGGCAGCTCGTACATTTCCCGAATCCCGTCACGGCGCGGCACAAGATAAAGCCAAGGCCATGTACGGTCGCTTTTCAGCGAGACGCGGCACAGGGGCCAGTCTTCGATGAAATGCGAGCTGTCGTCGAGGCGTTTGTCGAGCGTAAAGGTCAATTGGTTCTCCTGCCGGATTTCCCAGCTTACCTAATGAATATGGCTGCAAAAAAGAAAAAAAATGGTTAATATCCGGTGTTAATCGAATAAAGGGGGCGTTATTGAAAACAATTCTTGGTCTTGGCATCGCGGCAGCCGTGTTCCTGACAACCATGTCAGCAAATGCCGCTGACCCGTTCGGGAGTGATAATTCTTCCTATTATGCGCAGTTGGACCAATACGCCAAGGACAGCCGCAGCATTACCGTCATCTCCGACCGTATCAATGCCCAACTGACCCGCGATCCGCGCCAGCTGCCGATGGCAACGGCATGGGCAAAGCAAAAAGCGATTGGCGCCACCGATCCCTCGCTCGTCAACGGCCTTTACTTCATGGTTTATTCCGACCTGACGCGCCGCACGGCCAAGGCGCTGCCCAAGACCGGCGCGAATTACGGTCCCGTATCGATGGAAGCGTTGCAGGCGCTGCTGATATTCGAAGCCATCACCGCCGCCGACTTCGCGCGCTGCAAATCCGCCGCCGATGCCACCGTGCTGCCCTGGATCATCGAACCGCGCCGCAAGGCTATCGAATACGTTTATGCGCTGATGACGCCGGAGGAAACCGAAGCCGTCTGGGAAAATGCGCTGAACATGGAGGCCGCCACAGGCGCGCGCAAGCCGAATGCCGAAGTGTGCTCCAACGCGCTGGCCGTCGACATGACCTATGGCGACCATCCGCAGGAAAAAGTGGCTGCCGCCTTCATTCCCACGCCCGAATGGGAAGTAAAACGCGCCGCATTGCGCGAGCAAATCAAGAACGGCTGGAAAATCCACCACAGCACGCTGGCCGCGCCGCAGTGACGCAACCTATGCGCAAATCCGCCTATGCGCCGCTATATGATTTTATACCGGAGGCCGGGCGGCCGCGCGCAATTGTTGACGGCATATTGTGGAACCGCCTGCCCCTGCCCTTTGACCTCAACCATGTGAACATGTGGCTGCTCGAAGGTGCGAAAGGCTTCAGCATTGTCGATGCAGGATTTAACAACGAACTTTCCACGCAGGCATGGGACGAAGTGTTTGCGGAGGTTTTCGCCAAAAAATCTGTCGAAAAAATCTTCATCACCCATTTCCACCCCGACCATCTGGGGCTTGGCGGCTGGCTGGCTGAACGCACGGGCGTCTCGCTGCAAATGACTGCGCCGGAATACGGCATGGCGCAATGGCTGACGGATGAAGCCAAGGCCGATGAACTGGAATCCCTATATCGTGCTTATTACATCGAAGCAGGGATAGAGGGCGAAACGCTTGAAAGCCTCATGAGCCGCCGCTTCGGGTATAAGAAGATCATTTCTCCCCTGCCCGCGCAGTATATCGAAGTAAAACCGGGCGAAATGGTGCAGCTCGGCGACCGCGACTGGAAAATCATCGACGGTTACGGCCACAGCCCGCAACATGCCAGCCTGTATTGCGAAGCCGATAAAATTTTCATCGCGGGCGACATGATCCTGCCCGATATCAGCCCGAATATCAGCCTGTTCCCCGACAGTTTCCAGTCGCGCAATCCCGTCGCCGCATATCTTGAAACGCTGAACCGCATTCGCGACACGGTGCCGGACGATGTACTGGTGCTGCCATCCCACGGCGCGCCTTTCCGGGGCTTGCACAAACGCGCCGATGAATTGATCGTGCATCACGAACGCCGCCTTGAAAAACTCCGCGATGTCCTGAAATCCGGCGGCCCCATGACCGCCATCGACGCCGCCCGTGGATTATTTTCCCACCGCTCCATCGACCGCGCGCATGATATGTTCTTCGCGCTTGGGGAAACGCTGGCGCATTTGGTTTATGATGAGAAAGCAGGCCGTTGCAGGATATCGACAAAAAACGACATTAAACTCTATTCTTTAGTTTGAACTTTTGAGTCTATTAAATGTTCAGAATTATATTTACGATTTTTTTATTACTCTCACTGAATGGTTGTGGATTAATTTTGGCTTCAAACGATATCGTGACATCCCGTCCTTGGCACGCGGCAGACATGAAGAAATTTCTGAGTGAAAACTATCCCTCAGGCGCTTCAGAAAGAACGTTGAAAGAAGAATTTACCAAGCACGGCTATGAATTTGTGACAGTAGATTGCAACTCACCTAGCTGCCTTCGACACTTACTTGTAAGTGCTAAATGTTCATGGTTTTTCGGCACGTTCGAAGGGATGGACATATCTTGGATGGCGGACAATAGCGGAAAGATAACAACCATTCAGCACAGAAAAATGGGCTGCTTATACACGCCTTAATTGCTAAGGGGATATCTTATATCCAAAACCTCAAGCATTTCTTTACCGCCCACCGTCTTCACCTCGATACTATCACCCACACGCAGTTTCATGAGCGCGCGCGCAACCGGTGACAGCCAGCTGATTTTTCCTTCGGACGGATTGGCTTCGTCAATCCCGACAATCTTGACGGTCAGTTCTGTGTCATCTTCCTTCACATAGGTCACGGTCGCGCCGAAGAAGACACGGTCCAGTCCCTGCTGTTTTTTCGGGTCAACGACCTCGGCATTTTCCAGCCGCTTCGTGAGATAGCGCAACCGGCGGTCGATCTCGCGCAGGCGCTTTTTGCCGTAGATATAATCGCCGTTTTCGGAGCGGTCGCCGTTTCCGGCCGCCCATCCCACAATCTCCGTCATCTTGGGCCGTTCAACCCGTAACAGGTGGTGGAGTTCGTCCTGCAGCACCTTAAACCCGGCGGGAGTCATGTAGTTCTTCGTGCTCGGCGGCAGCGCATCGGCTTCCTCCAGCTCGTCATCTTCCTGCTCTGCATTTTCGGTTGTAAAAGCCTTGCTCACGCGGTAACTCCCTGATGCTTATTTATCTAGTGTTTTCAGGTACAAGCGCAAGGCCAATCCTGCCGCCTCCGCGTAATATTATTGCGCCAAAACACTCGTTGACAGAAATGTTCTGACAAATTAAACTTCCTAAGGTTTCAATAATAGATTTGTCAAATACAAGGAAACAGCGCCATGCACATGCACTTCCATGCCCGTCGGGATTCCCTGTTCGACCCCCACCGCAACCCGCTGTACCGCGCCGATTACCGCCCCACGGAATACAAAATTCCGAAGATGAAACTGCATTTTGACCTCGGTGAAGAAAAGACCGTCGTCACCAGCCGCCTTGAAATCAACCGCAACCCCGACCTGCCCAATGCCGGCGGCGCGCTGGTGCTGGATGGCGAGGAGCTGAAACTCACCTCGCTGAAGATCACCGAAAACGGCGTGACGCGCGATATGGACCGCAGCGAATACCAAGTGACCGACAAAAACCTGATCATCAAGAACCCGCCCGCTGGCCCTTTCGCGCTGGATATCGTGACGGAAGTGAACCCGAAGACGAATACCGAACTTTCCGGCCTTTATATGGCGGGCCCCATTCTGGTGTCGCAGAACGAAAGCCGTGGTTTCCGCCGCATCACCTACTCGATGGACCGCCCCGATAACCTTGCGGTTTATGACGTCACGCTGGTCGCCGACAAGGCGCAATTCCCCGTCCTGCTGTCGAACGGCAACGGCGATTTCACAAAGACACAAGACCTCGGCGATGGCCGCCACAGCATCCAGTGGAGCGACCCCTGGCCGAAGCCCAGCTACCTGTTCGCGGTCGTCGCGGGCGACCTGAAAGTATTGTCCGACACCTTCACCACCATGAACGGCCGCGAAATCGCGCTGCGCATCGCGGTGCAGCCGGGTTATGAAGACAAAATCGACTGGGCGATGGAATCCGTCAAGGCCGCCATGGCATGGGATGAAAAACGCTATGGCCGCGAATACGACCTCGACGTTTTCCACGTTGTCGCCGTTGATAAATTCAACGCGGGCGCGATGGAGAACAAGAGCCTCAACGTGTTCAACGTCTCGACGCTCGTCGGCAACGCCGATACCTCGACCGATAGCGAACTGATCTATATCGAAGAAGTCATCGGCCACGAATATTTCCACAACTATACCGGCGACCGCGTGACGCTGCGCGACTGGTTCGAGCTGACGGTGAAGGAATCACTCACCACCCTGCGCGAATTCCAGTTCATCGAAGACATGCATTCGAAAGGCATCAAGCGCATCGAGGACGCAACCAACCTGAAATCCGGCCAGTTCGTCGAAGACGCGGGCCCCACCTCGCATCCCGTACGCCCCGATTATGTGGAGAAATTCGACAACATCTACACCAGCACCATCTACGAAAAAGGCGCGCATGTGATCGGCATGCTGCCCACGATGCTGGGCGAGCAGAAATGGCGCGCATCGATGGATGAATATTTCACGCGCATGGACGGCACCGCCGCCACCGCCGACAACTTCCTCGACATCATCGAGGAAGTGTCGGGCAAGGACCTGACGCAGTTCCGCAAATGGTACAGCCAGTCCGGAACACCGCAGGTCAGCTATGACGGCAAATACGACGCCGCCACTCAGACCTATACACTGACACTCAACCAGATGACCCCGCCGACCGCGGATCAGGCGACAAAAGAAAACCTGCATATCCCCGTCGCCATCGGCCTGATCGGCCAGAGCGGCAAGGATATCGCGCTGACGCTGAAGGGGGAAACCGCGCCCGGGCCGACCACGCGCGTGCTGGAACTGACCGAAGGCTCGCAAACCTTCACCTTTACCGGCGTCACCGGCCCTGTCGTGCCGTCGATCCTGCGTGAATTTTCGGCACCCGTGAAAATCACGACCGTGCCCAGCCAGGACGAGCTTGTGTTCCGCATGGCGCATGACAGCGACGCATACAATAAATACGAGGCGACCGAGCGCCTGATGATCAAGACGCTCAAAAACCTCATCAAGGACGCGCAGGATGACCTGCCGTTGACCGTTCCCGCCGATTTCATCACCGCCTATGGCAACAACCTTGCCAATGCGATGGATGGCGACAAGAATTTCAACGCGCTGACGCTGCAACTGCCCCCCTCGTCGCTCGTGACGCAGGACCTCGATTTCATCGACCCGGAAGCGGTGCGCGATGCGACGAAATTCCTCAAAACGACACTGGCGACCACGTTCGAGCAGGAATACCGCGATATCTACAAAGCGACCGTCGCCCCCGCTGGCGAAAAATATGACCTGTCGCAGGAACAGGTCGGCCGCCGTGACATGCATAACCTCAGCTTGTCGTTCCTCTCCGCTCTCAAGACGCCGGAAATCGCGGCTGCAGCCTATGACCAGTTCACGAGCGCGACCAACATGACGGAGCGTTATTCGGCGCTGGCCACCCTGTCGCGCATCCCGCCCTCGGGCGCTGCCGATACGCGCCAGATCGCGCTTGATGCGTTTTACGAGCGTTATAAAGACAATCCCAACGTCGTTGAAAAATGGCTGTCACTGAACGCGTCGATCACCGATGGCGACCCCATCCAGCGTGTGAAAGACCTGATGAAACATCCGAGCTTTGATGAAACCAACCCGAACCTCGTCTTCGCGCTCATGGGCGGCTTCATCAGCGGCAACAACACGCTGTACCACGACAAAAACGGCGAAGGGTACAAGTTCCTGGCCGATACCGTGATCCACATGAACGAAGTCAACCCGCACACTGCAACCGGCCTTGCGAAACGCTTCATGCAGTTCAAGCGCTACGACAAGGACCGCCAGGATTTGATGGTGGGCGAAATGAAGCGCATCATGGAAAACCCGCAGCTGGATTCCGGCATCAAGGAAGTCCTCGGCAAGGCGCTCGACACCGTCGAGAAGAAAAAGCCGACCAACGACAACACCGCCAAATTCGGCGGCGCTGCGAAAAAGGCGGGCTGATTAACGCTGGTTGGTCGCGAGGTCGATTTCCATCCCGTCATAGGCGGGGCGGATATGCGACGGCAATTCGTCGCAGAGCGTCTTGTAATCCATATGCGTCGTCAGGACGGTCAGGTAGGTCATTTTCGGCTTCAGCCGCTCGACCCATTTGAACACGCGCTTCAGGTTGGCGTGGGTTGACACGCTTTCCTTGTGATACGCGCCAGCATCGATAATCCATGTCTCGACGCCGTTCAAAGCCTCCAGAGATTTTTCGGTGAAGTCGGCCACATCGACGCTGTACGCGAAATTTCCGAAGCGGAAGCCGAGCGACAGCATCGTCGTGTGGTCCTGCTCGAAGCTTTCAATATCGATATCGCCGATCGTGAAACGGTCGTAATTCTGGATTTCCTTCTTCGCCAGAAACTGCGTGTAGATGCCGCCGAATTTCGGCTCGTACAAATACGGCCAGCGGCGATGGATTTCATCATGCGTTTCGGCGTTTGTATACAAATCCAGCATCTTGCTGCCGTGATAGGCGATCGGGCGCAAATCGTCGATGCCGTTCACATGGTCGTTGTGGCCATGGCTGATCAGCACACCGTCCAGATGCTTGACGTTATGGGCGGTGAGTTGTTGGCGCAGGTCATAGCTGCAATCGACCAGCAGCGTGGTTTTGGCGGACTGGACCAGCAGCGAGGCGCGGGTGCGGTGGTTCTTTTCATTCGCCGGGTCACACGTGCCCCAGAAGCCGCCCGCCGCAGGCGTGCCAAGCGAACCGCCGCAGCCCAGTACCGTCATCTTCATTGCGATTTCGCCTTATTGAAGAGTTTAAAGAAGTTTTCCGTCGTCTGCGCAGCCACCTGTTCCATCGTCAGCCCCTTCAGCTCCGCCACCATCTGCGCAGTATGGACCACAAAGGAAGGCTCGTTCCGCTTGCCGCGATGCGGCATAGGGGCAAGATAAGGGCTGTCGGTTTCGACCAGAATGCGGTCCATCGGCACCAGCTTGACGATTTCACGCAGTTCGTCCGATTTTTTGAACGTGATGATGCCCGAAAAGGAAATGTAAAAGCCGAGGTCCAGCGACTTTTCAGCAAGCCACGGCGTCCCGCTGAAGCAATGCATCACGCCGCGCGCCTTGCGCTGTCCTGCATCGGTCATGATGCGGATGGTGTCTTCATCGGCATCACGGGTATGGATGATGAGCGGCAGGTCGGTTTCAAGCGCGGCCTCGATATGCGTTGCGAACACGCCCTGCTGTTCTTCCTTGGGCGAATGTTCGTAATAATAATCAAGCCCGGTTTCACCGATGCCCACAACCTTTGGATTTTTGGTGAAGGCAACAATCTCTTCACGCTTGATATTGATTTCTCCCGCATCGGCGGCATGGTGCGGGTGCGTGCCGACCGTGCAGTTGATGATGGGCGACGATTCAGCAACCGCGAGGATTTGCGGAAATTTTGCGATTTCGGTGCAAATGGTCAGGAAATGCCCCACCCCCGCCGATTTGGCGCGGTTGACGATTTCCGCGACGCCTTCTTCGGCGAAGTCGGGGTAATCCAGATGGCAATGGCTATCGACCAGCATTATGCCGTTTTCTCCTCGAGCGGTGCTTCGTAGCGCGGGAATACGCCCTGCGGCGCGGGGAGCGTGGTGCCGGACTGCAGGGCATGGGTTGACCCGATAAAGGTGAAATCACGCGCATTCACGGGCGATGCCACCTGATCAAGGATCTTGTTCGCCGCATCCGGCGTGAACGGCTGCAGGATGATGCCAAGGTTACGGATCACTTCTGCCAGCACATACAACACAGTCTGCATACGCTCGATATTCGTTTTTTTAAGCGTCCATGGTGCCTGGGCGTCGATATAAAGGTTCGCGGCATTGGCGACCTGCACGATTTCCTCAAGTGCCTTCGAGAATTGCATTTTCTCGAACTCGCCGCGCACGGCGATCAGCATCGCCTGCCCTGCCTTGTCGAGCAGCTGGTGATCGACGTCTTCGAGGATGCCGGGCTTCGGCACCACGCCCGCGCAATTTTTCGCGATCTGGCTGAGCGTGCGCTGCGCAAGGTTGCCCATGTTGTTCGCCAGTTCCGCGTTGATGCGGTTGCCGAGCAGTTCATAGGAAATATCACCGTCCTGCCCGAAGGTCACTTCGCGCATCAGCGCATAGCGCGCCTGTTCGACGCCGAAGCGTTCAATCAGGCTGGCGGGCGAAATGACGTTGCCGAGGGATTTCGACATTTTCTCCCCCTTGGTCATCAGGAAGCCATGGCCGAAAACGCGCTTGGGAACGGGAAGGCCTGCCGACATGAGGAATGCGGGCCAATAGACGGTGTGAAAACGCACGATATCCTTGCCGATCAGGTGCACATCGGCGGGCCAGTATTTCTTGAACTGGCCATCCTTGTCGTCGGGATAACCGATGGCGCTGATATAATTGGTCAGCGCGTCGACCCAGACATACATGATGTGGTCTTTGGCATTCGGCACCTTCACGCCCCAATCGAAACTGGTGCGCGAGATGGAAAGGTCCCGCAAGCCTTGCTTCACAAAGCTGACGACTTCATTCCGGCGGAAAGACGGCTGGATGAATTCGGGATGCGCTTCGTAATAATCGAGGAGTTTTTGCGTATATTCGGAGAGCTTGAAGAAATAGCTTTCTTCCTCCAGCCAATGCACTTCGGTGCCCGTCGTCTTGTTCACTTTCTTGCCGTCCGGGCGGGTTTCAAGCTCGTCTTCGCCATAGAACGCTTCGTCGCGTTCCGAATACCAGCCTGCGTATTTGTTCAGGTAAATATCGCCCGCATCCTGCATCTTGCCCCAGATCGCCTGGCAGCTTTCCTTGTGGAAATCGGCGGTGGTGCGGATGAACTGGTCTTGCGTGATGTTCAGGTCCTTGCACATCTGCACGAACAACGACGCGATTTCATCGGTGAATTCCTGAGGCTGCTTGCCCTTGGCAAGCGCGGTTTTCTGCACCTTCTGGCCGTGTTCATCCGTGCCGGTCAGGAAATAGACGTCAAAACCGTCCAGGCGCTTGAAACGCGCCATCACATCCGCGCCGATTGCTTCATACGCATGGCCAAGATGGGGCGGGCCATTGACATACGAAATGGCGGTGGTGATGTAGAAATGCGGTTTGCTCATGTTGCCCTCTATACGGCCAGCGCCGGGTGACTTGGGTTTTGCATCATCAGGAATGCGCCGATCAGCGCCTGACGTTTATCAAGGTTCGACCATTCGGCCTGCCGGAACATCTGTGACATTTTTTCCCATGTCAGCAGGAAATGGCGCGGCGGAAACTGGTCGAGAAGTTTTTGCAGGATAACGCCGTCGCCCGGCATCATGTCGGTGACGCGCTGCCCGCGCGCCTCCACCTGTGCAAGGCGCTGGCACCAGCCGGTCAGGATCGCGCGGCAGGTTTCGTATTTCTGTTCCTCGCGCGACAGTTTTTCGGCATTGTTGTGCAGCGCGACGATATCGAGCGCAGGGATGGTGGAAACGGTCTTCAGCAACTCGCCATACAGCGCCATGCCGCCATCGGCATAGAATTGCAGTGCCTGCCCGATCGAGCCTTCGGCATAGCGGCTGATGGCGTCTTTTTCGCCATCGCCAATCGTAGGAATGAATTTTTCAAGAAGTTTTGCCAGCGTTGCGGGCGCCAACGGGTCCATGTTCACCATGCGGCAGCGGGAACGGATGGTCGGCAGGAAAGACCCTGGCTGTGAAGTGGTGAGGATCAGCAGGGTTTTCGACGGCGGTTCTTCAAGCACCTTCAGCAGCGCGTTCTGGCCGGTCGCGTTCAGGTATTCGGCGCTATCGACAATCGCCACGCGCCAGCCGCCTTCGGCTGCCTTGCTGTGCAGTTTGTGCTTGATGTCACGCACGCTATCAACGGGGATATCCTGTTTCAGCTTGCCCTTTTTCTCATCCAGCTCGCGCTCGACAACCACAAGGTCGGCATGGCCGCCGGATACGACGCGGCGGAAAACGGGGTCTTCGGCAGAGACATGCAACGTCGCCGGCTTTTCAGGCTCGCCGAACAATCCGGCTTCCTGTTCGCCGCCCTGCTTGAACAGGAAACGGGCGATGCGGTAGGCGAGCGTTGCCTTGCCGATACCGGATGGGCCGGAAAGGATCAGCGCATGGGGCATACGGCCCGCATTGAAATCGGCAAGCAGCGCAGCCTCGACCGCTTCATGGCCGAGCAGGTCGGGATTGGATTTTGGCGACAATTCGACAGGCTCTGCCGGCGCTGCTGCGTCTGCTTCAGCCTCGGCATCGTCGAATTTTTCGACCTCTTCCTCGTCGCCGAACAGGCTAGCCAAGCTTCACCTCGCTCAAGGAAATGCCGAAGCGGGCTTCGATGGTTTTCAAAATCTGGCGGTGGATTGTCGCGATATCCTGCGATGCGTCTATGATCACGCAACGGCCCGGGAAGCGCTTGGCAATCTCAAGGAAGCCCTGACGCAGGCGATTGTGGAACGGCACGCCCATGCGCTCGTAACGGTCTTCTGTGCTTTCGTTTTTATCGGCGGTGACGGCCAGTTGCTTGAGCGAACGGCTAAGCCCCTTTTCGGCATCGATGTCGAAAACGAATGTCAGGTCCGGCTGGAATTCACCGGCGATCATTTCATAGATACGGTCGATCAATCCCTGATCCAGCCCCATACCATAGCCCTGGAACGCGCGCGTGGAATCGACGAAGCGGTCGGAAACGACCCACTTCCCCTGCTCCATCGACGGCCAGATTTTATTCACGAGGTGTTCGCGGCGCGCCGACATCATCAGCATCGCTTCGGTAAGGGGGTCAAAGTTACCGGCATCACGCTGGATCATCAGGTTGCGGATACGCTCCGCCTGATCGGTGCCGCCCGGTTCACGGGTCAGCACTGCATCAACACCGGCAGCCGACAGCGCAGTGCCCAGCATCTTCACTTGCGTGCTTTTGCCCGTGCCCTCGCCGCCTTCAAGCGTGATGAAAACGCCTTTGACCATGGTCAGAAAGAACCTGTCAGCAGGTAATTGAGGCGGTCTTTCACCCGGCCGAACACGCCTTTGCGCGCGTCATCCGCACCCGCGAGCAGTTTCAGGTCGACAGGCTTCTGGTCCGGCACTTCGATATGCAAGGTCCCCGCTTCATCACCCGCCTTCACAGGCGCCATCAGCGGCTGCTTGAACTTGATGCTCAGCTTGAGTTCCGCACGCTTGGCGCGGGGCATGACGATTTGCACATCCTCGGCGGCGACCAGCGGGACGGTGCCGGTTTGACCCAGCCAGACGGGCGCGTCCTCGATGCGCTCGCCCTTGGAAATGATCTTGCGCGATTCAAAATTGCGGAAGGCCCACTCCATCAGCTTGATGCCTTCTTCCTCGCGGTCCTTTTTGCTGGCAAGGCCGTTGAGGACAAGGATCACACGGCGGCCATCGCGCTTGGCAGAACCGACAAGGCCGTAACCAGCGATTTCTGTATGGCCGGTTTTAAGCCCGTCCGCGCCCGGGACGCGCCCCAGCAGCGGATCGCGGTTCTGTTGCTTGATCTTGTTATAGGTGAATTCCTTTTCCGCGAAATAGGGGTAGTAGTCGGGGAAATCGGTGATGATGCGATACGCCAGAATGGCAAGATCGCGCGGCGTCGAATAATGGTCGGGATCCGGCAGGCCGGTCGCGTTCATGAAATGGCTGTCCTTCAGGCCGATTTCCTTGGCGCGCACGTTCATGGCGTCCACAAACGCTTCCTCGGTGCCCGCAACGCCTTCGGCAAGCGCGACGGAGGCATCGTTGCCCGACTGCACGATCACGCCGCGCACAAGGTCTTCGACCTTCACCTTGGTGCCCACCTGGATGTACATGCGCGAGCCTTCGTCCATGCTGTTTTTCCATGCGCGTTCGGACACCAGCAATTCGTCGGATAGTTTCATCTGGCCGTGCTTCAGCGCCTCGAACACCATATACATGGTCATGAGCTTGCTCATGGAAGACGTCGGCATACGGTCGCCCGCCTGCTTGTCAAGCAGCACCGCGCCTGTGTTCGCATCTACGATAATCGCTTCCTTGGCGATCGTTTCGATCTGCGCAAAGGCTGGCTGCGCCGCGCACAGCACCAGCATGAAGCAAATCAATATTCCGTTTTTCATCACACCCTCTTTTATATTTTTTACTTACGGATGACGCGCGCGCCGGTCGAACCCAGCGCGATGACACGTTCCAGAATTGCGTCGGCCTTTTGCACGCTGGCGATCGGACCGAGCTTGACACGATACAACGTGCGGCCCTGCACATTGATCGGGTCGACCTGCACCGGCGCAATACCGTTCAGGTCACGTTGCAGTTTTTCGGCGTTCGCGCGGACGGCAAACGCACCCGCCTGCACAAACAGGCCGGTCGGCGAGACAGGTTCCTGCACAACCACGGGCGCGGGCATAAAACGCCCCTCGTCCACGCGGCCGGTCGCCATGCTTGTGTTTGGCGTTTCGCTCATTTCATCATCGCGCAGCGTTGAATCAACATAGGTCTGGCGCGGCGCAGGCGGCGCATAGGCGGGCGCGCTGCTGTAATTCTGACGTACGGAGGGCGCGGAAGAAGACGGCGCGGCCAGTTCCTCCACCGTGATTGTCGGCGTCTGAAGGCTTTCGGGCAGGCTGTTATCATTCGATGCCACGCGCGTCGGGCGTATATCACCCATGTCACCCATGTCGCTCATGTTGGAGCGTGACGCCACCTGCACGGGCTGCACAGCTTCGGGGCGCGCATTTTCCATGCGTTCAAGGTCGGCCATGGTCAGGCGCGACGTATCCATGCCGCGTTTGGCGGCTTCGGACATCTGCTTGCTTTCACGTGTCAGCACTTCCAGCCGCACGCGCGCCGTGCCCTTGCCGATAAAGCCCAGCAGTTCTGCCGCGCGTTTCGAGACGTCGATGATGCGTCCATGGGCAAAAGGGCCACGGTCATTGATGCGCACAACGACGGAACGTCCGTTTTCAAGGTTCGTGACGCGCACAAGCGACGGCATTTGCAACGTGCGGTGCGCGGCGGTCAGTTCATGCTGGTCGTAACGCTCGCCGTTGGCGGTGCGTTTGCCGTGGAAATCCGGGCCGTACCACGACGCGATGCCGGTTTCGTTCATGCGGAAGTCTTCGGTCGGGTAATACCAGACGGCGCCCACGCGGTACGGCTTGCCGATTTTATACGTCCCTGCTGTTTCCTGCTGGCCCGGCCAGTTGACCTTTTTCGCCCAATGCGACATCAGCTGGCTTTCGGCGCAACCGGTCAGCAGCAGGATGCCGAAAATCGGCAGCGCCAGATTGAAAAAACGATGCAGGGCGGTCATGGATTTGCAGCCTTCCGAATGCGGTTTTTTAAGTCTCTGGAGAATAGCCAATTCACGTCCCGATGGCTAGGTTTTATGCCTATTTTACGCGATCCGCCAAGGTGCTGACGGCAGAGGCAAAATAGGAGGATTTATTCCATTTAAGCAGCGTCCGATAATTTTCATATACCAGAAAAGCTGTCGTCCCGGCACCGCTGGGTTGGACAACAGATGCCATATATTCGCCCTCGAACGGCACAGGCTTGCCGTTTTCGAGGCGGATACCCTTGTCGTGCCATGCCTGCAGCGTCATTTCGTTGTTCACGCCCAGCAGCGAGCGGTCGAGACTGTGCGGCACTGTCACGCGACGCCCCCAGACTGCGCCCTTTTTCCAGCCGCTTTCGGAAAGGTAATTGGCGGCCGAGGCAAAAACATCGGCCTCGGTCGTCCAGATGTCGCGCTTGCCGTCCTTGTTGAAGTCGACGGCGAATTTCAGGAAGCTTGACGGCATAAACTGGCTCTGCCCCATCGCGCCTGCCCACGAGCCCTTCATTTTGGAATGGCTGATATGTTCGGCGTCAAGGATGTGCAGCGCCTTGAACAGCTCGCCACGGAAATAATCGCTGCGGCGGCCATCATAGGCGAGTGTCGCCAGCGCGTTGACGACATCGAAGCCGCCTGTGTTCGTGCCATAGCTGGTTTCAATCCCCCACAGAGCGACAATGAATTGTTTGTCGACGCCATACGCTTCCTCGACCTTTTGCAGCGTCTTGCGGAAATAGGCCATTTTTGACCGCCCCTTTTGCACGCGGTCCGGGTTGACGGCCTTGGTCAGGTATTCGTCGATCGTGACCGTGCCCTCCGGCTGCTTGCGGTCAAGTTCCAGTATGCGGGGGATCGGTTCCAGCGTATCGGGCAGCGCACGGGCGATGGTATCCGCCGATATCTTTTCAGACGCGGCCTCCACCCGCAAATCCTTGAGCCACGACTTGAAATCCTGCGTGGCGGCGGATGCGGGCAAGGACCAGAAATTAACGGTAACAGCAGCCAGCGCCACCCAGATCATGAATCGCAATGAAATTCCCCTTTTCGTCTTTATTTTAAAGAAGTTAGATGCGCAAAGTCAAACATCAATAAACGCGCCGTTGCCCCCATGCCGCCGCTATAGTAAAACAGGCGGAACATGGGTACAGCGTTAAAAATTCTGATCGTGGGCGGCTACGGCATTTTTGGCGGCCGTCTGGCCGACTTGCTGAAAAACGAAAGCGGCCTCACCCTGATCGTGTCGGGGCGGTCGCTGGAACGTGCGGAGAAATTTTGTTCGACCCGCCATGACGCGCGGGCGGAACTTGTTGCCGCCGTCTTCGACAGGGAAGGCGACCTGCCTGCGCAACTTGAAAAGCTTCAGCCACAGGTTGTTGTCGATGCCAGCGGCCCGTTTCAGGGGTATGGGGACGACCGCTATAAACTCATCGAAACCTGCATTGCACAGAAAATCCATTACCTCGACCTGGCCGATGGCGCCGCGTTTGTCGAGGGGGTGGCGCAGTTTGACAAGGCGGCACGCGAAGCGGGCGTTTTCATCTTTTCAGGTGTTTCCAGTTTCCCCGTGCTGACCGTCGCTGCGGTGAAAAAACTGTCGGCCGGCATGCGCAAAATCCTGGCCATTCGCGGCGGTATCGCGCCTTCCCCGTTTGCGGGCGTGGGCACAAACGTGTTGCGCGCGATTGCGGGTTATTCCGGGCAGCCGATGCCGCTGCGCCGGAACGGGCGCAGCGAAACCTCATACCCGATGACCGAATCCACGCGCTACACCATCGCGCCGCCCGGTTTCGTGCCGGTCAGGAATATACGTTTTTCGCTGGTCGATGTGCCTGATTTGCGGGCATTGCCCAAATTATGGCCGGAGGTGCAAGAGGTCTGGATGGGCGCAGGCCCCGTGCCGGAAATACTGCACCGCGCGCTCAATTTTTTTGCATGGCTTGTGCGGTTGAAAATCGTGCCGACGATCCTGCCGCTGGCGCCCCTGATGGAATTCGTCATGCGCCATGTCACCTGGGGCGAGCATCGTGGCGGCATGTTCGTCGAGGTGACGGGCGAAGATGAAAAAGGCGCCCCAATGCAAAGGTCATGGCACCTGCTGGCCGAACGGGAGGACGGGCCGATGATCCCGTCCATGGCGATCGAGGCGATTATCCGCAAATTTGCCGCCGGCGTGAAAATAGAACCGGGTGCACGCACCCCGGAATTGACACTGGAAGAATACGACAGCCTGTTCAAAACGCGCGACATTCATACAGGGATTCGTGAAGACCTGCCCCTAATGACTGCGCCGCTTTACAAACGTCATCTGGGTGCCGCATGGGAAATGTTGCCGCCGGAAATCCGCGCCATGCACGATTTTGAATCCATGGCCGCCGCAGAAGGCGCTGCAACCGTCATACGCGGCGGCAGCCCCCTCGCCCGCCTTGCCTGCTGGCTGATGCGTTTTCCACCCGCCGGCACCGATATGCCGCTCAAGGTCAAATTCGCGGTGCGCAACGGCGTCGAGGCCTGGACGCGCGATTTCTCCGGCAAGAGGTTCACAAGCCGTCAATATGAAGGGCACGGCAGGTCGTGCCGCCTGATTGTGGAAAAATTCGGCCCTTTGCGTTTCAGCATGGCGATGGTGCCGCAGGGCGGACGCCTGAACCTTATCCTGCGCCGCTGGTCGGCCTTCGGCATCCCGCTGCCCATGTGGCTTTGCGTGAAAACGGAATCGTTCGAGGCGGCGGCGGGTGGCAGGTTTCATTTCAACGTCCGTATCTGGCATCCGCTGACAGGGCCGATTGTGCATTACCAAGGCTGGCTGCAACCCGTCACCGCCGCCATTTAGCCCTTATATTCAGGTATTTAATATTCCAATAGCGGAAACATTGATATTCACCGCATTCCTATAGTAAAACAGGCCGTATGGATGGGTGGCCGAGTGGTTTATGGCTCTAGTCTTGAAAACTAGCGTGGGCGTAAGTTCACCGTGAGTTCGAATCTCACCCCATCCGCCAACATGCCCGTATTGCAGGCTCGTCATGGCGCGTGAGACCAAAGAAGAAAACCTGAAACCGGAGCTGGCCATCGACTTTGTCGGCGGCGCCGTCGGATATCGGCTGCGCGCGAACGAAGGGCGGAAACAGCCCCTTCCCAAAGCGGTCGGCTTTGGAAAAGGTGTTGTGCCAAATGTGGTTGATGCGACCGCCGGGCTTGGCCGCGATGCATTTTTACTGGCGGCATTGGGCGCACATGTGACGTTGATTGAACGATCCGCATATATGCATGCGCGCCTGTCCGATGCGATGGCACGCGCAAACGCAGAAGGCGGGCATTATGCCGAAATCATGTCGCGCATGACATTGCTGCACGGCGATTCCATTGAATTGTTGCCCGGCCTTGCGCCGGATGTTGTGTTGGTCGACCCGATGCATCCGCCGCGCCACAATAGCGCACTTGTGAAAAAAGAAATGCGTATTGTGCGCGAGATCGTCGGCGTAGATCCCGATCAGCTGGAATTGATGCGCGTTGCGCTGGCATGCGCCAAAAAACGCGTCGTTTTAAAATGGCCGCAGCATGCCGAACCGATGCACGGCCTCCGCCAGCCGTCACATCAAATATTAGGCAAGAATACGTGTTATGATGTTTTTATGACCGTAAATTGAGCTGAACATTATTCCTTGCAAAATTCGGCGCAGCTAGTTTTCTTAATCAACATGAACAACCGGATAATCTCCCTAGATAATAACGGGCTGCCCCGTTACACTTGAAAACGGACAGGGGCCTTTGATGCTGAAATTTTTGATGAGTTTTATTTTATCCTTCGCGCTGCTGGCGGCCCCCGCCATGGCGGAAACGCCCAGGACAGGCTCAAAACCTGTCGCCACTGCGAAAGATACGGCGAAAGATGCGCCCAAAGAAAAACCCGACGCAAAAAAAAGCCCCACCATCAACCTGTATGTGCCGCCCGAAGCCGCGAAGGCGGAGGAAATTTATGACGGGATCGTCAAGAACCTGACCAAGGAACAGCAGGACCTGATCAAGGCCTATGAAAGCGATTTCGCCAAAACCGCCGATGTGGAGATGCAGATCGCATCGACCGCGCTGAAATTGAAATACTGTTCCGAACACGAAAGCGTGATCGCAAAAAATCCCGGAAAATACACGTCCTATTTCAACATCTACCGCAACCAGCTGCAGGTGCGGCAGCGTGACGAACGGCTGAAAATCCGCACACGGCAGATGGAGGAAATCACCTTTATCGACCAGAAAATCCTCGACGGCCATTTCACCTATACGGCCAACCTTGTGTTTCAAGTCGGCTTTCAAATCGTAAAAATGAATTACGAGAAGGGCGAGTTCAAGAAAACCGATTGCGCCGTGGTGGCGGAGGATTTAAACGCCGCAGCGAAACTGGGCAACCCGATTGCCGGCACCATCGAAACCGCGCCCGACAAGCTGCAGGAAATCCAGCGGCTGGCGAACAACAAAGACCCCGATGGCATGTTCATGCTGGGCATGTTGCAGCTGACCGGCAACGGCATGCCGAAGGATGCGAATGCGGGGCTCAACTGGCTGAAAAAAGCGGCCGAAAAAGGCCATGAGCGCGCGCAGCTGGTGCTGGGTGTCGGCATGACGACCGATATGTTCGGCATCCCGCCCGATCCCCAGGAAGCGCAATTCTGGCTTGAAAAGGCGGCAGCACAGGGCAACGCACAGGCCGAAGCTGCGCTTGAAAAACTGCAGCAGTCCAAAAAATAGCTTAAGGCTTGGGCGATCCGGGCAGCTTGAACTTGCCGGGTGCGCCTTTTTTCAACTGCTCGAGGCGGCTGGCTGTTGCGGCGCGCGCGGCGGCTTCCTGCGCGGCCTGACCGTGCAGGCGTTCGTGTTCGGCCAGCTGCTCGCGGCGGTCTTCGATCATCGCCATTATGCCGGGATCATTCGCCGCGTAATCGGCGGGCGTGCGATCGGAATTGTCCTTCACGTCCAGCGACGCGCCGCGGTTGATCAGTGCGGCAGCGGTCTCGTGATGGTTGCCGCCAATCGCCCATGACAGCGCGGGCTTGTTGTCGGTGCCGCCCGCGTCGATATCCGCGCCGCGTTGCAGCAGCAATTCGACGATTTCGGTATGGCCGGAAAACGCAGCCCAGGTGATCGCGCGCGCATCGATATTGTCGCGCGCATTCACGATGCCGGCGCCGAACTGGTCGAGCATGTCGCGCACGAATTCAAGGTCGCCGCGCTGCGCCGCATTGCAGAACCCGCTGATTTCTTCCGGCGATGGCAAGCGTGCGCTGGGATCGAACGGCTTCAAGGATTGCGACATGATAAAAATGCCCCGTTAAAATGCGTTTCTGTGTGAACGCAGGCATTATGCAAGATTCGCGCAGTAAAGCTACCCCGCAAACATGTGGTTTTTAAATACCATAAACAGGCGGAAGATTTAGCCGTGCCTGAAATTCTGCGGCTGCGGGCGCGGGATCGATACCTGCGGCAGCGACTGCATGTTGTTGGCGACCTGCACGGGCTGCACATCACGGGCGACGGTGTTGAAGCGGTGCTGAAGGTTCATTTCCTTCATCTTGTCGCGCGTCTGCTGCAGCAGTTCGCCGGGCACGAAGCCGTAAAACTGGCTGCGTTCGCGGCGGTCGGGCACGCGGCGGATATCAACGCCGGGCCATTCGAATTTGTTCACTTCGTTCGCCATGATCCACGATTTTTCGCTGTCGAGGCCAAGGCGCGCCTTGGTTTCCATCGGGATCAGGATCGACTCTTCGGGATAAAACGGCGCGGTATGCGTGATCGGCGCGACATAGACGACTTTCTTGTCGTCTTCGTTGCGCACGGCCAAAATCAGGCTCGGCCGGAATTTCTCGCCGTGGTCCTGCCCCATGCGCGCCTGACGCGCCCAAAGGTAGCCATAGCGGACGACCATGCCGGGTTTGGGATCAACGTAAATGCTCATTTCTTCTTCACCTCGTGGTCGAATTTCCTGCTCTCTTCCGGAATTTCGCTGTTGAGGATTGCATCCAGATCATCGGCGCTGAGTTCGCTTACATGGATCGCCTTCCGGTTGCTGTCACGCAACGCTTCGAAAAGCTCGTAAGGGATCATGACGGCATGCGGCTTCCCGTGCTTAACGATCGTGACCGGATCGGCCACATCGTTCTTCACCAAATAGTCGTGCACGTCGATAAAATCGATCGTCTCAGGCATAGGTCTGTAAAATCCGTAACTTTGCGACTCCGTATCGCGAAGACCAGTATATAGAAATTACCTTTCTGGAAAAGAACATTATCATTTATATGTGCAAAGCAATGATTTCTTTACATTTTATTACGCTGTTGTAGGCTAAGACCATGAAAATAAGGACCATTTATTTCAAAGTTCCGGATACTGCCAAGGCGGCGGCCTTTTGGTCAAAATTGCTCATGACAATGCCCCACAAGGACTTTGACGGCTGGATAGAAATCAACTGCGGCAATATCCGGCTGGGCTTGCTGCATAATCCGGGCGACGTTTTTACGGGTTCCGGCTGCGTGCCCGTTTTCGAGTTTCCCGACGATGCCCTGCCCGGCTATGTTGCGCGTGCCCTGGATCTGGGCGCGACAGTGATCGTGGACGGGCTTGATGACCCGGACATGAAATCCATCGCCTTCCGCGACCCCTTCGGCCACGAATTCGAACTGTCGAGGTTCCATGACTGATTTCATCCGCCTGTTTGTTTTTGCAGCCATGCTGTTTTTCAGCGCCGCCGCATATGCGGAAGATGTGAAAACGCCGGAAACAAAGCCCGAAGAATCAAATCTTCCCGCCAGCTACGCCACCTGCAAAAAAGGCGCACGCTACACAACCATCACCGAACAGAAATGCACGTACCTGGTGCCCGAGGACAAAGGCAACGGCGACGCGACCAGGGATTACCTCGCCTGCCGCCTGAGCGGGCCGCATTACGAATTCCTGAAAAAATTCACCTGCAAATACGAAGCTTCCGAAGACCTGACGCGCATGACGCAGCTGCGCTGCAAACGCGAGCACATGCCCGATGTGCTGCCCGCCTTTGAATACGACTGCAAATTCACGTTTTATAACACCGATTACACATTCCCCGCGAATTACAAGGAATGCATGGCCAAGGAAGACCACAAGGAAGATGTCACGCCCGAACTGTTCAAGGTCTGCACGCTGACCATCAGCTACAACCCCGAAGTCGCCGGCGAGTTTTTCTTCGACGATGAAGAGGCGAACAAGCTGGTCGAAAAATGCCAGATCGCGGGCGGGCAGGCAAAGGTGATCGCCGGAGCCTTCCCTGAATGCACCCAATCCTTCATCCAGCCGTAACCCATGACACGCTTGCAGGCTGACCTCGTATTGCTGCTCGTCGCGCTCATCTGGGGCGCGGCGTTCGTTGCGCAAAAAGACGCGATGGACCATGTGGGCGCGTATACATTCGTTGCGGCGCGGTTTGGCATTTCCGCGCTGCTGGTGCTCCCCCTCGCCTTGCGTGAACAGAAACGCGGGCCTGCGCCTGGGAAAGCTGTGTTCCGCGACCTTGCGCTGCTCTGCGTTGCATTTGCGGCGGGTGTCCTGTTCCAGCAGGCGGGGCTGGTGCGCACGACAGTCACCAATGCGGGCTTCCTGACAGGTTTATACGTATTGTTTACCGCCATCATTTGCGCTGTGGTCTATAAACAAAAACTGTCAAAGATTGTTTTTCCCGCCGCCCTGCTGTCGGTTGCCGGTATCGGCATGCTGTCGGGCGGGCTTGATATGGCGCATATGAACAGCGGCGATGCGATGGTGCTGCTTTGCGCCGTCGGCTTCGGTTTTCAGGTCGCATTGATCGGTCGTATCATGCAGAAATGGCAGGCGCCATTCCGTGTCTGCCTGCTGCAATATGCCAGCATCACCCTTGTATCGACCATCGCGGCATGCGTCTTTGAAAACCCCGGCTTCGCCACAATACAGCAGGCAGGCTGGGCGATATTATATGCGGGCGTCATTTCCGGTGGCATCGCCTATACGCTGCAGGTCGTGGCGCAGCAATACACCCCCGCTTCCGATTCCGCCGTGATCATGAGCGGTGAATCCGTCTTCGCCGCCATGTTCGGCATCTGGCTGATGGGCGATAAACTGACAGCCTCAAGCGCGACCGGCTGCGGCCTGATTATCTTTGCCATCCTGATGGTCGAATTCGGGCCGTCGCTGTTCCGCAGAAGATTACCGGCTTAGGGCTTGGTCGGCGGCGCAACGGGCGCCGGCGATGGCGGCGCCATTTCACCCATATAGCCTGCGGGCTGCAGGCCGTCTTCTGGCGGCGCCTGCGGCACAGCCGCCGATGTCTTGCGCTGGCCGAACAACCAGCTGATTGCAGCCGCGCTGTAGAGGCGCGGATCTGCACAGTTGCGGGCGAGGTCAGGCAGTTCGCTGAAAAACACGCTACCACCCAGCTGCTTGACCACCTGCGCCATGCCCTGCGCCGCAATCACATCCGTCACCTTGTCCTTGGTGCCATGGAAAATAACCAGCGGTGTATGCGCCATTTTCGGCGCATCGCCAAAACTCCAGATGCCGCTGGCGACAAGCGCGCCTGCGAAAAATTCCGAATACTTTGCAATTGCGCCATAAGCACCGATACCGCCTTCGCCACAGCCCATGGCATAGACGCGACCATCATCGATCTGCGTTTCCGGCAGCAGGCGCGAGACGAGGATCAGCACATCCTGCAATGTCTGGCGCGCCTCGGGGAATTTTTTCGACGTCCATTGCGCGGCCAGCTTCGTCTTGCCGAATTCCTGTCCGGTATACCTGTCCGGCACGGCCCAGGTTTTTTTGTCGGGCGCCTGCGGGATCAGCAGGTAGAACGGCGGCAGCTTGCTGCGCAGGCTCATCAGCTGAACAGCGCCGTCCGCGATGCCTTTTTCGTCATGCAGGAAAACGACCAGCGGATATTTTTCGCCGGCGACAGGTTTCTGCGGCTTCACCAGGTAATAGTACTGGAAACGCTTGGTGTTATTTTCCTCGATCGCGAAGCTTTTGCGTTCGCCGAAATACTGGGTATAGGCCCCCATGGGCAGGGCGCTGCGCGGTTTTTCAACAAGCGGTTTGCCGGGCAAGGCGATAGCCGCGACATCCGATACCGCGTCGCCGCCACCGCCGCCGAAAATCGCATGACGCACGGCGGGGATCATCATCAGTCCCGCAACCACGAAAAAAACAATGACCGCATAAATGAGGATTTGCGCGCCCTGTTTCTTGGATGCGCTGACGGGCGGCACAGCCTTGGCGGCGGGAGAAGGCGGTTGTTTTGGCGGCTGCGGCTGATCGACCATTAAATGTATTCCTGCATATAATTCCGCATCCATCATAGCGAAAGACAGATGGGAATGAATAGCGGGTTTATGCGGGGATCAGGCCGTTTTGCCAGTATCGTCGGATTTTACAGGGGAAGTCACGCGCACACGCTGGCTTTCCGATTTCAGCTGGCCGCAGGCGGCAAGGATATCGGCGCCCCGCGCGCGGCGGACAGGCGCATCATAGCCCGCCTCTTCCAATATTCTGGCAAAGCTGTCGATGCGGTTGCCGGATGAACATTCATAACCGCTGCCCGGCCACGAATTAAACGGGATCAGGTTGATCTTGCAAGGGATGGCGCGCAGCAGGTTCGCCAGCGAATGCGCCTGCTCGTCACTGTCGTTCACATCCTTCAGCATCACGTATTCAAACGTGATGCGGCGGTTTTCCGACAGGCCCGGATAATCGCGGCAGGCGGCCAGCAATTCCTCCAGCGGGTATTTGTTGTTGATCGGCATGATCGAGGAGCGCAGTTCGTTCGACGCCGCATGGAGCGAAATGGCCAGGTTGACGTTGAGCTCTTCCCCGCATTGCACGATCTGGGGCACAACGCCGGAGGTCGAGAGCGTAATGCGGCGCTTGGAAATGCCAAGGCCTTCTTCATCCATGCAAATTTTCAGCGCCTTGGCGACGTTCTCGTAGTTATACAGCGGTTCGCCCATGCCCATCATCACGATATTGGTCAGGTCGCGGCCTTCGTCTTTTTTGTCCTTCGCCGGCCATTCGTCGAGCGCGTCGCGGGCGAACATGATCTGCTGCAGAATTTCGTTCGCGCCGAGGTTACGCACCAGCGGCTGCGTGCCGGTATGGCAGAATTTGCAGGTGAGCGTGCAGCCGACCTGCGACGAAACGCACAATGTCCCGCGCTTCGCTTCGGGGATAAACACAGCCTCCACCTGCTGGCCGTCCGACATGCCGAGCAGCCATTTGATCGTGCCGTCTTCGGATTTCTGTTCGGTGATCAGTTTCGGGCGCTCGATCGAGTATTTTTCGGTCAGTGTCGCGCGCAGGTCTTTGGGCAGGTTGGCCATGCTTTCGAAATCGCGCACGCCGCGATGGTACAGCCAATGCCAGATCTGCTTGGAGCGGAAACCCGGCAGGTTGTGGATCGACAGCACCTCTTTCAGCTCGTCGGGGTTCAGCCCGATCAGCGGAATACGACCCTGCGCGTCGGTGCGGGGGGCGGCGAATTTGCCAGCATGTGATGCGATACTCATAGGGTAACCAGACCTTTCGGAGACTTATATAGTCGATATTATCGAAAAAGGCAAAGGTTTCGGGGGCTCGCGGTTGTATTCAATCGCGAAATCGCCAATAATCGTAACGGATTAACGGCTTGGAGGCGACGATGTGGCGTAAGAAAACCGATAAAAGGATCGTGGCGGCGGGATTGCTGATCCTTGCGGGCATCATCGGTTACAACGCATGGGACGATATGCAGCCCAAGCCCTTTGTGACGCATAAAACGACCATGACCGCCTATACGCTGGTTTTGCGGCAAGAGGATGTCGCCGCCGTCAAAAATGACGACACAGCCTCCGGCATTTTCTGGGCGGGAGATATTGCGGCCGATCCTGTCGCTATCACGCCTTCCCCTATTCCGCCCGTTGGCCTCGCGCAGCAATCATCCATGCCGCTGTTCAAGATGGAAACCCTGCCGGCGAAACTGTCGCCGCTTTTCGATGCAATGGCAGTCTCGATCAAGCCCTGGGTCGAAAACACCAGCACAGTTAACGACATATATATAGATTACCTCAGCAAGGCACCCGACATTGACGGCCTCAGCCCCCTGACCAACGGGTTGCGCGGCTATTTCGAACAGCAATACTGGGTCGTGCTGGGCCTGCGCCGTACATCCCTCAGCTATCCGCAGGAAACAATCACCAAGCTTGGCAACATGTTGAAGTCGGTCGAATATTTCGTCTATTACCTCGACGATGTAACGGCCAAGAACGAAACGCTTGAGCAGACCATTAACCGCATCGGCAAGGAAGGCATCCCCTTCATGCTCCGCACCTCGGCCGTGCCGGATTACGACGCGCTACAGAAGGCGATGCCGGATGGCCAGCAATCCTTCGGCGGCTTCATCATCGATGCCACGCAACCGGAACATCAGGAGAAAACGAAATGACATTGGAAGTAGGCGACAAACTGCCCGCGTTCAAGGGCGAAACCGACAAAGGCCCGATCAGCGCGAAAGACCTGAAAGGGTCGAACGCCGTCATTTACTTTTACCCCAAGGATGACACCCCCGGCTGCACCATCGAGGCCTGCGCCTTCCGCGACAACCTGCCCAAATTCACCAAAATGAATGCAAAGGTTTTCGGGGTTTCCAAGGACGACCTCAAGTCTCACGAGAAGTTCACCAAGAAATTCGAACTGCCCTTCACCCTTATCAGCGACAATGATGGCAGCATCTGCGAATCCTTTGGCACATGGGTCGAGAAGAAAAACTACGGCAAGACCTATATGGGCATTGAACGCGCCACATACCTTGTTGATGCCGACGGTGTCATCCGCCACATCTGGCGGAATGTGAAGGCCGCAGGCCATGCCGAAGAGGTCTTAGCCGAAGTCAAAAAGTTAAAATAAAACAATATATTGAACAAGTTAGTTAAAGTTAATTTTTAACTGTTTTTGTCAACGAAAATTCTTGCGGATTCAGCTTGCAGAATCGTGACTGGTTATGTAATGTAACGCCTAGTTACAAAACAAATTCTGCTTGCCTTTTGAATCGCTTACAGATTAATCTGCAATCACTTCAGTAAGACAAATCAAGCGGCAAACAGAATTCGAGATTGGTGGACTTCGGTCTGCCAGGGTAATCAAGCAGGCAGCTAAACTCCCCTGAAACCCCAAAACCCCACTTGGTTACCCAAAAATTGAAAAACCCCCGGACGCACAGTCCGGGGGTTTTGCTTTGTCCCCCGCGCTGATAGTCTGCCAGACGGAGGACACCGTGACCGAAGACGATAAACGCATTTTGCTGGCGCTGATCTGGGCGCTGAAGCCCGCCGACCTGTCTGTGCTGCAGGCCTGCCTGCAGGGTCAGGCCGATGCCCAGATACTGGCGCAAAAGGATTCCGCCAACGGTCATTTCCTCGCCCAGCTCGCCCGCATGGGTCTGGCGGCGGAGCAAAAGGCCACCCTGCCCGACGACCACGCCGGCCGCGCCGCCCGCGCCCTGAACGACCTGACCACCGGCTACATCCTGACCGCCATGGGCCGCGAGGTGCTGCCGCAAGGGATCAAATTCGCCCTGTCGCGCGGCTACCCGCCCGAGGAAGCTTTGGTGGATAACGCGACGCTGTCAATTTTGCAGAAATACGCGAGCGCCGAAAACGCGGAAGCGATCAACAAACTGGCCGGCCTGTTCCTGGAAGGCCGCGGCGTGCCGGAAAACGAAAAGCAGGCCGCCGCCCTCTACCGAAAAGCCGCAGAAAAGGGCGACCGCCTCGCCCACAACAACCTCGGCATCCTCCACATCCTGGGCCGTGGCGTGGCCAAGGACCTGACCGCCGCGCATAACTGGTTCCGCCTGGGCGCGGCGCTGGGCAGCACGGGCGCGATGGATAACCTTGGCGAATTATACCTGAAGGGCATGGGCGTGCCGCGCGACGCTGAAAAAGCTGCGGGCTGGTTTTTGATGGCCGCGAACAACGGCTTCAATCAGGCAAAATGCAAACTGGGCGTCATGTACGCGGTTGGCGACGGCGTGCCGAAGGACGATGTGCAATCCTATATATGGTTCAGCCTCGGCATTGCCGACGGCCTCGATGCCGCCAAGGAACGCGACGAAGTCGCATCGCGCCTGACGAAAACACAGCTGAAAGAAGCCGACAAATTCATTGCGGCTTGGAAGCCGGAGGCAATTCCCTTGCCACCGGCGCAGAGTTATGTTTAAATAAAATCATGAAAAACATTGGCAACATCATCCGCTCAACATCCCCCACCCGCATCAATGCGGCGGCGGCAGCGCGTGCGCGCATGGCTGCCAGCGGATAGATCAAAGCCCCTGCCAGCCCTTTATCCTTTAATATGGCTGGCAAATTCTTCACTCCCGAAACAGTTTGTCCGCCGCTATCATGAAAGCTGTGGACCATGAAAAATAACATCAATAACCCGAACGACCTGCGCAATTCATTCCTGCATTTCATGCGGGACAAAGGTGCCGTGATCGTGCCGTCATCCGGGCTGCTGCCGGAAAACGATCCGACCACCCTTTTCACCGGCAGCGGCATGCAGCCGATGATCCCGTACCTGCTGGGAGAAAAGCACCCGTCCGGCAACCATGTGGCGAATGTGCAGAAATGCCTGCGCACCGGCGATATCGATATCGTCGGCGACAATTCGCACCTGACGTTTTTTGAGATGACGGGGCGCTGGGCCTTCGGTGCCGATACCGAAACCTACAAACGCGACCAGCTGCATTACATCTGGGAATGGCAGGTGGGCACGCTCGGCATGGACCCGAACCGGCTTTACATCAGCGTGTATCAGGGCAACCCAAGTATCGGTATCGGGCGCGATGACGTCGCCATCGGCATCTGGCAGGAACTGTTCCGCAAGATCGGCATTGATCCGGTTGTCGAACCCGAACCGTGGAAATACGGCGCGTCACGCGGCGGGAAGATATTCCTGTACGATGAAAATGAAAACTGGTGGAGCCGCGCTGGCAAGCCCGGCAACATGCCCGTCGGCGAGCCCGGCGGCCCTGACAGCGAAATGTTTTTCGATTTCAACCCGTCGGGCGATCCGCTCGACCATCCCGCGACAGAAACGCCGCGCTTCCTTGAAATCGGCAACAACGTCTTTATGTCGCACAAGAAAACGGATAACGGCTTTGTCGCCCTGCCGAAACCGAACATCGATTACGGCGGCGGGCTGGAGCGTATCGCCGCTGCGGTCAATGGCGATGCCGATATTTACCGGACCGCGTTTTTTACGTCACCGATCCGCAAGCTGGAACAGCTGACGGGACGCAAATATGACAGCGCGCAAAAGGAATTCCGTGTCATCCTCGACCATACCCGTGCCGCCACATTCCTGATCAACGACGGCGCCCTGCCCGCCAATATCGACGCCGGCTATGTCACACGGCGGTTGATGCGGCGTGCGGTGCGGATGGGATATAAACTGGGGCTGACCTCCCTCTTCCTATCGCAACTGTCGGAAATATTCATTGATGAGTCGACCGCCTATCCCGAACTGGCGCGCCATAAATCCGACATCCTTGCGGCGATCACCAAGGAAGAACAGCAATTCCAGCGGACGCTGCATCGCGGTGAACAGGAAATCAAACGCCACCTTGGCCGTGAAGGCCAGGTGACGGGCGCGGACGCTTTTTATTTCTACGAGACATTCGGATTCCCACAGGAACTGACCGCTGAAATGCTGCGCGAACAGGGCAAGGAAATGATTTCATCCGAAGGCTTTGCCACCGCCATGCAGCAGCACAGCGACAGCAGCCGCACCGCCGCATCGGGAAAATTCAAGGGCGGGCTTGCCGACCATGGCGAAAAAACCACCGCGCTGCACACAGCCACGCATTTGATGCTGGCCGGCATGCGGCAGATATTGGGCGACCATGTGCACCAGAAAGGCAGCAACATCACAGCGGAACGCGCACGCTTCGATTTCAGCCATCCTGAAAGGCTGACCGAAGAACAAAAACGCGCGATTGAAACCTATGTGAATGACGCGATCAACGCCGATGCCGAAATGACGGTGACCGACATGCCGAAAACAACCGCGAAGGAACAGGGTGTCGAAGGCAGCTTCTGGGAAAAATACCCCGATGTCGTGAAGGTATTCATGTTCAAAGACGCAAACGCCCGCATCTGGAGCGCGGAGCTTTGCGGCGGCCCGCATGTGGCGCGCACCGGTGGCCTCGGCACGTTCCGTATCGTGAAAGAGGAATCAACCGCCGCAGGCGTGCGGCGCGTGAAGGTGACGCTGGAGTGACTGTTAATCCGCGCGCTTGAGGAGCGTTTCGATCCGCGACGACAGCATCTCGAAATCCACCGGCTTTTCGATATAGGCGGCGGGGTTGAGATGGTCGACGGCGGCCTTGTCGCGGGCATCGGTCAGCGCGGTCAGGAAAATGAACGGCACGTCGATGAATTGCGGATGCGCGCCGCGAATGCGTTCCAGCACGTCGAAGCCCGACATGCCCGGCATCGCGCGGTCGCAGAGCACAAGGTCCGGCTCGTTTTCGAGGAATTTCTGCAAACCCTCTTCGCCGTTTGCGGCCTCGATCACCTTGTGGCCCTGCACGGTCAGTTCGTCCAGCAGCATTTCGCGCACCGGCGCTTCGTCTTCGATCAGCAGAATCTTGGCCATCGGGCCCTCCCGTAACTGTATCTTCATCGCACTCCCCCTAATGGCTGTCTAATGGCAGCCTTACGGTGACGACTGTACCAATGCCTTCCTTGCTGCGCAAGGCGACTTCGCCGCCATGCAGCGTAACAAACTGTTTGACGAGACTGAGGCCAAGACCCGAACCCGGGATCCCCGCCGATGTCTTGGCGCGGAAATATTTCTCGAACACTTTTTCCACTTCGTCAGCTGGAATGCCGATGCCGTGATCCTGCACCTCGATGAATACATAATTACCCTCGGTGAAGGCCGTGACTTCCACGCGCTCCGCGCCCGGCGAATATTTCACGGCGTTCGACAGCAGGTTCGTCATCATCTGGCGGATCACCTTGTCGTCAAGGAACATGACCTTGGGCACATTGCGCGCCTCGAAGCGGATCACATGGCCGGGGGAAATATCCTGCTGGTCATTCACGGCGTCTTTAATAATGAACGACAGGTCGCATTCGCCGCGCTGCAATTCCAGCCGCCCGCTTTCCATCATATGGGCGGAAAGGATGGTTTCGATCAGCCGCACCAGCCGGTCCACGGCGGCGCGGATGGTGGAGGTGCGTTTTTCCAACGCCTCCTTCCCGATCGTGTCGCCGCGTTTGTGGATGATCTGCGCGTTGCCGTCGATGATCGTCAACGGCGTCCGGAATTCATGGCTGACCATCGACACGAAAGTTTTCTGCTGTTCGACAACCGCCTTTTCCTTGGCCAGCGCAACGCCCAGCTCCGCCGTCTGCGCCGCCAGCAAAGCCTGCTGGCGTTTATAATCGGTGATATTGGTCGTGGAAATGACGGTCCCGTTGGTCGCCGGAATACGGCGCGCCTGCATCCGCACCCAGGTGCCGTTATGCATCTTGTATTCTTTGCTGCCCTTGGGGTTTTCCCACCACTCCTTCATCTCTTCATAACGCGGCTCACCCTTTTCAAGCCCCACCTCGTGCGCCACAACCGCGAACGCCTCCATCACATGCACGCCGGGGGCGAGCAGCTTGGCGCTATGCGGATACAGGGTATAATAATGGCGGCTGGCGAAGGCGATCATGCCCTTGTCATCAATCGCGATCAGCGCATCGGGGCTGGCGGCAATCACGGCATCGGCGCGGCGGTTGGCTGCGGCGGCTTCCTTCGTGCGTTCATCGACCAGCACCTCCAGCCGCTTGCGATATTCGGCCAGCTCGTTTTCGGCCTGCTTGTGCGCGGTCACGTCGCGCATATGCAACACGACCGCCTGCACCGTCACGTTGCGCAGCAGGTTCGACCCGCTCGCCTCGAAATCCACCCAGATGCCGCGTTTGTGCCAGAACTTGAACGATGTCGGCGTCGCGTCCTCGCCGGAATGATGGGTCGCCAGCCAGCGGAACTGGTCTTCAAATTCCACCTTGTCGCCGGCATGGAGGAAGCTGAAAAACGGCTGCCCCATCACTTCCCAGATTTCGTAATCCAGCTGGCGGGTAAAGGCAGGGCTGGTGTAAAGGATCGTGCCCGCCGCATCCAGCAGCACAAGGATATCGTTCGAATGTTCGATGATGCCTCGGAAGCGTTCTTCGCCCTGCTCGATTTTCGCCTCGGCCGCCGCAAGCTCCTTCAGCACAAGCAGCTTTTCCAGCAGGTGCTTGCCAAGCTCGGATTGCAAATCTCCAAGGCTCATCACCTCGTCGATGCCCATGTTCAGGTACATGCGGCGCTTCATGCCGGGATTGTCGTCCAGCACCACATAGGTCTTGCGCGGGAACAGGCGCACGATGCGCGGGATATCGTCGCCCGACAGACCGCCATTGCCGTCTATAAAGATAAGGTCGGGGTCGCGGTCGATTTCGGTCAGGCGATCGAGGGGGTGTGTGAGGAAACTGAATACATAGCCTTCGAGGTTATTTACCATAATTTCTTCAAGGGCATGCTGTGTATCCAGCCCCCTTGCGACCACAAGACTATTTAATATCTGAGTCATCCCCTTTTCATCCCCTGCCGGACATTATATATCATGAAACAGCGGCGATAAATGGTGGATACGCCCCATTATTTCTTGACATATCAGGTCAGTCGAGTATATTGCCCATCTCGGACGCCCTATGGCGCGCCGTAAAGATTCCTGATAAACACTTGAAATGAAACGGTCATAGCTATGTACGCAGTCATTAAAACCGGTGGTAAGCAGTATCGCGTGAAGAAGGATGATATCCTGCGAGTCGAACTGCTCGACGCCAAAAAAGGCGACAAACTCAACCTGAGCGAAGTGCTGATGGTCGGCAGTGCCGATGGCAAGGCAAAGTTCGGCTCCCCCATGATTTCGGGCGCGAGCGTGCAGGCAGAAGTTCTGGAACAGATCCGCGACGATAAAGTCATCGTCTTCAAAAAGAAGCGTCGCCAGAACTACCGCCGCAAAAACGGCCATCGCCAGAACCTGCTGGTTCTGAAAATCACCGGCATCACCGGTTAAGCTATCTAGTCTTTAGGAGAATATAAAATGGCACATAAAAAAGCCGGCGGCTCATCCAGAAACGGTCGCGACTCAGCTGGTCAGCGCCTGGGCGTAAAAGTCTATGGCGGCCAGGAAATCAACAATGGCGGCATCATCGTGCGCCAGCGCGGCACGCAATGGCATCCCGGCAAATTCGTCGGCATCGGCAAAGATCACACGATCTTCGCAAAGCGCGACGGCGTTGTGAAATTCCATGGCGGCCTGAAAGGCCGTCAATACATCTCGGTCGTTCCGGCGAACGAGTCGGCGGAATAATTTTCCGTCCGTAAAGGTTTTTAAAAGCCGGGGAATTTCCATTCCCCGGTTTTTATTTAGGCATCTTACCCAATGAAATTCCTCGACGAAGCGAAAATCTACCTCGAAAGCGGCAAGGGCGGCCCCGGCGCCATCGCCTTCCGCCGCGAGAAATTCGTCGATATGGGGGGGCCCGACGGCGGCAATGGCGGCCGTGGCGGCGATGTCTATTTCGAAGTCCTCGACAACCTGAACACCCTCATCGATTTCCGTTACACCCAGCACTTCCGCGCCGCGCCCGGCATGCATGGCGGTGGCGACAACTGCTCCGGCAAGGGCGGCAAGGACATCATCGTCCGCGTGCCCGTCGGCACCGTCATCCTTGATGAAGACAAGGAAACCGAACTGCTCGACCTCACCACCCCCGGGCAGCGCGTGCTGTTCCTGAAGGGCGGCGACGGCGGCTTCGGCAATGCCCATTACAAATCTCCCACCAACCGCGCGCCCCGCAAATCCACCCCCGGCTGGCCCGGCCAGGAACGCGCCGTCTGGCTGCGCCTGAAACTGATCGCGGATGCCGGGATCGTCGGCCTGCCGAACGCCGGCAAATCGACATTCCTGTCGGTCACCACGCGCGCCAAGCCCAAGATTGCCGATTACCCCTTCACCACCCTCGCCCCGAACCTCGGCGTTGTGCGCACGCATGACAAGGAATTCGTGCTGGCGGACATCCCCGGCCTGATCGAGGGCGCATCGGAGGGTGTCGGTTTGGGCACCCGCTTCCTCGGCCATGTGGAGCGCACGGGCGCCCTGCTCCACCTGATCGACGCGACGCAGGACGATATCGTGGGTGCGTATAAAACCATCCGCGCGGAGCTGAAGGCCTATGGCCACGGCCTTGCCAAGAAGCCCGAAATCATCGCGCTGAACAAGATTGACGCCCTCGGCCCGGAACTTGCCGAAGACCAGCAAAAGATCCTGTCCAAAGCCATCCGCAAGAAAGTCCACATCATTTCCGCCGTTGCCAAAGACGGCACCGACGCGGTTCTGGCCGAAATGTACAAACACATCGAAAAAGCCCGCGCCGACCGCAAAGCCGCGCTGCCCGTCATCCAGGACGTGGTTTACGACGACGAGTGACCGCCCTGCCGCAAGCGCCTGCGGGATATTTCCGAACACTGTCAGCAGGAAGATGAAAACGGCGAGGATCTGGTTTCTTATCTTTTTCCGGTCCATTCCTTGCCTCCTTCCATCACTATCATCATTTCACAGAATACGATAATAGTCAAGATATAATTGCGTATATCGCATTTTATAAAACCCCTTCAAACACTTATTATCCGACTATGGCAACCGCCCCTTCCCGCCGCCGAAAAATCGCCTATCTTTCAAAAAGCTGCTTTGTTAAAATCACAAGGCATTGAATTTTAATGGGTTCAGGGGTGTTTTGATGGCCGATGCGTTGATCGAATTGTTTGCCGATGTGCTGCAGGTCGAACCGACCGCGCTGAACGACAACAGCTCCCCCGATTCAGTCCGCCAGTGGGACAGCCTCGCCGCCATGCACCTCGTCGCGGCGATCGAGGACAAGTTCAAGATCCAGCTCTCGACCAAGGAAATCATGAAAATGTCGTCGATCGGCCTTGCGCGGAAAACGCTGCAGGACAAGAACGTCAAGGTTTGACCGCAGGATGACCGCACCCGACCCCAAAACGGCATGGCGGCAACACCAGAAACAGGCGGGCGCAGCGGATATCACCGTCGGCCTCGCCGCTTCCTTCACGCTGGAGCCGCTTGAACCTTTTCTGGGCGCGCACCTGCTCGGCAAAAACCTGAAGCCCGCATTTTCGGTCGCGCCTTTCGGCCAGTTGCAGCAGCTATGCATCAACCACAAACATGCGGTCGGTGATGCCGATGTGATCGTGATGCTGTGGCGGATCGAGGATATGTTCGCCACGAAACTGGCCGCGACGCTGGACGCCGCCGAAGCCCTGCCCGGGCTGCTGGATGATATCCGTCATTTCGCCGCAGCCGTCGCGCAGCTGCGCCGCAATTTTTCCGGCACGCTGATCGTGTCCGCGCCGCCCTTCCCGTCCCTGCCCGGTTTCAGCGCACTGGAACTGGCATCGCCCGCGATGCAGGTTTACACAGCCGTCGCGCAAACATGGGCGCAGGAAACGGCGAAGATCGACCGCCTGCGTGTGCTGGATCTGCAAGCGCTGCTGATCGAACATGGCGCGCGCCATGCCCATGATGCGCGCAAATGGCAGCTTTACCGCCAGCCCTATACCGAAATATTCTGGCAGGCCATCGGCGCACAAACCGGCCGCATGATCGCCGCCGAAAAAGCCGGCCCGAAAAAATGCGTCGTGCTGGATCTCGATAATACCCTTTGGGGCGGCGTGATCGGCGAGGATGGCCTGGGCGGAATCGCGCTGGGCGATGAATTTCCCGGCCGTGCCTTCCGCGATTTCCAGCGTTACCTGATGCACCTGAAATCCAAGGGCGTGATGCTGGCGGTTGCGTCCAAAAACAATCCCGATGACGCATACGAGGTTTTGGACAAGCATGACGCGATGGTTCTTTCGCGCAAGGACATCGTTGCGTTCGAAATAAACTGGGAATCAAAAGTCGACAGCATCAAGCGTATCGCAACGAAACTGAATATCGGCCTCGATGCAATTGTGTTCGTGGATGACAATGCCAAGGAAATCGGTGAAGTGCAGGAACGCCTGCCCGCTGTCACCTGCCTGCTTGTGCCGGAAGAACTGGCAGACTTGCCCACACTGCTGGCGAATACAGATTTGTTCGACACGCTGCAAATAACCGACGAAGACCGCAAGCGCACCGATATGATGGCCGCCGACCAGCAGCGCAATGCCGTACAGGAAACGATGAGCGAGGAAGATTTCCGCAAATCGCTACAACTGAAGATCGATGTTTTTGCCGCCGAAAAACAGCACCTCGCCCGCATCACGCAGCTGGTCAACAAGACGAACCAGTTCAACCTGACCACCATCCGCAGCACGCAGGATGACATCGAAAAACTGGCCGCATCCCCGGGCAACATTGTCCTGGGCATGAACATTGCCGATAAATACGGCGATTACGGTTTGGTGGGCGTCGCCATCCTGACGAAGAAAGGCGTAACCGCAGAAATCGACACCTTGCTGATGAGCTGCCGCGTGCTGGGACGCGGCGCGGAAGAAACGTTTATCGCACAACTCGCTGCAGCCGCCGTTGCGGTTGGCTGCACAGCCTTGCGCGGAAAATATCTCCCGACTGCCAAGAACGGGATGGTGAAAGACCTTTATCCGCGCTTCAAATTCGCAAGCGACGGCGACGCATGGCTGCTGAAAACCGCCGACGCGCCAAAAATACCCGCGCATATCGACGCTTCCTTGCGCCTGCCGGAATCGCCTATAATGAATAAAAATAAAGAGGGTCAACCATGAACGTCCAACCCGCCGCGCCCAAGCCCGCGCTGCCCGCAAATGTCGCCGCGCTGATCGACAAGGTGGTCGAAGACAATCCGATGCACCGCAACTTCGTCACCCGCGCGCTGGCGAACGTGACCGCGCCTGAGCTTGCGCATCTGGATGACTATATCGATTTCTGCAAGCAGAAAGGGTTGAGCGTCGGTTATCTTGCCGAATGTTACCTCACCATTGTCGGCGACACCCTGCGCGAACAGATTTACTTCCAGAAGCATAAAAAATACCGCTACTCCACTTTTGCGGAAGTCGGCGACAGCGTGTATTTCAACGAAGAATACATGTCGTTCTACATGTACGGCCTTGCGATCACGTCATACCTGTGGCCGAACCATCTCGACCTGTTCCGGTTTTTCCGCGAAACGCTGCCCACTAACAAGACAGGCAAATATCTTGAAATCGGCCCCGGGCATGGTTATTTCTTCATGACCGCGATGGAGCAGTCAAAATTCGATACCTTCACCGGCGTCGACATCAGCGAAACCAGCATCGCCATGACGCGCTCTTTGATAGAACATTTCGGCGCGGACAAGAAATCGTTCGACCTCGTCTGCATGGATTTCCTGAAAACCGACCTGCCCGAAAAGGGTTTCGACGCTGTCGTGATGGGCGAAGTGCTGGAACATGTGGAACAGCCCGAATTGTTCCTGAGGCAGATCGCGCGCCTTGCGAACGATGACGCGCATATTTTCGTCACCACCTGCATCAACGCCCCCGCCGTCGACCATATCTACCTTTTCAAGACGCCGGACGAGCTGGTGAAAATGTTCGATGCCTGCGGCCTCAAAATCAAATCACAACTGATCCGCCCTTATGAAGGAAAAACCGAAGCCGAGAGCCTTGCGCAACTGCTCCCCATCAACGTCGCCTATGTGCTGGAGAAGAAATGACGCTCTCCGCGCTCACATTCCACCATCTGGGTTTGGCGGTGAAGGATGACGCGCCGGCGCTCGCCATGCTGGGCGCGCTCGGCTATACGGCGCAGGACAAGATTTTCGACCCCGCGCAAAATGTTTTCGTGCGCCTGTGCCTGTCCTCCACCCAGCCGACGGTCGAGATCGTGCAGCCGGGGCCGGAGGGCAAAAGCCCCATCGACAGCTGGATCGCGAAATACAACGAACTTATCTACCATACCTGTTACGAAACGCCCGACCTTGCCGCCACGCTGGCCGATATCGAAAAGGCCGGATTGCGCGTCATGACGCTGGCGGAGCGCAAGCCCGCCGTGCTGTTCGGCGGGCGGCATGTGTCGTTTTACAAGGTCATGGGATTTGGAATAATCGAATTGCTTGAAAGGAACTAAGACAATGGCACGCACCGAAAACGCACCGCAGACGAAACTGCTAAAAGACTACAAAAAGCCCGATTTTGAAATCGACCATGTGCACCTGCTGTTCGACATCCATCCCGGCAAGACGCTGGTGACGGCGAAAACGATTTACCGCCGCACGAACAGCGCCGCCAAAGACCTTGTCCTCGACGGTCAGGAACTGGTGCTGCATTCGGTGAAACTGAATAACGAGGCGCTGTCCGGCAACCGCTATACGAAAGACGACAGCACGCTGACCATCAGCGATGTGCCCGACAGCTTCACGCTCGATATCGTGACCGAAATTTATCCTGAAAAAAACACTGCGCTTGAAGGCCTCTACAGCTCCAGCGGCAATTACTGCACGCAGTGCGAGCCGGAGGGTTTCCGCAAGATCACCTATTACCTCGACCGTTCCGACGTGATGACGAAGTTCACGACGCGCGTGCAGGCCGATAAAGACACCTGCCCCATCCTGCTGTCGAACGGGAATTGCATCGAAAAGGGCGAGTTGCCTGATGGCCGCCATTTCTCGACCTGGGATGACCCCCATAAAAAACCCTGCTACCTGTTCGCGCTGGTTGCCGGCAATCTTGCGCATATCCACGACACTTTCACGACCATGAACGGCAAAAAGGTTGACCTGTACATCTACGTCAACCATGGCAACGAGAAGAAATGCGACCATGCGATGCTGGCGCTGAAAAATTCGATGAAGTGGGACGAGGAAAAATACGGCCGTGAATACGATCTAGATATTTTCAACATCGTCGCGGTGAACGATTTCAATTTCGGCGCGATGGAAAACAAGAGCCTGAATATCTTCAATTCCAAACTCGTGCTGGCCGTGCCGGAAACGGCGACCGATGGCGACTACCTTGCCATCGAAGGCGTCGTGGCGCATGAATATTTCCACAACTGGACGGGCAACCGCATCACCTGCCGCGACTGGTTCCAACTGAGCCTGAAGGAAGGCCTGACAGTTTTCCGCGACCAGTGCTTCTCTTCCGACATGAATTCGGAAGCGGTGCAGCGCATCGACGACGTGGAACAGCTGCGCAACGCCCAGTTCCCCGAAGACGCGAGCCCGATGGCGCACCCCATCCGCCCCGACAATTACATCGAGATCAACAATTTCTACACCGCAACAGTGTACGAAAAAGGCGCCGAAGTGATCCGCATGATCCATTCTCTGCTGGGTCCCGAAAAATACCGCAAGGGTACCGACCTGTATTTCGCGCGCCATGACGGGCAGGCCGTCACCTGCGACGATTTCGTGAAATGCATGGAAGATGCTTCGGGCGTCGACCTGACGCAATTCAAGCTCTGGTACATGCAGGCCGGCACGCCCGAGATCAAGGTGAAGTCGGAATACGACGCGCTGACGAAACGCTTCACGCTGAATCTGGAGCAGCACACGCCCGCCACCCCCAACCAGTCCGGCAAATCGCCGATGCATATGCCGATTGCGGTGGGGTTGCTGGGCAAGAACGGCGCAGACCTGCTGCCCGAAGGAACACGGATGCTGGAACTGCGCGAAAAAACTCAGGATTTCGTGTTTGAAGGCATCGCCGAAAAACCCGTGCCGTCATTGCTGCGCGGTTTTTCCGCGCCCGTAAAACTTTATTCCGACCTCACGGAAAGCGACCTGCTGTTCCTGATGGCGAATGACACCGACGGTTTCAACCGCTGGGATGCGGGGCAGACATATCTGCAACGCATGATCCTCGGCTTTGCAGCCGGCAAGAAAAAAGAACTGCCTGCCGATTGCATCACGGCGTTTGGCAAGCTGATTGCCGATACCAAGGCGGATAAGGCCCTGCTGGCAAAGGCGCTGGCGTTGCCGTCGGAAACATACCTTGCGCAATTGATGGATGTTGTCGATGTGGACGGCCTGTACGACGCGCGCCAGTTTATCCTGGGCGAAGTCGGCCGCACGTTTGAAGGCACGCTGAAGCAGCTGTATCTGGTCAACGTCGATAACGGCCCCTACAGCCCCGCGCCCGCCGCCGTGGGCAAGCGCCGGTTGAAATCGGTTGCGCTGCGTTATCTCCACGAAGCGAACGAGGCGGAAGGCGTGAAGCTGGCCGCGCTACAGTTCAAGGACGCGACGAACATGACGGACAAGGTTGGCGCGCTCGCCATCCTGACCGACACGCATTCGGCCGAGGCGAAGGATGCGTTCGAGGAATTCTATTCCGAATGGAAGGCCGACCCGCTGGTGCTCGACAAATGGTTCAGCCTGCAGGCGATTGGCGACCGGCAGGATATCGTGGAATCCGTGGGCAAGCTGACAACGCATCCCGATTTTACATACAAGAACCCGAACCGCCTCCGCTCCCTTGTCGGTGCGTTTGCCATGAACAACCAACGCTGGTTCCACCGCAAGGATGGCGCGGGTTACAGGCTGTTGGCCGATACGGTGATCAAGGTAAATGCGATAAACCCGTCAACGGCGGCGCGGCTGCTGAATCCCCTGCGTAACTGGAAACGCTATGACGCCGCACGCAAGTCCTTGATGGAGAATGAATTAAAGCGTATCCTGTCGGAGAAGGACATCTCCAACGATGTCTATGAGATTGCATCCAAGAGTTTAAGTTAGAGCATTACATGACCGCTGAATTTGCCGACCATGACTGCCTGATTTGCAAAAAGCCGTTTTTCCCGTTCCCGATGGGCGAAAAAAACGGCTGTATCCTGCATTCCTGCAAGAACTGTGGATCCGTGATGACGGAACCGCTGATCACGCGCGACGAGCTGGAGGCTTATTTCGCCAGCATCGACCCGCAGATCACGCATGTTCCCGACCCCGCGCGCGAAATCATCGATATGAAAGACCGTATCGTCAAGATCTCGCCGGAACTGAAGGGCAAGCGTTTCCTTGATGTCGCGGCACGCCAGGGCTATGCGATCAAGGCCGCTCATTTGCAGGGCATGAAGGTGTTCGGCATCGACGCGCATGATTTCTTCATCCGCTTCGCGCAGGAAAAATACCCGCCCGACCTGTTCCAGAACATCAGCGTGCAGGATTACGCGGCGACCGACCCGGAAAAATACGACATCGCTTTCGCGCTTGAAACTTTCTGCGAACAGCCCGATCCGGAAGCATTTGTGGCCGGCCTCGCCCGCCTCGTGAAACCGGGCGGCCTGCTGTATATCGAGGAAGTGGACGGCAACAGTTTCAACCTGCCGCGCAACTTCGCGAACTGGTCATACGTCGATCCGCCCCTGAATTTTATCTATATGTCCAAGCGCGGGATGGAGGCGATCCTCAATCGCCACGGTTTCCAGATTCAGAAAATGTTCTTTACATGGCGCCCACTGATGCGTTTAATTGCCGTCAGGCAATAACCGCAATTTCGGGCTGACATGGCGAAGGGCAAACCCCTCACCCGCATTCTTCCGGCATATTCACCCGACTTCAGTTTTGAAGACCGGCATACCGGCCATGTCTGCGGACTGGACGAAGCCGGGCGCGGCCCGTTGGCAGGCCCCGTCGTGGCCGCCGCCGTCATCATCCGCCGCGCCGACATGCCAGCTGCGATTTTAGCGCAGATCAATGACAGTAAAAAACTGAGCGCCATAAAAAGAGAACTGCTTTACAAAGAGATACATCAATATTCTTATGTATCGGTTGGGGTTTGCGGCGTGGACGAAATCGATCGACTGAACATTTTGCAAGCATCGCTGCTGGCCATGCGCAAGGCATATCAAGGGCTTCTGAAACTTGTCAAAACACCGCCCGTGGCCGCACTCATCGACGGCAACATCAAACCGAAACTGGGCGGCCTTGTTGAGGAAATTACCATCGTTAAAGGCGATGCGCGCAGCTATTCCATCGCCGCTGCGTCGATCATTGCCAAGCATCACCGCGACGAGATCATGAAAAAACACGCAGAGCAGTTTCCGCAATACGGTTGGGCGCGCAACGCCGGATATGGGACAGCGATGCACCTTGAAGCCCTTGAAAAACATGGGGTTACACCGCTTCATCGACGCAGTTTCTCACCCGTTGCTGAGAGACTGGTTAAGCAAAGTTCTGCAAACAACTGAATAATTTGATTCTTTTTTCAAGATTTTCGTTGACGGCGAGTCACGAATGAATCATGATTCTCCTATGAAGACGCTTGAAAAAAACGGCCTAAAGGCCTCAAAAATCGCACTCCCCCGCAACGAAATTCTTGCCGGCGACTGCATCGAGATCATGAAATCCTTGCCCGCACGGTCGGTCGACCTGATATTCGCCGACCCGCCCTATAACCTGCAGCTGGGCGGCGATTTGACCCGTCCCGACCAGAGCAAGGTTGCCGGTGTGGACGACGCCTGGGACAAGTTCTCGAGCTTCGCCGCTTACGACAAATTCACCAAGGCATGGTTCCTTGAAGCCCGCCGCCTGCTGAAGGATGACGGCGCGATGTGGGTCATCGGCAGTTATCATAACGTATTCCGCATGGGCAGCCAGCTGCAGGATCTCGGCTTCTGGATCCTGAACGACATCGTCTGGCGCAAGACGAACCCGATGCCCAACTTCCGTGGCCGCCGGTTCACCAATGCCCACGAGACGCTGATCTGGGCGGCGAAATCTGAAAATTCGAAATACCGCTTCAATTATGACGCCATGAAGGCGCTGAACGAAGACCTCCAGATGCGCTCCGACTGGACGATCCCTCTCTGCACCGGTCAGGAACGCCTCAAAAAGGACGATGGCCACAAGGCGCACCCGACCCAGAAGCCGGAAGCCCTGCTCCACCGCGTCATCCTGTCCTCGACCAATATCGGCGACGTGATCCTCGACCCGTTCTTCGGCACGGGCACGACGGGCGCGGTTGCCAAGAAACTCGGTCGTGACTTCATCGGTATCGAGCGCGAAAAAGACTATATCGCCCACGCCAAGGAACGCATCGACGCCATCAAGACCGGCGACGAATCCATGCTGAAGCCGATCGAGAAGCGTGAAGAGCCCCGCGTGCCCTTCGGCCAGGTGATCGAGCAAGGCCTGCTGCAGCCGGGTGCCGTGCTGTTCGACCATTCCCGCCGCTATTCCGCCCGCGTCCGCGCGGATGGCAACCTTGTCGCCCGCAACCATACAGGCGACCATAAAGGCTCCATCCACAAGGTCGGCGCCGCCCTTCAGGGCCTGCCGTCCTGCAACGGCTGGACGTTCTGGCATTTCGAGACGAAAGGCAAAGTCTGGCCGATCGACGTGCTGCGCCAGGAAATCCGCTCGCAGATACAGCCTGCTGCACCGATCGCCAACTGATCATGGAACAGGACAATCCCCTCCGTGCGCCGTTGACGATACTTGCCGTTGTGCTGATCGTTTGCGGCGCGGGGCTTGTCATGGCCTTCGGCTATGCCGCTTGGCAGATGCTCTATCACCCCGAAAATGTCGAGGGCCTCAAATATTTGTTCGCCAAGGCGCTGCCGGGGTCCGAAGCATCCGCCTTCACCTTTGACGATGACGGGCATATCCGCAAACTCGACATGAATGAATCGGTAAAGATGTATTTCACCATCATCCTGGGCATCATGGTGTTCCGCGCCCTGATCGGCGTTGGCGCGGCGCTGACCGGCACGGGCATTTCAATCCTGCGCGTCCTCGACGCCCTCGCCGGCAAAAAGCCGCGCCGCGACAACGAACCCGTCATTCCGCTTTAATCCGCAGCCTTTAAAAGCATCAAGGGCCGCCTGCGTATAAACACGCAGGCGGCCCTTGATGCAAAATCGTGCAGGTATTAGCGGATATAGACCGTCGTCACGAACTTCGTCATGTCCTTGTCGAGGAACACGTCGATCTGCGACAGCTCCGACACGAACATCGCGCGCGCACGTCGCAGGTGGACGGGCGGCGGTGTCATTTTCGCGATCAGCGACTGCAGGCGGAAACGGAAACGCACATACAGGCGGCGGTCGGTGTTCTTCACGGCCGCCATTTTGTCGAGCAGCTGTTTCGCCTCGTCCATCGGGATTTTAAGGCGGTCAAAGGTCAGCGGCTGGTGCATCTGCGCGGTGAAGTTGACCGGGAACACGACAGACAAGTCAGAGTCGCCGCAAAGTTTCTTGATGCCCTTGTCCTTGTCGCCGATAAAGGTGAAATCGAGCAGCGACATTGAGCCCACGCGCACCAGCGCGCTTTCGGGCTTGAACGGGAAATCCTGCGTCTCGAAGTTATAGACGTTCAGGAAGATCGTGCCGCCCAGCTGGTACTGGATGCGGTAGTAATCCTTGTGCTGCGTCACGCGGCTGACGATCTGCTGGCGGATTTTCTGCCAGTCGAAGTCGTTCTTGCTGTTGGTCTTCCACAGGTCGCAGAACATCAGCTTTGCGTAATCGTTGGCGACCAGCGGGTCGCTGATATCGACCCCGTCCATCATCACCAGCGTCTGCACCAATTCCTTGAAGGTGGGATCGGCGTAGGATTCACCCTTGTCCCCGCCGATGACCCCGGCCCGCGCGGCCGTGAATGCGAGCATCAAAAGGAAGGCGGCGAAGACGGAAACAAAGAATCTCATGAAGATAACTCCGGTAAAATTCAGCTACTCATAATAGGTTTTGGCGCGGAAATACTCAAGCCGTCTTGGTTTTCCCGTTCATGCACAACCGGATAGCTTTTTTCATCAGGGTCGGCAGCGCGTAATCGTCCAATTTCTTGGCGGTAATCCATGTGGACTGATCGAGCACCGCATTTTTCGTATCACCCGTCCAAATATCCAGCACAAGGTCGAAATGGGTAAAGCTGTGGCGCACTTCGGCATCCAGCGGTTGCAGGCGGGTGATTTTGATGGGCGGCGGCAGGGTGGCGACGGCCTTTTTATCCGTCACCCAGTCGGTCGTCGGCAGCTGGTACATGCCTTCATAAAGCCCCTGCCCCGCGCGCTTGTGGATCAGGAATTCGCCCTTGGCATTGTTGATCCAATAGACCTTGCCGTAGCGGACAGGCTTCACGGCTTTAGGCAGCTTGCGCGGCAATTCTTCCTGAATGCCCGATTTGCGCGCCGCGCAATCCTCGCGCCATGGGCAGGCCGGGCATTTCGGTTTTCGCGGCGTGCAAACCGTCGCACCCAATTCCATGAAAGCTTGCGTGAAGTCACCGGGACGTTCCACGCCTTCCGCCAGTTTACCCGCGCCTGCGCGGATGGCAGGCTTTGACAGCGGCAGCGGTTCTTCAATGGCAAAGAAACGGCTGACCACGCGCTCAACGTTGCCATCCACCGCAACGGCAGGCTGGTCGAAAGCGATGGAGGATACCGCCGCCGCCGTGTAAGGCCCGATGCCCGGCAGTTCCAGCAATTCTTCCACCATGCGCGGGAATTTGCCGCCGCATTTTTCCACCACCGCGACCGCACATTTATGCAGGTTGCGCGCACGGGCGTAATAACCGAGGCCAGCCCATGCCGCCAGCACATCATCCAGTTTTGCCGCCGCAAGGTCATGCACCGTCGGCCATTTGCCGATAAATTTCATGAAGTACGGGCCGACAGTAATGACCGTCGTCTGCTGCAGCATGATTTCCGACAGCCAGACATGGTACGGGTTCGGCCGTTTACCCTTCACCGCCCGCCACGGCATGACGCGCTGGTGACGGTCGAACCAGTCCAGCAATTGTTGCTGGAGGCGTGATACCGATGATTTCTTGGTGCTGGACATAAGAAACTAAATAGACATACTAATGCCCTATGACAACCTTTAACCGCCCGCGCCCGCTGTCTGACCTTGTGCCCGGCTTGACCAAGGATATCTTTGGCAAGAAGAACCTGCTGTTCGGCAAACTGATCGCGCAATGGGCGGATATCGTCGGGCCGGAAACGGCTGCCCATACCATGCCGGTCGAACTGAAATTCCAGCGGAAGACGGAGAAGGAAAAAGGCGGCTCGCTGCAGGCGGTTTTGCTGCTGGGGGTGCAGCCCGCCTTCGCGCTTGAATTCAGCTACCAGAAGAATTTGATGATCGAGCGCCTGAACGCCTTTTTCGGCTACCCCGCCATCAAGGACATCAAGATTATCCAGGATTCATCGATTATGGATAATAAGCAACCCAAGCCGGTCAAAATCAAGCCCCTGACCCAGCAGGAGCAGCAGGTGATCGAGGCTGCAACCGCCGATATTAAAGATAATGATTTACAAATGGCGCTAAAAAATTTAGGTAAAGCAATCGCCTCGCGCAAGGAATGATCCCGCGCAAGAATTTTATGACAATTGAAGAGAACAAGGTGCATCCATGGCAAAAGTAGCCGCAAACACCCTCCGTAAAGGAATGGTCGTCGAATACAACAGCAAGCTCTGGGTGGTCGTCGAGAACGAACTCCGCTCCCCCGGCAAAGGCGCTGCCGTTGCGCAGGTCATCATGCGCGACATCCAGTCCGGCACCAAAATGGACATCCGCTTCGCAACGCAGGACATGGTCGAGCGCGCGCGCGTGGACGAGGAAGATTATCAATTCCTCTACAGCGACGGCAACCACTACACCTTCATGCACACCGAAACCTTTGACCAGGTGATCGTGGACAAGGAAATGATCGGCGAACCCGCCGTGTTCCTGCAGGAAAACATGGTCTGCAACCTGCAGATGAACGAAGGCAAGCCGCTCTCGGTCACGCTGCCCGAAACCGTCACGATGATGATCAGCGAAGCTGACCCCGTCGTGAAGGGCCAGACCGCGTCGTCGTCGTACAAGCCCGCAGTGCTGGAAAACGGCGCCCGCGTGCTTGTGCCGCCGCATATCGAAGCGGGCACCCGCATCGTCGTGCGCACCGAAGATTCTTCATACGTCGAGCGCGCGAAAGACTGATAAAAATGGTTGTCTCCCGTCGCTCCGCTATCCTGAACGTCATGGTCGATGCCGCCGAAAAGGCGGGCCGCGCCTTGGTCCGCGATTTCGGCGAAGTCGAGCACCTTCAGGTGTCGAAAAAAGGCCCCGCCGATTTCGTTTCCACCGCCGATCTGAAATCCGAAAAGATCCTGATGGAAACGCTGTCGAAGGGCCGCCCTTCCTACGGTTTCCTGATGGAGGAAGGCGGGGAGAAAAAGGGCACGGAATCCAACATGCGCTGGATCATCGACCCGCTCGACGGCACGACCAACTTCCTGCACGGCATCCCGCATTGGTGCGTGTCGATCGGCCTTGAAAAAGACGGCGATATCGTGGCGGGCGTGGTGCACAACCCGATCAACGACGAAACCTTCTATTCCGAAAAAGGCACCGGCGCATTCATGACCGGCCGCCGTTTGCGCGTGTCCAACCGCACGACGCTGACGGATTCCGTGATCGCCATGGGTGGCGCCCGCCCGGGTGCCGCCAACCACGCGGCATTCATGGCCGAACAGGATGCCATCTCCCCCTTCACCTCCGGCATGCGCCGCTTTGGCGCTGCGGCGCTCGACCTCTGCTATGTGGCGGCGGCGCGCGTGGACGGTTTCTGGGAACGCGACCTGAACGCATGGGATGTGGCCGCAGGCGCGCTGATCCTGAAGGAAGCGGGCGGCACTGTATCCGAACTCAACGGCGGCAAGAATTACGTTTACGGGCGCAGCATCGTCGGCGCCAACGCGCCCCTGCATGCTGACCTGCTGAAAAAATTGCAGGCCGTCAGCGGCAAGGACGCGCCGAAAGTAGCGTCGGCCACTTAAAGAGGTCTTCATGATGCGCCGGCAATTATTCCTCTGCACCGCAATCGCAGCCTTGCTGTCATCGCCCGCGCAGGCGCAATACGTCCAGCGTTACCAGTCATCCGACAAGGCGCAGGTCGAGGTTAACCTCGATGTCCTGAACGACCGCCAGGAACAGGAATACCACGCGCAGACCGATGTGGTGCAGGAACCCCTGCCCGTGTCGCAGCCGCGAGAAATGCCCGCACAAGCTGTCGAGGCGATGCCCGAGACCCAGCCTATCGTGATGCAGGAAGTGGCTGTGCCCGCGCAAAAACGCAAGCTTCTGAAGCCCGTCCTGACCGCACCCGCAGCCGAAGAAGAGACAGCACCCGAAATTACGCCGCCCGTTGCGCATCCCGTCCTGCCGTCGCGCGTCGCGGCCGCGCATTCCCCCGCAACGCCGGACGGTGAAATGCCGATGCCGCCGCCGGTCGTGAAGCACAGCGTGATCCGCTCCTATTCGCCCGTCGATGACATGCCAAACATGCCATCCGATGCGGAGCTGTACCGCGAGGCGGATATGGAAGAAATGGCGGGCGCGATTTCCGAGCCCGAAAAACCGCTGCCCCTGCCCCGCCGCAAACCGGAAATGGGCGAAAAGAAACCGGAACCCGTGAAAATGGCCGCAATGACGGCCAAGGTTTACAAACCGTCGCATTCGGTTGTCGATGACATGCCCGCTGTCGCCGCCGTTGCCACGCCCGAAAAATCACCCGAGCCGAAAATCGAGGTTGCCGCGACCGAAATTGAAATGGATGCGCAGCCCGAAGTGAAGGCCGAAGAAAAAATTGAAGCGAAGGCCGAGGCTGTTGCCGAAGTTCCTGCCGAAAAAGAACCTGTTGCAGAAACTGCCGCCGTTGAACCTGCTGCCGAAGTGACGCCCGAACCCACGCCCGAACCCGTGCGCATGGCCGCAGCCGACATTCCCGCGCCTGTTGCAGATGCTGTAACTGCGCCTGTCGCCGCGCCAGCCCCCACGCGCAGCCGCATCATTTCACAGCCGCCGGTGATGAAAGAACAGCGCCTTGTGCCGCTGGAACCGCGCAGCCCGCCCAGCGGCAAGCCGGTTGTTAGCGGCAAGCCGATTGTCAGCGCACCGCCCTCGGTCGGTACAGCCATCGCGCCGGCGCATGCCACCGCACCCGTTGCGCATACAGTCCCAAAAATGACCGCGCAGCCTGTCGCGCCGGTTGCCGCGGCGCCCTTACCTGAAATTGCAGCGCCGCTGCCCGAAGCCGTGCCTGTCGTGCCCGTTGAACAGGCTGTAGCACCCGTTGCACCTGCGCCTGAAGCAACGGCCGCCACGCCGCGCCCCCCGCTCGAAATCATCGGTGCGCCGATGACCGACCCGAACCAGCCGTCGGAAGCGACGGAAGCCATGCCCGTCGTGCCCGTGATCGACGACCTGACGCTCGGCTTCCCCGGCAATTCCAGTGACCTTACCGGTGAATCGCAAAAGAAACTCGACGCCGTCATCCACCAGATGGCCGACATGATCGAAGGCCGCCTGCAGGTGCGCGGCTATGCATCCGGCGAGGACGGCAGCCAGTCGAGCGCACGCCGCATCGCCCTGTCACGCGCGCTTGCCGTGCGCTCCTACCTGATGGACAAGGGCATCAAGCCGACCCGCGTCGATGTGAAAGCCGCCGGAAATGACAGCGACCGCCAGCCGCTTGACCGCGTCGACCTTATCTTCGCACGCTGATGCCTGCCCCCGGTAAAGCAGCATCCTTTGCTGCCCGCCTTTGGGCGCAAATATCGCCCGAACTGAAACTTGCCGCGTCAACGCCGATCTTCCGCATTATTGCCGCGCTGTTCGTGGCCTATTCCACCGTCGCTTTCGCAATGTTCAACGGGCGCGGCATCGAATTCACGCTGTTCGCCTATATCAGCCTGCTATTCCAGCCGATCGCGATCATCATGTTCGCACTGCTGTATCTCGGCTGGCCGCGCAGCGTGAAGGACAAGCTGGCGCGTTTTTACCACCGCGATTTCGTGATCTCCGGGTTCCTGCTTGTCGTGGTCACGCTGTTTTTCCATTCCGTTTTCCTGACCTTCAAGACCAGCTTCACCGATTTCGTGCCCTTCTGGGCGGATGAAACATTGATGCGGGCCGACCGCGCAATCCATTTCGGCAAGACGCCGTGGGAATTCATCGCGCCGATTTTTTCAAATGCGGCCGTGATCTATGCCATCGATTTCCTTTACACCTTCTGGCTGCTGATAAACCTTTTCGTCATTCTGCAGCAGGCCTTTGCGTCTAAATCCCCTGAACTGCGCGCGACATTTTTCCTGTGCTATTACATCGTCTGGATCGTGCTGGGCACCGTGATCGCGCTGGCGGCATCTTCGGCGGGCCCTTGCTATTTCCAGTATGTGTCGTCGCTGCCCAATCCCTATGACGCGCAGATGGCATTCCTTGACCATCTCGACAAAACGCAAGGCGTGAACGCACTCGCCTTCAAGAACGTGCTGTGGGAAAACCATGCGCAGGGCAAGGGCGGCATCATCAACGGCATTTCCGCCTTCCCCAGCATCCATGTCGCCATGGCCGTCGTCTTCGCGTTGCTGGGGCGTCATTATGGGCGCGTGGCGCGCTGGGCCAGCTATTTCTATCTGGCGGTCATCATGGTCGGGTCCGTCACGCTGAACTGGCATTACGCCGTGGACGGTTATGCCTCGATGATCATGACGCCGATGGTGTGGTTCTTCAGCAGCTGGGCCGTGAAGCGTTATAAACTCGCCGTACCGCGCGCCTAACTTGCGTTCAGATCCATCTGCAAGGCGGCGAGGTGTTTATAGACACCTTCCTGCTCGAACAGTTGCGCATGCGTGCCCTGCGCCACCACGCCACCCTGATCCATTACGATGATATTTCCCGCGTTCTGCACGGTGGAGAGGCGGTGCGCGATAATCAGGGTCGTGCGGCCTTCCATCAGGTTGCGCAGCGCCTTGTGGACGGCGATTTCGTTGGCAGCATCGAGGGCGGAGGTCGCTTCGTCCAGCAGCAGGATTTTGGAATCCTTCAGGATGGCACGCGCGATGGCGATGCGTTGTTTCTGCCCGCCGGAAAGACGGTTGCCGCGTTCACCCACAAGCGTGTTGTACCCCTGCGGCAGTTTCAGGATAAATTCATCGGCCTGCGCCAGTTCGGCGGCGCGCTTCACTTCGGCATCGGTCGCCGCGGGTTTTGCCACGCGGATGTTGTCGGCAATCGAGAGCGAGAATACGGCGGGGTCTTGCGACACGACGCTCAAATGTTTACGCGCATCGCGCGGGTCGCATTCGGCAAGGTCGATGCCATCTATCGTCACGCGCCCTTGCTGCGGGTCGTAGAAACGCTGGAGCAGCTGGAAGGTGGTTGTTTTGCCCGCGCCGCTGGGTCCCACCAGCGCCACGATTTCCCCGGGGGCGATGTTGAATGTCACGCCATGCAGCGCGTGCTGGCCGGGGCGCGTGGGATAGCTGAAACTGACGTTATCGAACGCAATGCTGCCCGCGATTTTTTCCGGCAGAAGTTTCGGCACGGCAGGCGTTTTCACCACAGGTGCGGCTTCGAGGATGCCCGCGATGCGGTCGGCAGCGCCGGCGGCGCGGTTGAAATCACTCAGGGACTCGCTGACAGCCGTCACCGCCCCCGCCACGATGGCGACATAGAATATGAATGCCGACAATTCGCCTGCCGACATGGAACCTGTCAAAACCTTATGCCCGCCATACCACAGCACCACGCCGATCGCGCCGAAGACCGTCGAGATGACCCAGGCAATCAGGATGGCGCGGGTATGGATATAACGCAGCGCGGTTTTGTAAACCTGATCGGCCAGCGCACTGAAATGCGACGATGCGGCGTCTTCGTAACCGAAAGACTGGATCGTCTGGATGCCCTGCAATGTTTCAAGGCTGTACGACCCCACATCGCCCACGCGCGTCTGGGTGTCGCGCGATTTGGCGCGCACGCGGCGGCCGAACCACAGCAGCGGCCCCAGCACCACCGGCACGGCCAGCATCACCACCCCCGTCATCGACGGGCTGACGACGCAGAGCATGACCAAACCGCCTGTCAGCATTAACGAATGGCGGAACGCCATCGGCAGGTTGGTCGTGATGACGATTTGCAAAATGCTGGTATCGGCATTGATGCGCGAAACCTGGTCGCCGGTCTTGTTCTGTTCGAAAAAGGCGGGGTCGAGGGTCAGGAGATGTTTGTAAATTTTGGCCCGCAGGTCGCGGATCACCCGCTCCGCCACCAGATAGACCAGCCGCAGCCGCATATAGGTGGACGCCGCCATGATGATGACAACGACGGCGAGGATGGACAGGGCATTGTTCAGGTAGGCATCGCTGCCCGCCGCAAAGGCCTTGTCGACGATTCCCTTCAGCCCCCAGCCGACCGCGAGGGTCAGGACTGCCGAAATGGACATGCCCGCGATGCCGCCCGCCAGCAGGTAGCGATAGGGCCACAATAGCGGCCAGAGGAACTTCAGGGGCTTCTCTACCCCCTTGTCCACGCGTAGATTTTCGATTTGCTCGTCCATTCCCTGCTCCACCGCCGCTTGCCTGTTTTTAATATTATGTAAATAGTGTTTTTGAGGCAAAACAGCGTCTGGACGTGAGATTGAACGAATGTCCGGCAAAGTCAATAAATTGCTTGCATATTACGCGTAATGACGGTAAAAACTGCAACCTGTGGCGCTATCCGCTTTCGGACGGCTGCCTGCAAAAGTTTTCCTAGGAGCTGACGGCTATGAAAGAGAAAATCCACCCGCAATACAATACCCTCAAAATGATCATGACCGATGGCTCGGAACACACCATCCGTTCCACGATGGGCAAAGATGGCGACGTTATGCGTCTCGACATCGACCCCCTGAACCACCCGGCCTGGACCGGTGGCACCGCGAAGGTGATGGAAAAAGGCCGCCTTGCCAAGTTCGGCAACAAATACGCAGGCCTCGGCGTTGCAGCGGCTGAAACCGCAAACGCAGCGCTTGAAAAAGGCGCAGAAGCGAAAAAAGGCGCCGCAGCTGCTGCCGCCGCCGCCGCTCCTGCCGCTGAAGCTGCCGCCCCCATCAAGGCCGCAAAAGAAGCGAAAAAGAAGTAAGCTTTTTCAAAGATTTAATAAAACCGCCCGGTGCGCAAGCCCGGGCGGTTTTATTTTTGGCATTTTTCTTGTGATCCACCTGCCAGCCCGCCCCGTAGAAAGAGCGCAAGGAGGACGAGCGGTGCCCATGACGGGGCTGCTGACAGTCCCCCGGCAGGCGCGCGTTATTGCGGCCTGTCTTAACATAGACTGATATTGCTCAAGGAGGATATCAACATGCACGCACTCGATTTCACGCCCCTCTTCCGTTCCACCGTCGGTTTCGACCGCCTGTCGCAGATGCTGGAAAACAGCCTCGTCGCCGATACTGGCACGGCCTATCCGCCCTACAACATCGTGAAGCTGGATGAAGACAATTACCGCATCACGATGGCGGTCGCGGGTTTCCGCGCCGAAGATCTCGACATTGTGGCAAAGGAAAACCAGCTGGTCGTACAGGGCCGCGCGGTGCCGCGTGAAGAGGCAGAAGGCACAGTATACCTGCATCGTGGCATTGCGGAGCGCGCGTTCGAACGCCGCTTCCAGCTGGCCGACCATATCCGCGTGGCGGATGCGGGGATTGATAACGGCTTGCTCACCATCGCACTCGTCCGCGAAGTGCCGGAGGCGAAAAAGCCGCGCAAGATCGAGATCAAGGGCGCTGCCGCGCCCGTGATTGACGGTAAAAAAGCGAACTAAATAACGCTTCGACTACACACAACCGAAGACTGGCAAGACCCTTCCGGCCTGACCCCGGAAGGGTCTTTTCTTTATTGTTGCGGGGGCTTGGCGCGGAAGATGCGCACGAAGGGGACTTTGTTCTTCGTCTCGGTGCCTGCCATATCGGGGTTTAGTTGTGGCGAGACATGGATATTGCGCGCGGCGTTTTCGTAGACCAGCGTACCATCGGCGACCATTTTCTTGATGCCGTCGGGCGTTGCGGCAGCGGCGCGGATTTTGTCTTTTTCCGCCGCGCTGACCGGCGCGGGCGTGAACAACACATGCAAGCCATACAGCATCGCATCGTCAAGGCTGCGGATTTTGTCGAAGAAACCACGGCCTCGCATGGGCGGTGCATCGCCTGATACCCAATGCGTGCTGCCCGGGGTTTTCTGCGTGAACAGGTCGCCGGGATGCATGCTGACGAAGCCTTCGAATTTTACATTTTTCAGGAAGCTGTCGCGGTCTTCGATAATCACTACGACGTCTTCGCAATCAAGACCGGTCGTCGCGATGCGATGCTGTTTCGGGAACAGGCTGGCGATGGCCATGCGCGGGTTTTCGGCGGCGTGGATGATGCCGTTATGCGGCTTGATCGGGTCGCCTTTTTGCTGGTTCGGCTCGACATGGAACAGCACGGGCGGATAAACCGGCATGACGGGATTTTTCAGCGTGCCCCTGATTGCCTTCTGCTCGGCATTCACAATCGCCATGCTGTCGGCATCGTTCATCAGGTACGTGATGCCGAAATGCGCAGGTTCGGGCCAGTCCTGCAAACTGTCGACCCATTTGAAGCCCTCGTTTTCATGGTCGAGGTCGGGCGCGAATTCGTGATCGACGACGGCAAGGTAGTTGTTATAGGTGAACCCGTTCTGCCTGAATTCGGCCAGCGGGATGAGGTCGAAATCCTTGCCCTGATAATTTGTTTCTTCGCGGAATTCCCGCGCCGCGCCATGCGCAGGCGTCTCGCCGGGATCGAGCAAGCCACCCGCCAGCGCCCAGGTGCGCCCCTGCTTCACATGGTCGGAGCGTTTCAACGCCATCAGCCGCCCCGTATCGCGCGCCAGCACAAGGATGCCGGCGCCTTCTGTCGCGGAGAACTTTTTGGGCAATTGCGTGGGGTCGCTCATGTGCTGCCTTTGATGTGAATGATTGTTTTTACCGGATGTGGCAAGGCGCGGCCAGCGGTTTTGGCCAGATAATTTATGACTGTATTTCAGTCAGTTAGCCATTTGACGGTTTTCAAATATTGCTTGGTTTATGAAAACGCCTGTGGCATCATCGCGTCCTATTGCACATCACGAGGTTTCCATGACCAACGGCATCACCACCCTCACCCGCGACATCGCCTCCGGCGAAGTGTTCAAGCACAAAGGCTCGCTGGAATTGAACGGCAGCATCGGCGCTGGCGCGACGGTCACCATCACCGATGGCGGCATCCATGTGACGGGCAATGTCGGCGACGATGCGCGCGTGACGGCGAATGGCGGCGGCAATTCGATTTCAATTTCAGGCAGCAATAATGTCGTCATCAGTGGCGATCTGGTTGGCGGCCGCGTGATCGTGAATGGCCGCGTCATTTCTGGCGGCGGCTCGAAGGTGCAATCAGGGCTTTCAGGCATCACCATTGATGGTGACGCAGGCGCGCGCGTAAATTTGGTGACCGATGGCGCGCTTGAGATCAAGGGCGATGCCGGCGACAAACTGCAGGCACGCGCCGATGGCAGCGTGCACCTGAACGACACCGGCAACGACCTGTCGTCGCGTTCCGGCGGCAGTTTTCATGCCGAAAACATCGGCAGCGGCGCGGGCGTCACTTCCGGTGGATCGATGCATGTCGGTGAAATCGGCGGTAACAGTACGGTCAATTCCGGCGGGTCGATGCATATCGGCGCCATCGGCGCGGGTGCGCGGGCGAATGCGGGCGGTTCGATGAAAATACAGCTGGCGCACAGCACGGCGCGCCTGTCATCGGGCGGATCGAAAAAAATCGGTCGTGTGAGCGCGGATGATGGCGATTTCAAACTGTCCAAAGCATTTGATGAAGCCGTGACGCCCCCCGCAAAACCTGCAGTGCAGGACGATGCGCCGAAGCCGCCGAAGAAGCCGGGCTTTAACCTGTAATCAGGGCGGGTCGTCTTTTTGCAGGCCGTCGGCCTGATGCTGGAATTCTTCCAGACGCTTCACTTCGTCGGCCAGCTGTTTTTTAACGGCATCCTTGTCATCGGCATTCACGCCTGCGCTTTTCAACGCCTTTTTCTGTTCCTGCACGGCGGGGTTTGAATCGATCGCCTGATCGACCTTGCTGTTCTTGCCCAGCACGGACACCATCATATACGCGACAAGCGCGAGCGTGGCACAGAGGCTGACAGCGCGCAGGAACATGCTTACTTCCCCATCAGGTAATTTGCGGCGGCTTTGACAAATTCTTCAATCGTGGCGACCTGTTTCACGCCGTAGCGGCGGCAGACGATATCCACATTTCCGCGCCGCCAGAACCCTTCGGGGCAGCAGACCAGCAGTTTTTCCGGGTGCGCCGCCGCCTGCAGGCCAAGCTCCAGCAGCGTGATCGGCGATTTCGTTTCAGGCGCGAAGTACATGAATACCATGTCGGATGCGGCAATCGCATCCAGCTCCCAATCCACCTGTTGCTTGAATGAGGGATTGTCGATGCTCTGGTCCCATTCGGCATTCCAGTGGGTGCGGCGCGGGTTGAGCACGAGGGAGTCGATATGGCGCAGCGCGGACACCAGCCGCTCCTGCCAGTTTTCCGCCTTGCCCATTTCAATCGAGCCCGCGAGGAAGATGGTTTTCTTCCCCTTGATGCCGCTGTAATCATCTGGTGCCTTGATTTCAATCATGAATTTATTTTAGACCTTTTTCAGGAACAAACAAGGCAGGTTGTTCATTGGATTAAACGGGAAACGAAGGCATCTAATCGGTGTCAAAACCATCTAGTTATCTTCGTTTCCTATCAGTTTTCCGGCCGCTTGCCCTTTTGTCCCCGGTCAAATCCTGTGGGACTGTGTATAGGAGCGCGAGAGGGTCGGACCAATGGGAGAGGCAAGGCTGTATTCTTATAGCTTTGCCTCTCCTTCTTTGTGCATTTTTTTTCGGAACCATCTGCGCGGTGCTTTGTAGGCTTAACGGGAGAGGCAAGAATTCGTCGCGTTTTTAAGGATCGCAACAAGGTCTTTCCGCTCCTATCAGTTTAGAGTTTCCGGCCTCATGGCTGGCAAACGGAGAGGCAAGGTTTTCACCTTGCCTCTCCTTCTTTTGTCACATTTTATGCTGTTTCAACGCGGGCGTGGGCGCGGTGTCGATGCCAAGCTGTCGGGCAAGCGCAGGGCTGGGGTTGATGCCCCGCGCATGGTTTTCCCACACAACGCGCCCCTCCGCGATCATCTCCCGCATGCCCTTGTTAAAATCACCCTTCAGCAGCGCATCGATTTTCGGGTCTTGCCACAATTCGCGCGCGGTTTCCCTGAACGACAATATCTGCAATCCCGCCCGCATGAGGTCTTCGGCGGAGGTCACATCCATCACCTTGACCGTCTGGCTGAACGGCACGGCGGTTGCCGATACCAGCTGGCGTTCCATGTTCGGCAATTCGGCAAAGCCTGCGCCGGAAAATGAATAGATCGCGCCATTGCGTTTCCTGCCCATCGTGTCGTTGCGGTTGGTGACGATGACAAGCTCGTCATCCGTTCCATGGATCGCCATGTTCATCAGCTTGTCGCCCGCAAAGCCGTCCAATCCGAATGCCAGCGCCTTCGACAGATGCGCGGTCGCGAAAACAAGCGGCGGATGATGGTCGGTGCCGGCCACATTCAACTGCTGCAAAACTTCGGCCGGGATTTTCGCGCCATATTTTTCGCTCAGGCGGATTTCATTTCCCTGCGGCGCAACGGGGATCGCGTGATACAGCATTTGCGGCGCATCATCGCCGGCTTCGGTGTTGAAGCCTGCCTGCAATTTTCCCTTTGGTGGAATGCCGCCCATGATGATGCTTTCGGGTTGATGCACCATCATACCCCGTTATGGTAAAATTGTCAAAGCTGGCAGCGATTTCAGCGGGTTATCAGGGCTTCGGCGCGCGCGGTTTGGGCAGCTTGTCCTTGCGGCGCACATACAGCGTCTTGGAAACTTCCGCCACCACATCGCCCTTTTCGTCCTTCACTTCGACGATAAAGGTGGGCTCCACCTTGTCGTTTTTATCGGCGAGGTCGCGGATTTCCTGCAGGCGTGCGGCGCTGATGTTGAAATGGGCGGTGATTGTTCCCTTGCCCGGTTTCTTGAACTTGATTTCCGACGACTTGTCCCAGACGATGTAGTCCTTGCCGAGGTTTTTCAGCAGGATCATCGCAAAGAACGGGTCGGTCATGGAGAAGATAGAGCCGCCAAAATGCGTGCCGACGTAATTGCTGTTCCACTTGCGCAGCTTCATCTGGACCTTGATGTCGGTAAAGTCCTTGCTGATTTCCTTCACCTTCACATTGGCGCCGAGGAACGGCGGCCAGAGGTTGAGGAAAAAGCGGAAGGCGTTCGGCCCCATTTTGTCTTTCAGGCTCATGCAGCCTCAAGCTGTTTGAGGGCCTGCGCCAGTTTCGACTTCAGGTTCTCGGCTTCGGTGCGCGATTCAGTCTGCTCCACCACCACTTCTTCCGGTGCTTTCGCAAGGAAGGCAGGGTTATTGAGCATCTTGTTGATGCGCTCGATATTCGCATTCGCCTTTTCGATTTCTTTTTGCAGGCGCGCGCTTTCCAGCTTGATATCGACCACATCGGCGAGCGGCAGCACGATGCTTGCCTCGTCGATCACCATCTGCAGCGAGCCCTTGGGCGCGGCGGTATCGTTCGCCTCCGCTTCCGACAGGCGCGCAAGGCGCTTGATGATATCGTTATAAGTTTTCAGGCGCTGTTTGCTGGTGGCATTCGCCCCCTGCAGCAGCATCTTGATCTGCGCCGCCGCCGGCACGTTCATGTCGGAGCGGACGGAACGGATTTCCGAGATCAGGCGCACGACCCAGTTCATTTCGGCCTGTGCCGCCTTGTCGATAATCTTGTCCGAAAACTCCGGCCATGCCTTGCTTTGCAGCCAGTCGGCTTTGTCATGCGACGCTTCCGATTTGCCGAGCAGGTGCATATGCAACTCTTCGGTCAGGTACGGCATGATGGGGTTGAGGAGCAGCAACAGCTGGTCCAGCACCCAGCCGGTGGTGTCGCGCGTTTCCTGCTTCACGGATTCATCCGCACCTGTAATCAGCGGCTTGGTGAATTCGATATACCAGTCGCAGAACGTGCCCCAGGTGAAATGGTACAGGTGCATCGCGGCTTCGTTGAACTTGTACGCCTTCAAAGCCTCCGCCGTCTGGCGGCTGACGGTTGCCAGCTCGCTGATGATCCATTTGTTGATGGTCTGTTTGACGCTGTCGGGCTTGAAATCCAGCTTCAGCGTGCAGCCGTTCATTTCGCAGAAGCGCGAGGCGTTCCACAATTTGGTGGCGAAGTTGCGGTAACCCTCTACGCGCGCCGGCGACAGTTTCACGTCACGCCCCTGCGCGGCCAGTGCGGTCAGGGTGAAGCGCAACGCGTCCGCGCCGTATTCGTCGATGATCTTCAGCGGGTCGATGACGTTGCCTTTCGACTTCGACATCTTCTGCCCTTTTTCATCACGGACGAGCGCGTGGATATAAACCGTCTTGAACGGCACATCGCCCATGAAATGGATGCCCATCATCATCATGCGGGCGACCCAGAAGAACAGGATGTCGAAACCGGTGACGAGCGTTTCGGCGGGGTAATAACGCTTCACTTCCGCCGTGTTTTCCGGCCAGCCGAGCGTGGAGAACGGCCAGAGCGCGGAGGAGAACCATGTATCCAGCACGTCGGCGTCGCGTTCCAGCGTCACATCCTTGCCGAACTTCGCCTTTGCCTGGGCATAGGCTTCTGCTTCGGTTTCAGCGACGAATACGGAATTATCCGGCCCGTACCATGCGGGAATCTGGTGACCCCACCAGATCTGGCGGCTGATGCACCACGGCTGGATATTGTTCATCCATTCGTAATAGGTTTTCGACCAGTTCGCGGGCACGAATTTCGTCCTGCCCTCGTCCACCGCCTTGATCGCGGGCTGGGCGAGCGTTTTTGCATCGACATACCACTGGTCGGTCAGCAGCGGTTCGATAATCACGCCGCCGCGGTCGCCATAAGGCACCTGATACATATGGGTGTCGATTTTTTCCAGCAGGCCAAGCGCCTCGATCTCTTCCAGCACTTTTTTTCGTGCATCGAAACGGTCCATGCCGACATAGGCAGCAGGCACGTTCGCCCCGTCGGGGTCAGCAATTTTTGCATCCTTGTCCATGATCGAGATCATGGGCAGGTTGTGACGCTTGCCGACTTCGAAGTCGTTGAAGTCATGCGCGGGCGTGATTTTCACGGCGCCGGAACCTTTTTCCGGATCGGCATAGCTGTCCGCCACGATGGGGATTTCCCGGCCCGTGATGGGCAGCACGACCATCTTGCCGACGAGGTCTTTGTAACGGTCGTCATCCGGATGCACGGCAACGGCGGTATCGCCCAGCATTGTTTCGGGGCGCGTGGTGGCGATGGTAATAAACGCATCGGCCATACCCTTGATCGGGTATTTGAAGTGCCACATATTGCCCTTGGTCTCGCGCGGCTCAACCTCGAGGTCGGAAATGGCGGTCTGCAGTTTCGGGTCCCAGTTGACGAGGCGCTTGTCTTTGTAGATCAGGTTTTCCTTGAACAGCTGCACGAACACCTTGTTCACGGCCTTGTTCAGCCCGTCATCCATCGTGAAACGCTCGCGGCTCCAGTCGGGCGTCGCGCCGAGGCGGCGCAGCTGGCCGGTAATCGTGTTGCCGGATTCTTCCTTCCACTGCCAGACGCGTTCCAGGAATTTTTCACGGCCGAGGTCATGGCGCGTTTTCTTTTCTTCCCCCAGCAGGCGTTCCACAACCATCTGGGTTGCGATGCCGGCATGGTCGGTGCCTGGCTGCCAGAGAACGTCGCGGCCCTGCATGCGCTCGAAGCGCGAAATGATGTCCTGAATGGTCGTGTTCAGGGCGTGGCCCATATGCAGGCTGCCCGTGACGTTGGGCGGCGGCATGGGGATGCAATAGGGTGCCTTGTTGCTGTTGACGTCGGCGGTGAAGGCTCCGGATTTTTCCCAGAGTTCGTAATGTTTCTTTTCGACGTCTTTGCTTTCGAAGGTTTTATCGAGCATGTTTTTCCCCAAATTTTAGATACATAATATACGCGTAAAAGCATTGATTTGTGAAGGGTTTTTGCTCAAAATCAGACACCGTCAACCCGCTGAAAAAAGGCCGCAGAAACCCTTTGTCCACCGCCCCCCAGACCGCGGAAGAACTGATCCAGCAGGCGCGCAGCCAGTTGCAGCAACAGCAGCTGGGGCCGGCGCAGGCCAGCCTTGAAGCGTCGCTGAAGCTGCAGAAAACAGCCGCCGCCTATCGCGGGCTTGGCAATATCCAGTTCATGCTGCGCAACCACCGCGACAGCACCCCCTTCTTTGAGAAGGCTCTGGAGCAGGATGCCGGTGACCATGCCTCCCTCGCCATGTTGGCGGAGGCGTATTTCGAACTCGGGAATACCGAAAAAGCGGTCGGTTATTCGACACTCGCCATCGCCGCCGCGCCGCAGGAAATCCGGTATAAGGAACGGTTTATCCACCTGTCCCGCGATGCGGTGTTTTTCCAGTATAACCACGTTATCGAAAATACCCTGCTCGATTGCCTGAAAACGCCCGGCCTCGATTGCGCAGGGGCGCAGGGGCTTTGGTACAATACCTTCACCCTGAACCCGGATTTCCGGCGGCTCTATGCCGTAAAGCGCGCGGCGGAAAAACAGGGCGGTTTTTTCGGCAAGATCAAGGAACGCATGGCGGCCGCCCTGCCCGCCCGGGATGATGCCAGCGCGTCTTTCGACCCCGCGCTATTCGACAAGGCGACCGATTTTTCGCCGCTGATGAAACCGTTTTTCCTTCTCGGCCTTGAAAAGATCACCATCTACACGATGGCGTTCGAGGAATTTTTGACTGCTTTGCGGAAGGCATTGCTGCTGCGACCCGAACGGTTTTCAGCACAGGAACGGCTGTCGATCGCCGCGAGCCTTGCGCAGTATTGTTTCAACACCGATTACATCCTGCATGTGACAGTTGGAGAAACGGCGAAAGTCCCTGCGCTCGGCATAACGCCTGTCGATATCGCGTTACGCGCCTGTTACGCGCCGTTGCAACAAATTGCCGATATTGATGCGATTGCAAACGGCCTCACGCAGCGGGCCGAACTGGCGGGCGTGATTGAAACGCAAGTGTCCGAATTGCGCGCGCGCGAAACCGCCGCAAAAAATATCCCGGCAATCACGCCGATTGCCGATGCCGTATCGGTGAAGGTGCGCGAGCAGTACGAGGAATCCCCCTACCCCCGCTGGAAAACCATTCCGCGCAACCTGACGCTGGAGCGCGTGGCCGACCCCTTGCGCAAGCCGGGCGCGAAGATATTGATCGCGGGTTGCGGCACGGGGCAGGAAGCGGCGCAGATTGCCACTGTATTGCCGGAGGCGCAAATCCTCGCCGTCGATCTCAGTCTGGCAAGCCTTTCCTATGCGCAGGCGCAGACAGGGAAACTGGGTTTCAAAAACATCACCTTCCGGCAGGCGGATATCTTGCAGCTGGGCAGCCTGACCGAACGCTTCGACGGCATTGTTTCAGGCGGCGTGCTGCACCACCTGCACGACCCGCTGAAGGGTTGGGAGGTGCTGACCAGCCTGCTGAACCCGGGCGGGTTAATGCGTATCGCGCTCTACAGCAAAATCGCGCGCAAACACCTGGTCGTCGCGCAGGACATCATCAAGCAAAAAGGTTTCCCGCCGACGATTGAAGGCATGCGCGATTTCCGCGGGCAGAGCGCAACGCTGCTGGACAAGCATGTGCTGAACACCATTTCGGCGGTCAGCGATTATTATCATGCCGCAATGTACCGCGACATGCTGTTCCATGTGCAGGAACATTGCTTTGATATCCCGGGCATCGATGCCGCGCTGAAGCGCCTGAACCTCGTTTTCCTACAATTCATCCTGCCGCAGCCGGTCATCGCGCAATATGTTGCAGCCTATCCTGCCGACCCCACCGCAACATCGCTTGCCAACTGGCATCAATTCGAACAATCACATCCGCAGCTTTTCCTTGGCATGTACCAGTTCTGGTGCCGGAAATGATGCCGTTTCAGGAATTATCATGAACCAGATCAACGAACTCAACCTTGCCGCCAAAGGCATGATCGAGCAAAAACGCTTTGACGAGGCGCGCCAAACGCTGGAGCAGTCGATCGCGCTGCAGAAAAACCCCGTCGCCTTCCGCTATATGGGCGTGCTGTGCCGCTTCACCAAACAATTGCCGGAGGCGCTTGTCTGGCATCAGGAATCGCTGAAACTGTCGCCTGAAGACCCCGCCACGCTGTCGCAACTGGCCGAGACGTTTTTCGATGCGGGCGACATGCTGCAGGCTTGCGCCTATTACGCTTTCGCCATCCGCCACGACCCCGCCAATATCGCCTATCTGGAACGCTTTATCGGCATGAGCCAGCGCGTCAATTTCGTCAATTACAGCGAAGTGGTCGAGGAAGCCATCATCACCTGCCTAAAGACGCAGCAAATCGACGTGTATCCGCTGCAGGCTTTGTGGTTCAACACATTCCTGCTGCATCCCGCGCTGCAGCCGTTCTACGCGCCGTCCAGGGGATTGCTGGGCGGGTTGTTCGGCAAGCCAGCGCCCGAAACGCTGCCCACGGGTTCTGCTTTGAAACCTCTGCTGGCGCCGTTTTTCCTGCTAGGGCTGCGATACCTGACGATCTTCAACCTGGAATTCGAAAGCTTCATTGCGCGCCTGCGCCGCACGTTGTTGCAGGATACAGATGCGATCGCCGCCGCGCTTGGCAAGGATGCTTTCGCGCAACTGGCGGGCGCGGTATCGCATTACGCCTATAATACCGAATACATCCTTGTGCCGACTGCCGTCGAGATCGCGCTGACCGACAGCCTGAAACAGAAAATCACCACACAGCCCGAGGCGCATCTGGTCGCGATATATGCCTGTTACGCTCCGCTGCATTTGTTGCAGGACGCGCAAAAAATTGAAAAAGATTTTGCAAATTCGCCCATCGCCGATGTCATCGCCATCCAGCTGACCGAACATTTCGCATTGCAGGCGCGCCGCCTTGAAATTCCTGCTATTACCAGCATTGATGACGAAGTATCCAAGCTGGTGCGCGAACAGTACGAGGAATCGCCGTATCCCAAATGGGGAAAACTGCCCAAATGGCTGGCCGTTGAAAAACCGGCTGAAGCGCTCCAGAAAAAAGGCGCGCAAATTCTGGTCGCGGGCTGCGGCACGGGGCATGAAGCATTGCAATATGCCGTGCTGTTCCCTGATGCCGAAGTGCTGGCCGTCGACCTCAGCCTCACCAGCATGGCCTATGGATTGGGCAAGGCGCGGGAATTCGGCATCACCAACATCACCTTCCGCCAGGCGGATATCCTGCGCTTGGGCGAAATCGGGCGGCAGTTCGATTGCATCGTGTCGGGCGGTGTGCTGCACCATATCAAGGACATGTTCCGCGCATGGGAAGTGCTGACCGGCATGCTGAAACCGGGCGGTGTCATGAAAATCGCGCTCTACAGCCGCACCGCGCGGCGCAACCTGATCGCCTGCCACGATATCATCCGCAAGGATTACCCCGGCCTCGACCTTGCCGGCATGCGCGATTTCCGTCACAACAGCGGGAAAATCACCGGCAAGAAACTGGTCGCCAGCCTAAGCGGGTTCGAGGATTATTACCACCTGTCGATGTACCGCGACATGATGTTCCATGTGCAGGAACGCAACCTGAGCCTTGATGAAATTTCCGACATGCTGGACAAGCTGGGCCTTGGCTTCCTCGAATTCAGCCTGCCGCAGCCGGTCAAAACGCAGTATGCGGCGGCCTTCCCCGCCGATGCGCCGGGTGGCACGCTTGCGCATTGGGCGGCGTTCGAAAAAAGCGCGCCCGATACCTTCCGCGCCTGCTACATTTTCTGGTGCCGGAAAAACGCCTAGTATTGACATATTAAGTGCGTTTTTCGGCCAGATTGCGTTAAAGCAGTTGCATATGAAATACGCGAATTTTATCCTGCGTTAACGAACCCGCTTGCCTCCATAAAGGAAAACAAAAATGGCAAAATCCTCCTCCATGAAAAACGGCGCTGCACCCAAAGACGCAGGCGTGCGCATCGAAACGGATTCCATGGGCGAGGTCGAGGTTTCGGCGCGCAAATACTGGGGCGCGCAGACGCAGCGCTCGCTGCAGAATTTCAAGATCGGCGTGGAGCGCATGCCGCTCCCCCTCGTTCGCGCGCTGGGCGTGCAGAAAAAGGCGGCGGCGCTGGCGAATATCGAACTGAAAATCCTCGATGCAAAAATCGGCGCGGCAATCATTGATGCCGCCGAAGAAGTGATGGACGGCACGCTGAACGAGCATTTCCCGCTAGTCGTCTGGCAGACCGGTTCGGGCACGCAGACCAACATGAACATCAACGAAGTCGTTTCCAACCGCGCGATCGAGATCATGGGCGGCGAAATGGGTTCGAAAAAACCCGTGCACCCGAACGACCATGTGAACATGGGCCAGTCTTCGAACGACACTTTCCCCACCGTCATGCACATTGCGGCGGTCGAGCAGATCAGCCATCAATTGTTGCCAGCGATGGAAAAACTGACCAAGGCGCTGGCAAAAAAATCGAAAGAATTTTCGAAAATCATCAAGATCGGCCGCACGCACCTGCAGGACGCGACGCCCGTCACGCTCGGTCAGGAATTCTCTGGCTATGCTGTGCAGGTAAAATATGGCATCGAGCGCGTGAATGCCTGCCTGCCCCGCCTGTCGCAACTGGCGCAGGGCGGCACCGCCGTCGGCACGGGCCTGAACTGCAAGCGTGGCTTCGCGGCACTATTTGCCAAAAAAGTTTCCGAGATTACCCAGCTGCAATTCACCACCGCCGAAAACAAGTTCGAGGCGATGGCGGCACATGACGCAATTGTCGAAACCTCCGGCGCGCTGAATACCATCGCCTGCTCCCTCATGAAGATCGCGAATGACATCCGCCTGCTGGGCTCCGGCCCCCGTTGCGGCATTGGCGAGATCCATCTGCCTGAAAACGAACCCGGTTCGTCGATCATGCCCGGCAAGGTAAACCCGACCCAGTCGGAAGCCATGACCATGGTCTGCGCGCAAATCATGGGCAACCACACCACCATTTCGATCGCGGGCAGCAACGGACATTTCGAGCTGAACGTGTTCAAGCCGGTCATGATCTACAACCTGCTCCAATCGATCCGACTGCTGGCCGATGCCTGCAACAGTTTTACGGATAATTGTGTTATCGGGATCGAGCCCAACCTCGACCGCATCAAGCGCCTGCTGGATGAAAGCCTGATGCTGGTGACCGCGTTGAACCCCGTGATTGGATATGACAATGCCGCCAAGATCGCCAAAAAGGCGCTCCGTGAAGACAAGACATTGAAACAAGCCGCAATTGCGCTTAAACTTTTAACATCCGAGGCGTTTGATGAAGCCGTCCGCCCCGAGAACATGATCGGTCCGAAGGATTAAAAAGTGCCACGTCGTTTATCACAAAAGCATTCAGTCACGGTAGCCGGCCACCGCACGAGCATCACGCTCGAAGTCGCATTTTGGGAATCCCTGAAAGAGATCGCGACGGCGAAAAGCAAATCGGTCAACTGCCTGATAGCCGAGATTGATGTGGCGCAGCCGGAAAACCTGTCGAGCGCATTGCGCGTTTACATCCTCGACTTCTACAAGCATCCCGAACTGCATCCGGCAGCGAAGTAAGCGCGGCCTTCCCTATTCCAGCATTTCACTCTCTTGCGGCTGCGCTGCGGGCGGCGTATTTATGGCCGGCATTTCGGGCGGCTGTTCGCCGCGCAGGCCTTCCGGCGCATCCGGCTCTGGCGGCAGCGCGTTAAGGCGGTCGAGCACGCCTTTCATGCCCTCTTCCGCCGGCGCGTCGGGTGTCACCGAAGTTGCGGGCGTTTCTGTTGTTGCCGGTTGCGGCGGCGTATCGGCCGGCGCGCCTGTATCGCCCAGTTCCTCGGTTTCAACCGGAATGTTATTGAGGATGCCCGCGCCTTCGGCCGGCGCGGCTTCCGGCGTCGATTGCGGCGACAGGTATTGTTCTTCGTCCGGCGTGCGTTGCGGTGGCAGCAGCGGCTGCACATCGGGTGACAGCTGCGGCGCGGCCTGGTCGGGCATCGCGGCGGCGGCTTCGGGGACGACGGACACGGGTTCCGGCGCGGCGTTTTTCGTCAGCCAGATTTCGACAGGTTTCATGCCGACGCTATAATCCGCAGCCTTGCCCATCGGGCCGGAACGGTTGACGGAGAAAACGGGGAAACCGTCGACGCCCTTCAGCTGCACATCGGCGGCTGTATGGAATGTTTCCGGCTGGATATCGAATGCGCCGCTGACCGTGGTGACCGCATCCGCATCCTGCAGGCGCAGTTTTTCAATCGTTAGTTTCGCATCGCCGATTTTCAACGTCGCTTCCACGTTCCGGTATGTAGTGTCTTCAGACCGCAACGCTTTCGTGAAATCAGCGGCAAGGGTTTCAGCGCGGCTGCCCTTGGTGTCGGAAATAAAACGTCCGGCTGCACGGGGGCTGAAATCCTGCACCTTCAGGCTATCGGCGCTCATTTTCAGGTCGCCATCAATGCCGTGGAACCAGTTTTTGTCCTGCTGCTTGCCGTCTTCGGCGACATCAAACGTGATATCGCCCTGCCCCAGTGTGAAGCCCTTCATTTCCATGAGTTCCACCAGCTGTTGCAGGCCGGCATTTGTCACGCCACCTTTCAGCGTGCCTTTCCAGCCGCCATCCTTGCGCGTGGCCGCAACATCGGCGGCAACAGCGCCGCCCCACAGCTCGCCCTTCATGTCCGATACCTTGATATCGTTGGGGCCAGCCTCCAGCTGCAACTGCGCATTCGCAACATCATTGCTGCGCCAGACAAGTTTTTGCGATTTCAGGCGCAGTTCAAGCGCATCCGACAGTTTCCAGTCTTCCCAGACCCAGCGATCGAAATTGACCTCCGGCGCGCTCAGGTCGCCGATATATTTCCCGTCGCGGCGGCCCAGCGTGCCCGTGACGTCGCCCGCCTTGATGTTATCGAACTGGTACGTGCCGCGCGTGCCGACCAGTTTGGCGCTGAACGAAAACGGCGCGCCGTCGGAAAACAGCTTATCGACCGGCAACCCGATCTGCGACCAGCTGGCCTTTTTGATCTCGATATCGTTCTGGTAGGCATAGGTGCCCTGATTACCGGCGGTCGCCGTTCCCGACATGGATACATCGCCACCCTGCGATGTGCCTTCGGCGGTGAAACCGAACACTTTGGCATCGCCCGTCACATGCCCCTTCATCTCCGCCGCGTTCGAGCCCCAGAGCGGCGGCGGAATTTCGATACCATAGCCCGTCAACCCGCCCAGCTGAGACACCTTGAAGGCATAATCGAGATCCATGCCTGTCAGCGGGTTCAGCGACGCGACCTTGCCATTGACCGAAAAATTTCCGTCAGATCCAAAAGTGCCGGTCATGCTGTCGATGGCCAGCGCGTTGCCATCGACCCTGCCCTTGAACGAAAAATCGCGGCCGGCCATATTGCCCTTGGTAAAGTCGTTCACATGAATGGTCAGCGCGGCGTCGGACTTCATGACCTTTTCCATGAAGGCTGCATATTCATCCGACAGCACGGCCGTGATATCGGCCTTGTCGAGGTTCAGGATCGCATCAAAGGCCGGTGTTTTTTCGCCGCGTTTGATGTTCAAAACGCCGGAAACCGCCGACGCGCCGTTGATTTTTCCATTGATGTCGAACAGGCTGATATCGTCGCCCTTCACGTCAAGGCTACCCGACAGTTCCAGTTTTTTCACAAGCCCGGATGCGCCCAGCGATTTCAGGATATTGGTGTCCGAAAACCCGTTGCCGGAAAGCATCTTTTGCGCGTCATCGCTGTTCACTTGAATCGAGTACGCCGCATATTTCGTTTTCGGCGTCGCAACGCCCGCCATCTTGATTTTCGATTTGCCGGGCAGGTCGATGCGCAGGTCCTTGATAACCCATTCCTTCTCGGTGCCGTCGATGCTGGCGGTGATGCCGGGAACCCAGATGCCGCCGAAAGTCGCGCTGCGCGCCTTCAGTTTCAGGTGCGCGGTAAAGCCTTCGGGAATGTCGATGAAGCCAGGCTTGCCGCTGATTTTCAAATCGCTGGTGTCGAGGTCTGCGGTGACATCGGGCTTCCTGCCTGCCACGAACACGATGGATACGACGCCTTTTACGTCGCCCTTCTTGCCGATCCTGCCCTTGATATCCGTCAGGGCAATTTCGCCGGGTTTGGCGTTCAGCATCGCCGTCATATCGGCGTCATCCGCCATGAACGAAAAACCGTTCAGGAAGGCGCTGTCGAACAGGCTGCCAAAGCTTCCCTGCGCAACCGATATTTCACCTTGCAGGCCGACGCCTTGCGCGAAATCGGCGACGCCGTTGAATTTCACCTGCGGCATGTTTTCGGCGGGGGCAAATGCGACGTTCAGCGGCACCGGCGTGCCACGTTCGTATTTGCCTGTCCCCGCCTCGATGCCAACGACGGTGTCCTTGTAACGCATATCGCCCTTGATGCGGTAGGGGCCGGCCAGCGTATCGGCGGAGGTCGCAAGGTTGACGTTATCGACCTGCCATTGTGTGCCGGTGGCCTGGTCGAGGTAATGCAGCGTGCCGCCGGTCATACTGACCTGACTCAACCGTACGGCATCGGCATTCGGGCCGGAACCTTCGCCTTCGCTAAACACGCCCGTCCAGTTCGTCGTGCCGTCCGGCAGGGTTTCGAAATTCAGCTCCGGCGCATCCAGGTTGATCGTCTCGATTTCGTAACGGCCCTGCAGCAGCGGGCCTAGCTTCATGCGGGCCTCCAGCTGCTTCAGTTTCATGAATACGGGGGATTTCGCGCCGTCGACATTCGCGAGCGTCACATCCTCCAGCACGATTTCCGGGTTGGGCAGGATGCGGAACGATACCTTCCCACCCACATCCATCTTGCGCGCAATATACGGCTCCAGCTGCGCAATGATCTGGCCCTTATGCTGGCCCCAGTCAATAAAGCTCGGCGCGACAAGCGCGATTGCCAGCAAGAACAGCGACAGGAAAAACAGGTAGGCGACGGCCTTCTTCATCATGATGCGGTCTTCCACTTTTCAATCACGCCCAGCACGGCTTGCGATGCCTTTTGGCCGGGTGTTTCGGGGTCGCCGAGGCCAATCTTGATCAGCGCCTCGCGGAAATCCATCAGCTGCGCAACGCGGCTTTCCTTGTCGCCCATCAGGCGCAGCAGTTCCCTGGACATCGGCACCGGTTCGCACTGGTCGAGCAGCAGTTCCGGCACAACGGGGCGCTTCAGCAGGATATTGACGAGGTTTACATACGGCGTCTTGATCAACCGCTTCGCCCACCATGCCGTGATGGGGCTGAGTTTATAGGCGATGATATGCGGCGTATCCGATACCGCAAGTTCCAGCGACACCGTGCCCGACGCCGCAATCGCAATCACGCTGGCCGCGAAACAATCGAATTTTTCTTCCTCGGAATAAACAAGGATCGGGTTGATGCCCTTGCCATGGAAAAACTTGTCGATGGTATCTTTCAGGTGCGGCAGCGTGGGAATGACGATGACGGCGTTATGCTTGTTCCGCAACACGATATCGGCGGCATCGCAGAATTTATCCAGCAGGCGCGACAGTTCGCTCATGCGGCTGCCGGGCAGCATGCAGAGGATGGGCTGGTCGGGCTTTAGCCCGTGTTTCTGGCGGAAACGGTCACCATCGCCACGGTTTTCACGCTCCACGACCGGATGGCCGACGAAGGTCGCGGCCAGGCCATGACGTTCGAAATACGGCGGTTCAAACGGCAGCAGGGTCAAAAGATGGTCGAGGAATTTCGACACTTTTTCCGCCCTGCCCGGCCGCCATGCCCAGACGCTGGGTGCAACGTAATGGATGAACGGCACACCCTTGGATTTCGGGCGCGCCTTTGTCACGACGCGGAAACAGAAATCGGGGGAATCGATGGTGATAACGGCATCCGGTTTCTGCTTGATGATTTCTTTGGCGGTCTGGCGTATGCGTCCCAAAATGCCGAGCGCGCGCGGCAGGACTTCGGCGAGGCCCATGACGGACAGTTCCTCCATCGGGAACAGGCTGGCCAAACCCTCCGCCGCCATACGCCGGCCGCCGACGCCGGTGAATTGCGCCTCAGGATGCGTCATCTTGATCGCGCGCATGAGGTTGCCGCCGAGCAGGTCGCCCGACGCCTCCCCCGCGATGATGAAGATGCGAAGCGGTTCGGTCATGCGCGGAATCCCATGATAAAAAGTCCCAGTTTATCGGCGGCTGCAATCACTTCCTCGCGGTCGAGGAGCAGCGATGCGCCCGATTCAACCGCGATGCCCTGCAACCCTGCCTCGAACGCGCGGCGCACGGTGCGCAGGCCGATGGCGGGAATGTCGATACGTTTGTCCTGCTGCGGCTTGCAGGACTTCACCAGCACGCCGCCCCTGCCTTTGCGTTTCAGCTTGCGGCAACGCTCCAGCAGCGCGTCCGTACCCTCGACTGCCTCGATGCCCAGCACGACGCCGCCCTGCACAACCGCCGCCTGCCCCACATCAAGGCGGCCGAGCGTTTTGGTGACGATGATGCCGAATTCTATATCAAGCCGCGCCTCGTTTGACAGCAGCACATTGCCCAGCACGCCTTCGGGCGTGATCAAGGCAGGTTCGATTTCATGCGCGCCGATAATTGTAAAGCCGTCCTTTTCCAGCTCGCCCGCAACGGCCTTCAGCAGGCGGTCATCGCCAAGCGCGTTCATGCCAAGGCGCGCGAAGACCTGCATGGTGCGCAGGTCAGGTTTCATTTCGGCAAGGCTGGGGCGGCGTATATTGCCTGCCATGACAAGCGTATCGACGCCGTGGGATTTGAGGATGGAGATTGCTTCGTTGGTGGCGCCCAGTTTCGACCATGCATGGTCAGTGCCGTTCAGCGTCGCGCTATCCGTCTGGCCCTTGAAGCCGAGGACGAAGAACGGGCGCTGGTCGCGCCTGCATGCATCGATCAGTTTTTTGGGGAGTCCCCCGCCGCCCGCGATAATACCGAGCCGCGACATAGGTTACCCGGCTGTGCCTGTGCGCGGCTGCAGGACGGAGCGGCCTTCTTTCGCACGGATGAATTCGATCACGCGCATGACCGTCTGGTCTGCCTGATAATCGTTGGCGACGCGCGCGGTGCGTTCCGCCAGTGTGCCCTGGTTGTCGAACAGTTCCTTGAACGCCTTCATGAGGCCCTGGATCTGTTCCTTCGTGTAACCGCGGCGTTCCAGCCCGACATAGTTGAGGCCGGCGAGGTGCGCGCGTTCGCCCTTCACGAGGCCGAAGGGGATCACGTCGTATTCGACGCCCGACATGCCGCCAATCATGGCGAAAGGGCCGATGCGAACGAACTGGTGGATAGCGGACAGGCCACCGATGATGGCGTAGTCGCCCACTTCAACATGGCCGGCAAGGGTCGCGTTGTTGGCAAGGATGACGTTGGAACCGACGACGCAGTCATGCGCCACATGCGATGACATCATGAACAGGCAGTTGTCGCCGACGACGGTTTTCATCTTGTCGCCGGATGTGCCGGGGTTCATCGTGACATGTTCGCGGATCTTGTTGTTCTTGCCGATAACGAGTTCTGATTTTTCGCCCTTGAATTTCAGGTCCTGCGGCGCGGTGCCGAGCGATGCGAAAGGATAAACGATCGTGTCGTCACCGATGGTCGTGTAACCATCGACCACCACATGCGATTTCAATTCTACGCGGTCGCCCAGTTTTACGTTGGGGCCGACAACGCAATACGGGCCGATTTTCACATCGGCACCCAGCTGTGCACCCTGTTCGATTACGACAGTTGCGTGAATATTCGACATCGTCTTCTCCATCGTCATAAAACTGATCTTATGTGTATCAACCCGTTGAATTCAGGGCAAATCACGCTCTATGACATAGTATTTCAGGGATTTATCAAGCTTTATCCATAATCATAGCCGTAACCACCGCTTCTGCGCATAAAACTCCGTCAACCTTGGCTTCACCCTGGAATTTCCAGACGTTGCGGCGGTTTTGCTGCTTGGTGACGCTGATATGGAGCTGGTCGCCGGGGACGACGGGCTTGCGGAACTTCGCCGCGTCGATTGCCATAAAATACACAAGTTTGCCTTCAAGCTCCTTTCCCGCTGAATGGACGACGAGTGCGGCGGCGGTCTGCGCCATTGCCTCGATGATCAAGACGCCGGGCATCACGGGCGCGCCCGGGAAATGGCCTTGGAAAAAGTTTTCGTTGATGGTCACGTTTTTCAGCGCAAGCGCGCTTTCGTTCGGCACCACATCCAGCACGCGGTCGATGAGCAGGAACGGGTAACGGTGCGGGATCATTTCCATGATGCGCTTGGTGTCGATCAATAAACTGGTCATTCGTCACTTCCTTTTTTCGTCGTCGCCATTTTCGAAACGATGGCGCTCTGGCGCATGAACTGGCGGATGGGAACGGCAGGGCTGCCCATGACCTCTTCCTGCGTGCCCACATCGCGCATGACGCCCGACTGCGCGGCGATTTTCGCACCCGACCCGATATGCAGGTGGCCGGCGAGACCGGACTGGCCACCCGTCATGACGTAATCACCCAGCTGCGTCGAACCGGAAATACCTGTCTGCGCCACGATCACGCAATATTTGCCGATCCTGACGTTGTGGCCTAGCTGCACAAGGTTATCGATGCGCGTGCCGCGGCCTATGACGGTATCGGGACCTGAACCGCGATCGACTGTCGAATTCGCGCCGATCTCCACATCATCCTCGATAATGACGCGGCCAAGCTGCGGCACGGGGATATAACCCGTCGGGTCAATGGCGAAACCGAAGCCTTGGCGGCCGATGACCGCGCCCGGATGCAGCTTCAGTTTTTTTCCGATGATGGCATGGCTGATATAAGTATTTGCGCCAACATCGCTGTCGTCGCCAATTTCAACGCCGTCCCGGATAACGGCTTGCGCCTGAATGCGGCAATTCGCGCCGATCTTGACATTTTTACCAATGACCACGCCATGTTCGATATGGCAGTTCGCACCGATGGAGGCGGTGTGATCAATCACGGCAGTCGGCGCGCGGTATTCTTCGCGTACTTTGGACGGATAGAAGGCCTGCGCCGCAAGTGCATAGGCCTTGTAAGGATTTTTATTTTTGAGGGTAACGACACCCGCCGGCGCCTCGCCCGCCATTTCAGGCTTCACAAAAACGGCTGCCGCTTTCGAAGCACGGAAATAATCGGCGTATTTGCGGTTATCAAGAAAGGTTATCTGGTTTTCATTTGCTTCCTGCAGCGGTGCAACATCATTCACAACGCGCGTCGCAGCGGCAGGATCAGAAAGCTCAGAGCCCGTGATTTCAGCAAGCTGACCCAGCGTGAATGGACCCGCGACCGTAAAGAAACGCTTGTCAGCCATTACTGTTTCACGGGCGCTTTGTTGGCCGCGTTCCAGTCGATGGCGATTTTCTTGACCGTCTTGTTCATGCGGGTCACGACTTCGGCTGTGATGTCGAGCTCGGGTTCGGCCAGCAGCACGGCTTCTTGCGTGAAGACGGTCGAATAGCCCCGCTCCTTCGCGATATCGGCAATGACCTTGGTTGCTTCGGTCAGCAGCTTGTTGCGCGAGGTATTGCTGGCGACATCCAGCGTGCGGCGGCGTTCCTGCAGCAGGCGTTCGGCATCGCCGTATTTGTTCTGCAGCTCCTTCACTTTTTTCTCGAACGCATCTTCCGTCATGCTTTCGCGGCTTTTCGCGAGCGCTTCTTTTTGCGCCGAAAGCGTCTTGTCCTGGTTTTCAAGTTCGGTGTGGAACTGCTTGCTCTTCGCGTTCAGCTCGGTGCGGATATCGTCACCTGCGGTCGCTTCGCGCATCACCTTGTTCATGTCGACGACGGCGAAGGTCATCGGGTGCGTTTCCGCGAAAGCGCCGGATGAAACGGCCAGCGCCGCAAAAGCGACGCCTGCAACGATTGCGGCTTTAAACTTGTTCATGATTGTCCCCTGTCTTGCGTGAATGTCTAGAATCTGGTGCCGAAGCTGAACTGGAAAATCTCGGTATCGTCGTAATCTTCCTTGGCGAGGGGGATGGCAAGATCGGCGCGCACAGGCCCCATCGGCGATTTCCAGGCGATGCCCGCGCCAGCCGAAGCGCGCAAGGTACCATCATCCACGATGCCCGCGCCCGATGTGTCAAGCCCGCCAAGCGAGCCAAAATCGGAGAATACGTGCAGTCGCACTCCAAGATCTTCCGGCAGGCCGGACGGGAATTCCAGCTCGACCGAGCCGCGGTAGAAATGGTCACCACCCAGCGCGTCATCCGTCGTCAAGTCACGCGGGCCGATGCCGCCGCTGGCGAAGCCGCGCAGGTTATTGCCGCCCAGGTAAAAACGCTCGTTGATACGCACGTTATCATCACCCCATGCCTTGATAATCCCGCCCTCGCCCAGAAGGCTCAAGACCCATTTATCGATGACCGGATAAAAATACGTGCCGCCAAGCTTGACCCTGCCATAACGCGCCGAACCGCCGAGGCCGGCGACCTCGGTATCAAAACGCATGAGCAGGCCTTCTGTAGGGTCGAGCTTGCTGTCGGTCGAGTCGTAGGCAATGCGCTGTGAAACGGCGGAAGTCGTGCGCTTGCCAGCCTGCTGCTGGATATAGATCGACGCGGTGGCCGGCACGTTGTCAATCTCGGTCTTGGCATAGGTATAACTCAGGTACTGGCGCCATTTGTCTGCCAGCGGATAGCCGAGGCGGAGCGCGCCGCCGCTGCGTTTGCTGTCGTACGAGCTTTCATCCTGATAGTCGCGCGTGACATGGAACAGGTCGAAACCCGCCGACAAGTCGCGTTTCAGGAAATAGGGTTCGGTAAAGCTGACATCGAATTCGGTGCGTTTCGCTGCGAGTGTCGTCGAGAATGAAAGCTCCTGCCCTTTGCCGAGCAGGTTCTTTTCCTTGACGCTGAAGTTACCAAGCGCGCCATCGGTCGTGGAAAAACCGCCGCCCAGCGAAATCTCGCCGGTCGATTTTTCCGCGACGGTCACGTCGATATTGGTCTTTTCAGGCGTGCTGCCGGGCACGGGCTTGGCGGTCGCCGTTTCAAAGAACGCGAGGTCCTTGAGGTTCTGTTCCGATTTTTTCAGCTTGCCGAGATTGAACGGGTCGCCTTCGGCAAATCCCAGTTCGCGGCGGATGACTTCGTCGGTCGTGCGCACGTTGCCGATGATATTGATGTTTTCGACAAATACCTTGGGCGCGTCGTTAAAGGTGAAGGTGATGTCGATCGTGCGCGTTTCACGGTTACGCTCGACTGTCGGACGGATATCGATAAAGGAAAACTGACGCGACTCCAGTTCGGCCGTCAGCTTGCCGATCGTCTTTTCAATCTCGCTTGACTTGTACCAGTCATCTTTTTCAAAAGTGACGTATTTGTTATATGCCGGTGTCAGCAGTGACGGCACATTGCTGACAAGGTTGATCTTGCCGACCTTGTACCGGACGCCTTCGTCCAGCGTATAGGTGACGAAGAAGTTTTTGCGGTCGGGCGACAATTCGGCGATGGCGCTATCGACACGGAAATCGGCATAGCCATGGTCGAGATAGAATTTGCGCAGCAATTCGCGGTCATAGGCAAGGCGGTCGGGATCGTATTTGTCGTCGCCGGACCAGAAACGCCACCAGCGGTCTTCCTTGCTGCGCACAACGCGCTGCAGTTGTGTGTCGTCATAGCGCTTGTTGCCAATAAAGCTCATGCGCGAAATAAGGGTCTGCGGGCCTTCGTTGATTTCGAAAACGAGGTCGACACGGTTCTGGTCGCGCTTGATGATCTTGGGCTGGACATCTGCCGAGAAACGGCCGCCGATGCGGTAAATGTCCTGAATGCGCTCCACATCCGCCTGCACCTTGGTGCGGGTCAGGACGTTGCGCTGGCGCAATGAAATCTCGTTCATCAGGTCGGCGTCCTTGACCTTCTTGTTCCCTTCGAACGCGATCTGGTTGATGATCGGGTTTTCGACGACAACCACCACAAGGTCGGCGCCTTCCTGATAGAACGACACATCGGCGAACAGGCCGGTGCCGAACAGGTTCTTGAGCGAGGTATCCAGCTTGTCACTATCGTATTCATCCCCCGCCGCTGTATCCATATAGGACAGGACGGTCGACGGCTCGATACGTTGCGTGCCTTCAACCCGGATCTGGCCGATGCGGTCGGCATGCGCCGTCACTGCGGTCAATGCGACCGCAAGAAACATAGCGACGCAAAGCATCGCCATAGGGCGTGTAAAGTGGGAAAGCCTCTTGATCATCAACTGTGCGCTTCGGGTCTTGGTATGTTCTTGTTATTTTTATGAGATTAGCTTCACAACATAATCAACGACCTTGAGCTGTACAAGGTCATTCCACGTTGCAAGGAACATAATACCAAGTAAAAAGACTAAGCCAACCCTTAAAGCGTATTCCTGCACCTGCGTGCTCAGGGGTTTGCCACGCAGTTTTTCCATAGCGTACATCGCGAGATGCCCGCCATCGAGCAAGGGAATCGGCAGCAGGTTGATCAGGCCGAGGTTGATGGACAGCAACGCCGCGAAAGTGATGAAGGCAATAATGCCCTGCGACGCGAAATCCCCGGCATAGGCGCCGATGCGGAGCACCCCGCCCAGTTCATCGGTGCTGCGCGTGCCGATAATCATCTGGCCGAGCCCCTTCAGCGTCATGCTGGTGATGCGCCAGGTTTCGCCGATGGACGCGCCGATCGCCGAGAAGAACGTATGCTTCTGCATTTCGAACGCGGATTCCGGGCTGACGATCCCCATCAGGCCGACTTCATGGCGGAAACCGAAGCGGTCTTCCTTCACAACCCGGCGGGGCGTGATGGTGAGCGTGACGGGATGCGCTTCATCCCAGCCCTTATCCTTGTCGCCCAGCGAATGGACGATCACGACCTGCATCGGTTTTTCGATGTTCATGTCGGTGATCGGGCGCAGGTCCTGAAAGCGCGTAATCGGTTCGCCGTTCACGCTGACGACTTTATCATCGGGACGGATGCCCGCGTCAAACGCAGCCGAAGGCTCGACCACTTTCGCCGCCACCGGCGGCATATAGGGCTGGCCCTGGAACATAAACAGCGCGGACAGGACAAAGATCGCGAAGATGTAATTGATGGCAGGGCCGGCAAATACGATGGCCGCGCGCTTGTAGAGAGGCTGGGTAAAGAAGGCGACTTTCTTTTCCTCTTCGGTGAAGGAGCGAACCTGTTCGCCCTCGGTCACGCCTTCGGCGGGCGCTGCGCTCGACGGGTCGCTGTCGCCGAACATCTGTACATAACCGCCCAGCGGTATCGCGCAGATTTTCCAGCGCGTGCCGTGCCTGTCATTACGGCCCCAGATTTCCGGGCCGAAGCCGATCGAGAATTTCTCGATTTTGACGCCGCAGATGCGCGCTATAATATAATGTCCCCATTCATGGATGAAGACGAGCACAGCCAGCACAAAGATGAACGGGCCGCCGTAATCACGGACGAACTCGAACGGAGTCGATAGCAGCTTATTCAACATTTCCATGGATATCCCCCATCTGCCGCGGCCAATTCGGCCTTTTCTTTCTATTTTAACGCCTGAATGGCCGTTGCCGCAATAGTACGCGCTTCGCCATCCAGCGAAAAGATGTCATTAACATCTGATATGGCTTTGATTTTTATGGATTGCAAGGCCTGCTCCGAAACTTTCTCGATATCCGAAAATTTTAGGCGGCCACCCAGAAACGCCTCCACCGCCACTTCATTCGCCGCGTTAAGCACAGTTGGATAGCCTAATCCTGATTTCAAGGCCTGACGCGCTAATTTCAACGCATAAAATCTATCAATATCAATAGGTTCAAAGCTAAAATTGATGTTTTTACCAAGGTCAAGCTTATCGCCTGTCGTTTCTACCCGCGCAGGCCATGCCAATGTGTGCGCAATCGGCGTACGCATGTCAGGTGCGCCCATTTGAGACAAGATACTTCCGTCGATATATTCAACCATTGAATGAACAAGCGACTGCGGGTGCACCAACACATCAATTTGCTCGGATGGCAGGTTAAACAAATACGCAGCCTCGATGACTTCCAAGGATTTATTCATCATCGTTGCACTGTCGACCGATATTTTCGCGCCCATAGCCCAGTTCGGGTGGCGGATCGCTTCGGCGGGGGTGACGGTATCGAGGCTTTCACGGCTTCGGCGCAGGAACGGGCCGCCCGATGCGGTCAGGATGATGCGGCGGATACCCGTACGCTGCCGGTGATCAAAGACCTGAAACACCGCGTTATGTTCACTATCGACGGGCAGCAGAGTCGCGCCGGATTTGGCGACGGCCTCCATCATGAACGGCCCTGCGCAGACGAGGGATTCCTTGTTCGCCAGCGCGACCGTGTTGCCCTGCCGGATGGCGCGCAAAGTTGCTTCGACGCCCGCTGCGCCGACGATGGCGGCCATAATCCAGTCGCTGGGCAGCTCCGCAGCCTCCAATATGGCGGCAGAACCGGCGGCGGCGCGGATGCCCGTGCCGGATAAGGCTGATTTCAATTCGGTATAAAGGCTTTCGTCGGCAACAACGGCAAGTTCGGCATTCAACGCCTTTGCCTGCTGCACCAGCAGCGCGACGTTTTTATTGGCAGTCAGCGCGCGGACATGGAACTTGCCGCGATGCCCTTGCAACAGGTCAACGGTGCTTTTGCCGATCGATCCGGTGGAGCCAAGGACTGTGACGCTGCGCGGTTGCGCCTGCGTGCGGATGTCTGCCGCCTGCGGCATAGGTGGTTACCCCCCGACGATGCCCGTCAACACGCCGAACAGCAGCGCGACCAGCAGCAGCGCATCGATACGGTCCAGGATGCCGCCATGGCCGGGAATCAGCGTGCCGGTATCCTTCACATCAAAGCGGCGCTTGAACATCGAAATGAACAGGTCGCCCGCCTGCCCGAACATCGCCATCACGAAACCCAGCACAAAATAACCGATCCAGCCCCAATTGCCGATGGTCTGGATGGAGAATTTATCGAGCAGCGATGGGCATGCCAGCAACGCCGCCACGATGCCTGCCCCGACGCTGGAACCGAGAAATCCCGACCATGTTTTCTTGGGGCTGATCTTGGGCGCGAGTTTCGGGCCGCCGAAGGTACGGCCTGTAAAGTAAGCGCAAGAGTCGCTGGCCCAGACAATGAACAGCAATGTGATCATGTGGAACAGCCCTTGCGCATCGCCATGGGCATTGCGCAGCCAGATCATCATGATCATCGACATACCGATATAAATCAGGCCGAACAGCAGCAGGCCGGGCTTCGGGCCTTTTTTCGAAAAGTTATAGCAGAAGACAAGGAAGCACAGCGCGAGCAGGAAACAGAACGCCGGCAGCGGGCTATCCACCATGCCTGCGCTTGCCGTCGCGACACCCGTCAGCGCGGCTGCGACATGCGCAAGGTGGCGCGGAGGATGCGCATTGTGCGTCACCATGCGCGACCATTCCCATGCGCCGATGCCGGCGCCGATCGCCATCATGACGGTGAAAGCAGGGCCGCCCGCATAAATCACCAGCAGCACGATGGGGGCGAAAATAACGACGGAGCGGAGACGCGTCTTGAGCGAGCTGTCGATCTTGGGCGCGGTCATGTTCATTCCCCTGCTTTGCGCGACAATCCGCCGTAGCGGCGGTCGCGACCGTTAAAGAAAGCAACCGCCTCCTCCATATCCTTGCGGCCGAAATCGGGCCAGAGGGTATTGGTGAAGAACAGCTCCGCATAGGCCAGCTGCCACATCAGGAAGTTGCTGATGCGCGATTCACCGCTGGTGCGGATCATCAGGTCGGGATCGGGGATGCCGCGCGTCATCAGGTAGCGCGAGAAAATATCCTCGTCGATTTTTTCGATATCCACCTCGTTCGCCTTGGCAAGCCGTGCCAGTTCCCGCGCGGCAAATACGATGTCCTGACGTCCGCCATAAGACAGCGCGATCACAACGGTGATGCGGCGGTTGTCCTTGGTTTCGTCCTCGACCTTCAGGATGATGTTCACGATATCCTGCGGCAGTTTCGTGCGGTCGCCGATGACCAGCAAGCGCGCGCCGTTTTTCTTCATCTCCGCCATTTCGCGGGTGAGGTAGTAGCGCAGCAGGTTCATCAAATCGTCGATTTCAGCAGGCGGCCGGTTCCAGTTTTCGGATGAAAAGCTGAACAGCGTGATATAGGGAATACCCATGTCGCGCGCGGCTTCGACCACGCGCTGCGCCGCTTCCGCGCCTTTTTTATGGCCCTCGGTGCGGCTCAATCCCCGCGCGGTCGCCCATCTGCCGTTGCCGTCCATGATGATGGCGACATGCTGCGGCAATACAGCGAGCTTGGGGGCGGGTTGGGTCATGACAAGGGTCAGACCTGCTTGATTTCGGTTTCCTTGTGCGCAAGGCTGTCGTCGATTTTCTTGATCCAGCTATCGGTCATCTTCTGGATCTTTTCCTCGCTTGCCTTCAGGGCGTCTTCCGACAGCTTGCCTTCGGTCTTCAGCTTCTTCGCAGCGTCCATGCCTTCGCGGCGGATGTTGCGCACGGCGACGCGGGCGCCTTCGGCATATTTCGCGGCGACTTTCGCCAGTTCAGCGCGGCGCTCCTCGGTCAGGCCCGGCAGTGGCACGCGGATCAGCGAGCCGGACGGCTGGGGGTTGAGGCCGAGGCCGGCGGAGGCAATCGCTTTTTCAACCGCCTTGGTGTTGTTCGTATCCCAGACCTGCACGTTCAGCAGGCGGGCTTCGGCGACGGAAACGGATGCCACCTGGTTGAGGGGCATTTTCGCGCCGTACACCTCGACCTGAACGGTGTCCAGCAGGCTCGCGGAAGCACGGCCGGTGCGCAACCCGCCCAGTTCCTTGGAGTAGCTTTCATGGGACGCGCCCATGCGGCGCTCGAGGTCATTCAGATTGATGTCAGCCATTGACGACTTCCTTCTCGGTTACGATGGTGCACGCGCCCCTGCCCTGCATAAGTTCGGGGAAGGCGCCGGGGCTCTTGATGGAAAAAACGATGACGGGAATTTTGCTTTCGCGCGCGAGCGAAATCGCGGAGGCGTCCATGACACCAAGGTCACGCGCCAGCACGTCAAGATAGGTGAGCGTATCGAATTTGGTTGCGTTCGGGTTTTTAGCGGGATCGGCGGAGTAAACGCCGTCGACCTTGGTGCCTTTCAACAGTGCGTCGCAGCCCATTTCGGATGCGCGCAGTGCGGCTGCGGTATCAGTCGTGAAGAAGGGGTTGCCGGTGCCCGCGCCGAAAATCACGACGCGGCCTTTTTCAATGTGGCGGATCGCGCGGCGGCGGATATACGGCTCGCAAACGGTATCCATGGGGATGGCGGATTGCACACGCGTATCGACGCCAATTTTTTCGAGCGCGTTTTGCATGGCGAGGGAGTTGATGACGGTCGCGAGCATGCCCATGTAATCGGCCGAAGCGCGGTCCATGCCGACCGCCGCGCCGGAGACGCCGCGGAAGATGTTGCCGCCGCCGATGACGAGGCAGACCTGCACACCAAGCTTGATGGCATCTTTCACGTCTTGCGCGACGCGGTTGACGGTTTCGGTATCAATGCCGTATTCGCCGCCGCCCATCAGGGCTTCGCCCGAAATCTTGAGAAGCACACGCTTGAACCGCGTCTTCGACATTATATATCCCCCGAAACTTTGTCTGGTATCTGCAGCAGTATCGGCCCCTTCCCGTCCCCGCCCCTGGGGAGAGGGGCCGGGAAGGAAGCCAATTTATCTGTTAGCCAGCCGCCATCTTGGCGACTTCTTCAGCGAAATCATCGACTTTCTTCTCGACGCCTTCACCCAGTTCGAAGCGCACATAACCTGCGAGCTTCACGGGTGCGCCGGCTTCTTTTTCTGCATTCTGCAGAACAGCCGAAATTTTGGTCGCGCCGTCGATAATGAAGGTCTGTTCGAGCAGGACAGCCTGTTCGTAGTATTTGCGCATGGAACCATCGACCATTTTCTCGATGATGTCCGCAGGCTTGCCGCTCTTGCCGGCTTTGTCTGCGTGGATCGCGCGCTCGCGTGCAACGAGGTCTTTGTCGAGGCTTGCAACGTCCAGCGCTTCAGGGCGGGATGCCGCAATGTGCATCGCCAGCTGGCGGCCGAGGGCTGCCAGTTTCTCCGCGTTGCCGGTCGATTCAAGCGCGACGAGGACGCCGATCTTGCCGCGGCCGGGGATGACCTGGTTGTGCACGTAGCTTGCGACAACGCCCGCGTTCACGGACAGCGCCTGCATGCGGCGCAGGTTCATGTTTTCGCCGATGCTCGCGACCAGCTCGGTCACGGTCAGTTCAACGGTCTTGTCGCCGAGTTTCGCTGCCTTCAGCGCATCGAGGCTTTCGATCTTGTTCTTCACGGCGAGGTCGGTCAGGTCGTTCAGCAGTTTCTGGAACTGGTCGTTGCGCGCGACGAAGTCGGTTTCTGCGTTCAGCTCGATCGCAACGGCGAAGGTGCCTGCGGTCGCAACGGAAACAAGGCCTTCGGATGCTGCGCGGCCGGATTTTTTGGCGGCGGAAGCGAGGCCTTTTTTGCGCAGGAAGTCCATGGCGGCTTCAACGTCGCCCTTGGTTTCAACAAGCGCCTTTTTGCAGTCCATCATGCCGGCGCCGCTTTTTTCGCGGAGTTCCTGCACGAGCTTTGCTGTGATTTCGGTCATTCAAATTCCCCTTAACGGATTTTGGTGGCGGAGGTTTTATTCCTTGAGGTTTCTTCCCGCCCTTCCCCGCAGGACATGCCCGCGAGGAAGGGGGAAGAAATCATCATTAGCCGGCTGCGGCTGCTTTCACTTCGGACACGTCGTTCGAGCCGAGGTCTTCCTGCATCGGGTTCGCGGAAGCGCCAGCATCGACGCCCGACGCGGTCACTTCAGCCTGCAGGCCGTCGAGGACGGCTTCAGCGAAGAGGTCGCAATACAGGTTGATGGCGCGGGTTGCGTCATCGTTGCCGGGGATCAGGAAATCGATGTTGTCGGGATCGCAGTTGGTGTCAACGACGCCGAACACGGGAATGCCGAGGCGTTTTGCTTCGGTGATCGCGTTGGCTTCTTTCATGACGTCAATCACGATCATCGCATCGGGCAGGCCGCCCATGTCTTTAATGCCGCCCAGCGCCTTTTCCAGCTTCTCTTTCTCGCGTGCGAGGTTGAGCTGCTCTTTCTTGGTCATGCCGTGCTTCACTTCGGGGTTTTCCAGCATCTCGGTGACCGTCCGCAGGCGCTTGATCGAGCCGGAGATGGTGTTCCAGTTGGTGAGCATGCCGCCGAGCCAGCGGTAGTTCACGTAGTACTGGCCGCAACGCTTCGCGGTGTCGGCGATTTTGTCAGCTGCCTGGCGCTTCGTGCCGACGAACAGGACGCGGCCGCGGTTCGCAACGATGTCGCGCACGCTTTTCAGGGCGGTATGCAGCATGGGGACGGTCAGTTCGAGGTTGATGATGTGAACCTTGTTGCGGTCGCCGTAAATGTACGGCTTCATCTTGGGGTTCCAGCGGCGGGTGTTGTGGCCGAAGTGAACGCCTGCTTCGAGGAGCTGGCGCATAGTGAAAGTGGGCATCGTCATTGGGTTTTATCCTTTCCCGGTTATGCCTCTGCGGATGCAAGTCCCTGTTGGGGACACCGAAGCGGTTGCCGTGGCAACCTCAAAGATCCGCATGTGATTTTTAGCTAAATGCCAGGACCATCCCGGCATCTTCTCAAGTAGTCGCGTTTTTACAGGCATTTCAATGCTATTGCAAGCAAAACGTGGATGTTTTCGAGGGCTTTTGCCACCCCATTACCACACTCCGCCATGACGCTGGAAAAGCGCCATATCCAAATAGGGTTAAAGCGCGTCTTTTCAATATGTTAAAACAGTAGGGGGTAGTTTTCTGAAAAACGTCGAATTTGCCGCAAAAATACAAAAAGTCCGGCGCAAAAGCGGGAGTCAGGCTAGACTGGGGGCATGTTCATTCAGGCCATCAAAGACAAATACACCAAGATGAAGGATACCAGCGGCCTCACCAATGCCCAGCTGGATACCCGCGTCAAATGGGCAAAACGGGGTGCGTTGGTAGCTGCCGCCTTCTGCGTGGGCGCGGTCGGTATCGCGCTTACAGGTGGCGCGGTCGGCGTGCTGGCGGCAGGCGGGACCGCAAAGGTCGGCCTTTCCGCGTCATTCATGGCGGCAAGCTCCGCCGTCAAATCATTCATCAGCAACCGCATCTGTACGGGCCTGCAAAAGCATTACGAGAAAGAGCAGGTCAAGCGCGAAGGCAAGCCCCTCGCCCCTGTTGCGCGTGCCGCCGAAAAAACCTCCGCGCTTGGCGCGCGCGGGTTTTTGGGGAATGCGTTTACAAAAGGAATGAAGGCCGCGAAATCCGCCTTCGGCGGCGACAAAAAGCCCGCGCCTCAGCCCGGCCGCAATGCCTTGTTGATCAACTGAGACGCTTTCACCAACAACGGATCGCCCTTGCCCTGCCCGCGGCTTTCGAGACGGTTGATCATTCTCAGGAACGTCTCGGATGTATCATGTTGCCCTGAGACAGAAGCAATGACGCGACCGACCTCACCATTCGTCATCGCATAAACGCTGTTGCCGTTTTTTTGCAGCGCGGTTTCGAATTTTTCAAGGCATTGCTCCGGCGTCCAGTCATGGCCGCTGCGTTTCGCGGAGGCTGACAGTGCAAGTGCGAGTTCGGGAAGCCTTCCCGTATTGCGGTCAGGATCCATAAATTTCGACGGAAGATGCGCCTCGCGTTGCAAATAAGCATCCGACGTTTCCTGCAGCAGCCCGTTCGCGCCGACTGTCGCGACCACGACGCCGCCATTGTGACGGATATGGTTGATGAGGTTGGCAAAGGTTGTGCCCTGCTCGCTCATAGCATCGACCACCACAAAAAATTCCTTGCGGTTGTCGCCGATCATGGCGAGTGGCGATGTTTGGTTCGCCCGCGGGTTATAATAAACGTATTCCTGCTGGGCTGTCAGCGCATGCACGCTCGACTGGTCTTCAGAACGTCCCAATTTTTTCGTCTCGACAAGTTCACTTGCCATGCCCCAGATAATTTTGCCCGCGACACCGCCTGAATTCTGCATTTTGTTGACAAAATCGGATGCGTATCTTTGCGCGTTATCAAAATGACCAGGAAAAAGTTCGGGATGCTTGTGCGGGAAAACGACGTGGATGCGGTCAACCTGATCCATTGTCGTGCCGTGTTTCTGCAACTGTTTGTCGATGACGTCTGCAATGGACGAGAGAGATGACCCATGGTGGAGCGGCAACGGAAAATCGCGCGGCAATTCGATGCGGTGGTCGGGTTGCGTCCAGTCCTTGACTGGCTTGGTGGCATCGGGAAGTTTTTCGGGCGCGATATGGACGGTCGCGGATGCGCCCTGATATTTCGGCACCGGCGCGCGATTATAGTCATCCGAAGATGTCCCGAAATCAGGATCCTGCCACGGGTCGTAATCTGCTGACTGCTTATATTGCCCGATAAGCGCCTGTTTGATTTGCTCGATAAAATTCATATCGCCGTCGCCACAGTGATTGTTTCAGACGATTATAGTACGGATATGTTGAAAAAAGCCTAAAGCCCACCAAACTGCTTAATATGCATGGCTTTTTTCGTCTTCGGTGACTGTTTTTCGAGCTTTTCGAGCAAAACAGGGAAACTTTCTTTCGTGCCGTTCACATTCTTGATCAGGCGCTGCACCTCGCCATCCGTCAGGGCAAAGACCGAATTGCCGTACTTGTTGATAGCCGCTTCAAACTTCCCGATCGCCTGTTTGGGCGTCCAGTTGCGGCCGTGACGCTGTGCGGAATACGAGAAAGCAAGCGCAAGTTCTGGCAGCCTGCCTGTATTGCGCGACACATCGTTGAATTCCGCGCCGATATCGGTCATGTCGTTGGCCACATCGCGGTTCTGCGCGATATGCACGCGGTGGTCGCCCTGCGCCATCAGCACCTCGCCGCCGTTGTAATGGATATAGCTCATCATGTTGGCAATCGTCGTGCCCTGTTCGATCGTGTTGTCAACGATCACGAAAAATTCACGGCCCCTGTCCTTGTGCGCAAAGGGCAGAGGCTCATGCTGGATCTTCAGGTAAATGTCGTATTCCTGCCTGCCGGTCAACGCGTGGAAACTGGTCTGGTCTTCGGATCGGCCCAAACGCACACGCTCCACCAATGCCTCCGCGATCACCCAGTCGATCTGCGGCGCGACAGCTTCCATGCGTTCGCGGAAGGCAAAGGCGCGTTCTTCGGCGGTGTTGTGGTATGCGGGGTAGATGCCCGGATGTTTGTGCGGATAGGCGATGTTGATGTGCGTGATATCGGCGATATCGACGTCGCGTTTCTTCAATTCGCCCGCAATCAACTGCAAGGCTTCTTCGCCGCTGTACGGCGCCAGCGCGCGCGGGAAACCAGCCGGAATTTCCTGCCGTTTTGACGGATTAACATGCGCGCCCAGCAGATAGGGCGGGTTTTTCAGCTTGCTGAAAACTTCGCGCAATGCCTGTAATTTGGAAACCTTGCGCCTCATGCCATAGCTCCCTGCAATTGCAGCTTGGGTGCGGATTGTGGCTTCTGTGGATTCAGTTCAGCAGCTTTCGCGTCTAGCGCGCGGATGACATTGCTGAACGACATCGGCTTGTCGTATGTGCCCTTGACCGTGCGGATGATGCGCGACGCCTCGCCATCAGTCATGGCAAAAATGGTGTTGCCGACCTTGTTCAGTTTTTCCTCGAACAGGTCGAGCGCCTGCTGCGGCGTCAAATCCATGCCCCCGCGTTTCGCGGAGTCTGAAAACGCCAATGCCATCTGGGCAAGGCGGCCGGTATTGCGTGATGCATCGTTGAATTCGGGGCGCAGGCTTGCACGATTTTTACGGTCGTTGAACACCGATGTGTCGCGCTGCTGCAGCTTGTGGTTCGGCTGGTTGACCGCCGCGCCCAGCACCGCCCCGCCATTCGCCTCGATAAAACTGAACAGGTTCGCCATTGTCGTTCCCTGCTCGAAGCCTGAATCGACCATCAGGAAGAATTCTTTTTTGGTATTGCCCGCCTGGCCGAAGCGGAATGCTGGCGCTTCCTGCATAGGGTCATAGACCACATATTCCTGCTTGGCGGTCAGCGCATGGATACTGGTCTGGTTTTCCGAACGGCCAAGGCGTTCCAGCTCGTTCAGGGAATTTGCGAATACCCATTCCACATCCGGCTTGGCGCGTTTCAGGGCGTGCCATGTTTTTTTCGCGGCAAAATCGGCGGTGTTGTCATGGCGCGGGAATTTCAACGGATGCTTGCGCGGGTAGACGATGTTGATGCGCCCCGCTTCCTCCAGCGTCGTGCCGTGCTTTTCTTTCAGTTCGCGGCGCAGCATTTCAAGGATCGCATAGGTTTTATCGCTTCCCAGCAGCGTCGGAAAACTGGCTGGCAGCGCAACACGCATCGCGGGATTTGTGAGATGCGCCGAAGTCTGCGCAAGCTGATCCTGCGTCAGTGCGACGGGCTTCCCTTCCCCGATAAAGGCATTGATAATGCCGTTGAATATGCGACCTAATTCCATGAACCTATGGCTTCCCCAAAGATCATTTATTATACGCTTAAGTTATGGAAAGTCAATGAAATTAGAAGGCATTAAGCATCTGTAATAATTTGATTATTTAGCCTTATAGCTCGCGCACATCGGAAACGCCATTAATCGTGCGCAATTGGCGGGGGACTTCATCGCGGATATTCCAGCCGCCGGGAACTTCCAAAGTCGCTTCGCGCCCCTGCCCTGCATCCATGATCAGGTGGACCTTCACCTTGCCCTGCCCCGCCTGTGACAGCACGCCCTTGATCGCCGCGAGCGCGGCGGGTTTATCAACCTGGATATGCACCTGCGATGTGACATTCTGCACCGCCGTCGTCAGCGGCTCTATCGTCTGGGCGAGGTAGCGGAGTTCGTCTGAATCCGGTTTTTTATCGACATCGACCGATAGCAGGATCGGCGTCCCCGCCTCCAGCAATTCGCGGCTGGCGTTCAGCGTGTCGGAAAACACCATCATCTCGAACACGCCATAGGGGTCGGATACCGACACGAAGGCAAAGCGGTTGCCCTTTTGCGATGTGCGTTCCTGTTTGCGCACCACGATGCCCGCCATGCGCAGGCGGTTGGTAGGGCTTTTGTTCAGCTCTTCCTGCACGCGCACGGTGGGCACAACGCGCAGGCGTTCCAGCTGCGTCGTCATGTTATCAAGCGGATGGGCAGAAAGATAAAAACCAACCGCGTCAAATTCATGGCGCAGTTTTTCCAACGGCTCCCATTTGTCGGCCTTCGCCAGCGGCGGCTCCGGCAATTCGTTGCCAGCACCACCGAACAGGCTGACCTGGCCGCTCGCCTTTTCCTCGGCATGTGCCTGCGCATAACGCAGGAGCGTTTCGCATGATCCAAGCATTTCAGCGCGGTTTTCATGCAGCGTTTCAAACGCGCCGGAAGCCGCAAGGGATTCCATCTGGCGTTTGTTGATGACCTTCGCGTCAAGGCGGCGGGCAAAATCATAGACGTTTTTAAATTCGCCGTTCTGCTCGCGCTCGGCCACCACGCGTTTCATCGCCTCCTCGCCCACGCCCTTCAGTGCGGCGAGCGCGTAGCGGATAGCTTTCTTTCCGTTCGGCAGCAGCTCCACTGCAAAGCGCGGCAGCGACTTATTCACATCGGGCGGCAGTAACACGATTTTCATGCGGTTGAGTTCCTGCCGCGTCACGGCAAGCTTGTCGGTCACACTCATGTCCTGCGTCATGGTTGCCGCCATGAATTCGACAGGGTAATGCGCTTTCAGGTACGCGGTCTGGAACGCGATATGGGCATAGACCGCCGAGTGCGCCTTGTTAAACCCGTAATCCGCGAATTTGGCGATCTGGTCGAAAATACTGCTCGCCATTTCGTGCGGGATTTTGTTGTGCTTTTCGCAGCCCTCGACGAAGATCGCGCGCTGTGCGTCCATCTCCGCCTTGATCTTTTTACCCATCGCGCGGCGCAGAAGGTCGGCGCCGCCCAGCGAATAGCCCGCCAGCACCTGCCCCGCCGCCATGACCTGTTCCTGATAGATCATGACGCCATAGGTGTCTTTCAGCACCGGCTCCAGCAGCGGGTGCATGTATTCGATCTCTTCCTTGCCCGACAGGTTGGCGATGTATTTCGGGATATTCTCCATTGGGCCGGGACGGAACAGCGCCACGATAGCGATGATCTCGTCAAAGTTTTTGACGTTCATCTGCTTGCAGAGGTCGCGCATGCCGGCGCTCTCGAGCTGGAACACAGCGGAACAGTCGCCCTTGGCCAGAATTTTGTAGGTGTCCTTGTCGTCCAGCGGGAATTTCAGCGGATCGAGCTCCACATTGCTGGTTTCGCGGATCAGGCGGATGGCGTCCTTGATGACGGTCAACGTTTTCAGGCCGAGGAAGTCGAACTTGACGAGTCCCGCTTTCTCAACGTCCTTCATGTTGAACTGCGTCGCCGCGATATCCGCGCCGGGGTCGCGGTAGAGCGGCACGATTTCATCGAGGCGCTTGTCCCCGATCACCACACCCGCCGCATGGGTGGAGGCATGACGGTACAACCCCTCCAGCTTCAGCGCGACGTCAATCAGCTTGCGCACCTGGTCGTCCGTATCCCGCGCCTCGCGCAGCAGCGGCTCGGTTTCAAGCGCCTCTTCAAGGCTGATCGGGTTGGCGGGGTTCTGCGGCACAAGCTTGGCGACTTTGTCGACCTGCCCGTAAGGCATTTGAAGCACACGGCCGACATCGCGCACCACCGCGCGTGCCTGCAATTTACCAAAAGTGATAATCTGCGCGACGCTGTCACGGCCATATTTATCGCGGACATAGTTAATGACTTCTTCGCGGCGTTCCTGGCAAAAATCGACGTCGAAGTCGGGCATCGAGACACGTTCCGGGTTCAGGAAACGCTCGAACAGCAGGTTCATTTCGATGGGATCCAAGTCGGTGATCTTGGTCGCCCAAGCGACGACTGAACCCGCACCCGACCCACGGCCGGGCCCCACCGGAATGTCGTTATTCTTGGCCCAGATAATGAAGTCGGAGACGATGAGGAAGTAACCTGCAAAGCCCATTTTGATGAGGACATCGAGCTCGTAATTCATGCGCTCGATATATTGCTTGCGCACTTCCGCGCGCTTCGCATCGTCCCAGCCTTCGCGGAAGACGTAGTTATTCAAACGCCAGTTCAGGCCGTCAAGGGTAAGCTCCCGCAATTCCTGTTCTTCCGTCTTGCCACCCGACGTCGCAAAGCGCGGCAGCATCGGCTTGACTTCCTTCAGCATGAAGGCGCAGCGTTTCGCTATGTTGACGGTGTTTTCGACAGCCTCTGGAATGTCCTTGAACAGCTCCACCATCTGTTCGGCGGATTTGAAGTAATGCTCGGGAGTGACCTTGCGGCGGTTGGTATCCTGCACATAGGCACTTTCCGCGATGCACATCAGCGCGTCATGCGCTTCGTGCATATCGGGGTCGCTGAAAAAACAATTATTGGTGGCTACGAAGGGAATATTGTGTTTGTACGCGAAATCGAGCAAAGCATCCTCGATCCCCACTTCATCGACAGTCCCATGGCGTTCCAGTTCGATATACAGCCTGTCGCCGAAGGTCGCGTGCAGGCGCAGGAGGATTTTCTCCGCCTCGCCCGCGCGGGATTCCAGCAACATGCGCCCCATGCACCCCTTCACCCCGCCCGTCAGGCAGATGATACCCTCAGCATGACTTTCCAAATCTTCCCAAGTGATCGCAGGCTTTTCAGTATGCGCGAGAGGAATGAGGAAGCTGTTGCTGGTCAGCTTCATCAGGTTCATGTAGCCCTTTTCGTTCATCGCCAGCAGAACCAACTGGTCGGGCATTTCGGATTTCTTGTTTTTCTGGTCGGTCTGGTCGGGGCGCTCGACCCACATCTGGATGCCGATAATGGGCTGGATCCCCTCTTTCGCCGCACCGACCGAAAATTCGAGCGCGCCGAACAGGTTTCCGGTATCGGTCACGGCAACGGCAGGCATCCCCAGCCGCTTGGTGAGCGGCACGAGGTCCTTGAGCTTGATCGCGCCTTCGGCCAGCGAATAGGCCGAATGCACCCTCAGGTGGATGAACTGGGCTTTGTTTTCGGTCATTTTCTGCACTTCTAGCCCCTAGATTTGCACCCAAAACCGTTGAATTTCAACCATATTTTCGGGAAATTCCTTTACTTGACATAACACGATATTTTATCCTACACTCAGCCCAATTCACCAAGATAGATCCTTTGAGCAAAATCATAAGGTTTGGACACATGGCAGACGACGGAATCACGAACGAAACTCCCGCAGCGGACAATTTGACGCTGAAGGACAGCTCCACCGCCAGCCTGTCCGCCACCTTCCGCGCGCTGGCAGCGAATGCCCGCGAAGGCCTTGCGCCCTTCCGCCCGACGCTCGCAAAACTCAACGAATTCGTATCCAAATTCCAGTCGGTCGGCATGGACCAGGTCGGCATTGAGCTCGCCGGTTTCGACAAGCTGCGTGATTACAAGCTGATGAACCGCCCGGGTTCGGACAACCATTCGCTCTACGCCGTCCTCAGCATTTTCGATGCGCGGTTCCTTGTCTGGGTGCAGGAAGACAACAAAATCGTGACCTACACCGAAAACCTGAACAAGCCGCAGGCGAACATCCAGTTCCTCGACAGCGATGAATTCTGGTACAAGACCGAGCGCTCCAGCGGCGGCACGTTGAAGATCAACCGCGAGGAGCCGAAATTCAACGTCTATGACCTGTCGGTCGAAGAAGACGCCGTGAAGTTCATGTCGGCGATTGCAGAAACGACGGCGGCACTGGCAGCCAATGACGGCTTGCGGGAATTCGACGTGCCGCAATCCGGCAACGGCGGGCGCTCGCTGCTGAAAATCGCCTCGCCCCTCAAGCCGAAGTAAGCCTCAAAAAATGGCCGACCAGCCCGCCCTTTCCGCTGCCGAACTGCGCGACGCCTTTGACGCCGCCCGCCGCGAGCAGGCGGAGTCAAACCGGGCAACCGGCACCGACGAGATCTTGAAACACGTCAGCAATACCGTGCGCCAGCTGCAAGATGCCGGCGCCGATATCTCGCTCACCGCGCGCACTGCGGCCAGCACAGGCGCCTACGACCTGATGTACACGGTCAGCGGCGACAGCAAGGGATCGGCGACGATGGATGTGCACGGCTTCCTGCGCATCGGGCAATCTTCATACCTGTTTGCCATCGCGACCAAATTCAACGACACGGCAGTGAAGCGTCTTTATATTTCGAAATACAACACCTCCGACGAAAACAGCCGCATCAAGATCGAGAAGACCGATACCCGCACGCAAACGGTAATTTTCGGCACTGCCTATGATTTCGACAGCGACCCGGAAGCCCTGAAAAAAATGCAGGGCTGGATGGCGGGAATGGCGGGAAAAACGGCGGCGCTGCTGCAAAGCGATGCGGGCGGCGTGATCAACCGCGACGCGCCGAAAATGACCAAGCCCGGCCTGCGCGCCAAGCCTTAAACTTTTCCGTCTTTCAGTTCCAGCACGCGGTGCATACGGCTGGCCAGTTCATGGTTATGCGTCACGATCATCGCGCCGATCTGCAAATCCTCGATCGTCTGCATCATCATCTGGAATACGCCTTCGGCCGTTTTGGGGTCGAGGTTGCCGGTCGGTTCATCCGCGAGCAACAAGGCAGGTTTGTTGACAAGGCCGCGCGCGATCGCAACGCGCTGCTGTTCCCCGCCCGACAATTGCGACGGGAAATGGTCAGCGCGTTTTTCCAAGCCGACTTTTTGCAGCAGGTCCATCGCGCGGTCTTTTGCCTCTTTCGTTTCCTTTTCGGCGATGTATTGCGGCAGCAGCAGGTTTTCAAGCGCGGTGAAATCTGACAATAAATGGTGTGACTGGTACACGAAACCGATCTGTGTGCGGCGCAGGCCCGTGCGGTATTCATCCGCCGTGCTTTCGACCTTGATGCCGTTGATGATCACATCGCCGCTGGTCGGGTTTTCCAGCAGGCCTGCAATCTGCAGCAGCGTCGTCTTGCCAGATCCGCTAGGGCCGAGCAATGCCACGACTTCCCCGCGCGAAATGCTCAGGTCAACACCGTTCAGGATATGCAGGTGATGACCGCCCTGTTCGAAACTGCGTTTGACGTTTTTAAGCTCGAGAACTTTATTCACGACGCAACGCCTCCACCGGATCGAGCTTGGCGGCTTTCCATGCCGGATAAATTGTGGCGACAAAAGAAATCAGCAGCGCCATGCCAACGATAACGGCAACCTCCTGCCCGTCCATCTTGGCGGGAAGTTTCGATAGAAAATAGACCTCGCCCGGGAACAGTTTGGTGCCCAGCATTTTTTCAATAGCATGGCGGATCGCTTCGATATTCGCGCAGAACACCGTGCCCAGCAACGCGCCCGCCAGCGTGCCGGACACGCCGATCAGCGAGCCGGTATAAAGGAAAATCCGCACGACCATGCCCCGCGTTGCGCCCATCGTGCGCAGGATGGCGATATCGCGCCCCTTGTCTTTCACCAGCATGATCAGGCTGGAAATGATATTGAAGGCGGCCACGATGATGATCAGGGTCAGGATCAGGAACATAACGTTGCGTTCCACATCAAGCGCGCTGGCAAGGCTGGCATTGTTCGCCTGCCAGTTGGAAATACCGTAGCGCCCCTGTAATTCATTTTCGATTTTTTCCTGCACGGCAGCGATCTCGCGCGTATCGGCGGTCATGACCTCGATGCTGCTGACCCCTTCACCCATCTCAAAAAACGCCTGGGCATAAGGCATGGGCAGGAAAACGAAGCTATTATTGTATTCGAACATACCGACATCGAATATCGAGCCGACCGTAAAGGTGCGCGTGCGGGGCATGCAGCCGAAGGGCGTTGATTTGCAGGTTGGCGCGATTAACGAAAACTTACTACCGATATCAAGGCCAAGACGGGTCGCCATGCTGATGCCGATGGATGCGTTTTCATCACCAAAATAACCGGTTGCGGAGGCCTGCTGGACGATGCCTTTTGCATCACCCTTGCCGTTTTTGTCGGTCTTTTCCGAGAAAATAGGCTTGTTATAAAAATCATCAGGACGCAAACCGCGCACGACAACGCCCGATGCGCCGCCGCTGGTTTTCATCAGCGCTTGGCCCTCGACCGTCGGCGTCGCGCTCACCACGCCCGGCACGGCCTTCAGCTGACCGACCAGTTCTTCATACGGATACATCGCGCCGCTGTAGCCATAGACGTTGATATGACCGTTCAGGCCGAGAATCTTGCCGATCAATTCATCGCGAAAGCCGTTCATGACGGACATCACGATAATCAGCGTGGCCACGCCCAGCATGATGCCGAGAAACGAAAAGGCGGCAATGACGGAAATAAAGCCTTCTTTCCGCCGGGAACGCAAGTACCGGCCCGCCACCATTCTTTCGAAGGAAAAGGACATCAATACGCCTTCGACACGATGACTTTTTTACCGTCATCGGCAAAAGGCAGACAGCGCGTCGTGACGGCGAATTCGCCCTTGATCGCCGCGAATTCGGCTGAATTCTGGATCAGGCTGTAATCGAGTTTCAATCCGCCTGTCTGTTCTGCCGCAAAGAAATCGCGCACTTCCTTCAGTGTTTTCACATCCGTGACCATACCGTTCATGCGCGCACGCGCTTTTTCCAGCATGCCCTTCTGCATGGCATCGAGCGCCTCGGCAATTTTCGCGGCGACTTCGTTGACACCGATTTTCACCTTGCCGTCTTTGCCGAGGTCGCGGCGGGTGAGCGTCAGCTGGCCTTCCGCGATTTCACGCGCACCGATTTCAAGGCGCACGGGAACGCCGCGCTTGATCGCCGCCCACATCTTGTCGGAGCTACGGGCTTCGGATTTATCGACCTGCACGGTGATGTCTTTCGCGCGCAGTTCTTTTTGCACCTTGTCGCAGAATTCCAAAATGCCCGCTTTATCAGCATCGTTGTTGATGAAGGGCAGGATCACGACCTGATGCGGCGCAACGCGCGGCGGCATGATCATGCCGTCGTCGTCGCCATGCGTCATGATAAGGCCGCCGATGGTACGGGTGGACATGCCCCATGACGTCGTCCAGGCCAGTTTCTGCGTGCCATCGCGATCAAGGTATTTAATGTCCGACGAGCGCGCGAAGGTCTGGCCGAGGTTGTGCGATGTCGCGCTCTGCAGCGCTTTGCCATCCTGCATAAAGGCTTCGACCGTATAGGTCTCGATGGCACCGGGGAAACGTTCATCAGGAGTTTTGCTGCCGGGAATGACGGGCACGGCCAGATAATTTTCGATGAAGTCGCGATATACATCCAGCATACGGCGCGCATCCTGATCGGCCTCTTCTGCCGTTGCAAAGGCGTTATGGCCTTCCTGCCACAGGAATTCGGAGGTGCGCAGGAAGATGCGCGGACGCATTTCCCAGCGCATGACGTTGCACCACTGGTTCAGTTTCAGCGGCAGGTCGCGATAGGATTGCACCCAGTTGTGCATGGACTCGCCGATGATGGTTTCCGACGTCGGGCGGATGATCAACGGCTCCGTCAGCACCGATGCAGGATCGGGGCCAAGTTCGCCCTTGTCGTTCTTGGCAAGGCGGTGATGCGTGACGATTGCGCATTCTTTCGCGAAGCCGTCGATATGGTCGGCTTCTTTCGCGATATAGCTCATGGGGATCAGTAGCGGGAAGTAGGCGTTTTGCACTTCCTCCGCCTTGATCATTTTATCGAAATGACGCTGGATGTTTTCCCATACCGAAAAACCGTATGGCTTGATGATCATACAACCGCGCACGGGCGCATTCTCGGCCATGTCGGCGGCCTTGATCACGTTCTGGTACCATTCGGGGAAATTTTCCTCGCGCGTCGGCGTGATCGCGGTCTTGGAATTTTTCAGGTTTTTTGCCGGCTCGGCCATGGGAAATCGCCTTTGTTTTTAAATGCGTGAACCTGCACAAAACTACCCAAGCAGGGGCAATTAATCAATGCTGATTATGTTTATTTTCGGCGGGTTTTTCTGCCGGTTTTGCAGGCTTTTCTGGGGCGCAGAGCTTGCGCAGGCTTTCCGCTGCCTTGCCGTCCAGCGGTTCGCCATTATAGGTGAAGGCGCCGTTTTCGTACGCCAGCTCGCCCAAAACCGCATAGGTTTCCTTGGCGGTCGAACTTGGCAGGCCAAGGTATTGCGCAAGGTCGACCGTGACCGGAATACGCACCACTTCGGGCATCTGCACCGGCGATTTGTTGAGGTCGGCCTCGACCACCGGCTTGCCCATCACATCAACGCCCGGTTCGTACGCAACGCCCGGGGGTTGTTTGTATTCAACCGCGCGGCGGCAAAAACCGTCATCCAGCGTGCTGCGCAGTTTATGTTCCATGCAGACAGGCGTGAAAGCGGCCGCAAGACCGGCAAGGATGATAAGGCTTTTCATTGTGGCATCCCCCTGAACCATTCGCCCCAGCGAATGATATCCATTTCAACCAAGATATAAACCACCAGCATGATCACAGCCGACAGCACTGTATTGATAATCAGTTTTTTCTTGAGGTCCGGACGCACTGGCGCACCTGCGTCATGCCCTTTCCCGTCATCGGTATTCCGTTGCACGCCCATCGGCAGCACGGTGAACAGCATGATCCACCAGACCAGAAGATAGATGAAAACAACCGTGACCAGCGACATTCTACACCCTTATCAAATGGACGCGCGTCTGCGGCTTGCGGTCGAAACGCTCATTGAAAAAACGGCGGGCGGTAACGCGGATCAGTTCCGTCACTTCGTCATCGCTGCCGCGCAAATTCTTGGGCATGTTCTGCAATGCCTTGGCAACCTCCGCCTCGGCGGCGGCAAGGTGCGGGGTGTCCTGATCGCTGGTTTCATCGAGTAAGCCGAGCGCGGTGATACGCGGGGAGGAAAGGAGATTACCGCGGCCATCCATGACGACTGTGACGACAGCGCTGCCGTTGAACATCATGCGCTTGCGCGTCAAAATAGCTTCGTTGTCGACCTGAACGATGCGGTTACCTTCGATCGCCAGAATGCCACTTTTGACTTCCCCGACGGGGCGCAGTCCTTCTTTCGTGATTTCGATCACGTCGCCGTTTACGGGGATGAACGTTTCCGGCACGCCGCATTCGCGCGCCAGATCGGCGTGTTTTTCCTGCTGCATATGCTCGCCATGCACGGGAATGACGGATTTGGGTTTTACCCAGGCGTATAGCTGTTTCAATTCATCGCGGTACGGATGGCCGGATACGTGGATGGGCGCATCGCGGTCGGAAATCACGTTCACGCCGTTGATCAGGAAACGGTTCTTGATGCGGTCGACCGCGCGGTCGTTGCCGGGAATAGTGCGGGAGGAGAAAATCATCACATCCCCCTCGCCCAGACGCATAGCAGGGTGGTCATTATTGGACACGCGTGCCAATGCAGCGCGCGGCTCTCCCTGCGATCCCGTGCAGATATAAACGACGTTTTCGCCGCCAGCAATATTTGCGGCATCACCATCAAGGAACGGCGGCACATCGTGCAGGTAACCGCTGTTGCGCGCCGCTTCATCGACACTCCACAGCGAACGGCCGACCAGCGACACCTTGCGCTTGTTCGCCCGCGCGGCTTCGTAAATGCTTTTAATGCGGCCGACATTGGTGGCAAAACAGGTGACGGCGATTTGCGCATCGAATTCGCTGAACAACTCGGTCAGGTTATTAAGCACATCGCGCTCGGAACCCGAATGGCCCGGCACCATGGCGTTCGTGGAATCGCCGACAACCGCCAGCACACCTTCTTCACCAATTCTTTTCAACGCGTCCGCATCCGTCAGGTCACCCAGCACGGGGTCGGGATCGATTTTCCAGTCGCCTGTATGCAGGACAGTGCCGATGCCCTTGACCGAAATCGCAATCGACTTGGCTTCCGGTATCGAATGCGCCATGCGGATGAATTCCAGCTGGAACGGGCCGATATCCAGTTTGCCCTGCTGCGGCACTTCATGCAGCTTGACCTGGTGGCCCCATGTCCATTCGCTCAAGGACTGGCGCAGTCGTTCCATGGTGAATTTAGTGGCATAGAGAGGCACATTCAGGCGCGGCCAGAGGTGATCGACAGCACCGATATGGTCTTCATGCCCATGCGTGAAGAAAATCCCCAGGAGCTTATTGCCAAGTGTGGTCGCGAAGGCCGGATCGGGCAGCAGGATATCGACTCCCGGCATGGTTTCATCGGCAAAACCCATGCCGCAGTCGATCATGATCCACTGGTCTTTGTGGCCGTACAGCGTCATGTTCGCGCCAAACACGCCGCAGCCGCCGAGCGGCACGCAGTAGATGGCCTCTGAATCCATGTTAAAACCGAGTGATGACATCAGCTTGCAAAAACCTCTCCGGAACAGACGGCGCGCTTCGCGCCATCAGGCATTTCAATTTCGAGCGCGCCGACATCGTCGATGCCGATAAACTTGCCCGAAAATGTTTCGTTCGGCATACGAACCTGTATCGTCATGCCGATATTGTGCGCATAGTGCAGCCACTGCGTGCGGATCGGCATAAATCCATTCTTGACCCAAAGGTCGTATAAATCCTTCACGCGTAAGACGAGTTTTTCCAGCACTTGGCCTGCTTGGGCTTCGGCTGCGAAATCTTTCAGGCTGGCGGCACCGTCGGGCGCGCCCGCGACATTCACGCCGATGCCCATTACCACCCAGTCTTCCTCTGCTTCCAGCAAAATACCGGCGGCTTTTTTGCCGTTCAGCAGCAGGTCGTTCGGCCATTTCAATGCGATCAGGCCGGGCTTTGAAATAACATCCTTCACCGTTTCCGCAAGCGCGACAGCGGCGAGGAATGATAGTTGGCCATTTTGCGCGGCGGTCGCGGCAGGGCGCAAAAGGATGCTCATGTAGAGGTTGCCGGGCACGGATGTCCAGGAGTTGCCCTGACGCCCCTTCCCCGCTGTCTGTTCATGCGACCAGACAGCCGTGAAGGCGGGATAGCCGCTGCGTGCCAGTTGCTTCGCGTGATCATTCGTGCTGCCGACGGTGGGCAGTTCGATCAGGTTGAAGGCAGGCGGTAATTGCGGCTTATACGTCATTTAGGCTTGAAAATCGCGATGGACTTCGCCGCAGCGTCCGCCGAAGCCAGCAACGGGCCGGGCATCGCGATGAACAACAACAGCGCCACGGTCGAAACACCGGCCAGCACGTTCAGGCGCACATCAACTGCAGGATCAAGGCCTTCGTCGCCCGCTTCCTCGAAATACATGACCTTGATGATGCGCAGGTAGTAATAAGCCGCGATGACCGAAGCCAGCACGCCGATCACGGCCAGCCAGTAAAGGCCTTGCGCGACGGCAGCCTGGAACACGAACAGCTTGCCGAAGAAACCGGCAAGCGGTGGGATGCCCGCCATCGAGAACATCATGACCGTCATTGCAAGCGCCAGCATCGGCTGACGCTGGCCAAGGCCGGACAGGTCGGCAATTTCCTCCAGCATGCGTTCGCGCTGTTTCATCATCAACACAATCGCGAAGGTGCCGATGGTCATCACCATATAGATCGCGGAGAAAATCATCACGGCCTTCACGCCTTCGGCGCTGGCGGATGCCAAGCCCACAAGCGCGTAGCCCATATTGCCGATGGAGCTATAGGCAAGCAGGCGTTTGATGTTTGTCTGCCCGATGGCCGCGACCGAGCCCAGCACCATCGACGCGATGGCGAGCACGACCACGATCTGCTGCCATTCCGCAACCATGCTGCCGAATGGCCCCATGAAGACGCGGGTCAAAAGCGCGAGCGCGGCGATTTTGGGGGCGATGGCAAAGAAAGCGGTGACGGAGGTCGGCGCGCCTTCATACACGTCGGGCGTCCACATGTGGAACGGCACGGCGGATATTTTGAAGGCAATACCGCAAATCAGCATGACCATGCCGACGATGACGCCAAGGCTGAGCGGCGCGGAAGCCGCAAGGACCGTCGCCATTTTGTCGAAATTCGTGACGCCGGTATAACCGTAGAGCAGCGAAGCGCCGTACAATAGCATGCCCGACGACAGTGCGCCGAGGACGAAGTATTTCAGGCCGCCCTCGGTCGATTTGATGCTGTCACGCTGGATTGCTGCCAGCACATAGAGCGGCAAGCTCTGCATTTCCAAACCCATGTAAAGCGACATCAGGTCGTTCGCCGAAATCATCAGCAGCATGCCGAGCGTCGCGAACAGGATCAGGATCGGGTATTCGAAACGCATGATGCGCTGACGTTCCGCATATTTCGCCGCCATCAGGATGGAGACGGCAGAGCCGGCAATCACCAGCATCTTCATGAAGCCGCCGAAGCTGTCGGAAATGAACATGCCGTTGAAGGTCGTGACGCTCTCGCCGCAATAACGGCAGATCATCGCACCGACCGCGAGCAGCGCGAATATCGACAGGTTGGAAACCGCATGGAACGGCTCGTTCTTACGGGACACGCCGAACATCAGCAACATCAGCGCGAGGATGGCGAGCGACATCTCGGGGAAAGCCGGCATCAAATCCGGGGCGATGAACGGTATCATTTCTTTTTCTTTCCCTTTTTATGCTTGGGCGCTTCTTCCGTTTTTTCCGGTTCCTTGGCGGGCTCCGCTTCAGCGGGCGTCGCTTCTGGTTCCGTTGTCACGGCAGGATGTTCTTCCGCGGTTTTTGCTGCCTCTTCCGCTTTTTTCTCGGCGGCTGCGGGGGCCTTTGCCTCCAGCAATGCCTGACGGGCAGGAGCGACGCGCTCGATCACTTTGGCCAGTGCGGGCGCCATGGGCGCGGTGAAGCTGGACGGGTAAATCCCCATCCAGAACACAAGGCCGATCATCGGCAGGAAAATCGCTACCTCGCGGCCATCGACATCCTTCATTGCCTTCACGTCGGATTTGACGAGTTCGCCAAACACGACACGTTTGTAGAGGTAGAGCATATAGGCAGCGCCCAGCACCACGCCCGTCGCGGCAAACGCCGTGACGGTCGTGCTGACCTGATACGCGCCGACCAGCACAAGGAATTCGCCGATAAACCCGCTGGTGCCCGGCAGGCCGACGGAGGCCAGCATGAACACCATGAAGATCGTCGCGTATTTAGGCATGTTTTTAATCAGGCCGCCGTAACGTGCAATTTCGCGCGTATGCAGGCGGTCATAGATCACGCCGACGCAAAGGAACAGCGCGGCAGAAACCACGCCATGCGAGAGCATCTGGAACATAGCGCCATCCAGGCCATTCTGGTTCATGGCGAAAATGCCGATGGTGACGAAACCCATATGCGCAACGGATGAATAAGCGATCAGCTTTTTCATGTCTTCCTGCGCGAGTGCCACGAGCGAGGTATAGATGACAGCAACAACGCTAAAGCCGAAAATCCACGGTGCATAGTAAACGGACGCATCGGGGAATACCGGCAGCGACAGCCGCAGGAAACCGTAACCGCCCATTTTCAGCAGCACGCCTGCCAGAATCACGGAACCCGCCGTTGGCGCCTCGACGTGCGCATCCGGCAGCCATGTATGCACGGGCCACATCGGCACCTTCACCGCGAAGGATGCGAGGAAGGCAAGCCAGAGCCATTTCTGCACATTCGCGGGGATTGCGAGGTTGGAAAGTTCCGGAATGTCGGTCGTGCCGTAGGTGTTGTAGAGGTAAAGGATCGCGAGCAGCATCAGCACCGATCCCAGCAGCGTGTAGAGGAAAAACTTGAATGCCGAATAAACGCGACGCTTGCCGCCCCAGACGCCGATGATGACGAACATCGGGATCAGCACGCCTTCGAAGAAGATGTAGAACAGCATCAGGTCGATCGAGCAGAACATGCCCAGCATCATGGTTTCCAGCAGCAGGAAGGAAATCATGTATTCCTTTACGCGGTGCTCGATGGATTCCCAGCTGGCAAGGATGCAGATCGGCGTCAGGAAAGTGGACAGCAACACGAAGAAGATCGAAATGCCGTCAACGCCCAGCTTGTAGTTGATGTTGAGGCCGGGCAGCCAAGGCAGTTTTTCCACAAACTGCAACTCTGCCGACGAACCGTCGAAGCCCATGTACATATATATAGACAGGCCGAAGGTGAACAGCGAAGTGAGCAGTGCCGTGTTGCGCGCGTTACGCGCAACCGTATCGGCATCGCCCCGCACGAACAGCAGGAACAGGACACCCGCCAATGGCAGGAAGACAAGCAGGGAAAGAATGGGGAAAGTAATCATCGGTTAGAACCCCTGCCTGTGTGCATAGAAGACGTAAGCGGTTATGATGGCCACCACGCCGATAATCATGGCGAAGGCGTAATGGAAGATGTATCCGCTTTGCAGGCTGTGTGCCTTGTCGGAGCCGGACTTGACCGTCGCTGCGATGCCGTCGGGGCCGAAGCCATCGATGATCGCCCCGTCGCCCGTTTTCCAAAGCTTGTTGCCGAGGAAGAAAGACGGGATCACGGCGATGCGTTCATACAGCTCGTCGAAATACCATTTGCGGAAGAAGAAGTTGTGGATGCCACTGAACATGCCCGCCATCATCGCCGGCAAATGGCGCTTGCGGACATAGAACAGGAAGGCCAGTAGGATACCGGCAATGCCAACCCCGGTCGGCAACAATTTCGCCCATTCGGGGATATGGTGGATGTGTTCGAGGACGTCATTGTTCTCCAGCACGAAAATCGAATTTCCCCAGAAGCTGCCACGGGATTCGCCGACGAAGAACACCGTCAGCGCACCGGCGGCAACCGCGCCAAAGGCGAGGAAGGCGAGCGGGATGGTCATGATCTTCGGCGATTCATGGACATGCGCCATGACTTTTTCATCCGCGCGCGGCGTGCCATGGAACGTCATGAAAATCAGGCGCCACGAATAGAACGCGGTCAGGAAAGCCGCCGTGATACCGCAGCAATAGGCGAACAGGCCCACTTGGCTATGCGCGGCGAAGTTGGCTTCCAAAATGGTGTCTTTCGAGAAATAGCCGGCGAAAGGCGGAACACCTGCAAGCGCAAGGCTGCCGATCCACATCACCGCATAGGTGAAGGGGATCAGCTTATAGATGCCGCCCATGCGGCGCATATCCTGTTCATCCGACATTGCGTGGATCACCGAACCGGCGCCCAAGAACAGCAATGCCTTGAAGAACGCGTGCGTGAACAGGTGGAACATCGCCGCGCCATAGGCGGACGCGCCTGCGGCGAAGAACATGTAACCCAGCTGGCTCATGGTGGAATAGGCAATGACGCGCTTGATGTCGAACTGGGTGATGGCAATAGTTGCCGCCACAAGCGCGGTCAGCGCGCCGACAACAGTGATAAATTCACGCGCAAGCGGCGCATATTCGTAAATCGGCGACATGCGGGCGACAAGGAACACCCCTGCCGTCACCATTGTCGCAGCGTGGATAAGCGCGGAAACGGGCGTCGGGCCCTCCATCGCATCGGGCAGCCATGTATGCAGGCCCAACTGCGCGGATTTACCCATAGCACCGATGAACAGCAGGAAGCCGATCAAGGTGATGGCGTTAAATTGCTGGCCGAGGAATTCGACCACGACGTCTTTGGTAACCGGGACGGCAGCAAAGACTTTATCGAAATCGAGCGAACCGAAAACCATGAACACGGCAAAGATGCCGAGTGCGAGGCCGAAATCGCCGATACGGTTGACAACGAAGGCCTTGATCGCAGCGCGGTTGGCGCTGTCCTTATGATGCCAGAAACCGATCAGCAGGTAAGACGCAACCCCCACCCCTTCCCAGCCGAAGAACAGCTGCACGAAGTTGGCCGAGGTCACCAGCATCAGCATCGCAAAAGTGAACAGGCTGAGATAGCACTGGAACAGCGCGCGGCGCTTGTCGTGGTGCATATAGCCGACGGAATATATATGTACGGCGCAGGAAACAAAGTTAACCACCAGCACCATCGCCGCCGATAGCTGGTCGAATTTCAGCGACCAGTTCAGGTTCAACGTGCCGGACGAAATCCAGTTGAACAGCACGATCGTGCTGGGCGCCATCGTGGCACTGAAGTTGATCTGGTAAAACAGCGTGGCGGAAATAATGGCCGCAAGGACCATCAAGCCGCAGGTGAGCACCTGTGCCGGGCCGTGGCCTTCTTCATCGTCTTTCCAGGCGAACAACGCGGCGGCGAAGCAGCCGATCAGCGGCGCGAATACTGCAATGAATTCCATGGAAATTATCCCTTCAGCGCGCTGATGTCTTCAACCGCAATCGATGCCTTGTTGCGGAAGAAAACGACGAGGATGGCAAGGCCGATGGCGGCTTCGGCCGCCGCCACGGTGAGGATGAACATCGAGAACACCTGGCCGGTCAGGTCATGCAGGTAAACCGAGAATGCGACAAGGTTGATGCTGACCGACAGCAGGATCAGCTCGATCGACATCAGGATGATGATGACGTTGCGGCGGTTCAGGAAGATGCCGAACACGCCCAGCGTGAACAGGATGCCCGATACGATCAGGAAATTTTGGATACCAATGACTGTTGGCATATCAGGACACTCCCGTACCGGATTGGATTTTTTCTATTTTCAGCACGGCCTTGGGATCGCGCGCGATCTGGCTGGCGATGCTCTGGCGACGGACGCCGGAACGTGTGCGCAGGGTCAGCGTGATGGCGCCAATCATCGAGACCAGCAGGATCAGCCCCGAAATCTGGAACAGGTATACATATTCGGTGTAGAGCAGGTAGCCGAGCGCATGCGTGTTGCTGACCGTATCCGGGATTGGCGCAAAGGCGTTCAGGTCTGCATTTGTCGCGCTATGCCAGTTGAGGTACATCCACGCGAATTCAACGATAAGGACAAGGCCGACCAGCCCGCCGACCGGTGCGTGTTTCCACATCCCTTCACGCATCTGCGCGAAATTGATGTCGAGCATCATGACCACGAAAAGGAACAGCACGGCAACGGCGCCCACATAGACGATCACCATGATCATCGCGATGAATTCCGCGCCCAGCATCACAAACAGACCGGCGGCGTTGAAGAACGCCAGGATCAGGAACAGCACCGAATGCACGGGGTTCTTGGCCGATATGACCATGACGCCGCTGGCCAGCAGCACGGCGGAGAATGCGTAAAAGAAAAATGCCTCGATCATCTCTCGGTTCCTTGTCTTATCGGTAGGGCGCGTCGGCCTCGATATTCGCGGCAAGCTGCGCTTCCCAGCGGTCGCCGTTCGCCAGCAGCTTTTCCTTGTTGTAGTAAAGCTCCTCGCGGGTTTCGGTCGCGTATTCGAAATTGGGGCCTTCGACGATGGCATCAACGGGGCATGCTTCCTGGCACAAACCACAATAGATGCATTTCGTCATGTCGATGTCATAGCGCGTGGTGCGGCGGCTGCCGTCGTCACGGGGTTCGGCCTCGATCGTGATCGCCAGCGCAGGACAGATCGCCTCGCACAATTTGCAGGCGATGCAGCGTTCTTCGCCGTTGGGATAACGGCGCAACGCATGTTCGCCACGGAAGCGCGGGCTGATCGGGCCTTTTTCGAAGGGGTAATTCAGCGTCACCTTGGGGCGGAAGATATAGCTGAAGGTCAACGCAAAGCCCTTCACAATCTCGACCAGCAGGAGCGAATTCATGGTCTTGGAAATAAACGACATTATTCTTTCTCCTCCGCCTTCGGCGCTTCTGCGGGGGCAGCGGGTGCGGCCTCCGGCGCGGCGGTTTCGGGTGTCGCAGTTTCGGACGTTACGGGTTCGGATACCGCAGGTGCGCTGATGGCAGCAGGTGCCGCAGCGACCGCCGCATTCTCCATGCCCGGCAGCGCCTTGTTATAAAGGAGCACGCCTGCCATCAGCACAACCCAAAGCAGGGTGAAGGGCAGGAAGATTTTCCAGCCGAGGCGCATCAGCTGGTCGTAACGGAAGCGCGGCAGCGTCGCGCGCGTCCAGATGAACACGAACAGCACGCAAGATACTTTAAACGAGAACCAGAAGAAGCCAGGAATGAAATCGAGGAACGTCCATCCAAAAGGTACGTGCCAGCCGCCCAGGAACAGCACGGTGGTCATACCGCTCATCAAAATCATGTTCATGTATTCACCCAGGAAGAACAGGGCGAAGGTCATGGACGAATATTCGACGTTATAACCGCCGACCAGCTCGGACTCGCCTTCCGGCAAGTCGAAGGGCGCGCGGTTGGTTTCGGCCAGCGCCGAAATCACGAAAATGACGAACATGGGGAACAGGAGCAGCGTCACCCACCACGGGCGCTGCGCATCCACAAGTGCGGTCAGGTTCAGCGATCCTGTCGTCAGCAGCACGGCCACGATCACGAAACCCATGGAAACTTCGTAGGAAACCATCTGCGCGGCGGAGCGAAGGCCGCCCAGAAACGCATAACGCGAGTTCGACGCCCAGCCAGCCATCAGGATGCCGTAAACGCCCAGCGACGAAATCGCGAACAGGTACAGCACGCCGACGTTGATATCGGCAATCACCCAGCCCGCATTCACGGGTATCACGGCCCAAGCCACCAGGCTGAGCATAAAGGTCAACATCGGCGCCATCACAAACACGCCACGGTTTGCGCCGGAAGGAATGATCGTTTCCTTGCCCAGCAGTTTCAGGCCATCGGCAATTGGCTGCAGCAGGCCGAAGGGGCCGACCATCATCGGGCCTTGGCGCATCTGCATGGCTGCCAGCACCTTGCGCTCGGCATAGGTCAGGTAGGCCATCGCGATGATCAGCGGGCCGACGAAGAGGCCGATCCGGCCCGCGATCACGAGCACGGGCCAAACGTATGCATTCAGGAATTCCGCCGAGAAAATGTAACTATCCATGGGTGCCCGTCTTTTCTTTCGCGCTGTTCGCGAAGGCTTCCGTGCATTCTTCCATCACGCGCGAGGCGCGGGAGATGACGTCGGTCATGTAGAAATTGCCGATGACGAGGGAGAACGGCGCGGCGTCGCACTTGCCGTCCTTGCCGAACGGCTTCCACGCCGCGGGCTGCACGCTGTCGATCGCCGCGAAAACGGGGTTCGCCTTCGCCATGCGCGCGCGCAACTGCGCGATGTCGTCATAGGGGAGAGTCTTGCCGAGCGCTTCGGACAGCGCGCGGATGATTTTCCAGTCCTCGCGCGCCTCGCCGGGCGGGAAGATCGCCTGTTTCGCCTGTTGTACGCGGCCTTCGACGTTGACGTAGGTCGCGTTTTTCTCCGTATAGGCGGAACCGGGCAGGATCACATCGGCGCGGGCCGCTGCGGCATCGCCGTGGTGGCCCTGATAGATAACGAAGGTATTTTTGCCGATGCTGCCGACGGGAATTTCATCCGCGCCCAGCAGGTACAGCACATCGCCCTTCAGCATTTTGTCGAGGTCGCCGCCGGCAAAGCCGAGTTCGAGCGCGCCGACGCGGCTTGCCTGCGTATGCAGCACGTTGAAGCCGTTCCAGCCGTCTTTTACCATGTTGAATTTTTCGGCAACAGCACGGGCGAGCGCATGGATTTCCATGCCGTCGTCGCGGCTGAGAGCGCCCTGCCCCACGATGATCATCGGGTTCTGCGCCTTGCTGAGGGCTTCGGCGAACGCCCCCTTGCCGCTGGCGAGTTCCGCGAGCGTTTCGGGGCCAGCGCCGAGGAATTTGGCCGGGTAGTTCAGGTCAACCTGCTGACCGATCACGCCGATCTTGATGCGTTTGGCGAGCCATGTCTTGCGGATGCGCGCATTTACGAGCGCCGCTTCGTGACGCGGATTGGTACCGACGAGAAGGATAACGTCGGCCTTTTCGATTCCGGCGATGGTCGTGTTGAAACGCCAGCCGCAAGCTTGCGACACATCGAACTGCGCGCCGTCCTGGCGGCATTCGACGTTTTTGGAGCCATAAGCGGCAAGCAAATCCTGCAACGCCGCCATCGATTCACAATCCGCAAGGTCGCCGGCAATCGCGCCGAGTTTCTTGCCGTCCACACCGGACATTTTTTCGGTGATCGCGGCAAACGCCTGATTCCACGAAGCCGGTTCCAGTTTGCCGTTGACGCGCACATAGGGTCGGTCGAGGCGCTGGCTTTTCAGGCCGTCGATGGAGAAACGCGCCTTGTCGGAAATCCATTCTTCGTTCACGCCTTCATGCAGGCGGGGCAGCACGCGCAAGACAGCGCCGCCGCGTGTGTCGATGCGGATGTTCGAGCCGACCGCGTCCGACACGTCGATGCTTTCGACCTTGCGGAGTTCCCACGGGCGGGCCGTGAATTCATACGGTTTCGAGGTCAGCGCGCCGACGGGGCAGATGTCGATAATATTGCCCGACAGTTCCGAGGACACCATTTGCTCCACATAGGTGCCGATTTCAAGATGTTCGCCGCGGTTCAGCACGCCCATTTCATCGACGCCCGCGATTTCATCGCCGAAGCGGACGCAACGCGTGCAATGGATGCAGCGAGTCATGGTCGTCTTGATCAGGGGGCCGAGGTCTTTGTCCTTTACCGCCCGCTTTTCCTCGCGGTAGCGGGAACGGTCGAAACCGAAGGCAACGGTCTGGTCCTGCAAATCGCATTCCCCGCCCTGGTCGCAGATCGGGCAATCCAGCGGGTGATTGATGAGGAGCATTTCAATCACGCCCTTGCGCGCCTTTTGCGCCTGCGGCGAATTGGTATGCACCTTCATGTCTTCCGCGCAGGGCATTGCGCAGCTAGCAACCGGCTTGGGCGATTTTTCGACTTCGACAAGGCACATGCGGCAATTCGCGGGCACGGACAGCTTGTCGTGATAGCAGAAGCGCGGGATTTCAATGCCCAGCTGCTCGGCCGCCTGAATGATGGATGTGCCGGGTTCGACCGTTACTTCCATACCATCGATTGTCAGTTTAGGCATTGGCATCCCCCTTGCCTGCAGTTTTTTCCAGCAGGTCTTTCAAAGCGTCAAGGTCGCGCTCGACCCAGCCGATATCTTCCTTGAAACGGCTGTCCGGCATTTTATTGCGGTAGATAGTCAGCGTCACTTCGCAGCCCTTGTTGTTGGGCAGCACGCGCATCGGCACATACACCTTGTTCCGGCCCATCGTGACCGTGTGGTCCAGAATGCCGAACGTATTTTTCTTCGTGAATTCGATCTTGGCAGGGCCATGCGGCGTTACCGCGACCCAACCGCCGTTTTTCTTGTTGATCTCGGTGCACAAGCCGCTCGCCCATTGCGGGAAATTCGCAGGGGCTGAAAGGAATTTATAAACCTTCTCCATCGGGCACGAAATCGCAACACTCACCGTGCGCGTTTCATCGAGCTTCGTTTTTTTTGAGGTCTTTTTCAAGCTGCAATCCTCTTGCGGTATTCGAGAATGCGGCGTTCCATTTCAGGGCGGAAATGCTTGATGAGGCCCTGGATAGGCCAGGCCGAAGCATCGCCATGCGCACAGATGGTATGGCCTTCGATTTCCGAGCCGATATCGAGCAGCATGTCGATTTCCTCGATATTCGCCTCGCCCTTCACCATGCGCTGCATGATGCGGTACATCCAGCCCGTGCCTTCGCGGCAGGGCGTGCATTGGCCGCAAGACTCGTGCCAGTAGAAACGGGCAAGGCGTGCGATCGCGTAAACGATATCGGTTGATTTATCCATCACGATGACCGCGGCGGTGCCAAGGCTTGAATTGACTGAGCGAAGCGAGTCAAAATCCATCAGCACGGTTTCGCAAAGGTCTTTGGGCAGCAGACGCGTTGATGATCCGCCGGGGATCACGGCAAGCAGGTTGTCCCACCCGCCGCGCACACCGCCGCCATGCTTTTCGATCAGCTCCTTGAGCGGGATGCTCATGGCTTCTTCGACGTTGCAGGGGTTGTTGACGTGGCCGGAAATGCAGAACACTTTCGTGCCGCGGTTTTTTTCGTTGCCGATGCCCGCGAACCACGATGCGCCGCGGCGCAAGATTTCAGGGACAACGGCGATGGTTTCAATGTTGTTGACTGTCGTCGGGCATGCATAGAGGCCTGCGCCCGCCGGAAACGGCGGCTTGTTGCGCGGGAAGCCTTTTTTGCCCTCGAGGCTGTTCAGCAGTGCGGTTTCTTCGCCGCAGATATATGCCCCTGCGCCGCGGTGCAGGTAAATGTCGAAATCCCAGCCGGAGCCGCAGGCGTTTTTGCCGACCAAGCCCGCATCATAGGCTTCGTCGATCGCTTTCTGCATCGCGACAGCTTCGTGATAGAACTCGCCGCGTATATATATGTAGCAGGCATGCGCGCCCATGGCGAAGGATGCGATCAGCGCGCCTTCGATGATGGTGTGCGGTTCATGGCGAATGATGTCGCGGTCCTTGCAGGTGCCGGGTTCGGATTCATCGGCATTGATGACCAGATAGCTGGGGCGGCCGTCTTTTGACTCTTTGGGCATGAAAGACCATTTCATGCCGGTTGGGAAGCCTGCGCCGCCGCGCCCGCGCAGTTCCGATTTCTTCACTTCCTCGATGATCCAGTCGCGGCCCTTGGCGAGCAGGTCCTTGGTGCCCGACCAGTTGCCCCGCGCCTGCGCCGATTTCAAATCAGCGCCGAGCCAGCCGTAAAGGTTCGTGAAGATCCTGTCTTTGTCCTGCAGCATTACTTCTTCCCCTCGCCTGCGACTTTGTTGCCGGTTTTCTTGGCGATATCGGTCAGGCAGGTCGCACCCTGTGCGCCCAGCGATGTCAGGCGGCCGGTGCGCGAACCTTTCGGCACTTCCTTACCCGCTTTCAAGCCGTCAAGAACGCCAATCACGTTTTCCGGCGTCAGGTCTTCGTAGAAATCATCGCCGTTACGCTGGATGACGGGCGCGTTGACGCAAGCGCCGAGGCATTCCACATCGGTGATCGTGAACATGTTGTCCGGCGTCGTTTCGCCCAGCTTAATGCCCAGATGTTTTTCGCAGGCCTTCACAACGTCGCCCGAACCGGCGAGCCAGCACGGCGTCGTCGTGCAGAATTGCAGGTGGTGCTTGCCCTTGGGCGCGAGGTTGTACATCGTGTAGAACGTCGCGACTTCGAACACCTTGATGCGCGGCATGTCGAGGATGCGGGCGATTTCTTCCATCGCCGCTTCGGGGATCCAGTTATCGTGCTGCTTTTGCACGATATCGAGCATCGGCATCACCGCGCTCGCCTGACGGCCCTTTGGGTATTTAGCGATATGGTGCTCGACCAGCTTCATGTTTTCGGGTGAAAACTTGAATTCCTTGGGCTGCTCGAATTTTACTTTTTGTGCGTGTGCCATTAGCGGTCAATCTCCCCGAACACGATATCCATCGAACCGATGATTGCCACCGCATCGGCCAGCATGTGGCCTTTCGACATGAAATCCATGCCCTGCAGATGTGCAAATCCCGGTGCGCGGATGTGGCAGCGATACGGCTTGTTGGTGCCGTCGGCCACGAGGTAAACGCCGAATTCACCCTTGGGCGCTTCGACGGCGGTATAGGTTTCACCGGCGGGCACGTGATACCCCTCGGTATAAAGCTTGAAGTGGTGGATCAGCGCTTCCATCGAGTTTTTCATCTCGGCGCGGCTGGGCGGCGTGACTTTGCCGTCGTCAGATGACACAGGCCCGCGCGGCATTTTCTCGATCGCCTGCTTCATGATCTTGCAGGACTGGCGCATTTCCTCGACGCGCACCAGATAGCGGGCATAGCAATCGCCCGTCGTGCCGGTGGGGATATCGAAGTTCATTTCAGAATATACGTCATAGGGCTGCGACTTGCGCAGGTCCCACGGCACGCCCGAAGCGCGCAGCATGGGGCCTGTGAAACCCCAATCCAGCGCCTCTTTCTTCGTCACGATACCGATATCGACGGTACGCTGCTTGAAGATGCGGTTGTTGGTCAGCAGGCCTTCCATATCGTTGATGAATTTCTGGACGCTGTCGGCCCAGGCATACATGTCTTCGGCCAAACCGGCGGGCATATCCTGCGCCACGCCACCCGGACGGAAATAGTTTGCGTGCAGGCGCGCGCCGCTGACGCGTTCATAGAATTCCATCCCGATTTCGCGTTCCTCGAAACCCCAGAGCGCGGGCGTCAGCGCGCCGACGTCCAGCGCGTAGGTCGTGATGTTCAGGATATGGTTGATGACGCGCGTCATTTCGGCGAACAGCACGCGGATGTATTGCGCACGCGGCGGCGCCTTGATCTTCAGCAGCTTTTCAACCGCGAGCGCGAAGGCATGCTCCTGGTTCATCGGCGCGACGTAATCGAGGCGGTCGAAATACGGCACAGCCTGCATATAGGTTTTGTATTCGATCAGCTTTTCGGTGCCGCGATGCAGCAGGCCGATATGGGGATCGGCACGCTCCACAATCTCCCCGTCCATCTCCAGCACAAGGCGCAGCACGCCGTGCGCGGCCGGGTGCTGCGGGCCGAAGTTCATCGTATAGGGGCGGATCTTGTTTTCGTTGCTGTCGCTCATCCGATTTTCTTCTCTTTCTCGTCCAGCGCAGGAAGGTCGGCGCCGATTTTCGGCTTGCGGGCTTTTTCGTCGCCCGGCAATTGCATGGTCGTCATGCCTTCCCACGGGGAAACGAAGTCAAAATTGCGGAAGTCCTGCTGCAGTTTCACGGGTTCATACACCACGCGCTTCTGCGTTTCGTCATAGCGCAGCTCAACGAAACCGGTCAGCGGGAAGTCTTTGCGCAAGGGGTGGCCCTCAAAACCGTAATCGGTCAGCAGGCGGCGCAGGTCGGGATGGTCGTTGAAGAAAACGCCGTACATGTCCCAGACTTCGCGCTCGAACCAGTTGGCGGCGCTGTAAAGGCTGGTGATGGAATCAACGGGCGTGTTTTCCGACGTATGCAGTTTCACGCGGATGCGGAAGTTGTGTTTCAGACTGAGCAGGTTGTAAACAACGTCAAAACGCTCGTCGCGGTCGGGATAATCCGCGCCGCAGATATCCGACAGCTGCTTGAATTCGCAATTGGCGTCGTTCAGCAGGAATGAAATAAAGCGTTTCAGGGATTCACGTTTGATCGTGAACATCAGCTCGCCATGTGCGATTTCCTTTTTCAGGATCGCGGGCTGCATCGTGATTTCGATGTAATCGCCGAGGGCGTCGAGGTTTTCTACGGACATCAGCGCACCAACCTTGTGTCTTCGCGGGCGATTTTTTTCTGCAGCTGCAGGATGCCGTAGACCAGCGCTTCGGCGGTCGGCGGGCAGCCGGGGATGTAGATATCGACCGGCACGATGCGGTCGCAGCCGCGCACGACGGAATAGGAATAATGGTAATACCCGCCGCCATTGGCGCAGGACCCCATCGAGATCACCCAGCGCGGTTCCGCCATCTGGTCGTAAACCTTGCGCAGCGCAGGCGCCATTTTATTGCAGAGCGTGCCGGCCACGATCATCACGTCGGACTGGCGCGGGCTGGGGCGCGGAATGACGCCGAAACGGTCGAGGTCGTAACGGCTCATGTAACTGTGGATCATTTCAACGCCGCAGCAGGCCAGACCGAAGGTCATCGGCCACAGCGATCCGCGGCGCGCCCAGTCGAGCAGGTTATCGACGTTTGAAAGAAGGAAGCCCTTGTCGTTCAGTTCCTGCGTCGCGGCGTTTACAAGCGCGTCCTGCGCGGGTCCCGGCGGTATGGGTTGCATGTTGTTTGCCAAAGCTTACTCCCAATCCAGGGCGCCTTTGCGCCACTCGTAAATGAAACCGATCGTCAGCACGCCAAGGAATGCCATCATCGACCAGAAGCCGTAAACGCCGATCTTCCCAAGCGTAATCGCCCATGGAAACAAGAACGCCACTTCAAGGTCGAAGATGATGAACAGGATGGAGACGAGATAGAAACGCACGTCGAATTTGGAACGCGCATCGTCGAAAGCCTCGAAGCCGCATTCATATGGCGAAAGCTTTTCGCTGTCCGGTTTTTGCTTCGACACGATAAACGACGCCAGAACGATAACGCAGGCAAGGCCTGTCGCAATGCCGAGAAAGATGACAATCGGCAAGTAGTTCTGAAGCAGGTCTGACGCGAGTATGTTCACAGGATTATCCTCTGACAGTCGGAATGCGGGAATCACCGCGCAACAATGTTACTCCTGAGTCGAACAGGATAAAAGGGCTTAAAGTTTGAAAAGGAAGGGTTTTTCGGTGATATTTGAACACTAAAAAGAGCGTTCTTCAAAAGAAAGGAACTGGCGCGAGAGACGGGACTTGAACCCGCGGCCTTCGCCGTGACAGGGCGACGCTCTAACCAGCTGAGCTACTCCCGCTTACCAGTGGCATCTTAATGACGGTTTTCAGGCGTAATGTCAACGAAGAAAACGGTCTATATGTAATTTTCTCGTAAATACATAAATATGCCGCGCATTTAGCCAGTTCTTTGAAATATTTGGCGATTTTTTAGACGACTTCGCTGGGCGCCAGCATGCAATCGTCTTTGGCATTGCCCGCTTCGATCTGGATCGTCACATGGCCGATCTGGAAACGCTCGCGCAGGTCGCGGGCGACTTTATGGAGAAATACGTCATCCAGCCCTGCCCCCGGGCGCATCAGGTGCACGGTCAGCGCAACTTCGGTCGTGCTCATCGCCCAGATATGCAGGTCATGCACGCCCGTCACGCCCGGCAGTTCATGCAGGTACACAAGGACGCCGCGACGGTTGATGTGCTTCGGGACGCCGTCCATCGACAAATGCAATGCTTCTTTGGCGATATCCCAGCAGCCGATCAGGATGATGACGGAAACGATCAGGCTGATGGCAGGATCCATCCAGACCCAGCCCTTGAACATGATAATCAGGCCGGCAACAACGACGCCTGCCGAAATCGCGGCATCGGCGATCATGTGCATGAATGCCGCGCGCAGGTTCAGGTCATCTTTCTGCCCCTTCCAGAACAGCATCGCCGTGCCGAAGTTGATGGCGATACCAATGCTGGCGACCCAGATCATGGTGGGCGCATTCAACGGTGCGGGAGATGCGAAACGCTGCAGCGCCTCGATAATGATTGCGCCAATCGCAAAGAACAGCGTGCAGGCATTCGCCAGCGCCGCAAGGATAGAAGCACGGCGATAACCGAATGTGCGTTCATCCGTCGGCGCGCGGCGCGCAAGCCATGCAGCGCCCCATGCCAGCAGCAGGCCGACGACATCTGCAAAGTTATGTACGGCATCCGCAATCAGCGCGAGCGATTTGGCAAGATAACCATAGCTTAGTTCCGCCCCGACAAAAGACAGGTTCAGGAACGCGCCAATCGCAAAGGCCTTGTCGAAATTCTTGGGAACATGGTGGTGATGGCCGCCAATACCGTGGCTGTGTCCGGCATGGCCGTGACCGGCATGATCGTGTTTGTGGTCATGCGCATGAGGCTGCCCGCCCCCGCCGTGGTTACAGTCCTCGCCATGCTTGTGATCGTGGCCCTGATGCATGTGGCAAATTTACCTGAAAGGCAAAGGCAGGCACAACCCTTATTAATGAGAATCGTTCTTAAACTGCTGTTCTCACCGCATAATATATAAAGACAATAAAAAAGGCCGCCCTGTTCCGGAGCGGCCTTTTTCGTCCAGTCGTCTTCGCTAAACTTATCTGCCGGGTGCACGTGCGGGTTGCGGTACGGTCGTTTGCGCGCCGGGTTGTGCCACTTGCTGTGCCTGCGCTGCTGCCTGAACCTGGCGGGCTGCGGCGGCGTTGAAATCGGTCGTTTCCTGTGCGTTCAGTTTTTCCACATGCACGATCTGCGGGAAAGCCTGCAGCCAGTCGGCCACGCGCCAGCGCACGCCATAGGTCGTGATGCGATAAAGGTCGTTCGCGCCGGGTGCCACAGGCGCGGTCACGTCGTCAGGATAAAATACAGGGTTGCCGGTATGCGCCAGGCTCCACAAATCATTGGGGATGCTGGTCTTGACCTTCCAGATCATCGGGGCTTCGACGCCGTTGTGGAAACGGTTGCCGGTGATGGTCCAGACGTTATCGTTATCGGACGAGTTTTTGGTATCGTTCAGGCGCACGACTTCGGTATGCAGCGTCGTGCCCATGCGGAAACCATCGACGCCCACTTCCGCGACGTTGCGGGCGGGCGTGCCGATCATGCCGGGGATCATGGCGGAAAGCATGAATGCGGTGGCAAGACGCATGCCAAGGCGCATCTTGGGGCGCGTCACGCGCCGCTCCCCTGTTTCCTTGTCTTTCTTGGTGGTCAGTTTTTGTTCAAGCCATTTGTAGGCGCGTACAGGCCACAGCTTGTTCAGGAAACTCCAGGCCGAAAGAGCAACCTGCTTCACCAGCGTGAATGCGCCCTTGGCTTCGTCTGCGGTTGCCTTCACCGCCTTGATATTCTCGACGCCTTCCTTGACGTCTTTCAGCGTGTTGCCGATGACCGAACCTTCGCTGTTCGAACCGACCGGCCCTGTGCGCCCTACCGCGGCGCGCGCCCTGCGAATGATCTCGTCTGTTCTGTCGCTATCGTAACCGTCAGCCATACTGTGCCATTCCTTTTATGTCTTCACCCGTTTTCGGGTTTTGTATCATATCCAAGTACCTCTACTTGTACATGATATGTAAAATTAAATCAAGGGATTTCAGCCGGAGGCGGTTTGTTACAAGCCTTTGATAACAAACCGCCTCTTGGCTAATTTCCTTACCCTTTCTTGAACGCGGCGGCCGCAGGTGCGGTGATGCCGGTTTTGTTCTCGTTCGCGGGCGGCGCAGCCACCTTCGGCTCTTCCGATTCATGCACCACTTTGCTGGTGCGCGTATCGGGGTCGTAGGTCGCATGCAAGACGCCGGAGCGGTCAGGGTTGGTCAGGATTTCCTTGGTCACACCCGAGGTGATGTTCGCTTCGATGAATTTCTGCACCGAACGGGCGCCACCGCGCGCGATGTATTCCTTCTTGACCATTTCCTTCATATCTTCGGCATCCATCGTCACCTTGATGTCTTTTTCGGCAAGCCAGCTGTTGATCTCCTTCAGGTTCTTGTCGGCGATCATGATCAGCTCGGGTTCGCCCAGGCGGTTGAAGCAGAAGATACCCGTGAAGCGGTTCAGGAATTCGGGGCGATAGCCGGAGCCGCCGTTTTCCTTGTCCGGGTTCCACAGAACCGCAAGCGCGCGTTTCTTGGCTTCCTCAAAATCGATGCCTTCGTCGAGGAAGTGTTCCGCACCGATGTTGGACGTCATGATGTTGATCGAGTTGGCGAAGGATGCCGTCATGCCGCGACGGTCCGCCAGCTTGCCCTCGTCCAAAATCTGCAGGAAGAGGTCATAGACGTCCTTGTGGCCTTTCTCGATCTCGTCGAACACGTTCACCACGTAAGGCTGGCGGCGCATGTTGTTGGTGAGCAAGCCACCATCCGCGTAACCTTCATAGCCGGGAGGCGCGCCGATCAGGGTCGAGACCGAATGTTTCTCCTGGTATTCAGACATGTTGTAGGTTTTCAACGAACCTTCGTCGCCGAACAGGGCTTCGGCCAAGGCCTTCGCCAATTCGGTCTTGCCGACGCCGGACGGGCCAAGGAACAGGAACGAACCGATGGGCTTGTTCGCTTTCTTCAGGCCGATACGACCACGCTGGACCGCTTCGGCAACCGCCTTCACGGGCTCTTTCTGGCCGAACACGCGCTTGCCGAGGGTGCTTTCGAGGTTCAGCAGCTTCGTGGTTTCGTCCTGGCCCAGACGCGCGACGGGAACGCCCGACAGGCGGCTGAATTCGCCAAGGATATGTTCGGGCTTCAGTTCGATCTTGGCGTTCACGTCATCCGTGATCGCCTTGAACTGCGCCTTGTTGTCGGCGACCAGACGCACCCAGGCGGCGCGCTGTTCGTTCAACTCGTTCTCCGCCGTGCCCTTGAAGCCGCTTTTCGACAGCTTGAATTGAAGGCCGCGGGTTGCGGTCTCGCCTTCCGAGTCAACACCGGCTTTCTCGTTGCTCTCCAGTTGCTTGCCGGCCTCGATCTGTTTCAGGCGCTCTTCCTCGATCTTGCGGTCGATCGCGCGGATCTCTTCCTCGCCTTTGCGCTGGTCTTTGTACAGCTTGCGCAGTTTCGTCTGGCGGGCTTCCCACGATGCTTCGACATCGGCGATCTCGCTTGCCGTCTCGTGCTTCATAGTGGTCAGCTCGTCAGCCGATTTGCCGGCGAATTCGGGCGTCGCCTTGCCGGCCAGCGCCGCATCGATGGCAGTCAGCGTGGCGTTCAGGCCATCCAGTTCCATCGGGGCGGAATGTGCCTTGTGGCGCAGCGCGGTCAGGGCGCTTTCCAGCAGCATGAAGGTACGCTTGGGCTGGGCGGCATCCAGTTCGCGGATGACGTATTTGTTGGTCAGGTCGATCGCGGATTTCAAAGCTTCGTCCGAGATTTTGACGCCGTGGTAGTGTTCCAGGCCGGTTGCGCCGCTGCGGGCGATTTCGCCCAGCACCGCACGTTCCGGTTCCTTGATTTCCTTCAGCGTGAACTGGTCGCGCAGGTCGGCATGCGCCTTCAGGACTTCCGCCAGGTCAGTGTCGCGGGTTTCGAAAATCGCCTGCAGGTCCGGGCTGCGCAATTCGCGCATCAGCGAGTTGATCAGGTTGGTGTTGCCGTTGTTGCGGGCGCCGTCGACAAAGCCGCGCGCATCTTCGATCACCAGTACGGTATCGGGGTCGCGCTTCAGGGTCGCAAGGGTCTTCTGGAAGGCTTCAGAGATTTTCGTGCTGTCGCCGAGCGCGAACAGCGCGTCGGTGTCGAGCCAGTAGAAACGCTTGCCCACGATGTCGAAAGGCGTGTTGGTGTCTTCTTTGGAAGCCTGCAGCCCCATCACGACCGCCGAGACACCCACCCCGGGCATGCCCGTCAGGATCAGGTTGTTGGCTTCTTTGCGCATCAGGACGTTGGAGACTTCTTTCAGGTCCTGGTCGCGGCCGACCAGTTTGAATTCGGGATGTTTTGCGAGGTAATCAGTGCCACGGATCAGGTAGTCGGAGCTGGGCCCCATGTCGATGTTCGTTTTTTTGGTTTCGTCAGCCATTCTTCGTCTGTCCTTTTGTTGACCCGGTTCCGCCCGGATCGGTTAATTCCTTGGTAGTAAGTAGACCCCGTCGGTGCTGGGTGGGGACTTTAATGCCCCCACCCAGGCTGACGAAGTTACTTGTTGAACTGGCCGAAGTCGGCGCCCACACCCGTTTTCTTGGGGGCAGCAACTTTCCGTTCGACCGGTTTGTCGTCGTTGGTAGCCACGGTGGGAGCACCACCCGCAACTTCCGCGTTGACAGCGTAGGCATCCTGAAGGTCCTTCTTGGTCTTCTTGATGCTATCTTCGAGCGTCGACAGGCCTGCCTTGATCTCCTTGACACCTTCGCGGGTGATTTCGGAGGACGTGCGCAGGACTTCGCCGTAAGCAGCCAGGTCATCAACCGCCTTGGCAAGGCCGGCAGCCGAGTCTTTCACACCCATCGCGGTGCGGATCGACTCTTTCATGGCGACTGCGTTGGTCTTGTCGTTCATGGTACTGATCGACATCTTGGCAGCTTCCGAGCTTTCGTTAAGTGCTGCGGCAGAAACAGCCTGCAGAACCGTCGAGAGCCTGTCAGCGACGCCGGCGATACCCGAAGAGTGCAGTTCGCGGGTTTTCGCAACCTGGTCGCGGTTCGCATCTTTCATCTGCTTGATGCGGATCGCTTGCGAGGTCAGGTCCTGGTAGGTTTTCATCGTGTCCACAGTCGAGCCGTCGAGAGCGGTAATGTACTCTTCAGCTGCCTGCTTCTTGTTTTCGCGCTGCATCTGCTCGATCGGACTTTCCGCGCCGTCTTTCGGGGGCAGGAAACCGTCGCGGATCTGCTGGTTCTTGTCGGAAGCGTCTTTCGATGCTTCGGACACGATCGCGTAGATGCTCTGCATGCCGTTGTTGACGTTGGAAAGGCCTTCGATCTGGCCCGTCATCTGGTCAAGATGCACCACGACGTTACCGACGCGGTTATCAGACTTGTTGACGAAGTCCTGAGCGGAAGCCACGAGGCCTTTCTGGCGGGCCTTGTGCTGTTCGGACGTCAGGTCCAGCAGTTCGCGCAGTTTCGCTTTTTCGGCTGCGAACTCGGCGAACTCGCTTGCGCGTGCCGTGTTCGGGTCTTTCAGCGTCTCGACCTGTTTCACGGTCGCTTCCACATCGCCGCCAAGAGCATTCAATTCGCTTTCTTTGGAGGAGATTTCGCGGATCGCGTCGTCTTTCAGGCCGCCAAGGCCGAACCACTTGCGGTGCGAGCGGCTGGATTTCAGGACTGCCAGGTCGCCATTCACGCCTTCGCTGCGGCGTTGCAGGTCCTGCAGCTTGTTTTCGCTCTCGGCCAGTTTCTTGATACGCTCTTCTTCGGCTGCCTGGTCTTCCTTGATCTCGCGGAAGACGCCAAGGACGGTTTCGCCGCCCTGAAGTCGTAGTTTATAGACAGCGTCGATGATCTCGGTAAGCGGGGTCATCTGGCGGTCGAACTCGAGGATGCCGCCGTTCAGTTCTTCGATGACGCCCTGCAGTTCGGAGAACGCGCCGGTGTCGGTCAGCTTGATGATTTCCTGCGCGAGGCGCTTGCGTTCGTTCTGGAGGTATTCCTTGAACGTCACGAATTCTTTAAGGATTTCCTGGCTGCGGGTCTTGTCTTCGGGGTCGAAAGAAAGGGATTTAGCGATTTCCTCTTTCTTCTGCATGGCGTCAAGTTTTTCGTTGAATACGATCTTGTAGAAGGTATTGGTGTCGATATCAGAGTATTTTTCGTCAACTTGTGCCTTCTCGACGACGGTCGTCGAAGTGGTCGCGGCAGCTTTGCGTTTCGTTGCGCCCTGAACGTCCCCGATAATCTCCTGGGCCTTTTTCATTGCGGTTGATGCTTCAGCCATCTGTCGTGTGCTCCTATGTTGTTTCTTCGTCAGTTGTTGTTTGTTTTTGCTTCGTCAGTTTCTTCGTCAGTTCGTCAGGCTTTATCTGGTGTCCGGTTTGCTTCCTGTTTCTCTCCTTGGGATCGTTACGGGCAAAGTTCGGGCATCACGCTTTCATGCGTTTTCGTTTCGCTCCTTGGTTTGGGTCGGTAAAAAAGGTCAAAGCAGTGGCGTTACGCGCTGAAGCGTTTCAGGGCATGGCGCCGTTTTCAGTCAGTTCAGAAGATGGTCAACCTCCGGGTGCAAGCCAATCCCTTGCCGCCAGTTGCCTGGCTGCGCTTACCTTGCGGGAAGCTGGGGGAATGGAGGGCAGGAAATGAAAATGCAGGGACGCTGTTAAGACCGGTCATCTTTCCGTTCTTCAGTCCTTGCTTCGCCACCTGCGCACCTCACTGTGTTGCCTCGAGAAAAGAGTTACTTTTCTCTTAATCAAATCCTTACATGCGTAAGATAGGCTGTCAAAGGGAGTTGGAATAATCATTTAATATCAATAAGTTAAAATATACTCAATTTGTGATTTTGCGTCCTATAGTACCGCATTCAGATTCGAGAAAACGAGTGCTACTGTGAATATCCCTGCAATATCAATGAGGTTTTATAGTACCTCATGCACGAATCACTACGGCGCGTTACAAGAACGCGCCGTAGGGGTAGAAAAATCAAAAAATCAGGGCGTGGGTTGCGCGGTCGGCGTCGGTGCGGGTGCAACCGGCGCAGGCTTCACGAACGGCGTTTCAGAAATGCGTTCGCGCAGCGCGTTGTTGAATGTGCCCCACACTTCATCCGCCTTGGCAATCGTGTGGATGCGCGGACGCTGCGCTTCGTCAGCGACATTCACTTTCGCGACAAGTTCAACGATGTTGCCGTTATCCGCGCCGACGTTAATGAAATCAAACGTTGCTTTCGGGTTGCCGCGCAATGTGCCTTCGATCAGTTTCGCCGCAGCCTCGATGCTGTCGGTCGTGTTGCCATCGCTGATGATCACGTAATGGCGGCTGCGGGTGTATTCCTTGTCCGGCGTATTGGCGATCATGATGTCGCGCAGCGCAGGCACGATTTCCTTGGCATTTGCCTCGGTTTTCGCGCGTGCCTTTTCCATGCGGTCATAGTCGCTGATGTTGACGGATTTCGCGGCGCCCGCTTCAAACGTCGATGCGCTGACCGAAAGGTCGTAATTTCCCTGTGCGGCGAAGCGCAGTTTGGATGCCGCATCGATGCCCTGCCCCACGGTGCTGTCGAGGCCGTGGCCGGTGTCTTTCGATTTGCCGATCAAAACGGTGACGTCGCGGTTGCCGACAGATTCCAGAACGCCGTGATGCGCGAATTTGGCGACGGTCTTGTCCTGCTCATGGCGCATCTCCAGCAGTTCCTGCTTGAAGATGGCGGTGTTAAGATGCGCAACAGCAGCTTTCGATTTTTCGGCCACCTCGGCAAATTCGGCGCGCAGCGCCTTCAAGTCGTCGGAAAATCTTTTGGGTTCGTCATTCGCCATGGCGGAGAAATCCCTTCAAAAAATGTAATTGGATGGTTTTTCATAGGCCTAAGGGTGGGTTCTGTCAATCCTCCACGCCTGCCACACCTTATATAGAGGCTTGACCCCCTTTTTATGATTATGGTATCTCTTGTTCTCCGCTAACCCCTTGAATGACTGAGCACAGATGGCCCTGTTTCGTTCGGAAAAAGAATTCCTCGCCGCCGCAGAAAGCGGCGACAACGAAACCGTGTCTGCTTACCTTTCAAAAAAGAAGAAATGGCTTCAGGCGGAGGATGATGATGGCAACCGTGCCATCCATCTTGCCGCCCGCCACGGTCATATCGGCATGGTGACGCTGCTGGTGAATTCCGGCGCGACGCTGACAGATCATAATCGTGAAAACTGGGCGACGCCATTATTGGAGGCGGTGAAGGGCGGGCATACTTCCCTCGTGAAGTTCATGCTGGAAAAGGAAACCACCCGCAGCGTGAGCACGTCACCCAAGGGCATGACGCCCTTGCAGGCGGCCATCGTGCATGAACGTTACGACATACTGCAGATGTTCATCGACGCCAAAAAAGCCGACCTCACCGCGGGCGATCCGCCCGCCGTATATTGCGCGGTCATGAATAACAAGCCGGAGGCACTCGATATCCTTCTCTCCGTCGGGGCAGATCCTTCGGTGGTGCGCTCACGCCAAGTGGCCGACCGTAGCGATGAATATTTCGGCTACAGTTATTCCAGCCGCACCAAGACCGTTTACGACAGCCCGCTTCAGGCGGCGGCCGCGCGCAACAGCACGGAAATGCTGAAAATGCTGCTCGAGCGCGGCGCAAAAAAAACGTCCGAGGAGCATCCGCTGCATAGCGTCGCCGCGCACGGGAATGTGGAGGCCGCGACGCTGCTGCTTCAGCACGGCATCATCAAGATCGGTGACCGCAACGACAATAACCAAACCGCGCTGCATTTCGCCGCCGATAAAAACCATGTCGAAATGGCACGTTTCCTGCTGGCACAGGGAATCGACAAAAATACGCAGGACAAAGACAAACGCACCGCACTTTCCTACGCCCAGCAATTCGCCATGAAAGAAATGATCGAGCTGCTGCAAGGCCCGCTGCCCCCGCGCGAGACGCTGCCGGTCAAAAAGGTCGAGCCGCCGCCTGCCCCCGCGCCGGTGATAGAGGTCAAGCCCGTGGCCTCTGTCGCGCCCGTCGCGCAGCCCGTCGTCATCGCAACCCCGCCCGGATCACCGAATGATGTGGAAGTCTGGACGCTGGCGGGCACGCATAGCATCGCCCATATCACGGTCATGCCCGTGCTGAACAAAAAACTGACCGAACTCTTCAATTTCCAAAGCCGCGAGCGCGTCACTTTCTCCGAAAACCTTGCGACCAAGGCCGAGCTGATGGGCCCCCAGCAAAGCTTCGACACGATCAGCGACGATGCGCTGCTGGCCGCCTTTAACGAATACAAACGTCTGGGCGGCAAGGCAGATGAAGATAAAGTGTTCCGGCATAACATCAACAAGACCCAATTGAAAAAGCCCGCAGGGATTTAAGCACATGGCCGACGACGACAAAGACGCAATCCTTTATCCCGCCAGCAACCCGTTCAATGAAGGCGACCTTGATGTAGGCGACGGCCACAAGCTGCATTACCAGCAATTCGGCAACCCCGACGGTATCCCTGTTGTGTACCTGCATGGCGGCCCCGGCGCGGGATCTGCCCCCTATTTCCACCGTTTCTTTGATCCCGCCGTTTTCAACATCGTGATTTACGACCAGCGGGGCGCACCGGCATCCAACCCGCCCGGCGATATCAATGCGAATTCGCCTGCGCATCTGGTGGAGGACAACGAAAAACTCCGCCAGCATCTGGGCATCGACAAATGGCATTTGTTCGGCGGTTCATGGGGCTCGACCCTGGCGCTGATGTATGCCGAAAAATATCCCGATAATACGCTCAGCATGACGCTGCGCGGCGTGTTCATGATGCGGGACAAGGAGCTGGACTGGTACATCAACCGCATCGGCACATTCTTCCCCGAGGTATATAAAGAATTCGTCGACTTCCTGCCGCCGAACGAGCGGGGAGATGTGCTGGAAAATTATTATCAGCGCCTGACCAATCCCGACCCCGCGATCCACCTGCCTGCCGCCTTTGCATGGACGCGATTTGAAAACGGCAGCGCATTTTTGGAAGTGCCGCCCGATGAAATCCGCAACGACACGCCGCAACGCGCCCTGCCCTTCGCCCGCATCGAAGCGCATTTCATGCGCAACCACATGCCCGATGACAGCATCATGCAGAATATCGCGGTGATCAAAGACATCCCGACTGCCATCGTGCAGGGACGCCATGATATCGTCTGCCCGCCAATGTCGGCCTTTGACCTTTCGGAAAAGCTGACGAATGTCAGCCTTGAATTCGTGCAATCCGGCCATTCCGGCGCATCGCCCGAAACGATGAAGTCACTGGTTGCTGCGACAAATCGCATTCGTGATACGGGTTCGCCCGTGCTGCTGAAGAAAGCGCCAACCACCCCAGCACCCGCCGGAAATCCGCCCAAACCCGTATAATAATATTGCTTTTGCTAGCGGTACTATGGTACAGTTTATGTATAAGCATGCAGGCGTGTCACGCGCCCGGCGGGCTGGTTATCGCACCGTTTGAAGAGAGCACCCCCTCATGTCCGCATTGCACGACATTCCGCTGATTTCCACTGTTGCCGTCGGCCTTTCGTCGGCATTTGTGTTCGGCCTTGTCGCTGCGAAGCTGCGCATCTCTCCAATCGTGGGTTATCTGTTGGCGGGTATTCTTGTCGGCCCTCATACGCCCGGATTTCATGCCGACTTAAAGATTGCGGAGCAGCTGTCTGAAATTGGCGTCGTATTGCTGATGTTTGGCGTCGGCCTCCACTTTTCCATTCAGGATTTCATGGAGGTGCGCAAGATCGCGCTGACCGGCGCGATTGGCCGGATTGTCATCGGCACAGGGCTTGGCATCGGGCTTGCGTGGCTCTGGGGCTGGTCGGTGCAGTCGGGCGTCATACTGGGCCTTGCCCTTTCCGTCGCCTCCACCGTCGTCCTGCTGCGCGCGCTTGAAGAACGCAACATGGTGCAGAGCATGGAGGGCAAGATCGCGATCGGCTGGCTGATCGTGGAAGACCTTGTCATGATTTTGGCGATGGTGCTGATCCCCGCCCTCGCCGCCGCCGGAAAATCGGGGGATGCGGATTTCATGGCGACCGCAAAACAACTCGGCATCGCCATCGGCAAGGTGCTGCTGTTCATCGTCATCATGTTCGTGGGCGGCAAGCGCGTGCTGCCGTGGCTGCTGTCGGTCGTGAGCAAAACCGGCTCGCGCGAGCTGTTCACCCTCGCCGTCTTCGCGATGGCGATGGGCGTGGCCTTTGGAGCGCAAATGTTGTTCGGCGTGTCCTTTGCGCTGGGCGCGTTCTTTGCCGGCATGATGATCCGTGAATCCGACCTCAACCACGAAGTCGCTGACCACGCACTGCCGTTTCAGGACGCCTTCGCCGTCCTGTTCTTCGTATCCGTGGGCATGATATTTAACCCCAATATCCTGATCGAACAGCCGCTGAACGTGCTGGCCGTAATTGCGATCATTACAATTGGCAAGTCGCTGATCAGCTTCATGATCGTGTCGTTCTTTGGCTACCCCCTGAAAACCAGCCTGATCGTTTCCGCCGGCCTTGCGCAGATTGGGGAATTTTCGTTCATCCTGATCGGCCTTGGCATGACGCTCGGCCTGCTGCCCGAAGCGGGGCGCGACATGATTTTGGCGGGCGCGATGGTTTCTATCGCCATCAACCCCGTGCTGTTCTATTTCGGCAAAAAGATTTATACGGTCGTGGGCGCGACACCGAAACTCAGCCGCATGTTCAACCTGCGCGATGATGACCTTGCACACCTGCGCACCGATGAAAAGCGCGCGCTGAAAGACCTCGTCATCCTTGTCGGCGTCGGCCGCGTCGGCAAATTTATCACCCAGCATATCCACGAACGCCATGTGGACCTTGTCATCATCGAGCGTAACCGTGAAAAGGTCGAATACCTGCGCGGCAAGGGTTTCCACGCCATCTATGGCGATGCCATCAGCCCCGAAGTGCTGGGCGAGGCCGCGATCCAGAAGGCGCTTGCCATCATCGTGACCGTCCCCGACCCGTTCGAGGCGCGCAACATCGTCGAAAGCGCGCGCGCGATCAAGCCCTATATCCGCGTCATCGTGAAGGCGCAGAACGAGGAAGAGATCGCCTATTTCGCGGAAAAGAACGTGCACCTGACGGTCAATTCGTCGCAGGAAGTCAGCCGCCGGATGCTGGAGCATCTCGACGGGCTGCAGTCATCGTAATCATTCAGGGTTTCAGTTTCGGCGGCACGCGCTTGCGCAATTCGGCCTGACGCTGCGCGGTCAGCGCGATTCCGTCTTCGCGTTCTTTTTTCAGGCGTGCGCGTTCGATGCGCTTTTCGGTTTCCCTGACCATCAGCTCCGCAATATCCGTGCGGCCTGCATCATTGGCGATCTTGAGCGGGGAGCGTCCTTCGGCATCGGGCTGGTTCATGTCGGCGCCAGCGGCCATCAACACTTTCGCGCATTCCGTGCGCGACCCTTGCGCCGCCCAACCCAGTGCGTTGCGGTCGGTCATTCCTTTGGCGTTTACCGCCGCGCCGCGCTCCAGCAGATAGGCGCACATTTCCGCATGGCCCATCCAGGCCGCCCAGGTCAGCGCGTTGTCGCGCATGTTGTCGCGCTCGTCGATGATGTTCGCGCCAAACTGGTCGAGGTATTTGTCGACCGTCACGCGGTCGTTCATTTTTCCGGCATTGCAGAAGGCATAAATGTCTTCCTGCGTCGGGACGGGCGGCGGATTGAATTTTTTGGATAGAGCAGCCATGAAAGAAGCGTATCAAATGTCGCGGCAGGCTGCCAGCCAGACAATGACGGAGAGAGGTGGTGGGTGCTGAGAGGATTGAACTCCCGACATTCTCGGTGTAAACGAGACGCTCTACCGCTGAGCTAAGCACCCTTCCCCTTTGTCAGGGACGAATATTGATAATCCATATGGAATATCAAGTCAACGTCCGCTTTGCCGTCTTACTTGTTGACGGCTTCTTTCAGCTCTTTACCGGGCGTGAATTTCACGCGGTTCGAAGCTTCGATCTTGATGTTTTCGCCGGTGCGGGGGTTGCGGCCGGTGGTGGCTTCGCGGCGGGCGACCTTGAAGGTGCCAAAGCCGGCAAAGCGGGCTTCGCCGCCTTTTTGCAGCTCGGTCTCGATGCCGTCAAACGCGAGATCAATGATCTCGGTGATGAGCGCTTTGGACAGGTCGGATTTTTGCTGTGCGATGAAATCGACGAGTTCGTTCTTGTTCACGGTGATACCTCATTTCAAGTTTAAACCGGATGAAGCCGCTTCAGGAAATGGCCTCATCATGGACGAAGCGGCTACCCCTTATTTAGATGCAGCCGCTTCGTTTGATAGGTGCAGTTTGCTAGGATTCAGGCCAGATTTCAATGGTGGATCAGGTCTTTTTCCTTGCCGTCACCGGTTCTTGACGTAACGCTGGGCTTGTCCTCGACAGGTTCGGGCATTGAAACGAGGGCATGTGCCAGCACTTCGGTGATGGCCGTCACGGGAACGATCTCAAGTCCTCTCTTAACATTATCCGGTATCTCCGCCAAATCCTTGACGTTTTCCTTAGGGATCAGGACCTTGGTGATGCCGCCGCGGAGGGCCGCAAGCAGCTTTTCCTTCAGGCCACCGATGGGCATAACCTGCCCCACCAGGTCAACCTCGCCCGTCATTGCAACGTTCTTGCGAACGGCAATACCGGTCAGGCAGGACACGATGGAAGTTACCATAGCAATACCGGCAGACGGGCCGTCCTTCGGCGTTGCGCCTTCCGGCACGTGGACGTGGACGCCCAGCGATTCGAGCACTTCGGCCTTGATGCCAAGCGACGCAGCGCGGGATTTGACCAGCATCTCGGCGACCTGGATTGACTCCTTCATCACCTCGCCCAGCTTGCCGGTCATGCTGACCTTGCCTTTGCCGTTCGGGAAAGTGACGGATTCAATCGACAGCAGCTCACCACCGACTTCGGTCCAGGCAAGGCCTGTCACGCAGCCGATACGGTCGTTCTCGTCCGCCATGCCATAACGGTAACGCGGCACGCCGGCGTATTTTTCGAGGTTCTTGGGCGTGACGTTGATCTCCGTCTTCTTGCCCATCATGATTTCCTTGATGGCCTTGCGGGCAAGGTTCGACAGTTCACGCTCGAGGTTACGAACGCCCGCTTCGCGGGTATACATGCGGATCAGCTGTTTCATCGCGGGATCAGTAATGCTGAACTCGTTCTTCTTCAGGCCGTTCGCCTCTTTCTGTTTTTCCAGCAGGTGGCGTTTCGCGATCTCGACCTTTTCGTCTTCGGTGTAACCGGAAACGCGAATGATCTCCATCCGGTCGAGCAGCGGACGCGGAAGGTCAAGCGTGTTGGCCGTGCAGATGAACATCACGTCGGAGAGGTCGTAATCAATCTCCATGTAATGATCGTTGAACGTGCTGTTCTGTGCAGGGTCAAGAACCTCCAGCAGGGCAGCCGCAGGATCGCCGCGCCAGTCATGCGCCAGCTTGTCGATCTCGTCGAGCAGGAAAAGCGGGTTGGATGATTTCGCTTTCTTCATGCCCTGGATGATGCGACCGGGCATCGATCCGATATAGGTGCGGCGGTGACCACGGATTTCCGATTCATCGCGCACGCCGCCCAGCGACATGCGGACGAAGTTACGGTTGGTCGCCTGCGCAATCGATTTACCGAGCGAGGTTTTACCAACGCCGGGCGGGCCGACGAGGCACAGGATCGGGCCCTTGACCTTGTTCGCGCGGTGCTGCACGGCCAAATATTCAAGGATACGTTCTTTGACCTTTTCGAGACCGTAATGATCTTTGTCGAGCACGGATTCAGCGAATTTCAAGTCCTTCAGGACCTTGCTGCGCTTGTTCCACGGAATGTTCAGCATCCAGTCGAGGTAGTTGCGCACGACCGTCGCTTCGGCGGACATCGGGCTCATCTGGCGCAGCTTTTTCAGCTCCGAATTCGCCTTGGTCTTCGCCTCTTTCGTCATGCGGGCTTTTTTGATTTTCTCTTCCAGTTCGGTCAGTTCATCGACGCCGTCTTCGCCTTCGTTGAGTTCCTTCTGGATCGCCTTCATTTGTTCATTGAGGTAATACTCGCGCTGGGTTTTCTCCATCTGGCGCTTCACGCGGCCACGGATGCGCTTTTCAACTTCAAGGACGGAAATCTCCCCTTCCATGAAGGAGAAGATTTGCTCCAGGCGTTCGGCAACGCCGGTCAGCTCCAGCAGTTTCTGGCGGTCGGCGATTTTGAGCGACAGGTGCGATGCGACAGTATCCGCAAGCTTGTTCGCGTTGTCGATCTGGCCGATCGATGTGATGATCTCCGGCGGGATTTTCTTGTTCAGCTTCACGTATTGATCGAACTGCGACACACAGGCGCGCATCAGGCCGTCAATCGCCTCGCCCGACACCGCGCGCTCCTCGATGATCTCGGCATAGGCCTCGAAATATTCGGGCTTGTCGGTGTAATTCAAAATCTTCGCGCGCTTGGTGCCTTCGACCAGCACCTTCACAGTGCCATCAGGCAGTTTCAGCAACTGCAGGACAGTGCCGAGCGTGCCAATGGTATAAAGGTCGCCGGCACCCGGATCGTCCTGCTGGGCGGACTTCTGCGTCACAAGCAGCACCTGCTTGTTATCGGCCATGGCGCTTTCGAGCGCTTTCACGGACTTTTCGCGGCCCACGAACAGGGGCACGATCATGTGGGGGAATACGACAATATCCCGCAAGGGGAGAACGGGATGTTTCGGGCCGGTACCGGTAGGTTCTGACATTTTTTTTCCTTTTTTACACTCTCTTCCCGGATTATGCCCGTTAATGGTTTATTTTTGGCAAAATTCGGTCGGTTTCTGGCTGTTTCGGGCGCAATTTTCGCCTGTTGGTGCCTCATAACAGGTGAAATAGATGGTTGTTAACTTTTGACAAGCTTTTGACAGCCCTGCAACAAAAGTAAATTTCAGTTGGCATAAACTTTTTGAAAGTTCCAGAGAGCGAAACTTGTCAGGGCTTCATGGGAGCTTACTTGGCAGGGGTGCCTAAAGTTCCGCTTTTCAGGCTTTCGGAGGCCTGTTGGTGGGCAGTTTCGAGCGTTTTTTGCACATTTACGCAGTCTGTACCCGAATATCCGCCCGCGCGACCGGTCTGTACGACCATTTGCTCCGCTGCAGCCTTCTGGACGGCCTGAATGTAGCTGTAATGGCTGTCCATCAGGGCATGTTCGATATAGGCGACCTTCCCGGCGTCGAGGCGGTGTTTCTTCCACATCTCTTCCTGCTCCATCGATTTGAGTTTCTGGAAGGCCTTGAAGGATTGCACATAGGCGGAGTTATTGCTGTCGGTGAATTTCTCGTTGTTGAGGCAGTACATCAGGCGGCCGCCAAGGTCATAGATATCCATGATCGGGCGCATGCTGGCAAAGAACTGCTTGTCGAGCGCTTCCTGCTCCAGCTTTTGTTCAGGCGTCAGTTTTTCAAATACCGAGACATAAGCATCTTCGCCATCCAGGGTTTTCTGGTCGACTTCGATACGCATGGGGGCGGCGCTGTCGGGGCTTGGGTTGCTTTGCTGCGCAACGGGTGGGGCGACAGGTGTTGCGGGCACCGCCTGTTGCGGCATCGTCCCCTGTCCTGCTTCATCGCCCTGTGCTACAGCAGCCGGTGTTGAAACGGCCAGTAGAAGCAAGGCGACAAGGACGGCAGGGAAAGACATGTGACGCTCCGGTTTGGAAAATAAAAGGGGGCGCCCAGAAAAGGCGCCCCCGAATATGTCGTATCAAGGCCCGTCGGTTAAAGCGGGCCGGTGTTTATTAAGCGGTTTTCTTTTCGTCGCCAACAGCGAAGGGCTGCTTTTCGACGATATGGTCGATCAGGCCGAAAGCTTTCGCTTCTTCGGGCGACATGAAACGGTCGCGTTCCAGCGCTTCCTCGATCTGGTTGATCTTCTTGCCGGTGTGCTTGACGTAGATCTCGTTGAGGCGCTTGCGCAGGCTCAGGATCTCTTTCGCGTGGATCTCGATATCCGTCGCCTGGCCTTGTGCCCCACCGGAGGGTTGGTGGACCATGATGCGGGAATTGGGCAGCGAGTAACGCTTGCCTGCTGCGCCAGCGCAGAGCAGCAGCGAACCCATGGAGCAAGCCTGGCCGAGGCAGACCGTCGCCACTTGCGGCTTGATGTACTGCATCGTGTCGTACATCGCGAGGCCGGAGGTGACGATACCGCCCGGCGAGTTGATGTAGAGGAAGATGTCTTTCTTCGGGTTTTCCGATTCAAGGAACAGCAGCTGGGCGCAGATCAGCGTCGAGACATGGTCGTTCACGGGGCCGGAGATGAAGATGATGCGCTCTTTCAGCAGGCGCGAATAGATGTCGTAGGAACGTTCGCCGCGCGCGGTCTGCTCGATGACCATCGGCACCAGCGTGCTCATTTGTTCAGGAATGTAAGTCATTTAGTGTAGCCCCCTTGCTGTTTTTTTTATATATAGCCCACCCGGGGCAAATAAAAAGAGACGACCGGCGGTGAAACCGGTCGTCTCCATCATAGCAAGGTTATTTACTCAACTCAAACGCCCTTTTGGGGCGTCCCTGTTACAGGGTCGGCGTAGCCTTGGTTGTCTTGGCGGGCTTCGCTTTTTTGTCGTCGTTGGATGCCGTTTTAGCGGTTGCCGACTGTTTTGCGTCGTATTCGGCTTTGCGCGAGGGCGTCCAGTATTCTTCGAATTGCGACAGTGCAACAACCAGTTCGGGGCGGATCGCCGCGCCATCTGCGGTGTTGATCAGGGCGCGGATTTCTTGTGCCGTCTTGGGCACTTGAGCTTCGCGCTTGTCGTCTTTTTCAGAACGGTGCGAGAATTCTTCGTGGATGGTCTTCTTGGCCGTACCCACGATGATTTCCTGAATCACGCCCATGTCGAGTGCGTTCTGTGCGGTCAGCCAGGTGTCGCGTTCCAGGACGATGTCCCAGAACGAGTGCTTGAGGCCGGTGTGGCGGACATAGATGTCCGTCAGCTGTTCGCGCAGGCGGCTGGTGAAGTCCGTACCGATGACCAGGTCCGTTTGCTGGGTGGAGCGTTCGTTGCCCGACAGCGGCTGGTGGATCATGTAGTAGGAGTTGCGGGTCATCATGCGCTCGTCGCCTGCAACCAGCAGGATGGAGCCCATGGATGCCTGCATGCCCATGCCGATCGTGCGGATGGGAGCGGGAATGGAACGCATGGTGTCATAGATCGAGAGACCAGCGAGGACCGAGCCGCCCGGCGAGTTCACGTAGACTTTGATCGGCTTTTTCTTGCCGTCTTCGCCAGCGTGGTCTTCCGGGTTTTCGCCAACGCCCGATGCGAGGTACAGGAGCGATGCGTTGGCGATAGATGCCATCGTGTCGTCAACCTGGCCTTCCAGCAGGACGATGCGTTTTTTCATGAGCAGGGAGTACAGGTCGTAACCGCGCTCGCGGCCGTTTTCCATTTCGGTGACGGTCGGGACCATGCGGGCAACGTTGCCGTCAGCCGACGCCACGAACTTGTTCAGGGCAGCGAGGCCCGGAGCGTCCATGATGTCTTCGAGCTTCTGGCCGGTTTTGCCAGCGGTTTCCAGCAGGCCCAGATAGCGCTGGGTTTCAGCCTGGATGTTTTTCATGCTCGCCTGACCTTCGGGGGATTCGAAGGATTTGATCGCGGTGCGTGCATCGACGGCGTCCATGCCGGTCGATTGCATGAGGGCGAAATAACGCGCGGCATCGCTGCTCATGTACTGTGCGTCGCCAGCCGAAGTTTTCAGCTCGGGCGCTTTCACAGTGTCATTCAGCGAAACTTCCGCACCCTTGCCAAGCTTGTTGGCAGAGGTTTCGTAGGAAGGAGATTTCGCGGTGTCGTTAAAATCGTATGAAGCCATTTTGGAGTGCCTTTCCTTGCTATGCGTAAATCGTTTTTTATATTTGTTGTTTTCACCGTCCGGGTCGATTCTTATTTTTTCCCGGTTTCTTTTGTAGCTTTCTTATCGTTTCAGTCTTCGCAGAGTTACTTTATTCCGCGAGAAAACTGCGTTTTACTTGGCTTTGGAAGCAGGTTTCGCCTTCTTGGCGGGTTCCGATTCCGATGCCTTGGTCAGTTCTTCAATGTCTACTTGACGTGAGGATATATTAGACCTTTCCAGAATAAAGTCAACCACTTTGTCTTCGTAAATCGGCGCTTTCACGGCATCCAGCGCTTGCGGGTTTTGTTGATAGTATTCAAATACTTGGCGTTCTTTGCCCGGATACTTGCGTGCTTCGTTGATCACCGCTTGCTGCAGTTCCTGATTGGTCACTTCGACCTTGTTGATTCTGCCGATTTCAGCGAGCACTAGACCGAGCTTCACGCGGCGTTGCGCGATGCCCTGATATTCTTCACGCTCTTCCGGAGTGCCTTCTTCTCCGTGGTTGCAGTCGGGACCATGCACATGGCCTTCTTCCGCGTGGTCATGACCGCCCTTCAGCTGTTGCCAGATGCCCTGGAATTCAGCGTCAACCATGCCCTGCGGCACGTTGAAGGTGTGGTCTGCATCGAGTTGGTCGAGCAGCGCGCGCTTGATGTTCATGCGTGCCAGCTGGTCGTAATCGCCCTGGATCTGCTGTTCGATGACTTCTTCGACTTTCGCGAGGTTTTCGAAACCGAGCTTGGTTGCGAATTCGTCGTCGATCTTCGGCGTCGTAGACGTGCGGAGTTCTTTCACATCGACCTTGAATTCAGCCTTCACGCCCTGCAGCTTGTCATGCGCGTAGTCTTTGGGGAACGTGACGTTCACGACTTTGTGGTCGCCGACTTTTGCGCCGACGAGCTGTTCTTCGAAGCCTTCAATGAAGCTCTTGGAGCCGAGCTCGAGGGGAAAATCGTCGCCCTTCATGCCGGGGAACGGCTTGCCGTCGACAGTGCCGTCAAAGTTGATGACAACGGTGTCGCCGAGTTTCGACGCCCGGGTCTCTTCAACCTTCTCGCTCGTCTTGTTCGCTTTCGCGATGCGCTCCAGCGCTTCGGTGATTTCTTTTTTCGCGGGCTTCGCGGTCAGCTTTTCCAGCTTGATCTTCGTGAAGTCGGCGAGCTTGATTTCCGGCAGCACTTCGATCGCCATCGTGTATTCGAGGCCTTTTGCTTCGTCGAAGGTTTTCACTTCGATCTTCGGGCGCATCGCGGGGCGCAGGTTGTTTTCGTTGATCGCCTTCATGGTCGAGTCATTGACGGCATGTTCCAGCACTTCGCCCATCACGGACTTACCGTATTTGGATTTCAGCAGGTTCATGGGGATTTTGCCCGGACGGAAACCCGGCATCTTCACGGTCTTGCCCAGTTCGGTCAGGCGTTCATTGACGCGCTGGTCAATTTCGTCCGCCGTCATGGTGACGGTGAATTCGCGTGTGAGGTCTTCGTTCTTGGTCTGTGTGATCTGCATGGTCATGAACTTTCTGCTTCTGCTTTCTTTTGTGATTGGTCTCGAAATTCTGTGCCGTTTTTTAAAGTGGCTGGCTTGCCACCCGTAGCTTGGTCGTTTTCAATCCTGCCTGTCCTCCTGCGCTCCTTCGGAGCTTCGGAGGATCACCCTGCGACGCTAAAGCGCGTAGGGTGGTGCGGGCGGAGGGACTTGAACCCACACGCCTTGCGGCACTGGAACCTAAATCCAGCGCGTCTGCCAATTCCGCCACGCCCGCATTCTGGCCGTTAAGTCTTACATAAATAGGAAAAATGGAGGGGTGGCGCAAGCACTATAAAGCCGCAAAACACCACTGCCCCGAAAAAACCGCCCAAATAAGCAAAAACCCCCGTTTCCCGAGGGTTTCTGCCGCGTCATTTTGCGATTAGGGAAACTATTGCGCCGCCGGTTTTTCCATCCACAACTCGTCCAGACGACCATCGCGACCGCAGCCCATGCGGTAGAATTTGTAGCCGGTGGTATTGTTCTTTTTATAGTCCTGGTGGTGCTCCTCCGCAGGCCAGAAATGTGTGGCGGGCTTCAGCAGCGTGGCGACAGGCTTGCCGAATTTCGTCTCGACCGCCTTTACCGACGATCTTGCCAGCGCCTCTTCCTTTTCGTCGCTGTAGAAAATCGCGGCGCGGTATTGGCTCCCCTTGTCGCAGAACTGGCCTTGCGCATCGAACGGGTCGACGTTCTGCCAGAAAATCTGCAGCAGTTCCTTGTACGAAACCATGTTGGGGTCATAGGTCACCTGTATCGTTTCCAGATGGCCTGTGACGCCGCGCGACACGCGTTCATAGGTCGGGTTTTCAAGCTCGCCGCCTGCATAGCCGGACACGACGTTGGTAATGCCGGGCTTGTCCTCGAAATCGCTTTCCATGCACCAGAAACAGCCGCCTGCAAACATCGCGGTCTTGTAAGCGACGGGCTTGGCGGCTTCTTCGGCACGCGCCGGCGCAGCGAGAAGACAGAGGGCAATAAGGGCAGCGAAAACGGGTTTCATGGTTTTTCCTTTTCTGACTGGAAGCGTAATCACTCCGCAACCTTGCGGCAATATGCTTGTTTGAATATACTCGGCGGGTCGTATTGGAGATTTTGACCGCCATGCCATGGCTTTCCCCTTTCCCGCTTGAACTTGTCGCCTGCGCCAGCCCCGACGACTGGGCGAAACTTGGCCCGCATCAGGCGATGCTCGCGCTGCCGCCGCATTCCGGCGCCTTCGGCGATGCGCGCGAAAAACATTTTCACGAAGGGATCGACCTTTACGCCCCCGCCGAAACGCCCGTGCTGGCGGTGGAGGACGGCACGGTGATCGCCGTCACGCCCTTTTCCGGCAGCTCCACGCGCAAGGATTACTGGCGCGATATGGAGGCGGTGCTGGTGCAGGGCGCAAGCGGCCTGATCGCCTATTGCGAATTCAGCCCCCTCGCCTCGCTGCTGCCCGCGATGACCGTCAAGGCCGGCGATCCGGTCGGCAAGCTGTACCCCGCAGGATACAAATTCCGCAAAGCCGCGGACAAGGACGAAGACCACGCGCATCACGCCTTTCTGCATCTGGAATTGCACGCGGCGCATGTCAGGTCGCCCACCCAATGGGATGCAGGCAAGCCGAAGCCTGCTACGCTTTTTGACCCAACGCCGCTGTTGCTGTTCAAGACGAACCAACGCTGATTTCAGCTCTTCTTTTCCGGTTCGAACGTCAGCGCAACGCCGTTGTTGCAGTAACGCAAGCCTGTGGGATTGGGGCCGTCATCGAACACGTGCCCCTGATGCCCGCCGCATTTCGCGCAATGGTATTCGGTGCGCGCCATGAACAGCTTGTTATCGGTTTTGGTCTGGATATGCCCTGGGATGGCATCGAAAAAGCTAGGCCAGCCCGTGCCACTGTCGAATTTGGCGTCGGACTTGAACAGGTCGAGGCCGCAGCCGGCGCATTTAAAGACACCCGTGCGGTGTTCATCCAGCAACGGGCTCGTGCCGGCGCGTTCCGTGCCTTCGCAGCGCAGGACATTGTACTGCTGCGCGTCCAGTTTCTTTTTCCATTCATCGTCGCTCATGACCAGTTCCTTTATCTCTTCGTTATCGCCGAAGGCGGGTTTCAGCGCCAACGCGCAGACCGCCATGACCGTTGCCGTGATAAATTCGCGTCTTTTCATGCTTATAACCTCTTCTAACAGGTTATTCGCTGGTAGCCCCGAAAAGGTTACCGTGACAGGTGGCAAATAAAAAGCCCCTCGGGTTGCGAGGGGCTTTTTATTGAACGTCCGGTGGCCGTGTTAGCGCTGGGGGCCGGTCGGGATCTTGATGGCGGGATCATCTTTGTCCAGATGGAAACGCTCGGGCGTCGGCGCGGGCTTGCCGGCTTTCGCCGCCGCGATAACCGCAGTCTGGTAATCCTTGATCATCTGGGCGCGCATTTCCTCGGGCGATTTGTAGATTTCGTCCTGGGATTGCTGGGTCGTCGCCGCGCGTTGCGCGACGGGAGCAGCCTGAACTGCGTTGTATTGGGGGTATTTGCGCGCGTAGGTACGGTCGAGCGCCTCGATCCTGTTCTGCACACCCTGCTGTTCGATCAGGGCGCGCTGCTGGAGCTGCGTGCGCAGCACCGTCAGCTGGCTGTTGTAGGCTTGGCTTGCCGCACCGGCATTGCTCACGCTGGTCAGCACTTCGCCGACGTTCCAGCCACCGCGCGCGTTACGCTGGCCCTGCTGGATCTGGCGCTGGATGTTCTGGGAGTTGCGCTGGTTCAGCTGCGCTTCGCGCTGGCGTTCCTGCGCAATATAGGTGCGCATGCGAAGTTCGCTCTGCGCTTCGATATTGTATACTGCCTGACGGTATTGGGGGTCATTCGCCCAAGGCTTTTGTTGTTCGTATTGCTGGGTTTGCGTGACTTGGACGCCCTGTTGGCCGCCATATGTCTGCGCCTGCGCAGCGAGCGGGGAAAGACCGGCAATCAGCGTTGCACCGACAAGCACGGCTGTATTGAAAGCCTTGCGCAATTTGCCTTGCAAAGAATTTTTCTTGTCGTTGTCCATGACCACACCCGTATGAATGTTAAACGTCGAAACCGCCCGGCATATCCCGAACCCCGTCGCCAGACGTGAATTTGTACTTAGAGATCATGATACTTGCAACCTTGCCATCTGTCAATTCAGTTTGCATAAATAGCAGGTACAGGCATGCCCCAAAGCACATATTGCTGTTAAATATCAATATCCTGCACGAATTTGGCGTTCTCCTGAATAAAATCGAACCGCGCCTCAGGGTTTTTGCCCATCAGCCGTTCGATCAGCATGGCTGTTCCGCCTTCGGCTTTCTTGAAGGCATCCGTGCTTTTCTCAGTTTCCGGCAATGTCACGCGCACAAGCGTCCGCTTGGACATATCCATGGTGGTTTCTTTCAGCTGCGCGGCCGGCATCTCGCCAAGGCCTTTGAAGCGGCTCATATCGACCTTCTTCTTGTTCTTGAAGACGGTCTTCAGCAGTTCTTCCTTATGCGCGTCATCGCGTGCGTATACGGACTCCCCGCCCGCCGACAAACGGTACAGCGGCGGCAGCGCAAGGTAGAGCGCCCCCTTCTCGATCATGCCGCGCATTTCCTGATAGAACAGGGTGATCAGCAGCGATGCGATATGCGCGCCGTCCACGTCGGCGTCGGTCATGATGATGACGCGTTCATAGCGCAGCTTGTCGATATTGAAATCCTTGCCCGTGCCGCAGCCCAGCGCCAGAATGAGGTCTGAAATTTCCTGGTTCTGGCGGATCTTGTCGGTCGTGGCAGAGGCGACGTTGAGCACCTTGCCGCGCAACGGCAGGATCGCCTGCGTTTCGCGGTTACGCGCCTGTTTCGCCGAGCCACCTGCCGAGTCACCCTCGACGATGAAAATCTCGGTGCCTTCGGAAGTCTTGCGCGAGCAATCTGCAAGCTTGCCGGGCAGGCGCAGCTTGCGCGTTGCCGATTTGCGCGACATTTCGTGCTGGTCTTTCGCGCGGCGGCGGTCTTCGGCCACCTGGATCAGGTAGTCCAGCAAGTATTTGGATGCGTTGTTGTCGCCCGTCAGCCAATGCTCGAAATGGTCTTTCACGCCGTTTTCGACAAAGCGCGTTGCGCTCACGGTGGTCAGCTTTTCCTTGGTCTGGCCCTGGAATTGCGGCTCGCGGATGAAAATCGACAGCAGGATGGTGGCGGAACCGAAAATATCGTCCGGCGTCAGGATGCCCGCTTTTTTGTTGTTCACCAAGTCGGCATAGTTCTTCAGGCCCTTGGACAGGGCCGAGCGCAAGCCCTGCACATGCGTGCCGCCTTCGGGCGTGGGAACGGTATTGCAATAGGAGGTCAGGAAACCTTCCTCCTCTTCCTCCGTCCACGCGATTGCGAATTCGCAGCGGCCTTCGCTGTCGGGAAAATCGACAGAGCCATAAAAAGGCTTCGGCGTCAGCGAGGTTTTGCCTTCGACGAGGGTATAGAGGTAATCCAGGATACCGTTCGGGAATTTGATGATTTCTTCGACGGGGATGCCGCCGGTGTCTTTCAGCAGCGACTCCTCGCAAGACCATGCCATCTCGACGCCGCGATAGAGGTATGCCTTGGAGCGCGCGAGTTTATAAATGGTGGCGGGGCTGTACTTCGCATCCTTGCCGAAAATCTCGGTGTCAGGGATGAAGGTGATCGTGGTGCCGCGCTCTTTGGTCGGGCCGATTTTTTTCAGCTTGCTGGTCGTCTTGCCGCGGCTGTAGGTCTGTTCATAGAGGGTCTTGTCGCGGGCGACCTGCACCACCAGATCGCTCGACAGCGCGTTGACGACCGATGCGCCGACGCCGTGAAGGCCGCCGGAGGTCGCATAGACCTTGCCGGAGAACTTGCCGCCGGAATGCAGCATCGAAAAGATGACTTCAAGGGCGGACTTGCCCGGAAACTTGGGATGGTTATCCACGGGGATACCGCGGCCATTATCCCTAATAATGATCTTGTTGCCCGCTTCGAGGCGGATTTCGATACGGGTCGCATGGCCGGCGACGGCCTCGTCCATCGAGTTGTCGAGGACTTCGGAGATCAGGTGGTGCATCGCGCGCTCGTCCGAGCCACCGATATACATGCCGGGGCGCTTGCGTACAGGCTCGAGGCCTTCGAGGACTTCAATATCCTCGGCCGAGTATTCATCCTTGCGCGACGGCGTTTTCTTGTTCAAATGTTCCCCCATGATTTCGGGTAATTTACGCATTTCAGGCCGCAAACGCAACCTTGGACATACGGACAATCTGCGTTATATAATGCCGAAGGCATAAAAAGGCCATAGATTTAAGGGGGTAACATGTCCCGCGAAGAGCCAGATTACGACACAAGCCCTGCCCTGCGCACCATGGCGATGCCCGCCCATGCCAATGCCAATGGCGATATTTTCGGCGGCTGGCTGTTGTCCCAGATGGACCTGGCCGGCGCCGTGCTGGCGACCCAGAAAGCGGGGTCGCGCATCGCCACCATCGCGATCGACGCGATGAAATTCACCGCGCCCGTCCATGTGGGCGACGAGGTCAGCTGCTATTGCAAGGTGGAGCGCATCGGCAACACCTCCATCACCATCCATGTCGAGACCTGGGCGCGTTCCCGCCTTGGCGGCCGTTCCGCCATCATGGTCACCGAAGGAAAATTCACCTACGTCGCGATTGACGAAGACCGGAAGCCTATTCCCGTCATCCGCGCCGGAAACAAGGAAACATCGAAATGAACCAGAAACAGCTTTATATCGCGATCGGCGCCGTTGTCGCGCTCGTGGCCGTCGGCTCCTATATTGCCTTCAAGCCTAAGGCCGCCGCGCCCGTGCAGGCCGCCGCGCCCAAAGTGCATCCCATCCATGACGACGCTGGTTTCATCAAGGAAACCAAAGCCTATGGCATGATGCCCTATGCCAAGGCTGAACTTGAATACGAAATCCTGATCCCCAAGGACTGGACCGAGGTCGAGGCCTATGACACGCTGCAGGAAAACCAGGACGCCATCCTGTCGCGCATCGCGTATTACAAAAGCCCGATGGTCGGCACGCTGCAGATGGAACTTGAAATCAACGCGCTGAAGCTGAAAAACGAAATCTCCGCCAGGAACTGGCTGCGCGATTATATCCTGACCCAGGGTTATACGCCCGAAGGCAACGTGACCGAAATTTCCGGCAAAAGCGCGACTGCCTATTACGTCGTGGCCGGATCGCCCGCCGCGCCGTCAAACGTTGAATATGTGGCCGCGCGCATCAGCGGCGGCTGGGTTTTGCTCGCGACCTACCGCACGCCCCTGCCCTTGCGCAACTACGTCAAGTACCTGCAGAAAAAAACCGTCGACAGCTTCAAGATCCTTTATCCCAAGGACGAGCCGATCGAGGACCAGAAGGTTTTCACGCTGGTTGACTCGATCAAGTTCAACTATCCGGTGTCATGGGAAGTCATCTCGACCGACTTCCGCGACATGAACCGCCTGACCGTCCACCTTCAGAACAAGGGCAAGGCCAAGAACATCGAGGGGTATATCCGCTTCCTCGCCGTGCGCCGTTCGCGCTCCACCGATTTCCAGACGGAACTGGACGACCAGCGGAAATATTTCGACAACGTGATGAACCTGAAAATCACCAAGCTGATATCCAGCGAAAAATCGCTGGCCTATAACCGCTTCTTGTTCAACAGGCTGGAGATTTATGACGTGGAGCCTAAAAAGGGCAAGGCCAGCCCGCAGGAAATCCACTTCCTCGCCCTTGGTGACAAGGAATGGTACATCTTCGCCATCCTTTTCACGCCCAAGGAATCAACGCACCTTTACAACTGGGCGCGCAACACCCAGTCATTCAAGGAAATCATCAAGGCGATCAAGTAACCTTCCCGCCTTCATATAACAGTCAAAAAAAATCCCCCGGACGCGAGTCCGGGGGATTTTTTCAGGAAGAAACCTTACACGGAATAGTACCCGTCCGTATTTTACACGGAATAGTACATCGCGTATTCGATCGGGTGCGGCATGGTTTCATATGCCTTGTTTTCCGCGTAGCGCAGTTCCAGGTAGCTTTCGATGAAGTCCTTGGTGAACACGCCGCCCTTCAGCAGGAAGTCGTGGTCATCGCGGAGCGCATCGAGGGCTTCACGGAGCGAGCCGCAAACGGTCGGGATTTCCGACAGCTCGTCCGGCGGCAGGTCATAAAGGTTCTTGTCCATCGCGTCGCCGGGGTGGATTTTCTTCTGGATGCCGTCAAGGCCCGCCATCAGCATCGCCGCGAAGGCGAGGTAGCTGTTGGCAGCGGGATCGGGGAAGCGCACTTCGACGCGCTTGCCCTTCGGCGATGCCGAGAACGGGATGCGGCACGAAGCGGAACGGTTGCGGGCAGAGTATGCGAGCAGCACGGGCGCTTCATAACCCGGCACGAGACGCTTGTAGCTGTTCGTGGTGGGGTTGGTGATCGCGTTCAATGCCTTCGCATGCTTGATGATGCCGCCGATGTAGTACAGGCAGCTTTCCGACAGGTCGGCATAACCCGAACCCGCGAACAGCGGCTTGCCCGCTTTCCACAGCGACTGGTGCACGTGCATGCCGGAGCCGTTGTCGCCGAAAATGGGCTTCGGCAGGAAGGTTGCTGTCTTGCCATACGAATGCGCCACGTTGTGAACGACGTATTTGTAAAGCTGCAGGTTGTCGGCGGAATTCACGAGTGTGGAGAACTTGATGCCAAGTTCGACCTGCGCAGGCGCGACTTCATGGTGGTGCTTTTCAACGGCAACGCCCATGGCAGCAAGGACGGAAACCATTTCAGCGCGCATGTCGTTCGAGCTGTCGATCGGCTGCACAGGGAAATAGCCGCCCTTCACGCCCGGACGGTGGCCCATGTTGCCGCCGTCATAAGCGCGGTTGGAGTTGTAGGGGCCTTCCATGCTGTCGATTTCATAGGACACGCGGTTCATCGACACATCGATGCGCACATCGTCGAAGATGAAGAATTCAGCCTCGGGGCCGAAGAAACCGGTATCGGCGATGCCGGTTGCCTTCAGGTATTGTTCCGCTGCGCGCGCGATGGAGCGCGGGTCGCGGCTGTAGGGCTGGCCGGTCGAGGGTTCATAGACATCGCAGAAAACATCGAGTGTGGGCGCAGCGGCGAACGGGTCGAGCACGGCGGTCGTCAGGTCGGGTCGCAGGATCATGTCGGATTCGTTGATCGCCTTCCAGCCGGCAATGGATGATCCGTCGAACATGATGCCGTCTTCCAGCAGGTCTTCATCGACCGTGGAAATGTGCTGTGCGGTGTGCTGCAGCTTGCCGCGCAGGTCAGTGAAGCGGAAGGCGACGTATTCAATGCCGTGTTCCTTGATCAGCTTGAAGAACGGCGCGAAGTTATGCGACGATTTCGATTTCGCCGGTGCCTTCGCCACTTTCAGTTTTGCAGATGATTTAGCCATTTGGTCTCTCCTGTTTGACGTTCGTTAAATCGTGGTAATCTTCAGATCGCTTCTTTCCCGCGCTCTCCGGTTCTGACACGGATCACGTTTTCAATCGGGCTCACAAAAATTTTTCCATCTCCAATGCGGCCGGTCCGGGCCGCCTGCGAGATCGCTTCGATCACATCGTCCACCTGGCCGTTTTCGACCACGCATTCGATTTTCACCTTGGGCAGGAAATCGACGACGTATTCGGCGCCGCGATACAGCTCGGTATGGCCTTTTTGCCGCCCGAAGCCCCGCACCTCGGTCACGGTCATGCCCTGTACGCCGACTTCATGAAGGGCTTCCTTCACTTCATCCAGCTTGAACGGCTTGATAATGGCCTCGATCTTTTTCATGTCCTGACCTTTTTTAAAGACGCGCCTATATCGCAAGTCTTGTGCCAGTTTTCAAACACATATAAAGCATTGAATTTAAATATTATTTTAGTTCCGGTAATGCATTTTCATGCCTTCTTTTCAGGCATCTGCCTATAATTTAGGCAGATACTTTGCTACACTGCACGATAGGGAAAACTTGACGCGATATAATAAGGTCAGGTAAAACACTTCCCTGATGGCGGTCGTAGTTCAGTGGTAGAACACTTGGTTGTGGTCCAAGATGCCGCGGGTTCAATCCCCGTCGATCGCCCCACCCTTTCCCTCCCTTTCCCTTCATGGCGCAACCTGCGATACTGCGTCTTATGTTTGAAATCCTCACCCCTGCTGAAATGAAAAAGGCCGATGCCGCGACGATTGCCGCGGGCACGACCGGCATTCAATTGATGACGCAAGCCGGCGCAGCGGTCGCGCAGGCGATCAAGGAACGCGTCGAGCCCTGCCCCGTGCTGGTGCTCTGCGGCCCGGGTAATAATGGTGGCGACGGATTTATCGTGGCGGCGAAACTGAAAGCCGATGGCTGGAATGTGCGCGTCGCCTGCCCGCTCAAAAAAGCGGCATTGAAGGGTGATGCGGCCTTGGCCGCGAAGGAATGGCCGGGCGATATCGAGAGCCTGAATTCCAACCTCGCGCTCAAAGACGCTGCGCTGATCGTGGATGCCGTCTATGGCGCAAGCTTTGCGGGCGCGCTTGATCCCGAACTTGTCACGCTGTTCGACAAGATCCGCACCAAGAAACTGCTGGTCGTGGCGATCGATGTGCCGTCCGGCATGGATGCCGCTAGCGGCACGATTGCCCCCGGCGCGTTGAAGGCCAATTTCACCGTCACCTTCTGCCGCAAGAAAATCGCGCATATGCTGATGCCGTCGAAGGCGCATTGCGGAAAATTGGTTGTGTCCCTGATTGGAATCACCGACCAGACGGTGGCCGAGCTGAAATCGACAGTTTTTGAAAACGATTCTGCGCTTTGGCTCAAAAACTTCCCGCTGCCCTCGGCTGAATCCCATAAATATTCACGCGGCCATGCTGTCATATTCGGGGGCGCGCAGCGCACGGGCGCGGCCTGCCTCGCCGCCTATGCGGCGCAGCGCGCAGGTGCAGGATTGGTGTCGATCACCAGCCAGCCGAAGACGGTTGCGACCTATGCACAATATCGCGCCAGCGTGATGGTGGATGAATGGGCGACGCTCGATGATCTGAAAACTGTTTTGCGCGACGAACGGCGCAACGCGATCTGCATCGGCCCTGGTGCGGGCATCACAGATGACATGAAGGAAACGATGCAGGCCGTTTTATCTTTTGATAAATATGCCGTCATAGATGCAGATGTTTTTAGCGTTTTTAAAGAAGTACCTAAAGACCTCTTCGCAAAGCTTTCACCAAGCAGGCATGTTCTGACACCGCATGAAGGCGAATTTGCGCGCGTGTTTGCAGGCATTGAAGGTAACAAGTTAGAACGCGCCCGCAAGGCTGCGAAATTGGCCAATGCTGTGATCGTGCTCAAAGGCGCAGATACTGTCATCGCCGCCCCGGATGGCACGGCGATTATCAACGCGAATGCCCCCGCGACTCTGGCAACCGCGGGGTCGGGCGATGTGCTGGCGGGACTCATCACGGGACTCATGGCGCAGGGCATGGCCCCGTTTATGGCGGCTGCCGCTGGCGTCTGGCTGCAGGGTGAAACAGCACAAATTTTCGGCCTCGGCCTGACCGCTGAAGACATAATTCACCATTTACCGCAATCACTTAACCGCCTGTTCGGCACGCGGTAAATTATTAGTTAAAATTTTAAGTAATTCCCAAATACCTGAAATTTTGATAGAATTTAAGGATAGGTTTCTTAAGGCTTCTGTGTGCGCGTTTCTGTGGGGAGGGGCATGACTATTCCCTGTCAAAAAAATTCTGGTATTTTTTCCAGAGCGGTTCAGTTCCTGATGGCGATCGCCATTGCGGGGTGTCTCTTGTCACCACGCGATGCGCAGGCGCAGTATTCAGGGGCTTCGGTTGACATGAACGTGTTGATGCTGGCGCTGCAGGATGATCCCGGCGCGCTTGCAACACTTAACGCCGCGCTTGGCAGCCCGCCTGCTCCATATGATATGTATGCTTACCTCGACGGTGTCCGCGCCGCCCTTGGTGACCCGCCCCGCATTAACGCCGTTCCTCCGCCCCCCATTAACCCGCCCACCAACTCCGTCGCGCAATTGACCGGCGCGGCTGCGGGCACGGTCGGTAACCTGAATACCGTCCAGAACGCGCTTGGCGGCCCGTTCTTCTATAACTACTTCTCCTATCTCGACCCTTATCTGGGCACGGTTTATCCGCTTGCGCCCATCAACACCTATGACGACCTGATCAACTGGACGATTGCCGGCACCGGCAACACCGCGCTGCAGACACTGGCGCAGGCGATGGCGGGCCAGGCGGGTGCGATCAATACGCTCTCGATTGTCCTTTATAACAGCCCGACTCAGGGCACCTGGGCGCTGTTCCAGACCCTGCTCTGCTCGCAGTTCGGTTCTTGCGCGAACGCGCAGTCTATCATCGCGCTTGCCGCAAGCGGCGACGCGGCCGCACAGGCGCAGCTGAACACCTATCTGGGTTCGGTCATTCTTTCCAACAACACCTCCGGCATGTTTGACGCCGAAGGCATCACCTGGATCATCTCGCTCGGTGCGGGCGCTGTCACGGGCACCAACTGCCTTCTCGACACCGATGCCGACGGCGTGCCGGATTGTACCGACCCCGACATCGACGGCGACGGCACCCCGAACCAGCTTGACCTCGACATCGACGGCGACGGCGTTGCCGATAACCCCGATACCGACGGCGACGGCATTCCTGACTCTGGCGACCCCACCCCCACCGGTGGCCCCCCTGTTGGCGGTGGCGGCGGCGGCGGCGGCGGTACCGGTGCAGGCGGCACGGGCGGCGGCGGCACGGCCGGCGGCGGATCCACGCCCCCGACCAACGACTGCGACAGCGGCGCGAGCGCCCCCCTGACCGGCAGCTTCGGCACCGACCCTTGCGAACTTGCCGAAGACACGCTTGCGATGGTTGACGACACATATTGGGATGTCGCCGGCGAGCAGTTTGTCGATCACCTGAACGAATTGTGGACGGAGCAGATGCTCCCCTCGCTGAAAAACATGACCGCGCAGTGGCATGCCAGCGTGGTTGACCAGACGCGCCAGTTCGGCTCGACCGTGGACAGCCATGACCTGACCAAGCAGATCAAGCAGACGCAAGTCCGCGAGGTCGAGGCCAAGAAACGCGTGACGCCGAACGAACGCGCCTGCGTTTCCGCAACCCCGGCATCGCCGATGGCCGTCACGCAAAGCACGTCGAACGCGCTGACCTCGGGCTTCCGCGAGGACACCGTGGCACGCTCCGGCGGCGCCCCCGGCACTCCCGCCGAACAGGGCAACCAGATCGAGAAGAAAAGCAGGCTTGCGACCTATTGCACGCAGTTCAACGACCCCGAGGCGAATGCGGGCGTGAACCCCTGCCCGAACCCGACGACTGCTGGCCCGTGGCCGAACGGCGACATCGACATCGAGGGTTTCCTGTTCAAGGACACAATCGACCTCAGCAAGCCCGAACAATATGCCGCCGCGCATGAAATCCTGACCAACCTGATCGAGCCGAACACTGCCGACAAGCTGACGCCGGACGTGATCGACACGCAAAGCGGTCAGGAATACATCCTGCGCCGCGAGCAGATCGAGTCATGGCGCGGTGTTGCCTCCAACATGATCGCGTCGATGATGTCGCGCCGGACCAGCATTCCGTTGCCGCAGTCGGCAGGTGGCGCGACGCCGCCCCCGACTCCGCCGCCGCCCCCGCCGCCCCCGCCGCCTCCCGCAGCCGGCACGCCGACCGCGAGCGCGGGTACCTTCGACGACTGGCTGCGCACCCTTGGCGCACGCGAGGCATCGGGACGGATTGGTGTCTGTAACGCTGACGGCTATTGCGGCCTGTACCAGATGGGTCAGGAAGCGCTGATCGAGGCTGGCTGTATTTCCTCCAGCTCCGGCCCGCGTTCGCGCGAGCCCAACAACTATTCGCAGCCAAACTATAACTGGAGCCCCTCCGCGACCTGCCCTTGCGGTACGTCGATGAAGGCCTTCCTGGCTGACGGCAACTGCCAGTACCTGGCTGTGAACCGTTACCAGCAGCGTCAGTGGAGCTTTATCGCCCCGTCCTGCCGCGCGATGGCCCTGGCCTGCCAAACCGTCAACGGTGTCCGCCTGACGCCGTCCGGTATGCTGGCGGGCGCCCACCTGATGGGTGCCGGTGGCATTCACTGTCTGCTGGGTTGCGGCGTGTGTAACCCCAGCGCGACGTCGCTGGCCCGCTGGAACAGCAAATGCGGTGGTATCCCGTGCGATAAATCCGGCACGAAGATCACCGAATACATCAACAGAATGGCAGGCTTCGACGTGCCCTTCGCCGGCGGCCCCTCTTGCGGACGTAACGCGGCTGGCACATCGGTCTCGACCGGCAGCCCGCCGCCGCCGCCGAAACCGGTCGGCCAGACGATCCGCGAGATCCGCGAACGTGCTGGCGTCGATCCGGCGAACATCTCCGACAACCCCAGCTATAACGAGATCATGCTGGCGATGACGAAGGAACGCTTCCTCGACCCCGACTACTATGCCCGCATGCAAGCCGATATCGGTGCGCTGATGCAGGAACAGGCGTCGGTCAAGGCCTACGTCACCATGCAGTTGCAGGACATCTACGAGATCCAGGAACATATCAACGTCCTGATGGCTGCCCGCGCCGCCATGAAGCTGAACGAAGGCAGCCAGGGTGCCCAGGAACGTAGCGAACTTATGCCTGTCCGGTAATAAAACCGCGGCAGTCCAAGACGACATATAATGGCATTTCCCTTTCTTTTTCAGGGAAATGCCATTATCTTGTGGTGGCAAATTCACTTGTCACTTCAAAAGGCGCGTGCTATTATGAATATAATCGAATTTCTTCGGCGGGTTCTCATGCAAGCAAAAAATGACCTGATGAAATCGTTCCGCAAGGTCGCCACGCGCGCGACGCTCGCCATGATGCTGACGGTCGGCGTGATCGTTCCCAGCATCAATGTCGCCGCTCAGGCCCCCGTCGCCGGCCGCGCCGCCGTCACGCAAACCATCCCGACCCCGCCGGAAGCCGGCAAGGAAATCTCGACCGAACTTCAATTCACCCGCGTCAAGGATGCGGATGTGGAAGCACTGGCCAAACAATACCCGTTCCTCGCCAAACTGCCGCAACAGTTGCGCGACTTCGACAAGGAACAGGGCGATGAAGTCGTCAACCCGTCCTATGTCCGCATCGCCAAATACGATGACAAGGCGAATGGCCGCCAGTTGGTGTTTGTGCATATCAACGCGCCCACGCAATGCTCCTACGAAGGCTGCCCTCTTACCGTTTACCTGAAGGACGCGAAGGATTTCCGCGAAGTCCTCGGCGTGAACGCGTCTGACCCGATGAAGCTGGTAATTGCCGGCAAGGAAATGAGCATGGATTTCGGCGGCGCATACGGCGTCGGCCCCGGCACAACTTTCAAATACGACGCCAAGCAGGACCTGTTCGACACCCCTGCAGTCGAAGAACCAGCCGTGCAGCAGCAACCCGCACCGGGCAAAACAGACGCCGCGCCGAAACAGGCTCCCGCTCCGGTGCCCGTGCCTGCCGCGCCTGTGAAGAAGTAACCTTCAGCATATCGTAAAAGATCAGCCCAGATACTGCTTGGGGTCTAGCGTGTTTTTGCCGCGCCGCACCTCGAAATGCAGCTGCGCATTCATGACCGTGCCGGTCGAGCCGACCGCGCCGATCACCTGCCCCTGCGATACCTTCATGCCCGATTTCACCGTAACGGTGTTCATATGGGCATAGGCCGTGATCATGCCGTTATTGTGGCGGATCAGCACAAGATTGCCGTAGCTGCGCATTTCGCCGACATAGGCGACCGTGCCCAATGATGCCGCCTTCACGGGCGTGCCGCGCGGTGCGGCGATATTGATGCCGTCGTTATAAAGACCTCCCGTTTTCGGGCCGTAGCTTGAAATCACCTGCCCCTTCACGGGCCAGATAAAACCCTGGCGGCTGGAACGCCCCACCATTTCAGCGCCGCGCGTGGCGGGTTCGGCGGTGGCGGCCGATACCAGAGACACTTGCGGCACGGTTTCAACCTGGTCTGCATCATCGGTCGCAAGCTTGCCGATCAGTGAATCAAATGCCTTCGTGACAGGCGACGGGCCGGGTGTTTTCAGCATCTGCGTTGCCGTCTTCGCATTCGAAGCCGTCACCGAAGGCTGTGCAGGTTCGGGCAGCGGCGCAGATGATGCGGCCTGCTGTAATGGCGCAGGTTTGCCCGATGCCGCAGACAGTTTCGCACCGGCTGGAATTTTCAACACCTGCCCCGACCTCAACGCATAGGGCGGCTTGATGCCGTTTTCGGCGGCCATCTTATCGACCGTTGTGCCGTACATGCGCGACAGGCTGAACATCGTGTCATTCGGCAAAACTTTGTGCGTGCGCGCAACCGGCAGCACCAACCGCCGCCCCGGCCCGACGCGCTCCGCCGGCGACAAACCGTTCGCGCCCGCAAGCGCCTCGACCGATATTTTATAACGCTTCGCAATGCCGGCCAGCGTCTCGCCCGCCTGCACCGTCACAGTGCCGTTCAGCGGCGGCGCGCTTGCGCCGTAATTCTGCACAGGTGCGGGATTTGCAAAAGATACGGGCGCAACGCCCATCAACGCTGCCAGCGCGGTCGTCAGGAGCAAGAGATTGAATTGTCGCCCCTTCATTCTGTCCCTCGTTATGCGGGCATCAGTGCGGGGGCGCTGAAAAAGCTGCCCTCGTCTTCTTCTTCTTCCTCGACCACCACGACATCATTGCGTGCCACGTTCGGCAGCAGCGGCACAAAGCGCACGGGCATCAGGCGTTCGGTCTCGTATCCGGTTTCTGTGCGCGTGATGCGGTAAATAAACTGGCTCGATTTGTCGCGCCCCATCGGGATGATGAGGATGCCGCCGACAGATAACTGTTCCAGCAGCGCAGGCGGCGCGCCGCCATCACCTGCCGCAGCGGTCACGATGATACGGTCGAATGGCGCCTGCTCGCGCCAGCCGAGCATGCCGTCGGCCGCCTTGCAGGTGATATTGCGGATGCGCAGGTCGGTAAACATTTTTTCCGCGCCCGCCAATAAGGGTTTATGACGCTCGATGCTGTATACGCGGCGGCAGAGGCGCGACAGGATCGCCGCCTGATAACCGGAACCTGTGCCGATCTCCAGTACCTTATGGCGGTCATTGACGCGCAGTTCCTGCGTCATCGATGCCACCACCAGCGGCTGGCTGATCGTCTGCCCGCGCGCGATGGGCAGCGCGATGTCTTCATAGGCCTGGTCGTGGAAAGTGGTGTCGATAAACGCCTCGCGCGGCACGCGCTCGATCGCGCCCAGCACGGCGGTATCGGTGATGCCGCATTTGCGCAGCTTCATGATCAGTCGGATCTTGCGCGCGAGGAGGCTCATTTGAAAACCTTTCCTAATTCGACAAGCGTCGGATAATGCGTGAGGTTCAGCGACAGCGGCGTGACGGTCACATGCCCTGCGGCAAGCGCGCCCATGTCGAGCGTGGTGTCGTGTTCATCGCGTGCCGGCGGCGGGCCGATCCAGAAATACGGGCGGCCGCGCGGATCGATGCGGTAATCCATATCCTGTTTTTCCATGCTGTAATGCCCTTGCGGCACCGGGCGGATTTCCGGGGTGACACCGGGCATGCGCACGGGGAAATTCACGCTCATCAGCAAATTGTGTTCCCAGCTTTTGCCCTCGAAGGCTTTCAGGATGCGCGGCAGGTATTCGCGCGCAATCGACCAGTCGGGCTTGCCGCCCGCTTCGTCGAAATCCTGGCTGAAGGCGATGGCGGGAATGGCCATCAGCGTCGCCTCGATCGCGGCAGCGATGGTGCCGGAATATGTCACGTCATCCGCCGTGTTCTGGCCGTGGTTGATGCCGGACAGCACCAGATGCGGGCGCACTTCCTTCATGATCTTCTGCACGCCGACCAATACAGTATCTGTCGGTGTGCCATAGACGGAGAAATGACGCGTATCGTATTCCTTCATCCGCAGCGGGCTGTGGATGGTCAGCGAATGCCCCGCGGCCGACTGCTGCGTTTCCGGTGCCACGACCCAGACATTGGGCGTGATCGTCAGCGCGATTTCCTCCAGCACCTTGATGCCTTCGGCATGGATGCTGTCGTCATTCGAAATCATGATCCGCGCTTCGGACAGTTTCTTCGGAAACTCAAGCATTTGCGGTTTTTCCTTGCTTTGCTTTCGCAACGGGCTCGAGTTTCTTCACGCCGCCCATATAAGGCAGCAGCACATCCGGGATCACGACGCTGCCATCCGGCTGCTGGTAATTTTCCAGCACGGCCACAAGGCAACGCCCGACAGCGACGCCCGAACCGTTGAGCGTATGCACGTATTTTGTCGTCTTGTCGCTCGCGCCTTTGTAACGCGTCATCATCCGGCGCGCCTGGAAATCACCGCAGTTGGAACAGCTGGAAATTTCGCGGTAGGCATTCTGCCCCGGCAAAAACACTTCGATATCAAAGGTTTTCTTGGCCGAGAAACCCATATCGCCCGTGCAGAGCGCCAGCGTGCGGAACGGCAAATCCAGTTTCTTCAAAATGGATTCAGCGCAGCCTGTCATGCGCTCCAGCTCCGCCATCGACTCTTCTTCGGAAGTGATGCTGACCAGCTCGACCTTGTAGAACTGGTGCTGGCGGATCATGCCGCGCGTATCCTTGCCCGCCGCGCCGGCTTCAGAGCGGAAGCACGGAGTCAGCGATGTCAGGCGCAGCGGCAATTCTTCCGCATTAATAATAGTGTCCAGTACGGTGTTCGTCAGCGAAACTTCCGACGTAGGGATCATCCACAAGCCGTTGTTCGTTTTGAATAAATCATCCGCGAATTTCGGCAATTGGCCGGTGCCGTACAGCGCCTCGTCCTTCACCAGCAGCGGGACGGAAAGTTCGGTATATCCATGCTCGCCCGTATGGGTGTCGAGCATGAATTGCGCCAGCGCCCGTTCCAGCCGCGCAACGCCACTGCGCAGCAGCACGAAACGCGCGCCGGACATTTTGGCGGCGGCTTCGAAATCCATGCCGCCCAGCTGCGCGCCGATATCGACATGGTCTTTTGGGTTGTTCATGCCGCGGGGCTGGCCTACGCGGCGCACTTCGACGTTGTCATCCGCGCTCTTGCCGTCAGGCACCGATTTGTCGGGGATGTTGGGCAGGATGGCGAGCACCTTGTCGAGTTCGCCTTGCGCTGCCTTGTCACCCTCCTCGATCTTGGCGATTTGTTCTTTATATCCCGCGACTTCCTTCATGACGGCGTCGGTATTTTCACCCTTGGCCTTCATCGCGCCGATACGGGACGACGCTTCGTTGCGCTTGGCGAGGAGGTTCTGCACCTCGGTCATCACCGCGCGGCGTTTCTCGTCCATTTCAAGGATTTTAGCGGATTGCGCCGGCAGACCGCGCCGCGCCCAGCCGGAATCGAACATCTCGGGGTTTTCCCGAATTAACTTCAGATCAAACATACCTGTCTCTCAATAATGTTGGATTTCCCCAAACCCTTAGTGTTTTCAATTGTATGACTTTTTTGGAATCGGGTCTAGTGCCGCTTCGCGCTAAGTTCCTGACTCATATTAAAAAAATGCTGTTCATGCGTTACTTGAACAAGGATATGAAGAAAGAACAAGGCGTTAGATTCCGCTCCTCACCCGCCGTTATATTTGCGGCAGATTGACATAAGAAATAATTATGTCTAGGGTTCGGCATCTTTCCCCGATGGAGCCACTGATGACGACCACGTCCCCGAAAAACTGGCGCACCGAAAACGGTTTTGAATTTGCGTTCTTCGCGCCGGAAACGGGCAAGCCGACCAGCCTTGTGATCTACCTTCACGGCATCGGCGACAATGCCGAAGGGTTTGAGCGTGGTGCCGCCATCATCCAATCCAAAGTCCCGGGTGCCGCCGTGATCGCGCTGCAGGCCCCTATCGAAATCTTCGATCCCGAAATTCCGGCGGGGCAGCGCGGCTTCAGCTGGTTCCCCTTTGGCGGCCCGATCCTGCCGCAGGTGAAGCAGTGGGTTTCACATATCTTTAACCGCCTTTCCATCGCTGGCAAGGTGGAGAAGTTCGCCCATGCGCAGCTGGAGAAACTGGGATTGGCCGAAAAAGACCTCGCCTATGTCGGCAACTCGATGGGGTCGATCGTGGCGTTGCAGGCGGCCATCACCGCCAGGCGCGCGCCCGCCGCCGTCGCCGTGCGCGGCGGCACCGTGCCGCCCTTCACCAAAGTCCGCCAGAAATCGGTCGAGGTGTTTTTGCAGATGGGTGAATGGGATGAAATCTTCAACCCCGGCGCGCCGACCCGCGAAAAGAAATTCCTGAAACGCGCCTTCAACGCCGTCGCCGACAAGTTCAGCCTGCGGCACGAGCGCAGCATCGAACGTCTGGAAAGCAAAAACCTGAAACCCGCATCGAAACTGTACCCGATGCAGGGCCATATGCTGGACGAAGAAGCGATGAAAGATAGCGCGGAATTTATTGCGGCGGCGCTGAAGAAACGTCAGGCTCCGCCGGCGCCGTAATCTTCGGCTTCTTCTCGCCCATCCGCACCAGCACGACCGAAATTTCGTAGAGCGCCATCATGGGTACCGCCAGCAGGAACTGGCTGAGGATATCGGGCGGCGTCAGAACGGCGGCGACGACAAAGATCGCGACGATCATGTAGCGGCGTTTTTCCGCCAGCCATGCCGACGAAATGATCCCCACCCGCCCCAGCAGCGTCAGCAGCACCGGCATCTGGAAGCAAAAACCGAAGGCGAAGATCATCGTCATGATGAGGCTCAAGTATTCACTCACCCGCGCCTCAAGCTGGATCGGCAGGCCGGTCGTGGGCGCAAGGCTTTCGAAGCCCGCAAAAAATTTCCACGCCACCGGAATGACAAGGTAATAGACGAAGGCAGCACCCGTTAAAAATAGTACGGGCGTGGCGATCAGGAACGGCAGGAAAACCGATTTCTCGCTTTTATAAAGCCCGGGCGCCACGAAGAGCCAGATTTGCGACGCAATGACGGGGAACGACAGGAAACCGCCCGCAAAGCAGGCCAGTTTCAGGTAAGTCACGAACGCCTCGCCAAGGCCGGTATAAATCAGGCGGCGGTTTTCACCCGCCAGCACATGCGCGAGCGGCTGCACAAGGAACCCGTAAATATCGGCAGCGAAGAAATACGAAAAAACCGTCGCACAGGCGAAGAACAGCATGCTGATCAGCAGGCGTCGGCGAAGCTCGACCAGGTGTTCGAGCAGCGACATGCTTTTTTCGGGTTTTACGTCAGGGTGCGGGGTTGTCATCGGACCCCTTCGGGAGCATCGCGATCTTGCGCCGCTCCTCCTCCGCCAGCTGGCGTTCGATTTCGAACTGCAAATTCTCGCCGCCCGGCTTGTTCGCCTCGCGCGTGATTTCGTTCAGCTCTTCGTCATGGATGATGTTGTCCAGAGACCGCTGGATGTCGTTCGTGAAAATCCTGACCTTGCGCATGAATTTGCCGGCGGCGTAGAGCACTTTCGGCAGGTCTTTCGGCCCGATCACCACCACGGCGACCGCGAGGATCACCAGCATTTCTGACCAGGCGACGTCGAACAAAGTTAGACGTCCTTTTTATCCGACGGCGGCAGGATTTCGGCCTTAGGCTTTTCGTCGCCGTCCTTCAGCCCGTCCTTGAAGCTGCGCAGGCCCTTGCCAAGATCGCCCATGATCTGCGGGATCTTGCCCTTGCCAACACCGAACAGCAGCACGATGACCAGAACAACGACAAGGATATGCCAGATGGAAATGCCCATTACTTGTCGTCCTCTTCTTCGTCTTCTTCATCGTCGGAATCTTCATCGTCTTCGTCGTCAGAATCCTCGTCATCGTCATCTTCGGATTCTTCGTCGTTTTCTTCCTCGTCATCGTCGGAATCGTCTTCTTCGCTGTCGGATTCCTCTTCGTCGTCTTCCTCGTCGTCCGACTCTTCATCTTCGTCATCGGATTCTTCGTCGTCAGATTCTTCATCATCCGACTCTTCGCCTTCTTCATCTTCGGACTCTTCGTCATCAGACGATGCGGTGACGTCGAGCGTGGACACGTCGCCGCCCTCCTCCGTCACGCGGCCGACGAGGTCTTCATCGGTCACTTCCTGCGGGTCGTGTTCATGCTTGTCGTTTTCGTCGAACAGGTCGGCGGTGGGCATGGCTTCGACTGCAGGACGTTTATCGAGCAGGCCGGCGGCTTTGAGTTCTTCCATGCCCGGCAGGTCTTCGAGTTTTTCGAGGCCGAAATGGTCGAGGAATGCCTGGGTCGAGAGCCAAGTGACAGGGCGGCCGGGCACTTCGCGGCGTTTGCCGGGCTTGATCCAACCAGCTTCCATCAGCGCGTCGAGCGCGCCGGGGGATGTCGCGACGCCGCGGATGTTTTCGATTTCCGCGCGGGTGACGGGCTGGTGATAGGCGATGATCGACATCGTTTCCATCGCCGAGCGGGTGAATTTCTTGGGTTGTTCCTTTTCAAGGCGCAGGCGGTCGCCAAGGTCGGTCGCGGTGCGCAGCGCCCAGCGGTTATCGCGCTGCACAAGGTTGATGCCGCGGTTGGAAAATTGCGCTTGCAGCTGTTCGAGGATCACGGGGATCAGTGCCTTGCGCTCCGCCGGAAAACGCTCGGCGATTTGCGAAACAGAAATGGCGGAGGACGTCGCGAACAGGATCGCCTCGACCAGGCGCACATCTTCATGCGTCATTTCTGGCAGGGGCGCGTCGGGGTCGATGGCTTCTTCTTCGGCAACGGTTGTTTCCGTTTCCACAGCTTCGTCGCCGTCCACGATTTCCTCGTTCGCCTCGAGGATTTCTTCCTGCGCAACTTCGCCTTCGACGGTTTCACCCGTTACAATCGTTTCGTCTGAAACGGTTTCGGCTTGCTGTTTTTTCTTTGCTCTTGCCATGATCAGGCCCCTTCTTTCACTTCGGCGTCATCGGCCGAAATTTCTTCGCTGTCGAATTCTTGCCCGTCTTGGGAAATAACGTCTTCGGAAACAACTTCTTCTTCGCCGGAAATAGCTTCTTCCGAAATCACTTCTTCCGAAACAATTTCTTCGGCTTCGGCGGCAATTTCAAAATCTTCGGTCGCTTCAGCGGCTTCCGCCACCGCTGCCGTTTCCGCGATGTCATCTTCCTCGTCGATCAGGTCGGCGGGGTCGATGGAGGTTTCGGCGGGCTGTTCCACATTTTCATTCACGGCCGTTTTTGCGCCGGGCTTGCGGATGTAGATCGGCGCGTAATTCTTTTCCTGCTGGATCTGGATCATGCCGCGTTTGCACATCTCGAGCGCGCCGCCGAAGGTGGAGGCGATGGCAGAACGCTTCACGATGCGGTCCTTCAAACCGCCCGGCAGGAACATGAACAGGGAAACCCATTCCTGCGGAATCTTGCCCATCATGTTTTCCATGCGGGCGATGGCTTCCTCCAGCGTGAACAGCTTGACGGGGTTCAGTTTGTAAACCGAATTCTGCTGGCGCTGTTTCACATCACCATACGCCTTCAGCAGGTCGTAATAGGTCATGTCATATTTGGATATATATTGAGTGGGCAACCCGTCCGGTTCGCCGCGCGCGAAAATGTTGAAGCCGAGGCGCGGCAGGCGGAACAGTTTATCGGCCGTTTCGCGCATCGCTTCCAGACGGCGCAATTGGAATTGCAGCGCATCGGCGATTTCCTGCGCGGTGGGTTCGGCGTGCTTCTGTTCTTCGACCGGTATCAGCAGTCGGGATTTCAGGTAGGCAAGCCACGCCGCCATCACAAGGTAATCGGCGGCCAGTTCAAGGCGCAGCGACTGGGCCTTTTGCACGAATTCAAGGTATTGGTTGGCAAGCGCCAGGATCGAGATTTTGGCAAGGTCGACCTTCTGGTCGCGCGCCAGCGTCAGCAGCATGTCGATGGGACCGTCAAAGCCGCCGAGATACAGCAGCAATTGCTCGCTCTCGAGCCGGTCCTTGAGGACGTCTTCCTCGAATTTGGGGCTTTCCGCTTCGCTCATCCGATCCTTCGCTTTTCGATCAGTTGCTCCAGTTTGGCCCGGAGTTCTTGTCTGTTGTCGTTACCCTTTTTCAGCCATTTCGTCCGTTGTGCCTCCGCATCCGCCACCCGCTTCGCCGCCTGCGCGGTGAGTTTCGGGGTGAATGCCAGCGCCGTTTTCCGGTCGTCGAACGTCGCGTTGCACAACATCGTCAGGTCCATGCCCGACGCCATGCTTCCCTTCACACGGCTTTCCAGTGTTCCGCCCAAGGCCTTCATCGAAATATCGTCGGCCAGCAAAACACCGTTAAAACCGATTTCGCCACGGATCACGTCTTCGACAACCCGGGCGGAAAGCGTAGCGGCAGAATCAGGATCTATGGAGGAGAATACCACATGCGCCGCCATCGCCCAAACAGCCGTTTTCATATCAGTTGAGCTCAGATATTTGAAGGGTTTAAAGTCTGTTTTTGACAGTTCAGATAAGGGCGCATCGGTCGAAGGCAGCGCCAGATGGCTATCAACCTTTGCGCGACCATGACCGGGGATATGCTTGATAACAGGCGTAATTCCGCCGTCCAAAAGCCCGCGGCAGACGGCTTCGCCCAGCAAACCCACCATTTCCGGCGCGTCACTATATGTGCGGCTGGCGGAGAGGAATTCGTGGCAATCCGGCGCGGGCACATCAACCACAGGGGCACAATTCACGCTGATGCCAAGGTCGGCCAGATCAAGCGCCATCAGGTAGGAATTGATGCGCGCGGCATCCCTGCCCTCCTGCTCCGATGCCGTCGCCAGCTCGCCGAAAATTTTCGCAGCGGGGTATTCTTTCCATTCCGGCTGCTTCAGGCGCGACACCGTGCCGCCTTCCTGGTCGATCAAAACCGGCAACCCGCCCCAGCCCACGCATTCGCGGACGGATGACACGAGGTCTCTGACTTGGCTCTGCGAAACGCAGTTGCGCTTGAACAGGATGAAACCGGCGGGGCGTTCGGATTTCAGGAGGTCCTGTTCCTCGCGCGTCAGTTCCGTGCCGGTCGCGTCGATGATGATGGCTTTCAGGTCGGTCAACTGCATAACGGTTTCCTTATTATTTCACGTGACGGACAACGCCGTTCTCGTCCTTGTCGCCCCATTTGCGGGACTTGTTGATCTCCATCTTGCGCTGCACGGCGGCGTAGAGGTCTTCGGTCGTGAAGCCCGCCTTGCGCACGGCGTCGAGCAGCAGGATGGTGCAATCGGCCCATTCGATAATGTCGGACGGGTCGGCGGCGGCCTCCATCGCTTCTTCGGCGAGGTGATGCGCCTTCGACTGTGGCGTGCTGTCACCGAACGTCTTGTCGGTGAACACGCCGATATCGTCCTGCATCTGCTGCCAGCGATCACGCATCAATGCACCACGATGCAGCTGGTGCCGCTGCCCTTCAGCAGCTTGCACACTTCCGCCGCGCGCGCCGGCGACGATGCCCCCGCTTGCAACCGGTTGAACGTGCCCTTGCCCGCGATCTCGACGTGCTGCGTGCGCATCTTCATCTTGCCGAGCGTCTGCGGGAATTTCTTTTGCAGCACAGCCCAGTCGGCCTTCGCCGCCGCGATGTCTTTATAAGAACCCAGCTGGATAAAATTGCCGCCAGTTGCGGGCGTAGAGGTTGCCGCCGCTGCCGCCGGTTTTTCAACGGGTTTGGCGGCAGGTTTCGCTTCCGCCTTCACCGCTTTCGGTTTTTCAGCCGTTTTGGTTTCCTTCACCGGCGTTGCCGTTTTTTCGGCAGGCATCGCGGGCGCTTCTTCCTCCACCACCGGCGCGATCACCTTTTCGGTGTCTTCCGATACGGGCGTCGTCAGCTGTGATTCAAGGTTCAGCTTTTCCATTTTTTTGTCGATCGGCGCGGTGCTGATCGCAGCGTCCTTGTCCACCGGTTCTTCGGGCGGCGCGCCGAGCTTTTCCACGCGCGCGGTGTCGCCGGAGCGGTTGTCGATGGGGTCGTACACCGTGCTGTCCTGATGCGGCACTTCCATGCCGCCCGGGTTTTCCGGCTTGAATTTATAAACCGACTTGTCCGCCGAAATCGTGGGGATATCGAGGCCGGAGAATTTTTCCTGACCGCGCGGGTATGCGTACCAGATGATCGCGGTGAACGCAAACAGCGTCGCGCCCGTCAGCACACCCTTGGGCAGCAAACGGCGCGGCTCCGGCGGCGTGCGCATACGGCCCATATAGAATGAACCTAGGTTGTCGTCTTCTTTGGGGCTTATGTCAGTCATCCGCGCATCTCCTCTTCAGGTTGAACGCCCATGACCGCAAGGCCGGAGGCGATGACCGTCTTCACGGCCGACACCAGCGCAAGACGCGCCATGCTCAACTCCCTGTCATTCTCGTGCAAAAATCTTAAGGTGCTATCGTCGCGCCCCTTGTTCCAGAAACCGTGGAATTCGGACGCGAGGTCATGCAGATAAAACGCCACGCGGTGCGGCTCATGCGCTTCCGCTGCCGCCTCGACCGCGCGCGGCCAGCCCGCCATGAAACGCACCAGCTGCAATTCGTCCGCCGACGCGATGCGCGCAAGGTTTGCCGTCGACAGCGCCGCAGGCGACAGGTCGACATCCGGGAACATTTCCCTGGCGTTGCGCAAAACAGACGCGCAGCGCGTATGGGCGTACTGGACGTAAAACACCGGGTTGTCTTTCGACTGCTCGACCACTTTGGTGAAATCGAAATCAAGCTCGCTGTCGGGCGTGCGCGTCATCATGAAGAAGCGCACGGAGCCCGCGCCAACTTCTTCCACGAGCTCGCGCAAGGTGATGATGTTGCCGGAGCGTTTCGACAGCTTCACCGGCTCGCCGTTCTTGAACAGCTTGACCATGCCGCAATAGACGACGTTGAGACGGATGTCTTTCGCGCCTTCGGCCAGCGCCGCGACTGCAGGGCGGATTTTTTCTTCATAGCCCTGATGATCCTTGCCCAGCACGTTGATCATCCACTTAAAGCCGCGCTGTAGCTTGTTATAGTGATACGCGATATCGGGCATGATGTACGCCCAGGTGCCGTCGCGTTTTTTCAACGGGCGGTCGGAGGCGTCGCCGAAATTGCTGGAGCGGAACAGCGTCAGTTCCACCGGCTCCCAGCCCTCCATCTCCTTGCCCTTGGGCGGCGGCAGCGTGCCCTGGTAAATCAGGCCCTTGTCCATCAGCGTCTTGAAGGATTTTTCCAGCGTGCCGTCCTCGATCATCACGCGTTCGTTCGAGAACACGTCGTGATGGATGCCGATCAGGTCGAGGTCGCTACGGATCATCTGCATGATGTATTCAACCGCGAAATCGCGCATCGCGGGTGCCCAGGCGGTTTCCGCCACGCCCAGCCATTGCTTGCCGTCGCGCGCGACCATGGCCTGTGCGACGTCCTTCATGTATTCCCCGGGGTATAGCCCTTCGGGGATCGCGCCGATGTCCTCGCCCAGCGCCTCGCGGTAGCGCAGGTAAGCCGTCTTCGTCAGCACATCGATCTGGTTGCCGGCGTCGTTGAAGTAATATTCCTTGGTGACGTCATAGCCCGCTTTTTTCAAAAGGTTCGCCAGCGTGTCGCCGATCACCGCGCCGCGCACGTGTCCCGCATGCATCGGGCCGGTGGGGTTGGCGGAGACGTATTCGATCACCACCTTCTCGCGCTTGCCCATTTTGCTGTCGCCGTAATGAATGCCGTCCGCCAAAATCGTGCGCAGCGTCGATGCCCATTCGGCATCGGCCAAACGGAAGTTCACAAAGCCGGGGCCCGCAACCGTCACTTCGCGGATCTCCGGCAGTTGCTTCAAACGGACCGCCAGCGCTTCGCCCAGCTGGCGCGGGTTTTTGCCCGCAGCCTTCGACAGCACCATCGCGGCATTCGTCGCCATGTCGCCGTGGCTGGCATCCTTCGGCGGCTCCACCGTCACGCGGCTGAGGTCGAGACCCTGCGGAATGTCGCCATTCGCGGCCATCTGGCCCAGCAGGTCGCTGACCTTGTCTTTGTACGCATGGAAAATATTGCTCATCTCACCACCTGATAGGCGTCAAACAGATCCTTGTGTTCCATCACCGCGAGGCGATCCGTCATGCTCGCGATATAATCGGCGACCGTGCGGGCCTGCCATGTTTTTTCGTCCCAGCCCTTGGGCACATTCATCACCTGTTTCAGGTATTCGGGCGGCAGGCAGCGTTTGTGTTCCATGAACACCTCGAACAAATCCTGCACCACCGAAAACACCTTGCGACGCACACGGCTGACCTGATGATGGCGATAGAAATTCGCCCAAAGGAAATCGCGCAGCGCGCGGTCTTTTTTCTTCATCGCATCCGACATGCCGACAACCATGTCCTTCGCGCCGCGCACATCGTCGGCGGTTTTCGGGTCGAGCGACACGATGCGCTTCTTGCTCTCCGCCAGCACATCCATGATGTACGTGCCCATCACGTCGCGGATCGTTTCCTGCGCCAGCGTATAGGGCGCGATGCCGGGATAGGATTTTTTCTTGGCATGGATGATCGCGCCCACCCATTCAACCTGCTCGACATCGGCAAGGCTGAACATGCCCGCCTGCAACCCGTCGTCAAGGTCATGGCTGTTATACGCGATATCATCCGCAATCCCCGCCGCCTGCGCCTCGACAGACGCGTAGGTGCCCAGCAGCAGATCCATCTGCTTGCTGAGTTCGGCCAGCGTGATTTCCAGTTTCGGCTTCTTCTGGCCTTTTTTATACAGCGGGCCGTTATGCTTGCAGAGACCTTCGAGCGACTCCCAGGTCAAATTCAGCCCGTCGAAATTCGGGTATTTTTTTTCCAGTTTCGTGACCACGCGCAAGGTCTGGTCGTTATGGTCGAACCCGCCATAGGGCTTCATGCATTCCGCCAGCGCATCTTCGCCAACATGCGCGAAGGGCGTGTGGCCAAGGTCGTGGGCAAGCGCGCAAGTCTCCGCCAGATCCTCATCCACCTTCAGCAACCGCGCAAGCGACCGCGCCACCTGCGCCACCTCGATCGAGTGGCTGAGGCGTGTGCGGTAATGGTCGCCCTCGTGATAGACGAACACCTGCGTCTTGAATTTCAGCCGGCGGAAAGCCGAGGAATGGATGATCCGGTCGCGGTCGCGCTCGAAATCGCCGCGCGTCTTGCTGGGGCCTTCTTTATGCAGGCGGCCCCGGCTTTCGGCAGGGCGGGAGGCGAATGTGGAAAGCCCGTCAGCCGCCAGAAATTTGGCGAGCGGGTCTTTGGGGTCAGTTTCACCCAAGGATTTCAACTTCTTAGCAACAGCGCGTGCCATGACATCCCCCGCGAAGCCCGGCGGTAAAAAGCCGGAATTCTATTGATTTATAAGGCTTTTAAACCATATTATGCGGTAGAATTAAAGGATAATATGTCGCCTGCTTATGTTTAATCAAAGCGCCCGAACAGACCGGAGTTTGCCATGCCCGATACGCCCATGACCTCGACCCTCACGCTCACCGACAGCGCCGTCAAGCGCCTAGCCGTTTTGCGCGAAAAGGAAGGCAACCCGAACCTGATGCTCCGCGTCACGGTGCTGGGCGGCGGCTGCTCCGGCTTCCAGTACGAACTGGGCCTTGATGATAAATTCAACGATGACGACGTAAAATTCGACGGCCTCGTCACCGACACCACCTCCATCCAGTTTTTGAGCGGCGCGGAAGTCGATTACATGCAATCCATCGTCAAATCCGCCTTCAAGATCCGCAACCCGAATGAAGCTGCGGGCTGCGGCTGCGGGAAGTCGTTCGCGCCGAAGATGTAATTAAGCTTAGATCTTTAAAAATGTGTCACTGACGACGAGTCTTTCCCAAGCTCCTCGCGAATTTGGCCATTCCCCATTGAACATGCGCCCCAATTCAAATAAGCAACACTACCAACTGCGAACGAGAACAGGGCCAGAGCAGGCCATAAAAAGTTTGGCAGCTTCACCTTTTTAGACTTCGAAAAAAGTTTATAGGCAGCATATGCAACCCCAGCCGAAAACATAACGGATACTAGTACAATAGCGTCAAAGAAAAGTGCAGTTGCAAGGTTATCAAAACAACCGGATCCTGCAAGAACGCTAGCTAATATCGCGGCAAAGCTGGCGATAATCACAGCAAATTTTTGCCAAGCTTTAAACAAGGATTTAGTGCTCCTTTAACTTCTTTTCCTCTGCTTAAGCAACCTAGCCGCAGGTATTGCCAGCAAGCCATAGCACAGCGCGCCTGCGATGATCGTGGCGGGCAGGCCGAGGCCGATGGAGATGACCATGGCAAGGCCGGTGGCGACGACGCCGAACGCGCCGTTGATGCCCCAGAACCACGGGGTGAGCGTATCGGAAATGCGCTCGGTCAGCTTCATGCCGGTCGGGAAGGCATAGCCCATCATCATGCCGGCCGGGAAGATCAGCGCGACGCACAGCGCGATGCGCACCGCAAACCCGGTTTCGATGAAGACATGCATCAAAGGGCCGACGGATGCCGCGACGAGGAACAGGTAGATCATCAGCACAATCGGCCCCTTGATCAGCTTGCGCCGCGTATCCAGCGGATAGCTTTCCGACAGGAAAGACCCGATGCCCGATGACAGGATCATGCTGAACAGCACGATGCCCAAGCCGTACACAGGATGGCCGAGGAACATACTGAGCATCTGCATCAGCGTGATTTCCACGAACATGAACCCGAGCCCGATCAGCGCGAAATACGCCGTGCCCGCCCGCAGGAATTTCTTCGGCGCCAGCTTCAGCGCGCCGCGGAACGGCAGCACGAGGACGAGGATGGAGGCGATGATGGAGAACACGATGATGATGTAAAGGTTCACCGTCGCCACCGCATGCCCCTGCAGGTTCTGGAAGAACATGTCGCCGGATGTCGCCTGTTTGATGACATCCCACGGCTTCCAGATACGCGCCTGGTTGAAGAAGAACGGGCGGTTATCGGTCGTGGGCGACACGTCGAACGGCAGGTCCTTGATCGCGTCGTTGATCTCCTTGGGGCTTTCGGCGTGCAGGATTTTATACAGGTATTCATCCTTCGGCGCTTTGCGCGGCGATGCGATGATGGTGTATTTCAGGCGGTCGGCGTTGCTGTGCAGCGCGTCCAGCTGCACCGCCGTCAGTTCGTCCTTGCCCACGATCATCGACAGGATGTTGCCGATATGCGCGATGAACACGTGTTTCCACGGGTTCGGCTTGCCCATTTCATGCAGCGCGGTCGAGGTGATGGTGGCAAGGCGGCACAGGTCGTTGCAGGCCGCGCTATCGTGGTGGAAACGGTTGACAGTGAAAATGCCGCCATCGTTCACGCGGTTCAGGAAGGTGCGCCACGCATCGACGGTGTAGAGCGCGTTTTCGGTGAGCGCGAACGCGCCCGCCGCCGACGACACCCAGGTGTCGATCAGCGACATCTGCAGCAGGTCGTATTTTTCGGTGTTGTGCGTGAACCAGCTGCGCGCCTCGCTGTTGACGATGCGCACGCCCGGCTGGGTCGACAGGTTGGAATAGTTCTTGTATTCCGGTATTTCGGTCAGCAGCTTGATCTGCACGTTGTTGATGTCGACCGCCGTCACGGTCTTCGCGCCGAAATAAAGCGCCGCCAGCAAGTCGCGCCCGCCGCCCACGCCCACGATGCCGACCGATTTCAGGTTCGGGATGAAATGCACAAGGTTGGTCAGGTCGTATTCAAGGAACTTCATCTTGTCGAAGCTGTGGCCGTCGAATTTCAGGATCGCGGTATGCGCCGCGCCATCGACGCGCAGCATTTTATAATCGGTCTTGGTGTCCTTGGGCAGCATCGGGCTGCGGCCCGCGACATAAACCGGCAGCGAAGCAAGCGGCGGCGACACGGTGATGCGCGAAATCGGGTTCCATTCTTCGTAATCGATGACGGAACGGTCAAGGTTGATCGTCTTGGTCCAGCGGGGGTAAATCGGGCGGTCCTTCATGGCCGCATTGCCGAGGCCCACGATGGTGACGGCGGCGGCGAGGCCGAGGGCGAGCGCCCTGCCCTTCACCGCGCGGTCGAACATCAGGCCGGTAAAGATAATGACGCCCGCCACCAGCAGCACGGCGGAGGGCGCGTCGATCAGTTTCATCAACCCGATGGCGGCAAGGCAGCCCATCGATGCGCCGATCATGTCGGCCGCGTAGACCTTGCCCACCGGCAGGCCGGAGCGCGTCAGGCAGAGCGAAACGATTTTACCCGCCTGGTAATAGCAAGCCGCCGCGACACCCGCCACCAGCGGCAGCGTGAACGCGATGGACTGGAAATTCTTGTCGACGATCGGCACATACATCTGCACGAACATCGACGCGACGGCGAGGATACCGAACCAGACCGTGGACGCGCGCAGTTTCTTGCCGAGGTTTTTCTGCTGGTCGGCCTTGTCGCCGCGATAGACGTCAAGCGCGCCGAGCGTAAGGCCGAACATCGCGATGCTGATGGTCAGGAATGACAGGTGATACCATGTGACGACCGAAAAAATGCGGCTCTGCAAAATCTGCAGCGCCATAACGGAAGCGCAGATCAGGCCGACCGCGAAATAAAACACGCCCGGCGATTTTTGTTTAGCGACCATGATATATGCCCTTTAAATAATGCTTATTTCGATTGTTTCAGCAGGTGCAGCGACGGGATGGACAGCAGGCCATAGCACAACGCCCCCGCCAGCAGCGTGAACGGAAGGCCGAGCCCGATGGAAATCACCATGGCGACAGCGGACGCCACGACGCCCATCGCGCCGTTGATGCCCCAGAACCACGGCGTCAGCGTATCGGATACCTTGTCGGTCAGCTTCATGCCCGTCGGGAAGGCGAAACCCATCATGATCCCGCAGGGGAAGATGAGCAGCAGGCAGACCGCCGCGCGCAGGGCGAAGCCTTCCTCGATAAACGTCTCCATCAGCGGCGTGACCGATGCCGCCAGCAGCGCGATATAAACCATGATCGCCGCCGACCAGACGATCAGGCGTTTTTGCGTGTTGAGCGGGAAAGATTCAGAAATGAACGACCCGATGCCCGATGACAGGATCATGCTGAACAGCACGATGCCAAGGCCATAAACAGGGTGGCCGAGGAACATGCTCATCATCTGCATCAGCGTGATTTCCACGAACATGAAACCAAGCCCGATCAGCGCAAAGTAAACCGTGCCTGCGCGCAGGAATTTCTTCGGCGCATGGGCCAAAGCTTTCCGGAACGGCAGCACCAGCACCAATGCCGATGCGACGATGGAGAACAGGATGATGATATAAAGGTTCACGGTCGCCACCGCATGGCCGCGCAGGTTTTGCGAGAACATCGTGCCCTCGCGCGCCTGCTTGATCACGTCCCACGGCTTCCAGATGCGCGCCTGGTTGAAGAAGAAAGGGCGGTTGTCGGTCGAGGGCGAGACGTCGAACGGCAGGTCGGCAATCGCCGCCGACACGTCCTGCGGCGTCTGGGAATGCAGGATGGCGCGCAAGGTCGGGTCTTTCGGTTCCATGCGCGGCGACGCCAGGATCGTGTAATCAAGGCGCTTGGCCGCGCCGTGCAGCGCGTCCAGTTGTGCGGCGGTAAATTCATGGCGGCCGACGATGAAGGTCACGATGGCGGCGGTATGCGCGATGAACACATGCTTGCCGGGATTTTTCTCGCCCAGTTCCTGTAATGCGGTCGCGGTGATCGTGGCAAGGCGGCACAGGTCGTTGCACGCCCCGCCTGCCTTGTGCCAGCGGCTGACGGTCAGCACGCCGTTGTCGTTCAGCCGGCGCAGGAACACTTTCCACGCGTCGACGGTGTAGAGGCTGTTTTCGGTCAGCGCGAATGCACCCGCCGCGGACGATACCCAGGTGTCGATCATGGACATCTGGATGCCGTCGAATTTTTCATCGTTCTGCGTCAGCCAGCTGCGCGCCTCGCTGTTGATGATGTCGACGCCCGGCTGGTTCCACAGGTTGGTGTAGTTGCGGAATTCGGGCAGTTCCTTCAGCAGCTTCACCTGGATGTTGTTGATGTCGAGCGCGACGACGCGCTTCGCCTTGAAATACAGCGCCGACAGCAAATCGCGCCCGCCGCCCGCGCCGATGATGGCGAAAGATTTGATGTTGGGCAGGAAATGCGCAAGGTTGGTCAGGTCGTATTCAAGGAATTTCACGCTGTCCCAGTTCTTGCCGTCAAATTTCATGATCGGCGTGCCCGCCGCGCCGTCGACGCGCAGGTACTGGTATTCGGTCTTGATGTCTTTGGGCAGCTTCGGGCTCGGCCCCCACAGGTAGGCGGAGAAATTCTGCAGGTCGGGCGACACGGTGATGCGCGAAATGGGGTTCCATTCCTCGAACGTGATGTCGCGGCGCGGCAGGTCGAAACCCTTCGTCCAATAGGGGTAAATCGGGCGGTCCTTCATCGACGCGTTCACAAGGCCGAGCGCGGCCAGAATGCCCGCCACGCCCAAAATCAACGCAATGCTCTTGCCCTGCTTCGGGCGGCTGAACAGCAACCCGTTCGCCACAATCGCGGCCGCCACCAGCAGCACCGCCGACGGGGCGTCCATCGCCTGCATCAGCGCAATCGCGGCAAGGCAGCCCAGCGAAGCCCCCACCATATCCGCCGCATAAACCTTGCCGACCGGCAGGTTGGAGCGCGTGAGGCACAGCGACACGATCTTGCCGCCCTGATAATACGTCGCCGCCGAAATGCCCGCGACCAGCGGCAGGGTGAAGGCAATCGACTGGAAATTGCCGTCGACGATCGGCACATGCATCTGCACCATCAGCGTCAGCACCGCCAGCAACCCGAAATACAGCGAATAATCGCCAAGGTGCTTGCCGAGGTTCTTGCGCTGCTCTTCCTTGTTGCCGCGATAGACCTGCAGCGCGCCGAGCGTGAGGCCGAACATCGCAATGCTGATGGTGAGGAACGAGAGGTGATACCAGGTGACGACGGAGAAAATGCGGCTCTGCAAAATCTGCAGCGCCATGACCGCTGCGCAAACCAATCCGACTGCCAGATAGAATTGACCGGATGATTTTTGCGCGGCGCGTGTCGGCATAATACTTTTCCCCTTGATATATAAGGCATTTAAAACATACTATGGTTCGGAAATCAAAGACCATATAAATACATGTCCTGAAAATGGTTTTGTTACGGTCAATATGAAAATCGCCACCTGGAACGTCAACTCCGTCAAGATCCGCGTGCCCAACATGCTGAAGTGGATCGACAGCCAGCAGCCCGATGTGCTGCTGCTGCAGGAATTGAAATGCGTGACCGAGAATTTTCCCGAAATGGAATTCAAGGCCGCCGGGTATGAATGCGCCGTCTTCGGCCAGAAATCATGGAACGGCGTCGCCATCCTGTCGAAATTCCCCATCGCCGATGTCATGACCGGCCTGCCCGGCGACCCCACCGATGAACAGTCGCGGTATATCGAGGCGACGGTCAACGGTTTTCGTATCGCGTCCATCTACCTGCCGAATGGCAACCCCGTCGATACCGAAAAATACCCGTACAAGCTCAACTGGTGCGACCGGTTGATCGCCCATGCGCGCGGGTTGCTGGCGACCGGCCAGCCCGTCGTCCTTGGCGGCGATTACAACATTATCCCCGAAGGCCGCGATTGCTACGACCCTGCCGTCTGGAAAAACGACGCCCTCTTCATGCTGGCCAGCCGCCAGAAATACCGGCAGCTGGTCAATCTCGGTTATACCGATGCCTTCCGCGTCTTCAACCAGCTCGACCACCAGTTTTCATTCTGGGATTACCAGGCGGGCGCATGGCCGCGCAACAACGGCATCCGCATCGACCACCTGATGTGCTCCCCGCAGGCCGCCGACCGGCTGGAGGGCTGCATCATCGACAGCGCCCCGAGGGGTGAGGAAAAGGCGAGCGACCATACCCCCGTCATGGCCAGCTTTCGCGCCGCCACGGCATAGTGTATAAAGATATAAGGGAACTAAATGCCCCGTGACGCATTGGGGTGAGTTGTTCAAGGGCAGTAAACCATCATGACGGCCAATCCGGAATACATTATCGAAGCGCAGGCAAGGCTGGCCGCGATCATCGAATCGACGGACGACGCCATCATCAGCAAAACGCTGGGCGGCTTCATCACATCATGGAATCCCGCCGCCGAAAAACTGTTCGGCTACACCACCGATGAAGTCGTGGGCAAGTATATCAGCATCATCATCCCGAAAGAACGGGAAGACGAGGAATTCATCATCATCGGCAAGGTCAAATCCGGCCTGCGCATCGAACATTTCGAAACGCAGCGCCTGACCAAATCCGGCGCGCTGGTCGACCTGTCGATCACGGTATCGCCCATCAAGGCGCCGGACGGCACGATCATCGGCGCGTCCAAGATCGCGCGTGATATCCGCGAAACGAAGGCCGCGCAGCGCGCCAGCGCATACCTCGCCGCCATCGTCGAATCCTCCGATGACGCGATCATCTCCAAAGACCTCAACGGCACGATCACCTCGTGGAACGTGGCCGCCTGGCGCATCTTCGGCCATACGGCGGAGGAAGTGATCGGCCGCCACATCACCATCCTCATCCCCGAACACATGATGGACGAGGAATACGCGATCCTTGCCAAGGTAAAGGCCGGCCAGCGCGTCGACCATTTCGAAACCGTGCGCAAGGCGAAGGACGGGCGGCTGGTCAATATTTCCCTCACCGTGTCGCCCATCCGCGATCTCGACGGCAAGATCGTCGGCGCGTCAAAGGTCGCGCGCGACATTTCGGAACAAAGGGCGACTGAAGAGGCCTTGCGTGAATCCAACCGCCGCAAGGATGAATTTTTGGCCAGCATCAGCCACGAATTGCGCACGCCCATGAACGCCATCATCGGCCTCACCCATCTTCTGGGCATTTCGCCGACGCTGGCGGAGCGCGAGAAAAAATATGTGGATACGATGCGGTCAAGCGCCGATAACCTGCTCGACCTCATCAACAACCTGCTCGACCTGTCGCGCCTTGGCGCGGAATCGATCGAGCTGGAGGAAGCCGAATTCGACCTGCACGACATGGTCACCAAAACGGTCGAGATCGCGAACGTCGCCGCGCGCGACAAAAACCTGCCGCTGAAGGTCACCTACGCGCCCGGCCTCAACCGCTTTTACAGGGGCGATGCTTTCCGCATCCAGCAGGTATTGACCAACCTGCTGGCCAATGCCGTGAAATTCACCACGCGCGGGTCTGTCGAGCTGCGCATCGCCGGCACACGGGCGGGCGAAAAGACCGCCGTCGATTTCAAGGTCATCGATACCGGCATCGGTATCCCCGCGGATAAAATCGTCACCGTGTTCGACAAATTCACGCAGGCCGATTCATCGACCACGCGCAAATTCGGCGGCTCCGGCCTTGGCCTGTCGATTGCCAAATCGCTGGTGGAAAAAATGGGCGGCACCATCACGGTCGAAAGCCGCGAGGGCCTCGGCTCCACTTTCGAATTCCACCTCCCGCTGGCGAACGGCTTGCGGAGCGCAGACCTCCCGCAAACCGGAGCGCCGCAGGACCGGACGCACAAAAACGTGCTGATCGTGGATGATTACGCCGCCAACACGATGGTCGCCGCCTCCTACCTCGACCATCTGGGCTATACCTATGATACCGCCGTCAACGGGCTGGAGGCTGTGCGCTTCACCCAGCAAACGCAATATGACGCCATCCTGATGGATGTGCAGATGCAGGAAATGGACGGTTTCGAAAGCACCCGCCGCATCCGCAACCTGGAGCAGGAAATGGCCCTGCCCCGCACCCCCATCATCGCCATGACCGCCCATGTCTCCGAAAAAGACAAAAGCCTCTGCATCGAAGCCGGCATGACCGGCTTCATCGCCAAGCCCTTCCGCCCCGAAATGCTGAAGGACGTGCTGGCGGAAATCATCCCTGCGAAATCCGAAGTCGCGTGAATTTACGGCAGCGTAGCCACGCGGTTAATATCGACGCTCTTTAAAATTTTAACTCCGTCCCCATGCTGCGCCAGCGCAATCATCGCGCGTCCCAGCGCGCGGGTATCGGTGGAATAAGCCGGGAAAAGCTTTTTCACCAGCGGCAAAATCAGCTTCATCGAATTATACATCAGACGATATGCTTTCGTTTTCGATTGCTCGCCATCCATCGGCTGGATGAAGGCGGGGCGCAGGACATAGACGCCCCCGAACGGCATCCGCAGCAGCGCGTTCTCAAGCTCGCCCCGCACGCGCGCCCACATCAACGGGCCTTTTTCCGAACTGTCCGCACCTTCGGCGGAGACATAGACGAAGGTCATCTGCGGATTCAGGCGCAGCAGCGTTTCGGCGGCCGCCATCGTAAACCCATAGGTCACGCGGCGGTATTCTTCCTCGGTCTTGCCCGCGACCGTCATGCCGAGGCAGAAAAAGCAGGCATCGTATCCCGCCAGCATGGCATCCGAATTGCGGTAATCGGCAAGGTCGCGCATCAGCAGCTCTTTGAATTTCGGATGCACGACACCCGATGCCGTGCGTCCGACAGCCAGCACCGCCTCGACCTGCGGATCGTTCAAGCACGCCCGCACCGCCCCCTGCCCGATCATGCCCGTTGCGCCGTAGATGATGACTTTCATGATGTCGCTCCACCTGTGAATTTCTGGATTGCTTATAGCACTACATGAAAGACCTCGCCATGCCGCAATCCCCTCTCCTCTCCTTCATGCACCGCATGCAAAGCATGGTGGGAGAGGAGATGTCGCGCAAGCGACAGAGGTGAGGGTACTTGGTCAACACAAGAACCTGAAGCCGACGAAAGTACCCTCACCCTCCCATGCAAGCGCATGGGCCCCACCCTCTCCCAAAGGAGAGGGAACAAGCACTGATCTTCTCCTCTCCTTTGGGAGAGGAGATGTCGCGCAGCGACAGAGGTGAGGGTACTTCGTCGGCTTCAGGCACAGATGTCACCGAGTACCCTCACCCTCCCATTGCAAGCGCAATGGGCGCCACCCTCTCCCAAAGGAGAGGGACTATTCGCCACGCCCTGTCCGTGATAAATTACCCCCATGACCTCGCCTTCCCTCACCACCCGCGCCGCGCAGGACTGGGCGCAGCCGGTTCTGATCCTGCTGTCGCTGCTGCTGGCCTACCGCCTGCCGTTCGAGGGGGTGTTTGTGGTCTATGCCATCCTCGGGCCCCTGCATTACCTGACGCAGATTTCGTGGCTGCACGATCGCAAATATTTCTTTCACGACGCATCGTACCGTTGGCTGTTTGTCGCGCTGTCGGTCGTGCTCGCCTGCTGGCTGGTGCTGCCTGCGCAATCCGGCAGCCTTGCGCTGCCAGCGCAATCCGACATCCTCACGCGGCCATCGCATTACGGGATCGCGTTCATGGTGCTGTCGCTGTTCCTGATGCCGCTGTTTCTCAACATTTCAGCGCGGCGCGATGTACGGTTGCTGCTGCTGTTCATGGTGCCGTTCATTGTCTGGGCGTTGCTGAATGCCGATATGTTTATCCTGCTGGGCGCGACGCTGATCCCGACCTTTGTGCATATCGCCGTTTTTACCTTCATCTTCCTGCTGCATGGCGCGCGGCGCAGCGGTGATGCGGCGTCTGTCGTTTCCGTCATCACATGGCTCGGCGCGGCCGCGCTGATCGTGTTTTTCCCGCCGCTGATTTACCTTCATTTCGTGGAATGGTTTGAAAAGCAGCGCGTGTTTTTCGACCCCGTGGCGGTCGCGCTGGGTGCGCAGGACGGTGACATGCTCGATGCCGGATGGGCGCGCGCCTATGGCCTGCTGACTTTCGCCTTCACCTATCATTACCTCAACTGGTTCAGCAAGACGGAATTGCTGAAATGGCACCGCATCCCGCGTGCGCGCATGGCGGGTATCGTGATTGTTTATCTCGCCGCGATTGCGCTTTATTACTACAATTTCCGCCTCGGATTCCGTGCGTTGCTGTCGCTCAGCGCCATCCATATCTTCCTTGAATTTCCGCTGAACGTGCAGACGATCAAGGATGTTTTTCGCCTCCCGTCACGCAAATAACCGCATTTATCTAAAACGCAGGTGTTTCGCCGCCCGTCCGGTATCAGGGACATACAAGCGCATCACTGCTGGCAGGGTGGATATGGTGGCTTGAACCATAGGGAGAAATCACATGAACAAACAAGTTGTTATGCGCACCGTGTACGGCACGGCCTTTATCCTGTCGCTCACCGCAAACGTGGCGACGGCGGGCATGTTTGCGGGCGGCGGCATGGCGGGCACGCCTGTGCTGAATAAGATCGCGTCGGTCATCACCGCCTTCGCCGATCTCAGCCCCGCCACGCGCGACAAGACGGTCGATATCGTCAAGGCAGGCTGGCCGGAGGTGGAGGGAAAAATCGGCGACATCCGCAAGAAACGCGGGCTTGTGAAAGACATGCTGTCGCAGCCGGATTATAAACGCGCCGACGCCGAAAAAATCCTCGCCGAAATCCGCGCCGATGTATCGGCCTTGCAGGAAAAAGGCCAGGTGATCGCGCTCGACGTTGCCGATGTGATGACGGCAGATGAACGCGCGAAGCTGATCAGCCAAGTCAGCGCCATGCCGTAAATCCATTTAGCGCCGAGCGAAAAGCCCGGGCGGCCTGTCCGCTGCCCGGGCTTTTCTGTTTCGGCAAGTGTTTGAAATCCCTGCATATATTTTTGCGGAGGACGTAATATGCGGTTTTGCAAGTGGTTGAATAATCAGCGTTTTTGAAAACGGCTATGGTCGCGCAAGCAGGGAAATGCGCCGTAAAACCGGCTGAAAAATGACCGTCTATTTTTTGCCTCGAAAAAAGTTTGAACATTTTCATCCATTTGGCATGGGCGTTTTTTCAATAATTGACGGAATCCCGAAATTCGGTTATTTTCCAGCATCAAGTTCACAGACCGGAAAAACATGCTCGACGGCCTTAAAAACAAGCTCCGCGCCGCATTCGGCCTCAAGGCGAAACCGCCCGCGAAAACCGATGTGCCGAAAGAAATCGTCGACAATAAACATGTGCAAAAAGCGGTCCTGAAAAAAGTCCGCCGCCGCCGCCTCACAAAACTCGGCCTCGCGTTTCTCGCCTCCGCAACGCTGTCGACCGGATTGCAATATGCGCCGGACATGGTGTCGACGAAACTTGACGATTTCATGGCGCAGAAAAATTTCGGCGGCGATTACGCGCAGCATTTTCATGCGAAAGAAATCCGCGTCTATGACCGCTTCAACCCGCTCTACCCGTTCCACCTCGCCGGAAACGCCGTGAAAATGACGTGGCAGGACGGGGAACGCGATGGCCTGGGCGCCGTGCCGCTGGCGATCGGGACGCCGTTTTTGTATTCCGGCATGCTGTGGAAAGGCTTCACGGACATGATCCCCGGCAACAAGCTGGATGCGTATTCGATTTCGAACAGCGACGACGCCGCGAACCGCACGACCTATATCCGCCCGCCCGGCGATTTTTCGCTGAACCGCTTCATGGGCGATTTTTCGGGCGTGAACGGCCAGAAGCTGGAATTCCAGAGCGACCGCGAAGTTTTGCGCGACATCCTGTTCCAGTTCGTGATGCTGCACGAGGCGCGCCACGGCGACCAGGACAAAAACGTTTTCGCGCCCACGAATGAAAGCGACGCCGACCTGTACGCCTTCCGCGTCATGAAGGCGCGCGGCACCGATCCCGCGCTGCTGAACGAAGCAGCAACGATCGTCGCCCATGCGCGCAGCATCAACGGCGCGGTCGGCGGCGATGCCGGCCATGCATCGACATTCACGCTGCAGCGCGGCCAGCAGCGCGTGTTCGACGCGCATCAGGACGCGGCGGCGTTCGACCGCCTCCACGAATTGCTGACAGAAGCGGCGGGCCGCAACCGCGAAGCCTTCCCCGATTCAATGCCGCGCGGCAACCGTTATTTGTACCTGACGCTGGCGATGGAATCGCAAGGCCTGCTGAAGGAAGATCCCGGCCTCGAGAAGGCCGCGGCGTCGTTCGTGCAGGCGTTGGGATATTTTGACAAGCTGTCGGGCGGCAAAGTGATCGACCGGAAATATGACCTGTCCAAGATCGACCTGAAATACCTGACCGAAGTGTACAAGCCCGTGCCGGACAAGGTCGTGCCGCTCAAGCCGCCCGCGCGCCGCCTCGGCGCATAAAAACCTCGCCGCCTCGGCGCATAAAAATCCCGCGCCTTGGCGCGTAAAAACAAGGTTTAAATAACGGATTACGCGAGGACGAGTTCCCAGTCCTGCCCGACGCTGTCGCGGCCGAAGCGTTGATGCGGCGTTTCGCGCACCAGTTGCAATCCCGCCTGTTTCAGCATCAGCCCCGCAAAATCGATGACGCTTTCCGTGCGCAGCACGAGTTTTTTATATCCCGCCTGTTTCGCAAAGGACGTCGCGGCCTCCAGCAAATGCTTGCCGATGCCCATGCCGCGCGCTTCGGGCGCAACATAGGGCAGCACAGCCTCCGCCGCGTTATCGTTCACCGCGCGCACAAACACCGAGCCGACAAGATGCCCGTCGATTTCCACGATCAGGCAGCGGTCGGTCGCGGGGTTGTACCCGCGAATGAATTCCGCCGCGAGCGACGCCAGCTCCGCCTCGAATTCATGGTTCCAGCCGTAATCGGCGGCGAACTGCACGGAACAGCTGTGGATGATGCGCCCGATATCGCCGAGCCTGTGTTCGCGCATCGTGAACGTCTCCGCCACGCGCGGCTCGAACCGGCCGGGCTGGTTGACGATGCGGTCGATCGTCGACATCGCGGCCACCAGGCGGATCTGTTCCTCCACCGGCAGCGGCGCGACGATGTTCAGCATGATCTTGTTGGCGACATCGTTGATCTCCGCGCAGACCGTGACGCCCTTTTTCGACAGCGCAATCCTGAACTGCCGCGCGTCTTCCTTCGAGCGTTCCTTTTCAATCAGGCCTTCTTTTTCAAACTTGGTCAGGATGCGGCTGAGATAGCCGTTGTCCATTTTCAAATCGCGCGCCAGTGTGCTGGCCGTGGTCTGGTCGGCCAATTGCAGTTCGGTCAGCACGCGCAATTCCGCCGCCGTGAACGGGCTTTCGAAAACGCGCTCCTCCAGAATTCCGATTTTATGCATGTACATGCGGTTGAAACGACGGATCGTTCCAACGCGTTGCTCCAGTCCTTTATCCGGCTTCGGCACTGTAAAAACTTTTCAGACAATGGGCCTTCGGGCCCGTACACACAATGCGGCCAGAATAGCCCGATTTTCCCGCGAATATCTACATGTGGATTGCGAAAATGGTTAAAAAACCAAGATTAACGCCCGTTAATGTATCATTTCAGATGAAAAACACCCAAAAAGGACAAAAATCTGCCCATTTTGGTGTTTTATAACCCAAAAGCAGCCTTCTCCGACTTTTTCACCCTTAACGCCCTGTTATTGTTATAGAAACAACCTTGCTCTTGTGGTTATGTAAATATTAACGTATAGTCTTCGAATAACAAAAAGCGAATCCATCGCAAAAAATTCCGGCGGCAAACCGCCATCAACAAGGGTGTAGAAAATGCAAAGCATGAGCGCAGACACAGTAATGGGCATCGCCGATTTCACCAGCAACTACCTGGAACCCGCGATCATCAAGCTGAAAGACAAGCTGTTCACGCCGAGCCAGAAGACGCTCGACAAACGCGTGACCGGATTCACCAATTCATACCTGTTCGGTTTCAAGGGTTCGCTGAAAGTCATCAAGGACGCGCTGAACAAAGGCGCAAACCCGAACGCGGTGATGGACCGCATCGATTCCGAATGGGTAAAAATCGGCACCGAGCCTGTGCTGAACAAGGCCGTGCGTTTCGGGGACAAGGCGCTGGTCGATGTGCTGGTGGCGGCAGGCGCCGACCCCACCCGGCCCGACAGCGACGGCAAGACGGCAGCGGATCATCTGCAGCGCCGCCCTGCCCTGACAGCTTCCCTGAACGCCAGCAAGGTATCGACGCTGGCATCAAGCGCCGCCGGATTTAATGCAAGCGCCGAAAAAGACGGTTTCAAATCGACGGTCGCGCCGTTCACCCAGCCGACGACGGCGGGCGCAAAACCGGGCGCGAACTGCCTGTAACGACGGAATATATGCAATAAAAAAAATCCCCCGATGTGCCGGTCAAGGCATCGGGGGATTTTTTTAGTCGCGTGTCAGCTTAGCGCGCTTCTGCGCCGGGCTTGTACGCGTTGTAGCTCATGTAAGCGTCTTCGATCGCGGGGCGTGCATCATCCCATTCAAGCTGGGAGTCGCCGCGCGACATGTTCCAGTTATTCTCGATCGAGGGCGCGAGATCGTTGAAGTCGCGGCCTTTGTTGTTGCGCGCGGCTTCAAGGCCCGAGCGATATGCGGGTTCATAGGTCGAGAATTCCTCGCCTTTGTTCACATACGGGCGGCTGGCATAGTTTTCTTCCCACCAGACCAGCTGCGTCGGGTTCACTTCTTCGCCGACCGCATGGCCGATATCCGCGCCGATCACGGCACCAACGGCCGCGCCGATAACAGCGCCGACAGGACCCGCTGCCGAGCCCATGGCTGCGCCTGCCGCGATTGCCGTGGATGCTGCTGCCGCACCACCCAACGCCGCGCCGACGCCGGTGCCGATTGCCTGCATGCCGGGTTCACCGGTGATGGGGTCGCGGTTTGCTTTTTTGTCGTTTTCTTTTTGGATTTCCGTGCGGGTGTCGATTTCTTTTGTCATGATGGTGTACCTCGGTTGAAAATTGCGGGATTGTAATTTTCTAACCCCCGAGGCGGAGATTGGTTCCCCCGCTCCTTTTCACCTGATTTCCCTATTTATATGGAGCATGTTAAAATGACAGGAGGAGTAATCATGGCATCCTGCCCCACCGTCAAATCACAAATCATCCGCGGCATCATCGGTGCAGGCGCATTGGCTGCCGCCTATTTTGCTTATGCCTATTCCCAGCCGCTATCCTATGCCCTGATCGCCGCTTCCCTCTTCGCCATGCGCGGCTGCCCCGCCTGCTGGGTGGCGGGGATGTGCGATGCGGTGAAGAAGAAACCTGCTGCGGATAAAAGCCCTACAGAATAAAAAGATGCGCTTTTACCTTCTCCTTTGGGAGAAGGAGGGGCCCGCCGCGCTTGCGGTGGGAGGATGAGGGTACTCGGTGAACATGAGTGCCTGAAGCCGACGGAGTACCCTCACCTCTGTCGCTGCGCGACATCTCCTCTCCCAAAGGAGAGGAGAGAAGCATCACTTCAAATGGATAGCTGGAGATGTGTGACGCGGTGAAGAAGAAACCGGAAATAAAGAAAGACGAAGTTTCGTCCTGAAAAACTCCGTTGTCATTCCGGCGAAAGCCGGAATGACACAAATTTATTTCAAATGATGCAGCAGCCAGCCGTCGTCGCCCTTGTTGAAATGGAAGGGCTGGACGTTGGCGGAGTGGTCGAGTTCGGTGAAGAGGCAGCGGCGCAGCACGCGGTAGACGCCGCCATGCGCCACGAACAGGATGTTTTCGCCCGTATAGGTTTCAAGGTTGCGGTGGAACGCCTCGATCGTGCGTTCGCGGAATTTGGCGTAGGGCTCGCCGTCGGGCGGGCAAGGGTATCCGTTTTCTTCGGGCGGCAGGCCGCGCGCGACCAGTTCGCTTTTCAGGTTTTCCATTTCCTCGACCGCCTTGCCTTCGAACGCGCCGTAGTTGCGTTCCTTCAACCCTTCATCCACCACCAGCGGTTTTTGCAGGCCGGCATTGATGATCGACGCGGTTTCATAGGCGCGGCTGAGGTTGCTGACGATGATGCGGTCGATGGGCAGGCGGGTCAGGACCTTGACCGCGTGTTCGGCCTGCGTGCGGCCGGTTTCGTTCAGCGGGATATCGGTATGGCCCTGAATACGGGCGTTTTTGTTCCAGTCGGTTTCGCCGTGGCGGACGAAGTAAAACGAGCGCGGCAGCATGGAAACCCCCATTCATGGACTTGTGAATCGAAACACGGTATCCTTGTTATATCTCAACAGCTGGCGGGGTCAATATGGCGTTCAAGGTCAAATATCTGGCGCTGGGGATTGCCCTTGCCGCCACGCTTTCGGTTGCCGCTTACGGGGTCACCCGCCCTGCCCCGCCGCGCCAATGCGCGCCCGTGGGCGACATGGCGAAGCGGCTGATGACCGAACATAAACTCTCCTACCTCGCCGACGGCATCGACAGCGACGACCATGTGCATATGTGGTATGTCAGCCGGAAATCCGGCAAATGGGTCGAACTGTATGTCGAGGACGACAAACAGCTCGCCTGCATCGTGCGCGAAGGCTATGACTGGCATTTTGCGGGGTGAGTCAGGCTGCCGGCTTTATCGGGGTGACGGTGAATTTGTGTTCCACCGTGGGGGTTGACCTTGCATCGGGCAGCTTGAAGCCCGGTTTGGAATGCACGGTATCAAGGTCATATTCGATATGCTGGATCGCGCCCATGCTGCGGCTCAGGCCCCAGGACGTGTCTTGCGCCAGCATGCGTTCCAGTTTCGCGGGGTCGTGGTTGATCGCCATCGCGTCGAGCGTGCGCACGGCATAGGCCTGCTGCGCGTCGCGGTAGAGCGTGTCGAACAGCGCGTGTGAAAATCCGCGCTGCTCCGCGTCGGTCGCGCCCGCGTTGTTTGCGTCGTACCACGCGAAAACGCGGTCCTTGTAATCGTTGAAGCCTTCGCCCTTCACGCGCTCGGGCTTTTCCCTGACCAGCGCCTCGCCTTCGCGCCGCGCCTCGACCTGTTCGGGCGACAGTTTGGCGATCGCGCCCGCGGCGTCTTCGGCGCGGTTCAAATATAACTTCATGTTGGGCGATATTTCGACGCCGGTTTCCTCCAGCATGTGGCGCACGCCCAGCATCTTGGGATAGGCCTCGATATTGCCTTTCAGCACGTCGTTCACGATGTCGGCCACCGCAAAACGCATGTCGCGCATCAAATGCGGCTCGATGCGGACATGGTCGTCGGAGCGCCCGTATTCGTCGATCAGTTTCAGCGCGCTGATTTCACGCAAGAGGTGGCCGATGGCGGCGGCCTGTTTATTCTCGGGATGGTCGAAGGCATGGGGCACGGGTTCGGGCAGGGTTTTCGGGTTCATGAACACGAAATACTGGCCGCCATTCGCGCGCACGCCGTCATAGCCTGCGGCATCGATGATATCCGCCGATGTCACCTGCCCCTTGTTGCTGTCGCGCGGCACGCCGAATTCGGATTGCAGGTTCATGATGAAATTGCGGCCGGTATGGCCTTGGTATTTTCCGGCGTCGAAGCGCGCCAGCATGTCTTCGCCGGCCTTGGCCATGTCGACGCCGGTTGCGGCGTTGACGCCAAGCTTGGCCATGCCTTTCGCGAAATCCTCGACCAGTTCGCGCGTCACATCCTCGAAGCCGGATATCCAGCGGTCGCGGTGGCCGCGCGAATAACTGTCGAAGGTGGATTTGACCTCGAACTCGTAAACCCAGCCGGCGGTGCTGCCGCGTGAAAACGCGTTGCCCTCGCCATCGCCCCGGTTGAGGGAGGTGTAGAAACCGATGCCGTATTCCGAACTCGATCCGCCTGACTTCGCTTTGGTCAGGTCAATCGCGTCGATGCCCTCGACGGTACGGCTGCCATGGTAAATAGTCGTGCCCATGCCGAATATTTTATCACGCGTTTATTAACGCGGTGATAATTTCAAAAATATTGCTTTAATTCAGGTAGTTAGCGACCCTGCCACATCGTCCCGCCGTTGCGCAGGAAGCGCAGGCGCAGGGGATGGAAATAATAGACTCGGCCGTCGCCTGCGGTCAGGCAGGACGGCACCTTCATCGCGTCATTGGGGATCGCGCCCGCTTCATCCGTCACGATCTGCGTATTGTCGGTCGCGAATTTCAGCGCAGGGCGCAGTTTATACCCAAGGCGCACGCGCTTGCAGAACGCATCGCTGGGCGCGGGGATCACGGCATAGAGGGTGTCGGTCGTGCCCGCCGTATCGGGCTGGCGGCGCAGGGTGTACCAGACGCGCATACCCTTTTGCTTGGTCACAAGGTCGAGCGTCGGCTGGTCGATCCAGGCGCCCATCATCGGGCGGAACTTGATCTTGCCTTCGGGGTTGAACACGGCATAGGCGGGATCGACATTCGCCGATGCGCCGCCGAAATGCAGCTTTTCAAAATCCTCGAACCCGATCTGTTTTTTCATGACCGCATGGCTGATCGCCGTTTCCAGCAGCCGCAGTTGCCCCTGTACCGTTTGCAGCGCGGGGTTGAGCTTCGGGTTGTAATCGCCGCGCGGCGCGGGCGGCGCGCCGGTATAGACAGGCAGGTTGTTCGGGTTGTCGGTGCGCGCACCCGCCGCCTGCTGCCCTTCGACCCCGGGCTTGCCGCCCCTGATCATGTCCGGGAATTTTTTCTTGATGACGCCCACAACCAACGCAGCGCCAATGACGGCGGCGATAGCGATCAATATCCATTGCTGGTTGCGTGTCATGTTTTTACCCTTTCAGGTTTTTCAGTTCGGCCACCAGCCGCGCATTGTCATCGGACGTGCCGACAGTCACGCGCAGGTGCCTTGGCAGATTATACGCCCCCATCTGGCGGATGAAAATACCCTTGTCTTTCAGCCCAAGGCGGATTTTTTCGGCGTTATCGCCGAATTCGATCAGCAGGAAGTTGCCGACGCTGGGCAATACGCGGTATCCCAGCGCGCCGATATTTTCCGCAAGATACTTCCGCCCCGTCGTGGTCATGTCGATGGTGCGTTTCAGGAAGTCGGTATCCGACAACGCCGCCACCCCCGCCGCCTGTGCGGGTGCATTGACGTTGAACGCGCCCCGCACGCGGTTCACCACGCCCGCCACCTCCGCCGAGCAATAGCCCCAGCCGAGGCGCAAGGCCGCCAGCCCGTAAATTTTCGAAAAGGTACGCAGCATCACCACATTCGGATGCGCATCGACCATGTCGCGGCCATCGGAATAATCGGATGCCTGCACGAATTCCGCATAGGCGCTGTCGAGCAGGATCAGCACGTTCGACGGCACTTTTTCGCAGAGGTGTTTCAGTTCCTCCCGCGTGATGTAGCTGCCCGTCGGGTTGTTCGGGTTGGCGAGCAGCAGCATTTTCGTCTTCGGCGTGATGGCCTTCAAAAGCGCGTCAACATCGGTGCGGAAATCATTTTCGGGCGCCAGCACGGGCGTCGCGCCCACGGCCTTCGCGCAGATCGGGTACATCAGGAACCCGTATTGCGGGAACAGCACTTCATCGCCCGGGCCCGCATAGGCGCGCACGAGCAGCGAGATCAATTCCTCCGACCCCGAGCCGCAGACGATATTGTCGGGGTTCATGTTATAGGTCTTGCCCAGCGCGCCGCGCAGTTCCGCCGCCGAACCATCGGGATAGCGGAACAAATCATTCGCACAGGCCAGATAAGCCTCGCGCGCCTTTGGGCTGCAGCCCAGCGCGTTTTCGTTCGATGCCAGCCGCAGCAGATCGGTAATCCCCGCCACGCGCCCCTCCCCGCCGATATACGGCTTGATGTCGAGGATGCCCTGTTTGGGAAGCGGATGTGCGGCGGTCATGGTTATTCTCCTGTATAGATGAATTTTTATGGGATTGTGGCGTGGGTGGCAAGGGTTACGGCGCTTTGGTTGACATAAAATACGCCTTTGATGTCATCCCCGCGAAAGCGGGGATCCCGGTGATTGGCAGAGCACATAAAACCCACGGGATCCCCGCTTTCGCGGGGATGACGAGAGGTGGTGATTAATGCGCAAAGAAAAACCGCACGCCCGCCATGCCGAGCGCAAACAGCGCGGCGTTGGAGAATTTGTCGAGGGGGACGGTTTCTTCGCCATTCGCGAGGCGGCGGCGGCCGAGCAGCGCCATCAATGCGCCCAGCACCAGCGGCGTGACGATCAGGTTGGCGATGCGCAAGCTTTCCGAATGGATAAACGAATGCGGGAAGAAAATCAGGCTGCCCCCACCCATCACCGCCCCCAGCGCGAACCACAGGACCGCCGCCGCCACAGGATTCATCGGCTTCGGCTCGATCCCCCGCGCGCGCCTGCGCTTGCGCGATTTATGCGTCACCACCTCGGCGATGATTTCGGCACCGCCTTGGATGAGGATTTCGAATACGATTTCGAAGATGGCTTCGATCATAATTTATGAAACTCATGAGCAAGCAACCCTAAAACGCCAAAGGCTGAGGGATAGGCAAGTATGAAGTAATAAAGGAAGTAAGACGCAACAATCAAACCGGCAATGAAAATAGCCCCACATACGGCCAGAATTTTTTTACTGCGTGACCAAGGATTTTTATTTTTTACGGTCTCTTCCATCACCCCTCCCGCGACATCGGCGCGCTTTGCGCTACGCGTCGGCGATGCGCATGGACGGCGGCGGGGCTGGTCGCGCCGACCATGGTGCCGGCGTAGAGTTGTTTGGAGGCTTCGATGATGTTGACGCCGGCGAAGGCGCTCATGAATTTGGGGCCGAGTTTTTCGAAGAGCGGCGCGGTCGTCAGGATCAGGCGCGACGATGTGGGCGGCACGAACAGCGCGCGCACGGTGTTTTCAGGCACGAACAAATAATCTTTTAAATGCTGCTTCACCTGCCCGACCGAATAGGGCGTGCCGTAACCGAACGGCGTCGAGTCAACACGCGCCCAGACTCCGGCGCGGTTCGGCACGACGATCATCAGCCGCCCCTGCCCCGACAGCACGCGCCAGCTTTCGCGCAAGACGGCATCGAGGCTTTCATAGCCCTGCAAGCCGTGGACGATCAGCAGGCGGTCGATGGAATTGGTTTCGATGGGCAGTTCACCCTCGGCGCACATGCTGACCAGCCCCTTGTCATCCGGCGGCCAGAAAATCGCGCCCTGATGGGACGGCATCAGGGCGGCGATACGCTCCGCCTCCCCCACAAACGGCTTCATATAGGGGACGGCATAGCCCAGCCCCAGCATCCGCAAGCCCGCCACATTCGGCCACAGCGTGCGGATATGCTGGCGCAGAATCCGCTGCGCCACGCGCCCGCGCGTGGAGTCGTAAAATTCGCGGAGGTCGATGGCCTTGGTGTACATACGGTTCCCTGCGTCCAGCGCGGTGCGCGGACATAAGGCCTATTCAAACATAGAAAGCGTAAAACGGAAAGGGATGGTTAGCAGTTAGTTGGCGACGGGTGCGGCGGGCGTCTTGCAGCGGAAGCCGGTGGTGACAGTGCCGTCGGGATTGGTCACGGTGGCGCGTTCGCAGACGAGCGTGCCTTTTTCCTTGGCGATGGCGAATTTCATATCATCGACGGAGGTGCCTTCTTCCTTCAGCATCTTGTCCATGAATTCGCGGATGCGGGCATTGCTTTGTTCGTAGAGGGAAAGGGCCAGGTTATACATGCCAAGATCGGGCGAACCGTCGCGTTTTTTCATGGTGGAAATCACGGTGGCGACGCGCGCGGTCGCGCATTCTTCACTGAACTTGTCGCTGCGTTTGCTGATGCTGGTGACCAGCAGGTTGATCTGGTAGCCGTTGCGCTCCACGCAGTCTTGCGTGCCGGTGTCTTTCATGGTGGCGCAGCCGCCCAGCGCGGCGAGCAGGAAAACACCGGAAATTCTTCTGGCGAATGTCAGCATAACGTCATCCCTTCTTGAAAAAAAGCCGGCCACAAGGCGCGCGGCGGTGAAACCGCGCGCCTTGCAGATAGCAGGCTTACTTTTTGCAGCCGCAATCGGGCGCCAGCGCAGCAGGCACAGGTGCCTTGGGCTGTTTCACGACAACGCGGGTTTCTTTGGTATGCGTTTCGACCGTATGCACGACCGGGTTGACGACCAGCGTCACACCTTGCAGCTGGGTGCCGGTATTGGCAGCAGCGGGGAGCGTCGCGGGCGGCAGGTCTTTTTTCTTGAACGCTTTCGCGCCAAAGATGCTCATGACGGAATCCGGCTCGTTCTCGCCGTTTTTCTCGACATAGGCGTTGATGCGCTCGACAGCCGAGTCCATCGCGGGTTTCGCGTAGTTGGGCAGCGCCTTGATGAGCATTTCGATCGCAAAGGTTTCTTTGGCAACGTCGCCGTTCGCACGGTTCCAGACTTCGAAGGCGGATTTGACCGCCGAGCATTGCTCGACGAATTCCGCGCGCTGGTTGCCGCCGCCGAGACCGACGCCGGTCGAGCCGAACACGTTGGCGGAGAAGCTCCAGCCCACGACGGCAAGGCAGTTATCAACCGCGCCCGACAGGTTCGGCGCGTTGGTGCCGACGAAGGAGCGGAAGCTGTTGACGGTCGATTGGCTGGGCGCGACGTTGATCGGGCCGGTTGCCGCATTCGCTGCGCCGCCAGCCGCATTCACGTCGATCGCGCCGGTTGCCGCCGATGCGCCGTTCGTATTGGTGATGGGGCCGGTTTGTGCCGATGCGCCGTTGGTGTTGGTGATTGCGCCCGTCTGGGCGGTTGCGCCGGCAGATGCGCCTGCGGTGGAGGTCGCGATGCCCGTACCGATGCCGGTGCCGTTGGCTTGTTGCGACTGGCCCTGGTTCTGGCCTTGGTTTTGCGCTTGGGATTGAAGCTGGCTCTGGCCTTGGTTTTGACCCTGCCCTTGCGACTGTGTCGGCGCGGGGGGTTGTTTGACGGGCTGGTCGTTGTGGTTGCCCGTCGCGTAAGCCGAGCCGCCGAATAACGCTACCGCTGACGTAAACGCCAGGGTCCTCAGTGTCTTGTTCATAATTTTTCCTCTGTTGATTTTTGCTTCTTGTGGCTTATTGGTCCGACCTCTGCTCGTCGCAGCCGGCTGACCTGCCCCCCAGTTGGCAAAGGGAAGCTACCCTCTGTTGGAGCATTACGTCAACAAATAAATTCCATAATTTTAATTGATCATTATAAAACAATGGCGTATGTTGCACCGCAAGGATAAAAAAATCAGGTGTGCAAATGACTAATTCCAACGCAACCGCGCCGACTCAGGCAGCGGAATTCGAAACGGGCCTACCCTCTGACACCGCATCCAAAAAGCGATTCCTGTCGCGCTTTTTCAACAAGGCCGTTGATATCGGCACGCGTGCGGCGGTCACGAATGTGATCAAGATCGCGGCGGTGTCTGCTGTTGCGGGCGCGGGGCTTTCTTCATTCGCAACCATCGGCGTTGCAGCCGTTGCATCGGGCGCGGGCGCTGCGCTGTACAGCTATGGCAAGGACACGTTTATCGACTGGCGACAAGCGCGCGCAACCGGGGGCAAGATCGACTGGCGCGACCCCGCGAAACTGAAGCGCGCAAAAATCGCGCTGCTGACAGGCGTTGCGGGCGGCGCGTTCGGCGCGTGGCTGGGGGGCACGGAATTTTTCCACACCGGGATCGAATACGCGAAAGAATTCGGCGGCAAGGTTTTTGACGTTGTGATCCCGGGCGCAGCGGCGGCGGAATTGCCGCTGGTTGCCGCAAAAGATATTCTACCCATCATCGACACCGCACCCGCGCAGCAGCCCAATGTGCTGGCGCGGTTGTGGCAGACGGCGATGAAATCGGATCAGGCACAGGGAAAATTCGCGGCATACCTTTTGAAGGCCGATCCCGACAACCTCAATTCCGTTTCCCCGCAATTTTTGAAGGACCGCGCGCATGATGTGCTGCGCCTGAAAGATATTCCATTGCAGGAACGCCTGAAGCTGGCGCATGACCTTGCCGAAACGGCGAAGGAGCGCGGCAACAAGCAGGCTGTGCAATTCCTGAAAGACCTTGTGAAGCTGGGCTATAAGCCGCAGCTGGAACAGGCTGTCGCGCATATCGCAGCGCCGGTCGCGACTGTCGCCGATATCCTGCCCCTGCCCGCCGAGCCTGTGGTGATTGCACCTGCGCAAGTATTCAACGAAGCCGCGACCTGCGTCGTGACGAATGCGGCGGAAGGCGATTACGGCATCGATTGCGTCACCAACACGCCCGTCATGAAGGCCGGCGATTACGTGTCATTCGTCGATAAGGTGCAGCCGGAATTAAAAGTTTCCACCCCGCTGCTGCCCGGATCGGAAGACGTGCCGACGCAATCTTTCCTGCATGACACCGTCATGTCGGACGGAGTCGCGCGCCTGAATACCCTGCGCGTTGCTGTTCCGAAACCGGCGCTGGCAATTTAGGAACTTTTTGCTATTTTGAGTATTCGTCCATAAGGCGGAGGCTTCACCATGGCACAAAATATCGAACCGACAGAAGAAGCAAGGCTTGCGACACTGTCGCTCTACAAGATTCTGGATAGCGCGGAGGAACAGGTTTACGACGACCTGACCAAAATCGCGGCCTACATCGCGGGCACGCCCATGGCACTCATCAGCATCGTGGACAAGGACCGCCAGTGGTTCAAGTCGCGCGTCGGGCTCGGCGTGTCGGAGACACCGCGCGAATATTCGTTCTGCGCACATGCCATAAAAACGCCGCGTATGCCCTTCCTCGTCCGCGACGCGCAAAAGGATGAACGGTTTTCCAATAACCCGCTGGTGACCGGCGACCCGAACATCCGGTTTTATTTCGGCGCGCCGCTGCTGGTGGATGACAAGAACGCGCTGGGCTCGCTCTGCGTCATCGACACCAAACCGCGCGAGCTGGACCTGAAACAGATCGACGCGTTGAACGCCCTGTCGCGGCAGGTGGTGACGATGCTGCAAATACGCAAGGATGTGATGCAGCTGGGCGCGCTGATCGAGAAATTTCCGGCAGCAACATCCGGCGCGGAACAGCGCATGAGCGAGGTTGATCGCCTGACGCAGGAACTGCAGAATATTTTGTTCAAGAAACAAACGACTGCAGTGAAAAATTAAGGTCCCGGGTGAATATTATATATTGATCATGACCAATCACTCTTAAGTAGTTATTGTCAGGTTTATGAGCCTATTACAAAAAAGTACTAAGACGGCACGACAACAACCGGGATGCAACTTCACCGAATAACACATTGCCGGAAATTTTCATCCCAAGCACTTGTAAAGCTTAACCCAATAACCTGAATACCATGACGACCGACCCGAAAGAACAGCGCCTGAAAGCATTGCAGAACCGCTTCCGCAAAGTCGGCTGGCGGCAGGATTTTGTGGCGAGCTTGCGGCGGCGGGCGCGGCAGCCGGGGTTTCTGGCTGTCCTGTTTCTGGTGATGGCTATGCTGCTCACGCTGGCTTACGCGCTGGGCTGATTATTTGCGATAAGCCTGCCCCCCCCCCCTTGCGCAAGAGGTGCGAATTGCTATAATGTCGCTATTGCCCAACCCGGAGAATTTGCCATGACCAAGCCCGCCCGCCCCGAACGCTGGATATTCATGATCGACAAGAACGCGACACAGGCGGATACCGATGCATTCGGCAAGAAACTGGAAACGCTGGGCGCGGCGGAAGGCGTGAAGGTTGTCGACAATTTCCCCGGCACGCTGCTGGTGCAATGTAAGGAAAGCTTCGCGCAGGCCGCGAAAAAACAGTTCGCGTCTGAATTGCGCAATGTCAGCCGCGAAACTTTTGTTCCCCTGCCCACCACCCGCCCGAAACTCCGCAAACCCCCGACGCCGTAAGTGACGGCAGCGCGTGGCACAGTATCATTTCAACTGGCTCAGGACGGTGTCATGAGGATGCGTCCGTTTATCATCGCCTTGTCGATGCTCGCCTGCTCCGCAACACAGGCGGAGGCGCATGGCATCGACGCGATTTCGGTGGGCTTGTTCTTCGGGCCGATGCTGTCGCTGATAACGGGCATCGCCTGCGCCATCGGAATGCCCGGAAAACTTTTGCAGGGCTTCACCACTTTCAGCGGGTCATTCGGGGCGAGCATTGGCACAGCCTTTGCGCTGGGCGCAGTCTCGCCGCTGCTGGGCGATAATGGTATTGTATTGGGCGCGATTGTCGGGTTATGCCTCTGCGCCTGCATGACCGGTGCGATCGTGGCAAACAGGCTGGCGCGCAAGGAACGTGTCCTGTCGGCCGTGCTTGCGGTTCTGGCCGCTATTTTTGTCGCGCTGCTTGTTGCGCTGGTTTACGGCAGCTTCGAGCGCCTTGCCATACGGTTTGCGTGAAACCCATGAACGCGCCTAAACCCGATCATGCCATCATCCATTGGGCGCGGCAGGTGTTGGATGCACCGGATGCCGTTGCCGAAACCATCGTGGAAACGCCGTGGAGCCGCGTGCTGAAAATTTCGGCACGCGGCAAAAATTATTACCTGAAGCAACCAGCAGCCGGGCTGTTTGTCGAGGCGGCGATCATTTCAAAATGCCGCAGCCTCTGCGGCATCACCGCCATCCCCGAACTGATTGCGCAGGACGACGCGCTGCATTGTTTCCTGATGGGCGATTGCGGCGACAAATCGCTGCGCATGATCTTTGACGGCAAGCTGGATGCCGCGCTGATGGCGGCGGGAATTCGCGCCTATACAGGTTTCCAGCGCGCAACCGCGCCGCATGTGGACGCGTTTTTGCAGGCGGGCGTGCCGGACTGGCGGGGGTATAAAATGCCCGCGCTGTATGATGCGCTGGTGAATGATGACGCGTTCATGGCGGGGCAGCAGCTTGATAACGCGCAAATAAAATCCGCGCGCGATTACGCGGCGCAGGTCGCAGCCTCCTGCGCGGCGCTGGCAAAATTCGGCATCGCCGAATGCCTGACGCATTCCGACATCCACGACAACAACATGATTTTTGGCGCGGATGGCAGGATCAGCATCATCGACCTTGGCGAAACGGCGGTGGACCATCCTTTCCTATCGCTGGCATGGCTGCTCCGCCGCACGGGTTTCCGGTATCCGTTGCCGCCGGATGGCGCGGATTACAAAACGCTGTTCGATGCGTGTTTCGACGGCTGGGGATTGTCAGGAGATGAAGTGCAGGACGCGTTCAGCCATGCGAACACGCTGCTGCCCGTCTATGGCATCCTTGCGCATCTGCGGCTGTCTGCAGCGTCGGGCGAAGCGATCGGCGATGTGCCGCGTATGAATGACCGCATTGCCGGATTGTTCAGGCTGATCGGGACTTAATCGATATCTTCGTAAGAGACTTTTTTGCCCGTTTTCTCTTCGTTGAGTTTCTGGGCGAGGCAGGACTGCATGATTTCATCCAGATCGCCATCCAGCACGCCGCCGGTGTCGGAGGTCTGGTAACCGGTGCGCAAATCCTTCACCATTTGATACGGCTGCAAAACATACGAACGAATTTGGTGACCGAAGGCGATGTCGGTCTTGGCGTCTTCGCGGACCTGTTTTTCGGCGTCGCGCATCATCACTTCGCGCTCGTACATTTTCGCCTTCAGCATCTTCATCGCGGCGGCACGGTTTTTGTGCTGGGAGCGTTCATTCTGGCACGCGACCACGATGCCGGTCGGCAAGTGCGTCAGGCGGATCGCGGATTCAGTCTTGTTGACGTGCTGGCCGCCCGCGCCGCCGGAGCGGTAGGTGTCGACGCGCAAATCCTTGTCTTCGATCTTGATGTCGATTTCGTCGTCGACGACGGGCGTGACCGCGACGGAACAGAAACTGGTGTGGCGGCGCGCGCTTGAATCGTAGGGCGAGATGCGCACGAGGCGGTGCACGCCGGATTCCGATTTCAGCCAGCCGAAGGCCGCTTCGCCGGTGATTTCCAGCGTCGCGGATTTCACGCCCGCAACCTCGCCGTCCTGGATGTCCATCATCGCGGCCTTCAGGCCGCGTTTATCGGCCCAGCGCGTGTACATGCGGAGCACGATGCCGGCCCAGTCCTGCGCTTCCGTGCCCCCCGCGCCTGCGTTGATCTGCAGATACGCGTCGTTGCCGTCCAGCTCGCCGGAGAGCAGGCTGTCCATTTCGCGCTTGGCGACGTCGTTCTTGATCGCATAGAGGGATTTTTCGGCTTCGGCCACAAGGCCCGCATCGCCTTCCATCTCCGCCAGCTCGATCATTTCCAGCTGGTCGTTGAGGTTGGTCTCGATCGCGCGCACGGCGGTGATCTGCGTCTCCAGCCTTGTGCGCTCGCGCAATATCTTTTGCGCCCGGTCCTGGTTGGTCCAGAGTTCCGGGTCTTCCGCAAGCGCGTTCAGTTCATTGAGACGGTGGACGGAACGGTCCCAGTCAAAGATGCCTCCTCAGCAGGTCGAGGGACGCCTTGATCTCCCCTACTGCTGTGGTGACTTCGTTCTTCATCAGGCGGCCGCCTTGATTTCCACCGGGCCTTCGCCGAAATGCGCGAGCATCTCGGTGATAAAGCCGGAAACATCGGCGCCTTCGCCGGTCAGCAGCGCGTTGTGCGCGTGCACGGTTTCGTCAACCCACTGCGCGCCCGCCGCCACCATGGCATCCTTGACGGATGCGGGGCCCGCGACGTTCCAGCCGGAAGCGAGGCTGATTTTCGCCAGCAGCTCGACCGCGTTGCCGATGAATGCCATCGGTTTGCCGGCCATGATGAAGCTGGTGATGATGCGTTCGGCATGTGCGTTGGTGGAAAGTTTCTGGACGCAGCGCGTGCCGGACAGGACCATCAGGCAATCGAAATCCGCGCCGAGCGTCTGGCTGATCTGCAGGTCCACGGGGAAGTAGAGGCCCCAGGCATTGTCGTTCCAGCTGTTCACGAGGCCGGGTTCGGTGCCGACCGTTTTCACGGTTGCGCCGGTCTTGGTCATTTCGCGCATGACAACAGACATTACCGATTCATCGACGCCGTTGGCGACGAGGATCATGACTTTTTTACCGCTCAGCTGTGACAATATATGTCTCCCTTTGTTATTGATTTTTATGGAGATTCGGGGACTCCAGCCCCCGTGCGGAATTGCTCCGCTGTATCTAGATAGGCCGCACTCTATGATTTTCATAGGGCGGGAGTCAAGGAATTTCTAAAACGGGCGTTAACGCCGAACCGACGACCGTTCATGGATGCTAATTGAACAACGGATATTCGGCATGGTATTTTGCGCGCATGAAGCAAGACGTAAAAATCATCGCCCATCGCGGATATTCGAGCCTCTATCCCGATAATTCGCTTGAAGGTTTCGAGAAGGCAGCCGCGCTTGGCGCGAATATGATCGAAACCGATATCCGCGCGGCGCGGGACGGCTCGCTCATTTGCAGCCATGATAAAACATCCGGCCCCGCCTTGCCGTTTTCCGACGCACTTGTTTTCGCGAAGGACAAAATCCCGCTCCTGCTCGACCTCAAGCAGGATGATCCGGATTTTCATGTGAAGGTGGCGCAGGAGGTCACGCGCCACAACATGGAGGACGGCGTTATCATCGGCGTCCGTTCGCTGGCGCAGGCAAAGCATATCAAGTCGTTGCTGCCCACGGTGCAGCTTCTGGGGTTTTTGAAGCCCCATGACCTTCCCGCGTTTTACCAGCTGGGCGGCAATATCGGCCGCCTTTGGGAAAGCGACATCAACGAACACAACATGCAGTTGGCAAAATCCGGAGGACATCCGGTTTTCATCATGGCGGGTTCCTGGCCCAAAGGCATCGTGGGCGTCGGCGACATCACGCCCGAACGCCTGCGCAAAATCATGTCATGGGATGTTCAAGGAATACTGGTCAACGACCCGAAGCGCGCGCTGCAAGTCAGGGATGAACCGGCAAAACCAGCATCGCATCCGCCCAACCCTTCCCTTTCCTGACGATTAACGCACGACCACGCCAGCGCGTGTCCGCTCAGCGCTTGCGGTCAGGAAAGGCCGCGACGGGCTTGTTGACGGTGCGCGCCTTCAACTGGTCGCCGAGCGACTGTTCGCGCAACTCGATGACTTTTGAATACGGTATCTGCTGGCTGTCCGGCGGGGTGAACCATTCGAAGGTATGCCCTGCCGCCATCGGCACGCGTTCCTCCGCCGACAGTTTTGCCGACGCCTCGTTGAAAATGCCGCGCACCACGCGCGGCACGCTGACGACAAAGGTGTCGCCGTATTTGCGGTAGATGGCCGAGTTGGCCTGCCCGCCGATGCGGTACGGGCTGCTGGAATAGCCGTCGGGGTCGCGCAGGTTGTCGGGGTTGGTGAAGGTGCTCTCCTCGCCCGTGAAACGCTTGGCGAAGCGGTTGAATCCCAGTTCGTATTTCGGCACGGCATTGATCCGTTCGATCAATGCGGCGGCGTCGGGATGGTCGGGGTTGACGGTGTAATACCACGTGTCCTTGCCCTTGAAGGATTGCGGTTCCTGATTGATAAAGAGCGGGTTGTTCACGGGCTGCACGAACAGCATCGATGCGCCTTCATAACCGCTGCCGATGGCGTGGATGCCGCCATATTCCTTTGCGATCTCCGCCAGCGCCGCGTCGGGATTTTGTTTTTCCCATTCATAGCGCTTGAGGAATTCGAGCGTGCGGCCGCCCGCGATGAAATGAACGTCGTTGCTCGTGTACTCGTCGCCGAATGCCATCACGCATACTCCTAAATTGTGCAGAACCGGTTTGATGGTTCTTGCGGTTTTTCAGGGCCAGTCGTGTTTTGCAAGTCGTGCTGCGAGCGGGGCGGGAAACTCGTGAGCCTTAAACGAAAACCGCGCCGCCAGAGAATGCACTCGGCATGACTGATACTCTATAGCTGCGATAGGATTATGTCAATGGACAGGTTAAAATATAAAGTAAATTCAATTATTTAATCGATAATTTTTGCAACGATGCCATTGTCCGCCCCGTCCTGCCGCCCGACCAGTTTCACGTTGCCGTCCCCCACCGCGAACACATAGCGCGTGCAGTTGGGGATGGGGTTGGCGTGGTGGTCTTGCCAGAAGCTGGTCATGGTTTCGGGGGTGACGGTGTCGAAATTTCCCTGCAGGGCGTGGAGGACGCCGCGGGTGAAGTGACCGTGGCTGAAGGCGGCGGTAATCCCGGTGGTTGTTCCCATGCGCGCGATGAAGGCGCGGCAGCGGGCGGCGAAGGTGGCGAAACTTTCGCCGTCGCCATCGGCGAAATGCGGGTCGAGGCGCTTCCAGTAGTCGTCGATGAAGGGGCGGCGGTCGAAAGTGGTCGTGCCCGCATATTTATCGGCGGACATGTAGGTGAATTCGTGGATGTCCCATTCCTCGACCGGCACGCCCGCGAAACGCTCCAGCAGCGGCGAGGCGGTTTGCGCGGTGCGGATATAGCGGGAGGTGACGATGCGGTGCGGCGTTTCAGGGAAACTGGCCGCATTCGCCCGCGCGCCCTGCCAGCCGCGTTCGGTCAGCGTCGTGGACGCGGCATCGAGCGTTTTTTCGCCCGCGTTCGATGCGCTTTCGCCGTGGCGGATGAGGTAGAAGACGCCCGCCATGATTTAGGTCGGCACAAGGAAGGTCACGACTGTCTCGTTCAGGATCGGATGGATGCCGGACAGGATTGCGATGGTGACCCAGCGGGCATCCGTTCCCGTGCCGTCCATGTCGACTTGCACGCTCGACCCGCTGAGGCGCAGGAAATCATTGATGTCGTCGGTGCCGGGGTCATAGCCCGTCAGCACATCCACCACATCAATCACGTCGCCCTGCGACAGGCTGTAATCGCGCACGACATCGACTTCGGTCAGGGCAGAGGCATCGAAATGGAAATAATCCGCGCCATCGCCGCCATACATGGTGTCGATGCCCGTGCCGCCCGACAGGGTATCGTCGCCCAGCTCGCCATACAGGATATCGTTGCCGAACCCGCCGTTGACCGTGTCGTCGCCGTCGCGGCCATAGAGGCGGTTGTTCGCCTGGCTGCCGTCGATGACGTTGTCGAGCGCGTTGCCCGTGCCGATGGTGACCAGCGTGCCGAGGAGGGTCAGGTTTTCAACGTCATGGCCCAGCGTATAGGTGACGCTGGAAATGACGGTGTCGCTGCCGCCGCCGATATCCTCGACCACCACATCGCCCACGGCATCGACCATATAAGTGTCATTGCCAAACCCGCCCGCCATCGTGTCGTTGCCCTTGCCGCCGTCGAGGACGTTGTTGCCGTCGCCGCCCGTCAGCACGTTGCGCAGGGTGTTGCCGGTCGCGCTGTTATCGCCAAGCCCCAGCAGCGTGAGGTTTTCGATGTTCAGCCCCAGCGTATAGGAAACATCTGTCGCAAAAACGGTGTCGGTGCCGCTGGTGTCGGTCACGCGATCATTGGCATCATCGACCATGAACACGTCGTTGCCGCCGCCGCCCATCATCAAATCCGCGCCGGCGCCGCCATCAAGGGTGTTTGCGGCGCTGTTGCCGGTCAGCGTATTGTTGTCCGCATTGCCCGTGCCGCTCACCGCCGCCGTGCCGGTGAGCACAAGGATTTCAACATCGGCCGCCAGCACATGGTCGAATGCCGTGCGCACGGTGTCCCTGCCCTGCCCGCTGGCTTCGCTCACCGTCGCGCCCGAACCATCGACGATATAGGTGTCATCGCCGAGCCCCCCGATCAGCGTATCCGCGCCGCCGTGCCCGTCGAGCGTGTTTTTGCCGCTGTTGCCGGTCAGGATGTTCACGCCCGCATCGCCGTTGGCGTTGAAATTTCCCGTGCCGGTCAGGATGATGTTTTCCATGCCTGCCAGCAGCGTATAGGTCGCGCCCACGATCAGGGTGTCGTTGCCGCCCGCATCGATGATCACGTCGCCCGTGGTGATGACGTAGGTGTCATCGCCCAGCCCGCCATCCAGCGTGTTTTTTGCGCTGTTGCCGGTCAGGATATTGTCGCCGCCGTCGCCGGTGGCGTTCAGCAGCGCGGTGCCGGTCAGGGTGATGTTCTCGATCCCCGTCCAGCCGAAATTGGTGGTGCTGGCCGAAAACGCGACGACGGCGGTATCGTTGCCCGCGCCGCCATCCACACTGTCATTCGCATCGGCATAGATCACGTCATTACTGTTGAACCCGCGCAGGTCGTTCGCGCCCGTGGTGCCGATAATGGTGTTGGCGTCGGCATTGCCGTAGCCGACGACCGCAGAACCGGTCAGCGTCAGGTTATCGGCATTCGTGGTGTTGACCGACAAATCCCAATCGACCGAAGACGATACCGTGCCCGTGCCATTGACCACATCATTCGCGTTATCGACAAAAAACAGGTCGTTGCCGCCCAGCCCGATCAACGTATCCACGCCCGCGCCGCCGGTGAGCGTATTGTTGCCGGTATTGCCCGTGATGGTATTATCGAGCGCGTTGCCCGTCCCGTTGATATTGGCAGCGCCCAGCAGCACAAGGTTTTCCAGCTGTGCGCCCAGCGTGTAACTGACGGTCGCGCGCACTTCGTCCGTGCCCTCGCCCGCCTGCTCCACCACGATTTTCCCGGTCAGGGCGTTGATGATATAAACATCGTCGCCGTCATTGCCGATCAGCGTATCGGTGCCGCCCGCGCCGCCATCCAGCGTATCGTTGCCCAGCGCGCCGGTAAGCGTATTCGATCCCTTGTTGCCGGTGATCACGTTGTCGCCCGCGCCGCCCGTGCCGTTCAGCGCGGCGGTGCCGGTGAGCGTCAGCCCCTCCACCTCGTCGCCGCCAAAGCCGATGTTGTAGGTAACGGAGGATATGACGGTATCAAAACCCTCGCCCGCGTTTTCGCTGACCTGGTCGGCGTTCTGGTCGACGTAAAAGGTATCATCGCCGTCGCCGCCGATCATCAGGTCGATGCCCTTGCCGCCGTCGATGGTGTCATTGCCGTCGCGGCCGTCGAGCGTGTTGCCGGCGGTGTTGCCGGTCAGGACGTTGTCGCCGACCGTGCCATAGCCGTCGATGGCGGTGATGCCGGTGAGGGTCAGGTTTTCAACGCCGACAGTGTTCAGGTCGAGGTCGAAGACGATGCCGGCGCGCACGGTATCGGTGCCCGCACTGTCGCTGACGGTATCGCCGCTGTCATCGACGATATAGGTGTCGTTGCCGCCGCCGCCCTGCAGCACGTCCACGCCCGCGCCGCCGTCCAGCGTGTTCGCCTGCGCGTTGCCGATCAGCGTGTTGTCGCGGAAGTTGCCGGTGGCGTTGGTGACGGACCCGCCCTGCAGCGACAGGATCTCGATATCCGCATTGGCATCCAGCACGTAAGACACGAAGCTGCGGACTTCGTCGGTGCCCTGGCCTGAAAATTCGGTGATGTGGTCGGTCTTGTTATCGACGATATAAACATCGTCGCCAAAGCCACCCGTCATGTTGTCGGCGCCGACGCCGCCGTCCAGCGTGTCGTTGCCGTCCATGCCGTTCAAGCGGTTTGCGCCGCTGTTGCCGATGATGGTGTTGTCGAGCGCGTTGCCCGTGCCGCTGATGCCGCCGATGCCGGTCAGGGTCAGGTTTTCAACGTCGGCGGAGAGGGTATAGGTGACGGAGGATTCAACCGTGTCGGTGCCTTCGCCAAAGGCCTCGATGACGACGTCGCCCGTGCTGTCGACGATATAGGTGTCGTTGCCCGCAGCGCCCATCATGGTATCAAAGCCCGCGCCGCCATCGAGGCGGTTGTTGCCGCTGCCGCCGACGAGCGTATCGAGGCCGATGCCGCCCAGCAGGACGTCTTCGCCGATGCCCGCGTTCAGGACGTCGTTGCCGCCGCCGCCATCCAGGATGTCGTCGCCATCAAGGCCGTTCAGCGTGTCGTTGCCGTTGTACCCCTTGACCGTGTCATTGACGTTGGAGCCGTCGAGAGTGTCCGCGCCGTTGCCGCCTTCGACCAATGCCATTGATATATCCCCGAATTCAGAAAAACCCTTTTATAAAGTTAGTCTGAAAGCGGGCAAAAAACACGGGGTAAATGCGATTTTCCCGATTTCGGGAAATTATCGGGGCGGCAGGTTGCGGATCAGGCCACGGCCGAGGGCCAGCACCGTGATACGGCGGAAAAAGGCCAGCACGGGATAGAGCAGTTTCGCGCGCCCGGGCGACCGGAAGGCGGATGCTGCCAGTCGGTTAATGAAACCGGACTTTGTCGCGAGGACGGACAGGATGGTGATGGCGGCGTCGGCGTAATAATCCTGCCCGCCATAGGTGACGAGCATCCCGTGGTCGAGGTCGAAGCCTTTCTGGGTCGCCGCGTCGCGGTCTGTGGAATTTTCGCGGGCATTCACCAGTTCCACGCGCAAATTCTCCCGCAGGCGCAGCAGCTTCACATACCGTGTGCAGAACGGGCAGTCGCCATCGTACAGGATGCGGATCGTTTCCATCACTTCGCCGCACCTTCCGGCCTGCACAGGTCATACACGGTTTCTGTCATGGCGGTGGAGGTGAAGCCTTCCGGCTCCCGCACGCGCAATTTCGTCTGCGCCGGTTTTTTCAGGTGCGGGCAGAACCCCTTCAGCCCCTCAATATAGGGCACATGGCTGGGGGAAAAATTGCAGCCGGAGACATTGAACAGGCGGTAGGTGATGTCGGAGGCCTCGAGGCTGCCATCCTCCGCCGCCAGCGTCGCCAGCGTTTCGGGCAGGAAGGTGAAATCCTCGCCCTTGGCGAATTCCACCTGTGCCAGCGGCACGCAGCCGCAATAAAGCTGGAACGCGGGGTGCGGGCCCATCTGTTTCACAAACCCCAGCGCGGGCAGCGCGATGAACAGCGCAATGGCCGCGATGTTCAGCTTCGGCTTGAACGGCAATTTGCGGCGGTTGCCGATGAACAGGAAGATGACCAGCGCGTCCATGTACACATTCGCGGGCCAGACGGGCAGCGCCTGGTTATGCCCCAGCGGCCCGATCGCCAGCAGCACGACCACCAGCATCCCGAAGGCCAGTATCTGCGCCAGCCACCGCCATGACGGCAGCAACAGCAGCACGCCCACGGCAGCCTCGAGGAACGGCACGGCGAAACCGATTGCCTTGGCGGCCTCGGGGAACGGGAAGAACGGCGCGACGAACCACGGGAAGACTTGCGTGATGAAAATGGCGTTGAGCTTGTAAACGCCCGCCCAGATATACACCCCCGCCAGCATGAAACGGACGGGATCGAGGTGCTTGTCCGCCGCCCGCTTCGGCACTGCCGCGCACATCAGCAACGCAAAAACATACATATAAAGGTAAAACTGCCCGCGCAGCTGGTCCTGCAGCACGAAATAGATAAACGCAGGCGCAACCAGCACGCCCCACCGCCGCAGCGCCGGAAAAATGCACAGCACGCCGCACACCGCGAGGATAAGGCCGTAGAGGAAGATGTTGAGCGATGCAGGCAGCCCCGCAATCACCGGCGCGGGCGCATACAGCCGCGCATCCATGAACCACAGGTCATGCGTCAGCAGCAGCGACACCAGCACGCAGAACGCCGTCAGCCGCACCACGACATTCAACAGGCGTTCGGGATCGGCCACCAGCGCGAGAAGATGACGCGACAGCGCGCGGATTTCATCCGGCGCGCGCGACTGTATCCATTTTTCGAGACGGTGCGCGATGTTGGTCATATTATGAATATTCCCGTCACGCAAAGGTTTGGAGCGGGCGACGGGATTTGAACCCGCGACTTTTTGCTTGGGAAGCAAATGCTCTACCACTGAGCTACACCCGCATTCCCGCATATATAAAGCATATTTCGCAGGTTGCACAAGGGGTCAGCATTTATGTGAATTAAAGAATCCCTTTTTGTGTCCTGAAAACCTCTTTACAAACATGCCCTTAACACGATAAATAGAATAACTCGGACAGGGCATCCATTTGAAAACAAACCAAAAGTGATGCGTTTTGCCGGCGGAAAAATTTTATACTTTAATGGAGTAGTTCTTATGAAGATGCTTACCAGGCTTTGCGCCCTTTCTTTGGTGCTTGTCGTTGCCGCCTGCACAGGTGCCAGCAGCAACTCGACCGTTCAGGCGCTGAACAAGGCGGAAGCGACGGGTTCGCCCTTCACGAAACGTCTCGCGGCTGAATACCGCGACTACGCAAACGGCCGCCAGCACAAGGCGCTCGATTACGCGGACGCCATCCACTTCGCACGCAAAGGCCTCGCGGCTGCGAGCGGCGTTGTCGTGATGCCCGAAACACTCGACGACTGGGATCTGTCGGACAAGAACATCGTTGAAATGAGCAAAGGCCGCGCCGACCTGGTTGACGCGCTTGAAAACGGCGGCCGCGAGCTGGCTTCCGACAAGGCAGCCGTTGCACAAGCCCGCTTTGACTGCTGGGCTGAACAACAAGAAGAAGACTGGAACCGCGACGTTCCGTGCAAAGCGGCTTTCTGGGCTGCCCTGAAGGACCTGCAATCGGTTATCGCCGTGCAGCCTGAGCCCGCCCCGATCGTCGCTGCCGAAGAGCCGGGTGCACCCACCCCCGTTGAACAGGCCATGTTCATCGTGTTCTTCGACTGGGACAAGCACAACATCTCCGCCGGCGCGAACGACGTGCTGGACGCTGTTGCGCAGGAAATCAAGAACCGCAAGGACGTGCACGGCCTGACCATCATCGGTCACACCGACAGCTCGGGTACGACCAAGTACAACGACCGCCTGTCGTCGCAGCGTGCGAACGCTGTGCGCGACGGCCTGATCTCCCGCGGCATCGCGGCTGACATGGTCCGTGTCGAATCCCGCGGCGAAAGCGACCTGCTCGTGAAAACGGCAGACAACGTCCGCGAACCGGCAAACCGCCGCGCGCAGATTACCCTCGAGTAATCTTCGTCAAAGCGAAGCGAATAAAGGAAACCGGCCGGGCAACTGGCCGGTTTCTTTTTGTGCCATGTGCTGCACCCTTTCCTTTTGGCTTTTCAAAAGAACAGGCGTATATTTTGCCCATGTACACAACCACCACCAGCGATGTGACTGTATCGGTCGTGCCCGCCTATCTCGACCATGAATCCCAGCCGGAGAGCAATATCTGGGTCTGGTCATACACCGTGCGCATTCAGAATAACGGCACCGAAACCGTGCAGCTGCGCACGCGTCACTGGAAGATCACCGACGCCTATGGCCGCACGCAGGAAGTGCATGGCCCCGGCGTGGTCGGCGAGGAACCTGTGCTGCAACCGGGGCAGAGTTTCGAATACACCAGCGGCACGCCGCTTTCGACCCCGTCCGGCATCATGCAGGGCAGCTATGCGATGGAAGGCCCCGGCGGCCGCATGTTCGACGTCGCCATCCCCGCCTTCTCGCTCGACAGCCCGGGCAGCAGGCGGCAGGTCAATTGACGCCATGAATTTCCGCCCCGTCTTTTACGTCAACGGCATCCTGCTCCTCGTCCTCGCGGCTGCGATGATCGCGCCGATCCTTGTCGACTTGTCGGACAACAGCAGCGACTGGCAGGTTTTCGCCAGCGCGCAGGCCGTCACCGCCTTCATCGGGCTTGCGCTGGTGATGATGAACCGCCAGCAGGGTTTCAAGATTTCGCTGCGGGAGACATTCCTGCTCACAACTTTCGGCTGGGTGTTCATGGCGACCTTCGGCGCCCTGCCCTTTGTCTTTTCACAGGCCGAAATGAATTTCACCGGCGGGTTTTTCGAGGCGATGTCGGCGATCACCACGACGGGTTCCACCGCCATCACCGGCCTCGACCTGCTGCCGCGCGGGATCATCCTGTGGCGCTTTATGCTGCTGTGGATCGGCGGTATCGGGTTCCTGATCGTCGCGCTTGCCGTTTTCCCGCTGTTGCAGATTTCGGGGATGCAGATTTTCAAGACCCAAAGCTTCCAGATCGAGAAAGTAATGCCATCGGCATCGCAGATGGCGGCGTTCCTGTGCCTGATTTACGCGGCGCTGACCACCCTCTGCGGCGTTTTCCTGTATGCGGCGGGCATGTCGCCCTTCGATGCGATCTGTCATGCCATGGCCGCAATCTCGACCGGCGGCATTTCGACGCATGACACGGCGGTCGCATGGTTCAATAGCCCGATTATCGAGCTGATCCTGATTACCTTCATGATTTTGGGCGGCATCCCCTTCGTCCTGTACCTGCGCTTCCTGCGCGGCGACCGTGGCGCGATCTGGCAGGACAGCCAGGTGCGTACCTTTTTCGCGATCATCGCGCTGATGACCCTCACCTGTACATGGTGGCTGATGCATACCGACAAGATGCACGGCATCGAGGCGTTCCGGAACGCGCTGTTCCTGACCGTTTCATACATCACCACGACCGGTTTCGTGAACGGCGACCATAGCGACTGGGGGCATTTTGCGGTCGGTATCGCCTTTATCTCCATCTTCATGGGCAGCTGCTCCGGCTCGACCGCGGGCGGCATCAAGATTTTCCGGTTGCAGATTTTGTTCCTGATGCTGAAGCAACAATTGTCGAAACTGATCACCCCGCATGGCGTGTTTCAGGTGCGCTATAACGGCAAGCTGGTGGAGCCGTCGGTGCAGTCCGCCGTCGCCGGTTTCTTCTTCATCTTCATCATGTCGTGGCTGATTATCGGCGTGACGCTGCAGCTGACCGGCCTTGATTTCGAAACCGCTTTCTCCGGCGCGATCTCCGCCATTTCCAACACCGGCGTCGGCACCGGCGACCTCATCGGCCCTTCCGGCAACTTCGCCAACCTGCCCGCATCATCGATCTGGGTGATGTCCTTCGCGATGCTGTTCGGCCGGATCGAGTTCCTGACACTGCTGGTCGTGCTGATGCCAAGGTTCTGGAAGGGTTGATCCCCTCCTCCCGTAACCCCGGCGAAGGCCGGGGTCCAAGCATTATCAGTATGCTTGGCGGTAACACCTCATAAGCCGCAGCCGCCAATAGCGCAAGCGGCTGCTTGGACCCCGGCCTTCGCCGGGGTTACAGCTTTATATTACGAGAATTTTTCTCACGAATGCTTTTTGAGTAAAAGATTGCGGATGAAACAGCTGCGCTAAAAAATGGCAAAAGGCTTTCCGTACCCAGTAGAGAATTACTAAACGTTTCCAGGAAATTGCCTTTGCGTTCGACTGCATTATTAAACCATGTAAGCACTGAAAACACTTCCAGCCAAACTACAAAAGGAGCAACGCAGCACCAAGCCATTATATGTTTTTCAATGCTTTCTTTAAATGAAGCCGCAATCGCGATCGCAACTACAAAAAACGGACTTGCAAGCATGAATATCAGGGGGAAATAAAAAATTCCAAATCCCATCATCAAAATCATGGGAACTGGTGGGGTCGGCCCTCCCCGCAAATAATGCGAAAGAAACATCACTGGCCCGATTATAATGCAGCCAAATAGTATGCCCCACATCGCGGAATAAAAGACCCTGCGGCTAATAGGACCCGATCCTTCCGATTTGGATGCTATAAATTTCTTAAGAATTTTGCCTCTCATTTTTATAAAAATTGCCGCTATTCCCCTTCTCCCCCGCGCTTGCGGCGGGAGAGGGAGAAGTAATCACTTCCACCCAAACGTCCGGCGTACAGTTCCTTCGACCCCTTGGCGGATATCCTTCATGATATTTTCGTCAAAGGTGAAGAACATCATGTCGCGGTCGGCGGGGGATGAATCTTCCAGCAAGGTCTGGCTGCGATCCGATGTCACGAAGGCGTCGGCGAGGACGTGGCCGGGGCTGTCTTCGGCCAGCAGGTCGAATTTCAGGTGGACACGGGCGGTGTAGCCTTCGGATTCCTCGTTGTTGAAAATGCCCGTGAAGCCCTGCGCCACCGGCAGGTCTTTTTTCACGACCGACGCATCCTCGATCGTCACGCGCAGGGTGTTGACCGAGCCGTTGGCGACCAGCTGTTTTTCCAGCACGCTGCGCGCGACCTGTCGCGGCGACAGCTTGAACAAATGATCCACGTTCGGCGCTTTCATGGGCGGCTGGTACGCATCGACGATTTCGATGCGCGCTACGTTCATGCTGATCTGCGGCAGCGTGTCAAAGGAAAGGTCGGGCGTTTCCGTCACGGGCGGCGCACCCTGGCAGGCGGCCAGAATCAGGACAGCGGCAAACATCGCCAAAAATTTCATTTTCATTCTCTCTCTCCGTACACTTCATCGAGCTGGTTCTCTTTATACACATATTCTTCCGAGCAGAATTCGCATTTGATCGACACTTTGCCGTTCTTCTCGCATTCCTCCTCCAGCTCGCCGCGGGGGATGGTGCGCAGGATGTTTTCCACCTTTTCGGCAGAGCAGCGGCATTTGAAACGGACATGCGTGGGCGAATAAATCCGCACGCCGTCTTCGTGGAACAGGCGGTACAGCACATCGGATGTCGCCAGCACGGGCGACAGCATTTCACCGTCGGAGCATGTCGCCAGCAGCATCGCCGCGCGCGTCCAGTCCTCTAGCGGGTTTTCGACGCCCTTGCTCGCTTCTTCATCCGGCAATTGCTGGATCATGATGGCGCCCGTGCGCCATTGCGAATCCTGCGGATGCACGGCGATCTTGAACGATGTCTTGATCTGCTCCGACTGGGTGAAATAATGCTGCACGGCCTCGGTGATCGAGGTGCCCTTCAGCTCCACGATGCCCTGATAGCGGTCATTCGCGCTGCCGCCCTGGTCGACGGTGAAGGCCATATAGCCTTTCTTGCCGATCAGGTGGTAATGGTGGTTGACGGGGTCCTGCTTGCGCTTGGCGGCTTTCTTGACCGCAGCCTCGTCGAAGCCCGCATAGGCGCGCACTTCGCCCTTGCTGGTGACATCGGCGACCAGCATGCGGATGGGGCCGTCGCCCTTGATCTGGAGCGTGAAGACGCCTTCGTATTTCATCATCCCGCTGAGCAGCAGGCAGACGGTCACGACTTCGGACAGCAATCCCGATACGGGCGCGGGGTAATCATGCTGTTCCATGATCTGCTTCAGCACATCGCCCATGCGCACCATGCGGCCGCGCACGTTCGATTTTTCGAGGCGGAACGGCTGGACGACGTTATCGTCCACCAACCCCGATTGTACCGAGCCGTCTTTTTTGATACGAATAGCCATAGTGCCCTTCTCGCGTTTAACGTCTTCACAATATAGCATAAAGTAAGCCGTGACCGCCAAAAAGCAAAAACAGCCCCGCAAGATCACCAAACAGTATTTGGAAAATGCCGCCCTGTACTATTTGCAGCGGTATGCGACCAGCGCCGAGAATTTCCGGCGCGTGATGCGCCGCAAAATCATGCGTTCCTGCCATTTCCACAAGGACGACCCGGAGGCGTTTTACCCGCTGGTGGACGACCTTGTGACGCGCTATGTGGCCAGCGGGTTGCTCAACGACGAAGGCTTTGCGCAGGCGCGCGTGTCATCGCTGCGGCGGCAGGGGCGGTCGAAAAACGCGATCATGGCAAAACTCTCCGCCAAGGGATTGCCCAAGGCCGCCGTGGCAGATGCGCTGGAGGGGCATGACGATGAAGAGACGGAATTGCATGCCGCGCTGAAACTGGTGAAGCGCAAAAAACTCGGCCACGCCACCGACCCCAAAGACCGCCAGAAAGAAATGGCCGTGCTGGGCCGCGCCGGTTTCAGCTTTGAAATCGCGCGCGCGGCGCTGGAATATGCGGGCGATGACGAAGACTAATTACTGCGCCGATTTGCGTTTCGTCCACCATTCCTTCGCGCTGTCGGCGGCGGCATCGACGCCAGGATGGTCGCGGGCGTAATCGTGATAGGCGCGCTGCACCTGATGCGCCTCGTCCACATGATGGTATTTGAAGTCGTTCATTTTCTGGCGGTTGTGATAGGCGTCGCTGCCTTGCGTTGCCTCCAGCTGCTTCAGCGCCTCCTTCGCCTTGCCCGCGTATTTGGTGGCGTTCGCGCCGTCGCCGCGTTTCCATTCCTCGAATTCGCGTGACGCATCCTTCGCCATCTCGCCGGCGTTATCGCTGATTTTTTTTCCCTGCGCCTCGCCGGCCTGACCTGCCTTTTCCTGCTGGCGTTTCAGGGCCAGTTTCATGCGGCCGGCGATCGCCTCTTTCCGCGCCGGGGACAGCGCTTCGTATTGCGCGCGTCCGGCCTCGTCCAGCGCAGCCTTTTCCTGCACCCATTTCTGCCGCCAGTTTTGCGCGGCGGGGCTGTCGGTCACATCCGCCGCATCCGTATCGGCATATTCCTCCTGCGCAAAGGAGGGCGCGGGACGGGCGGCGACCATGGCGAAAATGGCAAGAATGGCGAAAAACGCGTATTTGTTCATGCGGGAACACTCCATGAATAATCATAGCCAAAAGGCCTTAAAATTCCCCTGCCCTGCGGTATCAGAATACAGGGCGGACATGAAAAAAGCCCGCTTGCGCGGGCTTTTTCCTTGTTTTGTCAGTTCGCGCTTACTGCTGGGGCGCGAAGGGATCCGCAGGCGCCGCCAGGGGATCCGGACCCGGCGAGGGCTGCAGTTCAGCGGGAGCCGGTTCCGGCGTCACAGGCGCCGCCATCGGGGCGGGCGTGGGAGCTGCTTCGACCGGCGCAACGGGCGTCGGTTCGGGCATTGCGGGCGGCGCTTCCATCACAGGCTCGGCGACGGGTGCTGCAACCGGTTCGGACACAGGCTCGGGCTTCACTTCGGGGGAAGCGACGCCGGCTTCGACAGGCGCTGCCTGTTCGACTGCCGCTTTTTTCTTTTTCTTGGCGCGGTGCTTGCGTTTGTATTCCGCAGTGCCGGGGCCGTTCATGACGAGGCCCTTGGGCAGGCCGTTTTCGCCGGTGGTGACCAGGCTGGGGCGGTTGCCGCCGGGTGCGGCTGCTGCGCCTGTGGGCATAACATCAGGGGACAGCGTGGGCGATGCGCCGGCTGCGGTCGGCGCCATATCTGCGCTGACGCCGGTATCGGTATTGCTGTAGACGCGGGGCGCTGCGGGAGCGGCCGCCGCTGCGGGTGCCGCCGGTTCGAATTCAGGTGCGGGCGCCATGCCTGCATCGTTGTTCATCGCGCCGGGATTGGCGGGCGAGAAGCCCTGCTCCACGGCTGCTTTTTCAACAGCGGTCAGCGTGCGTTTGACGTTTGTTTCATTTGCGGTCTGCGCGTAAGCAGGCGCGGCGATCACGAGCGCCAGCGCGGTCAAGAGGACGTATTTTTTCATTACTAAAACTCCGGGAAAAACTTTGCAAAATCGCCTGATACCCGCCCGAGGTATCCGCGCTGGAACTCACTATGCAATGCGCGGGGGGCAAAATCCAGTAAAAGACGAAACTACTGATAAATATGGATAAATATGACACATGGAAAATAATTATTTAATCTGAAAACGAATCGTTATACAGTACCTCCATCATGATTATCGCAATGACACATAATCTGACCCACGCCTACCTGTCCGCGATCTGCGGTGCGCAGGCCCGCGACCGACGTATCAGCCGCTGACAGCGGCTGGAGCCTTCCTCGTGGCATAAACGGGCAAACCTCCAAAATACCTGAATATCACGACCCCCTCCGGGGCGCCGTTTGACCGCATTCAATTTGGAGCAGCCACATGACCACCAACGACAACAAAAACGTCCTGAAATCCGGTACCCTGAAAAAGACCGGCGCGCCCTACACCATCATCGCCCTTGGCGCGGAAGACATCCCCCAGATCCTGAAGCTGCAGGACGCCGTTTTCGACAGCCTGACGGCGGAGGAGCAGAATTACCTGCTGCGCAAGGAAAAGGGCTTTTTCGAAAACCATTTCAGCAAGGGCAACATGGTGCTGGGCATCGTGTCGGAGGGCCAGCTGATCGCACAGAGCGTGATCCTTCACCCGACCGCGCAAAACCCCAAATCCGGCATGACGGACATGATCCTGAACGCGAAACCCGAAGAAATCACCGTGCTGCAGGGCGTGATCGTGCATCCCGATTTCCGGGGCAACAAACTGATGACCTTCATGGTCGATGAATGGCTGGGCGTCGCCAAGCAGGAAGGCCGGAAACACGCGCTTGCCGAAGTCACCACCGGCAACTTCTTCAGCTGGTCGGTGTTCCTGAAGGAAGGCCTTGCCATCCACAGCCTCGGCCATGACGATATCGACGGGTCGGACCTGTACAACATGTACGCCAAGGTCGGCCCCCTGATGAAACAGCGGCTGAAGGGCAGCTTCAACGATGCGGCCGCCCCCTCCTCCGTCAAGGTCGGCGTGAACGACCTGGAGAGCCAGAAAACGCTGACCAGGGCCGGCTTCCTCGGTGTGGCTTTCGATGCCGCCAACCAGGACGTCGTCTTCAACGCGCCCAAAAAATCGGCCAAAACACCCAAAGGCCCGAAAATCTAGAACGCGCGCGCGGGAAAACAGCGCGGGATTGCCAAAATCCACGGGCGTATGGTAAAAATAAAGCCAGAATTTGCCGCCGCCCGGCGCTAGAGGTTTCCCATGCTCGATACCCTCGTCTTCGATACGCAAAAGCCCGGCCCCACGCTGCTGGTTTTCGGCGCCATCCACGGCAATGAAAAATGCGGCACGCATGCCATCGCGCGCACGGTCATCGAGTTGCGCAGCGGCATCTTCGGCCTGAAATGCGGCAAGCTGGTGATGGTGCCCATCTGCAACCCCGAAGCGTACAAGCGCGACGTGCGGTATGTGGAGGCGAACCTCAACCGCGTCATCAAGACCCACGCCAAGGCCCGTAAATACGAACATACGCTGGCGAACGAACTGACCGCGCTGATCGACAGCTGCGACGTGCTGCTCGACCTGCATTCATATTCATCGGGCCGCCGCCCGTTCCTGTTCCTCGACAACGACACGCAGGAACAAAAGGATTTCGCGGCGGCGCTTAATATCCCCTACTGGGTCACCGGCTGGAACGACATGTATGCCGACCAGCCCGACCTGCTGCAGGGCGACACCACGACCTATGCCTTTTCAAAGGGCAAGATGGCGCTGCTGATCGAATGCGGCCTGCATGAAGACCCGCAATCGGCCGTGGTCGGTTACAAATCCCTGCGCGCGACGCTGGCCTATCACGGCATGGCGGAGCCTTTTGAAATCGCGCGCGGAGAGCCGCCGACCATCACGCGCATGAAGGCCATGCTGGTGAAAAACCGCGAAGGCAAATTCCTGAAGGACTGGCAGCACCTCGACCCCGTGACCAAGGGCATGCCCATCTTGCGGTTCGAGGACGGCGTGATTTACCAGTCGCCCGTCGATGGCGTGATTTTGCTGCCCGGCAAGAAGGCGCGCGTGGGCGAGGAATGGGTTTATTTCGGCGTCGAAGGCCAGTAATTTTTACCACCTGCATCCTGTAACAAGGCGCAGCAACCTTTCAACGAAAGCGATGCGCCCCCATGAAGCTGCCCTTTAAAATGACCAACCGCATTCGCGCCGCGCTTACGCTCGGCTGCATTGTGGCGGCGTGGTTCCTGGCGACGCCGTCGGAGACATGGCATTACCGCATGACCGTCACGCTGCAAACGCCGGACGGCGCCAAAAGCGGCAGCGCGGTGCGCGCCGTCACCATCCATCCCGGCCTTGGCTTCACCGGCTTGCCGCCCAGTTTCGACCTTGACGGCGAAGCGGTCGCCGTTGAAACCGCGCCCGGAAAATTCGTGTTCGCCCTGTTGCGCAGCAATGCGCGCGACCATGAATATGCGTCCGAAATTTTCGCCGTAGCCTTTCCGCAGGAGGAAAAAAGCGGCAGCGTGACATTGGCCGACGCGCAATACCCGATGCTCGTTCAATTCGACGACCTGCGCGCGCCCAAATCCGCCGCGCGCGCCGATATCGCCGTCAAGCAAGTCACCATCGAAGTGACCGATGCGCCGGTCAGCTGGACGCTCGCGAAAACGCTGCCATGGCTGCACAATTACGCCTATCAGCGGCTGGACGGATTGCGGTTTTTCGATGAAAAATCAAAAACCCCCTTCGCCAACAGCATCGGCGCGAGCGATTTTTCATCCGACCCGGAACATGAATAATGAAAATCGGCATTTTCGGTTGTGGCAATGTGGGATCGGCGGCGGCCAATGCCTGCGCCCTGCGCGGCATCGGCACTGAACTGGTGCTGGTCGATAAAAACCATGCGCTGGCACAGGCGCAGGCAGAGGATATTTTGCATGCCACGCCCTTCGCCCACCCTGTCGATGTGCGCGCCGGCGATTACGAAGAACTTGCGGACTCCGCCATCGTGATGATCGCGGCGGGCGTCAATCAGAAGCCCGGCGAAACGCGCCTTGACCTGCTGAAACGCAACGGCGATGTTTTTGCCGATATCATCCCGCGCATCCGCAAGGCCGCGCCCGACGCTATTTTGCTGAACGCCACCAACCCCGTCGATATCATGACGCATTTTGCCGCACGGTTTTCGGGCGGCGGCACGGGGCGCGTCATCGGATCCGGCACCATCCTCGATACCGCGCGGTTCCGCGCGCTCCTGGCGCAGCACCTGCGCGTGTCTTCGCATTCCGTCCATGCGAACGTGCTGGGCGAGCATGGGGATTCCGAAGTTTTGCACTGGTCTGGCGCATCGGTCGGCAATATGCCGCTCGCCGATTTCGCGCAGCAGACCGGCAGGCCGGTGACTGAGGAAGTACGCACCCGCATTGATGAAGGCGTGCGCCGCGCCGCCTACAAAATCATTCAGGGCAAGGGCGCGACATGGTACGGCATCGGCAACGGCATGGCCCGCATCGCGCAGGCGATCCTCGACAATGAATCAACCGTGCTGACCTGCTGCGCGCCGATTGACAGCGTCGAAGGCGTGGATGATGTGACACTTTCCCTGCCCCGCATCGTATCGGCCAGCGGTATCAGCCCCGCACTTTATCCCGCGCTTGACGATGACGAACGCGCGAAGCTGAAGCACAGCGGGGATGTTATCAAAGAAGCACTCGCTCAACTCGGGCTGTAATTACAGCGGATTGGCGCAGGCTTTGGTGTCGCGGGCATAGGCTTCCTCGGAATCAAAACCCGCATGTGCCTTCAGGCGTAAGCTGCGGATTTTTTTAACAACCGGTTGCATCGCCTCGATCACGCTCAGGCGCATATCCCCCTCGACCGCTTCAATCGCCGCTTCAATCACCGGCCCGCGCGCGCCGATTTTATTCGCGCCCGCGGCCAATGCCTGTTGCAACGCCGCCAGATGCGCCGTCAGGATCGCGGTATCGGCGTCGTAATGCTGCTGCTCGTGCTTCATCACATGTTTGACGCTACAGCCGAGGAAATCATGGTCGGTTGAAATGTAAATTTTCGGGCTATAGGTGACGGTCAGCGTCACCTCCGTCATGCCAAGGCATGCAACGCCGCCGCTTTTCTGCACATCGTAATTTGATGCATAGCGATACGACACATCGCCCTGCGTGAAGCCAAGGATGCCGCTGACCTCCCTGCCCTTATACATTACCGTCTCATGCTTCTTCATCCGCCCCAGCTGCGCCGAAGTGTAAGTTTGTATATAAACCGGCTTCTCGATTTTTAATTCCACCACCGCCGCGACCGGCGCAGGCGCGGGGCAGCCAGTAAGGCTGGCGAGAATGGCGAGTGTTTGGGATTTGGGCAGGAAGGTGAACATGAGAATATCCTACACCCCCGCCCATTGCAGACCGCCGGGTAGATTTCCAACCGCATAATCAACATGCAACACACGGCGGCGCGCTGGTTCGGCGGACACTTCGGACGCATGAAGAATGGGTGTAGCATATAGCCAGATGTCACCCGCGCCCGCCGTGCAAATATAAGAATCGCAGCGTTGCACCACTTGCGATATGTCACCTACCGGAATTCGTCCAAGTTTATGCGACCCGCGCGCAATCAGGAGCGGCGCGTTAGCCTTTGAAACGGCGTCAATATGGACGCGAAGTGTAACCATGCCAGACAGAAGCTCGAAGGGCGGTTCGACATGGGTAATGCCCTCTTTAACGGTCCATGGACCAAAGCCCTCGACCTCGACTTGTTTCACGACCGCGATCGTGCGGTCCTGATGCCAGCCTAACGCCCAGTTTGTCGACGCAGTCTTGTCGAACAGTATCGCCCGCACAGGCTGGCACCACGCGCCAAGCACGGCGGCCGCGACGACGCCAACAGCGCCGGAGGATGCCAAAAATTGGTCAAGACCTGGGATTCCGCGAAGCCTGATTCCAGCATGGTCAGCCGACAGCATCGAAATTGAAGTTTCGAGCGATTCGAGATCATTTTTGTTCAAAGCCGAGCGAAATAATTGCGCCCCATCCTTGGCAAAAACCAGAGCAGAATTGGTAGAGACAATTTCAGCACTCATTGTTTTTCGTTTTCAAAGAAATGCTGATAGGCCAAAGAAAGGAATGTCAGGGAAAATGGAACGACCACAAAAATCGTGTAAAGCCAGTTCAGGCTATAGAAGATTGGCCCGGCAATTCCTGGGCCACAGGCGGAAAGCGAAATCAACAGGCATGCAATCATTGGAAGGCATACGAATGTCCCCCCCAGAAAATGCGCCAAAAATTCCAACCAGTTTTCTCCCAGACTTTTTTAATCGTAACATCCTTGCGTGACAAGGCTCTCGCAGGAAGAATAACAGAAAGACGGGTGAACACGAACACGAGAACCACTAGTAGGCCGAAAGTAGACGCGGGCCAGGTTTCGGGAACAAATCCGAAAAGCCACATCGGGCACCAGAATAAAAACGCAAAAATGAAATAATCCCAGACAACAGAATCGCGGCGAAGGTAAGGACCTTTCGTAATCTTTTCCTGACGCAAGACCAAACGATGCCAAGCAACAGCCACCGAAGCTCCGGTAAAAAGGGTAAATATTTCCATCGGCGCTTGCAAAAAAAGACTGTGCCTGTGCATGTCCGGAACAGGCATGGAATCTGCATCTATCGCGTCGCCATCGTGGGCAGCGTCAAGGCCGCTTTTCAAAGCATCGAAAAAGAAGCAAGCGCCATCCCTAAGATAGGGCCATGAGAAATAGGAATAAAGGGAAATTAGAATTGAGGTCAGCAAAAGCCAGCACCAGATAATTTTCAGGTACTCGCCCCGATAAAGCCAGACAGTCGCATAAGTTTTTCCCACAGTTGACCATAAAGGCAACAGCCTTTCACTGGAGGGGGTTTCTATTTGAGGTGGTGTGTTAATCGATTCCACGTAATAATCCTTTTTTGGGAATACATTCACTTAAGCATCTGTTTGTTCTATTGCAGCACATTCATATAAAGCCGTCAAATTCGTTGGTGTTATCTTCTCCTTTGGGAGTGGAGATGTCGCTAATAGACAGAGGTGAGGGTATTTCGTTTGTGTTGGGTGCTTAGATCAACGAAGTACCCTCACTCTCCCGCGCTTCGCGCGGGCCCCACCCTCTCCCAAAGGGAGAGGGAAGAATAAAAAAGCCCGCCGGTTTCCCGGCGGGCTTTTCCTTGTTTGATATTACTCGGCAGCGACGATGCGGGGCTTTTTGGGGCCGGAGTCGGGGTCGGCGTCGGTCACGAGTTCCAGGGCCTGCATGTCGTACAGGGCCTTGTATCTCGAGTCCGGGCGGGCCATCAGGCTGGCGTGGTTGCCTTGCTCGATGATCTCGCCTTTGTCGAACACAAGGATGCGGTCGGCTTTCTGGATCGTTGAAAGCCTGTGCGCGATCGTGATGGTCGTGCGTCCCTTCATCAGCTCCTCCAATGCCATCTGGATGTAGTGTTCCGAAATCGAGTCGAGGCTCGACGTCGCTTCATCCAGGATCAGCACCGGCGCATCCGAGAGGATGGCGCGGGCGATAGCGACCCGCTGGCGTTCCCCGCCCGAGAGCTTCACACCGCGCTCGCCCACCAGCGTATCGTAGCCTTTGGGCAGCGTTTCGATGAACTCGTGCGCGAAGGCTTTTTTCGCGGCGGCGATGATATCCTCCTGCGTCGCGTCGGGCCGCCCGTAGGCGATGTTTTCCGACAGCGACCGGTGGAACAGCGCCGGTTCCTGCGGCACGAGGGCGACCTGCTTGCGCAAAGACTCCATCGTGACGCCCGCGACGTCCTGTCCGTCGATCACGATCCGGCCGTCTGTCACGTTGTACAGGCGCTGGATCAGTTTCACGAAGGTGGACTTGCCCGAGCCCGAAGGCCCGACCAGTGCCAGCTTTTCTCCCGACGAGATATCTATGCTCATATCCTTATAGATATATTTGTCGGTCGAGGGGTATTTGAAGCCCACGCCCTGGAACGATATCAGGTCCCGGCGGCGCGACGGCTTCACGAGCAGCGGTTCGGCGGATCTGTTGTCCTGCACGTCGTCTTCACGCATCCAGAACATCACGATATCCTCCATGTCGGCGACCGCGCGCTGCAGGTGGGAGATGTGCATCCCGATATCCCGCAGGTAGCCGCCGATGATGAAGAACGTGGTGATCACCAGCACGATGTCGCCGGGCGTCGCCTGCCCCGCTTTCCACAGGTAGATCGTGGTCGCGACCATGCTGGCCATCATCAGCAGGCGGAAGACCGAGCGGAAAGCATCCGCCGAAACCCCCGTCTGCCACGACCAGATCGCCTTGGCGCGCCAGGTTTCCGCGACTTTTTTAAAAATCGCGTCCTCCCTTGCCTCGGCGCCGAACGATTTCACGCTCGGGTTGCCCGTGATGATGTCCGCCAGCGTCGCGCCCACTTTGGTATCGGCGTCAGCCGATTGCTTGAAGCGGGGAGCGAGGATCCTGACCGACATCCAGATCGACACAGCGCAGTAGATGACGATCATCGTGCCCGCCGCCAAACCTACCAGAGGCAGGCGGAAGCCCAGCATGATCGACATGCCCACCATGATCGTGACCGCCGGCAACAGACCCATCAGGATCGTGTCTTCGAAGCTGTCGAAGGCCCACATGCCGCGCGTGATCTTGCGCACCGTGCCGCCCGCGAAGGTGTTGGCGTGCCAGTCGGAACTGAAACGCTGCACCTTGTGCAACCCGTCCACCACGATCTTCTGCAGGTTGCGCACCGCGAAACCGTTCCAGAAGTAGAGGGAACCCACACGCAGGGCCTGGTGCAGGAAAGCCAGCAGGGCAAACGCCCAGAAAGCCGCCCATGCATCATTCCATGCCGCCGTGTCGCCGGGCGCGTGCCCGACCATCGCGTCGACGATCCTGCCCGTATAGATGGGCACGATCGCGTCCATGCTCACAGAAGTGAGCATGAGCGCCGCTGCGGCGTAACCGAACCACTTGTTCGGCCGCCAGTAGTGCCATGCGAACCGCATGACATCCTTGTAGGATATCTGCCGTTCTTTTTTCTCTTCTTCGTCACTCATGACTTTTGATGCAGGGCGTTTATTAAACGCACCCGCGTTCCCTTTGTTAAAGACCGTTACGGATCCAGACCAAATGCCGCCATGTTGAAATGGCATAGAGGCAAGTCGAGCTTGTCGTTCTTATCGCTTTAGATGTCAGTGGAGGCTTGAGTTGTTCTCCGGCTGAGACCTGGACCGTTAGTTCTTCCAGGCGCCGGTTGAGACATTACGTCGTCAGCGGATACCCGGAAATGATGCTGCAAATACTGATGTGTTCATTCATTTCCTCCGTCGTTAGGGTTTATAATGTGATGACTATGACACAGAAGAGTGTCACAGGAAAGCGACATTTTTATCTGGCGCGCGCGCTTACGCTCAAACTTCCCAAATAACCATCTTATTGAAGGGACTTTCGCGGCAGATTCCATCAATGATTTCAGCGGTGATGAATGCCTCCTGCGGCAAAAAAATCACAGGCACGTCTGCATTATCCATCAGCGTTTTAAATTCCGCCGGGTCCATCGCCATTTTCAGGTCTGCGGTCTTGCGGATAATGTCGGCCTGCCAGCTTTTCGGCTGGATGCGCGCGATGCGGCTGCCATGCTGCATGCCGAGCGCGGCGGAGTCTGTCGCTTCGTGCAGCGCGAGGGTCTGCAGCACGTCGCGCATGTATTGTGCATTCACTTGCATAGGTTTTTATCCTTTCAAATTAGCGCGCGGGTGCGGCAATTTTCGCTTTCGGTTTCATGATGCTGGTGAAAACGGCGGGCGCTTCCTTCGCTTCATGGATCATGTCGCCGAGTGTCGCATCTTCGGGGATGATCTGTTCGTTGGGGTCGGTGCCGGGCATGACGCGGGGCAGCGGGCATTGCACCGCGAAGGCCTTCACGATCATTTCCGTCACTTCTTTCGCATCGGCGACGGCCATCTTGTTGTCTTCGCCGCGCACGCGCGCGCCTTCGACGAGGAAGCTGTTGACGGCCTCTGCGGTGTTGGCGTCATCCTTCACCACATACTGCACGCCGCCCTTGGCCAGCTGCGATTCAAGATCGGGCGAGATGGCTTCGGGGCCGACCAGCATATAGCGGTGCCAATCTGTCTGCGTCTTATCGAGGCGCACCTTGTCCTCGATCAGCCACAGGTAGACCTGTTCCTGTTTCTCGTTGGTCGCGTTCAGGACGGTGAGGTTGAAGCCCCATTTGCCCTTGCCTTCGCCGATGTTATACGGCTCGACCTTTTCGGGGTTCGCCATATCGGGCGGGTTGTCGAGTTTCTGCGTGAAGCCCACGGGCCAGAAACGCTCGCGGTTTTCTTCCATGTATTTGGGGGCGACCAGCGCACCCAGCACGGCACGGAAATCCATCAGCTCGAACGCGCTGTCGTCTTCGGGCAGGTCGAACACGGGGATCGCCTGCGCGGCCACCAGCGGCGATGCGCCGATGGTGTTCACATCATCGTTGGGGACGATGACGGTTTGCGGGTTCGCCTGTCTTTGTTCTTCCAGTTCTTTCACGGCGCGGATCAGGCTCACCATCGGGATGATGCCTTCATCCGACTGGCGGATATTTTTGAACTGCGCGCGGATCGCGGCGGTTGCGATGGTGCGGAGAGCCTGCAGCTCTTCCGATCCCGCGACTTCCGGATTTTCGTCGAACTTCAGCAGGCTCGACAGCGGCTTGATGTCGGCGCTGGGCAGCGCTTCCTTGAAATCCTCGGGCGTAATGCCGTTGTCTTTCGCAAGCTTCATCAGCGCGCCGCGGGTTTTCTTCATGCCGACGGTTGCGTTGACGATGTTCCAGCGGATCGCCTCGGCCAAATTCGCACCGAAGCTGTGCCAGCCGGGCGCGGTCTGCCCGATGACGCTGGTGTCGAGATCGTTGAAGGTTTTCGCAAGGTCGAGGTTGACGACCGCTTCCGACACGGGGCGCGCCTCCGGCGTCGTGTGGCGCGCGTCGTTATAGGACGCGGTGATGGTGCGGAAGGTGATGCCGATATTGCGCGCGCCCTCGCCCAATTCATCCACGAGGCCTTTATAGGCGTCCTGCGACAGCAAGGGGCTGTCGTCATGCGACAGCTGGTCCTGCTCGCTCCAGAACGTCGAGACCTGGTTCGCGGCCTTGACGGTGTCCGGATATTTCATCAGGAATTCGATCTGGTGCGGCGGGATCGCGTTGACTTCCTCGGCCGACAGTTCCAGCTTGCGCAGGTCGACAAGGAATTTGCCGAAGGCTTCGGGCTGCGCTTGAGCTGCCTTGCCAAACACGGTATACAGCGTCGTCAGCGGCAGGCCGGTCCAGACCTGCGAGGTCCGGTGCGCCCAGTCCGCCTGCCCCGCATCACCCACGCGCATGACGTAGAGGCGCGAGCCGAGGGATTTGGAGAGTTCATGAGTGGTGATACCGTCCGATGCCTCGTTACCCGCCACGCCCAAAATCCAGCTGGCGCGCATGTCTTTGGCGTTGAAGTCGAGGTATTTGGGGCTGTCGTTATCCGCGCTGTCGCCCGATTCAGACATCGGGTTATAAATGCGCGCGGAGGGGCTTTCGCCGTTGAACACCTGCGTCACCGTGTTCAGCACGTCCAGGGATTCCGGGATCGCCTTGGTCAATTCGTCGAGCAGCAGCGGGCGGCCGGTGATCCATGATTCATACAGCTCGCCCGGCACGGTTTTCACGCCGAAGGAGTTCTGCTGCACCGAAATGCCCTCTTTTTCGTAGAGGAATTCCATCAACCCTTTCGCGCGGCGCACGGCGTCGCCGCGGTCTTCGGTCGTCTTGCCTTCTTCGTCTTTCGCAGGCTTACCAACAGCGTCCCAGTTGATCTTGAAGCTTTCGATTTCATAGGTGGTAGAGGAATTGGCATCCCGGATAGCCGTGGGCTTGCTTATAACAGAACCGGGGAATTCCGATTCCAGCGTTGCCAGCGTATCTGCAGATACCTTGCCGCTTTCAACGCGCTTGTCGAACAGATCCTTCACGCCCTTGCCGTAGTCGATGACGGTGCGGAACAGGATTTCGTGCATGTTCATGCCGCCGCAATCGACCTGGATCGCGCCGTCAGGGTGCAGCATGCGGCCGATTTTCTTGAATTCGTGCGATTTACCGTACGATGCCTCGCCCAGCAGCGCGATAATGCGGTCGGAGCGCGAGGGGTCGGTGCGCTCGAGGATTTTCTGGGTCATGTGCATCATCGCAGGGATCGCCATTTCGCGATACATGATGCCGTTGACCTTTTTGGTCGACATGTCGGAGAAAACGACGATCGGGTTGCGCGTGTCCTGTACGATCTGCACCTGATGCTGGACGTTGCCCTGCGCGTCTTCCACAAGCTTGATCTTGGGATACGGCAGGCCCGAAATACCGACCGGGCGCTTGAGGCTCGCGATTTCCGCGGGCGTCAGGTCGATCCTGCGCTTGGTCATCAGGGATTCGGGTTTCTTGTCTTCAGCCATTTGGTTTCTCCTGTTAAAACCTTTTTATCCAACAATCACATTTCGTTCAGTTTGCGCGAGACGGCCTTGTAGATGGCGCGCTTGCGGTCATCGGGCACCACTTCCACCTTGAAACGCTTCACGCGCTGCAGGGTGCGGCGGGACAGTTCCAGCGGCACGGTGCGGGCATCGTCGCCACGCAGCACGCCCACCTTGCGGTCGCCGCTTTTCGCAGTAATCTTGTTAATCATGCGCTCCATCTCGGTCGGCGCCTCGCGGCTGCCTTTGCTGACCAGCACGGCGACGTCGATCGAGACGTTCTTGGTACCCTGCGTGATGGTTTCGATGCGCAGCTGCGCGGCCGCTTCGTCCTGAATCTCGCCGTCCGAATAGACCATGATATGGGACGATCCGCTGATCGTGCCGTTTTTATTGCGGTGCTCGGCCAGCGTCTGCATGGTGGTATCGAAACCGGGCGCGAGCGCAGTGCCGCTGTTGATGCCGCCGCGCACGCGCTGCACATTTTCGCCGACTTCCTTCAGCGGCATGTCGGGCGAAGCGACGATCAGCGGCTTGGCATTGCCCCATATGATGATCCAGCCGTCGATGCCGGCCTTGCGCGCCGCCATGTAATTGATGACCGCGCTTTGCAGCGCCACTTCCATCGCATTCACGCCATTGCCGAGGTTTTTCATGGGCATCGAGCCTGAACCGTCGATAAGGGAAATAATCTCGATCGTTGAATCGGCAAACGCCTGTTCGTCGCGCTTGATCTTTTTAAAGTCTTCCACATTCACGGGCTGGCCGAACGCCTGCTTCAGCTTCGTGCGGCGCGATTTTTCCATGTCGTGACGGCCGAGGAAGTTGCCGTCGGACGCGATGAAAGAATGCTGGTCGCGGGACATCTTGCGGATCGCGCGGCGCTGTTCGGCGCGGATGTTTTGATAAATGCGCGCCTGCTGCGAAATGACCGGCGACAGTTCATAGACGCGGCGGTTGAAATCGCGGTAATCACCCTTCGCGAGTTTCGCAAGGTCGACGTCCTGCGTGTCCTGCGCGGTGTTTTTATCCAGCTTGTTGCCTTCGGGCATGTTTTTGGCGGCTTCGCGGCGTTCCTGCTTTTCCTGTTCGGTCAGGTCTTCGCGCGCGGGTTCCTTGTCTTTATAGTCGCTGACTTTCTTGGGCTGGCTTTTCTGGTCCTGCCCCTCCTGATCCTTGCCGTCTTTTGCGTTATCGTTCGCATTGGCTTCGTTTTCGGCGGCTTCCTGCTCGCGGCCTTCGTCGGGGCTTTCGTTCAGGTCGCCGATCTGGCTCATGTCGTCGTCGTCCAGTTCGACTTCGTCATCGTCGCCCGCGCCGCCCTTGCCGTCCTGATCGTCGTTTTCCTGGCCTTCGCCGTCTTTTTCGTTGTCGTCGGAGGGATCGCCGTCTTTCGATTCACCGTCGTTTTCGTCATCGGTGATTTCGATACCGCTGTCCTGGCCTTCGCCCTCTTCCTGATTGTCGCTGATATCGGGTTCGGAATCCGCGCCGCCGGAGCTGCTGCCCTCGCCGTCGCCATCGCTCGACTGGCCTTCGCCGCCCTGCTGGCCTTTTTGACCTTGCTGACCCTGCTGGTTCTGGTCCTGCTTCTTGTCTTTCTGCTGCTGTTTCTTCTGCTCGGCCTTTTTGTCGAGTTTTTCCTCGTAGGCCTTCAGGATCACATCGGCATAGGGCTTCAGGTAGGTGTCCCAGACATGTTCCATGACCATGCCGCGCTGTTCAGAGGTATAGCCGACAACGGCGCGGTAGCTGTCCTGCAGGGTCTGGTACGGGTCATGCTGCAAAATGCGGTCTGCGGCCTGCGGCTGCAGGTTGCGGATGCCATGCGCCTTGGCGGCAAGGAACAGCACCGCTTCAACGGGGTCGGCATCAGCGGCCAAGTTGGTGATTTTGAGCTTCGCCAGCAATTCATACGCATAATCGGCAGCCAGAATTTCCGGCGTCTTGCCTTCATGGTTTTTATCGTCAAGATCGGCAAAGGCGTTCGCGAGGTCGAGGAAGGACGACGTCGCCTGCTTGATCTGCACCTGTTCCGCCATATGCGTGATCGCGCGCTGGCGGTCGAGCGGTATGCGCATCAATTCCTTGTTCGGGTTCACCTGCCCGACCGACATGTCGATCAGGTATTCGAACGCGTCCTTACCGGCGGCGCCGGGAATGCCGGAAACATCCACCGCGCGGCGGATATCCTGCGGGATGATATGCAGGCGTTCCCAGTTTTTGTCGACGCCGCGGAACATGCCGTTCTGTTCGTAATAAGCTAGCAGCACGGCGGTGTTGATCTGGTCGAACATTTTGGTGGCGATTTCTTTCGAAATCTGGCCGCCCTGGATCTGCTTCACTTCGTCATCGGTCAGCGGCGTGGTGGCGCGGCGCAAGCGCTCGGCGCGTTCAGCCTCGGCGGCCTCTTTTTTCTGCTGTTTTTCTTCCCATGCGGCGCGTTTGGGATCGTTCGCATCGGGGGGCGCGTCGGTCGATACTTTTACGTCGCGCTTATACGCGTCGCCCGACATCAATTCACCGAAGCCCTGCAGCACGGCGCTGACATAGTTGAGCGAATTGCCGAAGTTCTGGTTGATCTCGCCCGATTTGTTGGCGGAGAACTGGTTGACGACGGTGTCCTCCGTCATATGCCAGAGCTTGAAGCGCAGCTGCCATTCGGCGACATCGAGCATCAGCTGGCGGTATTCCGCCTTTTTCATCTTGATGCGCGGCTTTTTCTTGTTCGGGTTTTCGGCATCGGGGTTCGCCGTGCTGGGGTCGATCAGGATTTTCACCTTTTCGTACAGCTTCTTCATTGTCGGCGAATAGGTGTTCGACAGTTCCGAGTGGCCGATCTCGTGCAGGTGGACCGCGCGAACATGCTCGAAGCCCATCAGCAGCGTGTAATACATGTCTATATTGATATGGTTCTTTTTCGGGTGGAAATAGAACCAGGTGCCGGGCGCGCCCCAATCAAAGGTCGTGTCGGCATTCTGCAGCGAACGGGCGATGACTTTCGACACGCCGATGGCTTCGTTGTTGAAACCGACGGTATCCTGCATCTGTTTCCAAAGATTGCTGTTGGAAACCTTCGCCTTTTCATCGCTGCGCATCATGCGCGTCATGACAGCCGCCCAGAGGAGCTGTTTGGCGGGCGAGTTCAATTCAATATCAATGGCATCGCCGACTTCGCGTTTATCGGCCGCCTGCTTCGCAATCGTGACCTGTGTGCCGAGGTTATCGACTTTCGCAAGGCGATCCACGAAGTCTTCGAACTGTTCTTGCGTGAAGGCTTTATCCTGATAGGCGTGCTTCAGCTCGATACGCATCTGCGTCATAGGCAGGGAGAGGATCCGATCGATCTCCTCCTTGCCGAATACTTTTGCAGCAGCGTCTGAAAGCCCGTTGGCCATTCGCCTTAAACCGCCCTTTTACACACCATAAAAACGCATACCTTTAACTCAGGCATGACCTATTATTTTCGATAATAATTAAGTTACGCTTAATTTCCAAATAAAAAGCAAATCGCCTTGCAGGCCATTGAAAAGGCTATGTAATAAAATTACCCAAATTATAAATTATTGAAAGTTATGGTAAATTTATCGCCCTATATGGATTCGCGCGGCATTTGGGGATTTGGGTTTTTCCGCCAACCCGCTACAGTAATGACGGGCATATCCGGGGGGTTCTTTTCATGTTCCAGCGCGACTTTTTCAAGATCACGGCATTATATACTGTCGGCATTGTCGTCACGCTCAGCGCGTGCTGGCTGCTGCTCGGCATCGCATTGCCGGATGCGAAGCTGGATGTGCTGCAAACGCTGACCAGCGTGTTCGGCATCAACCTGCCGAACGACATGCCGCTCAACCTCGACAGCGAAGCGCGCATTGCGTCGGTCGTCGCGATCATCGCGGTGATGTCGATCGGGCTTGTGATCCTCAACGTGTTTTTCAGCGCGGTCATCACGGCGCGCTTCATCCGCCCGCGCGTTGACCTGATTTTGTCGAAACGCGGCGTGCTCAGCACGCAATGGAATGCGGCGATGCCCTATGTGCTGGTGCGCATGTCGAACTTCTACCCCGCCGACCTTGTGGACGTGACGCTCGCGATTGCGCTGACGGTCGAGGAAACGCATATCGTGGACGGCAAGGAAGACACCTTCCGCACCTACTTCACCATCGACCAGTTCACGCCACAGCGCATACTGGTGATGGAACAGCGCATGCCGTGGAGCATCGCGGTGCCGGGCGACATCCTGCTGGCGAATTCGAAAACGCGCAACTACCCCTTCCGCCCCGGCAAGGCGATTGTGGATTCCGTGGCGAAAGAAGGCGTGCGCCCTGCCCGCGTGCGCCGCTGCCTGCAAATCCTGATCCAGGGGACGGATGCGCGCTCATACTCCCATTTCGTCATCCACAAGAACATCAACGTGGATGAACAGGACGGCATGAATTACAACCTGATCCTCCACAAGGGCATCTTCAAATCCCTGCCCATGCGCATCAGCGAACGGACGGAACTGGAGCAATACGCGTGACCAACCAACAACTGACCCCCGAACAAAAAGCGCGCGGCACGGCGATGGTCGTCAACATCGTGCGCGGCGCGGGCGCGGTGATGATGGTGGCGGGCACGGCCATTGCGCTGAACATCGGCGGCGTGGCGACGCTGATCGGTCTTGGCGACGATATCCAGAAAATGGTGGGCGGCTGCATCGTGGCTGTGGGGCTGGTCGATTTCTTTGTACTGCCCGCGTTCATTGCGAAGATGAACGCCTAATTAACCCTTCTTCGCCTTCGCCAAAAACTTATCCAGCTGGTTTGAAAATTCCTGCCGCTCCTTGGGGCCGAAGCCCGGGCCGCCACCGCCGCCTTGTTCCAGAAGCACCGCGCTGCCGCGCATGGAATCCATGAAATCGCGCATGTTCAAAATCTGTTTGATATTTTCCGTGGTGTAGAGGCGTCCGGCGGGGTCGAGGGCAGTTGCGCCCTTCTCCACCACGCGCGCGGCAAAGGGGATGTCGGCGGTGATGACGAGGTCGCCGGGTTCGCACAACTCCACAATCCGGCTGTCGGCAACGTCAGGGCCATCCGGCACTTGCATCAGCTTGATATGCGGCGCGACATTGAGGCGCAATGCCTGATTGGTGACAAAGGCCGTTTCCAGCCCCGTGCGTTCGGCGGCGCGGATGACGATTTCGCGGATGACTTTCGGGCAGGCATCGGCATCGACCCAGATTTTCATTTTAAAACTCCCGCCTCGTCATCCCCGCGAAAGCGGGGATCCCATGACGCATGAGCGCCACAACACAACGAGATCCCCGCTTTCGCGGGGATGACGTTATTGAATGAGAGTTTATAATTTTTAGAACGAGATGAACAGGCCGCCGTTGACGGAAATGTTCGTGCCGGTCACGTAGCCTGCGCGGTCGTTGCACAGGAAGCTGACGACATAGGCGATTTCGTCCGGCTGCGCCATGCGGGCGAGCGGGATTTGCGCGACGATGGCGGCGGAGATATCAGCCGGGATCGCCTTGGTCATCGCGGTCTCCACATAGCCGGGGGAGACGGAGTTGACGGTGATGCCCTTGCGCGCGACTTCCTGAGCGAGCGCCATGGTGAAGCCATGCACGCCGGCCTTGGCGGCCGAGTAATTGGTCTGGCCGAACTGGCCTTTTTTGCCGTTGACGGACGAGATGTTAACGATACGGCCATAGCCGCGATCCGTCATGCCGTCGATATATTGCTTGGTCACGTTGAAGAGGCTGTTCAGGTCAACGTCGAGGACGGCCTGCCAGTCTTCGGGGAGCATCTTGCGCAGCGTCTTGTCGCGCGTGATGCCGGCGCAGTTGACGAGAACATCAACCTTGCCGTATTTCGCGGTGATTTCCTTCGCCGAAGCGGCGCAGGATTCGTAATTCGCGACGTCGCTGGATGCGATGTCGATGGAGAGGCCTTCCTGCTTCCATTCAGCAAGACGCGCCTGCGCCGTTTTCTCTTCCGCCGGGTGGTAGCCCGCGATGACCTGTTGGCCCTGAAGAGCAAGTTCACGGCAGATTGCCGATCCGATGCCACCAACGCCGCCCGTCACGAGGGCTACCTTTTTTGCAGTTGCGCTATTCGTCATATCTCTGCATCCCGACTGAAAGAGTTAAAAGCTGGCGCTTATATTACGCTGCTTTTTTCGCTTTGGAAGCGGCTTTTTGACCGTAGTCGGTCGACGCTTTCAAGGAGGTTTCGAACAGCTGGTTGTAGGTCTTGCCAGCTTCAGCAATGATGTCAGCAGCCGAACGTGCGCTGTCGAGCAGCAGTTTGCCGGTTTCCTGAGCGAGTTCAGCCTGCAGGGAAGCCAGTTCTTTCACGTCTTTGGTTTTTGCAGCGGCTTCAGCCTGGGTGGTGGTCGCTTCGACCAGGGCAGCCGTCAGTTCAACTTGCTCGGAGAGCAGTTTTTCGCTGATTTTCAGGTTGGTTTCGCCGAGTTTCTGCCAGTTCGCGAGGGTCTGCTGGGTGAGTTTGTTCAGGGTTTCGAAGATTTCGTTGTTCATGGTGATAGCTCCTAATGGTTGTTGTGTTGATTGTAGCCAGTCATAAATATCCTAAAGAATCACAATGCTGCACCGCACCATTGCTGCTATGCAACATATAGGATTTCGAGCATTTTTGTCAACTCTTCCTAATAAATTCAATGTTTTCAGTTTGTTAACTTTGGCTTGATATAATAGGGACTGCCTGTTCCTGATAATAAAGTTACCACCCGCCAAAAGGAACAAGCCGCCGTGTTCACGGTTGGAAGACACAGTTGAATTCACCAAATTGGGAGACCGCCCCATGACCCGCAAGATGCTGACCCTTTCCGTTGCCGCCGCCGCGATCACCGCTGCGGCCTTTTACATGCCCCAGACCGTACAGGCGCAGCAGGCCGAAGTCGGCTCCATCGCCTATCTGGGCCTGACACAGGATGAATTCAACCGCGACCGCCGCCACTGGGCGCGTTACTTTGAATACGAACATCGCGAAAACTGCCAGAAATACGTTGCGCCCCCTGAGGGCTTTATCCAGCGCGGCTGCGACCTTGAACGGGTTGCTGTTGCCGAGGCCGTGACGGAGGTCGTCGCCCCCGCTGCTGTCGCCGCCGAACCGCCGCCCCCCTCGCCCCGGACCTATACCTTATATTTCGACTTCGACAGGTCGAACATCCGCGGCGATGCTGCCCAGACGCTATCGGAGGCCGTGACCGAAATCACCTCCCGTAAGCCCAGCATGGTGACAGTCTCCGGCCATGCCGACAAAGCCGGCCCCGATGAATACAACGACCGCCTGTCGGAGCGCCGCACCGATGCGGTGAGCGACGCGCTGACCGCCGCCGGTATCGACAACAAGGTGCTCAAGGAACAATCTTTCGGCGAACACCGCCCTGCGGTTGAAACCCCAGACGGCCAGCCCAAACAGGAAAACCGCCGCGTTACGATCGATTTCCAGTAGAGGAACCAGCCCAGTAACGGGCGGCCAGCGTGGCGGCAGCGGCACCCGCCAGCTGTGCCATGACAAATCCTGCGGCGTCTTCCGGCCGTATTCCTGCAAAGCTGTTGCTGAATGACCGCGCCAGCGTGACAGCGGGATTGGCAAAGGAAGTGGATGACGTAAACCAGTAAGCCGCCGTGATATAGCAGGCAACCGAGATCGGCACGGCGTGAATGTTCTGCCGCACACACCCCCAGATCACCGTCAGCAGGCCAAAGGTGGCGATAAATTCAGCCAGCCATTGCCCGCTACCCGTGCGGATTTTGACGGATGAGGTAAACAGCGCCTCCCCGAACATCAGGTGCGCAAGTGCAACGCCCACGAATGCCGCAATGATTTGCACGGCAATATAGACGGCGGCATCAATTTTCGTGATGCGTTTTTCCAGCGCCATGCAGAGCGTCACCGCCGGATTGAAATGCGCGCCCGATACAGGCGCAAAAATCAGGATCAGGACATAAAGCGCGCAGCCGGTGGCGATGCTGTTGGCCAACAGCGCAAGCGCGTCATTTCCTTGGGCCAGCCGTTCCCCCATGATGCCGGATCCGATCACGGCCATCAGCAGGAAAGCCGTGCCGAGGAATTCGGCGGTCAGGCGACGCGGAAGGTTCACGATACAGTCTCGCCGATATGGCGCAGGGCGGCGGCGAATTCTTTTTTCTCCAGCCCCTGCGGCAATACCAGCAGCGCCTTGATCCGCGCCTCCAGCGTGTGATAGGCCGCCTCAAACGCTGCCCTGATGTCGGCATCGGTGCCTGTCGCATGGGCTGGATCCGCAACGCCCCAATGCGCCTTGACGGGTGCGCCCATGAATACGGGGCAGGCCTCGCCCGCCGCATTGTCGCAGACGGTGATGACGGCATCGAATGTGGCGTCGGCGAATTCATCCCATGACTTGCTGCGGAAACCGTCGGTTGCGATGCCCTTCGATTTTAGCAGTTCAAGGCTTTTGGGATGCACATAGCCCGCAGGCTTGCTGCCCGCACTACGCGCCGCGATGCGCCCCTGCCCCAGATGGTTCAGCGCCCCCTCCGCCATGATCGAGCGGCAGGAATTGCCGGTGCAAAGGATCAGGATTTTCAAAGCATCCGCCATTATCCGCAGCAGCCCCCAGATGTGGATTTTTCAGCAGGTGCGCAACAGCCGGAAGCTTCGACAGTTGCAGGCTTTTCTGTCTTGAAAATCTCCGCGTCTTCCATCGTGCGATAGGCTTCCCACGGAATGCCCGCAGGGTCGTGCACCCATGATTTTTCGGATTTCGCGTAGCAGCAGACGGTTTCGCCTTCGTTCTGCACATCCATATCGGCCTTTTTCAGGCGGTCGCGCAGCTCGGACAGTTCGGATTCATCATCGACCTGAATGCCAAGGTGATTGACGCCTGTTTCGCCTGTGCGGGTGGAAATGGCGAAATTGACATGCGGGCTTTCCAGCATCCATTTCGCGTAGTCGGGTTTGGTCTTGACGGGTTCCGCGCCGAACAGCGCCGAATAAAAACGGATAGAATGCGCCAGGTCTTCGACCCCGACATGGATATGAAGGCGTTTCATATTTTTTTTCCTTTTTGTTTTGTTTGCGGGGACGGACAGCAATCCGCCAGTTCGATCACGCTGCAGCCCGTGTTTTTATCGTCGCGGATGCTGGCGAATTCGACGCTGCAGCAGTCCTTGACCATGAAGCGGATCAGGCCCGTAAAGAACGGGAAATTCGCGCTGTAGATGATCGAACGCCCCTCCCGCTTCGACTGCACCAGCCCCGCATTCGTCATATGCGACAGGTGGAACGAAAGTGTATTGGCGGGGATGCCCAGCGCATCGCTGAGCTTGCCCGCCGGCGCGCCCGCCGTGCCATGCTCAACCAGCAGCCGGAAAACCTTCAACCGTGTTTCCTGCGAGAGTGCGTCAAAGGCGATAAGGGCTTCCTGTATGTCCATAGTTCTAGAATAATGGAAGTATTAGGGATTCGTCAAATTATTTCGGTAAAGACTAACTACCAGCTTTATGTGGCAACTGTATTTTCTTGGTCATCCCCGCGAAGGCGGGGATCCAACAGGATCAACCAGACAAAATGCGGTCAACATGGCAAACGGTTGTGGATCCCCGCCTTCGCGGGGATGACGACGTTGGGGAGGTTATTCTAAAAAATTACTTCCGCTTCTTCTTCGACTTCGGTTCGTCGTCCTCAACCGGCGGGACGGGGTTGCGGATGCCGGCCGTTGCGATGTCGAGGAATTTCTGCTGCATGTCCTGCCAGAACATCAGGTTGCGTTCCGTGGTTTCCTGAACGATGCGGGTGACGGGGTTGTCGATCAACCCGCCCATCATCTGCTTCTGCTGCTCGGTGAACATCTGCATGTTTTTTTCAAGGAATTCGCCAAACAGGTTCTGCGCCGCGTCGTCGTAGAAGCGGATGAATTTGGTCAGCATGTCGGTCGTGAAAATCGGGGTTTCGCCGTTTTCCTGGTCGATGATGATCTGCACCAGGATCGAGCGCGTGATGTCTTCGCCGCTGTCGGCATCGACGACCTTGAATTCCTTGCCCGACTTGATGATCTTGTGCACTTCGGCAAGCGTAATATACGAGCTCTTCTCGGTGTCGTAGAGACGGCGATTAGGATATTTCTTGATGACCCGCATATTTACCGTTCCTCTACTTCTTTCTCATTAATCCATAAAATGGCCGCCATTGGTGGCCAGGTTCGCGCCGGTGATGAAACCGGATTCATCCTGCATCAGGAATGACACCACATGCGCCACGTCTTCGGGCTTGCCGAAGCGGCCGACGGGGATCTGCGCCACGATGCTCTGGCGCACGTTTTCGGGAACCGCCTGGATCATGTCGGTATCGATATAACCGGGCGAAATGGTGTTGACGGTGATGCCTTTTTTCGCGACTTCCTGCGCCAGCGCCTTGGTGAAGCCGTGCATGCCGGCCTTCGCCGCCGCATAGTTCGCCTGACCGAACTGGCCTTTTTGCCCGTTGATCGAGGAGATGTTGATGATGCGGCCGAAATTGCTTTCCAGCATGTAATCCAGCACGGGGCGCGTGACGTTGAAAACGCTGTCGAGGTCGTTCGAAATCACGTCGCGCCACTGGTCGATGGTCATTTTGCGCAGCGTGCTGTCGCGGGTGATGCCGGCATTGTTGACCAGCACCGTGATGGGGCCGAGGTCGGCGACGATCGCCTTGATGCATTTGCCGGTGTCTTCGAAGCTGGCAACATCGCATTTATAGATGTGGAAGGTGTAGCCCTGTTTGGCCATTTCGGCCTTCCAAGCCTTTGCTTTCTCTTCATTCCGGTAGGTGGTGGCGACCACATGGCCGGCCTTGGCGAGGCGCTGGCAGATCACGCTGCCGATGCCGCCCGTGCCGCCTGTAACCAGGCAGATACGGGGCACAGCCACCGCATAGGGAGGGGTATCATTTTCAACAGATTTTTGGGCGGATTCTTGTTTCATGACGTTGGCCGGGGTCATAGGTTTAAGGCTCCCTGAAATTAAGTAATTAAAACGGCAATAGCAACCTCTCATTGCCTGAAAGCCCAAGCGCCGTAAAATAACGGCGCCGCCGGTCCTTCGGCAGCGATATAACATAACTTTTTTGCTGCACCCCGGCAAGCAAATTCGCCAATGAAACCGTGCTTTCCCGAACGTGCCACTTGGAATCATGTTGCGGCGCACCATGTTATGAGATATTCAGATACCAGATCACTTTTAGGGCATTTTATAACCGGAGGTTCATCCCCATGGCTGCCACGAAATCCGCTCAATCATCGACAGACACGCCGAACGACGGCACGACGCAAAACTGGGACAGCTGGTTCCAGACGCAGCGCACGTTTTTCGACCAGCAGGTGAAGAGCGCAACCGACATGCAGGGCCAGTGGGCCGGCTTCTTCCAGGAATGGCAGAAGAACCTCTCCCCCACCCTACCCGGCGCAGGCCAGTACCAGCAATTCTTCACGCAGGCCGGCAAGCAGTTCCTCGATATGCAGCAGCAATTCGCGCAATGGTCGGGCCAGAACAAGCCGGTGAACGACATGACCGGCGACTGGCTGAAGGGCCTGCAGTCCTATTTCCTCGGCATGCTGCAAACCAATACCCAGCCCTATGACCCCGCGAATGCGTGGAAGAGCATGACCGACACCTTCGCCAAGGGCGGCAACGCATGGGCATCGGCGTTTAACAGCGGCGGCCCGTTCGGCATGCAGGGCTTCGGCGGCGGTCAGGGTTTTGGCGGCGGCTTCGGCGGCGGCAACCCCTTCGGCGGCCAGGGCTTCAACCCTGCCGCATGGACCTCGGCGCAGCCGTGGAACGTGCAGGGCGCCGGCAGCTTCCAGAATTTCGACCCGTTCGGTTTCTACGCGTCCCTGCCCGGCATCGGTTACACGCGCGAAAAACAGGACGCCTGGAACCTGCTGTACAAACTTTATGCCGAATTCGAACAGCAGACCCGCAAATATAACGCCGGCATGGCGCAGGTCGGCATCGAAGCAGTGCAGAAATTCCAGGAATATGTGGCGAACCCGCCCGAAGGCGACGCGCCCCTCACCTCGCTGAAGGAAGTCTATGCGAAATGGGTCGATGTCTGCGAAGACGTTTATGCCCGCTACGCGACATCGGACGAATACACCAAGCTGTATGGCGAAGTCGTGAACGCGCTGATGGCGTTCAAGGGCCAGATGAACACGCTGACTGACGATATCGCCGACCAGTTCAACCTGCCCACGCGCTCCGAAGTGGACAGCCTGCACCAGCGCCTGCACGCGTTGCGCCGCGACAACATTGAACTGCGCAAGATCGTCGATGAAATCCGCGGCGTGAAATCGCCGAAGTCGAAAGCCGCAGGCGCGCCGTCACAGGCGAAAAAACCTGCCAAAAAGGAAGGCAAATAATCATGTCCGCCATTCAACTGAAGCCCGACCAGATCATCCAGGAAATCACCAACTTCAACCGCAAGCTGTCGGAAGGCATGAAAAACCTGCGCGCCGTGGGCGACCTGCCCGCGGGCGTGACGGAAAAGGAAGCGATCTACACCGAAGACAAGGTGACGCTGTATCACTATAAAAACCCGAACGGCAAGGCGGCGACCAACAAGACGCCGATGCTGATTTCCTATGCGCTCGTCAACCGCCCCTACATGACCGACTTGCAGGAAAACCGCTCCACCGTGCGCGGCCTCATGGAACAGGGCCTCGATGTGTACCTGATCGATTGGGGCTACCCCGACCGTTCCGACCGCTTCCTGACCATGGATGATTACATCAACGGTTATCTGGATCGTTGCGTCGATGCGGTCTGCGCACATGCGGGTTCCGAACAGGTCAACCTGCTGGGCATCTGCCAAGGCGGCGCGTTCTCGCTCTGCTACACCTCGCTGCATCAGGACAAGGTCAAGAACCTCGTCACCATGGTGACGCCGGTCGATTTCCACACGCCCGACAACATGCTGGGCCAGTGGATCAAGCATATTGACGTCGACCTGCTGGTCGACAGCATGGGCAACATTCCGGGCGACCTGATGAACTGGACGTTCCTGAACCTGAAGCCCTACCGCCTGATCGCGCAGAAATACATCGACATGGTCGATATCCTCGACAACCCGAAATCGGTCTGCAACTTCATGACCATGGAAAAATGGATCTTCGACAGCCCCGACCAAGCGGGCGAATGCTACCGCCAGTTCGTTAAAGACTGCTACCAGCAGAACAAGCTGCTGAAGGGCGGCATCGACCTGAACGGTCAGGAAGTCGACCTCAAGAACATCACCTGCCCCGTGTTGAACGTCTACGCGCTCGATGACCACCTCGTCCCGCCCGCCGCATCAAAGGCGATGGGCAAGGCCGTCGGCTCGACCGATTATCAGGAAGTGTCGTTCAAGGGCGGCCATATCGGCATCTACGTGTCGGGTTCGGCGCAGGCTCTCGTGCCGCCGTCGATCGGCAAGTGGCTGAACGAGCGCGACTAACGATCAGAGCGTAAACGTCTTTCCTGCCGCCTGCGCATTTAGCTGTTTCAGCATGGTTTCGGCTGCCTTGATGCTGCCTTCGGTCAGCGTGTCGAAAGCTTCGGGCTTGCCCATGTTCTCCGCGCCGGTCTTGAGGTTTTCGGTGATCAGCACGCGCTCGCGGCTTTCGAAATTGAAAATCTCGGTCAGCTTGCGGCCGATGGCCTCCGCGGTCGTCACATGCGCGATGCTGGTTTTCGACATCAGCGCCCAGCTTTCGCCTGAGCCAAGGTTGCTGTCGTTCACCGGTTCGGCAGTTGCCGCTGCAGGCACAGCCGCCACGTTCAAGCCTGCGGCTTCACGGTCCAGCTGCGCCGCTTCCCCGCGACGGATTTCCGCGATGCGTTTCGCCAGCATGGCGGCGACGCCCTGCATGCCATTGGCCTTGGCGTCATCCAGCATCTTGCCCTTGATTTCCGTGCGCGGGTCGGTCGCAAGGAACAGCGCGATATCATGCGTGCGCTTTTGGTTCAGTGCATAATCGATGGGCGAGTAACTGTAATTATAGCTGTTGGAGGTATAAATGACCGGCTGGTTCGGGTTGTCGATATGCGCCATCAGCGTGCGGAAGACCTCCAAATTCTGGCGGTCGATAGCGAGCTTCAACGCCCAGCCCTTGTCATCGCGGTCCAGATCGCCGCTGCGCAATGCACTCACTGCATCTTTCACCTGTTGTTCGCTGCCGGACGGGATTGCATCGTAAGCCGCCTGTTTGCGCTCCTCGCGCTCGCTTTTCATGCGCCACTTGTGCCGGAGGTTATCGAACATCATGACCTGCAGTGTTGTTACTGATGCTCTACATACTATAGTACCGCTAATATTCCGTCAAATATTCACATTTAAACGAGTAATTTCAATGCATTATAGTTTATCAGGCCTGATCGAGCATGAAACGCGGCATCACCGAAATTTCAATCGGTCCGGGCAGGTTATCCAAGCCCCCGACGCCCTTTTCCGCCACGATTGCCGCCAGCAGGTCGTTGGAATTTTTCGGCGCAACGCTCTGCGCGCGGTCAAGCGATAGCGTGATGTGATACCAGCGCGGTGTTTCATCTTCGCGCGCGGCCTGATGGCGGCGGCCATCGACCTCGACCACCAATACCTGTATCGCGCCGTTGTCGTGATGGCCGGTCACGCGCACCTCTCGTGGCATGGGCGGCATATCGGCCTCGGTCGCGTCGTATTTATGGGTGATGTGATGCGCGATCACGTGTGCATGGCGCGGCGGGAACGCCTCCAGCAGCATCTCGCGTGAATCCGTATCAATCTCGTAAGCCGCATAGGGCACGGGTGCATCCAGCGCATCGAACAACGTGGCAAGGTTGTCGTAGAACGGCAGCCCGCCTTTCCGCGCCTCAGCCGTTTTGTCCTTCTGGTCGCTGGCGACAAAGGCAAACGGCAATCCGGCCGCCGCCGCAGATTCCGCATCGCGCATGGCGTCGCCCACGACAAGGCAGTTGGACGCGTTCAATTCTGGATGCGCAACAAGAATTGCATTCAGCATCCCCGGCCCCGGCTTGCTCCAGTCGGGTTGCGCGGAGGATTGCGTATTGAAATAGAATCCTTTGTAAGAGGCGGGGGCAATCTGCGTCTGCATGATGTCATGCAGGGCATCGATCCCCTGCTCGTCGATCAATCCCTTGGCCACGCAATTCTGCTGCGTAAAGACGAACAACAGAATGCCGCGCTCATGCAGGCCTTTCAGGACAGCCTCGACACCCGGCAGATAGGCCAGTTGCGCAGGATCAAGGATATAGCCGCCATTGCTTTCCGGGCCCGACGCGTTCAGCGTTCCGTCGCGGTCAAAAATGACCGCGCGGAGGTTTTTCAACCGTGGCAGCTGCATTACTTCGTGCCGAAGATCCGGTCGCCCGCATCGCCGATGCCGGGCAGGATGTAGCCGTGATCGTTCAGCTCGCGGTCAATGGCGGCCGTGTAAATCGGCACATCGGGATGCGCTTCATGGAAATTCTTGATGCCTTGGGGCGAAGCGATCAGGCACATGAATTTTACGTCGGTCGCATCGGAATCCTTCACGCGCTCCACCGCCGCAATCGCGGAATTGCCGGTCGCCAGCATGGGGTCGACCACGATCACGCGGCGCTGCGGCATATCATCGGGCAGTTTCAGGTAGTATTCGACCGGCACTAATGTTTCGGGATCGCGGTACAGGCCGATATGCCCGACGCGCGCCAGCGGCACGAGCTGGAGAAGACCGTCAAGGAAACCCGTGCCCGCGCGCAAAATCGGCACGACGCACAATTTTTTGCCCGCCAGCATTTTCGATTTCATTTTTTCCAGCGGGGTTTCAATCTCCACCTCTTCCATCGGCAGGTCGCGCATGATCTCGTATCCCATCAGGATGGAGATTTCGCGGATCAGGTTGCGGAAGTCGTTGGTGTTGGTGTCCTTCTGGCGCATGACGGACAGCTTATGCTGCACCAGCGGGTGGTCGATGACGATGACTTGGTTCTCGGGCATTGTATCCGGTCCTTATAATAGTGCTTATTCTTCGAGCTTGCGGCCCTTGACGTCTTTCAGTTCTTCCTGCGTCTTCACCTCGGTATGGGCGAAATAGCCGGCGGCTTTTTTCGCTTCCATCTCGACAGCGGCGTCGGCGGGGATCAGCTCGGGCGGGATCTCGATACGCTCGCCCACGGTGATGCCCGCATTCGCAAGCGCGTTGAACTTCATGTCGCTCATGGATGCGAAGCGGTGGATGTGCTTGATGCCCAGCCAATGGAAAATGTCGGGCATCAATTCCTGGAAACGCATGTCCTGCACGCCCGCCACGCATTCGGTGCGGCGGAAATACTGGTCTGCGCGGTCTCCGCCTTCCTGCCGTTTGCGGGCGTTATAGACGAGGAATTTCGTCACTTCGCCCAGCGCACGGCCCTCTTTGCGGTTATAGACGATCAGGCCGTTGCCGCCCTGCTGCGCCATCTCGATGCAAATCTCGATGCCGTGGCAGAGGTAGGGGCGGCAGGTGCAGATATCCGACCCGAAAACGTCCGACCCGTTGCATTCGTCATGCACGCGGCAGGCGAGTTTCACGTTCGGGTCATGCATCGTCGCGGGGTTGCCGATAAAATACAGCGTATGCCCGCCGATAGGGGGCAGGAACACTTTCAGGTCGGGGCGCGTGACCAGTTCGGGGAACATGCCGCCCGAATGCTCGAACAGCGCACGGCGCAAATCGTTTTCGTCGATGTCGAAACGCTTGGCGATGCCGGGCAGATGCCAGACGGGGTCGATTGCCGCCTTGGTCACTTTCACGTCGCCATTTTTGGTCAGGATGTCGCCATCGGGTTTCAGGCGTCCTGCAGCGATTGCGTCCTTGATTTCGGGCATATTGATATGCGCCTTGGTCACGGCAATCGTGGGGCGCACATCGAGGCCACGCAGGCGGTAATCCTCGAACTCGTCGCCCGCCATGTGGCCCCAGGGGTCAAGGCTCACGATCTTGCCGGGGTCGAACCATTGCGGGAACGGGCCGATGGGCTCCGCCGGTTTCGTGTTTGTCAAATCGGGAACGTGCAACGGGTCAAGCGCGCCGATGGCGACCGCAACCGCGCGGTAAATGGAATACGCGCCGGAATAAGCGCCGATAACGTTCGATCCCTGATGGTCGGACATGCTCGCGATGATCGGCCCGCGTTCCTTCAGCGTCGTCGCGCCCCAAGTGATCTTCGGCACTTTGCCGTCGCGGGGCGGGTGCGAGGTGAGGACGATATGGCCGGGGCCGGATTTATTCTTTTTCATGGAGTCCTGACGTTGATCGATAATATAGCTAATTGAAAGAGAAGCAGAATATTGTCACGGAACCGTTGGTTACGCAAGATTCCCGCATAAATTTATGTAAAGATGCCGGTCCAAAGGCAATATTCCATACCTAATATGGTGCGCTGCAACGCCTGTTCAATATCGGCATCCACATGGAATAAGCCCTGTTTTCATGGTACTAAAAGTGATGAACGACATATCCCCCTCCATCACCGAATTCGCTTCTGCTGCGCTGCCGCAAATGAAGGCGCGCACGGCAAAGCTGGAATGGCAGGGACGCCAAATCTGGCTGAAAAAATCGGTGCCGCCCAAGGGTACGGGCTGGACGGCGTTGCAGCGGTTTCTGGCTGGCGTTACAGGCCTGCCCATCCTGCGCCCCACCGCCAATCCCGGTGGCGCGCAGGGTCTGCGTATCGAAGTCTGGCGCAGCGCGGAATTTTTCCGCGCGGGATTTGTCGTGCCGGAGATACTAGGAGAAAGCGATGGCTGGATCGCCATGAGCGACCTTGGCGAGATGGTCGAGCGCAAGATGCAAAAAGACGCGGGCATGGATGACGCCGCACGCCATGCGCTGATCTGCCGCTGCGCCGTTGCGCTGGCCGAAACGCACAAGGCGGGATTATCGCACGGGCGCGGCAAGTTGAACGATTTCGTGCTGACGCCCGACAACAAAATCGGCTTTATCGATTTCGAGGAAGATGTAGACGCATCCGGCATCCCCCTGCCCGACCGCCAGGCGCGGGAAGTCTGGTTGTTCAGTTGCAGCGCCGCGCGGTTCGGCAAGGATGCTGCCGAAAAAGGATGGGAAGCATACCGCGCTGTTTATCACGACAAGGCGGTGACGGTATCGCTGCGGCGGTTTTTGAGATTGCTTGCGCCGCTGCTGGTAATCGCGCGGCCGTTCCGCAGCCTGATGAAGGGCGACGCGGCGCGCGCCTTTGACGGCACGGCTGTCCTGCGCCGAAAGGTTTAACGCACCGTATAATCGATTTCCGGCGTGGCATGCACCAGCTTGCCATCCTGCATGATGCGCGCGGTCAGCAGGAATTTGCCGCGCGATAATGGCCACATGAATTTCTCGCCGGATGTGCCGATGCTTTCACCGTTCAGTATCCATTCAACTGTTTGACGGGGTTGCAGCCCGCGCATGGTGAAAGGCACTTTCTGGCGGTCACGCGGGATGCGGGGGTCGAGCGCCATGCGCAGGCCGGCGGTCGGCTTCACGATTTCGAAACGCGGCGGTTGCGTCAGGCGCGCATCGGAGACGCCGCCCTCCATGAAGTATTCGGAACGGTTATAGCAGCGCGACGCATCGCGCGCGTCTTCGATGCAGATGTCTTTCTGCACCAGTTTCGGCGACAGCCACAATTTTTGCGGTGTCGCCATGCGGTTCAATACGCTGAAGATGCTGCGCACGGCAAGCGCTGGGCCGGTCGAGCCCGTCACGCCGTCGGTCGGAGAATGGTCAAGGTTGCCCATCCACATGCCCACGACATATTTGTGGTTATAGGCAAGCGTCCATGCGTCGCGATAGTCGGTGGATGTGCCGGTTTTCGCGGCCGTCTGCATCGGGAAGTTGAGCACGCTGCCATTGCCGAATTCAAGGCGGCGCGCCCAGGGGTCGGACAAGATGTCGCCGATCAGCGATGCGGCTTCGGGGGAATAAACCCGTTCCTGTGCGCGCGGTCCGGCGTCATCGGAAAGATAACGCAACGGGCGCGACACGCCACGGTTCGCGAGCGCGGCAAAGCCCTGCACCATTTCCAGCAGCGTCACTTCGCCATTGCCGAGCGCGAGACCTTCGTCGTAAATCTCGACCCCGCGATTGAGACTTTCAAAGCCGAGGTGGTGCAGCGTCGTCAGGTATTTCTGCTTGCCGACGTAATTGACGGTTTTCAGGGCTGGGATGTTCAGCGAATTGCCCAAGGCTTCCCGTAGCGTGATGCGGCCGTAATAGGTGTTGCTGTAATTCTTGAAGTTATGCAGGCCGGTGCCGATGGCTTCGGACAGCGGCGCGTCCTCGATGATCGTCGCGGGATTCCAGCCATTGTCGAGCGCAAGGCCGTAGAGCAGCGGTTTCTGCGCCGAACCCGGCTGGCGCGGCACAGTCACGGCATCAATCTGGCGCGTGGGCGATGCAGGGTCATTTGCGCCCGACACCACCCATGCCAGTATTTCGCCCGTCGTATGGTCGGCCACCACCACCGCCGCGTTGTGCAGGTTGCGGCGGTCGAGTGTGCGCACGCGGTCATCGACGATTTTCTGCACTGTCTTTTGCAAATTGGCGTCGAGCGTAGAATGCAACGCCGCCCCTGCCCCCGGCGCATGACTGCGGACATATTGCGCGAAATGGCTGGCATTCACAGGATCAGCGGGCTTGGCGAGATTGAATTTTTCCGCATTCACCTGCGCCGCTTCATCGGCGGTCAGGATACCGCGTTCCTGCAATGCCGCCGCAAGCCGGCTGACAGGCCCGTCAATTTTGGCGCTGTCTTTATAAAGGTCATAAGACGACGGTGCGCGCGCAAGGACAGCCAAGGCGAGTGTTTCGCGCGGGGTCAGCGTCGACAGGTCGCGGTCGAAATAATACCGTGCCGCCTGCGCGACGCCACGGCGGTTGGCGGCATAAGGGACTTGGTTGAGGTAGAATTCAAGGATATCGACCTTAGCCGTGCCGCGTTCCAGCAGCGCGGCTTCCCAACCCTCCACCCATTTTCCCCACAGAGTGCGCGGGCGCGGATTTATCATGCGCACGACCTGTTCGGTGATGGTCGATGCGCCGCGCACCACCTGCCCTGTTTTCACGTTCTGCAACGCCGCGCTGGCGCGGGCACGCCAATCAACACCGGCATGTTCATAGAAGCGTTTGTCTTCGGACACGATAAAAGCCTGCAGCAGCAGTTCGGGCATTTTATAGAGCGGCAGGTTATCGTAGACGTTCCAGCGGTTCTGGTACGAAATCGTCAGCGGCTGCCCTGTACTGTCCGTCACCTGCAATGTCTGCGCATCCGAGCGCAGGACATGCAGAGAGGTTTTGATGGGCGTGATGGCGGCATAGGTGGCGAGGGCGAAGGCGATGACAGCCCCCGCTCCGATGAACGCGATATGTTTCAACCTGATCCGCATCTGCCTCTACCATCGTCATCCCCGCGAAAGCGGGGATCCCGTGACGTTCTTATACTACAGGCGGCATCAACGCGGCCCGAGATCCCCGCTTTCGCGGGGATGACGTCATTGTTTCTTTTCTTCCGTTTTATCTTCTGCTTTAGCATCAGCCTTCGCCGCCACCGTCAATTCGCCCGTCACATCCTTGCCGTATACGTCGGGATCGTACATTTCCTCGGCGAGCGTCGGCATGACGGTGAACTTGCCCTCGGCGATTGCCTGCGCGGTGTAGCTCAGGTGGTAATTGCCGGGGGGCAGGTAGTCGGAATAGAAACGCACGCTGTCATGGCGCATTTCCTGATGGTAGAAGCTCCAGCGGGAGACGTTATACCCTTCCCAGTCGCTGAACTTGAAGAACCATGAACCGTCCGCTGCAACGTAATCGCCCTTGTCGGCATCCACCTTTGACGCGGTGTTCAGGTCGCGGTTGACGGTTTCAAGGCCGCCAGGCAGCGGGTCGTTCACCGCCACAAAGTTACGGGCAGCGGGCAGCGACAGGAACAGATCGACGCGCACCAGCTCGCCGCGCTTGATCTCGTCCTGCGTTTTCAGGATCACGAATTTGCCATCACGCTCCACGCTGTATTCGCGGTGGAGCTCGATGCCGCTGTTCACGGGCTTGCTGAAGTCGGAACGCGGCGCGTAGCGCAGGCGGGTGGCGTAATAGAGCCTGCCATCGCCTTTGCGGTCGATATCTACGCTTGCGTTCGTGCCCACATCGGCTTCCGTGATCGGGCGGTCGGCGACGACTTGCGGGTCGCGCAGGTCGGTGAATGCGGCGCGGCCGAATTCCTTGCCGTTCAGGCTTGCCGTCACCTTCATGTCGGGTTTCACGCTTTCATAGACGCGGCTGTATTCGACCAGCGCGTTCATGCAGAACATGTTTTCTTGAGTGTTTTCCCAATGGTCGCGGTTTTTCCTCGTCTGCGTGATGGTGCGGACGAGCTTGAAGGGAATATCGCCGACAAGGCTTTCCCCTTCCTTCTTCTCGCCATATTCGACCATCGCGCCGAGGATTGCGCAGTTTTCACGCAACGGCGATGCGAGGATGCGGGAATAACTGTCGTCCAGCGCCTCGTTGAAGATAAATTTTCCTCCGGTCTGGTTGGAATGGGAAATGATATCGTTCGCCACCTCCTTCGCCATAGGGATTGCCCCCTTCACGCGCAGGGTCGCCATCAGGAAATGGGTTTTTCCGAACAGGCTCATCTGTTTCAGGTGTGGTTTGTAACGGTCGAGGTCTTCGCGGCTCACCTTGCCATGCTCCGCCAGCGCCGCCAGCGCAACCGCACGGATCGTGCTGCTCATGCCTTCGTCATAGAAGGTGGGCATGGCGTTGTTGCGCAGCAGGTTCAGCAGGTAATCATGGAGCTTGCCTTGCACGGCCTGCGGCACCTTCATGCCCGCATGGTTCATCCAGTTGAACGCGATTGCCGTGTAAGCGCTGAGATACGGATCGACATATTCGTCGCGCGCGACGAAATACGCCATCCCGCCATTCGGCGCCTGGAAGCTGGCAGCGGCATCGAGCGCGGCCTGCGGGATTTTTTCCGCATCCGGCCAGACGAAGCTTGCGGGGATGTACTGCTTCAGGTTCAGGTAATTCGCGGCCATCACGCCTTTCGTCAAAATCTGTTCCCAGCAGATGTAGGGGTAGTCGCGCATGTAACGGAATGCCCCCTCCACCGCGCCGATGACGGTCGGCGACAGCACGACGCTGACGCTCCCAATATCGGGGAAGATGTTTTTCGGGAAAGCGATGCTGGTTTTTGCGGAATCTTCCGTCGTCGTGCCGTAATCGGCGGCGGTTTCGATTGAGCGGAATTTGCCAACCGGAAGCGTCATCACCATGCCGTCGCCATCGAGCAGGTCGTAGGCCTTCGCCTCGAACTTGATCTCGCCCTTGGGCAGGTCGCGCGTTTCCGGCACCTTGCCCACTTTCACAGGCAGGAAGACGGTCGCGCGTTTATACGGCTCGACAGTCACGGTTTCGCTGTGGCTGTCGGGAGTGTCCTTGGTGTCGATCGTACCCGACGCCTTGATATCGACCGTCAGCGTGCGGGGTTTGTCGGTGCGGTTCATCACGCTGAAACCGGCCTTGAAGGTGTCACCCTCCGTCACCTGGTTCGGCATCACGGGGCGCACTTCGGTCGGGCGGTTGACCTTGAAGTTGCCGTCGCCGAGGCCGAGGCGGTCGGTCGGCGTCACCGCCAGTACCAGCACGCGCCAGCCTGTCAGGTTGTCGGGCGCTTCAAATTCGATCTTCGCGTTGCCGGATTTGTCCGCCTTGATTGACGGGTTCCAGTAGGCGACGAATTTGAACAGGTCGCGCATTTTGAGGTCGGAGCCGCCGTCGCCGCCCTGGTTCGCGCCTTTTTTCTCGAACTTTTGGCGACCGATCAGGCGGGTGAGCAGGCTGTAGTTTTTCAAGTCCAGCCCGTCGAGCTTGTAGAAACCGTTATACGGGTCAAAATTGGACAGACCTCCGGTGACAAGATCAAACACGGCTTCGTCAAGCACGGCAACCGCGAGTTCGATAGGTTCATCGCGGCCTTTCATGCGGGGTTCGGCATGGATATCGACCGCAACCTTGTCGCGCGGGCGATAGACATCGGCGGCTGGCTTTGCCGTGACGGTCATTTCCTTGTACGGGTCTTTGACTGGAACGGTGACATAGCCCATGCGGAAGGTCGGCTTACCAAGATCGACGCCGTCTTTATCCAACGGCTTGTCGACGCGGGGGGACGTGACGATGACCGACAGATAGAATCCGGGCAGGAAATCGGGTTTGACCTCGAATTCGATGACGGGGGTCGAACCTTCCAGCTTGGTCGTGAATTTATGCAGCACGCCGTAACGCTCGATCGTCACCAGCGCGGTCGCGCCGGGGAACGGGTTTTTCACGAGGTAGCGCGCGGTGTCGCCGACGCGATATTCGGTTTTTTCCGGGATGATGGGCAGCAGGGTGTCACTCTGGTTGTCCCACATCACGTAATCGCTGCCGGTCACCCAGAACGAAACGCCGGAGGAATGCTCCGCACCTTTCGTATCCTTGATTTTGGCAATCGCGCGGAACGAACCGGCGCTTTCGGGCGTGAAGCTGCAATCGGCTTCGTCGCTGGCGGGCGTGCCGGAACATTCACCGGCTTTTTTCCATTCGCTGGTGTAATTAGTCAGGTATGCGTTACCCGCCCCCTGCACGCGCACGGCGGTGGTTTCCAGTTTTTCGATGGTGATATCGACCTTGGTGTCGCCGACGGGCACGCCTTTTTCATCGGTCACGATGTATTTGAGCGCGAGCGGTTTTTTGGCGTCGTATGCCCATTCGGTCGATTTCATGCCGACGAAACGGTCAACGCCAACGTAATCCGCGCCGGATTCAGACGCGACGTATTTGCCGCGATCATCCTCGACCGCGGATTCCACCATCAGGCGGCCATAGGCGAATTCCTGCTTGGCAATCTGGAATTTTGATGTCAGGTCGCCCTTCGCGCCGTTGGTTTCGACCTTCTGGTACACTTGCACGCTGCTATGGGTTTCATAGTCGGGCGTGGTGAAGGTAAAGCCGAGTGCCTTCGGATGTTTCGAGCTGAACGCGCGTTCGGTCAGGATGGCGGTCGTGCGGACGGAGGCATCTGGATAAGGGCCGCCGGAATGCAGCTGTGCCGATGATTGCGCCTCAATCTCCTGATCGGTCCTGAACAGGTCGCCATTCAGCTGGCTGGTGACGCGGAACGGCACGGGCGTGAAATCGCTGACCAGCACGCGCAGGGGATACCACGTGCTGCCGGTCTGGTATTCGCCGGTTCCCTCGTTGTATTCCTCTTCTTCCTCTTTCGGGCTGTCCTTGAATTTCGAGGTCAGGCGGAATTTGTACCAGCCGACGGGCGCTTCCTTGCCGACCGTGAATTCGCCGGCATAGGCGCCGAATTCGCTGAGCTTCAGGGTTTCGACCGTCGATGCCACGTTATCCATCGGGTCGACGATTTCAAGTTTATACCCTTCCTTTTCCGCGTGCGTCAGCGTGCGGTTGTCCTGGTTGCGGACGTAAAATTTATACTGGATGGTGTCGCCCGCGCGGTAAATGCCCTGCGCGGTCGTGCCCCATGATTTCATGTGGCCATATTTGCGTCGTGTCGATTGCGAAATGCTTTCGTTCGACGCACGCCATGTGTCGATCACGAAATCGCTGTTGAGCGGCATCAGTGCCATATCGCCGTCTTTGTCGACGCGGACGAAGATTTTGTTCGCACTGTCTTCATAGCCCTTGTTCAGTTCCAGTTGCGGGTCGATTTTTTCCGTCCCTGCGAATTCCGCGATACCGCCGTCATTCGTGGTGGTTGTCGCCAAAACATCGGCGGGTGCGGAGAGCGAGCTGAGGCTGTCCTTATATACAGTCACTTTCGCGTTTTTTACCGGCGCGCCGGTCGCCATATCCGTCACCCAGACCATGCTGGAGAAGTGGCCGATTTTCACATGCATCTGCCACGGCGTGACGACCGCGAACAGGCGGTAGGCGGAATCGCTGCCCTTGTTGACGTAGGGCACGGTATCCAGATGGCCGTACACAGCGCCGGTTTTGCCGTCCAGCGCCTTGCGCGCGCCGAAGGGACGCGAATACTGCACGTCCTGTACGTTCTCCAGCGCCTCTTCGGCCGTTTTATCGGTCGCGGCGCCGCCACCTGTCACGCTGCGGAATTTGTAGAGCATTTTTTCGAGGTTGTTGACGTAGAGCGGCACTTCGCTGTCCACGCCTTTTTCCAGCACCGCATCATGATATTCCATTTCAAAATTCGGCTTGCGGTGGTCGGTTTCGAAATTGACGGTGAACGGTTTCGCAAGCGCGCGTGCGAATTCATCCTGCAGCGCGGTTTCCGGCAGGTCTTCCCACAGCGACTGAACCCAATGGGTGAAACCATCCCACATTCCGCGTTCCGGCGCCTTGACCGTGATCTGGTATTTCTGGGCGGCCTTCAGCCCGTAGGGCAGGTTCTGGTCATAGGTGCGGCCTTTCACATGCGCGCTGTTCAGGCGCGAATATTCGTATGACAGGTCGCCCCAGATTTCGTCCTTCTGCGCATCCGCGCCCAAAGCGGGCGTGAAGGTCAAATTGTCGCGCATCTGCGAGCGTTGCACGGGCGCGCTGAACATCAGGTAGACGGGCGCCATCGGGTTGCAAAGCTGGTTCGCGGCATTCGCCTTGCCGGGTTCGATGGTGATCGCGTTATCGCTGTTGTCGACGCAGCGCAGGCCGAGCGCGGCCAGTTCCGGATATGTATCAAAGCTGACCACGTCGCGCTGCGCGATGCTGGGTTCGGGCCCAAGGCCGGAGACAAGGCCGGGCAGCAGTTTCATGGTCATGGTGGTATCGAGCGGTAATTCCTTTTGCGGTTGCACGACCCAGATGCGGCGCGCTTCCTCGCCGTTTTTCTCGGTCAGCTGGTCGTCGCTTTTGCGCGCGGGCTGCTTGCCGAAATCGAGCCAGCCCTTGCCGAAGGGAACGAAGCGCGGGGCTTCATTGTCGTCGGGGTCTTTGCTGACATCCAGCACGGTGTCGGCCTTGCCGTCATTCAGCTTGATGAATTTCTGCACGGATGATTTTGTGACGGGCTGGTTGAAAGTCAGGCGCACGACCGGCATGCCGGGGGATTTCCAGGTGCGGAACCAGTTGTATTCCACATCGGCGCGTTTGGTGATGAACTTGTCTTTATACGCCTCCGCCAGCTGCGTGCCGTCTTCGGCCTTGATGCCGGGCTTCATTTCGATGCTGTACGCGGTCGATTGTTCCAGCGCCGATTTTTCTGTCAGCTGGCAGGCGAGCGATGACGGGTTGATCCAGCGCCATTCGCAATCGACTTCCGGAGAAATGGTGACGGGAATTTCTTCCTTCGTGCGTTCCATTTGCCCCAGCGGCACGACGGGACGGTTGAAGGTGAAAACGATCTGGCGGTCGGAGGCCACATCTTCGCCAGTCGGCGTCACGCGGATGATGCGCAGGTCTTTTTCGGCTGCTGCCGTGCTGCTGTCAAACGCCGCATGTGCCGCGCCCCCCATCGTGAAGACAAGAGCAAAGGCGAGCAGGAAATGGCGCATGGGGATACCCGTGAGATGATAGAATCTGAAGAACTGGATTGTGCCCCATCATCATGAAAAACCTGTAAAGATGGAACAGAAATCGTGCCGGCAGGACGCGCTTGCAATACTTATCATAATGCGATAGTTTTTCAGGCATGGAAACGCCCTCGAACGACATGAACAAGACCCTCCTACGCACCCTGCGCGGCGCCTTCACCGATCATCCGCGCGAGGCGGGTGAAAGCTATTGGCAGCATTTCCTGTTCACCGCAGACATGGCCCGCCGGTTGCTCGTCGTCAGCATCCTACTGCTCGCCCATGGCATCCTGCCCTTTACGCTGACCCATGCCGCCAGCAGCCGTTTGCAGCAATGCCAGAGGATCCTGACCGAACGCGCTGCACGCACCGGATATAACGAGATGTGCGACGGTTTCGGTATTTAAATACCTAGGAACATTTGTTTTCCAAATAAATCGCCCCGTTTGCTTGACAGACTCAGACCCCTATGGTCTTTAGTCTCAACACCGATAAGATATTTTATGTTAATCGGGCGCCCGCCCCTTTTCACGCGGGTTAAGACCCCCCATCCGACGGAGATACCAGATGTCTGAACCTGAAAAAAAACCTTCAAAGGTTGAACCAGCTATTGATGACATTGCTGCCAATATTACTGCCAATGACGAAATTGTGGGCGCTTCGCCCGCTGCTCCCACCGTTCCGGCTTCCCCCGCCCCTGCGGTGGTCGAGCCTGTGAACGACAATACCGAAGAAGCAGCCCCCGCTGCCGCCGCCCCCAAAAGCCGCCTGCACGGTTTCCTGAAGGGCGCGTTCAACGTGGTATCCGGTATGGCCATGGGTGCCGCCGTTTCCGCCGTTGCCAAAACCGCCGCCGTTGTCGGCATGACCATCGCGGGCGCGCCTGCATGGGCAACCATCCTCGGTTCCGGCGTCGCTGTCGGTATCGGCTCCACCCTGCTGCATGACGCGCTCGAACGCCGCAAGCTGAAAAAAGGCGGCGCAGAACTGCCCGCTTATTTCTCCCTCGCGCATGGCAAGGAACTGCTGTCGAAAAAGAACCTGAAAGTGTTCGGCCTCAGCACCACTTTCGCCATTGCCGGTTCGGCGCTGTTCATGGGCCTGCATTCGGGTGCCATCCAGAACTTCTTCGGCTTCGGCCCTGATGCCCCCGCTGTTCCGCCCGTGGTTGTGCCGCCGGTTGAAACCGCGGTTGTACCGCCCGTTGAAACGGTTGTTGCGCCCCCGGTTGAAACCGTGATCGCTCCCCCCGTTGAAACTGCGGTGCTGCCGCCGGTTGAAACGATTGTCGCCGCGCCTGTTTGCGTGTCGCCCGCCGACCAGTTCGCCAACCTGATCGCAGGCCATGATGTTTCGTCGCGCGTGACGGATGCCATCGCACGCTCGGCATCGACCAACGCCCATGTCGCGGCGCAAGGCGCGAAAGATCTCGCCTTCTTCGCGGTCAACGGCTTTGACGGCGTTCCGAAAGACCCGCATGTGGCGGTCGAGCTGTTCAAGCAAGCGGCGGAGGCCGGCAACATGCAGGCCAAAGTCGACCTGCTGTACATGCAATACCACGGCCTCGGCGGCGTTCCCGCCGATAAGGCTTCCGCCCTCGGCGCGATGCAGGACATGAAGGGCGCGCGCGCCGCCATGTTCGTGCAGGAATGGGGCCATGGCGCGAAGAACCTCGTGCATGTCAAATTCGACACGACCACGATCCTGAAAGGCATGGCTGTCGGTTGCCCGACGCCCTGATCATTTCCGGATTTAAGGATAAAAAGGCCGGATCCACGATCCGGCCTTTTTTCTGTCTGAAAATCAGCCACTTAATGGGGGCTGGCGGATCATATCCGAAATACCTTTCGACCGGTATTGAAAGGTTATGTATACTGAGAGCTACAAGGATCATGTATGGCCGACGATAGCCCCGCCGCCGATTTCGCCAACGCCGCCCGCCAACCGGGTTCCCCCAAGTTCGAGTTCGAAGCCGCCGTTTCAGAATTTTACGACACCTATCCCGACCGCACCGGCAGCGTTTACTTCGTCGACGTATCGACAGGCAACATCGCGCATCCTGACCAGAAAGTGGTGCAGGACCTGATCGAACTGATGAATAGCGATCAGGGCAAGGAAACGCTGCAGCCGATTTACGCGCATTGCGTGAAACAGAAAACATCCTATTGCCAGACCGACGACCACGGCAATTCAATCGTGTTTATCTACACAGCCGATGACCGCCCGCGTTTTTTCGATGGCGCGGTGACGCCCGCGCAGGAACTGCAATTTATATTCGACCATGAAACCGGCCACGCGATTGTGCCCGAAGCCGGCAGCCGCGACAGGCTGGTGGCGGAGAATGCGGCGGACGCATTCGCCCTGATCCGCAACTTGCAGCGCAACGGGGCGGACCCCGTGCTGGCCGAACAGCTGATGCTGTTCCGCACCCGTCACGCGCTTTACAACACCAGCGGCATGATCAATTTCAGCAGCCCCACGGTTGAAAAGATAAATGAGTCGCAAACCCGCATCGCCGCAGCGGGCGTGAACGCGCAGCAGGCCATTTCCCTTGCCGGTGCCTTCGCCGCGCATTACACGCCGAATACGGGCGAGGCGCAGCATTTGTTCGAAAGTTTTGAAAAACTGCACGGCCAGACGCCGCTGGGCGAGCTGACCAATATCGTGCTGAACACGCCATTCCCCGATACCTTCAAATGGACATCGACAGTTTTGAAGGCCATTTTAGAGAAGAAAATTGCAACGCCCGCCGGTCTTGAGGCGGAATTCAACGATGAAGCGGCAAAAACACTGCCGCCGAAAATCGCCGAGCGCGCGGCGAAACTGGCGGATTACGATTTCATCGGCGAAGTGCTGCGCGACAAGCCGATGCCGAAGGGCACCGCCCCCTTCCTCAACGGCCATCCCAAGGCGTAATTTACTTCAGGTTATTTACCACAGTCTTCCATGCCTGCTTTTCCTTGCCCTCGCTGGTTGTCAGGCCGAGCGTGCAAATGAAATCGCGGAATTTGCGCTTCAATTCTTTCGGCGCTTTGCCGAAGCCGTAATAGCCCGTGAACATATCGCAATGCTCTTGCGTGAAATCATGCAGCATGAACAGGCTTGCCATTTTGATCTGGTCGCGGCTGCGCACGGCGCTGATGAAAGTGTCGAAGAATTTGGCCTGCCGCGCTTCGGATGAGCCCAACCCTTCGCTGGACGGAAAACCCGCTTCCTGAAGATAGATGTCTTTCTCCCCGGCTGCCGCGACCATCATGTCCAGATGGCTGTTGATGTCCTCGATCGGCAGCAGCTTCAGGTCGATGACGGGGTAATAGGTGAAAATCGCAATCTCGCTCGCCTGCAATAATTTCTGCACGATTTTTGTGCGTCCCTTCATCAGCCCGTCAAAGGTGACGGTGATGCCGATGCGGGTTCCAGGCCATGCGTTGCGCTTGATGACGGCCTGCGCCGCCTCGTAGAACTTCAGGAAGGATTCAAGCTCCTTCGGGTTTTTCTCGAAATACACATCGGCCTCGTTGGCGAGGGAAATGTATTTCGGCGGCTTCGCCCCCTCAAGCATGAAATGGTCGATCAATTCCTGAAACCGGCCGATCATTGCGGGATCGTCCCATGCCGTCTTTTCGAGGTCGCGGGGCAGTTCACGCTTGACGGTGTTGATGGGCTGCAGCCCGAAAAACACAGGCCGGCCGGCGGCGGTGTTGTCGTTGAAATCCTTCGCCAGCGGGCGCATATCGCCATAAATGCGGCTGCCGGGCTCCAGGTCTTTCCAGCTTTTGGTGATGACGATGGTCGAGGCATTGATATCCTTCAAATCATGCGCTGTACCCGCCCAATCCTCCGCATTCGCCTGCCCGCCGTTGCGGGGATAGGCAAGGACGGTGAATTCGGTCGCCAGCGCGGCAGTCGCGAAACTTGCGGCGAACAGCAGGGAAAGGATGAATGTTTTCATGCCCGCATTTTGCCCCAAAAAGGCTGGCTTGACCATCCCCAACGCGCGTATGATGGCGGCATGAAAAACATCCGCGACCATGTATTGTTCAAAGACCAGCTGATCATCGTGCTGAACAAGCCGCCCGGCATTCCTGTCCATGCGGGGCCGAACGGCGGCGCAAGCCTCGAGGATTATTTCATCGAATTGAAATACGATTACAAGGAAATGCCGCACCTCGGCCACCGCCTCGACCGCGACACCAGCGGCTGCCTTGTGCTGGGTCGGAACGAACGTGCCTTGCGAAAACTCGGCAAGCTGTTCGAAGGCGGCCGCATCCAGAAAACCTACTGGGCGATCGTGACCGGAAAAATGACGGAAGAAAGCGGCACCATCGACGTCGCCCTCAAGAAAGTCAAAGCGCCGAAAGGCTGGACCATGCAGCCCGCGCCCAAGCACGACCCCGATGCGCAGGAAGCCGTGACGGATTACAAAGTGCTGAAACACCTGCCCGGCAACCTGACATGGGTGGAGCTCTATCCGCGCACAGGCCGCACGCACCAGCTGCGCGTGCATTTAAAATCCATCGGTTTCCCGATCAAGGGCGACTGGCTCTATACAGGTTCCGACACACGGCCCCCGCAGGGCGAATTCCCGACGCTCAACCTCCATGCCCGCAGCATCACCCTGCCCCTCTATCAGGACAAGCCGCCGATCACGGTCGAGGCCGAGATGCCCGCGCATATGGCTGCGTTGTTGGATTAACCGCCGATGATTTCTGTTTTGGGCTCGACGGGCTTGTTCAGATCTGCATACGAATAATTCAGGTAAGCCGCAAACATCGTCCATGCCAGCGCGGGCAGCATCAGGTAGGCGACGATGCGTTTTTCTTTCCATGCCGTCATGATGAGCAGCAGCGCGACAAGGTCATAGGCAAGAATCCAGTAGAAGCCGGCCAGTATCGCCTTCAACGTAAAGAATATGAAACTCCAGCCCCAGCTGAGCACCATATAGCTGGCGAAAAGGATTTGCAGTTTCTTGCGCGCGGGGCTTTGGGGCATTCGCCAGATAAACCAGCCCGCCGTCGCAATCATCGCATACAGCGTTGACCACACCACTGGAAACACCCAGTTCGGCGGCGCGAATGACGGGCGGTTCAGCGTCGCATACCAGTCGCGCACACTGTTCATATTATAATGCCCGATCCCGCCCGAGATGGCTTCAAAGGCGAGGATGAGGAGGATGAGGGAGAGGTATTTTTTCATGGGAATGCCATTATTCTAGGAGCGAAGGTTTCGTGTATAAACCACATTGAGACTACATAAAAAGTCACTATTAAGACTCTAACTTCCGGATTTGGGAAATGCTCTCGAAAGGGAATTTTTCTCAAATAGTGCAGGCAGTAAAAAGGCGAAAAGACGAGAGCGGCAACTAAGAGGATTAATAGAAAACTATATACCCACTCAGAAAGCAAACTAGCCAGAAAAACACGTATGTTGCTAATCAACGCGAGATGAAAACAACAGGAAAAAATAGCAGTTAAAGCCATCGGAATGATAAAAGCCATTCCGTACAAACCAGCACATCTTTTAAATTCTTTTCGTCTCTCGTCCTCGGTCATTTAAGCAGCGCGCTGCTTCTCTGCCAAATCGCCCTTCAGCGCATTCGCAAAAATCTCCGCATAATCCGTTGCCGTCAGCGCAATCGGGTTGCCGCCTGCGGACGGGTCTTGGGTGGCAAGCTGGCCGATATCTTTGATCCGATCGGAAGGAACGCCGATTTCGGCGAGGGTGTTCGGCACGCCGAGCTGTTTGCGGAAGTCGAGCATCCATTTCATCACGGCGTCGAAACCGGACGCGTTATAGCCCTGCGCCTGCAGGTTCATGACGCGCGCGAGGTGGTCCATTTTTTCGGTCAGGGCGGCGCGGTTGCGCAAGACGACATAGGGCAGCAGGATGGCGTTCAGCAGGCCATGCGGCTTGTCGTAGTTGCCGCCGAGCGGATGGGCGAGCGCATGTACGCCGCCGAGGCCCTTCTGGAACGCCGCCGCGCCCATGGTGGCCGCGATCATCATATGCGCGCGCGCCTCGATATCCTTGCCGTCCTTGTATGCGCGGGGCAGGTATTCGGCGACGAGTTTCATGCCCTCCAGCGCGATACCGTCGGCCTGCGGGTGGAAACCGGGGGCGCAGAAGGCTTCAAAGCAATGCACAAACGCGTCGATACCGGTCGCCGCCGTGATATGCGGCGGCAGGCCGATGGTGAGTTCGGGATCGGCGATGACCAGCGCGGGCAAAATCTTCGGGTGGAAAATCAGTTTCTTTTCGTGGCTTTCTTCGTGCACGACAACGGAGCAGCGGCCAACTTCGGAGCCGGTGCCGGAGGTCGTCGGCACCGCGATCACAGGTGCCATCCCCGCTTCATTCACGCGCAGGTAATTGTCACCCTCGTCCACGAAATCCCACAGCGGGCGATCCTGCCCGACCATCAGGGCAATCGCCTTCGCGGCATCAAGGCCGGAGCCACCGCCGAAAGCGATCACGCCGTCATGCTTGCCGTCTTTATACGCTTTCACGCCATCATCGATGTTCTTGCCGGTCGGGTTCGGCTTGATATCGGCGAACACCGCTGCTTCCAGCCCCGCAGATTTCAGCAGCTCAAGCGTATTCTTGACGATCTCATGTTCTTTCAGCCCCGCATCGGTGATCAGCAGCGGTTTTTTCATGCCGAATTTTTTGGCGTTATCGGGCAATTCCTTGATACGGCCCGGGCCGAACAGGATGCGGGTGGGGTAATTCCAGGTGCCGGTGATGTTTTTCGTCATGGTTTAACCTTTGCGATTTTGGAGGTGATGGTGAAGCTGGCCGAGCCGTTCGGCGGCGGCCTGCAATGTTTCGGGTTTTTTGCAGAAGCAGAAACGCACATAGTTGTGGCCGAGTTCGGGGCGGCTGAAGAAACTGGAGCCGGGCACACAGGCCACGCCCACAGTCTCGATCAGGAAGCGCGTGAAGGCCACATCGCTTTCAAACCCGAATTTGGAAATATCGGCAAGGATGTAATACGCGCCCTTCGGCACATGGAACGGGATGCCCGCTGCGGTCAGGATTTCCATCAGCATTGCGCGGCGTTCGTTGTAGAGCGCGCCCAGCGTGTCGTAATAACTGTCAGGGAAACGCAACGCCGTCGCCCCTGCCCGCTGCAGCGGCGCGGCCGCGCCGACGGTCAGGAAGTCGTGCACCTTGCGGATTGCACCGGTCAGTTCCGGCGAGGCAATCATCGTGCCGATGCGCCAGCCGGTGACGCTGTAGGTTTTTGAAAGCCCGTTGATGGTGACCGTGCGGTCGGCCATGCCGGGCAGCGTCGCCAGCGCAATATGTTCTGCGCCGTCATATAATATGTGTTCGTAAATTTCATCGGTGAAGGCGAGCACATCCCATTTCTGGCAGAGTTCGGCGATGAGCGTCAGTTCTTCACGGTTGAACACCTTGCCGGTCGGGTTGTTCGGCGTGTTGATGATGATGGCCTTGGTCTTGTTCGTGAAGGCACGCTTCAATTCATCGGGGTCGAAATTCCAGTGCGGCGGTTTCAGCGTCACGAATTTCGGGATCGCGCCTGCCAAAATCGCATCCGGCCCGTAATTCTCGTAATACGGTTCAAACACGATCACTTCATCGCCGGGGTCGACGGTCGCCAGCATCGCCGCCACCATCGCCTCGGTCGCGCCGCAAGTGACGGTGATCTGCGTTTCGGGATCAATTTCCATCCCCAGCGTTTTTTTGGTCTTGTCCGCCAGCGCGTCGCGGAACAATTTATCGCCCCAGGTGATCGCGTATTGGTTGACGTCTTCCTGCACTGCGCGCGACGCCGCATCCTTCAATTCCTGCGGCGCTGCGAAATCGGGGAATCCTTGCGCAAGGTTGATCGCCTTGTGCCGCACCGCGAGCCGCGACATTTCGCGGATGACCGATTCAGAAAACTTTGCAGCCTTCTGCGAGATCTTGCTGCGGGCATTGGCGGCGGGCAGTGCGGTCATGCTCAAGCCTTTTTCAAATGAAAGCTTTTCGGGCGGGTGAGGTTTTCAAAACCGATCACCGACATCGACGCGCCGCGGCCGGTGTCCTTCACGCCCGTCCAGGGCAGGCCCGGATCGACGTAATCGCAGCGGTTGAGGAACACGGTGCCGGTTTCGAGTTCTTCGCCCAGTTTTTCGGCGGCGTCGGCGTCTTTCGTCCAGATGGAGACGGTCAGGCCATAGGGGCTGTCATTCATCATCTTCACGGCTTCTTCGTCGTTTTTCACTTTCATGATGCCGACGACGGGGCCGAAGCTTTCTTCCATCATCACGCCCATGCTGTGATCGACATCCACCAATACCTGCGGTGCAAGATACGGCGTGCCTTTTTTGCTGGCGGGAAACAGGCTTTCATCAACCAGCGCCTTCGCCCCTTTTTTCACGGCGTCCTCGATCTGCCCGCGCACGAAATCTGCCTGCGCGGTGCGCACCATGGGGCCGAGGTTGGTGTCGGGGTCGGTCGGGTTGCCGAGTTTGTAGGTCTTGGTGAGCGCGACGAAATCCTCCACGAATTTATCGTAGAGTTTTTCATGCACGTAAATGCGCTCGATCCCGCAGCAGCATTGGCCGGAATTGAAGAACGCACCATCGACAAGGTTTTCGACCGCGCTGCCAAGATCGGCGTCTTCGCGCACATAGGCGGGGTCCTTGCCGCCAAGCTCAAGCCCCGCGACGACGAAACGGTTGCTGACGGCCTTCTGCACGATATGGCCGACGCGCACGGAGCCGGTGAAGTTGACGAAATCGACGCGTTTGTCTTCGGCGAGTTTTTGCGTGTCGGCATCCGACAGGTCAAGATGCTGGAACACGCCATCGGGCAGTCCGGCGGCCTTGAAGCCTTCGGCAAAACGGTCGCCGACCAGCGGGGTCTGGAATGAATGTTTCAGCACCACGACGTTGCCGGACAGCAGCGCGGGCACGATGGCGTTCACGGCGGTCAGGTAGGGGTAATTCCACGGCGCGATCACGGCGACGACGCCCAGCGGTTCGCGGCGGATGAAACGCTTGAACCCGTCGCGCACGTCATGCGGCACGATATCGGCCAGCGCACGCGGGGCGAGTTCCACGGCGTATTTTACGCGTTCCGAAAAGCCGCGCAGGATTTCGCCGGGTGTCTGGCTGATCGGGCGGCCCATCTGCCAAGTAATCTCTTTGCCGATATCGGCGGCCTTGGAAACCATGTGATCGAGGAATTTCAGCATGTATTCCTGACGCTTCGCCAGCGGCACTTTGCGCCATTCTTTTTGCGCTTTCTTGGCCTTGGTCAAAACCGCATCGACCTGCGCCCAGTCGTGAAAGGCGCGCTCGACAAACACGCTGCCATCGACGGGCGAAACGGTTTGCAGCAGGTTGGTGTTTTCTTTTTTCATTGGCTGTCCCATGGTGAATGGCTCCGTTAGATGATTTCGAAATACCGCTGGAGTTCCCAGTCGGTGACGTATTTGCGGAATTCGCGTTCTTCCCATTCGCGGCTTTGGGCATAGTGCTCGACGAAGACATCGCCGAACAATTCATGCGCGGCTTTCGACTGGCGCAACCGGCCCGCCGCTTCGGTCAGGGTTTGCGGCAGCTGCATTTTCTCGGGGAATTTTTGTTCATACGCGTTGCCTTCCACGATCTTGGTCGGCTCGATCTCGTGCTCCACGCCCCAGAGGCCCGAACCGATGGATGCTGCGAGCGCGATGTAGGGGTTGATGTCGGCGGCGGCGATGCGGTATTCGATGCGCTGCGCCTTGTCCGATCCGGGAATGACGCGGAGCGCCGTGGTGCGGTTTTCAACGCCCCATGTCGCATTTGTCGGCGCCCAGTACCCCGGCACAAGGCGGCTGTAGGAATTGACGGTGCAGGCGATCATCGACAGGAATTCCGGCATCAATGCCTGCTGCCCGCCAAGGAAGTGGCGCATGGTGTCGGACATTTTATGCGGCTTCTTGGGGTCATGAAAAACGGGCTTGCCGGTTTTTTTGTCCTTCAGCGAGATGTGGATATGGCCAGACTGCCCCGGCACCTTGTTGTTCCATTTCGCCATGAACGCCGCCATCCAGCCGCGTTTCTGCGCGAGGACTTTGGTGAAGGTCTTGAACAGCGCGGCGCGGTCGGCGCTTTCCAGCGCCTCGTCATACATGATCGCGGCCTCCAGCACGCCGGGGCCGGTTTCGGTGTGCAGGCCTTCGATCGGGATGCGCATGTCGCGGCACATCTCCAGCAGTTCATGATAGAAATCGGCATGGACGGAGGAGCGCAGCATCGAATAGCCGAAATTGCCGGGCGTGATGGGGTTCAGGTTCTGGTAGTTTTTCGCCCGCACGCTTTCGGGCGTTTCGTTGAACATGAAGAATTCGAATTCAACCGCGCCGGTGACGGAGAAGCCCATATCGGCCGCGCGCGCCAAGACGCGCTTAAGCAGCCCGCGCGGGCAGACCTGTTCGCCGCGATCGGCGAGTTCCGCGATGAAGAGCGGGATATTGGGCTCGAACGGCAGCGCGCGCACGGATTCCGTGACGATGCGGCAATTCGCATCAGGATAGGCCGTGTGCCAGCCGGTGAATTTTGAACTGTCATACAGCTGGTCGTTGGAATCCCAGCCCACCACCACGTCGCAGAAACCGAAGCCGTTATCCAGCGCCGAGAGGAATTTTTCGATCTTCATGTATTTGCCGCGCATGATGCCGTCAACGTCGAAGAACCCGACCTTGACGAATTCGCAGCCGAGTTGCGCGAGGCCCTTTTTGATGTCGGCCACCGTCTTGCGGCCGAAGACCTTATCGACGTCGAAGACGCGGGAGGATGATGCGGCGCCGGCGAGCTTCGCCTCCGCCAGCAGATTATTGACCGGTTTCACTTTGGGTGCCGCCATTCGAAATCTCCCTCGCGCCCGCCTGACTAGCGGCGCGGATGAATGTGATTGGGTTGAGCGGGGTTAGTATATAGGGAGGTTTGGTGCGGGGCAAACGGGAGAAATGGTTTGCATAACCGAGGAACTATTCCAAATTAATTGGCGCCAAATTTTTATTCAGTAAATCAATTAGCTTCATTCTAATGGCTCTTATTTGTGCGGGCTGACGATTAACAGCACTATAGCAAGAGGCGTGCGCAATGTTCTGTTCTAAGGCTGTATCAATTACTACAAAAGCTCTATAATCGGTATCGTCTTTTATTTCTCTTACCGTAGCGGTCTGAACTGTTGAAATATGCGCATCAGTTCTTAAATCTGGCCGGTCATTTTTACGAGATAGCATTATCTCTTTTAATTGTGCATCACTTAAATAACCCAACCTATGAATGCTTAAACCATTAGATGTCAAATCACGCTGGGTTATAGCTGCATTAGACAAAGCATACTTTCCCTCAAGAAAATGCTCGGGGTTAAAACATTCTCGCACTATAAGTTCTTGAGACGCTACGGGACCAGGTGAATGTTCGCTCGATTTCTTATTTTCATCTTCTAAGGAGAATGGAAACTCCATAGGTACAGCCCACCTATTTCGTGATAATTTTTATAGCCTTATCAGACAGTGTCTCAGTAATTGGTAGATTGTTAGCAAAATATTCTGTCCCTGCTGAAGAAACGGCGTAATAAGAATAAAAACCTTCCCCATAAAAGCCTACGTCTATTTTCCCAGCATCCGTATTCCATGTAAAATTTAGTTCGCCATCTTCTGCTAACGATATATGAGGCAAAGCGATATTGTTCAGTGGCAATTGAGATAAAAATATTTCTGCCTCATTGCACGCTTCCAAAGTAGCGCCTACGGTTCCTTTACCTGCCCAATCATCTTTAATTTTAGAGATTTGACGAATTTTCTTTAATAACTTTATCTGAGGTGATGCAGGATCTAATTTCTGCGGCGATTTGGGAGAAGGTCCCACAATTGTGCACGCCCAAGAAGCACCCCGAACAATGTTCACCAACGGCTTCATATATTCACCGTAATGAGAACTTTGTAGTTCGGAAGGAAAATACACATGATTAACTGCGCATAGGCCATCAATAGTATTACTATTGTAAGAACTACGTGAAATCGCTCCGCCAAAAGAGGCTGAGGTGGTGAAATTATTTAATGTATTAGGAATAGACATATTTTAAACCTTAAGCTTAATTATATCCTTCATTTCTGATATTAACAGATCATGTATAACTTTTTTATTAATTTCATGCATTTTCAATAGGATGGCATTCAATTTTACGTCTGCTTCCTCCCCTTCATTTAAAGGCAAAGGTATGACGGCTTCCAATTGAGAAATTTTAGGCTTTAAAATAACATTATGCTCAATTGTAGTGTGATGTTGCGCGCCTCCAGCTTGATCAATCAACGCTGAGTTAATATTAAGCTGATTCAAAATTTCAAATCGGTCATCGTAATGTTCAAACCACCCAGTGTGAGAATGCCACCTGTATTCGTTAGACGAAAATACATGCGGGAAAATGAAGCGCGTTCCTTTATTGAAAAGTGCGTCAGCAGAGTAACTAGCCAAGTCACCTTCATAAATGAACCTATCCACAACCTTTAGCGCAATTCCTGTTGCTTTATATTTATTATGGTCAAATTTCTTAAAAACGGTGCGCAAATAAGATGCGCTTTTATTCCAGAAGTCAGCCCAGCGAATATAATTCAAGCAATGAACAGATACGTGATTGCTCGCTGTCCTAAGCACCCATTCATGTAAGGAAGGCTGGGTTAAACTAGGCTTAATTAATTCAATGCCTACTATTTCCTGAGAATATTTAATATCCTCACCATCCGTCTTAGCGATGATCTCGATTGCATTTAAGGGCTGAGCAATGGGGAAATCGCTCTTCAATTGAAATTGAATTTCTGAGATTTCTTCTACAGCTGCTTTTTGAAACGAAGGTTGAAATTCAAAGAAAATAGACGCTTCAACTATAGCATGCGCTTCATTGATTGGGCGGAAGGCCTTAACATCAGGCATATCTTTTTGATTCCCCAGCTTTTTTTTCTAATGTTAGCACAATTGTTATATCGGACAACAATTTTGCTATTTTTAAAATTTTCACTCATAAAATCGACTTATTAAATAAAAGGTTCCTATTTTGAAAGCTTTTTGGGCTTTCAACGGTAATTAATCAATTTTTGATAGTCTAATGACATTAAAAGAAGAGATTTTATCAAATGATCACCGCCGGCCAATTTTTCGCAGCGAAACATCGGAAGCAGCATCCGGAGGAAGCGGCGTGGCATCATTGTGTTTATGTGATCGAGCTTGATCCCAAAGTTTTGAAAGACAGGAAGTTCAGGGCGGCGAACCCGGGGCATGATCCGTCCAAGCCGTGTCTTTATGTCGGCTGCACGGGGATGTCGCCGGAGATGCGGTTTGAGAACCACCGGCGCGGGTATAAATCCAACCGCTATGCGCATAAATTCGGCTTGCGGCTGCGGCCCGACCTTTACGCCTGTTATAACCCGATGCCCTATGACGCGGCGGCGGAGATGGAAGTGGAACTGGCTGCGGGGTTGCGCGAAGACGGGTATGCGGTCTGGCAGGCGTAAGCGCCCTGCCCTTTTCATCACCACATTCTGAATTGTCATTCTGAGCGGAGCGAAGAATCTCGCTTGTCACCTGAGCGGAAGGGAGATCCTTCGCTGCGCTCAGGATGACAGGGAGACAACGTTAATCCTTCACGTCATATACATCGAGCTGCGCGGCCATGCGGGTGATTTCTTCGGCGCGGGCGGTCAGGAGCATGCGGAGCTTGGCGAGGGTTTCGACAGGCGCGCCGTCATTTGTCCAGCGGCGGATGGACTGGTCCGGCACCTTCAGCGCGCGGGCGAGTTGAGGCTGCCATTGCGCGCCGAACGCGGCGCGGCCGATATCTGCGATGACTTGGGCGGGAATGATGCCGGGCAGCTGGTCTACTGCCTTTTTCATTCAAAAATATTGAGGACGGAGGGGTCGTTGCGGACGGAGATATTGATGCCGACGTCCCAGATCACCTGCACTTCGAACACATGGCCGTATTTGCCGCGGCCGTAATATTTGCCGGGATGTTTCGGGTTCAGGTCTTTGGGCTGCAGGTCGAACATTTTCGTGGCAAGCGCGATGGCGAGCCTGCCGGGGTCGCTGCGGTCGGCATCGGCGGGAATTTCATCGATGTGGAACGACACGCATTGAAAAAGCGGGCGCGCATCGCCGTTCGCCTGCAGCTTGACGTCGCTGCTGCTACTTACCATCTTTTTTCTCCGGCGCGGGTTTCACGGAAGGCGGCTGGGGGTCGAGCGGGCGAAGGTTGGTCGCGACAGGGCTGTTGTCCTGTTCCTTGCTCTTGTTAAACAAATTCTCCCGGTTCATGGCGGTATCCTTTCTTTGTAAAGCAAAGGCGGCCTGGGCTGCGCGGATAGCTGCGCTAGGGGGGAGCAAATCAATCTTGGCGAAGGAATGATAGTTGAAGTGTCTTTTAGTAAAGAAAATCCCCGGCGGCTGTTGGCGCGCCGGGGACATCCTTGATCTTGAGTAAAGAAGCTTACGCCGCTTTTTTCAGGTTCGTCGCAGCAGCTTTGCCGCGTTCGGTCGCCACGTCGAAGGTGATCTTGTCGCCTTCGTTCAGGCCGCGCATACCAGCCGCTTCAACTGCGGAGATATGAACGAACACATCTGCTCCACCGCCATCGGGCTGGATAAAGCCGAAGCCTTTTTGAGCGTTAAACCATTTAACTGTACCTTGTGCCATACTGGCCTCCATTTTTAGATGCGCGTAATGCGCGAAGTGAAACCGGCGCAACCATTGCGTGGTTCCTCATCCGAACAAAAGCGATGACTTGGAGTAAGCCTTCAGGGCCGCCAAACAATGCACAACGTGAATTCGAACAGATCCTATTATACCCTTGATCCCGCATAATAGAAAGCCTATTCAGAGTGCTGTAATTTGTGAATGATTACAGCGGCATAGAAGGTTCTTATGCCTTGACACCGCAAGCTTGCGTGATCAACGTGATGATCAGCGGGCTGCCCGATTTGACCGCAAGGGACAAGGGAGTCCAGCCGTTGCGCGCCTCGCGGTTCACGCGCGCCCCTGCCGTCACCAGTTCCGCCGCCGCCTTGATGTGGCGGTTTTTGATCGTCCAGAACAGCGGCGTCCAGCCATTGGCATCGGCGTGATCGACATCGGCGCCGGCCTCGACCAGCGCGCGGATTTTTTGTGCGTCGCCATCCTTGGCGGCCTGCACAAGGCTGTCCACGGATGCGTCATGCGGCTGGACAAGCCCCTCGGCGCGGCGCGTCCAGGCGTGGTCGGTATTCAACTGATAGGGGTATGGTTGTTCGAAAGACATGGCTTTCCCTCCTTGGGAATAAAAAAACCGCCGACGTATAGCACGCGGCGGATCCATGTCCGCCGACGCTTTAGCTGAATTTATAATGCGCCCGCAAGCTGTCAGCATTCAAATCGGCGCAGTTGTGTTTTTAGGCCTTTTGCGGCCTTCTGTCAAGGATTGCGAATAAATGCCTGTTTCAGCGGCGGAAGGCCACCACTTTGCGGTCAAGCCCGCCCATGGCGATGGCGATGATCGCGGGGCTGCCGGATTTCACGGCGATGGCCATGGGCGTCCAGCCGTTGCGGGATTCATGCTCCGCATTTGCGCCTGCATCGATCAGCACGCGCGCGATGTCGGAATGGCGGTTCTTGACCGCCCATGACAGCGCAGTCCAGCCGTTTTCATCTTCGCTGTCCACCGCGATGCCCGCCGCGATCAGCCCGCGCAGTTTTTCGGCATCGCCCTTTTTGGCGGCGCGGATCAGTTGCAGGCCATCATTGCCGAATTGTTCGTTCAGCGTGCCCTCGACGACGGCAGGATTGACGGATGACTGCATGGCAATATTCTTGGCGGACATTTTTCCCCTCCTCTGGATTTATGACAGGCAAGGCCCCGTCTGCGACATCCTAACGGCGTATCCATTGCTCTCGTTCCTGATTGAAAATAATCAGTTTTGTAATGGTTTGTGACGGTTGTGTAACAGCGGAACTACCTGACTCCCGCCTTGGTTTGCTCACTGTACGCATCAACAGGGAGACCTGACATGAAAACGAAACTGATCACCGCCGCCGCCTTCGCCATCTGCCTTGCAACCGCGGGCATGGCTTCGGCAGAAACGCCGGATTTACGCAGCAACATGGGCGACCTGACCGCCTGCCAGACGAAATCGGCAATGCCGTCTTTCAGCGACATGGATATCGACCGCGATGGCCGCATCAATTACCGCGAGTTGAAAACGGCGGATAAAAAAGACCTGTCCTTGTTCGAAGGCATGGATGAAGACCGTGACGGTTTCCTGTCCAAAACCGAAATGACAGAACACACCGCGGATCGCGGCTGCGTCAATTAAGCTGAATATAACGATTAAAGATCGAAAGACTTGCCGGGCTTTTTCTTGGGCGCGGCGGGTTTTTCATCTTGTTTGGGCGGGTTGAAATCAACGCCTTTCGACGCTGCGTCCCACCGCTCTTCGCGCGGCAGCCGGATCAGGTCTTCGAGGTTCGCGGTTGATTCAAACCATGCGCCAGCCTTTGTCTCTTTGGCCAACTGCCCCTTGCCCCAGCCCGCATAGCCCATCAGGACCAGCGCGTCGTCGGGCTTTTGCTCCAGCAGCGCCATGCCTTCAGCATCGGGATAGATGGGGCTGGCGGAATAGCCGGTCGTGCCCAGCTCGAGCCCCTGATTTTCATCCGTCTTGCGCAGGTACAGCAGCGCGCGGCCGTCGATGGGGCCGGATTTGGTGACCTTGCCGTCCATGATCTCGGCGCCCGCGATATTGACCGCCAGCGTGCCGGCGTCGCCCGTTTTGATAACCACGAACACGCCACGGCCAAAATCCTCGTCTGCATCCAGTCCCGGATGCGCCACGAAGATATCGCCTGCCTTGAATGCCTTGGTCATGTCTTGCGTCCCTGCTCTCTCGTTAATCTTTGAAGTTTTTAGCAATTCATCGTCATTATGTCAATCATATCATAGTTTGAGAATCGCTCTAAATGAGCAGAACCCCTCTTTACCCGACCATCGCGTATAAAATTCAGTGCCAAAAAAGCCAACATAACCAATGGTTTCTATGTACCCCATTGACCGTCTTATGTACATTAGATATACACTCTAGCCACGCCGATATTTCCATAGCTTCCAACTGTACGGGGACGAGCATATGAAATTGAAACACGCGTGGGACACCGCCAGAACCGCCGACAAGACCAACGGCGCACCGGATGTTGAACTGAGAACCCACCTGAAGGCCACCCAGCAGGAACACCTGCCGCAGGCCGACCTTCTGCAGGGCTGTTTCGAAATGCTCCGCGATCGCGGCCTCCTTGAAGAAGCCTACCTGCGCGGCTCCATCGGCCGCGGCCATGCCGACCACCATTCCGACATCGACCTGTTCACCGTCGTCGACCCCAACAAGCTCCCCGAAGTTTACGAAGCCGTTTCCGACTTCCTCGCCTCCAAGGGCCGCGTCGTCACCGTCTGCCATGACCGCCTTGTCGAAAACTACGGCGGCATCGGTTTCATGTTCATCGCGCAAAGCGCGGAACACGACAACATGACCTACCAGTTCGACCTGTATATGGCGATGAAGGGCCAGCCTCCGCAAAAGCCGACCTCGATCAAGCCGCGCATTTTCAGCACCGACGCCAACTACAAATGGACGGAACAGTACGGCCAGAAACCCGCCGAGCTGCCGCAAGTCGCCAAGGACTTCATCAAGGAACACACCTCCGGCTCCAACCTCGCCGACCGCATGGAACTGATGATGCAGGAAATGATGATCAACCTGTATGTCACGCACAAGCACATCAAGCGCGGCCAGATGTCGCGCACCGTGGTCGACAACCACGCGATCGTCACCTCCGCGATCGAATTCCTGCAGGTGCTGACCGATTACCGCCCGACCGGCTATTCCCCCGTCTACCTCGGCAACGAGATCGTCAATTTCGTGCGCAAGCACGGCGACGAGGAAATGGTGAAGGCCGCCGGCAAGCTTGAAAAGCTGTTCACGCAGAAAGTCACCGACCGCAAGCTCGTCGATGCGCTGGATTTCGCGACCGATGTGCTGAAAGGCGCATTCCCCGAAAAATACGAAGCGCAAAAAGAATCCATCCGTTTCTTCCGCGAAGAAGTGCTGCTGAACGGTGCCGTGCCGAAACACCTGAAGCGCAGCTTCGGCGTGCCTGCGAACGATGCAGCGCCCGCTGCGGCATCTGCAGCGGCGAAAAAACAAAAGCCGCCGCGCCCCTAATATTCCGGAGTGACCACCCATGAAAATCACTGTACTGGGCAGCGGCTCCGCCTATGGCGTTCCCTATGCCGGTGGCGGCTGGGGCGCCTGCGACCCGAAGCAGCCGCGCAACAAGCGCACGACCCCTTCCATCTTCATCGATGACGGCACGACCTCCGTCCTCGTCGATATGGGGCCGGATGTGAAGGAACAGCTGGCGCGCCACAACATTTCCAAATGGGACGCGACGTTCTTCACGCACCCCCATGCCGACCATATCGCGGGCATGTTCCACCTGCCCATCCTGATGTCGCACCGCGACGGCAAGCACCTGCCGATGTATGTCGACCGCGCGACGCGCAAGGATATCGAAAAAGTCTGGTGGTACATGTTCGACCCCGCGATCAAGCTTGAATACACCGGCGGCGCGCGCCCCTACTGGATCGAAATGATCCCGCCCGAAAAAATGAAGATCGGCACGCTCGACATCCAGACCTTCTGGCAGATGCATGGACGCATCCAGTCGGTCGGCATGAAGCTTGGCAAATTCGCCTACTCGACCGACGTGAATGATTTTCCGCCGGAAAGCGAAGAGCACCTGTATGGCCTCGATGTCTGGATGGTCGATTGCAACTGCCTGACCGGCACGGACAAGTCGCATTCCTATGTCGAAAAATCCGTCGCCTGGGCGCAGAAATTCGGCGTGAAAAAAACCTATCTCACGCACCTCGATTACACGATCGATTACGACTCGGTATCGAAAATGCTGCCGCCAAACGTGGAACTGGCCTATGACGGCCTGATCATCGAAATTTAAGCCTGAAACTCATTGGATTCATGCGCCTTTTTTAAGTGGGAACAATTGCCCGCCGTTGTTCTTTTGTTATCTGACAACAACAGCAAAAACGCGCGAGGGTCACCATGCAAGTTCAGCAGCAGCACAAGGTCTATTCCCCCCACTGGTTCGAGGCGCTGCATGCGCGTGATCCCGGATTTTCGTATGATCTGAAAGTGCGCCTGATGATCAGCCGCACGCCCGATATCTGCACCGTTTGCAACGGCCACAGCCACCGCGACTATGCCATCATGGCCGAAAACTGCCTCTCCCCGGTCCGCCTGTGCAATACCTGCCGCGCCATTTACCGTGGTGCTTTTGGCGATAACGCTGTGGTGCCGTTCCTCAGCGGTCAGGCTTAACGCCGAGCGGTTTTGGCACTGTCACGTCATGCAGCCAGATGGCTTGTTTCTTAAATCCTATCCAGACCATTACCTGCATCAGCGGATGCGCAACAAGGTTGTGAAACGCCCAGGCATGTTTCGCCCAGCGCAGTCGCCGTCCCTCCATCGCCGCCGGATGCAGCAGCATCAGGATTTCAAAGGCATCGAAATCGTGCGCCAACAGCGGCTTGCCGCCGTCGTGAAACACCGTCACACGCCCCTGCTCTATTCCGGCAATGTCGATGCGTTCGATATCCGCAAGCCGCAAGATAATGTTTCCGGCCTTGATGAATTCGCGTTTCATGGTTTTGCCGCCTTTAAAAATCGGGTCGGGTCGCGCAAGGATGGCGGCCTGCCGCCTGCCACCGTCCATTCATAGGCATCGCGCGTGCCAGCGTCATGGAATTCAAGGTGCAGCATCGACATCGGCCTGCCTTTGTCGGTTTTCAGCACCTGTTTCACCTGCCCCAATGTTTCACCGCGTTGAACCGTGTCACCCACCTGTTTTTCGCCAGATGAAATTTCGCCATAAAGCACCACGCCCGATGAGCCCTCGACCAGCACAGCATCCGTATCATGCCACCAGTCGGAGCCTGCTTTCGGGCCGGTGAAGGGGATAATGGCAACGATCATCCCCGCTTCAACCGCCTGCACCGGCGTCCCTTCTGCGCAATAAAGGTCGACGCCTTCATGCACATGATGCGCACGCGCGACGCCGAATGCGCCGGGATGTGGCGGCAGCGGCAAGCCCGTCTCGCCCGGTTTCATCGCCTGGAAAGACATGCTGTCCGCGCTCGGTACAAGCACGAGGTTGACGGGCGGGTGCCAGTTCATGCTCATCCCTCCACGCTGCCGCCTGTTTTATGGTCGAGGTCGAAGTTGCGCTCGATCACGTCGATCACACGTTTCGCATCCACATCCTTGCGATAGACGATATTCGGGCCGTGGTTGTCGAGCATGACAGCCCAGATGCCGTCCTCGATCTCGCGCAAGCCGTTAGAGGTGTTTTTGCCGCACTGGTGGCTGCCACATTCAAAAAACTTCTGCGAACGCACCGGGATGTCATCGGGCGCATCGGCTTTCAATTCGCAGTGGAAATGCACGATGTTATCGAGACCGGGATGGTCCTTGAAAATTATCCGCTGGCTCTGCCCCCCGACGGAAGGCTTGCCGCCATAGGCGATAACTTCATCATCGCCCTTCGGTTCGATCAGCACCATGCCGTTTTTTTTCAGCTCGTTAAAGTTTGACCAGCGGCGTGATGTGACGATCTTGCCGTCCGGCCCGCGCGCGGCGAAATGCCCCGCCGTCACGCGCCCGCGCTTGGTATTGACAGGTTTGTATGCGCCGCGCGCGATGCAATGGTCGACCACGTCGCGCAGGTTGTCGCTGATGGCATTCGATTTCCATTCAACGCCGGGCGCACCCTCCACCACGGTCGAGCGCGTGAAGGTTGCCGCCGCGCGGTTGAGCGCCATTTCGACAAGACCTTCCAGGGCCTCGACACGTTCGGCCGTCACGTAATAACGCGCCTCTTCCGGCGTCACCACCATGTTCATGCGGTTCACGACATCATTCACAAGCACAAGGTTGATGTGCGAGCCCTTCATCAGCTTCAGGCCCGCCAGGTACATTTCGTCTTCCGTCGCGCCTGTTGTTGTTTTAAAGGCGACAAGGAACAAATCCTTGCGGTCGCGGCGGATGGTGGAGACAATTTTGTCCGACGGCGTCAGCATCATTGCCTGGTCGCCCTCGCCGGTTTTCATGCGCTTGGCCTTGCGCGTCGGCGCAACATCGCCGATCTGTCCGGTGTAATCGCAGATCGCGGGATTCCAGAAAATGATTTTTGCCGTCTTGTTGGCAACAAGCTCACCCGCGAGGCGCGCCATATCATCGTTCGTTTCATATTCGGAGGATGGATCCGCCATGCGCGTCAGCGTCATTTGCGTTTCATGCCCAAGGCGCGTGCAGATACCCGCCAACTCCCGCGCGGTCGAACCATAGGCCGGCGCGGCCAAGGCCAAGTGGTTACGCACATGCACAATCGTGCCGCCACCGATCACATGCACCGTCGCCCGCGGGTTGTATTTCGCAACACCCTTCCCGCCCAGCTTTTCAAGCCGCGCCGCTTCCGCCGCAAGACGGGCTGTGATGGGGCGCTGCCCATTCTCGACCTTCTTGTAAGTATCACGCTGCAAGCTCAACTGCCCCGCCGCCTCTTCACGCGACCACCCCATACGGTTGCGCCAGGCCCTGAGAGCGGAAGCTGTCATCGTTTCTTCGATCATCGCCATATGATTCTCCTATATCCGGGTATTTTTTACCCCATAAGGGTATTAAATACCCGCATATAGGCATAGGCGCAAGACTTTTTATAAATCAAATTATTCAATAAGATACAGGGCACCCACCGCGAACGTCATACGTTTTCGGGTGCGACTGGATGAAAAATGTTTGAGAAAGGGCAGTGAAAGCCCATTGAGAAGATTGGTTGCGGGGGCAGGATTTGAACCTGCGGCCTTCAGGTTATGAGCCTGACGAGCTACCGGGCTGCTCCACCCCGCGACAAGAAGACACTTTATAGGTGTTTTATATGGTGACGTCAAGCACTGGATTCAAGCGGGCTGCCGGTCTTTTTTCCATTCATTTCAGGGTTTTGTCGGGCACGCAGGCGCGTTACAATCGGGCATCCTTTTAAAAACGACCTTGGGGCTTGCTTGACCTCCCTCCTGCTGATGATGATGTCGGTGCTGCTGTTCAGCCTTTATCCGCTCTTGGCGTCGCTGGGCCTGCGGGAAAACGACCCCGTGCTGTTCGTCGGGATGGCGCATCTGGCTTGCGGATTGTTTGCGGCGGCGGGCGCGGCGTTCATGCTGCACAAAAAATACGGCGCGAAAAAGCGCAGCGGCGTTTTCAAGATCGATGCAAAGACATGGGCGCTGATTGCCGCAACCGCAACGGCAGGCGCGATCAACCATATGTGTTTCATGTTCGCGCTGCTGAAAACGTCGAAGGCCGGCGCGACGATCATTTACGAGACATGGCCGATCATCGGCGCATGGCTCGCCCCGTTCCTGATTGCGAAGGGTTGGGAACAGGTGCGGCGTATGGATTACGTGTTCGGCCTGCTGGCGGTTGCCGGCATCGCGTTTGTGGTGGTGGCGGAAAATCACGGGATGCTGTCGTCGCTGGATATATCGCTGCTGAAAAATATCGACCCCGATCGTTTGACAGGTTATGGCCTCGCGCTGATCGGCAGCATTGGCGTTGCGGTCAGCACTGCGCTGCGCCGCCGCGTCACGCGCGTGTTTGCGGCGAAATACGGCGATGACATTGTGACCGGCACATATCTGGGCGCCGCCTTTACGCGCCTTGCCGCGCTGCCGGTTTTTGCGGTCGGCTTTATGCTGTTCCATACATCCGGCACGATCACGTTCAACGGCATCGGCCTCGCGGCTGTCACGGGCATTTCCGTGCATCTGCTGGGCAGCCTATGTTACCTGTTCAGCATTTTGCGCAACCCGAACCCCAGCATTCCGGTGCCGGATTTCCTCGCCCCCGTTATGGCGGTCGCGTGGCTTTATCTCGGCGGATATTCGACGCCCACGGATTTCGCCGTGATCGGCGGGTTGTTCGTCATCACCGCCAATCTGCTGGTGACCGTGCGGGCGGAGGACGGGTTCGCCTATACCGCCAGCATCCTGACCATCCTGCTGGGCGGCGGATATTGTTACTTCACGCAAGGCAGCGAGCTGCCGGATTTTTACGACGCGGTCGCGCTGTCGGCGGTGTTCTACGCCATCCTGATCGCCTTTGCCTGGGATCGCGTGCTGGAACGCACGAAGCACGAGGAAGGGCTGGCGCTCGACATCGCATATGGCATCGAAGCGCTGAAGCAGGAGACGAAAGCGAAAACCGCCCTGCTCCGCCGTTTGGTCACGGGCGCGCATGCGGTTATTACAACCACCGACCGCGCGGCGATTGGCGCGGCATATCATGACCTGGCCGCATTGAAACCTGAACTGGGCGTACAGGACAGCATCGGCAAAATATACCGCGACCTCGACAGCCTGATCCTGTCGAAGACCAAGGACATCATGCTGAGCGAGATCGTGCTGCTCTGCCTTATCGGCGGCATCACGTTTTTTGGCATCCTCGGCTATCGCCCGACGGGGTTGTGGCCGGACATGATGGCATTTATCATGGGCGGCGCGATTGTGTTTATCTTCTTCGCGATTTTCGACCAGCAGAACGCGCGCAACAAATCGATGCTGGAAGCGACGCCCGACAGCCTCTGCAGCATCAGCGGCGCGGCGTTTGAATCGCGGCACGAATTCAAGCTGGTGACGATCATCCTGATCGGCATCATGCTGGCCGTGTTCTATGGCCTGTTCAAATTCAAATACGGAGTTTAAAAATGGCATCCCGCAAGGCATTGCAATATCAATCCGGCTTCGGCAACGAATTCGCGACCGAGGCATTGCCGGGCGCATTGCCCGAAGGCCAGAATTCGCCGCAAAAACCGCCCTATGGCCTGTATGCCGAACAGCTGAGCGGTAGCGCGTTTACAGTGCCGCACAAGCAGCAGAAACGTAGCTGGCTTTACCGCATCCGCCCCTCCGTCATGCACAAGCCGTTTGCGCAATATGTGCATCCGTCCTTTGCCGCGCCAAAGGCCGATGCGCCAGCATCGCCGAACCAGATGCGCTGGGATGCGCTGCCGCTACCAAAAAAGAAAATCGATTTTGTCGATGGCATCGTGACGATGGCGGGCAATGGCCGGCCGGATGAATGGTCGGGGCTGGCGGTGCATCGCTATGCGGCGAACATGTCGATGGACAAGCGTTTTTTCTACAATGCCGACGGCGAAATGCTGATCGTGCCGGATTTTGGCGCGCTGACTTTCCGCACCGAAATGGGCGTGCTGGATGTGGCGCCGGGTGAAATCATCGTGATCCCGCGCGGCATCAAATTCGCGGTCGATTTGCATGATGACAATGCGCGTGGCTATATCTGCGAAAACTATGGCGCGCATTTCACGCTGCCGGATTTGGGCCCGATCGGGTCGAACGGCCTCGCATACGCCCGCGATTTCCTTTACCCTGTTGCGGCGTATGAGGATAAAGACACGCCCCATAAAATGATCGCCAAATTTTCGGGCTCGCTGTGGCAGGCCGCGCTCGGCCATTCGCCGCTGGATGTTGTGGCGTGGCATGGCAATTACGCGCCGTATAAATACGACCTGTCGAAATTCATGGTCATCAACACGGTCAGTTTCGACCATGCCGATCCGTCGATTTTCACCGTACTGACCTCGCCCAGCGGCGTGATGCCGGGCGTGGCGAATGTCGATTTCGTGATCTTCCCGCCCCGCTGGAGCGTGGCCGATCATACCTTCCGCCCGCCCTATTTCCACCGCAATGTCATGAGCGAATTCATGGGGCTGATCGCGGGCGTGTATGACGGCAAGGAAGGCGGCGGGTTTGAACCCGGCGGCTGTTCGCTGCACAACTGCATGTCGGCGCATGGCCCCGATGCCGCGGTGGTGGAGAAAGCCGGCAACGCGCAGCTCGCCCCCGCCTATATGAAAGGCGCAACCGCGTTCATGTTTGAATCGCGCTACATCATGAAACCCACGCCGCAGGCGTTGAAAAACGGCTTGCAGGAAGATTATTACGCCGTGTGGAAATCGATCAAGAAGACGTTCAAGAAATGACCGACAGCTTCAAGGTACGCCTGCAAAAAGAAATCTTCTTCGCGCATGACCAGGGCCCCGATTGGGCCAAGGAAAGCAGCGGCGAATACAGCTATAAGTTTTATCACAACGTCACCCTGCCCTTCGCGCCCTATGCCGGTCTTGTGGTTTTTTATGACGGCGAGAAAACCAAATTCGACCAGGGCGTGAAATCGGCGGAGAAAAACGAAGGCTTGAGTGAATTTTCATCGGGAAAAATCGTGGATGTGACATGGGATTGCGGCACGGCCAGCTTCACCTGCGCGGTCGAGGCGGAAAGGTTGAAACAAGATGACGAACTCGGGCGTTTAATCTGGCGCACGTTGCGCGACCGCTGGTTCGCGGCCGAAGATTCGCAAGCGCTGGAAATGCAGGAAATGATCACGCGCTGGCGCATGGAACAGGCAGGCGAAGACGCTGGAAATGTCTGTTATTCCACGGATAAAGATTAAGACTTGACATATCCCATACTTATGCTTAATTTGAGTATAATACTTAAAAAAAGCACGCATGAAGGGATAAACGATGGCGATATTAGCGGCAGGTGAACTGAGCATGAAATTCGAACAGGCAGTCAGCCAGAACGACTTTAATTCCTTCCGCGATGAATATCGCAGTTTCCTTTCCCGCTTTCCCGCCTTCACCGCCGCCTATTCGCCGGTGCCGACCGACCTGCCCGTGCACAGCGCGATTTTCGGGCGCACCTGTTTTTACCTGAAGCAGACGAATGATTTGCAGGCGAAGGCATTGCTGGATGACGGCCGCGCGGCAAGCGCGGTGTTCGGCCGCTTGAACGTCGAAGAACGCCTCGACTTCCTGAAAGTGCTGGAAGCAAAGGTGAAGGCACATGAACAGGATATCGGCCTCGTTATCACCGCCGATACCGGCAAGCCCGCAGAATTGTCGGTCAAGGAAATGGCCAAGGGCGCGGAATGGTTCGATTTCGCCTATAAAAACGTGGAAACGCAAATCGGCGCGAAAACAGCGGGCGAAAGCCGCACGGTGTCGCGCCCGCTCGGCGTTGCGCAGATCATCGGCGCGTATAACTATCCCTATGCACTCGCGATCGGCGGCATTGTCGGCGCACTTGCCGCCGGCAACGGCGTTGTCGTGTCCGCTCCCTTGAAGGCCCCCAACTGGGTGTTCCCCTTCATGGCGGCGGTCGATGAAGCGGTGCAGGAATTTTCGGCGACGGCGGCAGCTGCCGGCAAGCCCTGGGCGGGCGCCTTCGCGGCAACCGCGCGCGGCCTTGTGCAATCGAGCGTCGGCGTCAACCGCAACCTGACGGCGGAAGCAGACCTGGTGCATTTCGTCGGCGGCGATATCACCGGCAATATCATCAGCAAATCGCGCGGCACGAAACCGACCATCCTTGAAATGGGCGGATCGAACGTGGTCGCCGTGATGGAATCCGCACTTAAAGACATGAGCGCGCAGGATGTAGCGGCCACGATCTATGCAGGTTTTGCGCCCGCAACCGGCCAGCGCTGCACCGCGCCACGTATGCTCTGCGTCGAAACCGGCGCGGAAGATGTCGTGGCCGCGCTCGGCAAACTTGCCGCCGATGGCGATCACCATATCGGCAACCCCTTCGCAAAGGGCACCAAAATGGGCCCGCTCGTCGATCGCGGCGCGCACCAGAAAATGGACGAGGCGATTGCCCTCGCGAATGAGCTGGGCGCCACCGTCTATGGCGGCGCGAAGGTCAGCAGCAATGCCGTGCCGCAATCGCTGAATGAAAACTCCTTCTGGGTCACGCCCGTCGTCATCGACTGGGCGAAGGCCGATACCAGCAAGCCGGAAAATGCGGAACGCCTGAAAAAACTGATGGGCGAAGAAATTTTCGGCCCGCTGATCCATGTCGTGCCGCGCGTGGCGAACCTTGATGCCGCGATATCCTTCACGCAGAAACACGACACCCACGGCCTCGCCGGTTCGATCTTCTCCGGCGACGCTGCGGAGATTGAAAAATACGCGAGCGGCGTGCGCGTCACGTCGCTGACCGTCAACGAAGGCCCGAAAGACCGCTCGCCCTTCGGCCCGCACGGCCATCCCGGCCTCCGCACCATCGGCGGCGCATCTCACTTCACCCTCTACGCCAGCGAAAGCGTCGTGGTGATGCCGAAGCCGAAAGCGCCGAAACTGGCGGCGTAACAAGGGTTTTCAGCTACTTAAGCCAATATTAATCCCCTTGCGCTAAAGTGTATGAGGTCATTTTCGGGCAGGGGGATATTTTTTCATGAACAAGCCGGTTTATCCGAACGAACGCGTATTGCTGTTTATCGCCTTCGCGATTTCAGCCGCGATCTGGGCAGCGGTCGCATTTCATACCAGCGGCGGTATCCTCGCCATCCTGCCGATTTTTTATATCATCTACCTGTTCGCGCAATCGGGTTTCATCAGTTACCTGAAGGGCCAGGGCGCGCTGGTATCGATCGCCCAGTATCCCGACATTCAGGCCCGCGTGAATTTGTGCGCGGAGAAAACCGGCCTTACCGTCGTGCCGCAGGTGTATATCATCAACGGCAACGGCGTGTTCAATGCCTATGCCACGAAATTCCTGCGCAAGACCTATATCGTGCTGCTCTCCGACGTCATCGACGGCGTGGAGGACAAGCCCGAGGCACTGAATTTCTATATCGGCCACGAAATGGGCCATATCGACCGCAAACATTTATTGTGGCAACCCTTCCTCGCCCCTGCCCTGTGCCTGCCGCTGCTGGGCGCTGCCTATAGCCGGGCGCGGGAATATACATGCGACATGTATGGTGCGCTGTGCTGCTCGCCGGAGGCGGCGCAGCAGGGCCTTGCGTTGCTGGCGGTCGGAGCGAAGCGGTTCAAGACGCTCAACATCGGGGAATACCTGGCGCAGGCCAAGCAAACATCGGGGTTCTGGATGTCTTTCCACGAACTGATCGGGTCGTATCCGTGGCTGGTGAAACGCTATGCGCGCGTATCCCCGGATCTTGCACCCGGCACGGTGCCGTCGCGCAATTTCTTCGCATTCCTGTTCGCAGCCTTTGTACCGCGGCTGACGGTGACATCGGTTATCGTCCTGTATATCCTATTCTTCGCAATGGCGGCGGGCAGCATGAAGGATATCATCGCAAAGTTTCCGGGCGGCGGCGCGATGCAACAATCGGAGCAAGTGACGGATGACGCGCCTGCCGATTGGGAAGTCGGCAAAGTCTATGACGGCGCCGAAGGCACCAAGCTGAAATACCTCGGTGGCAATCCCGATGACGAAAAAAGCTGGGAAGACGTGACTCCTCAGCCTGCCAAGTGACAGGTGATATCGGGTGATTGATCGATCACGGCAACGGATGTTGCTGCATCCTGACGCATAAAATTCAGGGATATTTTTGATGCGCCGAGCTTGAGGTCGTGGATCGCCAATTCATCAAGCCATTCGGGCAGTTTCGGATTATCGACCGTCACGGTTTTATCGATGCCGTTGATGCGGATACCCAGCATCGCCTGCAGCAGCATCGATTCCGATGCGCTGGCCCAGGCCTGCGGGCTGCAGGCGACGGGGTAGCGTGCCGGTGGCTGGCCGGCTTCGCGCGGCAGGCCGCCGAACAGTTCGGGCAGGCGCAAGCCGTCGAAATGCTGCGCGGCATCGAACAGCGCGGTCATCAGCGTTGCGGCCTTGTCCTCCATGCCATAGCGGGCGAAACCGGATGCGGCGATTGCCGTGTCATGCACCCAGACGGTGCCGTTGTGATAGCCTTCCGGCGGCTTCACGGGTTCATACCGTTTTTCATTGCTGCCGAGCGTGCGGATGCCCCAGCCGGAAAACATGGCGGACGACATCAGGTTTTCTGCGGTGCGTTTCGCGCGCTCCGGCGTGGCGATGCCGGAAAACAGCAGGTGGCCGGGATTGGAGGAACTGACGAGGCAGGGCTTCTTGTCACCATCGAGCGCAAGCGCGTAGGAGCCGATCTCGTCTGACCAGTAGGCCGCGTTGAATTTCTCTTTCAGGTCTTCCGCCTGCTGTTCCAGTTTTACCGCGGCGGCATCATGGCCGATGGCTTTGGCGATCGCCGCCGCTGCGCGTTTCGCGTCATAGACGTATCCCTGCACTTCGCACAGCGCAATCGCGCCGGGCGCAAGGCGGCCATCGGCATGGGAAATTGAATCTTGCGAATCTTTCCAGCCTTGGTTGCCAAGGCCGGATTCTGCGCCACGCTGGTATTCGACAAAACCGTCGCCGTCGCGGTCGCCATAGGTATCGATCCAGTGCAGCGCGCGTTCGATATGCGGCCAGAGCGTCGCGATGAAAGCCTTGTCGCCCGTGCGTTGGAAATATGCGCCGGCGAGACTGACGAACAGCGGCGTCGCGTCCGCCGTGCCGTAATAGGGCGTATGCGGGATTTCCTTCAGCCGCGCCATTTCGCCTTTGCGGATTTCGTGCAGGATTTTTCCAGGCGCGCTGTCGTGGAACGCGCTTTCTTCTGTCGCCTGGTGTTTTGCCAGCAGGCCCAGCACGCCCTTCGCCAGGTCGGGATCCTGCCAGAGCAGCTGGAACGACGTGATGATCGCATCGCGGCCAAAGGGGCAGCTGTACCACGGGATGCCGGCATAAGGATAAAGACCGGCATCGGTTTCGGATGTCAGCAGCGCGATATCGACGGCATTCGCATGCAGCCATTGGTTGAAAACCGGGTTCGAAGATTCGAAGCGCGGGCGGCGGGCGATCTGCCGCGCGATAAAACCGCGTGCGGATTCCAGCGCATGATTGAAATCGATTTCCGCAGCCGCGCCACCTGTTCTCGCGCCATAACGGGCATAGAGGCTGCGTGATTCACCAGCGGGCAGCGCGAAGTGAAATTTGGCCCGGCGTGTTTCGGACGAATCAAACGGCGCGGAAAATGCCGCGGTCGACGTCATGTCGACGCCATCTACCGCGCGATATTTGAAAACCAGCACATGCGAATCCGCTTCGGGCGCGGATGCGGTGCCGCGCGCCGGCCGCTGTGCGCCGCGCAATTCGAAAAGGTCCAGGAAATCGGCATCGACGGTGTAGCCCAGCGTGAAAGGTTTTTCGATGGCGCCTGTATTCCGCACCGTTATTTTCTCGTGCAGGCTGTCCTGCCAGACGAACAGCACGCGTTCGATGCTTTCATCGCCGGCGGCGCTTTCGACACGCAGCACGACGTTATTGTCTTCGAGACAGGATTTGCGCAATAGCGGGCGCTTGCCGTTTACCGTCAGCATCAGTTTCGAGATCATGCGCGTGTCGCGCGTCATCAGCCCGTCGGCGATATCGTGTTCTTTTTCATTGCGGCACAGCGCGTCGCCATGCGCATCGAGGACGGCGAAGCTGTCGTTGTGTTTCAGGACGAACATGATGAAAAAACTCCTTCTGGCCTGGCGATCATGATACCGGATAACGCCGCAGGAGGGCAAAAACGCTTAAAAAACGCGCATAAAAAAACCGCCCCATGAAGGGGCGGTTTTTTTGCGTCCTTATCGGACATGGTGAATAGGTTAACTATAGTCGTCAGTCACTTGTGAGCTTGGAAGATCTGGCAGCGTCCTACTCTCCCGGGCCTTGAGGCACAGTACCATCGGCGATGAGGCTTTTCACGGCCAAGTTCGGAATGGGATTGGGTGTTTCATCCTCTCTCTGACCACCAGATCATCCAAACTCACAAATAATAGACGACATCCGTAATTAAGACAGTTGCCTAAGCAACATTTTGTTTCGAAGCTCAAATCTCTAAGTGCCGCGAACTTATCACTGCACACGATAGTAGATTCAAGCCGATCGAGCTATTAGTACCAGTAAGCTGAGAGCATTGCTGCCCTTACACATCTGGCCTATCAACGTCGTAGTCTTCGACGACTCTATAGGGAATACTTGTTTTGAGGTAGGTTTCACGCTTAGATGCTTTCAGCGTTTATCCTGTCCGTACGTAGCTACTCTGCTATGCCACTGGCGTGACAACAGATCTACCAGAGGTACGTCCATCCCGGTCCTCTCGTACTAGGGACGGCGCCTCTCAATATTCCAACACCCACGGTAGATAGGGACCGAACTGTCTCACGACGTTCTGAACCCAGCTCACGTACCTCTTTAAATGGCGAACAGCCATACCCTTGGGACCTGCTCCAGCCCCAGGATGAGATGAGCCGACATCGAGGTGCCAAACACCACCGTCGCTGTGGACGCTTGGGTGGTATCAGCCTGTTATCCCTAGAGTACCTTTTATTCGTTGAGCGATGGCCCTTCCATTCGGAGACCACCGGATCACTTTGACCGACTTTCGTCTCTGCTCGACTTGTCAGTCTTGCAGTCAGGCTGGCTTATGCCAATACACTCTAAATCTGATTTCCGACCAGATTGAGCCAACCGTTGCGCGCCTCCGTTACAATTTGGGAGGCGACCGCCCCAGTCAAACTACCCACCATGCAGGGTCCCGAAACAGGATTACTGTCCCGGTTAGACATCAGAAATAACAAGGCTGGTATTTCACATTTCGACTCCACCCGGGCTAGCGCCCAGGTTTCAAAGTCTCCCAGCTATGCTACACATGGCACTTCTAATGCCACTGCAAAGTTATAGTAAAGGTTCATAGGGTCTTTCCGTCTAGCCGCGGGTACCCCGCATCTTCACGAGGAATTCAACTTCGCTGAGGAAATGTTGGAGACAGTGTGGAAGTCGTTACGCCATTCATGCAGGTCGGAACTTACCCGACAAGGAGTTTCGCTACCTTAGGACCGTTATAGTTACGGCCGCCGTTTACCGGGGCTTCAATTCAGAGCTTGCACTCCTCCTTTTAACCTTCCGGCACCGGGCAGGCGTCAGACCCTATACGTCGTCTTCTACGACTTAGCAGAGCCCTGTGTTTTTGGTAAACAGTCGCCACCACCATTTTTGTGTCCCTCATAATCGCTTGCGCGTTAATGAGGCATCCTTATCCCGAAGTTACGGATGTAATTTGCCGAGTTCCTTCAACATTCTTCTCTCAAGCGCCTTGGTATACTCTACCTGACCACCAGTGTCGGTTTCGGGTACGGACTATATGCTGAAGCTATTTCCAGGGACTACCAGCCAGCCCTCTCAATCCAATAAGAGAAAACTGATTTCGTCGTCCGTCACTTTCAGCAGGCTCACGAATATTAACGTGATTTCCATCGACTACGCCTTTCGGCCTCATCTTAGGTTACCGGCTCACCCTGCGTGGATTAACCTTGCGCAGGAACCCTTGGTCTTTCGGCGACAGAGTCTCTCACTCTGTTAATCGCTACTCATGTCTGCATTCTCACTTCCGATACCTCCATAAGACCTAACGATCTTACTTCACAGGCTTACGGAACGCTCCGCTACCGCGTCATGTCTTGCGACATGACACCCGAAGCTTCGGTGTATGGCTTGAGCCCCGATACATCTTTGGCGCGAAAACTCTTATTTAGACCAGTGAGCTATTACGCTTTCTTTAAAGGATGGCTGCTTCTAAGCCAACCTCCTGGTTGTTTTGGAGTTATCACATCCTTGTCGATTATCACTTAGCCATAACTTAGGGACCTTAGCTGTCGGTCTGGGCTATTCCCCTCTCGTCCCCGGACCTTATCACCCGAAGACTGCCTCCTATGATAGTACTCCTCGGTATTCAGAGTTTGGTTAGATTTGGTAGGGCTTGCGCCCCCCTAGTCTATCCAGTGCTTTACCCCCGAGGGTAAATTAAACATAGGGCTCTACCTAAATAGATTTCGCGGAGAACCAGCTATTACCCGGTTTGATTGGCCTTTCACCCCTAACCACAGCTCATCCCAAACCTTTTCAACGGTTACGAGTTCGGACCTCCAGTGAGTGTTACCTCACTTTCATCCTGGCCATGGTTAGATCACCGGGTTTCGGGTCTAATCCTACTAACTTGTCGCCCTATTCAGACTCGGTTTCCCTTCGCCTTCGCCTATCGGCTTAAGCTTGCTAGTAAGACTAACTCGCAGACCCATTATACAAAAGGTACGCCATCACCCCGCAAGGGGGCTCTGACTGCTTGTAGGCATCTCGTTTCAGGTCTATTTCACTCCCCTCATCGGGGTTCTTTTCACCTTTCCCTCACGGTACTTGTTCACTATCGGTCTCTAAGGAGTACTTAGGCTTGGAGGATGGTCCCCCCATGTTCAGACAGGATTTCACGTGTCCCGCCTTACTCGAGGATCGAATGGCTTTCTACTTATACGGGGCTATCACCCACTTTGGCTTGCCTTTCCAGACAATTCTAATTCTTACCATACGACCACTGGCCTGGTCCGCGTTCGCTCGCCACTACTAACGGAGTCTCGGTTGATGTCCTTTCCTTCAGGTACTGAGATGTTTCAATTCCCTGAGTTTGCTTTATGCAGCTATGTATTCACTACACAATACCACTTACGTGGTGGGTTTCCCCATTCGGAAATCCGTGGATCAAAGCTTATTCGCAGCTCCCCACGGCTTATCGCAGCGTATCACGTCCTTCATCGCCTCTTAGAGCCAAGGCATTCACAAGATGCCCTTATTAACGCTTGAATCGAAAATCGTGTACAGAGATAAATCCGCACAACGACTTGAACTTCGATTGTTAACAAAGTTGCTTTATTTGCAATATCGTACAGCCGGACGGCAAAGCCCGACTATAGATTTGCGGCTAGTTGTTTAATTACGGTGTCGTTAACCTATTCACAATGTCCAATAACCTTGCGGCCGAAGCCGCTGATCGACAAGAAGTCGAGCCTCTAAACGTTGCCGTTTAGAAAACCAAAACTCTTACTGTATCCTGCTGTCTTTTCTGTTTCCACCAAGTGAATGGTGGAGGTGAACGGGATCGAACCGATGACCTCCTGAATGCAAATCAGGCGCTCTCCCAGCTGAGCTACACCCCCATATTCATTCAGTAGTCATCGTCGCCGTTCTTGAAAAGTGGTGGGCCTGGAAAGACTTGAACTTTCGACCTCACGCTTATCAAGCGCGTGCTCTAACCAACTGAGCTACAAGCCCCTGGTGAACAAATGTCCCAAGTCCTTAGTAGCAGGATACGAGAAGAGATACGAAGACAGCGGTCTACTTTTGCGCTATCACGCGCGAGACCGTCTAGAACGTTCATAGAAAGGAGGTGATCCAGCCGCAGGTTCCCCTACGGCTACCTTGTTACGACTTAGCGCCAGTCGCTGATCCCACCGTGGTCGGCTGCTTCCTTACGGTTAGCGCCCCGCCTTCAGGTGGAACCAACTCCCATCGCTTGACGGGCGGTGTGTACAAGACCCGGGAACGTATTCACCGTGGCGTGCTGATCCACGATTACTAGCGATTCCAACTTCATGCACTCGAGTTGCAGAGTGCAATCTGAACTGAGGTGGCTTTTAGGGATTTGCCGGTCATCGCTGACTAGCGGCCCACTGTCACCACCATTGTAGTACGTGTGTAGCCCAGGCCGTAAGGGCCATGAGGACTTGACGTCATCCCCGCCTTCCTCCGGCTTATCACCGGCAGTATCATCAGAGTTCCCACCATTACGTGTTGGCAACTGATAAAAGGGGTTGCGCTCGTTGCGGGACTTAACCCAACATCTCACGACACGAGCTGACGACAGCCATGCAGCACCTGTGTCCCTCCCACCCGAAGTGAAGGATCCCGTCTCTGGGATCCATAGAGGGCATGTCAAGGCCTGGTAAGGTTCTTCGCGTTGCGACGAATTAAACCACATACTCCACCGCTTGTGCGGGTCCCCGTCAATTCCTTTGAGTTTTAACCTTGCGGCCGTACTTCCCAGGCGGTGTGCTTAACGCGTTAGCTGCGTCACCGAAGGGTGAACCCCCCAGCGACAAGCACACATCGTTTACGGCGTGGACTACCAGGGTATCTAATCCTGTTTGATCCCCACGCTTTCGTGCCTCAGCGTCGATGTTGGTCCAGATAGCCGCTTGCGCCACTGGTGTTCCTGTCAATATCTACGCATTTCACTGCTACACTGACAATTCCGCTATCCTCTCCCAAATCCTAGCCTAGTAGTTTTGAAAGCAATTCCAGGGTTGAGCCCTGGGCTTTCACTTCCAACTTTCTAAGCAGCCTACGCACGCTTTACGCCCAGTGATTCCGAATAACGCTCGCCCCCTTCGTATTACCGCGGCTGCTGGCACGAAGTTAGCCGGGGCTTATTTTCCGACTACAGTCATTATATTCATCGGCTAAAGAGTTTTACAACCCGAAGGCCTTCATCACTCACGCGGCATGGCTGGATCAGGCTTGCGCCCATTGTCCAATATTCCTAACTGCTGCCTCCCGTAGGAGTCTGGGCCGTGTCTCAGTCCCAGTGTGGCTGATCGTCCTCTCAGACCAGCTATAGATCGTCGCCTTGGTGAGCTCTTACCTCACCAACTAGCTAATCTAGTGCGGGCTAATCTTTTGGCGATAAATCTTTACCCCGAAGGGACCATACGGTATTAGCGTTCGTTTCCAAACGTTGTTCCGTACCAAAAGGCATATTCCCACATGTTACTCACCCGTGCGCCACTCTGTATTGCTACAGCGTTCGACTTGCATGTTTTAGGCCTGCCGCCAGCGTTCATTCTGAGCCAGGATCAAACTCTTAAGTTGAATTTGAAACCTTGACTTTTTAGATGTCAAAGGATCTCGATATATTTAGAGACCTGCTTATTGTCTTCTTGCAAAGACAATCACTGTTAAAACAGAAGCTTACGCTTCTGTGTTGAGACTAAACCCGTGAGGGGCTTAGTCTCGGCTGTGCTGAGATACTCAGAGCAGGTCGTTTTGTTGAAACGTTTAACACGATCAGCAAACCGCTGCCTGCGTATCTCTTCTCATCGATCTACAATGTTCAATAACCGCGCAGCCGTTAGGCCGCAAAACTCTCCCCGTAAAAACCGAAGTTTTCGTTTCGGAGAGAATCTGTCAGAGCCAGCAATCTAGAAGGAAGTTCCTTCCGGGTCAACAAGAATTTGCGATTATTTTTTCGCTCTTTCCTGAAGGCTGACCGGGCGACGTGCCCGCGACAGAGTTGAGGTTATACGGATGGACTCACCGGAAGTCAAAACCTTTTTTGATTTTTTCGTAAAACGCTGAAATTAAACAGTAATTCATCGTTTATCTCAAGTTGCATACGTCACCGGAAATGCCTTTTAACACTCCGGAAATAGAAATTTTGCAGATTCTCTGCCGCATTGCAGCGAACCCGCCCTGCCCGCCTTACTTGCCGGGCATCCGCGGGCCGTTTTTCTCGTCATTCCGGCGGTCAATCTTGTCATCTACCGCCACAATCGCCTGCGCCAGCTGCGCGGCCGCCTTCAGATGTTCAGGGCCGATGGCGCTGGTATTAAAGGCGTTCCCATAGGCGATCGCGGTGTTAAATGCGGTTTCCAGCGTATCGCGAATCTCTTCGAGTGTTTTAGCCATGGCTTATCCTTTTCCCGGCAGTTTCATGCCGTTTTTGCGTTCTTCCTGTTCCTGCTTTTCGCGGCGCTGTTCGCGTTGCTCGCGCTCGAGGTTAATCAATGCCGTGGCCAGTTCGGCAATCGCCATGCGGTTCTGGATGGAGGGATTGTGCGGCGTGCTGCCGCTGGCGTAATTCGAATCTTCGTAACTCGGCTGGCGTTTGACGGCGATGCGAAACTGCTCCTGCAGCACGTTCTTCAAATCATTGAAATCGGTATCCGGCATCACCTGCTCCTGCTGGTTTAAAAGCAGGAAGAGATTATGACAAAATACTGCGCCTGTCAATTTTTAGGGGATTAGCGAATGAAATCAAACGCGCGTGGCATAGACCTGCCCGACTTTGGAGACGAGCTGCTTGCCAACCGCCTCCGCAATAAACCGGCCAGCCGCCGCGATTTTCTCGATATCCACGCCCGTTTCGATGCCCATGCCATGCAGCATATATAGAACATCCTCGGTCGAGACATTGCCCGTCGCGCCCTTGGCATAGGGGCAACCGCCGAGGCCGGCGGCGGCGGAATCGATGACGCTCACCCCCTCCTCCAGCGCGATCACGAGGTTGGCGAGCGCCTGTCCATAGGTATCGTGGAAATGCGCGGCGATATGCTGGATGGGGATTTCCTTCTTCACCGCCTGCAGCAAAATGCGCGTTTTAACGGGCGTGCCGGTACCGATGGTGTCGCCCAGCGAAATTTCGTAGCAGCCGAGGCCGAACAACTCCTTCGCCACGTGAACAACCGCTTCGGGCGCAATTTCGCCTTCATAGGGGCAGCCGAGGACGCAGGAAACATAGCCGCGCACGGCGATGCCGTGCTTTTTCGCCTCGTCAATGACAGGTTTAAAACGCTCGATGCTTTCGGCGATGGAGCAATTGATGTTTTTCTGGCTGAAGCTTTCGGAGGCGGCGGCGAAGACCGCGATTTCGCGCGCGCCCGCAGCAAGCGCGCTTTCCATGCCCTTGGCATTCGGCACAAGGACAGGATAGCTGACGCCGCTTTTCTTGGTGATCGCGGCAAAAACATCTGCGGTATCAGCCATCTGCGGCACCCATTTGGGGGAGACGAACGCTCCGGCCTCGATCGTGCGCAGGCCGGAATCCGACAGCATATTGATGAACGCGACCTTTACATGCGCGGGCACGATGTTCTTTTCGTTCTGCAGCCCGTCGCGGGGGCCGACTTCCACGATGCGGACTTTTTGCGGGTAATTCTGGGTCATGATGCGCGTTTCAGCATTTCTACAAAGGTTGTCAGCATATCGACGGCCTCGTCGCCGCCATGCTCCCGCCAGTAAAAATGGAGCTGGCTGTTGAGGATTTCAATCTCGAAGAAATCGCGCGGCTCGCCCATGCTGCGGGTGATGGAGTTCAGCACCGACAGCGTATCTTGCGATATGCGCCCCTGGTTTGTCTGCAGCAGCCAGCCGCGCTGATCCAGCCCCGGCGTGAAATCGCCCGGGCGGCACAGCAATTCCCAGTCTGCCGTTGAATGCACGTTTTCCGGCCAGTGATAATGCGCGCAGCTTTCCTGTTTCAGGACATAGGCCATCCCGCGCCCGAATTCGGGCACGTCGCGCTCCACATCATCGACAATAAAGCCGGCGGCCAATGCCGCTTCACGCGCCTTGCTGCGTCCACGCTTGGCGGAAACCTTGCCCTTCACCGCTTTGACAGGGGAGCGCAGCTGGCCGAAAAACCAGACGACGCCGATGAAGCCGACCACGATCAGCGCCGCAATCAGGAAGCCCAGCATTTCAGGCGGGATGATATCGCGGATCTGCCGGACGATTTCGTCCGCCTGCTTCTGGATATCATCGCTGGACTGCCCGCTCATGCTGCCCGTTCTATTTCAATGAAATCAGTTCGTATTTTTCATGCACCTGGTCGCCGACGCCCGCATGGATTTTCTCCACGATGCCGTCTGCGGGGGAAATGATGGTGTGTTCCATCTTCATCGCCTCGACGATCACCAGCGGCTGGCCTTTCTTGACGCTGTCGCCCAGCTGGACGCGCACCGCCACGACCTTGCCCGGCATGGGCGCGGTCAGCTTGCCATCGGTTTCGTCGCCCGCGCTTTCGTATGCGAGCGGGTCGAGATAGGTCAGCTCCTCGTAATGCCCGTCATGCAGCAGCGTCAGGTGGCGGCCGTCATGCAGCACGACCGCGTTATATTGCTGGCCGTCGAGCTTGGCATCAAAGCTGAGATCATACATCGCGGGCGCGAATGCCGCCGAAACGGGCTTGCCGTTCACGGTCAGCTGTGGTGTCGCGAAACCTTTTTTGCTGGAGACGGTGACGGCGGTTTCCCTGCCGTCATTTTCGAACTTGAACACTTCGGTGTCGCCGCCGGCAATGCGCCATGCGGAAAGGTCGTTCCACGGCGACCCCGCATCCTGCGCGCTCGGCAGCACATCGCGGTCATTCAGCAGCCCCAGCACCGCCAAGGCATAGGCGGTGTCGGATGGCGCCTGTTTTGCGGGCAGCAATTCGGCCTCGTGGTTCTTGATGAACGAGGTGTTGACCTTGCCGGCCTTGAAATCGGGGCTCTCGAGCAAGCGGCGCAGGAAGACGAGGTTCGTCTTCGGCCCTGTCACGAGCGTCTGGTCGAGCGCGGATTTCAGGTTCGCAATCGCCGCATCGCGGTCCTTGCCCCATGCGATGATCTTGGCGATCATCGGGTCGTAATGGATGGAAATGGTGTCGCCATCGCCGAACGGCGCCTCGCGCACACCGGTATCGATGCGCACCGCATCGGATTCCGTGGGGAAGCGCAGGTATTTGATCTGGCCCGCGCCGGGCAGGAAGTTGTTGGCGGGATCTTCCGCATACAGCCGCACTTCCATCGCATGGCCGTTGATTTTCAGGTCGGCCTGCGTGAAGGTCAGCTTGTTCCCCTCCGCCGCGCGGATCTGCTGCTCGACAAGGTCAAGGCCGGTGATGTATTCGGTGACCGGGTGTTCCACCTGCAGCCGCGTGTTCATTTCCATGAAGTAGAAATTTTCGGACGCATCCAGCAGGAATTCAACCGTGCCCGCGCCGACATAGCCGATCGCCTTGGCTGCGGCAACCGCCGCCTCGCCCATTTTCTGCCTTGTCGCTTCCGACAATCCGGGTGCGGGCGCCTCTTCTAAAACTTTTTGATGGCGGCGCTGAATGGAGCAGTCGCGTTCGAACAGGTAAACGGTATTGCCGAATTTATCGGCGAAAACCTGAATCTCCACATGGCGCGGATTGACGAGGTATTTTTCGATCAGCACATGGTCGTCGCCGAACGACGCCTTCGCCTCGCGCTTCGCGCCCTGCAGCTGTTCGGAGAATTCGCCGGCGTTCTCGACAACGCGCATCCCCTTCCCGCCACCGCCCGCGCTCGCTTTGATCAGAACAGGGAAGCCGATTTTCACGGCTTCATCGCTTAAGAATTTTTCTTCCTGCTTGTCGCCGTGATAGCCCGGCACCAATGGCACCCTGGCTTTTTCCATCAGCGCTTTTGCCTCCGACTTGCCGCCCATCGCAAGGATGGCAGCGGGCGGGGGACCTATGAAGATCACGCCCGCCTTTTCGCAAGCCTCCGCAAATTCCTCGTTCTCCGACAAGAACCCGTAGCCCGGATGCACCGCATCCGCGCCGCTGCGTTTCGCGACGTCGAGGATTTTTTCGGCAACGAGATAGCTTTCACGCGCCGCCGCCGGGCCGATCAGGTAAGCCTCGTCCGCGATTTCCACGAACAAGGCTTCCGCATCGGCTTCGGAATACACAGCCACGGTTTTGATGCCGAGGCGCTGGCAGGTGCGCATGACGCGGCAGGCAATCTCGCCGCGGTTTGCGATCAGGATTTTCTTGATCATCGAGGGCTGGTTATTTCAGGCCGTCGATCATGCCGCGCGGCACTTCGATGACGTATTCATCGGCGCCAACGCGGCCTTCGACGGCGGCAAGCGCAGCGGCGGAGAGTTTCTTGCCAATGATGACGTAAGAATCATTTTCGGTTTCCAGCACCGCGGGGCATGCCGCGCAGGTGGAGCAGACGAACTCGGCGGGAGTGACATCTTTGAATTTCATGATTTTCTCCTAAAAAAATTGATAGTTGAGACTACGCCTTCGAACCGCCGAAAACAACTTCCGTTCAATGATTTAACGTAACTAATGAACGTTAAAACAGGATATGCTCATTATGACTATAAAAGTTGACATATCCCATAATTTCTATTAATATTTCCTTAACCAATAACATAGGGAGCCGAGACACAATGACTGGGGATCATAAACACGGTTTATTTGCAGGCCACGATCATAGCCACGATTACGGCTATCGTGACGACAGGTTCGACCCGCGCCAGCGTTACCGCCAGCCCGCGCGCGAACGCGCACCCCTGCCCTATGAAGGTTCGCTGAAAGAAGTTTTCAACGCCGCCGTTAACGAAGCCGTCGATCAATATCCGGTTTTGAAAGGCCGCTTCCTGTTCGTCAACGCCGGCGAGCTGACGATGCAGAAAGATATCGACCCGCGCAAAACCGGTTTCCGCGACGAACGCGACATTCAGGAATTCGCAGGCCAGATGGTACAGCAGGCGCAGGGCGGATCGGCCTTCGCGACCAAGATCCAGGAACTCGGCGTCCATGTGATGACCTATAACCCGCTGCCGTTCCGCCTGTTCACGACGCAGGACCAGCCGTATGAAATGGAAGCGATGGCGACGTTCTATCACGAACTCGGCCACCTGGTCGCGCCCGCCGCTTTCGGCTCGCCCACGGAAGGCCTTGCCGAAAACGTGGCGGATGTGTTCGGCATCCTGCGCCACATCCAGAAATACGGCAACGAGAGCAAGGCGATTGAGATGGGCAGCTGGGGCCGCGCATGGCGTTTCGTGCTGACCGGCCAAGGCGACCATTTCACGACCCTGTCCATCGACGCGATGCCGAAACTGCTGGAAAAGCTGGACGTGCAGGCGCTGACGCCGACGGAAACCGCCGCATTGTCGGCACGCGTCGCGCTGCAACACACGCCGCATATGGAAGTGATGGCGACCGTCGCCCGCAACTTCCGCGAGGTCAAGCGCACGATTGCGGAGACGCAAAGCCTCAGCAAGGGCCTCAAGGCGCTGGCCGAGATCACGCTGTCCGACGACCATGAAAAGAGCGAGACCTATTTCACGTTCCGTATCGGCTCCTCCGCGCTGCAACGCTTCCTCGACGGCAAGGTCAATTTCGATGTGGAAACGCAGAAAATGCTGTTCGGCGAGCGCGTCAGCAACGACACCGGCCCGATCAAGCTGGAAGGCGAATACTGGGATGGCGTCCGCCAGCGCATGGCCGACCGCCGCGCGCAACTGGACAAGGAAGGCGTTCTGCTGGGCATGCCGCACCTGAAAGAGCCGCGTGCGCCCAAAGCTGCAAATGCCAACATCGAACCGCCGAAGCCGAAAAAACCCGGCTGGAGCCTGTTCGGCAACGACTAAACCAACCGATGCAAAAAAGCCCCGCCCGGGATTTCCCGCGGCGGGGCTTTTCTTCGTTCGCTATTATTTCGCCGGCGCAACCCGCCAGATGATATTCCCCACATCATCCGCCACCAGCAGCGCGCCCGTGCCATCGGTTTCAACGCCGACAGGGCGGCCCAGCGCATTTCCTTCCGCGTCAAGGAAACCGGTCAGGAAATCCTGCGGCAGGCCATCGGGTTTGCCATCCTTGAACGGGATATAGACGACTTTATAACCGCTGGGGTTGGAGCGGTTCCACGAACCGTGCTGGCCAATGAACGCCGCGCCCTTATATTGCGCGGGCAGCAGGTCAGCCGTGTAGAACGTCAAACCCAGCGACGCGGTATGCGCGCCCAGCGCGTAATCCGGCACGATAGCCTTCGCGACCAGTTCCGGCTTTTGTTCCTTCACCCGTTCGTCCACATTCTGGCCGTAATAGCTGTAGGGCCAGCCGTAGAACGCGCCCTGCTTCACCGATGTCATGTAATCGGGCACAAGGTCGTCGCCAAGCTCGTCACGCTCGTTCACCGCCGTCCACAGTGTTTCGGTGCCGGGCTGCCAGTCCATACCGACGGGGTTGCGCAGGCCGCTGGCGAAAACTTCCGTTGCGCCCGTTGCCGCATCGATCTTCAGGATCGCCGCGCGGTTTTCTTCCTTGTCGATGCCGTTTTCGCCCACATTGCTGTTCGACCCGACCGAAGCATAAAGCGTCTTGCCATCTGCTGAAGCGACAAGGTTTTTCGTCCAGTGGTGGTTGATCGTGCCGCCCGGCAGGTCGGCGACCTTCACCCCCGCATCCTTGATTTCCGTCGCACCCTCCACATAGGGGAATTTCACCACCGCATCGGTATTCGCCACATAGAACACATTCCCCACCAGCGCCATGCCAAAGGGCGAATTGAGGTTTTCAAGGAATGCGGTGCGCAGGTCGGCAACGCCATCGCCATCGGTATCGCGCAGCAGCGTGATGCGGTTCGCGCTCGGCGTCGCGGCGCCCGCTTTCTTCATCGTTTTTTTCATGAACCAGCCCTTGATGCCCTTGCCGTCATCCGGCTTGGGCGGGGCATTGGTTTCGGCCACCAGAACATCGCCATTCGGCAGCGTATAAATCCAGCGCGGATGATCGAGCTTGTCGGCAAAGGCATTCACCTTCAGCCCTGCCACCGCCACAGGCTTGCCACCCGCTGGCCATCCCGTCGCCTTGGCCACCTTCACCGTCGGGATCAGCGCCTTTTCCGGTTTGGGCAATGCGGGGTTATAGCCGTAGCCAACGGGCGGAGAATTTTGCGCATGGGCGGCGCAAGCGACCAGCCCCATCATCAGAAATCCGGACAGGAACATAATTTTACGCATGGGTTTACCTCTTGATAAATTTTAATCTAAACGCAGAGGCGCGGGATAAAGTTCCCTTACGCCATCAATCGCTTTTCAAGGTCATTCGCCGCAAACGCCTTTTGCAATTCCGAACTATCAAACCCGTTCAGCAGCCGCGACCGCGCCAGCATGTGCATGATGCGCGCTTCGGAGATGTTGTAGAGGTCGAAGCGGCCGGAGATATCGCCGCTCGCGCCTTTCAGTGTTTCGATGACGCGCTCCAAATCGGCGCGCGTCATGGCGAGCAGCTGGTCGCCGGTTTTCGCGCCGGGGAAATGGCTGTCGGCGCGGCCGCCGCGCAGGAAGATTTCGGCGAACATTTCTTTTTCGCCTGCACCCAACGCCCAGCCCGATGATCCCGACGTGATCGCCACCACCCCCTCGCCCATGCTGAATCCCGCATCGCCGACCACGACATCGCAAACGGTGTTGCCGATGGCGGCCACCAGCGGCGTGCCGGGTTTATGCTGCGCCACGATTTTTGCGTGTTTCATATTCAGCTTCATGTTGCCGAAATTGTCGATGTAGTAAATCGTGCCTTCGGGCAGTTGCGGCAAGCTGGAAATATTCATCGGTTCGCCAAGGTAAGACAGCCCCTCCAGCAATTCGCGGTAGCCACGCGCCTTCAGCGTATGCTTGATCTTTTCTTCGCCCATCGACGCAAAGCGCGTCGCCAGGTGCAGCGTCAGGTCCGCCATCGCATCGGGGAAATAATCGCGGCTGCGGAATTGCGAGCCGGAATCGGGCACTGACGTCTGGAAAAACACCATCTCCCCCGCCTTTATCGCGTCATGGAACGGCGCGAGCGTATAGCCCGCATTCACCGCCAGCAGCACGACGCCCGACGAGGTCATGCCCAGCACGATCTTTTCGCCTGCGCTTTTGACGCTGACGATGTTTTTGCGCGGCGCGCAGTTGGTGTGGAAAATATGCCCGTAACCGAGTTTCGAATTGAACACCAGCTGCGCCGTCTTGAACCCTGCCACGATGGTGTCGAGCGACGCAATCGACCCGACATCTATATTGGCTGGATACAATCCGCGCGTGACGCAGGCCGTCACCAGCGACTGATGCACCTCGTCATGCGCAAGGTCGTCGCGCGGATAATCTGTCAGGATTTTAAGGACGGGCGTCAGGCGTCCGTCGCGGTCGATGAGCTGCATGTTTTTACCTCTTTCAATCACTATAAACCCTGTTAAAAACCGTATCAATAACAGCGGCTTACGCGAAATTGACATAAGAATAACAATAACCTAGACTTGAAGCATGCCAACGCCTGAAAACGCCGCTTTGCAGCCGCCCCTGCGCTTTGATTTCAACAAGGCTGCGCGCGATATTGTTGCCGACCATCCGGAATTGAAACGCAACACCGTCTTCGTTGACCTCAACACCAATACCCGCACCGGCCCGCGCCTCGCCCGCATCCGCGCGACGCTGTCCGGCAAATTCCGGCGGATGATAAAGGACAAACGGCAAAAGGCCCAAACGCTCACGCGCGGCTCCGCCCATGCGCTGGCCGATGGCGGCGGCATCAATATGCTGGCGATGACGCTTGACCGCCCTTTCGGCTTGCTGATCGGGCGCGGCTTGACGGACGAGATGGACCAGCTATTCGCTTTCCACCACGAAATCGGCCACCTGATTGTACCTGCGGCACATGCGGGCAAGCTGGATGATTATTTCGGCAAGCTGTTCGGCATTTCGAATTCCGGCCGCGAAGCCGCAGCCGACGCCTATGCCGTGATCCGCCACCTGCAGAAATACGGCGCCGGCAGCGCGCCCATCGAATTCGCGCCGTTCAAGCGCGCGACCGACACCATCAACAATAGCCATGACGACGCGCAATCATACGTCACCAGTTTCGCCATCGATGCGGTGCTGCGCGACCGTCACAAATTGCTGGCGGCGGAGCTGACGCCCGCGCAGGTCGTGGAGAAGGTGAATGAATATCACCTGCGCTACACCCCCACCCGCCCGCAGGTCGATGCGCTGCTGAAAGACTTCGCACCGCTGAAAAACGAAATCCCCAAAATCTCGCGCACCAATACCGCGCCGCTGCTGAAGCTCGCCGAAATCGCGCTCGACCCCGCCACATCCCCGCAGGCGTTTTACATGGCGAACCGCGTGCTGTCGGTTTTCCTTGGCAAAATGCTGACGGGGTCGATGTGGGTCGATATCGCAAGGCAGCTGCACGAGAAGGAAAAGACCATCACGCTCGACAGCATCTTCCCGCCGCCGAATGATAATCAGCTGATAACACAGCATTTTCCCGAAAAGCGTCAAAACCGGTTTACGTAACGCACGGCACTATGATAGGCTTTTCCATTAAAGGAAAACCGATGCGCGGCAAACTGACGCAATTATTCAATGAATCAGCGGCGAAAGCCTATGAAGCGTTCCCCGTCCAGCTGGAAAAGCTGGTCGTGCTGTCGAATGGCACAGACATGCCCGTTTACGCATCCCCCGTCATTGCCGACCGGCTGAGCCAGAACGTTTCCGCCGTCAAAGGCGCAATCGAAAGAACGACGCGCGACATGAAAGCGATGAACGCGGCGGGCATCGCCTATCCGTTTTTCCAGGTCGCCGACATTATCATGCGCGCCATCGTGGTGGACGATACGCCGCCGGGGCATTTTACCCGCAGTTATACGTCTAAAATGCGCGGCCTGTATATTCTGGATCACGAAATCGGCCACCACGTCGTCAGCAACGGCAACGGTTCCGGCAAGCATCTGGGCGAAGCGGCGGCGGATGCCTATGCCTCGCTGCGCCATATCCAGCGCTTCGGGCAGGATACAGATTTTTTCACCTATGCCGACAAGGCCTATACGATTGTTCTGGCGCAATCGCCCATCCATTACACGAATGCGGTGTTCGACCGCGTGCGGCAGATTGCGAAGGAACGGGATATTTCGGCGATGTCGCTGCAGGATACCGCCCTGCTGGCCGCCGATATCGCGGCGGAATGCCACCTCGACATCAAGACGCTCGACAAAATCGCCAAGGCCTATGCGGAAAAAGGCGTCGTCTATGCCGATCTGATCGGCAAGAAACAGGACATCACGGAAAAGCTATATACGCGCGACAAGGCCGCCTATGCGATCTTCATCCGCGAAACGCAAGATGTGATGAAAAAATATGCGCATGATGCGGATATCGTAAAGGCCGGAAAATCCTTCCTCTCCTACCCGCTGGTCAAGCAAATCCAGCGGGAACAAAAGCGCGCCGCCAACGCCGCAACGCCGCGCAAAGCCGCGAAAACGCCTTAAGCCTTTTTACGCCAGCTGGGTTCGGATTTGTTCAGGAATGCGCTCAACCCTTCCTTGCCCTCGTCCGATGCGCGCGCTTCGGCGATCTGGCGGACCGTCAGGTCGATCACCTGTTCGTCAATCGGGCGGCCGACCAGTTCCAGCATCAGTTTCTTGCCACGACCCTGCGCCTGCGGCGCGCCATCCATCAAGGCGGCGATGACTTTTCCCGCAACGACATCCAGCTGTCCGGTCGGTGCGACTTCGTGCGCGAAACCGATGCGGTAGGCGGTATCGGCGTCAAAGCGTTCCGCCGTCATGAAATAGCGGCGCGCCATGCGCAACCCCATCGCGTCGATCACATAGGGCGCGATGATGGAGGGGATCAGGCCGATGCGCACTTCCGACAGGCAGAACTGCGCGCCCTGCTCCGCAATCAAAATGTCGCAGCACGATGCCAGGCCCACGCCGCCGCCAAAGATATTGCCATGCACCAGCGCGATGGTCGGCTTCGGAATAAAGTTTAGCGTCTTGAGCAGCGTACCGAGGCGCATCGCATCGGTTACGTTTTCGTCATAGGAATAATTCGCCGATTTGCGCATCCAGTTGAGGTCGCCGCCCGCGCAGAAGCTTTTGCCGTTGCCGCGCAAGACCAGCGCGCGCACGGATTTATCCGCGCCCGCCTGATTGACCAGCGCCGTCAATTCATCCATCACCGCCTCGTTAAAGGCGTTGTGGACTTCGGGGCGGTTCAGCGTGATGGTGGCGACGCCACCCGCAACATCAAACAGGATCTGCTTCTCGGTCATTTTCTTTTTCTTTCCTCATGAGTTCCTCGATCCCGAGATCGAGTTTTTCTTCCAGTATGCCCTTGATATAGAGCATGACAACATTGGCGGCGAAGGCCGACCAGAATATAACCGTGTTCTGCAGGAAAAGCATCACCGCAAAAACGAGGATTAAGATGAGCGTGAGGCGGTAGAAATGCCACATGACGCGCAGGCGTTTCGGCAGCCCGCGCGGCTCGACCAGCGAATATTTCTGCGCCTTCATCCCCCAGCGCCCGTAAATACGGCTGAGTTTATACATCAGGGGGTTCATCAGTCGTCGTCCTTGACGAAATGGTTTTTCAGCAGCGGGTCGAGTTTTTTCTCGTACTGGTTCATCAGCATAAAACACCCGACCGCCAGCGGCACGCAAGCCACCACCGTCCACAATTCCAGTCGGCAAAACAGCGGCAGCAAAATCGCCGCGCAAAGCGTCATCAGCACATGACTATAGGCGCGCAATAATTTCCGCGGATATTTCTCCAGCCTCGACTGGTCCACGCGCCCATAAGCCAGCGGCTTGCCGCCGAACACCGTGCCGAAAATGATGAGGAATTTATCCTGCATTTATTAAAGCCTAGATATTTGTTCAATTGCACTTAGGGCAAGGACAGCTAAGAAGGGCATCACAAAAAGGATGCGCCGCCCTTTTAGAAGTTCAACGCGGAAAAGAGTAAACAAAAGAAATACTGGCGACATAAACATTGACGTAACAAGCCCATACTTCATGATAGTGGCTGCCGTAATGATTAAAGCGTGCCCTAATGTTGTTCCAAATCCCGCAGTTTCTTTTTCTTTAAAAAAATAAACAGCACTAATAATCAAAACCACAGCTTCGATGATGGAAGGCAAATGTTCAATCAATACTGGAATCGAATAATCTCGTTCTGGTGACACATAAACAGTGTAAATTGCAAAATTGATCAGCACCGAAAGAACTGCATTCCACGTTCTCTTTTGAACAGATAGCTTCATCCCTACATCCTGAACACGCCAAACTGCGGATCACCAATGGGCGCGTTCAGCGTGGCGGACAATGATAGGCCCAGCACCATGCGCGTGTCGGCGGGGTCGATGATGCCGTCGTCCCAGAGGCGCGCGGAGGCGTAGTACGGGTGGCCTTGCGTTTCGTACTGGTCGCGGATGGGTTTCTTGAAGGCTTCTTCTTCGGTCGCCGACCAGACTTCTTTCTTGGCGGCCATCGCGTCTTTCTTGACCTGCGCGAGGACGCTTGCCGCCTGTTCGCCGCCCATGACGGAGATGCGGGAATTCGGCCAGGTCCAGAGGAAGCGCGGGTTATAGGCGCGGCCGCACATGCCGTAGTTGCCGGCGCCGAAACTGCCACCGATCAGCACGGTGAATTTCGGAACTTGAGCGCAGGAAACCGCATGGACAAGCTTCGCCCCGTCTTTCGCAATCCCGCCCGCTTCGTATTTGCGGCCCACCATAAATCCGGTGATGTTCTGCAGGAAAATCAGCGGAATTTTGCGCTGGCAGCAAAGCTCGACGAAATGCGCGCCCTTGACCGCACTTTCCGAGAACAAAATGCCGTTATTAGCGATGATGCCGACCGGATAGCCGAACAGATGCGCGAAGCCGCAGACCAAGGTTTCGCCGTACAGTTTCTTGAATTCGTCGAATTCGGAATTATCCACGATGCGCGAGATGATTTCGCGCACATCGAAGGGCTTGCGGCTGTCATGCGGGATGATGCCGTAGATTTCTTTCGCGTCGTATTTCGGCGCGCGCGGGTCGCGCACGGCCAAATCGATTTTCTTGACGCGGTTCAGGTTTCCGACGATGCGGCGCGTGATCTGCAGCGCATGGCCGTCATTCTGCGCATAATGGTCGGTCACACCCGACTGGCGGCAATGCACATCCGCGCCGCCCAGATCCTCCGCGCTCACCTCTTCCCCCGTCGCGGCCTTCACCAGCGGCGGGCCGCCGAGGAAGATCGTGCCCTGATTTTTCACGATGATCGATTCATCCGACATCGCGGGAACATAAGCGCCGCCCGCTGTGCAGGAGCCCATCACGGCGGCGATCTGCGGAATGCCGCGCGCGCTCATATTGGCCTGATTGTAAAAGATGCGCCCGAAATGTTCCTTGTCGGGGAACACTTCATCCTGCAGCGGCAGGAACGCGCCGCCGGAATCCACGAGGTAAATGCAAGGCAGGTTATTCTGCGCCGCGATTTCCTGCGCGCGCAGGTGTTTCTTGACGGTCATCGGGTAATAGGTGCCGCCCTTCACCGTCGCGTCATTCGCCACGATCACGCATTCGGTGCCGGAAACGCGGCCGATGCCGGAAATCATGCCGGCCGCCGGCACGACGTCTTTATACGTGCCATAGGCCGCGAAGGCGGAAAATTCGAGGAAGGGCGAGCCGGGGTCGATCAGGTTCTTCACGCGGTCACGGGGCAGCATCTTGCCGCGCGCGAGGTGCTTGGCGCGGGCGGTTTCGTCGCCGCCTTTTTGTATCTCCACCAGCTTGTCGCGGAAATCGCCGACGACCTTTTCGGTCGCTTCAAAGTTCTTCTGGAATTCCTGCGACTGGGGCGACAGTTGCGATGCAAGCTGGGTCATCAAGCCTTCTCCTTCTTCGGCGTCATCCCCGCGACAGCGAGGATATCAGGGGCATCATGCGCCCTGCTTATCGCCGGGATCCCCGCTGTCGCGGGGATGACGTTAATGGGGTGTCCACACTATAGGACAACAAAAAGGGCGGCTCAATTGATATGAGCCGCCCCCGATATTGTATGGAAAAGGGCTTTAGAGATTCAGCGCACGCTTCCAAGCCGGTTTGCGCGCCGCTTCGTCGTTGGCGACTTCAGCCCCCTTCACCGCCTTATCAAAGGCAAGGCCGGGCGCGGGCGCGTTGGTCAGTTTCGACGGTGCGCTGTCATTCGCAGGCGCGAGCGTCGCATCCAGCGTATCGCGTTCCGCATAGCGCATCGCGGTGTCACTCAACGATTGCAGGCTTTGCGATTCCGCGCGCGTTGCAGCATTCACCAGCGACCCGCCACCCCAGGCCATAATGGCCAGAAAGCGGATCGGTTCAATCACGATGGCGGCAGGCGGAAAGATAAGCCCCGTCAGCAGCAAGCCCACATTCGCAAACAAGCCTATCGTAGAGGTGCGGTCGGAAATTTTATTGAGCTTGGTCAGGCGCGATGCTTTTGCCTGCAATTTACCCACGAAGCCGTCATCGCCCGCTGTTTTCTGCACCTTGTCCATCTCGCGCGCATTCGCAAAATGGCTGGCGGCGTAGGTGCCGGCGACCAGCGCGACAGAACCGCCCACCACCGCCACAACGGCTGCGGGAATGACGGGCAGCGCGACCACAAGCGCAAGGCTCGCGGCGACAGTGCCGCCAAACCATTTCAGCGCGGTTTTCATTTTGCTGCGGCTGATGCGCGCATCACTTCCCGCTTGCGCGGTGACCTCCTCTTGATGCTGTTTCGAGAGGATCAGGCGGTCGGTCATTAAATTCTCCATGCAGGGTTAAAAAAAACAAAACCCGCGCAAAAAATTGCGCGGGGCATCACGAATGGTGAGCTGTTTGCGGGGCGGTGGTCTGGGCCTTTGCGGGTCCGGATCATCTGTCCAATCTTTAACGTGTTAAGAACTACCCCAACAGTAGAACAGCCCGCCCCTGATGTCAAAGGCGGGCTGTTACCGGATTGTATTTGCTTAAGGTTTCGGCGCGGCTGGCACAGGTGCGTCAGGTTTTGCGGCTTCCTGTTTCGGCTGGCGGCGGCTGAAAATGCTGAACACCGATTTGGGCGAGGTTGACGGCTGCGCCTTGTGCGCCGGGATCGCGGGCTGGGCCGCGGGCGGCAGGATATCTTCGGCGGGGCGGATTGCCCCCTCTGCCACCTGGCGGTCATAGACCAGCTTGGCGGTCGGTTTCGTTCCCTGCGCCGTGCCGGTTGCGAATTCGGATGCGCCCCATGCCGCGAACATCGCGGCGGTGGCAAGCGGATAAACGATGGCGGCAATCGGCGCCAGCACCGGAATGACGGGCGCGACAATCGCGCCGATCACGGTGAAGAACGCGATATTGCTGATCTTGTTCAGCTTGGCCGCGCGCTCCATCGCCTTGCCGGCCTTTTGCTTCAGCTTGGGCACGAAATCGTTATTGCCCGCGTCTTTCTTGACGCCCAGCAGCGCCAGCGCGCGCGATGCGTTGGAGACGAGGCGGAATGCGTTCACGCCCACCACGATGGCGGCGACAAATGACGGGATGGCGACGACCGCGACGGGCAGGAAAGCATGTGCCGCGATAAACCCCACGACACCAGCGCCCATGAACAGGGCGCGGCGCTGCGCGGATTTATTATTGTCCTGATGCTGGGCAGGAAGCTGTTCCAGAACCGCTTTTTGGGTGCTGGTGGAAAGCGCGTCGGCTGAAGCCATGAGAGTATCCCCCGTAACAGGTTTACCGAAGGCCTCAGGCGGACGTTTTTTGCTCCCAAGGCGCGATGTAGTTAAGGTCGGGCTTTCCCTTGGTCTTGTCAAGCTTGGGCAGTTCCATGGGATCGTTGGCCGCGAACAGCGCCGACGGAGCGGGCGAGTCAGGCGTAATGTCATAGCCCACGGATTGCTCGAGGGCTTTTTTCACTTCACGTTCATTACCGAATAATTTCCACAACATTGCTTTTTTCCCTCCCCTAGGGTTTTCATACCGATCACAGTATGTGGATAACTGTGCGGGAAATTATACCGAAATCCGGAAAATGTCAAATGATGCCAAAGGCTTGATGCTAATGGTTATCAGTTGCTCAAAATTTTCATGGGAAATCAGGGAGAAGGCGGTCTTTTCCGTAACTTGAATTTGCCGCCATCTTCCGGCTTCTGTATTCTGGAAAAGTTCTTTTCGAACGCATCCCGCAGCTTCGTTGATTCGTGGCGGTCGAGGGTATCGATGGTCACCTGATCCACCTCGCGGCGGTGGCCGCGCATCATGGTGTCGATGGACGCGCCCTTGGACAGCAAAAAGGCGACCAGGTCATTATCCTGCGACTTGGCGGCGTATAGCAGGGCTTCGGCGGCGGATGCGTTCACATTCGCCCCCTTGTCCACCAGCAGGCGCACAATGGGGGCATTCCCCATCAGGCTGGCGGTGCGCAGGGCAAGGTCGTCCTCGAAATGCACATTCGCGCCCGCGTCCAGCGCCTCGTTCACGATATCGATCATGCCCGTCGCAGCGCCGGTCACGAGCTGGTAGCCCAGTTCTGGATTGTCTTCCGACATGGTTTTTCCTTTGGATAAGGCATCATAGCGGGGATGGTACGGATGGCAAGATTGAATATTTGCAGGCGGGTTGCCCTGCGGCGGTGCAAAAAACTATACTGGGGCATGACCCAGATCGACCTCACCATACCCCCGCGCGAAGCCGATATCGGCGGCCTGCATGTGCGCCGCATCCTGCCCTATGTGAAGCGGCGGATGGTGGGGCCTTTCGTGTTTCTCGACCATATGGGGCCTGCGCATTTTAACGCGCATCAGGGCATCGATGTCGCGCCGCATCCGCATATCGGGCTTGCGACCGTGACGTATCTTTTCAGCGGCGAGATTTTTCACCGCGACACGCTGGGCAGCGCACAGGCGATCACCCCCGGCGCGGTCAACTGGATGACCGCAGGACGCGGCATCGCGCATTCGGAACGCACCACCCCCGCCGACCTGCTGCGCCCGCATGACGCGCATGGATTGCAAAGCTGGGTCGCGCTGCCCAAGGAGTTCGAGGAATCCGCGCCTGAATTTTTTCATCACGGCGCGGATACGCTGCCCGAATTCAATATCGGTGGCGCAACCGTGCGCATCATCGCCGGACGCGCCTTTGGCCATGAAGCACCCGTGAAAATCCACAGCCCGCTCTTCTATGCCGCCGTCGACATGCCCGCAGGCAGCGTGGTGAAACTGCCGCCGGAATATGCGGAGCGTGCGGCATATCTGGTGAACGGGGCTTTGCGCATCGGCGATGACCGCGTGACGGCGGCCACCATGCCCGTCTTCGCCAGCGGCGATACCGTGACGATCGAGGCGGAGCAGGATTCAACCGTCATGCTGCTCGGCGGCGACCCGTTGCCGGAGCCGCGCTATATCGATTGGAATTTCGTCTCGAGTTCCAAGGAACGCCTGTTGCAGGCGCGCGACGACTGGCGTCACCAGCGCTTCGGAAAAATCCCGGGCGATGATAAAGACTTCGTGCCGCTGCCTTAAGCGTTAAACCCGCCGGGGCCGCGTTTCAGTTTCGGCGCGGGGGGCAGGTTGTCCGGCAAGCCGGCCTTCGGCGTCGTGATGTCCTTCGCCGTTTCGCCCGCGATATCTTCCTTCAGCATCTGGATCGCGGTTTCGATCAGGCGCTTGCTCGCGCGGCCTTCGGTCAGGTTCGCAAGGTCGCTGAGGCCTTTCGTGAAGCGGTCGACCAGTTCGGGCGACATTTCTTTCCACGAATTGGTTTCGGTCACGCGCTCGATCAGCTGCACGCCGACATCAGCCATTTCCGACACCATGCGCTTGCGGCTGGATGCGTCCATTTCGGGCAGCGCGGCCTTGAATTCATCGCCCGTGATGGCGGAGGTGACGGCAGCGAAGGTGACCTTGTGCACATGCACGTTGTCGGTCGCCAGCAGCGCGGCAGGGCCGCCGTAGACGACCTGGTCGTCATGCAGGATGGCCAGCGCGTCGGCCACGGGCTTCGGCAGGTTGCGCAGGCTGTTGCGGCCGCGCGTCGCGTCATCGACCAGCAGCACGGCGGCGGAGACGGAATCAAGGCAGTTGGTTTCGATCAGCAAATTGATGATCGGCGCGGTGTCGAGGTTGTGGATTTCCGACGGATCGACGGTGCTGACATCCGCACCCAGCGCTTTCAGCGTTTTCAACACGATCGGGTCGCGCAGTATGTCGTCGAAAGCGAGCGAGGCAACCGCGCCCGGCTCGACCGCAGGCGTTGCAACGGCGGCAACGCCGGCCGCCGCAAGGTACACGCCGCCCTGCGCCATTTCGGCGCGGAATTTGTCGAGCGTCTGGTTCATCAGTTTCAGGCGCGTCTGCCCGCCTGCAAGTTCTGTCAGCGTTTCCACCGATGCCACGAATTTTTCAGCAAGGTCGGTCGTAAGGCCGCGCAACGATCCGTGAGCGATGCCGCCTTCGATGATTTCTGCCGCAACGTCGCTCATCTCGCGCCCCATATCCGCGAGCTGCGCTGGGTCGGAGAAGGCGCGCGCCTGCGACAGCTGGCTTTCATCGCCCGCGAGCGTCAGCGCGGAAACCGCCAGCTTCGCCGCCAGCGCATTGCCGGATTCCATCAGTGCCTGGATGCTCTCCGACGGGGATTCATGGTCGGCATGCAGCAGCGTCACCGCTTCGCCGATTGCGGGCGGCAGCAGCTTTGCCAGTTCCGCCGAATTGCCGTGGTTGCGCAGCATCTCATCCGCCACCAGCACCGCCGCGACATTGCTGTCGAGCGCGTCTGTATCGGCCAGCAGCGTGAAGACCGGGTTTTCGTCGATATCCGACTGGCTCACGCCCCGCACGCCGTCCTGCCCCGCCAGCGTGGCGATGATGGTTTCAACGAATTTGTCGTTCAGGACGTCGGTGGTTTTGAGCGATGCCATGGAAATAACTTTCTAAAAATAGTAATTCAGGGTTTGGGCGCTTTGGGGTTTTTCGGCAGCTGGATTTCGCGCGTCACTTCGGTTTTCAGGTTGGTCAGCGACGCATCCATGTTCTTCTTCACATCCGCATCGGTCACATGATGCTGCAGGTTGCTTAAACCTTCCACCAGCAGGCCGAGCAGTTGCGGCGACAAATGGCGGAATGTTTTCTCGACCGCCAGTTTATCGACCAGCGGGATCGATGTGCTGACAAGCATATCCGCCGTGCGGCTCATGTCTTCCGCGCTCAACATGCGTTTCACCGATTTGAACGTCTCGCCCGTCGACCCGAACGCCACGCCCGCCGCCGCGATTTTCAGCGCCGAGGGGCTGCCGTCTTTCACCAGAAGCGCAAGGCCTTCCATCGGCGATGTCACATCGGCGGTCAGCAGGCCGACGATATGCTGGATCGGTTCCGGCACCAGCGGTTCCCACAATTTCTTGTCATGCCCGCGCACCATTTCTTCGGCCGCCAGCACCGCCGCCGTGTGGCTGTCGAGCGCGCGGCTGTCGACCAGCGTGCGGATGACGGGGTTGTTATCGACCTGATACTGCTTCAGCATCGGCACACCTTCGGCATTGCTGAGGCTGTTGACGGTGACCTGCACCAGCGGATCGGTCAGGAAATCGGAGAGCTTGAGCGACATGGTTTTACCTGCACAACGGGCAATAATGTTTGAAGAGCAAAGTAATATGCCTGTGCGGGTGTTCTGTCAATTGGGATTGGCGGGTTTTAAAACTGCGAAAAGTTGAAATTTTATAACAAAATCAGTGCCACCTTAGTCCCCTCTCCCGCGATTGCGGGAGAGGGGGCAAAGCGCGAATGTCCGCGCATTCACATGCGAGGCTCAACAACAGCAAAAAATTTTGAAATTACAGTCCCGGCTTCCCGCGTGCGATGTGCTTCAGCGCGGCGTGGTTGCTGGCGGGATCGACACGCGGCGCGTGGTAGGCGATGTCGGCGGCGTTGCCCTGCATCAGGGCGTATTTCAGGCTTGCGCCTGCTTCGTTCACCATCTTGCGGCGGGGCGAATGGCCGGCGAGCGGCTTCATGTTTTCGAGGCCCTCGATGAATTTCTCGACCAGTTTCGGCTCGATCGCGTTATGCGCGCCGGTTTCCACCAGCAGCTCCGCGATCTGCGCCATCATGTCGATGCCTTTTTGCACATCGGCGCGGGCCGCAATCGCTTGCGTGCGCTTGAAGCCTTCGCCGGTCGTTTCCGCGATCAGCGTGCCCATGATGATTTTCAGCGCGGCGGTGTCTTCCGCCTTGAACAGGAAATCGGGGCCATCGGCGCGCAGGCGCGGCGACTGCAGCAGGCTCACCACATCGGCGATGCAGGGCTCGATCTTGCCGCGGATAGTGCCCGATGCCGCGATCAGCGACGAGGCGGTGACAGGATCGAGCGCATCCGCCGCCAGCAGCACCTTCGCCGCCGGCACGGCGTTCAGGTCAGCAGACGAAATGCTGACGCTGTTGCGCGTCTGTGCGACGAGAGGATGATTCCAGAGGGGTGAGTCTTCGAACTTCATGCCAGTACGAATAGCCCCCCGACTCTGGACGAGTCAATAAACAGTTAAATAATTGTTAAATTTAACGAAATCGTGAAATCTGCTTACGGAAACAGCGGCGTCATCCCCGCGAATGCGGGGATCCCGTTGGCCTTAAAAACCGCCCTGCCGAAGCAGGAGATCCCCGCATTCGCGGGGATGACGCTTTAGGCTCGCCTTTCGGCGGCTCGATGTTACATTATTAGGTATCCAGAAAAGGAATTCACATGCCCTCCCATACCGCCACCACCGACAAGATTTTTTACGACAAAACGAAGCTGTCGCCCGAGGCGGTCAGCAAACTGGTGGAAAGCAGCCTGACAGGCGCCGATGACGGCGAATTGTTCATGGAATACGTGCAGAGCGAATTTTTCGGCTGGGATGACGGCCGCCTTAAAACCTGCACCTATGACACCGATATGGGCTTTGGCCTGCGTTCCGTCGCGGGCGAGAAATTCGGGTTTGCCCATTCGTCGGAACTCAGCGAGAAAGCCATCGCCCGCGCCGGCGAAACCGTGAAATCGGTGCAGCAGGGCCATGGCGGCACGATGGACCTGAACCCGCAAGGCACGAACCAGCAGCTGTATATCGACGACAACCCCCTGCTCCAGATCCCCTTCGAGCAGAAAGTAAAACTGTTGCAGGATATCGACGCCTATGTGCGCGGCCTCGACCCGCGCGTGAAGCAGGTCAGCATCCAGATGGCTGCCAACTGGAAAGCCGTGCAGATCATGCGCGCAGGCGGGCACAAAGCATCCGACATCAGGCCCCTCGTCCGCCTCAACATCTCCGTCTATCTCGACGACGGCAAGGGCCGCATGGAAGACGGCTATTACGGTTTCGGCGGCCGCTATTCATTCGATAAAGTATTCGAAGAAGCCACATGGAAAAAAGCGGCGGATGAAAGCTACCGCCAGGCGCTTGTGAACCTGACCTCCGTCGATGCGCCCGCGGGCGAAATGTGCGTCGTGCTCGGCCCCGGCTGGCCCGGCATTTTGCTGCATGAAGCCATTGGTCATGGGCTGGAGGGTGATTTCAACCGCAAAGGCACCTCCGCTTTCTCCGGCCTGCTCGGCAAGCGCGTCGCCGCCCCCGGCGTGACGGTCGTCGATGACGGCACCATGCAGGACCGCCGCGGTTCGATCACCATCGATGACGAAGGCACGCCATCGCAGCGCACCACGCTGATCGAGGACGGCATCTTGGTCGGTTATTTGCAGGACCGCATGAACGCGCGCCTGATGGGCGTGAAGCCCACCGGCAACGGCCGCCGCGAAAGTTATGCCGACCACGTCATGCCGCGCATGACCAACACCGTGATGCTGAACGGCGACAAAACGCCCGAAGAAATCATCGCCTCGGTGAAAAACGGCATCTACGCCGTCAACTTCGGCGGCGGTCAGGTGGACATTACGTCCGGCAAATTCGTCTTCTCCGCCTCCGAAGCCTACCTCATCGAAGACGGCAAAATCGGCCCCGCCGTGAAAGGCGCAACCCTCATCGGCTCCGGCGCCGACGCGCTGACAAAAGTAAAAATGATCGGCAACGACATGAAACTCGACGACGGCGTCGGGACGTGCGGCAAAGACGGCCAGAGCGTGCCTGTTGGCGTGGGGCAACCGACCTTGAGGATTGATGGATTGACGGTGGGTGGGACGAAGACGTAAATGTCTAAAGACATCTGCAAGCTTTGCGGAAGCGAGGCTTTCCTAGTTGACTCTCACATTATACCCAAATCATTCTTCATAAAAATGAAGATGTCTGAAAAACATCTACTACTAATTTCTGATAAAGAGCCACGTGCTAAAAGAAACCAAACTGGTATATATGGCCAGTTTTTATGCCAGATTTGCGAAAATTCATTTCGTGAAGTAGATGATTACGCGGGTAAGTTTTTCCCCTCAGTAATTGAGCATCCCATCGCGCTTATTGGTGGTTATCCGCATAGAAAAGTGACCAAATTTAACTACAATAAAACAAAACAATTTTTTGCTTCACTTCTCTGGCGTGCCTCCGCATCAACTCGTCCTGAATATAACAAGATTAAATTGGAACAGTACGATGACCTTTTACGTCTTTCGTTGTTAGGTTTAATCAATCCCGCATCAGTTCCTCTTGAGATTTGCGGGGAACAATACTTTCCCAGTAGAAAAATAGCAGGTGCGGAACTAAGTTTTCTTAGTCCGTGGCGCGGACCATTAGACGGAGTTCCCAGTTATACCTTCATCTTTGGTGGCTTCAAATTTGTTTGCTTTCTAGGTAATGAACCTACACCAACAATAAAATCCATTTGTATAAAAGAAGGCCGACCTTGGATTCTTCCACTAACAAACTTTGACAATTCAAATACGATGAAAACATTCATTGAAATGGCCAAAGAATAACATACAAATTCCAACAAATAGGTCAAACAGGTCGGAGTAAATTGATTTATTAATGCTCAAATTTCTCGGAAAATATTTTACCAAGTTTCACCTCAGCAAATGGCCGATGCGTGCCGTTGGCTTTGCCGTGGGAGCAATTATTGTTTCAGGGTTAATATTTGGGGATACTCATGGGCTTGAACTGATGCAAAATGCCCGCACTACCGGCACCATAGCGCAGGTAGTAAGATATCGGGAGGCGGTAGAAAAATTTCGTGCAGCGTACAAATCTTTTCCCGGCGACATCGCCGATGCATCGCAAATTCCAAGATGCAATATCAATTGCAATCCATTAAAAGATGGTGCGGGTGATAGCATCATCGGTGACCGGGAATTCGGCAGCACACTGAAGTCAAGCCCCGCAGCCTTTTCGGCACCCGCAACTTCGGTAAATGACGAGACGGTACTTTTCTGGCAGCATTTGCTGCTAACCGATCTCATCAGCGGGGTCAAAGATAGCACACTCCAAAAACCCACGCCGCTGGCATGGGGCGAAACAATGCCCGCCGCGCGCATTGGCGGAGGCTTTGTGGCCGGATATGCCGACGGCAAATTCCCTGAAGACCTCTCGCCTCATAATGAAGGCATGAAAGGCACAATATTGGTCTTAAAATCATCACCAGATGATTCAATCGCGCTGGACGCACCGAACGAACAACCTATCACCCCCAGTCGCGCCGCGCAGATTGACCGCAAAATGGACAACGGTAAACCCGACAAAGGTTTCGTGCAGGGCTATGGCGCACCAAGCTGCTTCAAAATTAAGGACGGCGAGGTTCTATACGCCGAAGAAAATCCGAAAAAAGACTGCGGATTGATTTTCAGGATACAAGCGCCCTAGCTCCTCACATGTCATCCCCGCGAAAGCGGGGATCCCGGGGGCATCGAGAGCGCATGAGGCCGATGGGATTCCCGCTTTCGCGGGAATGACACGCTGGTTGTGGATTGCATCGCGTGCGCCGTGCCTGCGCGCAACGCGCGCCCATCCCGATGAAAATCGGGATCCAGTTTATACAACTGCTATCTCTAAATATTGCTGTAGGTATTTTATAAACTGGATACCGTCTTTCGTCGGTATGTCTTTCTCGCGCTTTGCCATTCCGATGGAGCGCAGCGACTGAGGAATCTTTGGCGGTGAACGGGGAAGATCCCTCGCTGCGCTCGGGATGACGGTTCAACCTGCGTGTCATCCTGAGCGCAGCGAAGGATCTCCCTTCCCTCGGCGATAAGGGGGATTCTTCGCTGCGCTCGGAATGACCGTGGTAAAATCAGGTCAAAAAAGCGCGTTTCGCGCCTCATAACCCATTGATTTAAAACAATACCCGTTTTAAACGCGCGTTTTATAACCCATTGAAATCACAACGAAATTCAAAACGGGTAGTGTCTGAAAACGACACAAATCGCACGCAAAACACCGCGAAAATGGGCGCAAAACTGCCGCGCTGAAAATTTAATCCTTCATTTCCAGCCACATGCAAACTGCTAAACCGGCCTATCAGCCCAATTTCAGTTTTTTGATCTCGCGCAGCACTTTATAGGTGCCGGTGCCTTCGGGCAGGTTGTTTTTGGCCGCGCCCGCAATGCGATCGAAAGTGGCGAGCGACTGGCGGAGGCTTGCCGCCGTTTTGGTGTTGCCGTTTTTTTCGGCGAGGTCGGCGAGTTCGCGCGCGCGATCATGCGGGTTGGGCTCGAATTTGTCCCAGCCGAGTTCATCATATATTTTCGTGAGCAAACGGTCGCCGGTCGCAACCGTGCGGAAGGCGATGCGCAGCAGGCTGGCCGCTGCGGGCACGCGCGGGTTGACCGCGTCTTTCACGTTTTTTTCGAGATGGATGGCGTATGCCGAAATCAGTTGGTTGAGTTTGGTATTTGCGGTCATTGGGTTACTCCTCTATGCCGTTAGGACGGCAATATACGGAAAACCCGTGGTAAATGTCAATTATTTACAGATTTTCAGCTGCTCCGCGACGCCGGGGAAGGAAACGCTCGCGCCCTCGGTTTCGCCGGCGGTACGGTAATTAACCATCGCCCCTGCCCATTCCGGGTGTTTTTTCAGCGCGGCGTCAGAGGCGGTTTTCAGCTGGCCCAGCAGATCCTTGTATTTGCACTGGCATTCGGCGGGGGGTTCGTTCACCTGCGCGCAGGCCGTGACGTCTTTGGTGAGGGTGGAAAGGATGCCGGAAACCGCCGCCGCATCGGCAATCGCGGCCTCTTCGGTGATGTCGATGTTCTTGACCGCGTCTTCGGCGAAAACAACCGCGCTGGTCAGGCTGACAACGGCGAAGGTAAAGGCGATCAATAACAAGCGCATGGGGCATATCCTTTTATAAATCAGCTATACGTCCAACGCGCATGCGGGTGAAATAATTCCCTGCTTTTCAGCGCATCCACGCCCTGTCAGGATAGCAGAAAAGGAAGCCGCCATGACAGCCGACCATGAAAAATACATGCGCCTCGCCTATGAACAGGCGTTCAAGGGATACAGCGAAGGCGGCTGCCCCATCGGCGGCGTGCTGGTCGATAATGATACGGGCAAGGTTTTGGGCGCAGGCCACAACGCGCTGGTGCAGGAAGGCAACCCCACCGTCCACGGCGAAATGGCTGCACTGCGCGCCGCCGGAAGAATGACCAACCGCCACAACACGACGATGTATACAACGCTGCAGCCCTGCTTCATGTGCACGGGAACGATTGCGCAATTCGGCATCCCGCGCGTGGTGGTGGCCGATGTTCAAAACGCATCATCCGATGAAACCATCAAATTCATGCGCGCACGGGGCATCGAGGTGATCGTGATGGACGCAGCCAGCAGCCCCGCCGCCTTTGATTGCATCGCCCTCTGCGCCCGCTTCAAATCCGAAAAACCGGGGCTGTGGCTGGAGGATTGGGGCGGCGGGCCAAACCCGGGCCTGCGCTAATTTAAGTTTGCACCGCAACAAATGCTCGGTTTCAGGATAATTAAGCATCTGAAATTACAATAAATTATAACCTTCCTATTTTCATAACTTTAGTGTATATTCACTCAGCGATTTCAGAGTTGAAAAACCATGCCCGACACATCACAACCCGCCTCCCCCAACCGCTTCGATTACGTCCTTTATCAGGACTTCTCGCAGCTGGAGCGTGCGCGCATGGTGAGCGAGGATTACGACGGCGGGCGCGATGAATACCGGTCGTTCCGCGCGACGCAATTCAGCGCGGCCAATGCGCTGGAGAAGCGCGTCGCGCAGCTGGGAAATTCTCCCCTGCCGGATGATGTGGCAACGCTGGCGCAAAAAATCGCCGCTGCGAAAAATGCCGATGCCGGCATGATCGCCGATGCCCGTGAGATGCTCGACCAATTGCGCCGCCGCGCGCTGCAGGAAAAAATCGACGGCGCGGCGCTTGCGTCGGAAACAACAAACCTCGCGAACACCTTCATCATCCTGACGACTGCGGAAGGCGTGATCAAAACCTATCCGCAGCCGCACCGCATTGAGACCGAAAACGCGAAGAACATGGTGCAGGCGCAGTTCGGCATGCTGAAATCGCACGAGGACAACATGCCCGCGCTGGACGAAAAATTGAATGCGCTGCGGGATACGCTGCAGCAGATGCAGGAAAATAACGAAAACCGCGCGCGTGCAAAAGCCGTGGCCGGTTACATCAAGGGCGGCACGGGCAGCCGCACGACAGCACCCGGCACGGCCAGATTTCCCGCAAAACGGGTGCAGCCATGACCGGTTACGCCGCCATCCTTGCCGGCAATGCGGGTGCAGACGAACGCGCCCAGCAGATCGCCCAGCTTTTCAACGTCACCCCGAACCCCAACCTGTACACGGAATTCCGGCTGACGCATGTCTCGCGCGCCGGAAAGCTGCACCAGCATGTCTTCAACATGGGCAAGGCGCAGGCGGATACGGGAGATGCGCAGAACGATATCCCGGCGCAGCGCGCAAGGGTGCAACAGCACAGGCACGACCTCGAACAGGCATCGGGCGATATCGCCGCCGTGCAGAACGTGCTGGCGGTGCTGCTGGGCGCGGAGAAAAAAATGAAGGGCTGGTCGAACATCAATCTTGTCAATATGCAGGACACCGTTGAAGAGCTCGATGCCAACGCGCAGCGCGTAAAGGATATGACCGATGCCCTGTCGGCGCGCGACCGCGCGCTCGACGAACAGGAAAAAGACATGATGCAGCGTGAACAGCGCATCAACCTCGCCGCCTACCTGAAATCCGGCATCTCGACGGCTGCCGCCGTCAGCGCCCCGAAAACGGCGCGCTTCACGCGTAAACCCAAGGCGGTGCAGCCATGAAGGATTATGCCGCCATCGTTTTTGCCGGGCATCTGGGCCTGACCGAGCGCGCCGACATGGTCGCGAACGCCTTTAATGCCGGCGCGGAAAACGCGAAAGACTACATGGATTTCAAGCAGACGCAGGACGACCGCGCGAGCGTCGCCATGACGAAGGCGATCGTGATGGGCCAGTCGCGCCTGTCGCAGAACCTGATGGCGATCAACGACCTGATCGGCCATAGCGGCGGCGCGCTGACGCCCGCCGAAGTGACGGCGGAACAGAAAAAACTCGCCGGCCTCAAGACCCAGCACGTCACCGAAAAATCCGATATGGAACGGCTGAAGCCCAATCTGGATTCCCTGTCGCAGCTGTTCAACATCCTGTCGCTGGCAGAGGCGAAGATGAACGGGTTCGACGCCGAAATCCTGCGCCACACGAAAGACGCCAAGGGCAACCTGATGCAGTTCCACGGGCAGATTGCCGCCGCCGAAATCGGCAGCGGGATGCAGGAACGGACGATCCAGGATCTTGAAGGGCTGCTGCGCGCCATCGAAATCGACAATGCCGAAAAAGCGGAAAAGACCGCCTTCGGCGATTACCTGAAATCAGGGCCCGCCGTCGCCGCCCCCATGCCCGCGCCTGCGACCGCCAGGTTCAAGAAGAAAGAAACGCCCACGCCATGATCTCCACCGCCGAATATACCGCCATCCTGGATGATTCAACGCTCGCGACCAACGCGCGCGGCCAGAAAATAGCGGAAATCTATAACGACAACGACGCCGCGAAATTCGGTTACGGCCTGTTCCGCAGCGACCTGCAGGCGCGCTATGAACGCCACGCAGCGAAGACCGAAGAACTGCTGACCCAGTCGGCGCTTGAAAAGGCGCTGAATGATTTCCAGCGCAACATGCCGGGCGGGGTGGAGGACCTTATTTCGGGGCTCGAGGCATTGACCGCCAAGGTCGACGCGAACGAGCAGGCGGTGAAAGACCATTCGACCGAACAAGACAGCCTGCGCAGCGCATTCGGCGCGGTTGTGATGGCGGAGATCAAGATGGAACGTGACAGCCACGCGGTAGATGCCACGCGCGCGACACTGCAAAAACTGCAGGACACGTCGGTAACCGGCAGCATCGACCGCGTGCGGCGTGGGCGCGTGTCGTCCTATGCGCGCATCAAGGATGACGCCACAAGGCGCATCAGTCATTTGCAGGATGATGTGCCGCTGCAGGAACAAACGGCGCGCAACGCTTTAAACGCCTATCTGCGCAACGGTTTTATCACGGCGGAACCGCTGGCCGCGCCCGCCACCGCGCGTTTCCGCAAACCGCAGGTTCAGCCATGACGGTTTCCGCGCAAAATTTCCGCGATATCTTCAACGATGCCGTGAAGGACAACGTGAAACGCGCGACCGAAGCGGCTGCGCTGTACAATTCCGGCGCACCGGCGAAAGATGCCTACCGCGCATACCGCGCCGAATGGGATGCCGCTGTCGATGCGCACCGCGCCGCCATACGCGCACAGTTGCAGAATCCGGATATCACCGGCCTGCATAAAAAACTCGCCCGCCAGCTGGATGACAAGACGTTCGATACGGATGCCGTGAAAGCAACACTCGACGCCATGGCCGAAAAGGTCGCGGCCGAAGCGACGCTGACCGCGCAGCTGGATGTGCAGCGCATTGCCATGACGCAGACGATGAACAGCATTAAACTGGCCGAGGGCGGGATGCGCCGCTTCCCGCAGGACAGCAAGATCCTCACGCGCCAGACGCATGACAAGCTGCTGGATCAAGGCACGCTGCACCAGCTGGAAGAAGCGACGGAAACCCACCGCGATCATTACCTCGACCTTGCGCAGCGGGCCCTGGAGAAAACCATCGCCGCACAGGATGGCAAGCCGACGAAGCTGCAGGCGGAGCTGGAGCGATATCTGGATGCCCGCCCCGCGACCGCCAAACCCCTCGCCGCCCCTGCAACCGCCCGCTTCACGCGCAAGCCGCAGGTGAAGCCGTGACAACACGCAGCATCACCGATACCTTTAACGATGCGGGCCTGACCCCTGTCCAGAAAGCGACAGAAATGTCCTTCGCCGCCAAGGGCGATACACAACGGATGGACGAATACGTCACGCTGAGGAACGGGCACAAAACAAAATTTCAGGACCTGAAGGTTGACGCCGAAAATCTTTTCAAATCCTCCTTACTGTCGGAAGTAGAGCAGGTCGCCGAAGCTATTCTGGTGGACGGCCTTGCCGCCGGCGAAGCGGAAGACCATGCCCGCAGCTTGCGCAATTTCGAGGCCCGCGCCTCCGAAGGCCGCGCGATGTTGCAGGACATACAGGCCGCCATAAAGCCGCTGACCGAAAACTTCAAGCTGCTGCAGGCAACGGAAGACTTCATGGTCGCTGTCGCCCACGATATGCGGAATGAAAGCAGCGCCGCTGTGACCGATCTCCGCAAAATCGAAACGGAGCTCCCCAAATTTGAAAACAGGCTGCAGGATACGTTCGACGCGATCGGCATGGCGTGGAATACTTTGAGCGACGTGCGCGACCATCAACGGCGCGAGGCGGAAATGGACGAATTACGTGATTTCCTGGGTACAGGCCGTATGTCGACCGACAAACCCGTGACCGCGCCCGCGCCTGCGCGTTTCCGCCGGGGTATATCATGACGGGCAGCGTCAAAAATATTTTCAACGAGATCGCCGCAGACACGACGCTGATCGAAGAACAGCGCGTGGCACAGCTGGCGGCGGCGATTGACGACCTGCTGCAGGGCAGCGTCCAGGAGGTTTCAGCGGTGGAACGGGTGCAGCAGCTGGAGCCCTATTACGTATTCAAGCGCCCAATCGTCACCATGCAAAAGGCGCTGGAGGAACAGTCACGCATGATCCGCGAGTCGAGCCTGGTGACGCGCGTGGAACCGCTGGCGGCCGAGGCGGCAGCCTGCAAGCCGGACGATGACGTATCGGAAAACGCACCGCTGCGCGTCAAATCCGCCGCGCTGCGCCAGAAGCTGGCGAAGGAGCGAAAGATACTGGCCGACATGGCCGCGCCCAATGCGCAGCTGACGGCGACCTATAAAACCATTTTGGCGGCGGAGGAAAAAGCCTCATCCCGCCTTCCCTCCATCATCGTCGAGGAATCGCGCGCCGCCCTGCGCATGCTCGGCAACATCCGCGACCCGGCATTCTTCACGAATATTCAGGACAGCGTGGAGACGATCCTGAACAATATTGACAAGCAGCTGGACACAATCGCCGGCCTCCAGCAGGTCGCGTTGCAGAAAAAAATATTCCACAAGTATCTGGACGCGGGATTGACGACCGGCGGCAAGCCCCTCGCCGCTCCGGCGACCGCGCGTTTCCGCAAGATGCAGGTGCAGCCATGACGGCGGGCAGCACCATCGCGCAACTGGCGCAGGACAGCGCGCTGACGCTCGAGCAGAAAATCGCGAAGATTTCCTTTGCCGTCAGCGGCAATACGGGCATGGCGTCGCAATATGCGACGTTCAAGCGTAATTACAAAATCCAGCTGGACACGATCAAGGAAGAATTCGACAAGGTCGCCAATTCCACGCTGCTGAAAAGCATCGAGGGCGTGATGGAACTGGTGCTGAAAAGCGGCGACAAGCTGAACACCGGCCCCGACGGTTCGGCGCGCATGGGCGTCAAGGTCTTGCGCGAACGCGCAGGCACCGAGCGCGGGATGCTGGAAAGCATCATGGCCGACAACAAGCCGCTGACCGACATGTTCAACCTGATGCAGAAATCAGAAGCGAAAATGACCGGCCTTGCCAATGGCACGCGCGAAGAAACGCGACTTGCCCTGATCGCGCTCGACGGCCACCGCAAGCAATCGCCGCAATTGCTGAACCGCCAGCAGGATGAAGACGACGCGATCGGCATGATCGAAAAAGTAATGGAGGATGTCGACACCCGCCGCCGCGCGGAGAACGACAAGCAGGAAATGCGTACCTTCCTGCAAACCGGCCTGTCGACCGACAAGCCCGTCGCCGCCCCTGCCCGCGCACGGTTTCGGCGCAATATGGCAAAAATTTAAACCCGCCAAGCCCGTTGACTTCGCCGCGCATGTTCCTAGGTTAAGGGCGACTTGGACCCTCACCAGATTTTCAAAGGAACACCTGCAATGGAATACCGCCAGCTTGGCCGCTCCGGCCTTAAAGTCCCCGTCCTCAGCCTTGGCACCGGCACCTTCGGCGGCAAGGGCGAGTTCTTCGCCAAATGGGGGACGACCGATGTGAAGGAAGCCACGCATCTTGTCGATGTCTGCCTAGATGCCGGCATGAATTTCTTCGACACCGCGAACATCTATTCCAGCGGCGCGTCGGAGGAAGTGCTGGGCGGCGCGATCAAGGGACGCCGCGACAAGGTATTGATCGCGACCAAGGCGACCTTCCCCATGGGCGAAGGCCCGAACGACCAGGGGTCGTCGCGCCATCAACTGCTGAAACAATGCGATGACAGCCTGAAGCGCCTCGGCACCGATTACATCGACCTGTATTTCATGCACGGCTTCGACGGCGTGACGCCGGTCGAGGAAACCATGTCCACGCTCAACGACCTCGTGAAGGCCGGCAAGGTGCGCTATATCGGCGCGTCGAACTTCTCCGGCTGGCAGGTCGTGAAGTCGCAGAACGTGGCGGAAAAATACGGCTGGTCGAAATACGTGTCGTATCAGGGTTACTATTCGCTGGTCGGCCGTGATTACGAATGGGAGCTGATGCCCGCCAACCTCGACCAGGGCCTCGGCACGATGGTCTGGAGCCCGCTCGGCTGGGGCCGCCTGACCGGCAAGATCCGCCGCGGCGAAAAACCGAAAGAAGGCCGCATGGCCACCAGTGGCGGCGCCGATCACGGGCCGGAAGTGGATGACGAATATCTCTACACCGTCGTCGATGCGCTGGATGCGGTGGCGAAGGATACCGGCAAGACGGTGGCGCAGGTCGCGCTGAACTGGCTGCTGCAACGCCCCGGCATTTCCAACGTCGTCATGGGCGCGCGGAACGAGGAACAGCTGAAGCAGAACCTCGCCGCTGTCGGCTGGAACCTGACGCAGGAACAGGTGGAGGTGCTGGACAAGGCTTCCGCGAAAACGCCCGTCTATCCCTACTGGCACCAGATGGGCAACGAGACGCTGAACCCCAAGCCGGTTAAATGGAAATAACTTTAATATAGTTGACCGTGTGACGCCGCTTTCCGGTTATAATCGGAAGGCGGCGTTTCATTTGGGGGATCGTTTATTGGCTTTCGAACTGTTTCTGGATTGCCTGTTCGTGACCGCGCTGTTCCTGCTGCTGTGGAACGTGAACATTCTGGTGTTCAACCGCGGCATCCCGAACATCCGCACCGCCCCCGCCATCCGCAAAAAAATCATCGCGCTGCTACAGGAACATGAAGCGGCGCGCGCCGACCGCACGCAGCCGTATATCATTTACGACCTTGGTTCGGGCAACGGCCTCTTCGCCCGCCAGATCGCGCGCGCGATGCCGCAGGCGAAAGTCATCGGCATCGAAATTTCCGGCCCGTCCTATGAATGGTCGATGCTGATGAAGAAGCAGATGAAGATCGACAACCTCGATTACAAAAACGCCGATGTGTTCACGCATGACATCCGCGATGCCGGCGCGGTGGTGCTGTTTTTCTACCAGCTCGACAAGCTCGGCAAGAAGCTGCACGCGGAGCTGAAGCCCGGCACGCTGGTCACGTCGAACAAATTCCGCCTCGGCGACGGATGGGCGCCCGCGCAGAGCCTGAAGGTGTGGACGCTCTACCCGTTCCAGAAACGGCTTTTCGTTTATTACAAAACATCGCTGCAATATCTGGCGGTTGCGAGCGCGCTGCTCTGACATCAGGAATCATTTGACGACATGCCATAATCCCGTTAGTGTTTTTGCATGGCAGCAAACCCGGATGTGACCCAACGACTGAAAGACGCAACTTCGTTGCCGTTGATCGTTGCGCCGCTGTTCCTCAATTCCGTGCCCGAACTGGTGCTGGCCTCCGTCAGGGAAGGCATTGTCGGGTCAATCCCCGCTTTCGGCCAGTACACGACGCAAGGCTATGACGACTGGCTGACCGAAATCGACAGCGGCATCGCGAAAATGAAGCGCGACAATCCGGCCGCGAAAATCGCGCCCTATGCCGCCAACCTGATCTTCAACAACAATGCGCGCATCGATGCCGACCTCGACGTTGTGATCAAGCACCGCGTACCGATCGTGATGGCATCGGCGGAGGCCAGCCGCGAGCAGATCGAAAAAATCCACGCCTATGGCGGCATCGTGCTGCATGACGTCGCGAACCTCGCCGAAGCCAAGCGCGCGATTGACGCGGGCGCCGACGGGCTGATCGCCATCACGGCGGGCGGCGGCGGCCAGGGCAGCACCATGAACCCCTTCGTTTTCGTCAATGAATTGCGCCGCATTTTCGACGGGCCGATTGCGCTCGCGGGCGGGCTTGCGACAGGCCGCGATATCGCGGCGGCGGAAAGCATCGGCGCGGATTTCGCCATCATGGGCACGCGCTTCCTCGCCACCAAAGAGTCGCGTGCAGACCCCGCCTACAAGCAGATGATCGTCGACAGCACCGCTGCCGACATTATATATACCTCCGCTTTCACCGCGCAGCCCGCGAACTTCCTGAAGGACAGCATGGTGAAGGAAGGCTTCGACCCTGAAAAAATCCGCAAGGAAGGCACAGCCGCCCCGCGCATCGTGCCCGCACCCGGCGAAAAATCGAAAGCATGGAAACATGTCTGGGCTGCGGGGCAGACCGTCAGCCATATAAATGACATCCCCAGCGTCGCCGAACTGGCTGCGCGCCTGAAAAGGGAATACACGGCCGCCAAGCGCGAGATCGCCGTGAAACTGGGCATCATCCCCGCCGCCCGGCACCCCAAGCCTAAACCGCCCAAATTCGGCTGATTTATCCTCCTCACCGCCGTTAACCTTTGGCGCGAAAAGGAATCGCGCCAATCCCTTTAATGGGCGCATATGCACCTCAAAAAACCCCGCTTCTGGCGGGTTTTTTGCGCGTTAACTAATTTAGTTACCTTAACGTCTTTCCCTAAAATATTAATTTGATAAGCGCATGATATTAAACAGTAAAATAGCATCCACTTTCACACAATATGGCAACCATGATAGTATTATGTCAGACATAAATTTTCAGAAAGTTGGGTTATGGGGACTTTTCTGGACGAAAAAGACGCGAATAAAGGGCAGAATATGACCGAGAAAACGGAAACGCAGGAACCTGCTTCCAAGGGTATCTTTATCTCGGCGGACAAGCCGCTGGACCTTGGCTCGGTCGACTCAGATCTTTTCTCCGCCATCCTTTCCGGCGACGTTGAATTCGTGCGCTCCCGCTTTCGCGGCAATGACCGCATGAGCGACGCCGAAGCAATATTGATGATCCGCACACGCCGCGCGGAAGAGGAAAAAGTCCACGCCAAGCAGGTGGCGACATCGCAATTCGAAACCGCACAGGAAGACCCGTCGAAAAAAGTCGGCGCGGCGTTCTTCGGCGGCATGACCTACGATGCCTTCATGCGCAACCAGTCCCGCCCCGACAACGGCGAAACGCGCCAGGGCGTGCAGGAAGCCGACCTGTTCGGCGGCTATATCATGGGCGGCACCTATCGCGACGCCTTCGGCGGTACCTACGACCAGTACGGTTACGAATACGCGAACGGCAATTATAAATCCGCGTCGGGCGACCTCTTCGACATGGCGAAGGGCATCATCACGCTGGCGGACGGCGTCAGCGTCATCCCGCTTATGGCCGGCCTCGAAAAAGACGGCGCAAGCGTCCTGAAAATGACCGAACAGGTCAAGGAACTGATCAACGACGAAATCAACAAGGCCTTCAGCGCGCAGGAAGATGTTGTCGACCGCGTCTCGCTGGCCGGCAGCCTGGTCAGCAAATCAGACGACCCCAGCGGCATCAAGCCCTCTGCAAACGCTCTCGAGGTTGGCGCGCCTGTTATCAGCGGCGGCGTTGCAGTTATTGGCGGCGGCGTTGCCGCTGCATCGGCCACGACCACCGGCATCTCGGCAATGGCCGAGGCCAGCGCGCAGAGAGTGGCCGCTGACTCCGTCGCCTCCGCGATGGGCAACGCCTTCGAGAAAGATGAAGCCTTCCGCGCCGCGGCATCGTTCAATGAGGGCGCTGCCGTCTGCCGCCTCAAGCATAACGGCACGTCCAAGGCCGAGCATGTCCATATTGCGCAGATGTATGTATGGCGCAATAAGCAGGCTGGCATGGATCATGAGAACATGGGCAAAATGACCCACGAGCAGCGCAAGGAATTGCGTGACCTTGTGAAAGGCCACACCAACGGCGTCGTCGAAAGCATCCTGAACAACAACGCAGGCACCATGAACGTGTCGACCGCGATCCAGACCTCGCGCGATACCTTCCTCGACAACGACGACGTGAAAAAGATGATCGGCAAGATCGTCGGCACGCAGGAAGCGGGTTCCACCACCCTCAATCTCGGCAAAAAACCCGCCGCGTTCCGCCCGTAAAAACAGGACAGTACGACAACAAAAAACCCCGCGGTTTTCTGCGGGGTTTTTTGTTGACCCCTCTCCCGTCACATGCTTTGCATGTAAAACATGCGCGGGAGAGGGGACTAAGGAAACGGCGCGATATCGCCCCCTCTCCCGCGTGCGGGAGAGGGTTGGGGAGAGGGTGAAGAACGGAGGTAATCGTCGCAGAAGGGCGGCAACGATTACGTGCGGTGCGCCACCCTCTCCCTAGCCCTCTCCCGCAAGCGCGGGAGAGGGGATAGCAGCGGGAACGTAACTGAGGCGGATCACGCCATCCCCCATCACATCATGGCTCACCAGCCGCAGCGGCGGGCGGGCGGCGGCGAAATAGGGGTTGCCGGTTCCCAGCACGACCGGATGCAGGTAGATGCGGTATTCGTCGATCAGGCCAAGCTGCGTGAGGGTTTGCGCGAAATCGGGCCCTGCGACTTCGATCTCCCCGTCCCGCTCCGCCTTCAGCTTGCGGATTTCGCCTTCGAGATCATTGCCGAGCAGCGTCGCGTTCGGGCCGAGGGAGGTCAGCGTGCGGGAGGCGACCCATTTATGCTGCCTGCGCCATGCCGCCGCGAAGTCGCGTTCCGCCGCATCCCATTCGGGATGTTCGTCATCCCAATACCGCATGATCTCGTAAATTTTGCGGCCATAGATGCTGCCCGCCTGCGCCTTTGCCTCTTCGACAAAATGCCGGAACAGCGTGGGCCCGGGCGCGAAGCCCGTATGGTCGACATAGCCGTCGAGGGACTGGTTCATGCCGAAGACGAGTTTGGCCATGGGGAATCCTTTCATGTGCAACGCGATCATAGCCTGTGGGGATGAGTTGTCGAGTGGCCCTATGTACCCCCCTCTCCCGTCACATGCTTTGCATGTAACACATGCGCGGGAGAGGGGATAAACAAAAAACCCCGCAAGAACCTTGCGGGGTTTTTTGTTGGGTCAGGCTGGCCTTACTGCTTGGGCATCTTGAAATCCTTGTCGCCGGGCAGCACCAGTTTTTTGGGCGCGACGGCGATGGTGTTGGCATTGGCCGCGACGGACAGGCCGTTATTTGCCTTCAGCACCGACGGGTTGTTGGCGTAGTTCATTTCCACGAAGGCGCGGTTGATGTCGCCTTTCCATTCGCCGAGGAATTTTTCCTCGAGGCGCTGCGCCCAGTTGCGGCCGCTGGAAACGATTTCCTTCAGGGGCTCGAGGTAGACGGTTTCGTCCTGGCCTTGTGCGTTCAGCACAGCGCGGCGTTTCAGGCCTTCTTCGGACAGCGCCAGCGCGTTCTTGGCGATTTCCTGCACGGTCGTGCCCATGAAGGGGGTTTGCATGCCGTGTCCCGGCGTCATGCTGCGCAGGAAATCACGGTCCTGGTTGTCCCAGTCCTTGACCATTTCATAGGCGGCATCCAGCGATTGTTTATCGTACAGCAGGCCGACCCAGAATGCGGGCAGCGCCTTGATCATCTCCTGCGGGCCCACATCGGTGCCGCGCATTTCGAGGAAGCGGCGCACGCGCACTTCCGGCCAGATCGTGTTCAGGTGGTTCTGCCAGTCGCCGATATTGGCGCGCTGGCCGGGCAGGATGCCGAGGTTGCCGTCCATGAAGTCCTGGAACATCGCGCCCTTGGCATCGAGGAAGTTGGTGCCTTTGTACACGCCCAGCATCGGCATCGTGTTCAGCGCGTAATCGGTGAACATTTCAAAACCGAAACCGTCATCGAACGCGATCGGCAGCATGAAGCCGTAGCGTCCGCCCATGCTCTTGTGCAGTTTATGGCTGCGGGTGGATTGATAGCCCGACAATTCGCCCTTTTCAAACGGGGACGTCGCGAACATCGACACGGCAATGGGCTGCAGCGACAGCGACACGCGCAGCATCTTTACCATGTCGGATTCAGACTGGTAGCCGAGGTTGACCTGCACGGTGGAGGTGGACGACGCCACATCTGCGGCGGTCGGGAATTTTTTCTCCGCAAACCAGTCGAACAGCGCCTGATAACGCTATTTCGGCATCAGCGGCAGGTCTTTGGACAAATGCGTCGGATGGAAACCCATCGCCAGCATGCCGTAACCCAGTTCCGCCGTCACCGCGACGGATTCATTGATCGAACGGTCGGTCTCGTCGGCGTTCTGGTGCACGTTTTTCAGCGGCGCGCCGCCCAGCTCCATCTGGCCTGCGGGCTCGAACGTCCAGTTGGTATTGTCTTTTTCAACGGACAGCACGATGCCGTTTTCGGGCGCAGCTGCGCTCCAGCCGCGCTCGGCGACCATCTTGGCGATGAAATCCTCGATGCCGGCACGGCCGTTTTCACCCTTGAAGGGCACGGGCTGGTTGTCGGCGAGGTAAAACGGGGCTTTTTCGTGTTCGACGCCGATCAGGCGTTTTTCGTTGGGCGTGTTACCGCCTTCGAACCATTCGATAAGTTCGCGTTTGCTTTCGATCGGTTTTTGATCGACTTTGCTGGCACTGGACATAATTCACACACTCTTTTGCGCATTAAATTTCATTTTGATGCTCCCTGCCACAGCTTCCTCGCACGTTGACCGTGTCGTTGAATCTGGAAAAAATGACAGATGCCCCAATCTATACGGAAAGAGGTGCTTATGTCAATCCTTAAACGATTTGAGTAATATTATTACAATATCAGGCTTTTTGCGCCCAAGACTGTGCTATTGCCAAGGCCGCAACTGCCGCCGTCTCTGCCTTTAATATACGCGTGCCCAGCGACACGGGCAGGGCAAAGGGCTGCTGGCGGATAAACGCGATCTCCGCTTCTGTAAAACCGCCCTCCGGCCCTATTAAGATGGCCAGCGGGGTATCGGGGGGCAGTTTCTGGAGGGTGACGGCCAGCGGTGACGCTTCGCCCCTCTCAAGGCAGAAGATGAGCTTTCGGCCGGGAGCCCATGTTTCAAAAAGGACTTCCAGATCGCCAAGGTCGGACACCTGCATGATGTCCAGCCGCTCGCACTGCTCCGCCGCGTCGTTTGCCGTGGCCTGCAGCCGTTCGCGGTTGATGCGGGAGATGACAGTGCGCTCGCAGATGATCGGGAAGAACTGCGCCGCGCCCAGCTCGGCGGATTTTTCGACCATGAAATCAAAGGCTTCTTTTTTGATCGGTGATGCAAGGATCCAGATGTCTTCGGATGAAGTTTGTTCACCTATTTTCTCAAATAAAGAAATGATCACCTTCTTTTTACTGAGTTCTTTTATGCGCGCCAGCCATTCGCCGTTGCGCCCGTTGAAAATGCGCAGCTGCGCGCCCTCCTGCGCCCTCATCACGTTTCTCAGGTAATGATGCTGACCCTCTGATAATTCAATCTCTTCGCCGCCGCTGAGATTTTCAACGGGGACGTAAAGGCGGCTGAGGGTTTTGTGGGCGTCGCGTGTCATTGAAAAAGACTAGCATTGATATACACTTCAATACAAATGGCGACCGACATTAAAAACAGCGCCGCGATTTTCAGCATTTTGCCGAAACGCGCCCATCCCTATGCCAAGCTGATGCGGCTCGACCGGCCGATCGGCACATGGCTGCTGCTGCTGCCGGGATGGTGGTCGATTGTTTTGGCCGCGGGTGGCTTCGCCCATATGACGAAACATCATTACTTTATTATGGTGATGTTCGCAGGCGGCGCGATCCTGATGCGGGGCGCGGGCTGCGTGGTCAACGATATCTGGGACCGCGATCTAGATGCCAGGGTGGAGCGCACTAAGCATCGCCCCCTGCCCGCCAAACAGGTCAAGGTGCGCCATGCGGCAATTTTCCTGATTATTCTGCTGTTGGTCAGCCTTGGCATCCTGCTGACCTTTAACCGCCTGACCATCCTCCTCGGCTTCCTGTCGCTGCTGCTGGTCGGCATTTACCCGCTGATGAAGCGCATCACATGGTGGCCGCAGGCCTTCCTCGGCTTCACCTTCAACTGGGGCGCGCTGATGGGCTGGGCGGCGGTCAGGGGCACGCTGGATGTGCAGGCCAGCGCGCTGCATTCCCCGCCGCTGTGGATTTATCTGGGCGGCATCCTGTGGACGCTTGCCTATGACACGATCTATGCCCATCAGGACAAGGAAGACGACGCGATCATCGGCGTGAAATCGACCGCGCGCCTGTTCGGCAACCGCAGCAAGATTTTCGTCGGCATCTTCTTCGCCCTCGCGCTGGTGTGCTTCGGCATCGGCAAATTCTTCGCCGCCGAAAGCCACCTCACCCAATGGCTCATCATCCTCCCCGTCGCCCATGCGATGTGGCAGCTGCAAAGCTGGAACATGAACAAAGCGGACAGCAGCCTCGCCAAGTTCCGGTCGAACAGGGATTTCGGGTTGTTGATGCTGGTGCTGTTTGGATTTTAACAGAGAGAAATAATTTCTTGCAAATTAAACCGTATTCTAAAGAACGTTTCCTTGCCATCATCGGATGTACTTTTCTGGGGACAGCTTATTTATATGCGCCCATACTTGTTGTCTGTGGCTTCGGCATTTTCGACAAGTGGATGGATTTTTCCCAAATATTTAAGTGCGTGCTTGTAGCATCATGCATCTCTATTATTGCGAGTTTTCTCTTTTTGCATCTTTGCCAATCATCTATCAAAAGCATTTCAAATCGGCCTAAAGCAAAAGAACTTTGGGATTTTATAGGTCAACGCTTTGAGGATTACGCCCTAAACGGTGTAATTGAAGGCATTTTCGCCATTGTTTTTATTATTAGCTCACTATGCTTTTGGTTTTGGTCGACGGTTTGGTTCCGAGTTTTTTTTACGCCTTTAAAATTTTTCATTCAGTGGATTATTCTAGAAAGCATAATCTGTCTGTTTTTGGTGTTTATGCCGCGAGTAGTTATCCTCATGCCTCTTTTTTTGCTATCACGAAAGAATTCTATGCGAGATCATCCAGCACCGGCGGATGATAATTCGGCCCTTTGAGGACTTTACCGTCTTCGCGACGGAGGGGTTTGCCGCTGTCGTCCAGTTTCGACATGTTGCTGTCGTGGACGCGGTCGAAGACTTTGTCGATGGGCAGGCCGAAAGTGCAGGAGGTGCCGCTGAGGACGTATTGCACGTCGGCGATTTCCTTCATCATGTCGAGCTTGGTTTTTTTCGACACTTCCCCGCCCGATTTTAATTCGGCAATCGCGCGGTCGAGTTCGGCGAAGAGTTCCTTCACCTCTTCCCCGATCAGCGTCTTGCGGAGTTCCAGCAGCTCGACCGAAAACGGGCGTTCGTTGGCGACGTCGGTCGCGGCGTGGAAGGCGTGGACTTTTTGTTCGTAGGGGTTCATGGGGACGGCTCCGGTTGAATAGGCAGAGAGTAATCAAGCCCAAGCCACCGTACAATCCCGCGAAGCGCCATCCCGATGAAAATCGGGATCCAGTTAATAAAACTTCTATCTCGAAAATATTGCGGTAGGAGTCGCATAAACTGGATACCGGCTTTCGCCGGTATGGGCGCTACGCCACATTATGTCAAACACTTGACGGGAATCACATTCGCGCGGTACATTGCTGCCGTGCAGCATATTCAGGAGAACAACCACCGATGCTCAACATCGCCAAACTGCTTCCCAATGAACAGAAATTCTACGTCTTCCTGCAACAGCTTTCGTCCGAGGCGCATACCGCTTCGCTCCACCTGAAAACATTCGTCGAGAGCAACGACCCTGCCGCACGCAAAGAAGCCGGCGCTGCGATCACGGCCTGCAAGGCGCAGGCGAAAACGATTTCATCCGAAGTGACCAAGCAGCTCTGCATCAGCTTCGTCACGCCGTTCGACCGTGAAGACATCCAGAACCTCTGCGGTTACCTCTACCGCATCACCAAGACGATCGAGAAAACCCGCGAACATATGGATATGTACAAGTTCAAGGACGCGGTGGAACTGACGCGGCAGGTCGAGGTTATTTTGCTCGAGGCCGATGGCATGCAGATCATGATCGACGCGCTGATCAAGGGCGGCAAGGCGCAGCAGATCATCGAAAAGGCGAAACTGCTGGACGAGCTGGAGAACCGCGGCGACGAGATCCTGAGCGACCTGCTCACCATCCTCATCGACACATCGCCGGATGCAAAACAGCTGATCCTGCGCAAGGATATCTATGACCTGCTGGAGCGCGTGATCGACGGCTACCGCGACGCCGCCGGCATCGCACTGCAAATCGCCCTCAAATACAACTAAGGTTTTCATGGATCCGGCACTCCTGCTCCTCATCGTCGCGGTCGTCCTGACCATCGGCTTTGACTTCATCAACGGGTTTCACGACGCGGCAAATGCCATTGCCACGGTCGTATCGACCCGCGTGATGCGCCCCGCCCATGCCGTGATTTACGGCGCGGCGCTGAACTTCGTGGGCGCGCTGATGGGCACGGAGGTTGCGGCCACCATCGGCAAGGGGCTGGTGAACGCCGCCAACATCACCATCCAGACCGTCATCTGCACCGTGATTGCCGCCATCGTGTGGAATTTGATTACATGGTACAAGGGCCTGCCGACATCATCATCGCACGCGCTTATCGGGTCGCTGCTCGGCGCGACGTTCTTTTCTGCGGGCAACGAAAGCATCATCTGGCCGAAGGTGCTGGAAAAAGTCGTCGGCCCGATGGTGACGTCGCCTATCCTCGGCGTGACGCTCGGCTTCGTTATCATGCTCGGCCTGACATGGGCGGTGCACAAAATCGCGCTGGGGCGGATCAATAAAGTTTTCAGCAAGCTGCAGATCCTCTCCGCCGGTTTCATGGCGCTGAACCACGGGCATAACGACGCGCAGAAATCGATGGGCATTATCGCGCTCGCCCTCATGCTCACCTATCCCTCCGATGATTTCCACGTTCCGATGTGGGTCGTGCTGTCCTGCGCGATTGCCATGGGCATCGGCACGATGACGGGCGGCTGGCGCATCATCCGCACGCTCGGCACGAAAATGATCAAGCTGCAGCCCATCCACGGTTTTGCGGCGGAAACGACCGCATCCATCATCATCTTCGGCGCGTCGCATTTCGGCATTCCGGTGTCGACCACGCAAGTGATCTCGACCTCCATCATGGGCGTCGGCGCGACGAAACGCCTGTCCGCCGTGCGCTGGGGGATTGTGGGTAATATTGTGTGGGCATGGATACTCACCATCCCCCTCACCTTCTGCTTTGCGGGGCTGCTGATGTGGGTTTACCGGCACGCGTTTTAATATCTACACGCGACAGCCCATCCCGATGAAAATCGGGATCCAGTTGATAAAACTTTTATCTCTAAATATTGCGGTAGAAGTTTTATCAACTGGATACCGGCTTTCGCCGGTATGGCGCTTCGCGGCAAAAACGAAAAAACCCGCTTCGTCACCGAAGCGGGTTTTTGTGTCTCGGCAGCGCGGGCAGATTACTTGCCCACAGCTTCCTTCAATTCCTTCGCCGCGCGGAAGGCGATTTTCTTTTTCGCGGGGATCTTGATGGTTTCGCCGGTCGCGGGGTTGCGGCCCATGCGTGCGGCGCGCTTGCGCACCTGCAGGATGCCAAGGCCGGCCAGGCGGACACGGTTGCCTTTTTTCAGGTTCTTCACCAGGTGCGAGACGAGGTCTTCCATGATCGCGTTCATCTGTTTTTTCGTCAGGTCTTGCGTTTCGGCCATTTCAGCCGCGATGTTTTTCAGCGTAACGGTCGGTTGGGTGACTTTTGCCATGTGATTAATCCCGCTTCAAAATGATTGCACAACCGGCGTGAAACGTGAGGGTTCTCCAGAATCACATTCTGCTGCCGTGACTATCGATTCATGACAGATTCAACAGAATGCGCCAATCGAAAAATGCGCTGTTCCAATAATCGAAACTGCAAATCAATTCGCGGTGGAGACTTTCATTTCTTCCAGCTCCAGCCAGCGCAGTTCCGCCGATTCAAGATCGCCGCGCGCCTGTGCCAAACGCTTCGATGTCGTGTCGAAAGCGCCGCGGTCGCGGGCATAGAGTTCCGCATCATCAAGGATGCGTTCAAGGCTTTCGATTTCCTTTTGCAGGGCATCGATCCTGGCGGGCAGGTTGTCGAGTTCGTATTGCAACTTATACGTCAGCTTTTTATAGACCTTCGGCGCATCGTTCGCCTGTTCGGCGGCGGGCGTGTTGTTCTGCTGTGATTTCGGTTTCTTCGCCTCGCGGAAGGACAGGAAATCGTCCTCGTCGTCTTCGTCGTCGCGGCGGCGTTTGCGCGCCTCGATATAATCGGTATAGCCGCCGATATAGCCGTGCACGCGGCCATCGCCTTCGAAAGCCAATATCTTGCTCACCGTCTGGTCGAGGAAGTCGCGGTCATGCGACACGACGATCAGCGTGCCGGTATAGGCGGCGAGGATTTCTTCGAGCATGTCGAGCGTATCCATATCAAGGTCGTTGGTCGGCTCGTCGAGGATCAGCAGGCCCTTGGGGCTGGCCAGCACCTTCGCCAGCAGCAGGCGGTTTTTCTGCCCGCCCGACAATGTGCTGACGCGCTGTTCCACCATCGACGCATCGAACAGGAAATCGCGCAGGTAACCGATCACATGGCGCGTCTTGTCCATGACTTTCAGGTATTCGCCGCCCTGCGGGCAGAGAACGTGCTTCACGGTGTCTTCGGGTTTCAGGTCGCGGCGTTTCTGGTCGAAGTACGAAAATTCCATCCCGCGCGCCAGTTTCACCTTGCCCATATCGGGCTTCATTTCGCCGATCAGCATGCGCAGGAACGTCGTCTTGCCCGACCCGTTCTTGCCGAGGATGCCGATGCGGTCGCCCTTCTGGAAGCGCATGGAGAATTTGTTGAGGACGACTTTTTCGCGGCCCTTGTCATCGGTGAATTTCTTGTCGGTTTTCACGAATTCGGCGACGAGTTTCGATCCGACCGAATCAATCTCCATCTCGCCGACTTCAAGCCGCCGCATCATCTGGCGGTAGGCGCTTTTGTCGCGCTTCAGTTTCGCGCGTTCCTCCAGCATCATGCCGAGGCGGCGCTGGTTGCGTTTCTGGCGCGCCTTCACGCCGCGGCTGCCCCATTCGACCTCGATATCCAGCAGCTTCTGGCGGTTCTGCAGCTCGCGTTCTTCCTGTTCCAGCAGCATGGTCGACCATTCGTCGAAATGCGCGAAGCCCTTGGGCGCAACGCGCATCTTGGCGCGGTCCAGCCAGAAAATCTTGTTCGAGATATTGGCGAGGAAGGCCTTATCGTGACTGACGCAGAGCAGCGCGCCGGCATACCGCTGCAAAAACTGCTCCAGCCATTCGATGATTTCCAGGTCCAGATGGTTGGTCGGCTCGTCGAGCAGCAGGATGTCGGGTTCTTCGACCAGGGCACGGGCGAGCGCGGCGCGCCGCAACTGGCCGCCCGAGAGCATATCCATGCGGTCATCGGGGCGCAGGTCGAGTGGCTGGATGACCATATCGACCTTGTAACGGTTTTCTTCCTCGACCCCGTCCTTCATCAACTGTTCGAACACGAAATCGTAAACGGTCTGGCCGGCGATGGGCTGCACGTCCTGCTGCATGTAACCGATGGTGGTTCCCTGCAGCACCCAGCGCTTGCCGGTGTCGAGGTCGCGGTCGCCGGTGATAAGGTTCATGAGCGTCGATTTGCCCGACCCGTTCTTGCCCACCAGCGAAATTTTGTCGCCGGAATGGATATTGAACGAGAATTCGTCAAAAATGACTTTCTCGCCGAAGGAAATACTGCCTTCCTGAACGCTGAGGATAAGGGTGGATGCCATGATTTTCTTTGTGAATCGCCGTTTGTTTTCGCATAACATGGCATTTTCGGCGTAACTTGTCACGCATAAGCCTGTAACTATATTATAGTCGGTACCGAAGGAAGGCCATGGACCTGAAACCGACCACCCCGACCAAGCCCCCGCTTGTTCCCCGCAACCTCGCCACCTGGGACCGCGTCCTGCGTGTGGTGATCGCGTTGGGTATGCTGGGATATTGGGCGGCAGGCGGGTTTCAGGGCGCGCTATGGCCCATCCTTGCCGGTGCGCTGCTGGTGAATGCCGCAATGGGCAGTTGCGGCGCCTACGCGCTGTTTGGTATCTCCACTTGTCCTGTCCCCGAACCCCCTGAAAAAGGTAATTTGCCATGATGATGAAATCCGCACTTGTTGCCCTGATGCTTGTGCTGTCGCTGCCCGCGATGGCGGAAGACACAGCGGCTGAACCGAAAGCCGCCGCCGCCTCGAAAATCGACCTCGTCGCCGCAACGACCGACCGCGTGCTGGGCGACCCCAATGCGCCCGTCACCATTTACGAATATGCGTCGCTGACCTGTTCGCATTGCGCGGCGTTCCACAAATTCGGCCTGCCCACGATCAAGAAAGAACTGATCGAGACCGGCAAGGCGAAACTGGTGTTCCGCGATTTCCCGCTGGACGGTTATGCGGTGAAGGCCGCCGCCATGGCGCGCTGCGCCCCTGAGGACAAGTTCTTCCCCCTGATCTCGATGATCTTCGCCGAACAGGAACGCTGGGCACGCGCCGCCGCGCCCGATGAAGCCGTGCAGAAAATCGGCGCCCTTGCCGGCATGGACCCCGAATACATCAAGGCCTGCATCGCCGATGAAGACCTGAAAAAAGCCATGATGGCATCCATGCAGGACGCGCAGAAGACCTACGCCATCGACGCGACCCCGACCTTTATCTTCAAAAAAGGCGACGAGCGCATGATGGAATACCCCGATTTCGCCGATGCGATGAAAAAGGCCGAAGAAGCGTCCAAGGCCGCGGGCGAAGACACCCACAAGCATTGACCGGCTGATCCGGATACCACCAGAACCCCGGCGAAAGCCGGGGTTTTTCTTTGCGCTGCGCGCTACATGAACTCGCGGATGATCCATTTGAGGGGATAGGCCATGGACAGCGCTGTTAAAAGCCCGCCCAGCCACAGCGCCACAAACCAGCACCATTCGCGCATATGCGGATGACGGCCGAGCCAGTCGCCGATTTTTTTAATATGCGTGTTCATGGCTCGCCTTGCCCCTGAAAATGTAATAGCTGTAACCGGTATAGCCCAATATCAGCGGCAGCAAAGGCACCACGCCCACCAGCATCAAAGACAAACCCGGGCCGGACGCCGCCGCCTGCCAGATGCTATATTTAAAGGGGATAATCCACGGAAAAATGCTGATCGCAAGGCCAGCATAACCCATCATGAATATGCCGACGCTGGCAAAAAACGGGCGGTATTCCGCTTTCTTCCGCGCAAGGTCGCGCCATGCCAGCACGAACAGGCCGCCCGTGATAACGGGTATCGGCAGCAGGAAAAAGATATTCGGCGTGCTAAACCAGAAAAGGCGGATTGCATCGTTCAGGAAAGGCATCGACAGGCTGACCAGCGCCATAAAAATGCCGACAAAGCCCAGCACATAAGAGGCAACGCGCCGCGCCCAGGACTGCGTCACATCCTCCACCTTCATGACAAGCCATGTCGCGCCCAGCAAAGCATAGCCGAAAACGACAGCGATGCCGGTCATGACGCTGAAACCCGTCGCCCAGTCAAACGGCCCGCCAGAAAAATTACGCCCGTCAACCTCGACTCCCTGCACGAACGCGCCAAGCACAAGCCCTTGGGAAAACGCCGCCGCCAGCGAACCGAAATGGAACGCGTAATCCCACAGCCGCCGCGACTTGCCCGCCGCCTTGAACCTGAATTCAAACGCGACGCCGCGCATGATAAGCCCCAGCAGCATCACGATGATGGGAATATAGAAAGCGGGCATCAGCACCGCATAGGCCAGCGGGAAGGCCGCAAACAATCCGCCGCCGCCCAGCACCAGCCATGTTTCGTTGCCGTCCCAGAACGGGGCGATAGAATTCATCATGCGGTCGCGGCATTTGTCGGACGGCGCAAAAGGAAACAGAATGCCGATACCGAGGTCAAACCCGTCGAGCAGAACATACAGAAATACCGCCACTGCGATCAATAAACCCCAGATCAGCGGAAGATCAATCGACGAAGAAAAATCAAACATTTTTCTTTCCTTTCTCGCCGGACATCGACGCCACGGGCGTGACCTCGATGCTGTGCCTGTAAAACTGTTCTTCTTCGTTCCCTGCCGGTATGCCCTTGCCGATCAACTGCAGGATGTAATAGCTGCCGGCGCCAAAAACGAGGGTGTACATCACAACAAAGGACAGCAGCGACCACGCCACCTGCGGCCCCAAAATCGCAGGCGATACAGATTCAATCGTTCTGATAACCCCGTAGGCCGTATAGGGCTGGCGCCCGGTTTCCGTCACAAACCAGCCCGCCAGCAACGCCACGAAACCGGATGGCATCATCAGCATCCACCAGCCATGAAGCCACTTGCTGGAAAAAAGTTTTCCGCGGAAATACTGTATGGCGCTGACAGCGCCGATCAGGATCATCATGATGCCAAGACCAACCATGACGCGAAACGACCAGAAAACCCAGATCACGGGCGGGCGGTCCTGCGGCTTGAACGCCTTCAGGTGCGGGATTTTTCCGTTTGCATCTCCGGTCAATATCCAGCTTGCGCCGCCCGGAATGGTGATGCCGTATTCGGTCGTTTCCTTTTCCTGGTTTGGCACGCCGAACAGGTAAAGCGGGGCATTTGCCGTGTGTTCCCAGTTTCCTTCCATCGCGGCGACCTTGGCCGGCTGATGCTCCATCGTGTTTTCGCCGTGCAGGTGGCCGATGAACAGCTGAACGGGCGCCACCAGCGCAGCCATCATGACCGCCATACCCAGCATGATTTTTGCCTGCGGCAGGTGACGCTTGCTCCACAGGTAAAATGCGCCGACGCCGCCCACGACAAAGGCCGTCGTCAGGTAAGCCGCCGTGACCATATGCGCGAAACGATAGGGGAACGAGGGATTGAAGATGACCTCCAGCCAGTTGGTGGGCATCAACCTGCCGTCTGCCGCCACCACGAAGCCCTGTGGCGTTTGCATCCAGCTGTTCGCGGATAAAATCCAGAAGGCCGATAACAGCGTGCCGCCCGCCACGATGCAGGTCGCGGCAAAATGCATCCGCTTGCTGACGCGCCCCCAGCCGAACAGCATGATGCCCAGAAACGACGCCTCGAGGAAAAATGCGGTTAACACTTCAAAGCCCAGCAGCGGGCCGATGACGTTCGCGATGCGGTCCGAAAACACAGACCAGTTTGTCCCCAACTGATACGACATGACGACGCCGGAAACGACACCCATGCCGAAAGCGACGGCAAATATCTTGACCCAGAATTTATAGATGTCGCGGTATTGCTGCTTTCCGGTTTTAAGCCAGAGAAACTCGATCACCGCCAAAAAGCTTGCCAGGCCGATGGTAAATGCGGGGAAGACGATGTGAAAACTTATCGTAAAGGCAAACTGGATACGGGCCAGCAAAACAGGATCAAGTTCCATGGGAAGACTCACTTTGCAGAGTTTATGGCCGTATATTACTCCTCCCAACCGGTGCAATACAATCAAATCGGCCGTGCGAAAAAGGGGCGGATGCGGCCTTTTTGCCTACTCATGTAATGACAAAGAACGAAACGGCGACTATATTCGGCAGGAACAGCCCTTTAGAATCGCCCTATGTCCTTTAAAAACCCGCTTGCCCAGCTTTCCTATGCCCGCCTCTGGATGGAGGTGTGGAAATATGCGCAGGGCGTGCGCAGCCATATCGCGTTTTACCACCTGCTGTTCCTGTTCGCGATGTGCTTTGATTTGGCCATTCCATGGCTGTTCGGGCAGCTGATCAACACGCTGCAGGCGGCGGGGCCGAACCTGTTCAACGACTGCCTGCGTTTCCTGTGCTTCATCATCGCCTGCCATTTCATGATGTGGGTGTTCCATGGCCCCGGCCGCGTGATCGAGCGCCGCTGCGCGCAGCTGGTCTTTATCCAGTACACGACCGCGATGTTTTCGCGCCTCACCGAAATGCCGCTCAGCTGGCACCAGGACCACCATTCCGGCAGCACCATCAACCGCATCCGCACAGCGGCAAGCGCCCTGCGCGGCTTTACCGAGAATTCGTTCATCAGCTTCCAGCGCGTGGTGTCGCTCACCGGCTCGCTCATCATGCTGACCAGTTTCAACCCCTGGATCGGCCTGATCAGCTTCACCGGCACGGCGATCAGCCTGTCGCTGATCGTGATGCTCAACCGCCGCATGACGCAGGCGATCCATGAAATGAACGAGGCCGGCCACGCCGCCAATGCGACCTTCTATGATTTTGTCGGAAATATGGTCAGCATCGTCATCCTGCGCCTGCAGGCCTTTTCCAAATCGACGCTGAATTCGAAACTGCAGCACACCCTGCCGCCGTTCATGCGCGAGGCGTACCTGAATGAATGGCGTTTTTTCTTCGGCACGATGTTTTCGATTGCGACCATGACAATCATCCTGCTGGGCTATATCTGGTTCCAGCTGCAGGCGGGCCATGCGATCGCGGCGGGCGCGCTTGTCACCATCTACATGTATCAGGAAAAAGTCGGCGGCCAGATGTTCGATTTCATCTGGATGCACGGCACATGGCTGAACGCGCTGACCGACCTGCGCGCCACGCAGCATATCGTGGATGACCATACCAAGCTGGCGGCCGACGCGCCCGCCGCCCTGCCGCCGACATGGAAAGACCTCGACATCCGCAACCTGAAATTCACCTATGCCACGAAAATGAACCGCGAAACCGCGACGCTGGCCGATATCAACCTGAAGCTCGGCCATGGCGAAAAAATCGCGCTGATCGGCGGGTCGGGCGGCGGCAAATCGACGCTCCTGTCGCTCTTGCGCGCGCTTCACAACCCGCAGCATGCCGATGTGACGGTGGACGGGCAGAAGGCGGGTTTCGATGCGCTGTCGCAACTCACCACGCTGATCCCGCAGGACCCCGAAATTTTTGAAAACACCATCCGTTTCAATGTCAGCTTCGGCCTCGATGTGCCGGACAGCGACGTCTTGCGCGCGCTCGACCTGGCCGAATTCCTGCCCGTGCTGGAACAGCTGCCCAAAGGCCTCGACACCGATATCCGCGAAAAAGGCGTCAACCTTTCGGTGGGGCAGAAACAGCGCCTTGCGCTGGCCCGCGGCTTGTTCGCGGCGGAGCAATCCGACATCATCCTGCTGGACGAACCCACCAGCAGCGTCGATTTGCCGACCGAGGAAAAGATTTTCAAAAACCTGTTCAGCCATTTCAAGGGCAAGAGCGTCGTCGCGACGCTGCACCGCCTGCATTTGCTGCCGGAATTCGACCGCATCATTTACCTTGATAAAGGCCGCATCACCTCCGACCTGCCGTCATCCGTCGCCTTGACGACCGACGGCCCGATCCGCGATATTTACAAGTCGTATCAGCAAAAGGATGTCACATGACCGAACCCGGCAAAGTGCCCGACAAGGCGACCGGCCTGACCCGCATCCTGCGCGCCTTCGGATATACTTTCGACGGGCTGAAGGCGACATTCAAATCCGAAGCCGCATTCCGTCAGGAACTGCTCGCCTCCCTCATCCTCGCCCCTGTCGCGCTGTATTACGGGCCGGGGGGCATCGCAAAGGCGATGATGATCGGCAGCCTGTTGATTGTGCTGGTGATCGAGATCATCAATTCCGCGATCGAAGCCGTCGTGAACCGTCACGGCACCGAATGGAACGCCTACGCGAAACAGGCCAAGGATGCGGGCAGCGCGGCGGTCTTCGTCGCCTGCTGCAATGTCGGCGTCGTCTGGCTGCTCTGCCTGTTCTTTTAAAGAATCGGATTCCAGATAACATAACCCTGAATCTTTTCGCACCGCAGCACCGGAAAAATCGCGGCATTCCGCGGCTTTTCCGGCAGGCCATATTTTGTTGCGGCAAAAATCGAAATCGTCTAATTCTAGTCATGGTCGTGCGCATCAAAAACGCCCGTCCGGTCATGCCAAACTTGCCCAAGGAGAGACTTAATGCCCAGTGGTTCCGTGAAATGGTTCAACAACAAAAAAGGCTTCGGCTTTATCGTGCCCGATGGCGGCGGAACGGATGTGTTCGTGCATATCTCCGCAGTTGAAAAATCCGGCCTGCGCGAACTGGCGGAAGGCCAGAAAGTCGATTTCGAACTGGCGCCCGACCGCCAGGGCCGCATGACCGCCGTGAACCTGAAGACCGCGTAAGGTTTTTCTGGTAAGATTTCCAAAGAAAGGCCCTTAGCAGCGTCTAAGGGCTTTTTCTTTTCCAACCGCAGGACTTAAAAAAAATGCTCAGCTACCAGCACATTTACCACGCCGGAAACTTCGCCGATGTACACAAGCACGCCATTCTGGTCGAGCTTTTGAAATCGCTGAAGGCGAAGAACCCGAAACTCGCCGTGCTGGACACCCATGCGGGGCGCGGCACCTATGACCTCAACTCCGAAGAAGCGCAGAAAACATCCGAATACATCAGCGGCGCACAGCATTTCTGGGAGAATGACGGGCTGCCCGCCGGCCTGAAGGAAATCGTCAGCGGCTTTAACCCCGATGGCGCGCTTGTTACCTGGCCCGGATCATCCATGATCGCGCGCAAGATCCTGCGCGCAACCGACAAGCTGACCTGTATCGAACGCCACCCCGGCGAATTCGAGGAACTGCAGAAAACCATGTCCGGCGCAGCGAATGTCGATTTGCAGCAAAAAGACGGGTTTCAATCCATCGTCGATTTCTCGCCCCCTGCGCTTCGCAAGGGGCTTGTCATCATCGACCCGTCATACGAAATCAAGACCGAATATGTGCAGACCGCGAAGCAAGTAAATCTGGCTTGGAAAAAATGGCCGCAGGGCGTTTTCCTGATCTGGTATCCGCTGCTGGAGGCGCAAGGCCATGTGCAGCTGCTGACCCATCTGCGCAAATCCGGCGTGAAGGATGTGCTGGTGAGCGAAGTGCGCCTCGATAAAGCGCCGACCGAAGGCTACCGCATGTTCGGCTCCGGCATCGCCATCGTCAACCCGCCCTGGCCGATCAATGTGCTGGAAGACCTGACCAACCACATCGCCGACGGCATGCCGCAAAAAGCGCATGGCGATGTCTATTGGCTCGACAACCAGCCGATCAACCCGGAAACGGGGACGATCTGACCGGATTATAGACGACGCACAGCGCACACAGCGCGCGCCACGCATTCGTCAGATGTTTCGTGCGCTCGCCATCCACCGCCGCCATCTGTACGGTGCCGAGGTCGATGCGCGCAGAGCCCGTATCCACTTCAAACCGTATCGTCGGCCTGCGCGAGGAAAAATCGAAATACTGGTTCAGCCATCCCTTGCCGCGCGGCGTCGCCAGCAGGATTTGCGTGTCGCTGAGCAGCCGGTATTCCGCATTTGATCCGGCTTCGGTGAATTCGGTCGTCCGCAGGCCATCGTCAGCCATCCACCGCCTCCCCTATTTCTTGTGACGCGAATAGCCGTAGTTGTAGTAACCGAACGACCCGCGGAAATGCAGCAGGTGCAAATCCGCCCAGAATTCGCGCAGCTTGGCAAATCCCTCCCACCCCGCCACGCCCGCAAAACCGACCGCCATGGGCAGCGATGCCGGTAGGCTCGCGATCAATGCAGCCCCGCTACCGACCAGTACGGGTACTGTGAGTAATGTGCCGCGTTTCATCGTGTATCTCCCTGTATAATGAACACCGTTCATTATTCATCATCCCATAGTCCTGAACACCGTTCAATATAAATATTGAACATCGTTTAATATCAGGCTATTATGGGGCAAAGGATCAAAGCCATGGCGCGCCGCAAGGACCATACCCGCGAGGAACTCAAAAACCTGATTCTGGAGATGTCGTGGCGGCTGGTCGGCAAGGAAGGCCCGCAGGGGCTGACCGCGCGGCGGCTGGCCGATGCTATCGGTTACGCCCCCGGCACGATCTATAACGTCTTCCCGTCGATGGATGCGCTGTATTTGCAGGTGAATGCGCGCACGCTTGATTTGCTGCATGGCGTGCTGTCCTCCCCCGCCTGCCACGACGCGAAAAAAACGCCCGTGCAGAACATGAAGAAAATGGCGCAGCTGTACCGCAGTTTCGCGCAGGATATGCGCCCCTACTGGCTGATGCTGTTCAGCCACGACCTGCCGGAAACGCGCAAGGTGGAGCCGTGGTATCAGGAAAAAATCGACCGGTTGTTCACCTCCCTCGAAATCCTGCTCGCCCCTACTTTCTCGGGCAAGCAGCAGCGCAAGATGAAGATGGCGGCGCGCATCCTCTGGGCCTCCACCCACGGCCTGTGCTTCCTTGAAGAAACCGGCAAGATGCCCAAGCTCGATGGCGAAAGCGCGTTTGAAAGCATGGCCAATTACCTGATCGACAGTTTCGTGATCGGCATGAAAACCGCCCCCGTGGCGCAGGAATAGAACCCGCACTGCCCGCCAAATGGCCGTTTATTCCGTGCAGCTGTCCTAAAATATGGCCGGTTGACATTCCATAAAGGTCGGCTTATACCCTCCTCAGCATGCAATTTTTACTCAGGAGCTTTTGAAATGGAATTCAAGAACCCCCTCAAGAAACTTTTCGGTGCCGCCAAGGCCGCCAAAGACGCCGTCGCCGGCAGCGATGACATGCACACCTATGTGCGCTTCTTCACCGAAAGCGGCGCGCATTACGCCGAGGTGCAGGACCGCGATGTATCGAAACTGACGCTGCCCGAAGACACCCACCATTTCAAATTCTTCGACCGCAAGATGAAGAAGGGCGAAAAGCCCGATACGCGCACGCTGTTCGCCGGCGCAGAAAACGTCAGCCCCACGCATTACGTCGTCGACAAAGTCATGACCGCGAAAGCGTTCAAGGCGCTGCCCGACGAGGAAAAAGAGCAGCTGGGCGAAGTGAACCTCGAGGCATCGCTGATCGCGTATATCGCCATCATCGGATCGGAAGTGAAACCCCTCACCCGCGATGAAAACTATATCGCCATCGACAAGAAAAGCCTGAAGCAGCTTTTCCCGCCCGTCGAACCCGGCCCCTCCTCCTACCTGAAAAACGCGCCGAAGCGTTAATCATGGCAGGCCGCACCGCCGCCGAACAAGCCGCGCTCGACCAGCGGCTGATTGCCGCAATCGGCAATTATTCGCTGGAGGGGCTGCAGGAGGCCTTGCGCCTTGGCGCGAACCCCAACACATTATCCGGCGACAAAAACGCATCGCCCCTCGGCCGCCTGATCGGCGGCACCTGGCAGGAGCGCAAGGATTGCATCGAGGCGCTGCTGGCCGCAGGCGCAGACATCAATATCGGCGACCGCGACGGCAACACGCCGCTGCACCGCATCGCGGCCAGCACCATCGGGGGCGACGACAAGGTCGCGAAAATCCTGCTGGCCGCCAAGCCGCGCCTCGACATCAAAAACAACGCAGGCCAGACGCCGCTGCATGTGGCGGCGCGCGGCTGGCTGTCGTCAAATGCGCCCGGCATCATGCTGCAAATGCTGGAGGCTGGCGCCGATTTCACCGCACCCGACGCGCAAGGAAAAACCTCGCTCGATATCGCAACCGATGGCCGCAAAACAGCGGACGAAAAGGCGCGCGTGACGGCGATGTTCAACAAATACGCCGGCACGCATGAAAAGCAGCGTCAGGCGAAGGCCGCAAATACGCAAGGCCAGCTGCGCGACGACCGCAAAAAACGCCCCGGCCTGAACCTGCGCAAATAAGGCATTCACATGAAACCCGAAACCCGCAAAACCATCACCGACGCCTTCAACGCTGCCGTTGCGACATCGCCTTATGCCGATGAAGTTGTGCCGGGGATCGTAACGGAAACGGGCGCGCCCGTCACCCGCCGCGCGCTTGCCGCATCATGGCTGCAGGACGACGCGTTCTTCGCGCATATCGACAATGCGATGGCGGGCGGCAAGACGCTGGAGCAGGTGATTGATAAATTCCGGCGCGGGATCAACACCTCGATCCTGCCGCGCCGCTAGAATTACTTCCGCGTAAACCGCGCGGTTTTCGGCGCAGCAACCGCGCGCGACAGAACGCCGGTATGTTTCGCCACGCCGTCCATCATCTCGCGGAAATCCTGCGCCAGTTTGTCGCGTGTCGCCTGCGAGATGCGGAGGTTTTCGGGGATGTCGTCCCATGTCTTGAAATCGCCGAATTCGGTGCGCATTTCCTCGAACACGCGCGGGCCGTGCTCGAAACTCACCAGCCGGAAATTGCCTTTCAGGCTCAGCACGCCGTTCAGTTCGGGCTGCGTGCCCGCAAGCGTCGTCAGCAGGTTCTGCCGCGCCTCGTAATCGCGGCCGACATAAAGCGGGCTGCCATGCAGGTCGTTCAAGTTGTTAGAGCTGACGACAAAATCCACGCCGACATATTGCGGCCCCTCCGCGAGCGACTTGATGACATTTCCGGCGAAAGTCGCCGTGCCGCCGACAAAGGGCGGCGCGCCGATGATATTTTTCAGGTCATTCCCGCCCGCCGAAAAATCGCCCAGCACAACGACATTCGACAGGTCGGGCAGCGTGCCGAGATTCTTGCCCGTCAAATCAATCTTGTCCGCCACCTCCAGCATGCCGTCGGCGCGGCGCGAAAACTTGATGCCGAGGCTGCGCAGTTCCGCTTCCGACTGCTGCGGCGGTAAAACTTCCGCAGGTTCCAGATTTGCGGCAAGTTCCGCGAAAACCTGGCGGTGGCGTTCCAGCGCGGGGCGGTCGTTGCGCGCGGCATTGGGCAGGAAATTGGCGTCGTATTCGAAAATGATATGGGCGACTTCCGCGCGGAACAGGTCGGCGGGATGATCGCCCTGCGCCGCCAGCATTGCCGTGAATTTTTCAACCACCGCCGTATTCGCGGGCATCGTCATCACATCGTTGACGACAGGCGTCAGCGCGTTCAGCAGCGCAATCCTGTCCTGCGCCATCGCGTCCCATTCGCTGAGCGGTTTCAGGATCATGATTTCCTGCGGAATGAGGCGGTTTTCGGCGCGATAACAGCGCGGGTCAGGCCGGTCAGGCTGTTCGCGGTGTCGCGGATTCTGGCGCGCGTGGTTTCTGATACGCGCAGATGCGCGGGGATATCATCCGCTGTCCGGTACGTGCCGAAATCGGATTGCAACTCGGTGAAAAATTTGGGCGGGTTTTCGAGGTCTTTCAGGCCGGGATTTCCCGTCACGTTCAGCACACCAACCTCGGCACCATCCGCGCCTTTCAGGCTGCGCAGGCGATTGGCGGATATATCGGCGATGCCGCCGATATGGCGCGGCATGTACTGCAGATCCTTCACGCGGTTCAGGGCACCGCGGAAATCACCCGACACGCTATAGGGCGCACCTTTCAGGCTGGTCAGTTCATTCATGCCAAACATGAAATTGCCCTCGACCACCACGTTCGAGAGGTCAGGCAGCTCCTTCATGGCCAAGCCGCGGAAATCAAGCGAGGTCTCGACCAGAAGCCTGCCGTCGTCGCGGCGCGTATAAATCACGTTCAGCTGCTTCAGCGCCGCTTCCGACGGGTCTTCCTGCACCGCGACAGTGTTGAACGCATCAGAAAGACGACTCATGATTTCCTCGCGAATGACGCGGTTTTGGGTGCGGAGACGGGCCGCGACAGCGTGCCGGTTTCGCGCACCACGGCCTTTACCTGTTCGCGGAATTCATGGGCGATGCGCAGGACTTTTTCTTCGGATTGCAGCAGATGCGTCGGCACATCATCCCAGCTGGCGAAAACGCCGTAGTCGCTGCGCAATTCGCGGAAAGTTTTCGGCGCATGTTCGAAATCGCGGATGCCGGGGTTGCCGGCGATGTTAAAGATGCCGGTCAGGTTTTCCGGTGCGCCTTCGACAGTCTCCAGCTTGTTATTCTCGACGATATAATCGGCGCCGACGTTTTTCGGGCCGTGGCGCAGGTCTTTCAGGTTGTTGTCCTTGCAGCTGAAACCGCCGCCGATATCGGGCGTTGCGCCCTCCAGCGTTTCAAGGCCGTTATCGGCGCAGAAAAAATTGCCGCCGACATATTTGGGCGTGCCGAACAGGTTTTTCGCGGGCACGTTGAACATGTAATAGCCGCCGTTCACGATCACGCCCGTCAGGTCGGGCAGCATCTCGCGGTCGTTGAAATCGACATCGCCCATCACGATCACCTCGCCCGCGCGGCGGCGATAGGGGATGTCGTTGAGGCGCAGGTTATTTTCGGGGCTGCCGGGCGCAACCGGCTGCGTTTCCGTCGGGCCATTCACTTCCGTTCGCGTGCGCAGCAGCTCGCGTGCGCGCTTGAGAATCTCGTTATCCAATTCTACCATCGCCGTCACGGGCCGGCGACGGCGCACTTCAGGAATGAATTCCTGGTTATACCGGCGCATCATTTCCTGCGCGGCCTGGTACGCCACGCCGCCGGGCACGGGCCGGGAGCCGATTTCCGCCGCCAGCTTCTCCATCAGCTGCGTATCGCCGGGCATTTTATCCAGCGCGTCAAAAATGCCTTGAATTTTATCGGCCTTGTCGGCGATTTCCTGACCGGTTGCGAAGGGCTCGCTTTCAGCCGCAACGCGCATCTCCAGCCAGTCGCCGATATCGCCCTGAATGTGCATCACCGCCGCCATTACATTTCCGCCTTGTTGCGGCGGAACGACGCGGTTTGCGGCGCAACCAGATGCCCATCCAGCTTTCCGGCGGTTGCGGTGATTTCAGAAACGGTATGGCGCAGCATTTCCGCGTGATGTTCCACGATCACCTGCGGCACCTGCCCTTTCAGGTGCGGGTTGCGGTGGAAGAACGAGGTGGCGTTGTTGAGCGCGCTGTTATGTTCCTCTACGCCGTTGAGGTATGCGACTTCGGACATGCTTTCGGTTTGTTCTACGCGGCGGACGGCTTCGGGGATATATTCCTCGGCATAGCGACGTTTCAGTTCATGCGTGGCGTCGTCGTAATCTTCCTTGGGGAAGGCGGACGCCGCGTTGAAAAAATCCGCAACGCTGCCGGCATCGCTGGGGTCGCGGTGGATGGCATCCATTATTTTTTCAAGCGGTGACGTCATGGCTGCATTACCCTGCCTTCAGCTGGAAGGCGACCGGCTTGCCGAGGTTGCGGGTGACTTCGCCCTTTACCTCTTTGCCGTCGGCGTCGCGCGCCTTGAACGGCGCTGCATATAAGGTGAAAATCGGCGCAGAAGTCCTGAAGCGCGCGCCCCGCGTGACCTCCACATCTGTGTAGCCTTCGTTCTTGAGCGTCGCCTTGGCGTTGGTGGCCTCCGCCGCCTCCCACAAATTCGCGCCGCCGATGGCGGTCACAACGGCAAATCCGGCAAGCAATAAGCTGGCTGCTTTCGACATACAAATTCTCCCGTTACAAAAACAAAACTGGCTGTTTTATCCGGGTGCGGGGTAAGGCTGTGCGAGAAACACGTTAAAATCGCGCAGCGGTAGTGGCACGGGGCATGGCAAATAATATAACAAAGCCCGAAAGTTATGTCAAATACAGCCGGAATTAATCAAGGAATCTAAAGGTTAAGGCCTTGAGATAGCCCGATTCCGGCAGCATGGGATGCACCGGATGATCGGCGCTCGCCCCCGCCACCTTGATCAGCTGGAACGGGCGGCCCGATTTCTGCAGCGCGCCCGAAACGGTGTCGATCAGCTCATACGTTTCCGCATGGTGCGAACACGATGCGAAGAACAGGAAGCCCGCGCGTTCCACCAGCGGGATCGCAAGGCGCGCGAGTTTCTGGTAGCCCTTCATGCCGGGGCCGTGATCCTTGCGCGACTTGATGAAGGCGGGCGGATCGACGCAGACGACATCGAACTTGCGGCCCAGATGCGCCATTTTCTCCATGACGTCGAAGGCAGCGCCCTCGACCGTCTGGCATTTCGCCGCAACATCGTTCAGCGCCGCGTTTTTTTCGACCATCGCCAGCGCATCGGAAGAACTGTCGACAAAGGTCACGCTCTGCGCCCCGTTGCGCGCCGCCATGATGCCGAAACCGCCGGTGTGGCAGAACACGTCGAGCAGCGAGCCGTCGCGCGTCAGTTGCGACACCCAGCGGCGGTTTTCGCGCTGGTCGAAGAACCATCCGGTTTTCTGGCCCTCCAGCACATTCGCGTAGAATTTCGCCGCGCCGTCATGCACCTCGACCAGCTTGTCGCCAAGCTCGCCGTGGATGACTTTCACGAATTTTTCGAGGCCTTCGGTTTCGCGCGCGTTGCTGTCGTTGCGCAGGACGATGGCGCGGGGCTTCAGCAGCGATTTCAGCGCGGCCTCCACATGCGGCCACAATTTTTCCATGCCGGCGGTGTTCACCTGCGCCACGATCACATCGCCGAAACGGTCGACGATCAAGCCGGGCAGCCCGTCGCTTTCCGCGTGGATCAGGCGGTAATAGGGCTGGCCGAAAAGCTTGTCACGATAGACGATCGCGTTTTCGATGTAGTGGTGGATGAAGAATTTCTCGACCTTTTCTTCCTGTTTCAGCGTCAGGATGCGGCCGACCAGCTGGGGCTTCGGGTTGTAATACCCGCGCGCCACGAAATCGCCCTTGTCGCGCGTGAAATCGACGATTGTGCCGGGCGGGATGTTATCCGCCGCCTTGGCATTGATGACTTCCGACCGGAATACCCAAGGATAACCCATGCGCAGTTTCCGCACCGATTGTTCGTTGAGGCGGACAGCCGACGGCACTTCGACGACGGGCATGGGGAGGAGGGAGTCGGTCATTTGCGGGATTCCAAAATTTGTTCGACCCATACTGGCACAGTTTCCGTAGCGTTGCCATAGCGCTGGTCATGGAAAGCCGAGGCGATTTGCGTGGGTTCGAGGTTTATTTCCAGCGTTTGCGCCCCTGCGCCTTGCGCCACCTCGACAAACCCCGCCGCCGGATAGACGTTGCCGGAGGTGCCGATGGCGACGAACAGGTCGCATTGCACAAGGCTGGCGTAGATATCATCCATATACAGCGGCATTTCGCCGAACCACACCACATGCGGCCGCAGCCCGCCGGATTTGCTGCAAACAGGGCAAGCGGTAGATGCGTCGAAATCCGCGTCCCAATCGGCCAGGCCAAGGCAGGCCGTGCAGCGCGCCTTGCGCAGCTCGCCATGCATGGGCAGCACGCGCAAAGAGCCTGCACGCTTATGCAAATCGTCGATATTCTGCGTCACCAGCAGGAAACCATCACCCAGCGCGCGCTCCAGTTTCGCGAGCGCCACATGCGCGGCATTGGGCTGGATGTCGGGCTGCACCAGCTGGCGGCGGCGGGCGTTGTAGAAGCGATAGACAAGATCGGGATCATGCGCGAAGCCCTCGGGCGATGCCACATCCTCGATCCGGTGTTCTTCCCACAAGCCATCTGCGGCGCGGAAGGTGCGAATGCCCGATTCCGCCGAAATCCCCGCCCCTGTCAGCACCACCACGCGCATACTTGAAACAAACCCTTCGCTGCTGCACTATCGCAATAATTCAACCGGAGAATAGCATGTATCTGGCGGCGGTAAAAATAGCGATTTCGGCGGTTGTGATCGCCTTTGCGTCATGGCTGGCGGGCAAGCGGCCCGACCTTGCGGGGTTTATCATCGCCCTCCCCTTGAGCACTTTGCTGGTATTGGCGTTTTCCTACGGCGAATATAAAGACCCGCAGAAATCGGTCGATTTCGCGCTCAGCATTTTGACGGCCATTCCGCTGTCGCTGCTGTTTTTTGTCCCGTTCCTGCTGGCGAAGAAATTCCCGATGCCGTTCTGGGGCATGTATGCAAGCGGGATCGGCCTGATCGCCGTCGGCTATTTCATCCACGCCTATATCACGAAGAATTTCATCCAGTGAAAACGCGCGCGCAGTATATCCATGAATTATTCGCGCATGAACCGGACGGCCTGCGCGCGATCCGCGCCGCAATGACCAACCCCGACGACCAGATCAGCGTGCCGCCGGAAGACGGACGGCTGCTGCAACTGCTGGTCAGCCTGTCGGGCGCGAAGAAAATTGTCGAGATCGGCACGCTCGGCGGCTATTCATCGACATGGATGTCGCGCGCCCTGCCGGATGACGGCGTGATTTACACGCTGGAACACGAACCGCGCCGCGCCGATATTGCGGAGAGACATTTTAAAAAATATGCCGTCGGAAAACATATCGAGGTTATCAGGGGCCGCGCGCTCGACAACCTGCCCGATCTTTCCGCCAAAGGCCCGTTCGACCTGATTTTTATCGACGCCGATAAAATCAACTACGCGAATTATCTGGACTGGGCGGAAGTGAACGTCCGCAAGGACGGCCTTATCATCGGCGACAACACGTTTTTATTTAACGCCGTGCTGGACAATGAAACCACCGACCGCGTCCGCGAAACGGCGCTGGCCGCCATGCAGGATTTCAACACCCGCCTCGCCAACCCCGAGAAATACCTGAGCATGATGCTGGATACGGGACAAGGGATGACGGTGGCGAAGAAATTGTGAATGTAACCCCTGCGAAAGCAGGGGTCTAAGCACTATCCGTACAATTGGCGGCGACACCTCATGAGCCGCAACCGCCAATAGCACGAGCGGTTGCTTGGCCCCCTGCTTTCGCAGGGGTTACGCGGAGAGGCTTAACTCGCATACAAATCCGGAAACGCCGTCGCCACAGCCTTGCGCAGCAGGGTGGCGAGATTGGCGACTTCGCCGCGCACGTTTGTCCAGATTTTCACGACCGCCATGCCGTCGCGGTCGTATTCGGCCTGCAGGCATGTTTCCAGGATTTCGCCGCGCGCGTTTTTCACGTCGAAAACTTTCAGCTTGAAACGGCTTTTGTTGATGACGGATGCCACCAGCGCGTCTTTCAGGTGGTCGGCGACCAATGCCGCCTCTTCGGTGGCGGAAGGCGGCAGCGCGATGACGGTGCCGGATGCCGCACCCGGCGCGATCAGTTCGATATGCCCCGGTTTCGGCATGCGGCAATTGGGCATGCCGGTCGTGGTGACGGGTTTCGGCGCGGCGGGCGCGGCCGGTTTTTGCTCGATCGTCACGGCGGGCTTGCGCGATTTGATGACGGCGATATTATCGAAGGCGAACAAGACCGCATCGGCCAGCGTCACGCCTTCGGCGCGGAAGCCGCCCTGCATGCCGCGCAAGCCCATGATCGCGTCGGTTTCGCTGTCGGAATCCGTCATCTTCAGCATTTTTTCGAGTGCGGGTTTATCCATGATTAAGCTCCTTGTTTTTCCGGCTTGAAAAATACGGGCCGTTCGGGCCTGTATTTCGCTTTGAATTCGTTTTCAAACGTCTCGATATGGCGGTACAGCGCATCCATGCGGCCCAGCAGCGCGGTGAATTGCTGCTGTTCCTCGCGCGACGCCTTGTGGTTGCGCAGCTTCACCTGCAGCGCGTCCATTGCCATGCGCAGGTTGAGGGATTCCAGCATCGATGCCGTGACGAACAGCACCTGCTGCACGCGGCGCGTGCTGTCGCCGCCATTGGCGACGAAGTTGAAGGCGTTCGTTTTGCCGGCGCGGCGGTTCACGATGGCGGTGCGTAAGGAGTCGCCCTCGTTGGTAAACACGGCGGCGACGGTCGATGAATGGCTGATCTGCATGTTCTTGCCGATGCGGCGCAGCGCGCCCTCGGTCACCGTGATCGCATGGTCGTAATTGCCGGTCGCCACCTGCGCGCATTGCTCGATCACATCGGCATAGCTCGACGCATTGGTCTTGAAAACGGACTTGCCGTCCACATACACCGCCGCCCAGTTGTCTGGGTTATACCGCTTGTCATACGGCGGGCGCACGCGTTCCCACAATTCGTCCCAGTCGGGGCCGCGGCCGCTGAATTTTCCCTTGGCGCAGAAATCCATCAATGCGGCGGCGGCAAGGCGCAATGTGCCCGGCATCGTCTGCGAACGGATCACCAGTTTTTCGGTGCCGTGTTCGCCCGGCAGGTTCAGCAGCAGGCGGTTGGAACGGACGACGTGATGCCCCTCCGCCATTGCGTCCGTTTTCTGGGGCGCGGCGGAGTCGATAAAAATGATCTTTTCGCGGATCAGCGCTGTGTTGAAATCGTCCATAACCGGCGGCGTATCAGGGTGACTGGCTTGCCGACAAGGATGCCATGCCCGCCCCTAAACCGCAAACGGTTAAGCCTGCTGCAGGCGGGCTTCTTCGGTCATTTCCACCGCCGCGACGGGGCCCAGGAAGGAGAACAGGCCCTGCACATCAATCCCCATGCGCTGCAGGGTATCCAGCATCGACAGCAGCTCGGCGATGTCGGCCATGCCGGTCATGACGCGGGCGGCAAGGTCGCGCACCACCGCCAGCATTTCGCCCGCAAACACAGGCTCGCCCGCTTTGATCTCGACCTTCACGCCGTTGTCGTTCACAAGGGCGGTATGGAAAGCCGACGCCGCTTGCGTCCTGGGCGCGTATTGCGTGAAGGCCATGCGCTGGGCGCGTTTTTGATAGGAAGCCTCGTTAAAGATGAACAGGAACCCGACCGCCACCGCAGCCGCCACCGCCATTGCGCCTGCGGCCACCATGCCGGTTGCCGGTGCGGTTGCGATGGTGATGATGCTTTGAAAGTTTGTAATCATGGCGTGCCCCTTTTTGTTTTTTTCTTGTTCCCAAGTCGAAGATACGTTGGGCTTATGAAAACTTAGTTAAGGAAACTAAGGGGTATATTCACACCTCATTAACCGGTTATTTTATGTCGGCGAATATCGTGTTTTATCAGCCTGAAAAATTATATAAAATGCAATGTAATGACCAAAAAAAATCTGAAAAAACCCGCCGCAAAATCCACCATCGATGCCGCCGAGATCGCGCAGTTCGATTCTCTGGGCGATAAATGGTGGGATGAATCGGGCCCGATGCGCCCCCTCCACCGCCTCAACCCTGTGCGCATGGAATATATCCGCCGGATGCTGTCGGAACATTTCGACCTGCCCGACACTGTCAAAAGTTTACAAGCCCTTAAGATCGCCGATATCGGCTGCGGCGGCGGCATCGTGACCGAACCGCTGTGCCGCATGGGCGCGGATGTGACGGGCGTGGATGCGGGCAAGGAAAACATCAAGGTGGCCAAAGCCCATGCAGAAGCCCACGGGCTGAAAATCAACTACCTCGCCACGAGCGTCGAGGCATTGGCCGCCAAGGGCGCGCAATATGATGTCGTGACCGCGCTTGAAATTGTGGAGCATGTGGCGGATGTGGAGGAATTCATGCGCGCCCTCTGCGCCATCCTGCGCCCCGGCGGCATGCTGATCATGTCCACCCTCAACCGCACGCCGAAATCCTACGCGCTCGGCATCATCGCCGCCGAATATATCCTGCGCTGGGTTCCCGCCGGCACCCATGACTGGAAAAAATTCCTGAAGCCGTCGGAACTGGCGAAGCATATCGAGGAACACGGGCTGGAAGTGACCGATGTGCGCGGCCTGGTCTTCAACCCGCTCGACCGCGCGTTTTCATTGAGCGCGACGGATATGGATGTGAATTATTTCCTGACCGCGACCAAATAACGCCCGTAACCCCGGCGAAAGCCGGGGTCTAAGCACTCCCCAGAATATTGGCGGTGACACCTCATAAGCCGCAGCCGCCAATAATAAGAGCGGCTGCTTGGACCCCGGCCTTCGCCGTGGTTACGCCTGAGAATTAAGGCCGCGCTTTTTCGCCCGTCGAAATTTCTTCGGTGCCCAGCGCATCGGCCAGCTTCATTTTCGCGCTGCCGGGCTGGATGGGTTTTTGCTGGCTGGTATGGGGCGACCAGCCGATGGCGTAGATGATCTGGAAGGTGGCAGGCACGCGCCCCTGCGCATCGCCGAATTTTTCCGCATAGATTATTGCCGCTTCCAGTATCACGGCGCGGCGCGTCGGTTTCAGCAGGCGGTTATAAACCGCGTTCGTCGCGCCCATGCCGCGCAGGTCCTGCATCAGCTTCAGCGGGCTGGAATAATCGACGGTGATGATGTCGCTGTCCACAACCGGCAGCGCGAAGCCGCCGCGCTGCAACAGCGCGCCCATGTCGCGCGCGTCGATAAAGGGCGATACGCGGGGGGATGCGCCGCCCGAAACGGCGATTTCCGCCTCCAGAAGTGATTGACGCAATTCGCGCAAGGTTTCGCCGCCCGGCACGGCCGCTAGGAACAGCCCGTCTGCCTTTAGCGCACGGCGGATCTGCACCAGCGCGCCCGGCAGGTCGTTCACCCAATGCAGCGCAAGGTTGCTGACCACGGCATCGAGGCTGCCGGGTTTGAACGGCAAAAATTCCTCATCCGCCGCCACGCCATGCGCCGCCCGCGCGGCCATGCCGGATGACACATCCGACGTCGCCACAAACTGCGTCCCCGCCCGCACGCGCAGATGCTCCGCCATCACCCCATGCCCGCCGAGGTCGAGGACGGTTGCGAATTCTTTCTTGATCAGGTCAAGCCTGTCGGAGAGCCGCAGCGCGACATCCTGATACAGGAAATCGAACGAAGAAATGCCCGCAGCCGCGCGGTCGCGGCGGCGGCGGAGAAGGGTGCGGTCGAAGACTTGAATAGTATTATCGCTCATCACATTCCTGTCACCCCGGCGAAAGCCGGGGTCCACGGACTACGCCGTTATCGTTGCGTACAAATCAGCCCAGTCCGGATTTTCTTTCTCGATCAGATCAATTTTCCAGTCGCGCCGCCATTCTTTCAGCTGCTTTTCGCGTTGTATGGCAGCGTTTACATCATCACAGCATTCAAAATGCACTAACTGAGAAACGTTGTATTTCTTCGTGAAACCTTCCGCAAGCCTGTTCTTGTGTTCATGCACTCTTTTCACCAGATTGCTTGTGACGCCGATATAAAGCGTACCGTGCTTTTTGCTGGCAAGGATATAAACAAAATACTGGCTGCTCATGGGGAACCGGTGAAGTCCGTGGATTCCGGCGTTCGCCGGAATGACAATTCAAGTTAAATCTTCCCGCCCTTGTTGTCCGGCGTGCGGAGTTCCAGCGTGGGGATTTTGTCGTTGCGGATTTTTTTGAGCTGGTCGGCGACGGCGACGATATCCTTGTCGATCTGCGCGACCGTGGGGGTTTCGTGCATGTGGATGGCTTCGTCGCCGCCCTTCAGCAGTTTCTTGGCCTGCGCATAGCTGTCGACAAGCCGCTTGCCGATGCGCGGCGCCGCGATGCTTTCGATGAGCGCCTGCGCAGCCTGGCTTTGCGCCAGCAGCGCGGGATCAATGCCCTTGGGCGGCTGGAAGGGCGTATAGGTATCGGCAGGTTTTGCAGCCGCGCCGCCGCCCCCACCGCCGCCTGCCGCGCCGCGCTGGCCGAGGACGCGCGAGGGCGCTGCGGAATAGCCGACGTTTTTCGCCTCCACCGCGACCTTTTCTGTGGACAGGGAGAAACCCGTGCTCTTGAGGTTGACGGGGCTGCGGCTCAGGCTCATGTCGCTGTTCGCATCCATCGACATATGCGTGCGCGCCAGCATTTTCAGCAAGCCCCCTGCAAACCGCGCAAAGCCCAGCAAACGCCACAGGCGTTTCAGCGGCGTATAGCTGCGTTTCGGGCCGGATCCGACATCGGGCGGCGATGACACGATAAAGGGATAGACGCGCTGCGGCGTGACGCCGGTATGCGTGAAATAGCTTTCGCCCAGCTTGCCGACCTGTTCGACCGGCACGTGGAATTTTTCGGCGATGAAGGCTTTCGCATCGTCAATCGAGCGCACGTTTTTCGGCAGCATGAAACTGGGCGCGTTCAGCATCGCGCCGTCGCCGCCCAGGCGGTTCGGCACGGGCAGGATTTTCGGGTCGAGCGAGACGAGCAGGTTGTTGTCCCAGTCGCGGCTGACGGGAATGACGACGGCGATATTTTCGATGCCGTCTTCGGTCATGATGAATTCGATATCCTGCGCCGACAGCCCGCGCGCGGCCTTGCCGACCTTGCCCTCCTCCACGAACACCGATTTCACGGGTTTCAGGATGACGGGGGCGCGTTGCTCTTCCTCGAAATCGCACGGCTCGCATTCGGCCAGCATGTCTTCGGGGTCTTTGGATTTTGTCGGCTGCCCCGGCATTTTCGGCATCACTTCGCCGATCCATTTCGGGAACGGGATGTTGTAGCGCGACATCAATTCGAACACATGCAGTTCAAGGCGCGGTTCGGGCAGCAGGCCGACCTGCGATGCCAGGATAATATCGGCCGCATCCAGCTCCATGATCGTGCCGATCTCGGTGAAGTTGACTTCCTTGTCTTCCTTGATCGGCCAGCTGGTGCGCTGCGCGTTTTCAACCTCGACAAACACAGGCTCGATCGCCTCGTCGATACGGTCGGGGCTGGGGAAATAGGTGTCGCCCACATACCAGCTTTCTTCCGATTTCGGGCGCAGGCTGGCGTAGTTGTCGACATACCCGAAAATCATCTTGCGGTTTTCTTCGACGTCGTCGGTCATGTTGACCGTGTCCATCGTGATCGGCTCGATCAGGTGGCCCGACCATTTTTTGCCGTCAAGGTTGTGGGAGCCGCGCGACACCGCGTTGACGATGGGGCGCGGATAGCCGGAGCGCACATAGATCACAAGGCGGTTATCCGGCGTGATGCGGAACGGCACGATGTCGCAATATTCGCCGGGGCGCTTGACCAGTTCATGCAGCGCGCCCGATTTTTTGTCGCGCACGATCATGATCTGCAGATCGCCGACGGGTTTTTGCGACGGGCGGCGTTCCTCGATCACCAGAGACTGCTTGTCCGCCACCTTTTGCGCCACGATGAAGTAGTTCGTGGGCGGCGCGTTCATGGGCGTGTAATCTTCGTCATACAGCTGGAAACGGCCCTTGAAGCAGTTCTTCACCACCCACTGGTTCCAGTGCGGGGCGGAGAACACCATGCGCATGCCGAGGCGCGCGAATTCGCGGCGGTAATCGCCATGCGTGAAGAACGTGTATTCTTCGGAAAGCTCGCTCGTCCAGTCCTTGCGGTAATTCTTGCGGTGCACGAATTCCAGCGCCCATTTATGCGGCAGGCGGAACAGGCGCGTGCCGTCGCGGCGCGGCATCAGTTCCTCGATAAAGAACCCTTCGCAGCCCGACGCCATGGGCCGCGCGTTTTGCGAGAAGTGGACAAGCAGGTCGGCATCCGACAGCTCCATCGGCGTGTTGCCCTGGCTCGGCACGTTGGGCAGTTCCAGCATCACATACTCGCCCTCGGGCGGCATCATGTAATCGCGGATCAGCATCGTGCCGCCGGTTTTCAGCTTCTGGATCTGGCGTTCCAGCAGCGCTGTCACTTCATCGGGGTTATAGCTGTTCGCCGAATAGACATGGTGCAGCATGTTGGAATTGATGATGCCGTCGATTGTTTCGTCTTCCATTTCGGGAATGGAAATATCCGCCGCGCGGAACGACAGGTTGGGCAGGCGGTAGGTCTTGCGCGCAAAATCGATGGCCTTGGCATCCATGTCGATGCCGATGATTTCAACGCGGGGGTTGAGCAGCGCGAGCACGTAAGTGACCGCCCCCCGTTCACAGCCCATATCGACCACGCGGGCGCCGGCGGGCAGCAGGAAGTGCGCGGAAATCAGCGCGGCCTTTTGCTGGATAAATTCGGGCATTTCGATGACGGCGCGCGCGCGCGTGGCTTCGTCCTTCGCCAGTTCCGAGAAATTCCGGATGCTGGCTGCCACCTGTTCGGCTATTTCTGTCCTATCGACCTTTGACACTCACGCGCCCTTGGGAGTCTGAACTCAATCTCTCCATTATACAGAGAAACGCACCCTTACGTCTCCCTGACTGATAAAACTGTGACATATTATGATAACACCCTTGTAATAACAAGAACTTTAGGGAAAATGGGTTAGACCTTGATAAATTGGCGTTTTTACGGCAAATTTCAAGCCCATGCACAGCCGCACCGCCAAGACCCGTTCCATAGCAAGCCTTTGGAATACCACGCTAAATATCATCCTGCCGCCCCGCTGCGCAGGATCGGGCGCGGTTGTGGATGCGCCGGGCATGGTTTCCCCCGCTTTCTGGTCGGAACTGTCCTTCATCGAAAATCCGTTCTGCGAAACCTGCGGCGTGCCGTTCGGCTTCGACAGCCCGATGGGCAGCCTCTGCGCCGGTTGCATCGACGAAGAACCGGCATTCACCCGCGCGCGGTCGGCTGTCGTCTATAACGACGCCAGCCGGAAACTTGTCATGGGGTTCAAATATGGCGACCGGATGCATACCGTGCAGACCTTCGTGCCGTGGCTGGCGCGCGCAGGTGCGGAAATGATCGCCGATACCGATATCATCATCCCCGTGCCGCTGCATTCCCGCCGGTTGTGGCAGCGCCGTTTCAACCAGTCGGCGGTTCTGGGCGAGATGCTGGCGAAACGCACCGACCGCATTTTCGCCCCCGATGCCCTCACCCGCCCCCGCTACACGGTGAAGCAAAAAGGCCTGAGCCGCAAGGAACGCCACGCCAATGTGCGCGGCGCGTTCGCCGTCGACGAAAAACAGGCGGCTGCTTTGCGCGGCAAGAACATCCTGCTGGTCGATGACGTCTTCACCAGCGGCGCAACCCTCAACGAATGCGCCCGCATCTTGAAAAAATCCGGCGCCGCCCAAGTTTATGTGCTGACCATCGCGCGCGTGACGCGGGATGATGTAACCTTTTGACGTTGCCGCACGAATAACACGGCAAGGAGTATCAGAACATGAGCAACAAAATGGTCATCGCGGGCGGGTGTTTCTGGGGGATGCAGGAACTGCTGCGCACGCAACCGGGCGTTATTTCATCGCGCGTCGGCTATACCGGCGGGCATCTGGACAACCCGAAATATGACGACACGCATGACAGCAAGAGCGGCCATGCGGAAGCGATCGAGCTGACCTTCGATTCCGCGAAAACAACCTATCGCGCGCTGCTGGAATATTTTTTCAAGATCCACGACCCGACGACGAAAGACCGCCAGGGCAACGACCGCGGCACGCAATACCGCTCGGCGATTTTCTACATGGATGACGAGCAGAAAAAAACCGCGATGGATGTGATCATCGCCGTCAACAACAGCGGCAAATGGCCAGGCAAGGTCGCCACCACGCTGGAACCCTTCACCAAATTCTGGGACGGCGAGGATTACCATCAGGACTACCTGCAAAAAAACCCGAACGGCTATACCTGCCATTGGGTCAGGCCGGACTGGAAATTGTAATCTGCTCAGCCCGCAGGCGCGAGCACCTTCGGCTTCACCTGCATCAGCCCCTGCAGGTAATTGCGGACGCGCACGGGTTCGAGATCGGATTTCTTCGCGACATCAAGCGCGGTCTGGCCGTTGTTATCGCGGGCGTGGATATTTGCGCCGGCCTTGACCAGCATCCTGACCGTGTCCAGCTGGTCGAGTTCCGCCGCCATATGCAGCGCGGTCCAGCCTGCTTCGTTTTTCGCGTTCACATTCGCGCCATGCGCGAACATGGATTTCACGATCGCATTATCGGCATTGCCGCGATAGCTCTGGCGTTCGATTTCCTCCATCAGCAGCGTCCAGCCGCCGACCCAGCCCACGGCGGTCCTGTAAACGCGATAGGGCTTGTTCACCGCGGCCTTCGCATCGGGCAGAACGGACAAGGCCTTTTCAAATTTGCGTGCATCGCCGTCCGAAGCCGTAATCGTGTGCATCAGCGCGTCGGCACCATAGGGGCTGAGCGCCTCCAGTTTCGCGCCGCCTTTCTGGAGCTTGTCCATCACTTCGACCGCAACATCCGTATCGATCAGCGGTGAATAGGCGGCCAGCATATAGGGTGTCGGGCGGCGCGGGTTGTCGCGCTGTTCCGGATCTGCGCCGAGCTTCAGCAGCAGCTCCGTCGTTTTCGGCAAGCCGCGCTCGATCGCATCGACCAGCGGCACCCATACATCTTCGGCCGCATAGGTCGTGGGGTGATAGGTCTGGTTCGTCGATTGCCCCGCACCATGCAACACGCGGATCATGTCGAGGTCGCCGTTCCGTGTCGCGATAATCATGGCAAGGCTGCCGGCCTGCTTGAGGATTTCCGCGCCGTCTTTGCTGACCAGCAGGTCGGCCGCCTTCTGCGCCTCCCCCACCATGACGGTGTAAAGGAATTGCTTCTCGCGCTGCGGGAAAGAATCCATCTGCTGGCCGAGATATTCAACCATCGCGGGATTTTCATCGAATTTCAGCGCATTTTTTTCACGCGCGCCCGTCAATTCGACGAGGGGCGCGACTGTCGGCGCGTCCGCGGGCTTGGCTTCCGGCGCAAACACGCGCGTCGTCATATCGGACAGCGGTTCGAAAACGCCCGCGTTGTATGCCGCACCCAACCCGCCGCCCAGCCCCGCAACGCCCAGCACCCCCGCCGCGAATTTGCGGCGCAGGGCGATTTTCGCCGCGTCATAAGACGAGAGGCGCTTGAACGGGTCGGAGAGTTTTTCGCGCACATCGGTGTCAAGGTGGCGCAGCGGCGTGACGGTCGTCTTGCCCGTCATCTCGTCGGTGAAGGAAAGGCCGTCACCCTGTTTGATGATGGAAATTTTTGAAGCGGGCCCGTGCGGCTCCGCCTTCGCAGTCAGCGCAGCGCGTTCGTCTTTGCTCAACTGATGGAAAGGCTTGATGGCAAGGCTGGAATGTGTGCCGTCGGCATCGGGCTGGCCGGTCAGGATGAAAAGTTTGAGCTTCTGCGACACGAAAAGTTTTTCGCTGCGCTCTTTGGTCAATGATGAGAATTCGACGTTTTTTTCATCGGGCAATTTTTTCACTCCTGCTGTCCCGCACCTCTGCGGGGATGTGTCGTTATATTGATTATGGAATAAAACGTCAATTTATTTAAAATAATCCATTGTTATTAAAGGATATTTTTAGCGTAATTCAATTATGAAAATCAAATTGCATAAAGATGCCGGTTTTGATACATTCTTCGAAATCAAAAAAAGCCATTTCGCCCGAGGGTCATCATGTCCATTTTCAAATCGCGCAACGACAACAGCCTGCTGCAGCCCTCGACCGACCCGTGGTACAAGCGCGCGTTTAAATGGTCGCGCCATAAACTGTTCAACACTTCGGCCGAAATCTGGATCGGCGTGACGCTGGGCCTTGTGCTGGCGGGCGGTTTGTCGACAAGGCATTACGCATCCAAGGCCGGCGAAATTCCGTTGGCCTTTTCCGAGATCGAGCAGATCAGCGCGGATTTTAACAAGGCATCGCAGCCCGTGCCCGCCCTCACAAGGTTCTATGCCGCGAACAACGACATCACGATGAAAGTGTTCGAGAGCAACAACATCGCCCTGCACATCAACAAGAGCCATGCCGTTTTCGCGCATGAACTGCAGACGCGCATCGACGCGTCTTTGAAAAAACACGCGCTGATCAGCGAATACACCGAAGCGATGCCGCAGGATTCCCGCGCCGCGCTTGAATCGGTCGCCAAGCTGGAAGACGCCAACCGCGCCCTGCCCGCCATCAAGTCGGCGTTTGATGATTCATGGAGCTATCACCGCCGCGACGTGACGCATACGCGCCATTACACGACCGAAAGCTGCAGCAACGGCAAATGCACGACAACGCACCATACCGAAGAAGTGTACGACTACAGCTGGCACAGCTACACCTTCAATCAGGCGCAGGCCCAACAGGCCGCGCGCCTGCTGCAGAATTTCATGGAGCGCAACCCCGACCTCTCCGTGCAGGAACGCCTCTACATCGCCAAGATGACGCATGGCGAAAACCAGGAAGCGATCCGCCAGAGCATGGCGCGCGAATTGAAGGAACATGTGCCGACCGCGGATGAATACCTGAAATTCGCCAATACCTGGGCGAGCGGCTCTAACTACCTGAAATACGCGCCGCAGGCGGCGGGGGAATATCAGGCGCTGACGAGCCTGTCGGGCGCGCTGCAACAGGCCCTGCGCACGGCGCATAACGAACATTACCGCACCTATTCCAGGTCGGATAGCGGCCCCGCCGAATACCAGCTGGCCGAAACTGCCGAAACCCGCACCGCGCGCACCATCGAGGCGGCGCATGGCGTGACCGACGGCATCCATTTTTCCGCCGCGAAAGCGCCGGAGCTGGAGCGCATGATCCGCAATTACGTCGATGTCGTGCTGCATGAAAAACCGGGCAACGCGAACGAACTGCGCTCCGACATCATGAAGACCGCGCGGTCGATGTACGACCAGAACTACGAAAACGGTTTCGATGTGCATACCTTCAAATGGCTGAACGTGATCCTGATCACCATGCTGGGCATGGCGGCGGGTGGCGGCCTTGGCGTGGGCGCGGACAAGCTGCTGGCGCGCAAACGCCGCGAATGGTTCGAAGACCCGGTCGCCCGCGAAGAACGCGAAGCGAAAGAGCGCCAGACCGCCTATGAACGTCAGCAGGAAAAAGAACGGCTGGCGGCAGAACGTATCGCCGCCGAAGCGCAGAAAAAAGCGATGGGCGAAGCGGTTGACGACCTGAAGGCCGCGATTGCGCCCTCGCCCGATGCGGCGGCGGATGTCGCGAATGACGACAAGCCGCAGGACGCGCCCGTGTTCAACAAAAAGCCGAACCGCAAGATCAACCTGTAACGAAAATTGGACATACGACGTTAAACATTACGAACGATAGTATAAACCTTTTTTGTAAATAGTAGTATGCGCCAACCTGTGCTCCAAGTTCCTATTGTCTTCCAACCTGATTTCTCAGGTGATTGCAGTTTTGCCTTTAAGCATTTATCTCCTACATAGACTTCCAAAATTCTATATTCTCCAGATAAAAAGCCGGAGACTGCCGCGATGTAATCTTGGACCACATCAGGGGCTGTGCACGGAAACCACTCCAATAAAAAATTGAACACAGAGAAGTGGAGCTCATCACTCTGTAAATTTAAATTCACCTGATGTTTTAAACCGGGCTGAATTGGAAATGTTATAGAAAGATCAACATTTACATTTGTGTCTTCAATCACTCGCAAGTGAGAAAACCTAGTCCGTATCTCGGAAAATGCCTGCTTCGCAATTGTAATGTTTCTATCGTCGGCCATGATTGCATTATACCCATGGGGCCGCCGTGTCACAAATCCCAATGCTTAGGAAACTGACTGCGCTTAGAGCCGATTAGGCCACGAAAAAACCGGCGACCACAGGGTCGCCGGTTTTTTCGTTGTTCGGTCGCTCAAAACAATCAGCGGCTATGCGCGAAGACCGCGACGCCCGCGCCCAAAATCACGGCTGCGGCAAGCGCGCCATAACCATCGGTACGCGACGGGCCGCCACCGCTTGCGCAGGACGACAGGAGAAGGCTGAACAGGACGGCGGTGGTGACGGAACGCATGGTTGAACTCCATTTTTTGATCGGGTTACGCGCGCGAGTATGACGAAAGCGGTACTATATGTCAATTAAAAAACTTGCTGCGGCGCAACAAAATTTCAATGACGCGAATCCCGATCCGTGTTGAGATGAAGATGTAGTTTTTAAAAAGAGGAAATCCATGCGTCATTGCATGAAAAATATCATTTCCGGGCAAGTCTCGGGCTGGAAAGTTTCCGCACCGCGTAACGGTGAACAGGAAACCTATGCCCCGCCTCTTTTCAAGAAAACCGCCGGTACCACAACGCTACGGTTGCCAGACTGATGTAAATCATCGCTGTCAGCCGCCCGTAAAACGGAAAGGCTGACAGAACTCCCCCGAATGAATCCGGATGTTCTTTCCGTCTTTCGCACGCCAACGAAAGGAAGAACATCATGCGTGTCGACCGCAACATAAGGCACCTGAATTTTCACGCGGTATGCGTGAACATGGCCTTTGTCATTCCCGTCATCATGCCCTTTTACAGGGACGAGATCGGGCTGACGTTCAAGGACTTCCTGCTCGGCGAAGCCTGCTTTGCCGCGACGGTCGTTTTGCTGGACGTGCCGTGCGGATGGATATCCGACCAGTGGCGGCGCAAGATCGTGCTGGCGCTCGGCACGCTCCTGGAAATGATCGGCTATGCGATGCTGCTGGTGTCGCACAGCCTGTTCATGGCGGCGCTGGCGCAGTCGGTGATCGGTATCGGCATCTGCCTGCTGAACGGCACCAACAGCGCGATCCTGTACGAAACCCTGATGGCCGACGGCCGCGAGGGCGAATACAGGAAGCGCGAGGGCCAGCGCGGCGGCTTCGGCCTTTACTCGGTCGCGTTCGCCAGCATCCTGGGCGGGTTGATGTACAACGTCAACCATGCGCTGCCGGTCGTGATGAGCCTGTGCATGCAGCTGGTCGCCGTCGTGATCGCCTGCCGCATGGACGAGCCGGAGCGTCACCGGAAAAGGCCGGACAAGCATCCGGTCGCCGACATTATCGAGACCACGAAATATGCGCTCGTGCATCCCGAGGTCGGCCTGCTGCTCATCTTCGCGGGCGTGATGTTCTGCTCGACGAAGCTGATCATGTGGACCCAGCAGCCTTACTTCATGGCGATGGGCCTGCGTGAAGAAGCCTTCGGCCTGCTGATGGCGGTCGGCTTCATGCTCGGCGGTTTTTCCAGCCAGATGGGCCATCGCCTGGACGGCAAAGTCGGCACCTACAAGGCGCTGTGCCTCGCCTGGATTGCTGCGGTTGTCGCCTGTCTGGGCGCCAGCGTGGCGGTGGGCTGGCACGGGGTTGCACTGCTCATGATGGGCGGCACATGCATCTACGGCATGACCGCACCGCGCGTGAGCGAGGCGATCAACCGCCATGTGGGATCGGACCGGAGGGCCACGATACTGTCGACGCAAAGTCTGCTGGTGTCGTTGCTGTTCATCCCCGTCAGCATGGTCATGGGCCGCGTGTCGGACCTGTGGGGCGTGCAGGCGGTGCTGGTCTCGCTGGCCGCCTGGCTGGGTGTCGCGGGCCTCTGCCTTGCCGTCTGGTGTTTCAGGCGGCGCAGGCGGGCAAGGATGCTGGCCGTGCAGGACGAACTGTTGAATGCAACTTAAACCCTAACGTCAAAGTAGCCGAAAATAGAACCGGCGGCCCTGAAAGGAGCAGGACCGCCGGTTTGCTATTGTGCGCTGCCATCAGTCCAGCGCGTCGATGATATCCTCGATAATGTTGTTGTCGCGGCGGACAAGCACGTAGTCATTGTCGGCGCGGTACCAGTTATACCCGGCCGGCGGGCGGCGCAGGTGATAACGGCCATAGTCGTTGACGATTCCGCCCGGAATAGAAAACGGCGGCCCCGAAATCGCGGAGCCGCCGCTTGTTATTCACAGTATGTTACTGCAGCGCGTTGATGATCTCGGAGATCACGTTGTCCTTGCGGCGGACCAGCACGTAATCGTCATCGGCGCGGTACCAGCGGTAGCCCTTCGGCGGCTTGCGCAGTTTGTACTGGTGCCAGTCGGTCACATAATATTTGCTGTTGCGGTATTCGCGGGGGAAGCTGTGGCCCTTCACCCAGCGCGAATGACGCTTTTCGGCCTTGCGTTCGGCGTTGCGTTCATGGGCGGCGGAAGAGGCTTCCTTGCCGTGGTTCCATTTGATTTTATGGTCGTTATTGTTGTCGGCAAGCACGGCCGTGCTGCCCAGCAGCGTCAGCGCGATGGCCGCAACGAGGATTTTCGATTTTTGCATGGGATTTCCTTGATGGCGGGTTCAGTGATCCCGAGGCTAACGCGCAAGCCCGCTAATTGTTCCGCTAGGTCCCGTAACTCTGCACCAGCGATCCCGATATCAGGTACCAGCCATCGACCAGCACGAAGAAGATAATCTTGAACGGCAGCGCGATCATGACCGGCGGCAGCATCATCATACCCATCGACATCAGGATGGACGCGGTCACCATGTCGATCACAAGGAACGGCAGGAAGATGAGGAACCCGATTTCAAACGCGCGGCGCAGTTCCGAAATCATGAAGGACGGGATGACGACCTGCAGCGGCGTGTCCATCGCCTCCTTGGGCTCGGCGATTTTCGCAAGGCCGATGAACAGCGTCAGGTCCTTTTCGCGCGTGTGTTTCAGCATGAACTGCTTGAACGGCACGACGGCCTTTTGCAGCCCCTCGATTTCCGTCACTTCGTCGTTCATCATCGGGCGCAGGCCCTGCTCGTATGATGCGTTGATCGTGGGCATCATGATGAACAGCGTCAGGAACATCGCGAGCGAGATCAGCACCGTGTTCGGCGGCGTCTGCTGCGTGCCGAGCGCCGTGCGCAGGAACGACAATACAACCACAATGCGCGTGAACGACGTCATCATCATCAGGATCGACGGCGCGAGCGACAGCACGGTCAGCAGCACAACCATCTGCACCACGCGGCCCGCGACCGAACCGCCGGAAGCGCCGTCATCCGTGCCCGCACCGCCAAGGTTCAGCGAAATGCTCTGCGCCCAGGTGTGGGAGGGAATGAAGAGGATGGCGGCGACCAGCAGGCAGGCGGTGAGCGGAATAAATTTCTTCAAAAACCGTACAACACGACTTGCGTCATTCCCGCGAATGCGGGAATCCACCCCCACCTCGGCTCGATCCGTAGTCTGTTGGATTCCCGCATTCGCGGGAATGACGAGGGGAGTGGGGAAATGCAACGCCTCAACCATTCTTCACTTCCTTCTCCTCCAGCTCGATCACGTTGTCCACGACGGGGATGTTGCTTTCCACGACGGTGTCGCCGCCGGGGCCCATCACGATCAAATGCTCTTTATTGTCGCGGCGCACGATCACCAGTTTATGGCGCGGGTCGATTGACAGTTGCTCGACAATCTTCAACCGGCGTTTTGCGCCCATTGCCAGCATCGGCGCGCCGGTAAGGCCGAGGCGTTTCACCAGCCATGCCAGCGCGTACATCAGGCAGACCACAAAGGCGAAGGCGGCCATCGCCCCCATCAGGCGTTCGGATTCCATCAGTCGTCTTTCCCTTCATCCTGCTTGCGCATCGCATCGGCGAGCGTCTCGAGGCTGCCGATCAATATCGTCATCTGGCTCTCCAGCTCCTGCCCCTCTTTCGGCGGCATGCTCGCGATCAGGTCGCAGACTTCGGCCACGTTATTGTCGAGCCCCTGCAAATCCATGATTTCGCCCTGTGTCACGCGGCGTTCGCAGTCGCGCACGTAATCGGTGATGGATTTCAGGCGTTTCGCCAGTTCGTCTTTGGTCACGGCAGTTCTTTCGTGTCGGTGTCGCGGTTGTAGATTTGATTAGCTTTGTAAACATAAGCGAGGATTTCGGCAATTGCCACCAGCGCTTCCGACGGAATCTCGGAATCCAGCTCGATGGCGGCGAGGATCTGCGCCATCTCCTTGTCCTCCCGCACCTTGACCCCGTTTTTGAAGGCCAGATCGACAATCTGCTCCGCCAGTTTCCCGTAACCCGCCGCGACGACCTTGGGCAGCGCCGCATCGTCAATTCCATATTTCTTAAGCGCAACGGCGGCAAGACGGCGGCTCTCCAGCGCGTCGGGCTTCTTCTGTTCGTCGTCGGTGTCGTGGATGTCGACCATACGGTCACTCTACCAAAAGTTTTCCAATGGTGTGAGCGCCATATACAGACAACTTGCGGTAGTGATACTGTCGCCGCGACTACTTTTTTTAAAATCCAACTTCATAGGGCAATTATGAAATTCAAATCTTTACTCGCTATCGCGGCTACCGTCACTCTCACCGCCTGCGCCACCATCGTCAGTGGCACGCAGCAAACGATCTTCATCGACACGCCGGGCGCGGAAGGCGCATCGTGCAAATTGAACGACAGCAAAAACGGGTCTTGGTACCTGCCCAGCACGCCAGGCAGCGTGTCGGTCCTCAAGGGCAACGGCCCGATGAACGTTGTCTGCACCAAGAAAGGCCATAACTCGGGCGTCGTTTCGGCATCCGAAGATATGTCGGGCGCGACCTTGGGCAACATCATTCTTGGCGGCGGCATCGGCATCTTCGTGGATGCGGCATCCGGCGCGGCACAGAAATATCCCGACAAAATCGTTCTCTGGATGAAGCCCAAGCAGTTCTCCTCCCCCGCCGCCAAGCGCGCATGGGAAGCGGATTACGCCAAATACGAAAAAGAAATCGCCGACGCGATTGAAGCCAAAAAAGCACGCGAGAAGCGCACGCAAAATAACTAAGCTTCAACAGCTTACAAAAGACTGCTGAAAGCCCATCTCCATTCTGTGGAGGTGGGCTTTCCTTTTCCCTATCTTTGTTAACAAATCCTTAACCCCAAATTCCTGACTCAGGATTCCGCGACTATGTTAGAGTTTTCAATAGGGGAGACACTTGTTACGTGGCACGCGCGTTGCATATGTAATAGGTGAGAAGGGGAAATCTCATGACGATGCAAGATTTGACATTGATGTCCGCGATGCTGAAGAAGATGGACTGGCACGAAGAACGCCAGAAGATCATCGCGCAGAACATCGCCAATGCGGACTCTGCGGGCTATCGCCCGATGGACATTAAACCGCTTGATTTCAAGCAGATACTGGGCGGCTCTGCCAGCCCGCTTTCGATGACTGTGGCGGGCACGGACGGCGGCGCGATGAGCATGATCGCCACCAACCCCACCCATTTCGGCGCCGACAGCATGGCAGCCGGCGGGCAAAAAGTGCCGAGCATGAAGCAAAAGGATGTGTACGAAGTTGCCCCCGCCGGCAACGCGGTCATCCTGGAAGACCAGCTGCTGCGCATGAACGAGAACTATACCGACCATGCATTCGTCAGCAATTTGTACCAGAAAAACATCGCCATGCTGAAAATGGCTCTGAAATAAGGTTAGGGGAGTAATATCATGGATCTCGTCAATGCAATGACACTCGCGGCAAAGGGCATGAAGGCCCAGGGCTCGCGCATGAAAGTGATCTCGGAAAACCTTGCGAACGCCGACACCACCGGCAAGACCAAGGGCGAAGACCCGTACCGCCGCCAGATCGTGACGTTCAAGAACGAAATGAACCGCGCCGATAACATGAAGGAAGTCGAAGTCGACAAAGTCACCTATGACACCACCGACTTCCTGACCAAATACGACCCCAGCCACCCCGCCGCCGACGACCGCGGCTATGTGAAGACGCCCAACGTCAACCCGCTGCTGGAAATGATGGATATGCGCGAGGCGCAGCGTTCATACGAGGCGAACCTCGGCGTGATCGAAATGTCGCGTTCAATGTTGATGAAAACCATCGACTTGCTGCGTATGGCTTAAGTTAGAGTTTAAAAAGGGACAGACATCATGGCAAACGTAACCGATGCTTCAAAAGCATACATGAACACCTTGAAATCGATGACGGATGCGAAACCGGCCGAAACCGGCGGGCCTTCCTTCGGCGATGTCCTGAAAACCGCCGCGCAAAGCGCGATCGACGCGCAGCACACGTCGGAAAAAGTCTCCGCGCAGGGCCTCGTCGGCAAGGCCGACATGACCGATGTGCTGGCCGCAATCAACAATGCGGAAATGGCGCTGAATACCGTGCTTGCGGTTCGCGACCGCGTGGTGCAAGCTTATGAGACGGTAATGCGCACTTCGATTTGACGCGCAGGCGTCATCCCGGACCAGTGAGCCGCAAGGCGAACGCCCGATCCGGGATCCAGCAGTTACTCCAAACCGCGAAAGCGGTTTGCCTCTGTAAAGGACATATATTATGGATGAAGCAGAAGTCGTCGATTTCGCCCGCGAAGCGATCATCCTGACCATCCAGATCTCGGCCCCCGTCATGCTGATCGGCCTCGTCGTCGGCGTCATCATCGCCCTCATCCAGGCGCTGACACAGATTCAGGAAATGACCCTCGCCTTCGTGCCCAAAATGATGTCGATCTACCTCGCCATCTACCTGCTGTTCCCCGTCTACGCAACCGCGATGCAGAACTTCACCGACCGGATTGCCGACAAGATTATCGGGATGAACTGATTATTTTTCATCCGGCTTGTCCGATGTGATCAGCCGCGCCCCGCGTTGCCATGTGACATAATTCCACGCCCAGTTCAGCATGACGGATGCGCGGTTGCGCAGGCCGATCAGGAAGAAGATGTGGGATACGCTCCACAACAGCCAGCCGATGAAGCCGGTCGCCCTTAATCCCGGCAGCACGACAATCGCGTTGTTGCGGCCGATGGCGGCGACCGTGCCGACATCGTGGTATTTGAAATTTTCGGGCGGCTTGCGCTGTTCCACGATCGCGCGGATGCGCTTCGCCGTAAACACGCCCATCTGTTTCGCCACCGCCGCCACGCCGGGCAGCGGTCGCGTCGCGCCATCGGGCGTGAACGCCGCCGTATCACCGATCACGAATACACGCGCATCGCCCGCGACGTTGAGGTTGCTGTCCACGATGACGCGCCCTGTTTTATCGGCGGGCGCACCAAGCCATTCCGCCGCCGGCGACGCCTTCGCCCCCGCCGCCCAGACGACGGTTTTCGCGGCGATGCGCTGGCCGTTCACTGTCACACCACCTTCATCCACTTCCTCGACGCGGCTGCCCGCCCTGACCTCGACGCCCATTTTTTCCAGCGTCGCCATCGCATTGGCGGAAAGCTTTTCCTCCAGCGTGTGCAGGATGCGCGGGCCCGCTTCGACCAGGATGATGCGCGCCGATGCGGGCGCGATGATGCGGAAATCATCGGCGATCGAATGGCGCGCCAGCTCGGCGATTGCGCCCGCCATCTCCACGCCCGTCTGCCCGCCGCCGACAATGACAAAGGTGAGCAGCGCGGCGCGTTCCCGCTCCGCGCTTTCGGCCTCCGCACGCTCGAATGCGAGGAGGATTTTCTGGCGCAGGCCGGTCGCATCGGCAATCGTCTTGATGCCGGGGGCGTTTTTCTCCCAGTCGTCGCGGCCAAAATAACTGTGATGCGCGCCTGTTGCGATGATCAGGTAATCCCACGGTATGTTGCGCCCGCTTTTGGTCAGCACCGCGCCCGCCTGCCTGTCGATGGCGGCAACTTCGTCCAGCAGCACGGCCGTGTTTTTCTGGCGGCGCAGGATATGGCGGATCGGCCAGGCGATATCGGCGGGCGACAGCGCGGCGGTTGCCACCTGGTACAGCAGCGGCTGGAAAAGATGGTAATTATGGCGGTCGATGACGGTCACCTCCGCCGCCAGCCCCGCGAGCGATTGCACGGCGGCAAGCCCGCCGAATCCCGCCCCCACGATCACGATGCGGGGATAGCCGCCCGTGGGTTCCTGAACTGCCGTATGGGGAATTTCACCGCCCTGCCGCATGACTGAACCGCCTTTTGTTGCAGAAAATCATTGTAGGACAGGCGGCGGTGGCGGACAAGCATTAATTCCCATATTCTTTATTGACTCCCCCTCCCGTGCGCGTTAGGTTGCCCCCTGATTTCATAACAATTTACCCCGCAAAAGGAACTGCCATGCCCTCCACCCGCATCCATTATATCGTCACCAACGGCGGCGACGGCTCGGCCAGCGCGCGGTTTTTTGGCGACGCGGAAAGCGCGCAGCTGGCATCCGATATCGAGGACGAAGGCGGCGAGGCGTTTGGCGACAATCCGCATTCCCAAGACCTGTCCTTCGATGCGAACGGCACGCTGATGAATCCCGACAACGACGCTGCGGGCATCCGCCGCGAACTGGCGGAGCGTCGCGGCGAAGATGTGGAAGACGAAGACGACAGCATGACCACGGCGTTCAACAAAGCGTCCGTGCCCGCGCAAAACGGCGCATATTCCGGCACGCTCTGGTATTTGCTGACGAATGGCGGCGACGGCAGCGCGAATGTCGCCTTCTACGCCGATGAAGCGACCGCCGACCTTGCCGCCGAATTCGAAAACGAATACGAACCGCTGAACGAAAACGGCCCGTATAAAAAAGTTTTCAAATTCGACGAAAACGGCGTCCTGCTCAACCCTTCCGCCACACTCGCCGAGCTGAAAGCCGAACTGGCTGAAGCGCGCGGCGAAGAAATCGACGAGGATGAGGACGAAATCGAGGAAGAAGCCCCCGCCGCTGCCGTCTCTGCCGCACCGCTCGACCTGTCCGGCAAGAAAATCGTCTTTACCGGCACGCTGTCCACCATGACCCGCAAACAGGCCGAAGCCGCCGCCGCCAGCCTCGGCGCGGAAGTCGTCGGTTCGGTCTCCAAAAACACCGATATCCTTGTGGCGGGCGCGGATGCGGGTTCGAAACTGCAAAAGGCGAAAGATCTTGGCGTGACGGTCCTGACCGAAGCGGAATGGAACGCCCGTACAATAGGGAAATCCGCCCCGCCGCGCCCGTCCGCCCCGAAATTCTGAACGCAAACAGGCTGCTGATGGCTGTTTTGCTGCCATTTCTGCGCTATACTTAAAGAATGCAGTCCCTGTTAAACGACATCATCGTCACGCATCTTGCCGCCTTCATGCTTGTGTTCATGCGCACGGGCATGGCGCTGATGATCATGCCCGGCATCGGCGACAGTTTCGTGTCGCCGCAGGTGCGGCTGCATTTCGCGCTGGCCTTCGCGCTTGTCCTCACCCCTTTCCTCGCCCCCGTGCTGCCGCCCCTGCCCTCCGCCGCGCCCGCGATGATCACGCTGCTGCTGTCGGAGGCGTTTATCGGCGTCTTCATCGGCATGGTGATGCGCATCATGATCACCGCGCTCGATACCGCAGGGGGCGTGATCTCGATCCAGACCGGCTTTGCCAACGCGCTGGTGTTCAACCCCATGACGGCGACGCAGGGCTCGGTCGTGGGCGCGCTGTATTCCATCACCGGCGTCACGCTGCTGTTCGTGTCGAACATGCACCATTACATGCTGGCATCGGTCATCGACAGTTACACGCTGTTCCCCGCGCTTGCCAAGACGCCCGACATGCAGCCGATTTTGGAGGTGATGACGCAGACCGTCAGCGCGGCCTTCCGCATCGGCATCCAGCTGGCGACGCCGTTCCTGATCATCGGCACGATCGTGCAGTTCGGCTTCGGCCTGCTGGGCCGCCTGATGCCGCAGATCCAGATTTTCTTCCTCGCCCTGCCCGTGCAGATCCTGATGGGCCTCGTGATGCTGACGATGGTGTTTTCGGCCAGCATGATGTTCTGGATGAAGGGTTTTGAATCCCTCGTCAACGACGCGCTCAATCCATAGGGGAAAGCATGTCGGACAACGAAACAGAAGACAGCCAGAAGACAGAGGAACCGACAGCCAAGCGGCTGGAGGAAGCGCGAAAACGCGGCCAGGTCGTCTATAGCCGCGAAGTCACCAACTGGATCATGCTGTTCGTCATCACGCTGCTGGTGCTGATGGCGGGCCCCCGCATCATGATCGACCTGCAGACGACGCTGAAAAGTTTCATCGCCAACGCGCACCAGTACCCGACCGACGGCAAAGGGCTGATGGCGGTGGCAAAAGACCTGTTCTGGGCGGTCATGGGCGACCTGCTGCTGCCCTTCGCCGTGCTGATGGTGGCGGGCGTGCTGTCGGGCTATATCCAGACCGGCCCGATCTTCACCGCCGAAACCATGAAGCCGGACCTGAAAAAAATCTCGATCATGAACGGGTTCCAGCGCCTGTTTTCCGCCAAATCGATCGCGGAATTCCTGAAAGGCCTGTTCAAGCTGGGCGTGGTGTCGGCCGCCATTTATCTTGCGCTGTGGCCCTATGCCGACGGCATCGAGCATTTCGTGGGGCAGGATTTCGGGCCCGCGATGTTCGACCTTGAAACCATGTTCCTGAAGATGATGGGCGCGGCGCTGATCGTGCTGTTCGTCCTCGCGATTGCCGATTACATGTACCAGCGCCACGATTTCATGATGAAGATGCGCATGAGCAAGCAGGAACTGAAGGACGAATACAAGCAGACCGAAGGCGACCCGCAGATCAAGGGACGCCTGCGGGCCTTACGCGAACAAAAGGCGCGCCAGCGCATGATGCAGGCCGTTCCCGAGGCCGATGTCGTCATCACCAACCCGACCCATTACGCCGTCGCGCTGAAATACAACGCCGCCGAAATGGCCGCGCCGCAGATGGTCGCCAAGGGCGTCGATGTGGTGGCGCAGCGCATCCGCGACGTCGCGGCCGAAAACAAGGTGCCGCTGGTCGAGAACCCCGCGCTCGCGCGCGCGCTGTATGATTCAATGGATATCGAGCAGACGATCCCGAACGAACATTTCAAGGCCGTCGCCGAAGTCATTTCCTACGTCTTCAAACTCAAGGGTAAAAAATTATGATGAATAACCCAACCATCGTCACCCCCGCCTTGTGCGGGGGTCTGGCGCAGGCGCAAGCCTGCCTTCATGAGTCACATGACGCGCGGACGCGCTTCCGGATCCCCGCACAAGGTGGGGATGACGCAATCTGTTATTTTTTAACATCGCTCATGATTTTCCTTCTCCTCGCCGCCCCCGCCTTTGCCTTCTCGACCAAGCCCGCCGCCACCACGCCGCTTTATATCGCGATGCTCTATCACAAGCTCGCGGGCGATGTGCCCGACTTCACGGGCTGGACGAAAAAATGGGACACCTACCAGAAAACCGACATGGCCGAACGCCCCGCGCTGCTGGAAAAACGCGTCGGCGAGATGACCAACACCTTTAACCTGATGACGCCGCTGGAACCGATCGTGGTGCAGTCGAAAATCCGCATCTCGGGCTACAGCCCCGCGAACCAGGGATTCCTCGTGCAGAATTTCAACGACGTCACCTTCTTCAACTATAATTACATGGGAAAACGCTATGCCCTGATCCCGGGCGGCATGGCGAAATACCAATGGCTGCGCGCCCCCGCCAACATGGCCGACGCCATCATGCGCGAAACCGAAAACGGCTTTAACGGCAAGGTCACGCTGACCCTCATCTCCATGCGCGCCGACCCCAAGCCGCTGGTCATGAGCGGCAAGTCGTATAACCTGCTGATGGCCGACATCTCCAAAATCGAATTATGGTCGCAAGACGGCAAGACCCTCGTCTGGGACAGCCAGATCGGCGAAAGCAAGGGACGCAAGGAACTGCTGAATATGCGGCAGTGATACGACGGGGTATCAGGCGCCCAATTTAGACAGGAACCTGCCGACCAGCGTTTTGGATTTTCGTTCGGCTGCGAATTTCGCCTTCGCTTCGGCGGCGGCTTTTTCTTCGGCCAATTGCTTTTCGGAAGGCTGTTTCAGCGCCCCGGGCACCTCGGCCCACGAGGAGAAGCTGCCGAAATCGCTATGCAGTTTGGCGAATTCTTTCGGCGCGCCGTAGAGGTTTTCCAGCTTGTTGCCGCGCAGATCGACGGTGCCATCGACCTTGATCTGCGACATATCGGGCAGCCAGTCCATGTCGCGCTTGGAAAAATCGATGTCGCCATGCGCGATATAACCGCCATTCAGGACGTCTTTATAAAGCTTCGTTTTCATCGACAGCAGCATTTCCATCGCCGATGACGCGTCTATGCCAGCGGGGCCGGCGAGAGTGTCCGCAGGCGTGATGCGCGCATAGGGCGAAAACACATCGCGCAGCTTGTACTTTGCCTCGAACGCATTGAACGTGCCCATGATGCCTCCGCCTGTTTCACTGCTCGAATATTACCATATGACGGGTTAAGGCTTGGTAAAGCCCCGTCACCCCGCGCCTTATGACGGGCAAGAGCATGAAGATATTAGATTTTTAACGTTTAACTGGTTAAAATAAGGCAAAGGAAACCATCCCGCCCGTGAATTCGCAAAACAATCCCAATAACGGCTTTTTTTTCGAGAAGAAGCCACAGAAGGTCGAAAGCCAGAACGCCGTTCGCAATGCGAAGGCGATCATGCTGTTCATGGCGGGGATGGGTTATGTGTTTCTGGCGATCGGCCTCGTCTATGTTCGCCTGCATGGCGGCATCGGCCTGTCGCTGCTGGCGATTTATTTTTACGGGTTGATCGGCGGCCTTGCGCTGCTGCTGCTCAACCGCAGCTTTTCCGACGCCGATCGCAGCCGCAAGATTTTGACCGAAGTGCTGGAGAAAAGCGCCGAGGCGCGCGCCATCACCGATGCGCAGGGCAAGACGATTTACGCCAATGCGCGCTTCAGCAAAATGGTCGAGGGCCTGGGCGAGGCCACCATCGGCGCGTTCACCCGCCTGTTCGAACACCAGAAAAAAATCGAAAAGACGCTGGAGGATTTGCAGAACAAGGCATCGCCCGCCGGTTCCGCATCGACCGAAATCCAGACGCGCATGCGCGGGAAAACAATCTGGTATCAGGTCACCTGCCAGTTCATCATCGGCTGGCCGGGCTATGTGCATTGGCGTTTTGACGACATCACGCACCGCTACCAGATGGAATCCGCGATACGGGAAGAGCGCGAAAAGCTGCGCGATTTCACCGACAACGCGCCCGTCGGGTTTTTCTCGGTCGATGAAGACGGCCGCCTGCAATTCGCGAACGATACGCTCCTGCGCCTGCTGGGCGCGGATGCGCGCACGATTATCGGCAAGACGAAGCTGCATGATTTCCTCGTCAACCCGCCCGCCACAGGAAAACCATACGACTGTTTCGACGGCGGCGGGTATCACCAGCATGGCGAATTGCTGATGAAGGGCGCGGGCGGCCGCGTGTTCAAGGCCGCGATCACCCATTCGATCACCAAGGACGAAGAAGGCAAGGTCATTTCACGCTCCGTCGTGTACGACATGACGACCGAGCAGAAAATGCAGCAGGCCTTGCGTGAATCCGAGGACCGTTTCGAGCGGTTGTTCGAGGAAGCGCCCGTCGGCATCTGCATGCTGACCGCAGGCGGCGTCATCAGCGACGCGAACGCGACGCTGGCCGCCATGCTGCGCCTGCCCGTGAACGCGCTGAACGGGAAATCATTGCTGCAGTTCATCCACAAGGACCAGCAGCACCGCGCCGAAGACTGGCTGAAGCACCTTGCGCGCGGGGAACATTCCGACCCGTTCCTTGAAGTCCAGATCAAGGGCTCGATCGAGATCGTCACGCAGATCTATGCCCGCAAGTTCAAGGCGGGCGATGATTTCGTTTTGCACTTCATCGATTTGACCGAACAGAAAAAACTGGAAAAGCAATTCACGCAGTCGCAAAAAATGCAGGCGGTGGGGCAGCTGGCGGGCGGCATCGCGCACGACTTCAACAACCTCCTGACCGCCATGATCGGCTTCTGCGACCTGCTGCTGCTGCGCCACAAGCCGGGCGACCCCAGCTTCGCCGATATCATGCAGATCAAGCAGAACGCCAACCGCGCCGCCAACCTCGTGCGCCAGCTGCTGGCCTTCTCGCGCCAGCAGACGCTGCAGCCGCGCATGCTCGACCTTGCGGAAGTGCTCTCGGAACTGTCGCACCTGCTGCGCCGCCTGATCGGCTCCAACATCGAGCTGCGCCTGACGCATTCGACCGATATCAGCCTCATCAAGGCCGACCAGGGCCAGATGGAACAGGTGCTCATCAACCTTGTCGTCAACGCGCGCGACGCGATGGCGAACGGCGGCAAGCTTTCCATCCGCACGTCGAACATCACGAACAAGACGGGCATCAAGCTGGCGAATGACGAAACGCTGCCCCCCGGCGACTGGGCGATGATCGAGGTGGAGGATACCGGCACCGGCATCAACCCCGACATCATGGGCCGCATTTTCGAGCCGTTCTTCTCGACCAAGGAAGTGGGCGCGGGCACGGGGCTGGGCCTTGCGACCGTCCACGGCATCGTGCACCAGACGGGCGGTTATATCTCGGTCAAGTCCGTGATGGCGCAGGGCACGACCTTCATCATCTACCTGCCCCGCTTCGCCGAAATCGCCGGCGCGAAAAAGGCGGAGGTGGCCGAGGAAAAACCCGTCATCAGCGACCTCACCGGTTCGGCCAAGATTTTGCTGGTGGAGGATGAAGACGCGGTGCGCACCTTCTCCGCCCGCGCGCTGTCGAACAAGGGCTATCAGGTGATGGACGCGCCGGGCGGCGTCACCGCGCTTAAAATCCTCGAGGAGAAAAAATTCACGCCGGAAATCCTGATCACCGACGTCATGATGCCCGAAATGGACGGCACGACGCTGGCCAAGCACGTGAAGGAAAAATATCCGCAGATCAAGATCATCTTTATTTCCGGCTATGCCGAGGACCGTTTCAAGGAACATCTCGGCGCCGATGTCTATTTCCTGCCCAAGCCCTTCACCCTCAAGCAGCTCGCGACCAAGGTGAAGGAGGTCATCGAGAACAAGGCATAACCCCGCATGACGTATAATTTCAAGGACGTCAAGGTCCTGGTCGTTGAAACCTCGCCGCCCCTGTTCGACCTCGTCAAGGGCGTGCTGACGTTTTTCACGGTGCCCGAAAAATCCATCCATTCCGCCTATGGCGTCGACGAGGCCTTCGGCAAGTTCGCCTCCGACAACCACGACCTTGTGATCGTCGACTGGCTGCAGAACCCCGACCGCGGCCTCACCTTCGCCAAGCGCCTGCGCCGCGACAGCGTGTCGCCCAACCCCTTCGTGCCGATCCTGATGATGGCGGGGTCGGGCCACCAGAACCGCGTCATCAAGGCGCGCGATGCGGGCGTGTCGGATTACCTTGTGAAGCCCTTCACCGCGCGCGCCTTGTCGCAGAAGATCGAGCATATCGTCGAACACCCGCGCGCCTTCGTGCTGGCCGACAACTACACCGGCCCCGACCGCCGCCGCAAGAACGTGAAATTCGACCATCCCGACCGCCGCGCCGACCTCATCAACCCCGCTATGGCCATCGCCTTCCGCAAGGATGCCGTCGACGGCGGCGGGCGTTAAGCCGCCCATGTTTACCAACCTCGTCGTCACCGGCATCGCCCTCCTCCTCGCCTTCGCCGTGGCGCGCCTGCGCCGCCGCCCCACGCTCTATATCATCCAGGGTTTTCTGGGCGCGGGCAAAACGACCTATTCCAAAAAGCTTGCCGCCGAAACGGGCTTTGTGCGCCTGAACGCCGATGAATATTGCGACGCAAATTTTCCGCCCGAAAAACTGGCGCAGGAATGGGAGGCGTGCTTTGCCGCTGCCGTGACGCAGCTGTGGCGCGATGCCGAAAAAATCCTCGCCACCGGCCGCAGCGTGATCCTCGATTTCGGTTTCTGGAGCCGCGCATCGCGCGACCATGCCCGCGCACAGGCGCAAAAATGGAACGTCAAATGCGCGCATCATTACGTGACCGCGCCGGACGACGTGCTGCTGGCGCGCATCGCGCAACGCCGCGGCCCTACCGCCGAACGCAACCTGAAAAACTTCCATGATATCCGCAAGCATTTCACCGCCCCCGAAGCCGGCGAGCAGGCAACCATCATCGACACCCGCTAAAGGGAACTATCGCGGCGCAGCGCCGTAGGCTTTAGCGACCGGCGTATTCTTGCGGAGGATTGCCATGCCTACAATGCACATCAAGATCGACCGCCCGAAGCAGGCCGCCGCCCCGCACCCCCATCCAACGCAAATCCCCGAGGACGAGATTGTCGAATACGAAGCCATGATCGCGGCGGATCTGGGCATTATCAGCGGCCCGCTGCTCAACAATCAGGCAAATACCAAATAAATTCAGGTCTTTACCAGTCACGCATTTAATTTGCATAACGATGTGTACGCCTGCTAATCTGCGCCGGTATCAACCCCGAACCGGATCGCCATGCCTGCCACCCCCGCTGCACCCCTGCCCCAAGACGCCGCCGCGCTTGCCGATATCCGCAACGCGCTTGCGGGTTATATGGCCGCGCTGGACGAGAACGCGGCGCATAAGCGCGAATGGCTGGCGCAGCAGGAAAGCCTCGTCTTCATCGCCCATCACTGGCTCACCCGCCTGATCGATTATGGGCTGGAGCGTGACGCGATTTTCATGGCGGCGACGCTGGGCGACGTGCAGGGCATCGTGCTGGCGACCGGCGGCCTCGGTGAGCGCGCGCGGGCGGCATTTGGCGCGGATAGCCCGCTTGCGAAAATCCACCCGCTGTTCCCGCCGCGCCTCGACGCGCCGCCTGCGCCGCCCGCGCTGCCCGACGGCTTGATCCCCGCCCCCATCGTCGCGCCGGAGCCCGAAGCACCCGCGCCGAAAACACCGTGGTGGAAACCCGGCTGGCTGGAAAAGAAGACCGAAGCGGTCGAAACGCCCCACGCCGCCCGCCAGCGCAAGCGTCAGGAATGGCACGATACGCAGAACGACATCACCGCGCTGCAAAGCGAACGGCACTATTACGTCGACAGCCTGATGGAATGGATGGGCAATACGCTTGCATCCGAAACCGCGCCCGCATCGGAAATGCACAGCTACCAGAACCCGAAACGCATCGCGGAGCTCGCCGCCGCCGACCATGCGGAGGAGATGAAAAAGATCGCCCGCGACCTGCAGCAGCGCGTGGTGCTGTATACCGGACTCGCCACGCTGCTGGATGACCAGCGCATCGTGGAATTCGCCGCCATGCTGCCCGAACTGTTCGCAAAACCCGATACCGCGGTCGCGCGCCAGCTGCGCGATGTTTTCCTGCAGGATTACCAGGCCGTCAGCTTCGCCGAAATCGCGCTGACCAAGGTCACGCACCGCGATGACCAGATGATACTGTTCCGCGCCGCGCTGGAGAACGAGCCGGAGCTGAAATTCACCGGCCTGAAAAAACGCGGCGAGATCCTCGACCGCATCCGCGAAGAGACCGACAAAAAGCACAAGCCGCTGGACGGCAAGGCCCTGCGCCTCGCCCGCAAGAAACTGGACGAGATGGAGGCCGCGCGCGAAGACGGCGTGAAGCGCCGCCGCCCGCAGCCCGTGACGCTGGCCGACCTGTTCAACGCCGCCATCGACGCAATCGAGGAATCCCTCGCCCGCCGCAAATCCGCCGCGCCCGCGCCGCGCCGCTAATCCCCCTCACCCGTCATCCCCGCGAAAGCGGGGATCTCATGGATAGGCAGGGCGCATAAGGCCGCCGGGATCCCCGCTTTCGCGGGGACGACGGCATAAAAAAAAGGCTCTCCTCGCGGAGAGCCTTTTTTTTCGAGAAAGAAAATCTCACTCCGCTTTCGCAGGTGCAGCCACTTTCGACGAAGCAGGGAGTGTCTTTGCGACATCCGCTTCCTTGCCGCCGCAGGTGGGGTGGCCGAAGCCGCCGGCGCTGTGGCCTGATTTCACGTCATAGATGATGTTGTCGTTCTTGTCTTTCGACACGCCCGCCGGCACGAAGTCCAGCTTCAGCGCGTTGCGCGCGCGCCATGCGATGTTGTGGTCCGCGCAGGACGTGTCGCCCGACACGCCGAGGCCGCCCAAAATCTCGCCCTTGTCGTTATACAATGCAAGCCCACCGCCGAACACGTTCACGCCGCCGATCTTTTCGCCCTTCAGCGCATCCGCCGCCGTGCCGTAATCGGCGGTGTCACCGGCATAGGCCGCCTTCACGTTGACGGGGTTGCTTTCCTGCAAACCGAACAGCGAACCGCCCGGCTGCGTCGCCGAATAAAGGTTCGCGGTCGAGAGCGCGAGGCCCTTGAGGCTGAATGCGTTCGCGGTGTTCGCCTTCTGCGCCGAAATCGCGCGGCTGCCCGGCCATTGCGCATCGACGGTGTCACCCGAATACGCAACCGCGCAAACGATGCCCGCGCGGTCAACGACCGTCGCCCACATATCAAGGTTGAGGCCGCCGTTATTCGCCTTGCGCGCATCGGTCAGCGCGGTTTTCAGCGCGTCCTGCCCCGGCAGCCCGCCGCAATCGGCCAGCGCAGGCGCAGCGCCCATCAGGGTTGCAAGAACGGCAGTGACGGCAAGCGCGCGAAGCGTGGATTTCATGGATATTCCCCTCTGATGTGTTTGTTTTTTCGTTGTTGAAACATGCCACATGAAGACTTCCATGCCAACAAAAAACGTTTCGCGCTTAATCTCTCTCTTCCGCACCCGGATTCACTGACAAATTATATGCCAGAGTTGCTGCCGCTGTGGATGGCTGGGGGATGGTGGAAATTTCTGGTGGCATACCCCCTATATCCGCAATTATTCAAATCAAATCGTGCGCTGTGCCGCATGCATCTTCGTCTTTCAAGCTGGATACAGGCGGGATATAATAAATGAAGCATGGCCATGGAGAGACAAGTGAGAATAAAAAAGAAATTTATCTTTTTGTTTATAATATGCCTTTTTATTTTGTGGCGTCCAGTTCACCGCATAAGCCAATTTATAGATGACCCTTTTTCGGAGGCTTCTAAAAAAATATGGCATTATCGTATGACAGTGAGTGTAGATACGCCCGAAGGGATCAGGACTGGATCTGTTGTTCGTAAAGTGATTTACGGTGGAGACACAGCGGGCGGCGGGGGCTCGGGCGTCGATCTTGAATGCGCAGGCGAGGCAGCTATCGTCGATCTCGGCGAACGTGGTGTTTTGTTTGCTTCGACGGGAGGCTATTCATGTGCCGATTTATTAGTAAGGGCATTTGATAAAGAAGGGTCTTCTGGCCTGAGGATAGATGCTGTTCCCGATCAGGGAAGCGTTCAGCTAAAGCAGGGTTTATACCCTGAATTTCTACGCTTCCGTAACCTGGATGACCCGAAAACCATACAGCGCGTTGCGGACAAGCCCGCTATAGATGTATTGAAACAAGCGATGCCGAAAGGCGACATTATTTCTTTCGAACAAGCATTCGGAAGCAATGTCAAGATTTCACAAATTACGATCGAAATTACCAAAGATCCAGTCACAAGAAAAATAGACGATTTTTTGCCTTGGCTGGCAAAGAGAAGCCAAGAGAAGGGTCCGTTCGGAAGCGATCCTGCGAAACCTGACATCGATCCGACGGGGCTTTATATAGACGGAACTGATTTTTCATACGGGAATTTTTAAAAATGGCCGTTGGAGATACCCATTTGTTATATCCGGCAAATCCGGGCGATATCGAGGGAGAAATTCTATGACCGAAGATAACTTCAAAAAATTCAGAAATATTTGTCTCGCTGTGCTGGGAGTCTTCATATTTTCCGGCTGCATGTCGTATATGCAGGATATGGCCTCAGGCAGTAAATGGCGTTACAAACTGACCGTAACGGTGGAGACTCCGGAAGGTTTGAAGACAGGCTCCGCTGTGCGTGAAGTCCGCGTGCTGAATGGCATTAAACTATTGCCCGAAATGAGCCCAAGTATAGATTTCATAGGCGAGGCCGTTGTTATAGACCTCGGAAAGCGTGGCTTGCTTTTCCTGCTTACGCATGGAGACTATGCCAAAACTATCGTTTTTGATGTTTTTCCGTTCGATGAACCGTTAACCGCCAAAGGAATAAAGCATTACAGCAAGCTTAAAAACGCTAAAGCCACTTTAACCACAGGGCAGTACCCATATTTTGCGCGTTTTCGCGATATAAACAATCCAGTGACGATTGAAAATGTCAGGTTTCCAGCAGATATGGAGAGCTTTCAAGAAAAACATCCCGGAATTCCTGTTGTATCGTTTGAAGAAGCTTTCGGTGCGGGCGTCGCGATAAAATCAGTCGTTCTTGAGACAACCGACGAGCCTGTCACTTTTGGTATTGAAAAATATCTTCCATGGTTGAAAACGATAGGTGGTAAAAATCTTGGCGGAGGCAATCATAGCGGTAGTAAGTGGTATGAGAACCTCGGCATGTATGAGTTTAAAAAAGAAACATTTTAAGGAATATCTCCTCCCGGCTAGCAAAAAAAAATATTATAATCTGTGGATATAATGCCTCTACTTCTGCGCGGCTTTATTCAAAATTGCGTTTTCTAGGTTGCGGGTTTCTAGAAATTTGGGATCCATTTTTTCGACAACTAATTTGGACAACTCATGCCAATCTTCATTATCAATTTTCCTGGGATCATATGTTTGCGTCCGAAAATAAGCATTTTTTTCCCAATAAACGAAGGGATTTTCAGTTTTCAATATCTCATTCGCAAGAGCTGGGGATACGCTATTGTATTCAGACATCGCTTTTTCGGATGCCAGTCCACGCAGAAATATTGAAAACAAATTCGAGCGGATGATTTTTAGCTGGTAATTAACCCTGTCTTCACTCAAATCACGAGAAACGTATAATTTAATGGCGAGATTGAACGGATTAGATAAAAACGTATAAGGATCTTCATATCCACCAATTAAAATATTATCAGTGCCGAACTTTTCTCGCGCAGCTTCGATAACCGCATTTTTAAAAGATAGACTATCCGCTTGATTGCTTTTCTCAGGCCTGCCGTTAATATCCGGAGCGCTATGCGGAGAAAGCTCAACAATAAAGACATCTACGGTTACTGTATTAAAATATGAAAGAGCATTAACGTGCCCACCTTGGGATGGATAACCTGATTTTTCGCCATCATTCATAATAAAAAACGTGTAGACGATACACACAACCATCAGAATCGAGAATATAATTCCAAATTTTTTCATTTTTACCTAATTACTTAAGAATATCTGGTGACACACACTTATATCGAGTGACTATCATTATTCATTTATACGCGCCGCATGGCGCGAAAGACAAGGGTAGTCGCGGTGGATGTGCCGCATCATGTGACACAGCGGGATATACGGGGACACATGCGCGATATCATGGCGCGTATGCCGACCAAGTACCCTCACCTCTGTCGCTGACGCGACATCTCCTCTCCCAAAGGAGAGGAGAAAGGCGGGATAATTTAAATCTTGAAATGCTTCATGGGCATTGCCTGCCGGGCGTGGGGGATGCGGGGATGACTTTCGTGCGCTCGTCATTTGTATAGCATTCCGCGTGGATGCGCAGACCGGCGGCGTTGAATTCCTCGAGCGCGGGGCGGCCGTCGGGGGTGTCCTGCATTTTGCCGTCGACCATGCGTTCGCTGCGCTGCAGCTGGCCGGCGGCGCTGAAAAATTGCTGGGCGGGCGATCCGTCTGCGCCGTCATTGTGCTTGCCGCGGCGGAAACGGTCGATGCGGTAGCGCGTGCCGTCGGCGTTGAACATCTGCACGGCGGGATCGCCGCTCGCGCTGTCTTCGGGGATGCCCTTGTTATAGCGCGACTGATGGCGCAGCACGCCGTCTTGCGTGTAGCTGCGTTTGGCGGGGCGGCCGTCCGCCGCGTCATGCTGCTTGCCCTTGCGCCAGTGTTCTTCCGTCTCCGGCTGGCCGTTATCGTGCCAGCGTTGCACGGCGGGCTCGCCGCCCGGGCCGTCGCTGCGGCCGCCGTCGCGGGTGCGCTCGATGGTTTTGATCTTGCCAAGCGCGGCAAGCCGCGCCACCAGATCCTCGCCCTGATATGTCGCGGCAAGCGCCGTGACCGTTTTTTCATCCGGCCATTTGTGCCAGACGATCATGACGCTGTATTCGTCTTCGCCATTCGTGTATTCGACGTCGGTTCTCATGATGCCTGCTCTCCCGTGACGAGGGATTGCGCGCGTCGTGATATAGATGGATTGGTGTCCATGATTTTTCTCCGATATGACCTGCCTCAACCGCTTTTTAAAGAGCGGCAACACATGGCTGTTTTGCAGGTCGTGCGGAGAACAGGCGGGGAAACAGAGCCACTGGTAAAACCGGCCTGGTAGATGCACTCGGCATGGAGTAAAGACTACCCGAGTCGGTGGTTTATGTCAAATAAACACCCTCTTGATAGGTGCAACCAGCCATTTTCGGACATGGCCTTCCGACACCGTTTTACGGGGGGTTTTACGGGGGTTTTTGCACATAGCGCATTCGAAAAAACCGTTATTATTCAAAGGGCTTTGGAATCATGATTTTGCATTTTGGCTTTTTAGAATCGTTATATATCAACGGGTTAAAAAATCGCGCCGCCGATTTCCGGCGAAACACTTAAACAGGGTTTGAGTATATTTTAAGCCATTGTAATTATTATATAATCTCAATCTTGTTTGACCATAACCCTGCATCATGCGAGGATAAGGCACAAACCAGAAAAAAGGATATTTTGCGGATGAAAAATTTTCCCGGCACCCTCGCCGGTCTTGTCGAAAAAGCAAAAGCGGCCCCCGCTTCCGAAACCGCCGCGCTGACAACTTTTCACAGCCTCGACCTCACCAGTTTGAATGACACCGACACCCCCGCCGTCATCGACACGCTGATCGCAAAAGCGGACCAGGGAAAATTGGGGCATGTTGCGGCGACGTGCGTTTATCCGCAGTTTCTCACGCAAACTTTCAACGCGACCGCGCAAAAAGGCATCAACCGCGCGACCGTCATCAACTTTCCGTCGGGCGCAGGTACGCCGGAAAAAACGGCGGCCGACACGCGCGCCGCGATCAAATCCGGCGCGAACGAAATCGACATCGTGCTCGACCATGATTCATTTTTAAACGGAAACGTGGAAAAAGCAGCGGAATTGCTGCGCGTTTGCCGCGCCGAATGCGGCGCGGGCGTAAAACTGAAAGTGATTTTGGAGAGTTCCGTTTTCACCGATTATAAAGATTTATACGCGGCATCCGTCCTCGCGCTCGATGCGGGCGCGGATTTTTTAAAGACATCGACGGGCAAACACGCAACCGGCGGCGCATCGCTGGAGGCTGCGGCCACGATGCTGCAATCGATCCGCGACACCGGTTTCGACGCGGGCGTGAAAATTTCCGGCGGCGTGAAAACCGTCGGCGACGGCGCGCAATACATCGCGCTCACAGAAAGCATGATGGGCAAAAACTGGATCAGCGTCGATAAATTCCGCATCGGCGCAAGCGGCGTTTTGACCGACATCCTCAAAACCCTCGGCCAGAACGCAGGCCCCGCGCCCGCATCGCCGCCCGTATATTAAAAGCATGATATCCATGGTTTAAGCCGGCTTTACCGGTTTCTAAACGATTGGGTGTTATACTTTTACATGCATCCGTTTTTTAAAAATCCCCTCGCCGTTTTGTCCGCGCTGTGCTGGTTCGTCATCGCCTGCCTTGCGGTGTCGGTGATGCTGAACACGCGCACGATTGAAAACATCGACATCGCCCAAAACCGCGCGCAGGCCGACCGCGACCTTTTGAAGCGCGACATCGCACAGGCGCGCGATGATACGGCGCAGGCCGCGCGGGCGCTGGCCCGCGAAACGGCCGGGATGGCACAGACCCAGGCGGCCGAGGCGCAGGACCTGCGCGATTCCGTCGCGCAGCTGCGCAATGAATTATCCACGCTAAAGCGCGCGGTCGATGACAACCGCATCGCGGCGGAAAGAACCTCGGCCGCGCTGCACGCGCAGCTGAACCGCCAAAAACCTGTCACCTTCGCGAATGCGCGCAGCATACCGTCGGCGCATGGCATTCATTTCGACGGTAATGGCGGCCGCGATACCGTCAAAGGCTGGAAACCGCTTTTATACCTGGATGGATCTCTGCTGGTCAGCGTGGAGGTTTTCAACCTCGCCGACGGCCGCCGCAACGACGTGCGCGTGATGGCGCCGGGGCTGAACGATCTTGAAGACGATTTCATGGAGCTACGCCTCGATCCCGCGCTCGACAGCGTGCTTCTCGATCGCTGCCTTGCCTGGAAAAAAGACGACGCGCCCATATCCGACGACCTGAAAAAGAAATTCGACACCGCGCCCGGCGCGTATATCTGGACCGCAACCGACGCCGACGGCAAGACCCGCCGCGTCGCGATCACTGCCGAAGCCGATGTCAGGATATCCGATACCTGCGACAATGATTACGCCGCGCAGGTGGCCGCCCGCGACGCCCGCGAAAAAGATATGCCGAAGCCGAAGCTGCCGCGCGAAGAACAGCCACAACCCTACACGCCCGATTACGCGGAAAGCGCGCGCATATATAACGACTGGGCAGCCGCCACGGAAAACCAGCAGATAAAAGACGCGCTCACCCTCGTCGCGACAATGGTTCAGGCCCGAAAACTGCCGCCGGATTTCCTGACAGGGCAAGGCGTCAGGATAATCAACGAAAATTCACTGAAACGCACCCTGCGCCGCTTGCCGCTTGATCCGGCATCTTTGCCGCTGCAAGTTGTGAAAAAAGACTATAATTGCGAAGCACAGGAAGAAGTGAACCGACAAAGCGGATTACATTTCAGCAACAGCGTCGATACCATTTGCACGGGCAACGGCAGCCTGAAAATCGGCAGCGACGGCTTGCAGGTCATTCTTGCGGGCAAGGGCACAGAGAGGCTTGATACGAACGCCACCCCCTCGCTCCTTATCCTTAACAAAAACTGGGGCAGCAAGACGCTGTACAAAACCTGCCGCGACCCCGGATCAAAACGCGACGAGCATATATTCCGGCTGCTGCCCTCTCCCGCGACTGTTTTCAGCGGCATCGGCCTGCGCCTTGCCCAGGACGGCGGCGGCGGCGTTGTGTCGGCTGGCACGATGCCCGGCTCCCCTGCTGAAAAAGCGGGCATTGCGGCAGGCGACCGCGTCGTCGCCATCAACGGCGAACCGCTGCCGCCCGCGCTTGCCGATGTCGTTGCGCTGATCCGCGGCGAGGCGGGCACCCGCCTGATGCTTGGCATCGAAACGCGAAACGGCGACAAGCGCGATGTCGCCCTGCAACGCGAAAAAATCACGGATACGGATTCCCGCGCGACGCGCCAGCGCATCGATTATCAATGGCCGTATCCCTTCGAAGACTTCATCCTGTTCGGACCCGGCATCCGGCAAGGCGACCTGACGGAAGAAACGCCCGGAAAATGGCGCAATGTGCAAACGGGCGACACGCTTGAAATAAGCCCTTGTTTCAACTTCGTGTTCTCGGAATAGCCCACCTATCCCATTGAAATCGTTTGTCAAGAAAATTTGTATCGTTTTTGTTCTATTTTGTTCTTGTGCCATGAGAACGAAATAGGTACAGTGGATTTATAGATCGAACCGGGGTAAGACCGAGTTTGAGATTGATCAACGATCGAAAAAGAGGATAAATCACATGGCATCCGCATCCGTCACACCGCTCCGCACTGAAGGGAAGAACAACGATATGAACGCCGCTGAAAAGCAAAAGGCACTGGACGCCGCATTGGGCCAGATTGAACGCGCCTTCGGCAAGGGATCGATCATGAAACTGGGCGGCGACAGCCATCAGGAAGTGGAGGTCGTTTCGACGGGTTCGCTGGGCCTCGACCTCGCGCTCGGCATCGGCGGCCTGCCCCGCGGCCGCATCATCGAAATTTACGGGCCTGAAAGCTCGGGCAAAACCACCCTCGCCCTGCAGGTCATCGCGGAAGCGCAAAAGGCCGGCGGCCAGTGCGCGATCATCGACGCGGAACACGCGCTCGACCCGTCCTATGCCAAGAAACTCGGCTGCGATATCGACAGCCTCCTCGTCTCCCAGCCCGATTGCGGCGAACAGGCGCTGGAGATCGTGGACACGCTCGTCCGCTCCGGCTCGCTCGACGTCCTCGTGATTGACTCGGTGGCGGCGCTCGTGCCCCGCGCCGAACTTGAAGGCGAGATGGGCGACAGCCATATGGGCCTGCAAGCAAGGCTGATGAGCCAGGCGCTGCGCAAGCTGACCGGCACGATTTCCAAATCGCGCACCATCGTCATCTTCATCAACCAGATCCGCATGAAGATCGGCGTCATGTTCGGCTCGCCCGAAACCACCACGGGCGGCAACGCGCTGAAATTCTACGCCTCCATCCGTCTCGACATCCGCCGCATCGGCTCGCTGAAAGACAAGGAAGTTGTCGTCGGCAACCAGACCAAGGTGAAGGTCGTGAAGAATAAGCTGGCGCCCCCGTTCCGCGTCATCGAATTCGACATCATGTACGGCGAAGGCATTTCCAAAATGGGCGAGATCATCGACCTTGGCGTGAATGCCGGCGTGGTCGAAAAATCCGGTGCATGGTTCTCCTTCGACGGCGAACGTATCGGCCAGGGCCGCGAAAACACCCGCAAATACCTGAAGGACAACCCCAAGGTCGCGGAAGCCATCGAGAAAAAACTGCGCGATAACGCGAATGCCGTCGCCAACACGATGCTGCAAGGCTCGGAAGATTCGACCAACGACGATGGTGATGACGAAGCGCCCTCGCCGTCGGCAAAAGGCAAAAAGGAGAAGGCGTCCGACTGACCCCTGATAACCCCCGCTCACACACAACAGACGTAGCCATTGCTTTCTTCTTACCCCGAACGGCCCGCCTTCTTCCCGAGGCGGGCCGTTTACTTTTTCTCCTCTCCTTTTGGGAGAGGAGATGTCGCGAAGCGACAGAGGTGAGGGTACTTGGTCAACGTGAAAGCCCGACGCCGACGGAGTACCCTCATCCTCCCGCCGCAAGAAAGAGCGACGGGCCCCTCCTTCTCCCAAAGGAGAAGGGAAGCACGCCCGCTTCAATATCGCGTCGCCCCTATACAGCATTACAGCCGCGCGCTACACTTCACCCCAAGGGAGAATTCACGCATGGCAAAAAACTACATCTGCATCTGGTCGAACGACAAGGCGTCGGAGATGGCCAAATTTTACAAATCCGTTTTCAAGGACACCAAGATCGGCGCGACATCCTATTGGGGGCCGAACCCGATGGGTGTCAAAGAAGGCTCTGTGCTGACGATCGAGCTGACCGTGCGCGGGCAGAAAATCATGCTGCTGAATGGCTTCGTTCCCAAAGAGTTCAACGATTCATTCTCCATGACCGTGCCGTGCAAGACGCAGCGCGAGATCGACACATACTGGAAAAAACTTTCCAGTGGCGGCGGCCAGCCGGTGCAATGCGGCTGGGTGATTGATAAATACGGCATCCGCTGGCAGGTTTTCCCCGACCAGATCATGAAATGGCAGACCAGCAAGAACAAGAAAAAGCGGCAAGCCATGAACGAGGCGATGTGGCAGATGGTCAAGCTGGATGCGAAGAAGCTGAAAGAAGCTTTTGACAGAGGTTAATGCAGGTGTCATCCCCGCGAAAGCGGGGATCCCATTGGCTTTATGCGCCCTGTCACACCCCGAGATCCCCGCTTTCGCGGGGATGACGTATGTTGATCTTTACCCCGGCACATCACTGCTGTTACAGAGCCGGTTCAGCACATCGGTCATGATACCGCGCGCGTATTTTCCCGCGAAGTCGGGGCCTGCGTAATCAAAGAGACCTGCGTAAATGAACTTGCGCGGGCCGCGTTCCAGCCAGCCGATATACCAGCCGCGCTGTTTTTTGGCGGCGCGGTCGGCGAAGCCGGTGCCGGTCTTGCCGAACAAACGCCCGCCGCCGATTTCACCTGCAAAGAGCAGCGGCGCGGTTTTGCCCAGCGCGAATTCCGAGATCGGCAACCTGCCCGCCAGCATCCGGCGCAGGAAACCAATCTGTTCGCGCGGCGAGATTTGCAAGCTGCTGGAAAGCCAGCTGTTGGTCAGGCCGTTGTTCTTGCCCGCATCGCCGGAAATATCGCCGTTGCCGTAGTCGAACGCCGCCACATATTTCGCGAATTTCTCTGCGCCCAGTTTTTCCGCCAGCACCTGCGAATACCAGATCGCGGATTCCTTCAGCCATCCGGCGGGGTCGAAACTCTTGCGCCATGCGTCGATCATGACAGGCGCGCGCTCATCGTATTCCGGCTTGTAATGCCAAAGCGGCCCCTGCCCGTCATGGAGGATATTGGCATCAAAGCCCATCAGGGCGAGCGGGATCTTGAACGTCGAACACGGCGCAAACCGCGCATCGACATCGCCCTCCATATCGATAATGTCGTTGGTGTCGAAATCGGTGACGATGAAGGGCATGGAGGGCTCCCGCGCTGGGGTAGTATTTTCCCCACGAATGAACACAAATTTACACGAATGGAGGCGATTTGATAAGAGCAGCATGTAAGCCCGGCGAAGGCCGGGGTTACGGAAGAGATAGAGGTTTATGAATTAAGCGTTCTTGTCGCTCATCACGCGGCCTTTTTCGCGCTGCCAGTCGCGGTCTTTTTCGGTCTGGCGCTTGTCGTGCTGTTTTTTGCCGGTGGCGATGCCGAGTTCGACTTTCGCAATCCCGCGATCGTTGAAATAGACCGACAAGGGTATCAGCGTGGTGCCTTTGCGCTGCACCGCGCCGATCAGCTTGCTCATCTGGCCTTTGTGCAGCAGCAATTTCCGCGCGCGGCGCACTTCATGCTGCCACTTGGCGTTTGATTTCGTGTATTCGGGGATATGGGCGTTGACGAGGAAGATTTCCGAGCCCTGCACGGCGGCGTAGCTTTCGGCGATGCTCGCCTGTCCGGTGCGGAGCGATTTCACTTCGGTGCCGGTCAGCATGATGCCGGCCTCCATCGTGTCCTCGATAAAATACGTGAACCGCGCCTTGCGGTTCATGGCGACGGTCTTGTTATTCGGGTCTTTCTTGCCCTGGCTTTTGTTTTTTCCCGTCATGACGGCGCATCAGCGCTTCCCCGCCTTTTTCAGCGTTTTTTTGCCGAGCTTGAAGATGCCGGCGAATTCCATCGCCTCATCCAGTTTCGCGCGCGTGGGCGCGGTGACGGGGACGAGCGGCAGGCGGGTTTCTTCGGAACATTTGCCAAGGCGCGAGAGGCAGTATTTGGCGGGCGACGGGTTGGTCTCCGCGAACAGGTATTTATGCAGCGGCAGCAGCGCATCGCGCGCCTTTTCAAAACCTTTCCAGTTTTTCTGCTGCCAGTTGATGTGCAGGTCGGCGCAGATACGGGGCGCCACGTTGGCGGTGACCGAAATGCAGCCATGGCCGCCCTGCGCAAGGTACGCGGCAACCGTTGCGTCTTCGCCCGACAGCTGGATGAATTCATCGCCCAAGGCCACACGAATGGCCAGCGGGCGGCTGAGATCGACCGACGCGTCCTTGATGCCCGCGACGCGCTTCAGGCCCGCGCAGCGGATGACGGATTCAACCGACAGGTCGACGCCCGTGCGGCCCGGCACGTTATACAGAATGATGGGGAGGCCCTGCGCATCGTTGACGGCCTTGTAATGCTGGTACAAACCCTCCTGCGTAGGCTTGTTATAATACGGCGTTACGACTAGAATGCCATCAGCACCGCTTTTGTCAGCGAAGCGCGCCAGGTCAACCGCAGTTTCGGTCGAATTGGAGCCTGTACCCGCGATGACCGGCACACGCCCGTCCGCGGCCTCGACGCAGGCTTTGATGAGGGATTTGTGTTCGCTTTCCGACAGGGTCGGCGTTTCACCCGTTGTCCCGCAAGGAACAAGCCCATGAGTCCCGCTGGCGATATGCCACTCGACAAGCTTCTGGAACGCGTCGACATCCACCTTGCCCTTGCGGAAGGGGGTGACGAGTGCGACGTAGGATCCTTTAAAGCGTGTCATGGTTGTTCTCCGGTTGCGCCCGTAATCGCGGGCATACCGGGCAAGAATATGTCATTTATGGGCAAAATGGCAAGGGTTTTGGGGATGGCGGTGCTGGCCGGCATGATCGGTTTTGCAGGCATTTCCGATGCCGCAACCGCCCAGAATCAAAAGAAAACCGCGACAAAAACAACGACATCCAAACCGGTCGGCAAAAATGCACCAAAGAAGCCTGCGAAGAAGCAGGCGGTGAAGAAACCGGTCGCAAAAGCGCCCGTCGCCTCCAGCATGGATGCCGACTGGCCGAAAACTTTCGCGCTGATCAAGAACCATTCCGACCCGATCGGCGCGAAGCTGATCACCTGGATTTACGTGACGGAAACGAATTTGCCGGTGGCGCCCCACCAGCTGATGGAATTCGTGCGCAACAATCCCGACTGGCCAAAGCTGCATATCTTCCGCCGCAAGATCGAGGATAACCTCGCGCGTGCGGGCAACAATGCCGAAACGGTGGCGTGGTTCCAGCAGAACCCGCCCACGACCTATGACGGCGAAAAGGGCTACATCGACGCGCTGATCCATAGCGGAAAATTGCCGGAGGCGCGGGTGGCGCTGGCGAAATTCTGGAAGCAGGCGGACCTGAACAAGAACCAGACGGCGGCATTGGCGGGCGCGTACAAAAGCGGCTTTGCGCCCCATGCCCATGCGGAGCGCCTCGACCACCTGATCTGGGAGGGGCGTTATTCCGAGGCCGAATACATGCTCGCCTTTGTCGCGCCCAGCCAGCGCGCGGCGGCGCAGGCGCGGATCGCGCTGGGCCGCATGTCGAAGAATGCCGATGCGCTGCTGGCCGCCGTGCCGGCGGCATACCAGAACGGCGAAGGGCTGCTGTTCGAACGCCTGCGCTGGCGCCGCCGCAAGGACATGGATGCGGGCGCGATGGAACTGGTGGCGCAGATGCCCGCGAAAACCACGCGCCCCGATATGTGGTGGGGGGAGCTTGGCATCCTCGCCCGCCGCCGCATCGAGGCGGGCGATTACGCGGGCGCGTATAAACTCGCCGAGAAAAACCAGCTGACCGACGGCATCGAATACGCGACCGCCGAATGGATGATGGGCTGGCTGAAACTCAATTACCTGAAAGACCCCGTCAAGGCGTACTACCATTTCGACACGATGTATAAAAAAGTGTCGACCGCGATCAGCCATTCGCGCGGCGCATACTGGGCGGCGCGCGCGGCGGAAAAGGCGTTCCCCGGCCAGCCGACCGCGATGGAATGGGAAAAGATCGCGGCGAAATACCCGTCCACTTTCTACGGCCAGCTGAGCTACGAGAAACTGTACGGCCGCCCCACGCCCGCGACGTTCAGGGAACCCGCGATTGCGCCCGCCGTCGATACGCTGTTCCAGCGGAGCGAGCTGGCGCGCGCAGTGCGGGTCTTGAACGGCCTTGGCCTCAAGAACATCCTCGACCCTTTCCTCGCCCGCATGATTGCGGATGCGAAAACGCGCGACCAGTACAGCATGGTGGCAAAACTGGCGCGCGAGACGGAGCGGTATTACTACGCCGTGCAGGCGAACAAGGATTGCCAGCAACAGCTCGGCCAGTTCCTGTTTTTCGAAGGCTATCCCACCCTGCCGCCGCTGCCGCTGTCGCGGCCTGAAAAATCGCTGGTCCATGCGATCATCCACCGCGAGAGCATGTTCAACCCCAAGGCGCTGTCGCCCGTCGGCGCGCGCGGCCTGATGCAGCTGATGCCGGGCACCGCCAAGATGATGGCGCGGTCGACAGGCGAAGCTTACAACGTCGACAAGCTGACCACCGATCCCCGCTATAACACGCTGCTGGGCGAGGCGTACCTGCAAGGGCTTGTCGACGATTACGCAGGGTTCTACCCCATGGCGATTGCGGCCTATAACGCAGGCCCGGGCCGCGTCAGCGAATGGAACGCGCAGTTCGGCGACCCCCGCCGCGGCCAGATCGACGTGCTGGACTGGGTCGAGCATATTCCCATTTATGAAACCCGCAATTACATCCAGCGCGTGATGGAATCCTATTACATCTACCGCCTGCGTTTCGGCGAAAGCCCCCGCACGATTTACGATTTCGTCCCCAAAAACTGATGGCACGATAATTGCGAGGCTTGCCCCGTCACCAGACGGGGGAAACAGCCATTCGCATGTCCGCACAGCAGCCCACACCGCCGCATCCTGCGCCTGCGCCATCTTCCCCGGGCTTCAAGGAAGTGCTGGCGGGCGTAGCATACGATGATATTCCGCCGCTGCGCGCGCGCCTCGCGGATTTCCTGCAAGGCCAGGGGGTCGATGCCGCATATTCCGGTATGCTGCTGCTGTCGGTGTCGGAGGTGCTGACAAACCTTGCCAAGCACCCCCCGGCGCGCGCCAAGCACATTGAAATCCGCCTGCGGCTGCAGGGCAAAAATGCGCTGATCGACATCGCCGATGACAGCACGGCATTCGCAGATTTCGATGCAAAATGCAAAACCGCGCTCGCCCGCCTCGATGCCGCATCGTCATTGGCCGAGGGCGGATATGGTCTCGGCCTTATCCTGAAACAGCATAGCCAGGCGACCTATACGCCGATGGAGAAAAGCCCCGACGGCCTCAACCATTTCCGCATCCGCGATGCGCGCGATGCGCCGGTGGCCACGAAAAACCGCCTGTTCCTTGTAGATGACGACCCGGTCGCGCTGAAACGCCATGCCGAGATGCTGGAGGATTTATACGACATCACGGCATTCCTGAACCCGTTCGATGCGGTGAAGGCGTTCGATGGCGGCCGTCCCGATCTGGTCGTATCCGACCTCAACATGCCCGACATGGATGGCACAGGATTACGCCGCGCGCTGTCCGAGCTGAAGGGCGGCAACACGACGCCGTTCATTTTTCTTTCCGCCGACCATGCGAGCGAACATGCCGATTACATCAGCGAGCTGGGCGTCGATGATTTCCTGACCAAGCCCGTCGCGCGCGAACGCCTGCGCAACGTGGTGTCGCGCCTGATCACGCGGTCCTTGCAGGTGCGGCAGGGGCTGGAGGGGAAATTCCAGCAGGAACTGACCAATACGCTGAAGCCCGCCCTGCCCGACCGCTACGGCGGCTGGCGCATCGCGCTGATGACGGAAGCGGCGGAGGCCGGCGGCGGCGATTTCACGCTGCATCAGGAAACGCCGTCGCATATGCTGTGCGTGCTGGCCGATGTGATGGGGCATGGCCCGCAGGCCAAATTTTTCTCCTACGCCTATGCCGGATATTTGCGCAGCCTGTTCCGGTTGCAGGCCGAGGCATCCGACCCCGCGCAGTTTTTAAAGGCGCTGTCGAAGGCCATCGACGGCGACGCGTTCCTCGAGAGCGTGATCCTGACCTGCCAGAGTTTCCAGCTGCTCCCCAAGGGCGCAATCGCCATCGCATCCGCCGGGCATCCCGCCCCGCTGATCGTGCGCGCGGACGGCGCGGAAACCGTCGCCGTTGCGGGCCCCCTGCCCGTGCTGGCGAGCCATGCGGCATATGCGCTGAAATCATTGCAGCTGGACGACGGCGACAAGGTCATTTTCGCCACCGACGGTTTCCTGGACGCCTTTGACGCCCGGTCGCGCAGCGCGATCCTGAAGCTGGCAGGCAGCCATGCGGATAAAACGCCGCAGGAGCTTGCCGCCATCCTCTGGCGCGCCTATGGCGACAACAAAAAAAACCTGCGCGCGCAGGACGACGCCACAATCATCATCGCAGGATATGGAGGCCAGCTATGACCATCAACAGCCAATTCGAGATCGAGAACAAGGCATCCTATGCGCTGATCCGCTTCTCGGGCTTCGTCGATGCCAGCACGGTATTGCAGGCGCGCCCCGTGCTGCAGCAGCAGGTTCCTGCCACCACCACCCATTTCATGGTCGACCTGACGCGCGCCGATTTCCTCGACAGCCACGGCGTCGGGCTGTTCGTGACGCTGCTGAAACGCGCGCATGCCAACCGCGGCCACATCATTTTCGCGGGCGCGGCCGGCCAGCCGCTGTCTGTGTTGCAGATGGTGGGGTTCAACGGCGATCTGGTGCATTATTTCGAGAGCATGGCTGCGGCGGAGGCGTTTTTGGCGGGGACGTGATCCAGCACCCCTGTCCTCGTCATCCCCGCGAAAGCGGGGATCTCGGGGATTGGCAGCGCGCAAAAGGCCGCCGTCATCCCCGCTTTCGCGGGGATGACGTTTGGGCGTTAAACCGGACGATATACCGGCAGCGCGAGCGGCAGCACTTTCACGTTCAGCGGATATTGCGCGTTTTTCGGCTCGCCATCGAGGATCACGGGCAGGTTGCCGCCCTGCTTGTTGCCGGGCTGGATGATCAGTTCCGGCGCGGTCACGACCTTCACCGATTTCGCTTCGGTCCAGGTGCCGTCCCACATTTTCGGCACGATCATCGCCATGTTATGCGCGCCGCCCTGAAATGCGTAGAAGCCGAGCAAGCCGTCGGCATCGCCCTTCGCGAGGATGTTTTCGATGACGGGCTTCAGGCCCTCCGCCGTCGGCTTCACGAAACCGCTGTTTGCGCGCGGCAGCAGCTGGTTATTGGTGACGATGAACAGGCGGCCTTTTTGCTCGACCCCCGCCACATCCAGCTTCGCCTTGCGGCCCGCCACGATGCCGAACACGGTCGACAGGAACTTGCCCGCCGCCTTGAAATATTTCTTGTCGCGCCACAATTCGCGCGCGGCGTAAAAATCGACGCTGTTCTGGTCGATCATCAGGCCCACGAGGAAATTCTGGCCGTTCACATTGCCGACATCGACGCGGCTGCTCTCGACATTTTTATACTGCTTGGCCGCTGCGCGGAAATCCGCCGCGAAGCCCAGCTGGCGCGCGAACAGGTTATGCGTGCCGAGCGGCAGCACGCCCAGGGTGATATCATCGCGGCCCATGAATTCCGCCGCCGCGGTCAAAACCGAACCATCGCCGCCGCCGAGGATAAGGCCGCGTTTGCCGCCCTTGTTGGCGTCTGTCCATGCCTTCACGGTGCCGGCAATCTCCTTGCCCTCGATGAAAGTGATGACGCCCAGACGTGCGCCCAGCGATTCCTCCAGCCCCTTTTGCACTTCCGCTTCGCCCAGCTTCAGGACGGTGCCGGAACGCTTGTTGACGATCACGTCAATTTTTTCAGTATTTTCAGTGGTTTCAGGGGTGTTGGCCGCAGGGGTCATGATTTCAACTCTAATAGTTTATGAATAATCACCTTTTTCATACACCTGCCGCCCCGAAACTGCAACCCCCTGCCAAGTTTTATCGCCGTACCATAAAAAAAACTGGAATTCCGCGCCGCAATCCATTAAACATCTATCACCACGTTCCCTGGTAGCTCAGTGGTAGAGCAGGCGACTGTTAATCGCCTGGCCGTAAGTTCGAATCTTACCCAGGGAGCCATTCTTTCTACCCATACCCCGCATACAGAGACTTTCTTGCGAAAAACCCCGCTATTGGCGGGGTTTTTGCGTATGCCGGTTTCGCTTGGACTCCAGAGACAAGTCAATTTCACGCCTTTTGGCCCGATTGTCTCAGTAGGCAGATTCGCCAGTCCAAGCAAATGGCGGGGTTTTGAATGTTGAACTGAGACTATTCAGGAGATTTCGAGGCTTCGGCGGATCAGGCGATGAACATGGCTTTGGTCCAATCGTTCGCGCTCGGCGATAGTGGCGACTGGGGTACCCGTAAAGTATTCATCGCGCCAGATAATGCCCCGGACCAGGTTAGCTAATTCTTGGGGCGGCAGATCCAGAAAACTGCCCTTCTGGTTTTCGGGCTGAATTACCCAGGATCCCTTATTCGCCCGTCTAGTCCGAAATGGAATGTGCAGTTTGAACATGGCCCCTGTTTGAACACAGGGCAGACTGATTTTAAATTTTTCTGCTATCCATGAATTTAAACTAGCCCCGGTTACAGGGTTAATAGCAATCTTTTTTGTTTCTGCCCATTTATACGCGTCGTCATGATGATCCACATAAAGTCGAGTAAACTTACAGCTGTCATGGCTTCCCACACGGGGTGATATCAATCAGACGTTGTCCAACGTCATGGGCCAGTTTTTCGCTCATCCGCCATCTCAATGTGTCGGCTACTTTATCTACAAACCATTCTGGCCGGGCATAATGGGGATCTAAACTTGCCAGACACATGGTTGTTGCCCTTGATTGTGGAATGTCGCGACTATTGGCCAGAGAACGTCCTACCATGCGCACCGCCTCCATTATGGCCGCCGCCTGCTCTGCAGGGCTGCAACACGAGAGCTTGAGGGCTGACATTATATGATCCGCAAGCGCATGCGCATTCCGAATTGCCGCCTTTTGATCTTCTAAGTATTTACGGGCGTCGGGTGCAGTTAGAAAATCCTCTTGGCTGCTTTTGGCGTCCTTAACGTCGTTTGCCATCGGATCCGGAGTTGAGAACAGATCCAAACGATACTGTTCTATCTTTTGATGGGCGAAGTTGTAATCATCATCAGTCCAGTTAGCCGGCAGGTTGAGAGCCTCATCAAGAAATTGTCGGATTGCCTGTGGGGTCGCCCGAGGGTTTTGAAAGGCCAGTTGAGCTTCACGAGCGATATATTCGGCGCGTTTCTTAAGCTCTTCCTTTTTACGGAATCTTGATTGTTTTTCGGCATTTGAGATAGTCATGGCGCGCGAATCCTTTGGTTACGTAACCGTATTGATTAGTTACGTAACCAATTTACTCATAGATGTCAAGCGCCCTTTGGCGGCAGGCTGCGCATGAAGCATCCACCTGAATTTTGATGCTATCCTATCCCTACATTATTCTGAGTTCGGCCTACAGTATAAGCAAGCCTTGCGGGCTCCGAACGGGTTCACCGATCCCCATCACCGCGCTCCATTACCGAACAAAGAAAAATGCCCGGACGGCCTCTCCCGCAGTCCCGGCGCTTATAGGGATCCCGGTCTCCCTTTTGAGGCGCTTAACCAGAGGACGCCGCGCTGCCTGCTGCAGTTATGCGGGCCCACCAATTTCTTCCAGAAACGGAGATATAAAAAATGGTTTGGGGTCGTGGATTCGAACCACGATTTTCTGATCCAAAGTCAGAGGGCCTACCGTTAGCCGAACCCCAAATAGTATAGTTGGGTTGCGCGACGGGAATCGAACCCGCATACCGGAAACCACAATCCCGTGCCTTGACCATTAGGCTACGCGCAAACTTGGAGCGCCGTGCAGGAGTCGAACCTGCCTGGTCTGATTTGCAATCAGACACCTTAACCGCTCGGACAACGGCGCATGTCTCTTCCTCCGGAGAACTTGCGTTCTCCGTCAAATGTCCCGGCATTTTTTTTGCACGCCGGATATCTGGAGCGGAACACGGGAGTCGAACCCGTCTCTCAAGGCTGGCGGCCTCGGGTACAGCCGCTATACCAGTTCCGCTTAAAAAATTTCTCCCTTCAACGCATTAAAAAACCCGCCGGGTAAAGGGCGGGTTGCAACTGCAATCTCTGTTACGGATTACACGCTACATTCGCCCATGAAAATACGCGCCGCCCTGCTGGGGGAGGTTCGTACCGAAGGCGCAATGATGTGCAAAATATGTTTTCATCTTTTCATTCTATCGCATCCGTCGATTCACCGCAATTAAAATGGTGTCTCCGGCAGGAGTTGAACCTGCAACCTCCTGATCCGTAATCAGGCGCTCTATCCGTTGAGCTACGGAGACGAATGGTGGGCAGCCGTGGAATCGAACCACGTTCGCGTCGCTTTACAGGCGAGACTAGAATCCAACCTATGCCGCTGCCCGGCGTAATGGTTGCAGCATCTGGATTCGAACCAGAAACCAGACCCTTATGAGAGGCCCGCTCTACCATTGAGCTATGCTGCAATATCCTTTTGCTTCTTTCCTTTCAGGCAATATGGCTCGCATGGTCGGGATCGAACCAACGACCTCCGCCTTAACAGGGCGTCGCTCTGCCTCTGAGCTACATGCGAAAATTAAAAAACCCGCTTCATTTCTGAGGCGGGCCTGAATAAATTCTACCTATCAACGTAAAATTATCTCATGCAACGCCCTTCCATTCCCGTGTTCGAGAACGAATTTATGGTCATGCGGCTGCTATAATAACGTCGTGTTTTCATACTTTAACTATACCAGAGGTTCATCGCGCGGGGAAGCGAAATCATTTTTAAAGCCGCGGATCGACGGGCTCACTCTCGAGCGCGAGCACGCCGAATACAGCTTCATGCACGCGATAGAGCGGCTCCTTGTTCACGAAGCGCTGCAGCGCCTCGTAGCCGAGCGCGTATTCGCGCAGCGCTAATGACCGCTTCAACCCAAGACCGCGTTTGCGCAGACGCTCGAGATTTTCTTCGATGGTATATTCAGGCCCATAGATGATGCGCAAGTATTCGCGTCCGCGGCATTTGATGCCGGGCTGTATCAATCCGCGCTTGCCCATCACAGTGAAATCGATGGGCTTCACCACCATGCCTTCACCGCCATCCGCCGTCATTCCCGCCCACCACGCCGTCGCTGCCGCGACGCTTTCGGTATCCTGCGTGTCGACGAGACGGAAGGCTGTCTTGCGGAAGATTTTTGGATCCGCATCGCAAAGCTCGCTGATCTTGTTGACATGCCACAGGTGGTCGCGGTCCATGTTGAAGGAGCCTTCGGATGCTAGGATATGGAACGGCGCCAGCTTGTAGTCGTCGAGCGTCGTTACCGTCCAGCAATAGCGCCGATAAGCGTCGCGATAAGCCTGCGCCAGCCCGTGGCGTTCGCTGAATTTTTCGTGCAAGGCGTCCACGCCCTGAATCTTTTCCCGAGCGACCGCAAGCAATTTTTCGGTTTCGCTGAGGACGAACAGCGCGGCGGCGCCGACAGGCGCATACTGCTGCTCCAGCAAACCTTGCGCCTTCGCCGACCACGGCATCAGCTCGCAGTCGAGGGTATACCAGTCCGTGCCGTCCTTTTCCCACCAGCCGAGGCGCGTGACGGCATCGGCGATACGCTGCAAGAAGGCCCGCTCCAGCGGCTTGTCGCTGAAGAAGGCGCGGCCGGTGCGCGTGTAGCAGGCGCCGATCTCGTCCGTGTTTACGCCGAAGCGCTTTCGGGCGGCTGCGTTGTCCCGGCAGATGACCACGATGGCACGCGAGCCCATATGCTTTTCTTCGCAGATCAGCTTTGTCACGCCGTTGTCGTGATAGAAGCTGAACGCCTCATCGGGATGCTCGAGCAGATCTTTCACCTTACTTGTCGCGGTCGGCGACATGGTGGGAGGCAGGTAAACCAGCCAGTGGGGATCAATCGCAAACCGGCTCATCACTTCCAGTGCGGCAATGGCGTTTTCTTCGCGCACGGTCACGTTATGATGCAGCTTCGTCGATACGATGCGTTTCCCCATGACATCGTCGATGTCGAGAATATCGGTCGCCTCGCGGCTATCCTGCGGCGCCTGCAGCGGTCTTATGGGTTCGCAGTAGACTTTCGCCGCAGGAACGGAAACCAGTTCACGCTCCGGGTATCGCAGCGCCGTCAGCTTGCCCCCGAACACGCAGCCGGTGTCGATGTTGATGGTGTTGTTGACCCATTCCGGCTCGGGGATCGGGGTGTGGCCATAAACGATGGTCGCCTTGCCGCGATAATCCTGCGCCCAGGGATAGCGCACGGGCAGCCCGAATGCGTCGATCTCGCCTGTCGTTTCACCATACATGCAGAAATCGCGGATGCGCGGGGAGCCGCGGCCGATGTAATGCTCCTTGATCCCCGCATGCGCAACGGCAAGCTTGCCGTCGTCGAAGACAAGGTGGCTGATCAGCTTGTCGAGGAATTTTACAGCCGTGTTCCTGAACTCTTCCGGTTGCCGGCCGAGCTGTTCGAGCGATTCCGCGAGGCCGTGCGCGATTTTCACGTCGCGTCCCTGCAATTTCCGCTTCAGCTTATCATCATGGTTTCCGACGACGCAAAAGCCTGTACCTGCGGCAACCGTCTCCATCACCAGCCGCAGCACTTCCGGCGTCGCGGGGCCGCGGTCGACGAGATCTCCGACGAAAATGACTTTTCGGTTGTCGGGGTGGCGAACGGCATGGCTGCCGTTGAGCTCCGTCTCGTAACCCAGCTGGCGCAGCAGCAGCAAAAGCTCGTCGAAGCAGCCGTGGATGTCGCCGATGATGTCGAAAGGCCCCTTCTCGTGCTTCAAGTCGTTCCAGAGCTTCGTGCGCTCGATGGCAACCCTGTTAACCTCGTCAACGCTGTTCAGGATGAAGCTGTTGGTAATACCCTCGCGCCGGAACGCCCGCAGCGATCGCTGCAGCTGGCTGTACTGGTTGCGCACGACATGCTTGCCGAATTGCCGGTCGGGGCGGGTGGCGTTTCGCTCGTGGCTGATGTCGGGCGGCAGGTTGAAGACGATGGCAACCGGAATGACATGGTAGCGTCGCGCCAGCTCGACCAGCTCCGCCCTCGCCTCCTTTTGCACGTTCGTTGCGTCGATGACGGTCAGCTTGCCCGCGGCGAGGCGCTTGGCGGCGATGAAATGCAGCACGGCAAACGCATCGTAGCCGCAAGCCTGATTGTTCTCGTCGTCGGATACCAGCCCGCGGCAGAAGTCGGATGAAATGACCTCCGTCGCCTTGAAATGCTCGCGTGCAAAGGAGGATTTTCCGCTGCCGGAGGCACCGACCAGCATGATCAGGGATAATTCGGGGATCTTGATGACGATATCATTCATGGCGCGTAAAAATCCCTGCTTGCGTCGGGCTGCCATGCTTTTCATGCGCCTCGCCGATGCCCTCGAAGCTCACCTGGTAACCGTATTGCGCCGCCGCGTCCGACGCCCATTTCTGGAATTCGTCGCGCGTCCATTCGAAGCGGTGATCCTTGTGACGGAACTCCCCGGGTTTCATGCCCTCGAACAGCACATTGTATTCCGCATTGGGCGTCGTCACCAGCGCAACTGGGGGACGCGCGAATTCGAAGACGGCGCGTTTGAGGGCATCGAGCCGCGGAAGGTCGAGATGCTCGATCACCTCGACCATGGTCGCCGCGTCATAGCCGGCAAGCCGCCTGTCGCGATAGGTAAGCGCGGTCTGAAACAGGTCGAGACGCCGGCGTTGCAGGTCGGACAGGCGGTCGAACTTCAGGCGGCGCTTCGCGATCTCGAGGGAGCGGAAAGAGACGTCGCAGCCCGCGATGAACTCAAAGCTACGGTCGTCGGATAGTACCCGCATCAGCTTGCCCTCGCCGCAGCCAAGGTCGATGATGCGGCGCGCGCCATGCTTTTTCAGTGTCGCGGCAATCCATTCCAGGCGACGCTGATTCAGGCTGATTTTCTCCTCCAGCTTTTCTTCCTTCTGCGGCGGGCGATCTCCGGGGTCTTCCTCGTTCGACTCCCGCTCCTGCCCTTCCAGCAAACGGTCGAGCGCCTGCAGGACCAAAGGCCGGGAATTCTTAAGGTAGCGCCGCGTGATGAATTCCTTTTCCGGATGCTGGGCGAGCCAGCTTTCGCCGAACTTCAGCAGCTTTTCGAGCTCGTCCTGCCCGACATAATAATGCTTGCCGTTATCGAGCACGGGGATCAGCACGTAAAGATGCACGAAGAACTCGCGCAAGGGGCAGGTTCTTTTCAATGTCACGGTGTAATAGCTGCTATCACCCCAGTCGGGAAATTGGGGATCAAGCGGAATGGGCAAGGCGTCGATCTCATAACCAAGCGGACCGAACAGACGCTGCAGGAGTTCCTTTCCACCACGGCAGGGCAGCGCGTGGATCTTGACCTCCAACGGCAGGCTTGCCGCCATCAAGTCGGGCTTTTTGCTGTTGCCGGAAAACAACGTGCCAAAGACCTTGTTCAGCGCCACGCTCATGAACGAGGAAGCGACATAGGGGCGGTCGTTGACGTATTGCTCCAGCGCGAAGCCTTCGCCCGGCCGCCCGCCCTTGCGCACCAGTTTCACCGGATCGACGTCGAGCAGCAGGGCCGCCGTGCAGCGGTCGGCGGCCGCCTCCGGATAGAAGACATGCGCGGTCCCGAAATTCAGCTCGACGCTGTGCAGGTTCGACGGGTTCTTGTGCAGCAAGTAGCCGATGTCGGTTGCGGGCTTGTGCGTCGTGGTCACGGTCAGCAGCATTGCCCTACCCCTTCACGCACAGGATCTGCTTCAGCGTCGCCACGATTTCGACCAGGTCTTCCTGTGATTTCATGACATCGTCGATGTTTTTATAGGCCCGCGGCGTTTCATCGATGACCTCGGCATCCTTGCGGCATTCGACGCCAGCCGTGTCCTGGATGTGCTGCTCGAGACTGAACTTTTTCTTGGCCTCGTTGCGGCTCATGAGTCGCCCCGCGCCGTGCGAGCACGAGCAGAAGCTCTCCGCATTTCCCTTGCCCCTGACGATGAAGGATTTTGCACCCATCGAGCCTGGGATGATGCCAAGATCCGTTTCACGCGCCCTCACCGCACCCTTGCGCGTGACGATGACGTTTTTGCCGTAATGGCTTTCCCATGCGACGTAGTTGTGGTGGCAATTGACAGCCGTATCCGTCACCTCCGCATGCGGCACATGCTTGCGGAAAGCTTCCAGCGCAGCCTTCATCATCATCGCGCGGTTCGACATCGCGAATTCCTGGGCGAGCTTGAGCGCATCGGAGTAATCGTCGAAAAGCTCCGTGCCCTGCGCCAGGTAAGCGAGATCATCGTCCGGCAGGTTGACGAACCAGCGGCGCATTTCCTCCTTCGCCTTCTCGATGAAGTACATGCCGACCTTGTTGCCGAGGCCGCGGCTGCCCGAATGCAACATGATCCACACATTCTGCTCGGTGTCGAGGCAGACCTCGACAAAATGGTTGCCGCTGCCCAGCGTGCCAAGATGGTTAGCCGTGTTATGCGCCTTCATATTGGGATGCTTGTCGCAGAGCACGTCGTAGCGCGCAGCAAACTGGTTCTTCCACAGCGCGCCGTGTTCATTGGGAACGTCATGCCACGCGCCGCGGTCGCCCTTGCTCCCGTTGTTGGTGCGGCCGTGCGGAATCGCCTTTTCGATGTCCGAGCGCATCGCGGCAAGACTGTCCGGCAGGTCCTTCGCCATGACGTTCAGCTTCACGGCCATCATGCCGCAGCCGATATCGACGCCGACCGCAGCCGGGATAATCGCGCCGCTGGTGGCGATGACGGAGCCCACAGTCGCTCCCATGCCCCAATGCACGTCAGGCATTGCCGCGACATGCTTGTACATGAACGGCATGCGCGACAGGTTCTTGAGTTGCTGCATCGCCACGTCTTCGATCGGTACATGGTCGATCCAGGCCTTGATGGGCACCTGCTGCGTATCGTCGTGAATGACTTTCATGGGCGTATCCCCCGATATAATGGTTTCTATGTAGAATATAATGCCAGGGTCAAGATTTCATTAATGGCCCTTGTCGGTCTCGCCATCCCCGGTTTCCGGCGTTTTCTGGTATTTGACCAGAAGCTCCAAGGCGACCTCGGCGGGGCCCGGGATAGCGGTGGCGCCAGAAATCCACCGCCTTACCGTGCTGCCGTCGACGCGCAGGGCTTTGGCTATCTTGGTCTGCCACCCCCACGCGCCGAACAGCTTTTCACCGATTTTCCTGAGCTCCTCCGGTGTCATGGCCGGGGCTCCCGCTACTCAGTCCCTTCGTCACTCCTATCCCGCATGAAGTCCATGACCAGTTGCGGCGCGGCGGCGTCGAACCCGGCAACGCCAAACGACAAGGGGTCGTTCGGATCGCAGATCGTCCCGCCATTCGCCGTCGCCGCCATGACCACCAGCTTCGCCTGCGGGTTGATGCGCTGTCGATACTGATGGAGCGCCTGCACGGCATGCTGTTTACCGGCCCAGGTTTCGCTGTCGGTCAGGATGACAATGGCATCGACCTCCATCTTGCGCTCCAAGGCGTAAGTTACCGGCAACGACACGTCGGTTCCGCCGCCCCATTTCACGATGCCTGCCACGACGTCGTCGAGGCGCTGCGTCGCCGTGATAGGGAATTCGCGGGCGGCGGTGTCAAAGGCCATGACATGCGCCTTCGATTCCGTGCGGACCAGAAACGTCGCCATAGCTGCCGCCGCTTCCACCGCCGACAGGATAGGCGAGCCCGCGCAGCTGCTGCCGCGCATCGAGCCCGAAACGTCAATCCCGACAAGGATGCGCTTGTTCGCTGGCTTGACATTCTTGAATGAAATGTCAAAAGCCGCGTCCAGTGCCTCCACGATCGGTCCTGCCGGAGTCCAGGTCAGGCTGCCGCGCTCGCCGCGGCCCTTCGCATAGGTACGTAGCGCCAGCAATAGCTGGAACGGGTGTATGCGCGCGCGCATGATCTGCTCGGCGTCGCGCAGGCGGCCCGCCACATATTCAGACGCGGGCGCGAAGGGCGCGAGCAGGCCGATCTGGCTCATCTTGCCGAGGTTGCGGATCATCGCGGTCATCGGCATATCGACGAGCAGGGCGTCCCACACTTCTGCGCTGTTTAGCGCCTCGGTCGGTACAGCCTCGCGCGGCAGCGAGTATTTACGCACGATGTCGGCGATATCTTTCGCGCCGGAAGCCGCTTTGGCCTGATATTTTCCTTCAATCAGGCGCAAAGCGCGCGCCGCGGCAATGGCTTCGGCGTCGTCGGGACGCACGATCCAGTTCAAAATAGCGCGCCGGTCTGCGTCCTCGCCGCACGACGGGTGCGACAGGCGCAGAAGGTCGCGCAGCGACCAGCCTTCGCGCTGGGCGTATTTGACGGCCTGCAGCGACAGCTGCTCGACCGGCATTTGCGTGAACCAGCGTCCCACGGCCTTGCGCAAGCCGCGGCCCCAACCCCGCAGGTTGTTGGCATAGTCGGCGAACTGCAGGAGATGCGTGCCCGTGCGCGCCACACGCGGGAGGGATGCAAGCGCAGCCTGGCGTGTTGCCTGGTCTTCCGCTGAAGCCGCGAGCGCCAGCGCAAAGAGCGCAGCGTCGTTTTTCGGCGCGCGGGAGGATGCGCTGACGGCAAGGATGCGCTCGACGACTTTTATGCCGTCTGTCTTGAGCAGGCGCTGCACTGCAGCCGCGTTTTCCTTCGTCAGCGCAAGCGGCGAAACGTAATACGTCCCCGCTTCGGTGCCAAGGATGAGGAAACGATCGAGCAGGGCCCAGTCGTCGACGGCGTAGTAGAAGCCGCCTGCCGCGTTCGGGATTTGGCCCGGCAACGGTTCGGTTTGCGGCGTCTGCCCTTGCAGCGTCGGGAAAATTTTCCCGATGAGGTTTTTGTAGCTCATGGTACCCTGCCTTTTTTGAAGCGGGCATTACCTCATGAGCGCGCATGCGCGGTTACAGCCACCTTTAAAGTGTCCTGCCGTTCATGCGAAGATCAGACGTAAGGCCCGCTTCGCGTTATGAAGAAGTGCGGATGTAGCTTGAAGCTCGTTCGAGCTCACCGGGGTTGCCGGTGCCTGGTCTGTGAGGACCAGGGCGCCCATCTGGCACGATAAACGAACCTCTCCGACCCGCACAAAAAATCAAGCTCACCAGTAAACTTGGCCCAAACGGACATAGATTTCGAAACCGGGGGGTCCGAAGACCAGGCTATTGTCCTGCCAACTTAGACGACATGGCCTTACGGCCGCGGCCGGATTCGAACCGGCGTTTATAGCGTGACGATAACCCAGTTTCATCGGCCCGGTTGGGCCAAGTTCACTTTCTCTACTCAAGTTCGCCAGTCAACTTGGCCCAAACGGACGTGTGACGGGACTGGGCGGTCCTTTCGAGGGGACCCCGTTGCTCTACCACTGAGCTACGACACTTTTGCAAGTCTCGGCCGGATTCGAACCGGCGACCAACAGATTAACAATAACCCAATCCCAGCGGCCCATTTGGGCCAAGGTGACTTTCTAGTTAATTGCGCCAATCAGTTTGGCACAAACGGTCATGGATCGAACTGGGGTGATCCTTGCGGACCCTGTGACTCCCAACCGAGCCGGTAGGGGCGTATTGCGCCCCCGATGGAGTCGAACCATCCAACAGTAACCCAATTTCTTCGGCCCGTTTGAGCCAAACTCAGTGGCACTCCTGAATGGTTCATCCGGGCATAATGTGCTCATTGGTGTCCCCGAAGGGACCGTTTTACAGACGGTAACCAAAAAGCTGCGGCCCGGATGAACGATTCAGGCGTTGGGCGTGCTCATCGACCAAGGAATCTTAACCTGATGCTGGAAACCAGCTACCTCAGGTCCTGAACGATAATCCTCGGACTTCGGCCCAACTATTTATAGTTTAGTGCATAATGCACTAATTTGTCAACGCGAAAAAAGACATTTTGAATCAGTCCTTGCCGGGATACCTCGCATTTAGCGGCTTTTCGCGTGCAACCTTCCCTGATTGAGCTACAAAATTCCCTGATACTTAAATAACAATTCCCTGTTATTTCCGGATCCAGCATTTTGAGGGATCACGAATCGCAGGGAGTTTTCAGGGGTATGCACGGATATGAGGTTGCAAAGCTGAAGGCGAAAGTGACAGAAATTCCCTGTATTTTCCCTGATAAACAGGGAATGGATGGCAAGACGGGATAGCGCCGGACTGTCGTCGGAGCCATTTTTCTTCCCCACAAGATGACCCTGCATAACGCGCGCTGCGCGTTTGCTGTGTGCTATTCGGTGATAAACCCGCCCGATTGCAGGCGGAAGAAGCCGGCATAGATTCCGTGGGGGCGGTTGACCAGTTCGTCATGCGTGCCCTCCTCCACGATCTTGCCCTCGTCAAATACAATGATGCGGTCGGCATCGAGGATGGTGGAGAGGCGGTGGGCGATCATGATGGAGGTGCGGCCATGCGTCAGGGTGCTCAGCGCATCCTGCACCGCGCGTTCGCTTTCGGAATCGAGCGAGCTTGTCGCTTCGTCGAGGATCAGCACGGGGCGGTCGGCCAAAATCGCGCGGGCGATGGCGATGCGCTGGCGCTCGCCGCCCGACAGCTTGATGCCGCGCTCGCCCACCAGCGTGCCGTATTGCTGCGGCAGGTCCATGATGAAATCGTCGATATGCGCCTGCCGCGCCGCCTGCCGCACGGCATCAAGGCTTGCGCCCGGCTTGCCATAGGCGATGTTTTCGGCGAGCGAACGGTGGAACAGGATCGGGTCCTGCGGCACCAGCGCCAGTGCGCTGCGCAGCGAATGGCGGGAACCTTGCGTGATGTCCTGCCCGTCGACCGTGATGCGTCCCGCCTGCAGCGGGTACATCTGCTGCATCAGGCGCACGAAACTTGTCTTGCCGCTGCCGGAATGACCGACCAGCGCCACGCGTTCGCCCGCGCGGATGCTGATGGAGAAATTATCAAAGATCGGGCGGTTTTTGCCGGGATAGGTGAAGCCGACGCCTTCGAACGCAATCGCGCCCGCGCGGATATCGAGCGGCGGCAGCACGGGTTCGGCGGGAACTTCGGGCGGCACGCGCATAATGTCGATGATCGCATGCAGGTCATAGGATGACGTCAGCAGGTTCTTGATATTCTCGCCCAGCTCGCGGATATAGGATTGCAGGATGTTATAGGCGAAGGCAAGATACGCCATGCTCTCGACCGTCGCCTGCCCGTTGAACAGGTACCAAGTGCCGCCGCCAAGCAGCAATGCCAGCATCCCCATCAGCAGCATCCGCTGGAAAAAAGCCGCAAGGTTGCCGCGCAGGTAGGCGCGCACGTTCTTGACCCGCAGCGCCGCCGTGACCTCGACATAGCGCGCGATTTCGGTATGTTCCTGCGCGTATGATTTGGCGGTCGCGATGCCGCTGACGCTGTCGGCAAGGTGCGCGCCGAAATGGTCCTGCGCATCGGCGTAATCGCCCTGCGCGGGGCCCGACACGTTGAACACCAGATAAGCGCTGGAAACGGCGAGGATGACGAGATACACCGTCATCAGCAAGGCCAGCATCGGGAAGCGCATCGACAGGAACACGATCGTGCCGATCAGCACCACGGCGGTCGGGAAGATGCGCAGGATGATCTGGTCCTCGAACGTCTCGATCTTTTGCCGCGCGCGGCTGATTTTCGAAATGATCGCGCCCATGAAGGTGTTGGCGAAATAGGGTTCGGGCAGCCGGTACACATGCGCAAAGGCATCGTCCAGCACCTGCTTGAACAGGTTGGTTTCAAACACGTTATAGATGCGGTAGGTGACGATGAAAACAATCGCCTGCACAAAATAGAGGCCGAGGAAGATCAGCAGCAGCCGCAAAATCTCGTCATGCCCCGCCTCCAGCCGGATCGCGCCCAGGAAAGACGACAGCGCGTTGGGCAGGTATGTCTCGATCAGCGCACTGCACAGCAGGAAAGCCATCACGCAGCCCATCCGCTTGGGCTGCCGTTTCCAGTAGCCCGCCGCGAAGCGGAGCACATCCGTAAATCCGAGAGATTTTTTTCCTGCAAATGCCATGGCGCATCATTCCCTATTTAGGCAGGCAAAATACAGGGGCTATTTTTTTATTTTCGCGCCACTGAAAACAAAGGAGAATCTGCTGCATTGCACCATCGATTTGGGGTGTCGCCAAAGGGCGATATGCAGTGTCTTGGGGACACTTTATTAGCGATGATGGTCATTCGGTGCAATAAAGTAACAAAAACTCGTTTTCATATAGTCAAAAACAACTTCTTTGCGTAATATGGCGCATCAGAAAAACAGATGCGGCGCAAAGCCGCACGTATAGATAAACGGCAAGGTGTGTCATGACCAAACAACGCGATATTTCCATTCTCGGCAACGTCACGCAGCGGGACGAGGAAAACTTTTCCGCGCGGGAGAAAGAGATCGCCCGCATCGGCCGCGCGCTGGATGCGCGTTTCCTGCCGCAGTTCGAACGCCACGAATTCACCTTCACGCAAGGGGCGGAGAAGATGAAGGCGTACCTGCCCGAAGGCCTGCATGACGACACCAACCTGATCAAGGACCAGCACGTCAAGATTTCCTACAACAGCTGGCCCGCGCGCAACAACCCTGAAAACGCCGAGACCATCATCGTGCTGGGCGGCATATACAATTCCGCGCGCCGCGCCGATTTCTTTGCCGAGGGCGCTGCCGAAAATTTCAACGTCATTGCGCTCGATTATCCCGGCAAGGGGCATAGCGGCAATTTCCGCATGCCGAACGATTACACGCTCGACACCTATGCCGCCGTCGTTTCCGCGCTGATCGCGGAACTTGACCCGCAGAATAAATTCCACCTGATGGGCCACAGCCACGGGTCGAAAGTGATCTATGCGATGGTGGAACAGGGTTTTTCAAACCCGCTCTGGGCCGGCACGATCATCGGCGACATGCCGCCCGAAACACCGGCAGGCCCGAAACTGCGCCGCGCATGGCGCAACCGCGAACGCCCGTTTTCCGACACGATGGAGGAAGCGGTGCGCAAGCTGGAAAGTTTCCTGGGCGGCCACGGCGCGCCGGTATCCAGCGATTTCGTGATCCACGATTTCAACCACGGTTTTGAAAAATTCACGCGCGAGGGTTTCGGCTGGGCATACGACCCCGGCTCGATGACCGGCTACGCCGACGAATACCTGCTGCCCTACGACAAATGGCAGGCTTTCAAGGAAATCCCCACGCCGATCCTGCTGCTGGCGGGCGAGAAAAGCAACACCGCGACCCCCGATGTCGTGCAGCGCATGATCGAGGCGCGCCCCGACACGTCGCTGCTGGTCTATACCGGCGTCGGCCATTACCCCGAACTGGTGACGGAAAAGCGCATCGGCGAAGTGGTAAAATGGATTGCCCATGTGGGTGAAATCGCATCGCCCCTGCGCGGCATCGTGCCTGCCGACCCTGAAAAAGACATGGTGCTGCATTACGTGCAGGACAACACGCCGCCCGCAACCGCCGCGGCGCACGAAGCCGCCAAAGCCGCGCCCAAGCAGCGCAAGCTGGGAGGCCCGGTGTAATGTCGGCGCAGACCCCCTACCCCATCGTTTTCATCCCGGGCGCGTCCTCCGACGAAGCCTCATGGGCGGGGCAGGTTGGATATTTTACAGGGTCGAGCGCGGTCAACCTTGTGCAGTTCGACGATATCGGCGCGATGGCCGATGAAGTGCTGGCGACCGCCCCCGCTGAATTTACCGTTTGCGGCACGTCGATGGGCGGTTATGTCGCTTTGGACGTATTGAAAAAAGCGAATGGCCGTGTGAAATCGGCCATCCTGTGCAACACCAGCGCCCGCGCCGACACGCCGGAGCGCCAGCGCCAGCGCCAGATGGAAATCAACGCCGGCGAAGCGGCGTATCAGGAAGCGCGCAAGGACGACACGCATTACAACGCCTTTATCAGCGAGAAATCATCGCACGACAAATCGCTGATCGCGCGGTTGCGCGCGATATCGCAGCGCGTCGGTTTCGGCGGTTTCAGCCGCCACCAGAAGGCTTGCGCGAACCGTGCGGAATCGCTGTCGTACCTGCCGCAGATCGACATGCCCGTGCTGGTCATCGGCGGCGGCGAAGACACGCTGATCCCGAATGAATTACAGGCGGAGATCAAGGCGGGCATCAAGGGCGCGCAGCTGGTCATCATCCCCGATACCGGCCATATCACCAACATGGAAGATCCCGCATCCATGAACGCCGCCATCGAAAAATTCCTGAGGGCCGCATGACCCGGATTAAAGAAGTCATGTTCGATTTCGACGGCACGGTCGCCAATACCGAACCGATCAGCCTTGTCGTCACGCGCCGCGTGCTGTCGGATTACGCCAACAGCCTGTTCGCCCGCCCGATGACGACCGAGATCGCGAGCCTCGACATGCGCGGCAAGGATTTCGGCCAGATCGCCAAACAGTTTCAGGACATCATCAATGCAGGCCTGCCCGACGCATCGCAGGTCACCATCGATATCGAGGATTTACGCATCAATAAACTGCGCCCCGAAACCAGGCAGGCGTTGCTGGAGGCGAAGCTCGCCCCCAATATCGGCGACACCTTTGCCGAATTGCAGGACGACATGAAACTGGGCCTGTCGATCGTCAGCAACAGCCCGCGTATGCGCATCCAGCCCTTGCTGGACAAGCACAAGCACGACACCCGCATCCCAAGCGCCCGCCTGTTCAGCGCGTTCGAGGATGTGGCGGGCAAACTGAAGGAAGACCCCGCCATTTACCTGCTGGCCGCCAAAACGCTGGGCATCACGCCCACCGAGGCTGCGGCGGTGGAGGACAGCGTGACCGGCATGAAGGCCGCGTATAGCGCAGGCATTGGCCTGCGCGTCGGTTACACGGGCCTTGCCGAACCACATGAAGTTGAAAAGCTGAAAGCCGCATTGCTGGCCGCCGGCGCGCATGTGGTGATCGACGACATGAAAAAGCTTCCCGCCGCCATCCGCGCGTACAAGCCTTAAGAAACGCTTCCCCAATAGGCGACATAGAAAACGGCCCATGCCGCCGCATGGATGCCGACAAGAATCCTGTCGCTGCATTTCAGGTAACGCCGCAGCAGATACGCCATCAGTGTGGCGAACCCGCCAACGGTCAGGAAGCGCAGCAACCGCGCGGGAATGCTGACGGCGAGGAATATGGCGAGGCTCGCATAGGGCGGCGCGGCAAAGGCGTATAATTTATACGGCGTGCCGCTGATCGGGCCATAAAATAACGCCCGGTTCCCCATGTCGGCGTATTCGTTGCGCACCCTTGCAATCATCAGGTCACTGATAAACGGCACGGAGCGCATGATGGCCGCGACCAGCGCGGGCGCGTGGATGGCGGCCAGATACACAGCCGCACCGCCGATCAGCGCCCCCGCCAATGCGGCAACCGCCGTGCGCAGGAACAAGGCGCGGGAAAAAATCGCCACAAGGGAAATCAGCATGTCCGGCACAATGAAAAAAACCGTCGCTTCGGCAAATCCCCAGAAGAAGGACAGGAAAACGGCCACCGCCAGCAGGCGCGCCTTCAGTCCCATTGCTTGAAATGCCCTTCATCGGCCAGTGCGCGGAACGAGGTGCCGAGCGTTTCCATGAATTCAAGTTTTCCAACCTTGAAATGCAGCGGTTCGCCCACGAAGATATCGCAAAAGAACGGCACGAGGACGAAATCATCCTTGGGCAATGCCTTGCCAAGGCCGTGGATAAAGACGGGCGTCACGGGCACCTGCGGGTAGCGCTCCGCAAGGTGCGCGATGCCTTTTTTGAACTGCGACAGTTTCTCCGGCTCGCCGCGCGAACCTTCGGGGAACAGGATGATGACGTCGCCGCGGTCGAGCGCATCGCAGCAAGGCTGCAGCGGATCGTAACTGCGGCTGGCCGACCCCCGCTCCAGCGGGATGATGCCGATGATGCGCGTGGCGAACCACGCCATCGCCTTGTCCTTCATGAAATAATCGGCGGCGGCGATGGGGCGGATATTCGGCAGGCGTTTCAGCCTGAACAGCGAGATCAGCATCAGCGTATCCAGATGGCTGTTGTGGTTGGCGACCACGATCGCGGGGCCTTTTTCCGGCAGCAGGCTGCGGCGGCGTACCGTCATGCCGAGCAGCAGGATCAGCAGCAGCCGAACGAAGCTGAAGAAGATGCGGCGCAATGTTTTATTCGGTTTATGCATGGTCAATAATAAAAGAAATAGGTGAAGTGGAAAAACAGCGGCGCCGTGTAGGTGAGGCTGTCAATGCGGTCCATGATGCCGCCATGCCCAGGGATCAGCGTGCCGGTATCCTTGACGCCGATATCGCGCTTTATCGCGGAAATGGAAACGTCGCCGACGAACCCGAACGAACCGATCAGTATGCCCGCCAGCGCGGCATGCAGCGTGTCGAACGGCGTCAAGAATGGCGCGATCAGCATGGCGGTTACGGTCGTGGTCAGGATGCCGCCCAGCAGCCCTTCCCATGTTTTCTTGGGGCTGACGATTGGCAGCACCTTATACTTGCCGAAACTTTTTCCCCAGACATATTGCGCGACATCGTTGAACTGCGTCAGGAAGACAACGAACAGCAGCAGCCCCGCTCCGCCTGCGCCATTCGCCTTCACATCGGGCAGCACGAGCAGATAGGCCATATGGCTGAGCGAAAATACGCAAGTCATCAACCCCCAATGGATTGTGCCGGCAGATTTCAGGAAACCTTCCGTCGCCTGGGAAATGATCATGCGGAACGCGATGAATAAAAACATATAAACGGGGATAAAGATGATGAACATGCCGTACCATTCCATCGCCGCCCAGTAATATTGCGCTGGGATGGAAAGATATGCCCAGAACAGCACGCGCCGGTCGGCGCGCCGCGTCGGGATCATGGAAAAAAATTCCTTGAGCGCGAGGAAGCTCATGAAGCCGAGGAACCATAGCGACACCGTGCGGCTGGCCAGCAGGGCAATGCTGAACACGCCGATCATCACCCACCAGCTTTTGGTGCGCAGGACAAGTTCGGCATAATCTTTTTCAGGCCGCTTGCGCTTCAGCACATAAACGATCAGGCTCGCCGCCGCCAATAGCGTCCACAGCAAGCCTAGCGCATACAATACATGCTGCGGCGCGCCGGTCATGCCGCGTTTTCCTTCAAGGCTCTCGATGCGCGGTTATAGATCGTATATATCAACAGCAACAGGATGGCGAGGAGCGACAGCGAAAGCCAATATCCCGGCGCAGCGCCCAGCCCCGCGATAAAACCAAGTGTGCCAAAGGCGGCTGCCCGGTCGCTCTTGCCCATGGGGCCGTCATACCGGCGGCTGGACCCGATTTGCACCGCTATCACACCCGTCATTTCACTGACGATAGCGAGCAAACAAATAAGGACAACAAGCCATACGAGGCCGCCCGATATATTGCAGAAAGGCAGGTACAGCGCCGTGTCGGCAATGACATCACCCAGCTCGTTCAGCATGGCACCGAGGCGCGATTTCATGTTGTGCTCGCGCGCCAGCATGCCATCGACCGCATTCAACGCCATGCGAAAAAACAGGAACAGCGGCAGCAAGAGCCATGGCCAGCGGCTGTCATGCGCCGCGAACATCATCACGCCATAAAGCACGGACAGTAAAGTCGCCGCCACGGTCACCTGATTGGCCGTCACGCCCTTCGCCGCCAGCGTCACCACCAGCGGGCGCAGCAATCCCTGAAACCTGCTTTTCAACTGATAGACACTTGGCATGAATAACCCCCTGCCCGATTATAAGAGCAGAGGGTTACCAATCGGTTTAAGGGGTATTTCCAGAAACTACGGGCGCGCGTTGCCGTAAGGGGCATAGCCGCGCAATTCACTGTCGCTCAGGTTGCCGTTTTTGTTGGTGTCGAGCTGGTTGAACAGCGTGGACGACTGGCCGTCACGCTGGAATTCAGCCGAGTCCACCTGCCCGTTATTGTCGGTATCGAGGTTCGTGAAGGGCGATGAGCCTGCCGTGCTGCTGCCGCCCATCATGGTTGTCGATGACGGTGACAGGGTCGAATTCGCGGGAGCCGAGCCGAGGCTGCCGGAATTCAGCGTATTCGCCGAATTCGAATTCAGACTGCCCGTCGGCATCGTGGTGGAGCCGATGCTGCCGCTGCCCGCGCTGCCGTTGCCGGGATTGCCAATAGAACCTGAACCTGTCGAGGTGCTGCCGATTGAAGACCCGCCCGCAGACCCGCCCATCGAAGATCCACCCGACGAGCCCCCCATGGAGGAACCGCCGCCGCCCGAAGGCTGCGCCAGTACCGGCGTTGCGAAGGCGATCATGGCCGTCATGGCGACCGTCAGAATTGCTGCTTTTTTCATCTTATATCCCCTCAAAAAAATCATGTTTACGTGCCCTTTTAAAACAACGCCTGTGCGTGCCGGTTGTTCCGGCGGCCATGTTGCTAAAAATCAACGATTTGACGGGATTATTTCTTTTTCGCGGTTTTCTTTTTGCGCGACTGGCCGGATTCCGACATTGCGATCGCGATGGCCTGCTTGCGCGACGTGACCTTGCCGCCTTTGCCGCCCTTGCCGGATTTCAGCGTACCTTCCTTGTATTCTTCCATCACTTTATGGGTTTTTCGTTGCTTGCCGGCCTTGGTTTTGGGTTTGGTGGCGGGCATGATTTCTCTCCTTGTATCCCCGGTTACAAAATCAACCGCAGAGCCGGAGAGTAGTTCCCGCCATTACAGGACAGAAAAACGCATTTTACCCGCCAGCGTTTCGCCCTGTTGCAGGACGACCGTGCCCGTATCTGCAACGCCCTTTGCCTGCAGGTTAAAACCGTCATTGATATTGGTGACGGGCTCGACGCAGAAAAACGGCTTTTCGGCGGGGATATAGATCACGAAATATGCGAAGACCGGATCGGCCGTGATGGTGACCGCAAGGTCGCGCTCGGGCCATTCGATGCGCGCCGTGCCATCCCAGCCGGTGAAGCAATGGTCGAGCAGGTCATGCCCCGCAACGCCCTGCGCCGGCGGGCCGAACACATCATCGCCCAACGTCAGGCCACGGCTGAAATCCCATTGCGGCGGCGTTGCGGCAGTTCCGGCGGGCACGATATTGCGGCTATGCCATACCTGCGGCAGGTGCGCGGTCAGTTTTGTGGCGGCATTGCGGGGGAAATACGGGTGATGCCCCAAGCCGAAGGGCAGCGCGCGGCCGGCATGATTGGTGACGGACATCGCTATTTCCAGCCCTTGCGCATCCAGCCGGTATGTCTGGCGCGCTGCGTAAACATAGGGCGTATGCGCAGTTTTTTCGGTGCGGAGATTCAGCGTCACGCTATTTTCTGCCGCCTGCTCCGCACGCCAAGGCAGATGCCAGCCATCGCCATGCAGCTGGTGCGTCTCGCCCGGCGTGCGCGGGCCGACATCCAGCGCCTTGCCGCCGAAATGCAGCTGGCCGTTGATGATGCGGTTGGAATAGGGCGTGAGGGGGAAACTGGCGGTGTTCAGCGGCGCAAGCGGCGTCGCCGGATCATAGGGCCGGAATACATCCTTGCCGCCTGCCGTGAACGACATGATGCTGCCGCCCGTATCGGGGCTGTATTGAAGTTCAAATTTTCCGCAAGGGGAGCGGAGGGCGGGGAATGTCGGCACGGCTGTTTCCTTTAATTCGGGAATCCAGTCATACCGCCAATTTCTGCGTGTTGCCAGAGGCCGCGAGTTCATCGGCATCGCCAATATCGTAAGTAACGTCCCGCTGCATCAGTTGACGGAAGGGGAGGACGGCGTGGCGGGCTGTTCACCCGGTTTGGGTGACTGTTTCAGGCGGATTTCATCAAGATACCGTGCCGCTGCCGTTGCCGCCGCCAGGCGTGATTGGGGAAGTCCATAGCCATGTTGGGTCTGCATGTTGTCCTCGTCGGGCCGGATTTGTCATGAACACGTTAGAGAACCAAACGCTGCGACAGGGGAACAGTTCCAAAATCTTGCGGCGATTGCTTTTTCCATACGGAAAGTCCAGAATGGCGTGGATTTTAACTCGAAAGGTTCGCCATGAAATTCGCCCCTGCCCTCGCGCTCCTCGCCTGCCTGATCGCCGCTCCCGCTTTTGCCGATGACTCGCGCGAGATTGGCGCGGTATCGACGGCCTTCAAGCTGATCGGCCCAAACCACAAAATCATCATCACGGCGTTCAATGACCCGAAAGTGAAAGGCGTTACCTGCTACGTCGCGCGCCCGCGCACGGGCGGCATCACGGGCGGGCTTGGTTTGGCGGAAGACCCGTCGCTCGCCAGCGTCTCCTGCGTGCAGACCGGCGCGATCACTTTCAGCGGCAAGATTGACACCGACAAGAGCGGCGAGGAAGTGTTCGACGAAAGCCGTTCGATCATTTTTAAATCGCTGCAGATCGACCGCATTTACGACCAGGAAAACGGCAGCCTTGTTTACGTCGCCCGCACGACCCGCATCATCGAAGGCTCGCCCGACACATCGATTTCGGTCGTCGCCCCCATGACATGGGATGGCGTTGCGCCCGCGAAGCCGGTCCTGGATTAGGGGATTATTTCTGCGCGGTCTTGACAGGCTGTTCCGGCGCCTTGCGCTGGTGCGCATGCACGGTCTGGACAAAGCCGACCTTTTCCTGCGCTGCCAGCATATTCCAGCGGTCTTTGTATGCGCGCAGGCGCGCTTGTGAACGTGCGGTATAGTCGGCGGGCGTCATTTTTCCCGCCGCATAACCCTGCGCAATCTTCATAGCATCCCCGCGCGTTTCCTTGACGAGGTCGGGGAAGGCCGCGACGGGCAGGATGTTATCATAGACCAATCTTGTGACACAGGCCGACTGGCCGATTGCGGCCTCGCGCGCAGGAACGCCCGTGACGCCGCAGCGTGATTGCGACAATCCGCCAATGCGTGTCCATGCGAGTTCTTCGTTTGCCTTGCGGGTGTCGAAGGGGGCGGCGGCGTTGACCGTGGGGTGTCCGGTGCAGCCCGATACCATCAGCGTCATCATGGCGCAAAGCCAGAAGATGAGGGTGATGTTGATCATGCGCATGCCGCTGGTGGTGAACATAAAGGCTCCTTGTTGGAACCCCAACGCAGCCGTGCCTGTTCTGTTCCCTTACGGGTGGTGGTAAACGTGAAAATACTTCTGGAAGGGATAAAGGGTGAAAACCTTCACCTTTTCCTCGACCGTCCAGCCGGTCAGCGCGAAGCGGTTGGAGGTGACGAGTGTGCCGGGTTTCAGGTTCGTCATCAGTTTCTCCCCCACCCTGCCCATTTCATAGACAGACAGGAAAACCACAACCGCATCGGCATCGCCAAAGTCATGCTCGAAAAAATCGGCGCGGCGGTATTCGAGGTTGGGAATTTTCTGCGCGGCCTTGATTTTGTCCGACCATTCGATGCATTGGCGCGATGCCTCCACCCCGATCACTTTGGCGGCGGGGATGGCTTTCGCAATTTCGCGGGTCAGCAGCCCGTTGCCGGATCCCATGTCGTAAATGACGTATTTGTCCCTGCCCTTTTTCGCCATGTCGGATTTCAGCGTCTCGATAATGCGGCGGCGGATGGCGGGCGCGGTGCGGATATTCGGCACGCCCTTGTTGAAGATCAGGATATAGACGTTCCACAGCAGCAGATATGCCGCTATGCAGAACAGGATCGTCTTGAAAATTTCCATGGAACACCGCCTGCCGCCATTATCGGCAATGCGGCGCGCCAGTTCAACTGCCGATTATAGCGTGGCGGCAGGTTTTGCCGGTTTCGCGCCATCGTCATTCGCAGGCTTCGCCTGCGCTTGGCTGTTCCCTGGCGCGATTTTATCCTGCAGCGCATCCATCTGCGTTTTCAGCTTGTCCAGCCCCTCCCGCGCATCGGGCGGGAGTTTTTTGGCGGAGCTTTCGAAATCGGTGATCGCGCTGCGCATGGCGGAGAGCGTGGGCGCGTAATCGGGAACGGCTTGCTGCGTTGTCTTTAACTGGTCGATCTTTTCGTCGATCTTGGACAGTTCCGCGCTGATCTTGCTGATATGCTGCGCGTTACGCAGGTCTGAATAAAGGATGCCAACGACGGTCGCCGTGCCCATGCCGCCCAAAAACATCACATCCGCCGCCATGCCCGCAATCGCAAGCCCGCCGCCCGCGATGATCAGGATGGTGTTGCGCGTGTGGTTGCCGGATTTCTTGTCGATCATGCCCGCGAGTTTTTCCTTGAGCGCCTCGAGGCTGCTGGTGCTTTCCTCTTCCACAACCGGCGCGGCGGTGGCTTCCTTCGGCTTGAACACTTTTGCCTTCATGCGCTCCATCAGGTTCGGCGTGTAATCGACGGGCGCGGTTTCAACCGGCATGCTTTCGGGCAATGTCACATCGGGTTTCGGCTTGCGCTTCAGGAAATCGGGTATGAATTTCAAAAAAACCTCGGTTATCGTTGCGGTTAAAGAGTACCCCATTTTAACGGGGCGGACGCGGATATGTCAATTTTCCGTGAATTATCGTTGTTTATCAGGGCTTCAGCCGGAAACGTTTCGCATCGCTGCGCATCCGGTTGATGGTATCGCTGGCCGCCGTTTGCAGCTTGTCCTTGTTCGCATCCGCGATGTCGGCGTGACGCTTCGCATCGGTTTTGTTTTTTTCCCAATCCTCGAGGAAGCCGATGACCGTCGCATAAAAATTCGCAGACACATTACGGTTGATCGCGGCATCGAGCGGCGTATAGCCCTTTTCGTTTTTCACAAGGCTGTTCGCGCCGAGGTCCAGCAGGCGTTGCATCGTTTCCGTCTTGGCGTTGCCGAGCGCCACGGTCATCGCCACATGCAGCGGCGTGTCGCCCGCCACGTTGCGTGCGTTGATGTTCGCACCGTTGGCAACCAGCGTTTCCATCACATCCCACCGCGCATGGCGGGCGGCTTCGTGCAGCGCCGTCATGCCTTCATTGTCGGCTTTGTTGACTTCGGCCTTGCGCGCCAGCAATTCCTTCAGCATGCCCGCGCGATACGGGTTCGACATGTCGAGCGCCGCGACGTAATACAGCACGCTGCGCCCCGTATCGGCGTCCGCCGCATCGGGGCTCGCGCCATGTTCCAGGCATTTCCTGAAATCGGCAAGGTTGCGCCCCTTGACGGCGACCAGCAATTCCCTGTCGTGCGGGTGCGTCATGCGGCGGGCGCAACAGGCGGCTTGCGGTTCAAACGCTGCGCCAGTTTTTCCTGCACATCCGGCGGCAGCGCTTCCTGCAGCGCGGCCAAACGCTCCACGATTTCATCCGCGCTCACGCGCTTGCTGTCCCAGCCGTCGCGGAGCGAGATTTTGTTGATCGCGCCGGGTTCGGCCACGGGGTCGTTGTCATTCGCTTCGGGCTTTTTCGGCTCGAATTCCGGCAGGTCGTCGACCAGCAGGCGGAAATCCGGTTCGGTGAAGGCATAGGCATCTTCGCTCGCCTTGTACCGGCCGCCCTCCAGCACCTTCACGCGCGCGCGTTCGTTCTTGACGGTTTCGAGGATGCCGCAGATCGCATCCGCCGCCGTGTTGGACGACGCGCCCAGATGGTCCTGGATATTCATGATGCGCAGCTGCGCGATGTGCAGGCGGTACAGGTCGGCGCGCGTGCCCTTCACCTTCTGCCCCGCGAAATTGATTTCGGTGATTTCATCGTTGCGCGATTTTTTGGCGCGCCAGTATTCGGCGGTGTAGACGGCCGCGCCCACGACGCCAAAGCCGATCGCCGCCCATTTCAGCGCGGAAACGGTCAGCGCGGCGACGGTGAAGGCCCACATGAATTTTTCGCCCAGCATCTTGCCGGTGTCGATCATCGTCGTGCCGACGGCAACTTCGGATGTGGCGGGCAGCTGCAATTGCGGCTTGATGCCGGTGATCAGGCGGCTCCAGGTCATCGGGGGCATGCGGTAATTGCCCTCGGTGATAACCTGGTTGAAATGGTCCATCGATTTGCGCATCCATTGCAGCATGGATTCCTGCCTTTCATTTTCCTGAATCTTCGCAAGTCTGGACGATAGTCCATCCTCCGGCGTTTGTCAAAACGCCGGGTGCGCGTATTTAGTTCGTTGAAAAATATGAATTATTTAGGCAGCCGGAAGCCTTGCGCGACCCAGGTGAGCCCCAGACCAAGCCCCCACAGGGCCGCCAGCGGCGCAAACATCCACAGCAGCAAAGGCCCGGGTTGCAGGCGGAATTCGCGCGCCTGCACTTCGTCAATCGCTGTCACGAGGGTTTTGACAATGGCGCGTTTCAGGCGTTCTTCCGATGTTTCGTCTTCACGCGGCTTGGCCGTCTGCACCGATGATGGCGGCGCGACCCATGCCCAGAAATGATAATGGCAGTAACCGGCATTCGGCGCGATGGCGCAGGCATCGTTGCGGTTATTGCCTTCCATCGCGGCATAGCCGCCGACCGCGATCATCCACAGCACGCTCAGCATGATGCCCGCACGGACAAAACCCTTGTTCACCGATGACGCCATCGCAATCCCCCTATTTCCGTTTCGGCTTGAAATCATCCTTGGCGGATTTTTTGGCGGGCACGGACGCGGCGGCGGCCAGTTCCGTCTTGCCGTCGGGGAAGTATGTTTTCTGCAAGACCTTCACATCCACCTCGGGCGGCGGGTATTTCATTTTCAGGGTTTCAAGGTGATCGACCACGATCTGCGAGATGATCAGGTCGCGCAGCCATTTGCGGTTGGCGGGAATGACGAACCACGGCGCGTCCTCGGTCGATGTTTTCTCGATCGCTTCGGAATAGGCCTTCATGTAATCGTCCCAGAAGGCGCGTTCCTTGAAATCGCCCTCGTTCAGCTTGTAATGCTTGTCGGGGTCGGCGACGCGGTCCATCAGGCGTCCCCATTGTTCATCCTTGCTGATATGCAGGAAGAATTTCAGCACATGCGTGCCGCCGGGAATTTCCTTTGACGGCGCGGTCAGGTCTTTTTCGAATTTCTTGATGATGTCAAAACGCGGGCGCCAGGTGGCCTCCGGCACGATATTGTGGACGCGCACCACGCCCACATCCTCGTATTGCGAGCGGTTGAAGATCACGACCTCGCCCGGCTTTTTCGGCGCGGCGTTTTCGATGCGCCACATGAAACCGTTGGCCAGTTCTTCCTTGGTCGGCTGCTTGAAACTGACGACGCGCACGCCGGCGGGGTTCATCGCGCCACCCACCACGCGCACCGTGCCGTCCTTGCCGCCTGTATCCATCGCCTGCAAAACGATCAGCAGGCTGTGCTTGCCTTCGAAATGCATCAGCTCCTGCAGCTCGGCGATGCGCTCCAGGTTGGCTTGCGTCTGCACCTTGGCGTTTTCTTTTTTCCAGCCGAAAGTATCATCGGGGTCGATCTTCGTCAGGTCAACCTTGCTGCCGGGCGCGATGCGCGTCTTGGAAAAAGCCATTTTGAATTCCTGTTGTAATGTCCGGATATTATACCATGTTACCGGGCAGAAAAAAGAGGCCCCTTGCGGGGCCTCTTTCCTGATATTTGAACGGATAAAACTATTCCGTGGTTCCCTCGGCGGGTGCCGGTTCGGCGGGGGCGTCGGGCTTGCCGTCGCCGTCCTTGTCCTCTTCTTTTTTCTCTTCGGCGGGTGCGGCGGCTTCGGTCGGCTTGGCCGCGGAATCCGAAGCAGCGGCAGGCGCTTCGGCGGCAGCGGGCGCTGCATCCTCCGCATATACCGGCGATGAATGAATGGTGCCAATCCCCAGCAGCGCGATCGCTGCGGCAGTCAAGATGCGTGTGTACATGGTGATATATCTGTCCTTTCGTTGAATATATTTATTCTATCGTCGAAAGGTTAAATTCCCCGTAAGGGAATTGTCAGGAAACCCGCAGCCACATGATAAACGCCATGAATTCAACGGGTAACGCGCATGATAAAATTATTGCCCGTCAACGCACGATCATTGCGCGATCATTAAGTGATTCTGGGGCGGGTCACTCGTCGTCGTCCTCTTCGGGATCGTCCATGTAATCTTTCCCGCCTTCGTCGCCATATTCATGGTCGTCCTCCAGCGGGTGCTGCTTGCGGTATTCGCTGGTGGCGGGGGTGACGGTTGTCGTTGAATCTTCTGCCTCTTCGCCTTCCTGCCCGTCCTCGTACAGGCCGAGGCCGTTCTGGAACTGCGCCTGCGCGGGCGTGGCCAGCGACTGGGCAACCAGCATGGCGGCGGCGATCAGAAAACGGGCATGTTTCATGGCGGCATCCTTTTATACCCGATTATACCACATTTACGGCTTTTGCGCATGCGCCTGCCACAGCACGGGCAGGATGACGGTCAGCGTCGTGCCCACGCCTTCGGCCGATGAAATGCGCAGGCTGCCGCCCAGTTTTTCAACCGCCGCCTTGACCGCGCTCATGCCGATGCCGCGCCCCGCGTCCATGTCGACGCTGTCGCGCGTTGAAAAATCGGCATCGAAGATATGCTGGATCAAATCCGTTTCCGTGCGCCCCTCGATCCGTTCGCGTTTTTCGCGCAGGCGTTTCGTCACCTTGTCGAACGATATGCCCTGCCCGTCATCGGTGATGGCCAGCTGGAATTGCGTGCGGCTGTCGTCGGTATAGGACGTCTTGATCCGCACCTGCAGCTCCGGCGGCTTGCCCAGTATCTCGCGCAAGGGGGCGGGCTCATAGGCATGGTCCATGATGTTGCGCGCCACATGCGTCAGGCTGTCGAAAAACCCGCGATAAAAGTCGGGGAACAGCCGCACTTCATCGCCCTTGTCGTGCAGGATGCGGATGGAACGGTCGGCGGCCTCGGCGAAATACGACAGCTGCGTTTCAAAAAAGGCGAGCAGGCTCCAGACGCTTTGCGATGCCACGCGCTCGAAGAACAGCCGGCTGGCGGCCTCGGGCGATGCGCCGCCCGATTGCAGCATCGCATGCAGGTCCGCGCCGAAACGCGCAAGCTCGGAGGTGTTCACGCTGATGACATCATCGCCCGTCTCGAATTCCATGCCCCAGATCTCGCGCCCCAGCCAATGCGCGTAATCGATGCCGAGGCCAAGGCGCACATCGAATTCGGCGCGGATGGCGCGCAGGCCCCCCTGCCAGCCGTCCTTGGGCAGCGCGTTCACGCGGCCCTCGATCTCGTGCAGCATTTTGGCGAGGTCGTGGAGGTAAAACACGTTCGCCATGCCCTTGATGGTGTGCAGGTCGCGGCGCAGGTCCTGCAGGTCGCGTGTTTCAGCCATTTCATCGAACACGCTTTGGAACACATGCAACGCGTGCACGAAACTCGCGCGGTTGCCGGCGATGCGGAGCGTGCGCAGTACCTGCTCTTCCTTTTGCTTCAGCCGTTCCTGCGCCTGCATCTTGACCGTGATGTCGGTTGCGACCAGCAGGATGCCCATCAGCTCGCCCGTTGTGCCCTGCATCGCCTTGTACGACAGCGCAATCTGCAGGCCCTGGCTGTGCTTGTAAAAGTGCGGGGCGAGCGCGATCAGCTCCTCGAAGCTCAGCGCGGTTGAATCGATATCGAACATCAGGCCCACCAGCGGCTCGAAATCGGCGCGGTCGCGTTCGCTCAGGCGCAGCACGTCCATGATATGGCGGTCGGCGGGGTTGCCCTCCAGCAGCGTCAGGCAGGCGCGGGAATAGACGGGGGAGCAGATGCCCGCGCGGTCGAAAAACAGCAGCCCCTGCCCCAGCCCCTCCATCATCGCGTTCGTGGCGATATTGTGGCGCAGCAGCGCGAAGTTGCTGTTGTTCAGCTCCTCCGACGACATTTCGAGGTTGCGCACGGCGATCTTCATGCGCTCGTCCAGTTCGGCATAGCTGTCATCGACCTGCGCGAGGAAATCGGGGAAGCGGCGGATATTGGCGCGGATATTGCCCGGCAGGGCTTCGTCATCCGCCTGCTGCAAAAGCCCTGCAATGAAGGCGTCGGCATCGGCGGCATCGAAATGCTTGCGCAGCAACCGTGCGAGCCGCTTCGAGATCATGTGGCTTCACGGATATGGGTGATGGTCATGGTCTGGTTGTGCAGCTCGCAGCTGCCGCCCGCGACCGGGCCGATTTCGCCATAGGAATAAAAACCGGTGAAGGCGGAATTGCCGCCGATGGCGGCGATCACGGCCTCCACCTCTTCCTCCACATCGCTGCCCATGATGATCTTGCGCCCGACGCAGGACACCAGCAGCGTCGCGGCATCGGCGGGGGCCGTGCCGCCCGCATCGGTGGCTGCGCTGCGCGCGCCGTCCACAAGGCTGTCGGTATCGGCATGCATCAGGCGCACAAGGCTGCCCTGCGGCATGTCGCCCGCAAGGATCAGGCTTTCGGCAGCCTCGTCGACGCCAAGGATGGTGCGGATCAGGCCGGTGTCCTCGCGGCTGTCCTCGCGCAGGACGGAAAACGGGTATAGCAGGCCGGATGCGGGCAGGTCTTTCGCCTTGTCGCCCAGGTATTCCTTGTACAGCTTCAGCGCGGGCTTGCCGTCGATTTCGTACAGCACATTCGCAGCAGCCCTGGTAACGCGGCGGATCGGGCCGAAGGGTTTCCAGCCGCCGCGCGATCCGGTGCGGATGCTGACCTTGTCGCCATACAGCGCGAAGGCAACCGCGTGGTCGCCATGCACATGGCCGTTGATGAAGGTATAGGTGGCCGCGAAATTGCCGCCATCGCCCGCCAGCCCGCCCGTGACGACAACATTTTTGCCGACGGTTTCGGATATGCCGCGCGTGAACTCGCTGCCGTTCACATTCAGGCCCGGCGCGAGGACGAAAATGCCCGCAAGGTTCGGCGCGTTCAGTTTTTTGCCGATATCCTGCCCCGCCGCGCGCGACTGTTGCGCGTTTTTCAGGGGCGCTTCGGCGGTTTTCACTTCCGTTGCGTCAAAATGCAATGCCAGCAGGGAAAAGCTGTCATCCGAAACGCCATTGCCCGAAATCTCGCCGGCGGTCGAGCAGCCGATGATATTGAGCCCCGCCCCCGCGAAGGTTTTTTCGAGCGCTTCCTTGTCCGCAAAAAATCCCGGCGCGCCGAACAGGAGGGATATTTGCGGCATAATTTCTTTTGCCCGCGCAACCGCGTCCGGAAGGCCGCTTTGCGACGTTTTGACTGAAAATGTCTTCATGATAAAATTCCCGTCTCAGCAATTTCCGGCGGCGCGTTCGTCCATCGCAAAATCGACCACCAGCCCGTCGCCGCCCGCGCCTGCATGGTCATCCCATGAAAAATGCAGGTGGATGATATCGTCGCGCACAATGGCCGGAAACGCCGTCGGACCCGCCACGAACGGCACGGCCATTTCGAAATTATGCCCGTATTTGTTCAGGCAGGATTTGACCTTGGACCCCACGATATTGGCGACCGCGCAGGCGATGTCTTCATGCACGCTTTTTTCCTGCGCCTTCTGCGGCGGATAAAATGCCGCCGCCGTGCGCGCCAGCAGCTTGTCGTCAAAGGTGAAGCAGAAATTCGCCGATGCTCCGCGCGTCTGGTCGAGCAGCAGGCAGGCATAGATGCGGTTGGCCTTGCCGCCGGGCGCCGCGCAGGCCATGCCCGCCGCCACGACATTCTGCCCCAGCATGCCGTTGAAGGTTTCGACCACCGTGCTCTGCACGATGCCCGAGATATCGGTCCGCATTTCAGCCATGTCTGTCATGCCTTTCACGTCGCCCACTATGCTGATTTCGTGCCCGTCTTCTCGGCGCGCTTTGCGACCCAGTCGAGCACCTTCTTGACCTTTTCGGAAAAAATATTCGCCAGTACAGGCTTGATGATATAAGACGTCGCGCCCGCCTTCAGCGCCTCGATCATGTGGCGCTCGTCCGATTCAGACGTCACCATGACGAAGGCTACATCGTCGAACTTGCGGTCTTCGCGGCATTCCTGCATCAGCGCATAGCCGCTTTTGCCGGGCAGGATCCAGTCGATGAAAATGATGTCGTAATTGCGCACGGCCATGCGCTCCGACGCCTCGGCGGCGCTCCCCGCCGTGTCGATATCGGAAAATCCCATGTTTTTCAAATTCTGCTCCACCACCTGGCGGATGATCATGTGATCATCGATGACAAGTACGGCGAGATCGGACGGATTGGCAGACATGGATTTCCCCTCAAGCGGCGCCGGCGGTTTTCCGGCCATTTATAAGGATAGGGGGGAAAGCTTAAAAACCGTTTAACTGCGGTCATTATGCATTTATGTTACGCGGCGGCACGCGGAAAAGCCTTATGCCGCGCGGGTTTCGCGGGTTTTATCGCATCGGCCATGCCCGTGTAATGCGCCGCCGCCGTGGCAAAATCATCGGTCGCGCTTTCCAGCGCGCGCAAGGCATCGCCGGTCACCCTGGCCTGCCCGTCCATGACATCCAGCGCAAAACCCGCAAGGTCGCCTTCATCCAGGTAATCCGGCACGCCGAAAGCGGTGAACAGGCTGGAAAAATCCGCCGCACGGTCGATGAACAGCCCCGCCACATCATGCGGCGTGCGCACGGCTTCGGCGAAGGCGCGGCTGAACGGGCTTTGCGCGTCACCGGAATGGTTCAGCAGCCCCTGCCATGCGCCTTTGCGCCATGAGAACATCGCGCTTTCGTTATAGGCATTCACCAGCTGTTCGTTATCGAGCCATGCAAGCGCGGCCGTTTTCATCGCCGCCGCTTCATCGTTCCCGACCGATTGCGCCCATGCGGCATAGAAGGCGTTATACAGCGGCGCGCGGTCGGCCTCGAGGCTTTGCGGCGTTTCGCGCCAGCTGGTGTTTTTCGACAGCGTATCGAAAATATCGCTGCCCGTTTCGCGCGCGTGGTTAAAGACGAAATAGACCGCGAAGGCATCGGCATCCATTTCCATCAAGCGTGTTGCAAACAGATGCCCGTGGGGTTCAAAGGCGGCGGCGGAAAAATTGCGCTGCATCTCGGTTTCCATCTGCGCCACATGCCGCGTTTCATGCGCGAAGAAATGCAGCAGGCGGTCGGCGCCCGCGCGCGGGTCGAGGTACAGTTTTTTCTCCGACGGCATGTAACCGCCGCCCGCCACGATGCCCGCGCCCATCACCGGCGGCACATCATCGGTCACGACAATCTCGACTCCCTGCTGTTCCAGATAATCCAGCAACGCGCGGCCGAGCGCAGTCTTGCCGGCTTCCGCCAGCAACTGCCGCTCCGCTTGCGCAGGGGTCAAATGATATGAATCATACGGTTCGTGCATCTCATGCCTATAGGGGCTCAAAAAGGCATTTATAGCCGAAAACCAGATATTATGTCAATAATAACAGACCTTAGCCTTTGATATCAAAAGAAAAAGCCGGGGTTCACGGCCCGGCTTTTTCCCTCAATCTGCTCCCGCGCCCTACTTGGCAGGCGGGTTCGGCAGCATCTGGATCAGTTTCATGCGCTCAGTCGGCGTCAGCACGCGGGCAACATCGGAGCCCAGCGCCTGCCCCGTTTCCATCAGCTTGTCGACTTCCGCGCGCACATCGGCGAAGGCCTTGTCGAGGTCTTCCTGCTTATATTCCGGCTGCGCAAGGATTTGTTTCACCACTTCGCGCTTGGCGCGCACGGCTTTCAGGCTTTCCTTCACGGCGGGCCAGCTTTTTTCGGCTGCCGTCACCGCCTTGTCGCGGCTTTCGTCGCTGAGGCTGGTGAAGGCCTTGGCCAGCTTGCCGATCTGCATGCCGCCGCCGAAACCGTCGCCGCCGCCAAAGAAATGTTTGCCCGCCAGCACGCCGCCCAGAAATATGTTGGCGGTCAGCGACAGGAACAGCACGATGCCGATGCAGGATTTTGAACAGCTTTGTGTCGTCATATTGCATTCTCCCAGCCGATGTCTCCGAACAACAATGAACCGAACAGGTTTGTGTCTGCCCCGCCGCTGCCACTGCCCAGCGCCATGCCCAGCACGGCGACGCAGGCAAAGCCCGCGATTTTCAGCGTCAGGCCGTATCGCATGTCGCTCATGAAGCGCAGCAGCACGCTGCCGACCGTCTGCGGTTCGGTTGCCTGCACTTGCGCCAAATTCGGCACGACGGTGGTGATGCGCGCCAGCAGCGCATCCGGCGCCTGCTCGGCCTTTAAATTCCTAACCTGCTGTTCCCAGTTTTCTTGCATCTTGTGCCCTTTCTTCTTCCAGCATCCCGCGCATCGTCTTGCGCGCCCGCACCAGCAACCCTTCCAGCGCCTTGATGTGCATGTCCATCGCGGCGGCGGCTTCGGGGTTTGTCAGCCCCTGAAAATACGTCAGCGTGACCGCGATCCGCTGGCGCTCCGGCAGGCTTTGCAGCGCCGCCCTCACCTTTGCTTCCGTCTGGCGCTGCGACAATACCGCCTCGCCGTTCGGGTCGCCGCTGGGCAAGTCTTCCGGCACTTCCGCGCCGCTGTTCTTGTTCTTCCGCAGGTGGTCATTGCAGCAGTTCACCACGATGCGGTACAGCCAGGTCGTGAACGCCGATTTGCCGTCCTGCCATTTCGGCCCGTAAATCCACAGCCGCGTAAAAACATCCTGCGCCACGTCTTCCGCATCGGCCTGTTTTTTCACCATCACCCGCGCAATCGAATAAACGCGGTTCAGGTGCCGTTTCGCAAGGATGTCAAAGGCGTGCCTATCGGCCTGCGCGATGCGGGCCATCAGCTCTTCGTCCTTCGGCTCTTTTGCGTCCATCGGTATTCTTGCCCATTTCTCTCGAAACCATATCCAGCATGTAACATTTTTCGTTTTGTTTCATGCTACTTATACAGGCGATCACACGCCGCCCCTGCGCGGGAAAACGCATTTTACTAAAATGCTGAATTTAATAGGTTATTTACCGCCGAGCTTGGCAAGTTCGGCGCGCAGGCGGGCCTTGTTGAGCGCGCGTTGCAAATCGCGCTCTTCGCGGTCGGGGCCGTTGCGCAGGGCGCAGAGGTTCGCCAAAGGCAGCAAAAGCGTGGCAGCCGCCAGCAGTTTATCGCGTGAATTATAGCTATTGAAAAGCACGACGATGACGAAGACAAGGAATGCGGCGTTGAATGCATAAGCCGCGTAACGAATAAAGCGGTCCATTGATTTCCCCCGTTGAATATGCCCCATGAATATGATGGTATCTTAGGTGACAATTTCATTCCGCACAACCGCATGATTTAAAGGGTTTTTAAAATGACGCGCCTGTTTTACGCATTCCTCGCCCTGCTTCTGCTGGCGCCTGTTTCGGTGCTGGCACAACCCGAACAACAGGATATCGAAACCGCCAGCAAGATCACGGCGGCAACGGTCTATACCGACCGCGCGAAAGTGAACCGCGTCGCCGTCGTCGATATCCCCGCAGGCGCGCATACTGTTGTTTTCACAAATCTGCCCGCAACGCTGATGCCGGATTCATTGCGTGCGGAGGGCAAGGCGCGGGCGGAGGTGAAATTCGGCGCGGTGTCGCATAAACAGGTGATGTCGAGCGACCTGACATCGGAGCGCGAGCGCGAGCTGAACGACAAGGCCGAAGCGGTGCAGGACCAGATCACCGCGCTGAACGCGGAGCGCGCGTCGATCGAGGCGCAGAAAAACTTTATCGCGCAGCTGGGCGTGCAGGCGCAGCTGCGCAGCGGCGAAGAAATTGCCGAGATCAACCTGAAGCCCGAACAATGGGCGGCGGCTGCGGCGACCATCCGCGCGAATGTGGCGGAAACGTCGAAGGCGCTGCTGGAGCTTGATATCCGCAACCGCACCCTTGCCCGCGAACAGCAGAAGATCGTGAATGAAATCTCGACCCTGCGCACGGGCGCGCGCAGCACCTATTCTGTCAGCATCCCCGTTGAAACGGCGTCGGCCACCAGCCTGACGGTCGAGCTCAGCTATCAGGTGCCGAACGCCACATGGCAGCCGCTTTACGACGCGCGCCTGTCGACCGAAGGCAAGGGCGCATTGAAACTGACGCAATTCGGCGCGGTCAGCCAGCGCACGGGCGAAGACTGGACGGGCATATCCCTGAGCCTCTCGACGGCGCAACCGCAGCGCGGCGCAAGCCTGCCGGATTTGCAGCCGATGTGGGTGGATGCCTATGAAGGCTATACCGGCAACGGCAGCGCGATGGGCGGCGCGAATTTCAAGGCCATGTCGCAGAACATCGTTTCATCCCAACAATTGCAGATGGATTCCGTGACGGTATTTGAAGGCGGCGGCCCGGGCGCTGCGCCTGCCGCGCCGCCCGCTGAAATCGCGGCGGCATTCGCCCCCGCGCAGACGCAGACGACGGGCTTCACCGCCGAATACAAAATACCGGGGCCCGCAACCGTCCCGGCCGATGGCAGCGAAACGAAACTGATGGTCGGCGATTTTGACGTGACCGCGAAACTTGAAATCCACGTCAAGCCGCAATTGAGCGGCGATGCGTTTCTGGTCGCCAAATCGAAGCTGAAAGGCGACACGCCGATCCTGCCGGGGCAGGTCAACCTGTTCCGCGACGGCGCGTTTGTCGGCCAGTCGCGCATCCGCCTGCTGCGCCCCGACGAGGAAACCGATTTCTATTTCGGCATCGACGACCAGGTGTCGGTGAAGCGTAAAGTATTGAAGGACGAGCGCAAGGAAGCGGGCGTCATCAACCGCGACACGGTTTTGGTGCGCAACTACGCAACCGAAATCCTGAACCTTCACAAGGACGCGGTCAACGTGGTCGTCAAGGAAACCACCCCCGCCCCGCGCAACGAAAAGATCACGGCGGAAGTGCTGAAGGAAGAGACGACGCCCGGTTACAAGGACAATTCCGACAACATCAAGGGCATGCTGTACTGGGAATTCCCGCTGCAGCCCAAGGAAAAGAAAGAGCTGAAGCTCGGCTGGACGCTCAGCTGGCCGAAGGATTTCAACCTGTCCGGCCTGCAGTAATATCAGGCATAAAAAAAGCGCGGGTGACATTTCACCCGCGCTTTTTTATGCGTGAAATTTACGCCGCCTTTATTCCCGCCTGTAAATTTTCGGAACCAATTTCGGGAAACCTAACAACGCGATATACAAAGAAAAACCGCCCCGGTTATGACACCGGAGCGGTTTTAATTTAACTGTTATCAGCGATTAGCCGCGTGCGCCGCCGGTGCGTTTAGCGCCGAAGGATTTGCCGCCGCCAAACGATTTGCCGCCGAACGCGGGCTTGCCGCCTTCGCCGCCGCCGCGTTTCGCATCGCGCTTGGCGAAGCCGCCGCGGTTATGCGTCTTGTTGCGCGACAGGAATTTGCGTTCCTGGCCTTCGCGCGAACGTGCGGGGCCTGCACCGCTTTCAGCGCGGAAATCGCTTGCGCCTGCGCCGGTCACTTCGTCGCTGAAGCTGCGTTCAGCGCGGTTGTGGCGGTGGCTGCGGTCATCACGCTGCGGGCGGTCGTTACCGGCAGGACGCTCGAAACGGGGACGCTCGGCGCGTTCGGGACGGTCGCCAAAGTTGCGTGCCGGACGGTCTTCAAAATTCCGCGGAGCGCGGTCTTCAAAATTCCGCGCAGGGCGGTCTTCGAAACTGCGCGCGGGACGGTCATTGAACTTGCGCTCGCCCTGAGGACGATCGCCTTGGGGACGGTCGCCAAATTTACGCTCGCCGAATTTCTTGTCACCGAACTTGCGGTCGCCGCGCGGCTTGTCACCGAATTTGCGGTCGCCTTGCGGGCGGTCGGATTTCGATGCGTCGCGCTTGCCTTCGCCGAAGCGGCGTTCGGCATCCATGCGCTCGCGCTGGGCATATTCGCCGCGCTTGCGGTCGGAACGCGCACCTTGCGATTTGCCCATGGGGCGTGCGGTCTTGATGCCTTTGCGCATTGTCGCGGGCGCTGCGGCTTCTTCTTCGCCGCCTTCGGACACTTCAGCGGATTGCTGTTGCTGGCCTTTGCGGGCGGGGCGTTCGGAGGGGTTCAGCAGCAGCTGGATATCGCGCCACAGGTCATGGTCATCGGGCGTGATGAAGCAGACGGCGGAACCTTCCGCGCCGTTACGCGCGGTGCGGCCGATGCGGTGGATGTAGTCTTCGGCGACTTGCGGCAGGTCATAGTTGATGACGTGCTCGATATGCGGGATATCGAGGCCGCGCGCGGCGACGTCGGTCGCCACCATGATGCGGTGTTTCATGTCGCGGAAGGCCTGGATCACGCGGTTACGCTGGTTCTGGTTCAGGTTGCCGTGGATGGGCGCAGCCGATTGTTCATCGGCGTTCAGCTTCAGCGCGAGGCGGTCTGCACCGCGTTTCGTTTTCACGAAGATGATGACGGAGCCGGTGCGCGCGCGCAGTTCCTGCATCAGCAGCGTGTATTTCTGCGATGTCACGGTGCGGATGACTTCCTGCTTGATCTTGCGGATCGGCTGGTTCACTTCGCCGACGGAGACGCGCAGCGGGTTGTTGGTGTATTGCTGCGACACCTTCACGATATGCGGGGGCAGCGTGGCGGAGAACAGCAGCGTCTGGCGCAGTTTCGGCATGCGCGACACAACGCGGTCGATCTGCGGGCCGAAACCCATGTCCAGCATACGGTCGGTTTCATCGAGCACGAGGAACGACGTGGTCGCCAGGTTCAGGCTGCCCTGTTGCAGATGGTCGTTGATGCGGCCGGGCGTGCCGATAATGATGCGGGCGCGGCTGCGCAGCTGTTGCAGCTGCTTGAACATCGACTGGCCGCCGATGAGCAGCGCGGTCTTCATTTGCGGGGAAGTGGAGAGCATCAGCTTCACGGCATCCAGAACCTGCGCCGCGAGTTCGCGGGTCGGCGTCATGACGATGGCGGTTGCTTTCGGGTCGTTCAGCAGCTTGGCGATCATCGGGATCGCGAAAGCGGCGGTCTTGCCGGTGCCGGTCTGTGCGGAGCCAAGGATGTCGCGGCCTTCAAGTGCGGCGGGGATCGACTGCGCCTGAATCGGCGTCGGCTTGTCGAATTTCATTTTCTCGAGCGCGAGGAGCAGCGGTTGCGGCAGTTGCAGCGTATAGAAGTTTTCCATGTGAATATATTTTACCCGTCGCGCGAGAATCCCTGCGCGGGCAATCCTTTTCTGTCAGGCGCTTGTCTTGATGAAAGCGCGTTTGCGTGCCCGGCCACCATGGCCATATGGGCGTTTCGAGCTAAAATGCCGCCCTTTACGCTGGGCGGTAACTCTTGGTCAAACGCAAACGAAGGAGCATTTCGTTTCTCGCACCCTGTTGGCGGGGCGGTTCCGCCTTAACCGGCGGTTCATTGAAAAGAGTCAGTATTCGAACTCACGCAACTATGTAACAGCATGGCTGTTCAAAATCAAGGAAATTCGGGAAAATAATTGCGGAGTTGCTGAAATCACTACGTTTTATGCCGCATTTATCCCCTCTCCCGCCCTTGCGGGAGAGGGTTAGGGAGAGGGTGCAGCGCAGTGATATAAGTTGCAGCACATTTTCAACGATTACGTCGTGCGGTGCAAAGGGGACTGAGTAGATTGATTTTAAGCCCCGCGACTAACAGTTGCAGCACGCTCGCAATGTTTAAATTCTGTCGCACCCTCTCCCCAGCCCTCTCCCGCACGCGAGAGAGGGGGCTTTATGCACATCATGTGCTTCTTGGTGTTGGCACTTATCAGCGGCGTTTCGGCGCGGGTTTCTTCGCGGCGGGTTTTGCGGCGGTCTGTACGCCGTCATGGTTGTTTTGCATGTTCGTCCAGAACTGCGCCGCGTTGCCGAAAGTTTTCGCGAGTTTTTTCGCTAACTCGGGTGTCACGGGCGCTTTTTCCTTCAACACGGCGTTCAGCGTGCGCGTGTCCACGCCAATCTTGGCGGCGAAGGTTTTGGCGTCGAGGCCGAGGGCGGGCAGGATGTCCTTGGCCAGCAATGCGCCCGGATGGGTGGGGCGGCGTTTCATGGTGCGTTCATCGGGCACTGACGGCGCGGCGAGTTTCGGCTTCGGCGCAGATTCCTCCGCCACGGCGGGCGCAGCGGGTTTTTGTTGCAGCATGTCCTTGTAAGGGCCGTTGCGGTCGAAGGGCTTGTCGAACTGGATTTCGAACATGGTGGATGCCCAGCTGCGGTCGTAATAGACGCGCAGGTTCATGTCGACCGATGGCGACGCGCAGGCGCGCACCAGATCCTTGAACCCGTCCATCGCCTCCAGTTGCGCTTGGGTGTAAGACACGACGGCCTCGAAGGTGTTCACGCCGATGCGGATATTCTTGATGCGCTTCACACCCTGGCCGCCCAGCCCTGTTTCGCGCAGCTTGATAGTATCGATCTGCGTGCCCTGCTTGCGGAAGTTCATTTCGTCGGCCAGAATTCGCGGCAGCCAATCGGCGATACGGGCCATGTTCTCGCTCATCTCGGCGTCGATCTGGTTGCGGCGTTCCGCACGCTGGCGGTCGTAGTGATCGTCAAGGCTGTTGAATTCTTCGCGTGCGCTTTGCGCGGATGGTTTTTTCTGTGCGGTCATTTGTACACCTTTTTCGGACGCGGGCGTGGCCACGGCGGAATGCCGGGCCTCGCGCCCGCTGTGATTTTCTTTTAAGGAGTATGGCTGCGAATATCTGTCAGCCTGCGACCGCAATCTGACCGGTCTTGCCAATGGGTGAAGTCCCATCGTGTAGCTATGGTATAAATGCGGATTCGGGATATGTCAAACGCGTAGGGGCAAGGTACTGTTTTGAAATAATAATCTCAACGCGTCGTCATCCCCGCTTGCGCGGGGATGACAGCGTTTCATGGCATTTATGCCGCTTTACCCAGCGCCTTATCCATCTCGGCGGCGAGGTCTTCTGCGGGCCACGAGCCTTCGACATTCACTTTGCCGCCCAGAATGTAATGGGGAACGGCGGTGATGCCTTGGTCTTGCACGGATTTGTATTCGGCGGTCACGGTGTCTTTATCGATGCCGGATTTGAATTTTTCGGCGACTGCGGCGCGATCCATCCCGCAGGATGCTGCGATATCGGCCAGCACGTTTTCGTCGGCGATGAATTTGCCGTCTTCGAAGAACGCCTTCATCACGGCCATCGCGACCTGTTCCATCTTGCCTTCGGCGGCGGCCCAGCGGATCAGGCGGTGCGCGGCGTTGGTGTTGGGCGACAGGGTGATTTTGTCGAAATCAAAATGGAGGCCGAGGTCGCGGCCCATTTCATTCATGTTCGCGCGGACCTGCTGCATACGTTCGGGGTCGAATTTTTTCGCCATGAGCGCCTTGTAATCTTCGCCCGCCAGCGGCGTTTCGGGGCGCAGCTGATATGCCTTCCATTGCAGTTCGGGTTTTACGCCGGGGCGCAGCGTCAGCGCCTTTTGCAGGCGCGCGAGGCCGAGATAGCACCAGGGGCAGACGACATCGGCGGCGACTTCGATTTTCAAGGGGGTGGACATAAGTAATTTCCTTTCATTTACGTGCTGCACACGCGTTTTTTTGCGCAGGAAGCGGGTTTCCGAGCCGTTATATAAGGTGAAGATAATCGCGTTCAAGTAAGGAACCAGTTCCCGCGCCACGCTGTTATCCCATTACTGAATTCCACAAACAGGAGATACCGGATGAAATTTACATATATCATGGCAGCTGCTGCGGTCGTTCTGACCGTTGCCGCCGCCCCGAAAGCAGAAGCTGCCTATTATGATGGCGTTGCTGCGACGACCCTTAACGTACGCGCAGGCCCGAGCGGCAACTATCCCATCATCGGCAGGATCCGCGCCGGTTCAGCCGTCAACATCCGCAATTGCATCCAGGGCTATCGTTGGTGCGATGTGTCCACCGGCGGTTTCCGCGGTTGGGTTGCCGGCAAAAACGTCCGCACACGCTATCGCGAGCGCAATGACAATGTAAGCTTGCTGGGCCAACTGCTTGGCATCGGCACCGTCAATTACAATGAACAGTCCTATTGGGGCGAAAACTACTACGACCGCGACTTCTACCGCACCAAATACGGCTGGAACGACAATGACGGCCGCCATTACGGCTGGCGCAAGAACAACGGCACATGGGTTCGCGTGACGTCGAAGAACGACGAAGACCATGATGGCATCCCCAACAAATACGACCGCCGCGACAATGACGGCCGTGGCAAATACGACAACGACAAGAACTGGCGCCAGGTCAACGGCAAATGGGTTCGCGTCGGTGACGAAGACCATGATGGCGTGCCCAACAACCGCGACCATTGGGATAATGATGGCCGTGGCAGCAACGATCGCGACCGTTACAACAACAATAACCGTTACGAATATAACCGCTAAAAACTAATCGCCTGTCCCTGCCCTGACGGCGACACACGAGAACGCCCCGGCTGTGCCCAACAGCCGGGGCGTTTTTTATTAAAAAAACGAAAGAATATTGCGGAACTAACGGGCAGGATCGTCGTTATTTACATTGATATAAAAGTTCGTCCGGCACGGGCAGTCCACTTATTCTCTGTAGAGGGGAGAAAATTATCATGGATCAAATGGAAATTGCGATCATGCCGACGAGTGACGTGCAAAAGTACCTGCCGTTCCTCATGAAATCATCCGAACCGCGCGCCGAAACGCCGCCGCGTGTCCTGATCGTCGACGACGACAAGGATTCCGCCTTTGTCCTCAGCGCGATGGTCGAAATGCTGGGTTATAAGGCCTCCATCGCCTATTCCGGCCCGATGGCGATCGATATGGCGCGCCGCATGCATCCGCATGTCGTGCTGCTGGATATCGGCCTGCCCGGCATGAACGGATATGAAGTGTGCGAGAAACTGAAAAACGAAATCTCCGCCCGTTCATCGCTCATCATCGCGCATACCGGCTGGGACGGCGCGCAGCACCGCGCACTGGCCGACAAAGCCGGCTTCGACAGCCACATGCCAAAGCCCGCGAACATCCAGACGCTGAAAGACCTGTTCGACAAAATTCCGAACCAGAACCCGGATGCGGCCTGACAAGAATACTCCCCACTAAAAAAATCCCCGCCCTAGACCGGCGGGGATTTTTTTGCGTTTACTGTCGAATTTTAGACCTCCACTGCGATACCGAAAAAAGCAGCCCGGTATGTAACTGGAAATAAAGAGGAAATTCTTATGCGATGGATCGATGCGTCGCGGCTCGGCCGCTTTTGCATGCAATTCACGTGCTTGCGCGACATAGTACGTCAAAAAATATCATTCTAATTCAATGCGTTAAAAATTCGCGACTGTGATACCAGCAGGAAGGGTTTCTTTTAAAATCAACTGGTTGGCAATCAAGAAAAAGCGCTTATCGCGTGATATTTTGCCAAAAAACAAAAGCCCCCTTTCAAATAGAAAAGGGGCTTTTAGAAAAGCGGCCTTCGTTTTTTGCCGTTACTTATTCTGCGGGAAATGGAAATCCGCGCCCTTTGCCGGGCCTTCGGGCCAGCGGGCGGTGACGGTTTTCATGCGGGTGTAAAATTTCACGCCTTCGACGCCGTGCATATGCGTGTCGCCGAACAGCGAGCGTTTCCAGCCCCCGAAGCTGTGGAACGCGACCGGCACGGGGATCGGCACGTTGATGCCGACCATGCCGACCTTAATGTCGCGCATGAAATTGCGCGCAACGCCGCCGTGGTTGGTGAAGATCGCGGTGCCGTTGCCGTATTCATGCGCGTTGATGAGGTCGACCGCTTCCCTATAGGTTTTCACGCGCACGATGCCGAGCACGGGGCCGAAAATTTCTTCTTTATAAATCGTCATGCCGGGTTTCACGTTGTCGAACAGGCAGCCGCCCATGAAGAAGCCTTTTTCATGCCCCTTGACCGAAGCACCGCGGCCATCGACGGCAAGCTTTGCCCCCTCGCCCACGCCGGTCTCGACATAGCCCTTCACTTTATCAAGGTGCTGTTTCGTGATCAGCGGGCCCATATCGGCGGCGGCATCGGTGCCGGGGCCGATTTTCAGGGCCTGGATGCGCGGCGTCAGCGAGGCGACAAGTTTATCCGCAACATCATCGCCAACGGCGACAGCGACAGAAATCGCCATGCAACGCTCGCCCGCAGAACCATAGGCCGCGCCCATCAGCGCATCGGAGGCCTGCGCGATATCCGCATCGGGCATCACGATCATATGGTTTTTCGCGCCCCCCAGCGATTGCACGCGTTTGCCGTTCGCCGTGCCGGTTTTATAAATATATTCGGCAACGGGGGTCGAGCCGACAAAGCTGACCGCCGCGATGTCGGGATGGTTCAGGATGGCATCGACCGCTTCCTTGTCGCCATGTGCGACGGTGAACACGCCATCGGGGCAGCCGGCTTCGGCCAGCAGCTTCGCCATGTAATCGGCGGCCGACGGGTCACGCTCTGACGGTTTCAGGATAAATGCGTTGCCGCAGGCAATCGCGATCGGAAACATCCACATCGGCACCATAGCGGGGAAGTTGAACGGGGTGATGCCCGCAACCACGCCCAGCGGCTGGCGCAGTGAATAGCTGTCGACGCCCGTGCCGACGTTGTCGCTGTATTCGCCCTTCAGCAAATGCGGGATGCCGGTTGCGAATTCGACGACCTCGATGCCGCGCGCGACTTCGCCTTCGGCATCGACCAGCACCTTGCCGTGTTCGGCGGAGATGATTTTCGCGAGTTCCCTGGCATTTTTATTCAGCAGCTCGAGGAAGCGGAACATGACCCGCGCGCGCTTTGCCGGGCTTTGTTCGCCCCAGGCCTCTTGCGCTTTTTTGGCCTTCTGCACCACGGCATCGATATCGGCGGTGGAATTGAATGACACCTGCCGCACAACCTCGCCCGTGGCGGGGTTATACACATCGGCCTGACGCTGGGTTGCTTGCTGTTTCATCTCTGCCTTCATTTCTCGTTATCCTTGTTTGCCCAACTTATTTGCCGGGGATCGGCGCGATGATGGCGAAGGAATTCGCGCTGTTGTTGAAAATCCGGTCCTGTTCTTCAAACGTATTGGTGCGCAGGTTCTGTTTCCACACGCCGATAAAGCGGTTTTTGCGCGACATCTGCTCCATCGTCCAGCTTTCGCCGGTCTGGGTGTCCAGCAGGTAATTGCGGCCGTCCCTGTCATTGATATACATCGCAAAGCGCCCGGCGACCACGGGAGCGGGCTGGCTTTGCCCCGTCTGCTGGAACACCAGCAACAGGCCGAGCACAGCGAAAATCACGATAGCGCCGTTTTTCATGACGGTTTCCTTCGATAATTAAGGGTGTGACAGGACGGTAGCAGGATTGCGGAATACGGGCAATTCACGAATATATTACATAATCTTACGGCAAGAATTCCCTGTATTTCCGCCGTTTTTCGCGGAATACTTGCGCTCGACACCCTTTCAACCGCGAGACATTTAAAATGGCAAAAGCATCCACGATGGCAAAAACAGAACCCGCACAGCAGCCCCCCGCAAACGCCCCGATCCAGATCATGCCGTTCAAGGATGTCGTGAAGCTGCAGGAACAGGGCAAGCTGGATGAAGCGGCGCTCGGGTATCGCCGCATCCTGCTGTTGAAACCGGATGATGCGCCCAGCTGGCTGAACCTCGGCACGCTGCTGCGCGCGCAAAGCAAATTCGACGCGGCGCTGGCCTGCACGCACCGCGCGGTGCAGCTGCAGCCGGAAAACCCCTCTGCCCTCACCAACTACGGCAATGCGCTGCTGGCGCTCGACAAAAACGACGCGGCGATTGCGGCGCATGAAAAGGCCGTCAAGCTGGCACCCGACAGTTTCCTGATCCGCTCCAACTTCGCGATTGCCCTGCGCGAAACCGGCCATTCGGAGCGCGCGGTGGAGCAGTTCGACATCGCCTGCAAAATGAAGCCCGAAGATGCGCAGATCAAATGGGAACGCGCGATGACCTATCTCGACATGGCGGATTTCAAGCGCGGCTGGGAAAGCTTCGAGGTGCGCTGGAAACTCGGCACGCTCAAGGAACGCGGCCATACCGTGGCCACATGGACCGGCGAAGACGTGAAGGGCAAGACGGTTGTCGTGCACGAGGAACAGGGTTTTGGCGACACCATCCTTGCCGCACGCTACATCCCGCTGATCAAGGCACGCGGCGCGCGCGTGATCCTGCAATGCAACAAGGCGCTGCACCGCCTGTTCGCCAATATCGGCGCGGACCGCATCATGGATTTCACGGATATCGGCGAAAACATCGATTTCCATGTGCCGATGATGAGCCTGCCCGGCATTTTCAAGACGGATTTCACCAATATCCCGGCGCCTGCGAAACTGACCGCCGCGCCGCTGCTGCCCGGCCCTGCGCACCTGCTGAAAAACGGCGGCAAGCGGTTGAAGGTCGGCATCGTATGGTCCGGCAGCGTGACCTTTGCGCGCAACAACAAACGCGCGGTTTCCGTCGACCGTTTCATGCCCTTTGCCGATATCCCGGGCGTGCAGTTATACAGCCTGCAAAAAGGCCCGTGCGAGCCGCAGCTGGCGCAGGCCGGCGGCCAGGGGCTGGTGCTGGAAATGGGCCCGCTGGTGGATGATTTCGCGGATACCGCCGCCGTCATCAACGAGCTCGACCTTGTCATCATGACCGACAGTTCGGTTGCGCACCTGACCGCGTCACTGGGCAAACCGGTCTGGAACCTGCTCGGCTTCCGCCCCTATTGGCTTTACACCAGCCGTTACAAGGACAGGAATGGCTGCGCGTGGTATCCGTCGATGCGCTATTTCCGCCAGGAAGTGGCCGGCAACTGGGACACCGTTTTCAGCGATGTGCGCGCGGAACTGGTGAAGCTGGCGCAGGCGAAAGCGGCTAAGGCTTAATTCGCGTTTCCGGTTTTATCGCGGGCGCGGATTTTTCTGCTGTGGAGGTGCTGCGGTCATATTCATCCGGCTTTGGGGCTGCGCGGTTTTCGGCCCGCGCCACCTCCCCTTTCAGCGGGGTTTCGCTCCAGTATTGCGCCTCGAAGGTGCGGGGGTTGCCATCCGCCTGCAGCGTGCCGTATTTTGCAATCGCCTTCGCCATGCCTTCCGCGTCCAGCACCGTGCCGTGCAGCGGGTGGGTATCGTTCATGAAAACGCTTTTGCCGTCGCGCGCGAAAAAATTGCCCATGCTGTCGTCAAAGGTGAATGACAGGCGCGACAGGTCGGCATCCTTCAGCGCGACCACCAGCACATCGCTGCCCGAAGCCGTCATGTATTTTTTGACCGTTTCGGGGTCGTTGGTGAGGGCGAAGAAAACCGGGTTCCGGCGGTCCATCACCGCGCCCGCGTTTTCGCGCAGCCAGTCGTCGGTCGCCTTGCGGTCGTTGTAATATTTTTCCTGGCTGCGGCTGCCGTTTGCATCGGCGTCACCCGTGCCGCGATGCGGGTGGATTTTCTCCATGAGCGCGATGGCCTCGTCCTTCGGCAGGTCCATCACCGACGACATCACGCCCGCCTCGCGGTCATAGCCGCGCAGCAGGTAGAACCCGTCGAGCGGCGACGCATCATTGGTGAAGGCGCTTTTGACCATGCCGTTTCAACTGCCTGTTTACGCGTGAAATACCTTTCTATTTTGCCACAATTGCGGATTTTCGTCTAATGACACATGGCAGCTTTCACGTTAACCTTGGTAAACAAGGCCGAAAAACCAAGGGCAATTGGGATGATAGACGGCAATCAGCAAACCACGGATAACGGCGCGGAAGATTTCCGCCGCAATGCGTTTATCGTCGTCCTGTTCAATCTATTCCCGCTGGCGCTGGTATTGGCGGGTACATGGCGGCCCTTCGATGTGATGGCATTTTACTGGGTCGAGGTGATTGCGGCGGGCGCGCTTGCGCTGCTGCGGCTCGGCATATCGCTGCTTCAGGATATCGGCGCGAAAAAATGGGGCGCCGCCATCGGCCATGCCGTGTCGCTGGTGGCCATGCCGCTGCATTTCGGTTTCTTTATCGTCATGACCTGCTTCCTGATCGGCTCGTTCCTGCCCGAAGGCACCGTGCAACGCAAATTGACCGGCCCGCTGGTGCCCATGGAAATGGTGCTGGAAAACATCGATTTCTGGCAGTGGTTCATGGTCGTGATGGCGTGGGAGGCCGCATTGTTCGCGTACCGCGCCACGCAAGGCACCGCGCGCGGCTTTATCGCGTCGTCTGCGGCCGGCGATGCCTATGCGCGGCTGTTTATCCTGTTCGGCAGCGGTTTTTTCGGGCTGCTGCTGGCCATGGCATTTGATGCGCGCATTATCGGGGCGGTGCTGCTGGTCGCGGTCAAGACGCTCGTCTCCCTCGGCATCCTGTACGCCAAATTCAAATATCCGCCATCAGCCCCGCAGGCATAAAACCCGCCGCGGTTTTCACCGGGCGGGTTTTACGCGTTGTACGGTTATCAGTTGGCGCGCGAACGGCGGAAGCTGCGCTGCGGCGTGCTGCCGTGGCTGTTGTCGCGCAGGTTTTCACGGCGGTCGCGGTGGTTTTCCCGGCGGTCCCAGCGGTCTTCGCGGTTATCGAGTTTTTGTTCGGCGCGGTCGCGCTTGTCCTCGCGGGTGTCGCGCACATCCTCGCGGGTGTCACGCTTGTCTTCGCGGGCATCCCAGCGGTCTTCGGCCTTGTCGTACTTTCCGCCGTCATGCTTTGCGTCGCGGACATCTTCACGTTCATCGCGCACATCCTCGCGGGTGTCGTATTTGTCTTCCTTGCGGTCGAAATACTGTTCGCGGCGGTCACGCTTGTCTTCCATGCGGTCGCGCCAGTTTTCGCGGCGGTCGCGGATATTTTCAGCGCGGTCCGCGCGGTCTTCCAGCTTGTCCGCCACATGCGGCCGGTTGGCGCGGTAGCCGCTGTCCGAAGATGTTTCTGCATAGGACGCGGTCGAGGCCATCAGCACGCCCAGCGCCGCCATCGTGAGGATCGTCTTGTTCATGAGGTCACCTTTTTTTGTTTATTTTCAGTTATTTGCATAGCTGCGCGAACGCTTTGCGCATTGTTCGTTATTCCTTATACCGAAGCAGCGGCATACCCCCTGCGCGAAATAAAATGCCGGGAAGGCATAAAACCTTCCCGGCATTTTTTATAGCCATTTGTACAGCCCTTAGCTGACGATCAGGTTACCCGCCAGCACCAGCGCATCTTCGTCGGTCAGGCCGGTGACGCCCGTCAGGGTCGCCACTTGCGCGAAGCCGAAGCCTGTGCCCGCACCGTCGCGGTCGATCTCGACGATCGTGTTGCCGCCCGAGTCCGAGAAGCGCACGAAGTCGGTCAGCACATGCAGCATCGGATCGTAATTGCCGCTGAGAAGGTCGGCAATGTTGATCGCGTCGCCTTGCGATGTGTTGAAGTCGGTGATCGTATCGATGCCGCCATATGCCGTGGCCGCATCGAACATGAACACGTCATGCGACAGGCCGCCCGTCAGCACGTCCGACCCGTCGCCACCGGCGAGGGTGTTGCTGCCGCTGTTGCCGACGATGGTGTTGGCAAGCGCGTTACCGAAGCCGTCGATTGCGCCGCTGCCCGTCAGGGTCAGGTTTTCGACGTTGGCAGAAAGCGTGAACGAAACGCTCGACTGCACGAGATCAGTGCCGGAACCCGAGTTTTCCGATACCGTGTCGCCAATGTTATCGACGATATAGGTATCGTTGCCCGTGCCGCCGATCATGTTATCGGCACCCGCGCCGCCATCCAGCGTATTGTCGCCGCTATTGCCGGTCAGGGTGTTGGCAAGCGCGTTACCGGTAGCAGTGGTCGCGCTGCCGGTCAGCGTCAGGTTTTCAAGGTTGGCGCCCAGTGTGTAATTAACGCCCGACAGGACCGTATCCGTTCCCTCCGAAGCGTTTTCACTCACAACGTCGCCGGCCGCATCGACGACATAGGTGTCGTTGCCGTCGCCGCCGATCATTACGTCGGAACCCGCACCGCCGTCCAGAGTGTTAGCGGCGACGTTACCGGTCAGCGTGTTCGCGCCGGTGTTACCGGTGCCGTTGATGGCAAGAGCGCCGGTCAGCACGAGGTTTTCAAGGTTCGCGCCAAGCGTGTAGCTGATGGAAGCGCGCACGGTGTCGGTGCCTTCGCCAACGTTTTCAGTGATCGAGTCACCGGCCGTATCGACGATATAGGTGTCGTTGCCGTCGCCGCCGATCATCACGTCAGCAGCACCGCCGCCGTCAAGGGTGTTTGCGCCACTGTTACCGGTCAGCGTGTTACTGATCGCATCACCGGTTGCATTGATCGACGCAGACCCCGTCAACGTCAGGTTTTCGGCGTTTGTGCCCAGCAGCGAGAACGTCACGCTGGACTGCACGGTATCGATGCCTTCGCCGGCGATCTCGCTCACTACATCGCCGATATTATCGACGATGTAGAAGTCGTTGCCCGCGCCGCCCATCATGGTATCGGCACCCGCTAAGCCGTTCAGCGTGTTCGCGCCCGTGTTACCGGTCAGGGTGTTGTCGGCAGCGTTACCCGTCGCATTGATCGCCGTTGCGCCCGTCAGCACGAGGTTTTCAAGGTTCGTGCCCAGCACGTAGGTGATGCTTGCGCGCACGGTATCTTGCGTGCCTGCGCTTGCAGCCTCGCTGACGACGTCGCCGACATCATCGACGATGTAAGTGTCGTCGCCCGTGCCGCCGATCAAGGTGTCGGCACCTGTGCCGCCATCCAGCGTGTTGTTACCGCTGTTGCCGGTCAGGGTGTTGACGCCCGTGTTACCGGTTGCGTTGATGTTGCTGCTGCCCGTCAGGGTGATGTTTTCGACGTTCGCCAGCGCAGCGATGCTGTAACTGATGCTCGACTGCACGAGGTCCGTACCGGCCCCCGCACCTTCGCTAACGACATCGCCGACGTTTTCAACGACATAGGTGTCGTTGCCCGCGCCGCCGATCATGGTGTCGGCACCGTCGCCGCCATCCAGTATGTTGTCGCCGCTGTTGCCGGTCAGGGTGTTCACGTCGGCATTACCGGTCGCATTGATGTTGCTGCTGCCGGTCAGCGTCAGGCTTTCGATATAAGCCGACAGCGTGTAGCTGACGCTCGACGACACCGAATCCGTGCCTTCGGCCAGGTTTTCGATGATCACATCGCTTGAGTCATCGACGATATAGACATCGTTGCCCGCACCACCGATCATCGTATCCGCACCCGCCAAGCCGTTCAGCGTATTCGCGGCCGAGTTACCCGTCAGGATGTTGACGGCGGCGTTACCTGTAGCGTTGATGGCGGTTATGCCTGTCAGGGTCAAGTTTTCAAAGTTGGTCAGCAGGGTATAAGTGAGCGATGACAGAACGGTGTCGATATCCGCGCCCGCCGATTCCGAAACCACGTCGCCGGCGTTGTCGATAACGTAAGTGTCGTTCCCCGCACCGCCGATCATGGTATCCGCACCCGCGCCGCCGTCCAGTGTGTTATTCGCGCCGTTACCGGTCAGGATGTTCACCGCGGCGTTACCGGTCGCGTCGATATTGCCCGCGCCCGTCAGCGTAATATTTTCGACGTTCGCCAGTGCCGCAATTCTATAGGTTATGCTGGACTGCACAAGATCCGTGCCGCCGGCAGCTGCTTCGCTGACAACGTCCCCGGCGTCATCGACCACATATGTGTCGTTGCCCGTGCCACCGATCATGACGTCCGCGCCCATGCCGCCATCGAGCGTATTGTTGCCTGTGTTGCCGGTCAGGGTGTTGATATCGTTGTTGCCTGTCGCATCGATATTAGCCACGCCGGTCAGTGTCAGGTTATCGACGTTCGAGGACAGCGTGAAGGAAATAGAAGACTGCACCAAGTCGGTGCCGCCGCCTGCGAGCTCCACCACCACGTCGCCCGCGTTATCGACGACATACGTGTCGTTGCCGTCGCCGCCACTCATGGTATCCGCGCCCACAAGTCCGTTCAGCGTGTTGGCGGCCGAGTTGCCTGTCAGCACGTTGGCGTCGGCGTTACCCGTGCCGTTGATCGCAGCCAAGCCTGTGAGAATAAGGTTTTCGACGTTGGTGCCGAGCGTATAGGTGATGCTTGACTGCACTGTGTCGGTGCCCTGGTTCGCAAGTTCGGAAACCACGTCGCCTGCGGCATCGACAACATAAGTGTCGTTGCCGTCGCCGCCGATCATCGTGTCCGCCGCCGCACCGCCATCCAGCGTGTTATTGGCCGCGTTACCGGTCAGGATGTTGACGGAGCCGTTACCCGTGGCACTCGATGAATCGCCGCCGATGAGTGTGATATTCTCGATATTGGCCAGCGCCGCGATGCTGAAGCTGATGCTCGACTGGACCGTGTCAGTGCCTTCGCCCGCGTTTTCGCTGACCACATCGCCCGCGTCATCGACGATATAGGTGTCGTTGCCCGTTCCGCCGATCATGGTGTCGGCTCCCGCGCCGCCGTCAAGGACGTTGGCAGCCGTGTTACCTGTGATCGTGTTGACGCCGCTGTTGCCAGCGCCGTCAATGACGCCGGCACCTGTCAGGATTAGGTTTTCGACATTCGCTGAAAGTGTGTAGGTGACGCTGGAATTCACGGTTTCCGTGCCTTCGTTCGCAAGTTCGACGATGACGTCGCCCGCGCTATCGACAAAATACACGTCGTTGCCGTCGCCGCCGATCATCGTATCCGCCGCCAAGCCGCCGTTCAGGGTGTTGGCTGCGCTGTTCCCGGTCAAGATGTTATTGAGGTTGTTACCTGTCGCGTCAATCGCGGCCACGCCCACAAGCGTCACATGCTCGATCGCGGGAAGAGCCGCCAGCGAGTAGGTGATCGTGGAAATGACAGTGTCGGTGCCCGAGGAAGCGAGCTCGGACACGACGTCGCCGACATCATCGACATAGTAAGTGTCGTCGCCGGTTCCGCCGATCATGGTGTCGGCGCCCGCGCCGCCATCCAGCGTGTTGCTGCTGTTGTTACCGGTCAGGATGTTGACCGCGCTGTTGCCCGTTGCACTGATGGCAGTGCCGGTCAAGGTCAGGTTTTCGATGTCATCGGAAATGGTGTAAGAAATCGATGACTGCACGGTGTCAGTGCCTTCAGCAGAATTTTCGCTGACCACATCCCCGATGTTATCGACAATATAGGTGTCGTTGCCCGCGCCGCCGATCATGGTGTCGGCGCCGACCAGCCCGTTCAGGACGTTATTGCCCGAATTGCCCGTGAGCGTGTTGTCGAGCGCGTTACCCGAACCGTTGATGTTGCCGCTGCCTGTCAGGATAAGGGCCTCAAGGTTTGCGCCCAGCGTATAGCTGTTGGACGACATGACCGTATCCGAACCCTCGTTGGCCGCTTCGGAAATCACATCAGTGCCGACATCGACGATGTAAGTGTCGTTGCCCGCGCCGCCGATCATGGTGTCGGCTCCCGCGCCGCCATCCAGCGTGTTGTTGCCGCTATTGCCGGTCAGCACGTTGACCGAGCCGTTACCGGTCGCGTTGTTGTCGGCCGTTCCCGTCAGCGTCAGCCGCTCTACGTTCGCCGACAGCGTATGCGTTACACTGGAGAACACAGTATCATTGCCTTCGCCGGCGTTTTCGCTGACCACATCGCCGGCGTCATCGACGAAATACACGTCGTCGCCCGCGCCGCCGGCCATGGTGTCGGCACCCTGGCCGCCATCGATGGTGTTGATGGCGGTGTTGCCTGTAATCGTATTGTCCGAAGCGTTGCCGATCGCGTTGATGGCCGATGTGCCGATAAGGCTGAGGTTTTCGATGTTCAGCAGGCTCGACATGTTATAGCTGATGCTGGCCTGAATGGTGTCATTGCCTTCATTCACGTTTTCGATGACGACGTCATTGACGTCATCCACGACATAGGTGTCGTCGCCGTCGCCACCGATCATCGCGTCAGCGCCTGCGCCGCCGTCAAGCGTGTTCGCTGCCGAGTTGCCGGTCAGGCGGTTGACGCCCGCGTTACCCGTGCCATTGATCGCCGCAATCCCAGTCAAGGTCAGGTTTTCAATGTTCGCCGCCAGCACATAGCTGATACCGCTGTTCACGCTATCGAGACCGCCGTTGGCAAGCTCGACGATAGTGTCTGCCACGTCATCGATCAGGTAAGTGTCGTCGCCCAGGCCGCCGATCATGGTGTCAGCACCCAGACCTCCGTCCAGCGTGTTGTTGCCACTGTTGCCGGTCAATACGTTGACGGCCGCGTTACCCGTGCCGTTGATAGCCGCAGTGCCGGTGAGCACAAGGTTTTCAACGTTTGCGGCGAGCGTGTAGGAGAAGCTTGCCTGCACAGTGTCCGTGCCTTCCGATGCGTTTTCGCTGATCGTATCGCCTGCGTCATCCACTACATAAGTGTCATCGCCCAAGCCGCCGATCATGGTATCCGCACCGGCTGCCCCGTTCAGCGTGTTGTTGCCACTGTTGCCGGTCAATACGTTGACTGACGCGTTACCCGTGCCATTGATCGCTGCAACCCCGGTCAGGGTCAGGTTTTCAATGTTGTTGCCAAGGGTATAGGTGATGCCGGTCATGACAGTATCATTGCCTTCGCCCGCCAGTTCGTTCACAACATCGCCTAGGACATCCACCACATAGGTGTCGTCGCCCAAGCCGCCGATCAGCGTATCGACGCCCGCGCCACCATCCAGCGTGTTCGCGGCATCGTTACCGGTGATAGTGTTGGTCGCGGTGTTACCCGTGCCATTGATTGCGTCGCTGCCCAGCAGGGTCAGGTTTTCGATATTCGCCGCCAGCGTGTAGGAAACCGTCGTGCGGACCGTATCGGTGCCCGCGCTCGAGGCTTCGGAAACCACATCGCCCGCATCATCGACGACATAGGTGTCGTTGCCGAGGCCGCCGATCATGGTATCCATGCCGGCACCGCCGTCCAGCGTGTTCGCGCCGCCGTTGCCGGTCAGGATATTGGCATCGGTGTTGCCGGTCGCATTGATGTTGGCCGTCCCGGTCAGCGTCAGGTTTTCAACAAAGGCACCCAGCGTGTAGCTGATGCTCGACTGGACCGTGTCATTGCCTTCGCCGGTGATTTCGGTGATGGAATCACCGATGTTATCGATGATATAGGTGTCGTTGCCGTCGCCGCCGATCATGGTGTCCGCGCCCACAAGGCCGTTCAGCGTGTTCGCGCCCGCGTTGCCGGTCAGGACGTTGATTTCGGTGTTGCCGGTGGCGTTCACCGCGGCAACGCCCGTCAGCGTCAGGTTTTCAAAATTGCTGCCGAGCGTGTAGGAGGCGGAAGACTGGACGGTATCCGTGCCGCCCGATGTCGCCTCGACCAGTACGTCGCCCGTCGAATCAACGATGTAAGTGTCGTCGCCGAGGCCACCCGACATGGTGTCGTTGCCGGCGCCGCCATCCAGCGTGTTCGCGCCGTCGTTGCCCGTCAATACGTTCACCAGCGCGTTACCCGTGGCGTTGATATCGGCTGTGCCGGTCAGCGTCAGGTTCTCGACATTGGCCAGCGCCGCAAGGCTGTAGGTGATGTCGGTGCGCACGGTATCGGTGCCGCCGGATGCAAGTTCGGACACAACGTCGCCCGCCGCATCGACGATATAGGTGTCGTTGCCAAGGCCGCCGATCATCACGTCATTGCCCGCGCCGCCATCCAGCGTGTTCGCCAACGCGTTGCCGGTAATGGTGTTATCAGAAGCGTTACCCGTGCCGTTGATGCCGATCGTGCCGGTCAGGACCAGGTTTTCGATGTCCGCAGCCAGCGTATAGCTGACGGTCGTATTGACCGTATCCGTGCCTTCGCCCGTCGATTCAACAACCGTATCCAGCGCATTATCGACGAAATAGGTGTCGTTGCCGTCGCCGCCGATCATGGTATCTGCGCCAGTGCTGCCATTGAGCGTGTTTGCAGCCGCGTTGCCGGTGATCGTGTTGTTCGACGCGTTGCCGGTGCCGTTGATGGCGGCAACGCCCGTCAGGACGAGGTTTTCAATATTCGCGCCCAGCGTATAGCTGGCAGAAGTGCGCACTTCATCAGTGCCCGCGTTTGTCAGTTCATTGATGACATCACCCGTGCTGTCGACAAGGTACACGTCGTCGCCAAGCCCGCCGATCATCAGGTCGGCGCCCACACCGCCGTCCAGCGTGTTCGCGCCGGCGTTGCCGGTCAGGGTGTTGGCAAGCGCGTTGCCGGTCGCGTTGATATCCGCAATCCCCGTCAGCGTCAGGTGTTCGACGTTCGCTTGCGCCGCAATGCTGTAGCTGATGGAAGCCTGCACCGTATCGGTGCCGCCGGACGCGTTTTCAGACACAATATCGCCCGCGTCATCGACGACGTAAATATCGTTGCCCAGGCCGCCGCTCATGGTGTCCGCGCCGGCCATGCCGTTCAGTGTGTTGTTGGAGGCGTTGCCGGTGATGATGTTGTCGTCGCTGTTGCCCGTGCCGACTGCGGCCGTGCCGCTCAGGGTCAGGTTCTCGATATTCGCGCTGAGGGTGTAGGACATCGTCGTGATGACGGTGTCGGAGCCTTCGCTCGCGTTCTCGGAAATGACGTCGCCCGTGTTGTCGACGTAATAGGTGTCGTCGCCCAGGCCGCCGATCATGGTGTCGCCGTTGGTGCCGCCGTCCAGCGTGTCCGCGCCCGCGCCGCCATCCAGGATATTTTTGCCGGAGTTGCCGGTAATGACGTTATCATCACCGTTACCCGTGCCGTTGATGGCTGTCGTGCCTGTCAGGATCAGGTTTTCGATGTTCGCGCCCAGCGTATAGGTCGAAGCGGCAGAGACCGTGTCCGTGCCTTCGCCGGAATTTTCCGATGCCACGTCGCCGACGTTATCGATGATATAGGTATCGTTGCCCATCCCGCCGATCATGACGTCCGCGCCTGCGCCGCCCGACAGCGTGTTGTTGCCGGTGTTGCCGGTCAGCGTGTTGGCAAGAGTGTTACCGGTCGCGTTGATATTCGCGGTGCCGGTCAGGACGAGATTTTCAAGGTTCGTGCCAAGCGTGTAGGTGACCGCAGACATGACGGTATCCGTACCGGCATTCGTGCCTTCAGTGATCACTTCACCGACTGCATCGACGATATAGGTGTCGTTACCGAGGCCGCCGATCATGGTGTCGATACCGGCACCGCCGTCCAGCGTGTTGTTGCCGGCGTTGCCGGTCAGGGTGTTCTTGAGCGCGTTACCCGTGCCGTCGACCGACCCGGCGCCGGTCAGCACCAGGTTTTCCACGTTTGCGCCCAGCGTATAGCTGGCAGCCGCGCGCACGGTATCCGTGCCGCCGTTCAGGGCTTCGCTCACGACATCGCTTGCATTGTCGACGATATAAGTGTCGTTGCCAATCCCGCCGATCATGACGTCCGCGCCGACGCCGCCATCCAGCGTGTTCGCGCCGCCGTTGCCGGTCAGGGTGTTGTCAAGCGCGTTACCCGTGCCATTGATGGCACTGGTGCCTGTCAGGGTCAGGTTTTCGATGTTTGCGGCAAGCGTGTAGGTGATCGCGGCCTGCACCGTATCCGTGCCTTCGCCGGAAGCTTCGGAAACGAGGTCGGTCGTGCTGTCGACGACGAAGGTGTCGTCGCCCAGCCCGCCAATCATGGTGTCGTTGCCCGCAAGGCCGTTCAGCAAGTCGTTGCCGTCGCCGCCCGACAGCACGTTTTTCGCGCTGTTGCCGAGAATCGTGTTGTCGGCGGCGTTACCCGTGCCGTTGATGACGCCCGTGCCGGTGAGGGTCAGGTTTTCGACGTCGGGAGTAGAGGCAAGGCTGTAAGTGATGCTGGACTGCACAAGGTCGGTTCCGGCGGATGCGTTTTCAGACACGACGTCGCCCGCGTTATCGACGATGAACACGTCATTGCCGAGGCCGCCGATCATCACGTCTGCGCCCACCAAGCCGTTCAGGGTGTCGTTGCCGTCGCCGCCGTCCAGCGTGTTGATGCCGGCGTTGCCGTTCATGGTGTTGGCGAGCGCGTTACCCGTGCCGTTGATGGCGCCAACGCCTGTGAGCGTGAGGTTTTCAACGTTCGCGGTCAGCGTGTAGCTGATGCTCGACTGCACAAGGTCTGTGCCTTCGTTCGCGTTTTCGTTGATAAGGTCGCCCGCGTCATCGACGATATACACGTCGTTGCCAAGCCCGCCGTTCATGATGTCGGCGCCGAGCCCGCCGTTCAGCGTGTCGTTGCCCGCATTGGCGATGATGATGTCGTTACCCGCAAGCCCGTTGAGGGTGTCATTGGTGGCGGTGCCGTTAATTAAATCGTTGTTCGCGGTGCCGGTGACGACTGCCATGACTGGTGTTCTCCCATGAAAAATGCTTGGGGAAATTCTTCCCCCCTTATTACAATTTCCCATGTGTGGATTAACGAGTGCTTAACCAGACAGCGTTTCCGCGGGGTTTTTTGAAAATTTTTCTAAAAATTTAACTTTCTGAAAAATTGTCCAACAATTTTCCGTACCGCATTTGTACTTTATGAAAATAAATTCAGCTGCGCATCGTGTGCGTTGCGCCTGAAATGTTCAGATGTCAGCTTCATGCGGCGCGTGAGTCCAAACCGTTTTCGGGACAAATCGAACAGCTGCGATATCTGGCTGGCATGGAACCCCTCGCCCCGCATGCGGCTGCCGAATTCGCCATCGTTCAGCTTGCCGTCCCTGATGGAGCGGATACGGTTCAGGATTTTTTCCGCGCGTTCAGGATAATGTTCGTGCAGCCATGTCTGGAATAAATCTTTCACGCCGTAAGGCAGGCGCAGCATCGTGTAACCGGCAGAGCAAGCCCCCGCTTTCGACGCCGCCTCCAGTATCGCCGGAATTTCATGTTCGGTCAGGCCGGGCACAACGGGACCAATCAGCACATTCACGGGGATGCCGGCCTGCGACAACTGTTCGATGGCGCGCAGCCGCATCGGCGGCGTGGATGCCCGCGGCTCCATCGCGCGCGCCACTTTCCGGTCGAGCGTTGTCACCGACATATTGACCGAAACGAGGTTCAGGGCAGCCATGCGCGACAAAATATCGATATCGCGCGTGACGAGATGATTTTTGGTGATAAAGGACACAGGGTTTTGAAAATCTTCCAGAACCTCAAGGCACTGCCGCGTGATTTTCATCCTTCGCTCGAGCGGCTGATAGGGGTCTGTCACCCCGCTCATAAAGATCACAACGGGCTGCCAGCTGCGGGATTTCAATTTTTCCGCCAGCAGTTTCGGCGCATCGGGTTTGGCAAAAATCTTCGTCTCGAAATCCAGCCCCGCCGACAGGCCGAGATATTCATGCGTCGGCCTTGCGAAGCAATAGATGCAGCCGTGTTCACAGCCACGATACGGGTTCAGCGTCGCCTCCATCCCGATATCGGGGCTGTCATTTGACGACAGGATCGATTTGGACTTGTCGCGGAAAATTTGCGTCTTCAGCTTCGGCAGGGCGAATTCGTTCTCTCCCTCGACAGGCATCGCACCTTCGGGATCGGCTTCGACCTGCAGCGGTTCGAACCGGCCGGCCGGATTTTCCAGCGCGCCACGACCCCTGATATTTTCCGGAATTAATAAAGGCGGTTTTGTGCTCATGACTATATATAACACGAGCAAAAATATTGTTCTAGTTTTGTTCTTGTTCAAAAGACAAAAAAATCAGCAGCCGCCTTGTAAGGGCTGCTCCAGCAGATCCGGCCAGATTTCGGCCCAGCCATCGGTATGCCCTGCCGTGTCGATCACGGTCAGGCCAAGGCAGTCGGGGCGGCCCGAGGCCTCGATAAAACTGTTGCCGATATCGGCGGGCACCGTTTTGTCATGCGCACCGATAAAATGCTTCTGGCCCAGCGGCAGTAATTTCGCCGCAACATCGACGGGATTCAATGATCCCTCCAACGCGGGCAGATGATGCAACCGGCCATAGGCGGCTGTATCCAGGTTGCCCGCAACCGTGCGGAGGCTGAGCACGTCGCTACGCTGCGCCGCGACCAGTGTCGCAACCGTCGCGCCCGCCGAAAAACCGATCAGGTTGAAACCGTAAAAGTTGTGCTGTTTCTTCAGCGCATCCAGCGCCGTGCCCATCGCGCCGATCACTTCGGGGCTAAAGCGTTTTGCGCCGCGGAATTCATCGGCACAGGGCGCGCCGTTCTGGCACGGGCGCGTCAGGAAAATGACATTCGCGGATTTGTCGCGGGCGGCAAGCGCGGGAGCGACACCCGCATCGGGCCCGTCGCCGCCGATATAAACAGCCGCCACCTGCCCGGGACTGCGGATTTTTTCGTGGGCCGTCAGCATGAACGCCCCCGCCGTTATCTGCCGCAGCGTAAATCCCGCAGGCGCCGTCGCCACAGGCGCGGACGGCGGGGGCTGCATCCCCATCAGGGAGCAGCCCGCCAACGCCAGCGAAAACACAAATGCGGTAAAAAGACGCAAAGGTTGTATCAGCCGTTTTTCAGCAGCGCATCAAGCGCGGCAGAAAAGCCCTTCATCGACAGCGGGGCTTCGATCTGGTCTTCCTTGCGGGGCGAGGTGCGGTAGGCGACCAGCAGGCGTTTGCCTTTTTTCAGGCGGGAGATATGCTCCGCCTCCAGCGTCAGGTCGGTCATGCAGCCCGTGCGGCCGCACATGAAATACGGCACGATATTTTGTTTTTCGTCATCCAGCTTGAAGCCGATATTGCTGGGCAGCCACGAACCCAGCGGCGTGACGAGACGCATATGCGGGGTTTTCTTGCCGTCCTTGCTTTTCATCAGCTCGACTTCGCTTAAGACGGCCATGGCTTTCTTGCCATCGACCGTTGCGAAGGCTTTCTGGTACAGGCCGCAGTATTTGCCTTTGGTGGACGAGATGCATTGCAGCGTCCAGTCGTCGAATTTGGTGGTGACCGGCACAGGGCGCGCGGCAGCCGCAGGCTTGGCGGCGGTTTCGGTGGCGGCAATCGCGGGCGCCGCGAAGGCGAGCAGGGCAAGCGCCGCGATCATAAACATCTTTGTTTTCATGGATTGTCTTTCTTTCTTCTGCAAGGCGTTTTCAAAATTCTGCCCGCGTCACATTCGCAGATTCGCCCCCTTTCCGGAACAGCAGCGTTTAATTATTTTAATTGACATAACGTCATTCCAGTCCGCAAATCCCTTTGGGCGGCGCGGGCAGTTCCTCTAATCTGGGAGTGCCCCGGACCCAAGGATATGCCGCCCATGAAAAACCCCTCGCCCCGCGCGTTCTATACCGGCGTTTTTGTCCTGAGCGGCGTATTGATGATGCTGCAGATCCTGCAGGCGCGGATTTTTTCGGTCACCACCTGGTATCACCTGTCCTTCCTTGTCATCAGCGTCGCCATGTTCGGCCTGACGCTGGGCGCACTGCATGTGCACAAGGGCAACGAGGCGGAGCAGCGGGACAATTACGCAAGGCTGATGGGCGATGCCTGCGTCAATTTTGCGATCTTCACCAGCTTCGCGCTCGCAACGCACATGATATTGCCGATCGTGGCGGCGAGTTCGGCGAAAACACTGATGACGCTGCCGATGGCGGCGCTGTGCACCATCCCTTCCTATTATTTTGCGGGCTATGCGTTGAGCCTCGCGATCACGCGCGCGCCGCACCCTTCCGCCCGCACCTATGCGTTCGACCTTGTGGGGGCTGCGGCGGGCTGCCTTGCCGCGCTCGGGCTGATGGAAACGGTGGATGCGCCCTCTGCCATCATGATCGTGGCGGCGGCGGGCGCGCTGGCGGCGTTTTGCTTTGGCGTGACGGACAAACTGCGCGCCGGCGGCGCTGCTGTCTTGCTCTTGCTGCTGGCGCTGGGCAACACGCTGGCGGCGCGGCCCTTCGTCTACCCGTTCTGGGTCAAGAACCATATCGTGACGCAAGGCAGGCTTGCGCATGACCAGTGGAATTCCATCTCGCGCGTGACGGTCGACAACGCGGTCGATAACGCCCCGCCATATCTGTGGGGGCCGTCAAAGACATTACCCAAGGACATGAAGACGTCATTCTATGTCCTGAAGATCGACGGCGATGCGGGCACGCCGCTCAACAAGTTCGGCGGCGATTGCCGCAAGGGGCTGGAGACGCTGGATTACGATGTCACGACCATCGCCTATGCCCTGCCCGACCTGAAAAAATCAGGCATCATCGGCGTGGGCGGCGGGCGCGATGTGCTGTCGGCCTGCAAGGCGGGCATCCGCGACATCACGGCGATGGACGTCAACGATATCCAGATATCGCTGCTGACAAAGGCCGAGCCGTTCAAGAGCTATACAAATATATCTACGCTGAAGGGCGTGAAGCTGATCCACAGCGAGGCGCGCAGCTGGTTCGCGAGCCACCCCGACACCTTCGACATCATCCAGATGAGCCTGATCGATACCTGGGCATCGACGGGCGCGGGCGCATTCGCGCTGTCGGAAAACGGGCTTTATACCGTCGAGGCATGGCGCACGTTCCTTTCGCGCCTGAATGCGGGCGGCGTGATGACGGTCAGCCGCTGGTATATCAGTGATGCGCATAGCGAGGTGGAGCGGCTGATATCGCTCGCCATGGGGGCGCTTTTCGAACAGGGCGCGACCGCGCCGCAAAAACATATCTTCATGGCGGCATCCGACCATATCGCGACGCTGGTGCTGGCGAAAGGCCCGCTGACGCAAGAACAGCTGGCCGCGCTGGAAAAACGCGCGGCGGCCATGAAATTCAGGGTGCTGATTTCGCCGCAGCGCAAAACGGCGAAAGGCGACCTTGCCAATATCCTTGCGGCCAAAACACGCGGCAGCCTCGACACTGTCGCCAGCGAGAGCGCCTTCGACATCAGCCCGCCCACCGACCAGCGTCCTTTTTTCTTCAACATGGTGCGCCTGGCGCAGCCGTTCCAGATTTTCAGGCTGGTATCGGAAAACAACGCCAGCGCAATGCTGGGTCATGCGAAGGCGGTATTGAACCTTTATATCATCATCCTCTTTTCGCTCGCCATGGCCGCGGCCGCGATCATCTGGCCGATGCGCGATGCGGTTGCGCGCCTGAACAGGCGGTTCGTGATGGGCGGCACGGCGTGGTTTGCGCTGATCGGCGCGGGTTTCATGTTCATTGAAATTTCGCTGCTGCAGCGGCTCAGCGTTTACCTGGGGCATCCGGCCTATGGGCTCAGCATCGTGCTGTTCAGCCTTGTCCTGTCGACCGGGATCGGCAGCTTTATCTGCGACCGCCTGCCGCTTGATACGGCGCGCGCGCGCAATATCTGGGCGATACTCACCGCGCTTGCCGCCTTTGCCGCCATCTTTGCGATCAACTGGATGACGGTGCATTTCGCAGGCGCGGGACTGGTCACCCGTGCGCTGCTCTGCGTCAGTGTCACGCTGCCGCTCGGCTGCCTGCTGGGGTTCGGTTTTCCGACCGGCATGACGCTGGCGCGGGAGGTCAGCACGCAGCCGACGGCATGGTTCTGGGGCATCAACGGCGCGGCGGGTGTGACGGGCAGCGCGATTGCGATTGCGCTCAACATCGCGCTTGGACTTAACGTCACCATGGCGCTGGGCGCGCTTTGCTACCTTGCGCTGCTGATACCGGCACGGATGATAAAATAGGCCTGATATTCCAATATATTAACCGGCGATTTGCTGAAATGCACAAGCTCGCCTATACTGTGATGGCATGAAAAAACTGTTTAACGCTGCCGCGGCCAAACTTCGCCGCCTGTTCGGGCAACCACCCGCGCAGGATGCCGCGCATGGGCATGCCATCCTGCATAATGCCACGCAGAATAAATCGACAGGCTTCACCCGCGATGAACGCGACGCGCTGTCCTTGCGCGGGTTGCTGCCCCACAAAGTCACCACGCAGGATGAACAGGTCGCAACCGCCCTCGTGCAGATGCGCGGCAAGGCGACCGGCATTGAAAAATACATTTACCTGTCGTCATTGCAGGACCGCAACGAGCGGCTGTTTTATAAACTGGCGCAGGAAAACGTCGAGGAAATCCTGCCGCTCATTTATACGCCGACGGTTGGCGAGGCGAGCCAGAAATTCTCCCATATCTTCCGCCGCCCGCGCGGCCTTTACATCACGCCCGACGACAAGGGCCATATCCGCGAGATCCTTGATAACTGGCCCGAAGCAGACGTGCGCCAGATCGTGGTGACGGACGGCCAGCGTATCCTCGGCCTTGGCGACTTGGGCGCGAACGGCATGGGCATCCCGATCGGCAAGCTTGCGCTCTATACAATCGCGGGCGGGCTTGACCCGCAAAAGGCATTGCCGGTCATGTTCGATGTCGGCACGAATAACGACATCATGCGCAACGACCCGATGTATCTCGGCTATCCGCACAAGCGGCTGGAGGGCGCGGAATACGACGCACTCATGAAGGAATTCGTGGATGCCGTACAGGACAAGTTCCCGAAGGCGATGCTGCAGTTCGAGGATTTCAAGACCGAAAACGCCTTCCGCCTGATGAACGAATACCGCGATAAAATTACGTCGTTCAATGACGACATCCAGGGCACGGCAGCAGTCGCACTGGCGGGCGTCCTTGCCTCCAGCCGCATCACGGGCACGGATTTCAAGGATCAGCGCATCATGTTCCTGGGCGCAGGCTCCGCCGCGACCGGCATCGCCGACCTGATGGTAAAAGAATTGCAGGCGCAGGGATTAAGCGAAGCCGAAGCACGCAGCCGCATTTCACTGGTCGATTCAAAAGGCCTTGTGACGACAGGCCGCGCGAAGATCGAGGATAACAAAGCGCCGTTTGCGCAAGACCACGCAGCCGCAACATTGCTGGAAGCGATCAATGACCTGAAACCTACCGTGCTGATTGGCGCGACGGGATCGCCCAATACCTTCACCAAAGAAGTCATCGAAGCGATGGCCGCGATCAACGCCCGCCCCGTCATCTTCGCCCTGTCGAACCCGACCAGCCACGCCGAATGCACGGCCGAGGAAGCGTATCACTGGAGCGGCGGCAAGGCGGTGTTCGCGAGCGGCAGCCCCTTTGGCCCCGTCACGGTCGATGGAAAAACATTTCAGGCGGGACAGGGCAACAACGCATATATCTTCCCCGGCCTTGGCCTTGGCGTGAATTTGAGCGAAGCGACAAAAATCACCGACAGCATGTTTTTGGCATCCGCACGCGCGTTGGCGGGAATGGTCAGCGATGAAGATTTGAAAAACGGCACATTATATCCGCCACTGAAAGACATCCGCAAAGTTTCCGCGAAAATCGCGGCGGCGGTAATTTTGACGGCAGGCGATGAAAACGTCGCCGGCGTTCCGCAACCCGCTAACCTTGCCGCTTTCATACAATCGGGAATGTATGACCCTTCCTACGAAACCGCAAAACCCGCCGTACCGAAATCAGGCCTGAAAGCCGCCCCATAAATCGAGCGCATGGATCGCGCGCAGGCTGGACACCAGCAGATGCGCGTCGCGCACGCGTTCCAGCTGCGCGAAGATCTCGCGCAAGGGCACGAATTCCAGCATTTCCGACAGCTGGAACACATCCGACATGCCGTCAAGGATGACGGCATAGGGATACACCCGCTCCGGCGTCATGCCGAGCGAGGAGAAATACCCCTCGCCCAGTTTCGCAACCGCGCGGCGCGGCTGGAGGAATTTGGCGGCCACATATTCGGCGGCCTTTTCCGTCGTGGCGATGGCGGATGGCAGGCGGAAGGCCGGCAATACGCAGATTTCAGAATCCCCCTCGCGCAATTGCGGCGCGGGCAGGTGGCGGCGCTCCACCCCGATGCTGACCTCGCCCTGATCGTCGATTGCCAGCACGGCGACGGAGGCGACATTGGCGCTCGATTTCGCAGGTATCACGAATTCAAGTTCCCGTCGCGCCAGTTCTGTTTTTGCGGTGCGGTCTGAAAAGGCGGAGCGCAGGCAGCGCAGGTATCCGGCGCCATCCTGTATCGTTTCAAAACTTTGCGCGCCCTGCCTTTCCATCATTGCTTCGATGCTGCAAGTGTAAATATCGACTTGCCCGAGGCGCGGCAGTTCCGGCCCCAGCCATTTGTCGGGACGCTGGCCCAGTTTTCGCAGCAGGGCATAAATGTTCATCTCCAGCCGCGCTTCGGGCAGCAGGCCCACCTGCGATGCGCGCAGCAAATCCTGCGCGGGATAAAGCCGCACCTCGCCGCTGGTGCTGAAACCGGAAATTTCAGCGGAAATCGTATAACTGTGATCCGCGCCGTCGCTTTGCACGGGAGCAAAAACCGAACCGACGATTTCATCCATCAAACCGGCGGAGGGGTAATAGCGCAAACCCTCCTGCAATTCCGGCATCTGCGTCGTGGAAAGCCCCGCGCGCTCGGCCAGGCGCGCCAGCAGGTGCACGCTTGAATCGGCAATAGCGACAGGCTCCACCACATGCCCCGACCATGCTTTTTCATCAAGGTTCGGCGAATTGCGCGGCACAAGGTTGGTGAGCGGGCGCGGATAGCCGTGCTTGGCATAGACCATCAACCGCCCATCGGCACCCGTCAGGTACGGCAGACAATCCGTCACCATGCCGGGGCGCGCGACCATGTCATAGAGCGCGCCGGTTTCGGTATTTTTCCAGCTGGAGAATTGCAGGTATTTGGGCGGCGTCGCCGCGACGGCGCGCTCTGCCAGTATCAGGCTGGCATCTGCCGGCACTTTTTCAACGACGGCGATATAATTGGTCGCGGGGAAATTGCGCGGCGCGCCGTTTTCGTTGTGCAGCCGGATCTTGTCGCGGAAACGGTTTTCGACGATCCACGGGTTCCAGCTGGGCGCGGCATAAATCACGCGCCCGCCCATGGCGGCGAGTTCGCGCCGGTAATCGGCGGGCGTCCACCAGGCATATTCCTCCAGCACCTCGGCCGCCCAATCGGTGCGGTAATTCTTGCGCAACGCGAATTCCGCCGCCCATTTCGCGGGCAGGCGGAAACGGCGGAAACCGGTGGGAGCGACCAATTCCTCCTCGATAAAAAATCCGCGGTCGCGCTCCGGCCGCAAAGAGCGCGCCGTTTCGGAGAACAGGACCAGCAGGTCGGCATCGCTCATCGTCTGGATCTCGTAACCCTCGCCATCCGCCAACACATCCAATGTGACGAATTCATCCTCCGGCTCGGCGCAGAAATCGCGGATGACCATGATGCCGCCTTCCTTCAGCAGCGCCATCTGGTTGCGGAGCGCGTTCACCACATTCGCGGCGTTGTAGTCATTGAAGGAATAGATATGGTGCAGCACGCTGGAATTCAGGATGCCGTCATAGCAGCCGGGCGCGCCTGCCGGTTTTTCAACGTCGCCGATTTCAAAACGCAGGTTGGGCAGTTTGTAATTCTCGGCCGCGTATTTGACCGTGTCTGGATTGATGTCGATGCCGACGACCTGCACCGTGGGGTTCAGCTGCGCAAACTGGAACGACCCAAGGCCGGAACCGCAGCCCATATCGGCAATCACCGCACCCGGCCGCAACAGAAAGTGCGCGGCGGTGACGGCCAGTTTTTGCTGCATGGTCTTGTCCATGCCCGCGAAATAACGGTCGTAATCGCTGCCCGCACCGCGCGCCTGTGATGAATATGCGCCTTCTGAAACGGTCATTTTACGACACGATCAGGTTGCCGTTCAGTACCATCGTGTCCACATCCGGCAATCCCGTGACGCCTGTCAGGTAGGCAACGGTGCTGTAATTGGCTGCGATGCCGGATCCCGTGACATCCACCTTGACCAGCGTTTGCGTGCCTTGCGTCACCAGCATGACGAAATCGGAAAGCGTGTCGACGCCCGCCGTGTAATAGGACAGGATATCGGAAATATCGATCGCGTCGCCATCCACCGCCGTGAAATCACGGATGGTATCGAGATTCTGGGGTGATACCGTGCCACTGATGACAAAGGTGTCCGCCCCCGCATCGCCATACAAGACATCGCTTGCCAGGCCGCCATCCAGCGTATCATCACCATTCCCGCCATAGAGATTGTCGCGGCCGCCATCGCCCAGGATCGTGTCATTGCCATCTTCGCCGCGCAGGATATTTGCGGCGGCATTTCCCGTGATGATGTTGTCGAGCGTGTTGCCCGTGATCTTGATGGGCGCAGGGCCGAAGGCGGTTGCGTTCTCGATAAAATCATCCATCGTGTAGTTGACGACCGCAATCACCGTATCGGTGCCCTCGCCCGCGAATTCGATGACTCGATCCTGCGAGTAATTATAGATGATAACGTCATCACCCAATCCGCCCATCAGGGTATCAGCGCCAATGCCGCCCTCCAGCGTGTCATTCCCGCCGCCGCCGATCAGTGTGTCGTTTCCACCGGCCCCGAATAGCGTATTGTCGCCGGCGTTGCCGGTGATCACGTTTACGCCCGAACTTCCCACAGCGGTCAGGTTACCCAGCCCGGAAAAAGTAAGGTTTTCTATGCCGTTTCCAAGCGTGTAATTGACCGAGGCGATAATGGTATCAAGCCCTGCCGTATCGGCTATCTTGTCATTGACGTCATCGACGATAAACGTGTCGTTGCCGCTGCCGCCCTGCATCACATCGGCGCCCAGCCCGCCATCCAGCGTGTTGTTGCCGCTGTTGCCGGTGAGCGTATTCTTGAGCGCGTTGCCGGTGCCGTCGATATTCGCCGTGCCGGTCAGCACCAGTATTTCAATATCCGCGCCCAGCGTATAATTGACGGACGAACGCACGGTATCGGTGCCCTGCGCCGCCAGTTCGGTGATTGTTTCGGCCGTGTCATCGACAATGTAAACATCATTGCCAAGCCCGCCGATATAGGCATCGATGCCGCCCCTGCCATCCAGCGTGTTGTTGCCGCTGTTGCCGGTCAGCGTGTTCGCGAGCGCGTTGCCGGTGCCGTTGATGACGCCCGTGCCTGCGGACAGGACAAGGTTTTCCATGTCCACGCCCAGCGTATAGGTGAAATTCGCAACCACGGTGTCGGTGCCGGACGAATCCACGATCGCATCGGTCTTGCCGATGACATAGGTGTCATTGCCCGCGCCGCCGTTGAGCGTGTTGATGCCGCTATTGCCGGTGAGAGTGTTATCGTTGCCGTTGCCGGTTGCATTGAATGCGCCGGTGCCCAGCAGCGTGATATTTTCAAGATCCGCACGTCCGGAAATGTCGAAATTGCCGCTGAAGGCGACGGTATCGCTGCCGCCCGTATCGGCCGCAATCGTATCAAGCGCGTCGATCACATAAGTGTCATTGCCAAGCCCGCCGGCAAGAAGGTTCGCGGCGCTGTTGCCGGTCAGGGTATTGTCGAGCGCATTGCCCGTGCCGTCGATGGCGGATGAGCCCAGCAGCACAAGGTTTTCAACTTCCGCCGTTAAAGTGTAGGTGATGGTGGAGATCACTGAATCCGTGCCCTCGCCCGCGTTTTCCACGACTGTTTCCGTGCCGTCATTCACGATATAAACATCATTGCCCGCGCCGCCCTGCAGCGTGTCGGTACCGCCCGCGCCATCCAGCGTATTATTGCCGCCGTTGCCGGTGACGGTGTTATCCAGCGCGTTGCCGGTCACGTTGAAATTGCCCGTGCCGGACAACTCGACGTTTTCCAGGCCCGCAACCAGGGTATAGGTGAAACCTGCGCGCACGGTGTCGGTGCCGCCCGCATCGACAATGACGTCCTTCGTGTCGATGATATAGGTGTCATTGCCAAGCCCGCCATCGAGCGTATTGACGCCCGCATTGCCGCCCAGCGTATTATTGCCCGCATTGCCGCTGGCGTTGATCGCGGCGGTGCCGGTCAGGATGATGTTTTCGGTATTGGCGTCCAGCGACCATGAAACCGACGACAGGATGGTGTCCGTGCCCTCCGCCGCCAGCTCGACGACGGTATCTCCCGCGCCGACAACATAGGTATCGTCGCCGGCGCCGCCGGTCAGGAAATTCGCGCCGGAATTTCCGGTCAGCGTGTTATCAAGGATATTGCCGGTGCCATTGATGGCGGCAGCGCCCAGCAGCACTAGGCTTTCAACCTCGGCCCCCAAGATGTAGCTGACCGAAGCGCGGGCCGTATCGATACCTTCGCCCGCAAGTTCGATAATTGCGTCTGCTGCGTTATCGACGATGTAAATATCATCGCCATCGCCGCCCACAAGTGAATCCGCGCCCGCGCCGCCATCGAGCGTATTGTTTTCGATGCCGCCGGTGATGGTGTTGTTGGCGGTATTGCCGGTGCCGACCAGCGCGGTTGCGCCGCTGAGCGTGAGCTTTTCAATATTCGCGGCAAGGGTATAGCTGACCGTCGAAATGACGCTGTCCGTGCCTTCGCCCGCAAGTTCAATGATCAGGTCCTTGTTATCGACCATGTAAACATCGTCGCCCAGGCCGCCCACCAGCTTGTCCGCGCCAATGCCGCCATCCAGCGTATCATTGCCCCCCAGGCCCGTCAGCGTGTTGACCGCGCCGTTGCCCGTGATGGTGTTGTCGGCCGCATTGCCGCTGCCGCTGGCGACGAGCAGGCCGGTCAGCGTCAGGATTTCAACGCCCGCCGATAGCGTATATGTCACGCTGGACTGCACGGTATCGGTGCCGCTGCCGCCTGCTTCATCGACTACATCGCCCGTGGCATCGACGATATAAAGGTCGTCGCCATTGCCGCCCTGCATCCGGTCATTGCCCGCGCCGCCAATCAGCGTATCCGCGCCGTCGCCACCCGCCAGCGTATCGTTGCCAAGCCCGCCATTCAGCGTGTTATCGAGCGCGTTGCCCGTGATGACGTTCACGCCTGCATTCCCCGTACCCGCAAGCGCGACGCCGCCGGTCAGCGTGAGGTTTTCGACGTTGGCGGCAAGCGCATAATCAACGGATGATTCCACGCTGTCAATTTCGGCGCCGGTTTCAAAGATCAGGTCGTCGACATCATCGACAATGTAAAGGTCGCTGCCGGCGCCGCCTTCCATCCGGTCGGCGCCCGCATCGCCGTCAAGCGTATCGTTGCCGGCGAGGCCGACCAGCAGGTCGCGCCCTGCCAGACCCGTCAGCGTGTCGTTACCGGGTGAACCTGCAATGCGTGCCATCGTCGTATCTCCTGAACGTTAAAATCCTGTGCAGGAGGATACCCCAAACGCCCGTTCATTTACAGGGGAAGCGGCGGTTCTGAAAACAGTATTCTGAAAAATTATTTGTGCTTGCGGATGACGTCGAGGAAGATCTGGCCGTAGCGGTCCATCTTGCGCTCGCCCATGCCGCTGATTTCCATCAGTGCAGAGCGGGAGCCGGGCTTGAACACCGCCATTTCGCGCAAGGTTTTGTCGTGAAAAATGACATAGGGCGGCACGTTCTGTTGCTTCGCCAACTCCATGCGTGCCTCGCGCAGGGCGTCGAACAACGGCTGGTTCATTTCCTGGCCGTAGAAATCTTCCGCCTCTTTTTTCATCAGCGCCTTGCGCGCATCCTTGCGAGCTTCCTGCTTGCGCAGTTTGACCGGGCTTTTTTCCTTCAGGAAGGCCTGCCCCGCGGGAGTGATGAACAGCCCGCCATGTTCCGCCACATCGACGGCCAGCAGGTTGAGCGCGACCAGCTGCCGGAAAATGCCCTGCCATTCGGTTTTGCTGTATTCACCGCCGATATTGAATGTCGTGATCTGGTCATGGCCGAATTTCTTCATGCGTTCGTCCGCCTTGCCCAGCAGCACATCGACGACATAAGAAACGCCGAAACGCTGGCCGGTGCGGTAGACGCAAGACAGCGCCTTTTGCGCCGCAATCGTGCCATCAAAAGTTTCAGGGGGGTTCTGGCAGGTGTCGCAATTGCCGCAGGGTTTCGCCTTGTCGCCGAAATATTCCAGTATCACCTGACGGCGGCAATGCGCAGCCTCGCACAGGCCCAGCAGCGCGTTCAGTTTCTGGTGCTCGATGCGTTTCTGGGCGTCGGGCGCGTTCGATTGCTCGATAAAATTGCGCTGCATGGCGGAATCATTCAGGCCATATACCATGAAGGCGTTCGACGGCAGCCCGTCGCGGCCCGCGCGGCCCGTTTCCTGATAATACGCCTCGATATTTTTCGGGATGTTCATATGCGCCACAAACCGCACATCGGGCTTGTCGATGCCCATGCCGAAAGCGATGGTGGCGACCATGATGATCTTTTCTTCGCGCAGGAATTTCTGCTGGTTTTTCGCCCGCACCTCCGCCGGCAAACCGGCGTGATAGGGCAACGCCTTGAAGCCTTCTTCGCACAGCCATGCCGCCGTGTCCTCGACCGACTGGCGCGACAGGCAATAGACGATGCCGCTGTGCTTCGCGTGATTGTTCTTGATAAACGCCAGCACCTGCTGTTTCGCGCTGTCCTTGACCGCAATCGTGTAATGGATGTTCGGGCGGTCGAAGCCGGATATGAAACTGCCGCCGTCCTGCAATTGCAGGAAATTGATAATGTCCTTGCGCGTCGGCGCATCGGCGGTCGCGGTCAGGGCGATGCGGGGGATATGGGGGAAACGCTCCGCCAGCTGGCTCAACTGCGCGTAATGGGGCCGGAAATCGTGGCCCCATTGCGACATGCAATGCGCTTCGTCAATCGCGAACAGGGCGATTTTGGCGTTATCGATCAGCCGCTGGAAATCATCCATTAACAATCTCTCGGGCGCGACATAGACCATGTCGATCTCGCCCTCCACCAGCATCCTCTCGGTCTGGCGCTGCTGGTCGGGCGGCATGACGGAATTGAGCGCGGCGGCGCGGATGCCCAGCTGCTTCAACGCTTCTACCTGATCCTGCATCAGCGCGATCAACGGCGAAATAATGATGCCGACGCCATCGCGGATCAGGGACGGTATCTGGTAGCACAACGATTTCCCACCGCCCGTCGGCATCAGGACGAAGGCGTTTTTGCCCGATATCACATAGTCGATGATTTCCGCCTGCGGGCCGCGGAAACTGTCATATCCATAGGTTTTGCGCAGGATATCGAGCGGGCCGTGCGAGCCTTGAGGACGCTGTTGCGGGAGTGTCATAACAATATTATACTGCCAAAACCATCACAGGAGCAACATGGCAAAACGGCGTCTGACACCGGGGGAAACCGCGCTTGCGAAGACCGTATTCGGCGACAGCGTCGATTACGCGGCTGTCTGGCTGCACGACAAACGCATCCTGCCGCCGGGGTTCCAGGGACGCGAACAGGCGGTCGCCAACGCCAACCATATTTCATTCCCGCGCGGCGCGTACAGCCCCGATTTTTCGGGCGAGACAGATGCCAGAAAACAATCCGTCTTCATTCATGAAATGACGCATGTGTGGCAGCACCAGAACAAGGTCGTGCATACGCCGCTCGCCGCGCTCAAGGAAACGCTGAAGCATAAATTCAACTACCAGAAATGCTACCTGCACCGCCTCGATCCATCCCGCGACCTGACGCGATACGGTTTCGAACAGCAGGCGGCGATCGTGCAGGATTATTTCCTGCTGACCCGCCATGCGACGCCAGAATCGTTCAAGGCACGCCGCACGGAAACGCCTGCGGATTTGCTGCAGAAATATGAAGCGGTGCTGAAGAATTTCCTGAAAGACCCGGGCTATGCCAGCCGCGGCAACCGCCGCAAGCCCGCCGCGCCCAAGCCTTAACCTTACATCTTCGGTGCGGGCGGACGCTTCGGCGCAACGGGCGTCGGCGCCTTGACCGCGTGTTTAGCGGCCAGTTTCTGTTCGGCTTCCGAATATTCCTGTTTCAGGCGGTCGGCGAGTTCCTTGACCGACGGCACATCGTCGATATTGACCGCGCCCTGCCCTGCCGACCAGATGGTTTTCCATGCGGCGGCTTCGTTCGCGATGGGCTTCAGCTTGCCCGATGCGCCGCCTTCCTTTTTGAGCTGTTCCACGTCGAAACCGGCCTTGGTCAGGCTGTCCTTCAGGAAGTTCGCGGGAACGCCGCTGACGGCAGAGGTGTAAATGATGTCTGCCGGTTTCGCATCCAGCACCATTTGCTTATAGGCGGGATCTGCGCTCGATTCCGTCGTGCAGATGAACCTTGTGCCCATATAGGCAAAATCAGCGCCCATGGCTTCGGCGGTGAAGACGTCGCGGCCGGTCGTCAAACCGCCTGCCAGCACGATCATGCCGTCGTAAATGCCGCGCAGTTCGTTCACCAGCGTCAGCGGGTTCATCGTGCCCGCATGGCCGCCCGCGCCTGCCGATACCGCGATCAGGCCATCAACGCCCGCCGCAATCGCCTTTTTCGCATGGTCGATATTGGTCACGTCATGCAGCACGATGCCGCCATAGGAATGCACCGCATCGACAAGGTCGGACACAGCGCCCAGCGAGGTGATGACGATTGGCACTCTATGCTTAACGATCAGGGCGAGGTCTTCCTCCAGCCGCGGGTTGGATTTGTGGACGATCAGGTTGACCGCATAAGGCGCGATTTTCGCGCCGGGATTGTTCTTTTTCAGCTCGGCAATGCCGTCATCCATTTCGGTCAGCCATTTATCAAGGCCTTCGACCGTTTTCTGGTTGAGCGCGGGGAAAGAGCCCACAATGCCTTCCTTGCACGCGGCCAGCGCCAGCGTGGGGTTGGAAATCAGGAACATCGGCGCAGTGATCAGCGGCAGTGCCAGCTGGTCTTTCAGCTTGTCGGCAGTCGTTTTCGGCGGAGTCATGCGTCGATCCTTTTGGCAGTGCAGCAATTTTAAGAACTACAGTATTTCCGCATGACGGGGCGACAATGTCAACAGCCCGTCTTGCGCCCTATTTGGGCAGGCTGAACCGGCTGAAAAACGCCCATGCCAGTTCCCCCGCATCCACGTCGTTATTGCCGGGGCCGACGATTTCGGCAAAACGGCTGCATATTTTCTTGTCCGGTTCCCGAGCGCAGGCCGAAGGCCCTTTGTCGTTCGTGCCCGCCCAGCGATGCCCCATGCCGGCGAGGGAGCAAAGCTCGACCGCTACATCCTTGGCGCAAGCGTATCGCTCGCAGGTGACCGCGCCTTTTTGCAGGGTGATTTCCGTTTCCATGCTGCAGCCGTTCAGCTTCGCCGCGTCCTGCACCACCGTCCGCACGGGCAGGCAGGCCCTGTCTTCCTCAACGCCGAAATGCACGAATTTTGAAAAACACCCGCCGCATTTATCGCCGCCGTCATACAGCGCGCAGGGGTCTTTCGTGCCGTGCATGTGCAGCACGGGCACGGGACGTTCCAGTTTGCACGCAGCAACCTCGCGCGACCCAGCATTCGGCGCAATCGCTGCGATGCGGCCGGACATTTCGCACGCCAAGCGATAACTCATCATCGCGCCGTTGGAATGGCCCGTGGCATAGACCCGAGAGGCATCGATTTTATATCGCGCGACCAGCGCATCGATCACCGCGCCGATATACCCCACGTCATCCGATTTCTTTTTCACCGCAGGGCCGCAGCAGATGCCCGCATTCCATGTGCGGATATGGCTGATCAGGGGCGACGGGTATCCCTCCGGGTACACGGCAATAAAGCCGTGCTTGTCGGCAATACTGTTCATGCCTGTCATCTGGCGCATATTGTCGGCATTGCCGCCGCCGCCATGCAGCACCAGCACGACGGGCAGGTTTTCCGTCGCGGCCCCTTGCGGCAGGTGCACGATAAACGGCCGCTGCTGCCCGCCCCATTCCATGGCCACGCTGTCATCCGCCTGCGCAGGTTGCGCGGCAAAAATCAATATCGCCAGCAGGATAATGCGTAAAAACATTGGAAACTCCGTTATTGCAAGACTATATGCTTTTACCTATATTTCAAGCATGTCCCTGCGCATCATATTATTTCTTTTTGTCGCCGTTTTCATCACGGCATCCCTGCCCGCCTTTGCCGAAAAGGCCTGCACCCAGATGTGGTGTCAGGAAGGATTGACTCTGCAATTCGACGGCGGCACATGGCCGGCGGGCGATTACACATTCACGGTCACGATGGACGGCGCGACGACGGTCTGCAAGGGCAGCCTGCCGTTCAAATCATGCGACGGCAACGTGACCTGCGACACGGAAGACGTCAAAATCGGTGAATCCGGCTGCGCGATGCCCGCGAACACGCACGGGTTCTATGGCGTGCTGTCACAAAAAACCCCCAGGCAATTATCCGTCAATATCACCCGCAATGACGGCAAATCGTTTTCCTATGGCAGCGAAGTGAAGGGCACATGTTTCTATCCCAACGGCCCGACCTGCGACCCGCGCCAATGCTGTTCGGCGGTCGTCAATGCGCCGCTGGTGTGGAAGTAATTCAGGCGATCTGCTTGATCAATTTTTCGGCCTCATCCCAATTCACCTGCTCCGGCGCGGAAATACCTGCGCAGAGTTTCTCCAGGATTTTATCCTGTATCGCGCCGCGCCGCTGCGCCTCGGCATAGGGGATATCCGGATGGAAAATCACCATCGAATAACGCGGGATGAATTTGCCCGGCCAGCGTTTTTCCAGTTCGAACCCGACCTTCTTTTTCAGCAGGAAAACGGGGTCGGTCACGCTGTCGCGCATTTCCGTGAAATTCTCGACCGCCATATCGGCAATCGCATCGGCATTCGGCTTGCGCAGCGCGGCAAATCGCGTGAAGACATTTTCCCAGTCGGGATCGCTTGAATCGATCAGGCTGTTCAGCACCGCGCAATCCTCGAACCCGCTATTCATGCCTTGCGCGAAAAACGGCACGATCGCATGGGCCGCATCGCCGATCAATACAGCCTTCCCGCCCAGATTCCACGGACCGCATTTGACGGTGACCAACGCGCCCGTCGGATTGCCGAAGAAATCGCCGATCATGCCCGGCATATGCGGTACGGCATCGGGGAAATCGCGCGTGAAAAATTCGGTTACATCCTGCGGCGTTACCAAATGCGCGAAACTGTCCTTGCCCTGATTGGGGTAAAACAGCGTGCAGGTGAAACTGCCTTCGGTGTTCGGCAGCGCGATCATCATGTAATTTTTGCGCGGCCAGATATGCAGTGCATGTTTTTCGATACGGAACGCGCCATTGGCGGCGGGCGGAATTTCCAGTTCTTTGTAGCCATATTCAAGGAAACTCTGCGAATAATTGAAATTCTCGATCCTCCCCATCAGCGATTTGCGTACCGGCGACCATGCGCCGTCGGCCGCGATCACGACCTCGGCGGGAATATCCTTGCCGTCGAACTGCAGCAGCGATTTATCGGGATCATAGCCCGTACAGCGCGCACCGAAATTTATTTTCAGGTTTTTATAGGTTTCCGCAGCGTCCAGCAGCATGACGTTCAGCAGGCTGCGCGACGCCGCATAAATCACTTCCGCATCCGTCTGGCCATAGGGTTGCAGGCTGGTGTTGCCCTGCACATCATGCACCATGCGGCCGCGCATGGGGATGGAAATGGCGGATACTTTATCCTTCAGACCCACTTGCTCCAGCGACCGCCAGCCGCGCGCCGTGATGGCAAGGTTGATCGACCGTCCCGCATCGACCGTATTCTTGCGCATATCGCCGCGCCGTTCATGCAATTCGACCGTGAAGCCCTTTTTGGCAAGGTAAATCGCCATCAAGGGCCCGACCAGCCCCGCGCCGACGACATGAATGGTGCGCGTCATGCGGCGGCTCCTTTGAAAATTTCAACGAAACGGTAAACATCGCCGAAGCTGTTATACAGCGGCACGGGCGCGACGCGGATACAGTCCGGCTCGCGCCAGTCACAGACGACACCCGCCCTTTGCAAGGCATCGAACACCTTGCGGCCATTATCCTGCACGGTGATCGACAGCTGGCAGCCGCGTTCCGACGGGTTCGCGGGCGTCATGATTTTCAAGCTGGCAAGGTTCAGGTTATGCAGCAGGTATTCCAGATAGGCGGTCAGCTGCAGGCTTTTGCTGCGCAAGTTTTCCATGCCCGCCTCGCGGAAAATATCGAGCGACACGCGCGCAGGCGCCAGCGCGAAAATCGGCGGGTTTGACAGCTGCCACCCCTCCGCCCCCGCCATCGGCTGGAATTGCGGGCCCATCTTGAAGCGCACGGATTTATCGTTACCCCACCAGCCTGCAAAACGCGGCAGGTCGAAAGATTTTGCGTGGCGCTCATGCACGAACGCACCCGCAACCGCACCTGGCCCCGAATTCAGGTATTTGTAACTGCACCAGCAGGCGAAATCGACATTCCAGTCGTGCAATTTCAGAAGCACGTTACCGGCGGCATGGGCAAGGTCGAAGCCGACCATGCAGCCCTGTTTATGCCCCGCTTCGGTGATGCGCGCGATATCGAAAAACTGTCCGGTATAATAATGCACGCCGCCGATCAGGATCAGGGCGATACTTTGGCCGTCACGCGCAATGACTTCCTCGATATCTTCCTGCCGCAGCGTATGTTCACCGTCGCGCGGCTTCATTTCGATGATGGCGTCGGCGGGCTCGAAACCGTGAAATTTCGCCTGCGACTGCACGGCATAAATATCCGACGGGAACGGCGTATATTCGATCAGGATTTTATAGCGGGTTTTTGTCGGGCGATAGAACGACACCATCATCAGGTGCAGGTTGGCGGTCAGGCCGTTCATCATCACGACTTCCGACGGTTTCGCACCCACGACATAGGCAGCATTTTCGGCGACGAACTCGTGATACGGCATCCACGGATGCTTGCCATGGAAGTGCCCTTCGACGCCGAGGTTTTTCCAGTCGGCCAGTTCCTGCATCATCGCGGCCTCGACCGCTTTTGGTTGCAGGCCGAGCGAGTTGCCGCAGAAATAAATGCAGTCCTTGCCGTCATGCTGCGGGATGTGGAACTGCGCGCGGAATTTGGCGAGCGGGTCTTGCGCATCGATCTCCGCCGCGAACCCGGCATCATCGCGATATTTCATTTCGACACCTTATATAATACCGGACGGCTGGGCGCAGCATCGCCCGCGAAGGCGGAGACTTGCAGGTTCAGCAGGTAATTGCCGTTCGCGACGCTGTCGGGCGCATAGATTAATTCGGTGACCGTGCGGCGCGACGGCTTATCCGCCTGTTTCGCGCCCGGCTGCAGATCCCAAAAAATGCGGTGGTTGGACAGCATGCCGTCGTCATCGGCGCGGTCGATGGATGGCATATCGACCAGCAAATGCTGTACGCCCAGCGCGACGATATCCTCCATCGCCTCGGTCGAGAAAAAGGTGGCGGGGGTTTTGGCGTAATCGCGCAGCGGCTTGCCTGCATCATTCGGGAAGCTGCGCACGATCAGCGCAGTCATGAAATCGGTGGAATGATAGGCGAGCGCTTCCTTCAGCGCGTCATGCGTAATCACCATATCGTTGCGGCGCAACGCGGGCGCATAGCTGTCCTTGCTGGTCGCGGCGGGCACGGGCGTGACGGTAATCAGCGTCGCGGGCATCAGTGTTTCATGCAGCACATCCTGCACGCGGATGCGCGCATCGGTCACATGGCCAACGCATTCGGTATGCGTGCCGTGCAGGTGCGGGCTGAAATGGTAAACTTCGCAATTGCAGCTGCCGCCAAGGCGCACATCGCCCACGAAATTGCCGACCTTATACGCATATTTGCGCGCAGGCCGGCTGGCGAAGGCAGAGAGCTGGTCCATCGCGAAATTGACGGGGATTGAAATATCAATGGGATTGTCGAGATCCGCCAAATGCCCGCCCAGATTGACCGTCACCTTCATCATGCCACACCCAGCCATTCTTTCGCCGTGCCCGATAGCAGGCGTTGTTTTTGTATATCAGTTATATCCATATGCTCGACCGCATGGCCGGGGTAAAGGCCCTTCACTTGCGCATAGGTCGTTTTATGCCCGAGCGCGCTTACATGCGTTTGCGGATCGAACGGGTCGATTTCGCCCAAGGGGTAAGGGTAGTCAGAGCCCATCGCCACGCGGTCAATGCCCAGCATTTCAATCAACGCCTTCAGCATCGCAGGGTTATGCACCAGCGTATCTGCATAGACGCCGCATTTTTTAACAGTATCGAACGGGTTCAGCTGCGATGCGTTTTTGAACAAATCCGGGCGGCAATACGCGCCGTGTTCAAGGCGTCCGAGCAGCGCAGGGAATGCGCCACCGCCATGCGCATACATCACGCGCAGTTTCGGCAGGCGTTCATGCACGCCGCCGCTACGCATGGAATCAAACGCGAGCGCTGTTTCCATGCCCATGCCGATCAGCCATGGCCGCCAGTTGCGGTTGGCATTCATGCGCGATTTCAATTTGGGTTCCGTCGGCGACATAAACCCGCCCCACGGGTGGATGAACACAGCAACATTCAAAGCCGCCGCAGCCTCGAACACCGGAAACAGCGCGGCATCATCAAGATCGCGGCCGTTGACGTTGGAATTGATCTCGATGCCGCGCATGTTGTGGGATTTGACGATGCGTTCCAACTCGCGCGCCGCACGATCGGGGAACTGCATTGGCAGCGCGCCCAGCGCCATGAAGCGCGACGGAAAACGCTTAACCGTTGCTGCATTATCATCATTCAGGATACGGCAGATCGCTTCGGCGTCGTCGGCATTATCGACGTAATCAGGGATCATCATCGGCGTCGGCGACAACACCTGCAGCGTCACGCCATGTTTATCACATTCACCGATGCGCACCGCGCCGTCATAGGCGTTATCCTCCAGCTCCCGCTGCACCGCGCCGCTGGCATTCACCATTTCGGCGCAGCAGGGCTTGGTCGCGTGTTTGCGGACGCGGATAAAATCGGTGTAATGGGCGAATTTTTCCAGCGCCGCATAGGTGTCGGGCGAAAGGGTCGTATGGGTATGGACGTCCCATTTTTCCATCAGTCGGCCTTTTTCTGCCGGTTGGGCGGCAGGGGCATGACATGGCCGCAAGCCTTACAGGTACGCGCCGTTTCGTTTTCCCAGTAACGGTCAAACGCCTTTGGCAAATCCGTCACGATGTTTTTTAGCGGAAAATATTCTTCATGGAGCTTGGTATGGCATGCGTCGCAATACCACAAGAACCCGTCCAGTTCGCCCGCCGCGCGCTTGCGTTCAACGACCAAACCAACTGTGTTTTCTTTGCGCTGCGGCGAATGGTGCACATGGGGCGGCAGCAGGAACATATCGCCCTCGCGGATATCGATATCGCGCGGCTTGCCGTTTTCCATGATGCGCAGCACCATGTCGCCCTCGATCTGGAAGAAAAATTCTTCGCCGGGATCGTCGTGGTAATCCTTGCGGCTGTTGGGGCCGCCGACCGCCATGATGATGAAATCGCCGTCTTCGAACACCTGCTTGTTGCCGACCGGCGGCTTCAGGCTGGCGCGGTTTTCATCGACCCATTTCTTGAAATTAAACGCTGCGCGCATTTCGTTAATCCTTAATGACCGCGATGCATTTCAACTCGATCGCGATGGGCGTCGGCAATGCCGAAACCTCCAGCGTCGTGCGGCAGGGCGGGTTCTTGCCGAAATACTGCGCCCATAATTTATTATAAGTCGGAAAATCCGCCTTCATGTTCGTCAGGTACACCGTCACATCAACCAGGTCGTCCCATGTTGCGCCCGATGTTTCGAGAATGTTTTTGACGTTTTCAAAAACACTGTGGCATTGCGTTTCGACGTCATAGGAAACGATGTTGCGGTTTTCATCCAGCGTCACGCCTGGAATATCCTTGCTGCCCCGTTTGCGCGGACCGACGCCCGAGAGGAACAGCAGGTTGCCGACACGTTTCGAATGCGGATAGGCGCCGACGGGCTCGGGTGCCTTGTCTGAAATATGCGTTACGACTTGGGTCATCATGGCTCCTATGCTGCCGGCCGGCAGATTGTTTTTTCTTCGGTAAAGAATTCCAGCGCATGCATACCGCCTTCGCGCCCCACACCGGAATTTTTCATGCCGCCGAAAGGCGTGCGCAAATCGCGCATATTCCAGCAATTGATCCAGACGATGCCGCTGTCGATGCGCGCGGCGACGCGTTTCGCGCGGTCGGAATTTTCCGTCCAGATGGATGCGGCAAGGCCATATTGCGTGCTGTTGGCAATCTCGACGGCTTCGTCTTCATCCCTGAACGGCATTAGCGTAACGACAGGCCCGAAAATTTCTTCCTGATTGGTGCGGCATTGCGCCGGCAATCCCTCGATCACGGTCGGTTCGATAAAATAACCGTTTGCACAGCGTCCCGGCACGATGCGGCGATTGCCGCCGACAAGGATTTTGCCGCCTTCCTGCTGCGCGAGGTCGATATAGCCAAGCACCTTTTCCATGTGCTGCTTCGACACCATCGCGCCCATCAGGGTATCGGGCGCGAGCGGGTCGCCGATGGAAATGGCCTTCACCTGCGCCACAAACTCATCGCGAAATTTATTGTAGATGTCCTGCTGCACAAGGATGCGCGAACCGCAGAGGCAGATTTGGCCCTGATTGGTGAAACCCGCCATTTTCGCGCCTTGCAATGACAGGTCGTGATTGGCATCGTCAAAAATCACTGTCGGGTTCTTGCCGCCCAGCTCCAGCGAAACCTTTTTCAGCTGCGATGAGGCCGCCTGATATATGCCCCTGCCCGTCACCGTGCCGCCCGTAAAAGAAATCGCGGGAATGCGCGGATGGTTTGTAATCGCCGCGCCGATCTGCGCACCCCGCCCGTGCAGCACGTTCAGCACGCCCGGCGGGAAACCCGCTTCGGTTGCCAACGCCGACATCAGGTAGGCAGTCATGGGCGTCACTTCACTGGGCTTCGCAATCACGCAATTGCCGGAGGCGAGCGCGGGTGCCAGCTTCCATGTGAACAGCAGCAGCGGCAGGTTCCACGGCGATATGGTGGCGACGACGCCATAGGGCTGGCGGATGGTATAGCTGAATGATTTTTCGGACGTGAATTCCTGCCCGTGGAATTTCGTGCCAAGGTCTGCGAAGAAGCGCAGGTTGTTGATGCTGCGCGGGATATCCATGCCGCGCGCGAGGCTGAGGGGCTTACCGTTATCGATGCATTCCGCCATCGCGAAATCATCGATGCGCTGTTCCATCAAATCGGCGAGCTTGTGCATGATCGTCGCGCGCGCCGCTGCACCCATATCGCGCCAGCCGGGGGCAGCGTCATGCGCGGCCTGCACCGCGCGCTCCAGATCACGTTCGTCGGAATCCGGCACTTGCGCATAAATTTCGCCCGTTGCGGGGTTTTCGCAATCGAAATACTTGCCGGATAGCGGATCGACCAGCTGGCCGCCGATATAATTCCGGATATTTCCGCCGAATGACGTCATTTACAAGCCGCCTGTGCGCCCGCCATCGACGGGCAGGTTGATGCCGTTGATATAACCGGCGGCCGGGCTGGCAAGGAAGGCGATCGCCGCGCCTAATTCGTTCGGGTTGCCAAAACGCCCTGCGGGAATGGCGGCGATTTCCTCGGACTTCACATCGGCCTCGCTCTTGCCGGTTTTTTTCGACTTGCCGGAGATGATTTCCTTCATGCGCCCCGTATCGGTCGCACCCGGCAGCACGTTGTTGACGGTGATGCCATGACCGCCAAGTTCGCCCGCCAGCGTTTTCGCCCATTGCGCGACCGCGCCGCGAATGGTGTTGGAAACGCCAAGCCCCTTGACCGGCTGCTTCACCGATGTCGACAGCACATTGATGATGCGCCCGTATTTGGCAGCGATCATGCCCGGCACCACGGCCTGCGCCATGGTTTGCGCGAACAGCATATGCTGGGTAAAGATCGCGGCGAAATCATGCACGCTGGAATCTATTGCAGCACCTGCGGGCGGACCGCCGCCGTTATTGACGAGGATATGCACCGCGCCGTTTTCCGCGACATGCTTTGCCACCTTCGCCGCGACGTCTTCGGTATCCATGGAATCCGCGACGATATAATGATGCGCCTGACCTTTGGATGTGTCGAGCGTATCGACCACGGCCTTCAGCCCGTCCTCGCTCCGCGCCAGCACGGTCACGCTAGCGCCCAGCAGCGCCAGTTCTTCGGCAGCCGCGCGCCCGATGCCTTTGCTTGCGCCACAGACAATCGCCTGCTTGCCGGTGAGGTCGAGGTTCATATCGCATATCCTTTTTAAGGTGGATTGTTTGTAACATATTGGCGGGGAAGCATAAAACGATTGTTGCGCGTTGCGTTTCTTGATTATTTTCCGGAAATTGGGCATAATATACTGTATTCAATTGTTTTTCAGCCGAGGGTCACCCATGTCATCCCCCGACAGCCAAAAAATTCCCGATAAGGAAGAACTGGCGCAGCGCTGGAAAGACCTCGTGGAAAAATTCGACAAGGAACTGCGCGACAAGGGGCTGACCGACGAGCAGCGCGAACAGCTGCTTAAAGAAATTCTCGAAGGTGACGACGCATGAGCGAATATCGCGAGAAAGTCGTCCTCGATACCAACATCATGCTCTCTGCCCTGATGAACCCGAACGGGACATCGGCGGCTGCCGTCGCCTCCGTTCTTATGAATAACGACGTTGTCCAGAGCGCGCAGACCTATGCCGAGCTGGGGGAGAAACTGGCCAGCAAGAAATTGCAGAAATACATCCCCGCCGAACTCCGCCAGCAGGCGCTCGATTTCTTCGCCGCCGCCGCCGAGTTTGTGGAGGCGCCGTGCAAGCACACCGCCTGCCGCGACCCCAAGGATAACAAGTTTCTGGATATCGCCGATGCGGGCGGCGCGACGACTTTGGTGACCGGGGACAAAGACCTGCTCGCGCTTCAGGGGCAGGAAAAAACCCTTGGGATGAACTTTAGCATTATGTCCGGCCGCAACTGGCTCGACCTCCACCCGTTGCCGGTTCAGGCGACGCCGACAGGGCCGAATAATGCCGTGCCGAGCATGTTCAGCCTGCGCCAGCCGGTTTTGGGCTAGGTCATTTAAGACCTTAGCAAATACATGCAATAGACTGAATCTACAGTGTAGTACGCACAGTGCCGCCAGCGCGACGCGCTGGATGTGTCACTTTAATTGAGCAGTATAAATAACTGAATATAGATATTTAATAACACCGCTTAAGCTAACAAATCTGCCGTTCACGAGAAATCACTTTAACCATACATATTTGATCCCTGATCTTCCTTTATAAAATTGCTTCACATGAAACAAACCCGCGCCATCTTGACCCCGCCCCGTTACGCGGATAGGCTCTGCTTATTCACAGGAGAATTCGGATGAGCACCCTCGACGAAGCCCGCAAGGCCAAGACCAAGGTCGGCAAGTTACTGGCCAGCGCCTTCAACCGCGCGGCCAAAAATCCCGTGAACGGTGTCGGTATCAGTAACGTAAAAGACGATTACCATGTGACCGTCCGGCTGGAGCGCCAGCCGACAGCCGAAGAAACCGCCAACCTGCCCCGCGAATGCGACGGCGTCGCGGTGAAGTACAAAATCACCGGCCCGATCGTCGCCCAGTAAACCTGTTATTCTTTTTGCGGTAATGCCTTCACGGTGCCGGCGGCTCCGTCGATGCTCAGCCACAGCTTGCCCTGTTTTTCGGAAAGTGACTGAATGTCGCGCAGGAAATCCTGCCCGATGCCGGTGACGCAGGGGATGCCCTGTTCCCGCGCAACCGTGCAGGCATGGGACAGCGCCCCGCCTTCCGCGAACAACAGGCCGGAGGCATGGGCGAACAGCTCGACCGTTTCAGGCCGCGCGCGCGGGAAGACAAGGATCGGGAATTCGGACGGGTCGAGCGCGGAGAGGCTCGCCCCGGCATTCTTCAGGATGATCGCCCTGCCCGTCACCTGGCCGCCGCAAACGGGCAGCCCCTTCCATTCGGTCGCCGCCAACGCAGCCTCGACAACGGGCACTGGCGTGGTTTCATCCGGCTTGTCCCAGAAAAAGGGCGGCGTATCGGGCTCCACCGACCGCGCAGGGCGCGGCGGGAAGATTTCCAGCCAGGCGGAAGACAACTGCGTGCGGCGTTTCTGGATGCCTTGAATTTGCATGATCGTCTTGCGCACGGTGAAGGGCGATTTGTCGGGCGCCGACAGCCATGATGCGAATTCCTCGGGGCTGCTGGCCGGCAGCCGCTGCATCAAGGCCTGCAGCGCAAGCCCCAGCGCCGTGCTTTCCAGCAGTTTGGCATCGCGCCCCTGCGGCAGCGCGGCTTTGCAGGCGGCATCGACGTATTTTTCGATGCGCCACTGGCTTTTCACAAGTGTGTAGACGCGCAGTAGGTTATTGCGCGGCGTATAGGTCCAGCCGCCACCGGCCTCCGACACATACATCCAGCCGCAGCTGACCGTTTCGACAATCTCGCTCCAGTTCACATACGGCACGCCCTTATACCAGCTGACCAACGGCCCACGCGACGGCGGCAGCGCCAGCACGTTCAGCGCGCGCGACCATATGGATTGCCCATGGGTCGGGTCGTAGACGTCTTCCAGCAATTGCTGCTCCGCCGGCGTAAAGCTGGACGGCAGCGAGGCATCTTCGGAAAACTTCATCCAGAGCGTCTTCAGCACTATTGATCTCCGCGCGTGAGCAAATGAACGCCGCCATAGGCCGTAAAGTCATGCGGCGTCGTCACATATAGCACATCGCGGTCGAAAACGGGAGCGGCATAGCCGCCCTGCGGTTTTTTGATCTGGCGGATTTCCGTGCCGTCTTCGGCGTTGCGGATGGAAATAACCCCGTCCGACGTCATGCCCGCCAGCAAGGGCGGCGTGGTATCGGCGCGAAAGCCTGCGGGGGCGAGGAATTCCTTGCCCTGCCGCACATACCAGGCCTTGCTGCCATCCTTGATGTTCAGCGCGATCAGGTCGCCATTTTTTAAGGTATGGATCACGAGGCCCTTACCTTGCAGAACAGCCGCCTCCGGCAATGGCATGCCGGGCAGTTCGACTGACCAGATGATTTTGCCGTTCGTGCCGACCGCATGGGACCAGCCTTTGTCATCCGCCTTTTGCGGCCCGACCTGGCCGACCGCTGTCGTCAGCAGGATACGGTCTGCGCCGCCCATCTGCGGCGAACCCATGGTATTGCCGGGCAGCGCGGTTTTCCATTCGATATCGCCATCATCGGGGTCGAGCGACGACAATTCAGCGCCCACCTTTTTCTCGTCCGGCTGCGCGGAAATATAAAGATGATCGTCATGAAGCAGCGGGGTCGCATCGGTATGCCCGATTTTATTGCGCCATAAAACCGCGCCATCTTTCATGTCAAGCGCCCAAACCCCTTCTTCGCCCGCACAAGTCCAGAGACGGCGGTTTGCAGCGTCCAGTGTTGTCGTCGATTCAACATGGCTGCGGAACTGGCGTTCCCATACCGGCCGGCCATCGGGCAATGAGAATGCGGTAAGCGATGCGGCGGGCGCGGTATGCAGCCCCTCGCCCACAAACGCCATGTCTTTCAGCGCGGCAGTATTGGTGAAGATCGGCTCTTTCTTTTTCAATGACCATGCCAGCTTGCCATCGGCGCGCGCATGGGCATCCAGTGTGGCCTCGAACGTGCCCAATAAAATCAGGTCACCTGCAATCACGGGCGACGCCAGCGTTTCGTTTTTCGTCTTCACCGACCAAAGTTCGGAAAATGAATCATAGGTTTTGTCGGCGGGCGCAGCCGCGTCGCCCAGTTTTTCCAGCTTCGACATATCCACGCCCGCCAGCAGGCGCGAACCCTCGGCCTCTGTGGGCTTTTGCGTATGGCTCCAGACGACAGTTGCGCCAGCTGCCAGAAAGCAAACTGCCGCGAAGGCGAGAAGCTTCCGCCGATGCCGCGACCAGAACGCCGCCTGCGACGCGCCTGCAACCGCCCCCACCGCCGTCAGCAGCCACGGCAAAATCTCCACCATCGGGATCAAGGCGGGAAAGATATAAAGGCGTCCGGAAAGGCGCGGAAAGGGCGGGACGGTTTTCTGGTTGGCCATATGAAATACTCCCTGTTCCACCATAAGACGATTCCCGGCGGCACATGCTTGGCGCGCATATATTCGTATATGCCCATCGAAATGGCAACGCACAACCATTTGATATCCGGCGTATTTTTGAACGCAACATTTAGCTCATTGACTAAATATTGAACGGGCATGATAATAAGTAATTAGCCATTTAGTTAATTATAGGTTCGACTCATGCCAGACCATCGCACCGTTGAAATCCTCTACGACGACCAATGCCCCGTATGCCGCGGTTATTGTAGCAAAGTCGAATTATCGGATACCGGCGACAAGCTGGAACTGGTGGATGCGCGCAAGCAAGGCGCGTTGATGGACGAGGTAACGGCGCAAGGGATGGATATTGATGAAGGCATGGTCGTGAAAGTGGATGGGAAACTTTATTACGGCAGCGAGGCCATGCGTGAACTGGTGAAGATCAGCAAGGCGGGATGGCTGCAACGCCGGCTATTTCACAGCCGCGGGATTTCTGCGGTCGTTTATAACTTCTGCAAATCGGTCCGAAATGTCCTGCTGCGCGCGCTTGGCATCCGCAAGATTGAAAATCTCAAAGGTCTTCGATATCGCAGTTGAGGGAATAGCCGACGCCGCGCACGGTCTGTATCCATTCGCCGCCACCAAGCTTTTTGCGGATACGCGCGATTTGTATGTCGATGGCGCGGTCATTCACCTCGAAATCCCCGGCACGGGCGCGGTCGAGCAATTGCTCGCGGGACAGCACGCGGTTGGGCGCATGCACCAAAGCCTCCAGAAGCCGGAATTCCATCGGCGTGAGGCCGCAGGATTTTGCAGCCGCATCGAATACCTGGAATTTCTCGGCATCAAGGATATGCGCGCCAAAACGCGTGCGGCGCGCGGCTTCGTGATGCGGTATCGCCTTTGACCGGTAACGGCGGATGCAGGCTTTTACGCGGGCAGACAGCTCCTTCATCTCGAACGGCTTAGCGAGGTAATCATCCGCGCCCATTTCAAGCCCGACAACCTTGTCGACCCATGCGCCCTTGCCGCTGATGACGATGACGGGCGCATCGGTCAGCGCGCGTATCTGCGCAATCAGCGCAAGGCCGTCCGCATCCGGGAGCATGAGGTCGAGCAGGATGAGGTCGGCGCGCTTCACGTTCAGGATCTTCATCGCCTCCGCCGCGCAGGAGGCATTGAAAACGTCATAGCCGTCGAGTTCAAGGTTCTCGCGGATCGTTTCGCGCAAGGGGGCGTTGTCCTCGATCACCAATACCGTTGGCTGGCTCACGCAAGCACGCTACGCACGGTTTTTTCCAGCTCGTCAATGTCGAGCGGCTTCGGCAATACCGCATCCGCACCCAGCTTTTTCGCCAGTTGCAGGAAATCCGCCGATTTGGTGCGCCCGCCGCCCGAAATTGCGATCAGGCGGATATGGGGATGACGGCGGCGCAATTCCATGATCACTTCCAGCCCTTCCTTGCGTGGCATGATGATGTCGGTGATCACGACCTGCGGCTTGCAGATGCCTTCGTCGATCATGGACAGCGCTTCCTGCCCGTCGCTCGCAACGGTGACATCGAACCCGCATTCGGCCATGTTTTCACACAGCACGTCACGGACCTGGTCTTCGTCATCCACGATCAGGATGGTTGTTCTATGTGGCATGTTTCTGCTCCTTGTGTGTGACCGGCGGGCCTGTTTGCGGCAGGTAAATACGGAACGTCGTCCCGCGCCCTGCTTCACTGTCCACCTCGATATGCCCGCCCGACTGCCGTATAAACCCGTAAACCATCGCAAGGCCAAGCCCCGTGCCCTCGCCCGCCGGCTTGGTCGTGAAGAACGGCTCGAAAATGCGCTCGCGCACATGCCCCGGCATCCCGGTGCCCGTGTCGGCGATGGATATCAGCACATGATCGCTGCCGTTAAAAACCGCGCTATACGCCGAAATCGACAATGTGCCGCCCTGCGGCATGGCATCGCGCGCGTTCACGGCGATATTGATGACCGCGTTTTCAAGCAGCGTCGCATCGACGCGCACGGATTGCATGCCTTCATCCGCCTTTAAGACAAGCGCGATGCTTTTTCCCAATGTGCGCTCCAGCAATGTCACGGTATGGGCAAGCGCTGCGCGTATATCGACGCTCGTGCCCTTGGGTTCCTGCTGCCGCGAAAAAACCATCAGGTGGCGCACAAGGTCGGCGCCGCGCAGCGCAGCGCTTTCGACGGCATCAACCTTTGGCGCGATGGCAACAGCCTGTGTCTCCGGTATTTCGGCCAGGCGGCGGCGCATGATGCGCGTATTGCCCAGAATGACCGTCAACAAGTTGTTGAAGTCATGCGCGATGCCGCTGGTCAGCTGGCCGACGGCATCCATTTTCTGCGCCTGCCGCAATTTGTCTTCGGCGCTGTGGCGGGCTTTTTTAAGCTCGAAAACCTCGCGCGCCTTCGACATCGCGATCAGCACGGAAGATCCGGTGATATGGTCCTTCAAGATATAATCATGCGCGCCCCAGCGCAGCGCCTCCGCCATCACTTCCTCTCCGCCCTGCCCTGTCAGCATCACGAAGGGGGCCGGCATCTGGTCATTGGTGATGTCGTAGAAAACCTGCAGCAACGCCGTGCCCTCCATGTCGGGCAGGCGGTAATCGACGAAGACGCAATCAAAATTCTGCTGGCGCAACAGCGCGATGCCGGATGCCCCCGTATCGGCTTCCTGCACATCGGCCTTCAATCCGGGCGACGACAAATGGCGGCGGATCGCCATGCGATCCATCGCGTCGTCGTCGATCACCAGCACCTGCAGCCGTCCCGCCACGCATGATCCCCCATGGTTCTATAACCATTTTTGGGGATAAACTTTTACAATTCATGAAGTAATTAAGGGCGCAAGCGGCGCATAACCTCTCGCTGCATACAATTCAGTGCCTGCTTAACGGCATGGAAAGGAGATACAAGCGCATACCGCATATCCGGGTATGTTACATTTTTTGACGGCTTATTTTACGAAGGATTGCCCAGCATGTCTTCCATCGAGATGTTACGGCGCGAAACGCTCAGTTCGTTTTGGTCCGGCAGGACAGCCGCGCCCGCGATGTAGCGGAAACCGGCAGCGATTGCAGCACAAAGGGCGACACGCGAGGTGACGCCATCCGCCATCGCCGCGCAGTTGATGCCGCCCACCTTGTCGGCAAAGCGGTTGATCAGGCCGATGATCGCGTTTTCATCAAGGTCTTCCGAAGCAAAATTCACGACGCAGGCATGCAGTGCGCCGCGCGCAGCGCCGTCGAGGTTCGCGCCACGGATATCCGAGCTCAGCGCGACCGCGCGGCACAGCCCGCGCATGTCGTTCTGCAGCAATTGCAGGCGCTGTTTCGATGCGTAAGCCGGGATGTTGTCCAGCTGCAGGACGATGAACGAGCGCTGCGCCTCCGGGATGCGGCGCAGCAGGCTCAGGTAATGGCCGCGGAAAGGATAGGCATTCAGCGTTTCATAGCCCACCGGCACTAACACGACAGATTTTTCGCCGCGCGCCTGCAGTTCTTCCAGCGACTGCGTTGCCTTCACCAGCAGGCCGAGGTCGTCGGATGCTTCGGTATCCGGCGTTGCGTTGCTTTTTTTGACGGCGCGGATCAAGTAGCCGCAGAGATATTTTTTCTCGACATTCCAGATCGGGCGAAAGGTGACGGCGACATTTTTGCTGAGCGCCTCGAGGCCTGCATTATCGAGCGTAATGCGGACGGGTTTCAGGCCTTGTGTGGATTGTGCGGTTTGCATCGTCACCTCCCGTTTGATTGCATGATTAAAGTATGGAGGGTTTGTATTGCAGAAAATTGTCACGATTGTTTCTGCTGTGTTTCAGCAAAAACAGTGAAATTTATCGAATGCTTTCAATTATTTACGATCAGGCTGGTTTGCTGTCGCCGGCAAAGAAATTGACGACCACGCCGATTCCGCGCGCCTGCTGCAGGTCGTCGTAATAGAAATGCATATGCACCTGTTCGGTGTTTTTCAGCAGGGGATTCTCGTCCGGTTTCGGGATAAAGGGGAAACCCATTTCGGTTTCAAAGCCTTTTTCGTTCAGGTACGCCTTCACCTTGCTGCACACGATATTGGCGATTTCACAGGCGATGTCGTTCTGTACGGGGTTGTTGGCGAGGTATTCCTTGGTGAAGATCAGCTCCGCCGCCTGCAGCAGCAGGCCCATATCGAAGCGGAAACAGAATTCAACGTCGACATTCGCCTGATGCAGCTTGATCGAGGCAAAGACGCTGCCCTTTTCGGAATTGATCTTTTGCGCAAGGTCGCCCGCCGTGATTGATTGGCCGAACATGCTGTTGAAGGTTTCGACGACGCCTTCGCTGACGACAGTTGAAATCTGTGCGCGTTCGGCGTCGATATCCTGCGGGGAAATGGGTTTCATGGTTTGTGATCAGCCCGTCTTTGCGGCACGGTTGCTTTCGATCCACGCCACCACCCGCTCGATCTTTTCCTTGAAGGTCGCGGGCGCGATCGGCTTGGTGATATACATGGTGGCGCCCGCCTTCAGGGCCTCGCGCGTGTAGCGTTCCTGGCTTTCGGCGGTGACCATCACGAAGGCGATATGGTCGTACTGCCTGTCCTCGCGGTATTCCTGCATCAGCGTGTAGCCGCTTTTGCCGGGCATGTTCCAGTCGAGGAAGACGACGTCGTAGGCGGTCACGGAAATCTTGTCCTGCGCCTCGCTGCTGTTGTTCGCTGAATCAATATTCTGGAATCCCATATTGGTCAGCTGCATCTCGATGAGCTTGCGCACGACGACGTTGTCATCGACAAGCAGGACGCGCAGTTCGGGAATATTCACGGCAGTCATACCATTACCTCTTCCGTCCAATATATAATGCAAATGATAACAAACGGTTAACCTTTGCCCACTTCCGGAAATCAACCGGCCCTAAGACGCTGTAATTGCGCCCTGCGGATGATAAATCGCAGCAAAAAAGCCGCCCCGATGACCTGCAGTGCCACAGGGGCCAGGCTGTCGCCGAATTCCTTGAGCGGCAGGGGGTAATAGGTCGCGAGGGACCGCACGACCGGCGGTACCTCCACATCCACGTTCTGGCCGTACATATACCGCTGCACCCATCCCGTCAGGCGCAGGTCGAGTTTGTTGGGCATCAGGGCGAAATGCAGCGTGGGCAGCATGGTATAGACCAGCACGTAATAAAACAGCACCTTGAACCCCGCATGACGCGTGCCCTTGCCGCCGATCAGCGCGTGGATCATGAGTCCGTCGCGGATGACAAACATCATCGCCGCCAGCATAAAAGCCGCCAGCGCATCAAAGCTCATGAACCGCCCCGCTGTCGGGACGTTATTGAGCGTGATGACATAGCAGGCAAGGATAAAGGGGATGGTGACGACCCATTTATGCGTGTCTTCGAAAGCGCGACGCCAATTGCCTTCCCGCAGGTTGTTGAGGAAACGGGCGTATTTGCGGCCGTCCGACGCCTCGAACAGCATGACGGCATAGGCCAGCACCAGCGCGACCACGAACAGCGCCATCAGGTGCGTGTAATAAAATGCATTGGCCGGGTTGGCAAAACCGCGCAGGTAAACCAGCAGCGCGGCGACAAAGGCCATCCATGCAACCGGGAACGTGCGGTGCATCAGCTCCGACCGCGCGATGCGATAACTGCCCAACAGCGCCCAGCCCAGGAAAAACAGCATGGTCCATGTCACGAATTCCGGGCTGGCGTATTTCGTATCATACCAAACCACCGTGCGTGTGGCAGCAAAGGGCGAGCTATAACTGGCGAGTTTCGGCGCCACTTCCTGCCCGAGCGTGAATACAGTCCAAGCCACGACCATGCCCAGAAGGAACGAGCCGCTGCCGCGCGGGATACGTTTCTTGCCCATCTTGCCGGCAAAGCTGGTCATGTCGATGAAGCTGACAAGGAACGCGACCGCCTGCCCCGCAAGCCCCGCCATAATCATGTAGAAAATCACATAGCCGTCATTCGCATCCGCCCAGCTGTCGCCGCTGGGGTTGAGCGCGCCGGAAAAATTGCCGGTATCGGTGACATGCGTATAGGCGTAATAAAAAGGGATCAGCGTCAGCAGGCCGACATACCACGCATAGGACGTCGCCCCCGCAAGCTTGCCCGCCGCCAGCTGGAAAGGCGAGATGGACGACATGCGCTGGAAATCCCAGGTGTTGCTGCGCACTTCTTCCTGCAGCGCGAGCGCCGCTTCATATGTGCCCCACACGCAGACGACAATGAAATAAAACCATTTCGCGCCGGCCAGCAACAGCTGCATGGCATAATCTTTTTCGAACAGCATGTTGGCGACGTTTCTTTCAATGCTGCCCTTCACGTCGCCGCCATCGGGCAGCAGGTTGAGGCAGATCATCGAGCAGATGATCAGGAACACCGGCGCCGCGACCAGGCGGAACGGCGATATCTTGAGCCACAGGTTACGGTTGAATTCGGGCGTGAAAATATAGTTCATGAGACGGCGTTCCTGTTGGATGTATCGGTTTTGAGCGCAAAGCGGAGAAAGACGAAGGCGGCAAGCAACGCCTGCAAAAGCGGCATGACCAGCGTCGCCGCCCATGCATCGGCGCGGTGCGGATAGAAAATTTCCTGCACCTGCTGCAGTTCCAGATAACTGAACACGGAACGGCGCAGTTCCAGCGGCGTTCCGGAGATCGCAAGGAAGGCCACCGGCAACACGGCATAGGCCATCACGAAATAAAGCGGCACGGCGAAGGCCGCACGTTTGCGCAAGGTATTGTGCAGCGCATGGACGACAAACCCATCCCGCGCGGCGAACAACAGGGCAGCAGCCGCGGCCGGGGCGTATTGCGCGCTGGCGAACTGTTGCGACATCAGGCACAGGCCAATCAGCAAGGCGGCAGACGCGGCGACATAGGGTAGCGTCGTGATCCAGAGGGGCGTATTTTCAAACACCCTGCCCCATTCGCGCGCGCGCAGGCTGGCGCCCAGGCGGGCATATTTCCGCCGGTCGGAAGATTCCGACAGCAGCGTGGCATAACCCAGCGTAAAGCAAATGCAAAAGGCGCACAGCGCGGGCGGGATCACGTTGACGGGCTTGAATTCGCCCAGCAGATAGGCGGGGCTACGGGCATAGATGCCGGTGATCGCGACCGTGACCGAGGGCACAAAGACCATCCATACCCACGGCCAGACCCTGTACATCAGTTCGGCGCGGATCAGGCGGTAACAGCCGACGAACGCCCAGAAGATAAAGAACGCAAGCCCGCAGGTCGTCGACTCCAAGCCGTCATAATATTCGTTGTACCACCGGAGATACGAATAGGGGATGCCGGTCTGAAGCGCGTTCATGGCATAGGCGCGCATCATGTAAAATGAAACGATGATGCCCGCGATGCAGGGGAAAATGCCTGCGCCCCCGCCCTTGACCGCACCATGGCGCGCGCGCGCGGCAAAGGATGACATGCTGAACATGAACGCGACCAACTGCCCCGCGATCCCCGCCGCCAGCATGTAGAACATGGCGTAAAGCTCCGGCCGCTCCGGCTGGATAAATGTGGAGCGGTAAACCACCATGCACATCAGCCCGACATACCACACATATGCTGTCGCACCGAAAATCTTGCCGACGGTGAGCTGCAGGGGGGAAATGGCGGAGACGCGCTGGTAATCCCATGTGCGCGACTTGATTTCCTCGTCCATCGCCATGGACGCCTCGTATGTCCCCCAGACAAGCACGACCAGCACGAACAGGTAAAAGACGCCCACCTGCAGCGCCGACCCCATGCGCAGGTTGATGCCCAGGTCGCCGCTCGCGATGCCCCACATGACAAGCAGCAGCAACGGTGCCGCCACCATCTTGAACGGCGGGCATTTCGTCCATATCTGCCGGTGAAATTCGGGCGTGACGAAATACGTCATCTTGGCTATTTCCTGCCGCTGGTGACGTCCATATAGGCATCCTGCAGCGTATGCTGCGTCGTTGTGAAGCTGAACACCGGCACGTTTTCGGCCATCAGCTTCTTCAGCAGGCCCTGCTGCTCTTCCTCGCTGCCGCTGAATTCGGCGACGACGACGTTGTTTTCGGTGCCCGTCACTTTCAATTTCGGCTGACGCTGCAGCATGTCCATATGCGCGACGCCAAGGTTGGAGATGCCGATGCGCAGCACGCGCACCGTCTTCGCCGCGTATTCCTGCAGCTGCACCTGCTGCGCCACGCGGCCATCCTTGATCACCAGCATGTCGGTGCAGTAATCCTCAAGCTCGGTCAGGATATGCGATGACACGATGATGGTCTTGCCTTGCGCGCGCAGGCCGCGGATCATCTGCGACAGCGCGATGCGCGCATCCGGGTCCATGCCAGATGCGGGTTCGTCCAAAATCAGCAATTGCGGGTTATGGATCAGCGCAAGGCCGATGCCAAGGCGCTGGCGGTAACCGCGCGACAGCGTGCCCGCCTTTTCTTCCAGCCGCGGGGTGATGCCCACCTGCTCGGCGACTTCAGCGACGCGCTTGGGGACTTCGGATGCCGGCACTTTCTGGCACCATGCCATGTAGGTGAGGCACTGGCGGAGCGAAAGGCCTTCATACAGCCCGAAGAAATCGGAAAGATAGCCGGTCATATGGTGCACATCGCGGGGGTAATCCGCCGCATCCTTGCCGCCGATCGTGACCTTGCCGCTATGCGCGCGTTCCAGCGCCGCGATGCAGCGCAGCAGGGTCGTCTTGCCCGCGCCGTTGGGGCCGACAAGGGCGGTCACGCTGCCTTCCCTGATGGAGAATGTTATGTCGTGCAGCACGCGCTTGTCGGGATAGTCGAAGTTGAGCTTTTCGACGTCGATCATTGTCATATTCTTCACCCTTTGCGATTCCTTAAAATATGCTAGCCGATAAGCAAACTATATAGAATAAAAGTTTTTGGCGGCGGCATCAGGGCGTGATATTAAAAAACATGTCCTCAGGCCTTGTGATTCAATCCGTCAGCAAGACGTTCGCCTCGCCCACCGGTCCGGTGCGCGCGGTCGATAATGTATCTCTCACGATCCAGCCGAATGAATTCTTTACGCTGCTGGGGCCGTCAGGCTGCGGCAAGACGACGCTGCTGCGCATGATCGCGGGGCTTGATATCCCCACCGCCGGTTCCATGCTGCTGGATGGCCAGGATATCGCGCCGCTGCCCGCGTACAAACGCCCCGTGAACACCGTTTTCCAAAGCTACGCGCTGTTTCCGCACATGACGGTCGCCGACAACATCGCCTTCGGCATGAAAATGCAGGGCAAGCCGAATAACGACATCGAGAAGGCCGTCAAGGAAGCGCTCGCGCTTGTGCGCCTCGAGGACAAGGGCGAGCGCAAGCCCGCGCAATTGTCGGGCGGCCAGCAGCAGCGCGTCGCGCTTGCCCGCGCGCTTGTCAACCACCCGAAAATCTTGCTGCTCGATGAATCGCTTTCCGCGCTCGATTATAAACTGCGCAAGGAAATGCAGATCGAGCTGAAACGCCTGCAGCGTGAAACCGGAATCACCTTTATCTTCGTGACCCACGACCAGGACGAGGCATTGTCGATGTCCGACCGCATCGCCGTCATGGAAAAAGGCAATGTCGCGCAGATTGGCAGCCCGCAGGAAATCTACGACAAGCCGGCGACGCGCTTTGTGGCCGATTTCATCGGCATCTGCAATTTCGTCAAGGCGTCCAGCCTTGGCCTGAACGATAACTGCGATATCGGCTTCCGGCCCGAAGATGCGTCCTTCACCGTCGGCCGCGGCATGGGCAAGGGCACGATCCGCCATATCAATTACCGCGGCGCGGTCACGCATTACATCATCGAGTTGGAGGGCGGCGAAAGCATCACCCTGTCCGAGGACGATCCGCAGAATGTGGCCGTCAACGATGTGGTGTCGCTGGTTATCCCTGCCGAAAGACTAATCCGATGCAAGGCGTAAGGAACGCGGCACCCTGGCTGCTGTCGCCTTTCCTGCTCGTCATGGGCGTTTTCTTCGCTGCCCCCCTGTTGCTGGTCGTCGGTTATTCGTTCATGACGGCGCATTATCCGGGCGGCGTGGAATTCCCGCTGACGTTTGATGCCTATACCAAGATTTTCTACGACACCGATTTCGACGGCAACAAGGTGTTCGACCCCAGTTTCCTGCTGATCTGCTGGAAATCCCTGAAGCTGGCCGGCCTGTGCACCATCCTGTGCCTGTTCGCAGGTTTCCCCATGGCCTATTTCATGGCGACGCGCCCCGCGCACCAGCGCAACCTGTGGATGATGCTGGTCACCATCCCGTTCTGGACGAACCTTTTGATCCGCACCTATTCGTGGATCCTGATTTTGCGCGACGAAGGCCTGATCAACAACGTGCTGATGTCGACCGGCATCATTTCATCGCCCCTGACGCTGATGTGCGGCGATTTCGCGGTCGGGCTCGGCCTGCTCTACAGCTACCTGCCCTTCATGGTATTGCCCATCTACGCAAACCTCGAGCGCATGGACTGGCGGCTGGTCGAGGCTGCATCCGACCTGTACGCCACGCGCTGGCAGACCTTGCGCAAGATCACCATCCCGTTATCCATGCCGGGCATCCTTGCGGGATCGATCCTTGTCTTTATCCCCTCCATCGGTTCGTTCCTTGCTCCTCAGCTGTTGGGTTGCGGGCAGCAGATGATGCTGGGTAACAAGATTGAAAACCTGTTCGGCCAGGCGGGCGACTGGCCGTTCGGCTCCGCCGCTTCCGTTGCGCTGATGGTGATTGTCATGGTCGGCCTGATGATCATGTCGCGCCGCGGCGGCATCAAGGAGCTGGTGTAATGGCGGTTGCAGATTCACCCTCCCGCCTTCCGGGCGTCGCGATGACGGCTTACCTCAGCCTCGCCTTCCTTTATGTCCCCATCCTTGTCGTCATCGTTTTTTCGTTCAATGCCAACAGCCTGATCACCGTCTGGCACGGCTTTACGACCGACTGGTATGTGAAGGCGTTTGAAAACGAAGACCTGCGCCGTGCGACCCTGAACTCGATGATCGTCGCTGTGGGTGCGACCGTGCTGTCGACCATCATTGCGCTGATGGCGGCAATCGGCATGCGCGGACGCCTGCCGCGTGGCCTTGCCGGTTCGTCGCAGATGCTGATGACGCTGCCGCTGCTGATCCCCGAAATCGTGATTGCAGTTTCCACGATGACGTTTTTTGCCCTGATCGGCCTCAGCAAGCTGGAAATGGGCGTGGGGCAGGTATTGATCGCCCATACCGTGTTCTGCGTGCCCTTCGCCTATTCCCCCATCCGTGCGCGCATGGAAACGCTTCAGCCTTCGCTGTTCGAGGCGGCGGCAGACCTGTATGCGACGCCTTGGCAGGCCTTCCGCCGCGTGACGCTGCCGTTGATGCTGCCAGGCATCACCTCCGGCGCGATGCTCGCCTTCATCACCTCGCTCGACGATTTCATCATCACGCAAATGGTGGCGCCCCCCGGTTCCATGACATTGCCCGTCTATATCTACAGCATGGTCCGCAAGGGCATCACGCCCGAGATCAATGCCGTATCGGCCATTTTGCTCGTGATTTCAATTCTGCTCGTGGTATCCTCTTACGTCATCAATCAAAGGAAGGCTGTCTGACATGAAAATCAGGTCGTTTATTTTCGCAATCTCCGTCGCCGCATTATTGTCCGGCACCACCGCATTTCTTCCGGGCGCAGCCCGTGCCGAAGAAAAGCAGAAGCTTTTCATCTATACCTGGGACACCTATAAAAACGACGACCTTTTCAAAAAGTTCGAGGATGAAACAGGCATCGATGTCGTGACCGACATCTATTCCAGCAACGATGCCCTGATCGCGAAAATCAAGGCGGGCGGCGCCTATGACGTCGTGATGCCCTCCGGCCCTTATATCCCCCTGCTGGCCGACGAAAAATTGCTGAGCCCCCTGCCCGCTGACCTGCAGGCGATGGGCGAGAAAATGGCACCCAACGTCAAGAACCCGGGCTTCGACCCCAGAAATGAATACTCGCTGCCGCTGTTCTATGGCACGACGGGCGTTGCCGTGAACACGAAGCTGGTCAAGGAAGAGATCACCAGCTGGTCGCAGTTCTTCACCCGTCCCGAAGGCGAAAAGAAAACGCTGGGCGTGCTGGATGACACCGGCACCGTCATGGATATCGCTGCGATCCAGCTGGGCAAGCCCTATTGCGAAGACAACCCCGAAACCTACAAGGCCATCCAGGCATTGCTGCTGGGCCAGAAACCCTTTGTGAAGGTTTACGGCGCGACCGGTTATGTGGAACGCATGGCCGCCAATGATGTGGCGATGCAGATGGCATGGAGCGGCGACGCGTACCTTGCCCGCAAGCAGAACAAGGACATCAAATACGTCTATCCCAAGGAAGGCGTCGAAGTCTGGATCGACAACCTCGCCATCCCCTCCACGTCCAAAAATCCGGAGAATGCGAAGAAGTTCATCGAATTCGTGCTGAAGCCGGAAAACCTCGCGCAGTATGCCGAATTCTCGGGCTATGTGCCGTCCCTCGATGCCGCCAAGGATTTGATGCCGGCAGAAATCAAGGACGCGCCTGAATTCAACATCCCTGCCGGCCTGAACGCGCCCGTTTCCGCCACTTGTGCGCCGAAGGTCGTCAAGAACCAGCAGAAGATCTGGGACCGGGTCCTGAAATGAACAAAGCCGCGATTGCACTCGTCCTGATCGCGATTGCGATCGCCGCGGGTTATTTCTACAAACGCCCGGCGCAGACGCTCCAGCTTTACACCTGGGACACCTATGAGGCGCCGGAGCTGTTCGCTGCCTTCGAAAAGAAAACAGGCATCAAGGTCGTCGCCACGCTGTTTTACAGCAACGATGACCTTGAAGCCAAATTAAAGGCAGGCGGAAAATACGACCTGATCACGCCGTCGGGAAACTACATTGCGCGCCTTGTCGCCGCCAACCTGCTGCAGCCACTTCCCGAACAACTTCACGCTTATGGCAGCAGCTTTGCCCTGAATGTGCAAAAACCCGCTTATGACCCTCAATACAAATGGTCGCTGCCGCTGTTCTACGGCACGACAGGCATCGCTGTGAACACCGGCCTGACATCCGAAAAAATCAACAGCTGGGCGCAGATCATGACGCGCCCTGCCGGAGAAAAAGAAACCATCGGCATGCTGGGCGAGGAATCATCGACACTGATGGCGATTGCATCCATCGCCGCCGGCTCGCGCAACTGCGACCCGTCCCCGGCCGTGCACCAGAGGGTCGAGGAGATGCTGAACGCGCAGAAGCCTTTCGTCAAAACCTACAAGGCCGAAGGTTATTTTGAACACCTTGCGGCGAACGACGTGACATTCCAGATGGCATGGAGCGGCGATGCCTATATCGCGCGCCAGAAGAACCCGAATATCCAGTACGTCTATCCGCAGGAAGGGGTCGAATTGTGGCTGGACACCCTTGCCATCCCCGCATCCTCGCACAACCTGAAGGCCGTGATGTCGTTTATCGATTTTATACTCGACCCTTCAACACTGGCGAAATATACAGTTGTGTCGGGCAACATCCCGTCGGTCGAGGCCGCGCGCGGATTCCTGCCCAAGGAAATCCGCGATGCGCCGGAATTCAACATTCCGCTGACAACGCGGACCTACGTGTCGGAAGCATGCCCTGCGCCCGTCGTCGACATCTATAACCGCATCGCAGGGAGCATCGCGACCAAGTAGTCGCGGGACTGAAGGCCGCACCGATGAAAAAAGTACTGGTCATCGGCGGTTACGGGTTCTTCGGCACGATCATCACGCGCAGGCTGGCCCTCGACCCCGCCATCCGCGTCGTCATCGCGGGTCGCGATGCGGACAAATGCCGCGCGCTGGCGGCGGAGCTGCAGAAATCGCCCAACCTGCCCCTCTATCACGCGCTTGATCTCGACCGCGACCTGCCGGCCGTTCTGGAACAGGTGAAGCCAGACATCGTCATCAACGCCGCCGGGCCATTTCAGGGACAAAGCTACCAGACGGCGGAGGCCTGCATCGCCGCCCGCGCCCATTACATCGACCTTGCCGATGCGCGCGATTACGTGGCCGGCATCACGTCGCTGGAAAAGGCCGCCAAGGCGAAAGACCGCCTTGTTGTCAGCGGCGCGTCATCCGTGCCGTGCCTCACCGCCGCGCTGATCGACCATTACCTGCCGCAATTCGCCAAACTGTCTTCCGTCGATTACGGCATCACGGTTGCGCAAAAAACCCGCATGGGCGCATCGACCGCCGCCGCCGTGCTGTCCTATGCCGGCAAGCCGTTCACGCGGCTGCGCGGCGGCAAGATGGAAACGGTCTATGGCGGGCTCGGCCTGCATATGCAGAATTACCCCGAGCTTGGCGTACGGCTGTTCGGCGACTGCAATATTCCCGACCTTTCCCTGTTTCCCGCGCGATACCCCGCGCTGGAAAATATCCGTTTTTCGGCGGGGCAGGAAAACGCGGTCCTGCAACTGGGCATCTGGAAGTTGTCATGGATGGTGCGGGCGGGTTTCCCGCGCAACCTTGACCGGCACGCACGGTTTCTCATGAAGCTGCGCGCCATGTTCGATGTATTCGGCAGCGATGAAAGCGGCCTGCACATGACGCTGACCGGCACCGGCCATGACGGCAAGCCCCGCGAAACCAAATTCTACATGATCGCCAAATCAGGTCACGGGCCACATATCCCCGCCACGCCCGCCGTGCTGCTGGCGCAGGGGCTGGCGCACAATACCATCACCAAGCGCGGCGCCATGCCCTGCATGGGTTTCATCACGCTGCCGCATTACATGGCGGGGTTGAAGGGGCTGGACATACGCACGATGGAAACGACTACGCCCGCCTGAAAACGCCGGTCTGGTAAAACGTTTCGCCCAGTTGCGGATGCACCATTGAAATCGTGAAGCGGAACGCCCCGTCGCCCAGATCATCATGGATCACATGCGTCTTGCCCGGAGCCAGGAAATGCGGCAAGGGCAAACGCTTGCCCAGCACCTGCCAGAAATATCGTGTGCTGACGAAATGCAGCGACCCGTCCATGGCATACACATCCAGCACCATGCCAAAGCCGCCGCCCACGCATTCCATCATCTGGCCCAGTTCGTTCTCGCGCTTGACCGATATCACGACATAGGGTTTCCGGCGCGGATAAAAATACGTGCGCTGCCAGCAGACGCCGGCATAGCCCTGCACCTTGATCAGCTCGACCCGCATCGGCACATCCTTGCCCTCGTGCGGGGTCAGCGGGTTGCCGATCACGCGCGTCAGGTACGCGAAAATGCGCCCCATGCGCGAACAGCGGATTTCCTCCATCGCGCCCGAATAGACGATGTTCGCGCCCGGCAGCGGGTCGCGCCTAAAGCGTTCCTGAATGTTCGGGTGCAGGTCGAACCATGCGTCCCTTAACAACCGGCGCAGCGAAGACACCGGAACGCTGCAGGCGGCTTGGGTGTCTGGCTGCGGCGGCAGGTCTTCGGGCGCGTTGGGCATGGCGGCCTTGAATCACATGAATAAGCATGCTATATTTAGATATATAGCTAACAACTAATTATGCCCGATGCCGTACCGGAAGGCAACAGGCGGCAACCAGCAGGCTGAAATCCATGGAAAAAGTCTTCGCAGCCCTCTCCTCCGGCGTACGTCGCCGCATCCTTGCCTATCTCTCCGCGACATCGCTCACCGCCGGTGAAATCGCGGCACGGTTCGACATCACCAAGCCCTCGCTCTCCAAGCACCTCAGCATCCTCGAAAACGCAGGGCTGGTGAAGGGCGAGAAAAAGGGGCAGTTCATCCATTATAGCCTCGTGCGCGAAAACCTCGTCAACACGCTGAACGGGTTTGTGACCGAAGTCTGCCCCGTCGCGCGCCCCCTGAAAAAAGAGAGCCGCGCGCTCGCCGATAAAAAATCCGGCAAATAATTATTTCTTCGACGCCTGCGAATTGGGGTTGGAAATCCAGCCGCCGCCCAGCGACCGGTACAGGTCCACTTGCGCGTTCAGCAGTTCCAGCTTGACCGATGCATAGTTGTCGTTGGTCGACAGCAGGCTGCGCTCCGCCTCCAGCATCGTCTGGTAATCGACCGATCCGGCTTCATACAACCCGCGCGACAGTTCATATGTCTTCTGCGCTTCCTTGACCGCATCGGCAAAATCGGCCTGACGCGTTTTCGCGGCCTTGACCGCCGACAATGCGTTTTCGATTTCCTGCAGCGATGTCAGGACAGTCAGTCGGTAGTTTTCCGCCAGTTCCAGTTCGCGCGCCGTCGCCCGGTCGACGCCCGCCGCAATGCGCCCGCCGTTAAAGATGGGTGCCGCCAGCGAGGCCAGCAGCGACAGCGAATTGGTCGCAGGGCCGCCAAACGGCGATACCGCAAGGCCAACGCCCGCGCCGATATTGACAGTCGGGAAGAATGCGGCGCGCGCCGCCGTGATATCTGCATTCGCCGCGATCATGTTCGCCTCCGCCGCCTTGATATCGGGACGTTGTGTCAGGATGGAGGCCGGCTGCGACAGCGGCACTTTCGGCGATGCAATGCTGGCGAGGCCCCAACCCTTGATCTTCATGTCCTGTGGCGCGCGCCCGAGCAGGACGGAGAGCGCGTTTTCGGTCGCATTCACCTGATTTTTCAGCGCCGCAACAGAAGCCCGGGAATTCGACAATTCCGTTTTCTGGCGCGATACGTCGATGGCGGAGGTGGAGCCCGCATCAAATCGCGCCTGCGCAACTTTCAACACTTCCCCGATGTTTTTCAGGTTCTTCTCCGCGATGCCCTGACGTTCGCGCAGGTTCAGCATCTGGAAGTAAATCTTGGCCACGTCCGACATGACGACCAATGCCAGCGCGTCATGGCTGTACTGGCTGTTGCGCACCAGTGCCTTGGCCGATTTCACGCCCGCGCGGTTTGCGCCGAACAGGTCGAGTTCATATGAAATATCGAGGCCCGCGCGGCCCGACGACAGCCAGCCGTCGTTGTTGGATGCGTTGCGGCGTGTTTCTGTGCCCCCCGTGCTGGCCGAAGCATCGACGCTGGGCACAAGGAATGAATCGGCAACCTTCAACGATGCGCGCGATTGGCGGATACGGGCAAGCGATTGTTTCAGGTCGAGGTTTTGCGCCAGCGCTTCGGTCATCAGCGCGTCAAGTTCCGCGCTTCTAAAATTGCGCCACCAGTCGGCGTTGATGGTCGTTTCACCCTCGACGACCTTGTCGCCCTTTTTCCAGCCGGCGGGGATGTTGGTGTCCGGCCGTACATATTCCGAGACGACATTGCATGCGGTCAGTGTCGACAGCATCAAAAGGGCGGCGATGGTCTTTTTCATTTTTTCTTACTCCGTTGACAGCGCAGCGACGGGATCGAGGCGCGCGGCCTTCCTCGCTGGAAGATAGCCGAAAACAAGGCCGGTTAAAACAGCAGAACTGAAGGCAAGGATGGGTGGCAGGGGGGCAAAATTGACATCCACCTCGAATAACGACACCGCCCAGCCGGCCCCGAAGCCTAAACTGAGCCCCAATAAGCCGCCGATGATGCAGACAACAGCCGCCTCGATGTTGAATTGCAGCATGATATCGCGCATCCGGGCGCCCGTCGCCATGCGGATGCCGATTTCGCGGGTGCGTTCCGTCACGCTGACCAGCATGATGTTCATGACGCCGATGCCGCCCACCAGCAGCGATATCGCGGCAACCGCGCCCAGCAGGATGGTGAGCGTGTTTTGCGCCGTGGTCGCCATTTCGATGAACGACGCCGAATTCATCACATTAAAATCGACCGTGCGGTGGCGCGCGGCCAGCAGTTGCGTGATGGCATCTTGAGTCTCCTGCATCGCGTCCATGTCCGACACCTTGACGCTGATGCTGTTGACATAGCTGCCGCCGACAAGGCGTACAAGGCCGGTGTTCAGCGGGACAAAAACCGCATCGTCCTGGTCGCCGCCCCAGGGCATCGAGCCCTTTTTCTTCAGGATGCCGATGACCTCGAACGGGATGTTCTTGACCAGCATGTATTTGCCGATCGGGTCTTCCTCGTTCGGGAATATTTTTTCAAGGATGGTCTGGCCGATCACGGCGACCGATGCGTTGCCCTGCATATCGCGGTCGGTAAAGAAATCGCCGCTTTCGATGTCCCAATTGCGCGTGGCGGGCATCGACGGACTGACGGCAGACACGGATGTCGCGTAATCGAGGTTGCCGAAGCGCAAGGTCTGCCGCCCGCGCCGTTCCGACGTCACGGCTTCGACATTCGGCAGTTCCTCAATCGCCTCCGCATCGTCGGGCGTCAGCGTCACGATATCGCCGCCACCCCTGAAACCCGCCATCCCGGGGGAGACGAGGATGACGTTCGTGCCCATCGAATTGATCTGGTTCAGCACCTTTTGCTTGCTGCCATCACCGATCGCCATCATGGTCACGACAGCGGCAACGCCGATGATAATGCCCAGCAGCGTCAGCATTGTGCGGAACACGTTTGCGCGGAGCGCACGGAAAGCCGTCTTGAAGGATTCGCCTATTTCAGTCAGCAGGCCGGGTGTGCGCCCCTTGCGCTCCGCCGCTGCGGGCATTTCTGCGGTGCGGTCCACCGCGCCGGAATCGCTGGCAATCACGCCGTCATGGATGCGGATGATGCGGTGCGCGTTCTGCGCCACTTTTTCATCATGGGTAATCAGGATGATCGTGCGGCCTTCGCCGTGGAGTTTTTTCAAAAGCTCCATCACCTCATGCCCGCTCTGGCTGTCGAGCGCGCCGGTGGGCTCATCGGCCAGAATAACGGGCGGGTCGTTCATGAGCGCGCGCGCAATCGCCACGCGCTGCTGCTGGCCACCCGATAATTCGCCGGGACGATGGTCGAGGCGGTTGCCCATGCCAAGCTGACCGAGCAGGGTTTCCGACCGCTCCAGCCGCTCCCCCTTCGTCATACCGTCATAAACGCCTGGGATTTCCACGTTTTCCTGCGCGGTCGCGGTTTTCAGCAGGTTATACCGCTGGAACACAAACCCGAAAGTCTTGCGGCGCAAATTCGCCAGCTCGTCCGGTTCCAGCGACGCGGCCTGCTCGCCGCGAATGATGTATTCGCCCGATGTCGGGCTGTCGAGGCAGCCCAGGATATTCATGAGCGTCGATTTGCCGGAGCCGGATTGCCCCATCACAGCCACGAATTCCCCCTGCCCGATGGTCAGCGTGACGCCGTCGAGCGCTTTCACGACGCTGTCGCCGCTTTCGTAATACCGTTTAATATCTTTGAGTTCGAGAAGTGGGGTCATAACCTGCCGCTCATGTTGCGCATACGGCGCGGCACGCCGGATGCAGGATCGCCACCTGCAGGCGCTTCCATCGTCACCTTGTCGCCCTCGGCCAAGCCCTGTTTTACCTCGGCCATCGAGCGGTCCATCAGCCCCACATGAATGATCTTCTCCTCACCTTTCGCGCCCGGCTGGCGTACGCGGTAGGCGACGCCGCCTTCGCTGTCTTCCTTGGGTGCGCGCTTGCCCAATGCGGAAATCGGCACCAGCGGCACATTGGTCGCACGCCCCATGACGAAGAACATCTGCGTGCTCATGCCGCTCATCAACTGGCGGTCTTTATTCTCCACATCGACCAGCACGTTATAGAGGACGACTTCGTTCACCACATCGGGCGTCGGCAAAATCTGGCGTATCTTCGCCTGCCATTTGCGGCCCTGAGCGCCGAGAGTCGTGAAATAAACCTCCCCGCCTTCCTTCAGCCGCATCACATCTGCTTCGGCGACCTGCGCGCGCACCGTCATGGTGTCGAGGTTGGCAAGCTGCACGACGCGCGGCGCGGATTGCGTTGCATTCAACGTCTGGCCTTCTTTCGTGTCGGCGATCACCACCGTGCCTTCCATCGGCGCATAGATTTTCGTGTAGCCCAAATTCGCCCTGTCGCCGTCCAGCGCCGATTGCGCCTCCTGCAGCTGCGCATCCAGCGCGTCTCGCTGCGCCTTGGCAATGATCATGGCGGCCTCCGCGCTCTCATACGCGTCCTGACTGACGGCCTTTGTCTCGACCAGTTTTTTGGTGCGGTCGAATTGCAGGCTGACCAGCGTCACTTGCGCATCCTGCTGCGCGATCTGCGCCTTCAGCGTCTTGATGCGCGCCTCGTCCGCCTCCACTTTGGCTTCGTAAATTTTCGGGTCGATTTCGGCGATCAGCGCGTCTTGCTTGACGACGTCGCCCAGCTCCACATTGATTTTTTGAATCTGCCCCGACACCTGCACGCCGACATCGACGAATTCCTTCGGCTCCAGCTTGCCCTGCGCGGTCACGACTTCCTCGATATCCCCGCGCGCGATGGTGACGACCGTCACGCGCGCAGCCGCGTCATCCTTCGCGCTGCGTTCTTTCCAGTAACGGTAGCCGCCGAAACAGAGCGCGCAGAGCAGGATAAGCGTCACGAGCACTTTCACGCTTTTGCGGATAGACGGTTTTTTCTGTGCCATGTTCGTCTCCGGTCATTCTGAAAAGCCACGTGCACCCGGACGGGTGCAGGCAAACGCATATATTCATTAAACGTGCCAAGCAGGACGCGCTTACGCCTTAATAATATAACGGGCGAATTGTTAATGTCCTGCGCATGACAATGTCAATAATTAAGCAATTGATATCACTAAATTATTATTCTGTTTTGGCTTCTGGGGAGCGGATAAAACAGAAATGATTTCCATATTTTTGACTTATCGAGGCTCAAAAAATGCCGTTCCGCAATGACCGGCTTTTTTATGCCGCCATCGGGTGGGCGTCAGGTTTCGACGGCGTATTGGCCTATACGGGTGATTGTGTGTCCCGTGATTACGGCATGAAGCCGCCGCAGCCCTGATTATTCTTCGGATGCAAAGAACGGGTTGATCTTTTCGGCGATGCGGCGGTGGCCGCTGGCGGTCGGGTGCAGCCCGTCGAACAATAATAGCTTATGATCGATTTCGGACCAGTCTTTCCAGACATCGGCGAAGAACAGCCCCTCTTCCTTCGTAATTTTTTCGAGGATGCCGTTGAACAGCTCCACGCGCGCGATGTGATAGGATTTTTCCGTGTTCCACGGCAGCGGCTGCACCTTTGCCTCGTCAATCGGATTGAGGCCGACAAAGGCGACATCCTGCGTGAATTTGCGCGCGATGCCGATGAGCCGGCCCACATTGCGCTCGAACTCGTCCTGCGTGAAACGGTCTTTCTGGTCGGAGGTCGAAAAATGCGCGTCGTTCATGCCGACCGCAAAGACGATATAGTTTTTGTTGTCGGGGTTAAAACGCGCCGCCATCTCCGGTTCGATCCGCATCAGCACATCGGCGGCGGTGTCGCCGGGGATGCCGAGGTTATAGACAAGCGTGCGCTGCTTGCGCCCCGAAATATAGGCCTGATCGCAGGCGGAGCGGATGCGCTGCACCCAGCCGCCCTGTTCATCCCACTCGCCATAGGCGATGCTGTCGCCGAAAAAATAGAGGTCTTTCATGTGCCCGTCCGTTTCAAGGCGATTCCACCATATCCGCGCGCGCTTTGAAAGCCTTTCGCGCGCCTTGATTAGGGAAATACAGAGCCCCTCCAACTTGCTAAAAATGCCCCCGCGCAGTACTCTCGCAGCATCCGAATACGACAAAAAAAGCCCGCCCCGATTTCAACAAGAGGCCATGATGACGCAGACCAAAAAGCTCGAAACCACGCCCGATGCGAAAATCATTTCGCAGGAACGCATTTTTGACGGCTATCACAAGCTGGATGCGTTCAAGATCCAGCCGCGCAGCCTGCGCCATGGCGGCTGGGCGGAGCCGATGGAACGCGAAGTGATGATCGTGAAGGATATCGCGGTCGTCCTGCTGTTCATCCCCGAAACCGACGAAGTGCTGCTGAACCAGCAGTTCCGCGTCGGCGCGCTGGTGGCCGGCGTCGCCGACCCCTTCCTGTTCGAATGCGCGGCAGGCGCGGTCGATGAAGGCGAAATGCCCGAAGCCGCCGCGCGGCGCGAGGCATTCGAGGAAACCGGATGCGACATCACCGATATCGAATTCATCGGCAAGGCCTATTCCAGCCCCGGCTGCATGGCGGAACAGTTCCACCTCTATGTCGGCCGCATCGAAAAGGCCGAGGCCGGCATTTACGGGCATGAGGAAGAAGGCGAAGAGATCAAGACACACCTGCTGCCATGGAAACATGTGCGCGACATGCTGGACAAGGGCGCCATCGCCAACATCACGGCGGGTTATGTGCTGCAATGGTTTGCGCGCAACCATGAACGCATCCGCAAACAGTGGCTCGGCCAATGAACGCCCTTATCTCCGCCAGCGCGCTGAAAGAGCTTTTTGAAAAACCCGGTGTGCGCCTGCTGGATGCCAGCTACGGCCTGCCGCCGGCCAATATCCGCATCGGCCATGCCCTGGATTTCGATATCGACGAAGTGGCAGACCCGCAGGCGCAATTCGCCCATACCCTGCCCACGCCCACCGGTTTCGCCGATGCCGCTGAAAGGCTTGGCATCTCGAACGGCGACCATGTGGTGGTCTATGACCGCAGCGGCGTCGCCATGGCGGCCGCGCGCGTCTGGTGGATGTTCCGCGTGTTCGGCCATGAGAATGTTCAGGTGCTGGATGGCGGGTTGCCCGCATGGGAAAATGCCGGATATCCCGTGACCGAAAAGGCCGATGACATTCCGCCGCGCGGCACCTTCAAGCCTGCCTTCAATTCCGGGCTGTTCAAGAAACGCGAAGACATCGTGCAAAACCTGACCGACCAAAAATTCACCGTGCTGGATGCGCGCGACCCGCGCCGCTATTCCGGTGAAATGGCGGAACCCCGCCCCGGCATGGCCAGCGGCCATATTCCCGGATCGTTCAGCCTGCCCTATGCATCGCTGATCGATAACCAGACTGGCCTGTTCAAGACCGGCGACGGTCTGAAGTCCGCGCTTGCGTCCGTTGACGTATCGAAACCGGTCGCCATTTCCTGTGGCAGTGGCGTGACGGCCTGCGTGGTCGCGATCGGCCTGCATAACCTTGGCCGCACCGATGCTGCCATCTATGGCGGGTCGTGGACGGAATGGGGCGGCGATGCGTCGCTGCCCAAAACGAAAGGCAGCCAGCCGTGAGCACCACCGACAAGAACAAGAACACAATCCTGACCCATGCGGGGTCGAAGCCGAACGAATATCACGGCGCGGTCAACGTGCCGCCGCACCGCATGTCCACGATTGTCTTCAACACTTACGAAGAATTCGAAAAAGTGCCGAACGTGCCCTTTTCCTATGGCCGTGCGGGCACACCGTCCAGCGCCGCGTTCGAGGAAGGCATCGCCCTGATCGAAGGCGCGTATAAAAGCGTCGCCACCTGTTCCGGCCTTTCCGCGATTTTAACGACGCTGATCGCCTTCGCCGAGCATGGCGACCACCTGCTGATGCCCGACAACGTCTATGGCCCCAGCCGCAAGACCTGCGAAGCGATCCTGCGCAAATTCGGCGTCGATGTGGAATATTACCCGCCCATGATCGGCGCGGGCATCGAAAAGCTGTTCCGCAAAAACACGCGCCTGCTGTTCATCGAGGCGCCCGGTTCGCTGACATTCGAGGTACCCGATATCGGCGCCTTCGTCGCTGCCGCAAAAAAGGCCGGCATCAAGACAGCCATCGACAACAGCTGGGGCACGCCCCTGTTCATGAAGCCGCTCGACCTTGGCATTGATGTTTCCGTGATGGCGGCCACCAAATATATCGCCGGACATTCCGACGTCATGCTGGGCGTGGTATCCACGACCGAAGAGGCATGGCCTGCCGTGAAGCGCGCCGCCCTGATGCTGGGCCTGTGCGGCGGATCCGAAGAATTATACCTTGCGACGCGCGGCCTGCGCACGCTGCATGTGCGCCTGCCGCACCACCAGAAATCGGCGCTGGAAATCGCCAGCTGGCTGCAGCAGCAGCCGCAGGTAAAGCGCGTACTGCACCCCGCGTTTGATAGCTGCCCCGGCCACGAAAACTGGAAAAAATACTTTACCGGGTCGACCGCCACCTTCAGCATCATTTTGAATGAAACACGCCGCGACAAGATTGCGGCCATGCTGAACGGCATGGATATCTTCCGTCTCGGCTTCAGCTGGGGCGGGTTTGAATCGCTGCTGTTCCCCGAACAGCCCAACCCCATCCGCACCGCCGAAAAGTGGGCGGAGGACGGCTTTTCCTTGCGCATCCATGTCGGCCTCGAAGACGTGACCGACCTGCAACAGGATCTCGCACGGGGGTTACAACGCCTTGTCGAGTGAGTTTTTCGGGCTCGAGATTGGCGGCCTAGCGAGCCAGGTCGATACGACGGGCATCGAGAATAAATTCTTTGCGCATGTTTATTTTTACTGGATGGTCGCCAGGCAAGCGGCGCACCAGCACCCTTATATTTTCACGTCCGTTTCCATCCTGCTGCTGGCGGTGGTCATTTTCGGCATTATTTTCACCAATAGCGAACAGTTCCTGATGTGGCGCGGCAAGCGCGGGTCACGGCGCGCCATGTTGCGCCTGTCGCGCCGCCTGATCCGCCCCCGCATCCACAAGGACCTGAAGGCCGAGGCGAAAAACCTGCTGCGCGAGGCAAAACACGGACAAGGCTGGGCGATGTATACCCTTGGCACGCATATCGGGTCATCCGACGACCGCTGCTTCAAAAGCCACCGTGCCCTGTCGTTCCTGTGGCTGAAAAAGGCCGCCGTCGCGCAGGACGAACAGGCGCGCGACATGCTCTATTCCGATCCCACATCCGCAACCCATGTGCATGACGAGGAAAACGACGCCGACCCGTTCAAGGAACTGAAGAATATGGTCGGCCTTGAAAACGTCAAAAAATCCGTCGCCGACATCACCAGCCGCACGCGCCTGTTCGAAAAGCGCAAAGCCGCCGGATTACCTGTGCAGCAACCTGCGCTCCACGCCGTGTTCCTGGGCAATCCCGGCACCGGCAAGACGACGGTCGCCCGCATCCTTGGCCGCGCGCTGAAAAAGGTCGGCTACCTTTCGCGCGGGCATGTGGTCGAGGTGTCGGAAGGCGAGCTGATCGGCGAATATGTCGGCCAGACGCCCATCAAGGTGCACCGCAAGATCCAGCAGGCGCTGGGTGGCGTTTTGTTCATCGACGAGGCTTATGCCATGCTGAATGCGCAGGGCGATGGCGGGTCGTTTTCGCAGAGCGCGATTGCGACGCTGGTCAAATACATGGAAGACCTGCGCCATGACCTGGTCGTGATCGTGGCGGGGTATCCGGCTGAAATGATCGAATTCCTCGATTCCAACCCCGGACTGAAATCGCGTTTTACGGAACTCATCATATTTCCGGATTACGAAGCAACCGACCTGGTGCGCATCTATTCGCGGCTGGTGCGCGACCAGAAATACCGTTACGGCAAGGGCGCCAAGGAAGGCCTGCTGGAAATGATGCAGGAAGCCAAGGAAAACTTTACCCATAACTTTTCCAATGGCCGCTTCGTGCGCAACCTGTTCGAGGACACCATCAAGTACATGGCGATCCGCATCGGCAAAAAGGCTGAAACAACCAAGGAAGATCTTGTGGTACTCTATGCCGAAGATATTCAGGCGGCCTTCCGCGATGCGAGACGTTCCTACACCAAAGGCGATGACGAAACACGGTCCATGGGCTTCCAGCTCGGACGCAAGGATTAAGGGAGACTAGAAATGGAAATCATCCAATCGATCAGCATCGGCAACGGCATCACGCTCGCCCTGGGCCTTTACCTGTTCCTGCTGGGCATCGGCACGCCGATGCTGCCCAAGGCGCTGCGCGGAAAATTCTGGGTCACCTTTATCGCGATCATCCTGCTGCTAGGCGGTTCGGCCAACCTGATGATGATGGCGGGCGCGCCCAACAACCCCGCCGAACTGGCGCTGCAGGAAATCCGCGACGAGATCCGCCCGCCCCGTCAGCTGGACGACATGATCCGCATCGACGACGTGACGTCGGAAGGCAACACGATCGTCTATCACATAACGCTTACTACGACCGACCCGCAGCCGCTGGCCGACAGCATGACCGTGGACCTTAGAAACGATGTCTGCCACAAGCAGGATTTCCAGATGGGCCTTGGCATCACGGTCGAGGTGCGCTTCAAGGATGGCAACGGAAACCTGCTCGCCCCCTTCACAATCCGACCCTCCGACTGCCCGCAGGAACCGAAATAAGGTTATCCGGTGGCCGACAATCTCCCGCGCAAAAAAGCATTGCAGGGCGACACCGAGGCGCTGATGGCGCTGACGCGCGCCTTGCTGAAGCCCTTGCCCGCCGATAAGCAGGAAGCCGCCAACGGGCTGCTCCGCCGCGGCTGGATTGGCGAGCCCGATGCGGGCTATGCGATCGGCCTTGGGTTGCTGGGGCGCGGCAACGATCATTATTTCCACACCGATGCCGATTTCGCGATCCTGTGGCTGCGGCAGGCCGCTAAAAACGGCAGCCGCGAAGCGGGCACGCTGCTGCCCACTCTGGGCGCGCCCGACATGGACAGCTACCGCGACCCGTTCGAGGAGCTGGAGGGCTTGATCGGCCTTGCGAATGCCAAGAAAGCGATTGCCGAACAGGCGAACCGCATGGCCTTCATGAAGCTCCGCGCGGAACAGGGCCTGCCTGCCATTCCGTCATCCTCTATCCACCTTGTCTTCGCGGGAAATCCCGGCACCGGCAAGACGACTGTGGCGCGCATTTTCGGGCGACTGCTGAAACAGATCGGCTACCTCAAAAGCGGCCATGTGGTCGAGGTCGGCGTGCAGGACATCATCGGCAAATGGGTCGGCGAAACCCCGCAAAAAGTCATGGCGAAGGTGGAGGAAGCGATGGACGGCGTGCTGTTCATCGACGAAGCCTATGGGTTGATGGGCCATACCACGCATACCGGCAATTCATACGGGGCGGAGGCGATCACGACACTGTTGAAGCTGATGGAGGATAACCGCGACCGCCTTGTGGTCATCGCGGCGGGCTATACGGGCAGAATGAATGAATTCCTCGATTACAACCCCGGCCTTAAATCGCGCTTTACCGAGGTCATACCTTTCGACGATTATACCCCGCCGGAAATGGGCGAGATTTACGCCAAGTTCATGCGCGACGGCAAATATACGCTGACCGACGATGCCGCCGCCGCCTTGCAAAAAGTCATGGCCGAAGCGCCCAACCTGTTCCGCGAACATTTCCCCAACGGGCGGCTGGTGCGCAACCTGTTCGAGGACAGCGTGAAATATGCGGCAACGCGTGTCATGAAGCTGCCCAAGCCCTCGCGCGCGGACCTGACAACCATCACGCTCCGCGACGTCGAACTGGCCTTCGCGGAACTGAATTCACAACAGTAATTTTTAAGGGATCAGGCGTGAACGCGCGGCGTATGCGTGCGCGGCTTCGACCAGATATTGGTGTGGCCATCGACCGCCGTCGTCACCTTCATCGCGGCGATTTCAAAGCGGGTGTCCAGCTTGAACACATCGGCGCGACCGCGGGCGGCGGAATAAAGCTCCAGTGAATCGGTGTAGATCTTCATGCATTCCTGGGCGCATTCTTCGGGTGCGGTCACCAGCTGTTCCAGCAGCATGATGGCGCTGGCCTGCAGCAGCACGCGGGCGTCGAGCGTGAAATGATCCATGCGGCCATACAGGTCGCGCGGTTCCATTTCGCCGATGCGCTTAAATTCGCGGGAAAAATCGCTAAGTTCCTGCCCCAGCCATTCGGGCGCGCCCGAAAACACGGCGGGGCCGGCAAGGCAGGCGGCGGCGGCGACCGAACGCTCCTCGCCGCCGTGCTCGTATATCAGGCGTGCCATGGCTACAGGGCCGCGGATATACTGCTCGGCAGCAAGGTCGGGGGCGGCAAAGCGGTCAAGATAACTTGCCCAGCCCGCCGCAAATGCTTCGCGAAACAACTGCCGGTCGGGCAGCGATGTCTGCTCAAAATTCATTTACACACCCTACGTCCCGCCCGCGTCGGCTCGGCCTGTTACGGAGGACGATTGCGCGGGAGGAAAGGAGTTATAGGACTATACGGATTGGGAGTCCAGAATAAACAGACAAACTATTGATATTATTAATAAATTTAAACAATTTGAACGCCCGTTTTTGGCCTCGAGTCTAAAGTTATCCACAGGGCGGATTACGGCTGTTTCAGCGCCTGTTTGGCGATGTCGATCCATTGCCGTTCCTGCTTTTGATAGTATTTCGGCGCGTGGCTGGAACGGGTGACGATGTCCTGATAAATCGCGCGTGCCTCGTCGCGGGCGTTCATGCGGTCGAGCAGCTGGGCGAGCGTGATGCGTGCTTCCTCGCCGGTGTAGAAATTTACAAGGCGCGTCAGTTCCGCTCGCGCGGTCGTGAATTCATTCAGCGCAATGTAGGTGCGTGCGCGCAGCAACTTGATGTAGTCCTGCGGTTCGGCATCCTTGCGGTCATAGATTTTGTGGATGTAGACCAGCGTGTTCCTGAAATCGCCCTTATCGTAATAGGCATAGGCCAGCCCCTCCAGCAGCAGGATATCATCCGCGAAATGGTTGGTGAGCGCGGGTTCCAACAAGGCGATCACGGCATCGTGCTGCTGGCGCGCGATCAGCAACTGTGCCAGCTGGATGCGGTTTGCTATCGTGGGCGCTGTATCAAAGGCGTATTTTGCGTCACGGAAATCTTTCTCGGGGTCCATCACGTTGCGCAGTGTCTTGCGCGCATGCTTGCCGGCGGCGCCGTGCATCAGTTCGGGCAGCACTTCCGCCACGAAGTAAATCATGCAGCCCATCACAGGCACCATAAGGATCAGGTAAATCCAGTAGGTGTTGCGCCCTGTGCGATGCACATGCACGGCGAACATGATCTGGACGGCAACAGTCAGCAGGAAAATAATCGGCATTGAACAAATCCATCAATACAGTCGGACAATCCAGCAAGCATACACCCGCGTTTTTGCCGCGAAAAGGGTATTACGGCTGCATCCCGCGTTTCGGCGGCGCGGGCTTGCGGCGGTTGGCGGTGTCGAGGGTATTGGCCACATCCTGCAGGGTATCGCCGGAATAGCTGAGGGTGACACCGAAAGCGCCCACATATTTAATGGGCAGGTTTTCAACCCTCGCCGTTTCGGACAGCACATAGCGCACGGCGTCGAAGAAATAGGCGGGCGTGATCGCCTCGCTCGCGCGGATGGTGATCTTGTCTTGCTCCACCTTGTAATCGAGAAGGCCGCGCGGAGTGATATCGGTCTTTTCCCAGGCATGGTCAAAGCCGTCGCGCATTTTCTCGCCATCGGTATAGGACAGGTCATCGAACTTGGAATCCAGCTGGGGCGCGTCATCGAACAGCGCATCGACCTGCGCGCGCGTCAGCGGCGTTTTCAGCGTGACGGTGATGACCTTATCTTCGAGGTTTTCGTGGCCGTAATTCGGGTGTTCGTAATATTCCATGACGCGCTCCTGCGGGGACCTGCAAAATGACAGGCGCGCAACCATAGCGTAAATTATGGAAACGTCAAACGTTAAGTCAAACGCCGTTGAATTTCTTCGATTTCGGGAAGCCGTTGGGCGGCAGCATACCGGCCTGCGCGCGTTCGCCGCGCCACGCCTTCAATGCCGTTTCCGTGCGTTCTTTTCCTGCGCTGAAGAATGTGAGGCCCTGCTTGTAGGTGAACGTCTTGGCATCGGCCAAGCCGCCTTTTTGCAGGATCACGCCCACGCCGCGCGTCATTTCCGGCACTTGTTCAAGCGGGAAGATGAGCAGCTTGCGGTTGTCGCTGATGCAGGCAACGCTGTCGCCAACCGCGGGCGTGCAGATTTTCGCCTCCACGCCATCCTTCACCAGCAAACATTGCTTGCCGTTGCGGGTCTGCGACAGGACTTCTTTTTCCGGCACGATAAAGCCGCGCCCGTCATCCGCCGCGACCAGCAATTTGCGTTCCGGATCGTGTTTCATGATGGAAACGATATCGGCTTCGGTCTGCAGGTCGATCATCAGGCGCACAGGCTCGCCAAAGCCGCGGCCCGGCGGCAGCTTGTCGCAGCCGATGGTGTAGAATTTGCCGTTGGTGCCGAACATGACCAGCTTGTCGGTCGTCTCCACCGCCAACGCGAATTTCGGCCCGTCGCCGTCCTTGTAGGAAATGGCGTCGAGCTTGTCCTGCTCCAGATGCCCTTTCATCGCACGTATCCAGCCCTTGTCGGAACAGATGACGGTGATGGGTTCTTTTTCGATCAGCTCGTGCAGCGCGATCTCGACATCGGCGGGCGCCTTGCCGATTTCGGTGCGGCGCTTGCCCAGTTTCGTGGCGGGGCCGAACAGGTCGTGAATATGGCGGACCTGTTTCTTGATCGCGGTCATCTGGCGCGCTTTCGACCCGATGAGCTTTTCCAGCTCGTCCTTTTCCTCGCCCAGTTCCTTGTTCTCGCGCCTGATCTCGATCTCTTCCAGCTTGCGCAAGGAACGCAAACGCATGTTGAGGATCGCCTCCACCTGCACGTCGGAGAGCTTGAATTTCTTCATCATCACGGGCTTCGGCTCGTCTTCCGTGCGGATGATGCGGATCACTTCGTCGATGTTCAGGTAGGCGATCAGCAACCCGCCCAGCACTTCAATGCGGTGCTCGATCTGCGCCAGGCGGTTTTTCGAGCGGCGCACCAGCACTTCCTGCCGGTGGTCGATAAACTGCTGCAGCGCCTCCTTCAGGTTCATGACGCGCGGCACAAGGCCCTTTTCCAGCACGTTCATGTTGAGGGAGAAGCGCGTTTCAAGGTCGGTCGACTTGAACATCTGCGCCATCAGCAATTCGGGATCGATCGACTTGCTCTTCGGCGTCAGCACCACGCGCACGTCTTCCGCCGATTCATCGACGACGTCGTCGAGGAAGGGCAGTTTTTTGTTCGTGATGAGTTCGGCGATTTTTTCGATCAGGCGCGATTTGGCGACCTGATAGGGGATTTCGGTGACGACGATCTGCCAGCCTTCGTTCTTCAGCTTCTCGACCTTCCATACCGCGCGCACGCGGAAGGAGCCGCGGCCGGTCTCATAAGACTGGCGGATGCTTGCCTTGTCTTCTGCCAGCACGCCGCCGGTCGGGAAATCGGGGCCTTTGATGAATTTCAGCAGGTCCTTGATTTCGCAATCGGGCGTTTCGATCAGCTGTTCCATCGCATCGCACAATTCGGCCACGTTATGCGGGGGAATGTTCGTCGCCATGCCGACCGCGATGCCGGACGATCCGTTGGCCAGCAGGTTGGGGAAATTGGCGGGCAATACCACGGGTTCGTTTTCCGAACCGTCATAGGTCGGGCGGAAATCGACCGCGTCTTCGTCGAGGCCTTCCAGCAGCAGCTGTGCAACCGCCGTCAGGCGCGATTCCGTGTAGCGCATCGCCGCCGCGCCGTCGCCGTCGATATTGCCGAAGTTGCCCTGCCCGTCGACCAGCGGATAGCGCACGGAGAAATCCTGCGCCAGGCGCACAAGCGCATCGTAAACCGACTGGTCGCCATGAGGGTGGTATTTACCGATGACGTCGCCAACCACGCGCGCCGATTTTTTTGGCGCAAGTTCGGGGCGGAGCGACAGCTGCGACATCGCGTACAGCACGCGGCGATGCACAGGCTTCAGCCCGTCGCGCAGGTCGGGCAGCGAACGGGACATGATGGTGGAAAGCGCATAGGACAAATACTTCTCGGATACGATATCGCCGAGGTTGCGGTCCCTGATGTCGTTTGCAACGACGTTTGTCGGTTTTTTTGCCATGGGGGTTGTTTTAGCGCATTTTTCAGGGGTTTTCCAGCGGTTTTGTCCCGCCCCCTAACCCGCTTTTATTGCACCATTTTCCCGTATTTTTCTTGCAGCCGCAGGCGCGGCTCGGGCAGGTTCGCGTTCGCCTGCGAAAAAACGCGGTGCAAAAGGAAATGGCCGGTCAGCTTCAGCCCGTCCAGCACATCGGCAGGGTCGAGCCGTGCCTCCCCCCGCAAAAACGTCGGCAGCCGCAGCATGACATCCTTGTAAGGCTCGCCCGCCGCCTCCGACACCGCGCAGCCGGATTTGGGGCTGACATAGCGCAGATTATCGGTCACGCCCGTCGCCACGCATTTGGAAAAATCGAGGCCGAAGCCCAGCTCGCGGAGCAGCGCAATCTCCCAATATATATATGCCGCTGGCCAGATGTCGTCGCCGAACGATCCCAGCAACGCCAGCATCCCGTCATATACGCCAGGGTGGCTTTCGTTTTCGGGCAGTGTGCGGTCAGCCAATGCACAGGCGGATTGCAGCGCAGTCAGCTTCACAGGGCTGTCTATGATGTTGCCCGCGAAACTGGTATCCAGTTCCAGCGTATAGGCGCCCAGCTGGTCATGCGTTTTCGCCGACCACTGCGCGGCAACAAGGTTGCCGATTTCCAGCATCCCGCGTACGCGCGATGAATTGATGCCGTATACATAGCCCGCCGTGCGGCCATGGCTTTGCGTCAGCAGCGACACGATGCCGCCATTCTCCCCATGCGGGCGCAGGGAAAGAATGATGCCGGAATCCTGCCAGCTGAGCGACATTACGCCGCCTTCAATGCGCGGTCGATGATGCCGCCGATATGTTTCGTGTAGCGGTCATAGGTGAAGATTTTTTCCAACGCGCCTTTTTGCAGCGTCTTCTGCACGGCGGGATCGGCGTTGAGAAGGTCGATAAACGCCCCCTTCCCCGCCCATACCTGCATCGCGTTGTTTTGCACGACCTTGTACGACTCTTCACGGCTCATACCCGTTTCGGTGAGCGCGAGCAGCACGGCCTGCGAGAACACAAGCCCCTTGAGGCTTTCAAGGTTCTGCTTCATGCGGTCGGGATAGACCAGCAGGTTTTCGATCACGCCCGCCATGCGGTTGAGTGCGAAATCGGTCAGCATCGTGGCATCGGGCGCAATCACGCGTTCGACCGACGAATGTGAAATATCGCGTTCATGCCACAGCGCGACGTTTTCCATTGCGGGAATGACGCTGGAGCGGATAAGGCGCGCCAACCCGGTCAGGTTTTCGGTCAGCACGGGGTTGCGTTTGTGCGGCATGGCGGACGAACCCTTTTGCCCGGCCGAGAAAAACTCCTCCGCTTCGCGCACTTCCGACCGCTGCAGATGGCGGATTTCGGTCGACAGGTTTTCAATGGATGATGCAATGACGCCAAGCGTTGCAAAAAACACCGCATGGCGGTCCCGCGGAATGACTTGGGTCGATACCGTTTCGGATTTCAGGCCGAGTTTCTTGGCCACGTATTCCTCGACCTTGGGGTCGACCGTGGCGAAGGTGCCGACCGCGCCGGAAATGGCGCAGCTGGAAATTTCTTCCTTCGCCGCGATCATGCGTTTTTTGGCGCGCAGGAACGCTGCGTAATGCCCCGCCAGTTTCATGCCGAAAGTGGTGGGTTCGGCATGGATGCCATGGCTGCGGCCGATGCAGATCGTGTCGCGGTGTTCGTCGCTACGTTTTTTCAGTGCGGCCAGCAAACGGTCGAGGCTCGCGATGATGATATCCGATGCCTGGCGCAGCTGCATGGCGAATGCTGTGTCGATAACGTCGGACGATGTCATGCCCACATGGATGAAACGCGATTCAGGGCCGACGAATTCGGCGACGGATGTCAGGAACGCGATGACGTCATGCTTCACTTCGCGCTCGATCTCGTCGATGCGGGCAACATCGAAATTTGCCTTCGCGCGGATCTTGGCGGGCGCGTCGAGCGGGATGACGCCAAGCTCTGCCTGCGCTTCGCAGGCGGCGATTTCCACCTCCAGCCACAATTTGAACCTGTTTTCCGGCTCCCAGATAACGGCCATTTCCTTGCGTGTGAAACGGGGGATCATGCCTCTATACTCCCTAATGCCAGCTGTTTGAGCGTGTATTTGCCAAGCTTGTCATGCAGTGCTTTGTCGTGGATTTTCACGACGGCGTTCACGACCGGCGCGCCATGCACGCGGTCGATGCGCAGGATCGGCGTTTCATCGGCGGCGCGGATCGCCTTCAACAAATCTTCAATCGTCGCCACATCGAACGGGCGGCCGGGGATGAACAGCGGCGCGGCAGGGCCCGTTGCGGCCAATACGCCCTGGTCCAGCAGATCCTCGATCACATCATACACGGCTTGCGCCGGCATGTGGATGCGGCTCGACAGTGTTTGCAGGGTGACGCCCTTGCCTTCCTTGTAAAACTCGCGACCGATTTCATACACGGCCTGCAGCGCGATTTTTTCCTTCACGCGCAGGCTCAGGTTCTTGATATGACGGCTGAGCCCCTGGTTGGTCGGGTGCTGCAGGTAATAGGCAACAGCCGAACCTGCCAGTAGCGTGAACCAGCCCATATAGACCCAGATCATGAACAGCACAAGCGCCGCGAAGGCCGAATAGATGGCGGCATAGCTGGCCGAGCTGGCGACGAAATAACCGAAAAAGATGCCGAGGATTTTCCACACGACAGTGATCGTGACACCGGCCGCCAGCGCCGCGCGCGGCTGCACCCGCGCATTCGGCATGAAGCCGTAGAGCGCGGAGAAGGCAAGGATGAACAAAACCTGCGGCACAATTTCAAAAACATTCTGCATCGCGCTGTCGACCAAATCGAGCCGCAGCCATTTCCACGCGACATCCGCATGCTGCAGCGTCGTCGACATGGCGATGGACAGGAACATCATCAACGGCCCCGCCAGCACGACCGCCATGTAATCGCGCAGCTGCTTGTAAAAACTGCGCCCGCGCAGCACGCGCCAGATTTCGTTGAAGGCGTTTTCGGTTTTTCGCAGCGTCGAGATCACGCCGAAAACCAGGAACGCCGTGCCGACCGCCCCCAGCACGCCGACATTGATGTTTTCCACGAAACCGATAATGCGTTCCGCTAGGTCTGCCGATTCAGCGCCCAGCGGCGACAGGAATGCCTGCAGGCTTGGCCGCAACGCGTCGTGCACGCCGAAGCCCTTCAGAACTGAAAACGCGATCGCCAGCAACGGCACGAAAGACACAAGCGTGGTGTAGGCAAGGCTGGCTGCGCGCTGGCCGTAATTGCCCTCGCTGATGTCACGCGCAACCGCGACACAAAGCCGCGCAAGGCGCAGCGCGAACTTGCCTGTCGCCGTTCCCGGTTGGAAACTGGCTTCCCACAGGTTGTCGAAGGCGCGGTTTGCGAGCTTGATCAGGTCCACGGATTTCCCTTACGGCGCAAGCACGGGATCGGCTGCAGGATCACCCATCGGCGCATCTTCCGCAGGCGCCGCTTTTTTCTTGCCGAACAGGCCGCCGCCCAGCAGGTTATTCAGCGCGCCGTTGGGGTCTTTCTTGAAATCCTTGATGATGTCCTTGCTGTTTTCCCGCACGTTTTTCACGGCGGCCTTCACATCTTCGGGGTTTTCGAGGATTTTGGTGATCGCGCCCGCATAATCCGGCTTCACCTTGATGTTGTTGAACGGCCCCTTGATATCAACGGGAACCGTGATGCCCTTCGCACCCTCAACCGCCGACGATGCCGTCAGCACGGGCATCGCGCGGTAATTAATGTATTTTTTCGGAAGGTCGACCGTGCCCGCACCCGTGGTTTGCACTAGCGGCCCGCGCATTTTCAAATCCTCGTTTCGCGCAACGCCGTTCGCGACCGTGAACGTGCCGCCGAGGTCGACGAAGTCCGTCTTGCCCTCGCCCACGCCCATTTCGCCAAGGCGTTTCTGGATAGACGACATGATGTTCACGAAGTCGATGCCCTGCAGCGAGCCGTTCTTGAAGTTGAAATTGCCGTTGCCGCCAAGGTTGCCGACCAGCGATTTCTGGTTGTTACCGGACGACGACACGTCGACCGTCGCATCCATCTTGCCGCTCAGGTTCTTGAAATCGGCAAAAGTGGTGAGAAGCGGTTTCGCCTCCACATCCGACATGCCGAACTTGAACGTCATGCCGGGCGTTTTCTGCGATGCGTTGAGCGACACGTCGGAGAGGAAACGGCCATTGAACAGCGACGCCTCTGACGATCTAAAGCGCAGGTTGCCGTCCTTCAGCAGCACGGTGAGCGTGCTGGGGCCGACATCCGCGCCGCGCAACGAGAAACCGCCCGTGACAAGCACGAGGTCTGCGTTGACGGATTTCAAACCGCTGAAATCGATGGGCGAAGAATCCCAATCCGATTGCGGGCCTTTCGGCGCGGGCGCGCCGTCACCCTTCTTCGCATCTTCGCCGCCGGTGAAGCGGTCGAGGTCCAGCTTGTTCAGTTTTGCGCGCGCCTTGAAATCGGGTTTCGGGCCGGAAAGGCCCAACGTCACGTCGCCATCAGCCTGCACTTCGTCCAGCGCCAGCTTGGCGTTGTCGAGCTTCAGCGCTTCGGCGGAAAACGCCGCCGCGCTGGAAAATTTAACATGCGTGAACGGCATCGCCTGTTCCTTGCCGCCCGAAAACCACGCCGCGAATTTCGGCAGCGAAGCGATGTCCACATCCAGCTTGCCATCCAGCATGGTGCCCGACGTCGCAAGCTTGCCCTCTGCCGCGGTCGATATGATGCCGTCGGATTTCAGGGTCAGCTTGCCCTTCGATGATCCGCCCTTGGCCAGTTCCATCGGTTTATCAAGCGACAGGTACAGGCTGACGCGCTTGCCCATATATTCCGCCCAGCCATCCATCTGCACGCCGGCGGCAAGGTCGGGATAGGTGATGTTCAGGTCAAGCTTGTCGAGCGCCACATTCGCGCCGCCCTGCTTATCGGCATACGAAACCGAACCCTTGATGATTTCAACCTGGCTGAACTTGAACGTCAGGTCTTTCGCGTAGTCGGGGGACGAGGGGGATTCAGGGGCAGCAGCGGGCGCAGCGCCCTCTTTCTTCGCAGGTGCGAATTCCCAGTTTTTCTTGCCATCGGCCGAGACCTCCAGGCGGATGACGGGGTTTTCCAGCGATAACTTGACGATCTCGATCTGCTTGTCCAGCAGCGGCTTCAGCGCAACACGCAGGTCGAGCGATCCCAGCTGCGCCATCGTTTTTTCAGAAGCCCAGGGGGCGTTGCTGAACGTCACATCGCTCAACCGCACCATCAAAACCGGTGTCGGCGTCACCAGCGGTATCACGCGGATGTTGCTGAAGGCGATGTCACGGCCGGTCTTTTCCTTGACCGCCGCCACCACACGCGCCTCGATCTCTTCGGTGTTGACGTATTTCTTGATCGCCCAGAACAGCCCGCCGCCAATCAACAGGGCGAGGATGAGAAGGGAAATGAAAAACTTTTTCATGGGGTGGCTCCGTTATCGTCAGGCTTTTTCAGGTTTGGTCCAGGATTTTTCGGCGATCGTCGTTTGCTGGTGCGCGAAGCTGTCGGGCGCGATATCCATCGTCGATTTCGACCCGCGGCAGATGCTGCGTGAATAAGACGCTGCCAGCGGCATGATGCGGTCGAAATAGAAACGCGCGGTTTTCACCTTCGTTTCATAGAAATCGCGGCCCTCGGGGTTTTCGGCAAGGCGCTGTTTCGCGACCGTCGCCATCTTGACCCACATGTGGCCCATCGCAACCACGCTCATGAGTTTCAAATAATCCGTCGACATCGCGCCCGCGTCCAGCATCACGCGCGCCAGCAATTTCGGCTGGCCAGTTTTCGACAGGGCAAAGCCCGTCGCCGCCTTCAACCGCAGCCAATAGGTATGGAACCACAGCCGCAGCCACGCGCTTTTCAGCAGGCGGCACAGCATGCGCAACGGCACGCCGGCCTTGGCCGCGTCGATCACATCGCGGTTGATGATGGCAAGATATCCGCCCAGAAGGTTTTCTTTCATCACTTTCCGGCCGATCAGGTCGAGCGCCTGGATGCCGTTGGTGCCTTCATACAGGCGCGTGATGCGGGCGTCGCGGTTATACTGCTCCATCCCGTGTTCCTTGATGTATCCATGGCCGCCGAAGACCTGCATCGCGGAATTGGTGTTATCGACCGCGTTGTCGGTGAAATGCGCCTTCATGACCGGGATCAGCAGGTCGACGGTTTTCTGCGCCTTTTTGCGCGCCTTTTCGTCGGGATGCTTGTGCGCGGTATCAAGCTGCATCGATACCCAATATATTAGGGCGCGCGCGGCTTCGGCCTGCGATTTCACGGTCAGCAATTCGCGACGCACATCGGGATGCGCGATGATCGAAACAGCGGGCTTCGACAGGTTTTCGTCGCCCATTTTCTGTTCGATCGGCTGCCCCTGCTTGCGGTCGAGCGCGTAGGCCAGCCCGTTCTGGTACGCAATTTCGCTCAAGGACAAGCCCTGCAAGGCAACGCCGAGGCGCGCCTCGTTCATCATCACGAACATGGCGCGCATGCCCTTGTGCTGCTCCCCGATCAATTCGCCATAGGCGTTGTCGAGGCCGATTTCGCAGGTGGAATTGCCGTGGATGCCCATTTTTTCTTCGATGCGCTGGCAATACACGCCGTTGCGCGCGCCGTCGGCCATGACTTTCGGCACAATGAACAGGCTGATGCCCTTGATGCCGGGCGGGGTCGAGGGGTCTTCGATGCGCGCCAGCACAAGGTGCAGGATGTTGGACGTCAGGTCGTGTTCGCCCGACGAGATAAAGATTTTCGTGCCGGTGATCTTGAACGACCCGTCCGCCTGCTTCACCGCGCGCGTCTTGATCAGGCCCAGATCCGTGCCGCATTGCGGTTCGGTCAGGCACATCGTGCCCGACCATTCGCCGGAAACCAGCTTCGGCAGGTAGGTATTTTTCTGCGCATCCGTGCCGTAGACATGCACCGCGTTATACGCGCCATGCGACAATCCCGGATACATTGCGAACGCCATATTGGCGGAGCAGAACATTTCCGACAGCACAGTGTTCAGCACGATCGGCATGCCAAGCCCGCCGTATTTCGGATCACAGGCAAAACCCGGCAGCCCCGCCGCGCAGAACTGGTCATACGCGTCCTTGAACCCCTTGGGCGTCGTCACCGTTTTCGCGTCGCGGTCGTGATGGCAACCCTCGCGGTCGCCGACGGCATTCAGGGGGAACAGGACATCCTCGGCCAGCTTAGCGGTCTGCGACAGAAATTCGTTGATGGTCGCATCGTCGACGCTTTCGAAATCCGGCATCGATTTCAGCTGCGACACGTTCAGCACTTCGTTCAGGACAAAGCGCATATCATCGAGGGGGGCCTTATAGCTGGGCATATATAGACTCCGAAGGGTTTTGACGGTCGAGTTTAGCGCGAAACCGCAGGCATTTGCGCAATAAAACACCCACATGGTTATGACAACAACCACGTGTTGCATTGCAAAACTGCCGCCCCTGTATAGAATAAAATCCATGACGGAATCAAACTTCGTATTTATGGAAGATTTGACAGTCGGCCAGAAATTCACGGCCGGCCCTATCACCGTCACCGCCGAAGAAATCATCGAGTTCGCAAAAAAATACGACCCGCAGCCGTTTCACCTGAACGCCGATGATGCGGCCAAGACGATGTTCGGTGGCCTGATCGCAAGCGGCTGGCATACGGCATCGATGACGATGCGGATGATCATCGATTCCAGCCCGAATTTCCCCGGCGGCATGGTCGGCCGCACGGTCGAGAACCTGAACTGGCTGCGCGCAGTGAAGCCGGGCGATGTGCTGAGCTATGAAGGCGAAATCACCGACCTGCGCCCCGCGGAATCGGCGCCAGGCCGCGGCATCATGCGCGTGAAAAGCCGCACCCTGAACCAGAACGGCAAACCTGTGCTGGAGATGGAAGCGGTGATTTTTATCCCGCGCAAACCGGCCTGATCAATACCATTTGATCGGCACGTCGTTCAGCCAGAACATCAAATTCCACACCTGTTGCGCCGCATAGACCGACATGCAGGCAAAGAACCCCGCCAGCGTCCAATCCACTTTGAACGCACGAAATGCGACACAGGCATTCACGATCACGCCGTAATAAAGGACGATGCTGAAGGCGCGGTCCATCACGTCGCGCTCGTGATTGCCCAGCACCGCAAGCGCGATCACGGGTATCGCGACGATGGTGTTCGGCACCGTCATCCAGTTGCCCGCATTGAACCACAGCCAGAACCTTTCGCGGCGTTCAAACGCCCAGCAGAACAGGTAGGCCAGCCCGGTGCCGACAATGAAGCTTAAAACCGTGTACCCCGCCAGCACGCTTGCGACGGTGCTGTACGGTTCTTTCTCCAGCCCTTGCGCGGGGTAAAGATATGCGCTGTAAAAGGCCAGGGGCGTTGCCAGGACGGGCAGCCAGAGGGAGCGCAAGGCGTGGGATTTCGTCGCTTCCTTTTCAAACGGCTTGATGCCGCGCCCGAACAGGAAGAACAATTCAAACGTGCCTATGATTTTTTGCTTAACCGTCGCACCCGCCGGAGCGGTTGCGGTGTTGCCTGTGCCTGCCATGATTATACCCTTTTTCTTTTTATTATAGCGCAACACGCAAAACTTGAAAAGCAACCGCCCCGAAACCCCATGAAATATGCGGGAAAAAGTTGTGCGCCGGACAGGGCAGTGTCCGGCGCACGGCAGTAAACTTTGTGGTATCCGGCTACTTTTGGCCCGATTCCGATTTGGCGAGGCGCAGCAGGTTGATGAATTCGGCGCGATAGCCAAACTCGTCTTTGCCTTTCGCATTCGTCGCCATTTCGATCACGCTGTCCCATGTCAGGCTGTTGGTGTACTGGCTGTCGCGCAGCAGCTGGCCGAAGCCCGCAACCGATGCGGCGAAGCGCAGGTCATCCGGCAGGGCTGCGAAGTCTTTCTCGTCCGACGACGTGATGGGGCGCGTCATCAGGGTCGATACATCGCTGTCCGGGCGTTTGTAGCGCATTTTCAGGAAAGCGATCTCGTTCCCGAATTCCGATTTATCCGCACGGTCGTCCTTCGCCAGCGCCATTTCTTTTGCGCCATAGCGCAGGTTGTCGGTCACAGGCGTCGCGCCAACCGGCGTGATTTCGTAGATTGCCGTGACCGTATGGCCCGCGCCGATTTCACCGGCATCGATCTTGTCGTTGTTGAAGTCTTCGCGGTTCAGGTGGCGCGTTTCATATCCGATCAGGCGGTATTCCTGCACAAGCGCGGGGTTGAATTCGACCTGTATCTTCACGTCTTTCGCAATCGTGAACAGGGTGGAGCCCGCTTCCTGCACCAGCACCTTGCGCGCTTCCGACAGGTTGTCGATATAGGACGCGTTGCCGTTGCCGTTTTGCGCCAGCGCCTGCATCGTCGCGTCCTGATAGTTGCCGCGGCCGAAGCCGAGCACCGACAGGAACACGCCTTCGCTGCGTTTCTTGGCGATGAAGTTTTTCAGCTCATCCGGGTTGCTGATGCCGACATTGAAGTCGCCATCGGTCGCGAGGATAACGCGGTTATTGCCTTCCTTCACGAAGCCTTCATGGGCAAGGCTGTAGGCGGCTTCGATGCCCGCCGCACCTGCGGTCGAACCGCCGGAGGAGAGGTTGTTCAGCGCCTCCATGATTTTCGCGCGGTTCGACACCTTTGTCGGTTCCAGCGCAACGCCTGATGAGCCCGCATAGGTCACGATGCCAATGGTATCGTCGGGGTTCAGGTTGTCGAGCATCAGCTTGAACGAGCTGATGACGAGCGGCAGCTTGTCAGGGCTGTTCATCGAGCCGGAGGTGTCGATCAGGAACACCATGTTCGATTTCGGCTTGTCGGCCAGGTCATAGCCCTTGATGCCGATATGGACGAGTTTGTGTTCGGCGTTCCACGGCGTTTTATAAACCGCGATGGTCGGCTTGAACGGGTCTTCGTTTTTCGTCGGCAGTTCATAGCTGTAGGGGAAGTAGTTGATCAACTCCTCCAGACGCACAGAACCTTTCGGCGGCAATTGCCCCTGATTGATCGAGCGGCGCACGAAGGCGTAGGACGCCGTATCGACATCGATCGAGAAGGTCGAGACAGGTTCCGCGCTTGTCGACTTCACGGGGTTATCCACGAAATCGGGGAAGCTTTCGGACCCTTCCTGCACATAATTTGAGCTCAGCTTGGCGCGAAACGCCTCAAATTCATCCAAGCCTTTTTCACGGGGCGCAGGAATGCTGACGCTGGGCGCAACCATTTCTGCGGTGGGGCCGCCAGCGGGTTTGTTGGCAACACGCGCCAGTTTATCGGCACGGTTGTCCTTCTTCGCTTCTGCTTTCTGCGGCGCGGCGCTGCGGTCTTCGCTACGGCTTGCCGCCACTTGGCCCTGTGCGGCGGCATCCGCTTCCGGAGGCGCTGTGTCACTCTCAAGGCTCAGGCGGCGCGATTCAGCTTTTTGACGCCATTCGGCCAGAGGATCACTTGCAGCGGCGGGCGTCGGCGGCGGCACGGAAAGCTGTTCACCCTGTGATGCGCCGATCGGCAACGGCATAGCACTGCCGCCTTGGGCGGCCGCCCGCTTTGCGTTTGCCGCATTTTCGGTCTCGATCGCCTTGCGATAAACTTCGTCGTCGATGCCCTGACCAACCTTGTTCTTGAGGTCACTGCCGGCACCGGAGATGCGCGACATATTAATAATTTCTTCCGTCTGATGCGTAAAAAACGGCACGCCCAGCACCGCGACCAGCGCACAAAGCGCAACCGCACCAACGGGACCGGATAACCTGTGACTTCTTTGCATGATACTTCTCCTGGCAGTTTTGTTGTTCCTGTCAGTCAGACGATCGCTGTCGTCATCTCCTTGGCCTAATAATTCGGAATTTTTGTCGAATGCGGCCATGGCGGCGGTCATCGCTTCCTGGCGGCGGTTATCATTCGGCGCGGGTGCTTTCAGGTTGGAAAGCATGTCGTTCAGTTGCTTTTCATCCATGACGTTTCACCTTTTTAATCTCGAGCGTTTCGGCGATTTTCTTGCGCGCCTCGTGGATGCGCCACGAAACCGTGCCTTCCTCGCAATCCAGCACATCCGATGCCTCGGCATGGGTCATGCCCTGCCAGCACACCAATATGACGGTTTCGCGCAATTGTTCGGGCAGGTCGGAAATTGCCTTTAATGTGTCCTTGTGAGACAGTTTCTGTTCGGGCGTCAGGTCTTCCGATATATAAACCGCGTCTTCATGCATCGGCATCTCGCGCGCGTTGCGGCGGTTTTTCGCCTTGTAGTAATCCTTGGCGCAGTTGATGACAAGGCGATAAAGCCATGTCGTGAACGCGGATTCAAACATGAAGCCCGAGATATTCTGCGCGAGCTTGATCGACGCATCCTGCGCGATATCCTCCGCATCCTCCCGCACGCCGCACCATTGCCATGCCACCTTGAACATCAGCCCGTAATGCCTTTCCAGCAGGTCGGCAAACGCCTGCCGGTTTCCCGACTGGGCCTCTGACACCAGCTCATCGTCATCGCGTTTGATCATGTTCTGCCCTTGGTCTGCCTGTTGATAGGACGATATGGCGCAACAGATCCTTGGTAAAATTATTTCCATTAAAGATCAATAGTTTAAATAGGAGCTTAAAAAGAACAAGCCCGGTGCAGGGCATGCACCGGGCTTGAATTTATTGGCTTAAACCGCCTGTCTAGATGGGCGGGGCTTTGCCGCGCAGCGCGTGCATGACCAAAGCCACGATAAACAGTACAAGGAAGACCATAACGAGCAGGCGTGCGATGTCCATGGACACAGCAGCAACGCCGCCGAAGCCGAATACGGCCGCAACCAGCGCAAGTACGAGGAAAATGACGGCGTAACGGAGCATGGGATGTTCCTTTCAAAGGGGTTATCTGAAGCCGCCAACAGCGGATACCCCGGAAAAGTTCCGTTCAGCCCGTAAACTCCAGCAGCCCCATGGATTTAAAGCTGGTATGCCCCGATTTGCCGATGATGATGTGGTCGTGGATCATCACATCCATGGCTTTGGCGGCCTTGATCAGTTCGCGGGTCATGGTGATGTCGCCGTCGGATGGCGTGGGGTCGCCGCTCGGGTGGTTGTGCACCAAAATCATGGCGGTCGCGCCGAGGTCGAGCGCGCGCTTGACGACTTCCCGGGGATAGACGGGCACATGGTCGACAGTGCCGACCTGTTTCACTTCGTCTGCAATCAGCTGGTTTTTCTTGTTCAGGAACAGCACGCGGAAATGTTCGCGCGTTTCATGCGCCATCGCGGTGCGGCAGTAATCGATCAGTTTCTGCCAGCTGGTCAGGATGGGTTTTTCCTTGATCTCTTCCATCAGCATGCGCAGGGTCAGCGCGTGCATGGTCTTGATGAACACCGCGGTGTTTTCGCTGATGCCCTTGACCGTTTGCAGGTCATCGACCGTCGCGCCCAGCACGCCGCCCATGCTGCCGAAGCGCACCAGCAATTGTTTTGCCAGCGGCTTCACATCCTTGCGCGGGATGGCGGTGAACAGGGCAAGCTCCAGAAGCTCGTAATCCTCCAGCGCGCCGGTGCCGGAGCGGATGAACCGCCCGCGCAGGCGGTCGCGGTGGCCGTCATGGGAAATTTCGGGGGTGATTTTTTCGCCCTTGGGCCCCGATTTAGGCATAAGGCGGCTTTGTGTAGCCCTTCGGCGACAACGTGAAAATCTCGAAGCCCTTGTCGGTCACGGCCAGCGAATGCTCGAACTGCGCCGACAGCGATTTGTCCTTGGTCACCGCCGTCCAGCCGTCGCCCAGCACTTTCGTCTGGTAACCGCCGACATTGATCATCGGCTCGATCGTGAAGAACATGCCGGATTTCAGCTGGGGCCCCGCGCCCGCCGTGCCGTAATGCAGGACGGAGGGCGGCATGTGGAATATCTTGCCAAGGCCGTGGCCGCAGAAATCGCGCACGACGGAAAATTTTCTTTCCTCGGCGTAATCCTGAATGGCCGCGCCGATATCGCCCAGCGTCGCGCCCGGCTTCACCTGTTCGATGCCGCGCATCATGGATTCATAGGTCGCATCGACCAGCAGCTTGGCCTTCACGGGGATTTTCTCGCCCGCGAAATACATGCGGCTGGTGTCGCCGTGCCAGCCATCGACGATCACGGTGACGTCGATGTTCAGCGCGTCGCCCTCCTCCAGCTTTTTTTCGCTGGGGATGCCGTGGCAGACGACATGGTTGATCGAAATGCACGTCGATTTCGGGAAGCCTTTATATCCGAGGGGCGCGGGAATTGCGCCATGGTCGATGATGAAATCGTGGCACAGTTTATCCAGCGCCTGCGTCTCCACGCCCGGCTTCACATAGGGCGTGATGAAATCGAGCGTTTCGGCGGCGAGTTTGCCTGCGCGGCGCATACCATCGAAGTCGGCAGCAGTGTGGATGACGAAATCCTCGTCGCTGCCGTAATCTTCATCATTATATGTAAAATCTTTTTGCGTGTTCATGAAGGTAAAATGGCGATTGGCGGGCATAAAAACAAGGGAAATGTGTTTTGCGGATATGCGTACCCCCTTATATGCCGCCATATCTGTTAAGGATTGTGAAAATGGAGTGTAAAAATGACCGACGCAGACCTTGAAAACGAACCCGCCCCCACCGCCGCGATCCTTGTCATCGGGTCGGAAATCCTGAGCGGCAACACGCAGGACGCCAATATCCCCTTTATCGCCAAGCGTCTGGTGCAGCGCGGCATCCGCCTGCAGGAAGTGCGTATCGTGGCGGATGTGGCGGAAGAAATCATCGGCGCCGTGAATGCGCTGCGCAAAAAATACACCTATGTTTTCTCGACCGGCGGCATCGGCCCCACGCATGACGACATCACCTCCGACAGCATGGCGAAGGCCTTCGGCGTGGACCACATGGTCGCGCCCGAAGCGAAAAAACGCCTGGAGGACTATTACAAAAACAGCGGCACCGAAGTGAACGAAGCGCGCCTGCGCATGGCGACGCTGCCCGCAGGTTCGGTATTGATCGACAACCCCGTCAGCGCCGCGCCCGGATTCCAGGTCGGCAACGTGTTCGTGATGGCGGGCGTGCCCAAGATCATGCAGGCGATGTTCAACCATGTTGAAACGATGATCGAAGGCGGCCCGCAACTGTTCAGCCTGACCATCGAATGCAACCAGAAAGAAGGCGATATCGGCGACGAACTGGGCAAGATCCAGAAAAACTTCCCCGACATTGAAATCGGCAGCTATCCGCATATGTACCAGACACCCAGCCTCAGCATCGTCGTGCGCGGGACAGACGACGACATGGTGCATAACGCCGCGACCAAGGTGAAGGAACTGCTGCGCAAGATGGGCGAAGAGCCGTTTATCTGACGGCACTGACCTGTTGCACATCCGCGCCAAACCGCCGATAATCCGCATCAGTGGATTATTGAACGGGGAATTATCATCATGAAAAAATTTATTCTCGCCGCCGCCGTGTTGGCGACCGCAACTGCCGCACATGCGCTGGTAATGGCGATCCCCGCAGGCGGGCAACTGAACGCCAATATCGTGACGCTGAAAATGGCGAAGTCCGCGATTGCCAAGCAGGATGACAAATCCGACAACATGATCATTTCGCCCTATAACGTCTATACCAACATGGCGCTGGCGGCATCGGGCGCGGTCGGCGCGACCCATGATGAATTCTCCGCCGCGCTATTCCAGAACGCCGATATCGCAAAAGACGCCGCCCCGCGGCTGAAGGCGCTCAACGACCGCCTGCTGGACGCGAACAAGGGACATGTCGAACTGCTGACCGCGAACGGCATCTGGGTGAACAAGGCAGCCGCGACGCTGTCCGAAGATTACACCAGGTCCGCGCATGACAATTTCAACGCCGCCATCAGCAACGAAGATTTCAAGGATCCCGCCACTGCCGATAAAATCAACGCCTGGGCGTCGGACAACACAAAAGGCCTGATCACCAAGATCGTGAGCAGGCTGAACGACAGCGATGCGATGGTGCTGGCAAGCGCGCTGTATTTCAAGGGCAAATGGGTCATGCCGTTCGACAAGAAACTGACCGAAGATAAGGTTTTCACCGCCGATGGCGGCGCGACATTCATGACGCCCATGATGCATCAGGCGTATCACCATGCCGGCGACATGCGGGCGATATCGAATGAAGGTTACGAAGCCGTTTCGCTCACCTATGGCACGGAAAATGCCGCCACCATGCGCCTGATCCTGCTCCGCCCGAACGACACGAAAATGCCGGCGCGTGACTGGCTGGCGACGCAGGGCGACATGGTGATGCCCGTCTGGCTGAACGACCAGCAATATGAAGACGTGACGGGCAGCGTCGAATTGCCGCACTTGGACATCACGCAGCACCACGATCTGGTGCCCGTGCTGCAGGATATGGGCATCAAGACCGCCTTCACCGCGCAGGCCGATTTCCGCCACATGGTCGATGCAAAATCGCAGGCGTTGTTCATCAGCAGCGTATCGCACGATATCGTGTTCAAGACCGACGAAGAGGGATCGGAGGCCGCCGCCGTGACGACCATGACGATGGCAGGCTCGGCCATGCCACCCGCGCCGCCCAGGACCGTGAACATCAAGCTTGACCGTTCCTTCGTCTTCGCGCTGCAGGATGTGGCAACCGGCACCGTGCTGTTCATCGGCGCCGTCAACAAACCCAATGCCGAAATGAAACCCGAATGAAAATCATCAGCTTCAGCGACATTCACCTTGAATACACCAAAGACCTGAAAGCGCCGGAATCGGATGCCGATCTGATGATACTGTCGGGCGATATCCTGAACATGTACCAGCCACAGGCCTTGATTGCCTTCCTCAACGGCTGGAAAAAACCCGTGCTCTATGTCGCGGGCAACCACGAATATTACGACGGCAAGTCGATGACGAAACTGATCGACGGGTTTCAAGCCTGGCTTGCTGCCAACCTGCCGCATGTAAGGCTGTTGCGTGACGAGGCGGTGACGATCAACGGCGTCAATTTCTTCGGCGGCACGATGTGGACGGATTACAACGGCGCGAATGCTGAATCGATGGCGATTGCGGCAACACGCATGCATGACTACAAGGTCATCACGACCGATGCCGGCGCCCTGATGGTTCCCGCCGACACCCTGCCCCTGCATGATGCGTTCAAGGCGAAGCTGCTGCACTGGCTGGAAACGCCCGTCGCCGGCCCCCGAATCATCATCACCCACCACGCCCCGTGCGAGCCGCCCGCGACGATTTACAAGGGCAGCGTCCTCACCCCCGGATTCAATTCATTCGACATGCTGCCCGTGATCGACAAATACCAGCCCGATTTCTGGTTCTACGGCCACACGCATGAATGCGACCGCCAGAAAATCGGCCGCACGCAGATCATGTCGAACCAGTTGGGCTATGTGAAGAACGGCGCGTATGAATGTGAATTGACGTTCGACCCGCAAGGCGCGCCGGTCACGGTCGGTTAAAGCCCGACGAAGGCGCAGACCACGATCACAACGACGATCGCGACAAGGAATGGCAGCGACGCCAGGAACTTGAAGATGCCGAAAATCATGGCCATCAGGAACAGCCCTGCCGAAAATTCCCACGCATAAACCGCAGCAACCATCGCATAGGCCAGCGCGTAGGACATTTCAAAGGGCGGTGAATGGGCGAACATATACGCCGAGGCCATTGCGAGCGCAATTGCGATCGGATAACGGATGATAGGCGCGGAGGTCATGAACAGCGTCTGCGCATCATCCATCAGGATGTCAGTCAGTTTGCGGCTGTTGCTGCGATCCTTCATGCGACCCTGCGGTAATGGTTAATATAGTGTTAATATACCCTTAACCGCGCATTACGGCAACTGCCGTGTTTTTGGTCAGCCGTATCCTTGTTACATTTCAATAACTTGGAGATAGGGCTGACAGGGCGCTATTGCACCAGCGATACTTTCATCACCGTTGTGCCGCTGCGGCCGCGGTCGTCGATCGCGCGCACATTGTGGGTGCCGGGCAGCGGCCGCCAGAACAGCGACTCGCCGGGCGCAGCATTGCCGATATACATGTTGTCGACGAACCAGCTGACGCCACGCACATCGCCGTCCACGCTGGCGGTGAAGGTCACGGCTTCCGATGCGTCGTCGATCCGCGCGTGGTATTCCACCTTCGGCTGCGGCGACAGGATCACGGGGCTTTGCCCTTCGGCGCCCTGCGCGGCATCGCAATCATCGCCCATCGGCGGCAGCGGCTGTTTGTTGATGCCCGCCCGCTGCAACGCCTGCGACAGGTCGCTCGGCCATACTTCATAGGTGCGCCATGCGGTCGTGGGCGTCATGCGGCAGGCGCGCTTACCGGTATCCATATCCACCAGGATTTTGCGGTACACGTCATTGCGCGCAATCGGCGATACGCCGGGGATGAACCATGTGCTGGCGCGCGACGGGCAATCTTCCAGCGACAGGTCGCCCGTGGTGGCGCAGACGCCCGTCTTGCGCAGGTTCAGGCGTTTCGCCTTCGAAGCGATCAGGTCGCGCTGCGGCGCGCTGCCCTGCACGGCATCGACCAGCGCGAAAAACAGGGGCGCCGCCGCATGTAAACCGACGAGCGCGGGATTGCTCTTGCCATTAAAATTCCCGACCCAGACAACCATCGCGTAATGCCCGAAAATGCCCGCCGTCCACGCATCGCGGAAACCGTTCGACGTGCCTGTTTTCCAGTACACCTTCAGCGGGTCCTGCATGCCATAGGGGCGCGGCGTATCGGCCAGCATGTCGAGGGTCATAAAACTCGCCTCGGGGCTCAGCAGCGTGGCCGCGGTTTGTTTCGCCTTTGCGCTTTGCGTGAACACAAGCGGTTTCAAAACCCCGTCATTCGCAAGCATGGCGTAGAGCGACACCAGTTCACGCTGCGTCACCTCCGCCCCGCCCAGCACGATGGACAACCCGTAGGTTTTCCTGTCCCGCAGCGCGCCGATGCCCGATTTTTTCAGGAATTCATAAAGGTCGGGCGATTTCAGCTGCGCGGCGAGCCGTATCGCGGGGATATTGCGGCTGAAACGTAGCGCGTTGCGCGCGCTGATGGGCCCGCGAAAATCGCGTTCGAAATTGTCGGGCGTATAGCTGCCATAACTGGCGGGCGCATCGCCCAGGATGCTGGCGGGGTGGATCACGCCCTGCTGCAACCCCAGCGCGTAAATAAACGGTTTCAACGTGGAGCCGGGAGAGCGGCGCGCGCGTGTGCCGTCCACCTGGCCGTCAATCGCGGCGTCATGGAAATCGGCGGAGCCGACCAGGCTTTCCACCTCCATCGTCTGCGTGTTCACCAGCATCATGCTGGCGTTCTGCAGGCCGAAATCGCGGCGGTCGCGCACATATTGGCGCAAGACCTTTTCCATCAGGTGCTGGATGTCGAGGTTGATCGTCGATGTCACGCGCCCCGCTGCGGAACTGTCCAGCAAATCCTGCGCCACATGCGGCGCCTCGAACGGCAAATCGCGCGTGCCGTAAACGGTCAGCGGCAGCGCGAAGAAGATTTTGCGGCCGGCATCTGCCGGATGCTCTGCAACCCATCTGGCGAAGAGGCGGTTGCGCGCGTCATTCAGCGCGGGCTTGACCGGCTGCCCCCGCTCCGGCGCGCGCCGCGCGGGGCTTTGCGGCAGGACGGCGAGCGTCAATGATTCAGGGAGCGTCAGATCGCGCGGCTGCTTGTGAAAATAAATGAAGCTCGCCGCGCCGATGCCGTTGATGTTGTAGCCATACGGCGCGAGGTTCAGGTACGCCTCGAACAGCGCGTCCTTGCTGTAATGCATTTCCAGCTGCATCGCGCGCGCGATCTGCCACAGCTTGCCGCCCACCTGCCGGCTGTTGATGCCGTATTTGATGCGAGCCAGCTGCATCGTCAGCGTCGAAGCCCCCAGCCTGCGGCCGCCCGCCATATAGGTCTGGAAAAACGCGCGCAGCATGGATACGGGGTTGATGCCGACATGGCTGTAAAAATGGCGGTCCTCGTGCAGCAGCACCGCTTCCTTCAGCGATGCAGGGATCTCGGCAAGCGGCGTGAACAAGCGGTATGCCTGATCCCCCGCCAGCGTCAGGCGCAGCAGTTGCCCGTTGCGGTCGAACACCGCGCGGGAAAACCCCGTTCCCTCCAGCAGCGGCGGTTTCCATGCCAGGAACAACCCCGCCGGAACCAGCAGCGCAAGCACGCAAGCGATAATGATGCGCCGCTTTATCCTCATTTGACGGTCATCACCCCCGTCACGCCGCGCGCCTTCACGCCGCGGTCATACATGGATTCGACATAAGGCGGCGGCACGGTGAAGCTGCCCGCGTTCACGGCCTTGATGCTGTAGTGATACACCACCTCGTCGGACGGCACGGACCCGAAGGCGATCACGCGGTCGTCGCGCGCATCGACGGCTTCGGTCTGCCAGTTATTGCCCTCCAGCCATGACGTATCGGGTGCGGCGGTTTCTTCTTCGTCGCTGCCTTCTTCGTCATTATTGGATACGACAGGCCCTGCGATGCTTTGCGGCACCAGTTCGAACCCGCCCGGCAGCAGGTCGACCAGCGCCATGCTATCCAGCGTCTTGTCGTCATGCGCGCGCATGCGGATCACGACATCGACAGTATCGCCCAGCGCGACGTCGGAGACGGGCTTATGGTCCTTGCCAAGGTATTCGCGGCTGATTTCCAATCCGTCCTCGATCGGGTTTTTGGCTGCGTCGCGGTCATAGCCATCCGTGGCGATCTGGTAGAACAGCCCGTAATCGCCGCCGCCTGCAAAACCGACCTCCGATTTTTCGAGCGCCAGTTCGGCCCGTTTCACCAGCTCGCCTGTCAGCGGCAATTGCGCACCTTTCTGGCTGATGGTCAGGTTATTGCCCACCGCGCCCGTCGATGCCTGCCCATAGGCGCTGAACGCCATGATCGCATAGGACGACGACAGCGTGTTATAGCTGCCTTCCCCGATGAAATTGGCGATGCGGAACAGGATATTCCGGTCGATCTTGCCCAGCATGTCGGGGAAATGGTCGGACACGACGGACAGGTACTGCGCATAGCGGTTCAGGCTGTTATAGAACATCCAGTTGCTTTCGTACCACGCATGGTTTTTCCAATAAACGGGATCGCCCAGCGTAAATTCCGACAGCAGCGCATTCGCCTCCGGCACCAGCTGCATCAGCCGGTATGCCGCCGCGATGTAAACGGCGGTCAGGTCGTTTTTCCATTCGTCCTTATAATTGGCGTCCAGGTATTGCAGCAGGTGCGGCAGGTAATTCGCCGTCAGCACCCCACCGCGCGTCAGGATGTAAATGCCATAGGCCTGCACGCGCGCTTCGTCCAGCGACGCGGGCGCGCCGTTCACCAGTTCCCGCACATAGCTTTGCGCATCGCGGAAGGTGCTGTCCGGCACGGGCAGATGCTTTTCCTTCGCCAGCGTCATGTAATGGAGCGCATAGACGCTGACGAAATCATTGGCGTCGCCGCCATACCACCAATAGCCAAAACCGCCCTTGCTGTTCTGCAATTCGCGCAACCGGCGCATGGTGTTGACGACGCTTTCCTGCACCGCCGTATTGTCACCGCCCAGATCTTTCTGGCCGTACAGCGTTACGGCCGGAAAGGCGCGGCTGACCGTCTGTTCGGTGCAGCCGTAGGGGAAACGGTCAAGGTATTGCGCAAGACCCGGGATCAGGCTGACCGGCAGGGTCGAAACTGAAGCGTCGGCATGGGCGAACTCTTTGTAAAGGTCGCGGTACTGCGCCACTGTCTTGTCGCCCTTCTCCACATAGCCGCTTTGCAACGCGGTCATGCTGGCCAGCGGGGGGCGGATGCTCAAGGTCGCGTCGTATTTCGCCGACACGCCGTTCAGCGTCGCGGTGAAGCTTAGGTGCGCGCCGCCCAGAACGTCTTTCGCGCGCACCATGACGGCTGTCTTGGCCTCCGCATTTTCGGCGACGGTCACTTCGCTTTCCGCCCCTTCGACGATTTCGAGGTGTTCGGACGGGGTGACGGTCAGCTTCACCTTCGCATCCTTGCCCGAACCAACCAGGTTATTGGCAAGGCTGAGGCCGACGCGGAAGGTATCGCCGGGCGCCGCAAACACAGGCACGTTGGGGGAAATAATCACGTCGCCCTTCACGAATGCCTTGGTCGATGCCGCCCCCATCGAGGTATCCGACACAGCGACCGCCATCACGCGCAGGTTGCCGTTGAAATAATCGGGGACTTTATAATGCAGCACCTGCGGATTCTTGTCCGCATCGATGATGCCCGACCAGAAGGCGACCGGTGCCTCCGTCTTGCGCTTGAAGGGGTTGACGCTGCGGCCATCTGGTCCGCCGCCATCGCCGCCGGTTGCGGCGCGCAGCAGCGAATATTCCGGCATCAGCAGGTCGAGGATCTGCGCCGTCGCGACCTGTAGTGCGCGGCGGTTGACGAAGAAATCGAGCGGGTCGGGTGTTTTATACCGCGCATACTGCAAGATACCCTCGTCCACCGCATAGACGATGATCTTCGACGGCGATTTGGTGGCGTAGCTGATCGCAAGGTCTTCGCCTGGCTTGATACGCTCGGCAACGGCAAGCGTGATGCGGCTGTCGATGGTCGCGGTATCGACCAAAAACGGCTGCACGGCATAGGCGAGCGGCGTGGTGTAGATTTCTTTCGAATCCAGCGATCGCACGAACTGCACGTTCACGAAACCCTTGCCCGTGAAGTTTTTCGGCAGTGTGATCGATTGCACCGTGCTGGTCGTTTTGGCCTTGAACCATTTGAACGCCAGCACCTTGTCCGTTTCAACCGTCACGAGGCCGGTGCCGGTATAAGGTGAGGTGATGCTGAGCTTCACCGTGTCGCCCGCCGCGTATTTTTCGCGGTCGAGGCGCACGGTGATCACCGCATCTTTGCGCGCATGGTCGATCAGGTTGCCTTCGCCCACGATCGAATAATTTATTTTATGCAGCACAAGACCGTCCGCATCCGCCAGCGTCATCACGTAATTTCCGGCAGCCGCGCTGTCGAGCTTGTAATCAAGGCCGCCCGCAGGTATGTCGACCGCGGACGATGACACAGGCGTTTCCCTGGCGACAGACCTGTATTCATACGCGCCGTTTTCATTCTTGATGAGGTTGGAGACATAAGTCACTTGCGAAACCGAAGCCGTCAGCCCGGCGACTGCCACATGCTGGAGGCCGGAATCCACCGCGATCAGGTTGATGCCGCGCGTTTCGCCCTTGTTGATATAGCCGATATTGCCGTCGGTTTTCACGCCCACGACGTATTTCAACGCGGAAACCAGCACGCCGCTGTTCGCAAAAACGCTGCGGCCGGAATCCTGCGCGAAGCCTTCGGCGCCGAAAGCGAGGCGGTAGGTCGATTTGCCGAATTGCGCGAGCGGCAGTTCGAACACCGCATGGCCATCCGCATCCGTCTGCGCCTCGCCGATCATCTGGTCAAAGCTGGCATCCGTCTTGGCCGCGTCGAAAAACGCGTAATCGGGATATTCCTTGAAGCTGAAACCGGCGGGATCGACGCGCAATGACGCCTTCACGCGGTGGTCCACGGCGGGCGCGCCGTACAAATGCGCAAGCGTCACATCTGCGCTCAACCCTTCGGGTGTCATCCAGCCCTTGGGCGCGGGCTTGTTGAAGGCGGACGAAATTTTCAGCGTATCGGGAATAAATTCCTCCACCCGCACGCTGGCGCTGCCCAGCTGGTCACCCGTCGTGCCGTTGTTCGTGATGTAAAGCCGCGCGGTGTAGCTGCCGGTCGGCGATGTGTCGCGCGTGCTGAAACTGTATTCCGCTGCGCCCGATGCCTGCAATTTGACCAGCGGGTTGTCGATCACCTGCCCGCGCGGGTTGGTGATTTCCAGCTGCAGCGGCACACCGGCGAGGTTTTTCGCCCAGTCGCCCTGCTTCACGATCATGCCGATATGCACCTGTTCGCCGGGACGGTACACGCCACGGTCGGAAAACAGGTAGGCGCGCAACCCGCCGTCCGACGCGCTCATGCCGTCGGTGTCGAACTTGGAATAATCCAGCGACCGGTCGCTGCTGTCATAGGGCATGAATGCCATGTCTTCGCCCTGGCGCACAATGTAAGCAACGGGGCGTTTTTCGTCGATCAGGCCTTTCAGGGGCGGGATCACGGCATGGCCCTGCGCATCGGTGCGCACGGTTGCGACCGCAACGCCGTTGGTGCCCATGACCTCGACCTTTGCATCGCCCACGGCAATGCCTTTGGCGATTGACTGGATGAAGACATCCTGGCCGCCATCCGCCGCCGTTTTCACGACGATGCCAAGGTCGGAGACGAGGATGAAGCGCTTGTCGCTCGACACCTCCTGCTCCTTGCCTTCCGCGTCTTTCGCCAGCGCCTTGATGGTGACGAAGAACAGGCCCTTGCCCTTCGGCGCCTGCGCGCCCTTTTCACCGGACGGCATTTTCAGGTAAGGGGCGAGGCTGAAGGCGTTGAATTGCGGCTTGCGCAGGTCGGCACCCGACAAATCCAGTTCCTTGGTGAATTTTTCGCTGATGTTTTCCTGCCCGAAATTGTAATTGCGGAAGTAAGGGCTCTGGAAGCTGCCGCCTGTCTGGCTGACAAGGTGCGCGATATCCTCGTTCAGCACACGGCCGACCTCGAAACGGATTTTGGACGCGCCCAGCGAATAGAGCGACATCTTGCGCTCACCGCTCAGGCTCATCAACGCGCCGTCGCTCAGGATTTTGACTTCTTTCGTGTATTCGGGCGCGACTACAGTGTCATCATGGTCGCGGCCAAGGATGTATCCGCCCTTGAACTTCATGCCCTTCGTCACGCGCACCAGCAGCCAGCGGCCCGGCACAGCGTCAAATTTCACGCCATGCACCAGCGCGGCTTCCTTGGTGTCCAGCGTGAACTTGACCTCCTCAGACGCTTTCAGGATGTCGTCGGTCACTTCGGATGCGCTCGTCCAGCTGTAATCACGGTCGGGCTTGCCGTCTTTCACCAGCGCGGGTTTGTCCTTGGGCAGTTGATAGATATGCAGATGCGACGCCAGCTCGTCCCCGGTCTTGGGCACATTGCCCTCGATCACCAGCGTCTGCGCGGGCACATAATGGTCGTCCTGCACGATGGTCGCCTGCGCGGCCTCGAGTTCCGCATAGTCGTAAATGCTGGGGATGCGCACGCGGCCCTGACGGCGTTCCATGTTATTTTTGTTCGTCAGGTCGGGCGCGCCCAGCGGCTTGCCGCCCGAAACGGCCTCCAGCCCCTCCGATATGTCCGCCACCACGAAACGCTCTTTATCCGGCATGGCGGTGATGGGGGATGTGACATTGGCGGTCAACCCGTCCTCGCTCACCTTTACTTCAAAAGGCAGGTTCGGGATGGTTGAAAGAATCTTGCGCTCTTCCGGCTTTTCCGTCTCGCTCAGCTCCTCCATTTTATACGACAGGTGCTTTTTGACGGATTCCGCCGTAACAGCGGTGTTGAAATGGATGGTCGTGGATACGCCGCGCAGGTCGGGGTTGTTGAAATCCTGAAAGAACTCAATCGAGCCCACGCTGGCGCGCAGCACGGCTGCCTTGATGACAAAATTCGTGTCTTTCAGCGTCACTTGCCGCGGAAAAACGGACGGGTCGATAGCGACGCGGAAGCTTTCGCCTGTCGGCCACGGCTTCGCGGGCGTGAAACGCAGGCTGTAATCGCTGTCCCAGCGCCATTCGCCCGCAACAGGGGGCATCATGCCAATGCCGGTCAGCTGGCGCTTGCCGCTGATATGCAGCTTGCGGTCGGGCGTGTCGCAAGTCCGGGGCAGGCGGGGCGACGGGGTGCAGAAGCGGATTGCCACGCTGTCGGTATTCGTCACTTGGTCGCCATCATAGGCGATGTTGAGGGTGATGGCGTCCTGCAGCTGTCCCGTTACCGGCCCTTCCACCTTGTTCGCCGTCACGGGCAGCGGCGTATCGGCCAGCACGGGCGCGGCGAGCGCAAAAAAAGCCGCCAGCAAGGTGGCGGCGAGGAATTTCTGGATGGTGGGTTTCATGGCGGCGGCTCCGGTGGGCAGGCAAAAGGATAAGGTGATTGGGCGGACTATACAGGTCACGGCGGCAATAGTGAATGTGGCTGCAAAAAAATAGTTTTAATATTCATGCCGTTATCCTCCCACCGGTTTGCTGCGACACGGAATGCCCCGCAGCTTCAACCATCATCGCAGGCGGATGTGCAGCGGTGATGGCGGGCCTGCGCATTTATGGCGCAGTTTTTGTGCAAATCCCGTGCAGCGAAAGAAGATGATAAAAATACCCTATGGGAAAGATTTTTCCTTGCATTTACATGGCCGAATCGCTTAACAGTAAACAATCGTACGTGCCAATAGCCCGCGGCCCCCGACAAATGGGGGCGCCCCTCTCAGGATAACACCTGACAAGGCAGGTTAAGTAACGGCGGATCTTTTTGTACTAAACGCCCGGCGGCACGCTGTTTCTGGGTTTACTGCGAAGAGCTTTGCTTTTGTTTTAAACTTGCTGAGGTAGAAGGAGACAGGCATGTCTTTCCCGTCGCGCCATAACACATCCACGTTGGACAAGCTCAAGCCCGCGCTCGACGCCGCGTTTGAACGCATTTCCGGCGAATTCAACGCCGACGGCGTGACGGTGCTGATGCCGACATACTCCCCCTCGCAGGGCCGCCTGCTGTCCGAATTCAACCGCGTCGGCGGCAAGGCCGAGATCATCGGCGGCATGAAGGGCAAGCCGTCCTATAAAAACGTGCCGCAGCACGGCCTGGATTTCGACACGACCGCCTATATCAACATGTTCCCCAAGGGCATGTCGGAGCAGATCACGGGCACGATCCCCGAAGCGCTGCTGAAGGACAAGAAAATCGCCCTCTTCGCCTTCATCACCCCGCCAGCTAGCTGGGCGAAGCATATCGCCGACCGGAAGCTGAACACCGAAGTGGTCGCCACGAACGAGCAAAACACCCGCCTGTTTTTTGAAAACAAGGGCAACCTGATGCACATCCTGAAGGAAGCGGGTCTCGAAGCCTATGTCATCCCGACGGAAGTGGTGTCGTCGAAGCTGCCCGAAAAAGAACTGCGCGCCATTTACCACCGCATGAAGAACGAGGCCGGCAAGGTCGTCGTGCAGCCGACCGTGGAAAATTACGAACCCACGCGCTTCATCGCGACCGCCGACGAATTCGTGAAACATATTTCGAAATCGAAAATCCCGTTCAAGGTCGTGCGCTTTGTCGAAGGCAACGAGGCAAACCTGTCCTTCTTCGCCGGCAACACGCTGCCCGCCGAAAACGGCCGCGGCGTCGTCAAGACCAACCTGCCCGACAACATCGACCGCGCCGATGCGGGCAGCCTCGCGCTGATCGAGGCGCATGCGGCGCAGGCGGGCATTAACGAGAGCAACGTGTTCTCCGTCACCGGCCGCGCGACGCTGAAGGTTGTCGGCGACCGCCTGCTGGCGAACGAGCCCGGCGACAGCGTCGGCAACAATATCGGTCATGTCTACGAAGAACACATCGCCCGCCAGATCACCGAAATCGGCGAGAAACTGGGCAAGAAAATGGCGCTGTCCGGCAAGGTCGGCCATGCGGGCGCAGACCTGATCATCGACCGCAACGGCAAAATCTGGATCAACGAGATCAACGACCGCCAGCAGGGGCCGACCGACCAGATGAGCGCGGATGCCGAAAGCAACAATCTGCCCGGCCTCAGCCGCCTTGCATGGTTCGCGCATTACGCCGATTTCTCGAAACCTGAAAACCTGAACCTGCTGGCCGCCATCCGCGACAACGCGGATGCGATCCATGACAAATACATGACCGGCCCCGGCTCGTTCTACATCAAGGCGTTTGCGACGCATGACGCATCCTATGACGGCAAGACGCCCGTGCAGATCGACCTGCCCGCAGGCGTTTACACCGTTACGCGCAAAGTGGGCGGCGCATTCGAATGGAAATTCGCGGGCGAAGACGCAAAAGTCTCCCCCGTTGACTTGGCCGCCGACAGCATCACCGTGAAAATCAGCAGCGGCAGCCTGAAAAAGGGCGACACGCCGCCGTCCGGCGCGGAACTGTTCCGCGTGACCGGCATCGCCAGCGGCACGAATTCCCCCTTCATCATCGAAAACGGCGTCAGCACGCTGAACCCCGTTTACCGCTCGATGCTGGAACAGCTGTACAAAGACGCCTTCGGCGAGGGTTACATCGAGAAAAACCCCCAATACCGCGCCCGCGCCGTGAAACCCGGCACCGGCAACGATAGCCTCGCGAAGAAAACGCCGGTGGCGAAGCGGTAATAACTTTTCCGGTATGGGAAATTATCTTGAATTATTCATGGACTTGTAGCTGTTGCGGTCAGCAATTTGATACGATGCCGTTGGATGTTGGATTCAAAGCCCCAGATAATTGGTTTGGAATTCCTGAAGAGGAGCGTGGTACACGCGCCAAATTGGATAACGACGTTTGCGGAATAGATGATGATATTTATATTCGCGGCTGCCTTGAAATTCCGATTATCGGCCAGGATGAAAAATTTGTTTGGGGGGTATGGGTTTCAGTATCAAAGCCGAGTTTTTCCCGGATTTTGGAACTTTGGTCGGAAACGGTCATAGAAAATGAGCCGCCGCGCTTTGGCTGGCTAAGTAACAGAATCTCAAATTACCCGGATACAACCAATCTCAAAACCGAACTCCACATACGGAGTAAAGGGCTTCGACCTCTCATAAAACTTGAACCAACTGACCATCCTCTTGCGGTTGAGCAGCGCAACGGAATCAACATGCTACGGGTTCAAGAAATTGTTGCTGAGTGGCATAAGACGCCTACGGTATTAGATTAATTTGCCGGTCAGACTTGTACGGCTTTAAATCTTCACCAACGCATCCATCGGGATGTAATGCAGCGTTTCGTCGCCTGCGCGGTAGATATGCGTGGGGGCGTGTTTGTACATGATGCCGTCTTCCGTCGCCACCTCTGGCAATTCCGCGCCCAGCTCCGATGACGGGTGCAGGGTGAACAGGATGTCGCCTTTTTTAAAGGGCTTGCCCAGTTCGACGTCATAGCGCACGAAACCCGCATCGCGCGTCAAAATCTTTTTGTCTTTCCTGAACCAATGGCTGTCATGCGCCGGATGCTGTGTCAGACTTTTGTCGATCATGCCAAGGCGGGCAAGCAGGCGCAGGATTCCCTGAAAAACCTGTTCGATCTTCGCCGCGTCATATTCGTCATGGCTGCCGCATTCGATGCACAGATTGTCGATGTTCAGGGGGTCAAGCCCCGCATCGAACGAACCGGAAGGGTCGCCATCATCCAGGAAGTTGTACTTCAGCCCGACTTCCTTCACCAACGGCGCATAGGATTCTTTCGTGAAGATCACATAGGGCAGGCTCTTGCGCGCTGTGTGCAGGTCGAGGCCGAGGTCGCAGGTTTTTGCGAGTTCCTGCAAGGCATGCACGATGCGCTGGTGCAGCGATCCGTCGGGCTTGCCGGGGAAATGCGTGTTGGGGTCTTTGCCGTCATACAAATCAAACTTGCCGAAGGTGTAGAAATACGACCGCTGTTCCCACGCAGCCGGATTGGCGCAGGGCACGAACACCACCTCGCCCGCCGCCAGGTTTTCTTTGAGGAAATTATACAGCCGGTGCTGCACCCATTGCGTCACCTCGCCGCCATGCATGCCGCTCTGGATATGCACGCGCTTGCCAGCCGCCTTGGCCGCCAGCGTATAGGTCACGATATCGATCGGGTTTCCCGCAATCGTCTGGCCGATATTGATACGGTTTTTGGTAATGTGCATATGCTTCCTTGCCGCTTACGCTATGAATTTACTATATAATTTCAGCCCGGAATGTCAACCGTGCAGGAACCCGCCTTCAAATAGTAAATCAATCGTTTGATTAACTAATAATCCGGCCTATAATGGTTATAGCAACCGATTCAAGGCGGAAACATCCATGGCAGCAATCCGGAAAGACCCGAAACAGGCGCGCGGCGGTCACGCGCGCTTAAAATTGATAGAGGTGGCGGTAGAGCTGTTTGCCGATCACGGCTATGACGGCGCCAGTACGCGCGATATCGCGGCGGCGGCAAAACAGAATATCGCGGCCATCAATTATTATTTCGGCGGCAAGGAAGGGCTTTATGCCGCCGTGTTGGAGGAATTTTTCCGCCGCAAGCATGCCGAGGCCGGCGCCAGCATCACAGTCGCCCGCGAAATGCGCGATGACCCTGCCCGCACGCCCGATATTATCCTGAATGAAATCCGCAATTGGCTGCGCGCCAGCATCATGGCGCTGGCGCAGGAAAACCGCCAGTCGCAGGCCTTTATGCGCCTGATGATGCGCGAACAGTTCGCGCCCACGAAAACCTTCAAGAAATTCTTCGCCCGCATGCTCGACCCTGCGGAAGACCCGTTCGGTATGCTGATCGCCGCGTATCTGGAGCGCGACCCTGATACCGTGGAAACCTTCCTCATCACCCATGCGTTGGTGGGGCCTTATATCGGCTTCATGGTCGCGCCGGAGATTGTCCGCATCCGCACCGGCTGGAAAAGAATCGGCACGGCGGAGGCAGCGGCGATTGCCGAAGTCGTGCTGGGGCAAATCGAAATAACCCTGACCGGCCTGCGCGCCAAGGGCAAAACGGGGATCAGGAAGCCATGAAAAAATTTATCAAGCTCGCGGCCTTCGCCCTTGTCCTTGCCATCGCGGTTTTTGTGACGGTTCGCGCGCGCCACGTGGATGAACCCGCCGCCCCCGCTGCCGCCGCCGCACTGACCGTCACCACCACGGCAGCGAAGCGCGCCGACTGGCCGGAAATCATCCGCGCCACGGGTGCCGTTGCCCCGTGGCAGGAAGCCATCATCGGCGCCGAAATCACCGGCCAGCGCCTGACGGAAGTATTGGCCGATGTGGGCGATGTGGTAAAACAGGGGCAGGTGCTCGCCCGTTTTGAAACCGATACATTATTGACGCAACGCGCGGAACTGCAGGCCGTACTGACGCAGGCGATCGCCGTGCGCGACCGTTCGCTGCTGCTGAAGAAAAGCGCCGCCATCGCCGTTGAAAAGGTCGAAAGCGACGTGCAGCAGGCCGCGATCGCGCAGGCGCGTTTCGATGCCAATGAATTGCAGATCAAGCATGCGGAAGTGATCGCGCCCGATGACGGCGTCATAAGCTCCCGCACCGCAACACTGGGCGCTGTCGGCGCGGTCGGCCAGGAATTGTTCCGCCTGATCCGCCAGAACCGCCTTGAATGGCGCGGGCAGGCTACGGCGCAACAGCTTGCGCGGCTGAAAACCGGCCAGCGCATTTCCCTGTCCCTGCCCGACGGCACAACCGCCGATGCGACACTGCGCCGGATCGCGCCGGTGCTGGATGCCGACACGCGGATGGCCACATTATATGCCGATATCGAACCCGGCGGCGCCGCACGCGCCGGCATGTATGGCGAAGGCCGCATATCGCTGGAAACACGCAGCGTGCTGCTGCTGCCCGCCAAAAGCGTCGTCATCCGCGATGGCCGATCCTATGTCTTCCGCATCGAGACCGCCGGCGACAAATCAGTCGCGCATATGGAGGCCGTCACCGCAGGCCGCAGCGAAGGCACGCAGACCGAAATCGCAGGCGGCATCGGCGAAGGCGATATCGTCGCCGTGGACGGCGCAGGATTTTTGAACGATGGCGATGTTGTGCGCATCGCGACGAAAGAAACCACGCAATGAATTTCGCCACATGGTCGATCCACAACCCCATCCCGTCGATATTGCTGTTCATCATGCTGACGCTGGCGGGCGTCTACGGGTTTAAGAACCTGCCCATCCAGAACCTGCCCGACATCGAACTGCCGACCGCCATCGTCTCCATCTCCCTGCCGGGCGCCGCGCCCGCGCAGCTGGAAACCGAAGTCGCCCGCAAGGTGGAGGATTCGATTGCGACCGTTTCCGGCATCAAGCATATCAGCACCTCGATCACCGACGGCGCGGTTGCCATCACCATCCAGTTCGTGCTGGAAAAATCTCTGTCGGACGCGCTGATCGAGACCAAGGACGCGGTCGACCATGTCCGCGCCGACCTGCCGACCGATGTGCTGCCCCCCACCGTCTCCGCCGTGCGCGTGGGCGGCGCGCCCCTGATGACCTTTACCATTTCATCGACCAGGATGGACGAGGAAGCGTTGTCGTGGTTCGTGGACGATACTGTATCGAAGACCATGCTTGCGCTGCAGGGTGTGGGGAAGTTCGACCGCGTGGGCGGTGTCAGCCGCGAAATCCGCATCGATGTCGACCCCGCGCGCCTCTCTGCCATGGGTGCAACCGCCGCCGATGTGTCGCGTGCGCTGAAACAGGTGCAGCGTGAATCATCCGGCGGCCGCGCGCAGCTGGGGGCGCTGGAACAATCCGTGCGCACCATCGGCACCGTCACCCGCGCGCAAGACCTCGACGCACTCCCCGTGACGCTCGCCAATACCCGGGACCTGCGGCTCGACCAGATCGCAACCGTGCGCGACACATCGGCGGAACGCACGCAGGCCGCGCTGCTGGATGGCAAGCAAGTTGTCGGTTTCCGCATCTACCGCGCGCTGGGCACCGATGAAACGAACGTGGCGAAGCTCGCGGCCGAGGCGCTGGACAGTCTGAAGGCGCGCCATCCCGACCTCGAGATCACCCCCATCAACAACACCGTCGATTACACGCTGGCGCAGTATCGCGGGTCGATGCATATGCTGTATGAAGGCGCGATTCTGGCTGTCATCGTCGTCTGGTTTTTCCTGCGCGACTGGCGCGCGACGCTGATTTCGGCGACCGCCCTGCCGCTTTCCATCATCCCCACCTTCGCCGCCATGCACTGGTTCGGCTTTTCACTCAACACGCTCACGCTGCTGGCGCAGGCCGTCGTCGTCGGCATCCTTGTCGACGATGCGATCGTCGAGGTCGAAAACATCGTGCGGCATAAAAAAATGGGCAAATCGGTCTTGAAGGCGACGGAGGAAGCAGTGGATGAAATCGCGCTTGCCGTCATCGCCACCACCTTTACGCTTGTCGTCGTGTTCCTGCCGACCTCGCTGATGGGCGGCGTGTCGGGGCTGTTCTTCAAGCAATTCGGCTGGACGGTCGTCATTTCCGTCCTGGCCTCGCTGCTGGTCGCGCGGCTGCTCACGCCCGTCATGGCCGTCTATTTCCTCAAGAGCGAAAACCACGTCGAAAGCCCCGATGGCCCGGTCATGACGCGCTATATCACGGCGGTCCGCTGGTGCATGGCGCGGCGCAAGACGACGATTGCGCTGGCGACCGTCTTCCTGCTGGTCTGCATCGGGCTTGGCACGCGCCTGTCATCGGGTTTCGTGCCGGCGGCGGATGTCGGCTACACCACCATCAGCCTCGAACTGCCGCCCGGCAGCACGATTGGAGACACGCTGGCGGCGGCGGAGAAAACAAGGTTTGCCGTCGCCGGTGTTGCGGGCATCGAACATGTGTTCGCAACCGTCGGCGTCGCGCAGGCGGGCGGCGGGCCGCAGCAGCCGCAGGCGGGCGAGGTGCGCAAGGCCTCCGTCATGCTGACCCTGAAACCGCGCGGCGAACGCCCCAAACAGCGCGAGATCGAAAAAGCCGCCAGCCGCGCGCTGGCAACCGTGCCGGGCGCGCGTTTCACCATCGGCGCGGGTTCGGGCGCGAAAATGTCGATCCTGCTCTCCAGCGATAACGCGCTCGCGCTAAAACAGACGGCGCATGCGCTTGAAAACGACCTGCGCGGCATGGGCGGCCTCAGCAATATCAGCTCCACTGCCACGCTGCAGCGGCCTGAAATCGTCATCCGCCCCGATTTCGCACGGGCGGCGGAACTGGGCGTCACCACGACCGATATCGCTGATACCGTGCGCATCGCAACGGCGGGAGATTTCGACCAGCAGGTGGCGAAACTCAACCTTGATTCACGGCAGGTCTATATCCGCGTCCGCATGCCTGATTCCGCGCGGCAGGATATCGAGGCGATTGCGAATTTGCGTGTGCCGGCGCGTAACGGCCTGACCGCGCTGTCGACCGTCGCCGATATCACGACCGGCACCGGCCCTGCGCAGATCGACCGCTACGACCGCCACCGTTTCGTCACCATCGGCGCAGACCTTGGCGGCATGCCGCTGGGCGATGCATTGACAAAGGCAAAAAAACTGCCGTCGCTCGCCAGCCTGCCGTCATCCGTGCGCCAGATCGATGCGGGCGATGCGGAATTCATGACGGAGCTGTTTTCCGGCTTCGGCATCGCGATGCTGACGGGGATGCTCTGCGTGCTCTGCGTGCTGGTGCTGCTGTTCAAGGATTTTTTCCAGCCCGTGACCATCCTGATGGCGCTGCCGCTGTCATTCGCAGGGTCGATCATCGCGCTGCTGGTGACAGGCGGCGAAGTCGGCCTGCCCGCGTTGATCGGCATCATCATGCTGATGGGAATCGTGACAAAAAATTCGATCCTGCTTGTCGAATACGCCATCGTCGCCATCCGCGAACGCGGCATGACCCGCCAGGACGCGCTGATCGACGCCTGCCACAAACGCGCGCGCCCCATCGTGATGACCACCATCGCCATGATCGCCGGCATGATGCCGATTGCAACCGGCCTTGGCGGTGATTCCAGTTTCCGCCAGCCGATGGCAATCGCCGTCATCGGCGGCCTCATCACCTCGACAGCGCTCAGCCTGCTCGTCGTGCCGGTCACGTTCATGTATATCGACGACCTTGAACGCCGCCTCGCCCGCGCTTTCGCGCGGTTCAAGCCGGACATGTCGTGATTGAGTGACGCTAGAAACCGAGCCCGGTTTCGGCTTCTTGCCAGCTGCCATACATGGCATAGGTCGGCAGGAAGAAAAGCGGCCAGTAGCCGTAGATGGGGGATAGCTGCAATTCCGATTTAAATTCGCTGTCTTTCTTGACGGCCGCCAGATAGAGGGCCGAAGCAAGGCCTGCGCGGTTGATGCCGTGGTCGCAGTGAATCAAGACCGGCTTCGGCGCATCGCGCATGATGCGGACCAGTTCCTTCGTCTCGTCCTGCGACAGCTGGCGGGACGAACTCATGCGGAAATCGATATGCGCGACACTCAAAGCGGCGGCGGTGGCGATTTCCTGCCTGTACCATTCCTTGTCCGCCTTGCGCCCGCGCAGGTTGATGACGGACTTGATGCCGTAATCGGCGACCATCTGCTTCAGCCGCGCGGGGGAGGGTTGCGCGGCACGATAAGCCTCGCCCTCGACCACCGCATGGAAATTTCCGCTTGCGACCAATACCGCGATATGGATGCCGACGCATATCAGCAGGCCGAAAAAAATGCCCGCTGTCTTGATCATTGCACGCTGTCGGCCACCCAAGTTTTTGATGCCGTCAAAACACGAAAAGGCGGGTTGGGTCACGGCGAATTTGGCTTGGGGCATCACGAGCGTCCATATGCGGTTGCAGCAGCATCCCGTCATAGGTATCAGGTGAAAATGAGGTGAATATTAAGCGGAAATTATCTTTTAATAACAGACAGATACAAGAAGAAACCCCGGCTGCACGGCCTTATTTCCGGCATAAATGGAATATATCCAGCTTGTCGTTATAGGCCGCAGTCGACACATCCGCGAGGCCTAGCAGGGTGTGGAAAACGTTGTCTTGCGAATATTCATTGCCCGCGCTGTCCTGCAGGCATTTTGTTTCAAGCTTGTTCTTTTCAAGATAGCCGGCGGAGAACCAGGTGATCAGCGGAATATGTTTCTGTTCCTTCGGCGCGAAACGGTACGGCAGCCCGTGCAGGTAGATGCCGTTTTCACCCAGTGACTCGCCGTGATCCGACAGGTACAGCAGCGACATGTCCCAGCGTTTTTCGTTTTTCTGCAACACGTCGATCACGCGGCTGATGACGTAATCAGTATAGAGGATCGTGTTGTCATAGGTGTTCACCAGCGCGTCCGGCGGGCAGTTCTGCACGTCGCTTTGGCGGCAGTCGGGCTTGAAGCCGTCGAAATCATTCGGGTATCTTTTGTAATAGGCGGGGCCGTGGCTGCCCATCAGGTGCAGGACGATGACGGTGTTTTCATCCTTCATCTTCGGCAGCTGCTTTTCCAGTTCTGGGATAAAGGCCGCGTCAAGGCAGCCCGCGCTGTCACAATATGCGGGGTCGTCCGCATATGCCTTGCGGATATCGACCGTCTCGACATTTTTACACGCGCCCTTGCAGCCGCTGTCGTTGTCGAGCCACAGCAGCTGCACCTTCGCGCGCTTTAAAACATCCAGCGCGTTATCCTGGCTTTCGGCCTTTTCGAACGAATATCCGGCGCGGGTCAGGTTGGAAAACATGCAGGGCACAGACACCGCCGTTTCGGTGCCGCAGGATGTCACGTTGTTGTAGAAACCAACGCCCTGCGGCTTGGTGAACTTGTTCGTTTCCCGCGCGTAACCGTTCAGCTGGTAATTTGCCGCGCGCGCTGTCTCGCCGACGATCAGGACCGTCAGGCTTTTTTTGCCCTGCACCGCATCCGCCTGATGCGCATCAATGCCTATTTGGCGGTAGGGAAGTTTTTCCGTGAAGAACCGCTGCACGGCCAACTTGTAGGTGCTGGAAATGGCATAGGTCGGCACCACAATCCGCTTCAGGTCGGAATAGTTGCGCGACGTCATTATGTATTCCTGCGAATAAAGCGCCCCGACCGCCACGATCGCCAGCACCGATGCCAGCAGCGCATAAGCCGGATACGCATATTGGCGCTTGGATGGCACGATCAACAGCCGTGAAATGACCACCGCCGGCAAGACGCCGAGGCTGAAAATCCACAGGATGGCAGGCAGATTCAGGTAAGACGACGCCTCCGCAATATTCGTCGTCACGATATTGACGATCATTTCCATGCTGAAAATGACACCGTAGTTGAAAGTGGCGTAACCGAGCGGGGCGGAGAGCAGCGTCAGGATAATGAAAACCGGCTTGGCCGTGTGCCGGTTGCAAAACGGCAAAAACAATATATTGAACGCCGCAATAAAAAAAACCGGCAGAGACAGGATGAAGCCCGGCTTCATCGTTTCCGTCTGGCTGATGCCGTGCAGGCGCGCGATCAGCCCTGCATTCATCCCGAAAAAATACAGCGCCGACAAACACAGGCTGAGCACCCAGGGCGTGACGCTTATTTTGAATTTCAGCCAGCTTTTCATCGCATACATTCCTTCCGTCACGCTTTTGCCATAGCAGGCTTAAGCGAAACTTAGGGGTCGGCGCGCGGGTAAATGACCTTGAAACTGACGCCCGCGCCATGGATGCCGGGGCCGACGGTGATCTGCGCACCGTCTTTGTCGAGGATGCTTTTGACAATCGCAAGGCCCAGCCCCGTGCCGGGGACGGCATTGCCGAGGACGCGGTAAAACCGGTCGAAAATCCGGGTCCATTCGGCGGGCGGGATGCCGGGGCCGTTATCGGACACCTCCAATACCGCCCTGCCCTCGTCCGCATACACCGCAACGTCGATCTGTCCCTGTGCCTGCGTGTAACGCAGGGCATTTTCGATCAGGTTCGTCATGACCGCCCGTATACTTTCGGGCGTGGAAAACAGCATCGCCGGTTCCTGCCGGCTGATGCCGAGGTCGATATTTTTTTCCGCCGCGCGGCCCGACAGGAATTTTACGATTTCGCGGGACAATGGGGTTGCATCCATGCGCCCCGGTGCTTGCGCGTTGTCCCCGGCCTCCAGCCTTGCAAAGGCCAGCAATTGTTCCACCAGCCTGATGGAGCGCTGCACACCATGCGTCAGGTTTTCGACGGCCTCCTGCTTTTCGGTGTCGTTTTTGGTGCGGGCCAGCAATTGCAGTTGCAGCTGCACCGCCGTCAACGGCGTGCGCAGTTCATGCGCGGCGTCGGCGGTAAAGCGGCGCTGCAGCTTCGCCGCGTCATCGAGGCGCAGCAAAAGGTCGTTCAGCGCCCTGACCAGCGGCGTGATTTCCTGCGGTATGTTCTCGAACGACAGCGGCTGCAGCGATGTCGCCGAGCGTTTCTGCAGGCCGCTCGAGATGAAGGCGAGCGAGTCCAGGCTGCGCCCCACGGCCAGCCAGATCAGCAAGGCCAGGATCGGGAACTGCAGCAGCACCGGCACCAGCATTTTCAGCGCGATTTCAAAAATCATCTTGTTGCGCTCGGATTCCGGCTGCGATATCTGCACGATGATTTCATGCGCCGAAGTTGAATAGCTGCGCCATGTCTTGCCCTGGAATTCGCGGGTGTCGTACTCTTTTTGCGCCGGCGCCGGGAAAGGGATCAGCGGATGGGTTGAATAGGTGAGCTTGTGATCGGGCGTCCAGAACTGGATCAGGAATTCCTCTTCCCCCTTCAGCTTTTTCTTTTTCGATGCGGCTGCACCTGTATCGATCGGCGCCGCTTTCTCGCGCTCCAGCACCATGGCGATCTGCTTGAAGTTGCCGTCGAACAGCTCGTTGATCTCATCGCGGGTGCTGAAATAGCTGACCACGCCCACGACAATCGACCCCGCCAGCAGCGCGATCATCAGGTGCAGCATCAAATGGCGGCGCATTGATGTCATGAAGCCACCATGTAACCAAGGCCGCGGATATTGCGGATCATTTCCTTGCCGAATTTCTTGCGCAACTGGTGGATATGCACCTCGATCGCGTTGCTGGCGATTTCCTCGTTCCAGCCATAGAGCGTTTCCTCCAGCTGCGCACGCGACGACACCGCGCCGGGCACCGCCATCAGGGTCGACATCAGGGCGTATTCCTTCGCCGACAGTATTTCGCTTTTGCCGCGGAAGGTCAGTTTCTTGCTGACGGTATCGAGCGTCGCGTCGCCGCTGGCGATGACAGCGCTTGTGTTTCCGCCACGGCGGCGCAGCAGGGAGCGGATGCGCGCCTCCAGCTCGTCCAGCGAAAAGGGCTTTATCAAATAATCATCCGCGCCGCTGTCGAGCCCCAGCACGCGGTCTTGCACGGAATCGCGCGCCGAGACGATCAATACCGGCAGCGCCATTTTTCCGCCGCGCAGTTTTTTCAGCAGTGAAATGCCGTCCATCCCCGGCAGGCCGAGGTCGAGGAGGACAAGGTCATAGACCTGCGCTTGCAGCGCGTCCCACGCCTCCACGCCGTCCTTCGCCCAGTCGATGGCATAGCCGTCGGCCTTGAGTGCCTTTTTCAGGCTCTCGCCGATCATCGCATCGTCTTCAACGACTAATAAACGCATAGTAGCGGCCTTGATCGTAATTCTTTAAAAAAGACACCAGCAGGCCGACGAACAGGGCAGTCAGAAGCGTTGCCAGGCAATGGCTGAGATAATGTTCGCCGCGCGCTATTTGTATAATACTGGAAATTACCCCCAAGCCAAGCCCGCCAAACAGCGCAATGCGCCTCCAAAGAAGGGGCAGCGCGCCGAAATAAAGCACCACAAGGCCGAACCCCCCGGCAGGGAAGCCGGCCGGGAAGCAGCGCGCCTTGGGCTGGTACACGCCCGCCATGCCGACCGGCCCGCCATAGACAGGCAGCTGCCCCGGGCAGAAATGCCCGGTAGCGATTTTCAGTAGCGCAACGATGCCCGGCACCGTAACCAGCGCGATCAATGTCAAAATGCCCAGTTCGCGGTATTTGCGCAGTTCCGGACGCCGAAAACCGCCAAGCGTCACCAGCAGTGCGGCAACGCCGGTGGCGGTATAGATATGGACCGGCAAATCATGCAGGAAAAAGGTCAGGCTGCGGTCCGATTTATCCAGCAGCCAGCACGCGCGGGCGTTTTTCGCCTGACATGCAAAATCGTAAAACCGGTCTGAAATGGCACGGTCGAACGCAAATTCATGGCCGAGCACCAGCAGGCAGAAAATGTACATCAGGCATATCATGGCCGGAATCCACAGCGCGCCGGAATAGATCAGCTTGCTGTGCGTTTCGCGCCTGTCAATAAACTCTGTCATCATGGCGGCCCGTCAAATATTGCCAAAGCATGGTTTTGCCCATGCAGGACTGAATGAACTGCGCGGCATTCTATGCCGTCTGGCTTAAACGAGGCTTAAATAGGCAGGGGCAAGGTCTTTGGCCGTCAGGCGGACATCTTCAAGCGGTGTAAAATGATCCGCCTACGCCATGAATTCACTATGTATTCTTGCCTCCAACATCAGCCGTTCAAGAAAGTGGCCCGAATACGCCCCCCCCCCCCCAATAGTAATGACCTGCATTCATGTGATGAATTGGCTTAGGACGTTTTTAGCTAAAATCTGATCCCGATCGGGCAGCAACACTCCCCCACGGAAATTGCGTGCCGGTGGTCGAGGTTGAAACGGACGGCGTCGCCCCGCCAACGCTGAATGCCGAACCCCAGAACGGCCTTGCCTTCCCATACCAGCCGATCCGGGAAGTTAAAAAGGACGCCATAACGTCGTTCCTTTGCCTTGCAGGGGCGCAGGCGTGGGGGCGAGCGGACTTGAAGCCCTAGGGGATTCCTCCCTTGCGGATTTTAAAGCCGCTTTCGGCAATATGTGCTATGCCGCGACCATCTGCTTTGGGCCGCGGCCCAGGTGGTTGAGCGCCATGCGCAGGAAATGGCTGTCCCAGCTGCCCCCGCCGCTCTGCGTGAAGCAATCCGTATACATGCCAGGGAAGGTATTTTCGTCGACGATCAGGTATTGCCGCCGCGCGGTTGAATAGATGAAGTCGAAACCGATCACATCTGCCTGCAATGCGCGCGCCGCCCTCAGCGCCATGTCGCGCACAGGCGCGGCATCCACCCAGTCCACGCCCCCGCCCTTGCGGTCGGCGTCATAGACTTTCCAGTTATCGACGAATTTTTCCGGCTTCTTGCGGTAGCCATAGACAAGCTGCCCGTCGATGACGGTGGTGCTGATCCATTTGGTGATGTCGTTTTCCTCGAATTCCTCGCAGAATATCTGGAGTTTTTCGGGATGGAAGGACTGCCCGTATTCGACTGCGTCGACCAGCTCGCGCGGGGTCTTTACCATGTGGATGCCCTGCCCGAAAGCGCCGAGCGTGGGCTTCAGCAGCGCGGGCCCCGCCGCCACCACCTCGGAAGCCACGGCATTCGCATTCTGCGCGGGAAACATCCAGAAATTGGCGGTCGGCACGCCTGCGCGCCGCAGGATCGTATGCGCGTTGAATTTGTCGAGGCCGTTGATGAGGCCTTCCGGGTCCGGCACCACCGCCTGCCGCACATCGTCCGGCATCAGCCCGTTGCCCTCGATCACATTGCCTGACGGATGCTTCGGCGGCAGGAACACGCCCACGCGTTTTTTCTGTGTCATTTTACATTCCCCCTTTTTTATTTTTTAGAACAGCCACAGCCCGTAACCCTGCGGCAGGCAATGCGGGTACTGGTAATGGTTGAGCGGCGTGGGTTCGGCAAGGTTTTCCGGCGCGCGGAACACGCCCGCCTCCGCCGTGCCGTCCGCAACATCCCAGAGCGGATGCCCCGCGACCAGTTCCGCCGCCGCATGGGCATAGACAGCCTTCAGGTCGCCGCCTTCCGCCGCGCGACGCTGGCGGTCGGCGGTGTTGCCATGCGCCAATATGCCGCGCAGCGTGTCGCGGTATTGTTCATAGCCGAGCTTGACGAAGAACGGCTCCAGCCGGTCGATCCACTGCGCGATATCCTCGCGCAAGGGGCGGATATCGCCGAAATCGTCGGCCACGATGTCGGCGTCGAGGCCGTAGCGCATCGCGCGCCACTTGTTTTCGCGCATGCGCCAGCTGGCGGGGCGCGGCATGTCGTCGAGCCATCCCTGATGTTCGGCAAACCAGTGGCCGAGGCAATGGACGAAGGCCGTGATCGCGGCCACTTCCGCAACCGTCGCCGGCTGGTCGCAGATGCGGATTTCCAGCGTGCCGTAGCGCGGGCAGGGCCGGATATCCCACCACATGTCCTTGAGGTCGGAGATGGAGCCCGAGCGCGTCATCGCGCGCACAAGGCTTTTGTATTCCTGCCAGTTTTCGAACTGGTAGGGCATGCCGCCGATCGGCATCGATTCCGTGACCGAGGGGCGGATGCTGGCAAAGCCCGTGTCTCGCCCTTCCTCGAACGGCGACGACGCGCTGAGCGCCAGCAGGTGCGGCAGGAAGCGCATATAGAAATTGTGGTAGCGGATGCAGGACTGCGTGTCCTTCATGCCGATATGGATATGCATGCCAAGTGTGGTGAAACGGCGGTAAAGTTCCTGCCGCGTTTCCCGCAGCAATTTATAGCGCTCCGTCTCCGTCGGCGTGACCTGGTTCTGTTTCAGCAAGGGCAGCACGCCCGCGCCCACCAGCATCGCGTCATGCGCCGCCAGCTGCGGCGTGATGCGCGCGAGGCGGTCCTTGAGGTCGATTTCCGTCTCCTGCACGTTTTTGCAGACATCTGTCGTGATCTCGATCATGTGCTGGTACAGCTCGTGCTGCACACCCGGATGCTTGGCGCCCCTGACGATATCGAGCGCAACCGGCGCGGGCATGCACGTATCGCGGTTCACGATGCCGAATTCGCATTCGACGCCGAGCGTCAGCGGCTCGCTCTGCGAGAACATCAGCTGGCGGTTGATTTTCGCGAAGACATTTTCTTCTTCGGTGCGCCGTTTAAACGGCTTGAAAAATTTTTCAAGAAGGAGCATGTGATGCCTCTTTCTGTTTTATCATCGAGATGATGTTAAAGGGGTCGGCGTCAAAGCTGGCCGCGAGCATCCGCGCATTTGGCATTCGCTGGGAGAGCCCTTTTGAAGGTTTCAAAAGTGCGCGGCGCTTCCCGCTGCCATAGTTACAACATAGCATTGCAAGCTTACATGTGACTTACGCAAGGCATTATTTATGTGCAAAAATGATAACCCCTTCAAACGAAGGAACAATTATTTAACAAAAAAATGCAAGTCAACGGCTTTGGGTGATGCTGCTAAAGCTTGCGAACACGCAAACCCGTGTTCTCTCAACTTCATTGTTCAAACGGAATATCTCCGCAGTAGTCTTGAGCCACCTATAAGTGAAAAAGGTTGGCGCAGGCGAGTGGACTTTAACCCTTACGGGATTGATGCCCGCGGATTTTAAGTCGCTTTCGGCAACGGCCTACGCCATGAAATTACTATACAATTTGACCTGAAAAAGTCCACTTTGCAAGAACCCGTGTAAGTGTGCGGTTGGATATCTTCTTCAAAATTTTCCTCACTGACTACTCCGGAACATAATAGTGATGGTCAGGCCCTTCGGCTCATGGCGCGCCAACTCTATCGTGGCATAATGCATATCCGCAATCCATTTGACCATCGCGAGTCCGAGCCCGCTGCCGGCGGTGCCATCCTTGTTAATCCTGTAAAAACGGTCGAACACTTTTTCATGCAGCTCGGACGGGATTCCCGGGCCATCGTCGCTGACGATGAGCGCGATTGCGCCTTCCCTGCGCAGCAGATCGACCGCAATATGGCCGTTCGGCGGCGTGTATTTGATGGCATTCTCGACAAGGTTGCCGATCAGGATGGCAAGTGCGCTCGCCGATCCTTCAATCACCAGTCCCTGCTCGACATTCACCTCCAGGCGATGGTGCCGGCCGGTTGCCCGCGGGTACATCTGGCGCGACACGTTTTCCGCAAGGACAGTCAGGTCGACGGGCGCAGTCGCCAGGTCCATATTCTGAAGCCGGGCGAACAGCAGCAACTGGTCGACTAGATGCGCGGCGCGGTCGATGGAGGTCAGCAGGTTTTCGAGGTCCTCCCGGCAGGCGGGCATTGCGCCGGCCTTCTTGATGAGCACTTGGGTTTGCGTCTTCATGGCGGCCAGCGGCGTGCGCAGTTCGTGCGCCGCATTATCGGTGAACTCCTTTTCGCGCTGCAATGACCTGTCGACGCGCAGGAACAACCTGTTCAGCGCGCCGATGAAGGGTAAAATCTCCCGCGAAATCTTTTCGGTCTCGAACGGCTTCAGGTCCTGCGCGCCGCGCCCGTTCACCTGTTGCGCAAGCGTCTTCATCGGCCTCAGGCTGCGGGTGGTGCCGTACCAGACAAACCCCAGCATCACCGGCAGGAAAACAAGGCCGGGTATAAACAGGCTGCTGAGGATCTGCAGGATCAGCTCTGTCCGGATGCCCTGATTTTCCGCGACCTCGACCAGCAGGTCGTCGTCGTCATCGGCTATAGAGAACAGCCGCCATGTGCTGCCGGCTGCCGGCCGCGTCGAAAAATCCAGCGGTGCGGGCTTGTCGCCAAAAATGCCGGCGCTCGCGGATTCCGTGACAAGCTGGTTTTTCCACCAGATGCGAAAAGAGATTTTTTTCTCGTACAGATGCGTGAAGTCGGGGTTTTCGTTGCTGATGGCGACCCCGCGCTTGATGTCCTCTTCCAGCTGCTGCTGGGTCAGCTTCATCAGCAGCTTGGCCGACTGTGCCAGCTGCGCGTCATAGACTTCATCGATCTCGTAATAGGTAAACGCAAGCGCAAGCCCGCCGATGACGAGCCCCGCCACGATGATCGGCACACTGATCAGCCGCATGAGATGCAGGCGGAGCGAGTAGTTCTTTGCCGTCATGCGGAAACCGTATAGCCAAGCCCGCGAATAGTGCGGATGAACTGCTTGCCCAGCTTGCGGCGGAGCGAGGAGACGTGGACCTCTACCGTGTTGCTCTCGATTTCATCCGCCGACCAGTCGTAAATATGCTCCTCGATGCGCGCCTTGCTGATGACGCGCCCGAGGTTATTGAGGAGGATTTCGAGGATGGAAAGCTCGCGCGCCGACAGGTGAACGGTCATCCCCTCGACCCTGACCACGCGCGAGGCCGGGTCAAACTCCATCCCCTGATGGGTAAGCAGAGCGGAGGCGCGGCCGTTGCTGCGGCGGATGAGTGCGCCGCAGCGCGCGATCAGCTCATCAAGGTCAAAGGGCTTGACAAGATAGTCATCCGCGCCGGCGTTCAGGCCCTCAATGCGGTGCTGCACGGCATCGCGCGCCGTCAGCAACAGGACCGGCCGAGCATCCTTGTTCCGGCGGATCTCCCTCAGCAAATCCAGCCCGGATTTCCCCGGCAGATTGATATCGAGCACGACGAGGTCGTAATCGGTCGTGCGCAGGGCGTCGGCTGCGTCCTCCGCATTCTTGCACCAGTCGACGGCATAGCTGATCTTCAGGCCGGACTCGGTCGCCCTGCCCAGCATGGCATCGTCTTCAACCAGCAATATGCGCATAGTTTTTCCGCCTCAGTTAAGATGCGATGTCGCCTGTTCAGAGGCTTTTTTTCCGGCTTCGGCGATCGCCTGATTAATCTCCTTTTTCCGGCCCGCGTCAATCGTCTCGAAACCTTCGCGCGGCTTTGCTTCCAGCGCATGCCGCAGGCGCGCCAGGGATCCCTTATAATCGCCTGTTTTCAACAGGTAATCGCCATAGAAATAATTGGGCTCCGCGCCATCCGGAGTGATGGCAAGGGCGGCCTTCAGGCTTTTCGCCGCCTTGTCCTTGTCGCCGAAGGACAGCGGCCAGCCGGGAACCTGGTAGTAGAGCGACCCGAGCGTCGTGTAGGCCGATCCGCCGAGCGCCTTGTCATCCTCCTTCAGAGCCTGTTCAAGCAGGGCTTTTGCCCTTTTCAGTTTCGGAAGGCCGGAAATGCTTTTGGTGATGCCGGCATCCGTTGCCAGGATAATTGCCGTCCAGATTTTAGGCTCCGGCCGGTCAGGGAATGTTTTCACGGTCAGATCCGCGACCGCTTCGAGGGCGACGATACCCTTTTGCTGCGCATCCGCATCGGCGACGGCGAATTTTATGCGCGCCCATTCATTGCGCAGGCCAGCAACCTCCTTGTCGAGGACGGAGGTTGATGGATCCTCGGCACGCGCGGGCACGCTGCCGGCAGTCACGAGAAACGCAACCAGCAACAGGTTAAGCAGCTTTTGCATCGTTTTTTTCCTTTTCGTTTGAATACTCGTTGAGGAGATTGTCGGCGATATCGCGCTTTTCCGTCAGCGCGCCGTCAATCACGCCCGGCAGCAATGCATTCAGCCTTGCAAAAAAACTTTCCGGGAAGCCGATCACGGCGCTTTTGCTGTCGTGAGCGATGGCGTGAACTATTTTATCCGTAACCGTTTCGGGGTCGTCGCTGACGACGCCGGTGCGCTTGTGAAGTTCCGCGACCAGGCCGCCGTTCAGCGGCGTCGTGACGGCGCGCGGGGCGATATGCGTTATGCTTATTCCCTTGCCGGCATATTCCCGGTTCAGGCTTTCCGAAAATGCCTTCAGGCCCGCCTTCGTCGTCGAATAGGTGACAAAATGTGGAAAGGGTATCGCGCCGAACACCGAGCCGATATTGACAATCTGACCCTGCCCCCGCAGGCGCATGCCAGGAATGACCGCCTGCGCAAGACGCAGCGGCGCTTCGAGATTGACGCGGAGCATTGCCGAGACATGCTGTTGCGGCTGCAGCGGGAAATGGCCGAAATACATCAAGCCGGCGAGATTGACCAGTATATCCACATTTTCCTGCGCAAGCTGCGCGCAGAGCCTCGAAAGCTGTTCTTCCGAAGACAGGTCGGTAACGATATCCGCGCCTTGCTGCCGGTCAATAGTAACGACAATGGCGCCCGCCTGCCGCAGTTTTTGCGCCAGCACCAATCCGATGCCGCCGGCGCCGCCTGTCATGTAAATCCGTTTACCCTTAAGCTGCATGACGGATTCCTTTGCTATTTTGCGGTATGCTGCGCAACACGCCCGCGAAAAGCCGGAACGTATTCTGTGCGACCTCGATAATCGCATGCTGATCCGCGGTGTCGGTGACCCTGTCGATCAGCGCGGCGAAAAAATCCATATGTCCGACATCAAGCGCACCATGCGACACAAGGTACGTAAACGCCTCCTTCGGCAGCGCAAGGGTTGTCATGATGGTATCGGCGGCGCGCGAGGCGATCTGCACGCTTGTGCTTTCAAGCATGAAAACCATGCCCAAGAAACCAACCGGATTTTTACGCTGGATGTAGTCATAGTTATAAGCGACAAGCATCTGCGTCTCTAGATGCGGCTTGGATGCTTTTACCGCTTTGGCATCGCCGCCGGCAGCAGCGATATCTTTCAAAATCCATTCTTCATGCCCCAGCTCTTCGCGTATATATTCGCCGATCGAGCGATGCAGCCAAAATTTTTCCGCGGGCAGCCGGCTGCCCATGCTCATCAGGAACGGAACCGTATGGCTGACGTGGTGATAGGCCTGCGTCAGGTAGGCGATATAAGTTTCGCGGCTGATATTGCCTTGCAAGGCATCTGCCAGCTGCGGCACGGTATAAAGTTCCCGCCGATAAAGTTCGGTCTCCTCAACCAGCCGATCGTAAAATTTCATTCTGCTTCTCCTGTTGTGTGATTGACGCATAGCGCTGAAGGATTTCACGTCTCTTCGGCCGCCCGTTTCCCGTCAGCAGTCCTTGCGCGGCAGAAAAAGGCTCGACGGCATGAAAAAGTTTTATGCGCGCGTAATCGGGAAGTTGCGCATTTGCGCGCGCGATTGCCACGTCAAGATTGACATCGCGGGCGGTTGGGACGACCAGAGCGCCGAGAGATGGCATGGCCTCCCCATAGACAACCGCTTGGGCGATTTCAGGCTGCGCCAGCAGAGCGCTTTCAGGCCATTCCGGCGAAATGTTCCTGCCATAGGATGTGATGATCACGTTGCCGATGCGGCCCTCGATCGACACAAACCCCTCAGCGTCGATCCTGCCTATATCACCTGTATGCAGCGGCCCGGTATGCGCCGCGCCAACGTAACCAAGGAAAGCGGGATTCAGGATGATGATTTCGCCGTCCGCCCCTATTTCACAGTCAATATGCGGCAGAAGACGCCCTGCCCTGCCCGGTAAATCCGATTGCGGCGTATTGAGCGTGACGACAGAGCCGCATTCACTTAACCCGTAACCCTCATATGCGGGAATCCCCATCTTGCGCGCCTGCGTTATGATTTCCGGCGCGACCTTGCCCCCGCCCACTGCCACAAAACGAAGAGACGGGATTGAAACCTGCTGCGCCGACATTGCACCCATCAGGCCGCGCAGCAATTCCGGAACCAGAATGGCGGAGGTCGCCTGGCAAGTTTTCAATTGCGTGGCCAGCACGGAAAAATCCGGCATGAATGGATTTGCAAAGCCGATAGCCCCAAGGCTATAAATATGACACGCGCAGCCGGCCATCAACGCGCTGTAAACGCCGGCAACGTTTTCCAGCAAGATGGAAAGCGGCAGGACCGAAAAATGTCGCACTGCGCATTCCGGTCCGACGGCATCGAGAACGCTGCGGGCCACGTTTTCAAGTCCGCTTTGCGGCAGGCAAACGCCCTTCGGCGCTCCCGTCGTACCGGACGTAAACGTGATCTTGCTGGTGCCCGCCGGCAGGGAGAAGATAGCTCTGTCGCCTTCCCTGGCAAGGCCGGTCACCGATATGATTGTGTCGATACCGGCAACCGCAATCACATGTGCGAGCTGCGCGGCGCTGAAAAAAAGCGGCAGGGGAACGCAGACGATGCCCGCCTCTATGCAGGCAAGATCCCAGACGACCCATTTTGGCCCATTATCCATTTTCAGACCGACGACGGCACTGCCCGCTGCGCGCAGCGCGATGGCGCCGCGTTCGACCTCCGCAACCAGCGTGGCATATGTCAATGTGCCGGTCTCGCCCACCAGTGCGGGCATACCGGGCTGCGATCGCGCGTGGCGTCGAATGGCTGAAAGGAGCTCACTCATGGAATTTGTAATGTAACCTCGGGAACAGGGCCGGTGCGGTTTCTGTGTATTCCGCGCCCATCCGCGCCGCAAGACAGGCGGCGCTTTCCGCGATAGAGCCGCTCAGGACCCGCGGGCATGTGCTATAATACCTGCCCCAGCTGGCGCGGCCGGCGGCTAGAGCCCCGGCATCGGCATCGCACACCCTGCGCGGGACAAGGCCAAGCCTGATAAACTGCCGGTGCAGTTCGTCCGTCCCGGTGAGCACGAGGTAACCGAGGCCACGGTGGTTCAGGTACGACGTGAGCGCGGCATACAAAAAAACCGTCGCCCCTCTCCCCGTTGACGCAAGATTCCCCGCCTCCGCAATGATATTGCGTTCGATATCGAAGCCATAAACGGTGGCGAGCGCCTTTTCCACCGGCACGCCGGTATATTGCTCCAGAAAAAGAGGCTCCTGCGCCGCGAGGCGGAAACCGGCGGCGGCGAGAATCGTGCCATCGGTATTCCGGATACTCATCAGGGTGGGATAGTTAACCGAAATACGCGCGTCATAGGCGTTGCGCCCCTTTAGTTAACTAGCGCAACTTTGCGCAAAGACGACGGCCTTGAGAAGACCTCCATCGGCGTCCTGAATCCTAACACGGCGCGCGGTCGATTGTTAAGCAGCTCCTCGACCTTCTGAACTTCATGCGCCTCAACCGCCGTAAAGTCGGTGGCCTTCGGGAAGTATTGGCGGACAAGGCCGTTGGTGTGTTCGTTCAGCCCGCGTTCCCAAGAGTGGTAGGGCTTGGCGAAGAAAGTATCGGCCTTCAGGGTTCTTCCGAACTCCCGATGCCTTGCAAACTCCCAGCCGTTGTCCATCGTAATGGTCAGGACTTTTTTCCTGTCATTGTAGAGCGATGCTTCGATGGCCTCCGCGACGGAAGCAGACTTCGGCTCCCGAACCAAAGCCAGACGCAGGAATTTTGATCCACGCTCGACCATGCTGACGAGGACGCCGCGATGCTGGCTGCCGACAATCGTGTCCAGCTCCCAATCCCCGACGCGGGATTTTTCCTCGACGATGGCGGGACGCTGGTCAATATCAACGCGGCCAGGAATAGGGCCTTTTCTGCGGTCTGGAATACCGAACCGTGATCCGTAGCGCCTGTAGCGGCGACCGCCGTGACGCAGATGGCGGTACAGACTTCCGCCGTTCCACTTGTCCTGCCAAACGTGGTGATAGATGCGCTCATAGCCAATGGTGGGCAGCTCGGACTGGCGGTATTTCATCCATCCGCTGATTTGCTGCGGGCTCCAGCCCAACCGCAGCTTCTCTTCCACGAAGGCGATAATCTCCGGAGTCACCTTCGACTTTCGCCACCGCCTTGCGCGCAGCCGTTTATCCGCCAGCCCCTGCGCCAGATGGTAATAATACTTCCCATCGACCGTGTTCCTCCGGCGCTCACGGCCTACGGAGGATCGATGAACGCCGATTTCACGCGCTATATGTGCGTCCGAATACCCCCTTTTTGTAAGCACTTGGATGGATACCCGGTCTGTCTCTTCCAGTCGTTTATATCTTTTCATAAAATTCCTCCATCGGTTTAAACCGATGGAGGAATTTTGTCTATTTTGCTATCGTCTTGATGCAAGTTGCTTTGTTAACCGGAAACGGCAAGCGAAGAATTGTACACTGGTGGTACACAGGCGATTTTGGTGGTTGAAAATACAGTATTTTCAATCCACTAATTTTGTACCTCTCTCCCTCTGGGAGAGAGGTAGGGTTTAAACCTTACCCTCAGCCTCGAGCCGCCGGATATTCTTCCACGCCTCGATGAAGTATTCCGCGCCCGACCAGACGGTTAAAACCATGGCGAACAGGAAACCCCATTTGCCGATTTCCTCTGCATAGGGGACAAGGTCGGGGCCGTAGGGGCCGGCGATCAGGAAGCCGATGAACAGCATCTGGATCGTCAGTTTCCATTTCGCGGTCCAGTTGACGCCGATCACGACGTTGTAATACGCCATGAATTCGCGCACGCCCGAAATCAGGATTTCGCGCAGGAAGATGACGATGGCGGGAACGATCCACCAGCCGGTGAGTTGCTGGAAGGCCAGCAGGCACATCAGCGCGACGCCGACGAGCATTTTATCGGAGGAGGAGTCGAGGAATTTGCCGAGCAGCGTTTCCTGCTTGAGCCAGCGCGCGATGCGGCCATCGAGGAAGTCGGATAGGCCCGCCAGCGTAAACAGCACCACGTTCAGCCATGCCGGCCATGAAATATGTTCGCCACGCCAGATGTAATCCAGCCAGAACAGCAACACCATCACCGGGATATAGGCGAGGCGGTAATAGCACAGCATGTTCGGGATGCTGAAAATGCCTTTGGGCAGGGCCATCTGTTTTTATTCTTCTTTCTCGTGAAAGAAACCGTAGATTTTCTCGGCCACGGCTTTGCTGATACCGGCCACCTTTTGTAAATCAGCCACCCCCGCTTCTGCAACCCCTTTCGCCGACCCGAAATGCAAAAGCAGGGCTTTCTTGCGTTTTCCGCCGATTCCAGCGATGGCGTCCAGCGGGTTCTGGCCGATCGCGGCGCTGCGGCGGGCGCGGTGGGTGGTGATGGCGAATCGGTGTGCCTCGTCGCGCACGCGCTGCATGAAATACAAAACGGGGTCGCCCTGTTCCAGGCTCACAGGGTCGCGCCCCTCCATGAAGAACCTCTCGCGCCCCGCATTGCGGTCGGGGCCTTTCGCAATCGACACCACGGGCACGCCCTGCACGCCCAATTCGGTCAGGACGGTTTGCACCGCCGTCAACTGCCCTTGGCCGCCATCTATCAGCAGCAGGTCGGGCCACTGGCCTTGCGCGTCGCCATCTTTCAGCAATGCCTGAAAGCGGCGCGTCAGTACTTCCTTCATCATGGCGTAATCGTCGCCGGGCGCGACGGGGCCCTTGATATTGAACTTGCGGTAGGAATTTTTCACGAAACCGTCCTGCGACGCGACGATCATCGCGCCCACGGCGTGGGATCCTGAAATATGGCTGTTGTCGAACACCTCGATGCGCTCGGGCGGCGCATCAAGGCCGAACAGCTCGGCCAGCCGCTCGAACACTTCGGCCTGCGACGCCTCGACCGCCATACGGCGCTGCAATGCCTCGCGGGCGTTCTTGGCCGCCATGTCGATGATTTCCTTTTTTGACCCGCGCGACGGGTTCAGGATGGAAACCTTGTATCCGGCCTTCATCTTCAATGCTTCCTCGATCACGTCCTGCCCGGCCAGCACGTAATTGGTCACGATTTCCTTGGGCACGGGCTTGTTCGTGTAGAACTGCGCAACGAAGGCCGACAGGATATCTTCCGGATTTTCGTCTTTTTCGTGGCGCGGGAAATACGAACGGTTGCCGTAGTTCTGGCCCGCGCGGAAGAAGAACACCTGCACGCAAGACTGTCCCTTGTCCTGCGCCAGCACATGGAAATCTGCGCTTTCGATGCCTTCGATATGCACCAGCTGTTCCTGCTGGATCATGGTCAGCGCCCGGATGCGGTCGCGGAAAAAAGCGGCGGTTTCGAAATCGGTGGCGTCGCTGGCCGTTTGCATCTCGGCGACAAATTTTTCCTGTATGCTGCGGCTTTTGCCGGTCAGGAACTGGCGCGCCAGATCGACCTGCGCGGCGTATTGTTCCTTGGTCACGCGGCCGACGCAGGGCGCGGTGCAGCGCTTGATCTGGTATTGCAGGCAGGGGCGGGTGCGCAGCGCAAAGATGTTATCCGAACAGGTGCGCAGCTGGAACGCACGCTGCAGCACGGTCAGCGTTTCGTTCACCGCCATGCCAGACGCGAAGGGACCGAAATATTCGCCGTCACGGTCCTTGTTGCCGCGGTGCTTGGTCACTTGCGGGTAATTGTGGCCGCCGGTGATCAGGATAAAAGGAAAAGATTTGTCGTCGCGCAAAAGGATGTTGTAGCGCGGCTTGAGCTTCTTGATGAGGTTCGCCTCCAGCAACAGCGCCTCGGCTTCGGTATGCGTGGTCGTGAATTCCATCGTCGATGTCGCCGCGATCATGCGCTGGATGCGGATCGAATGTTTTTCGGGCTGTGTGTAGGCGATGACGCGCTTCTTCAGGCTTTTGGCCTTGCCGACATACAAAACATCGCCGGCGGCGTTCATCATGCGATAAACACCGGGCATCCCCGGAAGCGTTTTCACGAATTCCAGGATCGTCTCGTGGCCTTTTCGTTTTTCCTCATTCATCGTTGATTAATATAGTGTTTTTGGGATGAAACGGGGAGTGCCTGATAAGTATATGATTTGTATAGGAAAAAGCATGGTGCTGAAATGGCCGTAAAACGACAGCTTTCTTGACGTAAAATACCCGAAACTGTAGCGTAGCGAACCAACCGGCGCAGGCGTGGCGGAACGGTATACGCAGCGGACTTAAAATCCGCAGGGCTCACGCCCGTAGGGGTTCAAGTCCCCTCGCCTGCACCAATACTTTTTGAACTTTTGCATGTACATCGATAACCGAAGCCGACTGTGAAGAAATTTTTTCCCTATTTTATAGGGTTTTCAGCCTGAATTTACTTACACACTAATTAAACACTTCTTTCAGTCACCTTGCGCTTGTAGTCTACAGGGGATCAGCGAGCTTTGTGCGCGAAATGCGATCGCCTCATTAAACTCCTATCTAGCGCCGGCAGGACGCCGTTCGGCTCGCAAAAAAATCATAGTTAGAAAGTGGATGTTTTTTTGAGGTATTCCGATGTGCCTTCCCAAGCCAACTGTATCCGTAAGAGATTATATTAGTATGGTGCGTAGGTCTGGTCGTTGAGCCGATAACCTGCTTCAACTTCCAGATTTAACATGAGTGATAAAATATCATCGGGCCGGAAGGGTTTTGAGATTGTGCGCGTCGCGCCCAGCTTTCCCGCCATTTCAAGAAAATTTATGTTCTCGGCAGTGCCGCCGCCTGACATGGCGATGATCGGGATTTTCGCGTCCATCGCCCGGATTTCCAGGATGGTTTCTAGACCTTCTTTTTCGGGCATCAGGATGTCGGTGATGATAACGTCGGGGCTTTGCTCAACGAACATCTTGAGGCCCAATACGCCGTTCGGCGCTTCAAGTGCCGTATATTTCTTGCTGCGCAGGATTTCGCAGAGCATGAGCCGCGTGAGTCCATCATCCTCGATGACAAGTATTTTTAGTCCGCTGTTTCTCTGCGCGATGTAACTGACCTTCGCGAACGCCGCGCGCAGCTTCCCCTGCAGATGTTTAATATCATCGATCAATGCCGCTGCCGCGTGTTCCATAGCTTGTTTCTCCTGATTCGCTGTTGTGATGCCTTCAGATTGCCCGTCGTGTATATCGACATGATGTCGGTTCGTGTCGTTACATGTCCGTCGTGACACAGGGGCAGAATTTCCAAAACATCTTGTTTTATCAAGGGTTTTCCCGATGTATAGGGATTGTTTCGGCGCAGAAACAAGCTGTCATACGCCTGATATGCGCGCTTGTTAGGATTTGATCATGCCGACAAGCCGTCATGTTTTCTTTCAGGAGGTGCAGCATGTTTGAACAGTATTTCATCCATACGGTTCCCGAAAATGCCATGATCGGCAGCTATACGCCGTATTTGGTGATCCTGTCTTATGTTGTCGCCGCCTTCGGCTCATACACCGGCCTGTCGCTGGCATCAGAATACAAAAAAGCGCAAACGCCGGCGCTGAAGAAAACGATGCTGATCACGGGTGCCGCCGCGATGGGCTGCGCGATCTGGTCGATGCATTTCATCGGCATGCTGGCCTATAACATGGACATGCCTATGTCTTATAACGAAGGCCTTACGGCGCTGTCGTTTGCGATTGCGCTCGGCATTGCGTTCGGGTTCTTCAGGATTGCAAGCTCGGTCGATCTGCCGGTTTACAAGCAGGCCGCCGGTGCGCTGCTGATGGGGACGGCCATCTGCGGCATGCATTACACAGGTATGGCCGCCATGGAGATGAAATCCGCCGACCTGCGCTATCTGCCCGGTCTGTTTGCGCTGTCCGCACTGGTCGCTGTGGGCGCGTCCGGCGCGGCATTGTGGATTTTCAGCTGCCTCGAAAGGTTCGCAGACCTCCGCCAGCAGGGATTGCTGCGCGCCGTCGCGGCGTTGGTGATGGGTGCGGCTATCTGCGGCATGCATTACACCGGCATGAAGGCCGCCGTCCTTGTCCCCAATATCGAAATGTGTGTAGCGCCCTTAAGCGCGGGGGATATCGCCAAGGACGGCAATGAGGCGATTTTCATCGCACTCATGACGGGCGCGATCATGGGGATAGCGATGTCGTTGCGCATATTCAAGTCGGGGCGCGCATTCTTTACCGGCCAAGCGAACGATGTTTCTTTTCCGATCCGCATATTGACTGTCGCGCTGATATCCACCGTTGTCTTTGTTATCGTCATGGCCAGTGGCTGGGAGTTTCAGGAAAGCATCATCAACGGATTTATGGGTGCTACACCGACGGCTGACGGCGTCAGCCTGCCGATGGAACGGATCGAAATGATGATGGTGATCGTGGCGCCTGCCATCGTGATCGCCTGGGTGTCAACGATACTGGGCCTGCGGAAATGGCGCGACGACCTGCTGGCGGTCAAGAAGCAGTCCGACCAGGCAAACGCCGCCAAGAGCGATTTCCTCGCCAATATGAGCCACGAGATGCGCACGCCCATGAACGGTATCATCGGTCTTTCACAACTGCTGATGTCGGGCAAGACATATCCCGAGCAGGAGGAACTGATCCGCGCCATCGTCAAGTCGGGTGAATCGCTGCTGTACCTCCTGAACGACATTCTCGACCTTTCCAAGATGGAGGCAGGCGAACTGACGCTGGAAGAAGCGCCGTTTAACCTGAAAGAAAGCCTCAAGACCGTTGTCGATCTGTTGGCACCTCTCGCGTCGCAGAAAGGCCTGACGCTCAATTACAATTACTGTGAACTGGCGATGCCCTTCGTGATCGGGGATGCGCTGCGGATCAATCAGGTCGTCACCAACCTGGTGGGAAATGCGATCAAGTTCACCGAACAAGGGCATGTCACCATTTCCGTGAGCGCCGAAGTGTCGTTCGATGCCAGTGTATCGAATTACACCATCACCGTCGAAGATACTGGCATCGGCATCAGTGAAGATGTGCAGGGAAAGCTTTTCAAGAAATTCGTGCAGGGCGACGCCTCCAGTAGCCGCAAATTCGGCGGCACGGGGCTTGGCCTTGCGATCACGCGCATGCTGGTGACGAAAATGCGCGGCACTGTGGGGGTCCAGAGCGCTGCGGGCAAAGGCTCCACATTCCGCGTCGAGCTTCCCTTTAAAACAGCAACGGCTAAAATGGTCGTGCGCACGGGTTCGGCCCGCCTGCGCGCGATGCAGCCGGAAGACAGCTTTGCGAAGTTCCGCGTCATGGTGGTCGATGACCATCCTGTCAACCGCCTCTATGCCCATAAACTACTGCAAAAACTGGGCTTCGTGAATATTGTGGAGGCCACGAACGGCCGCGAGGCGCTGGAGAAGATAACAGACTGCAATCACTGCTACGACCTGATCCTGATGGACTGCCAGATGCCGGAAATGGACGGGTTCGAGGCGACGCGCCTGATACGCGACATGGAGAGCGCTTCCGGCCAAAAACATGTGCCGATTGTCGCGATGACGGCGCATGCCATGGTCGGCGACCGGGTAGCTTGCCTGAAAGCGGGAATGGACGATTACATCAGCAAGCCGATCAACCCCAGCGGTCTCCGTGCATCTCTCGGCCACTGGCTTCATGACACGCAAGCGCATATGCCTGAAATTGCCACGCCCGACATACCCTCCGATCCTGCCGTGCCGGTTGACCTTGCTCACCTTGTGCTGTTCACCGATGGCGCAGCAAGCGAAGAGAAAATAATGTCGGAGATGTTCATCTCGTCCGGTATCGATATCCTCGCTGACCTTAAACAGCACCTTGCCGGAAATAGAACCGACAGTGACTGGAAAAAAGCAGCGCACAAGCTGAAGGGCTCTGCCCTGCAGATCGGCGCGATGGGGCTGGCGGAAGCCTGCCTTGCCGCCGAAAGCGCCAATACTCTCTCCCGCACGCACAAAGAAAAGCTTATGCAGGCGGTCGAAAAACACTTTTCCGAAGTACAGATATTTTTTGCGGCGCGACAATAACGCGAATTTTAGAAACAAAGGAGAAAGCCATGTCTGTTAACCTCTTCGCAGAAACCTCTAAATTCCTGAAAATTCTAGTCATAGAGGATGACACACTCACACGTACCGCACTCTGCCGTATTCTGGACAAGCTCAACTATGAAACGCAAGGGGCTTGCAACGGTTTTGAGGGGTTAAAGCTTTTTCGCCAGTTCCAGCCCGATATCGTCGTGACCGATCTGCTGATGCCGGACAAGGAAGGTCTTTCGACCATAACAGAAATGCGCACGATCAACCCGGGCACGCCTATTATTGCCATGTCGAGCGGCGGCAGCAACAAAGACATGGGTTTCCTCGACCTCGCGGCGACGTTCGGTGCGTGCCGGACACTCGTAAAGCCCTTTACGCCCCGGCAGATACTGGAACTGATGCAAGATATCGAAAAGGAGGGTGCGTAACATGGTTGTCACCAGCCCCTTGCCATTCATCGCGGCCTTTCTCAACAGGTTCGGCCTTGGCGAGGCGCCGCATGAACATAAGGCAGGCGAAGCCGTAAAGGCAAACGCGCTGCAACCGAGTACGCTGCAGCAACAGGAACTTGAAACACTCTGCGCCGAACTTTTAAAGAAACGATCGCTCGTGACGTCAGGCAAGTTGCAGCTCATCGGCCTTGAAAAAGTCAAGAGGCGCCTCGGCCGGAAATGGCCCGCGATGCAGCAAGAGGTATATGCCATCAGCGAAGACGTAATCTCAATGCACCTGTCGAAAGGCGACATACACCTGCGGCAAAAGGACGATATTTACCTCATTATCTTTGCCAACGCGTCGCGGGAGCAGGGTGAGTTTACGGCGGGTGCCATTTCGGACGAAATCCGTGACCGCCTGTTCGCGACCGGCAAGGAAGACCTGCGCGGTATCGCCATCAAGAAGCATATCGTCCAGACACAGTCAGGACTGCTGTCAGGCAAGCCGCTCTGCGAAATACTGGATAAATTCTCCACCGTGCCGATGGAGGATCCGCCGCCGCGTTCAGAAGAAGACAAGCTCATACAGCCGTCGGGCGCGCCTATTTTCACTTTCGTCCCTTTGTGGGAAGTCAGGTTAAATGCCATCACGACATATCTATGCCGTCAGGAGGGCATGGAGCAAGGGCCTCATGCCGACCTGCTATTGCTGTCGCGCGCGATTGCGGAACTGCAGCGATTCCAGAATGAAAACCGCCCTGCGCTAATCATGTGCCCGGTTCGTCATGCGACGCTGTGCGACCCCGCTTACCTTCCGAAATACGAGCTGTTGTGCAAAAGCATCCCGGTTGCCCAGCGCAACTACCTTATCTTCAAGCTCGAGGGGCAGCCGCAGAGCGCGCTGAAAGTCGGCGGCGCGCATTACTGCTTTGTGCTGAAGAAATATTGCCGTGCGGTCTTTGTCGAAACGATGGCGGATGAAATTCCGGATCTGTCGGGCCTGCGTCATGCAGGCTTCGACGGCGCGGGCCTTTCCATCGGCGCGGAACAACAGCCCGAGCAGGCAGTCATCAAGCGGTTGCGGATGTTCAGCCTGCAGGCCGATGCCGCGCGCCCTTCGCGTAAATTCCTGCTGGATGTGCCGACCATCAGTATCGCGGCATCCGCCGTATGCATGGGTTTTGATTATATTTCCGGCCCTGTCGTTTGCGGTCATGTTGCGCAGCCAGCGGGAATCCTGCGTTATCGTCACAGCGACCTCGTGAAGGGCGCGCGCCAGGCTTAATGGCCTGACAATATAAATTGTTAATAAGCGCATTTTTTAACAATTTTATTACGGCTTCAGACACGCAGGCGGGATTGGGTATAGTGAAGCGAGGAAAGAAAATGCAGGTAAAACACATAAGAGCGCGCAAGCGCCGTCTAGAGCTTAAGTTGACACAACGCCAAGTAGCGAAGCTTTGCCGGGTGACGCAGCAGGCCTATGAGAAGTTCGAGCGCGGCGAGACAATACGCCCCCGCTATATTTACGAACTCGCAAAGGCGCTGAAGGTATCCGCCGAATGGCTGTCAACCGGTGAGCAGCCGGAACCCAACACTGCACCGCCCGTGTCGGCGTCGGACAAGTCCAGAAAAATCCCGGTTTTCAGTTTTGGTGGCAGGCTGAAGCTGGATCGTCATCTGCAGACACTCGATGACGGCGAAGTGATCGACCGCGTCGCGCCACTTCCCAATCTGGAAGAGGCTCAGGGAGTGATCGCCCTGTTTGTGCAGGACGATAGCTTTGCGCCAACCTATCCGCAGGGCACGATTATTTACTTGGATCGTCACAAATCGCCCGTGCCGAAACAGCCTTGTCTCTGCCTTCACGCGAAGGGGGTGGAAATTCTGGTATATATGGGTGCCAAGGGGCTGATTTACAACTTCCAGTTTATGGATTCCGGAAAAGCTATGCGCATCAAGGCCAAGGATATCAAGGCAATTTACCGCATAGCCGGCGTTATATATACATAACATAAATTTCAAAAGACAACTTTGATTGTATTACGCACCAAGTGGTGCGATATCTGGGAAGTTCTTAAATGAATTTTTCAAGAGTGTATCCTTTTGCCAGAAACCATTTTAGTCGTTGACGACAATGCCGAACTGCAACGCCTGATCGTCATAAGCCTGTCCGAAGACGGGTATACCCTTATTACTGCCGGTGACACCCGCGAATGCCTCGAGAAGCTAAAGAAGATTCCTGTAAACCTCATCCTGCTCGACATATTGCTGCCCGATGGCAACGGCCTCGTGCTGATCGAGAAAATCCGCCAGTTGAGCAACGCCCCTATCATTGCCATCAGCGGCAAGAACGAAATGGCAGACAAGATCGTCGGGCTAGAGATGGGCGCTGACGACTACCTGACAAAGCCGTTTGACGATGCGGAAATGAAGGCGCGCGTCCGTGCCCATCTACGGCGCTATGCGAGCATGCGTGAAGGAAACCCTGCCGACCAGCAGACTGCAGACGGGGTCAAGATCGGCAAATGGATTCTCAACCGCGAACGGCTGCAGATCTTCGACGAAGCGGGCGTTTCCGGCAACCTCACTGTTGGTGAATTCAGGCTGCTTGAGATGCTGGCGCGCGCGCCGAACCGCGTCCTGAGCCGCGAGCAGATCCTCGATGCGATTAAGGATGACAGCCTCGACATCACCGACCGGTCAATCGACATACAGATCGCGCGCGTGCGCAAAAAAATTGGTGACAACGGAAAAATGCCGGAAATCATCAAAACTGTCCGTAGCGCGGGTTACATGCTCGTGCTTGACCGCAAGAAGTCGGAATTCTGATGGAACAGAAGCTGAAAAAAGCGAACGAAGAACTGCTTGCGGCGCTGGGCGCGCTGAAGGAAAGCGAGGCGCGGCAGGCCGGCATCATCGCCTCCGCCATGGACGGCATCATCTCGATTGATGCACAGGGCACAATCACCGTCTTTAACGCGGCGGCGGAGCGCATGTTCGGCCATCCCGCCCAGGAAATGATCGGGCGCAAACTCGAGGAACTCATCCCCGTACGGTACCGGGAAAAGCACGCTGTTCATATCCAGCGGTTTGGCCAGACGAACGTAACGCACCGCGCAATGGGGGCGCTGGGCGCGATCACGGGGCTGCGCGCGAACGGTGAAGAATTCCCCATTGAGGCCTCGATTTCACAGATGGATAGCGGAGACCACAAGCTCTTCACAGTCATTATGCGCGACATCACCGAGAAGCGCAAAATCGAGGAACAGTTTATGCGCGCGCAACGCATGGAAAGCATCGGTTCACTGGCGAGCGGCATCGCGCACGACCTCAATAACATCCTTTCGCCGATCCTGATGTCGATCACCATGCTGAAATCACGCGCAAGCGACCCCGTGACTCTGGAGATATTATCGACGATCGACACCAGCGCAAAACGCGGCGCTGAAATCGTACGGCAGGTGCTGTCCTTCGCGCGCGGCGTGGACGGCCAGCGCATCGCCGTCCATCCGCGGAATACCGCGAACGACGTGGAAATTTTCATTCGCGACACCTTTCCCAAAAACATTTCCTTTTCCGTTTCGCTTCCTGATGATATCTGGACCGTGACGGGCGACCCTACGCAGCTGCACCAGCTTTTGCTGAATCTCTGCGTCAACGCGCGCGACGCCATGCCGCAGGGCGGGCAGCTGATGGTTGCGGCAGAGAACATCGTTATCGATGAACATGCCGCCGCCCTGAGCAGCGACGCCAAAGCTGGCCCCTATATCGTCTTCAGTGTGTCGGATACGTGCATCGGCATTTCGCCCGAGGTCCTCGACAAGATTTTTGACCCGTTCTTCACGACCAAGGAATTCGGCAAAGGAACGGGCCTCGGCCTTTCCACAGTCGCTGCCGTCGCGAAAAGCCATGGCGGCTTTGTGCATGTGTACAGCGAGGTCGGCAAAGGCACCACTTTCAAGGTTTATCTTCCCGCGATCAAGTCCGCCGCGACCGATGCCGCAGGGGAAAAAAACAATGCATTGCCCCGTGGAAATGGGGAAAAAATTCTGGTTGTAGATGACGAGGCTGCGATACTAACCATCACGCGCCAGACGCTGCAAGCGTTCGGCTATCAGGTCCTTACAGCCTCGAACGGGTCTGAAGCGATTGCGCTTTATGCCAGACATAGGAATGAAATCGCAGCCGTGCTGACCGACATGATGATGCCCGTAATGGACGGTGCCACAACGATTTTAACATTGCGGCAGATCAATCCCGCAGTGAAGGTTATTGGCGCGAGCGGCCTTGAAACCAATGGCAAATCTGCGACGGTCTCTGACGTGGAGATAAAATATTTTATTGAAAAGCCTTATACCGCGGAGTCCCTGCTCTGCATGTTGCGGGAAGTTTTAAATAACTGACGCTTTCTTTTTTTTAAAGCATATCAGCTGGTATTACCTGCAGAACATCTTTGTTTAAAATGCTTAAAGTCGCGCCTTTATATTCGAACACAGCATACAGTAACGCAGTCAAAAGACGCCGAACTTAGTCTATGAAACTTACACGGGTTCTTACACGGTTCACTTTACTAACCAAAATTGTATAGTAAATTCATAGTGTAAGCCCTAGCCGAAAGCGACTTAAAATCCGCAGGGAGCAATCCCGTAGGGGTTCAAGTCCCCTCGCCTGCACCAATCTTTAAAGTATTGATTAGATGGGATTTCGGCAGATTGCCGCTATGTGGATCAGAGCTGAACACATTGCCATTTGTATCCAAGCGCGATTTTTACTACCCGATACAATGATTAAATCACTCAAAACGTGTATTTCGTAGCGAGCAGAGACTTACACACTATTTACACAGTCTGCTATTCGATAATCAAGGCTGCTTCGCGGGCGCGGGAAGCCAGAAATATTTGGCGGGAGTTCTCTGGGCCGGGGCTTGGCTACGGGATTCTTGTTGATCGATTGTTTGCGGTGCTTGCGGTTTTTTGCCGTCAAGATTGTTGACCATGGTTTGTAGACCATAGCCTGATCCGAACAGCAACGAAGCGGTCAGGGCATAGGTGCCGAAAATTTTGGCTAATCGCTTTTTCTTGGGATCTATGGACATGTTATTCATCCTGTCAGGGGAATGCGCGGGTGATGGTGCCGACGACGCGGCCCTCGCAGCCGTCGGGGCAGTCGGCGGTGCTGAGGTCGGTGTCGAAATAGGCGACGTTGAAGGTGAATTTTTCCCAAGTGTAGGAAAGACCGCCAGTCCAGTCGGTGTAATCCGCCGTGCCGAAGGCGGCGTTGTCGTCGATAGACTGATGCCCGACGGAGGTGTTGGCGGTGATGCCGGTCTTGAAGACGGGGACGGTTGCTGCGGCGTTCAGATAAACAGCGGTGTTGGAACCGGCGAAATAATCAGGTGATACGAAAACGGAGCCGGTAAAGATGACAGGGCCGGCGGGCACCGATGCCGCCAGCTTGCCCTCCCAATAATCATAGTCGAGGCCGCTATCCGCGCCGGGATAGGCGTAATAGATCAAGCCCGCATCGAATGATGCAGGGCCCCATACCCATTTGTAGCCACCAGAGAGGTCGAGTTCCAGCTGCGCCTCGTCGCCGTCGTTGAAATCGACGTTCGATCCCCATAACCCGATATAAGGGCCGGTCGCCTGACCGAAATTGATTGCGCCCTGCAGCGCGGGGCTTTCATCGCTTTGCGTGATGCCGCGAAAAACATAGTCGCTGGTGGCGGCGACCGTGCCGGACGGGCTGGCAAAGAAATCATAGACAGGGCCATGCGCAGCATCTTCCGCCGCAGCGCCGAGCGGCATCAGGCAGGTGCTGGCGAGCAGGAAAGCGGAGAGAAATTTTTTCATGATTTTGAACCTCGTTTGTTTATCCGGAGCGTGACGAAGTTGCACTGAGTCGTCTTGTAAAAAGGGTGTAAAAAGCGCGCGCCAATGTCGCGCCGTATTTTTTACGGGCTTTTTATGCGACAGACACGATGCACGGACGGACAATGAAAGGAGGAGGCTTTCATGCCAAGCATGACCCAACTCTATCTGCTTCAAATCACGGCATTCGCGCTGACGCAAACCGGCGCGGTGATTCTCGGAAATATGCTTTTCACGCCGCTATCCGCGCGAAAATTCGTGGCGGGGGTCAGCTGCATCGCGATGGCGGCAGCCCTTTTCTATGAAACCGCGCCGCATTAATACACTGGGATATCGCATAAAGGCGTTTTTACGGCATTTTTACAGGACTTATACCTTCAGAAGTCCCAGATATAGAACGACGCACAAGGAGAAAAAACATGGACTGGTTATACCTGCTGCAACTGCTCGGCTTCGTACTCATAAGCATCGGCTTTATAAAGCTCGCGGAAAAGCTGGCGGAGGAAAAGGAATGACAATTCTTTACGCAGCGATGGGTGTCCTTGTGATTGCCCTGTTCGTTTACCTGTTTATCGCGCTTCTCAAGCCGGAGTTGTTTCCATGATTTTTGGCATTACTTACAGTAGCTGGATCCAGATCCTGCTTTTCTTCGGCATCCTGTTCGGCGCATCGAAGCCACTCGGCACCTTCATGGCTTCGGTTTATCAGGGCAATAAAACAATTCTCTCCATACCGCTCGGCTGGCTGGAACGCATCACTTACAAAATTTGCTTCGTCAAACCGGACGAAGAGATGACATGGAAGCAATACGCGACGCATGTCATCATTTTCAGCGCGGTTTCGATGTTCGGCCTGTACGCGATGATGCGGCTGCAGGCGTCGCTGCCGCTGAACCCCGCCAATATGGGCGCGGTTGTGCCTGACCTGGCCTTCAATGCCGCGATCAGTTTCGTCAGTAACACCAACTGGCAATCCTATAGCGGCGAGGCGACCATGAGTTACTTCACGCAGATGGTCGGGTTTGCGATGCAGAACTTCGCTTCCGCTGCGGTCGGCATGGCCGTCATGGCGGCGGTCATTCGCGCCTTTATCCTGAAAAACAGCAAGACCATCGGCAATTTCTGGGTCGATATGGTGCGCGGGCTGGTCTATATTCTGCTGCCGCTTTGCCTGATCTTCGCAACCGTGCTGGTGGCGCAGGGTGTGCCGCAGACGTTCAACTCCTATACCGAATCACAACTGCTGGAGCCGCTGACGGATGCGGATGGCAAAGCCGTCAGGACGCAGAATATCGCGGTCGGCCCTGTGGCATCGCAAGTCGCCATCAAGCAGCTGGGCACCAATGGTGGCGGGTTCTTTAACGCCAATTCGGCGCATCCGCTCGAAAACCCGACGCCGCTGTCGAATTTTCTGCAATTGCTTGCGATCCTGCTGATCCCCGCCGCCTGCTGCCACGCCTTCGGGCGCATGGTGAATGACGCGCGGCAGGGATGGGCGCTGCTGGCGGCGATGACCGTCATCTTCGTGCCGCTATTCCTCTTCTGCCTTGCGCAGGAACAGGCGGGGAATCCGATGCTCGCGAAGCTGGGCGATATCAACCAGGCCGCCTATCCGCTGCAAAGCGGCGGGAATATGGAGGGCAAGGAAGCCCGCTTCGGCATCGTCAATTCGACGCTATGGGCGACGGCGACCACAGCAGCCTCGAACGGTTCGGTCAATTCCATGCACGATTCATATACGCCGCTCGGCGGTCTCGTGCCGTTGCTGATGATGCAGTTCAGCGAAGTCATCTATGGCGGCGTCGGCTGCGGATTGTACGGGATGCTCGTCTATGCCTTGATCACAGTCTTTATCGCAGGGCTGATGGTGGGGCGGACGCCCGAATATCTGGGCAAGAAAGTGCAGGCTTACGAGATAAAAATGGCATCTATTGTCCTGCTGGCACCGCTACTGGCGACCCTGCTGGGTGCTGCGTTGGCGGTGGCGACAGATGCTGGCAAGGCGGGTGTGCTGAATGCAGGACCCCATGCCTTCAGCGAAATCCTCTACGCCTTTACCTCTGCTGGTAACAACAACGGCAGTGCCTTTGCGGGGCTCACGGCGGCGACGCCGTTCTACGACACAGCCTTGGGCTGGGCGATGCTAGTCAGCCGGTTCTTCTGCATGCTACCCGTGCTGGCGATTGCGGGATCGATGGCGGCGAAAAAATCGGTTCCGGCATCATCCGGCACGCTGCCCACGCATACGCCACTGTTTATCGCCCTGCTGGCGGGCGTGGTGGTGCTGGTCGGCGTGCTGACCTATGTTCCCGCCCTCGCGCTGGGCCCCATGGCCGAGCATCTTCAAAACCTGAAAAGCCTTGCGGAGTAAAAGCAATGTCGAAACAAGAAAAAAAAGCGGTCTTTGGCAGCGCGCAACTCCTGCAGGCGGTGGCATCGTCGCTGATGCGGCTTAACCCTGTTTACCAATTGCGCAACCCCGTCATGTTCGTTGTTTATGTCAGCGCGATTGTCACGACGATCCTGTGCTTTTACGATACGGGTGACGGCGGCAAAACATGGTTTGTCGCAGCCGTTGCGGTATGGCTCTGGTTTACGTCGCTGTTCGCCAATTTTGCCGAGGCCATCGCCGAAGGGCGCGGCAAGGCCCAAGCGGCGAGCCTGCGCGCGGCGAAGCGCGATATTCAGGTGAAGAAGCTGCGCACCATCGATAACCGGCAGGATTATATGGGCACATCGTCGTCCCTGCTGCGCAAGGGCGACCTCGTGCTGGTCGAGGCGGGGCAGTTCATTCCCGGCGACGGGCAGGTGGTTTCCGGCGTCGCCTCCGTCGATGAAAGTGCCATCACGGGGGAAAGCGCCCCCGTCATCCGCGAAAGCGGCGGAGACGGCGACGCCGTGACAGGCGGCACACGCGTCTTGTCAGACTGGCTGGTCATCAAGATCACCGCCGACCCCGGTGAAAGCTTTCTTGATAAAATGATCGCGCTTGTGGAAGGTGCGAAGCGGCAGAAAACCCCCAACGAAATCGCGCTCGCGATCCTGCTGGCGGGCATGACGATTATTTTCCTGCTGGCCTGCGTTACGCTGCTGCCGTTTTCGATCTATGCCGTGGAAAAAAACGGATCAGGCACGGTTGTCAGCATCACGGTGCTGGTCGCGCTGCTGGTCTGCCTTGCGCCCACGACCATCGGCGGTTTGCTCTCCGCCATCGGGATTGCGGGCATGGACAGGCTGGTGCAGGCGAATGTCATCGCCAAATCGGGTCGTGCCGTGGAGTCGGCGGGCGACATCAACGTACTGCTGCTCGACAAGACCGGCACCATCACACATGGTAACCGGCAGGCGGTCGCTTTCATTCCCGTCGACGGTATTTCAATGCAGCAATTGGCGGAGGCGGCAGATTTATCGTCGCTGGCCGACGAAACGCCGGAGGGTAAAAGCATCGTGCAGCTGGCGCGCTCGAAATACGGCATCGCCGTGCGCGATGCGAAATCGCTGAATGCGGGTTTCATCCCCTTCAGCGCGGAAACGCGGCTCTCGGGCATCACGGTGAAGGACAGCCAAATCCTGAAAGGAGCCGTGGATGCAATCGAGCGCCATGTCATCCACCTCGGCGGCGGTGAATCGATGGAAGCGCATGCGGAGGCTGATAAGATCGCGCGGGCGGGCGGTACGCCATTACTGGTCGCGCGCGGCAGCAAAATCCTGGGCGTCGTCCACCTGAAGGATATCGTCAAGCATGGCATCAAGGAACGCCTGGCCGACCTGCGCCGCATGGGCATCAAGAGCGTCATGGTGACGGGCGACAACCCGCTGACCGCCGCCGCGATTGCGACGGAGGCCGGCGTGGATGATTACATCGCGCAGGCAACGCCGCAGATGAAGCTTGCCTATATCAAGAAGATGCAGGAAGGCGGCGAGCTGGTCGCGATGGTGGGTGATGGCACGAACGACGCGCCCGCACTGGCGCAATCGGATGTGGCGGTCGTGATGAATACCGGCACGCAGGCGGCGAAAGAGGCGGGAAACATGATCGACCTCGATTCCGACCCGACCAAGCTGATCGAGATCGTGGAAATCGGGAAACAATTGCTAATGACGCGCGGTGCATTGACGACGTTCAGCATCTCCAACGACCTTGCCAAGTATTTCGCAATCATTCCCGCCGCCTTTGCTAGCACTTATCCCGCGCTGATGGCGCTCAACGTCATGCAGCTGTCATCGCCGGAAAGCGCCATCCTGTCGGCGGTGATTTTCAACGCGCTTATCATCGTGTTCCTGATACCGCTGGCGTTGAAGGGTGTTAAATACCGCCCGGTCGGCGCGACCCGGCTGTTACAGCGCAACGTGCTGGTCTATGGCGTGGGCGGCGTTATCGTGCCGTTCATCGGCATCAAGGCAATCGATTTGGTTCTGACCGCTTTGGGAGTTGTTTAACATGTTCATGCAATCTTTGCGCATCTCTGTGCTGATGTGGATTACCCTGACCGTGATCTTCGGCGTCGCCTATCCCGCTATCACGACGCTGGTGGCGCAAACGGTGTTTCCTGACCAGTCACAGGGGAGCTTGATCCTGAAGGATAGCCACACCATCGGTTCCCGCCTTGTCGGCCAGAACTTTAGCGACCCCAGATATTTCTGGGGCAGGCTGTCGGCGACGGGGCCTTTGCCGTATAACGCGGCAGCATCGTCGGGCAGCAATCTCAGCATATCCAACGAGACTTTCCTGAATAATGCAAAGGCGCGTATTGATGCATTGCAGGCAGCCGACCCCGCGAACAAGGCCGCGATTCCCGTCGATCTGGTAACCGCATCGGGCAGCGGGCTTGACCCGCATATCAGCCCTGCGGCGGCGGAATATCAGGCGGCGCGCGTTGCGCGGCTGCGCGGTATCGGCTACGATACCATAAAGACCTTGATCGCTGCGCATACCCAAAGCCGCCAGTGGGGCGTATTTGGCGAACCTGTGGTCAACGTCCTGACCCTCAACCTTGCCCTTGATGAAAAGGCCGCTACCCATGCCGAAGGCGGAGCCGACAAAGCGCCCTGATCCAGCTGTCTTACTCAGCCAGATAGAGGCGGATGAAAAGCGGCAGAAGCGCGGCAAGCTGAAGATTTTCTTTGGCAGCTCGGCAGGCACAGGCAAGACCTATGCCATGCTGCAGGAGGCACATCGACGTCTGAAGGAAGGCCTCGATGTTCTGGCGGGTATCGTTGAAACCCATGACCGCCATGAAACCAAATCTCTGCTGGAGGGCCTGCCCATCCTGCCCTTGCAGGAGATCGACCATCGCGGCGTCCGGCTGAAGGAGTTTGACCTTGATGCCGCGCTGAAGCGCAAGCCCGCTATCCTGCTGGTCGATGAACTTGCCCATACCAATGCCGCAGGCTGCCGCCATCTGAAACGCTGGCAGGATGTGGAGGAGTTGTTGAGCGCAGGCATCGACGTTTATACGACCCTGAATGTCCAGCACCTCGAAAGCCTCAACGATGTGGTTGGCAGCATCACCGGTATCGCCGTGCGCGAAATGGTGCCCGACAGCATTTTTGACGAGGCAGATGACATTATCTTTGTCGATACGCCGCCGGACGAGTTGCTGAACCGGTTGCGCGACGGCAAGGTTTATATCGCTCCCGGTGCGAACGAGCGCGCGATACAGAATTTCTTCCGCAAGACCAACCTGCAATCCTTGCGCGAACTTGCCTTGCGCCGTACCGCCGATTACGTGGATGCCGATACCGACGACCAACGGCGGCGCGAGGGGCTTAGCACGCCGAATGTCGCGGGCGACCGCATCATGGTCTGCATCGGGCCGGATATGTTCGCCTCCAAACTCGTCCGCACGGCCAAGCGCCTTGCCTCCGCGCTGAAATCGCCGTGGGACGCCGTCTATGTCGAAACGCCGCAGGCATCAAAGCAGGATGCGCGCCTGCGCCACCATATCCAGCATGTGATGGCGAGCGCGGAGCGAAACGGAGCTGGCGTCGTCGGCCTGCAGGGCAGCCGGATCGGGGATGAACTGCTGAACTATGCCCGTAACAGGGGCATCACCAAGATCATCATTGGTAAATCGGTCGCGCCCGCGTGGCGGACGCTGTTCGGCAAGGGCCTGCCCGAATATATCCTCGCCCAGAGCGGCGACATCGACGTTTATATCGTGACGACCCCAGCGGCGCTCAGCGTCGCCTTCAATCGCAGGAAAAACCTGAAATTGCCGAAAAAATGGTGGGCAGATTACCTGTGGGCGATCGCCGCCATCGGCCTCATCACGGGCGCGAGCTATCCATCGCAAAGCTGGCTATCCAGCATGGACGTCATCATGCTGTACCTGATCGGCGTGATGATCGTCTCGGCCTCGCTGGGCCGCTGGCCGTCCATCATCTATGCCGCGCTGAGCGTCAGCGCGTTCAACTTCTTCTTTATCGAGCCGAAATTTTCATTCAACGTCTATCAATCCTCCTACTGGCTCACTTTCGTCGTCATGTTCTGCACCAGCGTGGTTATTTCGTCGCTCGCGTCGAAACTGCGCGACCAAGTGATACTTTCCCGCCGCCGCGAGCATGAAACCCAGATGTTCTATGGCCTGACCAAGGAACTGACCGCAACCCGCACGCGCGAGGATATGAGCGAGGCGCTGATCCGCCGCCTGACCGAAACGGCGGGCGTCGCCGTTTCCATCTGGTATCCCGACGGCAAGGGCTTCCTCAACATGAAATACGGCGAAATCACGGGCGACCATTTCAAGGAAGAAACGGTCGTGAAGTGGTGCTTCGATAATGCGCAGAATGCCGGCGCAGGCACCGACACGATGCCGAGCGCCGTCCGCTATTACCTGCCTATTCGCGGCACGAACATGACTTTGGGCGTCGTGGGCGTGAAGCCGGAGGATGAATTGCTGCTGCCCGACCAGACCCTGATGATCGAAACATTCGTTGACCTGCTTGGTTCCGCGCTTGAAAGATCGGAAACGGCAGAATCGGCGGAGAGAGCGAAGATGCTGGCCGAGCGCGAGAAAATGCGCAGCATCCTGCTCAGTTCCGTTTCCCACGACCTGCGCAGCCCGCTTTCCGTGATTACCGGAGCGGCGGACACGCTGTTGCAAAATACCGCGCTGGCCGATAACGCGCTGCTGAAATCCATCCGGCAGGAAGCCAGCCGCTTGACCCGCGTTGTCAGCAATCTGCTCGACATCACGCGCATCGAAGGCGGCCAGCTGAAACTGAACATGCATCCCTATTACCCCGCCGAAATCATCGGCAGCGCGGCAGAGTCGTGCAAGGAAGTCCTGAAACGGCACAAACTGTCGTTAAGCGTGCCCGACCAGATGCCTTTCATCCGCATGGATGGGTTGCTGATGAGCCAGGTCATCCAGAACCTGCTGGAAAACGCCGCGAACCACACGCCAGCGGGCACGGAAATCACGGTCGAAGCCAACATGCAGGGTAACGGGCTGCACCTCGTCGTCTCCGATAACGGTCCCGGCATCCCGCTCGGGCAGGAAAAAGAGATCTTCAATAAATTCGCGACCTTCACGCAGGGCGACAGGCCGAAGGGCGCAGGGCTTGGCCTCTCTATCTGCCAGGCCATCGTCATGGCGCATCTGGGCAGGATATACGCGGAGAACAAAAAAGAGCGCGGCAGCCGCTTCGTCGTGGAATTGCCCGCAACCCTGACGATGCCGGAGGCGATGTAAGCCATGACGACAAAGCCCCAAATCATGGTTGTCGAAGACGAACCCGAAATCAGCCGGTTCCTTGAATCCGCGCTCGAAGCGCGCGGCTACGGCGTCACGCTTGCCGATAATGGAAAGCTCGCCTTGAAAATCAGCGCCGCCCAACCACCCGACCTGCTGATCCTCGACCTCGGCCTGCCCGATATGGACGGCAAGGCGATCATCAAATCATTGCGCGAATGGAGTCGCCTGCCCATCATTGTCCTCTCCGCCCGCGACCAAGAAGACGAAAAGGTGGCGGCGCTTGAAATGGGCGCGGATGATTATCTCACCAAGCCCTTCGGCACGGCAGAACTGATGGCGCGCATTACTGTCGCCCTGCGCCACGCAATACGGCGCGAAGCACCGGCGGAGATGACCTATTCTTTCGGCGACATCGTTGTCGATCTCGCAAAGCGCCATGTGATGCTGAAAGGCGAGGAAGTTCATTTGACACCGACCGAATACGCCCTGTTGGCTGCGCTTGTGCGCAAGGCCGGTCAGGTGGTAACCCAAGCCGAGCTGTTGCATGAGGTATGGGGCAGGGACTCGCTCGACCATGACCATTACCTGCGAATTTATGTGCAGAAGCTGCGCCAGAAGTTGGGCGATAATCCATTGAAGCCTGTTTTCATCTATACGGAGCCGGGCATCGGCTACCGCTTAAGTGAAGAAAAAATCGGCTGAAAATAACGCAAAAATTTACACGTGTTTTTACACGGCCGACTTAGCGAACCTAAATTGTATAATAAATTCATAGTGCAAGCTGTTGCCGAAAGCGGCTTAAAATCCGCATGGAGCAATCCCGCAGGGGTTCAAGTCCCCTCGCCTGCACCAATCTTCAAGGTATTGATTACATGAAATTTTGCGAAGCGTCTGATCGTTACGCCGCACTTAGCAACGTAAAGAACACGCTGTTTTTTCTTTCAAAGAGCTACTTACAAAATATTATCTTTCAGTGATAGTTCGACGACCGTGAGTATTTAAAGTGCGGTATTATATACAACTGCTGCGCAGGCGTTTTCTGGTGGAAATACACTTAATTTACAACCAAGTAAAACTGCCCTAACCCTCTTTCTCTGGGAGAGCGTTAGGTTGAGGGTACTACCCTTGAGGCAGGCGAGACTTGCGGGGTGATGAAAGCCGTGTAAAAATAGCGGCATGAAAAAATTCATCCTCGCCCTGATGCTAATCCTATCGTCCCCCGCGTTGGCGCGGGAGGCGCCGCGGATGCCGGACGACCAGCTGCCGCCGCTGCACCGTGCGCTGAAGCGCGATTTTTCAAAATGGCTGGTGCATGACGAGGTGTTCGGCGACCTGAACGGCGATGGCATCAAGGATGCGGCGGTCATCATCATGCTAGACCCTGAAGACGCGGAGTCCGACGGCACCGCCGCCGTCGCCGTGTTGTTCGGCGTGGACAAGGCAGGTCAGGAATTCAAACTGTTTGCCCAGTCCGGCGGTGCGACCTGCATCAATTGCGGCGGGGCGAAGGGCGCGATGGACGGCTCGCCGCTCGGGCACCTCGCCATCAGCGACAAGGGCATCCTGAGCATCAATTACCTTGGCGGTTCGCGCTGGATGTTCGACATCACGAACAAATGGCGCTACGACAAGGCCTATAATCGCCTTGTGCTGATCGGCACCACCAACAAAGTCATTGACACCATGAGCGAGAACGGCGAAGAGGAAGAAACCCTCGATGTCAATTACGCGACCCTCAAGGCCGAAATGCGCACCAAAAAGGGCAAGACCAGCTGCGATGTGCCGAAGGAAATGAAAGACCAGGAAATTTCCGGCTTCGATTACCTCGGCAGCTTCCAGACGAACATGGAAGCCATCGAAAAGCTGTGCGGTGGCAAGCCCTAACGCTATTTCCATTCCAATGTCGGCATTCCCGCGAAAGCGGGAATGACGAGTGGGGTGATTACGTCGGCCCTGCCCGCTCCGGCAATTCGGCGGGATCGATGGGTTTTATTTTCGCGGGTTTCTTTTTGCGGGTTTCGCTGAAAATCAGGTAAAGGCCGGCGGCGATGATGCAGGCAGCACCCAAAATCACGCGGTCGTCGGGCGTTTCATCGAACATGTAATAGCCCAGCAGCGCGCCCCAGACGATCTGCGTGTAATGGAACGGCGCGACCACCGATGCGGCGGGTGCGGTCTGGAAGGCGTAGGCGATGCAGTTGACCGATATGGCACTGAGCACGCCCATCAGCGCGAACAACCCCCATTCATGCAGCTCCAGCATGCGGAAATTACCGGGAGCGGCGGGCAAGACCAGCAGCATGCTGGCGGCGGAGCCGACGATGATCAGCATCGTACGGCTTTCCTTGGGCCCCATCTTGCGCATGATGACAAGGCCGCAGGAATAGAAAAATGCGCCGATCAGGATCATGACGGCCCAGATGTCGAACAGCCCCGCGCCGGGGCGGAAGACGAAGGCGACGGACGAAAAGCCCGCAAGGATCACCAGCACGCGGTTCAGCTGCAGCTTTTCCTTCAGGAAAAACGCGGCGAGCAGCGCAACCCAGAAGGGAGAGGTGAAGACGAGCGTGTAAAACGTCGTCAGCTTGATATGCGGCAGCGCCATGACGTTCAGCACGCCGACGATGGCGGAAAAAACGGCGCGCATGCAGATCAGTTTCGGCGACTGCATGACAAAGGCTTTTTTGCCGTCTTTCAAATACCCGCCGATGGCGGCGAAGGTGATGATGAAGGAGCAGTTGACGATGATGATCTGCGCGGTGTGCAGGTGGCCTTGCGTCAGCAGTTTTAGGATGGCGTCGCCGACGTTGAAAATGGCATAGGCGAGGATGGTGAGGGAGATGGCAATGATGGTCGAGCGCCGGATTTCGGCTGCGGTGGACGGGGGAGTCATTGTTCCTTGTTTTCTATTTAACTTGTTTATGCCATTCGGCTTTTTTATTTTTTAGAACACCCTGCTGCTTGCGCTATTTTTTCCTGGCCTTCTTTCTTTTCTTCATGGGGCCGCTGCCAACTTCCGCGAGGTTTTCAGGGCCGAAGGACATGGGCAGCAGCTTGGTGAACTCGGTCGTCGCGCCTAGCTTGCCGTCTTTCCACAGCGAATAGACCTTCATGCCGGGTGCCGCGAATTCGCGCAGGCGCTGGCGGCAGTCGCCGCAGGGCGTGCAGAGGTATTCCATCGCGGGGCCGATCACGACCACGGCGGCGATTTTCCGTTCGCCCGCCGTTATCATGCTGGAAATGGCGGAGGCTTCGGCGCAGACGCCCTTGTAATGCGCGATTTCGACGTTCGATCCGGGGAATACCATGCCTTTATCCGTCACCAGCGCGACGCCGACGGGGTGATTTGAATAGGGGCAATAGGCGTTGTCGCGGGCTTCGGTCGCCACGCGCGTTAAAACCTTCATTTCTTCTTTGGTGAATTTCATGCGGCGACCCTGTGGCGGATGAGTTGTTCTTGTGTGTTGGCGGCTTCGGAAACCGTCATGGCAGCCTCAAGGCTCGCGGCCATTTTCTGCCATGACGCTTCGTCGCGGGCGTGGATGACGGCGAGCGGTTGCGCGCCCTGCCCCGCTTCTTCGCCGATCTGCGCGACTTGCGTCAGGCCGACGCTATGGTCGATGCCATCGGTCGGCTTCGCGCGGCCGCCGCCGAGTTCGACGATGCCGATGCCGATGGCGCGGGCGTCGATGGCGCTGACGCGGCCGCGTTTCGCGGGGAAGAATTCCTTCACCACGGCGGCGCGTTTCAGGTATTTCGCGGGATTGTCCATGAGGTCGGCGGGGCCGCCCAGTTCGGCAACCATTTTGGCGAAATGTTCCGCCGCCTTGCCATTTTGGATGACAGTTTCGATTTTCGCGCGCGCTTCGGCGATGTCTTTCGCGAGCTTGCCCAGCACCAGCAATTCGGCGGTGAGCGCCACGTTCACTTCGTGCAGGCGCGCATCGATGTTCTTGTTCTGCAGGTATTCGATGGCTTCCACCACCTCGACCGCATTGCCTGCGGTGCGGCCCAGCACCTGGTTCATGTCGGTCAGCAACCCGACGGTGGGCAGACCTGCGCCGTTCGCGACATGCACGATGCTTTCGGCAAGCTCTTTGGCGTTATCGTATTTTTCCATGAACGCGCCGGTGCCGAATTTCACGTCCATCACCAGGCCATCCAGCCCCGCCGCCAGTTTTTTCGACAGGATCGATGCGGTGATGAGGTCGAGCGATTCAACAGTTCCCGTCACGTCGCGGATGGAATAGATGATGCGGTCGGCGGGCGCAAGGTCGGGCGTCGCGCCGATGATGGCGCAGCCGGAACTGCGCACCGTCTTGCGGAACAGCGCGGTGTCGGGCTGCGACACATAACCCGGGATGGCGTCCATTTTATCGAGCGTGCCGCCGGTATGGCCAAGGCCGCGCCCCGACAGCATGGGCACGAAACCGCCGCAGGCCGCGACGATAGGTGCCAGCATGAGGGACACTTTGTCGCCGATGCCGCCGGTCGAATGTTTGTCGAGGATGGGGCCGGGCAGGTTTTCCGATTTCCAGTCCATCACCGTGCCGGATTTCGCCATGCTTTGCGTGAGCGCAACGCGCTCGGGCATCGTCATGCCTTTCAACAGCGTCGCCATGCAGAATGCGGCGACTTGGCCCTCGGAGACCTGCTTCGACGTGACGCCGGTAATGAATTCATGGATATCAGCGGCGGACAATTTCTGCCCGTCGCGTTTCTTGCGGATAATTTCCTGGGGGAGCATGGCAACCTCGGTTAAAATATGGCTGGATTTTATTGCAAAAGACGGGCTTTAAGCCACAATAATCTCGTGTTAAAAATGACCCTCGCGAAACGCCTGTCTGCGTATCGCTTTTCCGAAGGATTATGAAAACCATGACGAAGAAATCCCCCATCACGGTCGCGCATGGCGACGGCATCGGCCCCGAAATCATGGCGGCAACGCTGAAGATTCTCGAAGCCGCCGGCGCGCAGTTGGAGATCGAGACGATCGAGATCGGGGAAAAGGTCTACAAGCGCGGCATCATGTCGGGCATCGAGGACAAATCGTGGGAATCCATCCAGCGCACCAAATGCTTCCTGAAAGCCCCCATTTCCACCCCGCAGGGCGGCGGGTTCAAGAGCCTGAACGTGACCGTGCGCAAATCCATGGCGCTGTACGCCAATGTGCGCCCCTGCATTTCGTACCACCCCTATGTGCGCACCACGCAGCCCGTGATGAACATGGTGATCGTGCGGGAGAACGAGGAAGATTTGTACGCCGGCATCGAACACCAGCAGACCGACAACGTCGTGCAATGCCTGAAACTGATTTCGCATACGGGGTCGGAGCGTATAGTCAGATATGCATTTGAATACGCCCGCGCGCATGGCCGCAAGAAAGTGACCTGCATTTCCAAAGACAACATCATGAAAATGACGGACGGATTGTTCCACCGCATTTTCGACACGGTCGCGAAGGAATACCCCGAACTGACCGCGAACCATATGATCGTGGATATCGGCGCGGCAAAAATCGCGGCTGCCCCGCATTTGTTTGACGTCGTTGTGACCGAAAACCTCTATGGCGATATCCTGTCCGACATCGCGGCGGAAGTCTCCGGCTCAGTCGGCCTCTGCGGCTCCGCCAATATCGGCAAGCATGGCGCGATGTTCGAAGCGGTGCATGGATCGGCACCCGATATCGCAGGTCAGAACATCGCCAACCCCTCCGGCCTGCTGAATGCAGCCGTCCTGATGCTGCAGCATTTGGGCCAGACCGAAGTCGCGGCAAAAATCCAGAACGCATGGCTGGCGACCATAGAAGACGGCATCCATACCGGCGAGATTTTCAACCCGCAGGTGAGCAGCAAGCGCGCGAACACGACCGAATTCTCGGACGCTGTGATCGAGCGCCTCGGCAAGCTGCCGAAATACTTCCCCGCGATGGTGGCGGCGGAAGAAAAACAGATGAAGCTGCAGGATATTCAAATGCCGCCGCGCCGCGCCAAGAAACTGGAAGGCGTGGATGTGTTCGTCGATTGGATTGGCGCGGTAAACGAGCTGGCGGGCAACGTGAAATCGCTCAGCAATTCGCTGAAGCTCTCCAGCATCGACAGCCGTGGCTTGCTGGTCTGGCCCGAAGCGATCGCCAAATCCGAACAAGGCGACCACTGGCGCTGCCGCTTCACGCCCGCGAACGACGCCGCCCCCGTGACGCATGAACAGATCATCCAGCTGCTGCAATCATTCCTGAAGGCAGGCGTGGAAGTGATTAAAACGGAAAACCTCTACAGCTTCGACGGCGTGCGCGGCTTCACGGTGGCGCAGGGGCAGTAGCGAGTTAAGGCTTCTTTTTCGACGCGCCGGATTGTGAACCGGGGCCCGCCATTATTTTGGAATAGATTTCATCGGGCTTGTCTTCCGTACTAATGATTTCACCGGTCATCATGTCAAAATTCACTTTGTGAAGCGCAAACTGCACCACCAAATTATTGCCATCTATCTGCGTTTTCCAAATAATTTTGTCTCCGCAAAAACCGTCCCAGTTAACTTCTCCGCGCGCCGTGATTTCCTTAGCGGTATATTTCTTGGCCAATTTTCCATCGACGTAAAACTCGAGTAAATTATAATCCCCCGAAGAGAGCGACCCAAATCTGCCCGCTCGCCGTGCCAGCGCCACACGCTTGTCTAAACCGCTAAAATCACCGCATTTTAAAAAGATTTCGCGAGCATAAAAATTAAAGCTATAAACAACGACATCCGCGCCATCTTCTATGATATGTACGTCCGTTCTTCCTCTCTTATTTTTTAAAGAATCCTTAGGCAGCGACACTGCATAGCAATAATTGCTGCTGGATGTGTCGTGTGTAAAAACAACATAATCCCTTACATCCCTGCACGCATACGCAATACCCGACATTGAAATAAGGGCGAGAAAGAACATTGAAAAAATTAACTTCAGCATGCCATCACCGAAAAAATAATTAATGAGCAGCTAGAATTACTTCTGCCCCGGCACGGTCGGCAGCGGTGTACCCGCCACGCAGCGGCCGGCGCCGCAGACGGGCGGGACTTTGGGCATGTCGTGGTTGACGCTGGTGCAGACGCTGACGCGCAGCATGCACTGGTTGTAGGCGGCGATTTCCGACGCAGCGGCGCGGGCATGGGCGAGCGGTTCGCGGCAATAACCGCGGCCCGTCATGCAGTCATCATTGCGCGTGCAGGCCGTCCATGCGGGCTTGAAACCGCCGCAGACGATATCCTGTTCCTTGTTCTGCGCCTGTGCGGGCGTTGCGAGCAGGAAAATGGCGGCGATTAAAGTATAGAGCGTGTTTTTGAAATTCATAAAAATTATCCCTTTAAAAAATTACCCAATATGCGGCACTGTCAATTCGTTCTGGCGGCAGGCGGCGGCTACGGTGTTGCCGAGCAGGCAGGCAATCGTCATGGGCCCTACGCCGCCCGGTACGGGGGTGATGTAGCCCGCAACCTTGGACACGCCGTCGAAATCGACATCGCCCGCCAGTTTGCCGTCATCCATGCGGTTGATGCCCACATCGATCACGATCGCGCCGGGCTTTACCCAGTCGGCCTTGACCAGATGCGGCCTGCCGGTCGCGACGATGAGAATATCAGCCTCGCGCGTCACATGCGCGATATTGGGCGTACGGGAATGGCAGGTGGTAACGGTGCAGTTTTCGCGCAGCAGCAATTGCGCGACAGGCTTGCCCACCAATTGTGAGCGACCAACCACGACCGCGTGCAACCCGCTTAAATTCTGCGTGATGGATTTCAAAAGGATGATGCAGCCCATCGGCGTGCAGGGAACGAGCCCCGGCATGTCGGCCATCAGGCGCCCCATGTTTTCGATATGCAGCCCATCCACGTCCTTTGCGGCGTCGAGCGCCTTCAGCACCGTCGCGCTGTCGATCTGTTTGGGCAGCGGCATCTGGATTAGCACGCCGTTGATTTTCGGGTCGGCGTTCATGGCATGGATCAGCTTCAGCAATTCATCCTGCGAGGTGTTCTGCGGCATCCGGTGCACGATGCCGCGCATGCCGACTTCCCTGGCCGCCTTTTCCTTGTTCGCCACATACACGGATGATGCCGGATCATCGCCCACCAGCACGACCGCAAGGCCGGGCATGATTTTGTGATCCTCCACCAGCACCTCTACATGGCGCTTGATGCTCTCGCGGAGTTTTTTGGCGATGGCCTTGCCGTCGATCAGGGCAGCGGGTTCGTTCGTGTGTTTCATCTTGGCTGTCCCCATAATTTTACCCGCCCTGTAAATGTTTGCTGGCCTGTTCGATCAGGCTCATCAGGAAATAAAGCCCGAAAATGATGATCATGGGAGAGAGGTCGATGCCCCCCAGCGGCGGCATGATCTTGCGGATGCGCAGAACAAGCGGGTTGGTCAGGGTGTTCAAAAGCTCGCAGAACTTGCGCACGCCTTTATGCTTGGTGTTCAAAACGTCGAAAACGACCAGCCAGCTGACCACCACCGTGAAAATGATGAGCCAGAAATAGGCCTGCAGGGCCCAGTAGAGCACGAGAAGCAGATAGTCCATAATATCCCCGTTTCACCAGTTTATAAATTATCCCCTTGATGCTTGCGCCGCAAGCGCGGATTTAGCAAAATCAGGCTTGTCTTTTACCGACTCCGCCCGATTTAACAGATAGTTAACTGCGGCGGCGATAAACTTGATGAATGACCGCTGAACGACAGTCAGGATCCCTATGAAAACGTCCTTCCTTGCCGCCCTCGCCTTCGCCGCCTGCAGCTTGCTTGCAGGCACAACGCAGGCAACCGCACAGGGGACAATTCCCCCGGCTTCATCGGCTGATATCCAGTTAACCGCGCCGTCGGGCCCGCCGCCTACTGCGCCGGTCAAGCCTGCGGCACCCCAAATTGCACCCGCGGCTGCGCCTGTAACCGAGCCTGTAGCCGCAACCGCGCCGGCCGCCGCGCAGGCCGGCCTGCAGCTGACCTATAGCGTCCACCAGAAAACGAAGATCACCACCGTCTCGCCCGAGGGCGCTGCGTATAACAGGATCATCCTGAAAAACGAAGACGAAGAATCCACGGTCGATAACGTTATCACCCTGCTGCCCGACATGCTGGACATCCGCGCCGGCAATGACGAGCGCATTTACGATTTCGCGAAAAAAGTCTATACGGTCATCGACCACGGCCAGAAAATATACAACGTGATGCCGCTGCACACGCTGCCGCTGGCGCGCAGCAATACGCGCCGCCAGGCGACGCAGAAGGGCTTCGATTTCGAGACGCAATCGCAGACCGGCAAGATGGTCAAGACCATGAGCGGCATCGCGCTCGACACCAACGGGCCGCTCGTCGACCTGGATACGCTGTATGCCGGCGCGTTCGACAACAAAAGCGCCCACCTGGTCCGCTTTTCGCCGGCGGCGCAGGGCGGCGCTTTCGACACCGAAGCGGGCCGCATGGCGTCTTATACGGTATCGCAGACGGCGATCCCGCCCGGGCTTTTGAAAACCTACCTGCGCTTCCTTGTCTATGGGCCCACGATCCATCCCGATGTCGAAAAGCAGATGGGCAAATCGCCCGATGCCTTCGACAAGCTTGAATACACGACCAACGACCATGCCGGCCGCGTCACGAAGGCCGAATGGAAGCTGGGAATAGCAACGCCCGTGACCTTCGCGGCGAAAGTGCCCGACGGGTACAGCGAGCATTTCAGCCTCGACGACACCATCAATGCCGCGATGTCGAGCGCGCAGAAACCCGGCCCCGATGCCGATTATTTCGCCAAGCAGCTGAAGGATTACCTGCTGGCCGGCGACCCGCTGCATGCGCTGCTGGCGCTGCATGAAGGGCTGCTGTCGCTGCCCGGCGACAAAACAAAGGCCCTGGAGGACATGACAATGCAGGTGCTTATGGCGGGCGGCGGCGACATCGTGGAGGGCACGATGCTGACCCTGACCCAGACCTTCACCACGCGCGGCGATATCGACCTGTCGAACAAGGCGCTTGTCCGCGCGAAAAAGGCCGCGCCCGACTACACCCACCTGCTCGACCTTTTCCGCGCGCGCAACATCCATGAACTGATCCTGATCGACGAAAAGGAAGGCAAGCCGCTCAACCGCAAGGAATTCAACAAAAGCGTCAAGATGTACATGAACGCCATCACCGCCAACCCGTGGCTGGCGACCGCCTATGCCGACCTTGGCGACGCGCTGTTCGGCAATGGCGACAGCATGCTGGCCTGGACCTGCTGGCAGGAGGCGGAGCGGATGAAGCCCGACCTGTCCGGCCTGAAGAAGGTATCGGAGCTGAAAGTGACCGCGGAAAAGGAATTTCCCGAGTATTTTTAAGCCCTTGAAATTCGGGCGTCCAAAGCGCAGGATACCCGCCGATGAAACGTATAAAGCGATGGAGAGATTCTTAAATGGCTGACGACAAGACAAACACCGCTATCCTGGAACTGAAGGACGGCAAAGTGACCATCCAGCTGCGCCCCGATATCGCGCCGAAACACGTCGCGCGCGTGAAGGAGCTGATCGGCGAAGGCTTTTACGACGGCCTGAAATTCCACCGCGTCATCGACGGCTTCATGGCGCAGACGGGCGATCCCGACGGCACCGGCTATGGCGGTTCGGGCACGAACATCCCGGCAGAATTCTCCAAGGCGCCGTTCAAGCGCGGCACGGTCGGCGCGGCACGGTCGTCCGATCCCGACAGCGCGGACAGCCAGTTCTTCATCTGCTTCGACGACGCCAGCTTCCTGAACGGCCAGTACACCGTCTGGGGCGAAGTGACCGACGGCATGGATTTCGTCGACAAGATTGCCAAGGGCGAACCGCCCCGCAAGCCCGACACCATCGTGAAATTTACCCTTGCTGCATAACCACCACACCAAAGGAAACTTAAGCCATGAAACAACTTCTTCTCTCCCTCGTCGTTGCGCTGTGCTTCTCGGCCTCGGCTGCGATGGCGGCTGATACCCCTGCCGATCCCGAAAACACCCTGTACCTCGACCTGAAAGACGGCCGCGTGGTGATCCAGCTGCGCCCCGACCTTGCCCCCGCGCATGTCGCGCGCATCAAGGAACTGACCCGCGCAGGCTTCTATGACGGCCTGAAATTCCACCGCGTGATCGAAGGCTTCATGGCGCAGACCGGCGACCCCGACGGCAACGGCACGGGCGGCTCGGGCCAGAAGATCAAGGCTGAATTCTCCTCCGCCCCCTTCGGCCGCGGCACCGTGGGCGCTGCGCGCTCCAACGACCCGAACAGCGCGGACAGCCAGTTCTTCATCTGCTTCAAGGACGCAAGCTTCCTGAACGGCCAGTACACCGTCTGGGGCGAAGTGACCTCGGGCATGGAATTCGTCGATAAAATCCAGCGCGGCGAACCCCCCTCGAACCCCGACACCATCGTGAAACTGCAGGTCGCAGCCGATGCCGACAAGGCGCCGGGCGTGGCAGTGCCGGAAAAGAAATAATCCGGTTCGATAAAGTTCAAAAAGCCCCGGAGAAATCCGGGGCTTTTTTTATGCCGTAACCACAGCCCAACACCTTGAAAAACCAGCATTCACGCGTAGTTAATTATATTGTGTTCTAATAAATAATCCTCCTGTCCTGCAAATACGGGTTTTTTCCGGGGTTTTCGATTGGCCGATACCGACAGCAAAAAAGACTTTTTTGAAGAAATTGCCGCGCTCGATGCCGAAACAAAGGCGCGGGTGGCGGCCGGCGTGGAACGCATGACGCAGGGCGTGCCCACCGACCCCAACCTTGGATCGCAATGGAACCTGACCGGCACCTGGGGTTTGCATGCGAACCTGGTCTGGCCCGATTATACGGGCGCTGGCATACGGCTTGCCGATTTCGATGACGGGTTCCAGTACACGCATCCCGACCTTGCCGCGAACTATGACACCGCGCTCGACCGCGATGTGGGGTCAAACGATTCCGATGCCGCGCCCTCCGCTTCCGATGACGACCACGGCACGGCGGTGATGGGCGTGATGATCGCCGACGATAACGGCGCGGGCGTTGTCGGCGTCGCCTTCGATGCCACGGGCATCGGCATCCGCCAGTCGTTCAGCAGCGGCACCGACGCGCAGACATTGCAGGGGTTCCAGTATGCGCTGACCGCGCATGTCGACGTGATGAACAACAGCTGGGGCTACACCACCCCCTATTCCGACGATTTCGCCGAGGAATATTCCGGCGTGACGGTGGGCGATGTCGGCGACGCCATGAAGAATTTGGTCGACCAGGGCCGCGGCGGCCTTGGCACCAGCATCGTTTTCGCGGCGGGCAACGAGGGCGATGTCGGTGACAACGTCAACAACCACAACTTCCAGAATTCCCCCTATGTCATCACGGTTGCCGCCATAGATTCAACCGGCCATGTGGCCTCGTTCAGCTCGCCCGGCGCGGCGCTGCTGGTGTCCGCAGGCGGCGTCAACATCCTGACGACCGACCGCACGGGTTCGGCGGGCTACGAAAACGGCAGCTACGCAACCGTCGATGGCACATCCTTCGCAGCCCCTGCTGTCAGCGGCGTGATCGCGCTGATGCTGGAGGCCAATCCGGACCTCGGCTGGCGCGACGTGCAGCAGATCCTCGCCTATTCGGCGCAGCATAACGACCCCACCAGTTCCGGCTGGCAGTATAACGGCGCGACCAACTGGAACGGCGGCGGCCTGCATTTCAGCCATGATTACGGCTTCGGCGCGGCGGACGCGTTTGCGGCGGTGCGGCTGGCTGAATCATGGAACCTGCAGCAGACCTCCGCCAACATGACGACGTTCACGACTGCGACATCGTCCCCCAACCTTGCGATCCGCGACAATACCACCGTCAGCACATCGATCAACGTGACGCAGGATATCTTCATCGAGCATGTGCAGGTGCATGTCGACATCAACCACAGCTGGGCGGGCGACCTGATCGTGACGCTCGTCAGCCCCGACGGCACCGAAAGCGTATTGGTCGACCATCCCGGCACGCAGCAGGCGGGCGATTTCAGCGGCGCTGCGATGCACGGCATCGATTTCACCCTGTCGAGCACCGCAGACTGGGGCGAAAGCAGCCTCGGCACCTGGACCCTGCGCATCGAGGACACGGAACGCAACGACACCGGCACGCTGGCCAGCTGGAACATGACCTTCAGCGGCCATGCGCAACAGGCGGATGATGTGTATGTGTACACCAATGCGCTGTCGACTTTCTCCGGCGCGGACCTCGCCGCGCGCAGCGCTGTTTCCGATACCGATGGCGGCAGCGACACGCTGAACCTTGCGGCCGTCACCAGCAACAGCACCGTCAACCTGGCGGCGGGCACGGCCACGGTTGCGGGCAAGTCTGTGACGCTGGCGGGCATCGATAATGTCTATGGCGGCGACGGCAACGACCGGTTGACGGGCGACGGCGGCGACAACATCCTCGCAGGTGGCCGCGGCACCAATACGCTGGATGGCGGCACGGGCACGGATACCGCCGTCTATGCCGATGACATCGGCAGCTTCAGTTTTTCGCTTGTCAGCACCAGCCTTGTCTATGTGACGCACGCGGTCGGCTATACCGTCATCGACACGCTGATCGATTTTGAAATTTTCGAATTTGCCGGACAGACCTACACCTATACCTCGCTCGAGGCCTATGTCACCTATTACGGATCGGCCATTCGCGGCACGCCCGGCAATGACAGCATGGCGGGCACGCCGGGCGCGGATACTTTCGCGGGCGGCACGGGCAACGATATGTACGTCATCAATGACGCGGGCGATTACGTGCTCGAAAACCCGGGCGAAGGCACGGATACCCTGCTGGCGAGCGTCAGCTACACGATCAACGACAATGTCGAGAATATCACGCTCACCGGCACGGCGGCGATCGACGCGACAGGCAATGCGCTCAATAACTCCCTGACCGGCAACAGCGCGGCCAACACGCTGGACGGCGGCACCGGCGCTGACCGCATGGCGGGCGGTGCCGGCGATGATACCTATATCGTCGATAACTTCGGCGACGTGATCGTCGAAAACACGAATGGCGGTACCGACATCGTTTACGCCAGCGTGTCACGCACGCTGGAGGTCAATGTCGAGAACCTGACCCTGACCGGCTCCGGCAACCTGAACGCGACCGGCAATACGCTGGTGAACCTGCTGACGGGCAACAGCGGCAGCAACACGCTCGACGGCGGCACCGGCGCGGATACGATGGCGGGCGGCGACGGCAATGATATCTATATCGTCGACACGGCAGCCGATGTGATCATCGAAAATGCGGGCGAGGGAAATGACACCGTACGGGCGGCGTTCAGCTACACGCTGGGCGCTGAAATCGAAAGCCTTGTGCTGCTGGGCACCGGCGCGCTGAACGGCACGGGCAATGCGGGCGACAACACGATCACCGGCACATCCGGCATCAATACGCTGAATGGCGGCGCGGGCGCGGATACGCTGATCGGCGGCGCGGGCAATGACATTTATTACATCGACCAGGCCGGTGACGTGATTATCGAGGATGCGGGCACGCCGGGCGGCATCGACACCGCCTATATCAGCGGCAGCTACACCCTTTCCGCCAACGTGGAAAAACTTGTCTTCGCGGGCACGGGCGGCGGCTTTACCGGCACGGGCAACGCGCTTGCCAATACGCTCACCGGCAATGCGGGCGACAATACGCTGGATGGCGGCGCGGGCGCGGACAAGCTGATCGGCGGACTCGGCAACGACACTTACATCATCGACACCGCCGCCGATTCCATCAGCGAAGCCGCGAATGCGGGCAACGACACGGTGCAGGCGACCTATTCCTATACGCTTGCCACCAACCTTGAAAACATCACGCTGCTGGGCACATCCGCGATCAACGCGACCGGCAACACGCAGGCGAATATCCTGACCGGCAACGCGGCCAGCAACATCCTGAACGGCATGACGGGCGCGGATACCATGGCGGGCGGCGCGGGCGATGATTTCTATTTCGTCGATAATATAGGCGACGTCGTCCAGGAAAGCGCAGGCAACGGGAATGATACCGTGCGCTCCACCATCAGCTTCACGCTGGGCGCGGAGGTGGAAAACCTGTTCCTGCTGGGATCGGCGGCGGCAAACGCAACAGGCAATGATTTGAACAACAGCCTGACCGGCAACACCGGCATCAATACGCTCAACGGCGGCCTCGGTGCCGACACCATGGCGGGCCTCACCGGCAACGACACCTATTTCGTCGATGATATCCTTGACGTCGTGATCGAAAACGCCAATGGCGGCACCGACACCGTGCAGGTCGGCTTCACCTATACGCTGGGCGCGAACCTTGAAAAACTGATCCTTAGCGGCACGGCAGATATCGACGGCACGGGCAATGCGCTGCTCAACACACTGACAGGCAATGCGGGCAATAACACGCTCGACGGCGGCGCAGGCGCGGACAAAATGTATGGCGGGCTGGGCGATGACACCTACATCGTCGACAACAAGACCGACGGTGTGACGGAAGCGGCCGGCGCAGGCCACGATACCGTACGCACCAGCGTCGCCATCACGCTCGCCGCGAACGTCGAGGACATGTTCCAGACGGGCGTTGCGAATATCAAGGGCACGGGCAACGCGCTCGACAACGCGATGTACGGCAACAGCGGCAATTCGACGCTCGACGGCGGCGCGGGTTCGGACTTCCTCGACGGCGGTTTCGGCAACGACACGCTGACGGGCGGCACGGGCGCAGATATATTCGCGTTCAGCAATACCACCAGCTTCGACAAGGTCACCGATTTCAGCCTGGCACAAGGCGACAAGCTGGATATTTCCGACATCCTGATCGGCTTCATGCCGGGTATCAGCGAGATCGGCGAATACGTGTCCTTCGCCACCGTGAAGGGCGTCACGACCATCAGCGTCGATGCCGATGGCGCGGGCAGCGGCACCGGAATGGTCGCCATCGGGTCTGTCACCGGCCTTGGCACCATGACGGTCGACGACCTGTTCGATGCAGGCAAAATCATCGTCTGATGCGGCATTTGGCGGCCTGTTCCGGCTGCAACAATGCTTCACACGCCCCCTGCCCTGATATACATTAAAACTCCAGATTCAAACGGAGTTGAATATGAAAATTCTCGTGCCAGTCAAGCGCGTCGTCGATTACAACGTCAAGGTCCGCGTCAAAAGCGACCAGAGTGGCATCGAGCTTGCGAACGTGAAAATGTCGATGAACCCCTTCTGCGAGATCGCGGTGGAGGAAGCCGTGCGCCTGAAGGAAAAGGGCGTCGCGACCGAAATCATCATCGTGTCGATCGGCGACGCGAAGGCGCAGGAAACGATTCGCACCGGCCTTGCCATGGGCGGCGACCGCGGGATTCTGGTTCAGTCTGACGCAGCCGTGGAACCGCTCGGCGTTGCCAAGCTGCTGGCGGCGATCGTGAAAAAAGAAACCCCCGACCTCGTTATCCTCGGCAAGCAGTCGATTGATGGCGACAATAACCAGACCGGCCAGATGCTGGCGGCGCTGCTGGGCTGGGGTCAGGCGACATTCGCGTCCAAGGTTGAAAAGACCGATGCCGGTTTCAATGTCACGCGCGAAGTGGATGGCGGCCTTGAAACGCTGAGCCTGAAACTGCCCGCCATCATCACGACCGATTTGCGCCTGAACGAGCCGCGCTATGCGGCCCTTCCCAACATCATGAAGGCGAAATCGAAGCCGCTCGCGACCATGACCGCTGGCGACCTTGGCGTGGATATCGCGCCGCGCGTGACTGTCCTGAAAGTCACCGAGCCGGAAAAACGCAAAGGCGGCGTGAAGGTGAAAGATGTTGCCGAACTGGTATCGAAGCTGAAAACCGAAGCGAAGGTGATCTGACCATGACCGTCCTTTTGATCGCGGAACACGACAACGCATCCCTGAAACCCGCCACGCTGAACGCGGCCACCGCCGCCGCAAAGCTGGGCGATTTCGACATACTGGTAGCGGGCGCGGGTTGCGCAGCCGTCGCTGATGCCGCCGCGAAAATCGCGGGCTGCAAAAAAGTGCTGCTGGCCGATGATGCCGCCTATGCGCATCAGGTGGCGGAGAACATGGCCGCGCTGGTCGCGAAAACCGGCGCGGGTTACACCCATATCCTTGCGCCTGCCACAACGGGCGGCAAAAACATGCTGCCGCGCGTCGGCGCGCTGCTGGATGTGCAGCCCCTGTCGGATGTCAGCGGCATTGTGAGCGCAGACACGTTTGTGCGCCCGATCTATGCGGGCAACGCCTTTGCGACCGTGCAGTCGAAAGACAAAATCAAGGTGATGACCATCCGCACCACCGGTTTCGATCCGGCCGCTGCTGAAGGGGGCTCGGGCACTGTCGAGAAGATTGCGGGTGCGGGCGATGCGGGCCTTGCGCAATTCGTCAGCCAGCAGATCACCAAATCCGAACGCCCCGAACTCACCGCCGCGCGCATCGTCATCTCTGGCGGGCGCGGCATGGGCAATGGCGAGAATTTCAAGCTGATCGATGCGGTTGCCGATAAACTGGGCGCAGCCGTGGGCGCATCCCGCGCGGCGGTCGATGCGGGTTTCGTACCGAACGACTACCAAGTCGGCCAGACTGGCAAGGTCGTCGCCCCCGACCTCTACATCGCCGTCGGCATCTCCGGCGCGATCCAGCACCTGGCCGGCATGAAGGATTCCAAGGTCATCGTCGCCATCAACAAGGACGCCGAAGCCCCCATCTTCGCGGTCGCCGATTACGGTCTGGTGCAAGACCTGTTCACGGCGCTGCCGGAACTGGAAAAGGCGCTGGGGTGATGACCGCAAAACTCACCACGCTCGCGCTGCTTTTCCTTGTCGCAGGCACGCTCTCGGGCTGCTATCAGGCCGGATATGTGATGGGGTCGGGCGTGCATGCGGTGCGGCATCCGATTGATACGGCGGGCAAGGTCTATCGTTATTAGGGCGTGGCCGTTTTTCTGGGCGGGACGACCAGATAGACGGTCGTGATCTGCTTGCGCAGTTTTTGCGTGAAATCGTTTTTGCCGCCCAAATCTTCCGCGCGGTCGAGCCATGTTTTCGCGCCCTGTAAATCTTGCGGCGTGCCCTGCCCCGCGGCCTTCATGTATGACGTCATCAGCGCGCCTTGCGCATGGTCTCGGGCGGCAAGTTCCTCGAAAATATCATAGGCCTGTTTTTGCGCGCCTGACAGAACAGCGGGCGTCATCGCAGGGATTTTCTGTGAGAGGCCGGGGGCGGCGGCGACCGTATAAAGCCCCATCGCGAAGTTGTATTTCTGCGCATCGCCGCCATCGCGCGCGGCCTCGAAATCCTGTCTCACCACCTCGGCCCCCGGCAGTTTCATGTCTTGAATGATCTGGTAGAGGGGAAAGTTTTCGGGGGCGAATACGATCAAGCGGCGGCCTCTCATGTTGTTAAACTGGGGTACATGAGTATGGTAGCCGATTATGCCATAATCAGCGAGTCATTAACACTAAACCAATGAAACTGAACGGTTTTAACGTTCGCGCAATGCTGTCTGTGCAGCCTTGGTGAAGGGCTTCAGGAGGTATTGCATGACAGTTTTCTTGCCCGTCACGATATCGACGGTCGCCTGCATGCCCGACATGACTTCCAGTTTCTTGTCGCCTTTTTGCACCGACGTCTGTTCGGTTTCGACGCGCACGCGGAAAAAGCTTTCGCCCTTTTCGTTCATGATGCTGTCGGGTGACACTTCCACGACCTTGCCGGAAAGCGAGCCATAGACAGAGAAATCGAACGCGGTCAGGCGCACGATGGCGGTCTGGCCGGTATGGATGAAGGCGATATCGCGCGGCAGGATGCGCGCCTCGACCACCAGCTTGTCGTCGGCGGGGACGACCTCCATGATCGTTTCGCCGGGGCGCACGACGCCGCCGACGGTGGATATCTTGACGTCCTTGACCGTGCCGTTGACCTTGGCGGTGATTTCTGTGCGCTCGGACTTGTCGCGGTATGCGGCGAGCGTCTGCTTGATCGTGTTCATCTCGATCGTTTTTTCGGCGAGTTCCTTTTGCCCTTGCGCCCGGAAATCGGTCAGCAGGGTATCAAGGCGGCTTTTCACTTCCTTGACCGCCGTTTGCGAGCGCGGCAGGGCGAGGCGCAGGCCGTTCAGTTCCGCCGATTGCTGCGCGATGCGCTGGCGCACCTGCAGCAGCTCTTTTTTGTTGGCCGCGCCCTTGGCGACCATGGGTTCCACCATGTTGCGTTCGTCAACGGCGAGCGCCAGCATTGATCCGGTATCGGCAATGCGGCGTTGCAGCTCGTTCACTTCCTGCTCTTTCTGGCTCAGTTGGTCTTTCAGCACGGTCGACTGGTTGGCGACTTGCCGCTTGTTCGCGTCGAAGGCGTTCTGTTCCTGGCGCACGCTGTCGGGCACGCCCTTGGCAACGTCGTCGCTGAATTCAATCGTGTCCTTGCCTTGCGTTTCCGCCTGCAGGCGCTGCGTGGTCGCAAGGGTGCCGAGGTATTTCTGCATGGTCGCGTCGAAATCGGCGCGCGCCTGGATGTTACGCATGCGCAGCAGTACCTGTCCCTGCTTGACGACTTCGCCTTCCTTGACCAGCAATTCGTCGATGATGCCGCCTTCAAGGTTCTGCACGGCCTTCACTTCGGACGAAGGCACGACCGTGCCGTCGCCGCGCGACACTTCATCGAGCGTCGCGATGTTCGCCCAGGCGAGGAACACGAACATCATGCCCGCCAGCGTGTAGAGCATCAGGTGGTCGCGGAAAGAAAGCCCGTCGGCGGGCGAGAAATCGTCGTCGTATTTGCGCGTCAGGTCGAGCTTGCGCAGGTCGTATTCGTTAAGGTCGAGGTTGCCTTTGCCGCCCGCCGGTTTGCGTTGCGCGCCGGGGTTCGGTTTCGCGCCCGGTTTTGCCTGGCTGGCGGGAATTTTCACGGGCTCGATCTTCATATGCCCTTCGGGCGGATTTTGTTTCGGGTCACTCATTCGGTGCGCCCCCTACCCCGCCGCTGCGGTAAGCACCCGCCTGCAGCTTCTGGATGACTTCATCGCGCGGGCCGGACGCGATCACACGGCCGCGGTCCATCAGGATCAGCTTGTCGATCAGGCCCAGCACCGCGCTCTTGTGCGTGATGAGCAGGATCGTCTTGCCCTTGATCATTTCTTTCAGGTGGCCGTACAAACGGCGTTCGGAACCGGGGTCGATCGATGCCGTCGGTTCATCGAGCAGCAGGATGGGCGGATCGTAAAGCAGGGCGCGCGCAATCGCGATCGCCTGACGCTGGCCGCCGGACAGGTTGTCGCCGCGCTCGCCGATCTGCGTATCGAGGCCCGCTTCGGAATCGCGCAGGAAGTTCATGACGCCCGCCATTTCGGCGGCGCGCAGCACGGCGCTGTCGGGCACGGATTCATGGCCGAGCGTGATGTTTTCGCGCACCGTGCCGAAAAACAGGTACGGCGTCTGCTGCACCACGCCGATATTGCGGCGCAAATCCGCAGGATCGATCTGGCGCACATCGACGCCGTCGATCTGCACGGAACCGGATTCGGGCTGGTAGAGGTTGAGGATCAGGCGCTCCAGCGTCGTCTTGCCCGAACCGACCGCGCCGATCACGCCCACATGTTCGCCGGGCTTCACCGACATCGACACGTTTTGCAGGGCGGGCGTTTTTTGGTTCGGGTAGCGGAACACCACGTCGCGGAATTCCAGCTGGCCCTTCATGATGGGCATGGAGATAAAGACCTGGCCGGTCGGACGCTCGACGGGCGCCCTCATCAATTCGTCAAGGCGCTCCAGCGCTTCCTTCGACTGGCTCCATTTCGTCAGCAGGCCTGCAATCGACGCGACAGGCGCCATGCAGCGGCCGGAGAGGATAACGGAGGCGATCAGCGCACCCATGGTGAGTTTATGGTCGGCGATCAGGTATGTGCCGTAGAGGATCATGATGACGGAGCAGATGTTCGCCATCAGCACGGCGAAGTTGACGCCGAATGACGACACGCTGCGCGCCTTCACCGAGGTGCGCGACGATTGTTCTGTCAGCTCTTCCCACTTGCGCTGCATGTGGCCTTCGGCCGCCTGCACCTTGATGGTTTCAAGGCCGGACAGGGTTTCAAAGATGAGGCTGCTCTTGTAAGAGCCTTCCTTCATGCTCTCCTTGATGACCTTGTCGAGCGGCCCCTGCAGCAATACGCCCACGCCCATCGACAGCGGCACCAGCACGGCAGGCACGGCGGCGATCGGGCCGGCGATCACCCAGATCAGGATAATGAAGAACAGGATGAACGGGAAATCGATGACGGCCACGATGGTGGCGGAGGCGAAGAAGTCGCGCAGGGTCTCGAATTCGCGAAGGTTCGCGGCATGCACGCCGACCGATGGCGGGCGCGCCGCCATCTTCATCGCCAGCATCTGTTCGAAAATGCGGCTGGAGATGATGTTGTCCGCCTTGCGCCCCGCGGTGTCGACGAAGTGGGAGCGCAGGTTTTTCAGGAAAAAGTCGAACAGGTAGGCGAGGAACACGCCCGCGCCCAAAAACCACAGGGTTTCAAACGCCGAGTTCGGGATGACCCGGTCATAGACGTTCATCGTGAACAGCGGGCTGGCGATGGCGAGGATGTTGATCAGCACAGCAGCCAGGCCGACTTCGTAATAAATCTTGCGGTGGCGGTACAGCGCGCCCCAGAACCATGAACGCGTGGGATCGATTTCCGCGGGGCCGGTGCGTGCGTCGAGGTTCGCGCGCGGGCGCACGAAAAATGCGTAATCGTTGAAACGCTGGCGCAGTTCATCAAGCGTCAGCAGCGTCGGCGCATCGGGCGTTTCGGGGAACAGCACCGCGAATTTGTCGCCCACGCGGCCGCGCAGGATGGCGGCGAGGTTGCGCTTCAGCACGATGATCGCGGGCAGGCCCGGATGGTCGATCAGGTCGGTGATCGGGCGGCGCACCATGCGGGCGGTGAAGCCGATGCGGTCGGCCGCGCGCACGAATGCGGCGGGCGACGCCATTTGCTTGCCATGCACCGGCAACCCTGACGACAGCGCAGCCGCCGTCGTGCGCCTGCCGTTTTCGGCCGCGATGATGGCAAGGCATTCCATCAGGGGATCGTCGAGCGAAACGCGCGCGGCCTCAAGCGGCCATGCGCTTCCCAGTTCGTCGGTTTCCGGCGTTGAAGGGTTGGCGGGTAATTGCTGGCCGGGGTCCGACACGATTGATTACTTGAGTTTCGCCTCGCGGGGACGCGGGATGCCCATCGAGCCCAGCAGGCGGCCTTCAAGCGCCAGCACGCGGAACACAGCGAACATTTCGGTGTAGAGCGAGTTCACATGGTTGGAGCGCGACACGAAGAGTTCGTTCTGCGAGTCCAGCACGTCAAGCAGCGTGCGGCGGTCGAGGCTGAACTGGTCGAGATACACGTTCACGACTTTTTCGTTGGCGGTCGCCTGGTCGAGGAACTGGCGTGCGCGCTCGGCAGCCGAGATCATGCCGGCCCAGGTGTCACGGACGTCTTTTTCAACTTGGCGTGCAGCCTGCGCGCGGCGTTCCTTGGTCTGCGCGTGGCGGTACATGAATTCGCGCTGGCGTTCTTGGTCCGCGCCGCCGCGGTACAGGTTCCAGCGAACAACGCCCAGTACCGACTGGCTGTTCGAATGGCCGTCGATGCCGTTCACGTTGTCGCCAACTGAAGCATTGCCTTGGATTTCAACGCGGGGATAGAGGGTGGAGCCGGAGCCTTCGAATTCAGCCTTCGCCACATCGACGTCTGATTCAAATACCGCAAGCGTGGGGGATTCCGTCACGGCCGCACGGACGCTGTCGTCCACGTTCTGCAGCAGCTTGTCTTTAGGGATGACCGGGAATTCCATGTCGGCGGGCGCATCGCCCACTTTCTGGATGAACAGCGCTTCGCCGCGGCGCAGCGACTCTTCGGTCGAGGAAACGACAGACATTGCCTGCGCAAGGCGTGCGTTGGCTTGCGAAACATCGCCTTCCGTCACGGTGCCGGCATCGGCGCCGGTCTGGATGGTGCCGAGGATTTTGTTGTGGTCTTCCACGTTGGCACGGGCAATCGCAAGCAGGTCGCGCTGGCGCAGGACTTCAAGGTAAGCCTGCACGATATCGAGGCCGACGAATTCGGCGACTTCGCCGACGCGGTTCGCGGCGGATTCAACGCGCGCTTTCTGGCGGCGGATTTCGGCGTTGGTGCCGTCGCCGTCATACAGCAGCTGCGTGATGGAAACAGATGCGCGGTTCGCCCAGCCGCTGTCGCTGCCGGTGATCGATGAGTCGTTGCGGGCGAAGCCGGACTCGCCCAGCACGTCGACCGAGGGAGCCCAGAGCGATTTCGCCTGTGCGAGTTCTTCCTTGGTCGCGAGCTTGTTGTTTGCAACGACGCCGTATTCGGGGTTGCGCAACACGCCTTTCGACACTGCGTCGACCAAAGTGAGGTCGCCGTCTTCGCCATGCGTCGCGGCAACAGCCGGCGATGCAAGCATCAGCGCAAGAACGGAAACAGTGCAGAATTTGGCGAAGTTTTTCATGGGCTAGTCCCTTGTTTATACATAGCAAAAAGGCTGCGGGTATCCCCGCAGCCTTATGCTTACAACATTGGTTTTATTTAGGCAATCAAATTACCATGTGCGGTCAGAGCATTCAGGTCCACGTGTACCCCTTCGAGCACAGCGATGGTCGTGAAGGCCGAACCGGTGCCGGTCGGATCCACCTGGATCAGGGTATCCGCGCCATCCGACACCGCATGGACGAAGTTATGTAAAGAGTCCGTCAGCGGATCGAATGCCGTCAGGATGTCGCTGAGGTCGAGGCTGTCGCCTGCGTTCAGGTTGAAATCCGTGATGACCGCCATGCCATGCGCATCGAGGAAGAACGTATCGCCGCCTTCGCCGCCGGTCAGGACGTTATCGCCCGCGCCGCCGCCGAGGAAGTCGTTCTTGTACGTGCCGGTGACATAGTCGTCGGACGCATCGCCGCGGAAGGTCACGCCGGTGCGGTCAGCCGCATCCTGCACGTTGAACCAAACGTCGGCGATCTGGCCTTCGGAGCCATCCGCGTAAGTGACGGAAGAGACATCGGTGATGCCGTTTTCGCCAATCATCTGGTTGACCGCAGTGGTGGTGAGGCTGATCGAGGTGATGCCGTGATCGGTGAGCGATTTCAGCTCGCCCGCGTCGGACACGCCGTCCTGGTTCGCATCCTGCCAGACCTTGAGGTCTGCGAAGGAAGCGTCGGATGCGTCGATCTTGCCGTCGCCGTTGCTGTCGTACTGCGCAAGGTTTGCGAAGCCGTCAGATGCGGTGCCGTTGTTGCCGAACAGTTCGGACTGGTTGTTGATCACGCCGTCATGGTTCAGGTCGATCGCCAGCAGGCCGTCCGATGCGCCGACCCAGGACGTCTTGTCCTTCAGGCCGTCATTCGTCATGTCGAACAGCACGCCCTGATCTTGGCCAACGAGGTCGAAACCGTTATGGCCGAGGTCGATCACCAGCGGCGACACCGCGAAGGTGTAGCAGATGTATGCCGTCACGACCGTCTGGTTGTCAGGCAGGTAGTTTTCAAGGCCGCCCAGCGTCGTTTCTTGCGCATAGGTCTGGACGGTGATCGTGCCGCTATGGCTGCCGTTGTGCAGCGGCCAGTAGTAGCTGTCGTTCGTCGGCGTCGTCAGCGCAAGGCCGTTGAGGGCCGTTGCCGCGTCTTTCGCGTTGACATTGATCGTCCAGATGCCGGGCGAGGTTTCGGTGCCCTTGTTCAGTTTCACGCCGACGTCTTCCAGCGAGTAGTAGCCGCCGGTGCCGTTCGTGAAAGTGTTGTTGAGGTCGAGCACAACCTTGGTGATCGTCTCCGACCCGTCGGTGTCCGTCACTTTGGTCGTGATGGGCAGCGCGGAGGGGTTCGACTGGTTGACGATCCACAGGTAGTTGACAGTTGCGGGAACGGTCAGGATCGGCGCATCGACAACCGCGTCAACGAAGACGTTTTCGGAGCCGGTGACGCCGGTCGAGTAAACGCCGTCAGTCGCGACAGCCTTCACTTGCAGGCCGGTCATGTCGAGGTCGCTGTTCGCAGGCGGCGAAACGGTCGGGCCGCCCGAGAAGTTCACGCCGTTCGGCAGCGTGATCGTCCAGGTGTGGGTCGTCGCGTTATAGGTGCCGCCGGAAGCCGAGGTGTCGACCGTCCAGCCGTCCTTGAAGCCCGAGATCGTGACGACAAGGTGCTCGCCGGTGTGGGGCGCGTTGAGCGACGCTTGCACGTTCAGGGCAACCGACTTGTCTTCCTTGACCCAGACGTCGCAGATTTCGAGTGTCGGCGGGTTCGGGTCGCAAAGGACGTTCACGTTGAGGTTTGTCGTTGCGATGTAGGTGTTGTCGGTCGTGTCGTTCTCGAGGCCGGAGAGCGTCGTTTCGACGTTGTACGCCTTCACCGTCAGCGCGACGTTGCCCATGTAACTGCCGGGGTTCATCGTGAGCCCCGTAAGATCGGCTTTGGTCAGAACCCAGCTGCCGTCAGCCTGATGCGTGCCGTGGTTCAGGGAACCGCCAGCGGGCAGGCCGCTGATGACAACCTTCGTGATCTTTTCCGAACCATCGGTGTCGCCGCTTGCGCCGAGCGTGATGGTCAGGGGGATCGAGGTGTTGTCGTGGCCGCTCGTGTTGGACGCATTCACGGTGATCGCATCGGCAACCGCGTCGACATAGACGTTTTCGGTGCCGGTTGCAGTCGCGGTGGTCACGCCGTTCGACGCCGTCGCTTTCACGACGAGGCCGGCCATGTCCGCATCTGAATTCGCGGGCGGGGTCACGGTCGGGCCACCAGTGTAACTGGTGACGCCGGGCGCGAGCGTCAGCGTCCAGGTGTGGGTCGTGGCGTTATAGGTGCCGCCGGATGTGGAGGTGTCAACAGTCCAGCCGTCCTTGATGCCGGACACGGTGATGGTCAGCTGATCGCCAGCGCCGGGGGTGACGAGTTTCGCTTGCACGCTGAGTGCAACCGAATTGTCTTCCTTGACCCAGATGTCGCAAGTCGTCAGTTCGGGCGTCTTGACCGCAGGAGCCGAGCCGTTGAACTGCAGGGTCGCGTTGCTGGTGTCGCCGTCGCCGTCCTTCAGGGTGTAGGTGAAGGTGTCGTGCACGCCGTGGCTCAGGTCCGCGCCGCTGAATACGGTGTAGGTATAGGAACCGTCCGCGTAGATTTTCAGCGTGCCGAAGTCGCCGTTGATGGTCGTGAAACCGGTCGTCGGGACGTTGACCGTTATTGCGCCGAACTTGACGGCGGAGATGACGTTCGTGTCGTCTTCGCTTTTCTCGTCTGCTGCGCCCGCACCGCCGTTAAGGCCGGTGATGACGTTTCCTGTCGCAACTTCGACCGTCACGGTCGTGACAGGGTTGGAGCCCTGCAGCGCGGAGGACAGGTCGTTCGGGTTGTGCACGTCGAGCGCGTTGCCGTTGCTGTCGATCACGTCGAGGCGGTCGAGCGTCGTCGAGGACACGCCGATGCCGACGGCGATGACTTGCGTCGAGAGCGCCTTGAGCGCGCCGACTTCGTTCAGCGTGCCGTCGTTGTCGGAGGTCGTCGTTTCGCCGATGCCCTGGATCTCGTTCATCACGGTGGCGGCGGAGCCGCTGGCGCTATGGTTCGTGCCATTGACATAGGTGTTGGGTTCGCCGTCCGACACGAAGTAGGTGTAGGTGTCGCCGCCCGCGATGGGGCCGCCCGTGCCGGTCGATTGCAGCCAGGTGACCGCATTCTGCAGCGCGTCTTCGTAGTTGGTGTTGCCGTTGGCGACCAGCGCGTTAATGAACGCCTTCGCCGCCGCGAAATCAGCCGCGTTGGTGATGGTGAAGGTGGATTCAGCGCCGACCTGGCTGGCGAAGGTCACGAAATGGACCTTCACGTCGCCGCCCTGGTAGTTATTGAAGGTGGTCAGCAGGTTGTTCACCGCCGATTTCAGCAGTGCCAGCTTGTCGCCCGCCATCGAGCCCGACACGTCGAGGACGAGGACAACGTTGTAGTCCTTGTCCACCGGCACTGTCTGGGTGGTGATGTTCAGGTTGTTGACGTCGTTATGCGCCGAGGGGCCGTCGTCACGGACGTTGATCGTCAGCGTCGCGGTATCGGTGTCGCCGTCGCTGTCGCGCGCGGTGACGCCGAAGTTCAGCTGGATCACGTCGTCATGATCGGTTTTGTCGGCGTGGTCGAGCGTGCCTTTCAGGTCGAACTTGTAGTTGCCGTCCGCGTCGATCTTCAGCGTGAAGATCGTCTGGCCACCTGCAGTACCCGTATAGGTATTGCCGGTCAGCGTGACGGTGACAGGGCGGCCTTCCGACGTCAGCGATGCAGCGGTGGAACCGCCGAAGGTGAAGCTGGAGGCGCCGGTCGCCTGGAACGCGCCGGGCGTGTCGGTGTAGAAGTTCGCATGAACCGTGCCCGTGACCGAAGTCTCGGGGCCGAGGTTGGATTCATCGACCGTGCGGGAATCCGGACCCGTGTTCGGGTCCTGGATGACAGGCACGCCGTCCGAGGTGATTTTCAGGAGCGCGGTGGAGGTGTCGCCGTCGCCGTCTTTCAGGGTGTAGGTGAAGTTGTCGGCCGTGTCGCCATGCACGCCTGCCTTCAGGGTGTAGGTGTACGAACCGTCAGCCTTGATGACCAATACGCCGTTCAGGCCGTTGATCGTCGCGGTGCCCGTGGTGGGCACGTTGACGGTCGTGCCGCCGAAGGTAACCTTGGTCACGGTGTTGACGTCGTCCTGCGACAGCTTGTCAGCCGCACCCGCGCCGCCGTTCAGGCCCGTCACGACGTTGCCGGTCGTGGAATGGTCTTCGGCGTTGAAGGCGTTGTTGTCGTCATGCGCAACAGGGCCGTCATCCTTCACGACGATCGTGAGGGTCGAGGTGTCCTTGTCGCCGTCATTGTCGGTCGCGGTGACGCCGAAGGTCAGGTTGATCGCGTCATCGGGGTTGGTGGTGACGGGATGGTCCAGCGTGCCTTTCAGGTCGAATTTGTAGTCGCCGTTCGGGTCGATCGTCAGCGTGAAGATCGTCTGGCCGTGCGAGGTGCCGGTGTAGGTGTTGCCCGTAACCGTCACGACAACCGGCTGACCTTCGGAAGTGAGGGTCGTGCTGGAGGTGAAGGAAGCAACGCCGGTGGGCGTGATCGTGCCCGGGCCGTCGGTGAAGAAGTCAGCCGAGATATGGCCGGCCACGCTCGTCTGGCCGCCAACGAAATCGCTCTCGTCAACCGTGCGGGTCGCGGGATCCGCGATCACGGGCTGGCCGTCGCCGTCGAGGTACAGCACCGCAGGGGAGCTGTCGCCGTCGCCGTCGGTCAGGGTGTAGGTGAACTGGTCGCCCACGTCGCCGCCGCCGGTGGTGGTGTGGTCGGTGATCTGCACGTTGAACACGACGTCGTTATAGTCGTGGTCGCCGCCACCGGGCAGGTCTTCGAAGCCGATGGTGAGCGTGTGGGAATCCGAGCCAACGCCCGAGATCGTGTGCACGAGGCCGTCGGGGTTCAGCGAGTTAGAGCCGCCGCGATCGGTCGTGAAGTAGATCGGGCCGTTGATGGTGTGATCCACGCCGCCTGCATCCGTGAAGACGAGGGAGACATGGCCGCCCGCATCGTTGATGGTGGCGGGGCGTTCGGTCGACAGGCCTGCGTCGTAGACGAAGTTCAACTGGCCGTGCGCGAAGTCGAGGCCGGCATAGCCGCCGTTGTTCGTGAAGCCGTCGGCGATCAGGAAGAAGCCGAGCTGCGTCGCGCCCGTGGAGGGATCGACGTTGAAGCTTGCACCGGGGCCGGTGATGGAGTTGGTGACCATTGCCGCCGATTGCAGCGTGCCGTCAGCCGCGATCGTGAACAGGCCGAGCGAGTTGGTGTAGCCTGCGCCGTCGAACGTGATCTGGCCGCTGATGGTGGTGTCGGAGCCGATCGTCATGTTGCTGTGGATTTCGCCCAGCAGGTTCGGGTCGGTGACGGGGGTGCTTTCCGGCAGCGTGGTCGGGAAGCTGTTGCCCGTGAATTCGCGGGGCGTGTCGACGGACGTGCCGCCGGAACCGCCGCCTGCGCCCGCATCAAGGACGTAGGTGTAGGAACCATCGGAATGGATCGTCAGCGTGCCGTGATCGCCATGGATGGAGGCGGAGCCGCCAGCCGGGACGTCAACGGTGGTCGTGCCGAATGCAACCTTGGTGACCGTGTTGGTGTCGTCATGGCTCAGGGTGTCGCCTGCGCCCGGGCCGCCGTGGAAGCCGGAAATGACGTTGCCGTCGGTGCCGCCGTCTGCGGTGTTGTAGCTGTTATGGTCGTCATGGGCGACGGGGCCGTCGTCTTTGACGTTGATGGTGAGCGTTGCGCTGTCGCTGTCGCCATCGCTGTCGGTCGCGGTGACGCCGAAGTTCAGCTGGATCACATCGTCAGGGTTATTGATGTCGGCATGGTCGAGCGTGCCCAGCAGCGTGAATGTGTACGCGCCGGTGTTGACGTCGGTGATGGTCAGCGTAAAGACAGGAACGCCGTTCGCGGTGCCCGTATAAGTGTTGCCCGTGAGGGAAACGGTGACGGGGTAGCCGTTCGAGGTCAGCGCGCCGTTTTCTGCCGAACCGCCGAAGCTGAACGTGCCAGCGCCGGTTGCCGAGAATTTGCCCGGGGTGTCGGAATAGAAGTTTGCGTTCAGGTCGCCGGAAACGCTGGTGGTGGGGCCGAGGTTCGTTTCATCGACCGTGCGTTCGCCGGGGCTGAGGGTGGGGTCGTTCGGGTCATAGATGACAGGCGTGCCATCCGACGTGATGTGCAGCACGGCATTGCTGGTGTCGCCGTCGCCATCGGTCAGGCCGTAGGTGAAGTTGTCAGCGGTGTCGCCCTTCACGCCGGGGTTCAGCGTGTATTCATATGAACCGTCGCTGTGGATCACCAGCGTGCCGTTCGCGCCCGCGATGGTGGCGGAGCCGCCAGCGGGGACGTTGACGGTGGTCGTGCCGAAGGTGACGGTCGTGACGGAATTGCCGTCATCTTCCGACAGCACGTCGGCTGCGCCTGCGCCGCCGTTGACGCCGGTCACGACGTTGCCGGCCGTGGTCAGGTCTTCGGAATCAAAGCTGTTGAAGTCGTCATGCGCGATGGGCGCATCGTCCTTGACGTAGATCGTCAGCGACGAAGTCGCACTGTCGCCGTCGCTGTCGGTCGCGGTCACGCCGAAATGCAGGTTGATGACGTCATCGGGGTTCGACGCATCCGCATGGTCGAGCGTACCGACCAGCGTGAAGGTATACGCGCCGGTATCGGGGTTCAGCGTCAGCGTGAAGATGGTCTGGCCATGCGACGTGCCGGTATAGGTGTTGCCGACCAGCGTCACATCGACAGGCTGGCCTTCGGAGGTCAGCGCGCCGCCCGTGGAGCCGTCCGCGCTGAAGAATGCGCCGGTGCCGCCAAAGGAAAGGTGGCCGGGGGTGTCGGTGTAGTAATTCGCGGTGATCGTGCCCGAAGCGGTCGTGGGGCCCAGATCGCTTTCATCGACTTCGCGGTCGTTGTTGTTCAGGTTGGGGTTGTTCGGATCGACAATCGTCGGCACGCCGTCGCTGTCGATATGCAGAACGGCGGGCGAGCTGTCGCCGTCGCCGTCGGTCAGGGAATAGGTGAAGTTTTCGGCGGTATCGCCATGCACACCGGCATTCAGCGTGTAGGTGTATTCGCCGGTCGAGGAGATGGTGAGCACGCCATAGGTGCCGTTGACGGTCACGGAACCGCCTGCGGGAATGGTGGTCGTCACGCCGCCAACCGTCACCGAAGTGACCGAGTTGCCGTCGTCCTGCGACAGGTGGTCGGCAGCGCCGGGGCCGCCATGGAAGCCGGTCACGACGTTGCCCGAGGTTGTCAGGTCTTCACCGTTAAAGCTGTTGAAGTCGTCATGCGCAACGGGGCCGTCGTCCTTGACGTTGATCGTGATGGACGCGGTGACGCTGTCGCCGTCGCTGTCGGTCGCGGTCACGCCGAAATTCAGGCCGATGATGTCATCGGGGTTCGCGGTGTTCGGGTGATCGAGCGTGCCGATGAGCGTGAAGGAATAGCTGCCATCGGTGTTGATCAGCATCGTGAAGACGGTCGCGCCGTTCGCGGTGCCGACATACGTATTGCCGACAAGTGCGACGGTGACAGGGTTGCCTTCCGACGTCAGGCCGGTGCTTGCGCTGAACGTGCCTGCGCCCGTGGGCGTCAGGGTGCCGGGAGCATCGGTGTAGTAGTTGGCATGGATCTGGCCGGTGACGCCGGTTGCGCCGCCAACAAGGTTTGTTTCGTCAACCGTGCGCTGTTCGGACGGGACATCGAGGTTCGGGTCGAGGATCGTGGGCACGCCGTCGCTGTCGATGTGCAGGATCGCGGGATCGCTGTCGCCGTCGCCATCGGTCAGGGTGTAGGTGAAATTTTCGGTCGTGTCGCCATGGACGCCGGGATTCAGCGTGTAGGTGTATTCGCCGGTCGACGAAATGGTCAGCAGGCCGAAATCGCCGCTGACGATCACGGTGCCGCCGGGCGGGATCACGGTCGTCGCGCCGTTCACGGTGACGGAGGAAACATGGTTGCCGGTGTCTTCGGACAGGTCATCGGCTGCGCCTGCGCCGCCGTTGAAGCCGGTGACGACGTTGCCGGTCGTGGTCAGGTCTTCGCCGTTAAAGCTGTTGAAATCGTCATTCGCGACGGGGCCGTCGTCCTTCACGGTGATGGTGATGAAGCCGTCATCGGTGTCGCCGTCATTGTCGGTCGCGGTCACGCCGAACTGCAGGTCGATCGCATCGTCGGGGTTCGTGGTGTCGGCATGGTCAAGCGTGCCGGTCAGCTCGAAATGGTACGTGCCGTCCGCGTTGATGGTCAGCGTGAAGATGGTGTCGCCATGCGCCGTGCCGGTATAGGTGTTGCCGACGAGCGTCACGGTGACAGGCTGGCCTTCGGAGGTCAGCACGGGCGCGGTCGAGCCGCCGTACTGGAAGTTGGTGCCGGTCGGCGTCGCGCCGAAGGTGCCGGGGCCGTCGCCGAAGAAGTTGGCGGTGACCGTGCCGTCGACGGTCACGGGACCGGGCGACAGGTTGGTTTCATCGACGACCGCTGCGGGCGGCGTTGTGAGGCTGGGGTTGTAATCGGGATCCTGCGCGGGGTCGATTTCGCGGAAATCCGCGCGGTATTGAAGCTGCGTGGGGTCGATGGGGCCGATCTTGCCGATGCCATCGAGGGGGCCGGAGGTGAAGGCCGAGCCGAAGCCGAAGCCACCGCCCGCGCCGCCGCCACCGCCGCCACCGCCGCCGTCGCCACCGGCGGCAGGTTCGATTGCGTTCAGTTGCGTGGCAGATGCCAGCACTTCGCCGAATTCGCCGACGCCGAGTTTCGTGCCGTCAGCCAGCGTGAAGTCGGGCAGCGCGCCCGCGTCTTTCATCGCGCCGTAGTTCGGGATGATGATCTCGCCACCGTTTTTGAACGTGATGACCAGCTGGCCGCCCGTTTCTTTCACGGATGCGGGCTCGGTCATCGCGAAGGAGAATTTGTATTCGTCGCCGGGCTGCAGCTTCACGACGATGTCTTCGTCTTTGCCGGGCTTTTTCACAAGGTGGCTGTCGCCGTTGCCTGCCGCCAGCTTGCCATCGGGCGCGCCGTATTCAAGGTTCGTCGCGCCGATTGCGCCCTGGGGGTTCAGGGCTTCTGCGAGCTGCGTCAAACCGACCGACTGACCGTTGGGGAGCGTCAGTTTGCAGGTGCTGCAAGACGCCATTTCCGAGAAGTTCGTGATGGTAAGATGCGCGCCATCCGCGAGCGTGACGACAAGTTCGCCGCCGCTTGTGACCTTCATGCCCTGCACGGCAAGATCTGATGCAAGGACCAGATGCTGGCCTGCGATAAGTTTTACCGCGATGTTCTGGCCGGCTTCGATGTTGAGCTGCTGTGCGTCTGACGTGTTTGCCATGTAGAAGTAACCCCTTACTTTTGTTTGCCTCTGTCTTGCTGTTTTCCGCCATTACAACGCGCGAGTTCCGGTCTTGTCCGCGCGTTGCTTTGGAAAGCAACAAAGTTTTACCCAATTATGCTCAAGGTTTATACAGCCCCTGATTACAATTGTCAATTATTATGTCAAAGATAGTTCACCTATAGTCTAAAGGTCAGATTTCATTAGTCGAAGAGCGGCTGAAAAGCCAGAGAATTTGAATTGAGACTCATAATATACCATAATATGTTAATGATTCCATAATGAAATAAACGCCAGCGATTCCAAAGACATATTCCTTTACACACCGAGTCTTTCGCGCCATCATATTAGTACGAGGGGTTTTGAGGGGAATACACGTTATGAAGACAAGAATCTGCGCTGTTTTGCTGGCTGCCGCCATGGGCTTTTCCGCCCTGCCCGCGACCGTTTATGCCGCCGATGCCATGGCAACGCCTGCCGCCGGGCAGATGACAGAATCAGCCGTGACGGCTGACGGGCCGCTGCGCCTCAACCTCGACACCACCAAGGTCATCAAGCTGGACCGCGACGCCGCCAGCGTCGTGGTGACCAACCCGAATAACGTGCGCGTGCTGCTGGATACGCCGCGCCTGCTGCTGGTGATGCCGCGCACGCCAGGCTCCACTACCATGATGGTGCTGGACAACAAGGGCGAGACGATCCTTGAAAAAACCGTGATCGTTGCTGCCGTCGCGAAATCGCAATATGTGCGCATCCGCCGCATGTGCGGCCAGGCCGGCTCCGGCGCCGACTGCGTGCCGACCTCTTATTTCTACTGCCCTGACGGCTGCTATGAAGTGAGCCCGATGAACCCCGCTGCAGATGTCGCCGACATTCCGGCGCAGGCAGGCGGCGGCACCGGCGCGATCGGCGCCTTTGCCGGCGCCCAGGCCTCCGACCTCCAGCCGCCGCCGGGCGCACAGCAGGCAGCGCAGCCGCCCGAGGCGCCGGAAGCGCCCGAGCCAAACATTCCGCTTGTGAAGTGAATATCATGAAAAAAACAGCATCAAAAAAAATCCATATCCTTGCGCTGGCCTGCCTGCTGGCGCTGCCTGCCTGCAAGACTGATGGCAGCATCGAGGCGCCCCTCAACAGCCTGCGGGGCATGAAGGACGAAGCCGAAGCGCATGACATCCGCGCCGCCGAAGACGCGCTGGCCTCCGGCAATAGCAAGGAAGCGCTGGAGCTTTATCGCGTCGCGCATGAAGCAAAGCCCAAGAACAACAACATCACGCTGCGTTACGCGCAGCTGCTGCGCCGTAACGGCAACCCGAAAGCGGCGGCCACGATCCTGTCGCGCCACACAGTCGACATGATGGGCAACCCGAAAAACGGCGCGCCGCCCGCGATGCTGGTAGAACTGGCTGCGGCCGATATCGCGCTTGGCGATTTCAACGGCGGCGAGCGCGCGCTGGACGCCGTGCTGGATAATCCGAAGGCCTCCGCCTTCCAGGTCGAGGCGCTGAACATGAAGGGCGTCGTGCTGGATGCCAAAGGCCAGCACAAGGAAGCCGAAGACATGTTCCATCAGGCATTGGCCGGATGGAAAGGCAACCCTGCATCGGTCATGAACAACCTCGCCCTGTCGCTTGCCAGCCAGGGCCTGTTCGACCAGTCGCTGATGACACTGCGCAAGGCATTGGTGATCGCGCCCGACAAGCAGGAAGTCGCCCGCAACATCCAGATCGTGTCGGATTTGCGCGACAACATCGTGCCCGCAGCGCCCACGGGCCCCGCCCGCAAGCCCGTCATGCCCAGGCTGAAAAAGCAGGACGCCTGCGCGCCCTGCCCGCCCGCAAAGCTTTAATCACCGGTTATTACTTCAGCATACCGTGCTGGGGTTCCATGATCGTCTTGCTGAGGTATTGCGCGTCCGCCTTGCGGCAGTCGCCTTTGTACTCATAGACGTCATCGGCCAGGTCATCGTCAAAGATGGATCGCCACGGGTCGATTTCGCTGTATTTCACCAACTGGCCGAAATTGGCGGGATCCGCGCGCGACGGGCCCATGCCGACCAGCGACTGGTCCTCGAGCGTCGCGTCGCTGCCGTCCATGTCCAGCAGCATGTAATAGACCTGTTTCGCGCCCTTGGTCGCTTGCGGCCAGTCGCGCGACATGCGCTGCAGCCGCGTCTTGCCGCCCCTCGATGACGCGAAATCGGACGGCCTTTTGACGGGCGCGTTCGCAAACACCGGCAGCCCGTTCACATAGGCCTGGATAAGCTTGCCGTCGGGATCGAAATCGGCCGAGATGTTCCAACGCCACACATAGTATTTGCACAGGTTGATGTCGTAGAGGTATTTCTCCACGCCCTTCTGTGACGGATGGTGGCGCAACGAGCCATGCCCCTGCACGACGAAGGCCTTTTGCACCTCTTCGCGCGGCGTGCCCGGCGGGAATTTTTTGCGGATGTATTGCTGCATCGCGTCCAGCGTTTCGACATTGTCGAACTTGAACCGGTCGGCGGCGAAGGCCGGCGACGACAGCAGCAGGCACAGCAATAAAATCACCGCACGTCGCATATTGCCCCCTTAATCCGGAATCGCCATGAAGGCGGGCGACAGGATGCAAATGAACAGCGACGGCATGAAGAACAGGATCATCGGCACTGTCAGCTTGGGCGGCAACGACGCGGCCTTTTGTTCGGCCATCGACATGCGGATGGCGCGCGTTTCCTCGGCCAATACGCGCAAGGCCTTGGAAATGGACGTCCCGTACTGTTCCGCCTGCAGCATGGCGGTCGAGAATGAGCGCGCAGGGCCGGAACCCACGCGCGCGGAAAAGCCCATGAACGCGCCCTTGCGGTCGTTCAGCATGCCAAGCTCGGCGCAAAGGATGCCCAGTTCCTCGGCCAGCGCGACCGAATGCCCCGCGACCGTGCCCGCGATGCGGTTGATCGCGGCCTCGATGCCGATACCGCCCTGTACGCAGATCAGCATCATGTCGAGGCTGTCGGGGAACGCGAGCGAGATTTCCTGCTGGCGCTTGTCGGCGGTGTTCTTGAGCATGATATGCGGCAGGAAAAATCCGGCGATGCCGGCGCCCAGCAGCGTGGCCAGCTTGATCAGTTCGCTGGGCGGTTTTTTCATGTGGCTCAGGAAAAACATCGCAAGGACCAGCAGGACCAGCGGCAACACGATGCGCGCGACAAGGTAATAGATGGGCGCCATCGGGTTGCGGATGCCCGCGCGCTGGCACAGGTTTCGCGCCTTTGCGCTGGCATTCCCCGCCAGGCGCTGGATTTTATAAGTCATCGCGATCGATTTCGCGGCCGATATCTGTTCGTCTTTCTTGATTTTCGGGTTGTTGACGGATTCGCGCGCCTGTTCAAACAGGGCGCGGCGTTTTTTCTCGATGACTTCCTTGTAACGCTCCTGCTTTTCCTTGCGCTGCAGCAGCGGAATGGCGAAGGCTGCGAATGACGCGGCAGCAGCCAGCGCGGACAGGATGACGATCCAGGCGTTTGAATCCATCGTTAACAGGAAATCCATGCTCGGCCTCCCTTAAATCTTGAAGTTGATCATCTGGCGCATGACAAGCATGCCCAGGAACATCCAGAACCCGCAGCCCCACAAAAACATATGCCCCTTTGCGGTGAACAGCAGCGGTTCCATGTATTTCGGGTTCACGCACCACAGCGCAAATGTCACAAGGGGCGGCAGCGCGCCGATGATGGCGGCGGAAGATTTCGCTTCCTGCGACAGCGCCTGGATTTTCCGTTTCAGCCTAAAACGCGCGCGGATGACGCCCGACAGGTTTGTCAGCACTTCCGACAGCGACGAACCCGTTTCGGACTGGATCTGCAGCGCGGTTGCGAACATGTGCACTTCGGTAAGGGGAACGCGTTTTGCGGTTTCATACGCCGCCTCGCCCAGCGGCACGCCGATTTTCTGGTTATCATAGATGCGCTGCATTTCATCGCGCAGCGGGCCTGTATATTCGCGGCTGACCATCGAGATCGCTTCGGTCATCGGCATGCCCGCCTGCAGCAGGCGCACGCAGGCGTCAAGCGCATCGGGAAACTCTTCCAGAAATTTCTTCTGGCGGCTTTTCGCGCGTTTGCTCAAAAACAGGCGCGGGACGCCAAAAAACGCGGTAAAGGTCATCAGCACGACCGCCAGCCCGCCGAACTGCAAAATGAATTTGGTCAGGATAAGGGTAAAAACCGCAAACGCGGCCGATGCCATCCAGAAGCGCGCCACCGGCGCATCGATGCCCGCCTGCTGCATCTTTTCCTTGATGCTGGTCTTGTCCTGCTTGTGCGCGGCTTCCTGCTTGCTGGCTTCCTTCAGGCGTTTTTCCAGCTGGTCGCGCTGCTTGGCCAGCTGCTTGTCCTTGGACTCGCCTTTTTCGCCTGTGCCCTGCTTGTCGCGCGTGATGATGGCAAGTGTGCGGCTGCGCGCCTGCTGCTTCCTGGAAATGTTCACGGAAACGACCCCGCCAATCAGCAGGATCACCAGCATCGCGAGCAGGGCGGGCAGGAATACCATGTTATTGATATGCCTCCGCCATCACATCGAGCAGTTTTTTCTCGAGGTTGTACATGCGTGCGCGCTCGAACAGGATCGGGCGCAGGCCGGAGGATTTTTGCTTGCCGATGATGCGGCCGAATTCGTCCTCGCCTTCGTATTCGAAACGGAACAGGTCCTGCATGGTGACGACTTCACCCTCCATGCCGGTGATTTCGGTGATATGCGTCACTTTGCGCGATCCGTCGCGCAGGCGCTGCACCTGGATGATGACGTTCACGGCGGAGGCGATCTGTTCGCGCACGGCGGAAGACGGCAGGTTCAGCCCGCCCATGGCGATCATGTTTTCCATACGCGTCAGGGCTTCGCGCGGGTTGTTGGCGTGGACCGTTCCCATCGACCCGTCGTGGCCGGTGTTCATCGCCTGCAGCAAGTCGAAGGCTTCGGGGCCGCGCACCTCGCCCACGATGATGCGGTCGGGGCGCATACGCAGGCAGTTTTTAATGAGGTCGCGCATTTTCACTTCGCCGACGCCTTCAAGGTTGGGCGGGCGGGTTTCAAGGCGCACGACGTGCGGCTGCTGCAGCTGCAATTCGGCGGCGTCTTCGCAGGTGATCACGCGCTCGCCCTGTTCCATGTAACGTGTCAGGCAGTTCAGCATCGTCGTCTTGCCCGAACCCGTACCGCCGGAGACAAGCGTATTCGCACGGCACGCGCCGATGATCTTGATCATCTCCATGCAGGCGGGCGTCATCGCCTTGAACTCGAGCAGTTTTTCGAGCGTCAGTTTTTCTTTCGTGAATTTACGAATGGTCATGCAGCAGCCGTCGATCGCAAGCGGCGGGATGATGACGTTCACGCGGCTGCCATCGGGCAAACGCGCGTCGCAGATGGGGGAGCTTTCATCGACGCGGCGGCCGATGACGCCCACGATGCGCTGGCAGATGGTCAGCAAGTGCTGGTTGTCGCGGAATTCGATGGGCGCGACCTGTATCTTGCCCTTCAATTCAATGTAAATCGTTTTCGGGCCGTTGATCATGATATCGGCGATGCCGTCCATCGCCAGCAATTCTTCGAGCGGGCCGAAGCCGAGCATGTCGTCGGCGGCTTCTTTCGCGATCTGCTGCAATTCGGCGGGTGTCACGTCGAGGCCGCGGAATTGGCCGATTTCCTGCACGGCGGAGGTGATTTCGTTGCGCGCGGCTTCGGCATCCATGCGCGAGAGTGATTTCAGGTCGATGCCGTCGCGCAAGTCGGCCCAGATGCGCTTGCGTGCGCGGTCCATGCGGGGGTTAGCGGCGGCTTTTTCGATGGCGGGCGCCGGAGCTTCCTTGCTGCCGTGGCCACCGCCATGGCCGCCGGCGGGTTTCGCAGCGGCGGGCTTGGGGGCTTCAGGCGGTTTCGGCGCGGCGGGCGCGGGCGCTGCGGCGGCGGGTGTTGGCGCAGCGGCGACAGGCGCCGGCGCGGTTGCGGCGACCGGTGGTGATGGCGGTGCGGTTCCGTCTGTACGCTTGCCGAACATGAACGATGCCCTCCCCGCTTATTTCTTCTTGCCGCCGAGGTTCTTGAGGAAACCAAGCGACCCGCCGCCGTCTTTTTTGTCTGTTTTCGTTTCTGCTGCAGCCGTGCCGGCGGCGCGCGACGCAATCATGCCCAGCGATTTCATGATGTCGGATGCCGCCTTGTTCTGGCCGACGGGCTTGCCCATCGTTTCGCCCGCCACGAAAATCTTGGGCGCATAGGGGATGACCGCCCCGGGTTCGCGCTCCAGCGCCATCTTGATGTCTTTCGCCGCAACCTCTTCGGAACTTGCGCCAGCCATGTTGATGACGATATCGGTTTCGTTATGGCCGCCGCGCAGGTGGCGGATCTCGTTCAGCGCGGTGCGGCAGTTGCGCAAGGACGGCAGCATCGGCGTCGTGACGGTGACGATATGCGCCGAGCGCGAGAGCATGCGTTTCTGGGTCGACGGCGTTGCGCCCGACAAATCCATCACCACAACCGGATATTTCTGCATGATGCGGTTGACGAGCGTTTCAAACCCGTCGGCATCGGGCGCGTCGGTCAATAATGGTTCGCCGCCGCAGACGATCAGCGACAGGTGTTCGGAAACCGACTGGATGATGCGCTTCACGTCGTCTTCTGTGCCCGCCGCGCCAATCCGCACGACTTCGGTGCGCGACGCCATCGGTTCGATGCCGTAAGCGATGCCGAGCGACCCCGCGCTGCCCGCGCAATCCATCAGCATGGTTTTCTGCTTGTGCGTCTCGGCGATGCTGTAGGCCAGCAGCTGCGCAACTGTCGTCGCGCCCACGCCGCCCTTCGCGCCCATGACGCTGACAAGGCGCGCGCCCGCAAGGCCGCGTTTATCGACCAGAGCCTTGGCGATCACGTTCACGAAATCGGTCTCGGACACGGGGCGCACAAGGTAATCGCGCACCCCCATGCCGACAAGGCTGCGGTAAAGGTGCACGTCATTCATCGGGCCGATGATGACGGCGTCGGTGCCTTCCGCGCAGGTGCCGGCCAGCTGGCCCAGCAGCGCGATGAAATTTTCGGAGATGTCGTTGGTTTCAACGATGATGACTTCGGGGGATGCGGTTTGCGAATAAGCGGCGATGGCGGCCTCGATGCCGCCTTGCGTCACCTGCACGCCGACGCGCGCGAAGCGCCAGTCGGCGGCCAGTTTTTGCGCGGTCGCGGCTGTACCTTCGTCCAGCGCGAAAAAATCCACGCGGGACGCCGGCAGCAATGATGTCGTGATGTCGCTCATGCCACTCCCTGCTACTGCGTTGTCGGCTGGCCGGCGCTGACGCCGCCGCCGGATACGGATGTCGTGCCCGTCGTGCTGGCATTAAGCCCGGTCAGCGGCGGGTTGCTGCGGCCCGACATGTAGCCTTCTGTCATAGGGCCGTTGCGGCGCGATACGCCGTCCGGCATGCCCGCATTGCCCATCAGGTCTTCGGGGTTGGCGATCATCTTGCTCAGCATTGTGCGGGTTTCGCAGCCGATCTTGTAGTCTTCGACGTGCTGCAGCGATGCGGTGCCCTGCGCGCCCGGCAGGCGCGTGCAGTCGCGCGGCGCCTGTGCCACGACCGAGGTATAGGCGAGCACGGCATGGCGTGCGCCTTCGCGGTCGGAGGTTTCGGTGTAATCGACCTTCACGTCGTCAATGCCGTATTTCGCAAACGCGTTTTTATATTGCTGGCCCAGCTGCATGGCAGCCGCCCGGTTGGCGCCGCCGCGATGGCGCAGGTAAGGCACAACAAGGCGCGCGCCGCTGCGGCCGTTCTGCATGTAATCATTGGCGGCGATATTGACATCGGTTGCATCGAATTTTTCCGCCGACAAGGTGCTGGTCTTCATGACATCGGCCACCACGATTTCGCCGGTTTTCACCTGACTAGGCGTATACATGCTGCAACCCGCAACCGGCATCATGGCCAGCAGCAGGGCAGAAAGGGCGGAAAGCTTCGGGGCCGTAAGTTTAGTGCGGCGCATGGACAGTTCTCCTTAATCTACAATATAGCCATAGGACCGGCTGCCTGACAGGGCAGCGGATACGCGGTCACCATATATTTTACGCAAGCCCGTGATGAAAGTCCTCGACAACGGCGTGGCGGCGGCTTGCTGCACCGGTTTGCGGCGCGGCAGCGGCGCGGAAAGCACAGTGTTTTCAGCGGCCTTGGCCGTTACAGGTTTGCGGGGCGCGGCGGGTTTTGTCGGGAGGCCGGCAGCAGGCTCGATTTTCGCGAGCGTCGCAGCGGCTTCAACAGGCTGCACGGCTGCAGGTTTTGCAGCAGCAAGCTTGTGGCCCTCGCCCATCACCGGTTTGCGCTTCGGCAGCGGGATGGCGACATCATAGGTCGCCAGCACAGGCAGATCATCGACCGACAAGTCATTCGCCGACATTTTGCCGCTTACGGGCAGCGCAAGGCCGGGATTGTCGTCAATCGGCGCTGAATCGACGGCCATCACAGGCGCGCCGACCAGCTGGTTCACTTCCGCCTGACGGACAGGCTGCGATTTGACGCGCGGCTGCTTGGGCATGTCGAGGCTTGCGCCTTTCTGCCCGGCGGTGCGGTCTTCCTCGCCCTGGCGGCGGAATTCGGTTTTGCGGGGGCGCACCGGTTCCGGCGCGCGGTCCAGCATCGGGGCGTTTGCGGGCGCCTGCTGCATTTTCGGCGCAACACCCGGCGTCGGCATGTCTCCCGGCGCCCAGGTGGGGCTCTTGCCGTTCGTGCCGGTGTGCAGGATGGATTGCAGCGCGTCATTGCCCATCTGCGTCACGCGTTCCGCATGCGCATCGGCAAACGGCTCGACCAGATAGGGCGTCACAAGGAACACCAGTTCCGATTCACCGCGCTGGAAGGATTTCGACTTGAAGAGGTTGCCCAGGATCGGGATGTCCTTCAGGCCCGGGAACCCATTGAGCGCATCGACGGAGCGCGAGCGCATCAGGCCCGCCATCATCAATGTGCCGCCGGACTGCATCTGCACCGTCGTCTGCGCGCGGCGCACCGACAGGCCCGGGATGATCGTGTTGATCAGGGTCACGCTGTTCGCTTCCGACCGCTCGGACACTTCCGAGGTCAGCTGCAGCGAAATGCGGTCCTGGTCGAGCACGGTCGGGATAAAGTTGAGCGACACGCCGAACTGGCGGAATTCGATCGTGACGTTGCCGTCCTGGTCGCGGCCGGCCGGCACGGGGAATTCGCCACCGGCAAGGAATCCTGCGGTTTCGCCCGAAATCGCGGTCAGTGTGGGCTCTGCCAGCGTATTGATGAGGCCGTCACGTTCCAGCCCGCGCACGTCGATGTTGAAAGGGCCGAAATGCCCGCCGGGCGGGTCAACGGTCAGGACGCCGTTGCCGAACTGGGTCAGCGCCGACAGGCCGACGCCCGTCACGGTGCTGAAATCGGTGCCATCGATGCTGACGCCGAGTTCGCGCAGCACGTCGCGCTGCGCCTCCAGCACCTTCACCTTCAGCATGACCTGCTGTTCGCCCGCAACCGTCATCAGGTCGACAAGCGTGCGGTTCGCGGCGTTCGCGCCCACAAAACGGGTGGCGACGTCGCGGATCTGGTTCGCGATCATGGCGGAGGACGCGCGTCCCTTCAGCACAACGCTGTTGTTGACAGTGCTGACGGTGATCTTTTCCTTGGGAAACAGGTTTTTCAGCGTGCTGCGCAGCGTGGCGTCATCGACCGCCACATGCACGGCGATATCGGCCAGCTGGTTGCCTTCGGCGTCGAAGGCGAGGATATTGGTGTCGCCCACGCCGCGTCCGACCACATACAACCTGTCAGCGCGCAAAGACCCCACATCGGCGATGCCGGGGTTGGCGACCAGGATGTCGGCTGCCGGTTTTGACAGCATGATTGTTTCTGCCTTGCCGGCGACCAGGTTGATGCTGGGCGATGCCGCGCCTTGCGCCACCACCGAGAGGCCCGCCGTCCACAGGACGACCGCCGCTGTCGCAAACAGCCTGTTGACGCGGCTGCCCTTCATGATGGATGTCATGAGATGTTTCATGGGTTTCCTCCCTGTTGTCCGCCGGTGCGGACGGGTACGTTCTGTACGGTATTGCCGTTATAGACCCTGACGGAGGCGGCGGGGCCGCCCGTGGTCATGACCTGGTTCAATTTACGGATAACTTCGGATGTGCCGGCTTCGGTGGTGAGCGGCGTCACAATCGATTGGGCGGTGTCTTTTTCGCCGATGCGGCGCAGCGCCAGCGACAATTCGCCCATTTGCGCGGCGAGCGCCAGCACTTCGGCGCCCTCGCGGGTGACTTCGACCGTCACGACCTTGGCGATCTTGGCCTCGCGGCCTTCGTCCTTGAAGCTTTGGTCAACCGCCATGACTTTCACGTTTGACAGGACAGTCTGGCTGGCGAAACGGCCGATCAGCACCTCGCCGATCGCCTGTGTGGGCGCGGGCAGGTTCGCCTGATAGGACAGGATGATATCGACGTTGTCGCCGGGGGCGACGAAGCCGCCGACCGAGGTCACGTCATTGATGCGCAGGCCCACGGCGCGCATGCCGGGGGAAATGGTCGCGGCAAGGAAGTTCTTGCCGCCCTTCACGTCCGGGATCAGCGCCTGGCGCGTGATCGGTTCGCCGCCTTCCAAGGTGCGGCGCAGCGGCGTGTCAAAAATTTCGGGCATCTTGTCGTCGGGATAATCTTCGCGCTTGTAGACGCCGCTATACATGCCGCCGGACGGCCACGGTTCCCAATGCACGTTTTCGGTTTTCAGCTTTTCGCCCAGCAGCATCTGCTTGTTGGCGACGAGCACTTGCGAGGACGTGTCTGCCTTGGCAGCGCCTTTCGGGGACACTTTGGCCTGCACGATGAGGGCGACAACGATCGCCACCATCAACGCACCGCCCATGACCATTAATACGCTTCTATTCATGATAACTCCCCAATCGGATAGTACCCCGATTTCATTCTTGCACAGGAAACCCTGAATGTGTCCAGAAAAAAATGTGGATTCTTAATGGATTATTTTAAAAACCTCACCTAATTGGTGAGTTATGAGTCCGCTGTGCAACAGAGCCATCCATGCCCCGAAACTTATGGCAATGCCATATGGAATCTTGTTCTGGCCGCCCTGCGCGGCCGCGACCCACCCGCCCTCGCGCGCGCGCTTGAACGGCTTTTTCTTTTTCATCCAGAGGGAAAGCACGCCGATCACGCCGCCCGCAACCGCCATCCAGAACACAAATACCATCACGCCCTGCGCCGCAATCCAGATCGCCAGCGCAGAAGCAAACTTGGAATCCCCGCCGCCCATCATGCCGGCGATAAACATCAGGTAGGTCACGCCCAAAATAATGCCAAGCGCCAGAAGATGTTTCCATAGCGGGTTAAAAACATCCGGCGCGGAGATGTAAGCGACGGCAAAAGCGGCCAGCACAATCACGGAATAAAGGTTGGGGATGCGCAAGGATGTCGCATCCGACACGCAAGCCATGAGCGTGACCACAAAGACAATGGCAATACAGAGGAGGACGATCATGGGGAGGTTGAGCCTTTGGCAGGGAACATGGCGGCGCACGGTCGTGCAGCGCCTGCGGCGTTGAACGTGTTGGCGGCGACCTACCCGAAGGCGGTCAGCACGCTGTCAAAGAAACCGCGCAGCCTTGAGCCCAGTGCGAAAACGGCGACAGCGATGGCGATGGCGATGCCGGCGGCGATCAGGCCGTATTCAATGGCCGTTGCGCCCGCGTCGCTGGTGATGAACTTTTTGATGAATTGCTTGAACATGAAAAACCCCTTAGATGCCTCAAGCCTGAAAATACGAGGCGTCCCCCCATACCTTCATTTTAGTGCCGCCATGCTTAATGCCATCTTAAAATACGGCAAAACATGGTTAACGCCTCCCGCCAAAACAAAAGCCCGCCTTTGTAGGACGGGCTTCTGTTTAGCTGGCAGTGAAGCCCGTATTAGAGCTTGTCTTTAACGCTGGTGAAGAGGCCGCTCAGGCGCGAACCCAGTGCGAAGACAGCGATAGAGATGGCGACCGCGATGCCGGCAGCGATCAGGCCGTACTCGATTGCGGTTGCGCCTTCTTCGTTACGAATGAATTTCTTAAGCATATTACCCTCCATAGGTATGTTTGAGTTTTGTTGTTTGCGTTCGTTGTAAGGTTGTGAACCCGTTCCCTTATATCTTTATCATACCCCGGATTCGCTTAACATTCAGTAAATAGAGGGTGTAGAGCAGGTTAATTTTCAAGTATTCGCACGCAATCCGTAGTTATCAGGGGTTTTATTTGCATCAAATTTGATATTCTAAAAAGTATTTAAAATTGTTCTTAGTCATCCTTTGTAATCAAAAGGAAAAAGCCGGAAAACGATTTCCGGCTCTTTCTTTAACGCTTGTGATTCAGTTGCAACACTTAATAGACGATATGCAAAGAGTTCAGCTGGTTTGCGATTGTCGTAAACACGTTTTGCAACTCCGAACCTGTCGGCGAGACGAAAGCATAAGCAGGGCTTGTCGCGCAGTTCTTCAGCAGCGTCTTGCTCGCGGTCGATACGCCGGTGCCAAGCGCGATGGTGTAGAGGAGGATGTCGTGGTTCTTGATCGTGGTGCAAAGGTTTTTCGTGCGCGTATCAAGCGTTGTCTCCGCCGTGGACTGGCTTGTCGAAATGCGCCCGTCCGACAGCTTGCCATAGGCCGTATAGTTATTGGCGCCGAAAGTGTTGTCCCCGTCCGTCATCAGGATGACAACCTTGTTCATGCCGGGATGGTCATAAGGCAGCGGCAGTTTGGGTTCGGTCGTGTCCATCGCACCGCCCCACATGCCCGTCCAGCGCGGGCTGAGCATGCGCCAGCCCCAGGCAAGACCCAGGTTGATCATGGTGGCGCCGCTCGGCCGCATGGCGGCGATCTTGGCATCGATATCGGACCGCACGTTGGTCATCGGAAGCGACGATGCGACGCAGTACATATTGGGCCCGATCGCGCGCAGCGATGACGTATCGAAAACCCCGATCAAAGGGTCATAGACATAGTTGGGGCCACTGCCGCAATCGGCCAGCACCTTCACCGACAGATCGTCTATCACGCCCTGGAAACCGTCGGCGGTCGTGATGGTGACGGTCGCGCCGCTGCTGGGCTTGAGGGATTCAGTATAAGTACCCGGCGCCGATTTCAGCACAGTCGACTTATTTCCGACAGTGACTTTGACCGAACCTGTATTGCCGCTCAGGATGGTGTAGGAGACATAGTATTGCTGGTTGTTGACGATCGAGGTCGAGAGCGAGGCCGTGACCGTGCTGCTGAGCGTTATATGTTTCACGACCAGGTTATCAACCACGCCGGCAAAGCCATTCGCCGTGTAAAAGCCGACAAGCCCCGAGCTGCTTGCCGTGATCGTTTCGGTATAGGTGCCGGGCGATGTGCGCGCCGTGCCATAAGCACCGCCGATATTCGCGCTGACGGAACCCGCGGTGACACTATTGACGGTGAACGTGACCTCGTATTTGTCGCCTGAAACCAGCGCCGTCGTCGGGCTGCGCGTGGCGACCGTGGATAGCGCGGGCGTAAATGAAATGTTGTCGATGCTGCCCTTGAAGCCGTCGGTCGTCGCGAATCCTGCGGTTGTGCCGGCGCCGGCGGTGATCGCGTCCGTGTAGGTTCCGACGGCGGAGCGCGCCGTGGCCGCGCTGGTGCCGCCGATCTGCGATTTGATCGATCCGGCCGTCCGCGCCGTGATGGTATAGGTGACTTGATAAGATGCGCCCGAAATAACCGCCGGCGACGGCGTTTCCGTGACTGACGAATTCGCCGTGCTGGATTTCGTCACGACACCGCCGGTGATCGACCAGCCGGAGCCGAGCGACCAGTTGGCGGTCGAGGCGAAACTGCCGTTCACGGCGCTGTCGGTCTGGGCGCGCGACAAAGTACCGCCGGAAATCGACCAGCCAAGCCCGGTCGTCCAGCCGGAGGTGGAGGTGAAATCGCCGTTCGTCACAATGTTCGTGGGTGTTGCCTTGGTCAGCAGCCCGCCGCCAATCGACCAGTCATTGCCGAGCGTCCAGCCGGAGGCAGAGGCGAAATTGCCGTTCGTCACGATTTCGGTGGAGGGCGTGCGGTACCAGACGTTCGACGTGGTTGCGCTGCAGGCGGAATAGAATCGCTTGAATTTTGCCGTGGTGGTTTCCGAGACGTCGAGCGCATAGGGCGGGTCGTCTGTCACGTCGCGGTTGCTCGTCTCGCGCGCCTCGACGCAGCCCTGCCAGCCCTCGGGCCCGTAGTTGTATGAATCAGACGTCACCCAGTCGGAACGCGACGGCCCTGCGTTCACATCCTGCGAAAAAGGGACGACGCCGACGAACAGGGTATCCACCTTCGAGTTAGGGCCATAAAGGATGTCGAGCAGCTTCTTCGCGGCGGCCTTGGAGGCCTCGATCTTGGTCAGGCCGCCGCCGGCGTCCTCGTTCATCGAGCCTGTGTTGTCCATGACCAATACCAGTTCAAGCCCCGAAATTTCGCGGCGCACGATGGTCTCGGCAAAAACGTCGATGAATTCCTGGCCGAAGATGTTCATGAAAACGGTGCGTGTCTTGGATTTCGCGTGGACGTCGACCATGCCGGGCGGCGTCAGCACCGTGATATCGTATGCCTCGCCCAGCGCGCCTTCGGGATAGTTCGCATCGAAATAGGCATGGATCCGCGCCTCTACCTCGGCGGCGGAACCGTCGGTGTTGCCACCCGCCAGCGCCGCCTTGTCGAGCGCGCCGGACAGGCGCGTTTTCAGGTTGTAGGCCTGCGCAAGGTCGACCGCGACGCCCGCCGCCGCGAAAAACGCAGGCATGCAAAACACCACCACCAGCGCGACCACGGCCGATGTATCCGCCATCCATTTACGCCACGACGCGATCAGGCCGCAATTTTCAGGCGCGCGGGATGGACCGCCGCCGCGCAGGTCTTTTTTCAGCATGAAGATCCTCCTGTGGAACAGGGAATATAGCCGGTGGCAACTTTGCGGCCGCGGGCGAATGATTCAATCTTCATCACCACGGGCGCGCCCATGTAGGACGTAAAGATCGGCGTGAACACATAGCGCACAGTCACAACCAGCACGCCCTCGTTCTGCGCGCCAAGGCCTGCCGTGCGCGGCAGCATTTCAGTGTTTGCTGCCATGTTGACGGTGCGGCGCCACTGCACCGTCGGCACCTTGGTCGTGCCGATGAACTTGACGCTGGCGATATCGACGCCGTATGAATCTGTCGGGTATGGCATCATCGCCATGCGGCCCGCAACGATGGCATCATCGATATCCGCAGGTTTTGCCTCTACCTCGCGCGTCAGCAAGTCGCTCACCGTCTGGGTCGCATTGGTGACCTTCTGGTTGGTGACGAGGCCGATGCCGGTATCAATCGTGCCGCACAGGATCATCAGCAGCAGCGGGAACAGGAATCCCGCCTCGACCGCCGCCGTCGCGCCGTCGTCTTTCATCCATTTCACAAAGCCACGCAGCATGTTTTCAGGCCCTTAACAGTTCATGGGGTTCAGCGAGGTGCAGTAAGGTTCCGTGCGGATCACTACCGTCGCCATATGCGCAACCCAGTCCTGCCCGGACCCCGCCGTCAGCATCGTGCTGAGGAAAGGGGTATAAAAATGCCATTGATAATAGGCGCGCACAAGGATCACGTCGCTGTCGCCGCCCGCATCGAAGGGGTGCGGGATCAGGTTGCCGTCCTCGTCGAATTGCGGCTCCATCGTGTCGGCCAGCGAAAAGGTGTTGTTGCCCATATGGATGACCTCATACTGGATCTTGTCGCAATCCAGCATCGCGCCCGCCTGATGGCACAGCAGCGTCTTGAACGCTTCCTCGGGATCGTCGGCCTGCTGCACCTGGCCTGTGCGGATACGGCGTGCAGCCTCGGAGGAGGCGCCTTCCAGCACGGTGCCGCTGGCAAAGAACATCGACAGTTCGATGATGCCGAAAATGATCGTGAAGAGCGGCATCGCGACCAGCGAGAATTCAACCGCCGTCACACCCTCCTCGCGTCTCAGCCATCGTCTCAAGGTCTTGATCATTCATTGCCCTTAAAAGAACATCGCAAATAGCGCGCAAAATCGCGGCGCGCCATCTGTTACCCATTCTTTATCTTAAACTACTGTGCTTAAACCCCTGTTAATTTCTCGCACAAAGCACAACAAATTCAATCATTTAAAATTTTAGGAAAATGCTCGGGAGGGTCAGGATCCGGCGACTTCGCGGCCCCATTTGGCGACCAGGGCGATTTGCCTTTTTTCTATATCTTTCAAGCGCTTCTCGTTACGCATGACCATGATGCCGGCCACGAACGGTGTGACGTTGAAGTAAATCAGCCACCCCACTCCCGCCGCGCCATAGGCGAGGATCAGGGTGCTGGCCTGCATTAATAATTCAAAAGACTGGTCGAGCCGCTGGCCGCCTTCCCATAGCGACAGCCAGGCGGGGATGCTGCCCGCGAAATTCATGCAGCCGACCGTCAGCCATGCGGTGCGCGGCTGCGCATTGTCGATCAGGGCCGCCACGAAAGTCGGGATCATGCAGCCGCAGATCAGCACCGTCGTCGGGAAAAACACACCAGCCGCCGCCAGCAGCGTCAGGATCGCGAATTTGACACGCCACGGCATGCGCGCTTTTTTCTGCTCCTGTCCCTGAACAACTGCCATATCACCCGCCCCCTGTCAGCCGGAGGAAGAAATAACCGACAAGGCAGAGCGAGGACAGCGACGCCGAAAACAGCATCGCCATCTGCCGCCCCGACGCGCGGCCGAAACTGCCGCGCCGTTTCAACTGCTGTTCGATCAGCTGCCGTTCGCGCACCAGGCCTGCGAATTCGCGGCGCGCCAGCACGAAACGCTGGATATCGTCCTGCACCAGCGCGGCGTTGTCGATGAGGTCGAGGATGCTGTTCAGGTCGCCTTCGTTGGACAGCTTGTTCATGCGCTTGTTCAGCTCCGCCCGCAAATCGCGGTCGTTGAAGCGTTCGATCGCGGGCGCCAGCATCGAAATCAGCCAGCCGCCCACGCCCGGCACGGGGCCCGTATTGAACCGCCGCTGGATAGCGGCAAGCGTGCGCGCGACGCCGACAAGGTGATACCCGCGATCACGCGAAATCACATGCCCCAGATGCGGGTCGATCATTTTCGGCTCGCGCACGGAAATGAAAGCCATCATGTGGCGGTCGAGGATGCTTTCGGGGCGGTTCGGCTTTTTCGCGATGTCTTCCAGCGCCAGCAGCAAACTGCCGGGCCCCAGCACGACGTAATTCAGCAAAAGCGGGCTCATGCACACGACTTCCTTGTCGAGCATGTAGAGCACGCGTTCGATGCCGTAGACGGGCATTTTCTGGACCAGGAAATTCCGGCATTTTTCGAACAGCGTGATGATTCCAGACGAATCCGACAATTCGTCGAAACGCTGCTGCACCCAGGTCGTGAACATCTGCGTTGCGATCATTTCGGCATGGCTTTGCACCTCGTCCTGCCGCGACATGGCTTCGGCAAGCGCAACGCCAAGGCCGGTCGGGAAAATCGACAGCCCCTTGTAACGCACCGGCGCGCGCGGATCGAGCGCCATGCAGATGCTCGACACGATGCGCTCGCGGCTCGACCCCTTTTCCTTCTCCCAGACTTTCAAAAGCCGGTTTTCAAGCTCCTTGTCCTCGAAATTGCGCTTGATCCACTGCGTGAACTGGTCTTTTTCGACCACCGTCAATGCTTCGGCGGGATGAAGCGCGAAGGCGGCGGCGGCGGAGCGCAGGTCCCAGAATTTTTCATCGCGGAACACCAGCGGGCGCGACGCCTTGACCGGCACATATTGCGGCTTCGAGTTGATGCGGCGGCCCTCTGCCCAGCGCAGCGCCTCGTCCAGGTCCCAGCGCTGCGTTTCATCGTCATTCAGCACGCCACGCAGGAAATCGCCGATATTGCCGGGCAGCCTGTCGCCGCCGGTTGCAAAACTGAGCGAACCGCTTTGCATTTTTAAATTTATGATCTGCGCCGGCGTCTTGCCGGCGGCAAGGTTGATGCCGCGCATGATTTGCGCAACGCAAAATCCAAGCGCGTACAGGTCATCCTTCATCGATCCCTGGCCGCGCCCCGATGCCTGCGCCATGCCGCGCTCGATCGTTTCATATAGCGGGTGCAGGCGGAAAAATGCGGCGGTCGACAGGCATTCGCCCAGCACGACCGATTCAGCGCCGGCCGCGCCCGTCATGAACATGTTATCAAGGCTGATCGCGCCATGCATCATGTCGGCGCGGCGGAATTCCGTCAGCACGGTCAGGATAGGATGGATAAAGGCGGGTATCAGGCGTTCTTCATGCAGGCGTAGCGGCTTGCTGTCGGGCGTGTCCTGCATCTTGCGGCCGCCGGGCGATTCAAACACCAGCGCCAGTTTCTGACGGCCTTCGGGCTTCCAGTCGATGATGCCCGCCTCGATCAGTTTCAGCAGATGCGGGCTGCGGATGCTTTTATATGAACCGATATTGGTGACGCGCGGTACGCGGCTGTTGCGGCACAACAGCGCGAACTGTTCCCCGCCCGAACGGCGGTCGCGCGCTTCAAAAGCTTGTGTGGCAACAGAGGCAAGATCGGGGCGGGACTGGTCCGGAAAAATTTCAATATCCTGGCCCACCATGACGCGCCCATCGGCGTTGGTGGCGGATAGTATAGAAAAATATCCGACCTGCGATTTCGGCTGGGTGCGTTTCTCCGCACCCAAGGCGCCGGAATCATCATCGGTGTCGTCTGGCGACTCCATGGTGTTCCCCATTATCCCCGTCCCCATTTTACGGACATATGGTTAGGAATTTATTAAATAATTCATGTGCAGAAATTTCGCCAAATATCTGTTTTTCCGCGACATTGAATTGCGAGTGAGAACGCTTCTTATTTATGAAAAAATTGTTAATTGACCTGCGCTATACTGAAGATATAACTTATCCATAACGAGAGCAGTCACACAGAAATTCGGTTCTCTTGCACTTTAGTGATCTTCACTTACACACATAAGCACCCGAGACGTTAAAGTGTTTTAGAAAAGGGCCCGGTCTTGACCACCGGGCCCTTTTTACGTCTGCAGGGTTATTTTGATCAAAGGCCGCCGAGACTCAGCAGCTTGATCTCGAGGTAATCCTCGATCCCGTATTTGGAGCCTTCCGTGCCGATGCCGGATTGTTTCCAGCCGCCAAAGGGTGCCTGTGCCGCCACAATCGCAACGCTGTTCACGCCGACCATGCCGTATTCCAATGCCTCGCCCACGCGCCAGATGCGCGCCATGTTGTTGGAATAAAAATAAGCGGCGAGGCCGTATTCGGTGTCGTTCGCCATCTTGATCACGTCGTCGTCTGTCTTGAATTTAAACAGCGGGGCGAGCGGACCGAAAGTTTCTTCACGGAAGAATTTCATGTCGGGCGTTGCGCCGGTGACAACGGTGGGTTCAAAGAAGGATTCACCCAATTTATGGCGTTTGCCGCCGGTCGTGACCTTGCCGCCTTTTTGCGTGGCATCGGCGAGGTGCTGTTCGACCTTCTCCATGCCTTTCACGTTGATCATCGGGCCGATCTCGACCCCCTCCTCCAGTCCGTTGCCGACTTTCATTTTGGCGACCGCTTCGGTGAATTTCTGCGCGAAGGCGTCATAGATGCCTTCCTGCACGAAAACACGGTTTGCGCAGACGCAAGTCTGGCCGGCATTGCGGAATTTCGACGCAATCGCGCCCGCAACAGCCGCCTCGATATCGGCGTCATCGAACACGATGAACGGCGCGTTGCCGCCAAGTTCCATCGACACTTTCTTCACGCTCGCCGCGCATTGCGTCAGTAAAAGCTTGCCGACGGCGGTCGACCCGGTGAAGCTGAGTTTCTTGACCGTCGGGCTATCGGTCATTTCCTTGCCAATCGGCTGCGCTTCGCCGATCACGATGTTCAGCACGCCTTTCGGGATGCCCGCACGTTCCGCCAGCTCCGCCAGCGCAAGCGCGGAGAACGGCGTGAATTCGGACGGCTTCATGACGACCGTGCAACCCGCGGCCAGCGCAGGGCCGGTCTTGCGCGTGATCATGGAAGACGGGAAATTCCACGGCGTGATCATCGCGCAAACGCCGACCGGCTGTTTCAGCGTCACAAGGCGGTGGGTTTTGTTATGCGTCGGGATGACATCGCCATAGACGCGGCGGCCTTCTTCGGCCATCCACACCACGTAATCGATGCCGCTCTGGATTTCGGCCTTCGACTGCGCCAGCGGTTTGCCCTGCTCTGCCGTCAGTATTTTCGCAAGATCGTCGATGTTTTCAAGCTGCAGGTCGGCCCATTTTTTCAAAATCTTCGCGCGGTCTGCGGCCAGCATCGTCTTCCAGCCTTCAAGCGCGCGCTGCGCCGCGTCGATGGCTTTTTTCGTTTCCGCCGCGCCCATGTTCGGCACGGTGCCGATGATGTCGCCGGTTGCGGGGTTGTTGACCTCCAGCATCCGCCCGCCCTCTGCACCCGCCCATGCGCCGTCGATATAGCCGAGCTGCCGGAACAGCTTGCTGTCCTTCAGGTTCAACTGGGCCACCACATCGATGATCTGTACTGCTGCGCCGGGCATTTGTTCTCTCCTTCAAATTGATACCCGATAAGATAGTCCTATCTGCAGAAGAGTAAAAGGTGGGGCGAAAATATGAAGTTATTTCAATCGCATAACCATTATTTAAGGGTTTTCTGTAAAAATATGACCATCATATATGAAGGATGATACATGTTTTGAGCCTCCATCCCGATCTTGAAAACGCCATCCAGCAGGGCGTGAAATTCAGGCCGTTTCTGGTTTCGGGAGACGCGCGCGAGTTATACGGGCAGTTGAACCAGATCATCGCAGGCCCGCCCGGCTACGGCAAAACATGGCAGGCGCATGAATACGCTGGCGCGCTGTTCGATGCAAAATTTGTCAGTGCGGAGGATGCCGTGACGTTTGTTCCTGCATTAGGCCTGCGCGACGGAAAATGGACAGAGGTATTTGACGCGGCAAAGGGCAAGGTGCTGGTCATCGACGAAATATACGGCATCGATCCGCGCGCGGGCAACGCCTTGCTGGCGCGCATGGTGGAATTCATTTCCAGGAACGAAGGCGTGATGGTTCTGACGGGAGACGAGGAAAGGCTGCAATCCTTTCTCGGCAATGCGCCCGCGCTGGAAAAAATCCTGACGAATACCGTCGTGCTGGATCATCCCCCGACGCAGGCGGAGATCGATGCCGGAAATACCAGCTCCGCGGAAAGGCGTGCCCAGCGCGCAAAAGCCGCCGCCGACGCGTTGGAAACCGAAAGAAAACGGGCAGAAACCGCCGCGCAGTGGCGGGAAACGAAGGACAACGACATCACGGCGGTGAAAGGCAGCTTGACCGCACCGCGCACAGCGTCCTTCCGAAAAAATAAACCGGTCTTGCAGGGATAACGGCATGCTGCATGAAAAGCTGACACAAACACTCGACAAGGCGGCGGCAGAGACCGAAACGAAGCTGCACCAGTTCATCGTGGGGCCTGCGGGTTCAGGGCGCACGACGCAGGCGGAGGCCTATGCCGCCGAAATGGTCGCGCGCGGCTTCGCCAACCAGACGCGCAGCCGCAAGGATTTTGAAACCGTTTCTTTCGACAATCCCGGCGATGTCAATGCGGTGACGAAACTGATGGGCGACGCGACGGGCGGCGTGCTGATCGTCGAAGATTTCCGCACCCGCCACGACCGCGACGACGGGCAGAAGCTGCTGCATAACCGCCTTGTGCGCGCGATAGACCAGCAGACAACAACGGTCGTCTTCATCTCGACCCCGGCCGATCTTGCCGAGGCCTTGCGCAACATGCCGGAAATTTCTGCGCGCCTGCGCACCACCATCAACATGCCAAAGGCCTTTACGCCGGAAGAGATCGCTGCTTATCACTTTGACCGGAAGGAAGGCGACCGCAACCGGCAGCGCATCACCGAATGGAAAGAGGCGCGCGATGAAGACCTGCGCCCCAAAGAGCGTATCGCCGCCCCGCATACTGCGCGCTTCGTGAAACCGGGGGGTGGCTAGATGGCAGTTTTGCTGGCCGAATTGCAGGAAATTGTCGATGCCGCACAAAGCGGAAAAACGATGCCGCTGCACCAGACGCTGATCGCCGAACCCGGCGCGGGCCGCGTTTTCCATGCCGGAAAATACGCCAAGGCGCTGGTCGCGAAAGGCATCGTCGGGGACTGGAAACAAATCGATGCCGATGCGGTGCAGTTGCTGGCGGGGCAGAAGGTATCCGACCTTTTCAAAAATACGGATGACCGCGCCGTCATCATCGACAACCTCGACCGGGCACCCAAAAGCCTGCGGGACGGGTTGGTAAAGGAAATCGTCAAGGCCATCGATGGCGGAAATACCGTCATCATCCTGACCGGCGAGCGCCCCCTTGAAAACTTCATCAACCGCGACACCGAACTTGTCTCCCGCCTTGGTGTCTCGATCGACATACCGGAAATTACTGCGCAGCAAAAGGCAGATCAGGAAGCGGAGGTGCAGCGCGTCAACCATGTGCAGGCCGTGCGCGCCGCGCATGAAAAAGAACGCCTCCAGCGCATCGCCGACTGGAAAGACGCAAAGGACGAGGACCTGCGCCCGAAATCCCGCATGAGCGCGCCGAAGACCGCACGGTTTGCGAAACCGGAGGGCGTGAAATGACGCTGCTTCCGGAATTGCAGGCATCGGTCGATAATGCGGTGAAGGGAAGTCATCGCGGGCTTCACCATGCAATCCTTGGCCCCTCGCCATCGGGAAAATCAACGCAGGCGCGCGCCTATGCAGACGCGCTGGCGGCCAAAGGCTTTGACGGTAAGCTGCATATTCTGGAGCCGGCGGGCTTGAAGTTTTTCGGCCAGTCTATCGGCATTTTCCAGCAGGCGAAAGGCGGCATCATTATTATCGACGAGTTGGAGCGCCTGCCTGACCCATTCAAAAAAGAGGTGCTGCAAGGGGCGATGCACGCGATTGCCCACGATAAAACGGTCGTGATTTTCACGGGCGCGGCATCACTCGAAAGGGATATCCTGGACAGCGACCCGGGGATGACCCACCGCCTGAACAAGCCGATCATCCTGACGCAACAATTCACGCAACAGGAAATGGACGATTACCACGCGGCGGAGAAACTGGCGGAAATAGAACGCCAGAAACCGGCGGAACAGCGCCAGCGTGAAGCCGCGGAAAAGCGCATGGCGGAAGTGGCAGCACAGCGCCGCGCCGAATGGAAGGCCGCGAAGAACGAGGACCTGCAGCCGCGCAAGAAGATGGCTGCGCCAAAGACCGCGCGTTTTAGCAAGCCGCAGGTGACGACATGACGCTGGACGCGCGCCTGCAACGGTCAGCCGACAGCGCGAGCGCTTTCGACAAGCGCGGGACGAGCCAGGCCATCATCGGCCCATCGCCATCGGGCAAGACGACGCAGGCAATTGAATATGCCGAGGCGCTGAAGGAAAAAGGCGTCAGCGGCACGGTCATGCTGCGCGATGCGCGGAAACTGGACGATAACGACGCCTTTGCGGGCGTGAAGCTGTTTGAAGACGCCGACCATGCCATTCTGGTGATCGAGCACCTGGGCGAGGCCAGCGCGATCACGCAGGCGCGCATCGCATCCGGCATCGCTGGCGCGATCGAGCGCGAAAGCACGGTCGTGATCGTGACGGGCGGCGACGACCTTCAGGACATGCTGCAGAAGAACCATATCGCGTCGCGCTTTGGCGTGCCGGTGACGCTGGAAAAACTGGCGCCGGAGCAGATTGCCGATTATCACCGTACGCCGGCGGAAAAGGCGATTGCGGAACAGGAACGTGTTGCACGCGAACAAAGATTGAATGAATGGCGGGATGCCGCCGATATCAGCCTTGCCACCACGCGCGCGATGCCATCGCCCAGGACGGCGGTGTTCAAACCGAAAAATCCGGATAAAGCCTAGGCTGCGGCCTGAAGTTTTGCCTTCGTCACGTCGATCTGGCGCTGAACCGAAGCCAACTTGATCGCGTCTTCTTTCGCGAAGGCCGCGTCGTCTTCCAGCGTTTTCAGCGCCGCTTCGAGCGCGGGGCGGTCGAGTTCTTCCACCGCAATCGCCTCTTCCGCCAGCACCGAGCAGATGTCGGGGTTGACGTCGGCGAAACCGCCGGCGACGAAGATGCGGCGCACAGAACCGTCCGCCGCCGTGATCGTCACGACGCCGGGGCGGATGGAGGACAACAGCGGGGAATGTTTCGGCAGCACGCCGAAATCACCGGCCGCGCCCGGCACGACCACCATCTTCGCTTCTTCCGAAACGAGGACGCGTTCGGGCGAAACAAGCTCGAACTGGAAAGTGCCGGCAGTGGTGATTGCGTCAGCCATGTCAAATCCCTCGCGTTGCGATTACGCCGCTTTTGCCATTTTCTTGGCTTTTTCGACGGCTTCCTCGATCGTGCCGACCATGTAGAAGGCCGATTCAGGCAGGTCGTCGTAATCGCCGTTCACGATGCCCTTGAACGCCTTGATGGTGTCTTCCAGCTGGACGAACACACCGGGCGTGCCGGTAAAGATTTCGGCCACGTGGAAAGGCTGCGACAGGAAGCGCTGGATCTTGCGGGCGCGGGCGACGGTGAGTTTGTCTTCTTCAGACAATTCATCCATGCCGAGGATCGCGATGATGTCTTGCAGCGCCTTGTAGGACTGCAGGACTTTCTGGACGTTACGCGCAACCGCGTAGTGCTCTTCACCGACCACGCGGGGGTCGAGGATGCGTGAGGTGGAATCCAGCGGATCGACCGCGGGGTAAATGCCCAATTCCGCGATCTGGCGGCTCAACACCGTCGTTGCGTCAAGGTGCGCGAAGGAAGTTGCGGGTGCGGGGTCGGTCAAGTCGTCGGCAGGAACGTAAATCGCCTGGACGGACGTGATCGAGCCTTTGTTGGTGGAGGTGATGCGTTCCTGCAGCGCGCCCATATCGGTTGCGAGCGTCGGCTGGTAACCGACGGCGGACGGGATGCGGCCGAGGAGCGCGGACACTTCCGCGCCCGCCTGCGTGAAGCGGAAGATGTTATCGACGAAGAACAACACGTCCTGGCCTTCTTCGTCGCGGAAGTATTCCGCAAGGGTGAGGCCGGTCAGGCCGACGCGCGCGCGTGCGCCGGGGGGTTCGTTCATCTGGCCGTATACCAGCGCCACTTTGGAACCGGGGCCGTCGAGCTTAATGACGCCGCCTTCGATCATCTCGTGGTACAGGTCGTTACCTTCGCGGGTACGCTCGCCCACGCCCGCGAACACGGAAACACCACCGTGGTTCATCGCGACGTTGTTGATCAATTCCATGATCGTGACGGTTTTGCCGACGCCGGCGCCGCCGAACAGGCCGATCTTGCCGCCTTTTGCGTAGGGGGCGAGCAGGTCGACGACCTTGATGCCGGTGACGAGGATCTGGGTTTCGGTCGACTGGTCGACGAATTCGGGCGCCTTGCGGTGAATGGGGAAGTGCAGTTTCGCGTTCACAGGGCCGCGCTCGTCGATCGGCTCGCCGATGACGTTGATGATACGGCCGAGCGTTTCGGGGCCGACGGGCACGGAGATGGGCGCGCCGGTGTCGGTCACGGCCTGACCGCGCACGAGACCTTCGGTCGCATCCATCGCGATGGTGCGGACGGTGTTTTCGCCAAGGTGCTGGGCGACTTCAAGGACGAGCGTCTTGCCGTCGTTGTCGAGGGTCAGCGCGCCCATGATGGGGGGCAGCGCACCGTCGAACTGTACGTCGACGACCGCGCCGAGGACCTGCGTGACGCGGCCGGTGCTTTTGTTGTTTGCTGCGATTTTCATGGTAATTCTCCTTGTAACGATTAAACGGCTTCTGCGCCGGAAATGATCTCGATGAGTTCTTTAGTGATGTAGGCCTGGCGCGCGCGGTTGTAACGCAGCGTCAGCTTGGCGATCATGTCGCCCGCGTTGCGCGTGGCGTTGTCCATCGCCTGCATACGCGATGCCTGTTCGCCCGCCGCCGAATCCAGCAGCGTCTTGAAGATCTGGATCGACAGGTTGCGGGGCAGCAGGCTGGCGAGGAGCTCTTCCTCGTCCGGCTCGAATTCATAGATGGCCTTGAGGCCGCCAACTTCTTCGGTCTTCGCGACAGTGGCGATCGGCAGCGGGATGATCTGCTGCACGGTCGGGTCTTGCTTCACAACCGAACGGAACTGGTTATAGATCACTTCGCAGACATCGAATTCGCCGCGCAGGCCGAGATCGAGGATCAGGTCGGTGATCTGGCGGGTTTCGGTGAAGGCAAGGCGTTTGCGGCCGATGCCTTCAAAGCTGCTGAGGATTTTTTCGGGATGGTCGCGGCGCAGGCTCTCGCGGCCCTTGCGGCCCACGGTCACGATCTTCACCGTCTTGCCCTGATCCACCAACTGGCGGATGCGCTGGCGCGCGAGGCGCGTCACGAAGGCGTTGAAGCCGCCCGCCAGGCCACGGTCGGACGTCACGACGACCAGCAAATAGTTCTGGTCGCGGCCGGTGCCGCCCAGCAGGAACGGGCTTTGCGCGTTGATCGTCACGTTCGACACAAGGCGCGACAGCATTTCGGCCATCTTCTTCGCATACGGGCGGCTGGCTTCCGCCTGCAGCTGTGCGCGGCGCAGTTTCGAGGCCGCGACCATTTTCATGGCCGACGTGATCTTGCGCGTGGATTTCACGCTCGCGATCCTGGTCCTGAAGTCCTTTAAGCTCGGCATCGGTGAAGCCTTTTCCGGTTACGCTGCTTTTTTGCCTGCGGTGAACGTCGCGACGAAATCGCCTGCGAATTTTTGCAGGGCGGCTTTCGTGTCGTCCGAGATTTTCTGCTCGTCGCGGATCGTTTTCAGGATCGACGCGCCTGCGGAACGCAGCGCTTGCAGATACTGGACTTCGAACGCGGTGACGTCTTTCACGGCAACGGTATCGAGATAACCGTTCACGCCCGCGAAGATCACGGCGACCTGTTCTTCCATCGACAGCGGGCTGTATTGCGCCTGCTTCAGCAATTCCGTCAGGCGCGCGCCGCGTGCCAGCAGTTTTTGCGTCGATGCTTCGAGGTCGGATGCGAACTGTGCGAAGGCTTCCATCTCGCGGTACTGCGCCAATTCCAGTTTAATGGAGCCGGCGACCTGTTTCATCGCTTTCGTCTGTGCGGCGGAACCGACGCGGGAGACCGAAAGACCAACCGAAATCGCGGGACGCACGCCTTTGTAGAAGAGCGAGGTTTCAAGGAAGATCTGGCCGTCGGTGATCGAGATCACGTTGGTCGGGATGTACGCCGAAACGTCGCCCGCCTGCGTTTCAATGACGGGCAGTGCGGTGAGCGAGCCTGCGCCGAGGTCGTCGGACAGTTTCGCCGCGCGTTCCAGCAGGCGCGAGTGTAAATAGAACACGTCGCCGGGATACGCTTCGCGGCCCGGCGGGCGGCGCAGCAGTAGCGACATCTGGCGGTACGCGACGGCCTGTTTCGACAGGTCATCGTATACCAGCAGGGCGTGCATGCCGTTGTCGCGGAAATATTCGCCCATCGTGCAGCCGGTGTAGGGCGCAAGGTACTGGAGGGGTGCCGGTTCCGACGCGGTCGATGCGACGACGATGGAATATTCCATCGCGCCGTTGTCTTCGAGCGATTTCACGAGCTGCGCGACGGTCGAGCGTTTCTGGCCGACGGCGACGTAGATGCAGTACAGCTTTTTCTTCTCGTCCGTGCCCTTGTTGATTTCTTTCTGGTTCAGGATGGTGTCGAGGGCGATGGCGGTCTTGCCGGTCTGGCGGTCGCCGATGATCAGCTCGCGCTGGCCGCGGCCGATCGGCACCAGCGCATCGAGCGCCTTGAGGCCGGTCTGCATGGGCTCATGCACCGATTTGCGCGCGATGATGCCGGGGGCCTTCACGTCGACGCGGCGGGTTTCTTTTGCCTTCAGCGGGCCTTTGCCGTCGATGGGGTTGCCGAGCGCGTCAACGACGCGGCCGAGCAGTTCCTTGCCGACGGGGACGGACACGATTTCGCCGGTCTGGCGGACGGTGTCGCCTTCTTTAATGTCGCGGTCTTCACCGAAGATGACCACGCCGACGTTGTCGGATTCAAGGTTGAGGGCCATGCCCTTTACGCCGTTGGAGAACTCGACGAGTTCACCCATCTTCACCTTGTCGAGGCCGAACACGCGGGCGACGCCGTCACCGACGGAAACGACCTGGCCGACTTCGGCCACATCGGCCTGTGCGCCGAATTTTTCGATCTGGGTTTTCAGGATGGAGGAAATTTCTGCTGCGCGGATTTCCATGGCTTATGCAACCTCTTTCATTTTGGCTTTGTCTGAAGATTCGTTGTTGGATTTGAGCGCACGATGCAGGCGCTCCAGCTTGGTCTTGACGGAAGAGTCGATGAGGCGCGATCCGACCTTGACGATCAGCCCGCCCATGATGGCGGCATCGACATGCAGGTTGACCTGCACGTTTTTGCCCAAAACTTTTTTCAGGTTCGATGCGATGGCGTCGATCTGCGCCTGGTCGAGCGCCTGCGCTGCGGTCACTTCCGCGGTCACTTCGCCGCGATGTTCCGCGATCAGTTCCTGCGCGGCGGCGACAATCGCGCCCAGATCCGGCAGGCGGCGGTTCTGCGCGATAACGCCCAGCAGTTTTTCCGAGAGCTTCGACAGCTTCAGGTGCGCCGACAATGCCGACAGCGCCTTCACCTGGTCGTCACGACGGAGCGTGGTGTTGTTGATGAAGCGGTCGATATCGCCGCCCGATGCGAGCAGGCTTTCGATTGTGGAAAGGTCACCGGCGATCACGTCGATTTGCGACTGTTCGGATGCCAGTTCAAAAAACGCGGTGGCGTAACGTCGTGCGATCGCCTGATTTCCCGTTTTGCCTGCCAAGTGAAGCGCCCCCTCTGTCTTTATAATAAGCGGCTCTTATGCACCGCGAATTCGAGGCGTTTTTAGCATGAGTCTGATTTTGGATGCAAACTGAATCCTGCGGATTGTCAGGCTTTTGAATATGTTTGCAGTTATTATAGAAAATAAGTCAGGGAGCAGCGGGTTTCTTCTGCGCTGTACCCAGCAAATATGGCTGTATTTTCCCGAAAACGTTGTCGGTACTCTGCTCCAGCCGGATGACTTCCTCCAGCTTGTTGCGCGGGGACATGAAATAAACCAGCGCGGAATGGTTGACGATGTAGTCGTCATCCTTGCCGGTCTTGCCGGGCAGCATGTCGACCTGCACCTTGAACGCGTCTTCGGCCTTTTTCACCTGTTCCTCGCTGCCGGTCAGCAGCACGAATTTCGGCGACAGCTTTTCGGCATAGGCCTTCAGCACAGCCTGCGTGTCGCGTTTCGGATCGACGGTGATAAAGATCGGCTGCACGCTGTCGCCAAGGTCGCCCAGCTTCTCGATCACCTTGCCCATTTTCTCCAGCGTCACGGGGCAGATATCGGGGCATTTGCTGTAGCCGAAATAAACCAGCAGGAATTTGCCGGGGAATGATTTTTCGGTGACTGTTTTTCCATCCTGGTCCTTCAGTTCAAACGTGCCATCCACATGCATGCCGATGCTGGGCTGCGAATGCGCGCGCAGGAAGGCCTGTTTTTTCAGCAGCTGCGGCGATACGCCTTCGGCGGCCTGCGTCATCATCGTCTGCTCGATCTCGGTCGAAGCATGGGGCTTGGCGTCTGCTGCCGCCTTCGCCGCGGCGGTTGCTGCGATATCATCATCGCCGCCCGCCGCAGGGTCTTCGGTGCCATTGCCCGTGCCGGGTTTCACGATGGCCAAACGGCCATTCTTGCCAACCACGTCAAAGGCCGGCGTGGGTTTTCCGCCAACGATCACCGGCTGCGGCGCGTTGCGGTTATTGCCGATATAGGCAGCCCCTGCCCCCAGCATGAAACCGATCACCGCCAACGCCATAAACCGCAAGAATTTTCCCATGAGAGACGTCCTTTTCTGTCCTGATTATATATGACCGCATCGCCGCGCAATCAAGGAATTTTGCGATATAGGGGTTTGATTTAAATGGATTTTCCAGCATTTACCTAATTTTCAGAATATCGTCCTATAATAGGGCGCAGAAGCAGGAGAATACGGGATGCTGGATAAACTGAAAAAACTGACCGAACTGACAGGCCAATTTTTCAACCAGCGCAGCCATGCCGAAAACACAAAACCGTCGCATTACCGCATGATCAGCGTGGGCGAAGGGCTGGAAGGTGACGGCAAATGGGAAGTGTCATTCTTTCTGACCGGGTCCTTCACCAACCCGATGTCGATGTCGCCCGTCAGCACGACAAAACTTGAAACCATGCTGCGCGCGCACCTGCCCGCCGAACACATGCCCGAGATCGAGCACGAAAAAACGCGCTATACTTTGTTGACCGCGCCCGAGCGCGCGAAAGACCTCGCCTCCGAAATCGTCCATATTTTCCAGCAGGAAGGCATCCAGCCGATGGACGGCGATTACCAGAGATACTCGCCCAAGGCACCTGCACAACGCGCTGCAACCCCCTGATTTGAATCGCAATAAAGTTACCCACATGCCCCCTTGCGACTCAGTTTAGCGGGGCGCATACTCCCCTCACATTTTCATAGTTTGTTGCGGAGTGATTGCCATGGGTACGGACAAGGCAAAGCAGGGCAAATTGAAATCGCAGTTCGAGCAAGCGGTTGCAGGCACGGCTTATTACAGCATTTTTTCGATTGAACAAGCACCCGACGACACCGCGCCCGGCAAATGGGAAGTGCTGTTTTTCGTCTCAGGTTCCAAAGACGATGTGGACGCAACATCGCCCCTCTCCACCACCGAACTCCACAAACTCCTCAACAGCTATTACGCCCGCCACGGCAAGGACAAGCCGGAATTCGAAGGCGAGCTGTCGAAAAACCTCCACCTCGGCCGCGTCGACACCAAAGAACGCGCAACGGCCCTCGCCGCCGAACTCGTTTTCATTTTCGAAGACGCCGGTTTCAGCGCGATGAAGGAACAGCTGGAAAAATTCCAGCCCATGTCGCCGGATAACTCCCGCCCGAAACCGAAGCCGCGCTTCCGCAAGCCGTAAGCGGTAGTACCCTCACCCTAACCCTCTCCCAAAAGGAGAAGGGATTTCTGCGTTGGCTTCGCCAACAAAATATAAATCAAATTTATAAAACGCTTTTGCGATAGCAAAAGTCATTAGTCCCCTCTCCCTCTGGGAGAGGGTTAGGGTGAGGGTACTTCACTTGATTTCAATTCACTCGGACTCCCTTGATACAATTTCTTATCCTAGCGCATTTGACAGAGGACGTATTTGCATAGATGCTGGCTGCGGAGTTGGTTGGTGTTCCAAATTTATTAGGCAAATTTTAAATGTCAAAATTTCATTTATTTCCGGCTATAGGTTCTGTTGTTTTGGCATTAGGTCTAATTGTTAGTTTCTCAAAGTTGGTTATGGCAGATTCTCCCGATGCCTTAACCTCTGTCCAAGAATCAAAATCTTGTTCTGCTGAAAACCCACCCGCGTGGCCTTTTTTACCGTTACCTATGGATGAGCGCGCTGCGAGATTCGATTTTTTTCTTAAAAATCATAAACCGCAGTTGACGTTTCATCGTGAAAAAAAACAGGAACAATGCGACGCGTTGTTCAACGCATGGAAAGCAAATAAGAGATATGCGATTATTGAACCTAAGTTTGTTAGAACTTATGGCCGGTTATTCAATGAAACTAAATGTAAGCAATTTGATGCGATTAAATTATTTGCTGACAGCAAATTATTCACTGGCAACAAATTTTCCTTTCAGCTTAATGGGGATAAAGAATTTTTCAATTTAAGCGAAGAGGACAAGTGGAAAAGGGCGGCATATGCTTTCACCGCAACTGAGAATATTGAACTTTATGATTTGAATCCATATTTGGGCAAAAGAATTTGGGCATATTTGGGAGACGCTGTGGTTCCAAACTGCTCCAGTGAACATCAAAGCTATTGTCATGCATCTCAGGGCTACAGTAAGTACCGTGGTAACGTTGTTGCTCTTCTAAATGAAGAGACTTGCCAAGTGTCATACATACCTGAAGCGTTTCAGATATCACGACTTTCAACTAATCGGGGTATAGGTCGCACGGATAAGTTGGAGTCGAGAGAAGGTTTTTATTATACAGAGTTTCCCGATTTTTCCTCTGTATCAATTATAGATAATGTCCCCTATTGGGTGGGGCTATCATCGCGAATTCCTTTGGGCGCGTTCGCGCAACATTCAATGAATCCCCAATTTGTCATTATGTTTGTACAATTAGATTCGCAGGTCCAAACCGAGCCGCCAAGCTGTGTTTTTTCAATCGGAAAGTAATTTTCACGATCAAGATAATCAAAGCGGCCGAGTACACTGCCCCAATCTATAATCCACCCTATCCCTTCAACGCCGACGGCGCAGGCAGTTTGACAGGCTTCACCGCAGGATTTTTCTGCTTGTCCTCGCCGCGCACCCCTGCCCCGCCGAATTCCGCACCCAATTCCCCGCGCTGCATCTGCGCCACGGTCGCGGAGGAAGCATTTGCGGGAATATCGAGCCCCTGCGTCAATCCACGATCACGCATCATGCGTTCATGCAGCCCCTCCACCATCTGGATCACGCCGCCGGTGATGCCGACGATGTTTGCGGTGAAGGGCAGGATGCGGCCGCCATAGACGCCGGGTTCTTCGGGGTGCGGGAAACGGCCATACATGGTGGCGCCAAATGCCGGAATGCCGCAGGCCGCGACGTTTTCGACGCGTTTGCCGCCCGCGTCGATCACGGTCAAATCTTTTCCGTCCAGTTCGATGCCGTCGCCGGCCTTGCGGTGCGGCTGGCACTGGCCTTTTTTGATCATGCCCGCCCAGAACGGGTCGCGCGCCTTGTCATACGTGACCGCGTTGCCAAGCCCCGCGATGACGAAATCGAATTTCCGCGCTTCTTCGCGCATACCGTCCTGAAAGGATGAGCTCCATTCGCGCGGCACGCCGCCCTCGTGCCCGCCATCCGCGCGCTCCACGCGGTCCTTCAGCGACATATGCGCGACGATGCCGTTTTTATATTCGTGCAGCGTTTCGCCGTCCTTCGTCGAAATAAATCCTGCCAGTATTTCCAGCTGACCCGATGCTTGCGCGTCCTGAATCATTTTTGTATTGGCGGGCGTTGTGCCGACGCGGTGCGTGCCCAGCCATGTGGCGTGGCGGTTGTAGATATTCCCGCAGACATCATCAGGCAGCGCCGCGCCGATATCGGCGTTGAAACGCTCCCAGTATCCCAGCACTTCCTCCGCCGTATAGCCCTTGCGCATCAAAACGCTGAATTCGCGGCGCATGGCGGTCACCACGTCTTTTTCCACGTCATCATGCGATTTTCCGGCAGCGATTTTTGCGGCCTGCGCGTTTACGACGCGTAAGAATCGGGGCGGCGTTTTTTCCAGCTCCGCTTTTTTCTCCGGCCGTGGTTCGCCGATCAATGATCCGGCAAGGTATTGTTCCGGCGTCACCGCGCCGTAACCGGCATGTTCAAGGCCGTTGCGCGAAATCATGTCGATCTTGCCCTTGAAGCCCAGATGCAGCAGGCGCAGCACGCAGTCATGGCTGCTGAGCGCGGTGCCGAGCACCAGCACCAGCGGCGGCGGCAGCCCCGCCTTGTCGCGGCGGGCCTGTTCATCCATCACTTGCGCGTAAAAATCTTTCGACGTGGCGGCATAGGGGTCTTCAAGGTAGCGGGCGCTGCCCACGATATCCTGCACGAAAGCGGGGCGCTGCACCTCGCGCTGGCCGGTCGCCAGCACGACCTGCGCGGCCGCAATTTCCGTCATCGCGCCGTTTTCATTTACCTGCAGCACCGGATGCGGGCCGTTGGTCCCCAGCTCCAGCGCCTCGCCGATGCGGGTCGTCACATTCACCTTGCCGCCCGCCTTCACCATCGCAAGATCGACCAGATGCGACAGGTAGTCGCCCAGCAGCACGCGCGGCGGATCGAGCAGATAACCCATGAAACGTTTTTTCTCCGCCGCATCGGGCGCGTCATGCGCAAGGCCGACGATGTATTGCGGGAACGTGGGGAAGCCGTCGGGAATATCATTCGCCATGAACGGCGTTGCGCGTTTCGACGACAGGTTCAGCCGGAACTGGTCGAATTCCGCCGTGCGGCCATAGGCGACGCCGCCGAATTTCTGCGCTTCGTTACGCTCCAGCAGCGTGATCGTCACGGGATTGTCGGGCGTGATCGCGGGCTCCGCCGCGATCTTCAGCAGTTCCTGCACCAGCGTCACCGTGCCCGCCAGACCCGTGCCGACAATCACCAGATCCTGCATTTTTTCCGCCATCGCGTTCCCATGTTATTTCAAAGCAAATTGAAGGGCATAGCCATGCGCTATCCTAGCAGACCGGCCTGAATATTATGTTAACGGTTAACGCGCTGATTTTATTTGTTATTTTCGCTGGAAAGAGGCCTTAGCCACCGACTTCGGATTTCAGCTGCCGCAGATAATCCTTCATAAAAGCCACGCGCCGCGCGCCTTCGCTACGGGCGGCCTTGGTCTGCAGGGTGTCGGCGGTCTTGAACAGCTTCACGAAGAAATGGTCGATGGCGAAAAGTTTGTCGTCGGGCGGGCGCAATTCGGCCAGCATATCGTCTTCGCTGTAATAGGGGCGGCCCATGATGGTGCTGGTGGAAAAGCAGCGGGCGATGCCGATCGCGCCGAGGCCGTCGAGACGGTCGGCGTCCTGCACGACTTTTGCTTCGATGGTTTCGCACGGGATATTCGCGCTGAAGGAATGCGTGGTGATCGCGTGCTTGATGCCGTCGAAATACTGCGCGGGATAATTCACGGATTGCAGATATTCGACGGCGGCGATACCGGACAGCGTGGATGCCTGCGCGCGGCGCGGGTCGTTTTTCGGAACGTTCACGAAATCGTGGAAATACGCGGCGGGCAGCACGACATTCAAATCCGCGCCTTCTTCGCGCGCGAATTTTACGGCGGCGGTGACGACGCGGCGGATATGCAGGAAATCATGCGACGGGTCGGAAGACGGGTACAGGTCCCGCGCCTTCGCCGCGAACAGCGCGTCCCATTTCTGCAGCGGTTCGGGCAGCATCAATACGCCGTTTTCTTGAGGTTTTCGATCTCGGTCGAAAAGCCGTGCGGGTCGGCGATGGGGGGCAGGTAGATATTTTTATCGTCAAGCGTATGCGTGAACATGTACAGCTGCCCGTAATTCATCAGGTTGCCGACCAGCGACTGCGTGATGTTGCAGTAATTGATCTCGCGCATGTTGAGCTTATAGACAAGGATCGAGAACACGCCGGATTTGTACAAAAACCGCTTGTTCGTCAGGTAAATTTCCGTAGTCCATTTTTTCGACATTTTCACCACGAATGCGCCGCCGCCGATCAGGATGCCGAGCAGCGGGGCAAAGAACACGCCCGGGTTCGATTGCGGCGTCGCGCCCGCCTGCCCGGGGCTGCCGCCGAATTTCCCGAGCATGAAGGCGACGCCGAAACCGGCGCCCGTCCAGATCAGTGCCTGCATCCATGCACCCAGCGTATAGGTCCAGTGGAATTCGCCCTTGCGCACGACTTCTTCGTCGTTCAGCAGCGTCTGGTTGAGGAAGCGGGTGCGACGAACGTTATTTGCGTTATTTGTGTCCATGGGCGCTATATTTGCACGGGAAAACCGTGATGTCAAAACCGGCGTTTTAGCCGTATAATGCCGCCATGCGCATTTTACTCACCGGCGGATCGGGCGACCTTGGCACGCTGCTCTCGGCGGAATTGCTGGGCCGCGCCTATGATGTCGTGAATATCGACATGGCCGCGCCGCGCGTGGCCGTGCCGCATTTCGTTAAAGGGTCGATCATCGACCGCGACGCGGTGAAACGCGCGATGGCGGGCGTGGATGTCGCCGTCCATATCGCCGCCTGGCACGGCATCCACGAGGTCGAGAAAACAAAAACGGCGGAGGAATTCCACGACCTGAACGTGACCGGCACGTTCAACCTGCTGGAGGCGGCGGCCGCGGCAAAGGTGCGCAACTTCGTCTTCATTTCCTCGACCAGCGTTTCCGACCCGTATTCCATCTACGGCAATTCGAAAATCCTGGGCGAAGAAACGTGCCGCGCCTATGCGCACCGCCATAACATGCGGATCATCATTTTGCGCCCGCGCGCCTTTATCCCCAGCTGGAACCGGCAGGTTTATAAAACGTGGAGTGACTGGGCGGCGTGGTTCATGCGCGGTGCGGTGCATATTGACGATGTGAAACAGTCGGTATTGAAATCGATCCTGCACCTTGCCGAAAACAAGCCCCTGCCCGCAGCACCGCCCATCCTGACCATCGATGGCGCGTATGAATACACGGCAGACGACCTTGCGAATTGGGACAGCGGCGGCGCAGGCGCGACGTTTAAAAAATATTATGCGGATTATGCCGGGCTTGCCGCGCAGGCGGGCCTTGATATCGCGCGCAAGCCGCGCGTGCTGGATATCACCGACGCCAAAAACCTGATCGGCTACGCGCCGCAATACAGCCTGAAAAATCTTTTGCAGGAATTGCAGCAGCACGGGCAGGACGGCCCGCCCGCGCCTTTTGCCAAAAACACATAAGCCCCCCGGGGGCAGCCGGAGGGCTTATGCTTGGTACAGCCTTAACTGTGTGTGCAGGGAAGGCTTAGTTCGCTGCGGGTGCAGGCGCAGTCGTTTCGGGCGTTGCGGAATCTTTTTCAGTCTGGGTCGCGGCTTCCGCTTTTACTTTCGCCTTATGTTTTTTATGCTTCTTGTGTTTTTTCACCGCGTCTTTTTTGACTTCGGCGGTTTTGTCGGTCGATGCGGCGGCTTCGGTGGTCGCAGCGGCGGCGGGGGTTTCCACAGCGGCTTCGGTTTTCACTTCGCTCGACACCGGCGTCGCCATTTTCTTGGCGAGCGTATGGTGCGCGTGTACCGTAGCGGCGGGAGCCGCAGCGGGGGTTGCAGCGATTGCGCCATGGGAAAGGCCGATCGTGGCGACGGCTGCCAGGACTGCCAGTTGCTTGAACATCTATAGTCTCCTTGAGGTCTTGTTACGCGGTCTGCTGTGCGGGCCGTGCGAAGCCGGAATATCCGTTGCTTCTGACATTTACACGGTCGGGTTTTAAGAACCCTGCGCGAAAAAAACGACTATTTTTAATGCCATAATACTTAACCCCGGCAATGCTCGTCGTTGTCGCGGGCAGGTTCCCGCAGCTCGCAAAAGCATCATTTTACCTGATCTTCAAATCAGAGCAGCCGTGCGCCATTCGGCACTTTGTGGTCCGGGGACACGAGGATCACGTTGCCCTCCGCATCGTCCACGCCGGTCGTCAGGAATTCCGACATGAACGGGCCCACCTGCTTGGTCGGGAAATTGATGACGCACAAGACCTGCCGCCCGATCAGCTCATCGGGCGTGTATTTTTTCGTGATCTGCGAGGATGACTGTTTCACGCCGATCTCCGGCCCGAAATCGACCCACAATTTATAGGCCGGCTTGCGCGCTTCCTTGAATTCCTCGGCGCGCACGATGGTGCCGAAATGCATGGCGACCTTCATGAAGTCGTCCCAGCTGATTTTTGCATCGGTCATTTCATCACCGTAAAGAAGAACGTGCTGCCTTCGCCCTGTTTCGATTCAACCCAGATGCGCCCGCCGTGGTTGTCGACGATTTTCTTGGCGACCGCAAGGCCCAGCCCGGTGCCGCTGTAATCCTGATAAGTATGCAGGCGCTTGAACGGCTCGAAAATCCTGTCGGCATTGGCGGGGTCGATGCCGATGCCGTTGTCGCGCACGGCGAACAGGAAATGGTCGCCCTGGTCGGTTGCCGACACATCCACCTGCGGCCGCGCGCCGGCGGGCTGGTACTTGATCGCGTTGTTGATCAGGTTCTGCATCAGGCTCATGAACTGCACCGGATAACCCATGAACACCGGCAGGTTTTCATACGCGACCACCGCGTCGTGTTCGTCGATGGTGACCTTCAGGTTGTCGAGCACATATTGCATCAGCAGCATGGCGTCGGTGCGTTCATGCGCGCGCGCCCCCTGCCCCACGCGGGCATATTCCAGCAGGTCGGACACCATCGCCTGCAGGCGTTTTGCGCTGTCGGTGATGATCGTCAGGTATTTCTTGCCGGCGGGGTCCAGCTTGTTTTCGTACTGATGCCACAACAGGCTGGAGAAATTGGCGACCGCGCGGATGGGTTCCTGCATGTCATGCGACACGACATAGGCGAACCTTTCCAGCTCGGCATTCGACTGCGTCAGCTTGTCGATCACTTGCGCCAAATTCGCCTCGCGCTCCGTCAATTCCGCTGTGCGCATTTCGACCATGCGTTCCACCGTTTCATTGCGGCGCCCCAGCATGACCAGCAAGAGGCCGAACAGCCCCGTGAACAGCAGGCCCGAAATCAGGATGATGAACGGCTCGTTGCTGGCCGATTTGCGTTCGAAGGCAAGCGTGCTGCGCCATACGAAATGCCATTTGCGCTGCTTGACCTCGACCTCCTTGCGCAGCGTGAATTCCGTTTTCGGCCGCGGCGTTGCGGTCGAATAGATCAGGTTTTCCGCGGTTTCCGACGGGCTGTCATAAACGGAAAGGTCGAAATCCGCGCCCTGCCCCAGCGACAGCCCGCCCATGAACGCGTCGCCGTTGAACGGCGCGGAGATCCAGCCGATCAGCGCCTGCCGCCGCTGCTCCACCGTTTCCAGCAGCGCATTTGCGCGATAAAACGGCAGCATCAGGGCAAAGCCCGGCGTTTTCTTTTTGTCCTGCACCAGCGTGATGCGGGGCGTGATCGCCGCCTCGCCGGTGTCGGCGGATTTCCACGCCGCGTTGTCGCGCCCCGTTTCCGTTGCGACGTTCATGCCGAGCGCGGGCAGGTTCGTTGCTTCCGGTTCCATGTATTTGATGATCATGTATTCATCGCCGCCGTCGGGATGCACCTTGAAATCGGGTGCGCCGTCGGCCCGCGTCTGCTGCAAGAACACGTCAAGGTCGAGCGGCGGCACCATCGCGATAAAACCGATGCCGCGCACGCCCGGGAAACGGTCGCTGACGCGCAAGGCCGACGAGAATGCGCGCCATTCGCTGCGCGTGACATCGGTCGAGCCGGAAAACAGGCCGACGCCGCTCAGCAATGTCTGTTCAAAACTGTCGATGCGGTAATTGAAGGCGCGCTCGTTTTCCAGCACGGTGTTTTCAAACTGCGTGCGCGCCTTGTCGAGCGTATGATAAGTCAGCTGTTTCCATGCCACCAGCGTGACGGCGAGCGGGATGATGAGGGAGGTGAAGGCAACGGTCGGGAACATGCCCTGCCCCGCATTGCCGGGCGCCCTTTCGAAAATGCGCGGCAGCGTGCCGGAAAATACAAGGAACAGCGGCATAAAGATGATCGCGCCCAGCATATCGCCCAGCCACCACGCGCTCCAGTTGTTCAGGATCTCGCCGTCCCCGATCACGCCCGCCGTCGATAGCGCAACGACGCCGAAGCTGGGCGACACGATGCAGGCGATGGGGCCCGCCAGCACCAGCAGCCGCACGGCGTCGCGCGGGCGTTCCAGCGCGACCGGCAGCGTTGAAAACCGGCGCACCAGCCACCAGCCGAAACATGCCTGCAGCGCCGCGCCCGCCGCCACGATCACCGCGGGGCCGATACGCACGCCGTCAAAATTGGTGCCCGTCCACGCGGCGTCGAGCAGCAATGAGTTGATCAGGAAGTTGCCGATGAAAACGCCCGGCCATAGCCGCCAGCCGAAGGCCAGCAGCATGCCAAGCGCAAGTCCCGCGGGCGGCCACAGCAGCGAGGCATAAGCGGAGGCGGTCGTCAGCTCCATCGCAGGGCGGCCGAGTACATAATAAAGCGTCGTCAGCAAAAGGACCTTGCCGGTATAATCGAGCATCCGCGAGCGTTGGAGATGGGGCATCCCTTGTTATCCCTTCCCCAACACTTTACCGCTTAAAAAGCCAAATGGAAATATGCTAGAATGCACGCATGAGTACGCTGCCTAAACCCGCCAACGCCGAACCGATCCATATCCTCTATGCCGAGGACCAGGAGGCCGATGCCCTGTTTATGGAGCAGGCGTTCCTGACCGCGCGCGCCAAGATCGCGCTGCATTTCGTGCGCGACGGGCAGGCCGTGCTCGATTACCTCGCCCGCGAACTGCGGCAGCCCGACCTCATTTTCCTCGACATCAACATGCTGGGCAAGAACGGCCCGCAGACGCTGGAGGAAATCCGCGCCGAGCCGTCGTTCAGCCATATTCCCGTCATCATGCTCTCGGGCTCCGCGCTCGACCGCGATATCGAAAGCTGCTATCTGCGCCACGCGAACGCCTATGTGCAAAAGCCGCTGACTTTTCCGGAAATGCTGGGCTTCGTGCAGGCGATCGAGAATTTCTGGGTGTTCCAGGCGCTGCTGCCGCAGGCGGAGGCGCCATGATGCCGCCCCTGAAGACGGAGATGCGGCGCGCGCCCGTCAACATCCTGATCGTGCATCCGGAAGAAGACGTGATGCTGCGCCTGCAGCTGTCCTTGCGCGCCATCCAGACGCCGGTTGCGCTGTACCATGTGAAGGACACCGCCAGCCTGTTTTCGTTCCTGCGCAAGGCGCAACCCTATGATACCGCGCTCCGCCCCGACATGATCATGCTGGGCGACGAGATGCTGCCCGCGCTCGACCGGCTGAAATCCGACAACCCCTTCGCCGCAATCCCCGTGATCGTGATCGCCAACCAGATGTCGCGCGAAATCGCAAGGGAATGCCATGCGCGCCATGCCAATGCCTGCGTGCGCATCCCGAATGACACGGCGGGGATGCGGATTTTCGCAAGCGCGCTCGACGCGTTCTGGTTCCGCACCGCGAAACTGACGCTCAATCCGGACGCCTGACAATGCCCCCGGACAATTTGGACGACGTCATTTCATGGGCCAGCATCGAAGGGCTGGAGAAAGCCATGGGCAAAGACCCTGCGCGCATGTTCGCGCGGCGGCTGCTGGGATTTCTGGAGACGAAGGCCGCCGAAATTCCCGCCGCTTTTTCAACCGGCGACGGTGATGCCATCCGCAACTGCGTGCACAAGCTGGCATCGAACGCGGCGGCGCTGGGCGCGCTGAAACTGTCGGCGGCGGCGCGCGAGATCGAGCGGCTGTGCCATGACGGGCGGGTGGCGGAAGCCGCGGCGCAGCAGGCGCCGTTTACCGCCCTTGCCGCCGTTTCCCTTGAAATCCTGCGGCAACGGCTGGCATAACATCACCCTGACAGACGCTTTCAATTTTCTGCGGCCTTGTTATAATAGCGGCAGCAGGGGTATTTCACATGACCAACACATCCAGCAAAGAATCCGTCGACAACATCCTCCATATCGTGCTGATCGAGGACCAGGATGTCGATAAAATCATGATCGAACAGGCCTTCGGCATGCTCGACCAGCCGGTCATCCTGCATATCTACAGCGACGGCGACGAGGCCCTGAAGGAAATCCGCACCAGCGCGCAGGTGCTGAAGCCCGACCTGATCATCACCGACCTGCGCATGCCCAACAAGGGCGGGCAGGATTTCATCCGCGAAATTAAACTGATCGAGGGGCTGGACGAAGTGCCGGTCGCCGTGCTGTCCGGCTTCACCGAGGAATTCGTGAAGATGGAGCCGATGCTGCGCCACGAAGTGGTCGCGCTGATGGGCAAGCAGGAGCTTTATTCCGATTTCCCCAAATTCCTGGGCGAGATCAAGCGTCTCTGCGCACAGATCAAGCCGCACTGAATTATATCCGGGATCACATGCCGCGCTTGGGCGGGGTATAGGCCGATATCGCGGGCGATTTCGCCTGCATCGTCATGCCCGCGCCGCCGGTCTTGTCCATTTTGGCGACCGCCATGGTCATCACGTCTTTCACGATATCGGGCTTGTCCTTGGCGCATTGCCCCATCAGTGTGGTGATCAGGTCCATGCGCGCGGTTTCGGGCGCGTTCATCCCCATCTTGTTCATCCCCATCACGATGACAGTGGCGGCTTCGGGAATTTCACGCTCGGGCATGCCCGCTTTTTTCAAAAGCGCTTCCATCGGGCTTTGCATCTTGACGGTTTCCATGACCTTGCCGCCGGTCAGCGCGTATTCGAAATCTGTTTGCCGCTTGCGGCCGTAATCGTCTTCCGACATTGCCCGTCTCCTGCCTGAACTGACTTAAAGCCATTTTACGGCAAATTCATTAAAATGCGGTTACGGCTTTGTATTTGTTGGTTAATTGGGTTCCCAAATCACGGGCAGCCGGATCGTGAGCGCCGTGCCCTTGCCTTGTGCGGAATCCACATGCACCGACCCGCCCAGCTTTTCGACCACCGCTTTGACGGCGTTCAACCCGATGCCGCGCCCCGATTCATCCGACACGGCATCGCGCGTCGATACGCGGGGATCGAAAATATGCTGCAGCAACGCCTCGTCGCCGTCCTTCGCCGCCGCCGCCCCCAGCTTTTCGCGCAGTTTCGCTTCGTCGATGCCTGCGCCGTCATCGGCGATGGTCAGGATCATCGTGTGCTTGAACGGGCCATAGGCGACATCGACCCAGACGTTCAGCGCCGCCGTTTTTTCCGCCGCCGCGCGCACCGCCGCATCTTCCGCCGCATGGTCGACGATGTTGCGCGCGACATGCACCAGCGCGCTGAAGAAATCCTTATAGACGGGGGAAAACACGCGGATCTCACCATGCGCGGGCATGGTGACGCTCACCTGCTTTTCGGCCATGACGGCGAAAAAGTTGAGCTGCGTTTCAAACGGGATCAGCAGGTCCCGCACGGGGGCGGAGACGATTTTCTGGAAGTAGCGGAACGCGATGCCCTGCGCGCCCTGCGCCCGCAATTCGCGCCCGAATTCGGTCGCGTAACTGACGGGCAGCATCACGACGTCTTCCTGGATCTCGAAATTATTGCCCCAGATCTCGCGGCCATACCCCTTGGCCTCCTCGAACACGCCCATCACCACTTCGCGGGCGATTGCCAGCATTTCATCGACGGTCGCGCCGTCGCGCGCCTTCATCTCGTTTTCCATCTCGTGCAGGATGCCCGCCATGATGTCCAAATGGAAAAAGCGCGACATGCCTTTCAGCGTATGCACCTCGCGCGCGAAATCCTCCATGCTGTATTTGATGGCGGGATCGATCAGCACCCCCTCCAGCTTGCGCAGGTATCCCACAAACGCCATCTTGTCCTTGGCGATGCGCAGCATGCGGGCGATGCGGGCTTCCTTCACCCGGATTTCTTCCTGCGCCTTTTCCTCGCGGCTGACATCGGTTGCGATCATCAGGATGGCGAACAGCTTTTTCTGCGCGTTATACATGGGGCGGTATTGCAGCGACACCGCGATGCCTTGCGAATGCGCATACCGCTTGGGCGCAAGGCGCATCAGTTCGTCGAAGGGGAAGATGGTGGAACGCCCGTGGAAGGCAAGCTCGATCAGTTCCTGGAACCGCTTTCTGGCGTCAGCGTCGAGGCTCAGCACATCACCGATATGCATGCCCGCGGGTTCGGTTTCCAGCAAGGTCGCGCAGGCGCTGGAATAAACGCCGGAGCATATTCCCATGCGGTCGAAAAAGGTGACCGCCTGCCCCAGGCTGTCGAGCACCTTGCGCAGCGACAGCAGCAGCGCGTCGCGCTCCGCCACCAGCTGCATGAATTCGGCGGAAACCGTGTCGATGCCGCGCGATGCCAGTTGTGCGCGCTCCGCACGCTCGGCATAGACGGCATCAACCTCGGCCAGCAATGCGGCGAGGCCGTCATTCACCGGCGCATCTGCGCCAAGATGCCGTGCCATCTGTTTCTGGAGCTTGCCGGAGACCATCAATCCCTTTCGCGGCGGGCGCAAGGCTACCCTGCGCGCTTTTCCTGCAGGTGGATGCTGACGCGCACCGCGTTGTCCTGCCCGTCCGGCAGGCAGCGGAAGGCGAGCGAGCTGCGCTCTTCCCTGGCCGCATCGCGGGCGGCGTCGAGCGCGCCCACGGCGGGAATGTCCATCGACAGGTCATAGCCGCGGCCGTTCAGGAAGGCCTTCACGCGGCTGCCCACCACGTTGGCGATCGCGCAGGCCATGTCTTCGCAGATCATCTGCATCGGTATCTTGCGCGCCTGTTCGGGATAGGTTTCTTCCGCGATCCTGTGCAGCAGCCCCGCATCGAAATGAAAGCTGAAACCCACGTTCAGCGCGGCGCCCTGCGTCAGGCTCACATGGCTGGTGATGCCGCCCTCCGCGGGCGTCGCAGGGGTCGCGCCCGCATGGGCCATCTCGCGGCCGAACATGGTGTCGAACGTGCCCGTCACCGCCTTGCCGACGATGTCGGAGACGTAGGTGTTCATGCTTTCCAGCGTGTCTGCGGCGGGTTTTGTCATGCTGTCTGGCGCGTCTCTTCCATGCGTTCGTTGATCCAGGCGACGACGCGCGTCACATGTTCGCGCAAAATGTTTTCCGACACGGGCTTCACGATATAGGACGTCGCGCCCGCCTTCAGCGCCTCGATGATATAGCGGTCCTCGGATTCAGCGGAAACGATGACGAAGGCGGTGTTATCGTATTTGGCGTCGCCCCGGCATTGTTCCAGCATGTTGTAACCGCTGCGCCCCGGCATGTTCCAGTCGAGGAACACGACGTTGTATTCCATGCCCGCCATCTTGTCGGTCGCTTCCTTGACGTTGGCCGCCTGGTCGATATGCGTGATGCCGAGAGTCTTGATATGCCGTTCGATATCACAGCGCACGATCATGTGGTCGTCGACCACCAGCGCCTTTAAATCCGAAACTGAAAATGCCGTCATAGGGCTCCCCTAAAATACTCAAAGCCCAGCGTAAGCTCAAAAGCCTAAGAATTTCCTAATATTACTAATACATAACCTATTTTCTTAACGTATTCCGGCCCGAAGCGGCGTTCAAAAAAGAAAAACCCTCCCCCGTGATGACGGGAGAGGGTTTTTTGTTGTGCCATAAAGGGTTACGTCACGACAAGGTTGCCGCTGAGCACCAGCGCCGCTTCGTCGGTGCCGAGGTTGACGCCCGTGAGCGTCACAAGCAGCTGGAAATTAGCCCCGCCGGCGGTCCCGTTCCTATCCACGCTGACGATGGTGTCTCCGCCGTTCTGCGTGATCTGCACATAATCGGTGATGTTGCCGTGATAGCCGAACAGCACATCCGCGATATCCAGCACATCGTTGCCGGGGCCCGAGACGAAATCCGTGATCGTGTCCGTGCCCACAACCGCTGGCGCTGCGCCGAAGTGGAAAATATCCGCGCCCAGCCCGCCCGTCAGAATGTCGTTGCCAACCCCGCCGTCCAGCGTGTCGTTGCCGTCGCCGCCGTCCAGGGTGTCATTGCCCGAACCGCCTTGCAAAATGTTGTCGCCCGTGTTGCCCGTGATGATGTTGGCAGCCGAGTTGCCGGTTGCGTTGATGCTGGCGCCGCCCGAAAGGGTGAGGTTTTCGATGCTGGTGCCCAGCGTGTAGCTGACGGAGGAGATGACATGGTCGGTGCCCGCCGTGTCCGTCACGGTGTCGAGCGCGTTATCGACGATATAGGTGTCGTTGCCCGCGCCGCCCTTCATCGCATCCGCGCCCAATCCGCCGTCCAGCGTATTGTTGCCCGCATTGCCGGTCAAGGTGTTGTTCAGCGCGTTGCCCGTGCCGTCCGTGCTGGCCGTGCCGGTCAGCACCAGCAGCTCCACCTCCGCGCCCAGCGTATAGGAGACCGAGGACTGCACGGTGTCGGTACCGCCGCCGGCCAGTTCCGTCACCGTTTCGGCGCTGTTGTCGACCACATAAACGTCGTTGCCCGCACCGCCGATATAGGCGTCGATGCCGCCGTTGCCGTTCAGCGTGTTACTGCCGGCGTTGCCCGTCAGCGTGTTGGCCGATGCGTTGCCGAAACCTTTCAGCGCCGCTGTGCCGGTCAGCACGAGGTTTTCCATGTTGGCGGCAAGGGTGTAGTTGAAATTGGCCTGCACGGTGTCGGTGCCGGCGGAATCAAGGATCACGTCGGTCGTGCCGACTACATAGGTGTCATTGCCAAGGCCGCCATCCAGCGTGTTCTTGCCGCTGTTGCCGGTCAGGATATTGTCGCCGGCATTGCCCGTCGCGTTGAACGCGCCGGTGCCCAGCAATGTGACGCCTTCAAGGTCGGCGCGGCCCGCGATGCTATAGCTGCCGTTATAGGCAACAGTGTCGATGCCGCCGGTATCCACCGCGATGGTGTCGAGCGCGTCGATGACATAGGTGTCATTGCCAAGCCCGCCCGTCAGGAGGTTCGCCGCAACGTTGCCGGTCAGCGTGTTGTCGCCCGCATTGCCTGTCGCGCTGATCGCGGCTGTGCCCAGCAGGGTCAGGTTCTCGACTTCGGCCGCAAGCGTATGGCTGACGGTCGAGAGCACGGTGTCATTGCCCTCGCCCGCGGTTTCCTCGATCGTTTCCGTCGCGTCATTGACGATATAGGTGTCATTGCCGAGCCCGCCGCGCAGCACGTCGTTGCCAAGCCCGCCCGCCAGCGTATTGTTGCCGCTGTTGCCCGTGACGCTGTTGTCGGTTGCATTGCCGGTGCCGTTGATATTGGCCGTGCCCGTCAGCTGCAGGTTTTCAATGCCGGCGACAAGCGTATAGGTGAAGTTCGCGTTAACGGTGTCGGTGCCGCCCGCATCCACGATCTTGTCCTTGGCGTCGATCACATAGGTGTCGTTGCCAAGACCGCCGTCGAGGGTGTTGGCGCCCGCATTGCCGGTCAGCGTGTTGTCGCCCGTGTTGCCAGTGGCGACAAGGGCCGAGCCGGTCAGCACAATGTTTTCCGTGTTCGCATCCAGCGTCCAGGAAATGGACGATATCACGGTGTCGTTGCCCTGCCCCGCCAGTTCGGAAACGATTTCGCCCGCCATGTTCACGATATAGGTGTCGTTGCCAAGGCCGCCGATCATGGTGTCGATGCCGCCCTGCCCGTCCAGCGTGTTGTCGCCGGTATTGCCGGTCAGCACGTTCGCGGTCGCGCCGCCATAGGCATTGATGTTGCCCACGCCGATCAGCGTGACGTTTTCAAGGCCCGGCTTCAGGGTCGTATAGCCCTGAAATAAATATGTGATGCTGGCCATCACGGTGTCGATCCCGGCGGTGTCGGTGATGACATCGCCCGCGTCGTCGATAACGTAGAAATCGTCGCCCGCGCCGCCGATCATGGTGTCGGCACCCGCCCCGCCATCCAGCGTATTGCTGCCGGCATTTCCGGTCAGCACGTTTTTGATCGCGTTGCCGGTCGCGTCGTTATCGGCCGTGCCTGTCAGCGTCAGGCGCTCCACGCCCGCGGCAGACGGCGCCGCCAGCGAATAGCTGGTGGAAGACTGCACCGTATCGGTGCCCTCGCCGGGGTTTTCCGTGATGGTGTCGAGCGCGCTGTCGACGAGGTAGAGGTCATCGCCGAGCCCGCCCGCCATGGCGTCATCGCCCGTGCCGCCCTGCAGCGTGTCATTGCCTGCGCCGCCGTCCAGCGTATCGTCGTCCACGCCGCCGTCCAGCACGTCGTTGCCGCCCATGCCCGTCAGCGTGTCATCGCCGACCAGGCCGGAAAGCGTGTTTTTGACCTCATTGCCCGTCATGGCGTTATCAAGCCCGTTGCCGGTCCCGCTGGCAGCCGCCGTGCCGCCGATCACAAGATTTTCAAGCTCCGCGCCCAGCGTCAGAGTGACGGTCGAATGCACGGTGTCATTGCCTTCGCCACCGTTTTCGAGAACCAGCGCCAAGCTGGAGCTGACGTAATACGTATCGTCGCCGTCGCCGCCGACCAGCGTATCCACGCCACCGCCCCCATCCAGCGTATCGTTGCCGAGCAACCCGACCAGCGTGTTTTTCGAGGCATTACCGGTGATGATGTTGTCGTCATCCGTGCCTGAACCGATGATGGCCGCGCCGGTCAGCGTGAGGTTTTCGACATCCGGCGCGCTTGCCAGCAGGTCGAACGAGACCGTGCTGAAAATCTTGTCGGTTCCTTCGCCGGGATTTTCGCTGACCATATCCAGCAGGTTGTCGACGTAATAGGTGTCGTTGCCGAGGCCGCCCAGCATGGTATCCGCGCCGCCCGCGCCGTTCAGCACGTTATCCGCGTCATTGCCCGTCAGCGTGTCGTTATAGAACGTGCCGTTTGCATTCTCGATGATGGTATCAAAGGCGATTGCCGTCGCCGACAGCCCCTCTGCGCCGCCGTGGCGCGTCAGTGCTCCTTCGCGCAGGTCGATATCCACCGCGCTGTTGACCTTGCTCGCGTCAAACGTGTCGATCCCGCCGGCATCCCAGATCGTGCGCACCATGCCGTCCGCCGAAAGTTCATAGACATCGTTACCGGTGTGGTACGTCATGTTCGCGCCATAGATATACTGGATGACGCGGATATCGAACGGCATCGGGGTGACCTGGTGGCCGCGCCCGAAGTTTATCTCCTCGCCGAAATCGACGATCTGCGGCCCGTCATAGCTCATGATGGAATCGTAACCGTTCTGGTTCGCGGGATCGAGCGCAGGCCTGCCGTTGCCGCCGTCATCGGGGACACCGCCATGGCCCGGGAACAGGTCGGCGTGTTTCAGGCCCAGCGTATGGCCGATTTCATGGATGAAGGTTGCAAAGCCGAACGACCCCGGGCCATAGCCTGCCGCTTCCAGGACAAAATGTTCGTCAAATACCGTGATATCGCCTTCGGGATTGGGATAAAGCGCGCTGTCGCCGGGCGTGCTGTAAAGGTAGTTTTCGACGAAATCATGGTTGGGGAAGACACCCGTGGCGACAACATCACCGGCATTCCCGCCGAATGTGATTGCCATGTCGGCGTTGCTGAACAGGTAATCGCGGCCATCCGGCTGGATCTCGACAAAAGTGACATCCGCAACCGCGGACCATGTTTCAAGCGCGGCGGCCATCGTCGCCTTCTGCCCTTTCGTCCACTGCGCGATCGAATAAACATCGTCGGTGTAAAAAGCGTAGGTCAATACATGCGCCCCGCCGCCGAAATCCCAGGCGCCGCCCTGGATCAAGCCGTTCCAGTCGATATCGTGGCCTGTGCCGGTTTGATCGGGTACGGAAGTGTTATTGCCAGCGACTGCCATCTAAAAATCTCCCCTAGAATTCACGACCGCAAAACATCATGCTCGTTATGTCAAGCGGCATTCCCACGCTCTGCACTCACACTACAGATCCTAAGCTTAAAAATCCGTTGCAAAATGATTCCGCGCGAAAATACCGCCGTATTACAGAACTGGATCGCGGCGGATAAAAAGCGAGAGAGGAGACATGAAAAACCGCATTTCATGATTTCTTAAACCATTGAAATACATGGATTCCGGCGTCTCGAAAATCGAAAAACAGAATTCTCAACCCATTGAAATCAAATGTTTTTTAGAAACGACTATGTGCGCGGAAGGCACATAAACACGCATAAAACGGCAGGAAAAATGGCGTTTCCGGCGGGATTTGAACCTGCGACCCTCAGTTTAGGAAACTGATGCTCTATCCAGCTGAGCTACGGAAACGTATATCTTCTTCAAACTACAATAAAAAAACGCGGCGTTCAAATTCTGACGCCGCGCTTTTTTTGAATTTAACGGGGCTTAATGGCGATGTCCGCCCGGGCCCCTGTCGTGGCCGCCGCGGTTGCGGTCGTTGCCGCGATCATTGCCACGGTTGTTGCCGCGATGGTCGTCGCGGTGATCGTTGCCGCCCAGGTTGATGATAATGCGCGGATGCTGCGGCACGATCAGGGGCTGCTGCCAGCGGTGATTGTCATGGTGGCGGAAACGGGGCTGCGGGCCGATCAGGATGATCGGCGCGAGCGGGCTCGTGTAGATGTAATTCGGGTACATCTGCGCGTAAATGCGCGTCTGGCCTTCGTTGAAGGCAAGGCGGTTTTCGAGCGCGCCGGCGTTCATTTTCGCGTTGTTGAAGTTCAGCTGGCCGATGCCGTCATCAAGGTTGAAGGCGCGTATGGGCGTTTTATAGCCGTTGCGCAGCTGGAATTCCACGCCGACATTTTCGCCCGTTTCCTCGACAACCGCCGAGATAAAGCCGACGCCCGCGCGGTAATACGTGTTCTCGCGCAGCAGCGGCAGCTGTGAGACGGAGGCGATGACATCTGCATCGATGTAATTGTTGGTGACCAGTTCAGACTGCGCGCCGCGTGTCTGCGTCACATCGACCGTCTGCGCATTCGCAGCAGTGCTGATGCCGACCGCGCCGCCCACAGCAAGCGCAAAAGACAGGGCAAGAGATTTCAGTTTCTTCATGGGTTTAAACCCTCCACGTTATATAAGAAGCTCTTGGTGCTGGCCTTAGGTATATGCCCGATCCGGATTCTCGGCAAGCTGATTTATGGCAACATAGTTGCGCGATATAATCTAATAAAATCAATTGTATATACAATATTTAACTGTCCATCCGGGCTATTCCATTTTCTCGCGCTTGCTGCTTACTGATTATTGAGGACTATTTGCTATCTTGTTTGACAAACAATTGGCTGCTGCCGCGCGCAAGGATTGACGGATGAGAACTCATTTTTACCAGCTTACTGCTTTTGCCCTCGTTGTTTTTTCTGCCGGTTTTTCATACGCGCAAAATCCTCCGCCGCTCGCGAATGGCTTCCCTGCCGTTGCGCAAAATTCCGTTCCGGACGCGCAACGACAAAAACCCGTTAATCAGCTTCACGACATCATAGAAAAGGCGACCCACGGCAGCGCAAGCCAGCGGGCAGCGTTGGGCAGACTGTACTATTACGGGCTGAGCGGCGTTCCACAGGATTATCAGGAAGCCTATTACTGGTTTTCCATCAGCGATTACGAGTTGGAAGGCAGCGAAATAGAAGGGCAATCCGGCTTTAATAAAAAGGTCTCTGAATTGGAGACAGAGGCGTTGCTTCAGGGCGGGTTATCGCCCGGCAGACCAGAAACGGCCATACTGATCGACCCCGAAGTGCGCAAGATGTGCAAAATATTCCTGATAACCCTGAACCAAAAACTTTCCGAAGCACAGCGGCATGAAATAGGTCAGCGCGTCGAAAGCTGGAAAGCAGCCCATCCGCGCCCCACGCCGCTCGTGCGGAGCGCGGTGGATGAAAAGAAGATTCAGCTGACCCGCCGGCTTGCACTGGAAATATCAAGCCCCGGCTATCTTGACCCGACCTATGATGTAGAGGGTATCAAGGCCATCATCGCGGCTGGCGCGGATGTCAATCTTGGCAAAGGATTGCTGGGCGACGCGGCAAAACGCGGGCATCTGGAGATGGTGCAGGCGTTGGTCGAAGGGGGCGGTGATGTAAATATTTCTGACCTGAGCGGTTCTACGCCCCTCGCCTACGCGGCACAAAAAGGTCATGCCGATGTTGTGAAATATTTGATATCCAAAGGCGCAAAAGTGAATGCGAAGGATGCCAAGGGCGACACTCCGCTTGCACGCGCTGTAGAATTAGGGAACGCCGATGCCGTTTCAGCGCTGGTAGAAGCACAGGCTGACCTGTATGCCAGAAACCACATGGAGTGGACACCTCTGGAAGCTGCGGCCAATGCGGGCAAGGCCGATACCGTCAGGGTGCTTGCCAAAGCTGGGGCAAAGATACCGCCAATCGGCACATATCCCCGCCCCCGCTATCCAAGCCTGATAGATCAGGCCATGGTTGACCAGCTGATTCTATCCGACAAGCACGACAGACCGGTATGGTCACCGATTGCGCCTGCCGCAAAGCCCGAAAAACCTGCGGTCGATCATCCCGCGAATGACGCGACAGCCGAGGCAATAGGCACACTGGAAAAGGGGTCGGCCGAAGCACGCAACCGGATGATTGAGAAGATCAAGGCCGCGCCGGGCCGCTACGCCCCGCCAGCATTGGCGGCACTATCGCGCGCGCTGTTTTCTAAATTTCAGGATGACGAAGGAATTTTCTGGTCGATCGCCGCAACCCTGCGCAGCGCGGAAGACATAAAAATTTGTCCACGCAAAAGCCGTAGCAGCACCTATTTGGGGCTTCCCAAGGTTTTTGAATATTACAAGAGAACAGCCCCTGAAAAGCTGGGATTGATTGCCGAAAAAGTGACGGAGTGGGATCGAAACACACCCGCAGATTACAACCGCCAATGGGGCGGCTTGGAAAGCACATGCCTGCCCAAAGACCAATGGGCGGCGGCGATTGATAGCGTGCGCAAAATTACTTTGTCGGAAAATTTGCCAGGGTTTCAGTCCATGCAAGCCGTACCGAAAAAGACGTCAATGGATGACCTTTTGCCGCGCGCAGAACGAGGAGACAAAGCAGCGCAATTCGACCTTGGCATCTGTTATACGCTAGAATCCCAATGCGATGCTCCGGTCGCCGACCTGCAGCGGCAACTCGATCATCAGGCATCGCAGGAACTGGCGCAGGAAGGCCAGTCGAGCAAAAGTTATACGTCCCTCGATACCACGCAGGAAAGACGCGAAAAAGCAGTCTATTGGCTGGATAAATCCTTCGACGACTGGATAAACAAAAAAAGTGCCGCCCGTATCATGGCTTTGCAGGCCTTGGCATCGGCATATATGAGCATGCCTCCAAACCCAGGCATCAAAATCGATTACAAAAAAGCCTGCATGCTGATGCTGGAAATGCAAAAGGAGAGGGTTTTTTCCTTGATGTCTATTGCGCCATGGAATCCCGCCGCAGGGAGCAGCATTGAGAATTATGCCTGGCAGGCGGTCGGGCATCACGCCACATATCCAACCCAGCCATTTTTGTATGTTCCCAAAGACACAAAATCAAAAATGTCCGACGAAGATGTCGCAAAAGCCAAATTACGCGCTGAAGAGTATATCCGCGAATATCTGGAAGCGTCCAAGCCCGTCTGCCAGCCGGATAATATCGGAAAGTAAGGAATGCCCGCTTAGGGCTTCTTCCCGAACTGCGCCGTTTTGGGGGCGGCGAGGGAGACTTTGGTGGAGACGTCGTCGAGGGAGAATTGTTCCAGCGCGGGCGGCTCTCCGCCCAGCTGGGTCAGGGCCTGATGCGCGTCGCGGATGGCCTGTTTGTTTTCGAATTCGCGGAAGGGGATGATGGCGTGGCTGGGCGAGCCCTGCAGGTTGAAACTTTTGTCGAGCGTCATCGTGGTGACATGCGCGGTGAACGACTTGAAATCATACAGCGTCGCCGTCACCGATTGCGTCGTCACGGCCGATTCAAAACGCCCCCACAGCACCGGATGGAAATAACGCTCCACCACACGCATGTCGTCGACTTTCTCGTAACCCGACTGCTGCTCGCCCGTGCGCAGGCCGACCGCCTTGTCGAACGCCTCGACCATTTTCAGTTTTTTCGGGGTCGCCGCCATCGCGCGATTCCTTATGATTGCCTATTGATTGTCTATTTTCTTGTTGGATTTTATGAGGTTAGCAGAATGACGGGTTATGTCAACGCGCTATGATTTGCTTATGTTTTGAAGGGCTTATATAAAGGGCGCATGCTTCGTTTCATGTATTCATTGCTGTTCATATCGACCGCCATCGCGATGGCGACGCTTTATTATACGCATTGGGCATCGGCGACCGACCAGCTGCGCGCATCTGCGGCACTGGGCGATGCGGGATCGCAATATACCCTTGCCCGCAAACTGTCGCGCGGCGACGGCATCAGCGAAGACCAGGATGCCGCGCTCGCGTGGTTCCGCAAAGCGGCGGAGGGCGGCGACACCAAGGCGCAGCTGACGATGGCGCGCCTGTATTTCACCGGCGACGGCGTTGCGAAAGACCCGATGCGCGGCGCGATGTGGCTGAAACACGCGGCGGACAAGGGCGATTCATTCGCGCAGGCCTTGATGGGCATGATCACGCTGGGCGGCGTCGGCGTGGCGCAAGACCCTTACGCCGCGCTGGAATGGTACGCCAAATCGCACGAGCCGGAGGCGCAGCAGCTGGCGCATGTGCTGCAGGAAGACCTGGCCAAGATCAATGCGAAGCCGCCAGACGCGCGCGAGGATGCGCTCGCGGTCTTCAAAGGCCAGAAACAGCTTTTTATCCAGACCGTTTTTGCGAAGCTGATGCTCCGCATGAAACGTCATGAAAACAGGAAGGACCCTCTCGATGGAAATTAAAGGCATGGCCGCGGTTGTCACCGGCGGCGGATCAGGCATGGGCGCGGAAACCGCGCGGCATCTTGCAAAAGCCGGCGCGAAAGTCGCCGTGCTCGACATCAACAAGGCGAATGCAGACGCCGTCGCCAAAGAAATCGGCGGCATCGCATTCGAATGCGACGTGACCAGCGAAGTATCCGCCAAGGCCGCACTGGAAGGCGCAAAAGCCGCGAACGGCCCCGTGCGCATCCTGATGAACTGCGCGGGCATCGCCCCCGGCGCGCGCGTGGTGGGCAAGGACGGCCCGCACGACCTCGGGTTTTTCACCAAGGTCATCACCGTCAACCTGATCGGCACGTTCAACATGCTGCGTCTCGCCGCGACCGAAATGTCCACCCTTGATGTGCTGAATGACACGGGCGAGCGCGGCGTCATCATCAACACCGCATCGGTCGCCGCGTTCGAAGGCCAGATCGGGCAGGCCGCCTATTCCGCATCGAAAGGCGGCGTCGTCGGCATGACCCTGCCCGCCGCGCGCGAACTGGCGCGCTTCGGCGTGCGCGTCGTCACCATCGCCCCCGGCCTGATCGGCACGCCGATGCTGATGCAGATGCCGCAGGAAGTGCAGGACAGCCTTGTCGCCACAACATTATTCCCCAAACGCCTCGGCAAGCCCGAAGAATTCTCGCGCCTCGCGCTGCATGTGGTCGAAAACGCGATGATCAACGGGGAAACGATCCGGCTGGACGGCGCGGTACGGTTGGCGCCGAAGTAAGTTAAACCTGCGGCTCCCCTGTCTTGCCTGCATCCTTATCGGGCGCGGGCTTGCAGGATTTTCCGACGGCTTCGCACATTTCGAAAATCCAGCAGAAGGGGCAGCCCTTCATCGCGTAGAGGGCGACGCCCAGCAGCAGGAACGATAGCGGCGCGAAAAACGCATAGGCGAAATAGGCCGCCGTTAGCGCGCCGAAGCCGATGACCCCGCGCGCGATTTGCACTTTGACAAGACTGCATGATGCCATGTTTTACTCCTGCTTCAATGTGCTGCGGGAACACCGCAGGCGGTTTTGCAATCGCGATTCCACGGCGCGCGCACCAGCAGCAGCGCAAGGCCGCAACGGTCGGTCACGCCCGCAAACACCAGACCCACGCCCACCAGCGCAGAGAGCGCATAACCATAGGGCGAGACATAAGCGCCCAGCGCGATGCCCGCGATCACCAGCAACCCCGCCGCGATGCGCACCTGACGCTCCAGCGTGATGCAGGCGCGTTTCTCGAGCGCGATGCCGGCGGCTTCGCAGGCCAGTATGCCGCCCTCGATCACCTGTGCGTTCTGGTGGCCGGCGGCAGCCAGCGACGCGACCGCCATGCTGGCGCGCTTGCCGCTGCGGCACAGCACATAAACGGTTTGCGCGGGATCGGTGACGTGCTGCTTCAGGAAGGATGCCGCATCCAGCACCTGCAGCGGGACATGCAGGTGGGGCGCTGCCAGCGCGTCGGCCTTGTGCTCCAGCCCCGTTCGCACATCCAGCACGATGCAACCGGTGCCAAAGGGCACGGCTACGGGCGGCGTTGTTTTCAGTGCGGTCATTTTTCATTCTCCTGATGTCGGGGCTTGCATTCCGGTATTATATTAGATATACTTAATTTAATATATTTTAATATAAAAGTCAAGCATGGAACCGCATATGCCAAAACCCATGGATAAACAGCCGAAAAGCAAATACGAACGTCTGGAAAGCGCAACCGTCCTGATGAAGGCATTGAGCCACCCGCTGCGCCTGTCGATTCTCTGCACGCTGATTCACCACGGCGAAATGACGGCGGGCGCGATCGTGGCGGCGGAGGCGCCGCAGTTCAGCCAGTCGCAGGTCTCGCAATATCTGGGCATCCTGCGCGAAAGCGGATACGTCAAGACGCGGCGCGAAGCGCAGACGATTTATTATTCGATTAATGACAAGAACGTGAAAAAGGTCGTCGAGACATTGTACGGAATTTACTGCCAACCATGACAAAGGAGAAAGACCATGACCAAGGACTATAAATCGATCATCGGAGACATCGGCGCGTATAGCAAGGAACTGCACAAGCTGATCCCCGACACGATGGCGGGATTCAGCAGCATGGCGAAATCCGCGCTGCAGACGAAGGCGCTCGACGAAAAAACCAAAGAGCTGATCGCCCTCACCCTGGGTGTTGCCGCGCATTGCGATGGCTGCCTTGGTTATCACACAAAGGCGCTGGTGCGCATGGGCGCCAGCCGCGAGGAAGTGGGCGAGGCGCTGGGCATGGCTGTTTACATGGGCGGTGGGCCGTCGCTGATGTATGCGGCGGACGCGCTGCGCTCCTTCGACCAGTTCAATCAACCCAAAGCACAAGGATAACAATCATGAAATGCAACGTCGGAAACAAGGACCGCCTGCTGCGCATGGGCGCAGGCACGCTGATCATCGTCGCGGGATTTTACTTCCAAAGCTGGTGGGGCGCTGTCGGCATCGTGCCGTTCATGACCGGCCTGCTGCGCTGGTGCCCGGCCTATCTGCCCTTCGGTTTGTCGACGGCAAAGTGATGTAATTTATGCGGGCGGGTTCAGATGCAGCCGCGCCTTCACCTCGAACGTCCCCACAACTTTTTCCGCCGCAGCCTTGCCGCCGTGACCGTCGGCAAGGGCGATAAACAGGTCGCTGTCTTGTTGCGCGGGGAGTTTGTAGATGGCGGAGGTGAGGTTATCGTGGCTGCCGTTGCGGTAGGCGATGGCGGTGAAGATGTCGGATAATTTATCCGTGTCCCCGTCGGCGATCGCCTGTTTGAGGGGCGCGGCATAGGCGCGGTGGCGGGTGCCTTCGAACAACCCGTCGGAGGCGACCATGACCCAGACATCCCTGCCCGCCTCGATGTCTTTTTTCAAATCCACATGGACGAATTCGGGCGTGCGCAACACGCCCGCGATGCCCGCATCGCCGAAGGCGCGGGAGAGCATCAGGCGGCCGTCGACGCGGCCATTGGCATAGACATGGCCGCCCGCATCCTCGACCTTTTCTTTTTCGGACGCGATGGAGGCGTGATGGTCGCGCGTGATTTTGCGCGCGGTCACATCGCCGGTGGTTTTGTCATGCGTGAAGATGATGACGGGGCTGTCGCCGATAAACGCGGCGTCGAGGCGGAAATCTTTTGAAATCACGACGCCGGTGCCGGTCGCGCCGGAGCGGCATTTGTTCGTATCCACCGCCGCCGCATGGAACGCTTCGGCAAGGAATTGGCGCGCATCGGTGATGTCGAGGCCGTATTGCACAAGGTGCCTGTCTTCCTGATACGGCCGGCGGCCCTGGCGCGACGTCACCTGCACACCGCTGTCGACACGCGAAAAATCACCCGCAGCGGCGGGCACGGGCGGAAGGCCGTGGAATGGTTCGGGGTTGGCGGTCATAAGGAAAGGTTACAGGATACGGCGGAAAAGGGAAGATGGTTTCTGGCGTTGGGGGAATAGTACCCTCGCCCTGCCCTCTCCCCCTGAAAGAGGGCGGACATAAAAAAGCCGCCCGTTTCGGGGCGGCTTTTTTGTATCTCGATTCCAAAATCAATTCGGCTTAGGCGCGCCGGGTGCTTTTACAGGCGGCTGTTTCAGCTCGGGGTTTTTGTCGAGGCGGACGGTGCGGCCGATTTCGTTGGTGGTCCAGTTGGAAATTTCCACCACCACGCCCATATCCGGCGTCATCGTCATGCTGACCGTCGAATAGGCGTAGAGGTTCGCGGCAGCGGGCGCCACTGGCAATGCGGTCGCCAGCTTTTCCAGCAATCCACCGTTGAAACGCGCGCCGTCGCCATCTTTGCGCGTCAGGGTCACAACCGCAGGCGTTTCATCCTTTGCGGGATAATAGACGCCTTCGACCTGGTTATCCTTGTCGTCGAATTTTTGCGCATTCAGGCGCGCATCAAAACCGACCGCGATTTTCTTTTCCGCCAGCACATCGAGGTATGCCGTGCGTGTCTGCATCAGCGTTTCGCGCAATGCTTTCTCGTCCGACGGCAAAATATCCGCCGATTGCGCGATGATGGTTTGCGCAACGCCCGCCTTGCGGTCGTAATCATGCGCGCTTTCCTGATGCAGCGCGCGGATGAAGGCGTTGCGGAGCGACCGGGAAATTCTCTGGCCAAGCGACATGGTCAAATTCCTTTTCTGAAAATCAGTTCGGCTTCGGCGCGGCGGGCTTCGCGGGCGCTTGCGTGACGGCTGCGGTCTTGCCCGCGCTCTCCTTCAGCTGTGCCTTCGTTTCCCATTCCGTCGTGGTGACGATGGCGACCATGCCGACGCCGCTGAAGGCATCGGCGGTGGTGAGGCGCGAGGCGAACAATGTTTCTTTCGGCTCGCCCGCCTTCAGGATATGCGCCAGTTTCTCGACGAAATTCGCGGCCTGCGTCGCGCCGCTGGGGGTGATGAAATTCGCCTTCGCATCGATGCCGGCATCCCACAGCGTCAGGATCGCGGGCTTGCCGTCGGCGGCGGGGTAATACGCGCCCTCCAGCAGGCGGTCATTCGCATTTTCCTGGCGTTGCGCGTTGAAGCGGGTATCAAGCCCCACGGCGATATTTTTTTCCAGCAGCACGTCGAGCTGTTTCGTGCGCGTCTCGTTTAAGACCTTGCGCAGGCGGGATTCATATCCGGGAGCGGAGGTATCGAGGAAGGGCGCGGATTTTTCGACAATCGCATCGATCACGACAGGTTTGCGCGTATGGTCGTCGCTGCTTTCCTGATAGACGGCGTAGCTGAAAGCGTCGCGGAGCGTCGAGGAAATTTTGCTGCCGATGGTCATATGGATCACCCTTCTGTTTGTCGTTTCTTATGCGTTTTCTGAAATGTAAAAGAGCATACGAAAGATTCGCAAGTTATGTCAATTATTTTGCGAATGGTTTGCATCCGGCGTGTCACCCCCGCGCAAGGCGGGCATGACGAGCTATATTAATCTTAATTAATCTTAAGGTACCGATGTGGGTGGCTTCGGCTTCGCCACACCCAGCGGGTGCGGCTTCACGTCAACATGCGTGTTCAGCAGCGCCAGTATCTCCGCATGGCGCGCATCGTTGAGTTCGATGCTGACAATGCCAAGGTTGCCGAAGGTTTCCTTCACCCGCGCTTCGCCCCGCAACGGCGAATGGTCGATCAGCTTTTGCAGCTCGCCCGCCACGCGTTCGGTGTTGCGGCCGGTGTTCTTGATGATGGCACGCCGCCACTGGTCCATCAGCGCCATGCATTTTTCGGGCGGCTTGCCCGTGCAATCGGGGCGCGGCGCAGGCAGGGCGGGTGATTTCAGCTTCAGCAGATAGGTTTGTTTGTTCATGGCAGCAATCCCCTTAAAACGGCGGCTGGCGCGGCGTGATGCCGGGGCCGGGGCGTGCGGTTGCGGGCAGCTGGCGGAATTCGATTTTATTGTCCGTGCGGTCGATGAATTTCAGCAGGAAAGGCTCGCGCTGCACCGTGGCGACCGTGTTTGGCGCGCTTAAGGATAAAATCGGGCGGCTGGCGGCCTCGAACTCCACCACCGTCCTGCGCGGCTCCGGCTGCACGCCGATCACGCGGATGGTGACGGCTTCGTTTGTTTGTCCGGTAAAGATGGCGACGGCGATTTTATCCTTGGGCAGCTTCGGCGCTTTGGGGATCGGGTACATGTTGCTATGCGCGGCATCCCACAGCTGCTTCCATTCCTTCTGGTCGCGGCCCACGAACTGTCCCGCCGCTTCAACGCCGCTATGCTCCCCGCGCCATTCCGTGGGGAAGGCGCTGCGCAGTTTGTGGATCACGCGGCGGGATGGGTTGACGGGCACGGCTGTCCTTCAATCTTTTGAACGTATGTACCATAAAACGGAAATGCGGTGGGGGCAAGGGGTGGGGTAAGGCCTTGAAATGCCACCGCTTCGTCATCCCCCGCGCCGCAGGTCTTAAAATTTAACGCGGAGATCCAGAGGTCCGGAGTAGGCAGGTGAGCCGCAGGCTTCTCTCCTTCTCCGGACCTCCGGATCTCCGCGTTAAAATCCCTGGATCATGCGTGTTCATGCGGGTCGAAGGCTTTTCGCGTCACTTCACCGCAGAGAGAACCTTGAAGCCCTTCGCGCGGGTCACGGGCGTGACCGTCTTGAACTGCGATTTCAGGATTTCTTCATAGGGCAGATGGGTGTTGGCGACCATCCACAGCTGCCCGCCGGTTTTGAGATTTGCGGCTGCTTTCTCGATAAACCCGCGCCCGATTTCGGGGTTGGCATCGGCAAGGTCGTGGAACGGCGGGTTCATCACCACCGCGTCGTATTTCGCGGCGATTTTTTCCGTCAATATATCGTGCCAGTAATATTGGATGCTGTCACCCAGGTTGCGCTTGGCCATCAGCAGCGCGTTGTAATCCGCCTCGAACAAATCGACGCGCGCGGTTTTCATCAGCTGCTGCGTCAGGTATCCCCAGCCGCCGCCGAAATCCGCCACATGGCCGGACAGGTCGGGCAAATGTTCCAGCAGCAGCGCCGACCCGTTATCAACACGCCCGTGGCTGAACGTGCCGGGTAGCGACAGTAAGTCCGCGCCTGCCACCAGTTGCGCGCGTGCACCCTCCCGCCATTTCTGCACGATATCGGGAAGTGCAGCGGGGCGTTTGATGACGGCGATGCGGCAATGGTTCTTGCTCTCGGCAAAGATCACGTCGAAATTTTCGTCCAGCAGCTTTTCATACCGTTTGCCGCCAAGGTCGTTCGGCGCGATCATCAGCAGATTGCCGTCGACCGGCATTTTTTCCAAACCCTGCGCCAACAGCCCCAAGGCCCATTCCGCCTGACGCGGCAGGTTCAGCGCAACGGTCGAACCGGTATGCGCCGGCCATTCGGGCGACACCGCCACCTTCATGTTCTGCAGCGCAAGGAAGGCGGGGCGGAACGGGTGCAGCGCGTTCAGCGTCGCGATATTCCGCAGGCCCGCCTCCGCCTCCGGCAATATCCATGTCACATCATTGCCGATATAGGCAGATGCGCGGTCGAGAAGGGTTTGGGTGACGCTGGTCATGAGCACACTATAAACAATTTTCGGCAATAAAAAAGGGCGGCTCCCCGTAAGAAGCCGCCCCTTATATAGAGGAACAAGGCGCCAAGAAACCCCTAACCGGCGCCGCTGTTCGAAACCGTCGCCCCGAACATGTCCTCTTCGTACATATCAATATCGTCCTGCGTGAAACCGAAATGCGTGCCGATTTCGTGCAGGATGACGCGGTTGATAAGGCGCGTCAGGTCCTCGTTGCCGTCGGCCCACATATCGAGCAGCGGGCGGCGGTAGAGGTAAATCGTGTCTTCCTTGCGTCCGCCCTTGGTGTTGCCGCGCTGTGCGGGGCTGCAGGACTGGTAACAGCCGAGCAGGTCGAAGGGCGTCTCTAGTTCCAGTTCCTGCTCGATGAACGCGTCGGGGAAATCCTCCACGACCGCCTTCAGCCTTTTGCCGCCGGTATGCTTGCGCAACCCGTCGGGCAATCCGTCGATGATGATTTCAGCGATCTGCTGAATATCATCGGTCGAAGGCGGGACGGTGAATCCCACGAAGATTGATTTTGTTTCCAACTGTCCGACCCCCGGATAGACGTAAACGCGATGCTTGAGCTAAACTAACCTCAACATACCGAATCGGGGAGAATCTGTCCATGGCCAATTTGAACAAGAGTCAAGATATCGAATCGTTCATCAAAAAAAATCCCGGATGGGCGCGCGCAAAGGGCAAACGCGGCGCGTTATTCAAATCTTACCAGTTTAAAGATTTCAGCGCGGCCTTCGCCTTCATGACGCGCAGCGCGCTGAAGGCGGAGCAGATGAACCATCATCCCGAATGGTTCAACGTCTATAACCGCGTCGACGTGACGTTATCCACACATGACGCGGGCGGCATCACTGATCTCGATTTCAAACTGGCGCAGGCGATGGACAAGTTTGCGAAGGGGATAAAGTAAGCTTTCCCCACGAATGGACACGAATACACGCGCCGCAGGCATTGGGAATATTTAACGCGGAGACCCGAAGACCCGGAGAAGGAAGAGAAGCCTGCGGCGCTACTTTCTTCTCCGGGTCTTCGGGTCTTCGCGTTCAAAATCCTTCGATCATTCGTGGGCAACAGGCTTATGCCAACTAAATCCCCCTATGGACATAATCGCGAAACTTCCCGCATAAAAAACGAAACAAATGAAGCCTTTACCGCCCTGTCCTGACAGGCTGTGGATATGTATGCTATACTTCTCTTTGTACTGAAGCATTTCGGACTAGGAAGATGAACGAGCCGTCAGACATATCGGTCAAGATTTTGCCCGACCTTGCCATGACCCCCGCGCAAGCCGCGCCGTCAGAGGCTCCCGCGCATCCGCTCGCCGCCAAATTCCTCAACCGTGAAATTTCCTGGCTGCGTTTCAACCACCGCGTTTTGTCGGAGGCAAAAAACCTCGCGAACCCGCTGCTGGAGCGCGCGAAGTTTTTGTCGATCTCCGCCTCCAACCTCGAAGAATTTTTCATGGTGCGCATCGCGGGGCTGAACGACCAGATCGCGCGCGGCGTCGACAGCCTCTCCGAAGACGGCATGACCGCGCAGCAGCAGATCACCCCCATCCTGAAACTCGTGCGCAAGATGATGGATGACCAGCAGGAAACATGGATCGACCTGCTGCACGGTTTGGAAAAAGAAAACATCAAGATCATCGCGGCCGAAGAATTGACGGCGATGGAACAGAAATGGGTGGAAAGCTATTTCCTCGCCAATATCTTCCCGACGCTCACCCCCATCGCCATCGACCCCGCGCACCCCTTCCCGTTCCTGCCGAACAAATCGTTGACCGCGATTTACACGCTGGAGGATGACGCCGCGCAATCGCGCATGACCGCGCTGATCCTGCTGCCCTCGAAAGTGCCGCGCTTCATCCGGCTGTCCGGCAACACCGCGCGCGTGATCGCGCTGGAGGATGTGCTCGACCGTTTCCTGCCCAGCTTCTTCCCCGGTTACCATGCGGTCGAAAGCGGATTCTTCCAGGTGTTGCGCGACAGCGAACTGGCGATTGCCGATGAAGCCGAAGACCTTGTGCAGCACTACGAAAAGGCGCTGAAATCGCGCAAGCGCGGTTCGGTGATCGGGCTGATCCTCAACAAATCCATGCCGTCGGAGCTGCGCAAGTTCATCATCACGTCTTTGCGCATCGCCAACCGCAACGTGTTCCAGATCACGGGCATGGTGGGCCTGACCGACCTGAACGAGCTTTACCAGATCGACCGCCACGACTTGAAATTCAAGCCCTACACGCCGCGCCATCCGGAACGGGTGAGCGACCATAACGGCGATGTGTTCGCGGCAATCCAGGCGAAGGACATGATCGTCCATCACCCGTATGAATCCTTCGACGTGGTGATGCAGTTCATCCGTCAGGCGGCGGCGGACGAAAACGTGATCTCGATCAAGCAGACTCTTTACCGCACCAGCGCGAATTCACCGGTCGTGAAGGCGCTGATCGAGGCGGCAGACAGCGGCAAATCCGTCACCGCCGTGGTGGAACTGCGTGCGCGGTTCGACGAAGAAGCGAATATCAAGCTGGCGCGTGATTTGGAACGCGCGGGCGTGCAGGTGATCTACGGCATCATCAACCTCAAGACCCATGCGAAAATCTGCCTCGTCACGCGGCGCGAGCCCACGGGCTTAAGGTCTTACGCGCATTTCGGCACGGGCAACTACAACCCCGTGACATCGAAATTCTACACCGACCTGTCGCTGCTCACCTGCGACCCCGATTTGTGCCAGGACGCGGCGAAGCTGTTCAATTACCTGACCGGCTATGCGAAACCCGACCAGTTCAAGAATTTGGTGATGGCGCCGATAGACATGCGCCACCGCATCCTCGACCTCATCGACACGGAAGTGAAAAACGCCGAAGCGGGCAAGCCCGCCGCGATCTGGGCGAAAATGAATTCGCTGGTCGACGCCGAAATTTCCGATGCGCTCTATAACGCGTCGCAAAAGGGCGTGAAGATCGACCTCGTCGTGCGCGGCATCTGCTGCCTGAAACCCGGCGTGGAGGGCATGTCGCAAAATATCCGCGTCAAATCCATCGTCGGCAGGTACCTTGAACACGCCCGCATCTTCTGCTTTGCCAACGGCGTGAACATGCCGGACGAAGGTGCCCGCGTCTTCATCGCCTCCGCCGACTGGATGGCGCGCAACCTTGATACCCGCATTGAAGTCATGGTGGAATTGAAAAACCCCACCGTGCAGGAACAGGTGCTGTCGCAGATCATGACCGCCAATTTGCTCGACGACACGCAAAGCTGGGAACTGATGTTCGACGGCAGTTACAAGCGCGTGAAGCCGACCGGCAAATTGATGGGCGCGCAGGACTACTTCATGAAATACCCCAGCTATTCCGGCCGCGGCACGGCAGAACACAACCCGCGCGTGGCGCAGGCCAAGAAAACCAAAAAATACAACGCCGCCACCGACCGCAAGCCCCGCAAGATCAAGGACCCTGCCGCGTCTGCCGACAAGGAAAAGAAGGCATAGTTTTCAGCCACTATTTTCGGGCACTATTTTCGGTCTTTGACAACCCGCGCCATACCCTCTAGCTTGCGGCCAGACGCCTGAAGGGCATGGCGTTGATTCTATTTAATCGGGCATTTGCAAATGGCATTTTTTAACGGCGGCATGGGGCTTGCGCTCTCTTGCGTATTGGCTCTTGCGTTCATTTCACCGGCAGATGCCGAAACGGCAGCCGCGCGCGACTGGAACGGCTGCTACGGCGGATTCAACACGGGCGTCGGCGCTGCGCAAAATCACGGCGAAGTGATCCGCGATGTGGTGCTGGCCGTGCCTTTCAACCAGCGCACAGGCGACGCGACGGCCTACGGGCTGGAACTGGGCGGCCAGTTCGGCTGCGACATGCAGAAATCCGACTGGGTGTTCGGCGCGCGCGGCCTCGTCGATTTCGCGCAGCTGCGCGGCGACCATCATTACGCGCTGGGTACCGCCAGCGCCAAAACGGAATACCGCATCAACGGCTATGGCACGCTGACCGCGCGCCTTGGCAAGCTCCTCAACCCGAACCTGCTGCCCTATATCAACGCAGGTGCGGCGTGGACGCAGACCAATTATGTCGACAGCGACCCCGTGCTGCCGCTCGGCCCTTATGTGGGCAAGGAATCAACGGCGCGTTTCGGCGCGCTGGTCGGCTTCGGCGTCGAGCAGCGGCTGCAGGGCAACTGGTCGGCGTTCGCCGAATACGATTACATGTATTTCGGCCATGAAAACGTCCGCCTGTTCTATAACGATGGCGCGATTTACGATTACAAGTTCCGCCAGGCCATGAGCAACGTCACGCTGGGCGTCAATTACCGCTTCTGATCGCCCCTTCACGCGCGGAACGAATGGTATAACTTTGGTCACATGGCCAGCATCAACGCCATCCCGCCCGTGCCCGGCGCGCCCAAGCCGAATTGATTTTGGAATCGAGACAAAAAAAGCCGCCCCGAAACGGGCGGCTTTTTTTATTCTTGTTTGCTGTCGTCATCCCCGCCTTCGCGGGGACGACGATTCGGGATTAAATCAACCCCTTCTCGATCGCCCTGTTCAGGCGCTTCACGAAATCGGTCGGGTTCTTCAGCGGTTCGCCCTCGACGATCCTTGCCTGGTCCAGCAGCAGGAACGCGGTTTCGCGCACGAGGTCGGGATGCGTGTCGTTCGCCACAAACGCCTTCAGTTTCGTGATGACCGGATGGCCGTCGTTTATTTCAAGGATCGGGCGCATCTTGTCTTCATAGGCCTGCGATTTTTTCAGGACGCGGTTCATGTGCATGTCGATCGAATTTTCCGGCGCGACAAGGCAGACGGGGCTGTCGACAAGGCGGTCGGACACCGTCACATCGTTCACTTCGCCGACCAGCAGTTCCTTGAGCCGTGTCAGCAGCGCGGTTGTTTCGGTCTGCGCGTTTTCGTCTTTCGGCTTGTCGTCGTCTTTTTTATCCGTCTTGATTTTCGACAGGTCGGATGCGCCGCGCGTGACGGATTTAAACTTCTTCTGCTTGTATTCCGCCTGTATCGGCAGCCAGAATTCGTCGATGGTGTCGGTCATGAACAGCACTTCGACGTCCTTTTTGCGGAACGCCTCCAGCTGCGGGGAATTGCGCGCTGAATCGAGCGTGGGGCTGGAAATGTAGTAAATCTGGTCCTGCCCTTCCTTCATCCGCTCGATATATTCGTCGAGCGAGACGAGGCCCGCCACTTTCGACGAATAGAAACGCGCGACGCGGCACAGCTGGTCGCGGTGGGCGTGCGCGTCGTACAAACCCTCTTTAATGACCGGCCCGAACAGGCTCCAGAAATTCTCGTAGTCCTTGATGTCGGCCTTCGCGCGTTCTTCCAGTTCCGACAAAATCTTGCGCGTGATCGCGCTGCTCATCTTGGCGACCACGGGGTTCGCCTGCAGCAATTCGCGGCTGATGTTCAGCGGCAGGTCTTCGCTATCCACCACGCCCTTGACGAAGCGCAGGAAGGGCGGGATCAGCGTTTCCACGCCGTCCGTAATAAACACACGGCGCACATACAGCTTCACGCCGTGGTGGCGTTTCGGGTCGTACAAATCAAACGGCTTCATCGCGGGGATGAACAGCAGGTTGTTGTATTCATGCGTGCCTTCGGCGCGCCAGTGCAGCGTCATCCACGGCTCGTCGATCTGGATGGTGTCGGAAACGCTGCGGTAGAATTCCTTGTACTGTTCGGGCGTAATGTCGGATTTGGAACGCATCCAGAGCGCGGAGCCGGAATTCGCCTGCTGTGCCTTGTCGCCCGTGCCCATGAAAATGGGGAAGTTGATATGGTCGGAATATTTCTTGATGACCGATTTCAGGCGTTCTTCCAGCAAAAACTCCGACGCCTCGTCCTTGATGTGCATCACGATCTCGGTGCCGCGCGTGTCTTTCAGCGCCTCGTCGATCGTGTAGCTGCCGCGGCCGTCCGAGGTCCAGACATATGCGAGTTCTTCGCCGGCGCGACGGCTCAGCACGGTGACTTTGTCCGACACCATGAAGACGGAATAGAAGCCGACCCCGAACTGGCCGATCAGGCTCATGTTGTTTTTTTCGTCGCCGTCGAGGTTCTTCACCAGTTCGCGCGTGCCCGAATGCGCGATCGTGCCAAGGTTGCGGATCAGGTCTTCCTTCGTCATGCCGATGCCGTTATCGGTCACGGTCACGGTGCGCGCATCGGCGTCGAACGACACGCTGATGTGGAAATCCGCATCGCCCTTCAGCAGTTCGGGCTTTGCGATCGCGTCATAGCGCAAGCGGTCGCAGGCGTCGGAAGCGTTCGAGATCAGCTCGCGCAGGAAAATCTCCCGCTGCGTATAGAGCGCGTTGGCGACGATATCGAGAAGGCGGCTGGTTTCCGCCTGGAATTCGCGTTGTTCGGACATTTATATGCTCCTTGTTCAGTTACTCCCCTTCTCCCCCGCGCTTGCGGCGGGAGAAGGCCGGGATGAGGGGGCGGTTGCGGCAAGACCATCACTGCTCTTGCGGCAACCGCCCCCTCACCCTAACCCTCTCCCGCCACTTCGTGGGGGAGAGGGAATTCGGCGGTATGCGGGACATAATTTATTCAAGACCCGCCAAAACTCAAGTCCCGCCTAGGGGTTCAGCCGCGTCAATTCCCACGCATCCCCGTTGCGGGCGAAAACGAAGCGGTCGTGCAGGCGGCCTTCGCCTTCCTGCCAGAATTCGATTTTCGCGGGCTTCAATATATAGCCGCCCCAATGCGGCGGGCGGGGGATATCCTGACCCTTGAATTTCTGGGCGAATTCCTTGACGCGCGCCTCCAGCTCCTCGCGCCCCGACAACGGCTGCGACTGGCGGCTGGCCCATGCGCCCAAACGGCTAAGGGGGTGGCGCGTCTTGAAATAATTATCGACCGTCCAGCCGGGGGCTTCGGTCACTACACCCTCCACCCGCACCTGACGGCGGAGGGATTTCCAATGAAAGCACATGGCGGCTTTCGGATTATGTGAAAGTTCACGACCCTTGCGGCTTTCCAGATTCGTGTAGAAACGGAAGCCTTCGTCATCGACGCCCTTCATCAGGACCATGCGCACGGATGGCTGGCCATCCGCAGAAACCGTGGCAATAGCCACCGCTTCGGGGTCGTTGACCTCCGACTGGGATGCTTCGGTGAACCATTCGCGAAACAATTCAACAGGATCTTGGTCGCGCAGGATTTCCATTTTTCATCCGTGTCAGGGGTAACGCAACGTAAAACATATCTTATATTGCGGCGAACTAACTCTGTGCTAGAACGTTATATAAAGCGGTTGAGCCCGCATAGCAATTCCCTTGGGGCAGTCTCCCGAATTTCCATCTTATGAAAGGCGTACACTGAAATGAAAACCAAACTCGCGATCCTGGCCCTCGTGGCGACCCTCTCCCTCGGCGCATGCGCTCCCCAGGGCGAGCAAAACGCATGGGGCATGGGTAACAAGCAGACGGTCGGCGCACTCGGCGGCGCGGTCCTCGGCGGCGTTGTCGGCTCCAAAATGGGTAAAGGCTCGGGTTCGAAATGGGCAACCGGCGTCGGCGCCGTGCTCGGCGGCCTCGCAGGTTCCTCCATCGGTAAATCGCTCGACGCGGCTGACCGCGCAGCGGCTTCGCAGGCTTGGGATCGCGCCTATACCGCGCCCATCGGCCAGACCGTTAAATGGAACAACCCCGAAAGCGGCAACTACGGCACCGTTACGCCCGTCCGCGAAGGCCGCAGCACGACCACCAACGGCACCTGCCGCGAATACAAACAGAGCATCTTCGTCGGCGGCCAGGCTGAAACCGCTGTCGGCACCGCCTGCCAAAACGGCGACGGCACCTGGACGATGGTCAACTAAGACTCTTTCGACCTAATAAAAAAAACCCGGCTGGAAACAGCCGGGTTTTTTATTGAGGCTTTTATTCACGCGAAGACCCGAAGATGCGAAGAATAAAGCCGCGCGCAGCGCATTCAGAGCAGTCTTGAAATTCTTTGGCAAAGGCTGCGCCGCAAGCCTTCGGATCTTCGGGTCTTCGCGTTTAAAACTCTTTCATTGCAGTAAGAAGAGGCCGCGAAGGTCACATCCCACATTCTTTGTTGATCGCCTTGAACGCCTCGCCCGAGCCCTGCAGGCTGTAGGTGTCGGTGATGGTGTTGCCCCGTTTGGACGCGTTGCGCACAATCAGTTCGGTGCCTTTTGAAATCGCGACGGCAAGTTCGTCTTCCTTGCCTTGGTCGTCCATCCACGCCATCTGCGCATCGGATTCAGCCGTCGCCTTGTCCTTGCCGCCGGTTGCCATGTTGAAAACTTTGCCGTCGACGGTCACGACGGCCTTGCTGCCCGGCTTGATCGTGAAGCCGGCCTGAATGGTGACGGCGTTCTTTTCATCCTCCGCCGGCCAGTGGGTGATGAACAGGAAAGTGTCTTCGCGGCCCTTGACGGGTTTTTCGCTGGCGGTTGATTGCGGCTTGGCGGCCATGTAGCAGACCTTGTTGCCGTTATCCATGAACCATGCGGCTTCCCAGACGCCGAACTTGCCGAGCGGCTTGGCATCCCCCGCGCCCTGCGCAAGCGCGGCGGCGGCGGCCGAGAACACAAATGCGGCGCAGGCCGTCGCAAGGAGTGCTTTTTTCATGGTAATCCTCCGAAAATATACTTACTTTCTAGGACGTTAGCCGCTCGATGATCCAAAGCCAAGCAAAAACCGTATAAGGCTTAACGATTGGAACAGCAATGCTTGCCTGTGCATATAACATCTTTGAAGCCGTGGATTTCCTTGCCATTGCCCCCTGGCTTCGCCTAGAAAAGGCTATGTCCTTGAAAGAAGCGAAAAATACGCCGTCTTCAGGCGCGCAAAACCATGCCGGCTTTAACGAGCTTCTGGCAAAGGTGGCGACCGCACGCGACCAGCAGGCCTTCGTCGAGCTGTTCAATTACTACGCCCCGCGCGTGAAATCATGGCTGCTGAAAAACGGCATGGCCGATGCCGCCGCCGAAGAGGTGGTGCAGAACACTTTCGTTACCGTCTGGGAAAAGGCCGCGCAGTACAATCCGAAAAAGGCCGCCGCATCGACATGGATTTTCACGATCGCGCGGAACAAGCGCATCGATGCTTTGCGTCGGGATAAAAATCTGGACGTCAACAGCGACAGCCTCGCGCTGGAAAACGCGGTTGCCGAAACCAATACCGAATATGCCGATGCGCAGGACATCGAGCGCCTGAACAGCGCGATGGAAACCCTGCCGCCCGAACAGGCGGAGCTGCTGCGGATGGCGTTTTTCGACGACATGTCGCATAGCGACATTTCCACGAAAACGAAACTGCCGCTCGGCACCGTCAAATCCCGACTGCGCCTCGCGATGGACAAATTGCGCGGGATGCTGCAGCTGGGAGGTGCGCAATGATCACGATGTACAAAGACCCGCTGCAATCGCTCGACATGCTGCTGATGCGCCATGCCGCCGGCAAGCTGGGCCCCCATGAAAGCCTGCTGGTGAATGCGGCGATGGCGCTGAACGACACCATCCGCAAGCGCATCGCGCAATACGAAGCCCTGGGCGCGCAGCTGATCTGCGAGCAGCAGGCGCAATTGCAGCAAAGCTGCCTCGACCAGGTGATGGCGCGCATTAAAAATCCGCCGCCCGCGGCAGACCCTTGCGCGGACAAGTCAAAGCCCTGCCCGCCGTCCCCCGATACGCATATCCCCGAAATCGTGCATGGCATGATTTCCGCCGTCTGCGCGCAGAAGCAGCAGCAATGGACGCGCGCGACGCACGGCATCATGCGCATCGACCTGCGCGTGATCGAGCCCACGCCGACGCAGAAATTCCTGAAGCTGATGAAGATGGCGCCGAAATTCGCGACGCCGAAACATTCGCATACCGGCACCGAAATCACGCTGGTTTTGCATGGCGGCTATGAAGACGAATTCGGCCAGTGGAAAAAAGGCGATATCGTGATCCTGACCGACCCGCGTTTCGCCCATCAGCCCGTCGCGGGCGATGACGGCTGCGTCTGCCTGACGCTGACCGAGTCGCCGCTGCACTTCCACAATCCGGTGACGCGGATGATTAATACGTTTTTCAGGGTTTAAAAACTCTCCTCTCCTTTGGGAGAGGAGAGAAATCACTTCCGGCAATGATAGAAAAATTCCCAGTGCGGCGCCTGATACAGGTGGCTTTCGGTGATCGTGCAATGACGGCGGGTTTTATCGAGCCAGAACATCGCGGCGGCGCGGGCTTCGGCCTCCGGCGGCGTGCCGTTTGACAGCACATAGCCGGTCGTGGGCAGCACGAACAGTTTTCCAGTTTCGGGGTTATCGACCACCTTATACGTGCCGCGCGGCGTTTCAAACGTGTTGAAACCGTATCCCTTGTAATCCGAAGACAGGTGCCGCTGCGACATCGTGCAGGATGCCAGCGCAAGGCACATCGCCAGAATGGAAAGAAGTCTTGTTTTCATGAAATCACCCGCGCTGTTTTTCGTCATTCTATAACGAAAAACGCACGGATGCAAAATTGGTCAGCTTCTTCCGGTGTGGGTTTGGCGGAAGAAGCTTTTCCCCTTCTCCCCGCGCTTGCGGCGGGAGAAGGCCGGGATGAGGGGGTGGTGACGGAATACGAACATCGCTTCTGCGTCACCGCCCCCTCACCCTGACCCTCTCCCGCCTGCCGCTGCGCGGCGGAGGAGAGGGAAATATTCCTGTTACGCAGCCTTTGCCGCCGGTTTCGGGCCTTTCTTCGCGGCGGGCAGCGGCTTGATTTCCATCGGCTTGTGTTTCTTGTCGTCCGCATGCCATTTGCCGTCTTTCACGGTGATGATGGCGCGCTTGCCGTTCGGGTAGGTCACGATATGGCTGTGGCTCCACGAACTCGGGCCCTTGTTGTAGCCCATGTCCAGCTTGCCCATTACGCCTGCGGTATAGACGCCGTCGGTGATGCCCGACGAATGGGTATGGCCGGTGTTCGCCTTGGTGTCCATCGCGCGGTAACCGCCGGGCGAGCCGCGCGAACCGTTCGGGCCGGTATGGCCGTGCATCGCAACCTCGATCCCGCGGCCGGTATCGTCCTTCGCGATCACCATGCTCTGGCTTTCGCGCATGAATTCGGTCGTTTTCAGGTCGGCGAATTTGCGGATGAAGGTTTCGAAAATGTTCGGGTCGGGTTTGCCGCTTTCGATCTGGCGGATCATCTCGGCCGAGGCCTCGTGCCAGAAGCGCGCGTTGGCGGGGTCGAACCTTGCATCCGCCTCGCGCAGCCAGCGCACAAAAGCCTCGTCATGGTTGCTCTCGACGATCAGGTTCTTGGTTTCGGGGCGTTCAGCCGCCTTCAGCCATGCGGCGACCAGCTGCATGCCGCCTTCGACCGTGTTGCCCTTCACATGCTGGTCGACCCAGAAGAAGGGGTCTTTCATGTTGTGGTGGTTGCGCGCCATGAAATCGATCACGTCGTGGATCAGCAGGTATTTGGGGTTCAGCGTTTCCATGATGCCGCCCTTGCCGAATGCCACGTCCTGCTGCACAAGGTCGAGTTTTTCGGCATGGATGTCGCCTAGGTTGACGGCCTCCACGCGCTGGTTGCGCTCGATCTTGCCGTCGGGCTTGTATTTGTCGGTCAGGTCCTGGAACGCGCCGGAATTGTGAGCGGCCAATTGGCGCACGAAGAAGGTGCCGTTATCGTCAACCTCGACCAGCAGCGCGCCGAAGTTGTGGTGGAATTCCGCCTTCTGCCCCGCTTTTTTCTGCACATAGTTGCGCTGCGTGACCGCGCCGGTGGTATAGAGGAAACGTGCATTGTCTTCGCCGAGGCCGGGCAGCGATTTCAGCGCGACCTTCGGATGCGGCACGATGCCCGATGCGCCCTGGAAATAGTTGTCGAAGCCCGACAGCGGGTTGACGGCGGTGGGGCTGATGTCGAGCTCGCCGCCGATCACGATCTTGGGCGTAATCTCCAGCGAGCCCTCGATGAAATACTTCACCAGTTTCGGGTCGTACCAGACCTCGCCCTGTTCGCCTTTTTCATACGCGTTCTTGTTGTAGGTGAAGCGGCTGACCAGCAGCTCTGCGTCCTTGTCCTTGCAATATGCCTCCAGCGCCTTCAGGAAACCGGGATGGACGTCGGTGTTGTTCTGCGCGGCGGTGATGACGAAGCGTTTGCCTTTCAGTTTCGTGCGGCGGCCATTCGCGGGCAGGATATGCCCGGCGGATGTTGGCTTTTCGGCGATTTCATTGAATTCGGAACTGATGCTGCGTTTGGGCTTCTCGGGGGTCTCGGTCTTCTTGCGCGCGGTCATCAAATTCCTTTCATGCTGTTTCGTTAAGCAAATCCTTACATGGTTAACATTGGACGTCAAATGCGTGCCGAAATATTCATATATTTCAGATATTTAATTATGCTCAAAACATATTTATGTGGCACAGCAGCACCGCCCCGAATCCAGCCGCGCTGCAGGTGCGGCCTATTTATCTTGACTCTTTCCCGTAAACGGCTATTTTCACCCGTCTATAAGAATCTGGCGCTGCAGTAGCGCCGATGGATGATGCAAAAGGAATTCGACCATGGCTAAAAAAGGCCCCCGCGCGCTGATCAAACTGGAAAGCCCCGATCGCGACCATTGCTATTACACCGAGAAAAACTCGCGCAACACGACCGACAAGCTGAAGCGCAAGAAATACAACCCGCGCAAGAAAAAGCACGAGCTGTATACAGAAGGCAAAGTGAAGTAATTCGCTTTCCGTCTCGACCGAATTTAAAAAGGGCGGATCATTCGATCCGCCCTTTTTCTGTTTGGGAGTTTCAAGCCACCCTCAGGACGCTGCGCTGATGAGTCTCGTTTAAAAAGGCCACAAGGTATTTCCGCAGCCTCCCTTGCCCGAGATTCCGAAGAGGACAAGAAAAATAACACTATAGACTGATGTAAATTCATTAAACGCAAGTCGAAGTTTCTGACGGCGAAATAATTTATATGTGACGGTCGCACATACAAGCCAGAATATTAAAATGGCAGCTAAAATCGCATTAAAATTCAGGATTTTATAAAGAGCATACAGGGCAGGCATGCACATCATGAGCCATATCATGAAAGTATCGAAATAACGGATATGCCTGCCAAACCGTTGCGCGAAAAAATTTCCCAGCTTCAAAAAAATGGACATGACCCAGATACCAAAAATCATCCACAAAATAATTAAAAACGCTTTTCCTGCCCATTTAACAGCAGCCTGCTCGGCAGTCATGGGCGGTCGATGGGTGAACCTCCTCAAATTCATGTCCGAGGCAGGCTCCACAATATCGGGCTTTTTCTGCCAACCTATATAAGTACCCGGGCAATAGGCTCCCTCTTTCTTGGCCTCCTCCACACTGCAGTTATGCCCGTAGGATAAAATCCAAGGTTCATTTAGGGAAAGCTTATAACGGCTCTCGATGAATTCGACGTAATACCATCGGTCGTCCGAATCTGCGATGCACTGATTGTAATCATAGTTGTGAATAATCTTTCTAATCTCCGGATCTTCCACAGAACCGTGGCTATGAGGAGTCAAATCAAAAGGCACAGACAAATGCAGAACAGGGTAGTTCAATCTCCTGTGCTTTTCACAGCCTTCTTTATTTAGATCTGTCAAAACCGCAATCAAATGATCTGAGATTGCCGGCCCGCTACTTTGATCATTATTAGTCCGCCGCAGGATAAACACAGCTTTTGTGGCGGACGTAAACATTTCCGAATTTTGCTTCCAGTCCGGCAAACGCTCCGCATTGAATGGTCCGAACGGGTTGAACACTTCGAATTCTGCCGCATCACCATATGAAGCGTCGGCGGGCATCGAAAAATCGAGCTTTTCAAAGTCATCTTGTCGAAAAAAACCTTGCGACATTGCCGCTGAAATCGAGTTTCTTAAGTTTTGAAAAGGCGTTTCATACGGGAAAACCCTGCTGCTTATCGGCCTGGACTCTGTACATGCACAAGCGCTTCCGAGCGGGATAATCAGGTAAGACAAGAGTGTTAGCGCAAAAAAGATGAAAACAATAAAACTTGTACGCATGTTACCGCCACAGGTTAGCCTAGGTGAACTGTATAACGCGTATTCGGTAGTATATTTTTTTAAACGATTTTTTTCGCAGGGTCGACTTCACCCTCGGGCGTGACGCCGGCGGTTTCCGGGTTCACGAGGCCGGTGCCGCTGAAATAGACGCGGTTACGGCCGCCTTCTTTCGCGCGGTAGAGCTCGTCGTCTGCACGGGCGAGCGCGGCTTCGACTTTCAAATCCTCGCCCACCAGCAGCGTCGCGCCGATGGAAACGGAAACGGGCACGGGGCCATGCGGGCTGGATGTCTTGAACGGTTCGCGGGCAATGCCAAGGCGCAGGCGTTCCGCCACCTGCATCGCCATGTCGAGTGAAATGTCGGGCAGCACCACCACGAATTCCTCCCCGCCCAGACGCGCGACAAGGTCAAAGCTGCGCAGGCGCTGCGCGATGCGGTCGGCAAACACCTTCAGCACTTCGTCGCCCACCTGGTGGCCGTGCGTGTCGTTGATTTTCTTGAAATGGTCGATGTCGAGCATCAGCACGCACATCGATTTATGGCTCTCGGCGTTTTTCTTGATGAGCTTTTCGAGGTGCACCATCAAATAACGGCGGTTGAACAACCCGGTGAGGCTGTCGGTCAGCGCGAGCGAGAGCGATGTTTCATAATTGGAGCGCAGGCGGTCCTGGTACCGTTTGCGGCGGATCTGCGTGCGTACGCGGGCGAGCAATTCGTTGCGGTCGACAGGGCGCAGGATATAGTCATGCGCGCCGATCTCGAGGCCCTGGGCGATGCGTTTCATGTCGCCCTCTTCCCCCACCATCAGCAGCGGCACGGCGCGCGTGCGCTCGTTGGAACGCAGGTGCGAGCACAGGCGGAGGCCGTCTTCGCCCGCAAGGTTGAGCGATACGGTGATGATGTCGAAATCGTTTTGCTGGGCAAGCGCGATCGCCTGGTCGCCGGTGCGCACGGCCATCACGCTGTCGTCGTCGCGTTTCAGCGTCTCGACGAACTTGTCGCTCTCGAATGATTTATCCTCGATCACCATCACGCGCGCTTTTTCGGACGGCTCGGCCAGGAACGTGCCCTTGTTGCCAACGAAACCAAACTGGTTCGCGGTGTTTTCGCGAATGCGCCATTCATCGACCGTCATTTTCAGGCGGACCAATGATCGCACGCGCGCCATCAGCGCGACGTCGTTCACGGGCTTGGACAGGAAATCGTCGGCGCCGGATTCAAGGCCGCGCACGCGGTCGGTCGCATCGGTCAGCGCCGTCACCATCACGACGGGGATATGCGCGGTTGCCGGGTTCGCCTTCAGCCGCTGGCAGGTTTCGAACCCGTCCATGCCGGGCATCATCACGTCGAGCAGGATGATGTCGGGGCTCATCGTCTCGGCCTTCTGGATGCCTTCCGCGCCGGATGTCGCGGTCAGCACGTCGAAATACTCGCCGCTCAGCTTGGCTTCAAGCAGCTTGACGTTGGGGAGGATGTCATCGACGACGAGTACGCGTGCGGTCATGTTCTGTTTTTATTCTCGAATGGCTTTGATAAGGCTGCCTACATTTACCCTACAGGCAAATGTTAAACGAAGCTTTAAGGTTATAAAAGCCTTATGTCACAAATACTTGGGGCAAACCGGATTCCGGTTATTTTTCGAGGTATTTCTGCACGACTTTCATGAAGTCGATGATCGAGATGGGTTTCGACACATAATCCTCGCAGCCGCCCTGCCGGATCTTTTCCTCGTCGCCCTTCATGGCAAAGGCAGTCACGGCGATGACGGGGATCGATTTCAGGTCGTCGTCGCTTTTCAGCCATTTCGTCACATCAAGGCCGGAAACCTCGGGCAGCTGGATATCCATGACGATCAGGTCGGGGCGGTGCGTACGCGCCAGGTCCATGACCTTGGTGCCGTCACGCGTCTTGATCGTGTCATAACCGTGGGCACCCAAAAGGTCGTCGAAGAGCTTCATGTTCAGCTCGTTATCCTCGACAATCATGACCTTCTTTTTCATAGGTGCTCCAAAATGCGCTACCGCCTGTTATACGTTGGCGGAGGTTAACAAATTATTAAGAAGCGGTCTAATTAAAGAAAAGCAGGCTTTATTTTCATAAAAATTTGTATCTTAAGCGACTAAAGAGGGCATCGTGAAACAACCTAGTCTGCACCCGACATTCTGTTTGGATAATGGAAGCTTTGTTCCAGAGGCGTTGCGCCGTCTGCGATCTCTGCATCACAAATCCACCTGATTTTAACACCGCCATAAAGCATCGCTCTGGATCGTGCCATTTCATGCAGAACGGCTGGATTAAAGGCGGCATTTTCGCCGAATATTTCAGGGTCAGGCTGGAAACAGATTGTTGTCCCCCGCCGCTCATTCGTTGCCCCCTGATTCACGACTTTGCTTGTCGGGTTCCCCTTTGCGTAGGACTGGCGATACAAGGTCTTGTTACGCACCACTTCGACCCACAGCCAATCTGATAACGCATTTACAACACAGGCGTTGACTGTAATCGAAGTATTGGCGGGCTGGAATTCACGCCGCGCGAGGGAATCTCTGCCAAGATGAATTGTGGTAAAAATAACTTCCAAGGCTGACTTCCCTGGAAACTTGGGGTGTAATTCAATTGGAATGCCGCGACCGTTATCGGCGATGGTTATGCTACCGTCTTTTTTTAGTCTGATTTCGATTAAGTCGGCATGGGTGGTGACCGCCTCAGCGAAAGCATTATTGAGTATTTCCTCCGGAAGCCTGTGCAGAGCGCGTTCATCTGTGCCGCCCAGATACAAGCCGGGACGACGGCGCACTGACTCCATATCTGTATCTGACATGAGCGTATCCTTCAGCGCACAATTCTTTAACGTCCCAAATCTTATTGGGGCTACAGCTGGCGTATTAATTACAGGTCTTCGCCGGCAGTTTTTCCAGGGCGACGAGTTTTTGTTCGACCTTGAAGGCGTGGTAATCGACCAGCGACCAGCTGACGATGCCGTTGCTGTGCATGATGAGGTCCATTTCATAGGTCGGCGACATGCCCTTGTCTTCCTTCAGCGGGAAGACGGCCATGCGCACGCGCCATGCGTCGCCGGAAGTCAGGCCGGCATCGATCTTGGGGTTGTCGGCGGCGATTTTCTTGAGCTCGTCCGCCGTCAGTTTCTTGCCGATGAAGGTGTTGATCTCGACAGGGCCGTCGGCATCGGTGCCGTCGAACATGGCGGCGCTGAAAAACTTGTCGCCGGCGCGCGCATGCTTGATGACTTCCGCCGTGTGCTGCGTGGGCAGCAGATACCCCTTGGGCAGGTCGAACGACAGGTCATCGGGGCGCGAATAATCGGCCTTCGCCGTGCCGTCGGCGTTCGGCTTCACCGCGCCGCGCAGCTGCTCGATCGTCAACCCGTTTTCCTCGCGCTCCGACGAGTAATAGAACTGGCGCGCGTCCTTGGATTCAAACGCCACATAATGGCTGGTGTTTTCGACGGGGCGGCGTTCGGGATACTGGTATTCGACGTTGAAGCGGTGATCGGTCGTCCATGCCTCGCAATTGTCGGCCTGTTCGTAATACATCGTGCCGCGGATGCCGGAAATGCCCGCGCCCGACTGCACCGCCGTCATGCGGAAATCGTACAGCGCCTTGTGACCCGCCAGCGAGATGTCATCGGCCTTCAATGTTGCGGCGGGCGTGACGCCTGCGGCGGCAACCGCGGATGACAGCGGGCACAGGATCAGGCCGAGCGCGACAATGGCATGGGCCAACTGGAATTGCATAGGGCGGAATGGCATGGGTCTTGTCCTTACGGGGTAGGGCGTGTCTTTCATTTCAAGAATACACGCTTCCCATGAAGTAATGGTAAAAAGAACGAAAACAAGCCCTTATGTAAAGATAAACACGCCAAAAACTTCGACAGGCGCATGATTCGTGTTACGCTTGCGCTTACCCGTTATCCGTATTTTTTAGTGTGTATTCGTCATGGAACATGAACTTCCCGCGATACTCCGCCCGCTCAAGGGCAAGACCACGCAAGACAACGCCCCGCAACCCGATATTTATACGGCGCGAAGCGCGCGCCTTGACGATTCATGGCGCAACAAGGGCACGACCGTCGCGCTGCTCAAAAACGCCTACAATAAAATCGAGGATGCGGAGCGCGTGATTGCGGAGCAGACGCAGCGCATCCGCCAGCTGGAAGACCTCGCCGCGACCGACCCGCTGACAGGGCTGATGAACCGCCGCGGGTTCGAAAAGTTTTTCGAAGGGGAACGCGCGCGCATCCGTCGCGGCAGTTCACCGGGCGCGCTGTTCGCGCTGATCGACCTTGATAAGTTCAAGCCGCTGAACGACCGCCACGGCCACCCGGCGGGCGACGCCTGCCTGAAGATGGTGTCGGAAACCCTGATCACCTCGCTGCGCATCACCGACGGCGTCGCGCGTTTCGGCGGCGATGAATTCGCCCTGCTGCTGACCCAGACCAACCCCGATGCCGCGATGGCCAAGATCGACCAGGTGCGCCTTGCGCTGGATGCCATGGACATGGCGTGGCGCGGCGAACATATCCGCCTCGGCGCCAGCATCGGCACCCTGCCCGTTTCATCGCATAGCGAATACCAGGCAACCTATGGCGGCGTCGACCTGATGCTGGCCGCCGACAAGAAGCGGCGCAGGGCGGAGCGTTGAAAAGACTAAGCTCGAAAGCGTCAATAAGATTGTTGTGCCTTTTAATCTGCTTAGGCTGTTTTTTTATTCCTGACATTTTGTCTGCCATCTTTCGCTACTTACCTAGCAAAAATAATGCGCATGTCATCAAAGAATTCAACGAAGTCAAAATCGTACATGGTGGATGCATATACATATGCGCCGATTACAGCCTTGCCATTACAGGTGAAGGAATAGTGACCTATGAAGGGCGGCAATTCGTCAAAATTAAAGGAACACGTTCAAAAACCTTAACCTTTAGCCAACGCGACAATATAACCAATGCTATAAACGCCTCTCATTTTTTTTCTCTTCCTCCTGAACGAGAGACTCCCCAGATGGACGGTTCATTCGTCATTGTTTCTGTACGTTTCTTACAAAAAAATCAGGAACTAAAAAAAGTCATAGCGCGCGAAGAGCAGCCTTACCAAGACCAGAATGTTGCAAAACTTGTGAAGACAATAGAGCAGGTCGCAGATATTGCTGAATGGGTAGGCACTCCTCAAGATTCACAAGAAATGCAGAAACACTAAATTACTGCACCGGCTTCATCAGCGGGCCGTGGGTATCCACTTCGCCCTGGCTGAGGTTGCCGTCATGATCGGTGTCCATCGTGGTGAACAGGCTTTCGGTCAGGCCCTGCTTTTCGAATTCTTCCTTCGTCACCTGCCCGTTGCCATCGGCATCGAGGCTCTGGAAGGTAACCGTCGTCAGGCCCATTTCGGGGGAGACATTGCGGTTTTCCGGCACCGCGTTCAGGGTATCGTCGATCAGTAGCGCGCCATATTCCAGTTCGGACAGCGCGTTATAGCGCATGGAGGTTTTGTCGAGCGTCGCGCCCTGCGCCGTTGAAATGGCGGGCAGCGCCATTAGCATCAGGACGGTCGTGCCAAAGGCAATAAAACGGTCTGCATTCATGGGGATACCCTCCGGCTGGATTGCGTTGTTATTGCTAACGGAACGAAATCAATAAAAGTTCCGTAACCCCGGCGAAGGCCGGGGTCCAAGCATTCCCAGTACAATTGGCGGCAACACCTCGTAAGCCGCAACCGCCAATAAAACGAGCGATTGCTTGGACCCCGGCCTTCGCCGGGGTTACACCTTACGAAATCGACGGCGGGCGCTTCATCGGCAGGATGCGGCGCGTGGGTGTGCGGTGCGCTTTTACCGCGTCCTTCAGCTGCTGCAGCGTGTCGGCGAAATCGCCGGTGTGCAGGATGCCGATGCCGCCCGCATTCTGCCACGCCGTCACGTTGGCGGCGCGGTCGTCGATCAGGATATTGTTCGGGCGTGCCAGCAGTTCCTTGTCGCCGGAGCGGGCGATGATGATATCCAGCAGCGCGAATTTTTTGGATTCCGGGCGGAAACCCATCGTCCATTCGGCCGCGCCCTCGAAACTGTCGGGGATCGGCACCGGGCCGGTCAGGAAACGCACCTGCGATTTTCCGGTCACGCTGTCCTTCACTGCTTCCTTCACGTCTTCATAAAACTGTTTCGCGCCGTTAAACGCGGGGATGGTTTTCCACCAGTCGCCCAACAGCGACGTCCATTTCGTCTTGCCCTTGGCGTCGATCTTGTTCTCGGTCTCCAGATGCGTCTGGAAATCGGCCAGCACGCCGTTGGTGCCAATGAAAACTTTCAGCGTTTTATAATCCTCCACCACGGGCGGCGGGGGCGGCAATGACGGGTCGTTCTCGCGGCGGAATTTTTCCATCGCGGCGTCGACGCGTTTCAGCGTGTCGGCATAATCGCCGGTGTGCAAAACGCCGATGCCGCCGGCATGCACCCATTCGTCGATGTTTTTCTGGCGGTCGTCGACCAGGATATGGTGCGGGCGGGCGAGCAGATTTTTGTCTTCGGCCTTCGCAATCACGAGGTCGAGCAGGCCGAAGCGCGATTTGCGGAATTCCTTCACCCATTCCGCCTTGCCCCGGAAACAATCGGCGTTCAGGATCGGCGCGGTCAGCATGCGCGTGCGGCCGCGCGCGCGGAGCGCGTCGTAAAACTCTTTCGCGCCGTCATAGGCGGGCATCGTCTGCCACCATTTGCGGTCCAGCTCTTCCCATTTCGGCTGGCCTTTTTCGTTGAACTTGCCGTGCTTCTTCGCATGGCCGTCGAAATCGGTCAGGACGCCATCCAGGTCGGAAAACAGCTGGAATTCAATCTGGTTCTTTTTCGCCGAGGTGTTGAAGGGTTTCTTGCGGCTCATGGCTGCACCGCCTGTTTTTGCGCGGGGGCGGCGGGCGTTTTCAGCACGCCCAGTTGCTTCGCCGCTTCATCGACTGCAGGCTTGTCGGCCTCGGTCAGCGGGCGCACGACCGTTTCATCGCGGCCGGTTTCGAAATTATGGGTGATGGTGGTCAGGCGCGCCGTGCGGGTGTTGAATACCTGCGTCAGTTTATAGCCAAGGTCGCGCATGATGCTGACATTCGCCACTTCATCGGCATCTGCCAGTTTCTGCCATTTCGCGACTTTCGCGTCGCCATGATCCTGCAGCGCGCGGAGCGCCGCCCATTGCTGGCTTTCCTGCGCGATATCCAGCAGGCTGCGGCCTTCGCTATCAATGCGGTCGGTGCGTGCGCCTTTTTCCAGCAGCAGGGTCATGGTGGCCACATCGCCGTTGCGGGTCGCATAGGACAGCGGCGACCAGCCGTATTTGTTGAAGGTGTCCGTGGCCGCGCCCTTCTCCGCCAGCAGCGCGATCAGCGGCAGGTTGCGCGCATGAACGGCAAGGGCAAATGCGGTGTTGCCGCGGTCGCCCTTGGTGTTCAGCTTCGCGCCCGCACCAACCAGCGCGGTCATGATCTCCAGATTGCCTTTTTGCGCGGCCTCGGTGAACGGGGTTTCTTCGCCATAGCCGATTTTCTTGTTGGGGTCGGCCTTGGCGCCCAGCAGCGCCTTCACCATCGCGGCATTGTCGGTGCTGATCGCATAGAGCAGCGGGCTGTCGATATCCCAGCTGCGCCCGCCCGATGACGGGTTCGCGCCATCGGCAATCGCGGCCAGCGCCTTCGCCACATCATCCTTCTTGACCGCCTCCAGCAGCCGCGCATCGAGCGCCTGTTGCGTGGTCAGGTATTTTTTAACGGCTTTGAGTGCGCCGGTGACTTTGCTGAAATCCATGATAACCCTCGCTTGAAATTTTTTGTTTTTCTAGCGAGGACTTTAGGGATTGGCGCGCTTTATGTCAATTCATTTTGGAAATAAGAATTATATTATAATTCAATGAGATACGCGGTTGAGCGTCCGGAATTCCGGATGCGGCAGGCCGGGCTGCGATGCCGCCATGTCGCTGTCGTCAATATCTTCCATCTCGCCCATGAAATGTACCCAGCCGCCTTCATCGAATTCCCAGGCGGAAAGGCCAAGCGGGTGGAATTTTTCTGCGAATTCAGGACGTTGTTCGGGCATGGCGGCCTCCATTCAAAATCGGTCTTGTCAGGCCAATTATCGAAAGACCGCGATGTTCCCTATCCGACGCTGATATGGTCGCGCGCGCGCCACCACCAGTATACCAGCTGGGCCACATAACGCCCCATCTTGCCGCCCGCATAGCCCAACCCGAAAGGCTCGAACGCCTTGTAGGTATCGTCGCCACCGGCGATGGCCGAGGCGATCACTTCGCCCGCAACGGTCGTGGGCGAAATGCCGTGGCCGCCGAAACCGGTCGCGTACCAGTATCCCGGTTCGATCTGTCCCAGCTGCGGCATTTTGTGCGGCGCATAGGCGAGCAGCCCCGACCAGGAATATTCCGGCTCCGCCACGCCCTTCAGCTGCGGATAGACCTTGTGCATGTCGCCCAGCATCATGCCCGCGATATCCTTCGGGTTCGACCACAGAGCCACGCGCCCGCCCCACAGCACGCGCCCGCCATCGAGGCGGCGGTAGTAATCGGAGCAGAAACGCATATCTGAAATCGCGTGGCGCGTGTTGATCGAGCCCGCCAGCGCGGATTCGTCCATCGGTTTCGTGACCATGATATAGGTCTGCACGGGGAAGGACGCGTTTTTCAATTTTTTGTCGAGGTCGTCGATATAGACCGACCCCGCCAGCACGATATGTTCGCAGCGCACAGAACCGTTTTTTGTTTCCGCGATCCAGCCTTTGCCGTTCTTCACGATCTTCAGCACGGGCGAATTTTCAAACACGCGGCCGGTTTTGGCTTCCAATGCAGAAGCAAGCCCGTGGACGTAGCGCAAGGGGTGGAACTGGTAATCGGATGCGGAATAGACAGCACCGTAATATTTATCCGTCTTGCAATGCGCCTGTACCCTGGCGCGCGGCCAGAATTCGAAGCCGGTGTTAAAATTGTCGTTCGACCGCTTCACGTATTCCAACAGCTCGGCATCATTATCGCGCCATGATGCGGTAAGCACGCCCGCAATCACGGGGCCGCAATCAATCGCGTAATCGTCGATGCGCTTGCGGATCAGCCCGCGCGCGTTCTGCGTCAGCGTGATGATCTGGCGCGCTTTTTCCAGCCCCAGTTTTTTCAGGAGATAATCTTCATCCGCCGCATAACCCTTGGCGACGAAGCCCGCGTTGCGGCCGGAAGACCCCCAGCCGATGCGCTTTGATTCCAGCACCACAACGCGCTTGCCGCGCTCCGCCAGGCTAAGCGCGGTGTTCAGCCCCGCAAAACCGCCGCCCACCACGCAGACATCGACATTCATCTGCGACGTCAGCGTAGGGTGGGTTTTTTCGCGGCCCAATGTATCCGCGTAATAGGTGTCGATATAACCGGAATAGCTCATTTGCCCAAACTCACTATTAATTACTTGAATGTCACCAGATAACAGCGCGACGCCTCGCCCCGGATTTTGACGGTGAATGCCTCTTCGTATTTCAATTCGCGGTGCGCCTGCATCGCCGTTTTGAATGCGGGAACGTCGGAGGTCAGCAGCACGGCGCGGAAGGTGTTCTTTTTGGCGAGGCGCACGAATTCCTTCACGATGGCGGTATAAAGGCCGGGGTTATCTTCCTTCTTCCCGAACTGCTTGCCGAAGGGCAGGTTCGCCATCACGAGGTCGATTGTGGCATCGGGGCGGCCGGTCAGCGTGCCGTCGCCGGTGAAGGCCTCTGCCTGCGGAATTTTCCGGATGTTATCGCGCGCGGCCTTGATCGCTTCGGGGTCAAGGTCGAAGCCCGTCACCTTGCCGATTTTCGATTGCAGCCCGTAAATTTCCGCCAGCAGCGTGCCGCTGCCGCAGCAGGGGTCGAGCATAGTTTCGTTTTCCAGCGGCTTGGCGATGAAGGCCATGGCGGCGGCAATCGTGGGCGGCAGGCTGCCTTCGCGTTCATGGCGGCGCAGGTAGCGCGACCAGGCATTGTCTTCCCGCGCCGTTTCGCGCACGAGATAGAATTTTTCATCGACGACGAACAGCCACAGCATCTCGCCCTCTTCGGCGAGGTACACACCGCGCTGCTGCAGTTCGCGGCTGAAAAACCGCTCCATGTCGCGGCGGTCGAAATGGCGGCCATCGGCGGTGACGGCCAGTTTCAGCGGGCTTGTGACGCGGCGCAACTCGTCCGCCGCGCGGTCCAGCATGGCGGGTGAAATCTTGAACTGCCCGTGCATGACGCAATCGCCCGCGTCTTCGGCAATGCGCATCTGCGCGAGGTTTTCGGGCGATGCGACGTTTTTTAGGAACAGCAGGTCATGGTTGCGCTGGAAAATTTCGGTAGGGCGCGCGCCACGTTCCATCAGTTTGCGGAACTTCATTTCATGCTGCAGCAGGTGCGACAACCCGGGGGCGCAGCGCAGCACGACGGGCAGCCCGGATGCCTTTTTCTTTTTCGGCGCGGGCTTCAGCGGCGCATTGGCAGGCGGGCGGTGGGTTGATTTGCGGACTTCGCGTTTCATGGTTTTGCTTCCGGGGGTTTTGCACCTTTAGGGGGCGGGCATTTGCCGATGGCCTGCTTCACGCTGCCCATGTCGATTTCACGGATAAAGCCGCGTTTCTTGTACGGCGCGACCTTGTTGAATTCCTTCAGCACCGCGCGGCGGAACGTAGGGTGCGTATGCCATTCATCGCGGCTGACGGGATAGTAATTGGGCGCGGTGAACATCTTGGTCACTTGCGGCCAGTGCTGTTCCAGCGTCATCAGGAAGCGGCGCGAGCCGTGGATCTGCCCGATACCCAGCACAGACGAGATGTTTTCCAGCCCCTTCGTCTTGTCCAGCAACGCCATCGAATATTTCACGTTCTCGCCGGTGTTCGTCGCCTTGTCCTCGATCAGGATAATGTCGTCGGGCACGCCGCGCGACACCAGCACATCGCGCATCTGTTTCGCCTCCATCACGCCTTTCGACGTGCTGGGCGCGCCGGACACGACGATCAGCCCGAAATATCCCTGATGGTAAAGGTCTGCCGCATGGTTCGCGATCTCGTCCGCATGTTCGCCGCCGAACAGCAACGCCACATCCGCCCGCGCAATCGGCGTTTCGACAAGCATGTAATCGCCGACCACTTTCAGGAATGCTGCCGTGAGGTCTTTTTTCATGATAAAACCTTCGCCGCAGGCGAAGTCTCCAGTCCCCTCTCCCTCTGGGAGAGACGACCATTCATAAACTGTTGACAATAAACACTTTCCAATCTAATCTCATCCCACACATGCCCTGCACAGAAACGGCAGATCAAGGGCTTATGGATTAAACCTACACGAAACCTGCACAGAAGGAACCCCATAAAATGGCCTTCCTCGTCGATGTCCAAGAGCTGAAAACCGGCCTCATCCTTTTCCGCAGGTCAGACGTAAGCCACCGCAACTGGTATTGCCGGATCAAGATCCCGAAGGAAGACAAGTACAAGACCGTCTCCCTCAAAACCGCCGACCTCAACGAAGCCAAGTCCAAGGCTTTCCACGCCGACTACGACATCCAGTTCCGCATCCAGCACCAGGTCCCCATTTTCGAGAAGTCCTTTGCCGAAGTGGCAAAGGAGTATTCCGACTTCCACAAGACGCTGGCCCTGTCGGGCCAGATCACCATGAACCGCTGGAAGATCGTTGATTCATACATCCGCCTGCACCTGATCCCTTGCATGGGAACACTCCAGATCGCCCATGTGGGCGAGACGCAATGGAAAGCCTATCCGCTGTGGCGCAAGCAGAACCACGCGCCCAAGCAGCCGAAGAAAACCCGCCCCGGCTTCAAGCCGACGGCGGCGGCGGTTGACGGGGCGAAAGAAGACAAGCCACCTCCGCCCGCGAAGGAAGGCACCATCCGGCAGGAAATGATGACTTTCCGGGCAATCATGAACTTCGCCGCCGACAAGCAGTACATCCGCGAGCGGCAAATCCCGAGGGGCAAGCTGCCCTCGGATAAGGCCCGCCGCGAAGAATTCACGCCTCAGGAATACCGCCACCTGCATACCTTCGCACGCGGCTGGATCAAGGAAGGCCGCACGAAAGACGGGGTCTGGTATCGCACCATGGCCTATAACTTCGCCCTCATCATGACCAATACCGGCATGAGGACGATGGAGGCGTCAAACCTGCGCTGGCGCGACGTTGACGTGCGCACCGACCGGCAGCAACGGCAGTTCGTCTGCTTCAATGTGCGCGGCAAGGGCAAGTTTCGCGAACTCGTCGCCGCCGCCAATGTTGTGACCTATCTTGACCGCATCCGCGACATCAGCAAGGCAACCAAACCCGACGATGCCGTTTTCACGACCATCGAGGGCAAGCCAGCAAGCTCGCTCTACAACTCGCTGATCGGCGACCTGCTGGAGAAGTCCGGCCTGCTGCTGAGTTCCTCCGGCAGCCGACGCAGCTCCTATTCCTTCCGCCATACCTACGCCACCTTCCGCCTCACCGAAGGCGTCGATGTCTATTTCCTGGCAAAGCAAATGGGCACCTCGGTCAAGATGATCGAGGACTACTACGGCCACATCACGCCTGCTAAAAATGCCGAGCGCATTTTGCAGGGCATACCGGGATGGGAGCCGCTTGCCGAGGGCGTTGGCGAAACACCTGACAGCGTGAACGCTGGCAGCGCCAAAGCCCCGCCGAAGCCACCCAAAAAGGCGCAGCCTGTGGCGAAGGCAAAGCCGCGCACCAAGAAGTAAGCGTCGGGAATTGCCGGATTGCCGCGCTAGAGCGTCGTGAACGACGCGGGCGGCATCTTGCTCCGGCAATTCCCTTCCCCACGCAACCGCCGAGGCGGATCGTTGCGGGGGCTTTTCTTCAAACCTCCATCTCAAAAAAGTAGCCGAGCCCCGAGGGGCCCGGCGTGAGGTTTGCGCGCTCAGGGTCGCGGAGCGCGGAGCTTCCGTGCGGACAACACGGCGCTGATATTACGCAGCGAGGCTTCAGCGAGCGGAAGTTCGCTGCTTGTTTCCCGTAGGCGGGCAACGTCCCGCGAGACGCGAAAGAACTTCGATTGCAGCGCGTCGATTGCGAGGTCTTTCAGTTCATCCGAGGTAATGAGGGTGCTTGTCATGTGCTTTCTCCGTCTGTTCTGGCCGCGACCATCACGGCCTTCATGACGGAAGACAGGCCAATGGCGTTCGTCTGAGCGCACCGCTTACGGCCCAGCGCAGCGCCGGAGCCCGCAGGGCTTGCGGTTATGAAGACGAATCCCTTGGCAGGATGCAGGATTGAAAAGGCGTATGGACGCGGCTGGGCTGGAGGAGGCACGGACGAATTCCCCGCCCTACGGCTCGAAGCTGAAAGGTTTTCGCATAGCTGCGCTATTTAGCGAACCTTAGCGAATTCGCTTCCCTGCCCGGTGGGAACCGGCAGCGCCTTACGGCTTGCCGTCTTCGACTGCTTTGACAAATTTGCTTGTGAGCAGGCCCCGCACGGACTCGCCATCCGTACCGCCCCACTGGTAACGCTCAAGGCCGCGCTTTGCCATCGGCTCGCGCCGCCGATTGATTTCAGTGCCGACCGCCAGCGGCGGCACTTCATAGAGCCAGTATTCAGCGCGCTTGGTGACGCATTGCTTCACGACAAGCCGGACGAAGCCGTTGTCGCCTTCGGACTGGACTTGCGCCACGACCTGATGTTCACCGATGATTTTGGAGCGTCGTCCCAGTTCCTTGGGACGCCAGGCGGGCTCGCGCCAGCGGAGCACGTCGCCCACGATAAAGTCCGTGCCGCAAGGAATCCACTTCGCCACTTTGCGCTCCTGCCCGCCATTGCGCTAAACTTCGCTAAAGGACGAATTAGCGAATTCGCTATCTTAGCCCATGCCGACGCTCATGAAAACGCCCATGAAGACCGTGGTCATTACTTCCCAGAAGGGCGGTAGCGGCAAAACCACGCTTGCGGCGCATTTCGCCATCGCCGCCGAGCGGGCGGGACATGGTCCCGCTGTCGTTATTGACACCGACCCGCAACAGACCCTTGCGACCTGGTGGAATGTCCGCGAAGCGGATACCCCGAAGCTTGCGCCGGTCAGCATCCGCGAGCTTCCGGAAAAGCTGAAGGCGCTTTCCGAAAGCGGTTTCTCTTATTGCTTCATCGACACGCCGCCCGCACTCACAGAACAGAACCGGCAGGTCTTGGCACTCGCCGACCTGATCGTTATACCCACACGCCCGAGCCCGAATGATCTTTGGTCGCTGGGCGCAACGCTTGACCTTGTCAGGGGTTCCAAGGTGCCGTTCGTTTTTGTCCTGACGCAGGCGAAGGCGAATACCCGGATAACCGTGCAGACTCTGGCCGCGCTGTCCGAGCACGGACAGGTGTTTCCGTCCATCGTGCATGACCGCGTCGATTACGCCGCCGCGATGACGGATGGACGCACCGCGCAGGAACTCAGTCCGAACGGCCCTTGCGCCGCAGAAATGGCCGAACTCTGGCTTTCCACAAGAAAACGCCTTAGCGAATTAGCGAAGGGTAGCGAATCCGCGAATGGAAAGCCGACCGATAAACCCGAGAAAAGGATAAAGGTACATGCCTAAGAAGCCGTCCGCCATCAATGCGGGCACCTTGCTTGCCAGCAAGGAAAAGGTGCCTGTCGTCGCCGTGTCCGGCTCGCTGCAGCGCGGGCAGACCGCGACCGAGACTTTGGTTGATCTCAATTTCAAGGTGCCGCCGGAATTCCGCGACCGCTTCAAGCGCGATGCTTTTGAAGCGCGTCTGAAGAACGTCCAGCTTCTCGTGCGCGCCCTCGAAGCCTGGGAGCGCGAGGACAGCGAGCTTACCAGCCACAAGGGGCAGGGAAGACTGGCGACAGGGTAGAATTAGCGAACCCTCGCTAATTAGCGAAAAACGAATGGCGAAAGAACTGACACCGGCCAGCGCGATCATCGCGTCGGTCGTTAAACCCGAACACAAGCCGTTGTCACGGGTGAAGGAGCGCCTGCTGGCGCTGCCTTTGCCCTCGGACGACGAGGATGCCGCCATCCTCTATCAACATTCGGTTCTTTGCCAGACTTGCATGCCCTACCGCGACCCCGGCACGGAGGTGCGCGCATGGCAGCGGAGCAACGGGCGCGTCTCTTTAAGAATTCAGGCGGGCAACGCCTATGACGCGACGAACGATTCATGGATCGATGTCGGCTTGCCCCACGGCCCGAAGCCGCGCCTTGTGCTCTACCACCTGAACGCCGAAGCGCTCCGGACGCAATCGCCGCTGCTGGAACTCGAAGACAGCCTGACCGCTTTCGTGAAGCGCACCCTCGGCCTCGATCCCGGAGGCCGGACGATCAAGACGGTGAAAGACCAGCTCACGCGGTTGGCTTCCGCCGACTTCCGTTTCGGCATGGGACAGGACGGGCGCTCTGTCACGATCAAGGGCAGCGTCATCGACGGCTTCGAATTGTGGACGCCGAAGAACGACAAGCAGCGCGTTCTCTGGCCGACGACCATCCAGTTCTCGCCGAACTATTTCAACAGCCTCATGCAGCACGCCGTCCCGCTGAACGAGCAGGCCGTTGCGCGGCTCTCACATTCCGCTATGGCGCTCGACGTTTACACTTGGTTGGCGCAGCGTCTTCACCGCGTCGATCCCACGAAGCCGGGACTGGTGCCATGGGTTTCTTTGAAGGCGCAGTTCGGCACCGACTACGGGCGCATGGTGGATTTCCGGCGCGTCTTCACGCGGACGCTCAAGCTCGTCAAAGTCGTCTATCGCGAGGCGCGGTTTTCGTTCGACGGACAGGGCATGAGGGTTAATAACAGCCCGCCCCCCGTGGCGCGGCGGCTGGTCCAGATCAAGTGAATATCCCCGTATGCTGCCATCCGTTCAAGCCTTGAGCCCGAGATGCGAGATTTCCACAAATCTGTGGATAAACCCTGTGGATGCAGCAGTTTATCCACGGGCACTTTGTCACAGCGAGCACGGGCAGTTTGTCACACTGGGGCACGGGCACTTTGTCACACAATCCTATAGATCTAAATCCTATAGTCTCCCGATAGCTGCCCGGCGCTCCCTGTGGAAAACGCTTCGCGTTTCCGCACAGCCGCTGGGGCCGACGACGGCGATGCCCTTTCTTTCCGGACAAAAACACAAAGACCAAAACAAAACCCCTTCTTTAGAAGGACGGAGAGCAAACCCATGACCCCCAGACCAGATAGTGAAGCCGGTTTCGGCACGCCAGCCGGAGACGAAGAAAACGCGTTCTGGCAGAAGTTCCTCTCGACCGAGGAAGCCGCCGAGTGGTTCGCCTTCACCGATGCCGTCGAAACAGAGCTTGAAAAATCCAGCGGCACGATCACCGTGCCGGCCGATTTCCTCCGCCGCGCCATCGACCAGCTCAAGGCCGAGCCGCTGATGTTCCAGCACATGAAGGAAGCGCACGACAAGCTGCGCGCCGGGGAAGGGAATTAGCCCCAAGCCCGTTTATGGCGCGCCTCTTTCCCATGCCGGTTTTGTGCGCGCTGTTCTGGTGCGGCAGCTTTGCCGTCCTTGCCCAAGACCCGCCGCCGATTCCGGCGAATGTGACGCGGGGCGATTACGTCCGCGACACCGGACGGGCGGCAACACTCGCCATTCACGAAGCCGAGATCGGCTTCAAGTACAACGCCGGAAAGATCACCGGCGAGGCTTACTATCCCGATTTCACCAAGACGCGCAAGGAGCTGAACGAGCTGCGCGTGAAGTGGGGTCAGGTGAGCCCCAAGATGGGCGTCCAGTTCGTCTTCGACTACCGGCAAAGATCGGATCACCAGATTGCCACGCTGCGCGGGCAATACGCCCCCAAGCCGCCGCCCAAACCCAAACCCGCGCCGCAAGTCTATCGCGGCGAACCGGAGCCCGCTCCGGAACGCCCCTTTGAGGCGACGCCCGAGCAGCGGACTGAACTCATCATGTGGGGCATTGTCGGGGGCGTTGTTTTTCTGCTCGTCATCCTGTTCTTTGGCGGCAGGCGGAAGGAAGAACCCGCCCCGTCCGGCCCGCCGCTCTCCGACAATTACGGCACCGCCGCTTTCGCGTCGCAGTGGAACATCGTCCCGAATGCCTATTACCCGTTCAAGGGCGTTTTCTTCGGCAAGAGCAGCCTGCCGGACATCGCCGAGCAAAAGGAACTGGTGGACGACCCCGGCGCGCCCGTTTGCGCTTTCCCCGAGTTTCATACCCTGATCGTCGCCCGCACCCGCACGGGGAAGGGAACCCGCGTCATCGTGCCGACGCTGCTGCGCTATCTCGGCTCGATGATCGTCATCGACCCCAAGGGGGAGAACGCCGCGATCACCGCCCGCGCCCGCAAGCTGAGCCTTCAGGCGACCGTCCATATCCTGAACCCGTGGGGCCTGCTGGGAGCCCGCTTCGAGAAGAAGGGCTTTCCGGCAGCGACCTATAACCCCCTCGATGTGCTCGACCGCAACGACCCCAACGTCGTCGCCATCGCCCAAACTTTGGCTTCGACCATCAGCCCCACCTGGCCCGGCGACAAGGACAAGTTCTGGAGCGGCAGCGCCGCCAATGTCATCGCCGCCGTCTTGCTCTGGATCACCGACCAGCCGGGCGAGAGCAAAACGCTCGCCCGCGCCCGCGAGATTTTATCCCTCAGCCGCAAACAGTTCACCGAGCAGTTCATGACGAAGATGGCGGCAAGCCGGGCCTTCGATGGGGCGATCAAGGAGATGATAAGCCCCTATCTTGACCTTGCCGACGAGACCTATTCGGGGATCTTCGCCAATATCGCCGAAGCAACAAAATTTCTCAGCGACCCGCAGGTGAAAGCCTCGACCTCCACATCGAGCTTCAAGATGGCCGACCTGATCGACGCGATGACGACCATCTACGTCGTCATCCCGCCCGAGCGCGTCGATACCCAGAAGACCTGGCTCCGGCTTTTGATCACCGCAGCCACGGCGACCTTCAAGCAGATCCCGAGCGAGGGGCGCGAGAACAAGCACCGCACCATGTTCCTGATCGACGAGTTTCCGGCCTTGGGGCGGATGCCGGACCTGCCCCGCGACATCGCCACCATGTCGGGCTACGGGGTCGATTACACCCTGATCGTTCAGGGCATCGACCAGCTCCGGGACCAGTACAAGGAGTCGGCGGGCGCGATCCTCTCGAACTGCGCCTATAAGTGGTTTTGCAATGTTAACGATTTGGAGAGCGCCAAATACCTCTCCGAAAGTCTGGGGCAAAAGACCGTCCAGACAAAGGGCCAATCCAGCTCAAAGGGGACGAGCGGATCGGGGCAGACCGAGGGCGAAAGTACGACGCTGGGGGAAGCCGCCCGCAACCTGATGAACCCCGATGAAATCCTGACCCTGGGGCGCGAAGCTGCGATCCTTCTGAACCCCACGACCAAGCCCCAATACCTGCGACCGGTCGATTACTGGGCGCTGGCACAATCCTTCGAGACCCTTCACGAACAGCTGCCCCATCTCTACTGGGAGCCCGAACTTGTATGGGACGCGAACCCCTATGTCCCGAAAGCCAGCCGCGCCGATGTTTCTTGAACAAGCGGGCATTAACCGGACCTAAAGCACTCGCCCCTCATGCTTGAAGAGAGGGGGGAGCCATGGCAAAGCGACCGGAGCGGATCATCCTTGCCGATATTTTCGCCGCCGTCAGCAAGGCGACTTACGGCCCCGACTGGCCCAAACATGTGGCTGAAAAATTCCGCGTGACCGAAGACCTGGTGCGGGACTCATGGGGCAAAAATGGTGCGCCGTTTCATGTGGTCATTCTCATACAGCAGGACTTTGACCGGCGTGTACGGGAGATGGCGGAAGTGCAAAACCTGTTCCCAAGTCCGCCCCCGAAGCCAAGCCCCACGCGTCATTAATCCGCGATTTACCCGAATCAGCGCATAGTACATAATCAGCCCAATTCTGCCCCGTAAGCCCTTGTGGTATCCCGCAACCTCATGGAATTACGCAAAGTCCGGCAGGCTATTCTCCCCGATGATAGACTAATACTACGGATGCACTTCATAGCTATCGCAAGCCATGGACGTGTCCCACGTCCTCGCACCCTAAGCGGGTGCTGGCTTGGCAAGGGAGGGTTCTTCGACCTCCCGTTGCATCCCACCAGACCAGGGCTTCACGCCCGTGGACCTGTGCGGGGGCACTGCCCCTGCGACCTGAGCCAGGGCTTTGCCCTTGGAACCCACCAAAGAGCCTTCGTGCTCCTTGGAACCATGACGGGGGCTCATCCGCCCCTCGACCCAGACCGGGGCTTTGCCCTCGGAACCCACCAAGGGCTGTCGCGCCCTTTGGAAACCACTCGTCAGGGGCTATCGCGCCCCCGACACCCACTCGTCAGAGCTATCAAGCTCCGACACCATGACGGGAGGCTCTGCCTCCTGCGACCACCCCGAGCGGACCATCACCGCTCGCCAAGGGAAGGGGCCAGACCCCTTAGACGCGCGGGCGCATCCGGAGCCCGAGGCGGCATGAGCGGGGCTGTAAAAGCCCGTCAGCAACCGGCAGAACCCAACGCCAGGAGTCTGCCATGACCAACGCCAAACAAGGCCCCGACGCCAACAAACCGACGCGCAAAAAAAGCCAGAAGCGGCAGCGGTCGGAGCAGATCAAGACGCCCCTGACCAAGGACGAGTTCAACCGCGTGGCCGCCAATGCCGCCGCTTCCGGCCTCAGCCGTGCCGCCTATTCTCGCGCCGCCATGCTGGGTGAGGCTGGCCCCCGCTCGCTGCGCCGCCTGCCCGTCGATGCCCAGCTTGTCCGTCTGGGGCTCGCCCAGCTTGGCAAGTACGGCAACAACATGAACCAGATTGCCTACCAGTTGAACGCCCATGGCGAGACGGGGCTGGAGGCCGACTTCCGCGCAGCCTTGCAGGAATGGGGCGAGATACGAGACGCGATGCTGGCCGCCCTTGGCAAGGACGTTGACGGAGGGCATGCCGCTGAATGATCGTTAAGGGGCGCGCCAGATCCGGACCCGCCCAGCTTGCCGCCTACCTGCTTCGTCAGGACGGCAAGGAACACCCGACGCTCATCCAGTTGTTTGACGGCGGCAACGACCTCCACAAAGCCTTCCTGCAATGGGACGCCATCGGCGAACTGACGCAGGGCGACAAGACCCTCTATCACGCCCAGATCGCGCCCGAGGCACGCTACGCCATGAGCCCCGAGCAATGGCAGCGCGCCGCCGAAATCCTCGCCGCCGAGTTAGGCATGGGCGACCATCCCCGCGCCATCGTCGTGCATGACGGGGGCGACAAGCCCCATGCGCATGTCGTGTTCCAGCGCACGAACGCCGACACCCTGACGCTGTGGGACGATGGCAAAAACTACCTGAAGCACGAGCGGGCGAGCATGCGCATGGAAGAAGAGTTCGGCCATGAGCATGTGCCGGGCAAGCATGCCAAGCGCGACCGGCAGAAGCAGCCGGAATTCCCCCGCGCCAAGAGCGGCCAGGACGAACAGCAGCAGGCCGCCCGCACGGAGCTGACGCCCGAGGAGCGCAAGGAGCAGGTGACGGCGCTCCGCGCCGCCGCGGATAACGCGTCAGCTTTCAAGAGTGCCCTTGAGGATGCCGGTTACCTTCTTGCGCAGGGCGACAAGCGCGGACTTGTGATCGTGGATCGCGACGGCGAGGTTTATAGCCTCAGCCGTCATGTGACAGACCTAAACTCGAAAGAGTACAAGTCTTTCATGGCCCCCCTCGATCCCAAAGCGCTGCCTTCCGTCGAGGAAGCCAAGGCGCGGCAGGCCGAGCGTCCCGCCACCGGCACGCCCGCTGAAAAACCCGCTGGCGTGAAAGAACCGGAGCAGCAGGGCATCGAGGCGTCGAAGTTCTTCAAGGTGGACGCCCCGAAGGACGCCCCCAAACCCGTGGAACAAAAGCCCACGCCCGCCCCAAAAGACGCGCAGCTCGAAGCTCTCGAAAAAGCCATCACCGAACGCTACCAACAGGAGCAGCAGAAATTCCGCGAGCTGCACGCCCAGCAGTTGCGCCAGGCCGAGTATGACCAAGATCGCCTCACCAAACAGAAGCTCGCGGACTTCGATGCCATCCTGACCGAGCAGAAAACCGCCCTCAAGGAGCGGCACGCGGAACAGCGCACCGGCCTTGCGGGCTTCCTTGACGCTGTCAAACTTCGTCTCAATCCCACACTCGCCGCCGAGCAGGCGGCCGAGCGCCGGAAGGAAGCCCAGCAGCTCGCCCGCCGTCACGCGAAGGAGCGCGCCGACTACGTCAAGCTCGTGGAACAGAGCAAGCAGCTGGAGGTCGAGAACCTGAAAGAGCGCCAGTCGCTCCAGCTCCGCGACCTCGCCACCAAAACCGAAGCCGACCGCGAGCGTTACATCAGGGAGTACAAGGACGCGCAGCGGATCGCCGACGAGGTGAAGCTCCGGCAGGAAGAACGGGACAAGCAACGGAGGGACGGGCCAGAGCCGCCCGGTCCCCGTGTACGATAAGCGGCTCGCGCTTCCTGCAACCAAAGACGAGCCGCTTCCTGAAACAGGTTGCCAAGCCCATTACGCGGTTTCTTGCGGAACACCCGGCCATGTCGCGGTTCCTGCACAAGCTGCCGGTGATCGCCCAGATACTTGACGCGATCGAGCCCCCGCCGCAGCCCCAGCTGAGGCCCACCTACAATGCGCGGGCGCGAAAGCCTAAAGGCCCTTCGCTCGGGTAAGCTGAACTCATGCCGCCTGAAGAGGACTATTTCAGCCGCTATCTGAAAGAGAGCAGTCAACGCGCCGACGACGCGAAATACGCCCCCGAATTGCGGGAACTGCTGGCGAAGCTCTACAAGCGGCAGCTCGGCGAAGCACAGGATCTCCACGTCGAGCAGACAGGCGATATTGTCAGGATCGGCACCCCGTTCCATCCCGTCATCAATAGAGGACATCAGGCGGATCTTGCCGCGCAGGAAAAACGCTTCACCGACGAGCGCGAACGCTATATCAGGGAGTACAAGGACGCGCAGCGGATTGCCGACGAGGTGAAGCTCCGGCAGGCGGAGCGGGATAAGCAACGGAGGGACGGGCCAGAGCCGCCCGGCCCCCGTGTACGATAAGGGGCTCGCGCTTCCTGCAACCAAAGACGAGCCGCTTCCTGAAACAGGTTGCCAAGCCCCCTACGCGGTTTCTTGCGGCACACCCCGGTATGTCGAAATTCCTGCACAAGCTGCCCATCGTGTCGGGGATTCTCGATGCGCTTGAGGAGCCGCCGCAGCCCACGCCAGTGTACAACAAGCGTGCTAAAAAGCGTTTCCTCGCACGTACACCGTAAACTTCAGATTTTGTAAACGGCCTGTCGCTACCAGCGTCAGAAGCTATTCGCAACCCCCAGAATTATGGTAGTTCACGAGCGCTCCAGCGAGCCAGTTATCCATTGACTCATCGCGCAAAATATCTAGGGTTGTCTGGGGTTAAGCAAAAGCATTCTCATTTTGAGTGCTTGCTCATATCAGACTTGCTTCCTCGATGAGGGGGAACACCATACTCAGAAAGTGTTTTTACCGTGCCTGTGAAATACCGCCGCCTGCTTCTCATAACTGTTCTGATCGCCGGTCTCGTCCTTGCTTTGGAAGTACGCATGTCGAATAAGTTCGTCTTCGATCATTCGATGGATCGCTTTGATAACAAAGATGGCGGCGGAGACTTTGCATCTCAAGTGCTCTTGACTCAAAATTACACGGCACTTTTTGACACAGCTATTGGCGCAGCAGTCAATGAAGGCAGCATTAGTTTGAGTGATTTTGAGAAACTTGATTTTTCTTTTCCTGTGCGCGCTGCCGAGCATACTCCAGAATCTCGATACCGAGTTTTCGATTCTGCCAATGGACTCAAACTCGCTCCGCCGCCGCAAGAATGGATCGATAGCCTTTCAAGGCGCAAGGCAGTTGTTCCCGTGTTCAATCTGCGTCGCTATGCAGATGCTAAAGGTCGAACTGTTGATCGCTTGATATTGATAATTCCTCACGCAACCTGCAACGGAATCGTATCTAATAGTTCCTCACCAGAGGTTCCCATCGATAATCATCAGTTGGTGGAAGATGGAGTGCGCTTTGACGGATGTGTGCCAGCGCTAGACAAAAACGACTATTTTTATTTCATAACACTGAGTACACGGTATAAAACTTCTAAGGATGGCCCATGGCACCGCTAGATCTGCAAGATGAAGCTTCAGCGTTAATCAACCGTGAAGCTTATCACCTTTGGTGGACGCGCGACAACCACGGTCAGGCTATTTCAGCGCCAGCAAACATTACATATACGTTTCTCACCTCGAAGCCGTCTTATTATGGCATGTTTCCGTTTGAGGGATACTTAACACAGGGCGGAATTACCCCGCTCGTCAAGCAGGCGCAAGACGCCGTCAATCTCATCTTGGGCAGTACGGCCAATGCCTATCGTGTTTCCTATTCAGACGTAATTCCTGTTTCCTTCTCAAATACACCACAGTCTGGTTCTGTGACTGGCGACATAACCTTTTTCCAGGCCAGCGGCGTTACACCAAAGCAAGCAGGCCTTACAAATAGCCCTACACCCGTAAGCCCTAGTGTTGATAAGGCGGGAATAGTTGTAAACCAGGATAAATTTGCCTCAAACACCGCAACGGTCTGGAAGGAAGGGCAATTAGGCTATTTAACGCTGATGCATGAGATTGGGCATGCGCTGGGCTTAGGGCATTCGGATGCGCTGAGATCCACCAGTGAGCTAACGGCGGACGCTGACAGTCTCAAGTACACGATCATGTCATACAACAGGCCCGCCGGATTTGGAGTGTTACCGTTTACTCTTCAACTTCTAGACATAGCGGCATTACAAGAAATATGGGGCTCAAGAAATTATACGCATAACGACGGAAATAACACCTACGCGCTTTCACCCTTCATAATGAACGCGTCTTCAAGCAGAACGAGTGCATTTCTTTACACTATTTGGGACGGCGGTGGAACGGACACGATTGATCTCACCGTTCTGAATAGCCCGAATGGTACTGCGCTTCCTGCTCAAATAGATCTCCGACAAGGCCATTTTAGTTCTATAGGTGGAAATGGCAACGGTGACCCGATCCGCTGGGATTATGATCCCACCCTGCCTGGCGTATATATTAGCGGAGAGACAAATCCAGTCGGCGCGGGCCCCGATCCTGGTAACGTTGCAATCTCCTACTACACAGTCATCGAAAACGCGGTCGGCACTCAGTGGGGCGACTCCATCATCGGCAACGCGTGGGATAACCACCTTGAAGGTCGCGCCGGGGATGACCGTATCTACGGAGATGGTGTCGTTTACCAAGCGAATTTTCAGCAAGACTATGGTGTTGCGTCAACGGAGAGCGCGGCTGAGGCTGTTGGTTTCCTCGGCAATAGTGACCCTTATAGGCCACTTGGAACAGGATGGCTCAACTCCAGTGTTGATGACAGTGGCAATGATTTGATTGAAGGCGGAACTGGTGATGACACGCTGTATGGAGGTGCTGGAGATGATGAATTATGGGGCGGCGATTCTTCCAATGCCACTGGCAGCGGCAATGACAAAATAGCTGGCGGTGATGGGGACGACACGTTATACGGCGGCGATGGTGCGGATACCCTCGTGGGCGGTGCCGGTGATGACCTGCTCTACGGCGACATCAGCGCGCACTATGATGATGATCTTTATTACTACGAGGCAGGCCTCGACACAATCGTAGATCAAGGGACTACGACTGGCGACACTCTACGCTTTGCTCCCGGTTTCACCTTCGCTATGTTCGATTTTATACGGGGGATCGATCAGCGCGATTTGTTCATCGTCTTAAAGACTGACAGCAGCCAGGCCGTCAAAATCGAAGACCAGTTTATTTCTGGTGGTGGGTTCAAGATTGAGCAGTTTCAGTTTTATACAGCAGCACCTTCATTTTCTTGGGTAAGCCTCGCGATGGCTGACGTAACAATCACCACAGCAGCGACTGTTACTGTAACAACCCACGGTACAGCCAGCGCGGACACCATCAGTGGCGTAGCTGCCGGTGTTGCGCTCATCAACATTATTTACGGCTATGGCGGAAACGACGATCTGTCGGGCGGCGATTACGATGACACCATCGATGGTGGCGACGGCGACGACCGGATTCTCAGCGGTTGGGGGAATGACATCCTCATTAGCGGTGACGGCAATAATCAGTTGGGCGGCTACTACGGCAATGACACTTATTACGTCAGCGGCACCGGAATCAACACGATTTATGACCTCGGCGTTGAAGGTGACAGCGATACTGTCGTTCTCGGCACGGGAGTTGGCGAAGAAGACGTCGAAATCATCCGGCGGCCCGCCACCAATGCCACCGATGTTGTTCTATCCCTTGCGGACGGCGGGGAGGTCATTCTGGAAGCCCAACTCGTGAGCGGTCATGGCACGGTAGAAGGCATCCAGTTCGGTAGCAACTACCATGCCTATGATGACTTTGTGGAGGAAAAGGGCCTCAACTCGTATGGCGACTCGGGCAACAACGTCTTCTCTGCAGTCAACCGTTTCGACAGACTGTTCGGGATGGGCGGCAACGACACCCTAACCGGGACGACCGACAACAATACGATTGATGGCGGCACCGGTGCCGACAGGATGGTTGGCGGCGCAGGGGATGATACCTATTACCTGGATGACGCGGGTGACTCGATCACTGACACTTCCGGTGTCGATACGGTCTTTTCAAGCATCACCTACTCGCTTGGCTCCGGACTCGAAATTCTGACGCTGACGGGCAGCTCAAACATCAACGCGACCGGCAACAGCGGCAACAACACGCTCCAGGGCAACAGCGGCGTAAATTCCTTTGCCGGGAGCACCGGCGACGACACTTATTTCTACGACGATGCGGCCGACACACTAGTTGAAAACGCAAGCGAAGGGACTGACACGGTCATCTCCAGTTTCACGATGACGCTTGCCGCCAACTTCGAGAACCTGACGCTCGCGGGAGCATCCAATCTCAACGGCACCGGCAACAGCGCGAACAACACGCTGACCGGCAACAGCGGCAATAACGCCCTTGCGGGAGGCACCGGCGACGACACCTATGTTGTCCAAAACACCGGTGACACCGTCACCGAAAACGCCAGCGAAGGCACCGATACCGTTATTTCCAGCGTCACCTATGCGCTGGGCGCGAATGTCGAAAACCTCACATTGAGCGGCAGCAGCAATATCAATGCGACTGGCACCAGCACGGACAATACAATCACGGGCAACAGCGGCGTGAACACCTTGACCGGCGGCAACGGCAATGACCTCTACGTCGTTTCCAACTCTGGCGCAGTCATCGTGGAGAATTCATCGGAAGGAACGGATTCCGTTCAGTCCAGCGTTTCGTATACGCTCTCCTCCAATGTCGAGAACATGACACTGACCGGCAGCGGCAATATCAATGCCACCGGCAACAGCGCAGTCAATACGCTGACTGGCAACACCGGCAACAACACGCTTGACGGTGGTGCGGGCGCGGACTCGATGATTGGCGGTGCGGGCGATGATACCTACGTCATCGACAACGCAAGCGATTTCGTCACCGAGGGCGTCAGTGTCGGCGCGGGCACGGATTCGGTCATCGCCAGCATAAGCTACACCTTGCTCGCCAACTTTGAAAACCTGACCCTCACCGGTTCTTCGAACCTGACGGCGATAGGAAACTCTGCGACGAATATCCTCATCGGCAACAGCGGAAATAACACGCTGACCGACACGGCTGGCGGGCACGACACGCTGGACGGCGGCACGGGTGCAGACAAAATGGATGGCGGCGCGGGCAACGACGTTTACTACGTTGACGATGCAGGCGACACAATCACGGACGCCTCGGGGACCGACGCGGTCTATTCCAGCATTTCCTATACGCTCGGCTCGACGCTCGAAAACCTGACACTGACCGGCAGCGGCAATATCAACGCGACCGGCAACACTCTCGCCAACACGCTGACGGGCAATAGCGGGACGAATACTCTTGCGGGCGGCACCGGCAATGACACTTACGTCTATGACAGCGCCAGTGATGTTGTGGTGGAAGCGGCGTCGGGAGGCACAGACACCGTTCTGTCCAGTCTGTCCTACACCCTTGGCGCAGAGGTCGAAAACCTGACCCTGACCGGCAGTGCGAACATCAATGCGACGGGCAATAGCGTCGTCAATACGCTCACCGGCAATACCGGCGTCAATACCCTTGACGGCGGCGGTGGCGCGGATCGCATGGTCGGGGATGCGGGCGACGATGTCTATGTCATCGATACGACCGGGGAAACAATTGTCGAGAGTAGCGGCGAGGGCACCGACACGGTCCTCTCTTCGGCCTCTTCTTATATCCTCGCCTCGAACGTCGAGAACCTGACGCTCACAGGCTCATCCGGCATCAACGGGACAGGCAACACCCTTGGCAACACGATCATCGGCAATAGTGGCGTGAACACGCTGGATGGCAGCACCGGCGCTGATACGCTCGATGGCGGCGCGGGTGCCGACTTGTTGATCGGTGGTGGTGGCGATGACGTATTGTTTGTGGACAACATCAGCGACGTCGTGTCGGAGGCCGCAAGCTCGGGCAACGATACAGTGTATGCGAGCGTGACCTATACGCTCGCCGCGAACGTGGAAACCCTCATCCTGACGGGTTCCGCCAACATCAATGCGACCGGCAGCAGCGGAGACAATACCCTTCAGGGCAACTCTGGCACGAATACCCTCACGGGTGGCGCAGGCAATGACACCTTCATCTATGATAGTGCGACCGACACCCTTGTCGAGAATGCTTCCGAAGGCACAGACACCGTTGTCTCCAGTCTTTCCCTGACACTGGGTGCAAACTTCGAGAACCTCACCCTGTCCGGCAGCGGCAATATCAACGCGACCGGCACGAGCGCGGTCAACACTCTAGTAGGCAACAGCGGCAGCAACACGCTGGATGGCGGCGCGGGCGCGGACAAGATGCTGGGCGGTGGCGGCAACGATACCTATCTTGTCGATAATGCTAGCGAGTCCATCACGGAGAATGCGGCAGAGGGCACCGATATCGTCCTGAGTTCCGCGACCCACACGCTTGCCGCCAACGTCGAAAACCTGACACTGACCGGTGCCGGCACGATCAACGGCACCGGAAACACGCTCGATAACGTGATCCTTGGAAATTCCGGGGTCAATACGCTCGACGGCGGCAGCGCGAATGACACGCTCGATGGCGGCGCAGGCGCGGATACCATGATTGGGGGCTCGGGCGACGACGTCTTTTTCGTCGATAACGCGGGTGATGTTGTTTCCGACGCCTCCGGCGTCGATCTCGTGCAATCCAGCGTCACCTTCACGCTGGCGACGGGACTGGAAAGCCTAATTCTGACGGGTTCTTCCAACATCAACGCCACAGGCAATAGCTCTGTCAATACCCTGACGGGGAATTCGGGCAATAACACCCTGAGCGGCGGTACAGGTGCGGATACCATGACGGGTGGCGCAGGCGACGATTATTACATCGTTGATAACGCAGGCGACGTCCTGAACGAAAATGTGACTGCGGGTACGGATAGCGTTGAGTCGAGTGTTAGCTATAGCCTCTCCGCCGAGCTTGAAAACCTCACCCTGACCGGCGCTTCCAACCTGAACGCGACCGGGAACGCCTCCGTCAATACGCTGACGGGGAACACCGGCATCAATACGCTCGACGGCGGCGCTGGAGCCGACAAGATGGTCGGTGGCCAGGGCAACGACGTTTACATCGTCGATAACGTCGGCGACTCTCTGACAGAAAATGCCAGCGAGGGCACCGACACCGTGCTGGCGAGCGCCAACTTCACGCTTGCTACAAATTTTGAAAACCTGACCTTGACGGGTACGGGTGATATCAATGCAACCGGCAACAGCGCCAACAACAGTCTTGTCGGGAACTCCGGCAACAATACGCTTGACGGCAGTACAGGCAACGATACGATGCTCGGCGGCGCAGGGAACGACACCTATCTAGTGGACAGCACGAGCGACGTTGTTTCCGACATTGCCGCGGAAGGAACCGATACGGTCCTTTCCAGCGTCACCTGGACGCTGGGCGCGAACACTGAAAACCTGATCCTCACCGGCGCATCTAACGTGAACGGTACGGGCAATAGTTCGAACAACAGCCTCGTCGGGAACTCCGGCATCAACACGCTCACGGGCGGCGACGGCGATGACTATTACGTCGTGAATTCCACCGACGTTGTCGTCGAGTCTTCCAACCAAGGCCACGACACGGTTGAAGCCAGCGTCACTTATACATTGCAGTCGAATGTCGAGAACCTCATCCTGAGCGGCTCCTCGAACCTCAACGGCACCGGCAACAGCCTCGACAACTACCTCAAAGGCAACAGCGGCCAGAACACGCTCACCGGAGGCGCGGGCAACGATTACTATGTTGTCGATCACACGAGCGACGTTGTCGTAGAAAGCGCGAGCGAGGGTTCTGATACGGTCGAATCCAGTGTCACTTGGACGCTGGGCTCCAACGTCGAAAGCCTTATCCTTACCGGCTCTTCAAGCATCAACGGCACAGGCAATACGCTCGATAACGCGATTTCCGGCAACAGCGGCGTGAACACCCTTACCGGAGGAGATGGCAGCGACGTGCTCTACGGTGCGGAAGGGGCGGATACGTTGATCGGCGGCAACGGCGACGACTATTACTTTGTCGATGATGCGGGCGATGTCGTCACGGAAGGTGCCAGCGCGGGCACGGACTCGGTCGAGTCCGAAGTTACCTTCACTTTAGGGGCTAACCTGGAGAACTTGACGCTCACCGGTTACGCAGACCTGAACGGCACGGGCAACTCCAGTGACAACGAGATCACCGGAAACGTGGGCGTCAACACCCTGACGGGCGGCAATGGTAACGATACGCTCGATGGCGACCTTGGAGCTGACACGCTGATCGGTGGCGCGGGCGACGACGTTCTCGTTGTGGATAGCAGCGGCGATGTCGTGACAGAAAACTCGGCTGAGGGCACGGACACCGTCCTGTCCTCGATCACCTACACGCTTGGCTCGAACGTCGAAAACCTTGTGCTTACCGGCAGCGATCTCATCAACGGCACCGGCAACAGCCTCGCCAACGTCCTTTCCGGCAACAGCGCCGTCAATACACTTTCGGGTGCGGCAGGCACGGACACGCTGGACGGCGGTGCGGGAGCCGATACCCTGACGGGCGGAGCGAATGCCGATACCTTTGTCTTCGCCGAGGATACGTTGGTCTGGGCCGATATCGACGTCATCACGGACTTCAACATCGCAACGGATCACGACGTTCTTGACCTTATCGCGGTTCTGTCCGAATACGACCCGCTGACCGAGATACTGACCGATTTTGTGAAGATCGAGGATAGCGGTGGCAACAGCATCGTGAGCATCGATGCTGACGGCACGGGAGGCACCTACAGCTGGACTCAGATTGCGACCCTGATGGGCATTACCGGCCTGACGAACGAAGCGGCCCTCGTCACCAGCGGGAACCTGCTTGTGGCCTAAAGAGAACCCCCACTGCCCCTAACCAAAGAGAGCGGCCTCCCTTCACGGGAGGCCGTTTTCGTTGAGGGCTTTGTTCAGGATCGGGGTTCAGGGCGTCGGCGCGCCGTTGGGCTTGCGGTGGGCGCGTGCTGCCTTGTGCTTGCGCGCCACGGCTTCGGCGGCAGCCTGGCGGTAGTCGTTGAGTTTCTGCTTGGGCGTCTCGTGACGGCTGTTGGGGTCTTTCTTTATCAGGGATTCCCAGCGGCTCACGATCTTGCCGCCGCGCACGGCGATCTTCGAGCCATCCGCTTCGATGCGGTGGCCGACCTTGATGTCGTTTTCATTCTTGATCGTGGGCTTGGGTGCAGGCTTCAGGAATCGCGATTTGTCGTTGAACTTTATCGACAGGCCTTCCTTCATGGAACGTCTCCGCTTGAACAGGTGAATGCTGAAGTGTTTCTTGTTCCGAAAGCCGGGCTTACGGCTTCGGCAGCATGCTTGTTTTCGCGATGATCTTTCCGTTGCGCTCCGTCACGATAGAGCCGCAGTCGAGTGTGCGCTCGGCGTTGAAGATGCAGGGCTCGCGCTGAAGGAGATCGGTGCTTGAAGAAGGCGCAGGGGTATCCGTCGTCGGAATGCGAACGCTCATTGAAAATACTCCGCAGGTGAAAAATTGCCGGTCTAAAAAAACTTGGTGCTTATTCTTCTATCGTCACCGATTCTCAGGATTCTGACAAAGACAATCCAATAAGCCATTGAACGCGCTCAGTTCTAATAACGGCATCAAAGTACCTCACACAAGCAGAAGTTGAAAGACTGAGGACGGGCGTATGGCGAACCCGCGCTGCTGCGCGGGCCGGGCTGTCATCGCCCCGACCTTCGGGGCTTACCGAGCCTTCGAGAAAAGCCGAAGTCTCGGCCATCCGGTATCCATCCCTTTCGCTAGCAAAGCGGAAGAGGTCTTCGTTTGAAGTTCTCCTAAGGGGCTGTTGCCCCCCGCGCCCGCAAGGGCAAGGCTTCGCCGTCTGACCGGGTTTCCCCAGGCTTCCGCGCCCCGCGCGTTTCACGCGCAAAAGCATGGGGCTTGTGCAGCCCTCCGCTTCGCTCCGGCCCTTCGGGCTGGGAGATACCCCTCCCGGATCAGCCGCCCTTTGCGCTTGCTACCCCCAACCTCGCCGGTGGGCAGAAGTGCATGTGCATGGGCACAGCACTTTCAAGCCAATTCAGGAGGAACGAAAGATGAGCAAGACGAAGGCAGGCAGCGCGAAGGCGGACTATAAGGCGGCAGGCGACGCGCAGGAGAAGCAGGACGTTTATACCCGTGTGACCGAGCGCATTATTGCGGACTTGGAACAGGGCGTTAGAACATGGCTCAAGCCGTGGCACGCCGAACATGCAGCGGGGAAAATCACACGCCCCTTGCGGCACAACGGCACGCCGTATAACGGCATCAACATTCTATTGCTGTGGGGCGAAGCTCTGGCCAAGGGTTACGCCGCCCCCATCTGGATGACCTACAAACAGGCGCAGGAACTGGACGCGAATGTTCGCAAGGGTGAAAAGGGTTCTCTGGTGGTCTATGCCAACCGCATCACCAAGACCGAAACCAACGAAGCCGGAGAAGACACCGAGCGCGAAATTCCTTTCATGAAGGGCTACACCGTGTTCAACGTGGAACAGGTGGACGGACTTCCCGCCCACTACTACGCGCAGCCGGTCAACCCCTTGCCGCTGAATGAGCGCATCGAAGTCGCAGACGCTTTTATGACGGGCACAGGAGCAACCATCCAGCACGGCGGTAACAGCGCGTTCTATGCCCCGTCCCGCGACGTGGTGCAGCTTCCCCCCTTCGAGGCGTTCAAGGACAAGGAAAGCTATTACGCAACCGCCCTTCACGAATTAACCCACTGGACGAAGGCCAAGGGACGGCTGGAGCGTGATTTCAGCGCGAAACGCTTTGGCGATACGGGCTATGCGCGGGAGGAGTTGGTAGCGGAACTGGGAGCCGCTTTTCTTTGCGCCGATCTGGGCATCACGCCGGACATCCGCGAGGATCACGCCGCCTATCTGGGGCATTGGCTTTCTGTGTTGAAGGAAGACAAACGGGCGATCTTTTCCGCCGCCGCCCATGCGCAGCGCGCCGCCGACTATCTCAAGGGCTTGCAGCCGAACGCGCAAGCCGCCGAGGAAGTGCAGGAGCAAGAAGAACGCGAGAGCGCCGCAGCCTGAAGGGCAGCGCCGCAAAGGCCAAGGGACGGGGGCGGACGCGCCCCCGTCTTTTTTGTGCGCAGGCTCAAGAAAGAGCCGCGCTTGCAGTCGCCGGGGCTCTCCGCCCCGGACCCCGACGAGGGGTTATAAATCCCTGCGACCCCGCTGGTTTTCAAGACCAAGGCCCGCCCGCCGCCCCCAAACCAAAATAGGCGAATTCGCTAAGGTTAGCGAAACCGCCCAGCAAGAACCCTGTCTATTTGTTGTGAGAATGTGGCTTTACAGCAGGTCAGCGAAGGACTGCAACTCACCGACCGTCGCGACGAGGCCTTGCCGCGACAAGGTGGCGAGATACTCTTCGACGCTATACGGGGGTTTCAGCAGCCTTGCCCGCACCTTGCGCACCGCCCCGCAGACGACGCCGGGCGCAAGGCTCAGATGATTGCAGAGGAATTCATCGGGGTGCTGAGCTTCAATCTCGAAGGGTGACAGTACCGCCTCCGGGAAATCCTTCAGGTTTTGGGTGACGATCACATCGCAGCGTCCGACGATAGCCGCCGCCAGCACATGCCGGTCGTCGGGATCGGGAAGCGACAGCGTGTCGATCAGGGCTTCATAACCGGTGACGAGACTGTCCCTTGTCGCCTTGTCCATCAAATCCCGCGTCCGCTCAAGCGCCGCCCTGTCCGGTGGCGGGTCTTTGCGCATCAGCGCCTCGATCCATTCGCGGTGAATATCCGCCGTCCATTTCGCCTTGAACAAGTCCGTGACCGCCAGTTGCAGGAAGATGTCCCGCAGCGGGGCCGGGTAGAGCACATTTGCGTCGAGCAGCGCCGTGTAGTGGCTCATAGGGTCAGTAGCCCATCCCCAATTCCTGCGCCTCGCGGGCGAGCTGGTCGAGGACGGCCTCGCGTTCGCGGTCGATCTTCGCCTTATAGGCCATCACATCTTCCATACGGATGCGGCGATGCTTACCAATCTTGCGGTGCGGCAGGACGTTGTCCTCCAGCAGCTTGATGAGGAACGGGCGCGAGACGTTCAACACGTCGGCCGCCTGTACGCTGGTCAGCTCCGCGTTTTCCGGGATCAGGGTCATGCCCCGGCCCGCAGCCATCGCTTCGAGGATGTCCATCAGCAGGGCGACGGCACCGGCAGGAAGCTCCAGCGGCTGTTCCTTGCCCGCTTCCCTGACTTTCAGCGTCAGAGAGCCCTTTCGTTGCACGAAGGGCGAAAGGACCTGGCCCGAGACGCGCGCCATCGCCGCGTCCTGTGCGGAGGGGGGAAGTTGTCTATGGGCAAGCATGGTCATGTGAGTCGCTCCTTCTTCGTTCTTCTACCCTTATCCTACTCTCCAAATGCAATAAATGCAATAAGTGCAGTATGTGAATAGCTTCGGACGTTGGTGCAAGACCTTCAAAAATATGGATAAATTGAGAAGTCGCTATTCGCCGGACGGCCCTGCATCTAGAAAGGGGCGCTCTCGCCGAGGCGGCACTTCCTTGCGGGGAGCTTGGCACAGCCAGCAGCCGCAACGGCGGCAATGGGTGGAAACATTCACCCCAAAATCCCGAGGATCGAAAGCAGCCTGCCGCCGTCCCGACCACAGGCGCATGACGCGGCGCGTGCGCGCCTTCACGCGCTCGTCCTGAGCCCTTCGGTTTGCGCGTGATAGAGGTGCCATGTTTTCTATTGTAGCGAATTCGCTAAGGTTAGCGAAAGTGGCAGGCTTGCCGGACTGAAGCCGTGCGCTGCCTGACGGTTGAGCGATACCATTTCCTTATGCCTGAAGAAAGCAAAGCAGATGATGTCGAAAAACTCCTAGCCGAGGAGAAGGCTGTCGAGGAGCGCAAGAAGCGCCTCATCGCCGATCTTCTGAAACAGCGCGAGGCCGCGCTCAAGGATTTTGACGACAGGCTTGCGAAGCTGGGCTATCACGCGCCGGGCGGCAAAGCCAAGCGGAACCATCATAAGCAGGCGGCAGTGCCGACCGCGCCAGCGATGAAGGGCAAGGCTTAAGCCAGAGCTATGCTTTCGCGAATTCGCTAACCTTAGCGAACGGGCACTTCTGCGACAGGCTCCACGGCCTCGGCAAAGGCCGTCCAGTCATTCGCCATGGCCTGCGACAGTTCAAACAGCTTCGATGCGAGATCTTCCGCGCCGAAGAACTCTATCCGCAACTCCCCCGGCTTCAGGGCAATATCGCCGGACAAACCGGCGAGACGACGCTCACGCACGTCCGGTGCGGAAGGAATGAGCACGTTCCGCCCCGGCAGCAGGCGGCGGGCGCGCTCCAGATCATCGGCCACGCGGGCACGCCGGTTCACTTCCCATTGGAAAGGGCCGCTAGCAGAGGTTTCCTCAAGGCGTTGGAGGAGCGCCAGACGCTCGACGGCGAAGGCATTCCCCGCTTGGAAGCCCGGCAATCCGGCCATGAGTTGGCGGGCGCGCCGCTCACGCACGCCGAACAATTTTTCGACGGCCTGCCGGTCGAGGTGACTGGATTCCGTTTTTCGCAGGGCTTCCAAAATGCGGTCAAGTCGATGAAACCACGCTGGTTGGGCAGGCATGCGGGAAGTCCGATATCTATTATACGTTAGGGAGTGATCCGGCATTATAGCTGTTTCAAAACAAGGAAGAGCAATCTGCTGCCAGCCCGTTGTTATGAATGGTAAAGGACGTTATCATTCATATTATGTCGAGCAAACTAACCGTGGTGCCCACCGCTGGCTTGCGGCTGAAAGCAGGAGTCACCCTACCGGCGCTGTTCGCTCCGGACGCCCCCACCGCCCGCCGCGTCCTTGAATTCTTCACGGCCAATATCCGCAACCCGCATACCCGCCGCGCCTATGCGAAAGCGGCAGCCGCCTTCGCGACCTGGTGCGAAGCCAGAGGGCTTTCCCAGCTCCGAGATGTGCAGCCAATCCACATCGCTGGCTATGTTGAGGAGCTTCAGGGCCGCGTCTCCGCGCCCACCGTCAAGCTTCAGCTTGCAGCCTTGCGCATGCTGTTCGACTGGCTTGTCGTCGGCCAGGCGATGCCGTCCAACCCCGCAACCTCCGTCCGGGGGCCGAGGCACAGCGTCAAGAAAGGCAAGACGCCGGTGCTCACTGCGGATGAAGCCCGTGACCTGCTGGAATCCATCAACACCAGTTCCGTCGTCGGCCTGCGCGATCGCGCGCTCATCGCGCTCATGACCTACACCTTCGCCCGCGTCGGGGCGGCGGCTGAGAAGATGCGGAGCGAGGACGTTTATATTCAGGGCCGCAGAACTTGGGTACGGCTTCACGAGAAGGGCGGCAAGCGCCATGAAATGCCCTGCCACCACAAGCTCGACGAATACCTGCAAGCCTATATCGAGGCCGCAGGACTCAAGGCCGATGCGAAGGGCTGGCTGTTCCGGACGACCGAGGGGCAATCCGGCCAGCTCACCGACCGGCCCATGCGGCAGGCAGACGTGTACCGGATGATACGGCGGCGGGCTGTTGACGCAGGCATCGAAACCAAGATAGGTTGCCATAGCTTTCGCGCCACCGGCATCACGGAATACTTGCGTAACGGGGGGAAGCTCGAAATCGCCCAGCAGATGGCGAACCATGAGAGCGCCCGCACGACAGGGCTCTATGATCGCCGGAACGACCAGGTGTCGCTTGACGAAGTGGAGAGGATACTGATTTGAGGTCACATTGAACAACCTGAAATGCGTCTACTGCTCACGGAAAGCCACGACCAACGACCATGTCATTCCTCGTTGCCTGCTTGAGAAGCCATATCCGCCAAATCTCTGGACAGTACCCAGTTGCGTCAACTGCAACACGACTTTCAAAAAGGACGAGGAATATTTTCTCGCCGTACTGGCGCAGTCCGGCTTTGTGCCATCCTTGACGAGCAAGATTGAAGGTGACGGTACCGTACACCGGATGCTGGAGAGAAGTGCTGGGCTGGATACGCTCATTCGAAATTCTCTTCACGTCGCCGACGATGGCGGGATTTTCATTGCGCCGGATGAGGTACGTATCGCAAATGTCGCCCGCAAAGTAGCATTCGGGCTCTATTGTCACGAATACACACCAAAACAACCCGCCCAGCTCGAAGAGTTTTTTGCGCTGAAACCTGTCCATGGACATGACTCCAACAATTTCATTGTGCTCATGGCTCACAACGAAAGATTTCAGCTGCGCAGGTGGAAACACGTTCAAACCATCACATCTCCTGGTCACGGCAAGGTGCAGGTCTTCGATTACATGTTCGTGAAGAACTGGGTGTGGGGAGACTTCGGGCGTTTATTCTGCATCATGCGTTTCCACGAAACTATCTGGGCCGCCGTAAGGTGTCCCCACCCGCCGAACCGCAAGCATCCCAAACGCCGTGTTGGCACCCGCTTTTCAGGAGAGCAACAATCCCTCAAGCTGTAGCTGTCAACTCTGAGCACGCCCTGGATGACCCAAAAAGCGTTTCACTACATTTGTTACTGCGGAGATATCTGCCAACGCGCATTCCCACACCACGAGCACTGACCAGCCCTGTTCTTCGAGCGCAGTTCTGTTCGCAACATCCCGTAATTGGTTTTTAGACAGCTTCGGCACCCAATAATCGAGACGAGTACCGGGCATACGGCCCTCACGGCATTCGCGGTGTTGGTGCCAAAAACAGCCATGAGTAAATATGACTTTGCGTCGTCCGGGAAAAACGATGTCCGGTCGGCCAGGCAAGTCTTTACGATGCAAACGAAATCTGTAGCCGAGTCCGTGTATCAAGCTGCGCAGTACAATCTCCGGCTTGGTGTCTGTACTGCGGATGAGCCGCATGTTAGCACTGCGCCGTTCTTTGCTAATTTTATCCATCGAAGCATCCGGGAAAACAGCCCTGCTGAAGTGTCCTTTGACGGTTCCCGCGTGAGGATTCTATAAGAAACTTGAGGACATCTAGCTGACTTTTGCCAACCGCCGGGTTGCGAGACAAGCCGCAATTTCTTTGGCAACGGCATGAGCCACGGGTGGAGGGAATGCATTTCCTACCTGACGGTACGCTTGAGTTCTTACTCCGGAAATCTTCCAATTGTCGGGGAATCCTTGCAGCCGGGCAACCATTTTCACGGTAAGAATCGGCATGCCGACAAAGTCGCGTTCCGGGGGCTCTTCCGCGACAAGATGTCCGTTTACTCCAAGTTCTGCCCAAGCCTGCTTGGCCCGCGTTGGACCAAGGTCTGGACCGCCGTGCTTTTTGGAACCACCGACGATCGCGGGGGCAATTTCGCATGCCTTACTTCGCCATGCCGTAGCGCCGCGCCATTTTTTCTCAGACATTAGATCGAAGAGGCATGCGCCCACTGTTAGTGGTTTCTTTTTGTGCAGGGCTGGCCAGTGAAAACCATCTGCACGCTCTTTCTTTATAGCTACGAATACGGCCCTCGGGCGAACCTGCGACACGCCAAAATCAGCGGCGTTCAGGAGTTGCCACGCCGCTTCGTAACCTAATTTTTCGAATTGAGATGCGATGAAGTCGCGATAGTCTTCAAATACCGCCCCCAGAATGCCCCGGACATTTTCTATCATCACCGCGCGGGGACGTATCTCATCAACCAGCCGGATGGCAGCCGGAAAGAGGTTCCTCTCATCCTTCTTGCCCAGTTGCTTGCCCGCAACTGAAAACGGCGGGCAAGGCAAGCCGCCAGCAAGCAAGTCTATCCCCCTGAAAGGCCGACCATCGAACTCTTCGAGATCTTCCTCAAACACCTGCCACTTGGGGCGGTTCAGCCTCAACGTCGCGCAAGCATGTTTGTCGACCTCGATTAGCCCTTCGTGCGAGAAGCCTGCGCGCTCCAAGCCCAAGGCTTGGCCGCCTGCACCAGCGCACATTTCCAACGAAGTTAACCCCATGCCTGCTCTTCCCTTGCTCTGTTGACTAGATCTTCACGGACAAAGGCCATTTGCCCGCTATGTACTGTTCTGATGCTTCCCGTACAACCCATGCCAGAGAAACCTTCTTCTCCTTGGCGATCAGCTCCAATGCTTCGTAGACATCGGCTGGAAAGCTGATAGAAGCACGGACCGCTGCGCTTTGATTTCCGGCCTTTTTCCCACGAGCCTTTTTAGCCTTCATATCGCTACGTGTTTTCTTCACCACATTACACCATAGCGGTGAATTTGCAATGTGGTCACACCAAGGCCCATCAATAAGGCCTCCTCAAAACCTCGAAGATGGACTTGAAGCGGATCGTTTGCGCTCCCGCAGCCTGCGCTTGGGCATAAGCTGCATTCAACGGAGGACAGAGGTTATTGAGATCGGTGGTGTTCCAAAGCGGATGCACAATCATCTCGACGATTGCGCCTCGGCGACCAGCTGGAACGCCGGCGAACGCAACGGATACCCACTGTGGCTGGGCGGCAAAGTATGCTGTCGCCGCAGAAATCGCCAAACTCTGCCAATACGAGACCGTGAAGTCTATCGGCGCGTTTGGATCAAGCGCGAGCCTTGCCAGGTCCAACCCCAGACGCCAATCCAAAATATTGTGGAATGCGAGGTTACTGAAGTCGCGGAGGCAATCCGGACACGAAGTTTGGCAGACGAGTGCATGAGCTGCCGTAACGAGAGGGTCGTAAAAGCTGCTGTCTCCCTGACCAATCAAAAATCTCAAAAGGTTCTCGGCCTCGGTAGGTGTGCCTAAGTGAGAGCTATAGCCAGCGCCGTTTTCCAGGCTGTCGGAGATGAAAATCTCCCCTCTGACCTGAGCATTGGAGTCTTGGATGACACGCAGTCCCACCTTAAGTTCCCGTTCGTCAATGTCCAGCCGGACGGACGCCGCGCGGCGCATCATGAAGCCCAGGGAATACAAGGCTGCCCTGCCATTGACGTCGAGAGGGGAGTAAACCACGCCTGCCGGCCAGGACTGGATTCCCAGCACCATAACGTCGGTGGGTTTGATGGAAGCCAATGCCCGCCGGTCTTGGCCCGCCGCCGCGTTAAGCTGCGGGTTATTGATGCCGAGCTGCGCTAGAGCTTCGAGCGTGACCCATGTTTCGCCTTGGCTCAGCTTTACGAAGTCGAAACACCTGCCTCCGTTGTCATTGACCACGAAGATGGTTTCCGGCCCGGCCCAAATGCCGAAATTTGCCCTTGGGGTAAGTTGCTGGAGCGTGGCACCCATCTTTGGACGCGAGGCTCTGGGTGTCCACTCAAAGATGCCATCGAAGTCGCGGTCCTGCCTAGGCCAAGTCCTAAACCCCACAGGTTGCGCCAGTTGTATTACTTCGTATCCAGGACGTTGCAGTGCCGTTGCGCCGCACACGGGGCATGTTGCCGCCGCAGTAGGCTGCACATCAACGGCTTGGCAACTGCGACAGAACCCAATCGGGCGAGCGGGACCGAGAGGGTCAGGCGCTTCAACGACCACGTTTCCTTGCGGGCGGTAATTTACAACGCCTACAGACGTATGAATCAGGCCATCCTTTACGGTTTCCGCGCCTGGCGCGAACTGGCTGATCGCCATATCCAAGTCACGATCCACAGTTCCTTTTTCTGGCGGCCAGTCGTAACCGCCTTTTGGCCGCTTGTGATAAAGAAACCGCACACGTGTTGGGAACCCGAACATAGGAAGCAGCCCTACGTTCGCAAGACGCTCGCTTAGAGCGTCTTGCGGCAGCGCTGGATTGTTAGCCGCGAAAGTGATTTCACCGGCGAGCTGCTGGTTGATGAAATCAATAAGGGTCTGGCGCGCCGCGGCCAGATTCAGATGGGTATATGCCAGGAGAACATCCGTCGTGTGAGCAATTGCAGTTTGATTGCCTTGAATCCAGGTGGAAACCAATTGCTCGACGGTGGGGCCGACAGGCCCGCCGGGTTGAGCCGGAGGAACCGGCTGGTTCCACTGCGTTGCGTCTCCAAATTCGCCGTGAACACTGTCTGCGGCTCCGCCGAACAGATTGAGATTCTCAAACGCTTGGCGTAAAACCTCCTTCACAAGCACTCGTTTAATAATTTCTTGCCGTTCAACATCGACGTATGGCTGCGGCGGCGGGTCCGCAGTGATGCGCTGTGGACGCTGGAAGTAGTAATCGTCATGGCTACGGCCCCGGCACAGGGTCAAGGCAACGGAAAGGCCAGCGCCGCGCCGTCCGGCGCGGCCGACCCGCTGCTGGTAGTTGAAGCGCATCGGCGGCATGTTCGCCATCATGACCGCAAGTAAGCCGCCGATATCAACACCGGCTTCCATCGTTGTGGTGACGCTCAGCAAATCAATCGGGTCGGTTTGTTCATTCTCACTGCCCGGCAGCACAACGTTTTGAAAGAGCCTCTGCCGCGTGCGGCCATCCGCCTTATTCGTTTGGCCAGTCAGTTCCTCGCAATTGAGGCGGAACAACTCTTCCGACTGTGTGGCGAGATAGCTGTAGTAATCGGAGAGGAGTTGATCTGAGGTGAGCGGTTGAGGCGGATTGAGCGTAGTCAGGCAATCCGTACAGACTCCGCCAGCCGGATGAAGATGAATCCGGCGGCATCGGGGACACTCGTAGAATTGTGCTCCAGCTCCAGGCCGCAAGAGACATAACGCCGTCGCCTGAAGGATGAACTGATTGAGGCAGCCGGAATTGGTCAGATGGTTAATTACGTCCGTTTCAAGCGTTGCAGCACTCAACCCTCTCCTGTTTGCTACCGCATGTATGTAATTCCGGACGTAGGCGGGCGTATTTTGCGGAGGAGAGGTCCAATCATGCGAAGACAGTTTCTTGCGCGACCCCAGGAGCCGGATGACCCCGTCAGCAGCTTCTTGTACATCTGCGTTTGGCGCGGGGAAACGCAGGCGGTCGGTTGTCGCCAGGGCTATGCACAAGGACTCCAGACTGCGCTGGCCGGATGCAAAGACGATATCCATCAATTCCGTGAGGGACTCGTTTCTTATGCGGGTAAGGTGGCCCTGCTGCTCCGCATCAAGCTGGCTGTTTGGTTTCGCGCTGGGCGCTTGGCCAGGTGACCAGTTGTAGAGATGCCGCCAGTGCCCTGTTTGATTGTCCGGATCTGTCCACAAGACGTCTTTGGAAAAGCCGCCGGGATTTATGCCTTGCCGCAAAAGTTGGGCCGATACGTCGATAGCGAGTTGAGAAATCGGATGGGGCCCCTGCGTGGCCCGTAGCTGGATGCTTTGAGCTGCCTGCTGATAAGTCAAAGGCGGAAAGTTCTGTGCCGGCATGTTAGCCATTGCACCTTGCGCCATGGCCAAGGCACCCATTTCGGCGGGATAGGCGGCTGAAAAGGCATTTGCGAGGGCTTGCTGTTCCGCAGTCAGCGTTTGACCGTTGAGCTGCGCGATAAATGCCAGAGTGCCCGCGCCCTGATTTGCCAAGGCACCGGCGAGTGCTTGACGGATGGAGTCGCGGTAATGCGCGAAACGCATTCCAGCGGACAGTTTCGCCGCGTCTTGCCGACTATCGGAGAACACAACAAGTTTTCGTCCGCTCGGATTTTCCGAACCGACTTCACGGAGCAAAACGTCTGAGAGAACCTGAGCCAGCTTTTGGAAGCCGGTTCGCTGTGTTCTGACCGGCGATCCAATGTCCCTTCTTGCCCAGTTCGTATCACACCTTGGACAACGGGAGGGATACGACCGCCCCGCGCTTTGCGCGAGTCCTTGCGGTATTTGGTCGAAAATATCACCGTTGGGGCCGCCGTGCATTTGCGGGACACGATACAAATAACCCCGCCGCGCCTGAGGAATCGGGCCATGCGCGACTCTGCCTTCTGCCGGAACGAAAGACGCGGGTTGCCAAAGCCGCTGCACATTGTCCTGACCCCAGCTTGGAGTCGCTGGTTGCATGCCGTTTTCGGCAGGCCAGAACACCGCGTAGCTCGCGTAATCGCGGTCAAGAGATGCCATATCAGGAGAGGCTTCCAGATCGGGATGATCCGGGCTTAAATACCATTCGTTTGGATTGACTCCCGGTCTCCGGTAGCCTCCCAGAAAAACTTCTCCGCACGCTTCGCAGTAAAGCAATTCCACCACTCTTGAACCGCACTGGCACGTCAGCGTCGGCGTGTAGTGAAGCTGGCCGACGGGGCAAGGAGACGGACGTGCCGGAACGACATTGCATTGCGGATTTGAGCAAGCCCACAATCCCTGAAGGTTTCTGAAGAACAGGTGCGCGCGCACTGGCAACAAGGCGGCGTCCTGAGTGTTGCGCGTAGCGCACAAGCCAGCAAGCAATCCATCCACGGCGGTTTCCCGGTCGGCGACAGGCAGCGCAGGAAAGAGTTGCTCTCCAATGTCCGACGGGAAACGGGGTTGAGGCGCAGTTCCAGGCCCTCCGGTCATGCAGGCGATCCGTAATCCGTCCGCCGCCTGAAGATGCTCGAAGCTCGTGTAGAGAATTTGTTCAGCAGTAGCGCCAGGGCCGGCGGCTGGCGCGCCAACGGCGGCATGAAACACCTGCGCGGCAGTTTGCAGCGGCAGTGCTGGCGATGCGCGCATACTCTGTCCAAGGTCAGTCAGGGCCGCAGCGTGACTCCCGAGAGTCTGCACAGCCGCAGGATTCGGGTCCACTGTGTTCCCGCCTATAATTCGAAAACGGTTGCGGTCACGGCCAAAAAAGCCTTCCAAATAGTCGAGGCCGGAGGCATCGCCAGTCAGCGAGGCGCTGGACGCGATGATGCGCAACTGACGGGAGTCCGGCGTCAGCCCCAATCGATCCAGCAGCACACGAATCAGATAGGCAACTTCCGTTCCGGGTGTGCCTCTGTAGGTGTGAAGCTCGTCCACCACAAGATGGAAGACGTTTGAGCTGTCTGCTTCCAGCCATTGCCGGGTAGCATCGAAGACGGGTGTCTCCAGGCTTCGCATCAGCATGATGTTCATCATGGAGTAGTTCGTAATGAGCACATCTGGCGGGGAGTCTTGCATGTCCCACCGGGACCACATTTCTCCGCCTTCCATGCGGGGGAAGAACCGCGCCGCGGAATGCCCGGCAACTCTTTGGGCTTCCTGCTCCATGAGGCGAAGCTCATCTCTCAGCTTGGTTTCCTTTGAGGAATTCTGAAAACCTGATACGGGCGTGCGCCCGGTGTAGCGACCGAAATAGAACCGGTTGCCAGTGCGCCTAGTTTGGAACCAATTCCGCGCCGTATCGCTGTCAAGCACTGTTCGCATCCGCCCGAGCTGATCTTCAACCAAGGCGTTGAGGGGATACAGGATGATGGCGCGCATCGCCGACGGACGCACACCAGAGTCCTCGTGGTTCCGTTGTGGAATGCGTGGTAACCAACGGTTGGTCGTTGGGCTCTGGCGATGGTTCCACCAGTCCCACCTCGGATCACGGGGGCCTGGTTGCCCCCACGATGCAGACTCGCGGATCAGCGCAGCAATCACTGGAAGAAGAAAACATTCAGTCTTCCCAGAACCGGTCCCCGTCGTCACAACGACGTCATTTCCATTGACGACCGATTCCGTGAACACCTGGTCTTGGTGGGCATAGGGAAGCCGGTTCGCAGGAAAAAGATCCAGGGACACGAAATCAGCGAGATCAGTGATTTCCGCGTTGCTCCAGGAATTCCCTAGGCGGGCTTGGGCAATAGCCCTGAATGTCTGATTGCTCGAGCGGTAGGCAGGAATCGGTTCGATCAGAGGTTGGCGAAAAAGCCGCCCATCGACACTCAACAACGCACGGCGTTCGGCGACCAGTTCCGGGTAGCGCAAATCGAAAGGACTGTCCAGATAGCGGAGATACATATCCCGCAGGTCATCGAAAAGGGCGATTGGGTTGCTCATAAAAAATCCTGTCTAAGAATTTCGGCGGTCATGCCGGCTACTTCTTCGGGAACATCCCGATAAGTCAATGTGGGACGTCCGCGAACAACACTGAACGACGGAGGAAAACCGGAGCAAAGAATTAATGCGCGTTCCGTCAGCAGCGGCGGGCGGAAGATTGCCGGTAGACTGAGCCGTTGCTCTCTGCGATCGTACTTCAACACGCGGCGTTTACGGCGGAACAGCATATGGTACTTTCCAACCGGGCCGGGCAGCTTCATTGTTTCCCGGCCTTCGCGGAGAAAATATTGCGGTGTCTGGAAAAGAGTGAAGCGGAACAGCCCTTGAGCGTCGTGGGCATTTGCCTCTTGCAGGGTTATTGTCTGCCATCTCATCTTCTTCTTTTCGATAACGAATTGCTTGACGTCCCAATCGTTGCCAGCGGTGGGTAACGGTGCGCGCTTCCAGCCCCTAATTGAACCGATGATGGGCAAATGGGAAAGCAAAGTCGTAGGCGTTTCAGCTTGGCAGAAGATGCCTTCCCGTTGCGCCAGCTCTAACAGGGCTTGCGCCTCTGGTGCGTGTATACGCAAAATATCAGGACACTCCGGGTGCGGCATACGCTCGAAAGACAATCCGCGCGCAGCGTGTTCAATTTTCTTCATCAGAGGGAGCGTTCGTGCTCCGCATAAAACGCCGTATGTCCCGCCGTGATTTTGAGAGAGAGCCAAAGATGGAGGCACTACGCGCCACCCATCCCCGCATTCTTCCGCGCCAAATTCAACATGACAGAGGCGCTCCAGGTTGAACCGGATTCTTTGATGGAGAGGCAGCCGGACACCCTCTTCTCCCTCCTCAGCGCTATTCGCCAAGTCAAGAGTCGCCACTGCCCCACGGAATTGCGACCAAGACCCTTCCTTGCGGGCGGACAGCCATAGCAGAAGCTCGTTTGGAGTCATCTCGCCGCCCTCCAAAAATTCCGGGCCGCCTTCTTGTATTCCTTCCAGCGCACCGTCCCTTCGGGAAAGCCATTGTCAATTTTCAATCCCTTGCGTGATGCATCGAGAATAGCCGCGCACCAGGAGAGGACGGGCTGTTTAGGATTCGAGGGAAGCGCAAGCGGAACATCAGCGAACTGGAGAATGCGCGTAGTCTTCTTGTTGCAGATGAGCGGCTGACCAGGGAGCGCCCACACGACATCGAACGGAACATAACCCTTCCAGCTAGTCACGCTCCGTGGGGAACACCGGAAGATTTGCCCAGGTTCGGCCCCGAGAAGAAGGGGATTCGTCATCGGAACGCTGAAGACTCTCCTGACAGCGGTTTCGGGCGGCAGGTTAACTAGAGGGCCGCAAAAATCCGCGTTGCCGAAGCGGTAAGCCGGCCATTGCTCCCAAGCGTCCGGGGACTCCTCAATCGAATAGGAGCGGGATAGGCCCTCGCAGTAGACGACATGCGGTCCAGCCACATCGTACCCGTCCACTGTCAGAACGCCCTCTGGCGTTCGACCGGCTTCCTTGCTGTCGATCAGCACTTTTACCGAGCCGGTTGCCTCTCCAAGCAGCTTGATTCGTGGAGGAAAACCCGCCAGCCAAACCGAATTGCGCAAACACACGCCGCCGTCAAATTCAATTTCAATATCAGATGCAGGCTTGATGGCGTAGAAGGGATCGATGCCGGGATTCAGCGCAACTGGTTTCACGGGAGCAACCCCACGCAGCCCTATCCACCCGGACGGTAAGCCATGCGCTTCGCCCAGCGTCGTATATCCCTGGCAGCCAGCCTCTTTCAGAATCGCTTCGACCTCCTGAATTAATTCAGCGGCGCACAGCACAACATGGGAACGGCCCAAAACAAGCCGGCTCGTGGAAACAACGCCGCTGGCACGTTGGTGACTAGCAAGAACGTAGATATCCCGCCCTGTCAGAAGCCATCGGGCACGCCGATGATCTTCGAGCAGCCCGCTTAATTGGACGCCCTGCCGCAGCCGGTCTCCCATGTCATCGAACTGGAGGTCTTCGTACCACTCCTCCTGCGCTACAAGATGAAGAAGTTTTCCCGCCGATTTCACCTCTACTTCGTTGTCCAATTCCGGCGTGCGCTCGGGCAAAAGCCGAATCTCGCAGCCGTCAAACCGGTCAAACATCATGCGGACGCGAATATCGAGAGACAGCCCGGATGAAACCGCACGTTCCGGCCCTTGCGCCGCAGGCTTAGCCGCAGGCGGACGCGGCGCTTTTTGAGGTGGCGGGCGGTATCGTTGCGGAGCCCTTACGGTGTCTCCGTCATTTGGCTCCACTGACGGGTGAGCCTGTTCCGCTTGCACGATGCTCTCATTTGTTTGAGGCACTTCTTCGTCAGCAACGGCTGGAGGTTCTTCTTCCGGAAAAGCTGTATATCCAGCTTGCGGGACGTTATCAAATGTGGCGGGAGGAACGTTGACTTCCCGGTTCTGCGTGTCGTCATGGTGGGCCTCAGGCGTTTCGTTCTGACCCAATGACACTTCGGGTTCCAGAGTGTTGTCAGTTGATGGCACGTCTGAAACATCGTCAGAATGTCTCGACGGCGTTTGTTCGCTTGGCTCAGTTCCCTCCACTGTCACGGGGGCGCCGCCATTCTCTTCGGGGGCGTGAGAACCGGCATCCAGTAGGATTGAGTCCGCATTGAATGCCCCATGATTGCTGATGTCCAAAAGTTCGTTCTGGACGGGCGGCGCTTCCTGCTCCGGAGGGAGTGCAGTTGGTGTCTCAGCATAAGTATCGTCTGGATACTCTGGCGAAGATTGTTCGCTTGGCTCACCATGTTCTTCTACCGCAGACGTTACGCCGACACCATTTTCTTCGTGGAGAGGAGGTTCTGAGCCAACCGTCTCACTCTGAGCCTGACTTACATCAAAGGGTTGGAAGTCTGCCGGAGGTTCTTCATCCGGCTCGCTTTGCATTTCTTCTCTTTTTGCCAGAGCGGCACCAGCAGGCAGAGGCGTTCCTTCAAACAGGACAGGGGCAACCTCATCCATGATTGGGGCGTTCGCAGATGGCGGGATTCCCGCATCTTGCTTGTCTGTGCGCGGCTTCGTCCAGCGCCACAGATACCAGATAACTGGAACGGCCGCTATTGCCGCAAATATCAAGAAAGGTGTCATCCTGTTCTGCTTACTCATTTGGTAGAGCGGACAGCTCGTTTTTGCTGTTTCCCAGCATCCGCTGTTGCATCAGCAACGTACATTTCCGCTGCCTCGCGCACAACCCACGCGAGTGATACTTTGTTCTGTTTCGCCAACGCTTGAAGATTCTGGTAAATGCCTAATGGGAAACTGATGGACGCGCGTATATAAGAGGTCCTGCGGCTCTTCATGACTTCACCACTTTACACCACGGCGGTGAATCTGGAAAAGTTCGCAGCTCCCGCGCCAGCCCCTTGGGACGGGTTTTTTCTCGTGATTCGGGATGGGATTAACCCCGGCGTAGCAGGCTCTTTGCCGAAGACATGGTGAGCCCATGCCATCGTATGCAGCGTTACGCGCCTTACGTTGAAGCCGCCACCTGATCCTTCTTGATTCCGATAGCGCGCTAAGTCCGACAAGTGTCTTCTGCTCACAGTCCTTTTATTCGGACGTTGTCGCGCTCTCCTTCAGCCGTTTGCATCCCAGCCGGTTATCATCTGCCCCCTGCCATCCGCGTGCGCGTCCCGCGTCAACAGGAAGCCTCGGCTCCCCCGCGAAGGGCGGTCCCCCCAATTTTCCTGTGTGACGCTGCGCCCGACTCCTGGCCCATCGGAGGCATACCCGGAAGGGAAACACAAACGAAGGAGAACGACGATGACAACGACCACCGAAACCAAAGAGACCAAGCAGAAGCAGGCCCCGGACTTCTACATCTTCGAGAACGCCGGAGAAGGCCAGCAGGGCGGCAAGCCCGTCGGCGCGGCATTCGCCCACAAGAAGGGCAAGGGCATGACCCTGCTCATCAACGGCAAACGCTACGCGGTGTTCCCACCCAAAACCAAAACTCAGCAACCCGCAACCGAAGGGAAGAGCGCGTAAGCGCTCTTCCTCCATTCACAAGGAGAAAGATCATGACTGACATCATCAACATTCCTCTGAACAAGCTCACGGCCTGGGAAGGTAATGTGCGCAAGACCCAGAACAAGGCCAGCATCGACGAACTGGCCGCCAGCATCAAGGCGATTGGCCTGCAACAGAACCTCGTCGTGAAGAAAGACGGCAAGAAATTCGCCGTCGTCGCCGGGGGCCGCAGGTTGCTCGCCTTTCAGAAGCTGGTTAAAGCCGGTGATATCGCGCCCGACTTCGAGGTGCCCTGCCGGATCACGGAAGCCGAGGATGCAAGCGAAATCAGCCTTGCCGAGAACGTCGTCCGAGAGAACATGCACCCCGCCGATGAATTCGTGGCCTTCAGCAAGCTCGTGGATAACGGCATGCCGGTCGAAGATGTCGGGGCGCGGTTCGGGCGTACCAGAGCCTATGTCGAGCAGCGCCTGAAGCTGGCACGGGTTCACCCGAACCTCCTGAAGGAATACCGCAAGGGAGAACTGACCCTTGAGCAGGTCATGGCCTTCACGATCTCCGACGATCATGCAGCGCAATGGGCCGTTTTCGAGGGCATGAGTGGCTGGACTAACGCACGGCAAATCCGGGACGCCCTGACCAAGGCCGACCTATCGGCCAGCGACCGGAGCGTCATCTTCGTCAGCCTGAAAGCCTACGAAGCCAAGGGCGGCACCCTGAAACGTGACCTCTTCAGCGACAGCGTGTTCATTCAGGACCGTGCCTTGCTCGACAGCCTTGTTGCAGAAGGGCTGGACAAGAAAGCCAAGCCCCTGCGCAAGGAAGGCTGGAAATGGGTCGAGACCGCGCCGGAGTTCGGCTATGAGCAAAAGCAGCAGTTCCACCGCCTGCATGCCAAGCCTGTACCGTTGACACCGGAGGAGCAGCAACAGCTCGAAACCCTGCAAGCGGAATATGACCGTTTGTCGGATGCGTGGCAGGAGTCCGGCGAAGACGACGAGCCGGAGCAGCTCACGAAACTTGCCGAGCAAATCGAGGCCATCGAAGAGCGTGACGGCGTCTGGACGCCCGAACAGCGCGCCATCGCCGGAGCCGTTGTCTATATCGGTCACGACGGCAAAGCCGTGATCGAGCGCGGCCTGGTGCGTACCGAAGATATGCCAAAGAAAGGCAAATCCGCTACACCGGCAACCGCCAGCGGCGAGACTGCGGATACGTCTGAACAGCGGAGTGAGTTCTCAGCCGCCCTGATCGAAGGACTGACTGCCCACAAATCAGCAGCGATTGCAGCAACCTTGCTGGATTCCCCCGAGGTGGGGCTTGCGAGCGTGGTCTATGCGATGGTTCAGGACGTATTCGATCATCGTGTCAGCAGCAGCGTGCAGGTTCGGACATCGTCCCAATCCTTGCAACGTGTCGAGGGTTCGGCAGCCTTTCAAGCTCTCGAACAGGCTCGTGAAAGCTGGGGCGAACAGCTCCCCGGCAATCCTGACGACCTCTGGGACTGGTGCCTGAAACAGGAGCAAAGCGTCCTTATCGATCTCCTGACCTTCTGTGCCGCCAGCAGCGTGAACGCCGTACAGCTAAAGTCAGACCGCCCGGACGGCGAGAGACTGTCTCACGCCGGCAAAATGGCCAGCGCACTGAAGCTGGACATGACTGGATGGTTCAAGCCCACCGCGGAAAACTACTTCAACCGCGTCAGCAAGCCGCAAATCATGCGCGCACTGGAAGAGGCAAGAAACCAGCCACCGGCACCCGCTTGGGACAAGCTGAAGAAAGCCGACCTTGCCGCTCTGGCCGAGCGTGAGCTTGTCGATAAAGCATGGCTTCCCGAGCCGCTGCGCTAGACACCTGAAGGTGACGCCGGTCGCGCCCGCGAATCGGCGTCATTTTTCTTCTCTGACAATGCCATCCAGACAGGCGGCAACAGCCTTCGTGACAAGTGGCGGAACGAGCCCAGACAAAAGCCTTTCCGTGAGTGGCAAAGGCAGCGGCATCCATCGAGGACTCCTTGGAAAGCGTGTTCAACTTTGTCGGTCACCTAACCGGCCCGCTTGCCTTGTCAATTACCAGAGCTTCTTGCGTTTCGGGATTCCCAAGCAGGAGCCCTCCACAAAACGGAAGAGAAGCTTGGATGACAAGGGCGGCGCTGACGGGCCGGTTGGCCGGTGTCCATGTTGAACACAATCCAAGGAGCAAAAAACATGGATGCCGAAGACTTCAAATTCACGGAAACGACCGAAGAGCTGGTCTCTTTGATCCTCGAAGATCACGAACGCGAGCTGTTCGACGCCGAACTGGAGGACATGGAATGAGAGCCTTCATCGAAAAACCCGACGCCGACCTGACAGAGGCGCTCATGGCCTCCATGGATGCCCTGCGCATGGCCGAGAAGCTCATCCAAGGTTACGGCCAGCCTGCCGTGGCGAACCACTTGCGGCTACAGGCCGAAAGAAACCTTCACCTGCTGAACCAGACGGTGGGCCTCCTGTGAGGCTCTCCGTCACCCAACCGAGAGCGTTTCGGTGGTTTGAGATATTTAGGTGTCCGGGGCGTGAAAGCGAGAACGCTTTCGTGCGGGCGCAGACTGAAGCCCAAGCCGTCCTGCGCTACGCCCGCAGATGTGGCGGCGATGCCGCCAAGTTTTATGCCGTGGCAATAGAGTCGCCTTGCAAGAGGTAGCGAATTCGCTAAGATTAGCGAACATACGAGCCGCTAACCGCGCTTGCGGCGCTTATTTCCTGCACACCGTCTGCACAGGCGAAAATAGCGCGGAATAGCCAAGTAAAATCAAACCCCTGCTATCGTTCCAGTCTCCCTCTGGGAGAGGGCTAGGGTGAGGGTACTTACGACCCCCTCTAAATTATCAATGACATCGTTATTCCAAAACCGCACAACTTCATAGCCTCGCGCATTCAGGTATTCGGTGCGCACCACATCTTTCTGATTTTCACAATGCTGCCCGCCATCCACTTCAACGATCAGCTTCGCGTCGAGACATGCGAAATCGGCGATATAGGGACCGACAGGGAGCTGGCGGCGAAACTTATAGCCCGCATGACCGTTGCGCAGGCATTGCCAGAGAAGGCTTTCCGCCTCGGTCTGACCGCGTCTCAAAGAACGGGCTTTTTTAATAGAGCGGGCGACCATGTGTCCTCTTCGGAAGTGGTAGTACCCTCACCCTAGCCCTCTCCCAGAGGGAGAGGGGACTAAAGACGCCGCTTTCGCGGCGAGTTATTAACTGGCCTGCTTGATTTCCTTCACGGCCGCTTTGGGCAGGTCCAGCTTGATGGAAACGTCTTTCAGCTGGTGTGCTTCGGCGGGGGATGGCGCGCCCATCATCAGGTCTTCGGCCTGCTGGTTCATCGGGAAGGCGATGACTTCGCGGATGTTGGGTTCTTTGGCCAGCATCATGATGATGCGGTCGATGCCGAACGCGCAGCCGCCATGCGGCGGTGCGCCCAGCTTGAACGCGTTATACATGCCGCCGAATTTTTCCTGCACCGCGCCCGCGGGATAGCCCGCGATCTCGAACGCCTTTTCCATCGCTTCCGGCATGTGGTTGCGGATACCGCCGGAGCAGAGCTCCAGACCGTTCGCCACGCAGTCATACTGCGTGGCCTTGATCTTGAGCGGCTCTTCGTTCTGCAGCGCCTTCAACCCGCCCTGCGGCATCGAGAAGGGGTTGTGGGAGAAGTCGATCTTGTTGGTCTTGTCGTTCAGCTCGAACATCGGGTAATCGATGACCCAGCAGAATTTGAACGTGTCTTTTTCGATGATGTCCATGTCTTCGGCGAGCTTGGTGCGCGCCTTGCCGGCAAGCGACGCGGCCTTGTCGGCCACATCTGCCGCAAAGAACACGGCATCGCCGCTTTCCGCGCCGGTCAGCTTGCGGAGTTCCTCCAGCGCGCCTGCGGGCAGGAATTTCGCGATCGGGCCCTTGCCTTCCGTGCCTTCGAGCGTGACATAGCCGAGGCCGGGCGCGCCTTCGGATTGCGCCCATGCGTTCAGTTTGTCGAAGAAGCTGCGCGGACGGTCGGAAACCTTCGGTGCGCGGATGGCGCGCACAACGCCGCCTTTTTCGATCACGCCCTTGAATGCCTTGAATTCCACGTCGGCGCGCGCGAACACAGATGACACATCGACGATGACCAGCGGGTTGCGCAGGTCGGGTTTGTCGTTGCCGTATTTCAGCATCGACTCGTCATAAGGGATGCGAATCCACGGCGCGGGCGATACCGCCTGTTTCTTGCCGGTGAATTCGGCGAATTCCTCGAACACGCCGCCGATGACCTGCTCCATCACGTTGAACACGTCGTCCTGCGTCACGAACGACATTTCCATGTCGAGCTGGTAGAACTCGCCCGCCGTGCGGTCGGCTCTAGCGTCTTCGTCGCGGAAGCAGGGCGCGATCTGGAAGTAACGGTCAAAGCCAGACATCATCAGCAGCTGTTTGAACTGCTGCGGCGCCTGCGGCAGCGCATAGAATTTGCCGGGGTGCAGACGCGACGGCACCAGGAAGTCGCGCGCGCCCTCGGGCGAGGATGCGGTCAGGATCGGCGTCTGGAATTCGCGGAAGCCCTGCTCCACCATGCGGCGGCGCATGGAATAAATCACGTCGCTGCGCAGCATGATGTTCTTGTGGATGACATCACGGCGGAGATCAAGGAAGCGGTAGCGCAGGCGAACTTCTTCGCCGTAGTTTTCCTCTGCGTTCACCTGCAGCGGCAGCATGTCGGTCACGGGCGACGACAGCAGCTCGAACGTCTTCACCTTCACCTCGATCTCGCCGGTGGGCAGATCCTTGTTCGCGGTGCCCGCCATGCGGGTCACGACCTCGCCCGTGATCATGATCACGTTTTCAAGGCGCGTGCGTTCGATCTCGGCAAAAACGGGGTTGTCGGAATTGATGACGCATTGCGTGAGGCCGTAATGGTCGCGCAGGTCGATGAACAGCAAACCGCCATGGTCGCGCTTGCGGTGGACCCAACCGGAAATTTTCACTTCCTTGCCGGCATCGGTGCCGCGCAGCTGGCCGCAGGTATGGGTGCGATAGATAGACATGGTTTCAATTCCTTAAGAATAAGCGGCAAAAATGACTGTCTTTTCTAGCAGGAAAGCGCCTGAAAATGAAGGATTTTAAAGGCTTGGCGTGATTGTTTTTGACATAATAGCGCGCCGCGCGTAACCTGCCATCCAGGTCTTTACGGTTAATCCGGTTAAAAATGCAGATTCTTCAAAACATTAACAAGCTGCTGGAAAAATGGGGCGGTTGGCGCATCAACCGCGCTGCGCAACTGATCGCCAGCGTGCCGGAAGGGGCGGCGCTTCTCGACCTCGCCAAAAACGAAGGGTTCGGCTTCAAATTTCGCCCGTCCATCACATTCACCGCGCTTGGCAACCTGCGCAATGGCGCGAAAAACCCCGACGATAAAACCGAAATCCAGCTGAACATTTTCCTGCCGCGCAAGCAAATGGTGCGCACGATGGCCCACGAATTGCGGCATCTGTGGCAGATGCGCAATATCGCCGACCACAGGATGATGAACAATCTAAGCTTTGACCGCGCGGCCAGCCTTGTCCGGCTGTTCGAGGGTGATGCGTTCGTGTTCGAGAATTACCTGATGGCGAAAATCTCGACCGCCGCCGGCATCACCCTGCCCGTCAGCAACCCGTCCGGCGCATTGGCCGCCGACACGGCGGAGGGCATGCGCCAGCGTTTCGACCATTTCCAGCGCAGCAATATCGCACAACTGTATGACAAAAATGTGCTGCGCATGTTCAACAAGGTGGCGGCCTATGCAGCCGCCAAGCCCGCCCCGCTCGCCGATGTTCTGCGGCAGGGGTTCAGCCGCAACTCCTATGCGGGTATCAAGGGCATCGACAGCATGCCGGTCATCGCGGGCATCCCGTATCTGGGCAGCATGGATGCCGATGCTGTAGGCGAACACATCTGGCAACAGGTCAGGACACCCGACATGCTGGCCGCCAGAAAACGCTTCAGCCCCGCCTGAGCCCAGCAAATCCGCCATTTTTGACCAAAAATAACCGTGGCGAAAACGGGCAAATTTCATTAAATTGACCTACCATGACCTTGATCACCACATCCAAAGACCTGAAAACCCTCTGCACGAAGCTCCGGAAATCGGATTTCGTGACGGTCGATACCGAATTCATCCGCGAGCGCACCTATTACCCGAACCTGTGCCTGATACAGGTGGCGGGCGATGACGAGGAAGCCTATGCGATCGACCCGCTGGCGGAGGGGATCGACCTTGATCCCTTCTATGAATTCCTGCGCGACAAGGAAGTGCTGAAGGTGTTCCATGCCTGCCGGCAGGATCTGGAGATTTTCTACAACCACATGGGCAAGCTGCCCACGCCGATATTCGACACGCAGATCGCCGCGATGGTCTGCGGCTATGGCGAGCAGGTTTCTTACGAAGTGCTGGTCAATTCAATCGTCAAGAAGCAGCTGGATAAATCGAGCCGCTTCACCGACTGGGCGATGCGCCCGCTGACGTCGAAGCAGCTGAAATATGCGCTGGCAGATGTGACTCACCTGCGCAAGATCTTCCTGAAACTTGCCGAGCGCGTCGAGAAGCTGGAGCGCACGACCTGGATCAAGGACGAGATGAAAAATCTCTCCGACAAGGAAAACTATATCTCCCGCCCCGAAGAGGCGTGGGAGCGCATCAAGATACCGAGCCATAAAATCCGCGCGCTCTGCGTGCTGAAGGAAGTGGCCGCATGGCGCGAAACGCTGGCGCAGCAGGCCGATGTGCCGCGCGGCCGCATCATGAAGGACGAGGCGCTGGCCGAAATCGCCACGCATCCGCCGACGAATGCGGAAGCCTTGGGCAAAATGCGCAACGTGAACCGCGGTTTTGCGGAGAGCGAACGCGCGCAGGAATTGCTGGCCGCCGTCAAGCGCGGCATGGAAATGGAAGAAAGCGAAGGCCCGAAATGGGAACCCCGCCCGCATCTGCCGCCCGGCATGGCGCCCACCATCGATTTGCTCCGCGTGCTGCTGAAACTGCGCTGCGAAGAGGCGCAGGTGGCGCCGAAACTGCTCTGCGTCGCCTCCGACCTCGAACTGATCGCGGCATTCGGCAAGGAAGCGAAAGTCGCGGCCATGTCCGGCTGGAGATACAAACTCTTCGGCAAGGAAGCGCTGGAGCTGCGCGACGGCAAGTTGGCGATCGCGGTCGAAAACGGCAAGCTGAAACTCGTGCCGTCCGACACCAAACCCGCCGAATAATTTTTCCCCGCGAACTTTGCGGTGTGGAGCATCATCATGCAATTCGCAAAATCAAAAACCGCCGATACCTATATCGACATCCTGCCAAACCTCGCCAACCGCCACGGGCTGATCGCGGGCGCGACCGGCACAGGCAAGACCGTGACGCTGCAAACGCTGGCCGAACTGTTCAGCCGCGACGGCGTGCCGGTTTTCATGGCGGATGTGAAGGGCGATCTTTCCGGCATGGCGGCGGCGGGCGCGGAGAGCGACCGCATCAAGACGCGCCTAGGCCTGCTGGGTTTGAACGATTTCGGCTATGCCCCCTGCCCCGTCATGTTCTGGGATGTGTATGGCAAAAAAGGCCATCCGGTACGCAGCACGCTGTCGGAAATCGGGCCGCAATTGCTCGGCCGCCTGATGAACCTGAATGAAACGCAAGCATCTGTTTTGATGATCCTCTACCGCATTGCGGATGAAGCGGGATTGCTGCTGCTCGACCTGAAGGACATGAATGCGCTGATCGGCCTCGTGCAGGAAAACCTCGAAAAATTCAAGCCGCAATACGGCCACCTTTCCCCCGCATCGCTCGGCATCATCCAGCGCGGCATCATCACGCTGGAAAACGAAGGCGCGAAGGATTTCTTCGGCGAGCCGGCGTTTAACGTGATGGATTTGCTGCAGACCGATGCGAAGGGGCATGGCATCGTCAGCATCCTCGCCGCCGACAAATTGCTGCTGTCGCCCGTCGTCTATTCCACCTTCCTGCTCTGGATGCTGTCGGAGCTGTATGAAACATTGCCGGAAGTCGGCGATTTGCCGAAGCCGAAACTGGTGTTTTTCTTTGACGAGGCGCATCTGCTGTTCCGCGACACGCCGAAGCCGCTGGTGGAGAAGATCGAGCAAGTCGTGCGCCTTGTGCGCTCGAAAGGCGTCGGCATTTATTTCGTCACGCAAAGCCCGTCCGACATTCCGCCAACCGTCCTCGGCCAGCTGGCGCACCGCGTGCAACATGCCCTGCGCGCCTTCACGCCCATCGACAAAAAAGCCGTCGATACCGCCGCCGACACCATGCGCCCGAACCCTGCATTCAAAACATCCGATATCATCACCGAACTGGGCGTCGGTGAAGCGCTTGTTTCCGTGCTGGACGCCAAGGGCACGCCCACGATGGTCGAACAATGCTATATCTTCCCGCCGCACAGCCGCATCGGGCCCCTGACTGATGATGAACGTGCCGCCGTGATCGCACAAAGCCCTGTCGCCGGATTTTACGAACAGGCCGTCGACCGTGAATCCGCCTTCGAGGTGTTGCAGGCACAACGCCGGCAAACCACGCCCCAACCCGCGCCGCAGCAGGCCACCACGACATCCGGCGGCTGGGGCAGCAAACATGATGCACCGAAACCCGCAGCACCCGCACCGACAACCACCCCTGCCCCGCAAAACGGCGGCGGCAGCGTCCTCAACGACATCATCTTCGGCACCACCGGCCCGCGCGGCGGCCGCAAACCCGGACTGATCGAAAAAGCAGCAACCAGCGCCACCCGCAGCATGGCCACCTCGGTCGGCCGCGAAATCATGCGCGGATTGCTCGGGTCGTTGATGGGCGGATCTGGAAGAAAGAGATAATTTTTTGCGGCCAAACAGCTTTATTCTTTTGCGCTGCATTTGAAATACGCGTCAATGATGTGATCTCCAAAAGGTTCATATGTTGAAATTTCTTGGAAAAATATTTATAGCTATCTGGTTTATTTTAGGCGTCTTGCTTCCGGCTTACATCATGCTTGGATTGATGTTCAAGCAGGGCAAGCGCACACATCCAGAATTATTCAGCTTGCTTGCGTGGACGCCATTATTGGCTGTAGCGCTCACGATTTTGTTTTATGTTTGGGCCAGCAGGCAAGGCGCGCAATCGTTCAAGGAAGCTTCAATCTTTACGTTACTGAAGACATTCGCCATGATTTCAGCCGGCCTCATGATGGCGCTCATTGCCTTCATTCCCGCCATTCAATCCGCGATGGACAGCCTGCACTACCGCATGACGGTCAGCGTCGAAACGCCGGAAGGAATAAAAACCGGCAGCGCGGTCCGCGCCACTGATTGGTCACGCTCATACGACTATATGGGGGAAGCTGTTGCCGTTGATCTTGGGCATCGTGGCATTCTGCTCGAGAGGCCGAACGGCAATTACGGGATTACTGATGCAATCGAGGATGTTTTTCCCATTCACGAAAATCCGAAAACAGGCACTAAGGTCGTGCTTGAACCTGCACAATACCCGTCCTTCATCACATTTCGCGATATCAACGATCCAATGAGCCAAACCGATGTACATGAAATGGACGAAGCATTCGGGGCGGGCGTCAGAATCAGGGAAATATCGATTGAGGTGACGCGTGAAGGAGTGACAAGCGACCTTGTCAAATCACTACCATGGCTTCCATGCCCGCAGCAGACGGGGCAGCGATCGAGTGGCAAAGGCAAGGGCTTTGAGTTTCATCTGAGCGGAGAGAGGATCGAATTCCTGTCAAACCTCCGCTTCCGAGGCATTGAAAACTGGGACAAACCACGGCAGGAGTCAGCGAATTGCACCTGGTTTTGGGAGAAGCAGGCAGGTTATGAGCAACAGGAGCTGCGCAAGCTAATCGACAACGCCGCGGGAAATGCAGAGATCCAGCGCCGCATTGCCGAAAAATACTACGGCAACGGCGTGCCCCGCGATATGACGAAAGCAAAAAAATGGCTGGAAAGCGCCGCCGCGCTTGGCGATCAAAAAGCCTATGCTTCGCTCACGGGCATATTTGACCGTGAATATCATGCACCCACGGAAATGAGGGATTTTTACCTGAGGCTTGGTCAGGCCGGAATCCGCGACGCGCAGCGCGCGCTTGGTGCGCTTTACAACAAAGGATATCCGGGATCCCCCGGCATATCCGTAGATTATCCGGAAGCATATTTTTGGCTTCTGCTTGCGAACGGCGGTGATAAAACGGGCAACTCGAAAATTATCGACCAGATCGATATTGCCCTGACCGAAGAAGAAAAAAAGTCAGTGGAAAAACGCGCTGCTGAATGGCACCCGACTGCGTTGACCGAAAGTAAAAGCGAAGGCAAATAGTCCCCGCCCTTGAGTAGGCATTATGTCTAATAATGCGCATTTAATTTTTCTATTTCACCTCCCTTCCTGCTAAAAAGCGGGGTGTGTAAATAGAACTGGCGGAGCGCCCACGGCATGAGCAAGCAAAAAGAAATCACGGCAGCATTGGCGCAGCGCATCCTTGTCCTTGACGGGGCGATGGGCACGATGATCCAGGGGCATAAATTGCAGGAGGCCGATTTCCGCGGCACGCAATTCGCGACATGGGAAAAATCGCTGAAGGGCAACAATGACCTGCTCAACCTGACGCAGCCCGCCATCATCGAAAGCATCCATGCCGAATACCTGGCGGCGGGCGCGGATATTATTTCCACCAACAGTTTCAATTCCAACCGCATTTCCATGGCGGATTACGGCATGGAATCCCTGAGCTTCGACCTCAACCTGTCGGCGGCGCAGGTCGCGCGGCGCGCGGCGGACCGTTTCAGCACGCATGACCGCCCGCGTTTCGTGGCGGGCGCGATCGGCCCCACCAGCCGCACGGCGTCGATGTCGCCCGAGGTCAACGACCCGGGATTCCGCAACATCACCTTCGACCAACTGGTGGAATCCTATTACGAGGCAATCGACGGACAGGTGCAGGGCGGCGCGGACTTGCTGCTGATCGAGACTATTTTCGACACATTGAACGCGAAAGCCGCGATCTTCGCCTGCGAAAAATATTTCGGCGACAAAAATACGCGCCTGCCGCTGATGATTTCCGGCACGATCACCGATGCATCGGGCCGCACGCTGTCGGGGCAGACGACGGAGGCGTTCTGGAACTCCGTCCGCCACGCGAACCCACTGTCGATCGGGCTCAACTGCGCGCTGGGCCCGAAAGAAATGCGCCAGTATGTGCAGACGCTGTCGAAAATTTCCGACACGCATATCTGCGTTTATCCCAATGCGGGCCTGCCGAACGCTTTCGGCGGCTATGACGAGACGCCCGAACAGATGACGGCGGAAATGGGCGAATGGGCGCAGTCGGGATTCCTGAACATCGTGGGCGGCTGCTGCGGCACCACGCCTGCGCATATCCGCGCGCTTGCGGCGGCGGTCGCCAAAACGCCCGTGCGCGTCGCGCCCAAAATTCCGAAAGCGCTGCGCCTGTCGGGGCTGGAGCCGCTGGAGATCAACGAGAACAGCCTGTTCGTCAACGTGGGCGAACGCACGAACGTGACCGGATCGACCAAATTCAAGGATTTGATCAAGGAACGCCGCTACCTGGACGCCACCAGCGTCGCGCTGGAACAGGTGCAGAGCGGTGCGCAGGTCATCGACGTGAACATGGACGAAGGCATGCTGGATTCCAAGCTTGCCATGAAGACGTTCCTGAACAACATCGCATCCGAACCCGATATCGCCCGCGTGCCCGTGATGATCGATTCATCGAAATGGGACGTGATCGAGGAAGGCCTGAAATGCGTGCAGGGCAAAAGCATCATCAATTCGATCAGCATGAAGGAAGGCGAAGCGCCGTTCCTGCAACAGGCGCATCTGGCACGGCTCTACGGCGCTGCCGTCATCGTGATGGCGTTCGATGAAAAGGGGCAAGCCGACACCATCACGCGCAAGCTGGAAATCTGCACCCGCGCCTACAACCTGCTGGTGAAAAACGGCTTCCCGCCCGAAGACATCATTTTCGACCCGAACATTTTCGCGGTCGCGACAGGGATCGAGGAACACAACAATTACGGCGTCGATTTCATCGAGGCGACGAAACAGATCAAGGCGACGCTGCCCCATGCGCTGGTGAGCGGCGGCGTGTCGAACGTGTCATTCTCGTTCCGCGGCAACAATACGGTGCGCGAAGCGATCCACGCCGTGTTCCTGTATCACGCGACCAAGGCCGGCATGGACATGGGCATCGTGAATGCGGGGCAGCTGGCCGTCTATGACAGCATTCCCGCCGAGTTGCGCGACGCGGTGGAGGACGTGATCCTGAACCGCCGCCCCGATGCGACCGAAAACCTGCTCGACCTTGCCGCGAAATACAAGGGCAAGGGCGCCAAGGAAAAAGAGGAAGAAAAAGAATGGCGCAAATACCCGGTTGAAAAACGCCTCGAATACGCGCTGGTCAAGGGCATCAACGAGCATATCGAGGAAGACACGGAGGAAGCGCGCCAAAAATGCAAGCGTTCGCTGGAGGTGATCGAAGGCCCGCTGATGGCCGGCATGAACATCGTCGGCGACCTGTTCGGCGACGGCAAGATGTTCCTGCCGCAAGTGGTGAAATCGGCCCGCGTCATGAAACAGTCGGTTGCGCACCTGCTGCCCTTCATGGAGGCGGAAAAGGACACCAAGGCGAAAAGCGCCGGCAAAATCTTGCTCGCGACCGTCAAGGGCGACGTGCATGATATCGGCAAGAACATCGTCGGCATCGTCTTGCAATGCAACGGCTATGAAGTCGTCGACCTTGGCGTGATGGTATCCGCCGAAAAAATTCTGCAGACCGCGCGCGAGGAAAATGTCGATGTGATCGGCCTCTCCGGCCTCATCACCCCGTCGCTGGAGGAAATGGCGCATGTGGCGTCCGAAATGCAGCGGCAGGGCTTCACCATCCCCCTGCTCATCGGCGGCGCAACGACGTCGGAAATGCACACGGCGGTGAAAATCGCGCCGCATTACAAGCATCCCGTCGTTTACGTGCCGGATGCGTCGCGCGCCGTCGGCGTGATGAACAACCTGCTGAACGCGACCTTGCGCACGCCCTACCTTGCCGAGGTCACGAAAAAATACAAAACACTGAACGAGCGTTTCCTGAACAAATCGCCCAACAAGGAACTGATCCCCTTTGCCGATGCGCAGAAAAACCGCTATCGCGCCGACTGGAAAGGTTACACGCCACCCGTGCCCGCCAAGCCCGGCATCCATGTGTTCAGGGATGTGGGTTTTGACACCTTGCGCGAATATGTCGACTGGTCGCCCTTTTTCTATACCTGGGGCATGCTGATGAAATATCCGCAGATTTTCGACGACGAACAGCGCGGCGAAGAGGCGCGCAAGATTTTCGACGATGCGCAGAAGATGATCGAGTTTTTCATCCGCGACGGACGCGTGCGCCCGCGCGGCGTGATCGGCCTGTTCCCCGCATCGGGCGAGGCCGAAGATATCGTGATTTACAAGGGCGAGGAGCGCAAGGAAGAGCTTGCCCGCATCCACGGGCTGCGCCAGCAGATCCGCAAGAAAGAAGGCCGCGCCGATTATTCGCTGTCCGATTTCGTGGCGCCGCTGTCGTCGGGCAAAAACGATTATATCGGCGCCTTCGCCGTGACCGCAGGCGATGGGCTGGAGGATATCGTCAAGGAATTCGAGGCGAAGAACGATCCCTATAGCAGCATGATGGCGAAGGCCGTCGCCGACCGTTTCGCGGAGGCGTTTGCCGAATACATGCATGCGCAAGTGCGTCGGAGTTATTGGGGTTACGCGCAGGATGAAAAACTGGGCTATGACGCGCTGATCGACGAACAATATCGCGGCATCCGCCCCGCGCCCGGCTATCCCGCCTGCCCCGACCATACGCAGAAAAACATCATCTGGGATTTGCTGGACGTGGAGAAAAACACCGGCATCATCCTGACCGAAAGCCTTGCCATGTGGCCGGCGTCATCGGTCAGCGGCTGGTATTTCGCGCATCCCGACAGCTACTACCTGGGCGTGAACAGCATCGGCCGCGACCAGATGGAAGATTACGCAAGGCGGCGCGGCATCAGCAACGCGGAAGCGGAACGCTGGCTGGCGCCGATTCTGGACAGGTAAGGCATAAGGAAGTACCCTCACCCCACCCTTTCCCTCTGGGAGAGGGTGGGGTGAGGGTACTTCGCTCACACCGCCTCGATCACCGCGTCCTTGCCCATCGCTTCGGCCAGTTTGTTGAATGCCTTGGTCACGACCTCGGCGTTCAGCATCTGGGATTTGGCGTGGAGTTTGAGGGTGGTGGTTTTGGGGGCGAGGATGAGTTCGCTTTCATTCAGCAGCCCCAGCGCGCCGCCGGTCAGCAGGTAGCCGGTCGCCAGCGCAAGGCCGGTGACGGTGGCGGCGGTCACGTCTTTTTCGCCCAGCAGCTTCATCAGCGTGCCGGATTTCTTGTCGGGGTTGCCGCCATAGCGCACATATTGCGACAGCGCGAGGAAGGCGCGGCCCGCATGGTCGATGCCGTAGAAAGGCATCACCAGCACGCGTTCAAACGCATGGTCGGCCTGGTAATCCTCGTGCTCGAACCAGCTGATATCGCTTAAGAGGCAGCTGGCCTTCAGCAGTTTCTTGGTCTTGTTGTCGGCGGCGGCGAACAGCGGGCCGATCCATTTCAGCAGCGCCTCGAACCCGTCATGGTCGCTGAAGCGGCTCACCTGCTGCGCGACCTTTTCGCAGGACGCGATCAGGGAATCTTCGGCTTGCGTATCGGGCGCAAGCTGGTCGTACAGCAGCCCTTCGCGCAGGCCCGTGCCGGAGAATATCAGGCGCGCGGGCTTCAGGATTTCGAACACGCGGGACATTGCCATGGCGGCGACGCCGATGTCATGCACGCGTTTTTCCATCATGCCGACGGTTTTTGCCAGCGATGCGGTGCTTTGGCGCGAAATGAAATTGGCGTATTCCGCCGCCTTTTTGCCCTCGATCGTGTAATGGTCGAGCATCAGCACGGGATGTTTTTCCATGCGCATGTGCGCGCGCGCCATCGACCGCCACGCGCCGCCCATGGCGTAAAAATCGCGGCCTTCGTAATTTTGCAGGAAGGGCGCGTTGGCAAGGTGCGTATCGATTGCCTTCAGCTGCGCGGCTTCACCCTGTATCGCATGCAACCGGTGCGCGCCGATGGGCAGCGAGGTCTTGTGCTTCACCACGTCTTTTTCAACGACGATCAGCTCCAGCGAACCCCCGCCGTAATCGCCGATCACCCCGTTCGCGCCGAGGCCGTTCATCATCACGCCCTGTGACGCAAGCCGTGCCTCTTCCTCGCCCTCGATGATGTCGATCTTGAGGCCGAATTCATCCTTCACGCGCCTGATGAAATCCGCGCCGTCCTTGGCATCCCTCATCGCGGCGGTCGCGACCGCCTTGACCTGCTTGATCTTCATGGCCTTGATGAGGCCGGCATAGCGACCGATGGCCTCGAACGCCGATGCCACGCCCTCGGGGTTCAGCATGCCGGTGGTGGCGAGGTGCTTGCCCAGATGGCACTGGGTGCGTTCATTATGGATTTTAAAGGGCGCACGGTTCAGCCCGTCATAAACGACGAAACGCACGGCGTTCGAGCCGATATCGAGGACCGCGACATAATCCTTGGACGCTGCTTGAGGCATGACAACCCGCCTTTGCTGGGATATATTTATGCCTGAAAGCCTTACACGACAGGCGCTGAAAAATGAAGACTTTATATTTGCTCCGCCATGCCCATTCCGACCCCGCCGAGCTGGGTCAGGACGACCATGACCGCGGCCTGTCGGCGCGCGGCGAGCATGAATCGGAAAATCTGGGCGATTTCATGCGGGAGCAGAACCTGTTCCCCGATGCGGCCTTCTGCTCCACCTCCACCCGCACGCGGGAGACCTTACGCATCGCAACCGCGCGGCTGTTCGGCGGTCAGGGCGGGCTGTCGCCGCGGTTCGAAAAATCGCTCTACCTTGCGCATCCCGAAACCATCGTCGATGAAATCCGCGAGGCGGATGACCGGTTCGATTCAATCGTCATCGTCGGCCACAATCCGGGGCTGGAAGACATCGCCGAAAAGCTGGCCGAGGCGCATGGCGAAACCATCGGCAAATTCCCGCCCTCCACGCTTGCGGTGTTCGAATGCGACATCGATGAATGGCAGAATTTTTCGGCGCGCAAGACCCGGTTGAAAACCGTGTTTATGCCCTGATTTTCCGGCGTTCGGGCGGCGTCACGGAAACGCTGAAACAAAAGCTTGTCCCCTCGCCCAGTTTCGATTCAACCCAGATCGCGCCGCCACGGCGTTCCACGATCTTGCGCGTGATGGTAAGGCCAAGCCCGGTGCCGGGGCGGTCGGTGCCGTGCAGGCGTTTCAGCGGCGCGAAGATGCCGTCGATATTTTCATCCGCGATGCCGATGCCGTTGTCGCGCACGCAGATGACTGTGCGGCCGCCTTCGACCGATGCCGATACGCGCACGCGGCAGGGGCGCGACAGGTCGCGGTAATTGATGGCGTTTGCGATCAGGTTCTGCAGCACCTGCCCCAGTTCGCCCGCGCCCATCGCCACCTGCGGCAGCGGGCCGCATTCCACATGCGCGCCCGATGCCTTGATAAAGGCCTGCAAATTTTCCAGCGTGGCCGCCAGCACGGTGCCCGCATCGCAGGCGTCGGGGGCGAGGTTGCGGTCCTCCGCCTCCGCCAGCGCAAGCAGGCTATTGAGCAGCACCAGCGAGCGGCTGCTGGCACTCGCGATCACATCGACCATTTCGGCGGCGCGCGGCGGCATCGCGGCGGCGTGCTGGATCTTCAGCATTTCGGCCAGCATTTTCACGCTGCCCATCGGGTCGCGCAGGTCATGCGCGATGGCGTGGGAAAAATGCGTCAGCTCGGCGTTTTTCGCGGCGTAGCTGCGGATGGTCTTTTTCAGCTCCAGCTGCTTCATCACCTGCGTGGCGAGGGTGGCGAGGGCGAATTTCTGGTGGTCGGTCAGCTGGCGCGGGCGGCTGTCGAGCACGCAGAGCATGCCGATCGGCAGGCCTTCCGGCGTCTTCAGCACCGCGCCCGTGTAAAACCGCAAGCCGTTCGCCATCGTCACCAGCGGGTTGTCGCGGAAACGCGCATCTGCGGTCGTATCCGGCACTTCGAAAATATCATGCTGCAAAATCGCGTGGGCGCAGATGGAAACGTCGAGGCCGGTCTGGTCGAGGTCGATGCCCTTTTTCGCCTTGAACCACTGGCGGTCCTGCGCCAGCAGCGTGATGACGGAAATGGGCGTGTCGCAGATCTGCGTCGCCAGTTCGACGATGTCGTCGAATTCCTTTTCCTGCGGCGTGTCGAGGATATGGTAGGAGTCGAGCGCCTGCAGGCGTTCGGCCTCGTTGTAATAAGGATCGGGGGTGCAGGGGATGTCGTGGGGAGGGGAAGCGTTCACAAATTACCGGTTGAGCAGGGCGCGTCCCTGACGAAGGGCAGCCTGGACCGGATGGCTCGGGCCGCCGTTTTTGACCATCACATAGGCGCAAGCGGCGAACATGCCGATCGCACCGGCCACGACCGAAGCCGCGAATTCGGGGGAGACCATGCAGCTGATCATGAAAAGCATGGTCAGGATAATGTTGATGCTCTGGCTCTCAAACATGTGCGGTCCCCACTGTATTTGCGATGGAGGTACAATATCCAACGCGCCGTATTCTGTCAAATCAAAAATTAACCGTTTGATTTTACTTGACAATATCGGTCGTTAATAAATCTGCAACGACTCAGAAGAAGCTTTGCGGATCGATATCGACCTTCAATTGCAGGCTGGATGGAGTCTTAACATTCCCGAGCCATTCCGCAAGATATTTCTGGATGGGTAAATTCTTGCCCGCCTTGATCAGGAACCGGCGGCGGTGCTTGCCGCGCAGGAAGCCCATGGGAGCCGGCGCAGGCCCAAGGACGCGGATATCGTCATAGCGGGGTGCCTTTTGCGCAAGGCTGCGGCAGAACACGTCCAGCTTGTTCTCGTCGGGGTCGGAGAGGATGAGGGCGGCGAGCCGGCCAAAGGGGGGCATGGCCGCTTTCTCCCGCTCCCGCGCCTCGACCGCCAGGAACTCGTCACGGTCGTTCTTGGCCAAGGCCTTAATGACCGTCTGTTCGGGCATATAAGTCTGGATGAACACGCGGCCCGGTTTTTCGGCGCGCCCCGCCCTGCCCGATACCTGATGCAGCAGCTGGAACGTGCGCTCCCCCGCCCGCAGGTCGCCGCCAGCCAATCCCAAATCGGCATCGATCACGCCGACCAGCGTCAGCGACGGGAAATGGTGCCCCTTGGCGATGATCTGCGTGCCGATGATGATGTCGTATTTATGGTCCTCGATGTCATGCACGGCCTTTGAAATCATGCCGGGGCTGGTGATGACGTCGCTGGCGAGGATAAAGGTGCGCGCATCGGGGATCAGCAGCTGCACCTCTTCCTGGATGCGCTCCACGCCCGGGCCGCAGGCGGCGAAGCTATCCTCTGCCTGGCACGACGGACAATTGCGCGGCACTTGCTGCGCGAAGCCGCAATGGTGGCATTGCAGGCGCGAATGGCGTTTATGCTCCACCAGCCACGCGGCGCAGGACGGGCACTGGAACCGGTGGCCGCAGGTGCGGCAGAGCGTCAGCGGCGCATAACCGCGGCGGTTGAGGAACAGCAGCGATTGTTCCTTCGCCGCGAACACCTCCAGCAATGCCTTTTGCAGCGGCGGCGCGATGAATTTCTGGCGCTCCGGCGGCGTCGCCTTCAAATTGATGACGTGGATATCGGGCATCCGCGCCCCCGCATGGCGCGACGGCAGGTTCAGGTAGGTGTATTTGTTTTGCTGCACATTCACCATGGTTTCCAGCGACGGCGTCGCCGATACCAGCACAACGGGGAAGCTGCCGAGGCGCGCCCGCACAATCGCCATGTCGCGCGCGTGATACAGCACGCCTTCTTCTTGCTTGTACGATGCGTCATGCTCTTCATCGACCACGATCAGCCCCAGATCGGCGAAGGGCAGGAACAGCGCGGAGCGCGCGCCGACGACGACCTTAGTCTTGCCTTCCGCAACACCCGTCCATGTCACGCGCCGCTGCGCGGTCGGCACTTCGGAATGCCACAGCGCGGGCAGCACGCCGAAGCGGCGTTCGAAGCGTTCCAGGAACTGCGCCGACAGCGAGATTTCGGGCAGCAGGATCAGCGCCTGTTTGCCCTGTCGCAATGCCTCGGCGATCGCCTCGAAATAAACTTCCGTCTTGCCCGACCCCGTCACGCCGTCCAGCAGCACGGCGGCATACTGGTTCGCCGCCGCCAGTTTTTGCAAGGCATCCGCAGCCGTTTTCTGGTGGTCGGAAAAAGACAGCCGGTTTTCGGACACATCGACCATGCTGCACGGCGCGCGCGGCGTGCCCGCCAAGGTTTGCAGTTGCCCCGCAACCGCCATCGCGCGCACGACCGCCGCCGAGCATCCCGCTTCGCGCGCGATATCGACAGCACGGCGCGGGACGCCATCCTTCAGCAACTCGATGATTTTCTGGCGGCTGGCCGGCAGCTTGGCCGGGATATTGCCGGTCAGCGTGAACACCGGCACCGATTTCGGCGGCTGTAACGCCTCGGGCGCACTGAGGCTCATTTTCAGGACCGCGCCGACATCCGACATGGTGTACCGCGCGACCCATTCGATGAATTGCCGGTGCACCTGCGGCATGGGGTCGAAGGTGAATTTCTGCAAAACAGATTTCAGCTTGGCGGGATCGACCTTGGCGTCATCCGCATCGGTCGTCCAGACCACGCCGATGGTGTCGCGCTTGCCAAGGGGCACCCTTACATAATCCCCCGCCGCAACGGGCATGTTTTGCGGCACAAGGTAGTCGTAAGCCCTTGATAAGGGATAGGGCACCAGCACCTGCGCGCGGTGGCCGGTTTCTGGCGTTTCACCTGCGTTGAAAAGGCTAGATTGCGACATAACCATTGGGTACTATAACCGCGGATCAAAAGGAAGCTTTTCGAAAGGGCGCATACAATGAAATTCTTCGTCGACACCGGCGATATCGCTGAAATCAAGGACTTGGCATCGACCGGCCTGCTGGACGGCGTCACCACCAACCCGACCCTGATCGCACAATCGGGCAAGAACTTCCTGAAACTGATCGCCGAAATCTGCGAAGTAGTGGACGGCCCGGTCAGCGCGGAAGTCGCCGCGACCGATTACGCAACGATGCTGAAGGAAGGCCAGAAACTGGCGAAGATCGCGAAAAACGTGGCGGTGAAAGTGCCGCTGACGCCCGATGGCCTCAAAGTTTGCAAGGCGCTGTCGGATAACGGCACGCAGGTCAACGTGACGCTCTGCTTCTCCGCTGCGCAGGCCATCCTTGCCGCGAAAGCGGGCGCGACGTTCATCTCGCCCTTCGTCGGCCGCCTTGATGACGTCGGCCAGGACGGCACGCAGCTGATCAAGGACATCGTGCAGATTTACAAGCAATACCCGAACTTCAAGACCGAAGTGCTGGTCGCATCCATCCGCCACCCGATCCACCTGATCGATGCGGCGAAGGTCGGCGCACATGTGGCGACCATTCCGCCGAAAGTGATCCGCCAGCTTTACGCGCATCCGCTGACCGACAAGGGTCTGGCGGCATTCGTGTCCGACTGGGCGAAAACGGGCCAGACCATCCTGGACGCCGCGTAATGCCCGCTGCCGCGAAAGACATTTCCGAAGAAGACGTGATTGCGTTCCTGCGCAAGAAGAAGGATTTCTTCCGCGACAACCCCGACCTGCTGGAGGAACTCTCCGCACCGGGGCAGGACCGCGGGCGCGGCGTTGTCGATTTCCAGCAGGTGCTGGTCGAGCGCCTGAAATCGGACAAGTCCAACGCGCACAAGGTGCAAAAAGAACTCATCGAGACGTTCCGCGCCAACATGAGCAACCAGAGCCGCATCCAGACCGCCGTGCTGGTGATACTGGAGGCGGAGACATTCGAGGAATTTATCGAGACGATCACGCAGGACCTGCCCGTGCTGCTGGATGTCGACACCATCAACCTGGTGATCGAGGCGACGTCGAAAGAAGTCCCCTTCGTCAACCAGTCCGGCATCCGCTTCGCCAAGCCCGGTTTTGTGCGCAGCTGGCTCGGTGACGGTGACGCATTGCTGCAGCCGAACATCAACGGCCACGAAGAAATCTTCGGCCCCGGCGCGGGCCTGGTCAAAAGCCACGCTCTGCTCCGCATCGAAATCAGCACCAACACCCCCGCCGGCATCATCGCCTTCGGATCCCGCAACCCCGAAGCCTTCAGCCCCGAACAGGCGATCGACCAGGTCGGCTTCCTCGCGCAGGTTGTGGAACGCTGTTTCCGCATCTGGCTGGATGTGAACGTTTAAAGAAAATTCGGTAAATTATAAATTTAGAATGCGCTAATGTACGCAAACAATAAGTTAGCAATTAAAATCTTAAAACTGTGCGAACTAAACGTTCACACGGAAAACGCAATTGATCTAACAGAAATTAAGAAGAAGTTTTCCGCGCAAGAAATCGAAACATGCTGCAGGGAGTTGGCGGAAACTAACGCAATTGAATACGAAGCCCGTCATATGAGTGATAATGGTTACCAACCTACTCGGATTACTGTGACAGGACGACTTTTTCTGGAGAGATTGAACGAAGGGACGTTAAGCAAGCTTGGTCAGCTTTTATTTAATACTACAGGCCTAATTCTCAGTAATGCTATTACCGCAGCTGTCGCAGTATATGTGACATGGTATGTGACATCTCATTTGCCTAAATGAGTTTTTACCCCCCCTTAATTTTGACTTACTAGACGAACCCTTGAGTCATGCTAGAATTCTTGCATGACGGACGACACCCTCACCCCGCCCGCAACCGCCCCCGACCTTGCCGCGATATATGCGGAATGGGTGACGTACCTGTCGCTGGAAAAACACTTCTCGAAACACACGCTGCGCGCCTATACCGCCGACATGGAATATTTCTTCGGTTTCCTGACACGCCACCTCGGCAAGCCGCCATCCATGAACGACCTTGGCGATGCAACGATCCGCGATTTCCGCAGCTGGCTGTCGAAAAAAACGATGGAGGGCGCGGGCGCCGCCACGCGCGCGCGGTCGCTCGCCTCCGTCCGCAATTTCCTGCGCTGGCTCGACCGCAACGGCCATCTGCATAACCCTGCCATCGCCAGCATCCGCACGCCGAAAATGCCAAAGAAAATCCCCCGCGCATTGCCGCCGAAACAGGCGCGCGAGGTGGTGGAGAATGCCGACAGCATCCCCAAAGAAAACTGGATCGGCATGCGCGACCGCGCGCTGTTCATGCTGCTGTATGGTTGCGGGCTGCGTATCGACGAGGCGTTGCAGCTGAATTACGGCACGCGCCCGATCAATGCCGAAGTGCGCGTGATGGGCAAGGGATCGAAGGAGCGCATGGTGCCGGTCATTCCGGTGGTCGAGCGCATGCTGAACGAATACCTCGCCGTCGTCCCCTTCCCCATGGAAAAAACAACGCCGCTGTTCCTCGGCGCGAAAGGCGGGCGATTGACGCAGGGCGTCGCGCAGCGCGACCTGCGCAATTTGCGCAAAGCCATCGGCCTGCCGGAATCCGTCACACCCCATGCGCTCCGCCACAGCTTCGCCACGCATATCCTTGTCGGCGGCGCGGACCTGCGCACCATCCAGGAACTCCTCGGCCACGCCTCCGTCTCCACCACCACCCGCTACACCGACTACGACAATGCCCAGATCATGGAAATCTACATGAAGGCGCATCCAAGGGCGAAGGACTAGAGAATGAAAATTCAATTTTCGCTATCGATTGAAGATTACGTGGCTATTAGCAATAGCTAATGCAAAAATATCGCCCGAGTTCAAAAAGAATTTTAGAATTATGCGCTTTATGAGCGCTGCGACTTTTACCCTAATTTATTTAATATTTGACCTTGCGCTAAAAGGAAAATGTGAGTTTTGCGGGTCTGACGAATTTCTTGCTTTACTTATTTTCTTATTTGTTTTTGTGGCATTCCCTTTTTCCGAGCGAAAAGATCGCTTAAAAAGAGTGAGATCGTTTTACAAAAGAAAATTTAAGTCAAATGACTCTGTTGAAATCACGATAGAACTTGACGAAGAAAGATTAAAGATAACAGAGCCAGATAGTGATGAATCGTTTTCACTGAAGTTTATCTCCGACATCATGCGCACCCCAACGCATCTAATTTTAACTACAGAAACTCGCGCCCGACTATTTATTCCGATAACCAAAATACCGAAAGGCTTACTAGACAATTTTATAGCCGACTTACGAACACGAACTCCTAAGACACCTTTCATACACCTCACCAAATAATCAGTAATTCTATTTAAGGTTGTAATATTACATTTACAACTTATGCGTGTCATGCGATAGTATGCGCATGAGACTCGCGCTTGCCCTTTTTTGCCTGCTTTTCCTGCCGCAACCTGCGGCGGCGAAGGATGTATTGGCGGGGCCGCTCACCGGGCAGGTGCTGGCCGTGCTGGACGGCGATACAGTCACCGTGCGGCTGCATATCTGGATCGGGCAGGACATTGAAACGCATGTGCGCATCAACGGCATCGACACGCCGGAAAAGCACGGTAAATGCGTCTCGGAACGCGCGCGCGCCGAACAGTCGCGCCGCGCGCTCGCGCAGTTGCTGGCGGATGGCAAAATCCGGCTCAGCAATATCCAGCACGAAAAATATGCGGGGCGTGTGCTGGCCACGGCGGCGGCGAGCGATGGCACGCCCATTGCCGATTACATGATCGGCAAGAACCTCGCGCGCCCGTACAAGGGCGGCAAGCGGCAGGGCTGGTGTTCTTAACCTGTTGAATAACAGCTATTTTATTTCCCCGCATTGACATAATTTATAAGGCCGGTATATAGTCGCGCATCATTTTTTAAAAGGCGCGCCCGATCATGAACTTTCAGGAATTCAAAAAAGAAGCCCGCAAGACCGCACTGGTTTTCGCGGTCGGCCTGACCACCGGCGGCGCGGTCGGCACCGGCCTGACGCTGCATTTCAACAACAACGCCGCCGCCCCCGCCGCAACCGTTGCGACATCGAACGACAACACCACGCGGCTGCGCGTGCCGACCGATCACCGCACGGTGGTTGAGGCCGATGTGATACAGGCGAGCGCGGATGGCATGCTGGTCGTGCGCGCGCATTCCTGGGTCGGGCAATACATGATCACGCGCGTGCAGCAGACGGGCAGTACCGCGGGCGCGCCCTATTCCGCAAATATCACCGATGCCAACGGGCAGACGGTGTCCGATGCGAAAAAAGGGTCGCGCGTTTACCTGCGCGGGCTTACATCGCAGGCGACGACCGGCATGGCGGTGGAACTGCCGAACGTGAAACCGGTGAGCGACAAGATCGACGGCCCGGTGCAGGCGCGCGTGCTGCGCGTGATCGACGGCGATACGCCTGCGGTCGTGGCCGAAATCTGGCCCGGCCATTTCGTTGTCATCAACGTGCGCGTCGGCGGCATCGACACGCCGGAGAAAAAAGGCCGCGCAAAAAACGAATACGAGGCAGCCCTCGCCGAAAAGGCCAGCGCGGCCACCCGCGACCTGATCGACGGCAAGGATGTGCTGCTGTACAACGTGGAATACGAGAAATACGGCGGCCGCATGCTGGGCGACATCAAGACGCTGGAAGGCGTGGGCGTTGCCGAAAACCTGGTTTCCAAAGGACTCGCCCGCCCGTATGACGGCGGCAAGAAAGAGCCCTGGGTTGCGCCCGCCGCTGCACCGCATACGCGCGCACCCAAAGGCTGATTACATTCCCGGCGGTTTCAGCTTGAACCGGTTCGCGCCCGATTTCAAAATCATCTGGTGATGCGACGCGACGAGCGCGGCAAAGCTGTCATTCGTGATGCCGCTCGATTTTTGCGTGGGTGCGGGGATCTTGTTCCACGCGGCTTTCAGCCCCTCGACATCCGACTTCCAGAATTCTGGATCGAACAATTTTCCCAGCTGCCCCGTTTCGGCGGCGAGCACGGCGACCGATCGGCCCGAGCGGTCTTTCAATTCATGCATGTCGGCATAGCTGAACGTATCTCCGCTGGCCTTCATTTTCTCGATCACTTTGTCGAGGTTATTCATTTTCACCGCACGCACCAGCGCGCTTTCGCCGCTGTTCTGATACGGTGCGCGCAGGAACACTTGCGTTTTTTCCTGCAGCGCGAGCGTCAGGCGGAATTCCTCGCGCTGTTCATTCATGACTTCGGCCAGCGCCTCGACCACTTCACCATGCTTATCGGCGTTGGCCAGCGCCATCGCGCTGCCATGCATCGCAAACGGGTCGGCACCAAAGCGCAGCAGCAGGCGCACGACGGGCGCATGGCCGTTGAATGCGGCTTTCCGCAACGCCTGATCGTCGGAGCGGTGCGGGTCGGCCTTCGCAATCAATAAATCGCGCACGATATCGGTGTCGCCGCGGTCGGCGGCCTTGATCAGGAATTCGCCGTCCTGCGCATTCACATCCGCGCCCAGCCTGATGAGCGCCGCGACCGCTTTGTAACGGCCATTGTTCACGGCCTGCCGCAGCGGGTCGTCGTTCAGCGCATGCAGGTTCGCGCCTGCATCAATCAAATATTCGATGACCGGCACGAAGCCTTCCTGCGCGGCGCAACGCAGCGCGCGGCTGTGGCCGGCATCCGGCTCCGCGCCCAGCATCACGGCGGCCATGACGTTTTCAAGGTCGCCGCGCTTGGCGAAATCGGCCATTTCCACGTTCAGTTTCATGCGTTGTTCATCGGAAATCATGCGGGATCCTTCAGGTCGATCACGACCGGCACATGGTCGGAGGGCTGTTCCCAGCCGCGGATATCACGGTGGATTTCATGCGCGGCCAGCAGCGGTTTCAGTTTCTTCGTCACCCAGATATGGTCGAGGCGGCGGCCGCGGTCGGCAGCGTTCCAGTCGGCGGCGCGGTAGCTCCACCATGAATAGAGCTTCTGGTCATCCGGCACGAAATGCCGCACGGCATCGACCCATTCGACGGAATTATAAAATTCGGTGAATTTCTCCACCTCGATCGGCGTATGCGATACCACCTTCAGCATCTGTTTATGGCTCCACACATCGTTTTCGCGCGGCGCGATGTTGAGGTCGCCGACGGCGATCATCGGCAGTTTCGCCGAACGCTCCGACGGAAACCATTCCGCCAGTTCATCGACGAAATCCAGCTTGTGCTTGAACTTCTCGTTCACTTTCGGGTCGGGGATGTCGCCGCCTGCGGGAATGTACAGGTTATGCAGCTCGAACGGCGCGCCCTTGAATTTCACCTTCGCGGAAATATGGCGCGTGTCGTTTTTTTTCACGCGGTTATGCACCTGCTTGTCATCCAGCGGAATTTTCGAAAAAATCGCGACGCCGTTATAGCCCTTCATGCCCGTGAAGTGGTGATGCGTGTAGCCCTTCGCGGTCAGCGCATCGACGGGGAAAAATTCGTCGGGCGTCTTCGTTTCCTGCAGGCACAGTACATCGGGCTGCAGCTTGTCGATCATCTTGCCGACAAGGCCGATGCGCAGACGGACTGAATTGATGTTCCAGGTGACGAGCCGCATGATGTTTCCTTTGAATGCCGTGATGATAGCTTAAATATGGGAAGCTTCAAGCCGGAAAACCAGCCATGACAAGCATTTGAAATCTTGCGTTTATTAATATATATCTTGCGTTTTAAGCAATTTTATGGGAGTATAAAATGAACGAAAGGAGTACGTAAAGTGAGTTACCTCCAGATCCCCGCCCCCATCGACCACCAACTCTACCTGTCCATCCAATACCTCATCACCCTGCTGAATGCGGAAGCCGCCACCGCCCGCAAGCAGGCCGCCACATGGCGCGACCTGCGCCTGAAATATGATCCCAACCAGCCCCGCATCCCCGCCGGCCGCAACAACGGCGGCGAATGGACGGATGGTGGCGGGAGCGGCGCGGGGCGCGTGAGCGCGCCACTGCCAAGGCGCAACCCCTTGCAACGCGGCCGCCACGCCGACAATTGGTGGGATGACGGCCGCAGCCGGAGCACCGCGCCTGCCCAGCCTCCCCGTTATTTGCCCGACGACCTGCGCGACAGCCTGAAACCAATTTATCCACGCCCGACAGCAGGGCAGTACGTTGCCGAACAGGCACGCGAGAGTATCACAGTCGAAAATCTTGCGATGACTGTCGCAGCAGCAACAGTGCCCGAGGCGGTCGTGGTTGGAAGACTTTTGACGGGAACCCCGGCAGCGCGTATTTTCTTTTCAGGCGTCAAGCAAGAGCAAAGACTTCTCAAGGCAGCAAGAGAGATTGAAAAATTCTTGGGCGGAAAACCGGATATCGTTAAGCTCAAAGAAAGCGGCGACTTGGTCGTTATTAAAAACGATATACAAATCAGGTTCGATATATTTAAATATGGCTCATCAAAGCAAGCAAGGCCTCACTTCCAGATACAGCAAAGAGTTAAAGGCGCAGGCAAGGAAAAATGGGAAGATCTGGGCGAACATTGGTATGATTTTTTAGATTCTCGCAGTTTTATAAAGAAGGGGCTCGCATGAATTGGACGTGGGAAGCGGATTATGAACATCCACAATCATGGACATTTGAAATAGAGCGCGAAATGATGCGCGACATCATGAATAACACAAAAGTGCCGAGTTTTTTTCTCCGCGTGTTCGATGCCGAGGGCATTCAGCTGTTCGACTATGTGCAAGATGAACTAGATATTGCACAAGAACAGGCCCAGGAAAAATGGGGCGTTCCGATGGAGTGCTGGAAGGTGGTCAATGAAGGTACAGACGCGTTGCCATGAAAGGGCTTGCACACGCGTGGCCTACACGAGGATAATCGGGTTGGTGACGGAGGGTTGGACATGAGATGGGTAACGGATTTCAGCGCGGAGAACCTGACCTTCGAGATCGAGCGGGAGCCAGTGATCGGCCCGCAGAAGGAAAAGGAATTCCACCGCTATATGCTGCGCGCTTTCGAGCCGCTGGGCGAATTATACGCCGAATACCTGCAGGAAGATTTGATCGAGGCGCAGGTCCACGCCATGCGCAAATGGGGCGTCCCGCTGGGGGCTTGGGAGCTGCATTTATGAGCAATTTAAGGCGAATGAATAAACCAGTATTGGGCTTCGTCGCCGTGCTTATCATGCTCGGGGTCTTCTTACTGCCGATGCGAGAACTTTGCGCCTGCTTATCAAGCAGTGAAGCACTTGCCATGAACTTTGGGGCAGGGCAAATGACAGATAAGCAACTGATGGCAGATGCGCAGCTGTCGAAAGAAGTTAAAGCTAAAATGGAAGGCTTTGACATTCAAAAAGACTATGAAGCATGGAACAAGACTGATCGTCCCGACAGTCCATACTCATGGATTTCTTGGCTTGACCCAAATGGTGGTGTCCCTGGTGATTGCACACCGTCCGCCCCTTGGAAAAAAGGTACGGCTGTATCATGTAAATTCTACGGAAAAGGCAACCTCGTTAGAAAAGCGGGCTATAGGCTTGAGTTCCGCATTACATCGGACGGCATCATACGCGATGTAAAATTTTATACGCTATCGAGCTTACTCGGAATTGAAACGCTTGATGCGATCAAATAACAGCTAATCACGATTTAGATCGTGAATACTCGCTTTTTGCCGCGCACAACATATAAAAAACCCCGCTCTCGCGGGGTTTTTATTTTAGTGCGGGCCGCCGGGTTTATGCGGGTTCACCGGGGGCTTCATCGGCTTTTTTGCGATGGCTGCCGCTGCCCGGTCGAGGCCTTCCAATGCGTCGTGGGATTTCTGGGCGGCTTCCAAGAAAATTTTATCGAGCGCGGGATCCTGCCCCTTGATGGTCGCATGGGTGCGTTCCAGGTTGTGCAGGATGTTCCAGCGGGTTTCGTGGTGCTGGTCGATTTTCGCGCGGCCGATCATCTGGTCGGTCATGGTGGAGACGCCTTCGGCGATGAAGATGCGGTTCATGTCGCGGATCATTTCGGCGTCCGCTTTCGACGGGTCGGCCATCGCTTGCAGCAGGTCGATGGCGCGGTCGCCGAAAATATTGCGGGCAACGGTTTCGGTCTGCGCATTCGCCAGCAGCGTGGATTTCGCGGGGCCCAGCAGCAGCAGCGTCACGGATTCTTCGGACCAGTCGCCCGTGTTGTCGATGATGCGTTTTGCGGCGGCGACCGGCTGGTTATGCATGAAGCTGTTGATGCGTTCAGGGCCGAAGAAGCCCATGTTTTCGTTGAGCCACTGGTTGCAGATCTGCGTCGCCACGTTCCAGCGGTCGTTCTGGGGCAGGCCGGCGGTTGAATAATCGAAAGCCATCGTTAAATCTCCTTAAGATTAAAATTAGAAAGGTAAGCCCATATTGGCGGGCAGGCCCATATCGGCCATCAGTTTGGATGTTTCATCCGCCATCACTTTTTCCGCCTTGTTGCGGGCGTCGTTGATGGCGGCGATGATCATGTCTTCCATCACATCGGCTTCGTCCGCCTTGATGAGCGAGGGATCGATTTTCAGTTTTTTCAGTTCATGCTTGCCGGAGACGACGCAAGTGACGAGGCCGTTGCCCGCCGCGCCCGGAATATCCATGGCGTTGACGCGCTGCTGCATCTTTTCCATTTCCTGCTTGAACTTGCCGGCCTTCTGCATCATCTGGGCAAAGTTTGCCATTCGCTGATCCTTCGCATTTATATGTGTGTCTGGAAATTATAGGGGTGGGGAGCATGAGTCAACCCGACCCCGTGAATATGGTCTATATGTACCTCAAGGCTAATTCACTGAAATAATTGACCGATTCAGGGAATATTTGTGCTCATGTTGAGCTTATGGTAAGGTTAAACAATATAAAAAAGCTCAACTGCCGCGCGGGCGATGCGCGCGGCTGCTGATATAAAAGGACGAAGGCACAAGTGACGAGTTCAGGACTGACATCCGCATTCAACGCGGCGGCATCGCGTGGAATTGAATCCGAGCCCCGCAATTACGACCCGCGCCTGCGCCTGTTCAGCGCGGTCGGCATCAATGATGCCGCCATGGTCCAGAAAATCCTGATGGACAACCCCGAAGCGGTGACATGGCGCAATGCTAACGGCCTGACCGGATTGATGGCGGCGGCGCAGGCGGGCGCGAAGGAAGCGGCATGGATACTGGCGCGCGCGCCCAATGCCGACCTCGAGGCCGTGAATGCGAACGGATCGACCGCGCTGATGTTCGCCGCGTTCGAGGGCAAGGCCGCCGTTGCCGATGTGCTGCTGAAGGCGGGCGCGGATATCGACCATGTGAATGCCAAGGGCCATACCGCGCTGATGTCGGCATCCGCGCATGGATACCGCAACACCGTCGCGCTGCTGATCGATTCCGGCGCGAACCCCACGATAAAGGACACCGAAGGCGTCGGCGCATATGAATTCGCGCGCGACAACGAACATACGGGCGTGGCGGAGCTGATAAAACAGGCGGCAGCGGCGTATGTGCCGAAGCCCAGGGCGGAAACCGAATTCAAGAACGCAGGCGCAGGCATGACCGCCGCGAATGCCAACAAGCCTCCGCTGACCCAGGAAGAACGTGACGCCGCCAACCGCACGGCGATCCAGCAGCTGGAGCATAAATTGATCAAGGCGGGGCTGGTGGGGTAAAGGAAGTACCCTACTTCTTGAACTTGATATCGATGACTTTCGCGCCGTTAAAGACGTTCAAGGCTTCGGCCACCATCACGCTCGCGCGGACTTCGGCGTCGATATTGGCTTTTTCGGTGCGCTTCATTTCGCCGAGGGTCGGTTCGCCCTGTTCGCGGCTGAGGCTGACGATCCACGGGCGGCCCGTCCAGAGGCTGAGGCGGTCGGACATCTGGCCGACCAAATTCTGGGGTGCGTTTTCTTTCAGCCGGATGGCAAGATGCCCCTGCTCAAATTTAACGAGATGCACATAGGCGACGATGCTGGCCTCCAGCATGCCTTCTTTTTTCTGGCCGAACAGCGCGACGGCCTCCTGAAAATTATTCACCTGCGCCGCTGCGTTTTCCTGCGGTTGGTAAGCGACCGCGGCAACGGGCGAAGCCGCGCGCATGACAGTCGTGCCGCGCGGTGCGCCGCCGCCGGACGGAATCCCGCCGCCTGCACTGACCGTTGTGCCGTCTTTCAATTGTTTCAGCACATCGCCGGGCGTGGGTTGTTCGGCCACATACAGCAGGCGGATCAGCAGCATTTCCAGCGCGTGGCGCGGCTGGGACGACTGGTTGACCTCGGACGCGCCCTTCAGCAGCATCTGCCAGGTGCGGGTCAGCACGGGCACAGACAATTTTTTCGCCAGTTCCGCGCCGCGCACACGCTCTGCCTCGGGCAGCGCACGGTCGCGCGCGGTTTCGGGGGCGACTTTCGTCTTGGTCAGGAAATGCGTGAGGTCGAGCAGATCCTGCAATACCTGCATCGGGTCGGCGCCGCTTTTATAGAGCGTGTCGACGATGTTGAGCGTGCCGATGGTGTCGCCCTTCATCAACCCTTCGAACAAATCAAAGCCTGCGCTGCGGTCGACAAGGCCAAGCATTTCGCGCACCTGCGCCTCGGTCACTTTGCCCTGCTCGCGGGAGATGGCCTGATCCAGAAGGCTGAGGCCGTCGCGGGCGGAGCCGTCGGCGGCGCGGGCGATCAGGGCCACGGCCTGCTGTTCGGCCACGACGTTTTCTTTTTGTAGCAGCTCGCCAAAATATTCCTCCAGCACGCCGGCATCGATGCGTTTCAGGTCGAAACGCTGGCAGCGCGACAGGACGGTCACGGGCACTTTGCGGATTTCGGTGGTGGCGAACACGAATTTCGCGTGGGCGGGCGGTTCCTCCAGCGTTTTCAAAAGCGCGTTGAACGCGCCCTTCGACAGCATGTGGACTTCGTCGATGATGAAGATTTTGTAGCGGCCGCTTACCGGTGCATACTGCACGGTGTCGATCAGGTCGCGGATGTTGTCGACGCCGGTATGGGACGCCGCATCCATCTCCAGCACATCCACATGGCGGTCTTCGGATATCGCCTTGCACTGGTCGCAGGTGCCGCAGGGCGTGATGGTCGGGCCTTTTTCGCAGTTGAGGGCGCGGGCGATGATGCGGGCGGTGGTGGTTTTGCCCACCCCGCGCACGCCGGTCAGCATGAAGGCATGGGCGATGCGGCCCGATTCAATCGCGTTGGTCAGCGTGCGGACAAGCGCGTCCTGCCCCTTCAGCTGCGAAAAGTCGCGCGGGCGGTATTTGCGCGCCAGGACGCGGTATTCAGCGGGTTTTTCGACAGCGGTATCGGCAGTTTTTTTCGCCACGGAAGCCTCATGTATGGATGAAGGACAAGGGTATCGGATTCGCCGCCCCCGTTCAATTATTTACGGAATAACATAAACCTGCGCGGCTTGCGGGCAGGCAGCCCCCCATAGTAGGGTGAATACAGGAGAAACCCATGCCCATCACGATGGACGAGCTTGACGGACGCTACGAAATACGCACCCGCACCAGCGCCGCCGGCCCCTATATGCTGGACAGCGACGGCGTGACAGAGGTGAAAGACGGCACAACCTGGCGCAAGGACAAGAACGGCTTCATCTGGGAAAGTTTCTTCACGATCCTGGCAGGCGCGGTGCAGATGGAAAGCACCCTCGACCCCAGCCACGCGCCCGGCGGCGGCAAGTTCATCATCGACGAAAACGGCAACCCCACCAAATCGATCATGAAATACAAAACCATGCTGTCCGTCAGCCGCAACGAAGGCCGGATGGTCCTGAGCGGCGACATCCGCCACGGCGACACCGTCACGCAAGTGACGATGACGCGCATTTCCTGATATTCAATCGCCTTTAGCTGACGATCAGGTTCCCACTGTCGACGAGCGCCTGCACGCCTGTCAACCCGTTGATGCCCTGCAGGGTCGCGATCGTTTTCCATGCCGCCGTACCCGCGCCGAAGCCGTCGATATCGATCTGCAGGATCGAATTGCCGCCGCTGTCAATGATGCGCACGAAATCGCTGAGCACATCGGTGAGGGGGTCGTAGACGGTCGCCAGCACATCCGAAATATCCAGCACGTCATTGTCGGACGAAATGTCGAAATCGGTGATGATGTCGATATTCGTGAGCGCGCTTGCGAATTCAAACACGAAGGTATCGGCGCCGTCGCCGCCCGTCATGCGGTCTGCGCCCGCGCCGCCCGTCAGGATATCGTCGCCAAGCCCGCCCATCAGGATATCGTTGCCGGCAAGGCCTGTCAGGATGTCATCGCCGCCGCCGCCGTCGATGCTGTTGGCGGCTGCGTTGCCGGTGATGGTGTTGTCGCTGTCGCTGCCCGTGAAGTTGAGGGCCGTCGCGCCGCCAAGGGTGATGACCTCGATTTCGGCTGTCGATGACAGGGTGTAGTTGACGGTGGTCGTCAGGCTGTCCGTGCCTTCGCCGGTCACATCGATGATCAGGTCGTGGATGTTATCGACCGTATAGGTGTCGTTGCCGTCACCGCCGTTCATGACGTCTGCGCCCGTGCCGCCCTTCAGCACGTCGTCACCGTCGCCGCCGATAAGCGTATCGTTCGCAGCGCCGCCATCGAGCGTGTTCGCGCCCGAATTGCCGGTCAGGATGTTGACGACCGCGTTGCCCGTGCCGTTGACATCGGCCGTGCCGGTCAGGGTCAGGTTTTCAAGGCTTGCCGATGTGAGCGTATAGGTGATGTCGGTCAGTACCGTATCGTTGCCCGACGTATCCACGATCACATCGCGGATATTGTCGATGATATAGGTGTCGTTGCCCGCGCCGCCCACAAGGCGGTCGGTGCCGGTGCCGCCGTCCAGCGTGTTGTTGCCGGAATTTCCGGTGATGGTGTTGTTCAGGTTGTTGCCCGTACCGTCGATGCTGCCGGTGCCCAGCAGGACAAGATTTTCGACGTTGGCCGACAGCGTATAAGACGCCGTCGCGCGCACCGTATCCGTGCCTTCGCCGATGCCCTCGATCACGATATCGCCGGTATTGTCGGCGATATAGACATCGCTGCCCTTGCCGCCCGACAGCACATCCGCGCCGCCGCCGCCGTCGAGCGTGTTGTTGCCCGCGTTGCCGACGAAGGTGTTGACGTCGTTGTTGCCGGTCGCATTGCCAGCGCCCGTGCCGACGAAAATGACGTTTTCGACAAAGGCCGGGATGACGAAGGTGCCGGTGACTGTGACATACAGCGTATCGTTGCCGCCCGCCGCAAGTTCCACGATGACATCTTTCGAGCTGGCGTAATAGACGTCGTCGCCGTCGCCGCCGGTCAGCGTATTCACGCCTGAGTTCCCCGTCAGCGTGTTTGCCGATGCGTTGCCGGTGGCATTGATCGCCGTCGTTCCAGTCAGGATGATGTTTTCGATATCGGTATAATTAATATCATTTAGGTCGGCTTCAAAGTTGACCTGAATGGTGTCGATGCCGCTGCTATCGGCAACAATATCCAGCGCGCTGTCGAGGATGTAAAGGTCGTTGCCCGCCCCGCCGTTCAGGAAGTCGTTGCCAGCGCCGCCGTTCAGCGTGTTGTTGCCGCTGTTGCCGAGCAGAATGTTCGCATCGGCGTTGCCCGTGGCGTTGATATTGCCGGTGCCGGTCAGCGTGAGGTTTTCGACATTCGCCGCCAGCGTGAAGCTGACGGAACTACGCACGGTATCCGTGCCGCCGGCCGCGCCTTCGGTCACCTTGTCGCCGATGTTATCGACGATAAACAAGTCGTTACCAAGGCCGCCGTTCATGTTATCCGCGCCAGCGCCGCCGTCCAGCGTATCGTCGCCGCCGAGACCCGACAGCATGTTGGCCGCGCTGTTGCCGGTGATCACGTTCATGCCGCCGTCGCCCGTGCCGTTGATGGCTGCCGTGCCCGACAACACGAGGTTTTCGATGTTGCCGCCCAGCACATAGGTTGCGTTGGTGATGATCGTGTCGATGCCTCCGAGCGCGTTTTCGCTCACGACGTCGCCGGTGACGTTGACGATATAGGTATCGTTGCCGATGCCGCCGATCATGATATCGGCGCCAAGGCCGCCATCCAGCGTATCGTTCCCGTCATTGCCGGTCAGGGTGTTGATGCCGCTGTTGCCCGTGATAACGTTATCGCCCGCATCGCCGGTGCCGTTGATATTCGCAGTACCGGTCAGGACGAGATTCTCAATAAACCCGCTCAGCGTGAATGTCGCGTTGCTGCTGACAGTATCTGTGCCTTGACCGGCGTTTTCGGAAACGACGTCGCTGACGTTATCGACGACATAATAATCGTCGCCCAGACCGCCGATCATCGTATCAGCACCCGCAAGGCCACTGAGGGTGTCGTTGCCACCGTTGCCGGTCAGGATGTTGTCGCCGCTGTTGCCGGTAATGGTGTTGTCGCTGGCGTTACCTGTGCCGTTGATATTGCCGGTGCCGGTCAGTACAAGGTTTTCGACGTTGGCTGCAAGGGTGAAAGTCGCCGAGGACGAAACACTGTCCGTACCTTCGCTGGCGTTTTCGCTCACGACATCGAGGGTCGCATCGACGACATAGTAATCGTTGCCTGCGCCGCCGATCAGCGTGTCGTTGCCTGCCGCACCGTCGAGCGTGTTGTTGCCGATGTTGCCGGTGATGACGTTGTTAATCGCGTTACCGGTGCCGTTGAAATTACCCGTGCCGGTGATGACAAGGTTTTCGATGCCGACCGCAGATGCGTCCGCCAGTGAATATGTGGATGCGGCTTCGACGGTGTCGGTACCCTCCCCCGCCAGCTCGGTAATGCTGTCGCCGGCGCTATCCACGAAATAATAATCGTTGCCGAGGCCGCCGATCATGCGGTCCGCCCCGCCCATGCCGTCGAGCGTGTTGTCGGCCGCGTTGCCTTGCAGGATGTTGCCAAGGCTGTTGCCGGTCGCGTCGATCGACAGAACACCCACCAGCGTCACGTTCTCGATATTCGCGCCCGCGGTATAGCTGACGATGGAACGCACGGTTTCCACATCGATGCCCGCGCCTTCAATCACCACATCGCCAATTTCATCGACGATATATGTGTCGTTGCCCGCGCCGCCGATCATGGTATCTGCGCCGACGCCGCCGTCGATGGTGTTCTGGCCGGCGTTGCCGGTGATGGTGTTGATAAAGCCGTTACCCGTGCCGTTGATATTCGCCGTGCCGGTCAGGACAAGGTTTTCGACGAAGGTGGTCAGCGTATAGCTAAACGCCGCCTGGACCGTGTCAGTACCCTGATCAAGGATCTCGTCGATGAAATCATCTGCATTGCGCACGATATAAGTGTCGTCACCGTCGCCGCCCACGAATGTATCGCCGACAAGCGGGTTGGCGTTGACGCCGCCGTCGATCGTGTTGCTGCCGCTGTTGCCGATGATGGTGTTTTCGAGCGCGTTACCCGTGCCGTTGATGTTGCCGGTGCCCAGCAGGATGAGGTTTTCGATATCCTGCCCCGCCATCGACGGGCCGGACAGGGAGAAAGTGGTGAACACGGCCACCTGGTCGCGGCCGCCGCCCGCCGCTTCGATCACAACGTCGTTGGCGTTGAAAATGATATATTGGTCGTTGCCGCCGCCGCCGACCAGACGGTCGCCCTGCGTGCCGCTGTTGACGCCGCCGCTCAGGATGTCATCGGCATTACCGCCGGTGATCGTGTTGCGCCCGCTGTTGCCGGTGATGGCGTTGCCGGTCACGTTGTTGGCGGTGGCGTTCAGGTTGGCAGAGCCCGTCAGCAGGACGTTTTCGACGTTCGCGTAATTCGCGCGGTTCATGTCGATTGTGATGCTGGAGCGGATGCTGTCGCTTTCCGCGACAGCCAGTTCGAGGATGACGTCGCCCGCGTTATCGATGACATAGGTGTCGTCGCCGTTGCCGCCGATCAGTGTATCTGCGCCGCCGCCGCCATCCAGCGTGTCGTTACCGCCGCCGCCGCCATCCAGCGTGTTGACCGCCGCGTTGCCGACAATGATGTTATCCTTGCCGTTACCGGTCGCATTGATGGCGGCGGTGCCAGTGAGGGTCACGTTGGAGACGTTGATGTTGTTCTGCTGGACGGCTGTCGCGCCCTGCAATTCATAGGTCACGCTTGAAATGACCGTGATGATATCGGTGGCTAGTCCCGACACGCCGATGACGGCATCACCTATGTTATCGACCACAAATGTATCGCTGCCGCCAAGGCCGCCGTCCAGTGTATCCGCGCCAGCGCCGCCGTTCAGCGTGTTTGTCATACCGGTGCCGGTGATGGTGTTCACCAAGGCGTTACCCGTGCCGTTCGCGGCCGAGTTGATGAGCGTGAGGTTTTCGACGCTGGGTGCCAGCGTATAGCTGACGGATGCAAGGATGGTGTCAGTGCCTTCGCCTGCGAATTCCACGACCTGGTCGGACGCATTATCGACAGTGTAAGTATCGTCGCCCAGCCCGCCGACCATGATGTCGATGCCGACTGCGGCGTTTGTGTAAGTGCCGACATCGGCATCGAAGAGGTCGTCGCCGTCGCCGCCTTGCAGGTAATCGTTACCCGTCAGGCCAAGGAGTGTGTGGTTACCGCCGCCGCTGATGATAATGACGTCATCCGGAAAGCCATCCGCCAATGTATCTTGATCGCCGACGAGAAGAGCCATGACCTATATCCTCCGGAAAAAATTTCGCTATCCGATTTTAATGGTAATCGGGCTGCATTAACAAAGATTTATTCGGGAGTTATGAAATCAAGCCCCTCAAAGGCCTAATTTTTCTTTCATGCCATAATACCAAGCGCCCATCATGGTCAGCGGCACGCGGAACATGCGACCGCCGGGGAAGGGGTAATTTGGCATATTCGCGAAGACGTCCCAGCGGCTGGTTTGCGCGTTGATCGCTTCGGCGGTCAGGCGGCCGAGCAGATGGGTGGTCGTCACGCCATGGCCGCTATCACCTTGAATAAAATAGACAGTATCGGACAAGCGCCCGATATGCGGCATGCGGGTCATGGTCAGGGCGAAGTTGCCGCTCCAGGCGAAATCGAATTTTTTGCCCTTCAGGAAGGGGAAGGTCTTGAGAACATGGGGTTCCAGGCGGCGGATGATGTCGGCGGGCTCGGAGCCCGTATAAATCACCCCGCCCCCGAATAGCAGGCGTTTGTCGCCGGTGATGCGGTAATAGTCGAGCAGGTAATTGCAGTCTTCGAGGCAGAAATCGGCGGGCATCATCTTGTCCGTCAGTTCCGCCCCCAGCACTTCCGTCGTCACGATCTGGCTGGAAACCGACATGAAGCGGTGCGGCAGTTCGGGCACGGCCTCGCCGATATAGGCATTGCCGCAGACGACAATGAAATTGGCGGTGACTTTGCCCTGCACGGTATGGGCGACGGGTTTCGCGCCCTTGTCGATATGCGTCACGCGGCTGAGTTCATAGATTTTGCCGCCGAGCGATTCCAGCGCAGCCGCCTGCCCCAGCACAAGGTTCATCGGGTGGATATGCCCGCCGCGCTTGTCGAGCATCCCGCCGATATAGAGGTCGGTGCTGGAAACGTTTCGCACCTTTTTGTCATCATACATTTCGGTCTGGTCGTGACCGGCGCTTGCCCAGACTTCGCGGCGGCGTTCGAGGAATTTCATCTGCGCGGGGGTGAAGGCGGCGAAGAAGCTGCCCGGCTTGTGGTCGCACTGGATGTTATATTTCTGGATGCGCTCGCGGATGATGTCGCCACCCTCGAAGCTCATATTCAGCAGCGCTTTCGCCGTGTCCTGACCGTAACGGCCAAGGATGGTGTCGTAATCGCGGGAATAGCCGTTGATGATCTGCCCGCCGTTGCGGCCCGATGCGCCGAATGCGATCTTCACCGCCTCCAGCACCACAACCTTCAGCCCCTTTTCGGCAAGGTGCAGCGCGGTCGAAATGCCAGCGAAACCTGCGCCGATCACGCAGACATCAGCATTCACGTCGCCCTGTAATGGCGGACGTTCGGGCTGCGGGTTGGCGGAGGCTGCGTAATATGAACCGGTATGTGTCGCGGGCTGTGGCTGCAAGATTTAGATATCCCTGAGATAGGTGTCGTATTCGAGAGAGCTGACCTGGCGGTCGATGATGTCCTGTTCCTGCAATTTGCAGGCAAGGTACATGCGCTGGTAATTTTCGCCGAAATATTTCTTGATGAATTTCGAGCCTTCGAACAGTTCCAGCGCGGTTTCCCATGCGTTGGGCAGGCGCTTGGCTTTCGAGTTATAGATGTTGCCGGTGGCGGGCGGGCCGGGGTCCAGCTGGTTCACGAGCCCATCATAGGCCGCCGCCAGGATCGCGGCGATGCAAAGATAGGGGTTGGTGTCGCCGCCCGCGACGCGGTGTTCGATGCGCGTGGCGTCGATATCGGCGGCGGGCACGCGGCAGGCCGCGGTGCGGTTGTCGTAGCCCCACGCGACCGCCGTCGGCGCATGGCTGCCCACCGCAAAGCGGCGGTACGAGTTGAAGTTGGGCGCAAAGATCGCGGTCGTGTCGCCCATGTGTTTCAGCAGACCGCCCAGCGCATGGCGCAGCGACGGCGAACCTTTGTAATCTTTCCCGGCGAAAATGTTCTTGCCCTTTTTATCCAGCACGCTGAAGTGGACGTGCATGCCGTTGCCGGCCTCGTTGCCGTAGGGCTTCGCCATGAAGGTCGCATCGAAACCGTGTTTGCGCGCGACGCCGCGCACAACGCGCTTCATCAGCGTCGCATGGTCGGCGGCGGCCAGCGCATCCGGCACGTGATATAGGTTGATTTCATACTGCCCGGGCCCGTTTTCCGAGATGCAGGCATCGGCGGGGATGCCCTGCATGTCGCAGGCCTTGGAAATGCCGCCCAGCACGTTGTCGAATTCGGTGATCTCGGAAATGCTGAACAGGTGCGCCGCGTTGGAGCGTTTGCCCGAACGGGGCTTAAAGGAGGTTGAGGATTGCCGCGTTCATCCATCTGCGCGTCGAGCAGGTAGAATTCCAGCTCCGCCGCCACAACGGGCGTCCAGCCTTTTTTCGCGTAAAGGCCGACGATTTTTTTTAAGACCTGGCGACTGTCGCCGAAGAACGGGCGCCCGTCGGGCTCCTTCATCGTCAGCATCACCTGCGCCGTGTTTTTCAGCCACGGCACCATGCGCAGCGAATTCTTGACCGGATAGCAGACGCCGTCATTGTCGCCCGTTTCGATGATCAGCTGCGCAGCGGGCACGTCCTGCCCCCAGATATCGACCGCGAAGGCGGAGCGCGGCATGCGCACGCCGCCCTTGAACAGCTTGTCCGCGTTCTGGCGGGGCATTTTCTTGCCGCGCAGGATGCCGCTGACATCGACGACAAACGCCTCGAGCGTCTCGACATCGGGGTTCTCGGCAAAGAATTGTTTCGGGTCGATCATGGGTATTCACTCCGTTATTTCCGCCCAAATTGACATGCCGCTGGTTAATAAAGCAACCCCGCCGAGGACTTTCGTTGATTTTAAAGGATTTTTTGGACAAGCGCGCGACCACCCGCGCAGATTCCATGCTTGAAAACCGCCACGCTTTCCCTTATGTTGCGTCCCTGATGCCGTTGTAGCTCAGGGGTAGAGCATCCGCTTCGTAAGCGGGAGGTCGCGGGTTCAAATCCCATCAACGGCACCATTTTTCCCCTTCATTCCCGCACGATAAACCTCAACCGCAATTTGCGCGCGTGCCCCCTTTCATGTGCGGCGGCTGCGCCTATATCAGCGGCGCTGAAACACCGGAGAGACCAGATGAAATTCAACCCACCCCTTTTTGCGCTGGCGATTGGCGCGTTCGGCATCGGCGTCACGGAATTTTCGCCGATGGGGCTGCTGCCGCTGATCGCCGATGACTTGCGGGTGTCCATCCCGGTTGCGGGGCTGCTGGTGACGGCGTATGCGGTGGGGGTGATGCTGGGCGCGCCGGTGATGACGCTGGCGACGGGCAAGATACCGCGCAAAAACCTGCTGATCGGGTTGATGGGCATTTTCACCCTCGGCAATTTCCTGTCCGCCATTTCGACGAATTACGACATGCTGCTGTTCTCGCGGCTGGTGACATCGCTGAACCACGGCGCATTTTTCGGCGTCGGGTCTGTCGTGGCGGCGGGGCTGGTGCCCGCCAACAAGCGCGCGGGCGCGGTTGCCGCGATGTTCATGGGGCTGACGATTGCGAATGTGGGCGGCGTGCCGCTGGCGACATGGGTCGGCAACCAGTTCGGCTGGCGCGCGGCGTTCTGGGGGATTACCGCGCTGGGCGCTGCCGCGATGGCGGCGCTCGCGCTTGCCCTGCCCAAAATCGCCGCGAATGGCGACATCAACATGCGTGATGAACTGCGCGCGCTGCGCCGCCCTGCCGTGATGCTGGCATTGGCGGTCACGGTTTTAAGCTCGGGCGCGATGTTCACCGTCTTCACCTATATCGCGCCGATCCTGCGCGATGCGACAGGCGCATCGACGCAATTCATCACCGCGATGCTGGTGCTGTACGGCGTGGGCCTGACGGTCGGCAACTGGCTGGGCGGCAGGTTTGCCGATAAATCGGTCGATGGGACGCTGATCACGACCCTGGTTGCGCTTACCATCCTGCTGGTTATTTTTGCGGGCGTCATGCAATGGCCGATACCCGCCGCGATTTCCATCTTTGCCTGGGGCGTTGCGACCTTTGCGCTGGTGCCGCCGCTGCAGATGCGCGTGATGACGACCGCCGCCGATGCGCCGAACGTGGCGGCATCCGTCAATATCGGGGCGTTCAACCTTGGCAATGCGCTGGGGGCGGCGCTGGGTGCGGGGGTGATCAGTTTGAACCTTGGCTATCCGGCGATTGCACTGGCCGGATCGGGGCTCTCACTGGCAGGTTTATTGCTGGTTTTGGCAAGCAGGGAACGCGCGCAAAAAATAGCCTAAGTATTTCAATACATTAACTTTAGTGGTTTTCGTTTGCATAAACTCTAGTGGCGGTATAGGTTCTTTCACATAAGATATATATTTACCACTCTGGAGTCTCGGCAACCATGTCGAACGAAGACGATAAACGCGACCTCGAAACGCCCGCCGAACGGGAACCAGAATCCCCTGAATCCAGCACGACAGAAACGCCTGCGCCCCCGCTGCCGCCCGCGCCGCCGTCGTTCAAATCGTCCCTGCTGTCGACAGGATCATCCATCGTCCATGCGGGCTCTGCCGCGCTGTCAACAGGCGCGTCAATGCTGTCATCCGGCGCATCGGAAGTCGGCAAGCGCGCCAAGAGCACCGCGAAATGGTACCGCGAACTGCCCCGCTGGGTGCACCGCGTGGCGGCGATCGGCACGGCGAGCGCGGTGATCGGCACCGGCGTCTATGCGGAAATCAAAACGTCTTACCTGCAATCGCATTTCTTCACCAGCGTGGCGGAGGGGAAAACATTTACCGAGACGCAGCAATCGAGCCCTACTGTCGCGCCCCCCGCCGCCGGCCCTTATGACGAGCGCATGGGTTACACGCAGACGCTGCAATTCCGCGAACGCCTGACCGCGCGCGGTTTCGAGGTGCAGAAAGAAACAGAATGGCAGGACCGCAAGATTGCGGGGCTGCAGCTGTTCCCCATCTATAACGAAAAGGCGCAGGCCGGGCTGAAGCTGGTCGACGGCAATGCGCAAACATTGTTCGATGCGCGCTTTCCCCGTCAGGTCTATGCCGATTTTGACAGCATCCCGCCCGTGCTGGCGCAAAGCCTGCTGTTCGTCGAGGACCGCCAGCTGATCGAAAAACAGGCCAACACGCATAACAACGCGATCAACTGGGGCCGCTTCGCCAGGGCCGCGCGCGACCAGCTGCTGAAAAAACTGCATATCGGCGGCAATGCGCCCGGCGGATCGACGCTGGCGACGCAGACGGAAAAATTCCGCCATTCGCCCGACGGCATCACGCGCACCGGCAAGGAAAAGCTGGAACAGATGATGACGGCATCGACGCGCAACTACACGAACGGCCGCGACACGCGCGAGGCGGGCGAGCGCATCGTGCTGGATTACCTCAACTCGATCCCCCTGTCTTCCTTCCCCGGCGCGGGCGAGATCACCGGTTTCGGCGACGGCATGGTGGCATGGTTCGGCGCAGACTTTGCGGAAACCAACCGGCTGCTGAAAAAACCCGATGCTCAGATGGACGATGCCGAACTGAAACGCGCGGCGGATGCCTACCGCCAGGCCCTGCGCCTTGTGATGTCTGTGACGAAGCCCTCCGCATATCTGTTGAAGGAACGCGCCGAGCTGGATGAGCGTGTCGATTTCTACCTGCCGAAGCTGACCGAGCAGGGCATCATCAGCCCCCGCATGAGGGACGCCGTGCTGGCCGCGCACCCCGAATTCGTCAAACCCGTGCGCGCATCGCGCGTGACGGAGGAAGCGCGCCAGAAATCGATCGAGGCGCTGCAGATCAACCTGATGCGCGACCTGGGCGTGAAGGATATTTATGCCCTCAACCGCCTTGACATCACAGCGCGCACCACCATCGATGCGCGCGCCGACGAAGCCGTGACAAAACTGCTGCACAGCCTGTCCGACCCCGAAATCGCGGCGAAGAACGGCTTGACGGGGTTCCAGCTGCTGAACCCTGCCCTTGCAGACCAGTTGCGTTATTCCTTCACCCTGTATGAAAAACAGCCCGACGGCACGAACGTGCTGCGCGTGCAGGCCGACAATTTCGACGGCGCGCTGAACATCAACGAAGGCACGAAGCTGGAACTGGGCTCCACCGCGAAATTGCGCACCCTCGTTTCATACCTCGAAGCGATGTCGGACATGCACAAGAAATTCAGCGGCATCGATGCCGAGGCGCTGCACAATATCCACGTCCTGCGCGACGACAACCTGTCGCGCTGGGCGATTGATTACCTTGCCAACCCCGCGACCGACAAATCGCTGGAGGCAATGCTGGAGGCGTCGCTGGAGCGCACCTATTCCGGCAACCCCGGCGAGCGGTTCTTCACCGGTGGCGGCGTGCATACATTTGACAACTTTGAATCGTCGGAAAACTATAAATCCTATAACGTCAAGGACGCGTTCCACCACTCGGTCAACCTGTCGTTCATCCGCATGATGAAGGATATCGTTTACTACACGCAGTCGCAGAAAATGGATGTCAGCGCCGATATCTACGAAAACCCCGGCAACCCGCTGCGCCAGAAATACCTGGAGCAGTTCATCCATGCCGAAGGCACGACATTCCTGTGGCGCGCATGGGGCGAACAGAAAGACAAATCGCCCGACGAAACCGCCACGATGCTGGCCGCGAAAACGAAACGCACGGGCACGCACCTTGCCGTCGTTTACCGTTCCGTGTTCCCCGATGCGCCGGTTGAAAAGATGGAGGCCTTCATCCGCAAGGAAGGCACGAATATCGGCGACAACACAAACTTCCAGAAACTGTATGACGATTACGCGCCCGGCAAGTTCGACCTGAACGACCGCGGTTACATCACGGGCGTGCATCCGCTGGCCTTGTGGCTGGCCGAACATCGCGCGAAATCCCCGGATGCGGGCTGGAGCGACGCGGTGAAGGCATCTGCCGATGCGCGCATCGTGACTTATAAATGGCTGATGAAACCCGACAAGATCGAGGCGCAGAACACGCGCATCCGCATCATGCTGGAAAAAGAGGCGTTCACGCATATCCATGCGACGTGGAAAAACCTCGGCTATTCGTTCGATAAGATGGTGCCGTCCTATGCGTCCGCGCTCGGGTCGTCGGGCGATACGCCCGCTGCGCTGGCAACGCTGTCCGGCATCATCCAGAATGGCGGCGTGCTGAAGCCTGCCATCAAGTTCGAGGAAATCAGCTTCGCCGCCGATACGCCCTATGCGCTCGATTTCCTGCCCAAGCATCCGGAAGGCAAACGCGTTCTGCCCGCAGAAGTGGCCAAACTCGCCCGCCGCGAAATGAACGGCGTGGTGGAGGAAGGCACCGCCCGCCGCGCCAATAAATCGGTCGTCCTCAGCGATGGCCGCATCCTGCCCGTCGGCGGCAAGACCGGCACGGGCGACAACCGCCAGCAGACCTTTGCCAAGGGCGGCGGCGTGACATCGTCGGAGGCGAAGAACCGCACGGCGACATTCGTGTTCGCGATTGACGACCGTTTCTATGGCACCGTCGTCGCCTATGTCGATGGCCCGGACGCCGGCAAGCATAAGTTCACGAGCGCGCTCGCCGCTTCGGTGTTCAAGGCAGCGATCCCCGCCGTGCGCCCTGTGCTGGACAAGGCTTATGGCGTCGATCCCGCCAAGGTCGCAACGCTTCAGCCGCCCGCGCCCGTCAAGCAGCCGAAACCGCCGAAGGCCGCCACGCTGTAATGACTCCCGCCACAAGCCGCATACGCGTCGTCGACAGTTTCGATGCGCTGGTCAACGCATCCTTCGGGCCGGAGGTGAATGCGATCTGCTGGGCGCGGCAACTGCCCGGCAATTTCGATGAAATCGCGGCGTTGCTGCAGGGCGGGAAAGATATTGTGTCGCTGGACGAAGAAGCGATTGAAAGCCTGCGCCTGCGCCTGAGCGAACAGGGGCGCATTGCCGCCGCCATGCTGCTGGCCGACCGCCGGTTGCTGCAGGAACGCGGATTACAGCCCAGCCTTGAATGCGTGCCGCGCTATTCCCGCGATGATAGCAATGCGGTGCCGACGGATGTTTATTCCTTCCATGCCGACCGCGCGCCGGTTGCCGCCGATACCTACCTGTGCAGTTACAACGAAGCGGCGAGCGAGGGGCTGGACAATGCCTCCGCGCAACGCCGCATCGACGATCCCGCCACGCTGGAAAAATTGCAGGATTTATTCGCGGCGGAAGGCGGCGGCGATTTCGGGGAATACCTGCGCGAGAATTGCTATGACCTGCATTACGCCCCGCTGCCGGATGCTGTGCGATACTCCTTCGGCATCGGCAATATGTGGCGCATCGCGGTCGAATATCCGGGCAGCCCCGTCGCGCCCTGCATCCACCGCGCGCCCGACACCGTTGACGGCCGCCCGCCGCGCCTGTTATTGATCAGCTGACATGCAACCGCCCGACAACATCATCTGGACCGCGCTTACCACCCGCCAGTCCCACTTTGCCGTGGGTGACGGCAAAGTGAAGCGTTTCATGCCCGACGTCGCCCCCTTCAGCGGGTTCGAAAACGGCGTGGTCGACCATGACGCGCTGGCAGCCCTGCTGGGCAATGGCGTGACCGCGCTGTTCCTGCGCGAGCCGTGGCAGCCGCGCAAGGGATGGGAAGTGCTGGCCGGCGCGCCGCTGATCCGCATGGTGTGCGATAACGGCATCCCCGATGCCAAAGGAAGCGCGGCCGAGATCGTGCAGCTGGGCGCGGCGCAATCGGCGGAGATGATCGAGCTGACCACCCTCGCCCGTCCCGGCCCCTTCACCAGCCGCACGCATGAAATGGGGGATTATTTCGGCATCTATCAGAACAGCAAGCTTGTGGCGCTGGCGGGAGAGCGGATGAAGGTGCCGGGATACACCGAAGTCAGCGCCGTCTGCACGCATCCCGATTATACAGGCCGCGGTTATGCGGCGGCGGTGATGATGCGCGTGATGCAGGGCATTGTGGCACGCGGCGAAAAACCGTTCCTGCATTCCCGCACCGATAACGACCGCGCGGTAGCATTATACAACCGCCTCGGCTTCCAGACGCAGTGGGCGGGACATTTTGTCGTGCTGCGCTGCGAATAACCGGAACTATCCCGCCCTCTGCCGATTAGTCTCCTGTCCGCCTTTTCCCCGCTGCAACAGGAGATTTCGCCATGCCCATCATCAAAACCCCTGAAAATACAACGGAAACCGAACGCAAGACGCTGCACCTGAACGGTCTCGATTTCGAGAACCTTGAAGCGCAGCCGGAGCCTGTCGACCATGAAGAAGACCGCCGCGCGCAAGAAAAATTCGAGGGTGACGCTTTCTACGGGTCAGAACGCGGCATCAAGAAAATGGTGAAGGCCGATAAAGTCACCAAGAAATTCGATGACCTGACAGAGGAAGAACGCCTGAACCCCGAGATCAATCACGAGCGTAACTTCGACGATATCCACTAATCCCTAGTGCTTGAAACGCGCGGTTCCGGGGGCAGCGACTTTGCCCTGCGGGCCGTGGCGGAATGTATCGGCGATGGTCGCCATCTTTTCACGCTCCATCCGCAAGGCATCAGCTTCGGCGCGGCTACGCGCCTCTTCCCGTGCATCGAAAATACTATTGATGGTTTTCACCACGGCTGTATGGCCACGCGCGGCTGCTTCGGTAATGGTGCGAATTGCCTCCGCATCGGTGAAGCCCGCGCCTTTATCGATCAGGTATTTCAGCATGGCATCATGCCCCTGCCCGCCTGTCAGCGTGAAGGCGGTGTCGCGCGCCGCACTATGCGCATTGATGTCGGCGTTCTTCGCCAGCAGCGCATCGACGAGATCGCGGTCATTCCCCGATGCCGCCATCATGAAGGGCGTGAAGCCGAATTTGTCCGCCTTGTTCACATCTGCGCCAAAATCCACCATGCGGCTGGCGGCGATGAAAAACCCTTTTTGCGCGGCGAGCAGCAGGGCTGTTTCACCGTTTTCTGTCGTAAGGCTGTAATCGACATGCGTGCCCGTCATGTTCAGCAATTTCGCCGCGCTGATATCGGCATCGCTGCGCTGCAATTCGGCCAGCAACCGTTCGCCCGCCTGACGGGCGGATTCTGCGGTGGCATTAAAAAATGGCGCGGCGGCGGTCACGAATAATATTCCTCGAATATTCAACAATCCGAAGATGATACAGTAAAATTATGGCAAATGTAAAGAGCTATCGTAACCCCGGCGAAGGCCGGGGTCTAAGCACCATCGGCATGCATGGCTGCGACACCTCGCGATCCACAACCGCCAGACGCACGGAGAGTGCGTGGACCCCGGCCTTCGCCGGGGTTACGGCTTATTTTTCAATCGTGAGGCCGAAAGGCAGGAACACATCCTTCCCGCCACGGCGGATCTGCACGAAGTATTTCAGGTAACCCGGATGATCGGGATGCAGCATGAATTTGACAGGCGACGCGCCGCGGTCTTCGGGTTTTTCAGGCTCCGCCCCCATCGGGTGCATATGGGCGACGGATTTGAAGCCTTCGTAGAAACCAACGATATGCCCATAGGCTCCCATGACGGGTTCAAGGTCGGCGAGCGGCTTGCCATCTGCGCCGGTCAGCGTGACTTCGGCATTTACGGGGGATCCTGCCTTGACCGTCTTGCCGTCAAACACCACCTGCCCCGTCACATCGCCCACCGTCGCGCGGTCGGTTGCGGATTTGTCGAGGCAGTCATTTGCGCAAGGCGCGCCGCCGTTTAATTTCACCGCAATCATCTGTGCTTCGCCATTCAGCGGCTTCACATCGGCATAGAGCATATAATTGCGCGCCGTGTTGGGCGTGAAGGCGAAAGTATAGCTGCCGGCATCGCTGCCCGCCGTGGGATGTACATGATGGTAATCGACCATGCTTTCATCGACGACCAGCAGGTGGATTTTCTGGGTATGGCGTTCCTCCAGCGCGGCGAGCGACACGGGCGTGTTGCCTTTGGTCAGCATCAGCGTAAACGTGCTGTCGCGCCCCCGCACCAGCGTATCGGGCGTGACTTGCGCCTGCAACCCCGCGGCATGTTTTTCAACGGCTGGCTCTTCATGCGTCATGCCCGCATGGTCGTTTTCGGCCAGTGCGGAAAAGCCGATGATGGCGGTCACGATGACCAGCGGCATCAGGAAATAAAACAGGCGGCCATACATGCTTGAACTCCATTTTGCGAATCCCGGACGATGCCAGTATGCCACATCCGGCTGAAGCAGCCGGATGGCGGATTTGCCTGTTTTTTTCAGGATGAGGTCAATATTTATGGAAATTATAACAAAGATATATATCTCATGATATCAGGGGGGTGGACGGCCTGCGCCGGAATACCGGACATCGCGGGTGGACAAGGGGTTTTCGGGGGCTATATCCTCTCCCGTGACGACCGCGTATGCGGCGTCGTTGAGCAACCCAACATAAGGATAATTGCCATGACCAGCCAAGAACAACTGAAAAAAGACGAAAAAGGCTCCTGTTCCACGACCGCTCCCAAAACCGGCTCTTGCGGCACGGAAGCGAAAAAAGAAGAGACCATGGGCTCTTGCGGCACGAACAAGGAAAAATCCGGTTCCTGCGGCGGCTAAGCTTATCGCTTTAGCGTGATTCAAGAAGCCGGGCTGATGAAGCCCGGCTTCTTTCATTTCAGGGGAACCCTCTTTACCCGCCATTCGTTGGACACCTGCAACCCGTCAACGAACAGCCCATATTAAAAGGGCAATGGAGGATTCCATGCAACCGATCAAACGTGACGAGCTGAACAAGCTGATGTCTTCAGGCGAAGATTACGCCATCATCGAGGCATTGCCGAAATCCGAATATGACCATGGCCACATCCCCGGCGCGCTGTCGATGCCGCTGGAAACGCTGGCTGCGGAAGCCCCCAAACAACTGACCGACAAATCCTTGAAAATCGTCACCTATTGCGCGAGCGCCGATTGTGCGGCTTCGACGAAGGCTGCCGAAATCCTGGAAGGTCTTGGCTATACCGATGTCTCCGACTATGTCGGCGGCAAGGAGGACTGGAAATCGGCCGGCCTGCGCCTCGACGGTTCGGAGGTTTATGACGAGCATATTAAAGACGACGCGATGGAAGATGGTCAGGGCGTATCCGACGCCGTATCGTCGCGCACCGTCGAAGACCTTGAAACGCTCGCCCGCGACTACCAGAAAAGCTACCGCTCCAGCAACACGGGCAGCGAAGAAAGCTATTTCAATCAGGATCACCAAAGCGGACGCGAAATTTAACTTTCCGCGCATCGCATTGATGATAGGAAAGCCGGGCTTGCAGCGCCCGGCTTTCTGCTTTTACATCTACGGGATTGCTTTCCGCCTCGCGCCATCATTATATTCCGCCTGTAACCGGAGTAATGACGCCGCATGGAAGCCTTCTTGACCTATATCCCCGACCTGCACCCGAACGCGATGCTGGCTTTTGGCATGCTTCTCTTGCTGGGCGTCACAGGGGGGCTGATTGCGAACCGCATCCACCTGATGCCCACAATCACCGCCTTTATGCTGCTGGGGCTCCTGACGGGTCCGCACGGGCTTGGCCTGATTACCGCCGATATGATGAAGGACGCGTATGTCATTATCGACATCGCGCTGGGCCTGATCCTTTATAAGCTGGGCAACATGCTGCATCCGGAGGCGATGCTGCGCTCGAAGCGCATCATGCTGACCGCGATCCTCGAAAGCCTGCTGACCTTCGCGGGCGTGACGCTTGCGGTAAAATTCCTCGGGAACAGCTGGACGGTTGCGGCTTTGATCGGCGCGATTGCCATTTCGTCATCCCCCGCCGTGCTGGTCCATGTGGCAGAGGAAATGCGCGCGAAAGGCACGGTCACGTCGCTGGCAAAATCTCTGGTAGCGATGAACAACCTCTTTTCCTTCATCGTGTTTTCCGCGGTGCTGCCCTTTGCGATGGCGCCGGAAACCAGCGCGGCTTCGGCCGCGGTTCTTGTGCCCGCCTACCGCCTGTTCGGCGCGGCGGTTGTCGGCATTTTTGCCGCCTGGTGCGCCGTGCGCATCGCCCGCATTTTCCGCGAGGAGGACGAACATTACCGCTTCGTCGTCGTGATCGGCGCGGTCATGGTCACGCTGGGCGTTTGCAGCATGCTTGGCATGTCGGGATTGTTCGCGCCGCTGGTGATGGGCATCGCCACCCGCTGGTTTGAATCAAACAAATCCAACCTGTCGAAGGTCGGTTTCGGCGAGGGCGGCGATCTGTTTTTCATCGCGCTGTTCGTGCTGGCGGGCGCGAAAATCGACCTGCATGCGCTGATGATGGCGGGCATCGCGCCCGTGCTGCTGGTGGTGATCCGCTGTGTCACGAAAACCGCGGGCGTTTTCATCGCCTCCCGCTTCACGACGGTCGAGACCAATCAGGCGGCGGCGGCATCGCTGCTCATTATCCCGATGGCGGGCATGGCGATCGGGCTTGCCTCGACGCTCAGCAAGCTGCTACCCGGCATGGGCGCGCAGGTATCGGCGCTGGTCTTCGGCATGGTCGCGATTTTCGAAACGATCGGCCCCTTCGCCGCCACGCGCGCCTTCATCATGTGCGGCGAGGCCGGCCAGAACAAGCCCGCCGCCGCCGAACAGGGCGAGAACAACCCCGGCTGACGCGCTGGCTTGCCAGACAGGCGCAGAACGCCTAGCATGGGGACATACCAAAAGGAATCCCCATGACCGAAGTTTCACAGAAACTCACGCGCGCGTTATTGTTCGCCGCAAAAAAGCACACCGACCAGCGCCGCAAGGGCGAACGCGCCGAACCCTATGTCAACCACCTGATCGAGGTCGCCGACCTTGTCGCGCAATTCACCGATGGCAAGAATGCCGATATCCTCTGCGCCGCCGTGCTGCATGACACGATCGAGGACACGGATACGAAATACGAAGAACTGGTGAAAGAATTCGGCCAGAACGTCGCCGATATCGTGCAGGAATGCACCGACGACAAATCACTGCCCAAGGCGGAGCGTAAACGCCTGCAGGTCGAACACGCGCCGCATAAATCTGACGCGGCGAAACTGGTCAAGACAGCCGACAAAATATCCAACCTCCGCGCCATACTCGACTCCCCTCCGCCCGACTGGAGCCTTGCGCGTAAACAGGAGTACTTCACCTGGGCCAAAGCCGTGGTCGATGGCCTGCGCGGTGCGAATGCGGGGCTGGAGGGGGAATTCGACAAGGTCTATGCGCGGGGTGCGCAGAAGTTCGGAATGAAGCCCTAAGCCGCGCGCATCAAGGCTGTTTTACGATTTCCGGCTTGCCATTCCCGATCAAAGAATGGCCGGCGCTCCATTCCACATATTTATCGAACGGCTGCTGAATGGCGGGCGGCATGGTTTTCGCATCCGCCAGAGACTGGATCAAATTGCGCTGCCCTGGCATATTGCCAAGGAACGCATAAACAACCGTCAGTGAAAGAAAAAATCCGACAAGAATCGAAAAAGGCTTCAGCGGAATTTGGAAGCGGCTTTGCGGATCTACCTTGATTGTGCCGATCACGACCAAAATCGCCATGATCGACATGACCACCAGCAGTGCGATATTCACCGTGCCCTTCAGATGGATGCAGCGATCGGCCACGAAGACGAGCGCGCCGTAAAATGCCCCCATCGACAGGCTGCGCAGATGCGCCTTGGCCGTACCCATTGACAACTCCCGTAACGAAACGCTTAGCCCGTCTTTTCCAGACGCTTGCGCGCGTTGGGGTCGAGGATCGCTTTGCGCAGGCGCAGGGTTTTCGGGGTGACTTCGACCAGTTCATCGTCGTTGATGAAGGTGATGGCCTGCTCCAGCGTCAGGATGCGGGGCGGGATCAGCTTGGTTGAATCGTCGGTGCCCGATGCGCGGACGTTGGTCAGCTTTTTGCCGCGCAGGATGTTGACTGCAAGGTCGTTGTCGCGGTTGTGTTCGCCGACGATCATGCCTTCATAAACCTTGGTGCCGGGCAGCACCATGATAGTGCCGCGCTCTTCCAGTTTCCACAGGTCGTATTCGGTCGCTTCGCCGGTATCCATCGCCAGCAGCACGCCGACGCGGCGGCCTTCGACGTTGCCCTTGAACGTGCCATAGCCGTGGAACAGGCGGTTGATGATGCCCGTGCCGCGCGTGTCGGTCAGGAATTCGCCGTGGTAGCCGATCAACCCGCGGGTGGGGGCGATAAAGGTCATTTTGACTTTACCGGCGCCGGACGGTGCCATCGACATCATCTCGCCCTTGCGGATCGCCATTTTCTGGACGACCGTGCCGGAATGTTCCTGATCGACGTCGATCACGACCTCTTCATACGGCTCCATCTTTTCGCCGGTTTCTTCGTCGGTTTTGTACAGCACGCGCGGGCGGCCGATCATCAGCTCGAAGCCTTCGCGGCGCATGGTTTCGATCAGGACCGACATCTGCAATTCGCCGCGGCCGAACACTTCGAACGTATCCGACGTCTGGCCGTCGAGGACCTTCATCGCGACGTTGCTTTCGGCTTCCTTGAACAGGCGCTCGCGGATCATGCGCGAGGTTACTTTCGTGCCTTCGGTACCCGCGAACGGGCCGTTGTTGACGGCGAAGGACATGGAAATGGTGGGCGGATCGATTGGAATAGCCGGCAGGGCTTCGGTCACCACAGGGTCGCAGACCGTGTTGGTGACGGAGGTCGCCTGCGTCATGCCCGCGATCGAGATAATGTCGCCCGCATGTGCTTCGTCGAGCGGCTCGCGCTCGATGCCGCGGAAGGCGAGGATTTTCGAGGCGCGGAAGTTTTCAACCGCGCTGCTGTCAATCGCCAGCGATTTCAGCGCTTGGTTGGTTTTCACGGAGCCTGCGGTAATGCGGCCCGTGACGACGCGGCCAAGGTAAGGGTTGCTTTCGATCATGGTGACCAGCATCGAGAAGGGCTTGTTTTCTTCCACTTTCGGCGCGGGCACGTATTCGCAGATCAGGTCGAACAGCGGCGCGAGGTCTTTTTGCTCGCCGCCCAGCGTCTTCGACGCCCAGCCCTGACGGCCGGAAGCGTAGAGGATGGGGAAGTCGAGCTGTTCATCGGTTGCTTCGAGGGCCACGAAAAGGTCGAACACTTCTTCATGCACTTCGTCGGGGCGCGCATCGGGGCGGTCGACCTTGTTGATGACGACGATCGGCTTCAGGCCGAGTTTCAGCGCCTTGCCGGAAACGAATTTCGTCTGGGGCAGCGCGCCTTCGGCAGCGTCCACCAGGATGACAACGCCGTCGACCATCGACAGGATGCGTTCGACTTCGCCGCCGAAATCCGCGTGGCCGGGGGTGTCGACGATATTGATGCGGGTGTCTTTCCACATCAGCGAGGTGACCTTCGCCAAGATCGTGATGCCGCGCTCTTTTTCGAGGTCGTTGGAGTCCATGACGCGCTCGGCAACTTTTTCGTTGGCGCGGAACTGGCCCGACTGGCGGAGCAGGACGTCAACGAGGGTGGTTTTCCCATGGTCGACGTGTGCGATGATGGCAATGTTGCGAAGCTTGTTGGTCATATTTTCCGCCCTGAATCGTTTTGAGTCGTTATTGTTGTTTTGTTGCGCTGCATCCTATTGAAAAATCGTTATTTTTCAATATGTTTTTGGTCAAGCGTTCGACATAATACACGAATCCTTAATTATGTATAGTATAATATAGGCTCGGATGATTCCCCTTGGAGATTCAGGCGGTTATAAATCGCTTTTTTATTGAACGACCGGATGTAATGGCGAAAACAGACGTCACATCGCTGAAAAAGACCACCAGCCTGACATCGTCATGGTGGGTTTTCGTGCGCCGTGCCGCCTTGGGCGCAAGCCTTGCGGCCGCAGGCTGCACCAGCGTGCCGAAGCCAGATCATACGCAGAAGATCGAGGACGCCGGCGCACCCGGCAGCGCCGATCCCCCGCCGCGCGATGACGCCACCCGGACAATAGATATGGACGACATTGTTATATTGCCGGCCAAGGAAGAGGCACGGCGCGCCCGCATCAATGCCGCCCTGATGCAGCAGGCGCGGCGCGAGGTGCTGAAACTGAACAATCGCGGCAGCTATTCGCAGGAACTGGACGGGCTGCAGGACCGGCTGACGCGGTTCCTGAAATCCGACCGCGCCAATATCCACAACCGCGTGCTGGTGATCGACCCCGGCAAGTTCGATGTGGCGATGGCGCTCGGCTTTAGTGCGCCGCAGGCCGTGCGCTTACTGCTGACCGAACAAAAACTGACGCCGACGGGCGAGATGGCAGAGACGGTTGCGGGCAAGGCCGCCGCGCCCTATGCCTTCCGGTATGGCGTGCAGACCTTTTCCCAAGACCCCTTCGCCATGATGAACACCAGCCGCACGCACCCCGCCGCCTGCGTCATCGTGCCGTCATCCGACCACGCGCTGACGATCGATATTCGCGGCCTGAACGCGCGCGAACAGGTGAATTTCACCAACCGCCATGAAGGCTGGCACTGCCTTGACGATAAATACACGCTGCGCAGCTTCGATCCCAAAAAACTGGCGGCGGTGCCGCAAGGCACACTGATGTCCAAGATCGCCAACCTGACCGCGCTCGGCGTTTTCGCGATGGAGTACCGGAAAGAGGCGGTGGCCGATGTGGGCGCAATCGGCGACATGATCCGGCAGGATGGCTATGACACCGGCCTGATCGACAAAATCGTGGCGTGGCGGATGCGCTATCCCAACGACATCCAGCACCTGAGCGCGCCCGTGCTGCACGGCTTCAAGGCGAAGATTGACGAGATGGGCATCGACGCCTTCCACCGTCTCGACGATGCGGCGGCAAAGCAGCTGTATTTCGACGTGACCGACCAGTACGGCATGAGCGCCCGCAGCCTCCAGATCAACCTGAAGCTGGAAAAAGGCACCGTGCCCGAACGCCTGCAATGGCTGGAGGCCGCCAAGACCGATCCCGAAGCCGCCAAGGCCATCGATTTCTTCCAGTATTACTGGCAAAAGCCGGCCGACCCCGGCGCAGGGCCGCTATCATCCGCCGAGATCAAACTGGCAGGCGCGTTGCGCAGCTGGAACGCCGCGCAACTGCTGGAGGACCGCGCGTTCAAGGATAGCGGCCGCATCACGCCTGTGACGCTCGCTGCGGCCTATGGCGCACTGCAGGATGAATTGCATGCCCATACCAGATCAGACCCCCGCAACCCGCTTTATGCCGCGCAGATGACCAAGCTGCAGGAAAGTTTCGTCTGGCGGGTGCAGGACACCGATTACGTCGAGGCCAACCTGAAACGCGGCGTCGATATCGTGGCGGCCGACCCCGCCCTGAAACCCTTCCGCGCGAAAGGAAGGGGATTATGAGCCTCACCCGCAAAGGCACGCTGTCGGGCGTCTGGCGAAAATTCGCGGCATCGACCGCGCTGACGACCATCTTGCTGGGCGGGATGACGCCTGCCGTCGCGCAAACCGGCGCGCCTGCCGCCCCGAACGGCAATACGGCTGCCGTGACCGAAACCGCCCCGCCCGACCTGCGCGCGCTGGAATACAGCATGGAGGTGCGGATCGCCCTGATCGACGCCGCCCGCACCGAATTCATGGCATCCAAAATCCAGACCGGCGACACCTATTCCCGCGACCTGAACGTCTTCAGCGAACGCCTGACCTTGAGCCTCCAGCACATGCACGGGCTGCATGACCGCGCCGTGGTGCTCGACCCCGCCCGTTTCGATGCCGGCACCGCGCTGGGGCTGCCCGCCGTTGCCATCGTCCAGATGATGCTGGGGGAGCAAAATGTGGAGTTCGAGCCCAGCCGTGCACGCATCGTGGCGGGGAACATGGCGAACTTCCACAAATTCGCCTTCGGCCTCGTGAAAACCCAGAACCCTGCCGCCTTCCTCAACCAGACGGGTGCGGCGGGCGAGGCTTGCGTGATCGTCCCGTCCTCCGGCCATGCCCTGCCCTTCACCATGCCGGGCATGACGCTCCAGCAGAAAATCGCCTTTGTGAACACGCATGAATCCTGGCATTGCCTCGACTCCCGCTACCCGATGCAGGGGTTTGACGAGGACGCGATGGACAAGGAACTGAAAAAGCCCAACGCCGCCCGCAACAGCGCGACCGTGCGGGAATTTATCGCCCTGCGGTACAACAAGGAGGCGCTGGCGGATGTGGGCGGGATCGGCGACCTGATCCGCGCGGGCAAGGCCGACCTGACCGCCATCGACGCGGTGTCGGACTGGCGGAAAAAGCTGGTGGGCGACCCGCTCCACTTCTCCCCGCCCGTGCTGGCGGAGATGAAAAGCCAGATTGTGAAAATGGGCCTGCCCGCCTTCCGCGCCATGAACGACAGCCAGGCGCAGGCGTTTTACTTTAAAATCATGGACGCCAAGGAACTGACCGGCAGCATCGTGGGCTATACCGTCATGCTGGAGGATGCGAAGACGCCTGCGCAGCTCCGCACCCTGAAGATTTTGGCCGGTGCCGACCCCGATTTCATCCGCGCGCAGGAATTCCGCCGCACCGTCACTGCCGCCGAACAGGCCGCCAAGCGCGGCCCGCAGGGCGACGCCCCGCTGACCGACAAGGAAAAGGCGGGGCTGGCCAGGGTGCGCGCCTGGAACGCCAGCGCCATGCTGCAGGAGCGCGCTTTCGCCCTCTATGGCAAGATCACGCCCCAGACCATGATCGGCGCCTATGGCGCGCTGCAGACCGCGCTGATGGACGGCATCAAGCTGCAGCCCGACAACGCCGCCCTGCCCGTGCTGATGACCAAGCTGCAGCAGACTTTTATCACCGATGTGCGGAAAATCGACTATGTTGCGGCCAATGCGCGCCACGGCGTCGACATCGCGGCGGTCGAGCCCGCGCTCAAGAACATCCCGCGCACGATCATGGTTCCACTACCGCGCCCGATGCAGCCAAAACCGGCATCGTGAAGATTTTGTAACACGATGTGAAAGCCCCAAAGCCGCTGATATTTCAAAAATTCTTTACATTGAATCGAATCAACCTATAACGTTAATTATGAGGGCACGGCAGCGAACGATTCGCGTGCGGTTATCTCATGAAAGCCCCCAGGAGGGTTTCATGGAATGGAAAAATACGAAGGCCCCGAAGACGTAGTCCGCCAGCGACGTCCCAATATTCCCGTTACCTGTTTCCGTCCGGCTTCGCTTGAAACCTCTGCCAAGTGGTTCCTCGAGAATTTCCCCGGCCATGTGCTGTACGCCGTCAAGGCGAACCCTGCCAAATACGTGCTGGCCGGTTTGCGCGATGCGGGCATCAAGCACTTTGACGCGGCCTCCATCCCCGAAATCCAGCTGGTGAACGAGATTGCGCCCGGCTCCCACATCGCGTTCATGCATCCGGTGAAAAGCCGCCATGCCATCGAACAGGCGTATTTCGATTTCGGCGTCCGCGACTTCTCCTTTGACTCGGTCGAGGAGCTGGAAAAGATCGTCGCCTGCACCGGCAAGTCGAAAGACCTCGGCCTGTACCTGCGCCTCGCCGTCCCTAATACCTCGTCGGAGCTGCCGCTCGCGGGCAAGTTCGGCTGCCTGCCTGAAAAGGCGCCGGAGATCCTGAAAATGGCGCGCAAGCTGTCGCGCAAGCTGGGCATCTGCTTCCATGTGGGTTCGCAAACCATGGACCCTGCCGCATATGTGGCGGCACTGAACATCGTGGGTGGCATCCTGCGCGCAATCCCGCGCACCCGCGTCGATGTCATCGATATCGGCGGCGGCTTCCCGTCGATCTATCCCGACATGGCGCCCCCTGCGCTTGCCGACTACAAAACCGCCATCGACCAGGGCTTCAACACCCTGCCCCACCCGGACCGCTACGAGTTCTGGTGCGAGCCCGGCCGCGCGCTTGTCGCGGAAAGCGCCTCGGTCGTCGTGCAGGTTGAACTTCGCAAGGACGATGTCCTTTACATTAATGATGGAACCTATGGCAGCCTGTTCGACGCAGGCCACCTGGGTTTCCGTTACCCGGTTCGTCTCATCCGTCCGACGCCGGGAGGCACCAGTGCGCCGCACAAGGGTTTCCGTTTCTACGGGCCCACCTGCGACAGCATTGATTATATGCCTGGCCCCTTTTACCTGCCGGAAGACGTCCGGGAAGGGGATTACATCGAGATCGGCCAGCTCGGCGCCTATGGGAACACCATGCGTACCGACTTCAACGGCTTTTCCGCCCATGAAGTCGTGTCCGTCAAGGCCCCGCCGCTGGTCACGCTCTACGATGACGCGCTGGAAACGACGGATTCAAACGAACTCTGCGTGACGGGATAATTTTCGCCACAAATTGACCGCGTAAAACCCATTTCGGGCCACTCCTTGCAACAGGAGCGGCCTGAAACGCGCAGGGCAGATTGATAAAAAAGGACTACGAACATGAAAAGCAACCTGAAAGCCGTGAAAGCCAAGCCCCACCCGAAAAGCAACCGCAAAGCGGCGTTGCTGAATACCCCGATCGAGCATATCGACATCAAGAAATTCGATGCACGCCCGATCATCGACGGCATGGGCAAAATGTCCTTCACCTCGCGCGACCTATCGCGCGCGACCGACATTTTCAACACCATGCTGCAGGACAAGGGCGCGACATCCATCCTGACGCTCGCGGGCTCCACCTCGGCCGGCGGCTGCATGGACCTGTACACGGAAATGGTCAAGAGCAACATGGTCGACGTGATCGTCGCAACCGGCGCATCCATCGTGGACATGGACTTCTTTGAAGCGCTCGGCTTCAAGCATTACCGTGCAGATAGCCAGGTTGATGACCGCGAGCTGCGCGACCTCTATATCGACCGCATTTACGACACATACATCGATGAAGAAGACCTGCAGGCCGTTGACCACACGATCTTCGAAATCGCGCAAGGCCTCGAGCGCCGCCCCTATTCGTCGCGCGAATTCATCTGGGAAATGGGCAAGTACCTGGTGAAAAAAGCGAAGAAGAAAAACTCGCTGATCGCGGCGTGCTATGAGCACGGCGTGCCGATCTTCTGCCCGGCATTCGTGGATTCTTCCGCCGGTTTCGGCCTTGTGCTGCACCAGAAGAAAAACCCGAAGAACTATATGTGCATCGACGCGGTTGCGGATTTCCGCGAACTGACCGACGTGAAAATCGCGGCCGGCACCACCGGCCTGCTGATGATCGGCGGCGGCGTGCCCAAGAACTTCACGCAGGACACCGTTGTCTGCGCTGAGATCCTCGGCCACAAGGATGTCGATATGCACAAATACGCGGTCCAGATCACCATCGCCGACGTGCGCGACGGCGCCTGCTCCTCCTCCACGCTGAAGGAAGCGTGCAGCTGGGGCAAAGTGGACGTTGCACTGGAACAGATGGTGTTCGCGGAAGCAGGCTCGGTCATGCCGCTGCTGGCATCCGACGCTTACCATCGCGGCTACTGGAAAAAACGCCCGCGCCGCAACTGGAACAAGCTGTTCAAGTAAGCGCGTGAATGAAATTTTCCGGCCGGAGCCCTTAAAAGCCCCGGCCGGAAATCTTTTTGAAGGAATATTAAGATGGCTCAATTCAATGTCCGCGCCCTTGGCGTATTGATGAACGACGAAGGTCAGGTATTGCTGCTGAAACGCGCGCCCGCACCCGGATCGGAATTTATCGGCTGGGAATTCTGCGGCGGCGGCGTCGAGCATGGCGAAGCGCCCGAAGTGGCGCTCGCCCGCGAATACAAGGAAGAAACCGGCCTGAAAATCGACGTGATGCAGATTTTTAACGCCCGCACCGGCAAGCGCGAGGGGCAGCCGCTGCTCAACCTCGCCTATCTCTGCCGCCCGCTCGGCGAAAACGTCAAGCTGACGCCGGAACATTCGGAATTCGTCTGGGTGCCGATCGAGGATCTCGACACCTATGACCTCGGCCCCCATGTGAACATCGACCGCGACGCCTTCCTTGCCATTTCGGCGGGCAGCGGCATGATCGAAGAATGACCCGCAATACCGAAGTCGCCGCGCAATACCAGCAGATCGCCGACTGGTTCGACAATGCGCGCAACAAGACGCTGATCGAGAGGAAATACCTCGACCATGTGCTGAAGCTCGCAAAGCCCGAAGGCCGCCTGCTGGACCTCGGCTGCGGCAGTGCGGAGCCGATGGCGGCGTTTTTTATCGCGAACGGTTTCAAGGTGGCCGGCATCGATATCGCGCCGCGCATGATTGAACTCGCGCAATCACGCTTCCCCGGCCATGACTGGCAGGTGGGCGATATCCGCAAAACCGCTTTGGGCGCAAAATACGATGCCATCCTCGCTTGGGACAGTTTTTTCCACCTGACCCGCGACGACCAGCGCGCCATGTTCGCCACTTTCGCCGCGCATGCCGCCGATGGCGCAGTGCTGCTGTTCAATACCGGAACGGAAGATGGCGAAATCTATGGCAGCATGGAGGGGCATGACATCCACCATGCCAGCCTTTCCGTGGACGAATATAAAACGCTGCTTGAAAACAACGGATTTAGCGTTATTGTCCTAAACCTGACAGATACCGATTGCGGCGGCCGCACCGTCTGGCTCGCGCAAAAAAATGACAAAGGCAACCGAAAGGAATTTTAAGATGCAGTTCATGAAACCCGCCGACGGCTTCCTCGGCCTTGAGAAAGCGGATGCTTTCAGCGTCGATAACGCGCAGGTCGTCGTCATCCCCTTCGGCCTCGAGGCTTCGGTGTCCTATGGCGGTGGCACGTCGAAAGGCCCCGCCGCGATGATCAACGCATCACATCAGGTCGAGCTGTTCGACGACGAATTCTGGAGCGAGCCGTTCCGCGAATACGGCGTGGTCACCGCCAAGCCTGTGAAAATTTCCAAATCGGTCGAGACCGCGCTGGAACAGCTGGACGCGCAGGTGGAAGAAGTGCTGGCGATGGGCAAATTCCCCTTCGTCTTCGGCGGCGAACATTCGATCACGGCAGGCGCGATCCGCCCCTATGCGCGCAATTTCAAGGATGTGGCGGTATTGCATTTCGACGCGCATGCCGATTTGCGCGACGGATACCATGGCGAACATTATTCCCACGCCTCCGCCATCTGCCGCACGATGGACCCCGCGAATGTCAGCGTCTATTCCTTCGGCATCCGCAACATTTCCTCCGGCGAAATCCCGTTCCTGGAAAAGAACAAAAAGCGCCTGAAAATCTACTGGGCGCGCGAAAAGCACCTGTGGGACATGAAGGAGATCGTGCGCAACTTCAAGGGCAAGAACGTCTATGTCACCTTCGACATCGACGCCTTCGATGCCAGCATGATCCCCGCAACCGGCACACCTGAACCGGGCGGGCTGTTCTGGGATGACGCGGTCAACATTATCCGCGAAGTCGCAAAGGTCTCGACCTTCATCGGCGCGGATGTGAACGAACTGGCGCCCAAGCCCAACATGCATGGCTGCGACTTCCTCGCCGCCAAGCTTGCCTATAAAATCATGAGCTATGCCTTCCTTGCGAAGAAGATCAAGACGCGCACGAAAAAGATCGCGTAATTCTGCCGCAATTATAACGCCTTAAAACCCCGCTGCCGCAAAGTAGCGGGGTTTTTCTTGCAATCAACGACTGAACGATATAAAAACATCGCTTTCCCAAAAGGTGGCATATGCATCCCTGCGGCATCGATTTCGGCACGTCGAATTCTGCGATTGCACTGGGCGATAAGGATGGCGCGCGCCTGCTGAAGGTCGAGGGCGATGCCGACACGCTGCCGAGCGCGATTTTCTATCCCGCCACATCGCCCCTGCCCGCGTTTGGCCGTGCTGCGCAGAAACTGTTTTTTGAAGGGGAAGAAGGCCGTTTTATGCGGAGCCTCAAGCGCATCCTCGGGACCAGCCTGATGAATCAGGGCACGCTGGTGAACGGCCGCATGCGCGCTTTCGACGGCATCATCGGTCATTTCATCGGCCATATCAAATCGACCGCCGAAAAACAGCTGAACCACGAACTGACCCATGCCGTGATGGGCCGCCCCGTCCATTTCATCGATGGCGACCCCGCAGGCGACGCGCGCGCGGAAGGCGAATTGCAGCGCATCGCAGCGGCGGCGGGCTTCAAACATATCGCGTTCCAATATGAACCCGTCGCGGCGGCCTTTGCGCATGAAGTGAAAGTGACGGGCGAGAAACGCGCCCTTGTCGCGGATATCGGCGGCGGCACGTCGGATTTTACGGTCATCAAGGTATCGCAAAAATACATCAACCGCGCCGACCGCAGCCAGGACATCCTCGGCCATTCGGGCGTGCGCATCGGCGGCAATGATTTTGATAAATCTTTAAGCCTCTCCAGTTTCATGCCCGCCTTCGGCTATCGCAGCACCTATGGCGAGAAGCGTTTCGACGTGCCGCTGTCGCCGTTCCATGATATGTCGGAATGGTCGAAGGTAAATTTCCTCTATACGCCGAAGGTGAAAAAGGACATGCGCGATATCCTGTCGGAATCGCACGCGCCGAAACGCTTTGGCCGTTTCGTCAATGCGCTCGAGCATGAACTCGGCCATCGCATCCTGTCATCGGTCGAAGCCGCCAAGATCGACCTGACGGGCAGCGACAGCACCACGGCTGAACTGGGCTTTATCGAGAACGCATTCAAGCTGGATGTGCAGCGCGAGATTTTTAACACCGCAATCACCAGCCATGTGGACCGGATTTCTGAATCGATCACGGAATGTCTGGCGACCGCGGGGTTGAGCGATGACGACATCGAAATCATCATCCTCACCGGCGGGCCGACCGAAACGCCGCTGCTGAAACAGGCCGTCTGTTCGCGCTTCCCGAATGCGGTGTTGTCGGAGGAGAACAAGCTGTCCTCCGTCGCGCTTGGCCTCGGCTATGACAGCCAGCGGAAATTCGGCAGTTAAATCAGTGTGATATATTCCGTTTGACGGCATCATCTTCCTCGCCTTATATTCACGGTTATGACAAGCAAGCGTGCAAAGATATTCACCACCCTCGCCACCACCTCGGCGTTGGCTTTGGGTTTCCTTGCCGCATCGGTGCGCCCGATGCGCGCGCAGAATGCTGTCGTACCGCAAGGCATCGTCCAGACAATCCCGCAGACCGCGCATAGTTACTGGAAACATCCCGATTACGACGGCGTGATCGACCTGTGGACGGATTCAACCGGCATCCAGTTCCGCATCCACGCGCTCAACCCCGATAATGACAAGGTGCGTAATTTGGTCGCGGGCTATGTGAGCAAGGACAAGGCGAAACTGACGCCCGCCGATTTTGAAAAGGCGCTTGAGTACAAAGCACAACTGCGCGACATGAAAAACATGGGCAATGGCCGCTGGCAGGGAAAAATCTGGATCGAGCAACGCAAGGAAGCATTCGGTTTCGACATCCAGCTGCCGCAGGGCGACCAGAAAAATTTGAAAATCCGCGGCTACGCCATCAGCGGCTGGAAAAAAGTTATCACCTTGGGCGGGCTGGTGGGCAAGACGCTGGAATTCACGCCCGCCGAAAATCCACCCGCACGGGGATTGATGAACGCGCCCAAGGTATTTGCGGATAGCACCGCAAGCCCTGCGCTGAAACGCTAGATCACCATTTCTTGAAGATAAAGAACGCCGCCGCCACGATCAGCGCAAAGCCGACAAGGTGATTCCACTTGATCGGCTCGTTCAAATACCAGACCGAAAATCCTGAAAACACGACCAGCGTGATGATTTCCTGAATGGTTTTCAGCTGCGCCGCGTTGAAGATGGATGAACCCATGCGGTTCGCCGGCACCTGCAGGCAATATTCAAAAAACGCGATGCCCCAGCTGATCAGGATCACGATCCACAGCGCGGTTTCCTTGTGCTTCAAATGGCCGTACCACGCAAACGTCATAAAGATGTTGGAGGCAAAAAGAAGTGCGATGGTCTTGATGGCGACGTCCATGGAAACTCCGTCAGGATGCGATTTTTTTGTTCCAGAAATACGACACGATGCCGAGGATAAAGTTGGTGACGAGCAGCGCGGCCAGGATGCCGCTGAAACCCATCTTCGCCTGCAGCAGGTAGGCGAGCGGCACATAGATGACGAAGGTCTTGAGCAGGATGAGCGTCGTCGCGGGCAGCGGCTTGCCCATCGCGTTCAGCGCGGCGTTCGACACCACCAGCACGCCCAGCGCGCCGTAGCTGATCGGCACCCAGTGCAGGTATTGCGCGGTATAGGCGATGACTTGCGCATTTGAATCAAAGAATGTCGGGATCTGGTAGGCGAAAATCCACAAACCCGCCGCAATGCCCAGGCCCCAGACCATCGAATATTTCGCGCCCGTGGCGGTCGCCTGCTGGATGCGGCCGTAATTGCCCGCGCCGTAATTCTGGCCCGTGAAAATGGCAATCGCCGCACCCATGGAATAGAACAGCAGCGTCGCCATGCTCTCGATACGCGTTGCGACGCCCAAAGCCGCGACCGCTTCCTTGCCGAACTGCGCCGCCATCCATGTGATGATGGCGGCGGAAATGGGCGCGATCTGGTTGCTGACGATCGACGGCACCGCCACATGCAAAATCTTGCCCCATGATTTCAGCAGGCCGGGATGGATAATCGGATGCGTGAGGATTTTCTTTTTAAAGATCAGGAAATACATCGACACGCAGCAGGTCAGGTAATAGGAACAGACCAGCGTCGCCGCCGCGCCCGCCAGTTTCCATTCCGGGAACGGCCCCCAGCCGAAAATAAAGAACGGGTCGAGGATGATGTTGCTGACAGCCAGCAGCGTCATCATTTTCGACACGAAATGCGTGTCCCCCGTCGCGCGGATGCAGGCATTCCCGACCATCAGCAGGCCAAGGAACGGCAACCCGCAATACCAGATCATCATGTAACGGTGGATCAGCGGCATCAAATCATCGGTCGCGCCCATGATGCGGAAGATGGGATCGATGAACAGCATGCCCGCAATCGCAGCCACAATGACGCTGACGAAAGTGAGGCTGAGCGCATCGGTCGCCATACGGCGTACTTTTTCAAAATCACCCTCGCCATAGACGCGCGCGATCACCGATGTCGTGCCGACCGATGTGCCGAACACGATGCCCATGAAAAACATGAGGACAGGTATGGTGAACCCAAGCGCAGCCAGGTATTGCGTGCCAAGGCGCGAGATAAACCACGCATCGAACACCGAAAAACTGGTCATCGCCAGCATGCCCCAGGCAAGCGGAAGCGTCAGGCGCCTGATATGCGCGCCCGGATCGCCCTCCAGCAGCGTGGGTCTGGTGTTCAAGTTATCCCCGCTTACGCTTTCGTTTTTTGCAGCAGTTTCACGAGGTCTTGCGCGACGCCCGCGACGCCTTTGCTGAATTTTTCATCTTTCAGCGTGCCGTCGTCATTGAACGCCGCACCCGCGCCGCCCACCGCCTGCATACGCGGCAGCACGGTGACGCTGATATTCATCAGCAGTTCGCGCAACGCATACAGCCCGCGCAAGCCGCCCAGTGCGCCCGGCGATGCCGCCATGATGCCCGCATATTTGCCTGCGAATGCGGCGGCGGAACCTTCGCCTGCCTCCGACGGGCGGCTGGCCCAGTCAATCGTGTTTTTCAGCACGCCGGAATAACCGCTGTTGTATTCGGGCGACGCGATGATGAAACCGTCCGATTCCTTCACCAGCTTCTTGAACGCCAGTGCCTTCTCCGGCAGGCCGGATGCGGATTCATCGTCGCCGTCATAAAGCGGCATCGGGTAATCTTTGAGATCAACCAGCGTCACTTCCGCGCCCGCTTCCCCGGCCGCTTTCGCGGCGAGGCGCGCGAGTTTCTTGTTGAAGGAACCTTCGCGCGTCGCACCGGCGAAAACGAGGAGTTTTGTTTTTGTGGCCATTGTTTTTGTTTCCTTTGTTAACGGGGCAGTTCGAACACGAGCAGTTCGGATTTTTCGGTCGCTTTAATATCCGCCTTGCCGGGTTCATTATCAAGCCCGAGCGCATCGCCTTGTTCCAGCGTCTTGCCCAGGACTTCCGCCGTGCCGCGCGCCATCTGGAACCAGTATTTACGATCCGGTTTCATTTCCAGAGAAACGCTTGCGCCCGCATCCATGCGCGCAACCCAGAGCTTGGCATCCTGCTTGATCACCAGCGAGCCGTTTTCGCCATCGGGCGACACGACAAGCCGCAGTGCATTCTGCATCTCGGCCGGATTGAACGTGGTTTGCTGGTAGCCCGGTGCCGTGCCCGCAACATTGGGCATGATCCAGATTTGCAGCAGATGCACGTCTTCGGACTCGGACGGGTTTTTCTCGCTGTGGAGGATCCCTTTCCCTGCGCTCATCAGCTGCACATCGCCGGGGCGGATGATATCGCCATTGCCGAGGCTGTCCTTATGCTCCAAGGATCCTTCCAGCACATAGGTCATGATCTCCATATTCGCGTGCGGATGGGTATCGAAACCCGTGCCCGCGCGGACTACGTCTTCGTTGATGACGCGCAAAGGCCCGAAACCCATGTTGCGGGGGTCATAATATTCACCGAAGGAGAAGCTGTGAAAGCTTTGCAGCCAGTAAGTGCCTGTTTCTCCACGGTCATTTGATTTTGTGATGTTCATCATGTTACACCAACCTTTCTATCTACCAATATATCTTTTCGTTAAAAAAGCGGAATACGCGTAATTTATCATTTATATTTCCATTTATTCGATTAATATGAATTATGGACAGACTGGCCAATATCCTCGCTTTCGTGACGGTCGCCGAGACCAACAGCTTCGCCGAAACGGCGCGGCGGCTGAACATCGCCAATTCGGTGGTCAGCAAGCGCGTGAAAGACCTCGAAGGTTATCTGGGCACGCGCCTGCTGCAACGCACCACACGGCATGTGGCGCTGACGGATGCGGGATACCAGTATTTCGACCATGCGCGGCGCATCATCCATGAACTTGCCGAAGTCGAAGAGAACCTGCGCTATCAAAATGAAAACCCCGTGGGCGATATCCGGTTAAGCGCGCCTGTGACTTTTGGCACCAAATTCCTCGGCCCCGCTATCGCGTCATTCTTGGATAAATATCCTGATGTCGGCGTGCGGCTTTACCTTGGCGACCGCGCGGCGGAGCTGACGCAGGAAGATTTCGACCTTGCGATCCGTATCGGCGATATCGCCAATACTTCGTTGGTGGCGCGCAAACTGGCGGAAAGCAGGCGCGTGACGGTTGCCAGCCCCTCATATCTGGATAAACACGGGCGGCCGGAAAAACCGCAAGACCTCGCGCGTCACAATTGCATGGTCTATAGCGGCGTGAATGACGGCAAGGCCTGGGGTTACCGCATCAACGGGCGCAAACACCTGCAGCCGGTGGCGGGGCGTTTTTCGAGCGACAACGGTACGCTGCTGCTCGATGCCGCCTTGCGCGATTGCGGCATCACGGTGCTGCCCAGTTTCATCGTCGGCAACCATGTGAACAGCGGCGAGCTGGAAATATTGCTGGAGGAATACGAGGAAGAACCCATGCTGATCCAGGCCGTCTATGTGCCGCAGCGTCATTTGAGCGCCCGCACCCGCAAATTCATCGACCATCTGGTGCAATATTTCGCAGCCTTTTCAGGCTAGTTTGACAATTCCGAGCTATTGCCATAAAATTTACCCTTCCGGAGAAATTGAATGACGATCATTGCCATCGGCGGCGCAGAGGACAAGACGGGCGACATGACCGTACTGAAGCGCGTGCTGGCAGAGGCAGGCGCGGAGCAGCCACGCGTGCTGGTCATCACGACCGCAACCGGATATCCCGAGGAAGTGGCCGAAAAATATCGCAACGCTTTCGCGCGCCTCAACGTTACGCCCGACACGCGCCACATCACAACAAAGGCAGATGCCGATGCGCCCGCCAGCGTCGCGTCGCTTCAACATTACGATGTCGTTTTCTTTTCCGGCGGCGATCAGGAAAAACTGTCGGCAGCCTTCGGCGGCACGACATTCCTCGCCACCCTTGCCGCGCGCGAAGCGGAAGGCGCAGTTGTTGCCGGCACCAGCGCGGGTGCCGCCGCCATGTCGCAATTGATGATCACGGGCGGCGAGCCGCGCAACGCGTTGAAACCCGGCGGCCTCGGCCTTGGCGAAGGGTTAAGCTTCACGCCCGACGTCGTGTTCGACACGCATTTCAACCAGCGCCACAGGCTGAAGCGTTTGTTCGGCGCGGCCGCCGCCGACAGCCGCAAGACAGGCATCGGATTGGACGAAGACACCGGCGTTATCGTTAAAAAGAATACTTTCGAAGTGATCGGCAGCGGCCGCGTGACGGTATTGAAAGACGGCGTAGTGACGCGCCACAAGCACGGCGACAGCTTCAGCCTTTAGCGAGATATTTATTGAGGCGTTTCAGCCGGTCTTCGGGAATAGACCGGCCGCTGAAACGCGCCCCCACCAGCAGCTTGCCGATCAAATCCGTCAGCGCCATTTCACCCGCGAGGAATTCACCCTTCACGGGATTGACCAGTTTTGTGATTTGCACGCGCACACGGAAACGCGCGGGATCGTCCGGTTCGCGTTCGGCCTGTTTGACGACAACGCCGATGCCGAAAATGCCCTTTGGGCGCGGGCCCTGTTTCAGCAAAAACACCTGGTCGCCCACCTGCATCTTGCGCGGGGCGGCGGTGCGCCAGTTCAAAAAAATCTCCCCCTTCCGGCGGAAGGGAGAGATTAATTTCGTGACCAAATCCTTGTCAGACCAGTTATCGCCCTGGTCGCCGATCGCGGGATTCCATGTCAGCATGAAACCCGGCATCGCTTATTCCAGATGCGCGTGGAGCATCCAGGCGTTTTTCTGGTGCAATTGCTGGCGACCGATGGCGAGGTCGACCGTCGGCTCGTCGCCGATTTCTTCGGCGGCCTTCAGCACTTTTTCTGCCGATGCCACGATGGTTTCCTGATCCTTCGCAAGGTTTTTCACCATCTCGGTCGCCTTGGGCGATTCCGTTTCTTCCTTGATGCTGGCGAGTTTCGCAAACGCCTTGAAGCTGCCGGGTGCCTTGCCGCCCAGCGCGCGGATGCGCTCCGCAATCGTATCAACGGCGGCGGCGAGGTCGGTATATTGCGCTTCAAACAGCAGGTGCAGCGAATTGAAGCTGGGGCCCGTCACGTTCCAGTGATAGTTCTGCGTTTTCAGCTGCAGCGTGTAGCTGTCTGCCAGCAGTTTTTCGAGGGCCTCGATCACTTTCGCGCTTTTCTTGCTCATGAAAATAACTCCTGTTGAAAATTAAATCGAAACCGCTTGGGCTGCCGCGAACAACACGGCGGCGATACGCAGCGTATGCTGCACGCCGACCTTCGTCACGTCATGCGCCTGCGCGCCTTTGGCATGGGCGGCAAGGCAGGCGGAGCAGCCGTTGATGGCGGACACGCCGAGCGAATAAAGCTCGAACGTCACTTTATCGACGCCCGGGTTGCCGATCACGTTCATGCGCAAACCCGCTGGCAATTTGCCGATCTCGTCATCGCCGACCATGTAGGTGGAGCGGTAATAAATATTGCTCATTGCCATCACGGTAGCGGCGGCCTTCGCCGCATTGATTTCTTCAGGCGACAGGATGGAGGCGGTTTCCCCCTCCAGCGCCGCAATCACCGTGCGGTTGCGGGTCGCATAGGCCGATGCCAGCGCCACGCCCATGACATGGTTGAGGTTTAACCCGCCGGACACATCATCCGCCTTGATCACGCCCGACAGGTTCAGGCGGATGTCTTTCGCGAAATCGGGCAGCGCTTCTTTCAGCGATTCAATGTTGTTCACTTGCGGCAGGACCTGTGCGGTTGCGGTTCCGGTCATTTTTTATCTTCTTTCATATCAAAACGGTTATGCTGGCAGGCTATATAAGCCGTGCCGGTTATTTCGCCACCCCTGCCAAACAAAATCCTTATGCAGCGGCGGATTTATGTTCGCGTTCAACGACTTCCGCGCAGCGTGCGCAGATGCCCGCGTGGTGCGCGTTGCTGCCCACATCGCCGGTGTATTTCCAGCAACGTTCGCATTTCGCGCCCTCGGCCTTCTTGAACACAACGCCGACTCCGTCGACCCCCGCCAGCAGGAACGCGCCATCGGGCGCATTGCCCTGCTGCACATCGATGCCGGAAGTGATGCAGACATCGGAGAAAGCGATGCTTTTGAGCACGCCCGCAAGCGCCGTATCCGCCACATAAACCTGCGGCGAAGCCTCGAGCGATGCGCCGATCTGTTTTTCCGCACGCTTGATTTCCAGCGCACCCGTGACGACACCGCGCACGGCGGCGATCTTGTCCCATTTGGCGGCAAGGTCGGCGTTCAGCCATTCTTTTGGCGCAACAGGCATCACGGACAGGTGGATGCTTTCCTTGGCATCGTCAAACCCGAGGCCTTTATACGACAGCCATGCTTCTTCGGTTGTATAGACCAGCACCGGCGACAGCCAATGCACAAGGTGGTTGAACACATGGTCGAGCACCGTCAGCACGGCCTTGCGCTTGTCGCTGCCGACCGCTTCGCAATAAAGCGTATCTTTGCAGACGTCGAAATAGAACGCCGACAGGTCGCGCGCGCAGAAATTGTGCACGACAGTCGTCAGTTTCAGGAAATCGAAATCATTCACGCATTGGCGCACGGTCTGGTCGATCTCGTACAGGCGGTGCAGCACCCACTTGTCGAAATCGCCAAGTTTGTCATACGACAGGCGGTCGGCGGGTTTGAACCCTGTGACCGAACCCAGCAGGTAGCAGAACGTGTTGCGCACGCGGCGATAGATATCGACATGGCCGGAGAGGATGTTTTCGCCGAACTTGATGTCTTCCGTGTAATCCGATCCCGCAACCCACAGGCGCATCACATCCGCGCCGTATTTTTCCATCAGCGCGTTGGGGGAGGTCACGTTGCCCGTGCTCTTGGACATCTTGTAGCCTTTTTCGTCCAGGATAAACCCGTGCGTCAGCACGGCCTTGAACGGCGCATCGCCGCGCGTGCCGCAACCGACCAGCAGCGATGACTGGAACCAGCCGCGATGCTGGTCCGATCCCTCGAGATACAGATCGGCGGGGCGGTGCAGGTCGGGGCGGTTTTCCAGCACGAAGCCCTGCGTGGAGCCCGATTCAAACCAGACGTCGATGATGTCTTTCACCTGCTCGTAGTCATCGGCGTTGTAACCGCTGCCGAGGAAATCGGAAGCGGGGCGCGCAAACCACGCATCCGAGCCTTCTTTATTGAAGATATCGATAATGTTTTTCAGGACTTTTTCGTCCTTCAACGCTTCGCCGGTCGCCTTGTTCACGAAAATGGCGATGGGAACGCCCCAGGCGCGCTGGCGTGACACGCACCAGTCGCCGCGCTGCTCCACCATTGCCGCGATGCGGTTTTCGCCTCTCGCTGGCACCCAGCGGGTTTTCTTGATTTCCGACAACGCCTTTGCACGCAGGTCGTTTTTCTCCATCGAGATAAACCATTGCGGCGTGTTGCGGAAGATGACGGGCGCTTTCGAGCGCCAAGAATGCGGATAGCTGTGCTGGATCTGCGCTTTCGCGACAAGGTTGCCGGCCTCGGTGATTTCTTTCAGCACGGTTTTATTTGCCCAGCCTTTTTTGCCGTCGGGCATGTAAACGGGGATGCCCGCGAACAGCGGCACGTCTTCGAAATAGGTACCGTCGCCCTTCACGGTATGCGGCACTTCGATATGGTTTTTCAGGCCGAGACGGTAATCGTCCTCGCCATGGCCCGGCGCGATATGCACGAAACCCGTACCCGCATCGGTCGTGACGAAATCACCCTCCAGCATCGGCACGTCGAATTCATAGCCCTTGCCGTGCAGCGGGTGATGGCAGATTGTGCCATCGAACGCTTCGCCCTTCACGGCTTCCGATTGCGTGCTGCCCGTGATCTTCGCGCTTTTCACGAAGGCCTCCAGCAGCGCCGATGCCACGATCAGCTTGTCGCCCGCTTTTACCAGTGCTTCTTCGCCGACCGATGAAACGGTCACGACGACGTAATCGATATCCTTGCCATAGGCGACGGCGCGGTTACCGGGCAGCGTCCATGGGGTCGTCGTCCAGATGACGACGGATGCGCCGTCAAACGACACCGGAAATTTCGCGCCTTTCTTGGCGACGGGGAATTTCACCCATGCGGTGTCCGAAGTAACGTCTTTATATTCCACTTCCGCTTCGGCCAGCGCGGTTTGTTCGGGGATCGACCACATGACGGGTTTCGAGCCGCGATAGAGGCCGCCGTTCAGCAGGAATTTATGAATCTCCTGCGCAATCGTCGCTTCCGAGGTCGGGTGCATGGTGCTGTAATAATTTTTCCAGTCGCCCATCACGCCGACGCGCTGGAATTCGCTGTTCTGTACATCGACCCAGCCTTGCGCGAAGGCGCGGCATTCGGCGCGGAAGGCGACGGCGTCGGTGTCGTTTTTCTTCTTGCCCTCGGCGCGGTATTTTTCCTCGATCTTCCATTCGATGGGCAGGCCGTGGCAATCCCAGCCGGGGACGAGCAGCGCGTTCTTGCCGGTCGCCTGCTGGCTGCGCGTGACGAAATCCTTCAGCGTTTTCGACAGCAGGTGGCCAAGATGGATATGCCCGTTGGCGAAGGGAGGGCCGAAATGCAGGATGAATTTCTCGCGGTCTTTCGACGCGTCGCGCTGCATTTTATAGAGGTCCATATCCGCCCAGCGCTTCTGGATTTTCGGCTCCAGCTGCGCCAATCCTGCGCGGCGCGGGAAGTCGGTTTTCGGAAGGTGAATGGTGTTGCCGTAGTCGATGGTCATGGTGTCCTCAAAGGATTCAAAACTGCAGGCTGTAAAATGCCTGAATAGGCGAATTTGGTCTATTATAATCAAGGTTATTTTGCATAAAATGCCGTCATGCCAGCGAAGGCTGGCATCTCGCAGGCCGCAAGGCCTGCTTTTATAAATCCGCGCTTTCCGCGCGGGAGATCCCAGCACGCATGTTTTACATGCAAAGCATGATGCTGGGATGACAGTTCTAGGGATTAACGGCGGGTGGAAGCGTCGCGGCCGTCGGCATCAAGCGTATAGGGCTCGCTTTCCAGCGCCGAGCGCAGGCGGCCGGAGATGATTTCGGCGACGGCGCGCTGTTCGGAGGTGGTTTTCGCGATCAGGATTTTCGGCGCGTTGTCGGCATCGCCACGGTCTGCCAAAGCAGGCGTTGCGAACAGGAGGACGGCGGCAAGAAGTGCGAGTGCGAATTTCATGTCAAAACCTCGTGAGACGGATACTACATTATTTCGTTATTTTTACCAACCCGGATCGACCTTGGGGCTGCCGGGCTTGCGGATTTTCACGTTTTCGGGCTTGTGGATCAGCGCGTCTGCGCCCGCAACCGCCTTATCAAGGCGCGCCTTGAAAACGGGGTTGTCCTGCGTCGCTGCGGCTTCCGCCACGATGTCGCGGCTGTCTTCGAGGCGCTCCAGCGTTTCGATCCGCGCGTCGCGCTCCATGCCCTTCGCGGAATTCAGCCATGCGACCTGTTCTTCGAGGAAGTAGAGACGCACCGCCTGACGGATCGCCAGCGCTTCGGGCGTTTTCGGCTGGTTGGCCGTTTCATCGCCGCCCATGCGCGCCCAGGCGGAGGTCTGCGTCCACAGCTCGCCGATGCGCGCGCCGAAATCTTCGGGCTTTTTGTGGCCGGGGCGCAGGGTGCTGTACTGGTTCAGCAGCGCCGCCGCAATCACTTCGGGGTCGCTGGAGACGCTGTCTGCCACCACTTTCGCAATCGCGGCATTGGTCTGGGCATAACCGCCCAGCGCGTCGCCATCGAATGCCCATGTCTTCATTTCTTCGTACACGGTGCGGATAACGGGATGATCCGGCAGGCCGGTGTTTTCGAATTTCAATTCATCGACCCGCTGCGCCACCACATTGGCGAGCGCGGTTTGCGCGCCGACAAGCGCGGTTTGCGCGGCCTGCAGCATTTCCGGTTCCGTCGTGCCGTCGCGCGCGATTTCGGCGAGGCTGCGTTCGTTCATGTCGATCACGCGGCTGACATTGCGGTATTCGATGATATGCGCGACGTCACCGGCGGCGATTTTCGCCTGAATAGCTTCAAGCCCGATCACGGAGGTCGCCAGCAACACCTGCTGTTCGCCCGCGGTCGAGAAGGTCGGGTTTTCGAGGTCGAGGGCGTAGAATTTTTTCAGATAATCCGCCGCGCGGGGGGAAACCGATTGTTCGAACTGTTCGGCTTCATAAGGGATAACCATGCCGTTCATCAGCACGCTCGCCGCAATCGCATCGGGGTCGGGGTTCTTGGCATTCGCGGTAATAATCTCGCCCGCCCGCACCGCTTCGCGCGCCCAGTCGTCGCCATCCGAGAAAAACGTGCGCATGACGTTATACGCCTTCTCGACGGTCGGGTGGCGCAACAGGCTGGTGTCTTCGAATTTCATGGCTCTTGGCTCGCTAATTTTGAGGTTGCGCGGAGGATACGGGATTACGCGAGTTATGTCAATAACGCGCACAAGACACTGAAATATATAAATATTTAAGCGCGGAGCCGCGTCAACCCAATCGCTTCCCGCACATTCGACAGCGTCTCGCGCGTTACTTTGCGCGCCCTTGCCGCGCCTTCCTCCAGAATATCATCCAGCTTTTTACGGTCGCCGCCCATCAGCTCGTTATAAATCGCGGTGGGTTTTTCGAAGTTGCGTTCCAGTGCGTCGAACAGTTTTTGTTTCGCGTCGCCATAGCCCATGCCGCCTTTTTCGAACGCGTCACGCATCGCCTGCACTTCTTCGGGCGTGCCGACATGTGCGTAGATTTGATAGATCACGTTTTCGTCGGGGTTCTTGGCTTCGGCGGGCAGTTTGGAATCCGTCACTGTTTTCATCACCAGCTTGCGGCGCGCGGCGCTGTCGATGAAGACGGGGATGTGGTTGCCATACGACTTGCTCATCTTGCGGCCGTCGATGCCGGGCAGCAGCGCGCCGCCGGCCTCCAGCTGGTATTCGGGCAGTTTCAGCACGGTTTTTTTAAACGCGCCGTTGAAATAGCCAGCCATGTCGCGCGCGAATTCGATGTGCTGCACCTGATCCTTGCCGACCGGCACGATATCGGTGTTCGCAATCAGGATGTCGGCCGCCATCAGCAACGGATATGTGTAGAGGCCCATATTCACGTCGGCATCAAGGTCGCGGTTTTCTTCCGCATTTCGGTCCTTCGCCGCCTTATACGCATGGCTGCGGTCCATCAGCCCCTTGGGCGTGACGGCGGAGAGGATGGTGACGAGTTCGGGGATCTCGGGGATATCCGACTGGCGGTACAAAACCGTTTTCGCGGGATCAAGCCCGAGGGCGAGCCAGCAGGCCGCCACCTGATAGCTGTCTTCCTTCAACGCCTTCGGGTCATGCACGGCGTTCAGCGCGTGGTAATCGGCGATGAACAGGTATGATTTTTCGTGGGATGCGGCAAGGCGCAGCGCGGGGCGGATGGCGCCGATATAATTGCCGATATGCGGCGCGCCCGTGGGCTTCACGCCTGTCAGAATTGTCTTGCCCTTTTGGTCCGCCATTGCTTTATTCCTCTCGAATTTTGGAAGGCGACTATATCATGTGCGGCCGCTATAAACAAATCGCAGCTTTGCAGGCATTGGCCGAGCTTTTCGGCGTTAAAATGCCGCGTTTCGTGGATGCAGCAGGTGTGGCCACCCCCGGCACCTCCCTGCCCGTCATCCGTGGCGATTCCATCGAGCATCTGTATTGGGGCTACATCCCCCGCTGGGCGAAGGAAGGCAAGCCGCTGGTCAATGGCCGCTCCGAAACCGTGTTTGAAAAACCGTCTTTCCGCGACAGCGTGCAATCGCGCCGCTGCATCATTCCCGCCGATGGTTTCTTTGAATGGGACCGCACGCAAAAACCGCCGCAGCCCTTCGACATCGTGCCAGCGCGCGTGGTGGGTTTCGCAGGCATCTGGGACACGTTCAGCGGGCGCGACGGTTTTGCGGTGCTGACAACATCTGCAGTCCCCGCCGTCGCCGCCGTGCATGACCGGATGCCGGTTATTTTGCAGACGGTGGAAGACTGCCGCCGCTGGCTGGCCGCGCCCGACCCTGCCCTGTTCCGCGGCGACGATTCGATGGAATTCATGCTGACCCCGACGGGGCAATTCCAGCGCCCCGCGAACAGCGATTTACCAGAAGACAATAATCAACTGTCTTTATTCTGAAATATTGCCATAACTGGTTGACTCCGGAGCCTCGGATGCTAGTCTATTGGCACACAGAAATTCAAAAAAAATAGAAGGACGCACAGCACATGGGTATCAAGAGCTTTCTCGACAAACTGAAGCAAAAAGCGGAAGACCACCTGAAAGAAGAAACCGACCCCGCAAAAATCCGCGCGGCGAAAAAAGAGTCGAACGAGAAAAAGATGAAGCGCACCGCCGCCGCCATCAAGCTGGCGCAAAAAGGCCTCGCGACCGCGAACGAAGTGAATGACAAGATCGAAGCCGTGACCGACGCCGCCGCCGTGAAAATCGGCGACCTCGCCGAAAAAGCAAAACCGCTGGCCGAAAAAATCGACGGCGTGGCGGGCATCGCGGGCGACGCCATCACCGGCGCGTTCAACGTTGCAAAAGACAAGGCGATCGAAGGCGGCCTCGCCGCCGGCGCGAAACTGGAAGAGCTGAAAAAAGACGCGGACAAAAATCCCTCGACCGGCTCCAGCCTCCTCGATTTCCTCGCCCCCGTTGTGCCGGATACCGACGCAACCAAGCCGAAAACGCCCAAAGCGCCTGAAGTGCCGAAGCCCCCGAAAGCCTGATCTTTCGAGATTTCAAAAAAGGCGGTCCGCAAGGGCCGCCTTTTTTATGCCATCTTTCGTCATCCCCGCGAAGGCGGGGATCCATGAGCTTGAGTGCGCTGTAAGCCGCGTTGATCCCCGCCTTCGCGGGGATGACGAGAGGGGTGGGAATCGCGAATCCAAAAATTCAAATTCACGGGTACCGATTTTCACCCTGTCACAACCGTCACATTCGCGTTATGCGCCGCATCGTTTTGAAAAAATCTTTTTCCGCGCAAGCCGCTCCGGTTGCTTGCGAAAGACCTGTCACAAACGCGTTGTCACCAAATATTATGTTGAATCTTGAGGTCAAAGTTGAGACAATTTAGGCAGGCTCAAGAAGTGTGAGCGACAGGGCTTCCCGCAACATTCAGAAAACGAAAAAAGGTGCTGCAACGCATCAATTTTTGCGCGTGTTTTTCATGCTATGAAAACTGCCGCATATGACAAAACAAGCGCGCTTTACAAGGCGTTTTCTGGCTGTTACGGTTTCCCAAAATCAGATTTGATTTAACAAAAAAAGACGGCGGTGTGGGTGTGAATGCTTGCAGTTCCTGCGACAGGAATTGCGGCCTTTATCAACTTCTTTTCGAAGAGTGAAAAATGACCGAAGCCGCCTCCCCCCAGCCGCAAGGCAAGTATCCCTGGAGCAACAAGTATCCGGTGGACATCGACTGGGACATGGAAGTTCCCGTTTCCACGATGACGCAGATGTTCGAGGACTCGGTCAAGAAAAACGCCGACAAGCCCGCGCTGAATTTCATGGGCAAGACGCTGACGTACAAAGAACTGGGTCAGGAAGTCGATAAATTCGCCAAAGGATTGCAGGATGCCGGTTTCGGCAAGGGATCCCATGTGGGCCTGTGCCTGCCGAACACGCCCTTTTATGTGATCGCCTATTATGGCGCGCTGAAGGCGGGTGCGACGGTCGTCAATTTCAACCCGCTCTATGCCGAGCAGGAAATGCGCGGCCAGATCAACGACAGCAAGACCGATGTGATGGTGTCGCTCGCCGTCACCAAAATCCAGCCGAAGATCGATAAAATGCTGGACGGCACCACCTGCCTGAAAAAAGTCATCGTGGCGGATCTTGCCGATGCGCTGCCGGGCGTGAAGGGCTTTGCCTATAAAGTCCTGAACACGGTGAAGGGCTGGTTCGGCAAGGCTGATACGGTCAAAGTGAAGAGCGACGACAAGCATATCCCCTTCGCGAAACTGATGAAAAACAAGGGCAATCCCGCGCCGGTCGATGTGAAACCGACCGACCTTGCCGTGCTGCAATATACGGGCGGCACGACGGGCATTCCGAAAGCGGCAATGCTGACCCATGCCAACCTGTCCGCCAACCTGAACCAGGCCGATTTCTGGTTCACCAGCGGCAGCCCCGGCAAGGGCACGAACAAGCAGGAGAAGATGCTGGTCGTGCTGCCGTTCTTCCACGTGTTCTCGATGACCGTGCAGATGAACCTGTCGATCAAGCTGGGCGCGGAAATCGTCATGCTGCCGCAGTTCGACGCGAAAACGACGCTGAAGACGATCAACGCGGAAAAGCCCACGATGTTTGCGGGCGTGCCGACGCTGTTCAAGGCGCTGATGGACCATCCCGATGTCAGCAAATACGACCTGTCGTCGCTGAAAATCGTTTTGTCGGGCGGCGCGGGCCTGCCGGAAACGACGCAGCAACGCTGGACGAAACTGACCGGCACGGCGCTGACAGAAGGCTATGGCCTTTCCGAGACCTCGCCCATCGCGGTTGCCAACCCCGTGCATGGCGAAAAGAAACTGAATTCCATCGGCATGCCGCTTCCGAAAACGGAAGTGAAAATCGCCAACCTGGAATTCCCCGACCAGGCCTGCCCCATCCGCATGGAAGGCGAAATCTGCCTGCGCGGCCCGCAGGTGATGCAGGGTTACTGGAACCGCGCCGATGAAACCGCCAACGTGATGGACAAAGACGGCTATTTCCACACCGGCGACGTCGGTTACATGGATGAAGAAGGCTATATCTTCATCGTCGACCGCATCAAGGACATGATCAACGCATCCGGCCTGAAAGTGTTCCCCCGCAAGGTGGAAGAGGCGATCATGCAGCACCCGAACGTGTCGGAAGTGATCGTGCTGGGCGTGAAGGATGAATACCGCGGCGAAACCGTGAAGGCGTTCATCGTGTACAAGGCGGATGCGGAAAAGGTCGACGACAAGACAATGACCGCGTTCTTGCGTGATAAACTCGCGCCGTATGAAATGCCCAAGCAGTTCGAAACCCGCGACAGCCTGCCGAAAACAATGATCGGCAAGCCCGACAAAAAAGCGCTGAAGCAGGAGGAAGCCGCAAAGGAAGCGGCAAAGGCGAAAGCCCCGCCCGCCGCTAAACCGCCCAAACCCTAACCAGAGATAAAGAAAGCACAGGAAGACGATGGAAATAGTTGTACTTGGCGTCGTCGTCTTCCTGTTCTTCCTGTGGGGCCGTTTCCGCGCCCTTGAAGATAACGTGACCGAGCTGCGCACCCGTATCGACCGCGCGCCCCTGCCGCCCCGTCCCCTTTCCAGCACCGCCTCCAGCACCGCTGATGCCGCGCCAGTCGAGGTCATGCCGCTGACGCCGGGCGGTATTCCGCCCGCATCGCCGCTGCCGCCCGCCAGCGCCATTCCGCCGTCGTCGCTGCTGACGGCAGGCATTCCCGCCTACACCCCGCCTGACGAAATCCGCGTCGCGTTCGAACGCGAACAGGAAAAGATCCGCGCCGAACAGCAAGAGTCGCGCGCCGCCGCCAGCATGGTGCGGCAGCAGAAAACCGATGCTGCCGATAAATCGACGCAGGGCAGCGGCTTCGAATTCCAGTTCGGCAAACGCCTGCCCGTCTGGATTGGCGGCATCTCGCTCGCGCTGGCCGGTTTCTACCTTGTGAAATATTCGATCGAGCAGGGTTTGCTGACCGAAGAAGTCCGCATCGTGCTGGGCTTTGTCTTCGCAGCATTGCTGATCGGCGGCGCACGCTATATCCGCGAGAAAAACCCGACCATGGCCGATGGCGCGCGCATTGCGATGTCACTGGCGGGTGCGGGCATCGCAGCGCTGTATGCGACCATCTATGCCGCGACGCAGATGTATCATTTCTTCCCGCCGATGGTGGGTTTCATCGGCATGGCGGCGACGACCGCGCTTGCCGTCGTGCTGTCGGTGCGCCATGGCATGCCGGTTGCGGTGCTGGGGATGCTGGGCGGCTTCATCACGCCTGCGCTGATCACGACAGACCATCCGTCCGCGCCCATGCTGTTCTTCTATTTGTTCTGCCTTGTCGCCGGCCTCTTCACGGCGTTCCGCAAACTGGGCTGGTGGGCATTGTCGGTGCCGATGGCGGTGCTGGCATTCGGCTGGATACTCGTCTGGAATTTCAGCGGGAATTTCAGCGCCGATGACGGATTGGTCATGGGCTTGTTCATCCTCGCGGTCAGCGGCGTCATCATGGTGCCGTCGGCGCAGGAAGACACCAAACTCGGCGGCAAGGACCGCGCGAGCATCGGCACGCTGAACGTGTTCACAGCCGCAGCCGGCGTCGCGTTGATGGCTTTTGTCACCATGCGCTGCGATTACGGGCTGCTGGAATGGGGCATGTTCGGCTTGCTGGCGCTGGGCGGCATCGCCATGGCGTTCTTCCGTCCCGCGCAGTTCAAATACGTGCCATACCTGTCGCTGGGCACCAGCCTGCTGATGCTGCTGATGTGGCGGCACACGGCGGACGCGGAAATGGCGATGGTCGAGCTGGGGCTTGCCATCGTTTATACCCTGCCGACATTCTGGCTCTTGCGTCGCTGGCCGTCGCTGACGATGGCGGGCGTGCTGTCCGCAGCCTCGCTCGGTTTCTACGGGGTCGGCTATGCCACGATCGGCAAGGAAATCTATCCGCTGCTGAACATCATTTCCGGCGATGTGCTGCATGTGTGGTCGGCGATTGCGGTGCTGCTGGCACTCGGCTTTGCATGGCTGACGGGCGACGTGTTCCGCAATTTTGCGGGCGACGAAAAACTGCGCGACCGCCTGCTGGCGCTGTTCAGCCTGATGACCACCGCTTTTGCATCGATTGCCCTGGTGATCGAGGTGCATCAGGACTGGATGGCGGTCGCCTTCGCCGCTGAAACATTGGCCGTGTGCTGGGTGGCGTGGAAGATCGACATCAAGGCGCTGCGCCGGATCGCGGCGATCCTGTTCGGCGTATTCCTGCTGCTGATCCTGCCGCAGCTTCTGCTGCTGGGCAGCGTGACCGCCAACAGCCTGACGGGCGTCGAATGGTCGCCGTGGCACGGCCTGCCGCCGCTTGCCGACCAGCCGGTGTTCCAGCTGGGCATCCCGATGGTGCTGATCGGCGCGGCTGCGTTTTTCCTGCGCCTGCGCGGGGATGACAAACTGGTCGAGCTGTTTGAAATGACGATGGTGGCGCTGGGCGCGCTGATGCTCTACTACCTCGCCCGCCATGTGTTCAAGGTGCCGGGCGATGTGCTGTTCCGCAAGGCCGGCTTCATGGAACGCGGCATCATCACGAACATCTTCTTCGCGGCGGCGCTGCTGGTGGTTTACACCGGACGGCTTTACAGCCGCCGCGCGCTGCTGTGGGCGGGCTCGTTCCTGTTCGCGATGGCGATGTTCCGCGTCTTCTATTTCGACCTGTTCATTTCCAACCCGCTCTGGAGCCGCTCGCAGGATGTGGGCGCGACGCCGCTGCTGAACTGGCTGTGGCTGCCCTATGCGCTGCCGGTCGCGTGGCTGTGGCTGGAGGAAAAGCCCAGCCTGCGCATGGCGACGCTGCCGCGCAGCCTGACGGGCGGGCTGTCGCTGACGCTTTTGTTCATCTTCGTCACGCTGCAGGTGCGCCAGTTCTATCACGGCCGCTTCCTGATGGAGGGGGCGACGGAAAACGCGGAAGTGTATACCTATTCCGCCGTCTGGCTTCTGCTGGGCGCGGGCCTGCTGTTCCTTGGCACGCTCAAGCAGAACAAGGCGCTGCGCATCGCGTCGCTGGGCGTCATGATCGTGACGGTCGGCAAGGTGTTCCTCTATGACGTCGACGAGCTGACGGGGCTTTACCGCGTGTTTTCGTTCATGGGCCTCGGCCTCAGCTTGCTGGCGCTCAGCTGGTTCTATTCACGCTTCGTTTTCAAGAAGGATCAATAATGGAACCCAAACCCAAGCGCGATATCGCCCCGAAGCTGGGCCGCCTGTTCGCCAAGGCCGCGCTGGAAATCGCGCAGGAAATGTCGGCTGTCGCGGTTTGGGAAGAAAAGCTGGAGCTGCTGGCGGAAATCGTCAAAATGCCGGATTTCGAAAAAATCCTGCGCGACCCGCGCCTGAAGCCGGACGACATGAAAGACGTCATGAAACCGGTGTATGACAAGATGGAGGTCGATGAAATCTTCCGCGAATTCGTCGACGCGCTGATTGACGGCAAGAAACTGTCTTATGCCCCATGGGTGTTTGAATCCTATGTGCGGCAGCGCAAGGAGCTGGAGGGCAATGTCGACATCACCCTCACCTCCGCCTTCCCCATGGATGTGGCCACATCCGACCACCTGATCGGCCGCATCAAGGACAAGTTCAATATCGTGGCGGGCGAAACCAAGGTCGCGGTCGACCCGTCGCTGATCGGCGGCATGGTCATCAAGATCGGCGATTACGAAATCGACCAAAGCACGCGCGGGTATATCGAGCGCAAGAAGCGGCTGGGGCTTTAAACCACCGCCCTTTAAACTTCCGGCTTCGTCCGTCTCCGCTTCGGATGCATATCCAGCCCTGTCTTTGAGAACAGGACCGCCACCGGCCGTGTCGCCTCGAACTGCGACAGGGCAATCGTGGTGATCGCGAGGATGGGGATGGCCAGGAACATGCCCGGCACGCCCCACAGCATCCCCCACATGGCCAGGTTGGAGATGATGAAGATGGGCGACAGGTTCAGGTTATTGCCCATCAAATACGGGTCAAGGATATGGCCGAGGAAGGCGTGGCTGGTCAGCAGCGTCGCCGCCAGCATCGCAACCGTCGTCAGGTCGCCATGCTGGATCATCGCGATCAGGCAGGGCGTGGTGACCGCCACGAACGACCCCGCATAGGGGATGAAGTGCAGGAAGAACGCCATCACGCCCCAGAATCCCGCGAAATCGACCTTGAAATAGGTGAGGATCAGGAACGTCAGGAAGGAATCGAGCAGCGACACGAAGGCCTTCACGCCGATGTATTTCTGGATTTTGGTGTCGATCACTTTCAGCACGTGGCGCACATGCGCCTCGCGCTCCTTGTCGGGCATCATCAGTTTCATCTTGCGGTTGAACCAGCGCTGTTCGTACAGCATGAAGCCGACATAGAACAGGATGATGATCGTCTTGCCCGCGATGCCGGTCAGCATGCCTGCGAAGACAGTGATGAACTGGCTGAGGTCGATGTAATTGCCGAAGATTTCCTTGAACGCCTCGTGCAGCGTCGGCGTATGGTCGAGTTTCAGGATGCCGGCGACCTGCGCCAGGATGCGGTCGAAACTCTCGCCGTATTTCGGCGCTTCGCGCAACACGTCGTCGATGTTCGCGCTCACCATCTTGGACAGCAAAAAGCCGACCAGCAGGATAATCATGTGCGCGAACACGAACCGCCACAGGCGCGGCAGTTTGTAGCCGGATTTGGTCGACATGAGGCCAAGGAAGCGGGCAATCGCGTTGATCAGGTACCAGATGAACAGCGAAATCACGAGCGGCATGATGACGGTTGCGCCAATGCGGCATATATAAATGAACAGGCATGCCGCGATAAAGCCCAGCGCAAGGCTGTGCGTCTTGCTGACCGGCGCGGGGACGGGTTTGACTGTCATGCGTCTTTACCCGACACATGGCTTTCGATATCGCCGGTTTTCGACATCAAAATCGCAATCGATTTGGTGTTGGCGAATTGCGACATGATGATGACGGCGGCGGCCAGGATCGGCACGGCCAGGAACATGCCCGGCACGCCCCACAGCACGCCCCAGGCGGCAATCGCGGAAATGATGACGATCGGCGACAGGTTCAGGCTGTCCCCCATCAGGCGGGGGTCGAGGAAACTGGTGCAGAACACCTGGATGGCGGACAGGCAGAGCATCAGGGATGCCAGCTGCGTCGTGTCGCCCATATCGCCCAGCTGCACCAGCGCGGCCACGGATGGCAGCACCACGGCGGCAATCGCGCCCGCATAGGGGATGAAGTGCAGGACAAACGCGATCACGCCCCAGAATTCGGCGAAGCTGATCTTGAACGTCATCAGGATCAGCCAGGTGGAAATGCCGGCCATCGCGCTGACGAAAGTCTTCACCCAGATGTAACGCTGGATCTTGTCTTCGATCGTCTTGATGGTTTTGTGGATGCGGGCCTCCGCCGCTTTTTCGCGCAGCATTTCCTGTATCTTGCGGCCGAAGAATTGCTGTTCGTACAGCAGGAAGCCCGTATAGAACAGCACCACCAGCGCCTTGCCGGCGATGCCGGTGAAGGCCGTCACCATCGTCTTGATGAAACCGCCCACATCAAGGTAAGTGCCGAGGTCGGAGGGGCTCACCTGATATTCCGGCGGCAGGCCGGACAGGATGCGCGGCAGGAAGGCCATCAGTTTTTTCTGGTAGATCGGCGCGGCGCGCAAGACCTCCACCGCGTTCACCGAAATCAGCTTGTAGACAAACCACAATCCGCCGACGAGCAGCATCATCGCGAACAGGAAGCACAAGAATCGGGGCAGGTAGGTATCGCCCAGTTTCACGCGGCCGAGCCCCCGCGCCATCGCATTAATAAGGTACCAGACGAAAACCGCGATCACGAAAGGGATCAGGATGGTGGCGGCCACGCTGAGGATATAAACGATCAGGCAAAAAACAATGAAACCAAGCGCATAGCTTGAAACCAGCACCGGTGTCGGCGCGCGTTGCGAATTCGTGGCCATGTCGTTTTATCTACCCTCTTCGTTCCTTTAGTTGACTTTAGGGCAAGAGACATTAGTGTCAATCGAACAAAGCGACCGCCACGCGGGAGAGACCGGTTGAAAGACCGGCGCCGAAGGAGCAATCACCCCGGAAAACTCTCAGGCAAAAGGACCGCGCGGCGACTTCGCAATCTGGAAAGCGGCTCAGCCGCGCCAAAGGAGCAAGCATCTGTAAACGATGCGGAATCTCTAAGGCAAAGAAGACAGAGCGGGGCAAACTCCGACCGACTATGTAAAGGAATTTGCCTTGGAAGCCGCTCAAAAAAACGACGCCCCCCTTCTGAAAACCGCGCTCTGGGAAGTCCATACATCCATGGGCGGAAAAATGGTGCCCTTCGCGGGTTATGACATGCCCGTCCAGTATGACGGCATGGGCGTGCTCAAAGAACATGTGCATACCCGCACCGAAGCCGGCCTGTTCGACGTCTCCCATATGGGCCAGGCGATTTTGACGGGCAACGATGCCGACCCCGCGATCGCGCTTGAAACGATCGTACCCGGTGACATCACCGGCCTTGAACCCGGCAAGATGCGCTACACCGTCCTGCTGAACGACGACGGCGGTATTATCGACGACCTGATGGTGACCCGCTGGGATGCGCGCACGCTGCTGGTGGTGGTGAACGCCGCCTGCAAGGAAAAGGATTTCGCGTTTATCCAGGAAAAAATCGGCAACCGCACCAAACTGCAATATCTCGGCGACCGCGCGCTGCTGGCGTTGCAGGGGCCGAAGGCGGAACAGGTGGCGTCGATCTTCTTCCCCGATGTGCTGGGGATGAAATTTATGGAATCCGTGAAGACACAATACAAAGGCCACGAAATTTTCCTGTCGCGCTCCGGCTATACCGGCGAAGACGGGTTTGAAATTTCGGTGCCGAACGCGTTTGCCGTGGAATTCACGAATGAATTGCTGCAGGAACCGGAAGTGAAGCTGATCGGCCTCGGCGCGCGCGACAGCCTGCGCCTCGAAGCGGGGCTGTGCCTGTATGGCCACGACATCGACGACCATTCGACGCCCATCGACGCCAACCTGAAATGGGTGATCCCGAAACGCCGCCGAGAACAGGGCGGTTTCCCGGGATACGACAAGATCAAGAAACAGCTGGACGGCAGCACCTTTATCCTGCGCGTCGGCATCAAGCCGGAGGGCCGCGCGCCGATCCGCGAGAAAACCGAACTGTTCATCGGCGACAAAAAAGTCGGCGTCATCACGTCGGGCGGCTTCGGCCCCACGGTCGACGGCCCTGTCGCGATGGGATACGTCAATTCGGATGTCGCGAAAACCGGCACGAAACTGAATGCCATGCTGCGCGGCGTGGCGCGCCCTTGTGAAATCGTGGCGCTGCCATTCGTCAAAAACAATTACAAAAAAGACTAAGGGGAATAAAAATGACCAAGATCCTGTTCAGCGAAGACCATGAATATATCCGCATCGAAAACGGCGTCGGCACCGTCGGCGTCACCGATTTCGCGCAAAAGGCGCTGGGCGATGTCGTCTATGTCGAACTGCCGAAAATCGGCGCGACGCTGACCAAGGGCGGTCAGGCGGGCGTGGTTGAATCCGTGAAATCGGCGTCGGAACTGTATTCCCCCGTTTCGGGCGAAGTCGTTGAAACCAACGCCGCGCTCTCGGGCGACCCTGCGCTGGTCAACACGGACCCGCTGGGCAAGGCATGGTTCTTCAAGGTGAAGATCGCCAACGAAAACGACCTCGCCGGCCTGAAAGACGAAGCCGCGTATAATGACTACATTAAAGGACTTTAAGCGCATGCCGCAGACGATACAGGACCTTGAACAACGCACCGATTTCATCCGCCGCCATATCGGGCCTTCTGAATCCGATATCGCCGCGATGCTGCGCACCGTCGGCGCGACGAGCCTCGACGACCTGACGAACAAGGCCGTGCCCGCATCCATCCGCGAAAAATCGGCGCCCGCCACCGGCGAGCCGATGACGGAACACGATGCGCTGGCGCTTTTGGAAAGCATGGCGAAGCAGAACAAGGTCTACCGCTCCCTGATCGGCGCGGGCTATTACGACACCATCACGCCGAACGTGATTTTGCGCAACGTGCTGCAAAACCCCGGCTGGTACACCGCCTATACGCCTTACCAGCCCGAAATCAGCCAAGGCCGGCTGGAAGCGATGATCAATTTCCAGCAGGTCACGATGGATTTGACGGGCATGCCGCTCGCCAACGCATCGATGCTGGATGAAGCAACCTCCGCCGCCGAAGCCATGACGCTTGCGAAACGTGTTGGTTCGTCCACCAGCAACGTGTTCCTTGTCGCCGATGACTGCCACCCGCAAACGATTGCGGTTGTGGAAACGCGCGCGAAACCGCTGGGCATCGAAGTTGTCGTGGGCAAGGCCGGCGACCTGATTGAAAAAGACGGTTTCGCCATCCTGCTGCAATATCCCGGCACATCGGGCGCGGTCGTTGATTACGGCGATCTTGCGGCGAAGGCGAAATCAAAAAATATCGCGGTTGCCGTTGCGACCGACCTGCTGGCGTTGACGCTGCTGAAACCGCCCGGCGAATGGGGCGCGGATATCGTGTTCGGATCGGCGCAGCGCTTCGGCGTGCCGCTGGGTTACGGCGGCCCCCATGCCGCATTCTTTGCCGCGCAGGATGCCTATAAACGTTCCATCCCCGGCCGCATCGTCGGCGTGTCGGTCGATTCAAAGGGGAAAGCAGCCTATCGGCTGGCCCTGCAAACGCGCGAACAGCATATCCGCCGCGAAAAGGCGACGTCGAACATCTGCACGGCGCAGGTGCTGCTGGCGAACATCGCGGCCTTCTATGCCGTGTATCACGGCCCCGAAGGCCTGAAAACGATTGCGACCCGCACGCACCGCCTTGCCGCGATTTTCGCGGAAGGGTTGCGCAAGCTTGGTTTCAGCTCCACCAATGCCAGCTTCTTTGACACCGTGACGGTCGATACCGGCAGCCATGCGCAGGATATCCTGAACCGCGCGGCGGCAAAGGAAATCAACCTGCGCGATTTCGGCGACGGGCGCATCGGCGTGTCGCTGGATGAACGCTCCACCCGCGATGAGGTCTTCCGCCTGTGGCAGGTATTCTCCGGCAAGGGCGCGCTTGGTTTTTCGGTCGAGGCACTGGATGCGGGCGTGCAGGATGCCATTCCGCAATCGCTGAAACGCACATCTGAATACCTGCAGCACCCGACCTTCCACCAATACCGTTCCGAAACCGAAATGCTGCGCTACCTCCGCCATCTGGAACAGAAAGACATCGCGCTCAACCGTTCCATGATCCCGCTCGGGTCCTGCACGATGAAGCTGAACGCGACGGCCGAAATGATCCCCGTCACCTGGCCCGAATTCGGCAACATGCATCCCTTCGCGCCGCTCGATCAGGCGCAGGGTTACAAACTGATGCTGAAAGATCTGGAAGCGAAGCTTTGCACGCTGACCGGCTTTGCCGCCGTGACGCTGCAGCCGAACGCGGGTAGCCAAGGCGAATATTCCGGCCTGCTGGTCATCCGCGCCTATCATGAATCGAAAGGCCAGTCGCACCGCAATATCTGCCTGATCCCGTCTTCCGCGCATGGCACCAACCCCGCAACTGCCGTGATGGCGGGTATGGAGGTCGTCATCACCGCCTGCGACGAAAATGGCAACGTCGATTTGACCGACCTGCGCGCGAAAGCGGAGCAGCACAAGGACAAGCTTGCCGCGCTGATGGTGACCTATCCATCGACGCATGGCGTGTTCGAGGAAGAGATCCGCGAAATCTGCAAGATCATCCACGACAACGGCGGACAGGTCTACATGGACGGCGCGAATTTCAACGCGCTGGTCGGCCTCGCCTGCCCCGGCAAGTTCGGCGCGGACGTCATGCACATGAACCTGCACAAGACCTTCTGCATTCCGCATGGCGGCGGCGGTCCCGGCATGGGCCCGATCGGCGTTGGCGAACACCTTGCTCCCTTCCTTCCCGGCCATCCGCTGGTCGGCGGCGTGGGCGGCGAAGACGCGATTGGCCCTGTATCCGCTGCGCCCTACGGTTCGGCATCGATCCTGCCGATTTCGTGGGTTTATATCACGCTGATGGGCACGGAAGGGCTGAAGCGCGCAACGCAGGTGGCGATCCTGAACGCCAACTACATCGCCAAGAAACTGGAAAAGCATTACGTCACGCTCTACAAGGGCAAGAACGGCTATGTGGCGCATGAATGCATTCTCGACACGCGCCCGCTGAAAACCTCCGCGAATATCAGCGTCGACGATATCGCCAAACGCCTGATGGATTTCGGCTTCCACGCGCCCACCATGTCTTTCCCCGTCCCCGGCACGCTGATGATCGAGCCGACGGAATCCGAGAGCAAGGCGGAGCTGGACCGCTTCATCGAGGCACTGACCGTCATCCGCATGGAAATCGAGAAAGTCGAAAAAGGCATATGGCCGCAGGGCAACAACCCCCTGCAGCTCGCCCCGCATACGCTGGGTGACCTGACCGCCGACAAGTGGGAACGCCCCTATTCCCGCCACGACGGCGCATTCCCGGCGGCGCACCTGATCGGTGATAAATACTGGCCGCCCGTCAACCGCATCGACCATGCGGCAGGCGACCGCAACCTTGTCTGCGCCTGCCCGCCTATCGAGGCATATTCCGAGGCGGCATAAGCGACTGATTATCCGGAAACAAGCCGCCCCTTACCCGGGCGGCTTGTTTTTTTGCATCACTGCCCGAATTCTTGGGAACCGGTTGAACCCAAAGCCCGCCCGCATGTTAGGATGCGTTATGAGACCGGTCATCTATACATTCCTGTTCGCCGCATTGCTGCTCGCCTCCCCCGCCCGCGCGGAGGAGGAGAAGGAAACGTTACAGCAGCAGATCGCCCAGCGGCTAGTCGATGTGAAAGACCGCAAATTCATTACGCTCAATTCCGAAAACGACCTGTATGGCGGCGGCACCGACCAGAATTATACGAATGGCGCGCGCATCAGCTATTTCGACCTTGGCAAGCGCCCGCCGCAGATTTTCGACGTGATCGACCGGCTGATCCCCACTTTCTCGATCAACCCGACGACCAGCATCTACTATTCGCTCGGTCATAACCTTTATACGCCCAAAGACATCACGCGCGTCACCCAGGACCCGAATGACAGGCCTTGGGCCGCGTTCCTCTACACCTCCGCCGGTCTGGTCAGCGTGACCGACAACCATATCGACGAGGTGGAGGCGACAGTTGGCGTCGTCGGTCCCGCAGCGCTGGGCCGTCAGGTGCAGAGTTTCGTGCACGAACATATATCCGACAGCCCCACCCCGCGCGGTTGGGACAACCAATTGTCGAACGAGCCGGGTTTGATGCTCAGCTGGCAGCGCCGCTGGCCGGAGCGTTTCGGGTTTGAAGGCCCGCTGGGGCTATCGGCAGGGGTCGAGCCGCATTTCGGCGTGACGCTCGGCAACATCTATACTTATACGAATGCAGGCCTGTCGCTTCGCCTCAGCCCGTCTTCGGGGCGGTTTCAGGATGATCCGGCGCGTGTGCGCCCCGCCATGCCCGGCACCGGCGCGTTTATCGTCGATGACGGCCAGTTCAGCTGGCACCTGTTCGGCGGCATCGAAGGCCGCGCCGTCGCCCGTAACATCTTCCTCGACGGCAATACCTTTGCCGACAGCTACAGCGTCGATAAAAAACTCTTCGTCGGCGATGCCAGCGCGGGCATCGCGTTTACCTACGGGCATACACGTTTGAGCTATGCACTGATGTACCGGACGAAGGAATTCGACAAGCAGGACGACCCGTCAATTTTCGGCACTGTGACCTTGGGTTATCGCTTCTAAATCAACAAGTTACATAATACTTCCATTATTGTACCCCATCGGGTATCTTTTCTGTCGTTCAACAACAGAAAGCTCATCGCGTATGTCGGCCACTTTCGCCGCACAGCTGGGGGAAGTCGCCGCATTGTCGCAACGCGCGGCGGTGCAGACGCTCGGCGTGGTCGGCGACGACACCGCGATTGCCTGCAACCTGCTGATCGGCGGGCAGAGCCACCGCAAGCTGCCGATGGTCTGGCAGGTGTTCAAGGGCGCGTTGAAGAACAAGGCGATCCTGATCCCAACCGCGCTCGGCCTCACCTTCACCATGCCGGGACTGATTGTCCCTATGCTCGCGGCGGGCGGCGCGCTGCTCTGCTATGACGCGATGGAAAAAATCGTCCACCGCAAGATGAAGGCGCCGAAACCCAATGCCAACGAAGCCCATGCGCAAGACCATGCGGGATGGGAAAAGCAGCATATCAAGCATGCCATCCGCACCGACCTGCTGCTCTCTGCCGAAATCACAACGGTCTCATTGTTGACGGTCGCGGGCGCGCCCTTCCTGATCCAGCTCGGCACGCTGGCGGCGACCGCGCTTGCCATGACGGTGGGCGTTTATGCGACGGTGGCGGCCGTCATCAAGATTGATGACGCGGGCGACCTACTGGCCGCGAAAAAGGGCGACAGCGTTTTTTCAAGGGCCATGCGCAAGACGGGTGAAGGGCTGGTGCGCATCGCGCCGAAGCTGATCAAGGCCATCGGCGTGCTGGGTTCTGCCGCCATGTTCGTGGTCGGCGGCACGATGCTGGTGCATGGCATCCCGGGGGCGGACCATGTTGCCGCAACGGCGCTTGGCTACCTGTCGTCAAACGCGCTCGTGCAGGGCGCGGCATCGCTGGCGTTGAATGCCGGCGTCGGGCTGATCGCGGGCGTGGCGGCCCAGCCGATTGGCAAGGCCGTGAAGCCTTACCTGCGTGCGGCTGTGGCGTTTGTGAAGAAAGCTGCCGGTAAAGTGAAGCCGGGGAAGAAGGGTGCCGCGATTGCAACCTTGCGCCCTGTGCCCGTGCTAGTGCCCGCCAATGACGGTTTCAAAGCCATGCCCCTCAAAGCCATGCCCGATGTGAAAGCCGCGCTGAACGATGCGGCGGCGGCACTCAACGCGCCGCAGGCATCCGCCGCGCCAACGCCGGTTCAGGCCTTGAAGCCGCCGCGTCCTGCGTAAAAGGCCTTGGAGGCTTTGCTGTAGGTATCCACGACCGCCTCGATATCTTTTTTCGTGATTTCGGCTTTCGGCTCCACGCCCGCAACGGCGATGCTGTTGAACTGGAAGGAAACCTTGCGGTTGAATTTCTGTGCGATGCGCAGCGCGCTGTGCGCCGCTTCCTGAATGTTCCGCGCGCGGTCGGGTTCGCCGAACGCAAGTTCGGGCACGGTGAGGCTCGGCAGCTGGCGCAGGCTGAAGGCGCTCGCGCGGTCAAACAGCTCGTCCGCCTTTTCCGCCAGGTCATCGCCCTTGAACAGATTGACCACGCCGTTGCCATAGGTGACGCGCAAGTCATCCAGGCCCTGCTTGTCCATCAGCCTTGACGCCGCCTGCAGCGCGGCCAGCTCGTTGCCATAGGCGCTGGCATCGGCCTCGACCACGCGGGACGCACCGATATTGCCGGCATCATCGGCGGTTGCCGACAGTGTCAGTTTTAACATGGGAAACCCCTTACGGCTGGTTTTTCTGCGGTTTGGCCTGTTGCGTCACAACCGGCTGTACGGCGGGCTGCACTTGCGCGTCGCGCGATGCGGCAAGGCCGAATTTTGTGCCGAGCTTTTTGTTGCTCCAGCTTTTAAGATCCGCCAGCGCATCGCCGAAAATCTCGCCGCGCACTTCGCGCGCGCCGGATACAAGGTTCGTCGCTTTGTCGCCGCCGTCGATCATGCCCTGCCCGAACAAGCCCGCCGCGCCAAAGGCCGTGCCGAGCGCCAGCGTGCCCACCGTCGCAAGGCCGACAGGCGTTGCGAGCAGCGAGACGACGGCGATGCCGGTGCCGATGATGCCGACGGCGCGCAGCAGGTTGCCGCCCGCAAGGCCGGTCACGCCTGCGAATTCCTTGTTTTGTTCGGTCGACGCTTCCGGTTTCGACAGATATTTGGAGACGAAAGACGTCAGGCCATTCAGCGTGAAGTCTTCGCCCGCTTTGCGGATCTTGTTGAACATGTTTTACACCCTCGAATAATTTTTGATTTTTGTTGTTTGTTGCCATCAGTTTTACCATCACATTGTAATTATGTCAACTAAACGGGTCTACAACGCAATTTCCTGTCTTTTGACCTGCTATCTCCCTGAAATCGTTTGGGGTATTATAATACCATTGCCAGCATAACCAGAATCACCTACCATTTTCGCTATTGGAACAACCATTGAAGGGACATCATGGCCGCCACCGGTCTTCTGGCACTCCTCGACGATATCGCCGCACTGACGAAAATCGCCGCGCGTAAAACAGTGGGCATATCCGGTGACGATCTGGCAGTGAACGCCCATGTGCTGGCGGGCGGCGGCGGGGGCATCGATCCCAAGCGCGAGATCCCGATGGTGATGGCCGTTGCCAAAGGCTCGCTGAAAAACAAGTTCTATTACCTGATCCCGGGCGCGATGGCGCTGTCGGTCGTCGCCCCTTGGGCCATCGCGCCCCTGATGATGGTGGGCGGTGCGTTCCTTGCCTATGAAGGCGTCGAGAAGATGCTGCACAAGGAAAAACACGCAGACGAAAACGCGCCGAAGAAAGACCCGAAAACGCTGGAGGCTGAAAAGGTTGCCGCCGCGATCAAGACCGATTTCATCCTGTCCGCCGAAATCGTCGTCGTCGCGCTGGGTGCGATGGCAACAGCCCCCTTCCTTGCGCAGCTGGGCGCACTGGCCGCGATTGGCGTCGGCATGACGGTCGGCATTTACGGCCTTGTCGGCGGGTTGGTGAAACTTGATGACCTCGGGCTGAAGCTCGCGAAATCCGAAGGCGACAGTGCATTTGCGAAATTCAAGCGCAGCTTTGGCGCGGGCCTGGTCAAGGCCGTACCGCCGCTGATGAAAGGCTTGTCATTCCTCGGCACCGCCGCGATGTTCGCGGTCGGCGGCGGGATTTTGATGCATGGCATACCCGGCCTTGAACATGCCGTCACGGGCTTGGCGCATCTTGTCACCACCAGCCCGATGCTGGTCGGCATGATCGAGACAGCGGCGACGATGGCGACCGGTATCGTGGCAGGCGTGCTGGCGATCCCGGCGGTGAAGGTGTTGAAAGAACCTGTGATGCATATCGCAGGCCTTGCGAAGACCTTCTTTGACGAAAAAATTAAAGGCCCTGTCAGCGGTTTTGCCAAGAGCCTGCTGCACAAGGTCTATGGCCATCCCGTGCCGACCAATGACAACGCGCCCGCGCCCGTCGCCGAAGCGTCTGCAAACGCACTGAAAACCGTACCGGATGTGAAAGCCGCACTAAACACCGCCGCGCCGAAAGAAGAAGTCGGCCTGCCGGTCGATGTCAAACCGGCTGCTCCTGCGTTCAAGGGCTTCGAGAAGATGCTGAACAACAACTTTGGCAAGTAAAGGTTTAACGACGACCATGACGCCGCCGGAGAATTCGACCACTCCGGCGGCCTTTTTTCGGGAAGGCTTATTTGCCAAAAAGGCTTATTTGTTTGACTCTCGCCCCCCCCCGCAATTACCGTACCGCCTATATTTAAAAAATTGGATTAACAGCATGCCTTTGGGCAGTTTTTCATCATTGGTCGCACAAGCCACGCAGCTGACATCCGTTGCGGTACCAAAGGCTGTCGGCATCATCGGCGATGACGTGGCGGTGAACGCGAAGCAATTGCTGAACCTGCCGCCCGGCCGCAATTTCCCTGCCCTTCTGAAGGTGATGAAGGGATCGCTGCTGAACAAGGCCGTGCTGATCCCCGCCGCGACGCTGGTCAGCTTCGCCGCGCCCTGGGCGATCCTGCCGATGCTGGCCGTCGGCGGCGCGTTCCTGACCGCCGAAGCGATGGAGCAGTTGCGCGGCAAGGGTCATGGCCATGGCGGTCACGGCCACGCACATGGCGAAAAACATGTGGAGAGCGAAAAAGAAAAAATCGCGGGCGCGCTGAAGGTCGATGCGATCCTGTCGATGGAAATCACCGTGCTGACGCTCAGCGTCGTGGCCGGCGCGCCGATCCTGACGCAGCTGGCCGTGATGGCGGCCACGGGTGCTGCGCTGACAGGCGTGCTGTATGGCGTGATCGGCGGCATCATCAATCTTGAAGCCGCCGGAAAATGGCTGGCGAAACGCGAGGGCGACAAGCCGCTCGCCAAAATATCGCGCAGCATCGGGAATGGTTTGGGCAAGGCGATGCCGAAACTGGTCAAGGGCATTTCGGTGATCGGCACTGCCGCGCTGTTCCTTGTCGGCGGGGAATTGCTGCTGATGGGCATCCCGGGCGGCACGGCGTTGCTGGCCGCCGCCGTTGCGCATGTGCCCGCGCTGCCGTTGATCCAGCCTGTCGCCGAACATCTCATCATGGGTGCGGTCGGGTTGGCGGCGAGTTTTGCGACTTACCCGATCATGGAAAAACTGGAAGGCCCGCTGGAACGTCTCGGCGCGTTTTTCACCAGCACGCGCGAAAAACTGTTCGCTAAAAAATCGCCCGCGAATGACAACGCGCCCGCTGCGCCCGAACAAGCGCCCGCAACCCCTGCCCTTGCGAACATGCCGGATGTGAAGGCCGACCTGAATGCGGCGGCGGCACCCAAGGTTGAAGCCGCCAACACGCCCGCACCTGCGCCGGTTCCCGCGCCAAAACCGCCGAAAACCGCGCCGTAACAACGCTTCCCTGCACGCGGGTAATGCGATAATCTATGCCCGAAAATTAAGGGAGATTCCTGACATGGCTTTTGGCGGTTTGCTGGCGCTGCTCGACGACATTACGCTGCTGCTCGACGATGTCGCGGCAATGTCGAAGGTTGCGGCCACGAAAACCGCCGGCATCGCGGGCGACGACCTTGCCGTGAATGCGCAGGCATTGGTCGGCATAGACCCGAAACGCGAGCTGCCCATCGTCTGGCGCGTGGCCAAGGGCTCGTTCAAGAACAAATGCATCCTGATCCCCGCCGCGCTGATCCTCAGCATTATCGCCGAATGGGCGATCGTGCCGCTGCTGATGCTGGGCGGCGCGTTCCTGTGCTATGAAGGCGCGGAAAAAGTCATTCATGCGCTGAAGCCGACCGTCGAGGATGCGGCACATGCCGGCGAAGTGCGCCAGGCGGGACAGCGCAGTGCCGAAGAATTGATGGAAGTCGAGCAAAAGAAAATCGCCGAAGCCGTGAACACGGATTTTATTCTTTCCGCCGAAATCGTCGCGGTCGCATTGGGCGCGGTGAAGGAAAAGACGCTGATGGTACAGGCGGGCGTGCTGACCGGCGTCGGCATCGGCATGACTGTTTTCGTCTATGGCCTTGTCGGCTGCATCATCAAGCTGGATGACCTTGGCATGTACCTTGCCAAGAAGCCGAAGAAGTCCGTACAGAAACTTGGCATCGGCATCCTGAAATGCGTGCCGTATTTGATGAAGACATTATCTGTCGTCGGCACCGCAGCCATGTTCTCGGTCGGTGGCGGCATCGTGCTGCATGGCATTCCCGCTGCGGAACTTGCGATGCGTGACCTCGGCACACTTGTTTCCATCGTGATTTCGACGGTGGCGGGATTGCTGATCGGCCTTGCCGTTGTGCCTGTCTGGCATGTGCTGGAAAAACCTTTCGCCAGATTGAAGGCGAAATGGTCGGCACGTAAAACAGCGAAGGCTTAACTGCGCGGCCCGCGCGTATAGCGTTTCATTTCTTTCTGCTTTTTCTTGCGCGCGGCGACATCGTGGAAGGCGCGGCCGGGGCGCGCGCGCCAGACGATCTTGTATTTTTTGCGCAGCTGCTCCGCCTGCTCGATTTCATAGGCGAACGCATCCGGATTAAAACGCTTCATGCGCTTGATCTGGTGGTTCAGCTCGGTGATGTTCCGGCGCAAATCCTCCGGCGTCATCTTGCGGAAATCGGGCGTGTTTTCGGTCATGCCCCATGATAATGCCCGCAAGGGCATCGGGGCAAGACGGTTCAAGGCGGAATTACAGGCGGAATTTAAGGTTGTTGGCGGTTTTTTTCGGGGGCGGCGCAACGGCTTCGCGCGCCGCCGGCGCGAAGACCGATTTGGTGCCCGTGTAGCCGTCATGGATGACCGTGTTGCCGTCGACGGTCGATATTGTCAGCCGCGCACCGTCATGCAGGGGGATTGCCTCCACCATCAGGGATTTGCGCGAGAGCGCATCCGTTTTATCAAACGGGGTGATGTGGACATAGGCGCGGCGCCCGCCGGGGGATTGCGCCTGCCCCGTCCTCAGAAAGAGCTGGTGCTCCGCCGAGACAAAGAGCGTTTCAACGCGTTCATAGAGAAAACCGTTGGGGGTCATGACCATGGTGAGTTCCTTTGTAAATCCTGTAAACAGCTGGACTGTTATAGAATACGTCAATTTTTATGTCAAATGATATTCAAAATACCCTGCAATATCAAAAACAACACCTCATCAAATCAGCGGTTTTGAGCGGTTGCGCGAATCCCGGTGATGTTGCATTCTGCGGGGGCATTTATAAGGAGCATATGCACGATGTCATCCGCACAAGCAGCCAAGTCCCAAACCACCGCAACCGCCAGCCATAACGACCTTGCGAACGCACTCCGCGCCCTGTCGATGGATGCGGTGCAAAAGGCGAATTCCGGACACCCCGGCATGCCGATGGGCATGGCCGATGTGGCAACCGTGCTGTTCACGCAATTCATGAAGCATGACGCATCGAACCCCACCTGGCCCGACCGCGACCGTTTCATCCTCTCCGCCGGCCATGGCTCGATGCTGCTCTACTCGATCCTGCATTTGTCGGGTTACGAGAAAATGACGCTCGACCAGATCAAGAATTTCCGCCAGCTGCACAGCCTGACCCCCGGCCACCCCGAAGTCATGCCCGAAGCCGGCATCGAAACCACCACCGGCCCGCTGGGACAGGGCATTTCGAACGGCGTTGGCTTCGCCCTTGCTGAACGCATGATGAATGCGCGCTTCGGCAACGAAATCTTCAACCATTTCACCTATGTCATCTGCTCCGACGGCGATTTGATGGAGGGCATCAGCCATGAAGCCTGCTCGCTCGCCGGCCATCTGGGCCTCGGCAAGCTGATCGTGCTGTATGATGACAACGAAATTTCCATCGACGGCCCCACGTCCCTCTCCTTCACCGACAACACGCCGCAGCGCTTCGAGGCTTACGGCTGGGAAACCTTCACGGTCGATGGGCACAACCCCGAGCAGATCGCAAAGGCCATCGCCGCCGCGCAGCTGAACCCGAACAAGCCCAGCCTGATTTCCTGCAAGACGAAAATCGGCTATGGCGCGCCGACGAAAGAGGGAAAATCCTCCTCCCACGGCTCGCCGCTCGGCGATGAAGAGATTGTGGGCGCGCGCAAAAACCTGAACTGGCCGCATGTGCCGTTCCACCTGCCCGAAAACGTGGTGGAGGCATGGCGCGCAGCCGGCAGCGCCCACCAGATGGAACGCAAGAACTGGCAATCGCGCCTTGATAAACTGGATGGCGAGAAACGCGCGCTGTTCGACCGCATGATCAGCGGCGATGTGACCAAAACCGTTGCGCCCGTCATTTCCGCCTTCAAGGCCAAGATGAAGGCCGAAGCGCCGAAGATCGCGACCCGCGCGGCATCGGGCAAAGTGCTGGAAGCGCTGATCCCTGCGCTGCCCGAAATGGTTGGCGGTTCTGCCGACCTGACCGGTTCTGTCCTCACGCTTGTGAAAGACATGGGCAAGGTGACGAAGGAAGATTATTCCGGCCGTTACATCTATTGGGGCGTGCGCGAGCACGGCATGGCGGCTGCCATGAACGGCATGGCGCTGCACAAGGGCCTGATCCCCTATGGCGGCACTTTCTTGAGCTTCACCGATTACTGCCGCCCCTCCATCCGCCTCTCGGCGCTGATGAAGCAGCGCGTGATTTACATCATGACGCATGACTCGATCGGCCTCGGCGAAGACGGCCCGACGCACCAGCCGGTGGAACATCTGGCGGCGCTGCGCTGCATCCCCAACCTGCTCGTCCTGCGCCCCGCCGACGTCATTGAAACGGCGGAAGCATGGCAGATCGCGCTGGAGCACACGACCGGCCCGTCGGTACTGGTGCTGACACGCCAGAACCTGCCGCTGGTGCGCAAAGAGGCGTCGGATGAAAACCTGACCAAGCGCGGCGCGTATATTCTGGCCGAAGGATCGTCTGACCCCGTCGTCACCATCTGGGCGACCGGTTCGGAAATCGAAATCGCCATGAAGGCGCGCGACATGCTGGAAGCCGACAAGATTTCCACCCGCGTCGTCTCCGCACCGTCTTTGGAGCTTTTCTCGCAGCAGGACGCCAAATACCAGACCTCGCTGATCGGCAATTCGAAGGTGAACGTTGCTGTCGAAGCCGCCGTCCGTCAAGGATGGGACCACATCATCGGCCGCGACGGCATCTTCGTCGGCATGAAATCCTTCGGCGAAAGCGCCCCCTATCAGGAACTCTACAAACACTTCGGCATCACGGCGGAAGACATTGTGGCGCAGGTGAAGAAGAAGGTTTGATTTTTCTGGCATGGCTAGAAAAATCAAGGCACCGCAGCTTCCTGCGCCATACCTGAAGAAGGTATGGCTCGATCCTGACAAGGCTGCAGGTCATGAGGGATATCCGCTGGATATACCTTGCATACGTGCCGAACCGTTTGAAATTGAGTTCACGCATACTGTCACTATTCTGGTTGGACAGAATGGCACCGGCAAATCGACAATCATAGAAGCTCTTGCGGCGATTTGCGGTTTTGGCGCAGAAGGCGGCTCGACGGCCTACAATCTTGGTGAAGAGCGGCACGAGGAATTTAGCAAGTTTCTGCGCGTGGCATGGTTGCCGAAAGTGACGGAAGGGTTCTATACCCGCGCGGAAACAATCCATAGCCTCGTCAGGCAAATGGATATGTACAACGTCGAAGCACGCGGCGGCATGAATGATGCAGAAGATTATTCAGGCCGCCAGCTGGAAGAACTATCGCACGGCGAAGGGTATTCCGCAGTGTTCCGCAACAAGATTCGAGATTTTGGTATTTACATCATGGACGAGCCCGAGGCCGCGCTTTCACCTCGCAAGCAGATAGACTTCGTACGGATGCTGCATGAAAAAGAAAAATCAGGGCGTCACCAATTTATAATTGCAACGCATTCGCCATTTATCATGGCTTATCCGGGGCTTGCGTACTTCATCTGACGCCAAAAGGCATTATAGAAAGATCGTATAAGCAGACAGAAAACTTCAAAATTCTTCAGGAATTCTACTACGATCCGAAATCCTTCATGGATCGCGTTCTTGCGGATAAAGACGAAGACTAAAGCAACCCCTTCCGCTTATACCTCTGCTCCACCTTCTTCGCCGTTTCGGGCGAGGCGACCCAGTACATGGGGGGCTTGGAGACGGCGTCGATGCGGGTGAGGCGCGGGCCGTGGTCGGGCATGGCGTGGGCTTGTTTTGCGGGCAGGCCGTCACCGATCTTTTTCTGGGCCTGAAAGAAATTGATATCGTCGATGTTGAAACCCGATGTCACGCCGTAATGCGCATCCAGCAAGCTGCGCAACTTTTCGCGGTCGACCGTCACCTTCGACAATGACGGGTTCAACGTCACAAGCGCATCCCAGCTGTCCTTCAGCACTTGCGGCGCGGGCGCATCTTTCAGCCGCTGCCAGATGCCGCCGCCGCGCCAATAGGCTTCCAGCTCGCGCGCGGTTTTCACGCCCGCGATCTGCTGCAGCCCGTGATCGGCGAACAGGCGTTTCAGCGTGATGTCCTCGTACCCCGATGCCGTCATGCCTTCGGGGATTTTCCATGCGCCCGCGATGCCGCGCAGGTTATTGCCGCGCTGGAAATTCCAGGCGGGGTGGCGGGCAGCGGCATTGAATGCCTTTGAAATCGAAAGGGGTTTGCGGGCTTGCGACATTATCTAATCCTTTTGCGAAGGCCGTACGTTATGTTAAAAAATTTCCTATGTCAACTTGCCTGTAAAGCCTTTAAAAATAGCCCCAAGAACCTAATTCATTCGGCATAGAGAGGGAAAATCACATGACCGTTAAAATCGCCATCAATGGCTTCGGCCGCATCGGCCGCCTTGTCCTGCGCTCCATCATGGAAAGCGGCCGCAACGACTTGACCGTCGTCGGCATCAACGACCTTGCAACGTCCGAAGCGAACGCCCACCTGCTGAAATACGACAGCGTGCATGGCCGTTTCCCCGGCGACGTGAAGGCGTCTGGCGACAAACTGATCGTCAACGGCCACGAAATCCGCATGACCGCCGTGAAAGACCCGACGCAGCTGCCGTGGAAAGACCTCGGCGTTGATGTGACGATGGAATGCACCGGCATCTTCACGAAAAAAGAAGACGCGATGAAGCATATCACCGCGGGCGCGAAAAAAGTCCTCATCTCCTCCCCCGCGACAGATGAAGACATCACGGTTGTCTATGGTGTGAACCATGACAAGCTGGCGGCGAACCATCTGGTCGTCTCGAACGCGTCCTGCACCACCAACTGCCTTGCGCCTGTCGCCTATGTGCTGAACAAAGCGGTCGGCATCAAGCACGGTTTCATGACCACCATCCACAGCTATACCGGCGACCAGAACACGGTCGATACGATGCATAAAGACCTGCACCGCGCGCGCGCGGCGGCCATCAACATCATCCCGACATCCACAGGTGCTGCGAAAGCCGTCGGCCTCGTGCTGCCGGAGCTGAAGGGCAAGCTGGACGGCACGTCGCTCCGCGTACCTACACCAAATGTCTCCGTCGTGGATTTCAAATTCACCGCGAACCGCGAAACGACGGTCGAGGAAATCAACAAGGCGATCACCGATGCCGCAACAACAGGCCCGCTGAAAGGCATCCTGACCACCTATACCGAACCGCTCGTCTCCAGCGATTTCAACCACGACCCCCACAGCTCGATCTTCGCGCTGAAGGAAACGAAAGTCATCGACGGCACTTTCGTGCGCGTGCTGATGTGGTACGACAACGAATGGGGTTTCTCCAACCGCATGTCGGACACCGCCGTTGCGATGGCGAAGCTGTCATAAGCGCTGCCAGATACCGACTCAACAGAACTCCCCCGCGCCGCAAGGCCGGGGGAGTTTCTTTGGATGCGTGGCGGTACAGATGCCCGCAATATCCTCAATTCCCTTGGTTTTCCGCGCGTTTCCTGCGGATTGCGCAATATTATGTTAAAATAGGAATTGTAGGAGAGGGTGTCCGGGTATATGGCCGACATCATTACGAATTTTTTTCTGACGCCCGTTGCGAACAGGATCGCTGCGACGCAAACGAAGAAACTTGCGCCATCCGTGATCGAACTGGGGTCGGACAACCTGACGCGCAATCCGCAAAGGGAAGCGGTGGCGCGGCTGTTTTCGCCTGCATCGTCAAGCGCGCTGATCGCAAGGCTCGACAGCCTGCTGACGGCACAGACACAGCAGGCAGCCACCGCCAACAACATCAAGAACAACCTGAAATCAACCACAGGCCTGAAAACCGCGAATGATGCTTCATCGCTGGCGCAGGAACTGTTCGTGCGCCGCGAAACCGGCGCGGAATTGCGGCTGAAGGAATTGCTGAAAACATCCGGCACAAATCCGGCGCAGGCCCCCGCGCCCGCAAGCGATGCGCCGCCCGTCGCCCCCGCCGTGCCCGCCATCACGCGCAATGCGGGGCTTCGCGTCGCCGAGGGCGGCAGCGCCTTGCTGGACAGCAGTCGCCTGCGCGCGGGCGATGCCGACACCCGCCCGCAGGATATTGTTTTCACGGTTGACGACGACGGCCCGCGCCACGGGCAGCTGGAACTGGCATCGAAACCGGGCGAAGCGGTCACCACATTCACGCAGCGCGATCTCGATATCGGGCGCATCAAATACGTCAATGACGGGTCGGAATTTACGACCGACAGTTTCAAGTTCACGGTATCGGACGGCACGTCGGAGCGCACGGGATCTTTCGCCATTTCGATTGCCGCCGTCAACGACACGCCGGAAACCGCCATCAATACCGGCCTGACGGTGGATGAAGGCGGCAGCGCGGCGATCACCACGGCGCAGCTCTCTGCGCTCGATGCCGACGGGATTTCCGACACCACGGTATTCGAGGTCACGGACGCGCCCGCCCACGGCCGCCTTGAAATCAACGGCAGCGTGGTCACCAGCTTCACGCAGGCCGACCTTGCCGCGGGGCGTTTATCCTACGTCAATGACGGGTCGGAAAACACCGCCGACAGTTTCACTTTCCGCATCAGCGACGGGTCGGCAACATCGCCCGTTGCTACCTTCAACATCAGCGTCAACCCCGTCAATGACGCGCCCACCATCGTCAACAGCGGCGCGACGGTGACCGAAGGCGGGTCGCGCGTCATCACCACCGCCAACCTGCGCGCAACCGACCCCGACAGCGCGAGCAGCAGCCTTGTCTATACCGTCACCTCCGCCCCCACCAACGGGCGGCTGGAGAACACAGGCAATGCGGGCACCGCCATCACCAGTTTTACGCAAGATGATCTCGCGGCGGGCCGCGTGCGGTTCGTGCATAACGGGGCGGAGGGTTCAACATCGACCTTCGGCTTCTCGCTCAGTGACGGGCAGGCCACGGTGGCCAACAACACATTCACCTTTAACGTGACGCCCGTGAACGACGCGCCCGTGCAGGTGACGAACACCGGCACATCGGTGACACGCCGCACATCGACCATCATCACATTGTCGCAACTGCGCGCAACGGATGTCGATAACAGCGCGGCGAACCTCACCTATACCATCAGCCGCGCGCCCACGCGCGGGCGGCTGGAGCTGACGACCAACCCCGGCGTTTCCATCACCAGCTTCACACAGGCGGATGTCGATGCGGGGCATGTGCGTTATGTCCATACCAGCACGCGGACGACGGACGATACCTTCCGTTTTCGCGTTTCCGACGGCACGGCGCAGCTGGCCGCGCAGACCTTCTCGATCGACGTCCGATAAGCCTGATTTCACTTGGCTTTTGAAGGCTTGATTTGACGCGCCCGCCCCCTTAAAATACCCTTCAAACACGAAAAAATAAGAGGGGTCATAAAAATGAGCGTCAGCCAGAAAGTCCAGAAAATGCCGGCCACCAACGAAAACACCCGCGGCCTGACCGCCGAGGTCAAAAAAATCCTGTCGTTCTACGAAAGCGACAATCCCGGCACGAAGGCGAACCTCAGCCGCATCCTGATGACCGGCAAGCTGGCCGGCACCGGCAAGATGGTCATCCTGCCCGTCGACCAGGGTTTCGAGCACGGTCCCGCGCGCAGCTTCGGCATCAACCCCGCCGCCTATGACCCGCATTACCATTACCAGCTGGCGATTGATTCCGGCTGCAACGCGTATGCAGCGCCGCTGGGCGCGCTCGAGGCGGGCGCGGACACCTTCGCGGGCGCAATCCCGCTGATCCTGAAAATCAATTCCTCCAACAGCCTGATCCAGGCGAAGGACCAGTCGGTCAACGCATCGATCAAGGACGCGCTGCGCCTTGGCTGCTCGGGCATCGGCTTCACGATCTATCCCGGCTCCGAATACATGCTGGAACAGCAGGAAGAAATCCGCGCGCTGTCGGAAGAGGCAAAATTCTACGGTATCGCGACCGTCATCTGGTCGTATGTGCGCGGCCCGAAAATCTCGAAAGAGGGCGAAACCGCCATCGACATGATCGCCTATGGCGCGCATATGGCGGCGCAGCTGGGCGCGCATATCATCAAGGTCAAGCTGTCGACCGACCACCTGGAACTGCCCGAAGCGAAAAAAGTCTACGAAGAGCAGAAAATCGCCATCAGCACGCAGGCGCAGCGCGTCGCGCATGTGATGCAGTCATCCTTCGCCGGACGCCGTCTTGTAGTGTTTTCGGGCGGCGCGACCAAGGATGAAGACAGCGTCTACGACGATGCGCGCGCGATTTACGAAGGCGGCGGCAACGGCTCGATCATCGGCCGCAACTGCTTCCAGCGCCCGCGCGATGAATCGATCGCGATGCTCGATAAAATCATGGACATCTACCTGGGCAAAGACGCCTGATAAAAAGACGCTCCCCGCCCTGCATCACGCAAGGGCGGGGAATGCTTCCCCCGCCTTCGCCGCCATCACAAAAAGATCAAATGAACGATTCCCCCGGCTGCCAGCTTTACATCATGACCCCGCCGACTTTGGTGCCGGAGGCCTTCGCGCCGCAGCTGGAACGGGCGTTCGAGGCGGGCCCTGTCGCCTCGCTGCAGCTGCGCCTTGAAACGCGCGACGACGACCAGTGGAAGCGCGCCATCGAAAAGCTGATGCCGATTGCGCACAAGCACGGCGTCGCCTTCATCATCAACAACCGCGTGGAACTGGCCAAGGAAATGGATGCCGACGGCGCGCATGTGGGCGTCTATGACATGCGCATCAAGGACGCGCGCAAACTGCTCGGCCCCGACAAGATCATCGGCGCGACCTGCATGGACAGCAAGCACCTGGCGATGACAGCGGCGGAGAACGAAGCGGATTATGTCAGCTTCGGCCCCTTCTTCACGACACGTTCCCCCTATTACCCGATCGAGGCGTCGGCGCCGAAATACATGGTGTCGCCGAACATCCTCACTTGGTGGAGCACGCTTATGGAAGTGCCCTGCGTGGCCGCCGGCGGCATCAAGCCCAGCAATTGCCGCGACATCATCAAGGCCGGCGCCGATTTCATCTGCGCATCGACTTCTATCTGGGAATACCCCGGCGGCGGCGCCACCGCCATCCGCGATTTTACCGAGGCCATGAACCAGGCGGTATTGAAGGCCGGCTAAATCTCCGGCCAATATTGGAGATTTTTTTGAAAGCAATTTACTGCATCATTTTCGCGTTTTTGTTATTTTCCAGCCGTGCCGAAGCCTGTCTGCCACTGCCGCTCGGCGGGCTCTTTGACGAGACCCTCGTTGAAACGGCCAATGACGCATTCATCGGCACCGTCACGAAAAGCACCTCGAGCACAACCGCAATCAGTTCCGTTTTTCACGTTGATCACGCCATAAAGAACGTGAAAGAGGGTGAAGCCTATGTAGCTTCAGGAAGCATTGCTTGCGGCACGGTCGCCGCGGGTGACATCTGGCTCATTTTTCATCTTCCTGAAATAATTTGCCCACCCGAAGCTCCACACGACCCGAATGCGCTGACGGAAAAAGATTTCAAGGAAATAGATCAAAACGCCTATTGCAAGATGAAAAAGCAGCAGCGTTATGCCGCGTATTTACTCTGGTCAAAGCGTGACTTTTTTCAAGCAGAACAACCAAAAGACCTGCTTATTCAGGTGAAAAAACAGTTTGGCTACGAATTACCCGCCTATGCATTGGAAAACCGCCGGGAGATAGGGCGTTGACCCTTCCTGAGCGCAGGGTTAAGATTTTTCAGCCGTGTAACCTTTATAATTCCAAGACAAAGGCATTCATCATGATGAAATTCCTGGCCGTATCCGCTTTGACGCTGTTGCTGGCATCGCCCGCGCTTGCCGCACCGTCGGACAAGGAAGCGGAGGCCGCTGTTGCGGCATACCTTTCGACCAAGGCGGATCAGGCCAACCGCGAGGAAGCGGTCACCATCGGCCATGCCGTTGCCGACCTCGACAACGACGGGGCAGAGGAAATTGTGCTGACATGGTCGACCATGGGCGCAACCTATTCGCATGATAACTTAAGCGTCCTGAAGGGCGCACCCGGCGCCTTTGCCGAGGCCGCGACGCTTTCCGTCAACGGCACGACCGAAAAACCGCAAGTGAGCAACGGTACGATCACGGTCGAACAGATGGCCTTCGCCAAGGGCGACCCGCTCTGCTGCCCCAGCCTCAAGAAAACCGTCACCTATGCCTTCACGGGCAATGCGCTGACGGAAAAGTAATCTTTAAACGGGAACGGCCTGCACAAGGTCTATATCCTCGACCCCCGCCGCCAACATGACCAGACGATCAAGCCCCAACGCATTGCCGCTGCAGGGCGGCAGGCCGTATTCCAGCGCGGACAGGAATTCCTCGTCCACCGGATAATCGTCGCCATAAACTTTTTTGCGCAAAGCGACATCGGCAATGAACCGTTCGCGCTGCACCTTGGCATCCGTCAGCTCCCCGAAGGCATTGGCGATTTCGACGCCGCAGATATACACCTCGAACCGCTCGGCAAACCGCCCGTCTTCCGGCTTCGGGCGCGACAGCGCCGCCATCGACACAGGGTAATCGTAAATGATCGTGGGCGCGGGCGCGCCGAGGTTCGGTTCCACCTTCTCCATCAATATCTTCAGCAGCGCGTTTTCCCAGTCGTCGAGCGGGGACACATAGACATTGATGCGCGCGGCCTCGGCACGGATATGGCCAAGGTCGCCTAAATGCCCTGAAATATCCACGCCCGCATATTTTTGCAAGGCATCGACCACCGTGATTTTTTCCCAATCCATCGCAGGGTCGCAGGCGCGGGCATTCGCCAACACGGGCTTGCGCAGGATATGCCGCACAAGGTCGGTTGTCTCGCCCATCATGTCCTTGTAATCCATGCCCAGCTGGTACCATTCAAGCATCGCGAATTCAGGGCTGTGCCAGCGCGATCCTTCGCAATTGCGGAACACTTTCGCCAGCTGGTAAATTTTCGGCAAGCCCGCGACCAGCAATTTCTTCATGGCGAATTCGGGGCTGGTATGCAGGTACATGTCCCGCTTGCTCTGGCGGTCGGCGCTCACCAGCTCCGTTTTAAACGCCTGGATATGCGCCTCCATGCAGGGCGCGACCTGCAGCGCAGGCGTTTCTACCTCCAGATACCCCCGCGCATTGAAAAACGCGCGCACCTGCCCGAAGATGCGGGCGCGTTCCTGCAAATGCGGGATCTTCTTCATGAAGATATCGGGATGCCACCACTTGGTCATTTCGGGGCTGCCGGAACGGCTGGTGCTTTCGGCGCAGCCGGGGCTGCGGGAGTTGACAGGTCATAGACGCCGGAGCGCCACGACCACAAATCCAGCGCAGCCGATGCCAGCATGCCAATATCATCGGCATCCAGCCACAGCATGGTCTTGACGGGTATGCGGAACAGGTTTTCGCGCTGGATGTTGAGTATATCAACGCGCTGCGCCGTGCCGTCATTGAACGGCTCGCGGGCGCGCAGCCAGTCGCCGCCATTCACCAGATGCACAACATCGATGCCGCTTTGCGCGAAAAATTGCAGTTTATCCATCACATTCGCCACGCCCCCCGCTTGCGCAAGGTCGATATGCGCAGGCGTAATGGCATTTTGCGCGAACAACCCGTCAATCTGGGACAGCAGCGGCTGCAGTTGCGCGGGTGTGGCTTCCGCGATAAAGAAATCCGCCTGCCCCTTGCGCGCCTGTATCAGCCGCAAAAGGCGTTTATGCTCGGCATTCATGGGCAGGCTTTCTGTCACAGCTTCAGCCCGCCGCGTTTCGCCTGTTGCCGCAAATGGTCCTGCTGCGCGTCGCGGTGTTCGGCCATCGTGCCCATCGCATGGGGCGAATGGGCGAGCTTGTCACGCACCATGGCAAGGTCATCCGGCCCCGCCGCGAACTGGCCGAGCAGATCGAGCGCGGAAACGCCTGCGCTGTTCTTCACCGTCGGGTCGGCCTTCATCAATAAAAGGTTGTCGAGCAGCCGCACCCCCTGCCCCGCCAGCGCGAGCCGCACGGCCAGATGCAGCGGCGTGTCGCCGTTCGGCGGGAAATGTTCGTCGGGATTGGCTTTCGATGCCAGCAGGATGGTCGCCGCCGTGATGTTTTCCTTTTGCAGCGTGTAGTTCAGCGGCGATATGCCGTTATTGTCCCGCGCGTTCACATCCGCCCCATGCGTGATGAGCCCCATCATGATGATCAAATGCGCGCCGTCGCGGGGCGCAACGCGATTGTCTGTATCCAGCTGGTCGATGGCGGTAAAAAACAGGCTGCGCCCCGTGGCGGGATCTGCGTAACCGGCGTTCGCGCCGCTGTCCAGCGCCTCCTGAAACACCATGATATCGCCGTCGCGAACCGCGCGCAGCAAAGCGCCGTTCAATTCATCCGGCGTGAAGGGCGTGTCGGTCATGGCTGCATCCGGCGAAAACGCGCGGTTGCGGGGGCGGTCACGGGCGCGGTCGTGCCCTGCATTTCCTGCACGATGCCGCGGTCGCGCTTGTCGGCGAGGTATTTGTCGCGCGCCTCGATGCCGTTTTTATATTCTTCCATCACCTCGGCCAGCTTCAGCGCATGGGGCCAGGTCTTGCCATGGATACGGGCGAGGTCGAGCGGCGATTGCCCCTGCGCATTCGGCTGCCGCGCATTGCCGCCATTGCGCAGCACGAATTCGACGCGCTGCGTGTCTTCTTCCTTGAGGTCGATATTGAGCGCGGAATGCAGGGCAGTGAAAAACGTGTCGCCGCCCTGATGGTTGATGTCGGCGCGCTCTAACAATTGCTTGGCGACGTTCCAGTGCTTCACCTCCAGCGCCTTGATGAGCGGCGTGATGCCGTCATTGTCTTCCTGGTTGGCATTGGCACCGTGCTTGAACAGCATCTGGATCATGTCGCGGTCGCCGTTGCTGGCGGCGAACCACAGGGCGGTGCGCCCGTTGATATCAGCCGCGTCGATATCGGCGCCTTCGGACGCCATTTCATCGACCGAATCCGTGTCGCCTTTTTTGGCGGCGTTCAGCAGGTTGTTGTCCATCGCGCGGCTGCCCATGGCAGAATCCTTCTTATTGACTGGCTGGAAGACTAGGATGAACATTCCATAATGTCAACAAAATGAGGGGGTTGGGGCAAAAAAGCCTGATCCGCCGCGTAACCGGCTTGGGCAAGCCCCCGCTTTTCTTGACACTTTGCCGTAAAATGCCCTATAAACCCTTCAGTTTTGTTGAGCAAGGCATCCCCCTATTCATGGATGGTCTTTAACGCTCCGCGTCCCCCAGTCGGCGAAGTTACGCTCACTGGGGTTAATTGGTTTTGAGGATTTTTAATGTTCGAGAGTCTTTCCAGCCGCCTCGGCGGCATCTTCGACGGGTTGACCAAGCGCGGCACGCTGCGCGAGGACGACGTGAACGAAGCATTGCGGATGGTGCGCGTGGCATTGCTGGAAGCCGACGTCGCATTGCCCGTCGCGAAAGAATTCGTCGAAAAAGTCCGCGGCGAAGCGCTGGGCGAAAAAGTCCTGCGCTCCGTCAAGCCCGGCCAGCAGGTCATCAAGATCGTCCACGACCAATTGGTCGAAACGCTGGGCCACGAAGATTCCGCGCTGAACTTCAACGTCCCCGCCCCCGCCGTCATCCTGATGGCCGGTTTGCAGGGTTCGGGCAAGACCACGACCGCGGGCAAGCTCGCGAAATTCCTGCAGGACAAGCAGCGCAAAAAAGTGCTGCTCGCATCGCTCGACATTTACCGCCCCGCCGCGCAGGAACAGCTGGATATCCTTGCGCAGAAAGTCGGCGCGGGTTCGTTGCCGATCGTCAAGGGCGACAAGCCCGAGAAAATCACCAAACGCGCGCTCGAAATGGGCCGCCTCGAAGGCTACGACGTCATCATCCTCGACAGCGCAGGCCGCCTGTCGATCGACGAAGCGTTGATGCAGGAACTGGCGGATGTGCGCGACCTTGCAAAGCCTGTCGAAATCCTGCTGGTCGCCGATGCGCTGACCGGCCAGGACGCCGTGAACACGGCCAAGAATTTCAATGAACGCATCGGCATCACTGGTATCGTGCTGACCCGCGTCGACGGCGATTCACGCGGCGGCGCTGCCCTTTCCATGCGTGCCGTCACCGGCAAGCCGATCAAGTTCATCGGCATGGGCGAGCAGGTCGATGCGCTGCAGGCGTTCGATGCCAAACGCGTGGCCGGCCGTATCCTCGACATGGGCGATATCGTGTCGCTGGTCGAAAAGGCCGCCGAAAACATCAATATCGAAGACGCGCAAAAAGCCGCCGAGAAAATGGCCAAAGGCAGCTTCGATTTGGAAGATTTCCTGACCCAGCTGAAGCAGATGAAGAAGATGGGCGGCCTGTCCGGCCTGATGGGCTTTATGCCAGGCGCGGGCAAGCTGAAAGGCATGATGGAAAACGCGAATGTCGACGACGGCATGCTGAAGCGTCAGGAAGCGATCATCCTGTCCATGACGAAAACAGAACGCACGAAACCCGACACCCTGAACGCGTCGCGCCGCAAGCGCATCGCGGCGGGATCGGGCGTCACCGTGCAGGACGTCAACCGCCTGCTGAAACAGTTCCAGGACATGCAGACGATGATGAAGCGCATGCAGAAACTGGGCGGCAAGGGCATGATGCGCAATATGGGCGCATTGTTCGGCGGCGGCGGCCTCGGCGAAATGGAACAGATGGCAAAAAACATGGAAAGCTCGCTGGGTAAAGGCCCGCTGGGCGACAACCCCTTTGCCAAGGGCGGCGCAGAGATGCCCGATATAGCCGCGCTGCTGCAAGGGGACAAAAAGAAATAACGGAATTTGAAAAGCCCGCTGGTTGCAGGGCCTTTCATCCTTGAATGAACGCAACCGGATAAACCTTATTGTAAACCAAAGAAAGAAAACCAAATGTTGAAAATCCGCATGGCCCGCGCAGGCGCCAAGAAAAAGCCCTACTACCACGTCGTCGTCGCTGACAGCCGCAAACCCCGCGACGGTAACTTCCTGGAACGCCTGGGCACCTACGACCCGAAACTCGCGAAAGACGATGCCAAGCGCGTCATCCTGAACGGCGAACGCATTAAATATTGGATCTCCGTCGGCGCGCAAGTTTCCGACCGCGTCGCGATCTTCATGGGCAAGGCAGGCATCGCCCCCATGCCCGCACGCAAGAACAACCTCGAAAAAGCCGTCGCGAAAGTGAAAATGACCGACCGCGCGAAAAAACGCGCTGAAAAAGCGGCTGCACCGAAGGTTGAGGCGGCTCCTGCTGCTGCTGAAGCCCCCGCGGCTGAAGCGCCGGCTGCTGACGCACCCGCTGCTGCTGAATAAGGTCTTATCCGGTTGAGCAAAGCGGCGGCACACCCTGCGGGCGAACTGACATGCATGGCCGAAATCGTCGGCGTGCATGGCATCCGTGGTTTCGTGAAGGTCAAGGCCTTCACCGAAAACCCCGGCCTGCTTGCGGAGGGGCCGCCGCTTTGTGATTCAACGGGCGAGAAGACTTTTCCTTTCCTCTCCTTCCAGCAGCACGGGAATATTTTCCTCGCGCAGGTGGAGGGTGTCACCGACCGCAACGCGGCGGAAAAACTGCGCGGCACAAAATTATATGCCCCGCGCGCGGCATTGCCGGAAATCACCGATAAAAACACCTATTACCACAGCGACCTCGTCGGCATCACCGCGTACAACGACAAGCGCGAAGTGATCGGCCGCGTGCTCGCCGTCGCCAATTTCGGCGCGGGCGACCTGCTGGAAATAAAACCGCCGAAAGGCAACAGCTTTTACCTTCCCTTCACAGGCAAGGTCGTGCCGCATGTCGATGTGGCGAAAAAAGAAATGACCGTGGATGTGCCGCACGGCCTTCTGGATTAACCTTGCCATGCAGGGAAGACGGTAAATCAATTTACGCCGAACCCTTTGCCCCCCGGAATAATGATAATCGCTTAATTAAGTATAGTGTCCCCAGATATCCCAGATTTTTATTACCTAGGATCCGTCTCCGGTGTCCAGCCAGAAACGATACGCTCAATAAGCAGTGTGTCATTCCATACTTGGCGAAGAGGTAGTCGACGTTGCTCATCAGAAATTTTTCCAACGCGCCATTCCTTTTCACCATCCCATAGCCACCAAACGTCCACCTTTCCGCTAGCCGGATTGATGATACCGGCGCGAAAGATAGGGAACAACTGTGCGTCACGCGGCACCATTTCCACACTTAATAAATTTACAATCTTTTGGTTTGCAGCGGCTTGCAAAGGGAAAAAAGTAGAGAAGACGGTTGGCTGGTTAACAAGCTCAATGAAATTCTCAGGCCTAGCCTTAAACAAACCAGGCAATACGCGAATAAGATGACCAAAATTATGATGTCTATGTGTACATTGAGCATATGCCAAGCCCAACGGAGTTGAAATTTCGAACACATGGCCAATTTTTACTTTTACCATGTTGAAAACCCCGGATAATCTGCTGACTGAATGAGTTCTCGCCCTCGTCGTACGGCTTCCTCATATGAGGAGTTTCTATTTGAGATACTGTTTATCTGATTGATAAGAGTACCACCATTTTTTTCCAATCCATATAACTCTATCAAAGCTTGCTCTACAGCGCGAGCATCTGCTCTTGAAAGATTTTAAGTTCTGGGGACACAATACTAAATAGATAAGTATTGTTTCACCAGAACTTCCAGAACTTCAGAACTTCCGCCATGACGGCCTATACCGCCGCGCGCGAAGTGATCGGCCGCGTCCTCGCCGTCGCCAATTTCGGCGCAGGCGACCTGCTGGAAATAAAACCGCCGAAAGGCAACAGCTTCTACCTTCCTTTCACGGGCAAGGTCGTACCGCATGTCGATGTGGCGAAAAAAGAAATGACCGTGGATGTGCCGCACGGCCTTCTGGACTGATATTCAAAAATTTAAGATTAATTGCGGCTGGCGGGCTTCGCGTTGCGGCGCGCCTGATACTGGGTGAACTTGGCGACCGACGGGCTGGTGACGAGCACGCTCTGGCCCTTGCGGAACAGGTTGAGGGTTTCGTCGAATTTTTTCATCTTCTCGCGCTTGTCGCGCAGCGGCCAGACATCGTTGAAAACCGATGACAGCTTGCCCTGTTGCGGCAGCAGCAGCACGGCGAAACGGTCCTGCACTTTCGGGTCTTCGTCCTTGTCCACATGCAGGCGGTTCCATTGGACCTTGATGTCCTTGGTCGCGCTCAGCGTCACGTTGGCGGCTTCAAATGATGTGGCGCGCTGTTTCGCGGATTCGTTGATCGCCTGGAAAATCGCACGCGTCTCGTCCGGCAGCGGGCCGGGGGGCGGACGGTCGAAGGTCTTCCACATCGCATCCCATTCTTCCTGCGTGCAGACGGCGGTGCCGACCGAATTGACGGTTTTCGGCGTGAAGTCGCCGCTGAAAAAATTGAAGCCGGAGATGTTGGGCATTTGTTTCGTGATCGCGCCGATGATCGCGACGGTGCTTGCTGAATCGCCATTACGGGCGCGGGTTCGTCTGTCTTCGGCCATGATATTCAAATTCCCCTGTTACGCCCGCCCGGTTTTAAATAATCCGGATTCTGCAGCGATGCTCAGGTTTTACAGTATTATGAAAATGAAGTCAAGCTGTGAATGGTTAACGGCGAAGCCGTGAAGCCTTAACGACGGTGGTTGCGGTTCGCCTTGACGCGAATGGGGGCAAGTTCGGGCTGCGGGCGGAGGAGTTCGGCGACGGCATCACCGGCTTGCGCCAGTTTTTGTTTCATTTTGTCAAAGATGCCTGCTTTTTTCATGTCCTGCCCAATCCTCTTTTGCGGTGTCCCGAGTTCTTTATTTATATAACATAATGGTTAAAAAGTCAATAACAAGCCCCCCGTTTTCAAAATATCACCTTGAAAATGAATGGTTTTTTGATAGAGTCGCGCTATGAAGCCAGAACCCGCAAAACTGACCGTCAAGATCATCACCCTCTTCCCCGAAATGTTTCCGGGGCATCTGGGCCTGAGCCTGTCGGGCAAGGCGCTGGAAAAACGTATCTGGAGCCTGGAAACCGTCAACCCGCGCTATTACACGACCGATGTGCACAAGACAGTCGATGACAGCCCGTTTGGCGGCGGTGCGGGCATGGTGATGAAGCCCGATATCCTCGACCGTTCATTGCAGGCGCATCTGCCCTTGGGACGCTTTATCTACATGACACCGCGCGGCAAGCCCCTGACGCAGGCAAAGGCCATAGAACTGTCTCAGGAGCCGCTCCTGACCATTCTCTGCGGTCGCTATGAAGGTGTCGATGAACGCCTGCTGGAGGCCTATCAGGCCGAAGAAATCTCGGTCGGCGATTACGTGCTGTCGGGCGGCGAACAGGCCGCCATGATCCTGCTGGACACCGTCATCCGCCTGCTGCCCGACGTGATCGGCAATGCCGGCACGCATGACGAGGAAAGCTTCGGCAACGGGCTGCTGGAATACCCGCATTACACCCGCCCCGCCGAATGGACCGGCCCCGACGGAATCTTGCGCAAAGTGCCGGAGATTCTGTCATCCGGCCACCATGCCAAGGTCAAAGACTGGCGGCTGGAACAGTCGAAAGCCGTGACCCGCGCGCGCCGCCCTGACCTGTGGTCGGCCTATGTCGTTCAGAATCCAGAAGATTCCAAGAAAACCAAATAAATTCTTGATATAAGGTTGTATTTTGGGTAAGAATCCCCCAAATTGGTGGTGGGCATAATTATGTCCAAAACCGACCCGGTAATGAACATGGAACCGCCGGCGCACAACCGTTTTAAATCGTGCGTTCGAATATAACGGGTTCCGACAAGAAAATAGGGTAAGACCCAAATGAACGACCTCGAAAAGTTTGAACAGAGCCAGATCGCGAAACTGTCCGAAGGCTCCAAGAAGATCCCCGAATTCCAGCCCGGTGACACCGTGCGCGTCAACGTGAAGATCATCGAGATCTCCGAAGACAAGAAAAAGGGCCAGACCACCCGTACCCGTATCCAGGCCTATGAAGGCGTCTGCATCGCGCGCGGCGGCAAAGGCATCACCCAGAACTTCACCGTTCGCAAGATTTCCTACGGCGAAGGCGTGGAACGCGTGTTCCCCCTGTTCTCGCCCTCCATCGACAGCATTGAACTCGTCCGCCGCGGTTCCGTCCGCCGCGCGAAACTGTACTACCTCCGCGACCGCAGCGGCAAATCCGCCCGCATCGCCGAGCGCGAGTACGAAGACAAGAACGACTCTGCCGAAGCGCAAGCGCCCGAAAAGGCAGCTGCTCCGGCGGCTCCCGAAAAGAAAGCGGTCAACGCTTAATCTTCCGGATACCAGATACAAAAAGGCGGCCAGCAATGGCCGCCTTTTTTGTTGCCGCGTGATGTATACGTTTGCTGCCCCGCAACACGGCTATTCCCCTTTTCTTTTGCCCGCCAAGGCCATATCTTCCCCTTAACGCTTCAATGAAATGAGGTTCAAGCCATGTCCAAGCCGCGCACCCTGTTCGAAAAAATCTGGGACAGCCATGTCGTCAGCCGCAACGATGACGGCGTTTCGGTCATCTATATCGACCGCCATCTTGTGCATGAAGTCACCTCCCCGCAAGCCTTCGAAGGGTTGCGCATGGCCAAGCGCGGCGTGCGCCGCCCCGATGCGACGCTGGCCGTCGTCGATCACAACGTGCCGACCAGCCCCGACCGGCTGAAGGGCATCACCGACCCCGAAGCAAAATTGCAGGTCGATACGCTGGAAAAAAACGTCGCGCAGTTCGGCATCGAATATTTCGGCATGGCCGACAAACGCCAGGGGATCGTACATGTGATCGGCCCTGAACAGGGCATGACGCAGCCGGGCATGACCATCGTCTGCGGCGACAGCCATACATCGACCCATGGCGCATTCGGCGCATTGGCGTTCGGCATCGGCACATCCGAAGTCGAGCATGTGCTGGCGACGCAAACGCTGATCCAGAAACCGGCCAAAAACATGCGCGTGCTGGTGGAGGGGGAACTGCCGCCCTTCACGACCGCGAAAGACATCATCCTTGCCATCATCGGCAAAATCGGCACGGCGGGCGGCACGGGTTACGTGATCGAATTCGCAGGCTCCGCCATCCGCAGCCTGTCGATGGAGGGCCGCATGACGGTCTGCAACATGACGATCGAAGCCGGCGCGCGCGCAGGCCTGATCGCGCCCGACGACACCACCTTCGAATACCTGCACGGCCGCCCGATGGCGCCGCAGGGCGCGGATTTCGACAAGGCCGTCGCCTATTGGCGCACGCTGGTGACCGATGAAGGCGCAGTCTTCGACAAGGAAATCAGGCTGGACGCGAAAGACATCGCGCCGCAAGTGACTTGGGGTACCAGCCCCGAAACGGTTGCGCCCATCACCGGTTTCGTGCCCGACCCCGCGAAGATCGAGGATCAGGGCCAGCGCGAATTCATCGAACGCGCCCTCACCTATATGGGCCTCACCGCCGGCCAGCGCCTGACCGACGTGACCATCGACAAGGTCTTCATCGGTTCCTGCACCAATTCCCGCATCGAGGATTTGCGCGAAGTGGCAAAAATCGCCGCTGGTCGCCATGTCGCCAAAACTGTTTACGCGATGATCGTGCCCGGTTCGGGCCTGGTGAAAGAACAGGCGGAAAAAGAAGGCCTCGATAAAATCTTTATCGAAGCAGGTTTCGACTGGCGCGAAGCAGGCTGTTCCATGTGCCTTGCCATGAACGCCGACAAGCTCCAGCCCGGCGAGCGTTGCGCCAGCACAAGCAACCGCAACTTCGAAGGCCGCCAAGGCCGCGGCGGCCGCACGCACCTGATGAGCCCCGCCATGGCGGCGGCGGCGGCGCTGACAGGCCGATTGACGGATGTCAGGGAATTGGTGAAGTAGTTTTTAGGCGTCATTCCCGCGAAAGCGGGAATCCCGTGGGCATCGTAAGCCTGCAACGACGACAAGATCCCCGCTTTCGCGGGGATGACGGACAAGTGGAGAGATAACGATGCAAAAATTCGACAAGCTCACCGGCCCTGCCGCGCCGCTCAACATGGTCAATGTCGATACCGACGCGATCATCCCGAAGCAGTTCCTGAAAACGATCGAGCGTACGGGGCTGGGCAAATTCCTGTTCAACGATTTGCGCTTCACGCCGGAAGGCGTTGAGAAGCCGGATTTCGTGCTGAACAAGCCGGCCTATCGCCATGCGCAAATCCTTGTCGCGGGCGAGAATTTCGGCTGCGGGTCGAGCCGCGAACATGCGCCGTGGTCGCTGCTGGATTTCGGCATCCGCTGCGTGATCGCGCCGTCTTACGCCGACATCTTTTACAACAACTGCTTCAAGAACGGCATCCTGCCGCTTGTCCTGCCGAAAGAACAGGTCGAGGAATTGATGAAGGATGCGGAAGCAGGCCTCGAACTCACCATCGACCTCGCCAGGCAGACGGTGACCGGCGGCAACCGCAAGGAATACAAATTCGACATCGACCCGTTCCGCAAAAAATGCCTGCTGAACGGCCTCGACGATATCGGCCTGACGCTCGAAAAAGAAACGACGATTTCGACGTTCGAGGACGCGCAGAAGAAAACCCAACCATGGCTCTACGGCTGATAAAACAGCCGCATTTTTGACATGCATGCAAAACAGCCGATCTTCCCGCTTGCCACGGCGCTTCGCGCGGGGCTCAAGGGTTATTCGCTCAAAACTTTCCGCGCCGATTTCACGGCGGGGCTGATCGTCTCGCTCGTCGCGCTGCCGCTGTCGATGGCATTGGCGATTGCCGTCGGGTTGCCGCCGCAGCACGGGCTTTATACGGCGATTGTCGCGGGCATCGTGGCGGCAGTGCTGGGCGGGTCACCAACGCAGGTGAGCGGCCCGACCGCCGCCTTCGTCGTGATCGTCGCGCCCATCGTGGCGCAATACGGGCTGCACGGCATTATCTGGTGCCAGATACTGGCGGGCATCTTCCTGATCCTGATGGGCGTGGCGCGCGCCGGAAAACTCATCCATTTCGTGCCTTATCCCGTCACGACGGGTTTCACGGCAGGCATCGCGGTCACGATTGCGACACTGGCGCTGAATGATTTCCTGGGGCTTGGCATTGCAAAACTGTCCGGCCATTATGTCGAGAAAGCGGCCGCCATCTGGCACGCCCTGCCCGGCTTCACGCCGCAGGAGGCGTTGATCGGTTTTGCAACCATCATCACCATCTTCGCCCTGCCGAAAATCACCACGCGCATCCCGGGGCCTGTTGGCGGCATCCTGCTCGGCACCGCGATTTCTTTCGCGCTGGTGAAAATGGGCTATAGCGTCGATACGCTCAACACGCGGTTTTCTTATGTCACACCGGATGGCGCGACGCTGCCGGGCATCCCGCCCTATGCGCCGTCCTTCAGCCTGCCGGGATCGAGCGCATTATTCGCCATTCCGGATTTTAAGGAATTGCAGACCTTGCTGATGCCCGCGCTGGTGATTGCCGCACTCGGTGCGCTTGAATCGCTGCTTTCCGCAACCGTCGCCGACAGCATGTCGCGCACGCGGCACGACCCGAATGCGGAATTGAACGGCATCGGCATCGCGAATATTTTTTCCGGCCTTGCATCGGGCATCCCCGCGACGGGCGCGCTGGCGCGCACCGCCGCGAATATCCATGCCGGCGCGAAAACGCCGGTGGCGGCGGTCATCCATGCGCTGCTGATCCTGTTTTATACCGTCACGCTGGCATCTTATATCAGCTATATCCCGATGGCGGCGCTGGCGGCCCTCCTCCTTTCCGTTGCGTGGCGCATGTCGCATGTGCACCAGTTCGTGCGCATCCTGCAGCTGGCGCCGCGCAGCGACGTGATCGTGCTGCTGACCTGTTTTGCGCTGACCGTGCTGGTCGATATGGTGGCGGGCGTTTCGGTCGGCATGGTGATGGCGTCGCTGCTGTTCATGACGCGCGTTGCCGACGCCACACAATTGCATGTCAGCAACCCCGGCAAGGCTGATCTTGCCCATGGCGAACTGCCCGCAGGCGTGATGGTCTACCGCATCGAAGGGCCGCTGTTTTTCGGGTCGGTCGACAAAATGATCGCGGGCGCGGATTTGATCTCCACCGATATCCGCAAGCTGGTGATCGACCTGACGCATGTGCCGATGATCGACATGACGGGCATGATGGGCATGAAAACATTCCTTGAATCCGTCGCCACGGAATCCCGCGAAGTGGTCATCTGCGGCCACGAAAACGTGACGGGGCGAATCCGCCACAAGATCGCGGGCGCGCCCTATACCGCGCATGTACACACCGATGTAACGGTAACAGCCGCGCTGAAATCCCTGAAAACAGGGGTTTTTAATTCCTGACCGCGAAAAAATTGAACATCGCCCCGCGACCTGATAATTTAAATCGTTCCAGAAAATTTAGGAGATTCTCATGACCGGCACCAAGCAAATCGTGACCCTGCCCGGCGACGGCCTTGGCCCCGAAGTGATGGCGGAGGCGTTGAAAGTGCTCGGCTGGTTCAACCAGCATTTCGGCACGAAACTGGAGACCTCCGAAGGCGATCTGGGCGGCTGTTCGATCGACAGGCACGGCGTGCCGCTGTCGGATGCGACGCTGGAGAAATGCCGCAAGGCGGATGCCGTTTTGTTGGCCGCCGTCGGCGGCCCGAAATGGGACAAGGTCGATTACGCGATCCGCCCCGAAGCGGGCCTGCTGAAACTGCGCAAGGAACTGGAGCTGTTCGCCAACCTGCGCCCCGCGAAAGTGTTCGATGCGCTCGTCGATGCATCGACGCTGAAGGCATCGGTCGTCAAGGGGCTCGACATCATGATCGTGCGCGAATTGACGGGCGGCGTCTATTTCGGCGAACCGCGCGGCATCACGACATTGCCCGACGGCCAGCGCCGCGGCGTGAACACGCAAGTCTACACCACCAACGAAATCATCCGCGTCGCGCGCGTGGCGTTCGAGCTTGCCCGCAAGCGCGGCAACAAGGTCTGCTCCGCCGAAAAAGCCAACGTCATGGAATCCGGCAAGCTGTGGCGCGAGGAAGTGACCAAGCTGCACGAGGCGGAATATAAAGACGTGCAGCTCAGCCATATGTACGCCGACAACTGCGCGATGCAGCTGCTGCGCAACCCCGCGCAGTTCGATGTGATCGTGACCGACAACCTGTTCGGCGATATTTTGTCGGACGAGGCCGCGATGCTGACAGGATCGCTGGGCATGCTGCCCTCCGCATCGCTGGGCGCGGTCAAGCCCGATGGCAAGCGCGCGGCGCTTTATGAACCCATCCACGGCTCCGCCCCCGATATCGCAGGGAAAGGCATCGCCAACCCGCTCGCCACCATCCTGTCGGTCGCCATGATGTTCCGTTATTCCTTCGACATGCAGAAGGAAGCGCAGCTGCTGGAAGATTCCATCGAGGCTGTGCTGGCGAAAGGGTACCGCACCGCCGATATCATGAGCGACGGCGCGAAAAAACTTTCGACGTCGGACATGGGCGCCGCCCTCATCGAAACGCTCTCCGCCGCAAAACAGAAAGCCGCGTAATCATGAAGAAATACGACCTCGTTTGCATCGGCTCGATTACCGTCGATATGCAGCTGGCGGCGCAGGATGCGGATCTGGCGGCGCACAACCTGCCGAAAGGTTTTTCGACGCTGGTCACCGCGGCAGAGGCAAAGGAAATCGCGGGCGAGCTGAAATGCTCCCGCAACCCGGGCGGGCCCGGCACGAATGTCGCGGCGGGCGTTGCCCTGCGCGGCGGCGCGGTTGCGCTGACCGGCAAGATTGCGAATGACGACCACGGTACCTTCATCACGCAGCGCATGGCGGATCACGGCGTCGCATTCACGCCGTTATTGTCCGACAATCCCGCGACCGGCACGACCGTCATCCTCGCCCTCACCACGCCCGACCGCGAGCGCAGCTTTGCCTCCGCCCCCGGCGCCAGCATGGAAATGCGCCCCGAAGACATCGACACGAAACTGATCGCGCAGGGAAAAATTACCTATTTCGACAGCTACCTGTGGCTATCCGAAACAGGCCGCGAGACGGTGGCATTTGCGGCGGATGCGGCAAAACAATCCGGCAGCCTTGTTGCGCTTGCGCTGAACGATGCAGGATTGGTGGCGCGTCACCAGCCGGCATATCTTGCCCTCGCGCTGTCCCACGCCGATATCCTGGTCGGCGACAAACGCGAATTCATGGCGCTGTTCGCCACATCCACGCTGGAGGAAACGATTGCGAAGGTGCAGTCCCTCGGCGTCACCGCATCGATCACGGCAGGCGCGGCAGGCGCGTATGTGATCGACGCAGCGGGCATGACGCATGTGCCGGCAAAGCTGCTGGACAAGGCAAAGATCGTCGATACCAACGGCGCGGGCGACCAGTTCGCGGCGGGGTTCCTTTACGGCCTCGCGCAGGGCAAGACTGCGGCGGAAGCAGGGGCGATGGGCGCGGAATGGGCGTCCGATATCATCCAGCATTTCGGGGCGGAGCCGAAGGTGGGCAGGAACGCGCCCGCTATCCGCACGGGGACTATCCAGAATAAGCCGGATGCGCCGAAAAAGGCCGCTTAACTATCCATAACGCGCGCGCGGATTGTATAGTCTGTCCTGCCAGTATTTTGCTAGAATTCGCATGGTTATTGCGCTCGCATTTTCACGCCGGATTATTGCCATGAAAAAATATCTCAAGCCCCTGTTTACCATCATGTGGATTGCGGGCTTCCTGTTGTTCCAGCAGGCCAAGGCACCCGCCGAAGACGCGCCCCCCGTGAACCAGCCGCTTGCCGTCGTCATCAAGGTGGAGGGCATGATCAGCCCCGCCTCGCTCGACCTCATCCGTCGCGGCCTTGCCGAAGCCGCCAAGCGCAAGGCCGATATCGCCGTGCTGGAAATGCAGACCCCCGGCGGGCTTTACGATTCCATGCAGACGATCATCCAGGTCATCCTCGACAGCCCCGTGCCGGTCGCCACTTACGTCAGCCCGCCCGGATCGCACGCGGCATCGGCCGGCACGTATATCCTTTACGCCAGCCACATCGCCGCGATGGCGCCGTCGACCGTCATCGGCGCGGCTACGCCGATCATGATGGGCGACAACAGCCCGATGGAAAATAACGACCCGACGATGCAGAAGGTCGACCCCGCCAAAGTCCAGCCGAAATCGACGCTGGAGCATAAAATGGTCAACGATGCCGCCGCCTATATCCGGGGGCTTGCCGAACTGCGCGGCCGCAACGCCGAATGGGCGGAACGCGCCGTGCGCGACGCGGTCAGCGCGACCGCGACCGAAAGCCTTGCCTCCAAATCGATCGACCTGATCGCGGATAACGTGGCCGACCTTTTGGAGAAAATCGACGGCCGCACCGTGAAGATGGCGGGCAGCAAGACGCTGAAGCTGAACACCAAAAACGCGCGGTTTGAAACGCTCGAGGCCGACTGGCGCACCAACCTGCTGGACATCATCGCATCGCCCGACACCGCCTTTATGCTGGTCACGCTGGGCGCGCTCGGCCTGATCTATGAAATGCTCAATCCCGGCGTCGTGCTGCCGGGCGTGATGGGCCTGATCAGCTTTATCCTCGGCCTGTTCGCGATGAACGTGCTGCCGATCGACTACACCGGCCTTGCGCTGATGCTGACCGGCATCGCGCTGATGATCGGCGAGGCCTTTGCGCCCGCCTTCGGCGCGCTCGGCATCGGCGGCGCGATATCCTTTGCGGTCGGGGCGTCGATGCTGATTGACAGCACCACGCCGGGGTTCGGCGTCGACCCGTGGCTGATCGGCCTTGTGACCTTAAGCTCGCTCGCCTTCCTCTCCGTCCTGCTCGCCGTCGCCGTCCGGGCGCAGCGCGCGCCCACGGTCACGGGGCAGGAAGAACTGATGCAGACGCCCGCGCAGGTTTTGACATGGTCGCAAGGCCACGGCGAAGTGCGCATCACCGGCGAAATCTGGAGCGCATCGGCGGCGGCGCCGGAATTCATCATCAACCCGGGCGACATGGTGAAGGTCGTCCAGATCGACGGCCTGCGCCTGATCGTGCGTCCGGAACAAGTTTAACGCTCAACAGAAAAGGACTTTAAAAATGGGCATCGGTTTTGGTTTTGTTTTTGTCATTGCTCTCGTTTTCCTCGGCTATGCCGTACGGATCCTGAAGGAATATGAACGCGGCGTCGTCTACACCCTCGGCCGTTATACCGGCGTGAAAGGCCCCGGCCTGATCCTGCTGATCCCGATCGTGCAGACCATGACCCGCATCGACCTGCGCGTGCGCACCATCGACGTGCCGAGCCAGGACATCATCACCAAGGACAACATTTCGGTGAAGGTCAACGCGGTCATTTACTACCGCGTCGTCGCGCCTGAAAAATCGATCAACAACGTCGCCGATTTCATGCGCGCCACGTCGGAGCTGTCGCAGACGACGCTCCGCGAAGTGCTCGGCAAGCACGAGCTGGATGAATTGCTGACCGGCCGCGACAAGCTCTCCGCCGATATCCGCGAGCTGCTGGACGGCCAGACCGACCAGTGGGGCATCAAGGTGCAGAACGTCGCGCTGAAACACATTGACCTTGCCGAAAGCATGATCCGCGCCATCGGCCGCCAGGCGGAGGCGGAACGCGAACGCCGCGCGAAAATCATCTCCGCCGAAGGGGAATTGCAGGCTGCCGACAAACTGGTGGAGGCCGCAACGAAACTCGGCTCCTCCGGCGCGATGCAGCTGCGCTACCTCTCGGCCTTCCAGGATATCGCAAACGACCGCAGCAGCACGATCATCCTGCCGCTGCCGATGGAGTTCCTGAAGCGCATTACCTGATGAAAGTCGAAAGCCTTCATATCTACCCTGTAAAGGGTTGCCGGGCTGTTGATGTGACCGAGGCCGCGTTAGAGCAACGCGGCCTCGCGCATGACAGGCGCTGGATGATCGTCGATGAAAATTACAAATTCGTGACGCAGCGCGAAGTGCCCGCCATGGCCGCCATCGAAACCGCGATTGCGGGCGACATGCTGGCGCTCGGGCTGAACGGCTCGGCGGTCGGCATCGACTTCCCTTCGCCTGCCGCGCCCAGGCACACCGTCACGATCTGGAAGCAGCAGGTGGAGGCCTATACCGCAGGCGCCGCCGCCGACAAATGGATATCATCCGCGCTCGGCTTTCGCGCGCACCTCGTCTGGCAGGGCGGGTTGCCGCGCAGCATCGGGTCGCCGCAGGCGGAGCGCGACACGCCCACCAGCTTCGCCGATGATTTCCCCGTGCTGGTGACGCTGGCGGAATCCCTTGCCGACCTGAACACCCGCATGCCGCATCCGCTGCCCATGAACCGTTTCCGCCCCAATATCGTCGTCAGCGGCGCGCCCGCATGGGCGGAGGACACCTGGCGCAAGATCCGCATCCGCGGCACCGTGATCGACCTGCCCAAACCCTGCCTGCGCTGCGTCGTCACCGCGACCGACCAGCAGGCCGGCACGCGCGGCAGCGACAACGAACCGCTCAAGACGCTGAAAACTTTCCGCCTGATGCGCGAACCCGGCATGACCGGCGTCGTCTTCGGCCAGAACGGCATCCCGGAATCGACCGGCGTGATCCATGCGGGCGATACGGTCGACATAACCGAAACGCAAAAGCCGCCGGGTCTCTCCGGCATCGGATAAACACCTGTTATTATTGACATAAATTAAGCTTGAAGCCCGAGCCCCTTTAAGGGTACTCTGCCCCCCTGTATCGCTCGCGGAGAGGTGGCCGAGCGGTTGAAGGCGCTCGCCTGGAAAGCGGGTAAACTGTAACAGGTTTCGTGAGTTCGAATCTCATCCTCTCCGCCATTTATTTTTTTAATCTATATGACCTTATCGGCAATTGAACAACTGTGGCAAGAATCGGGCATGAGTGATTTTGCGCCTAGACAAACCTCCTATGCTTCCCAAGGTCACTGTCTAATAGTTGATATAAGCCAAATAAAGCCTGTCCATCGAACTTTATCTGGTTATACAGACGGATGTGAAATACCCCGACTAAAAAAAATTTATGCGGGCATTATCAATGACGAATCTTTACCTCCCATAGAAGTTCAAGAAACGCGTGATACGAATTCCTCCTACAAGTATGAATTACGTGACGGTTATCACAGACTATATGCTTCTCGAAAAGCTGGATTCTTACAAATACCAGTAGTTATTCTGGAGAGAATTTAGCTGCAGGCTACACTCTCGCCATTTCATCAGACTCCATGCACTTGGCTATTTATTTCCGGCGTTCTTCTGTTTTTGCTGCAGAGGATCACGCAAGACATCGCCCGTGATCCGTCCGGTACGGCAAACCATTGCCTGCGTTCTATCAGCTCGCGATCAGGTGTCCAGTCGAAACGAGCACTTCTACATTCGGCAGACCGCCCCCCCCCTCCAACGTCAGCACGCGGCCATAACTTTCTGATGTTCAGCCTGCGTCACGGCCATCAGGCAGGACGCACAGACGGTAAAGCCTCATTTTGAGAAAGGCCTTTGCGTCAAATAGCAAATAGCCCTGTCAATGACAGGGCTATTTGTTCATCAGGGCAGCGCGAATACTTACTGCCCGCTTTTCTGCTTCACGCCGCCGCCGGCTTCGATTTCGGTCTGTTGGACGTCGATATCGGCACCGCCGCGGGTGACGCCGATTTGCGCGCCGCCGCCGACGGTGGTTTTCTTTTCGATCTTGCCGCCGGCGTTCAGTTCGGCCGCGCCATCGACTTTCGCCTTGGTGCCTTCCAGCTTGGTGTTGCCGCCTGATTCAATTTTCAGGTTGCCGCCGCCATTGATCTGCGACCCTTTTTTCTCGACGCCGCCGCCGATGCCGGCGCCGGTCAGGCTGGTGCCGCCCGAGCCTGCGCCGCCCGAGAAGTTGCCGTCGATATGCGAGGATTCAGCCGCGTTGAAGTTGACGTCGCCGCCCGCCTTCACGCCGATGTCGCCCTTGCTGTCCATGTCGGTGCCTTCGAAATTCGCATCCTTGCCGGCCTTGATGTCGATCTCGCCCGCCTTGATGGAACCGGCCTTTTTGGTGTTCGATTTGCCGCCTTCGATACCGAAGGACACGTCGCCTTCGGTCGCGTTTTCGGTCTGGTCGCCGCCCTTGGCCGCCTTCGTCTTGCTGCCGCCGATGCTGCCTTCGACGCCGATGGAGCTGGAGGTGTCTTCGGCCGCCTTGAAGTTGACCGATTTGCCGGCATCGATCGAGGTCTTGCCCTCGGATTCGATGTTCGTGCCTTCCAGGTTCGTGTCGCCGCCCGATTTGACCTTCAGGTTGCCGCCCGATTTCAGCGTGGAGCCGGTCGAGGTGGTTTCATCCGACTTGTTATAGTTGCCGGATGCCTCGAGGCCGACGGACGAGGATTTCTTCTTGCCCGTTTCGTCCTTGCCGCCCTTGCTGGCCGACAGCGACGCATCGAAGCCGTAACCTTCTTCGGACGAGGTGTTTTTCACCGCGTTGAAGTTCACGTCATCCTTCGCGCCGATGCTCATATCGCCGCCGGATTCCATGTTGGTGCCTTCGAACGTCGCGCTCTTGCCCGCATCGACATCGAGCTTGCCGCCCGACTTGATCGAGCCTGCAACGCCTTCAGTCGCGCTGGATTTGGAATTGTTCATCCCGCCTTCCAGTTCAAGCCCCATGCCGGTCGAGCCCTTGCCGCTGCTGCCTTTCGATTTGGAAGCCGAGAGGCTGCCCGAGACGTTGAAGCCGTCTTCGGTGTGGCTTTCCTCGTTCTTGGCGGCGTCGAACTTCACATTGCCGCCCGCCTTGATGCTGGCATCGCCGCCCGCATCCAGGTTGGTGCCTTCGAAGCGCGCATCGTCCTTGGTGTTGACCTTCATGTTGCCGCCCGATTTCATCGAGCCGGTGACGGCTTCGGATGAAGAGTCGGTCGCGTTGCTCTGGTCATAGCCGCCCTTGATCGTGCCGGTGACGGCCTTGGTCGCGTCGATGCCCAGTTTCAGCTCGCCATTGATATTGTCGCTGGACGAGGACGAGCTGGAGGTGTTTTTCGCAGCCTTGTAATCGAGCGAGCCCGCGTTCAGTTCGATGTCGCCGCCCGATTCCAGGTTCGTGCCCTCGAGCGAGGTCTTGCCTGTCGTCGTCGTCTTCATGTTGCCGCCCGACTTGATCGTGCCGGTGACAGCGGTCGAGGATTCCGACTTGTCCTTTGCGGTGTTGCGATCATAGGTCGCCTTGACGCCAGCCGACGCGCCTGCGCCGCTTTCGTTTTCAACGCCGTCCTGCACGCCTGCCGACGCCGATGCGCCCGCATTCGCTTCGCCATACAGGCCAAGCTTGCCCGTGTTGGTTTCGGAGGACGAGGAGGAGAAGGTGGTGTCTTTCGCCGCCTTGCTTTCCCATTCCTTCGAGTCTTGCGTGAAGTCGCCGCCGGCCTCGATCTGCGTGCCTTCATCCGTGATCTTTTCATCCGCCGTGCGCGTCATGTTGCCGCCGGACTTGATCGTGGAGGTCTTGGCATGGGTCGAGCCTTCGGTCTTGCTCTCGGTCGTGTTGGTGCCGTAATAACCGACGCCCGCTTCCGCATTCGCTTCCGCGCTTGCGCCCGCATTGGCATCGAGGCCTTTGGTCTTCGCCTCGGCGCTCGCATCTACTCTGGCATCCGCACCCGCGCCCGCATACATGCCGGCCTTGGTGGTGGATGTGTCGGTCGTGGTGGTGTGGCTGTCCTGTGCCGCCTCGAACGTCATGTTCTTGGCCTTCAGGTCCATGTCGCCGCCCGATTCAAGGTCGGAGCCGACGACTTTCAGCGTCTCTTCGGCCTTGATCTTGGCATTGCCGCCTGACTTGATGGTCGATCCGGTATGCGTCACGTCTTTCGCGTTGGTGGTGGTCGTGGTCGTGCGCATCAGGTCGAGCGTGTTGTCAGACGACGCCTCCGCGCCCGCATGGGCGCTGGCTTCGGCCGAGGCCTCGCCCGCGTTATAGTTCGCGCCCGCTCCCGATGTGGAACCCTTCGCATTGGCATCCGCGCCGCCCGCATCGGCTTTCGCCCCTGCATCGGCATCCGCGCTTGCGTTGTTGTCGCTGGACCCGTAGAGGCCGACCTGCGACTTGCTGTGCGAAGTGTCTTCGGTGTGGATGTCCTTCGCGGCCTCGATCTTGACGTTCTTGCCCGAAATATCGACATCGCCGCCCGCTTCCACGTTGGAGCCGCGGATGGTGGTGTCGTTGTCGGATTCAATCGTCATGTTGCCGCCGGACTTGATGTTCGACGATTTCGACTTGTTGTCGTAGGTTTTCGAGGTGTTGGTCTCGACTTCCATCAGCGTCACGCCGCCCGAGCCGTTGGCATTCGCTTCCGCCGATGCGCTGGCATCCGCCGACGCGCCGTCGGTGCCGGATGACGAGGCAGAGCCGGAGGAACTGTCGCTCTCCCCCGTCTCGATCTTGCCGATCGAGGTCGTGGTTTTGGAATGCGTTTCCGTCTCGATATCGCGGCCTTCGATGATCTTGACGTCCTTGCCCTTCAGGCCGAGGTCGCCGCCCGCGGACACGTCCGATCCCTCGATCGTCAGCGTCTTGTCGGACTTGATCTTGGCATTGCCGCCGAAGTTGAGAGACGACCCGTGGCTCTTGTCGCTCGATGCCGCGTCCGTCGCGGTTTCAGAACCAAAGAGCCCGCCGCCCACGCCCGCACCGGTGGTGGTCGAGGTGGTGGAGGTGGAGGATTTGTCGCGCGCGTCCAGGATGTTCATGTTGCCGCCGGCATGCATGTCGCCGTCGCCGCCCACATCAACCGTCGAGCCGCGGATGGTCGTGTCGCCGCCGCTTTCCGTCTTCAGGTTGCCGCCCACCTTGAGGCCGGAGCCGATGGAAGTGGTCGAATTGGTGGTGGTGGACGATTTGTTGGCGGCGCTGCCGGAATGGGTGGTTTCGGCCTTCTTGTCCTCGATCACGTCGAAGGTGATGTTGCCGCCCGCCTTCAGGTCGGCGTCGCCGCCCGCGCCCATGTTCGCGCCCTTGTTGGTGATGTCTTTCGCGGCATCGACCTTCAGGTTGCCGGTCGCCTCGATCGAACCCGTTTTGCCGATCAGGGTGTTGCCGTTGACATCGTTGCCGCTGGTGGCGGTGAAGGTTTCGTTGATGATGCTGCCTTCCGTCGATTTCAGGCTGACATCGCCGCCCTTGATCGTGCCGGAGGTGTTTTTGATGTCGCCCTTCGACGTGATGGCAAGCGTGTTATTGCCCGCAATCGTGCCGCCCGTGTTGGTGACCGATGCCAGGTCCATGTTCACGTCATTGCCGACGATGGCGGCGCCGCCCGCGAAGCTTGCCTTGGTGGCTGCGCTTAAGTAGACGACAGGTGCGAGGACCTTCTGGCCCATGACTTCGGTTTCGACCATCCAGACCATGTCGGTCGAGAGGTTCGCCGCCTGTTCGGGCGTCAGCGCCGTGCCGTAGGTGAGGCCGAGCGCGCCTGCCACGTTCACGCCGTTATCCATCAGGCGCTGCATCTGCGATGCCTCGTCTTCGCCCGGGGTGATGATGGTGTTGCCGACCTGCGAGGTCAGCTGGTCGCGGATCAGGCTTTGTTCATAGTTGCCGTCGCCGAGGCGTTTTTGCACCGTTTCGGGGTTGAGGCCGAGGCGGTCTATCATGTATTGCGAACCGAGCGGCGAATTCGCGCCGTAAAGCGGGTTCGTTTCGATGAGGTAGCCGGAATTCGGGTTTTGCGAAACGACGAAGAAGCCGTTCGGGTTGCTGGGCAGCGTGATGGTGATGCCGCCAAAGGTGGCAGCCCCCGCGCCCGTGGTCGTGGACGCGCCGGTGCCGGAAGTGGCGTCGACATTGGCGGCCAGCGCGGAGCCCGCGTTGGTGAGGCCGAAGGCCGAGGCGTTCAGCGTGCCTGCATAGATGCTGGCGCCGGGACCTGCGGTCGTTGAACTGGTCGAGGTCGTGCCGTCCGAGATATTGTACGAGATCGGGATGTACAGCGGGAACCCCGTGCAGCAATACGCGTAATCGTGCCATTTTTTCGTGTAGTTGACCGTCGTGATATCATAGGCATCGTTCGTGAAGGTCGCCGCGCCGTTGAGGCCGGTCAGGTTGACCGTCTGCGCCGACATGATGCTGCCAAGATTAAGGCCGGTGGTGAAGTTGGAAACGCTCAAGCTGCGGCCGGCGATCAGGCGTGCGCGCATGGCGGTGGTCGGCGCGGTGCCGTAGGACTGCACATCGCTCCAGGTCTGGGTGTAGCGGCGGTAGGTGTCTTCGCCGGGCAGTAACCAGGACACGTCGTCGCTGCCCAATATGCCGTCTTCCCAGCCGCCATTGGTCGTGACGGGCGTGCTGGACGTGGTGGTGCGCGTGTCGCCGCCCTCGATCTCGTTGTAGAAATACGTGGCCGAGATGCTGATGTCGCGCGTGGCATTGATGTCGTTGCGGTTGCGGAAGGTCGTGGCGCTGAATGTCATGTCCTGTCCGGAATCGACGGTGCCGGTCGCGGTGTTGTAGAATTCGGACGACGCCGACACATCGACCAGGCTGCCCGCATAAAGCGCGCCGTTGTTGGTGAAGCTGCCCGTGGTGTTGACGTCGAGCGTGCCGCCCGCCGCGATGCCGGCGGTGGATGCGTTGGTGACGGACGCGGTGTTGAGCGTCAGGTTGCCCGCCGAATAGAGCAGGCCGTTGTTGGTGAAGGCGTTCGACAGCGTGATCGTGGCGTTGCCCGCGCTGTTGATGACCTTGGACGCCGCGCCCAGCATCGAGAGCGTCGCCGCCGACAGGGTGAGGCCGTTCTGGCCCGTGATGCCCGAGCCGTTCGCAAGGCTGACCGTGCCCGCATTGATGTCCATCGTGTTGCCGAGGAAAACGGCGGATGAACCGAGGCCGTTGACGGTCACGCCCGTGCCGCCGGACTGGCCGCGCAGGCTCAGCTGGCCGCCCGACTGGATCGTGCCGGAGTTGTTGATCGTATAGGCGCCGTCGGAACCGCGTACGTTCACGCCGCCTGTGCCGATGATTTTCGCGCCCGCGTTGTTGGTCAGCGTGCTGGCAATATTGACGCCCATCAGGCCTGCGGACTGGATGATGCCGCTGTTGGTGATGGTGTCGGCCGCAATCGTCGCCGTGCCGCCGGTGGTGGAGGCGATGATTTTCGCATTGGCCGCGTTGGTCAGCGTGCCGGTGACGGAAATGCTGCCGGCGCCCGTGCCGCTTTGCAGCGTGCCGGTGCCGGAATTGTTCAGCGACGCGCCGTTCAGCGTCAATGCGCCATCGGCGATCATCGTGCCGCTGTTTTCGACGGCTTGCGCGCTGCCGCCCGCCGCATCGGCCAGCGCCAGCGCGGTTTTCGCGTAGATGCTGCCGGTGTTGCCGATGTAATTCGCCGCGCGCAGCGCGATGCCGGCGGTATCCGACGACAATGTGCCGCCGTTGTTTTCAAAACGGTCGCCCGCCGTGATGGCAAGTGCGCCAGCGGTGCTCTGCACCGCGCCGCCGGTTGCGAGCGTGATGTCGCCGGTGGTGGAGGAGAGCGTGATGTCGCCCGCGTTTTTCAGCTTCGCTGCGCCCAGCAGCATGTCGCCGGTCGTCGTCAGGGTGAAGCCGCTGGTGCTGTAGATCGTCGCGCCGGAGCTGCCGATGGAGAGGCTGGCGAGCGTTGCGCCGAAATTCGCGCCCGCGCCATAGGTCGTGCCGTCAATGGAGCCCGCGCCCGTTTGCGTCAGGGTCACATTGTTGGTCGCATAGCGTTTGTTGTTGTCAGCCATCGCGGTGGATGTGGCGACGTCCGTCAGGCTGCCGGATATAAGGTCGAGGTTGTTTTCGGCCGTCAGCAGGCCGCCATCGAGCCGGATTTCGCCTGCGGCTGCCGACAGTTCGACGTTTTGTTTTGCCGAGATTTTCGCGTTGGTCGCCTTGATGGCGTTCGCGCCTACGGCGGTCGACTTGATTTTCACGTTCTGTTTGGCGGACACCGCGCTGCCGATTTCGATCTTGCCGGATGACGTCAGCGAGAAATCGCCCACGCCCGTCGCCGCATCGCCCAGCATTTTCACGCCGACACCGCTTTCTGTCGCGATCAGGCGGATGCGGTTGGCATACATGCCGCCGAGCGCGGAGGAGTCGATGGCCACGGTGGGCGCAGTGCCGGTGGGGGTGCGCGGGGTTGCGGTTTTCGTCGCCACATCCCAGTCATTCGCGCCCGCGACAACGTCGAGTTCTTTTGCGTTCAGCTGGCCATCCAGCTTGATGGAGCGCGCGAGCAGGCCGAGGTAATCCTGGTTGGCGGCGTTGAGGCCGGTGCCGGTGACGAGGATATCGCCGTTATCGATCTGGAATCCGGTGAGCGCGCCCGTGCCGCCGAATTGGGGCACGCCGGTCGTCAGCGTCGCGTTCGGCACGTTGATGAAGCCGCAGCCGTCGCAGGTGATACCATAGGGGTTGGCGACGATCACATCGGCCTTCTTGCCGAGGACTTCGGTGTACCCCTTCAGCAGCGAGCGGTTGGGCGCAACCACTTCGTTCAGGATCAGGCTGGCTTCGTTCGTCAGGTTCATGTTCGCCATGACCTGCCCCGCCAGTTCCGACTGGCGCGCCATCTGCAGCACGTTGCCGTTGTTCAGCACAAGGCCGTTGGTCGGCACGTTGTAATGGTTGAAGGTGTTGTGCGACATGCCCGATGCGTTCGGGTTGGCGATATCGACCACCGTCACCCCGTTGGGCGATGTGTAGACTTGCGTGTTCGTGCTGCCGTTTGCCTGCACCTGCTGCGCCGCGGACGGTGTCGCCATCCATGCGGTGAAGACGCTCGAGGCCATGAGCGCGATGAAGAGGGATTTCGCGAAGCCGCTGCGTGCTTTTGTGTTTTTCATTTTTTATGGCCTTCGCGTTAAAAATTGACCGACAAGCGGGCGAAACTGTTGAAACCGTCTGTGTCGAGGGCATCCGGCTTGATCAGCGGATGGCCGACATACACATCAAAAGAACCCGCGCCCAGCGCGAGGGTGAGGCCGGCGGCGGCGCCCACCACGGAACCTGCGGGCGTGCCCGCCGCGCGTCCGCCGACCGCGCCGCCGTCCAGCGCCACATAGGGCTTGAACAGCAGGTTGCGGCCGCCGGGGCCGGTAAGGGTTTTCGGCATCGCAAGGTCGTTGCGGATGAAGAAACCGTGGTCGTTGGCGAGCGTGTCCTCATAGAATCCGCGCACGGTGTAGATGCCGCCGACGCTGAACTGTTCGGAGCCGAGCAGCGCATCGAGCGCGTATTGCGCGGAAAGCTGCGTCGACCACAACAGGTCGGTGCCGCGGAAATTGAACGGCGTGGAGATGCTGCCCGAAAGCGTCACGCGCTCGAACTGCGCGCGCGGCGCGCTGCCGGGCAGGCCGGACAGGTCTTCCTCCGCGCCGAAGCTTTTCAGGCCGCGCGAATAACCGACGCTGCCGGTGACGGCGCTGTTGCCGATGCGGCTGCTCACATTCGCGCCGAGGTCGAGGACGGTCAGGTGGTGGGAGCTGACGGCCAGCATCGTGTTTTCGACATAGTTCTTGTTGCTCTTCACCGTCAGCGTGGCGGACAGGATGCCCTTGGTGTCCTGGTCGCGGTAAACGACGCGGTCGGCCATCAGGAAGGCGGAACGGGTGAGGCCGTCGAGGTCGACGGTCAGCCCGCTGGGCGTCACCAGCGTGCTTTCGTAATCGGAATCGGAATAACCCGCCGTCAGCATCGAATAGCCGAGCGGGATGGAGAACAGCGCGCTGTTGGAGCGCGAGTCACGGTCGTCGCCATCGGTCGGGATCGTCTGGCGGCGCGTGAAGCTGTAGAATTCGTTGAGGCCGAGCAGGTTGTCGTAACTCAGCGACCCGCTGCCCTGATAACGCCCCGTCGATTTGGAGCCGTAGTTATCGAGCGAGGTGTTGACGTGCCAGCGTTTGCCGGGCTCGTTGCGCACCACAATCGTGCTTTCGCCGACTTTCGCGCCGGGGACGATGTCGATCGCCGCATTGTTCGACTGCAGGCGGTTGACCTGGTCGAGGCCCTGTTCGATGTCGCGCAGGTTCAGCACGCGGTCATTCACGAACGGGAATGCGCCGGGGATGAACAATGTCGCCTTGGTGTCTTCCTTCAGGCCGATTTTTTTCAGCATGCCCTCGACCACCTGGATGGTCAGCACGCCCGTCGACAGGTCCTGCGCGGGCAGGTAGGCGCGCGTGGTCGCGTAGCCTTTGTCGATGTAATAGGCGGTGACTTCGCCCAGCAGCGACTGGATCTCGTTCACGCCCAGGCATTTCGGCGCATATTTTTTCGCGAGGCGGCTTTTGGTGCGCGACGACATATGCGGCGCATCGGTGATCTTCACGTCGCGGATCTCGCGGCAGCCCTCGCCCGTGCCCTTGGGCATGGCGGCATCGGGGGCGACGATCTGCGCGGGCGCGCGCTTGTTGTCGAGGTTGCGCTGGTTTTCCTCGCGGCGGCGCATCATCTCGTCGCGCTGGATGCGGTCGCTTTCCTGGTTGGCGCGCTGGATATCGGCGGGGGTCAGCTGCGCATGGGCGGGGATGGATGCCAGCAGCAGAAGCGGCAGGATGAACCAAGAAAACGGGATGCGCGTCATGAAGTCCTGCCCTGCGTCAGAATGATTTTTGAAACCTTTTGAGAGGTTTCGTTGTTTTCAAAGATTTGCGGTGTAGCACTGCCGTCCTTATAAGTAAGTGTGTGCCGTTTGTACAGCTTAATTAACTTATGAAAATTATTTTTCGGGATAAAAATTGCGTGAGAATAAGGACTTGCCCTAATTTCCCGAACGGAAGGCCGGTTGCACGCCGCTTTGTTCATGGCTAGGCTGGTGACCGCATGGTGAAGGAAAGAATTGGCAACGGCGTCGTACATCACACGCCCCCGGATTTGCGTCAGGCGCTGGTCGCATCCCCTGATGCACGGGCGGCATGGGCGGATATCAGCCCGATTGCCCGTAACGAATGGATTTGCTGGGTCACCGCCGCCAAGAAAGAAGAAACCCGCAGCAAGCGCATCACCCGCGCATGCGCGGATTTAAGCAGCGGCAAACGCCGCCCCTGCTGCTGGCCGGGCTGCCCGCATCGTTAAAATAGACGATTAAATCAATAGATGCGACGGGCAGCGGCGCGGTCGCCGCCAAGGCGCATGGGGCGAAAAGCTTCATCGCAAAACCGCTGTCGCCGAACCGGATCGAATACGCGCTGTTCGAGGCGCCCACCTTCCGCCGCTTTGCCGGCGCCTAGGCCGATTCCAGCTTCAACAGGAACGCCTTCACCTGCAGCCCGCCCGCGAATCCCGTCAGCTTGCCGTCCTTGCCGATCACGCGGTGGCAGGGGGCGACGATGGAGATGGGGTTTTTGCCGTTGGCCGCGCCCACGGCGCGCACGGCCTTCGGGCTGCCGACCTCTTTTGCGATATCGCCATAGCTGCGCGTTTCGCCAAAGGGGATGCGGCACAGCGCCTGCCAGACTTTTTTCTGGAACGGCGTGCCGGTGAAATCGAGCGGCAGCGAGAACGCATCACGCTTGCCGGCGAAATATTCCTGCAGCTGGCGTTCGGCCTCGGCCAGGATTTTATGCTTCCTGTCTTCCAGGCCGATGTCGAGGCGCACGCGGCCGGGCTTGTCGTCTTCCCACAATATCGCGGCGAGACCGGCATCGCTTGCGACCAGCGTCAGGATGCCGACGGGCGTTTTGACGGTTTTGTGCACATAAGCCATTTTCATTTCCTCCTGCCCCCCTGATATAGCGGAGCATGGCGCCCATATCCGGCCATTTCCGGACATGCATAGCACGACAGCCCGAAAACCGCAAAATGGGCAAAAAAAATCCCCCGGCGAACCGGGGGATTTTCTTGTTTGGAGGGGCAGGTAAAACTTAGGCTTGAGCCATCGTGCTTTCTTCATAGCGTTCGATGACGGGGCGGCCGAGTTCGGCAACCGCCACTTTGCTTGCAGGTGCATCCAGCAGCTCTTGCAGCTGTTTGCGGGCACGGAACAGGCGCGAACGCACGGTGCCGACCGGGATTTGCAGCATTTCAGAGACTTCTTCGTAGCGCAGGCCGCGGATACAGACCATGACCAGCATTTCGCGATGTTCGGCCGACAGCAGCTTCATCGTTTCTTTTACTTTCGCGAGGTCGGTCGTCATTTCCTGCGACGCGTTCACGGAAGCGCTGTTGATGTACGGCTCGGGATCGTACTGGGTCTCGAATTTCTTCTTGCGGCGGTATTGCGACGCGAACAGGTTGAACATGATTTTCGACGTCCAGCTGAACAGGTTGGTGCCGGCCTCGAAGTATTCTTTTTTCTCGAGGGCGCGCAGCAGGGTGGATTGCACCAGATCTTCTGCGTCGCTTGCGTTGCGGGTCAGGCGCAGGGCGAAGCGGCGAAGGTTTTCCATTTCGCTGATGAGTGCTTTTTGTTCAAACATGGTGTGTACTCCTCTATCTCGGTTATCTCAGTTTTTTTGTTGAGCCTTGGTTGCTCGCTCATAAGTTAAGTATCGCCCCCGCTTGTGACCTCCATTTGCGCTCCAAGTCACCATTGCGAAAGAGTTTGTGACGGTTGTGTGACAAAGGGCTTGAAAACACTCATTTATTTTGCATAAAGCTAAAATGCGGGGGAATTTGGGCTGCCTCCGTGACAAAAAATTGCAGGAAAACAGGGATTCGGGGCGAATCCGTTGGAACCGGCCCGAAAATGGATTCGAAAACGCCGCTGCCCTTATTCAGGACAGCGGCGTGATTTCTTATCGCGATTCTTATTTAGATGAGGGTGTCGGGTTTCGCGTCATCGGTCCAGAACATCCCCGCCATGGATGCGTAGATCTTGCGGCTGCCCGCATATGATTCACGGGAATGGCCATAGCGGATGTTGTCGACCAGCAGGATGTCGCCTTCGCTGTAATAGCGGCCTTCGCGGCTGGCCATGAAGGCCTGCAGCAGGATGACGGTTTCTTCCGGCGTCAGTTCCGCGCCGTCGCCGATCAGGAAACGGCGGTGGCCGTTATGCGCGCGCGGGCCGTCGAGCGCGACGCGCGGGAACAGCATGTAGCTTTGCCCGTCGCGTTCATCCGTTTTATAGGCGGGGATGGTGATGCGTGTCATCAGCGTGGGCACGGATGAGCCGTCCGCCGCCGTGACAGGTTCTTCCATCCAGAAGCCTTCGTCGAACTGGTGCGTGGATTCGGCGCAGACCTTCAAGGCTTCCGCGCGGTCATTGGTGCCGAAGCGGTCCTGCCATGACCGGAAATAGTTTCTCGATTTTTCCGGATGGTTGTCATCGAGGAACCCGGTTTCGATCGTGAACCCGAATTCTTTCATGCGTGCCAGCAGCGCGCGGCCGACGGCGAATTGCGCGATATAGGCTTCCGATTTTTTGGCGCAATGCGCGAAGGTGCGCCCGCCCTGCCCCGCACCATTTGTACGGCTGCAGAAAAACAGCAGGCGTTCGGGCATGAAACGCTGGTACAGGATTTCGTTATGCGGCAGCAGAAAAAGGTGTTTCGGGTAATCATCCGTTTCGCGCATGCATTTGGAAATGTATTTCAGGTTGGTGCGCCCGCTGGTGAGCCCGCCCCATTTGAACTGTTCTTCCTCGCCAAATCCCAGCCCTTCCAGTATCGGCATCGGCACGTCGTTCTGTTCCGCCGCCTTTAAGCCGGTATTGATGACCTGCAGCGCGCCGAGCGTGGCGAAGCGCAATTTAATCGCGGCCATTTTTTCGGGCGTCAGCTGGCCTTCGGCATCGAAGACGTTGACGGGCAGGTTTTCCGCCCATTGGCTTTCGTTATCCGGCATGCGGTAGCGGGCATCTTCCGTCGCGCCTGCGACCAGCGACATATCGAGCGCGGGTTCTGTTTCGGCGAAGCGGAGCGCGGAATCGGGGGCGGTCATATTCACAATCCTTTATTACGTTTTTTATAATTTCTTTAAGCCGGCCATACCGACCAGCACTTCGCGCGGGCCGGCGAAGGCTTCGCGGGAATGGGCATAGCGGATATTGTCCATCAGGATAAAATCGCCCTGCCGCCAGCTGTACCCTTCGCGGGTCGCGGTATAGGCGTTCTTCAGCAGGTCTTTTTCAGCCGTTGTCATTTCCACGCCATTGCCGAAGGGATAGCGGCGGAAACCGTTTTTCAGCATCGGGCCATCCGCCGCGATGCGGGGAAAGCGCATGTAACCATCGACAAAGCCCGGCAGCGTGATGCGCGTCATCAATACGGGGTGCCCCTGGTCTTCCACCCACCAGCACGCGTCGTATTCGCGGGTGAGGCCTTGCGCCGTCGCAAGCGCCGCATCTCGGTCGTCGCTGCCGAAACGTTCCTGCCATGACTGGAAATAGTTTTGCGGTTTTTGCGGGTGGCCGCGGTCGATAAAGCCGGTTTCGATCATCAGCCCGTGTTCCGCCGTCTTTTCGATCAACCTGCGGCCTGCCGTGCTGCGCGCCAGCGCGGATTCCAGTTTCTGGGCCGCATGAATGAAGGTGCGCCCGCCAAATGCCGGCGGCGTTTCGCAGAAAAACATCACCCGTTCGGGGAAGTCGCGCTGGTAATGGATTTCGCCATTCGGCAGCAGGTAGAGGTAAGGCGGATAATAATCGAGGTGGCGCAGGCCCGGCGCCGCCCATTTCGTCTGCCATGTGGCGGCGGTGCGGCCGCCTGCCGAAAACTGTTCGCCGTCGCCAAAGCCCAGCGCCCCCATCAACGGCAGCAGGCTGTTGCGGGTGGCAAGCCCCGTCTGCGTCACATGCACCGCACCCGTATCCGCAAATTGGGCGGCAAGGCTGGCGAGGCGCGCATCCGTCAGCGCCCCCTGCGCATCGAAATGCGACAGGCCGGTATCGGTTGCAGTTAAATGGCGGCGCGCGGTCTGCATTGGCTATCCTTGACTGTCCCGAGAATGATCAGAATATGGTAAAACATCAAATATATCCGCCCGTTTGAAGTGAATCGGCGTATAAATTGCCCGTCTTGGCCGGTTTTCCTGCTGGATCAGGGGGATGAAAAGCTGTGCCCGCCTGATTCGTTATTCTCTTATTGAGCATAAATTATATATTTTTAGAGTATAAGTCAACACCCCCTGCAGCATAACCGTGGGAAAACAGCATATTGCGATTTTCGCACGAATTTCGTTGCGTTTTCATGAAATATGTGAAACAATGATAAGGCTGACACAAAAGAGGCCGAGATGAACGAGACAGAAAAAGAAAAAAAGGCGAGAACGATGCAAGACACGAACAGACCCGACGTTTCCTTCCGTGAATTTGCCGTGCTGATGGCGCTGCTGATGTCGATCGTTGCGATTTCGATCGATGCGATGCTGCCGGCGCTGGGCATCGTCGCCGATTATTTCAACCTTGCCGACCGCAACCATGCGCAATACCTGATCGGCGGCATTTTCATCGGCATGGGCGTGGGGCAGCTGGTGGCGGGCCCGCTTTCGGACGCGCTGGGCCGCAAAAAAGTTTTGTATAGCGGCGTCGTTCTTTATCTTGCGGGTTCGGTGCTGTGCTATTTCGCGCCGACATTCGAGGTGCTGATGGCGGGCCGCCTGATTCAGGGCCTTGGCGTTGCAGGCCCGTATGTGTCCACCGTGTCCATCGTGCGCGACAAATATGCGGGGCGCGACATGGCGCGCGTGATGTCGATCGTGATGATGATCTTCATCATGGTGCCCGCCATCGCCCCTGCCCTTGGCCAGCTGATCCTGACCTTCGCCCCGTGGCGCGCGATCTTCCTGATGTATATTTTCTACGCCATCCTGATTGCGTGCTGGATTTACATGCGGCTGGAGGAAACCCTGCCCGTCGAGCGCCGCGTGCCCATCACCGCCGCGTCATTCGCGCATGGCTTCCGCGAGGTTGTCGGCAACCGCGTGGCGTTCTGCTACACGGTCTGCATGGGGATTTGCTTCGGCAGCTTCATGGGTTACCTGAATTCGTCGCAGCAGATTTTTCAGGACAAGTTCCATCAGGGCGCGATGTTCCCCTTCTATTTCGGCTGCCTTGCGCTGTGCCTTGGCCTGGCCTCGATGACGAATTCGAAAATCGTCGGCAAATACGGCATGCGCCATATCTGCATCCGCGCCTTTATCGGCATCGTCGCGGCATCGGCCATTTTCATGGCGGTCAACCTGAGCCTCGGCGATGTGACGCTGCCCATCTTCCTTGCCTATGCCGCTGTGCTGTTTTTCTGCTTCGGCCTGGTGTTCGGCAACCTGAACGCGCTGGCCATGGAACCGATGGGGCATATTGCGGGCATGGCATCGGCCATTATCGGGGCGACGTCATCTGCGATCTCGATGGTGCTGGGGACATGGATCGGGCAGCTGTATGACGGAACGCTGATCCCGATGGCATCGGGCTTCCTGGTGCTGGGCGCGCTTGCGCTTGCCATCATGCTCTATGCCGGCAGCCGGAAATTCGCGCCCGGCTACACGGCATAGGATGATATGACCCCTAGTTCAGCTGCAGGCCGAGGATAGACCCCAGCACGCTGGACCAGATGTTGTAATCGTTGCTGTCATTATCGTAGCGGCCATACTGGTAGCGGTTGTAATAGCCGTCGCGATAGCCTTTCTGGAAGCCCTGGCGGAAGTAATAGTTATACTCGCTCTGCTGCACGTAATAGCCGCGATAGCCCATATTCGCGTCCTGATAGGCATAGGCATTGCCGTAGTCGTATTTCCAGCGGTCGAGGCGGTCGGCGCGGCCGGAACGGAAGCCTTCCGCATAGCCCTGGTTGACTGCCTGTTTCAGCATCCGCGCGCCATAGACGTTGGTCTGGTAATACCGGCCGTTGCGCTGATAGCGGTAGTTGTTGGCCGTGTAGTAATACGGATCGTTGTAATAATTATACTGGCTGTTGCGGTACTGCGCCTGTTGCGCGCGCAGGCGGTTCAGGTAATCCTGCTGGCGGCGGTATTCATTGGCGCGGTTCTGGGCACGCAGGCTCGCCAGCTGGCGGTCATAGGCGGCCTGCTGTTTCACAAGCTGCTGCTGATACACGGCCTGACGGCGGCGTTCGGCCTCGATGCGTTCCGTCTGCTGCTGGCGTGACAGGCGGCCGGCGCGTGCCTGCGCTGCCTGTTCCAGACGGCGGTCTTCGGCCTGCTGGCGCTGTGCTTCGCGTTTTTCGGCGGCGATCTTTGCCTGTGCCTGGCGGTCATTGGCCATTTCGCGCGCCTTGACTTGCGCTTCGGCGCGTTCCGCCTCGCGCTGTGCCTGGTTGGCATCTACGCGGTCCTGACGTTCCTGATGCAGGGCTTCCTTGGCTCCCTTTTTTTCATCGCGTTTCTGGTCGCGGGATTCGCGGGCGATGGCCTGTTGCTGTTCGGCGGCAGCGGCGGCGGCGCGGTTTTTCTCGGCCTGTTCGGCCTGCGCGGCGGCGCGGGTTTTGCGCGCTTCTTCCTGCGTCGCGTTGCGCTCGTTCTCGCGGGCGTCTTTTGCGGCGCGTTCCTGTGACTGTTCCGATGCGCGCTCGGCCTGCGCCTTCGCGCGTTCCGCCTTCGCTTCCTCGGCGGTGCGGCGGGCGTTTTCGGCCTGCGCTGCCTGCTCGGCCTCGCGCTGTTGCTGCTTTTGCGCCTGTTGCTGGTCGCGGTTTGCCTTTTCCTGCTCGCGTTCGGCGCGGCGGGCTTCGGCGGCGGATTGTTCCTGCTGCTGCTCGGCCGCGCGCTTGGCGCGGGCGTTGTCTTCGTTCACCTGTTGCTGCTGCTGGCGTTGAATACGCTCCGCCTCGCGCTGCGCCTGTTCTTGCTGCGCCTGATTTTGCTGTTGTTGCTGGCGCGCATCGCGTTCGGCACGCTGCTGCTCGGCGCGCGACTGGGCTTCCTGCTCGTTTTGCTGGGCTTGCGCGGCGCGTTCCTGCTGGCGCTGCTGCGCTTCAACTTGTTGCTGCTGCGCTTGCGCGGCGCGCTGTTGTTGCGCCTGTTCCTGTGCGGCCTGGCGCTCTTGCTGGCGGTTTGCCTTGTCCAACTGGCGCTGCTCGGCCTTGGTGGGGGCGGCGGCTTCAGCGTCCTGCTGCTGGGGGTCTGCCATCACGCGCGCCTGCGCTGCGGGGGAGGCTGCCATCATCGTCAATGCGAGCGCCGAGGTGAGAAGGGTCATTTTTTTCATATTTGATCCGCCTTTTGAAAAAATAAGCACGCTTATATAACGTATGAAACCAGAAAACCCTTCCCTGAATTTTTTATCAAGCAAAATCAAGCTTTAACCGATTGGCGGGTTTCTGCCGCCATGTCCGGAAATGGCTGGAACGGGGCATGGGCTGTACTATATCGTCTGCCCATGGATAATCCACCCGATTATTACAGCGCCTTTGCCGCCCGCGATGCCCGTTTTGACGGGGTGTTTTTCGTGGGCGTGACGTCGACAGGCATTTACTGCCGCCCCGTCTGCACCGCCAAAACACCGAAACCCGCGAACTGTAAATTCTTCGCGAATGCCCAAAGCGCGGAGGCGGGCGGTTTCCGCCCCTGCCTGCGCTGCCGCCCCGAGCTTGCCCCCGGTTACGCCCCTGTCGATGACAGCCCCCGCATCGCGCAGTTGATCGCGGCGCGGCTGGAGGAAGACATGGGGCTGGAGGATATCGCCCGGCAGTTCGACCTCAGCACGCGCCAGATCCGCCGCATCATCCGCGCGGAAATGGGTGTGTCGCCCATCGAATTGATACAGTCGCGCAGGTTGCTGCTGGCGAAACAGCTGCTGACCGAAACCGCGTTGACGGTCACGGAAATCGCCTATGCCAGCGGCTTTGGCAGCCTGCGGCGGTTCAACGATGCGTTCCTGAAGCGTTACCGGATGGCGCCGTCGCGCCTGCGCAAGGAAGCGAAGGGCGGCGCGGCGGTGGCGGGGGATTCATCGACATTGCTGCTATCCTACCGCCCGCCCTATGACTGGGACGGGATACTGGCTTTCCTGGGCGCACGCGCGCTGAAGGGGGCGGAGGCGATGGTGGACGGGCATTACCTGCGTACCGTGCGGCTCGGCAAATTCAAGGGCTGGGTGCGCATCGGCCATGCGCCGGAAAAATCCGCGCTGGCGGTTGAATTTTCCCATGCGCTGCTGCCGGTATTGCCAACGCTGCTGGCGCGGCTGCGCAACCTGTTCGACCTCGGTGGGCGCCCCGATGTGATTGCGGCGCATTTCGCGCGCGACAGGACGATCGGCAAAATGGTGAAACGCAACCCCGGCCAGCGCGTGCCGGGCGCATTCGACGTGTTCGAACTGACCGTGCGGGCGATACTGGGGCAGCAGGTGACGGTGAAGGCGGCGACCACGCTGGGCGGGCGGTTTATCGGGGGGTTTGGCGAAGCGTTCAGGACGCCCTTCCCCGAACTCACGCATCTCTCCCCGCTGCCTGCCGCCATTGCGAAACACACGGTCGATGATATTGCGGGCCTCGGCATTAATGGCGCGCGGGCGAAAAGCATCCTTGCGCTGGCTTCGGGCTTTGCATCGGGCGCATTGGTGCTGGAACCGGGGGTGAACCCGGATGCGGCGATACAACAACTGGACGACATTCACGGCATCGGCCCGTGGACAGCGCATTATATCGCCATGCGCGCGTTGCGCTGGCCGGATGCATTCCCGACCGGCGATATCGGCGTGCTGAACAACCTTGGCGGCGTGACCGCGAAGGAAGCCGATAAAATGTCCGAAAAATGGCGGCCATGGCGCAGCTATGCCGTGCTGCATATCTGGCATAACCCGCGGGAATCAGACAATAAATCGTAGTGAACCTGAATCGCCCCTGAAGAGTTTGTTAGAAAACGAATTCCAAGGGAGGCGACCATGCTGCGCGATTTCATCATTTTCACCCTGGCCGCATCGACGATCGGCTATGTGGTTCATAAACGTTTGAATCAGGAATGTGCCGAACGCGTTTGCGGCGGCGAATCCTCCGACCTCGACAAGGATGCCGACGACATGGTCGACCTTGCATCGATGGATTCTTTTCCCGCATCCGATCCGCCCGCCTGGACGAAAATATCGGCCAACCATGTGTCGATGAATTAAAAATCGGCGGGTATTAAAGGCGCGGTGATTTTGTTTTCGCGGGGCGGTCTGCTTCCGGCGGGAATTTTGCCTGCACCAGTTTGATGGCGGCATCGAGCGCACCGGCACGGTCGAGCGTCGTGGTATCGAGGATATGGGCATCCAGCGCCGGTTTCAGCGGCGATATGGCGCGGTGCATGTCGGAATGGTCGCGGGCATTCACGTCGTTCAATACCGTTTCATAGAGCGTCGACGGTTCTTTCAATTTCAATTCTTCGAAACGGCGGCGGGCGCGTTCTTCGGGCGAGGCTGTCACATATAATTTCACATCGGCATCGGGGCAGACGACGGTGCCGATATCGCGACCGTCCAGCACGGCGCCCGGCGCGCCGTTCGGCGGGTTCCTGGCGAAATCGACCTGATAATCGCGCACGGCGTGGCGCACATCGGGATAGGCCGCAACCTTGGCGGCGCCGGCGGCGACTTCGGGCGTGCGGAGTTTCGGGTTGACCAGCGTTTCGGGCGTCACATGATGCGTGACGTTATCGATCACTTTTTTGACGTCATCGAAATTTGCAGGGTCGCCGCCGCTTTCGATGGTCGCGAGCGCAACCGCGCGGTACAGCGCACCGGTATCGAGATAGGCAAAGCCGAGCTTGGCGGCGAGCGCCTTGGCGAGCGTGCCTTTGCCGGAGGCGGCAGGGCCATCGACCGAGATCACGATTTTTCCGGATGACGCCATGACTTGTCCCTTTAGATGCTGAAACCTTGGCCATCCTAGCGCATCCCGTTCAAAAAAGGTACAGGGCCGATTAGGCTGAATTATCAACCGGATAGATTGGACTGGAAAAATGCCGGCACTTGCACCATAATCGGCGCGCATTCAACCGGAGACAAAAACATGACCGCGCTTACCGTCGAACAGGCCCTCGAAAAAGTCTATGAATCGCTGATGCAGGACAACCTGGATATCGACCAGCATATCGACGGATTGAAGACGGCGCTGAAGGCCGAAGGCAAAAAAGAAGTCGCGGTCGAACCCGCGCGCCTCGCCCAGAACAACCGCCAGGGCCGCAAGATGATGCAGTCTTACTTCAAGAAGCGCGGCGTGACCGTGACCTTCAGCGGCGAGAAAGACTAACCTTTATTTTCCCGCAATCGTGCAGCCGTTGATCCGCGTCGTGGGCGCGGCCATGCGGTGCTTGGTGCTGGGCAGTGCGGGCGTGTCGTTTGCGACCGCAACCTTCATGAACATGTCCTTCAGGTTGCCGGAGACGACGAAGCCGCTGACGGCGGTATCGGTGATCTTGCCGTCTTTAATCAACAGGCCGTAGGCTTCGCGCGAATGGTTGCCGGTATTCACATCGACCGTGCCGCCGTTGAAGCCCTTGATGAAAATGCCTTCCTTGATATCCGCGATCAGTTCGGCGGGAGTTTGCGTGCCCGGCTCGATGCGGGTATTGGTCGGGCCGTTTTCGCGGCCGATGGGTTCCATGCCCAGCTGGCGCGATTCCAGCAGGTTGATGTCATAGCTTTTGAGCACGCCGTTTTCGATGAAGGTGATGGGTTTTGCCGCCAATCCCGCCGTATCGACCTGACGCGACGACATACCGCGCGCGACCAGTGGATCATCGGAAATCGTGATGCCTTGCGCCATCACCTGCTGGCCAAGCTTGCCTTTTAAAAAAGTCGTGCCGCGATGGAGCGCCGTGCCGCCGATGGCGGAATAGACGGAGGAAAAGAAACTTTCGGCCGCGCCGTTGTCCAGCACAATCGGCATATCGCCGGTTGCGGGCAGGATGCCGCCCAGTTTCGAAATCGCCTTCTGCCCCGCTTCCGCGCCAAGCACATCGGGTTTCGCCATGTCGCCAAAATGGCGCGCCATGCTGCTTTCGCCGCTGATCTGCATGCCGGATTTGTCGGCGGCGATCACGGATGCGCCTGCCGCATACATCGTGCGGCTGTCGTTCACTTCCAGCCCGTTGCTCGCAACGATAAGGAAATGGTCTTCGGCGCGCGTGACGCTGACCGAACGCGTCGCCTTGACGCCGGGCTGCGCCATCGCTGCGGCTTCGACGTCTTTCGCATACTGGATCAGCTGCGCGGTCGTGGGCGGGTTGTGGTCGAACAGGTCGAGGTCCTGTTTCGCGCCCTTGAACACCTTTTCCGCCTCCAGCATTTTCTTGTCGGCATTGGCGGGAACGAGGGAGATGATCTTCATGTTCTCCAGCATCGCGTCCTTCAGCCGCTGTTCGTCGATGGTGTTTTTCGTCAGCGTGACGGTGCGGTCGCCGGCATAGAGGGTGATACCCACGTTATAGGTCTTGCCGGAAACAGTTTTCGTCACCTGCCCCTTTTCGACGCTGTTTTCAAGGCGATCGCTAGCCGATACGTAAATGCGTGCATCGGTGATGCCGTGGTTTTTCCCCTCGGTCATGGCGTAATCGAGCAGGGATTGCGCAAAGGGCTTCATGGTCGCGAGGAATTCTTTTTCGGTGGTCATGTTACTATTCCTTATTTCTTGCGACCGCCAACGGTCATGTTGGAAACGCGCAAGGTGGGCTGGCCGCAGCCGACCGGCACTTGCTGCCCGTTTTTGCCGCACATGCCCGCGCTTTTTTCAAGAGCGAGGTCGTTGCCGACCATGGTGATCGACTTGATGACGGTCAAGCCGTCGCCGACGATGGTTGCGCCCTTGATAGGTTCCGCAATCTTGCCGTCACGAATCCTATAGGCCAGTTTCGCATTCATGTTGAACTTGCCGGAGGTGATATCGACCTGCCCGCCGCCCATGTCGGAAATGTAAATCCCGTCCTTCACCGATTTGATGATGTCGGCGGGGTCATGCGTGCCGTTGGCGAAATACGTGTTCGTCATGCGCGGCATGGGGGCGTGCGCATAACTCTCACGACGTCCGTTGCCGGTCGGGTCGACGCCCATCAGCTGCGCGTTCTGGCGATCCTGCATGTAACCCTTCAGCACGCCGTTTTCGATCAGCACGTTTTGCTGCGTCGGCACGCCTTCGTCATCGAAATGCAAAGACCCGCGTTCGCCCGGCATATCGCCCTGGTCGATCACGGTGACTTCCGGCGATGCGATCTGCTGGCCGATCTTGCCGCTATAGACCGAGATATCGCGGCGGTTGAAATCGCCTTCCAGCCCGTGGCCAATCGCTTCGTGCAGCACGACCGCCGCCCAGCCGGGGCTGAGGACGACATCCATGATCCCCGCAGGCGCGTCTTCGGCCACCAGCAGTTCTTCGGCCTGATGCAGCGCTTTTTTCGCGGCGGCCTTGAACGTGGCTTCGTCGAAAACCGCTTTGGCATCCACATGGCCGCCGGTCTGCGCCGTGCCGATTTCGCTTTTGCCGTCTTTATCCGTCAGCATGATGGAGATGGAAACGGAGGTCATGGGGCGGTTGTCGATTAAACTTTTTCCGTCTGCGGTGATGATATGCACGGCCTTTGATTCAGACGCATAGGCCACGGTCACGTTCGTGATGCGCGGGTCGAGCGAGCGGGCATAGGCCTCGATCTCGTCAACCTTGGCGATTTTTTCGGCGAGCGTGAAACCGGCCATGGGATCTTCCGGCGTGTACAGCTGCTGCGGCACCATGCCGGTTGCGGGCTGCGCGGCCTTCGGCGTGCCAAGCTTCAGCACGTTACGCGCCTCGGTCACGGCATCTTTCAATGCGGCTTCGTTGAACAGGTCGGAATAGGAATAACCGACGCGTTCTTCCTGGCCCACGCGGAAACCGAAGCCTTCCTTGCTGTCGCCTGTTGAAACCGTCGTGAATTCGCCCTTGTCCTTCACCAGCCGTTCGCGGGCGACGATTTCGTGGTAAAACTCGCCGTAATCCGCACCGCTCAACCCTTCTTGCACAATCTCCCGCGCTTTTTCAGGCGTGAGGCCGGAGTTTTTGAAAAACTGGTCGGTGGGCAGGGGTTTGCTGGACATGATTCCATCCCGTTCAATTGTGGCGCGGCATTGCTGATTGTCGATTAAGATAGGCTGATTTTATGGCAAGGTCAATCCGCCTAAAACAAAGTCTTTTCAAGGGCATTCGCGGCTGGCATCCGTCCCCCGCCTATAGTAAAAAAGACGGGTCAAAAAGGGGTGTCACCATGGCCGATAAAAAAGTTTTCTTGCGCAGCGATTTCTGGTTCGGGCAGGCCGCCGCCGTCGATGTGCGCGCGCACCATACCGGCAAGATGGTGAATTCGAAATTCACGATGGAAGAATTGTGCGGCACGACCGACCATCCGCTGGCCGACAAGACCGAAAGCGGCCGCCGCCCCATCATCGGCATCTGCAAATTCGGCGGCGACCTGAACCCGTGCCAGGCGATGCATGACCATCACCTGAACGACCGCGTGGCGCAGGGCGTGCGTCAGGCAGGCGGCATTCCCTTCCAGTTCGATATCGCGCCGCCGCTCGGCGAGCCGCTGACGCGCCCGACATCGATGTATATGCGCAACCTGACCGCGATGACATTGATCGAAACCATCATCGCGAACCCGATGGACGGACTCGTGCTGCTGACCGGTTGCGACAAAACCGTGCCCGCCGGATTGATGGCGACGCTGCTGACCGACCTGCCCACCATCGTGGCATCGGCAGGGCCGATGCTGAACGGTTATTACCACGGCGAACAATCGGCATCGGGCGTGCATCTGTGGAAGAACCGCGAATTGCTGGCCGCCGGAAAAATCACCGAAGATGAATTAATGGTGCGTTCCTGCGCCGCGCAGCCCTCCGCCGGCCATTGCATGAGCATGGGCACGGCATCGACGCTCAACAGCATGGCGGAGGCGCTAGGCCTCACGCTGTTCGGCGCATCATCCATCCCCGCACCGATGGCGGAGCGCGCGCATTATTCGTTCCGCGCGGGCGAGGAAGCCGTGCGGATGGTGCTGGCCGACCGCCGCCCCTCCACCTTCGTCACGCGCCAGTCATTCCTGAACGCGGTCGCTGCGAATGCCGCGATTGGCGGGTCGACCAATGCTGTCGTGCATTTGCTGGCCATCGCCAATATGGCCGATATCGATTTCACCATCGACGATTGGCAGGAATACGGATCGAAAGTGCCGCTGCTGGTGAATGTGAAACCGTCGGGCGCGTTCCTGATGGAGGAATATTTCCGCGCGGGCGGCATGCCTGCCGTGTTGCGCGAACTCGCATCCGCCGGATACGTGAAAGACGATGTGAAGTGGTGCACAGGCAAGACAATGCGCGAGGAGCTGGACGCGCGCGACCCCTATACCGACACGAATATTATCAAGACGGTGAAAGAACCGCTGCTGCCGGATGGCGGCATCGTGATTTTGAAAGGCAACCTCTGCCCCGATGGCGCGGTTATCAAGGTGTCGGCGGTGGCGGAGAAAAACCTGCTGCAGCATCGCGGGCAGGCCGTCGTTTTCGACAGCATCGAGGAATACCACAAGCGCATCGACAACCCGAAGGAAGGCATCACGCCCGACCGCGTGCTGATCCTGCGCAATTGCGGGCCGCTGGGCTATCCCGGCATGCCCGAAGTCGGCAACGTGCGCCCGCCCGGCTATCTGCTGGCGAAGGGCGTGAAGGCGATGGTGACAATATCGGATGCGCGCATGAGCGGTACGGCCTATGGCTGCCACGTGCTGCATGTATCGCCGGAGGCGGCGGCAGGCGGCCCGCTTGCGCTCGTAAAAACGGGTGACTGGGTGACGCTGGATGTGGCGAACAAGCAGCTGAACATGGAAGTATCCGCGGAGGAACTCGATAAACGCCGCGCTGATCTGGTCATCAAACCCACGCCGATCCACAGCCCGTGGGGCGTGATCTGGTCCGACCCGAAAATGGGCGTGCATCAGGCGAGCGTCGGCGCGTACATGAAGATGTTCGACCGCCCCGAGCTCGCGCGCGAAGAAATTGCCAAGCGCGTGCGCGAATACCTACGCCCGCAACATTAAAGGAATTCGAAAATGCCCGCCGTCGCCGACCCGTATTTTTCACAAAACCGCCTGATCGCTATTTTACGCGGCATCAAGCCCGATGAGGTGCTGGCCGTAGGCGAGGCGATTTTCAACGCCGGCTGGCGCTGCCTTGAAGTGCCACTGAATTCCCCCGACCCGTTCGAGAGTATTTCGCGGCTGGTGAAACGCTTTGGCGACACCGCGCTGATCGGCGCAGGCACAGTATTGACGGCGGAAGATGTCGAAAAAGTCCACAAGACCGGTGCGCGCCTGATTGTTGCGCCGAACACGGATGCCGATGTCGTGAAGGCTGCGCTTGCCCGCGACATGGTGATGATGCCGGGCGTGTACACGGCGACGGAGGCGTTTGATGCCATCAAGCTGGGATCGAAATTCCTGAAGATTTTTCCCGCCGACAGCTGCGGCCCGAATTACATCCGCGCGCTGAAATCGGTGTTGCCGACGCATATCAAGGTTATTCCAACGGGCGGCATCGCGGTTGATACGGTGGCGTCATTCCACACGGCGGGTTGCTACGCTTTTGGCGTGGGGTCGTCGCTGTATAAACCGGGAACACCTGCGGACGAAGTGCAGAAACGCGCCGAAGCGCTGACCGCCGCGACCAAGGACCTTAAATAACACCCAGCAGGCCGGAAACGACCGCCGTTTCGCTGTCGACTTCGCAATCCAGTTTCCAGCCCATCCATTCGAACGCGCGCGCGTAAAATTCGCGTTTTGCGCCACCGTCCATCAATAAAACGGCGGGCGGCTTGCCGGGGAACAGCCTGTCCATCTGGCGCAATTCATGGCCGATCAGGATGCCGGAAAAATAGGCCTGCATATCGGCGGGATGCGGATTGGCGCGGAGCTTCTGCGCGCGCACCTGCCAGAGGTCGGTGAGCAGGTCAAACCCGCGACCGGCCATTTCCAAACCCTGGTTGAACGAACCCATATCTTTCTGCTGCGAATTCTTGTCAAAGCGGAACAGCGCCGCCAGCGCGCCGCGCTCGCTCAATATCCCGTACAGTTCGCCCGTCAGCGCAGATTCGAAATGGACAATCTTGCCGCCCTCGACCTTCACCCATTTGCAATGCGTGCCGGGGATGCAGAGCAGCACGTTGTCGCGCTTCAGGTGCCGCGCCGCGCCAAGGCTTTTGACCTCTTCCGACCGGATGACATCATGGCGGCCATCGGCCATCGCAATTGTGCAGCCGGATGCGATATATATTTCACGTCCCGCCGCCGCGCCAAGATGTTCGGGCGCGATGCGGTGCAGGTTGCGCTTTATGTCGGCCAGGCCTGCCGGCGCGATGGAATAGGAGGTTTCCACCCAGCCGTCACGCCCGCCCGCTGCGCCTGCGATATAAATCGGCGCGGCCGGATATTGCTGCAGCCAGCCTGCGATATGTTTCGCGATGAACCCGCTGTAATCGGCGACGCGGTTTTCAGGCGCGGTGAATACTTTCTGGATGCCGCCCTCCGCCGAGGTGTAACGCTCGACAATCCCGCCATCCTTCATCAGGAAAGCGCGGAAATTGGTGTTGCCCCAGTCTGCGAAAATCTGCATGTCGATTAAATCCGGGCCGGCGTTTCTGGCAGGCCCGCAATATCCATGCGGATCCTGAACGTCTTGCCCGCGTTCGGCGCTTCGGCGCGTTTTTCCGGCGACAGGCCAACATAGGCCGTGCTGATATACAGCGTTTTCAGGTCTTCGCCGCCGAAGCAGCAGCATGACACCTGCGGCGCATCGACCGCGATGCTATCGATATATTTCCCGTCGGGCGCGTAAATATCCACCGCCCAGCCGCCCCACAGCGCAACATAGAGCCGCCCGCCGGAATCAACGCACATGCCGTCGGGGCGCTTGCCGTTAAATTCGATCAGCGGTTTGCGGTTCGTGGCCTCGCCGGTATCGATATCGTAATCATAGGTGAACAGCGTGTTGCGGCCGGTATCGATGTAATACATCACTTTATTATCTGGCGACCAGCCGAGGCCGTTGGAAATGAAAACGCCTTCTTCCTGCGTATGCAGGCCGTTTTCGTCAAGGCGGTACAGCGCGCCGGTCGGGTTTTTGTGGTCGAGGTCGTTCATCGTGCCGCCCCAGACGCGCCCGCGACGGTCGCATTTTCCGTCGTTGAAGCGGTTGTCGCGATGCGCAAAACTCGGATGGAACAGCGGGCGCGCATTCACGTCATCGGCGAGGTCGAGTTTATAGAACCCGTCGCGCAGGCCCGCGATGCAGCCGCCGCCTTCCGCAATCGCCATGAAACCGATCATGGACGGCGTTTTGTAGGATTGGTAATCCTTCCCGTCCGCATCGGTGCGGTGGATGCATTTGCCGATGATATCGACCCAATAGAGTTTTTTCGCGTGCGCATCCCAGTTGATGCCCTCGCCGAGTTCGGATGCCGGTAGGTCGGGGTTGAGCAGTTCCGCTTTCATGATGCCTTCTTGCTGCCGTCGGTGACGGCGCTTTTCCTGATTTGCCCCTCGCCCGCATCGAAGCGCAGCGTGGTGCCGGACAATAATTTTGAATGTTTCGACAGCCCGAAAATGATCGCGGGCACGATATCGGCGGGCTGCATGCCGAGGGGCACCAGCTGTTCTTGCGCCGCGCTTTCGAATTGCTGCGCATCGAAGCGCGCCTTTTGGCTATCGGACTGCACCCAGCCGGGGCAGAAGCCGAAAACGCGGATAATATTATCCGCGGTGTTCTCTTCGCCCCCCTTGACGGCAAGGCGTTTGATGCCGCTATCCAGCGCGGCCTTGGCGCAGCCATAGCCCGTCATGTCGGGCTCGAATATTTCCGATCCGTGGCGCGACGTGAAAAGGCAGATCGCGCCGCCGCCGCCTTTGCGCATCATCGGCATTACATCGCGCGCGGCGAAGACGGGAGCAAAGAAATTCACGCGCATCAGGTGTTCGGCCTGTGCCTGCGTCAGGTCGAAACCAAGGCGGCTGTCGAAGCCGAGCGTGCTGACGAAGGCGGCGGGTGTGCCTACTTTTTCGCTGGCCTCCGCAATAGCGGCACTGCGTGATTTTTCATCGGTGAGGTCGGCGGTGATGCTGATACCAGCCGAAGAAGTGTTTTTATCGACCACCGCCACCTTCGCGCCCAGCCATTGAAACGCATCCGCCAATGCCGCGCCGATACCGCCAGCACCGCCTGCGATGATGACGCCGCGGCCCTTGAATTCGCCGAAATATTCGCGCGAGAGGCTATTGTTCCAATCGGTCATTTGAACCCTCCGGATACCTGCACATGGATAGCACAGGGAAACCCAACAAAAAAGCCCGGCAAAGTGTGCCGGGCTTGATTGTTATGCATTTATGTTACGCCGCAGGCGCGATGGGTTTTTTGCCGTTGTTGTTGGCGGCAGCCTGCGGTTTTTCGACCGTTGCGAGCGCCTGCCCGACCAGTTCCTTGATGCCTTTATCAAGGTTGGGGGTTTCGCGGATGCGTTCCAGTTCTTTCACCATCAGCGCCTGGCGTTGCGCGTCGTAACGCTTGAACTGAGTCAGGGGCTTCACGATCTGGCCGCCCGTGCGCGGGTTGATGTCGTTCATCTTGATCACGACATCGGCCAAGAACGCATAGCCGGAGCCGTCCTTGTTGTGGAAGGCGGTTGCGTTGCTGGCGGTGAAACCGCCGATTGCTGCACGCACCTTGTTCGGGTTCGTGAAGTCGAACGCTTCGTGCTCCAGCAGCTGGCGCATCTGGCCCGCCGCGTCGCCCGATGCCGTGGCGGCACTCAGGCTCAGCCAGCGGTCGACCACGTTGTTGACTGTCTTGTAACGCTCGTAGAAATCATGCAGCGCAGCCTTGCCTTCCGGGCCGTCCAAACGTGCAAGCACGCCGAGCGCGCCCAGTTTTTCGGTCATGTTGGTGGCGCCGGTGTATTGGTTGACAGCAAGCGCCAGCGTTTCCGGCGTTTTCAGTTTATTGAGGAACGACAGCGACGAGTTGTGCAGGTCGCGGCGGCCGACTTGCGCAGGGATCACATCGTATTTTTCGCCTGCGGGCGCTGTCGTGTTTTTATATATTTCCTCGAAATCCGCCTGGAAAGTCCGGGCGATGGTGGTGGAGAGGAAGCCTGTCGCTTTCTTGATCGCATCCGGGTCGACGGTTTTCAGGCTCTGGATCACGATGTTATACGCGGGCAGCGTCAGCAGCTGTGCCGCAAACGCCTGGTCGCCGCCGCCTGCCGCCGCTTTCGCGATATTCGCGCCGAAGGCATCGAGGAAATCCGTATTGACCGCAAGCGGGCGGCCTGCCTGCACATCATCGATCAGGCCGAGCAATACTTTCAGCGTCAGGCGTTCTTTCGCCTCGAACTTGTTGAACGGGTTGCTGTCGTGTTCCATGCGGAAAATGAGTTCGGCATCGCTTGGCTGCGTCATGATCTTGACGGGCGCGGAGAAGTTGCGGAGCACGGAGGGGACGACCGGGCCGTTTACGTTTTCAAACACGAAGGTCTGCTTGCCTTGCGTCAGGTTCAGCACGCGGGTGGTATCGCCCGCATTCGCTTCGCCCTGCAGTTGCAATGCCACATCCTTGCCGCTCTGGCCGATCAGGCCGACGGAGATCGGGATATGCAGGTTCTGTTTTTCCGACAACGGCTGGTCGGCGGTGCCGGGGTTGAATTGCGACAGCGTCAGCGAATATGTTTTCGCGGCCGCATCGTATTTGCCTTCGTAAGAAATTTCCGGCGTGCCCGACTGGCTGTACCAGCGGCGGAACTGCGTCAGGTTGATGCCGGAGGTGTCCTGCATGTTGTCGATGAAATCATCGACCGTCACGGCCTTGCCGTCGAATTTGTTGAAGTAGTTGTCCATCGCCGTGCGCCACATCGCATCGCCCATGATGGTGTTCATCATGGCCAGCACGTGCTTGCCCTTTTGATAGATGGTCGTGGAATAGATGTTGTCGAATTCTTCCACGCGTTCGGGACGCACGAAATGCGCGCCGGGGCCGGAATCTTCGATGAACTGGCCGGTGCGCAGCACGGTTGCGTCCTCGATCAGCTTCACGGGGGCGGAATGCATATCAGATGCAAACTGGCGCTGGCGCAGGCTGGTCAGCGATTCCTTCAGCGACAATTCGAACCAGTCGCGCACGGTGACGCGGTCGCCGGTCCAGTTGTGGAAATATTCGTGGCCGATGACTTCCTCGATATCCATCAGGTCGGTGTCGGTCGAGGTTTCGGCGTTGCCGACAAGGCGGCTGACGTTGAAAATGTTCAGGCCCTTGTTTTCCATCGCGCCCGCATTGAATTTATCGACGGCGACGATGTGGAAGTTATCAAGGTCGTATTCGCGGCCGTAGCGGACTTCATCCCACTTCATGGCGCGTTTGGTCGCTTCCATCGCCCACTGGATTTTGTCTTCATATCCCGACTGCACGAAAATGCGGATATCGACTTCCTTGCCGGACATGGTCGTGAATTTGTCTTCCAGCACCTGCAAATCGCCCGCGACGGTTGCGAACAGGTAGGACGGCTTCGGCCACGGGTCCGACCACGAAATGCGGTGACGGCCATTGCCCAGATCTTCGGTCGCGCGGAAGTCGCCGTTGCCGTTCGACAGCAGCACGGGATATTTCGCCTTGTCGGCCTCCAGCGTTGCGCCGATGACGGCGAGGTTGTCGGGGCGGTCGAGGAAGTAAGTGATACGGCGGAAGCCCTGCGCTTCGTTTTGCGAAGTGATGATGTTGTCGCCCGACATGTAAATGCCCGAGAGTTCGGTATTGGTTGTCGGGTTGATGTCGTTTTCGATCTGCAGCTGGAACGCGCCGGCAGGCGGGCGTTTGATGATCAGCTGCTCGCCATCGACCTTGAATTCTTGGCGGTCGAGCGGGCGCCATGCGCCGTTTTCGAGAATTTTCACGCTTTTCAATTTCAGGTCGGAACCATCAAGGATCAGCGGGCCGCCGAGCGCGGCGACTGCGGGGTTGCGGTCCACATGCAGCGTGCTGCGCACATTGGTGTTGGTTTCATCGAGGTTGATGTAAAGGTCGGCCTTGTCGATTTTATATTCGGAGGGGCGGTAATCCGCGCGGATCATGGGCTGGCGGTCGGGATTGAAGATAAAATCGGTCGTCATTGTTTTTCGTCTCCGGAATGTGGCTGGTTGACCTAAACAGGTCATACAATATGTTAAACCAAGGCGTTGGGTCAAACCCTTTTTAGCGTAATATTATTATAATGAAATCAGTAATTTAATGCTGCCCTGCAGCATAGAAGTGCCCGGAAATTTTCTTTCATTTTCAGGTTGTTAACAGTCCGGTTATTATCGGCGGCTTGACAAGCGGGACGTTCTCGCGCCTAATTGTGCTCAAGCACAGCATAATGATCTTAACAGCCATCGGGAATCAGTCCCGGGCGCACTTTAAGGGACAAAGAATTGAAACATATCTACGACAAGCTGACCCCCGAGACCGCCCCGCTCAAAACCGCTGTCATTCACCCCACCGACGAAAATTCCCTGCGCGGCGCTTTCGAAGCGGCTGCTGCGAAACTGATGACCCCGATCCTGGTCGGCCCCGAGGACAAAATCCGCAAGGCCGCGAAGGACGCGAATATCGATATCTCGGCCTTTGAAATCGTGAACACCGAACACAGCCACGCCGCCGCCGAAATGGGCGTGCAGATGGTGAAAGACGGCCGCGCCGAAGCGTTGATGAAGGGCAAGATCGACACGCCCGAATTCCTCGGCCCCATCGTGTCGAAAGAAGGCCAGCTGCGCACCGACAAGCGCATGAGCCATGTGTTCATCATGGAAGACCCGGGTTACCACAAGCCTCTTTACATCACCGATGCTGCGGTAAACGAAGCACCCGACCTGATGATGAAGCGCGACATCATCCAGAACGCCGTCGACCTGTTCTGGAAGATCGAGGGGCGCGAGCCGAAGGTGGCGATTTTGGCCGCTTCCGAAAAAGTCGAGCCGCGCCAGCAGGCGACGCTGGATGCTGCCGCCTTGACCGTCATGGCCCTGCGCGGCCAGATCACGGGCGCGAAGGTCGAAGGCCCGTTCGGTATGGATAACGCGATTTCGAAAAAATCGGCGAACCTGAAGGGCATATTCTCCGACGTTGCGGGCGACCCCGACATCCTTGTCTTCCCCGACCTTGAATCCGGCAATATCTATTTCAAATCGCGCGTGCTGATGTCCCAAGCCCCCTTAGGGGGCGTGGTTGTCGGCGCGAAAGTGCCGATCATCCTCAACAGCCGCTCGGCAGAGGCGGAGGAGCGCAAGGCATCGGCGGCCATCGCACTGGTCGCCAGCCGCAGCCAGACCCGCGCCCCCAAGAAACCTTAGTGGGAAACCCTGATATGGACGCTGTGAACAAGCCCGTCGAAACGGTCCTGGTAGTCAACGCCGGATCGTCGTCGATCAAATACGGCCTGTACCGCGCCGATGACCTGACGCTGATCGAGCGCAAGAATATCGAGGTGAAGAAGGCCGGCAGCTATGACGCCGCGTTCCAGCAGGTATTGGATGTTATCGCCGCGAACAACGTGACATCCGTCGGCCACCGCGTCGTGCATGGCGGCAAGGATTACGCCGCGCCGCAGAAGATCGACGCGAAGGTTTTCGCCGATTTGGAAAAGCTCGCGCCGCTTGCGCCGTTGCACCAGCCGCATAACCTGAAGGGCATCAAGCTGATTGCGGACCAATACCCCGACCTGCCGCAGGTGGCGTCGTTCGACACCGCGTTCCATCGCACGCAGGCGAAGCTGAACCAGATGTATGCCATTCCGCGCAAGCTGACGGATGACGGCATTATCCGCTACGGGTTTCACGGCCTGTCATACGAATATATCGCATCGAAACTGCCCGACGTCGCCGACGCAAAAACCGCCAAGGGTCGCGTGATCGTGGCTCACCTGGGCAATGGCGCCAGCATGATGGCGATGAAGGACGGCAAGAGCGTCGCGACCACCATGGGCTTCACGCCCGTCGACGGGTTGATGATGGGCACGCGCGCAGGCGCAACCGACCCCGGTATTTTATTGTACCTGCTGGAACAGGGCGAGACGGCGAAGAGCCTATCCGACATCTTCCAGAAACAATCGGGGCTGAAGGGCGTATCGGGCATCACCGAAGATGTCCGCACGCTGCTGGCCAGCGACAAGCCGGAGGCAAAGGAGGCAATCGACCTGTTCTGCCTGTATGCCGCGCGTCAGGCCGCGTCGCTGACCGTTGACCTTGGCGGCGTTGATGCCATCGTGTTCACGGGCGGCATCGGCGAGAATTCAGGCGTTATTCGCGACAAAATCCTGTCACAGCTGGCGCATCTGGGCGTAAAAACAAACATGATTGCCAATGACGGCAACAAACCCGCCATCCACGCGGCGGACAGCACGGTGAAGGTGTATGTCATCAAGACCGACGAGGAACTGATGATGGCGCAGCACGTGAAAAAAGTGCTGGCACCGCCAAAGCCGGCAGCCCCCGCCGCAAAACCGCCCGCGCCCTGATAACCCCTTACGTAGGGTTAATCAGTAGCGCGATCATCTGCGGCTGATATGCTTCGCCCTGTCCATCGTAATCGAGCCAGACCTGCAGGTTGCTGCTGCCGGCGACGGTGCGGAACTCGATGAAGTCTTCGCTCACCTGAAGTAGAGGATCAATGATCGCATCGAAGAAGATGTGATCGATGCCCAGCTGGTAATCCATGATATTGTCGACCGCCTTGAACGCCGTCGCCCCCTCGAAGAAGAAGGTATCCGCGCCGTTGCCGCCATAAAGGATATCCTTGCCCGCGCCGCCGCTGATGTAATCGTTTCCGTCGCCGCCCATCAGCGTGTTCGCGCCGGAATTGCCGATCAGCGAGTTATCAAGCGCGTTGCCCGTGCCATTCAGCCCCGCCGTCCCCAGCAAGGTCAGGTTTTCAACATCGGGCGCTGCCATCAGCGAGAATGTGACCGTGCTCTTGATCGTGTCGAGGCCGCTATCGCCAATCACAACATCCGTAATTCGATCAACGAAATAGGTGTCGCCCGTCATGTTGTCGGATCCGCCGCCAATCATCACGTCACTGCCGGATCCGCCATCGATGATGTTGTTGTTGGAGTTGCCGATGATGGTATTGTTGCCGGTATTGCCCGTGCCGTTGATCGGGTTAAGGCCGATCAGGGTCAGGTTTTCAAGGCCGGTGCCCAGCGTATAAAGGCCGAGCGACGAATAGACGGTGTCGATGCCGCTTGCGTCCTTGATGACGTCGCCGGCGCTGTCAAGATAATAACTGTCATTGCCCGCACCGCCATCCATCGTGTCCCCACCAAGACCGCCGATCAACACGTTGTTAAACGAGTTTCCCTTGATGATGTTCGCAAGGTCATTGCCCGTGCCGTTCAGCGCAGTCGCAACGTTTGTCAGGGTCAGGTTGTCAATGTCTTGATCCATAAGGGCGTATGAGACGCTTGAAATAACAGTATCCTTGCCACCGGGCGGGATGCTGGGCAACAGGGCATCCAACGCAACATCGCCGACATTATCGACGTAAAAGACATCGTCGCCTTTGCCGCCAATCATGGTGTCCGCGCCGATGCCGCCATTGAGCGTGTTCTTGCCTTCGTTTCCGATGAGAACATTGACGTTCGCATTACCCACCGCGTTGAATGCGCCAGTGCCCGCCAGACTGATGTTCTCCAGGTCCGCGCGGTTGGCTATAGAATAACTTGCGCCCACGATCACAGTGTCGGTGCCGCCAGTATCGACCACGATCGTGTCATTAGTGGCTGAGGCCCCGATGTTGTAAGTGTCGTCGCCCAGCCCGCCGTTCAGCACGTTTTTGCCAATGTTGCCGCCAAGATAGTTATTAAGGTCGTTTCCGGTGGCGTTGATGTTTGCTGTGCCGAGCAAGATAATATTCTCCACCTCCTGTATGTTATCCAGCGCCCAGCTCAAGGCAGCATAAACGGTGTCGCCGCCTTCGCCCGCAGCTTCGATGATGACGTCCGCAAGGCTTTGCACAAAGAACGAGTCGTTCCCCATGCCGCCCGCCATCGTGTTGGCTGCAATGTTGCCCGTGATGGTATTGTCGAAATTATTGCCTGTGCCGTTGATGGCGAGGACGCCCGTCAGTGTCAGGTTATCGACTTCGCCAATAGTCGCTACCCCCATATCGTAAGTGACCGAGGACAGCACAAGGTCCACCCCTTCGTTTACGTTTTCGCTGACGATATCCGCCGCGTTGTCGACGATATAAACATCATTGCCAATGCCGGCCAGCATGGTATCCGCGCCGATGCCGCCATCCAGAGTGTTCACGGCGGCATTGCCCTTCAGGACGTTGTCGAGCGTGTTGCCGAAACCATTGATGGGTGATCCGCCGGTCAATGTCAGGTTCTCGACGTTTGCGGCGAGCGTATGGGTCAGGCTGGACCGCACTTCATCGATGCCCTCGCCAAACGCCTCGAGAATCGTCTTGGTGGCCGAGGAGATGATATAGACATCATCGCCCAGGTTGCCCGCCATCGTATCGTTGCCGATGCCGCCGTCCATGGTGTCCTGGTCGTCGCCGCCGATCAGGTAATCGTCGCCCGCAAGACCGAACAGGGTGTCTTCGCCCACGCTGCCGTCGATGATGTTGTTGCCGGTATTGCCCGTCATGGTGTTGCCAAGCGCGTTGCCGGTGCCGTTGATGTTCAGTGTGCCCGACATGACCATGATCTCGACTTCGCCTGCCGCCTGCGCGCTCATGTCAAAGCTTGCGCTGTTGCGCACGGTGTCGGTACCTTCGCCGCCAATTTCGGAGATGAAGTCGAGGGCGTTATCGACGATGTAGGTGTCGTTGCCGTCGCCGCCGATCAGCACGTCGGCATCGCCGCCGCCATCCAGCGTGTCGAGGCCGTCCAGCCCCCACAACGTATTTGCGGCGACGTTGCCGATAATCGTGTTGTTGTCTGTATTACCGGTGCCGTCGATGACAAGGTTGCCGTAGAGCGTCAGGTTTTCGACGAAGGTGACGTCGGTCGTCAGGTTGTAGGTGAAATTGGCGAAAATGGTGTCGATGCCGCCCGGCAGCGTTTCTGTCACGAAATCGGCCGCCTCGTCGAGGATATAGGTGTCGTTGCCAAGGCCGCCCTGAAGGAAATCGGCGCCTGTGGAGCCGTCCAGCGTATTGCTCCCGTCGCTGCCGATCAGGGTGTTTTGAAGCGCGTTGCCTGTCGCGTTGATGTTGCCCGCATCTTTGACCAGCGTCACGTTTTCGATATCGTACACCGTGCTCGCCGTCTTGAGCGTGACGGAAATGCTGGCGAGCAGGCCATCAGAGCCGCCGCCGATCAGTTCGACGAAAGTGTCCTTGTTGACGTCATCGAGGTCATTGACGACATACCAGTCATCGCCAAGCCCGCCCGTCAGGATGTTTGCGCCGCTGTTGCCGGTCAGCGTGTTGGCGCCCGCATTGCCGGTGCCGTTGATATTGGTCGTGCCGGTCAGCGTCAGGCCCTCGATCTCGTAATTTGCGCCATCGGCTGCCAACACATAGGTGACGGAGGAGAAAATCGTGTCGCCGCCGCGGCCAGCCAGGATATCCGCGACGCTGTCGCCGGCCAGTTCTATGATCACATCGGACATATTGTCGACGATATAGCCATCGGCGCCAAGCCCGCCAATCAGCGTATTGACCTGCGAATTTCCGGTCAGCGTGTTGCCATTGTCGTTGCCGATGCCGGTGATGGCGCTGCCGGTCAGGGTCAGGTATTCGATTTCGCCGGGTGCTGAAACACTCATGTCATAGGAAACGCTGGAGTAAATGACGTCGGCCGTTCCCTCAAGGAGATTCTCGTTCACAACATCGAGTGAGTTATCGACAAAATAAGTGTCGTTGCCGACACCGCCTGTCATCGCATCGACGCCCGAACCTCCGTCGAGCGTATCGTTGCCGCCCAGTGTATCGCTGAGGATGTCGTTGCCCGCCATCCCAAAGAGGGTATTGTTGTTGCTCCAGCCGCTGATGCTGTTGCCGATTTCGTTGCCAATACCAATAACCGCCGTACCATACAGGCCCAGGTTTTCAAGCTCCTGAGTCGCGGTCACCGGAGCCAGTGTGAAAGATTTCAAGTTTGTGATAACCGTATCGACGCCTTCGCCGATATATTCCGTGATTTTTTCGTTCGCTTCGGTCACGTTGAAAGCGTCGTCGCCAAGGCCGCCGATAAAGGTGTCGATGCCCGCGCCGCCCACCAGACCGTCATTGCCATTGCCGCCGTTCAGGACGTCGTTGCCTGCGTTGCCTTCGATGGTGAAATCGTCGCCATCGCCGCCTAATATCGTGTCATTGCCCGCATCGCCGAAAATGGTATCGGTTTCGCCTTCGCCATAGAGGATGTCATTGCCGCCATTGCCGTAAATGGTGTCTTCGCCGCCGCGCCCGAAAATGACGTTCACGCCGGTATTTCCGTTGATGGTGTTATCAAGCGCGTTGCCGGTGCCGTTGATGCTGAGCGTGCCCAGCAGCGTGAGGATCTCCACCTGGTCGGCATTCGTGTCCATGTTGAAATTGGAGGTCGTGAAAGCGCGGTCGATGCCCTCGCCCGTGATTTCAGAAATCACATCGCCGACGTTCTGGACGTAATAATAATCATCGCCCAGGCCGCCGATCAGCGTGTTAAGGCCGGCGTTTCCCGTCATGGTGTTCGCAAGGTTGGTGCCGGTGCCATTGATGTTGGCGCTGCCCGTCAGGGTCAGGTTCTCGATGTCGACGACAAGGCTATAGGTGACGCTGGCACGCACTTCATCAAGGCCGGAACCGTCGGTGCCGCCTTCGGCCACGATGTCGCCGATGTTGTCGACGATGTAAACGTCGTTTCCCTTGTACCCCGTCATCGTATCCGCGCCGCCCAGGCCGTCGAGCGTGTTGGAACCGGCGTTGCCGTTCAGGATATTGGCACCGGTATTGCCCGTTGCAGTCGAGGTCGCCGTGCCGGTCAGGGTGATGTTTTCAAGGTTCAGCTGCGTGGCGATGCTGTAGCTTTTGTCCTTGATCACGACAGTGTCGTTGCCCTCGCCCGCGTTTTCCTTGATGACGTCGGTTGCATCCTGGATGACATAGGTATCGTTGCCGAGGCCGCCGGTGAGCGTGTTTTTGGCAATGTTGCCGGTCAGGACGTTATCGACCTCGTTGCCGGTCGCGTTGATCAGCTTGGTGCCGGTCAGGGTGATGTTTTCGATGCTGAGCGCGGAAGACCCGAGCGCGAAGGTAAAATTGACGCTATACGTGTCCGAGCCTTCCCCGGCGTTTTCAATGATAATGTCTTTTTTGGAGGCATCTGCTTCATTGTAAATGATATAGGTGTCGTCACCGAGCCCGCCGGCCAGCGTGTTCTGCTCGCGGTTGCCCTCCAGCGTGTTGTTCAGGTCGTTGCCGATCGCGTTGATGCCCGTGGCAAAGCCGACAAGACGCATGTTTTCAACGTTGACGCTGAGACCGGTGGTCATGTCATAGCTGATATAGGCGTGGATACGGTCGATGCCCTGCGCCGCGTATTCGATGATGACATCGCCCACGTTGTCGATGTGATAGGTGTCGTTGCCCTGCAGGTCGCCTGTCATGGCGCCCGTGCCGCCTGTCATCGTATCCGCGCCCGTGCCGGACCACAGCGCGTCACTGCCCGTGCCGCCGATCAGCGTATCATTGCCGCCAAGCGTCTGGATCCAGTCATTACCCGACAAGCCATCGATTGTGTCGGGGCCGTTTGTACCAATCATGTCGGGGTTATCGGGGCCGTCATTCGCGCCTGTGCCTTGAACTAAAGCCATGATATTCCCCTTTGAAAAAATCTGCCGTCAAAAATCCAGGATTTATTAAAGCATGGCTGGCGAAAACGGTGTAAAAAAATCCCGCGACCGGCTGCACAAAACCCCTGTATTCACATAGGCCAGACAATTATTTTGATAATAGGGAAGGATGCTTAATATCGGATTAAAATGAAAACCGCCCAAAAGCCGTTTTATTACAGGCTTTTGGGCGGTTATTTATGGAATAATTTATGCTCAGAGCATCTTTTTCATCTGCGCGAAGACGTCGAGCAGTTTGGTGACGTCTTCGGACGAATTCGCCGCTGTGAAGGTCAGGCGATGCACTTCCTCGCCCTTGATGACCATCGGATAGGGGCAGATCGTGGCCATCATGCCCGCATCGAACATGAAATTAGCCGTTTCGATCAATTTTTCGGTGTCGCCGATTTTCACCGACACGATGGGGAAGCCCGAGGTGTTCACGACCTCGAAGCCCAGCTGGCGCAACCCATTGATGCCGCGATGTGTCAGGTCCCACAGTTTCTTGCGGTAGGTATCGCCGCGTTCCTCGTTCACATCGAGGCCTTTCCACAGCGTCGCCAGCGATGCGGTGGGGCAAGGACCGGAGAGGTCGTAGGGCGTTGCGAAGGCCTGCAGGAAGGTCTTCATCTTGGCGGAACACGCAATGAAGGCCGCAAGCGAGGAATAGGCCTTGGAGCAGCCACCGACATAAAGAATATTTTCGTAGTCGCAGCCCGCGTATTTCACGATGCCGTTGCCCTTGTAACCGAAGGGGCAGTTTTCATCGGGATTTTCGCCAACGACGCCGAAGCCATGCGCATCGTCGATATACAGGATCGCATCGTATTTTTTAGCCAGCGCTTGCAACGATCTGATGTCGGCATAATCGCCGGTCATGCTGTACACGCCGTCCACAAGGATCATCTTGCGCGGGTTGTCCTTGTGCTCGGCCAGCAGTTTTTCGAGCGTTGCGAAATCGCCCTGTTTGAAGCTTTTCAGCGTCGCGCCGGAATCGCGGGCGATCTTGCAGCCTTCATACATGGTTTCATGGCCGGATTTGTCGAGGAACATCACGCCCGTCTTGCCGATCAGCGCGGGGATGATGCCGATGGAAATCAGCGTGACGGTCGGCAAAATCAGCGTGGCTTCCGTGCCGACCAGCTTCGCGAGGCGGCCTTCGAGATCGGTGTAGATTTGGGGGCTGGCCACAAGGCGGCACCAGCTGGGATGCACGCCCCAGCGCGCGATTTCATCATCGACGTTCAGCTTGATGGACGGGTCAAGGTCATAGCCGAGATAGTTGCAGGAGGCGAAATCCGTCACCCAGTGGTCTTTCGAGACGCGGATCTGACGCCCCTTGATTTCAAGGGCGGAGACGTTGTACTGCTTCATACGCTTGAACATCTGGCGTATCAGGGCGCGCCGGTTTTCATTTTCGTTGGCTTCGATCATTTTGTCTTCTGTATTCATGGTATTGTTCCTTTAAAGGGGTTGATTTTGTCAGGTGAAGCTTATGCAGAATTGATGGCGCGAAAAAAATCGGGCTTGCGGCTGATATCGCTGCTGGCACCCGCGCGGAGCAGTTCGACCGCGCTGGAACGCGCGCTGTCCGGCAGCCCCGATATCCAGCTGCAGGTCAACGACCCCTTCGCGATTTACGACGATGCCGCGCGCGAGGAAAAGACGTATGAATATATCCTTGGCCGCCTTGACGGACATGACGGCAGGGTCACCGTACTGGTCAAGAACGTCGCCGATTACATTCCACCGGGCGCTGCGTGGTTGCGCTGGCGCGATTTGTGCGAAGGCCAAATTTTCCTGATCCGCAATCCGCTTCTGACCATGCATTCCCTGTTCAAAATGATGGTGCGGCATGGCGATGCGGCCGAGCTCGGCAGCTATGCGCGCGACACCTGTTATACCGATGGCACCGCGTTGCAAGAGGCGCTGGCCGATGGCGACGATTTTTCGCGGCACGGTGCTCTCTACCGCATGTTGTTCACGCGCGACCAGAAAATCCACCGCGACCCCGTGATGCAAATTCCCGTGCTGCTTCACCTGTCCGAGGAAACCGCCCAGGATGCGGGATACGTCAGCCTTGATGCGCTGGCGACAAGCGTCGGCGATAAAAACTGGGCGACGACCAAGGAACGGCTGCAAAATCCCGATGCAAGCCTTGCCGGTTTCGACAAGGTCCTTGCGCGCATTTTCGCCTGCCGCATCACGGGATGGGAGGCGCTGCACCAGCATTTCGCCGCGACGCCCGACGCGATTGTCATGGACAGCACGATGTTCCGCAGTGAACCGGAAGCCGCCATGCGCAGCCTGAGCCACGCGCTTGGCATCCGCTATGCCGACAGCATGCGGGCATGGCTGGGCGAAGGCAAAGCCTTCACCACCGATTATGACGGGGACGTCCCGTATTATGACCGCATCGTCAAATCCCAAAGGGTTGACCCTCCAACCGAAAAACCTGTGCCGCTCGATGCCTTTCCGCCTCAGTTCCAGCACCATCTGGCGGGCCCGGGCGGATGCTTCGACATTTACCTGCGCATGATGGCCAAGATCGACCCTGCCTTTGCGGCATCATTTGCGCTGACCGGTGAATTGCAGACGACCGATCCCGTCTTTGCCGCTGCGTGCTCGGCTGTATTCAGCAAGCCCGCCGCCGCTCCCGACCCCGCTTTCGCGGATGTCGCGGATATCATCAGACAGCTTGCCTGAACTCTCCCGCGCCAGCGGACTTTTCGGCCAGCAATACGCGATCGACCTTGCCCGACGATGTCTTGGGCAGGGTTTCCCAGCCCGTAAAGGCGAAGGGGATCATATATTCGGGCAGCTTCTTCGCCAAAAATTCGCGCAGCTCGCCCTCGTTTGCCGTGCGGCCTTTCAGCGCGGCGAAATGGCAATACAAACGGTTGCCGTATTTTGCATCCGGCACGGCGACGACCGCGAATTCATCCAGCGCGGCGAATTGCGAGAGCGCATTTTCAATCTCGCCCAGTTCGATGCGGAAGCCCTTGACCTTGACCATGTGATCGCGGCGGCCGCGGTAATGCAGCACGCCGTTTTCATCGTAAAAACCGAAATCGCCCGTGCGCCAGAACAGCGCGGGATACGGATGCACGGGGCTTTGCACAAGGCTGTCGCGCGTTTTATCGTCCATGCCGAGGTATCCGAGCGTGACCGTGCCGCCACGGCACCACAATTCGCCCAATTCATTCGGCGCGCATACGCGGCTGCGGTCTTCGCTGACGACCAGGATTTCGGTGTCTTCCACGACCGCGCCCAACGGGATGGGATCATCCGTCTGCGGCGGTTCGGGCACCCAGAAATAAGTGATGATGTTGGTTTCGGTGGGGCCGTAGATATTGGCAACACCCACGCCCGGCAACGCCTCCATCACTTTTTTCAGCTGCGCGGGCGGGAACGGTTCGCCCGCATACATGATGGTGCGCAGCTTCAATTCCGCATCCGCCAGCCCGCCGCGGTTGAGCAGCGCGATAAAGGTGGAGGGCGTGGTATAAAGCATCGTCACGCATTCACGTTCCAGCAGCGCCACATAATCGGCATGCTTCGCATCCGCTTCGCGCTTTTTGTTCCAGTCGAAACAGGCGAGCGTCGCGCCCGCCTGAAAGGTGTTGAAAATATCGAACACCGACAAATCAAACTTGAACGGCGCACGCGATGCGACCACGTCCTGCGGCGTCAATTTGAATTCCGCCTGCATCCAGTCGGTGAAGGTGCGCGCGTTGCGGTGCGTCAGCATGATGCCCTTGGGCACGCCGGTCGAGCCGGAGCTGTGCAGGATATAGGCAAGGTCGTCGCAGACCTGATTGAGCAGTGGCGGTTCGGCATCCTGCGCCGCCAGCACATCGGCAAAAAGTATATTTTTGGAAGACGCCGCCACCGCCACGTCGCCATCCAGCAAAATCACTTTCCCGATATGCGGGTGGTCGAACAGGGCTGCGTGTTCAACGTACAAATGGCTATCGACACAAAGCACATCCAGTTTCGTGTTGTCGATGATCTTGGCAAGGCGTTCGGTCGGCGAATATTCATCCAGCGGCACATAAGCGCAGCCGAGCTTCAGCGTGCCCAGCACCGCCGCAATGCTGGCGGCATGGACGGGGGAAATGATGCCGACGAAGGGTTTCCGGCGGATGTCGGATTTCAGCGGCGCGATGATGGCGGCAAAACGGTTCGACAGCGCATTCAATGCCGCATAGGTCAGGCGCGATCCGTCTTCGTTGACAATAGCGGCGGCATCCGGCGTTTTGCGGCAGTTTTCGGTGAATACATCATGCAGCAGGTAGCGCATCATTTCACCTTCAGCGTCAGGATATCGGTCGTGCGGCCCTTGACGCGGCTGGCGGTGCTGGCGAATTGCTGCGCCTGTTTTTCCACGCCGTCGATATAGCCGTTCGTCACGGTCGCGGCGAGGTCGCATTTGAATTCACGGCCGAGATGTTCGTAATAGATATCCTGCAGCCGCCGCGCCTCGAAACTGTCATTGTTCCAGCCGGACACCACCACCACATCGCCGGGGCGGACGAGGTTCTTTTGCAGTTCCAGCGCATCGGGGATATAGGGGAACACGTTGAACAGGAAGAAAAACAGGCGGCGCCCCTGCGGCAGGTCTTCCTGCGTCACATCCTCCAGCTTTTTGGCGACGATGCCGATATCGAAACGGTTGCGCAGCTCGGCGGTTTCCGCCACCGACAATTCGGTCGCAAGGCTGGGTTCAATCGCGGTATAGGATTTGCGGAAGTCGTGCGCGACGTCAAGGTAGCGCAGGTCGCCGCTGCCGATCGCCACCACATGCTCGATCCCGCCGTCGGATTCCGTGATGTCGCCCAGGATGCGGCGGATCGCCGCCATTTCTTCGCGGTGATAGGCGTTCGTCATGGCGAGGGACATTTTGGATTGCATCGCGGCAAAGCAATCGTTGCTGATATTCGTCAGACGGCTTTCGGCCTCCGGCTTCTGCAGCGTTTTACTCATCACACACCTGAAAATGGACTCGTTTTTAATTTTGGAAACTATATCCGGTTTCAAACCGTATTTTCCATAGGAATCGTGTGCAAATACGACAATTATATTTCGTTTATGCGCATTCTGGAACGTACGTTCCTATAATGTTTTAAATAAAAACAACAGACTATTCGATTTTCCTCGACCAACTGGCGGCGCTTTGCCATCATTGATCCATGAAAGTCCTCGCCGTCGAAAACAATGCCGAATTGCTCAAGCTGCTCTCCCACCTCCTCGAAAAAGAGGGGTTCGAGGTGCATACGGCAACAGGCGGCGCAGACGCGCTGCAAAAATTTGCGGATGTGAAGCCCGATATCGCCTGCCTTGATGTGCTGCTCGACGACATGTCGGGCTATGAAATCTGCCGCCAGATCCGCAACGTCGATGCCGATATGCCGGTGCTGCTGATCACGTCGAAATCACGCGCCGCCGATATTTCCGAAGGCATGGCGGCGGGCGCGACCGAATATATCGTGAAGCCGTTTGATTTGATGGGCATCACTGCGCTGATGCACAAGACCGCACAATCATGTCTCGCCCGCCGCAATTCGGCGGCACTGTCCGATTATTTCGATTTCGGCGACCTGCGCGTCTATCCCGCCCGCCTGCTGGCGCAGCGCGACGGCAGGGAAATTCCCCTGAGCCTGCGCGACACAGAACTGCTGAAAATGTTCTCGAGCCATGCGGGCAAGCCGCTGGATGTGGACACCCTTGCCCCCTATTGCTGGCAATCGCAGGGCAAGGTGGATGCCAAGGCTGTCGAATGGCAGATCGGCCAGCTGCGCAAGAAAATCGAGCATGATGCTGCCGCGCCCGCGCTGATCCGCAACGCAGATACGGGTTACGTCTTTGGCTGAACCGCTCAGCAAAGAACAGCTGATGATGTATGCCCGCAACCACCGCGGGTCGCTGTTCAATAATTTCCTGATGGCCGGCATGTTCCTGGCCGCAAAATACAAAATGTACCCGCCGCCGGCCGATGCGAACGGCATCATGACCGAAATCGGCGTGCTGGTGTTCTGCGCCCTCGCCTTCCTGCGCCAGCATTCGATGTACCGCGAAATACTGGAAACGAAATTCCGCGATTCCGAAATCCGCGGCTATATCTTTTCGATATGCTTTACCAAGCTGATGTATCTGGTGCCGTGGCTGCTGCTGCTGTTCTGGCCGCTGCAGGGGGAATATTTTTATGACGACCTGCTGGGATATATCTTTGTCATCTGCGTTGTGGCGACATACGGGTCATCCAGCGCGCCGGTGCCGTTCCTGCTGACATTCGATATCGCCATACCGGCATTGATGGTGGGCGCGGTCGTTTACCTGAACTGGCATGTGCAGGAAACGCGCTATGCGGGCCCCGCCGTTCTGTTTTTCTGCATTTATGTGCTGTCGATCGGGCGCAAGATGCTGGCATCGACCCTGCAACTGATCGAAAGCAAGCGGCAGGCGGGCCTGAACGCGCGCCGTGCGGATGATGCGAACCGCGCGAAGTCCAGTTTCCTCGCCCTCATGTCCCATGAAATCCGCACGCCGATGACGGGCATTTTCGGGATGGTCGACTTTTTAAAGGACACGCCGCTGAATGCGGAGCAGAAAGATTTCGTCGGCACGATCAGCGATTGTTCCAAGACGCTGCTGAACACGCTGAACGACGTTCTGGATTTTTCCAAGGTGGAAAGCGGCAAGCTGGATATCAGCGCGGTCAATTTCGACCTGCACAACATGCTGACCAATTCCGGACGCGTCATGCGCCAGACGGCGGAGGATAAAGGACTAAGCCTCAACCTTGCCCTTGCCGACAATGTACCGAAACGGATGCGCGGCGACCCTCACCGGCTGCAGCAGGTGATCGTCAACCTGCTGAACAATGCGGTCAAGTTCACCGAAAAGGGCGAAGTTGTGTTGCGCGCCGCCTGCACCGACGGTAAACAGCCTGCCTTGCGCATCGAGGTGCAGGATAGCGGCATCGGTATCAGTAAAGAAAACATGGCGAAGCTGTTCAGCGCGTTTTCGCAGGCCGACAATTCGATTGCAAGGCGTTACGGCGGTTCCGGCCTCGGCCTGTCGATTGCCAAAAAACTGGTCGAATTGATGGGCGGCAAGATCGGCGCGACGAGCGAGGAAGGCAAAGGCAGCACATTCTTTGTCGAGCTTCCCTATGTTGCGCCAGTTGCGGGCGAAGCGGATGCCGATGCGGAACATACCGGCCCCGATTCGCCGCCGCAAAATATATTGGTCGTCGAGGATAACGCCGTCAGCCAGCGCATCGTTGTTAAAATGCTGACCCAAAAAGGGCATATCGTGACCGCCGTCGGCAATGGCGACGATGCGATCAGGGCCGTGCAGGAAACCGATTTCAACATGGTGTTCATGGACGTCAATATGCCGGGCCGTAACGGCCTTGATACCACCCGCGCCATCCGCGAGCTGGGCGGCAAGCTTCAGACCCTGCCCATCATCGGCCTGACCGCCAATATCATGGAAGACTTCGTGCGCAAATGTTACGACGCCGGCATGATCGCCCATGTGCCGAAACCGTTTTCGCCGAAAAGCCTCTATGACGCAGTCGCGCTTGTCGCCGGCACATCCAAGGGCGACACGGCGAAAGCGCCGCAGGAACATAAAAAATCGATGCGCGAAACGCTGACCATGCTGCGCGACGGCATGGGGCTGGATTACATGCGCGGCATGGTCGCATCCAACGTGAAGGAAGCGGAACGGTTGATGGACGTGGTCGATGCCGAAATGCAGAAGGGCAAGCTGGATAAAATGTCCGACGCCGCGCATGACCTGAAAAGCATCACCGGCCTGATCGGCCTGTATGACGCCAGCGCGCTGGCCGCCGAGATCGAGGCGGACGGGTTGAAGGCAGAATCAAAACGCCTCGACGGACTTATCGAGCATTTAGAAGATGCGCTGGCGCGCGAAATGCGTGAAGTGGAACGCATCGCCAGGACCATGCTGGAAAAATAAGCCCCCCTTTGAATCTTCATATTTCCAATACCTTAGACAGAGATTAATTGTTTTATGGCAATGTTTTTGTTACAATCTATCATGAGCAAAAATGTGCTTTCATCCTCCTTCACCCGTGCCGCCGCAAAGGTTTTGCTGGGGGTGACGCTGGTGCTGGCGACCGGCGGCGACAGCTATGCGCAGGAACAGCCTCGCCGCGCGCCCGCGGATACCGCCACGCAGCGCACCGCGCCCAGCAGCGACACACTGACCGTCGTCACCTGGGGCGATTCAATCGGCAACGGCATCGGCAACAGTTTGAGCGGCAGCTTCAACCATGTCGTCAATATCGGCCGCGACGGGTCGGGGCTGACCATTCCCACCGTGCCGCAGCCGCTGTCGCATATCCCGCGTGGCGCTGTCGTGCTGATGAGCATCGGCACCAATGACGTGCCCAGTTTCTTCGGCGCGTCGCAGCAGCGCATCGACGGCTATGCGCGCGATGTGATCAGCCTGGCGCGCGGCGTGCGCGATCAGGGCGGCACACCCATCGTGATCGGGATGCAGGCGCCGACCGGACTTTATACCGGCAACCTTAAAATGTGGGACAAGCCCGGCTTCCTTGAAAACTGGATCGCCACCATGCACCGCGTGAACACCGCGATCGAACGCGAAGCGAAAAAAACGGGCGTCGCCTATTCGGTCGTGCAAGGCCGCGTGGCGGAGCGTGATCCCGACCATTTGCATTACACCCAACGCGGGTCGCGCCATATCGCACAAAATGCGCTGCGGGATGCCGGTATTCGCAGATAATTCAAACATTTAACCATCACATGCCGGTTTCCTTTTATATTGCATTATGTAAATAAATGCACTATAATGTTCTTCATGCAAAACACGATCAGCCCCGATTTCAAATCTGCCGCCACACCTGACCTCACCACGGTGCGCGGGCTCGACAGCGTCACGGTCGTGACCTGGGGTGACTCGATTGCGAATTTCATCGGCATCAACCTGAAGAATGTTTTCAACAACGTCGTGAACCTCGGCCGCAATGGCGCGGGGCTCGATAACGTCATCCCCGCCCTGCCGATCGAAAATGTCCCGCAGGGCGCCGCCGTCATCATGAGCATGAGCGGCAACGACATTGAATTGATGATCGGCAAACCGCAATCCGTGATCGATCATTACGCCGCGCGCCTTGTGGACATGGCCGTTAAAGTCCGTGAAGACGGCGCAAACCCCGTCATCCTCGGCCATGCATCATTATCCGCACCCTATACCGGTTCCGTGCCGGGCGGTGTTTCGCATTGGGCGGAGGAAGGCTTCATGGATAAGTGGATCGCCACCATGCATCGCGTGAACGATGCCGTATCCAATGCGGCGGCGGCACAAAACATCCCGTGGTCGAAGGTGGAGGGGCGCATCCCTGCCGATGAACGGTCGCAGGACAATTTGCATTACACCACCCGCGGTTCCCGCCGCATCGCCCAGAACGCGCTGACTGACGCCGGAATCAAGTTTTAAGCGACGACTCGGCCGCGCAACAGCCCTTGATTCCCCTGCTTCTCCCGCCCGCACATTTCTGAAAACCTGTCCAAACCCCTATTTTGCGCATGTTTTCTGCGTATTGACTTATGCTCTCTGCGCGTATAACTTATGCTCTATAAGAGAATAAAAAATCATCACAATGAGCATATAAAGCTCTCAACTTCGAGGAGGCCATACTATGGGATACGGCAGATGGGACAACAACGACTGGGACAAACATGCCACCAGCACCAAGGGCAAAAGCACCAGCCAAATTTTCAACCAGTCGAGCATCAAGCAATCGATGGACCCGCGCGGCATCGCGGTGCGTGAATCGCGCGATTCAGTCAAGAACCCGAATTCGACGCCGATCATCCTCGCACTCGATGTCACCGGCTCGATGGGCGTGATCGCCGACCGCATGGCGCGCGAAGGCCTCGGCACGCTGGTCGAGGCGATCATCGACCGCCAGCCGGTATCCGATCCGCACATCATGGTGATGGGCGTGGGCGACGCCTATTTCGACCGCGCGCCCCTGCAGGCGTCGCAGTTCGAAGCCGATATCCGCATCGCCGAACAGCTGAAAGACATCTATTTGGAAAAAGGCGGCGGGGGCAACCACTTCGAAAGCTATAACCTGCCCTGGTATTTCGCGGCGACCAAGACAGATATCGACAGCGTGAAACGCGGCAAGAAAGGCATCATCTTCACCTTCGGCGACGAAGAATGCCCGGCTGTGCTGGAAGCGCGCCACATCAAGAAATTCCTCGGCGACGATGTGCCCGCGGATATCAGCACGAAAGACCTGCTGAAAATGGTGTCGGCGAAATACGACGTCTATCATGTGGTCGTCGAGCAGGGCAACCACGCCCTGAGCCACAAGAAAGAAGTCTATGACAGCTGGAACAAGGTGCTGCCGCCCGACCGCATCATCGCGCTGAAGGACTATAACAAGCTGTCCGAAGTGCTGGTGTCGGTGCTGGAAGTCCACAATGGCAAGGAACCCGCCGATGTGGTGAAAAGCTGGCAAGGCCCCACCGCGAAAGTGGTGGAGGACGCGATTTCCCACATGAAACCGGGCATCGCCAATAACAACAACGTGCCGCTGCCGCCGAAGAGCCTGAAGCTCAAACTGAAACCTTAAAGTCACTTGCACACGGAAATCCCGCCTGCCTTGAACCGGCAGGCGGGATTTGCTTTAATGCCGTAAATTTCAGGGGGCAGCATGAAAACAGCAGATGTCGTGATCGGCGCGAATTTCGGGGATGAAGGCAAAGGCCTGATGACCGATTATTATGCCGCGAAATCCGATTCCGTCGTCGTGCGCTTCAACGGCGGCGCGCAGGCGGGGCACACGGTCGTGACGCCGGATGCCAAACGTCATGTGTTCAGCCATATCGGCAGCGGCAGTTTTGCTGGGGCGGAAACATTCCTCAGCCGTTATTTCGTCTGCAACCCGCTTCTGTTCCGGAAAGAATGGGATGTGCTGTCGCCTAAATGCAGCGTGCCGCAAATCCATGTCGATGCCGCATCCATCGTCACCACCCCCTATGACATGATGATCAACCAGATCGCCGAAGACCTGCGCGGGAATGGCCGCCACGGCAGCTGCGGCATGGGGTTCGGCGAAACGATCGAGCGTTGCCAGCACGCGCCGCTCGCCCTTTCCTATGGCGACCTTTCCGACGCCGCAGCGTTGCGGCGGAAACTTGCCAAAATCCGCACCGAATGGCTGCCGCAACGCTTGGCCGCGCTGGGCTTCGCCAGCCTGCCCGAAAAATGGAACGAGCGTGTCGCCTCGGCTGGCATCATGGACAAATTTATCGAGGACACAGAATTTTTTCTGAATACGACGCGGCAGGCCGGCGCATCATTCCTTGCCGATACACAAAAACGCATCGTGTTCGAAGGCGCGCAAGGTCTGATGCTCGACCAGTCGCGCGGGATTTTCCCGCATGTGACGCGTTCAAACACCGGCCTGAAAAACGTCATGCCGCTGGCGCAGGAAGCAGCCATCGGCGCGTTGAACGTCACCTACGCCACCCGCGCCTACCTGACGCGCCATGGCGCAGGGCCGCTGGCGAACGAGGAAAAACAGCCGCCCGCAGCCGGCATCAAGGACGATACAAATGTGCTGAACGACTGGCAAGGCAACCTGCGCTACGCATTGGTGGAGGTCGAGACGCTGGCCACATTCATCCGCGACGATTTGTCGGATGCGGTTGGCAGCATCAGGATCAACCCCGCGCTTGCCGTCACCTGCATCGACCAGATGGATGAACTGGTGACCTATGCCGACCGCAGCAGCATCACCACGGGACGCCTGACGGGATACCTCGAACTGCTGAAAAAACGCACCGCGGCAAAGACGCTGCTTGAAAGCCGCGGGCCAACGCGCGCGACGGTCATTGTTTCGGCAGCGTGAAGAAGAACGTCGACCCCGATCCGCCTTCCGATTCCATCCATAGCTTGCCGCCATGCAGGTCGATGACGCGGCGGCAGATGGCAAGGCCAAGGCCGGAGCCCTCGATATCGTCCCGCGAATGCAGCCGCTGAAAAGGCTCGAACACTCGCGCCTGATATTGCCGTTCGATGCCGATGCCGTTATCCTGCACGGAAAACAGGTATTCGTTTTCAAGCGCGACCACCGTCACGCTGATCCTGGGCGCAATATCCGATCGATAGGTCAGCGCATTCACGATCAGGTTCTGCAACAACTGCTGCACGCGGTGCGGGAATGCCGGTATGGTCGGCAGGTCGGATGACGTCACAACTGCCCCCGTTTCATCCACCGTGTCCTGCAAGGTGTCGAGAATTTCTACCAGCGTCTTGTTCAGATTGACCGGCGTTTTTTCCTCTGCCGTTTCCTTGGCCTCGGCATAGGCCAGCAAATCCTCGATCAGCCGTACGGCGCGGTTCGAATTGACGATCAGGCGCGTGGTGAATTTCTGGCCCTGTTCGCCCAGCTGCGCGCCATAGATGTCATTCAGCATCTGGCTGTAGGTGGCGATATGGCGGAGCGGCCCCTTCAGGTCATGCGCAACGGTATGCGCAAAGCCTGATAGTGCGTGATTCGATTCCCTCAATGCGCGCACGGCATCTTCGTCATCCGGCAGCAACGGCAACCCGCCGCCTTCGGTGATTGCAGACTGGAATAGAGTCATAATCGGCCACCTTTGCATGAATAACAAGCGGCACACAAATGTACCACTTACGCAGACAACGCATATCCTGCGCCGAGAGTTCCCCGCACCCCCGCAATTCGCAACGATCCGTTAATTTTGCTAAATTTTGCGCGGTATTTGAAAATGATGCATTGGTTAATTCAACGGATGTTAAACGCATCCGTGATAGCCTGAACCTGTATATAACGTGCATATTTTCATGATCGGTGTTTTGACTGCGCAGTGAAGGATGAAAACAATGCGGCCATTCGAAAGCGTCATTCCGAAGGTCGCGGGATCCAAGTCAGCTGTCGATGAAGCCACAAGGCCGGTTGTGGTGGTCGATGACAACATTGATGACAAGGAATTCCTGCGCCATGAGCTTGGCTTCCTGTTCGGGGAAACGCCGGTCATCACTTTTTTCAGCGGCAACGCGCTGATCGCCTATCTTCAGGATCACCCCCGCGCGCAAGAGATACCGCGCATGATCCTGCTCGACCTGTACATGACGGGCATCGACGGCATCCGCGTGCTTGAATTCCTGCGCAGATCGGAGAAATATTCCGGCATTCCCGTGATTGTCGTGTCCGGCACCGATGACAGCGCGAAAATCCGCGCCGCGCTGGCGGCGGGTGCGCAGGCATTCCTGCAAAAACCGGTATCGCGCCGCGATATCATCGATGCCCTGCACGGCAGGGGTAACAGCGCCCATGTCCAGCACCAGATCAGTTCATAAAGGGGATTCCCGATGGAGTATGAAGACCAAATGAATGATGAGCAAACGGCGCACCCGCGCCATTGTCGCGTCCTGCTGGTCGAGGACGAGGAAGATGACCGCATTTTCAGCAAGACCGCGCTTGAAAACAGCGGCTATGTGAAGGAAGTGACCTGCTTCGCCGACGGCGAGGAGCTGGTGAGGTATATGCGCGACCAGGGGTTCGAGGACCATAGCGTCAACTGCCTCACCCCCACCATTATCATCATCGACATCAACCTGCCGCGCATGAACGGGCTTGCGCTACTGGAACGGCTGAAGGCCGACCAGTTCCTGGAGGATATTCCCGTCGTGATTTTGTCGGGCGAGCTGAATTACGAAAGCATCCGCCGCGCGCTCGACCTGCGCGCCGACGGCGTGCTGCGCAAGCCGCTGAATGTCGAAAAAGTCGCCGAATACTTGAAACATGGCTGGCAGTCGCCGATGCGCGATATGTGGCAGCCTTAAGCCGCGCCGAATTCGTCGAGGTTCAGCACGCGGTCATGCAGCGGTTTCAAAGTGCCGCGATGCCCGACGCTGATGATCGATGATTGCGGCAGTTTTTCACGCAACAAGCCATAGAAATAAGCCTCGGCATCCTCGTCCAGCGCGGAGCTGGCCTCATCGAGGAAAATCACCGACGGTTTCACCAGCAATGCGCGCAGGAATGCCACGCGCTGCTGTTCGCCCAGTGACAGGATATGCGACCATGCTTCGCTGTCATCGAGGCACGATACCAGCTGCGGTAGGCGGCAGGTTTCCAACGCCGCCTTCAATTCATTATCCGATACGCCCGTAATGTTCGGGTACAACAGCGCGCTGCGCAACGTACCCAGCGGTAGATACGGTTTTTGTGGCGTGAACAATACGTTCGCAGCCTGCGGAATAAATACACCACCTGATGCCCAAGGCCACAACCCCGACATCACGCGCAGCAGCGTCGATTTGCCGCTGCCGGACGGCCCCTGAATCAGCAACGCCTCGCCTGGCGCCACATAAAAATCGACGCCCTTGAGCAGCTGGCGGCCATCCGGCAAGCCAACATTCAGGTTCGCAGCCACAACACCCTGCTCCACTACCTGCACAGGCGCGCCGTGCAGTTGCTCCGCAACCGCCTCCATGCTTGCCGTAAAGCCTGTCAAACGCGCGATCACCGATTTCCATGTGGCGATACTGGTATAAGAACCGATGATATAGGACAGCGCGCCCTGCACCTGCCCGAAGGCCGATGCCGTCTGCATCAGCCCACCCAGCTTGATCTGTCCTGCAAAGAAACGTGGCGCGGCGACCACATAGGGGAAGATGATGGCGATCTGGTAATAGCCGGAGGTGAACCATGTCAGCGTTTTCTGCCGCTTCATGATCTGCCAGTAATTGTCGAAGACGCGGGCGAAGCGCGTGGCGAAGCCCATCTTTTCCTGTGTCTCGCCATGATAAAATGCGACGCTTTCAGCGTTTTCGCGCAGGCGGATCAGGCTGAAGCGGAAATCGGCTTCGTATTTCTGCTGTTCGAAATTGAGCCCGATCAAGGGGCGACCCAGTTTGGATGTGATCCATGTGCCCGCAACCGCATAAGCCAGCGCGAACCAGACCATATAGCCGGGAATGGTGATAACATATGACGGCATAGGAATGAAATAGCCCAGAATGACATTGCCTGGAATTATGAAAGAAAAATCACCCGACAGCGTCCAGAGAATGAACAGGAACGAAAACAGCGTGACAACCGACGACAGCAGGCCGAGCGTCAGGTCGAGCGTCAGCGAAATAAACTGGTTGATGTCTTCCGCGATACGCTGGTCAGGGTTGTCGGCGGGGTTGCCTGCGACCTGTAGCCGGTAATAGGCCTGCCGCGCCAGCCATTTGTCCAGATACTGGTCGGTCATCCAGCGCCGCCAGCGGATCTGGAGCATCTGGTTCAGGTACAGGCGATAGACCGCGTTGATGATGAACAGCGCGGCCAGCCATGAAAACTTGAACAGAGCGTCATAGAACGACTTTTTGTCGACGTTCTGCAATGAATCGTAAAAATCATTGTTCCATTCGTTGAACAGCACGCTGAGGTAAACATCGAACAGGCTCAGCATCACAATCACGACAAGCAGCAGCAACCCCATTCTGCGGTCGGATGACCGGAAGTAAGGGGATGACAGTGACCAGACGTCGCGGAACAGTGATGTCATGAAAAATGCGGGTGAACCCTGTTGTTCCCCCGCATTTTATCGGTTGCGCCGTTTAAATCAAGTGCGCTTCACGCCGCCTGCGGCGGTTTCGGCTTGTTCGTGTTGGCGGGTTTCTGCCAGTCCTTGTCGTCGCGCATCGCCACCACCTCGGCATGGGTGGGCAGCAGTTTGGGGTCGGTGCCGGGGGGCACAATCAGCGACGCGGTCGGGTTGGATGCCAGCACCTGTGCCGCCACACGGCGGATATCGTCGAGCGTCAGGGCGTTGATGGCCTTGATTTTCTCGTCCTCCGTCACCAGGCGGCCTGCGGATTGCAGGTCGACGGCATAGGCGTCGATGATGTCATTGTTTTCCTCGTACCCGCCGCGCAAGGACAGTTCCAGCATGCTCTTGGCCTTATCAAGCTCTGCCTGCGTCACATCGCCCGGCAGGCGGCGAAGTTCGGCATACAGCTCACGCATCAGCGGCTTGACGTTTTCAGGCGCGGCTGTCGCCTGAAACATGAACGCGCCCGCATTGCGGTAATTGGACAGTCCTGCGGAGGCTGCCAATGCCAGCTGCCCGTTCACCACGCCCTTGGCAAGGCGCGAGGAAAAGCCGCCGCCGAGTATCTCGCCCAGCGCTTCATAGGCAACGCCGTCCGCATGGGCCGTATCAACGGCATCGGCGGCCAGCAAGACCGTCGCCAGTTGCGCAGCCTTATGCTCCGATGCCGCCGTGCCGCCCTTATAAGCGGGAACGTCGAGCGGCGGGAAATTGGTGGGCTGCAGGTGGCCGAATTTTTGTTCGATCAGTTTCACGAAATCGTCATGCTTCACGGGGCCGGCCGCGCCGAAAATGACGTTATTGGATGAATAGAATTCATCGCGGTAATCGCGCAGCATTTCGGCTGTCATGGCGCGCAGCACCGGTTCTGTGCCGATCACGGTTTCGCCATGTGTGGAACCGGCATAGGCCTGCGCCATCATCTGCTGGTAGGCGATGCGGCCCGGTTTGTCGCGGCCCATTTTCAGCTCCTCGATCACGGCCTCGATCTCGCCCTTGCCGGGGTCGATGGTGCCGTCGGGACGCGTAGTGGGCGTGCCGGTCAGTTCGGTCTGCTTGATATCCGCCTGGAAAATCATCTCGCCGATGATGTCGACAGATTTTTGCAGGTGCGCGGGCAGCAGGGAATAGAAGTAATAAACGGTTTTATCGTTGGAGGTATAGGCGTTCAATCCGCCGCCCATTTCACCTTCGACGATTTTGTCAATCGTACCGGATGGATAGGACGGCGTGCCGCGGAACATCATGTGCTCGTTCAGGTGCGTCGCACCCGCCAGTTCCGGCGTTTCATGGTCGGAACCCGCGCCCACCCAGCCGCCGATCGACAGCGGGCCAGGGCGCTCCACAGTGATGACCTTGAGGCCGTTCGGCAGCACGGTCACCTGCGGCGCGCCAAAGCTGTCGGGCGCGGCAGCGGCAGTGTTGAAGGTGGTGGCGACAGCGGGCGCGGCAGGCGCTTTTTCAGGGATATCGATACCGGCAACCTGATCCTGCAGCAGTTTTTTCAGTTCCGCATTGGTCGGCAGCGTGGCGAGTGGGCCGACGGCGGCGAGGACGAATTCGCCGTCCTTCAGCATCTGCCCCGCGACGCGGCGCAAATCATCGGCCGTGACGGCGCGCAAATTTTTCTCGAGGTCATCCGGCCCCAGCACGGCGCCGAATTTCATGATCTGGTTGGCGTTGTATCCGGCGGCAGCATCGGGGGTTTCGGTGCTGTTGCGCACGGCGCGGATATAGCGGTCGCGCGCCTGGTCGATGTCTTTTTGCGGGAAACCGTCGCGGGCGGCCGTGCCCAGCAATTCGATCACCGCCGTCACCAGCTCGCCGGCCTTGCCGGGGCCGGTGCCGTTGTCGATGGAAAAGTAGCCGGCGTTGTCATACTGCCCGTAGCTGGCGCGCGGCGTATAAACAAGGCCGCGCTTGACGCGCAGTTCCTGGAACAGCGGCGACGACATGCCGCCGGCCAGCACCGATTTGAACAGCATCACCGCGTAGCGGTCGGGATCATTGCCGTCCGGCGCGCGAAAGCCGATATTGATGTTCACCTGGTTGCTGTCGTTGTCTTCGCGGTATTCGCCCGCCGTGAATACCGCCTTGGGCGATGCGGGTTTCGCGCCGCCCTGCAATTTTCCGAAGGTGTCGGCGACCAGCTTTTCGGCGACTGCAGGGTCGATATCGCCTGTGAAGGACACAATGATATCCCCCGGGCGCGACAGCAGTTCGCCGTGTTTTTTCTTCAGCTGCGCAGGCGTATAGGATTCCACCAGTTCGGGCGTGCCTTGCGTGCTCTGCCCGACGCTCTGGCCCGCAAACGCGGTTTCCATGAATTTGTTCGTGGCGGCGGCGGAGGGAGATTTTTTCTGCTGCAGCAGGCTCTGCACGATCTGTTCCTTGACCTGTTCCAGCTCGGCAGCATCGAAAACCGGATTCAATATCACATCGGCCAGCACGCCGAAGGCATCGGCCGCGTTGCGCGTCAGCGCCTTGGTCTTGAACATGGTGACTTCCATGTTCGTGAAGCTACTGATGGGGCTGCCCTTGGTTTCGGCGTCGTCCGCGATCTGGTTGCGGCTGCGGGTGGTGGTGCCGGTCTGCGCCGCTTCCTGCATCAGGTTCGTGAGGCCGCTTTCTTCGGCGGGCTCATCGACGCCGCCTGATCTGAGATAAATCTGCATGGCAACCGTGCCGGTGCCGGGGCGCTGTTCGGTGACGACGCGCACGCCATTGGGTAAACTCAGGGCTTTCGCCATGCTGTAGCCTCCACTGTCTCGATTTTTAAAGATATGTAAAATAGTACCGTTGCAAGGTGATCCTGTCAACGCCCATTATGCCCTTTTGGCTCAAAGGGTTAAGGTTGAAATTTTCTTCCAATGCCGGGGCGCGGCTGGCTGTCGTTTGCAGGGGGGCGGATCAAGCGGTCGACCAGGTCCGGCACATCGCCGAAATCGGTCACAATCACGGTCACGCCTGCCTTTTGCAGCGCGGCTTTCTTCGCGTCATCGGTCGCGAAACCGACGAAATAAAGCCCGTCTTTTTCCGCCGCTTTCGCATCGGCTTCGGAATCGCCAATCACGATCACGGGGGCAGACGCATTGCCCTGCGCGCGCCGGAATTCTTCCACAATCGATTGCAGCTGCTCGGCCTTGAGGTCGGTATTTTTCTTGCCGGCATCGCGCTCGTTATTCTTGCCGCGCAGGTAGGCCGCGTTGAAGAGCCCTTCGATGCGGTGATATTTCAGCTGCGCCGCCATCGCATCTTCGCGCGTGCCGGTATAGATGCCAAGCGTGATGCCGCGCAGGTGCATCGATTCAATCGCTTCGCGCACGTTGGGAAAGAGGTTCTCTTTCCATGTCGGCTTGCGCAACAGGATATCGCAGGCCTCGTTGCATTCGGCCATGAATTCCTTCTTGGCCGCGGCATCCATGCCGCCTGCGAATGTGTCGGTGATTTCGCTCAGGTTTTTGTTGCCCAGCATGTCCATGACGGCAGCCGGATCGGGGCGGCCGAAGCCCGCCTTTTCGGTCACGTCCAGAAAGGCCTGCACATAGCGCGGGCCCGCATCGGTGAGCGTGGAAACCAGGTCGAAAATAAGAAGGACACCCTTGTCCTGCGCCATAAGCCCCTCCAAGTGCCTGTACTAAAATCAGGCCTTTTTGTTTTCCAGAGAATAGGGTTTGGCAACATTGTTGTCAAGGTAGGCGAGCGGGCCGAACAGGAAGGCGGAAACGCGTTCATGGACAAGGCGTTGCGCATCGCTCGCCCCTGCCCCCGCATAGCCCGCAATCACCGTCATGCGGTGCAGCGCCATCAGCGACGACAGCGCGACGTTGACCTTATGCTCGCGCAGCCATGCCAGCACCTTGTGGAAATCTTCCATCGTATGCAGCGTGACGGGCACTTCGTCGTATTTCACCACTTCGTCGCTGTCGATCGCCTGCTGTCTTGAAAACGGCACATCGCCCGCGCGCGTCAGGCCGACGAATTCCGGCTTGCCGCAGCGGTCGACCCAGCGGAAGAAACCCGTGACCATCGTGTTCTGCTGCACGGACGGAAACCATTTCAGCATGCCGGTTTCTTCGCACATCTCGCGCGCCATGGCATAGGCGATGCCGGCACGCAAATCATCGGGGCGCTTCACCACATCCATATCCGCAAAATTCATCGAGCCCGAGCCGCCCAGCGTCACCGTATGCGCGCCAATCGCCTTGGTCGATCCCTGATGCAGCATGACAACGCGGTTGTTTTCCGTCACCAGCAGCGTCGTGATGCCGATATGCCCCGACACGTTTTTATAAAGGTCGGGCAAAAACCGCACGGCATCCTGCCCGTCGATCACCTCTTCCTTGACGGGGAAATAGGTGGTCATGTCGGTATAGACCTCTTTCTCCCCCTTGATGTTGTTGCGGAAGATGCGGCTGCGGAAGGCCTCCGCCGTCAGCAGCGCGTCGAAATAGTATGACTTGCGCATCGTGACGGGCCTGTCGCCCACCAGCGCATCCGCCATGTCGTACATCGCCAGTTTCGCGCCGTTGGTCGTGTGCTGTTTCTTGTTCGCCACGCGGATGGCGATATATCTCAACTGGTGCCGCGACCGGATATGGTTCGCCTCGCCGGGATCAACCGTGAACGGCAGCCTGTCCCGCGTCATCAGCACGTCATCGACGCTGTTGCTGACCAGCGGGCTTTCGCGGCACATGCCGAGCGGCGCGATGGGGTTGCTGAACCCCAGCGCCTCCTCCTGCTCCGCCGGATGGACGCCCGACATCAGGAAGCTGAGCTCTTCATAGGCGATATGCGTGCTGGGCTGCACCGTATACCGCACGCCGCCATGCGAAGGGCGGTAATCGGCGGGCAGGATCGACATCTCGCCGCCGACCTGCACGATGATGATCCCCGCCTCGACCGCCATCGCGATCCAGTCGTAATAGGTGTTCCATGTCAGCGCGGAATAGATCAGCAGGAAATAGGCAAGGAAGGTGATGATGACGTCCTTGCGGTAATCCGGGTCCCATTTGGCCAGGAACAGCAGCAGGTCCCAGCGTCCCTTGACGTTGCGCCAGCCGTTCACGAAGCGCATGGGGATGCTGGTCGCCATATCCTAGAATTTCCAGTTCGCCTGCAGGGACAGGATTTCGACGCTGCTCTCCGCACGGCCGTTGACGTTGACGGTGGTGTCGACCGCCGAACCCGCATAGAAGCGTTTCGTCAGCGCGATATCGCCGTCGGTGATGAACAGGTGCGACGCCGCAAGGTCGAGCGAGAAACGGTCATTCACGTTATACGTCGCGCCCATCGACAGCCAGTAACGGTCGCCGTCGGGCGTGCGCGTGCTGCGGTCGGGCAGCGTCGTGGGCGTCTGGTCGAACTGCACGCCGCCGCGGAACGTCCATGCGTCGCTCTGTTTCCATTTCGCGCCGAGGGCGAGCGAATAGCTGTTGTCGAAATTTTCAGCCGTCACGCTGTCCGCGCCGCCCGCATCGAATTCCACCCGGATTTCATCGAAGTTGCGCCAGCCGAACCAGTTGGCGGAGCCGAGAATCGTCAGCTGGTCGTTGTATTTATGCGCGAAGCCGATGCTGGCGGTATCGGGCTGTTTCAATTCAGCCTCGGCAAACCGCACGCCGTTGTTGGCGGCAAGGGGGCCCAGCAGACCGGACACATCCACTTCGCCATCGACCGTCTGGTTCATTTTCGAGCGGTAATGCACGCCGATCTGCGTCCTGTCGTTCACTTCATACATCGCGCCGATGTTGAAGCCGAAGCCGTAGCTGTCGCCCTTCAGGACCGACAAACCGTCGGTTGCGGGCGTGAAGGCCGCCCCGCCGCAGATCGCCGCCGGGCAGGGCAGCGCGTTTTCAAGGCGCGCATTCACATACTGGATGTTCGGGCCGCCGCCGATCGACAGCTTGTCGTTGAACTTGTACGCGATCACGGGCGCGACGTTGATGCTGAGCAATTCGCTTTTCGTGGAATCGTAACGGCCGAACCAGTCCTGGCCGTAATCATTCGCAAGGCCGAAGGGGGAGCTGACGCCAAGGCCCAGCCAGACCTTGCCGTTATCAAGCGGGTAAACGCCGTAAAAACTGGGCACGGGCGTGGGGTCGAACGGGTTGCCGCCCTGCGATCCCGCATAGGCCGCGCCCGCACCGGCGGTCGGCCCTGCAGTCGAACCCGTGTTGCGGATTTCTGTTTTCGGCACCAGTACGCTGACGCCGCCGCTGATCGACGGCGTTGACAGCTGCGTCATGCCGGCGGGGTTAAAGAAAATGGTCGATGCGTCTTCGGGGTTCGCGACCGCGCCCGCAAAGGCGCTGCCCTGCTGGCTGACGCTTTGTTCCTGCAAATAAAATCCGGCCGCTTGGGCATGCGCCGAAAATGCGGCGCTGAGAAGAATAACGAAAGAGGCAATACGCTGTTTCATGCTGAAAAACTCCCTGCATTCATGATACTGATTATGCTGTGCGGCGGTTAAGAACTTTCTAAGAGCCCATTCCATAAACGCCGCAATCGGCCGGGCAAGCCTAAGTTTTCAGGTTTCCGGCATCGGGACGGTTCATCTTAACGGAGTAAATTCCTTGTTGCAGCGCGGCATCCACGACCCAGAACTTTCAACCGTCACGCTGGCCAAGGCGTATCAGGAACGCGACATCACGCTCGCCTATTCCCGCTTCCGTCCCGAAGGCACACCCGCCGGCACAGTTGTCACCGTGCACGGGCTGACGCGGCAGAAACGCGATGCGGATTATATCGGCGCATTCCTCGCGCAGCATGGCTACGACGTTTTTTCCGTCGATGCGCCGGGGCGCGGCGGCAGCGACTGGCTCGACGACGCGGATGATTATTCCGTGCTGGTCTATGCCGATATCTTCAAGGCGTTCCTTGAACAGATGAACATGCCCTCTGTGCACTGGCTTGGCACCTCCATGGGCGGGTTGATCGCGATGATCATGGCGTTCAAGGGCGATGCGGGATTTTTCAAATCCCTCACGCTGAACGACATCACGCACAAGCCCAACAGCGCGGCGTTAAAGCGCATCACCGGATATTTGAGCGAAACGCTGCCGGTGTTCACGACGCGCGCGCAATACGAAACCCTCCTGCGCAAGAACCTGCCGCTCGGCCCCGTGCCCGAAGAAGTGTGGCAGCATTACGCGCAGCATCAACTGCGCGGGGCGGAAGGCGGATTCATTTATCATTACGACCCGAAACTGGTGCGCCGCGCGCTGGTGGATTTGCACGCCGATGTCGATTTCGCGGCGGCATTGCCGTTGATCCCCTGCCCCGTCGCGTTGATCGCGGGCGGCGTGTCCGACCTGTGCACACAAGCCGAAATAGACGATTTCAAAACGCTGCGGCCCGATGCGAAAATCCATGTCGTGCCGGGCGCGGGACATGTGCCCGCGCTTGCCGATGACGCAACGCAACAATTCATTCTCGAACATTTGCGCAACAGTGCGGCATAAGTAACTGCTGCGATGCATCATCGTTGATTCAGGCAATAAACACGCGAATACGCAACAATGTTATAAGAATCTGCCGCATCGATGGCAGACAAAAAACGCGATCCGGTTTATGCTTTTACCTCGACGCAATAAAAAGAAAGGCAGGCACTAGATGACATCACAAGCAACCGCCGCCCGCGCAAGCCAGGATTCGAAAGACATGCGCATCACCGCATCGCGCCTCTCCACCCGTTCGGCCTCCATCCTGCTGAAGCGCATTTCCCGCGTGCCCGAACAGCAGGATTATCTGTTGTCGAAGGAATCGGAATGCTGCTCCCGCGCGACCGATTAAAAAAACACGGTTTCAAAAAAACGGCGCTGATTTTATCAGCGCCGTTTTTTTATGTCTGGACCGCAGGTGATCAGGTGCCGAATTTCGGGCCGATCTTGTTGTTGCGGTTGAGGGCGGGCGGCACGGGCTTTTTGGGCTCGTTGCCGTTAGCCGGCTTTTTTAGGCCGTTTTCTGGCAGTAGCCCCTCCCTGCGGAACAGGGCGTCCGGATCAAGTTCGCGGCCCATCATCGCGTGGAACAGCTCCGCCGGATCGGCGGTGCCGCCGCGGCCGTAAATATGCTCCTTCAGCTTGTCCGCGCTTTCGCGGTGGTACAGGCCCTTCTTCTCGAATTCCGAGAAGACATCCGCCTCCAGCGCCTCCGCCCATTTATAGCTGTAGTAACCGGCCGCATAACCGCCGCCGAACAGGTGGCCGAAGCTGGTCGATTGCGTGCCGACGCCGTATTCGCGCGGGAACACCCAAGACTCGCGGATCACGGAATCCTCGAACGCCTCGACATCCTTGATCGTCTTGGCGTCGGTCGTGTGCCATTTCATGTCGAGCTTGCCGAAGAATGTCTGGCGCAGTCCCATATACCCTGCGTCAAAATTCTCCATGTCGTTGATTTTCTGGATCACATCGGCGGGCAGCAGCAGTTGCGTTTCCGGATGCTTGGCAAACGTATCCAGCGTCTCTTTTTTCTTCGCCCAGTTTTCCTGCAGCTGCGACGGCAGCTCCACGAAATCCCATTTCACGTTCGTGCCGGTCAGCGACTGGTAATCGCCCTTCGCCAGCAGCGCGTGGAGGCCGTGGCCGAATTCGTGGAACACGGTGCGCACTTCATCAATGGAAAGAAGCGTCGCATGTTCCGGTGTCGGTTTTGCGAAGTTGCAGGTGTTGGTGACGATCGAGAATTCGTTCTCGCCTTCCTCGTTCAGCCCGCGGTTGCGGAACGTGCTCATCCATGCGCCGTTGCTCTTCAGGCCGGGGCGCGCGTAGAAATCGCCGTAGAACAGGCCGATCATCTCGCCGGTCGATTTGTCGGTGACTTCGTAGACCTTCACATCGGGATGATAGACGGGGTATTTGCCCGTCGTGATGGTCATGTTGATGTTGAACAAATTCTCGGCATGCTTGCGCAGGCCTTCCAGCACCTGTTCAAGATCGAAATAGGGGCGCAGCTCTTCCATGTTCAGCTGGAAGGTCTCTTCCTTCAGCTTGCGGCTGTAATAGCCCATGTCCCACGGCTTCAGGCCGGTGATGCCGTCGGTTTTCTGCGCGTAGTCGGTGACTTTCTGCACGAATTCCTCGGCGGCGGGTTTATACACCGCCTCGTTGCGGTCGAGGAAATCCATCACGGTTTTCGGGTTCTTCGCCATGCGGTCGTCCAGCACGAAAGCGGCATAGCTGTTGAAGCCCAGCAGCTCCGCCTTTTTCTGGCGCGCGGCCACCATGTCGAGCACGACCTGCCGGTTATCAAACGGGCCGCCGAAGGCGACATTCGTGCGCGCCTTGTGCACTTCTTCGCGAAGGGCGCGGTTTTCGCTGTACTCCGCGATGTCGATGGGCGGCGGCGACAGCTTGATCAGCCATTTGCCGGTCAGCCCTTTTTCATCCGCGTAATCCTTGTACATCGCCTTCACGCGGTCGGGCAGGCCGACGAGGTCTTTTTCGTCGTCGATCACTTTTTCCCAGGCATCCGTGCCCTTGACCGTGTTGTTCTTGAACGTGGTCGACAGCTCCGCCAGCTTTTCCTCGACCGCGCGCAGTTCGGTCTTCTTCGCTTCGTCGAGGTTCGCGCCGCTGCGCACGAAACCCTTGTAGGTTTCGGTGAGCAGCATCGATTGTTCGGGCGTCAGTTTCAGGTTCGCGCGGTCGTCATAGACGGCCTTCACGCGCCTGAACAAATCGGCATCCAGCATGATGTCGTTCGCGTGCTGCACGCTCATGACGGACACTTGCGTTTCAATGGCGCGCAGGGTGTCATCGGCATTCGCGCCGGCAAGGTTTCCGAAAATGGTCGATACGCGGCCGAGGTTGCGGCCCGCGAATTCAAGAGCCTCGATCGTGTTCTTGAACGTGGCGGGCGCGCGGTTGTTCTTGATGTCCGCGACCTGGTTTTTCGCCTCTTCCATGAAGTGCGTCAGCGCGGGCAGGAAATGCTCGGTCTTGATGATATCGAGCGGCGGCGCGCCATAGGGATAAGACGGCGCATGGACCAGCGGATTGGCCGACAGGTCGGGGGGCGTTGCAGACATTCTTGTGCCTCACGTTCGGTTGTTATGTTTACTTTTCTTGTATAATGAATCCTAGCCTGCGGCATGGAAAAGGCAAGCCTGCGCGGTTGGTTTATTAAATTTCAAATTTACGAAAAACAAATCCGGCGGCGGATTTGCTCGGGTTATTCCAGTGATGCCGGGGATCGCTCGCACTTCTTGAGCCTATGGAAATTGTCTCAACTTTGACCTCAGGATTCAAGGTAATTTTTCGTGACAACGCGTTTGCGACAGGCTTTTCCTGAATCCGGTAAAGGGCTTGCGCGAAAAAAACTTTTTTCAAAACCGCCTGCGCCGTCACGCGAATGTGACGGTTGCGACAGGCAATTTTTCAGATTTTCGCGCGGCGCAGGCGGAATCATAGTTTCGTGCGGCGGAGCCGCAGGGCGTTGAGAATCACCGACAGCGAACTCAGGCTCATCGCCGCCGCCGCATGGATGGGGGTGAGCAGGATGTGGAAGAACGGGTACAGGATGCCCGCCGCAATCGGCACGCCCGCCGCGTTATAGACAAACGCGAAGAACAGGTTCTGCCGGATATTGCGCAAGGTCGCGCGCGACAGGTTGCGCGCGCGCAGTATGCCCGACAGGTCGCCATGCAGCAGCGTGATGCCCGCGCTCTGCAGCGCGATATCCGCACCCGTGCCCATCGCGATGCCGATATCGGCCTGCGCCAGCGCGGGCGCATCGTTGATGCCGTCGCCCGCCATCGCCACCAGCCTGCCCTGCTTTTGAAAATCCTTCACCACACGCGCCTTGTCATGCGGCAATACGCCCGCGAAAACCTCCGAAATGCCCACCTGTTTCGCGACCGCATCGGCAGCGCCTTGCGCATCGCCGGTCAGCATGATGACGCGCAGGTTCTGCATTTTCAGCTGGCGGACGGTTTCCGCCGCATTGGGCTTGACCTGGTCGCTGACGGCGATGATGCCGACCGGTTTGCCATCTGCCGCCAGATAGACGACGGTTGCGCCGCCTGCCTGCAATTCGGCCGCTTGCGGTGCGAGGCCTGCGAAATCAATGCCATCGACCAGCCCCGCATTGCCGAGCATCACTTCTTCGTCATCCCAGTCGCCGCAAACGCCACGGCCGGGGATGGCGGTGAATCCGCTGACCTTGGGCAGCGCGAGTTTTTTATCGGCCGCCGCCGCCACAATCGCCTGCGCGATCGGGTGTTCGCTCCCCTGCTCCAGCGATGCCGCCAGCGACAGCAGGATGATGTCGTTATAGCCGGATGCCGCCACCAGCGCGGTGACAGCGGGCTTGCCTGTCGTGAGCGTGCCGGTCTTGTCGATCACCAGCACATCGGCTTTCTCCAGCATCTCGAGCGCCTCCGCATTGCGGACCAGCACGCCTGCCGCCGCGCCGCGCCCGATGCCTGTCATGACCGACATCGGCGTGGCAAGCCCCAGCGCGCAGGGGCAGGCAATGATAAGGACGGAAACGGCGCAGAGCAAACCATACGCCATCGCCGGCGCAGGGCCGAACAGCGACCAGTAGATAAAGCTGATGATGGCGACGGTCACCACCGCGGGCACGAACCAGCCCGCGAATTTATCGGCGAGGCGCTGGATGGGCGCGCGGCTGCGCTGCGCTTCGGACACCAGCTGCACGATGCGCGACAGCATGGTGTCACGGCCGACTTTTTCGGCGTGGAAAATAAAGCTGCCTTCGCGGTTGAACGTGCCGCCGGTCACGGCATCGCCAGCAGATTTTGCGACCGGCATCGCTTCGCCGGTCAGCATGGCTTCGTCAAGATGGCTGGCGCCATCCACAATCACGCCGTCGACCGGCACGCGCTCGCCGGGGCGCACGCGCAGATGGTCGCCCGCCACGACATCTTCGAGATTGATTTCGGATTCAACGCCGTCGCGAACGACGTGCGCGGTTTTGGGGCTGAGTTTCAGCAATTCGCGGATCGCGCTGCCCGTTTTGTCGCGCGCGCGCAATTCCAGCACCTGACCCAGCAATGCCAGCGTGACGATGACGGCGGCGGATTCAAAATAAACGGCAAGGCCGTGTTCACCCTGAAACCCCGCCGGAAAAACGGCGGGCAGCAGGGCGGCAACCATGCTGTAAAGCCACGCCACGCCCGTGCCGGTCGCGATCAGCGTGAACATGTTCAGGTTGCCGGTGCGGATGGATTGCCAGCCGCGCTGGAAAAACGGCCAGCCCGCCCACAATACAACAGGCGTCGCAAACGCCATCTGCAGGCGCGTGACGAAAACATCCGACATGAAATCGGCGTTGTGGCCGAAATGGCGCGACATTTCGATCGCGAAAACGGGGATGGTTAAAACAGCCGCGCCCCAGAACCGGCGGCGCATATATTCCATTTCATGGTTCGGCCCTGCATCCGCCGTGACGAATTCGGGTTCCAGCGCCATGCCGCAGACCGGGCACGATGCCGGAACGTCGCTGCGCACGCCGGAGCACATCGGGCAGATATAGGATGCCTTGATACCGGCGCCCACAGGCACCATGACCGGCGCGCGGGGTTTCGGTTTTGAATGGCTGTGGCCGCCGCAGCAGGCATGCGGGGCTGCCTTCTGCTGCTCTTCGGTCATGCGATGGCCCGTGTTTCGGCGATGTTCGGTACGCCGCGTTCATGCGCGGTCAATTGTTGGCGCGCGGGCTGGAAATATTCGGCCAGCACATCCAGCGCCTTGTACGCATTGCACGACCCGCAGACAAAAACGTCGAGTGCGACGTAATCGATTTCCGGCCATGTATGGATGCTGATATGTGATTCCGCGAGCGTCGCGACGCCCGTGATGCCGGATTGTTCGCCGAAGCTGTGCAGGTGAACGTCCAGCACGGTCGCGCCGCAAGCGGCAGCCGCGCGGCGCAACGCCTGGCCGATGCCCTGTTCATCCTGCATATGCGAACAGCCCCAGAAATCGATCAGGAGATGCATGCCGGGCGCGACGAAGTCATCTTTCAGGCCGCCCTTGATTTTTGATAGAACAATATCTTTTTCCATTCCGAATCCTTCAGGTCATGCTTCCAGATAAACGCGTCGAGGATGTAATGCACCGCCTGCGGCATGGCCAGCAGGGGAATCAGCCAGACCATAATATCCTCCGAACCCGCCTGCGGCAACATGCGAAACGCCGCGAAAATGCCCGGGTGTTCGCGCCACACCAACACGTCCCACAGCCCTTCCTCGACGAAGGCGAGCAGGAACAGCATCAGTATGTATATAGGCACGAATTTCCACTGGAACAGGCCGGCCAGGCGCGGCTGCACATACGGCGTTTTTTCAAGGTCGCGCTGGTTGCGCCCGAAAACCCAGATCAGCGCCATATACGGGATGCCATGCGCGATCACGTTGGTCGCCGTAAAGGCAAGGTCGCTGTTGAACACCACGATCCCCACGCCCCATGAAATGGCGGTGCCCAGCAGCAGCAGGTGTTTCGGCGCATTGATGTTTTTTTCGGCCATCGAAAACCGGATTTCCTTGGCGGCATAGGCCAGCAGCGCGATTGCGAACAGCGCGCCCGCCGCAATGCCCAGCTGCGGCAGGTCGATGCGGAAAAAATCGCCCGTAACGAACCAGCTGAAGGCACGGTGATGCACATGCCAATAGGCGAGCGGGAACAGCGTGGCGAGGTAAATGACGGCCTGATCGATTTTCCGCGTCCATTGCGGGCGGTCACGCTCGGCGCGGGAATAGATCATCATGAAACCGTATTGCTGGCGCATGAAATGGAACACGGCGAGGTATGCCAGCACGCGCCAGAACACAATCGCGTCGATGCTGTACAGCATCGCCCCGCCCACCCATGCCAGCAACGGCGCGAGGGTGTAGAGCATTTGGCGTTTTTTCAACTCTTCCCTGTCCAGATATGTCCGGAACAGCGTGCTATAGACATGGCTGACATCGACCCCGACCACCAGCAGCAGCCAGAGCCATGGCGGCGTGCCATCGACCGCCGCCAGTTTGTCGCGAAACAGCACGACCGCCGCCGTGACCGCAAATGCGGGGCCGATGATAAAGCCGAGGTCGATGCCGCGTGACGCGATCCATGGCTGCTGCTTCATGTTACAGCTCCGTCTCGAACGTACGGCCCAGATGCGCGAGCGTATTTTCAGCGGCGCGCACGCCGTGGGTATAGGCCTCCTCGAAAATCGAGATGCCGCTCATGTCGGAATGGGCGTGGAATACCGGCGGGGATTGCTTCAGCATATTGCGGCGCGCATCGCCCCACATGAACCCCTTCACGGGGCGCACCATCGCATGGCCCCATATCCAGACATCGAGGGATTTGACGAAGCCCTTCAATTCCGGATGCACTGCCAGCAATTCGCCGAGGAAGATATCGCGCCATTGCCCGTAGGAGCGCGCCAACGCCTCCTCCCGCGCCTGTTTCGGCGGCAGGTGGCTGAGCGGCCAGTAATAGGTCAGCACGGTTTTCTGCGGGTTCGCCTCCAGCCCCTGATGGGTCGCCACGACATAGCCCAGCAATTTGCTGTCATAAACCATGTTGTCCCATGCCAGCTCCGCGCCCGCGCCTTCCGGCAGGCGGTCGAGCGTGATATTGGCGACCGCCCAGGGCGCATAACTGAAATTTTCCGCCGATATTCCGGGCAGCAGCCGCGCCGAGACAAATTGCGGCGTCGCCATGATGACGGCGCGGGCGGAAATGCGGTGTGCGCTGCCGGTTTTCTGGTCGAGGTAATCGACAGTCACGCGGTCACCGTCACGCTTGACCGCGAAGACCAGCGATTGAGTGGCGAAATTTGCGGCAAGCGGGGCGGCCAGTTTTTTGGCGATAAAGCCGTTGCCCTCCGGCCAAGTGACGAAATTACTGTCATCGGTATTGGCCGCCACGCCCGACCGACCTGCAAAATAATGGATGCCCGCCCAGGCCGAGGTGTCATCCAGCGTCACGCCGTAATCGTCGCGGCAGCCGTAATCGACATGCCATTGCAGGTATCTCGAGGTGTAACCCTCGCGCAGCATCCATTCCCGCATCGTCATCGCATCGAGCGCAAGCCAGTCGGCATCCTGCGAGCTGTCATCGACGGGAATGGCGAAAAGTTTTTTGCCGTCTTTCCCCCGCACATTACGCAGGCCTTCGACCTGCCTGAAAAACGCATCATACTGGCGGCGGTCTTCGTCGGTTGCGCCCGCTTGCGGCAGCAAACCTTCCTGCCAGCGGCCAAACATATAAAGTCGTTCATGCGGGTCGGAGCAGAGATAGTATTCGTTGTAAATCGCGCGGCCTTTGTCATCCTCGCCCGTGATGATGCCGAGGTCGCGGAACAGTTTTTTCACCGCCCTGCATTCGTCGGTCAGCAGCGGCACATAATGCGCGCCCCACGGGTAGGCGGAAACATTGTTTTTGCCGCTTTGCGCATTGCCACCGGTATCAGGCTCCAGTTCAAGGATGGTGAAATCCGTCACGCCCGCATTCAGCAACCGGTATCCGGCGGCAAGGCCCGCAATGCCGCCGCCGATGATGACGGTTTCTTTTTCAGTGGTCGTTGCGGGTGCGGGGAATGATCCGCCGCGCAGCTGGTGGCCGATTTTGGCGGAAGCGCCGAGGATTTTTCCGGTGACGGGCGCATCCGCCTGCGCAAGGCCGACGCGGCCGAGGCCGAGCGCCGCCATGAATGCCGCGCCGGATTTCAGCAACTGCCTGCGCGTGAATATCATGTCAGTAAATCTGGTATTCCGACCATTCCTGGTCGAAATAGCGCACCAGCGCCTGATCGTCGAGCCGCTGGATTTTCGTGTCCAGATGCGCCATATCGGGCGGGAAATAGAACATATCGGCGGCGGAACGCGCGGTGATGTATTTCAGGCCGTCGGGGAATTTTTCAGGAACGCTGAAATCGGACAGGCTGGCGATCACATAACCCCATTCGCCGAAGGCCGGGACGTTCAAATGGTACGGCGCGGTCTTGAACCCTGCATCCTGCAGCGTGTTGTTCACGCACCAGAACGCCTTGCGCGCGACCAGCGGCGAGGTGCTTTGCACCACGATCACGCTTTTGTCATGCACCAGCGACTTGAGCGCGGAGAAGAACGTGCGGGAATACAGCTTGCCGATGGAAAAATTCGACGGGTCGGGCACATCGCTGATGACGGCATCGAATACAGGCGGGTTCGCGCTCTGCTGCATCTCGCGCACCCAGATAAAGGCGTCCTTGTGCACGATTTCCAGTTTTTTGGACAGCAGCGAGCCGTTGTTGAGGCTGGTCAGGACGTCGCTTTGCGAAAACAGTTCCGTCATCGCAGGGTCGAGGTCGATCATGACCACTTTTTCGACGGAGGGGTATTTCAGGACTTCGCGCAGCGCAAGGCCGTCGCCGCCGCCGAAGATCAGCACCGATTTCGGGTTGTCCAATGCCGCCAGCGCGGGATGCACCAGCGCCTCGTGATAGCGGTATTCGTCGACCGAACTGAATTGCAGGTTGGAATTGAGGAACAGGCGCAAATCATGCTTCGTCTTGGTGATGACGATGCGCTGATAGGGCGTGGATTGGGAGAAAATGACAGAACCGGGATAAGCGCCGCTTTCCGCGATGCTCATGATGCGTTCGGAATACACAAAGCCGAAGGTCAGCAGCACAAGGACGATGATCGCGGAGGCGCGCGACGCGGCAAGCGCCGGCACTTCGTCCTTCAGCGCATAAATCACCCAGACCGCGACGCCCACATTCAGCATCCCGAACAGGAAGCTGGATTTAACAAGGCCCAGGTAAGGCACCAGCACCAGCGGGAACAGCACGGAAGCGAACAATGCCCCGAGGTAATCGAGCGCCAGCACGCGGCTCACCAGCTCGCGGAATTCGAGCCGGTCTTTCAGGATACGCAGCAACAGCGGAATTTCCACGCCCACCAGCATGCCGATGATGAAGACGAGGAAGTAGAGCAGCACGCGGAACGACGCCACATGATCGAACAACAGGAACAGCAGCATGGCCGATGCCCCGCCGATCGCACCCACCAGTATTTCGACCTTGATGAATACGCCGATCAGGTTGCGTTCCACATATTTCGTGAGCCAAGAACCAACCCCCATCGCGAACAGGTAGCAGCCGATGACGGTCGAGAACTGCGTGACGCTGTCGCCCAGCAGGTAACTGGCGGCCGTGCCCGCGATCAGCTCGTACACAAGCCCGCAGGTGGCGATCACGATCACCGATATCAGCAGCAGAGTTTGCATTCGTTATCAGCCGTGGACGGCGGAGGAAATGATGATCGCCAGCGAAATCATCAGCGAGGCGAGGAAAATCGCAATCGCGACGTTCTGCTTTTCGATCAACTCTTTCCAGATACTGAATTTCGGCGTGAGGATGTCGAAAAACGTGAAAGCAATGCCGAGAATGACGATGCCAAGCCCCGAATAGACGAGCGCGGCATAGACGTATTTCATGTTGACGTATTCTTCCATTGTACTTCTCCTATTTGTGATAACGGGCGGAAGCGGCTTTTTGCGCGGTGCCGCTGCCGGTAAGGTATGCGCCATAGACGATGCCGCGGGCGTTGGCGTAGCCATACAACCCCAGTACCGCGATACAGAATATTGTGTAGAGTTTCGGCATTATTCTTCGTCACCTCCCGAAGTGGTGCGCGGAAAGTCGCTGTTTTCCCAGCGGCGGTTTTCGAACGCGGACGACCGCAGCCATGCGATGCCGGGATAGGTCAGCAGCAGGAACATCGTCCAGAAAAAATTGCCCCAGCTGGGGACGTCGCGCTTCGCCGTCATCGTCACCTGCAGTGGTTGCGATTTTTGCAGCACGTCGGATTCGATGTCGTAGGTCATGCGGTATGTGCCGGCGGGCACGCCTGACAAATAGCCGTCGGCGGTCGGGCTGCCTTCGCGCCACGGGCCGTCGGAATCCGACCCGTAATAGAATTCCATGCCTTGCGTCAGCTCGAAAACTTCCTGCGTTGTTTCGTTCACCAGAGTCAGGCCCAGTTCCGCCCAGGCATTCGATACTTGCGCGCTTGATTCGATATAGATGTTCGATTGTTTGGGCAGCGTGAAGGGGTCGCTGACGAAGCTGCGCGTCTGGTCGCCCGGCTGGAAAGCCTTGTTGAGCGTCACGACCGTTTGCGACTCCGACGCCGCAAGCGCCGCAAGCTGGATGACAAACGCCACCACAACCGCCACCGCCGCCGCTTTCATCAGCCCCGCGATGTTGAACGGCGACGGCTGGTTCGGCCCCACGCCCTTGCGGCGCGGCATGGATGACAGGCTGAAAGCGGCCTGCACAACATCCGGTTCGGTATATTCGCAGAGCGAAGCGGTTTCTTCACCCGGCACTTTTTCAAACGACAGCATATAGGGCGGCGCCACGTAATCTTCGGTCGTTGCCGTGTCGCCCTTTTTGATGCGCCAGTAAAATTCGCCCTTCACATACTGCACGATCGGCTGGTCGCGCAGGAAGGGGGAGAAAGAATGCTGTTCGAACCAGACCGTGCTGACGAAACCCAGCCGCTGGAAATCTTCCTTCACCACGCGCACGAAATTCCAGTGCCCGTCCATCTGCACCAGGAAGCGGAAGCCGTGATACGGGTTGAACAGCAGGTATTCATCCCAGAAATACTGTTTCGTGCGGTCGCTTTTCAGCACATAGCCGATCACTTCCCAGTCGATGCCGTCAAACGCGCCGCGCTGGCCGATTTCGATCAGCGTCGGGCGCAGCTTGATGCGCACATCGTCGATGACTTTGAAGCGGTCATCCGCCGTGTCGATGACCGTGCCGCAATGCGCGCAGATAGCCGTCAGCGTATGGCCGATAGCGCGAAGCTGTATTTCACCGCCGCAGGACGGGCAGTTGAATTTGCGGATCGCCGCTTTTTTGACGGGTGCGGGCTCTTCGCCGAACAGGTTGGGGCCGAAATCGGAGGCGTTCATGGCTTCCAGCCCTCGAAACTGCGGTAATAACGGCAATTCAGGTCATTCCATGCGACATAGGCGCCGGTGAAGACGCGTGCGCGCCCTTCGGCCAGATCGAGCGAGGCGAATTTGCCGCCATCCGCGATGCAGTCGATGGAAACGCTTTTGCGCCCCTGCGGCGACGCGAACGGCAATTCGCCTTCCGCCGCCACGCATTCGGCGTTTTTGATATCGACGATGCGGTAGGTCACGCCTTCGATCCTGATGCGCTGGCCCACCGGGCTTTTCGCCCAATCGCCGCCCTTTACATCGCCGCCGGCCCATTCCTGCATCTTGCCGATGGCATGCAATGTCTCGTCGGACGGGTTTTCGACCTCGAAGCAGGGCGCGTAGAACCCCTGCGCTTCCGCCAGCCAGCCGCGTTTCGCATCGTCCGACACGATGAACCATTCGTTCCAGCTGCCGTCTTCCCAATTCTGGCGGATGCGTCCGGCGATGCCGAAGCGCACGCCCTGGAATGTGCCTTCGGTGCCCAGCTGGAACGGGCTCATGTCGTCTGGCAGCTGCGCCATCTCGCCGGTCTTGCGCAAGGCATCGTCATCGCGCACGACCATCGTGCGGCAATAGGGGCACACGCCGTGGGAGGCGATGCTGGTACGGAAAGGGATTTCCGCGCCGCAGGATGGGCAGGGGTATTTTTTCACGGGCGGATACTACTTTATCTTGGCTAACAGTTCCGCCTTTTTGGCATCGAATTCGGCCTGCGTCAGCACGCCTTTTTTCTGCAGCTCGCCCAGTTTTTCGAGCATCGCGAGAGGGTCTTCCGCTGGCGTCGCCGCGCCGTTCTGGCCCAAAGACTGCATCATCATGTTGCCCATCGCCATGCCCGCGCCGATGCCGGCGCCCGCACCGGCCACGCCGCCGGGGTTGGCCGCCGCCACCGAAATGCTGTCGGCAGACTGGAAGGTCGCGTATTTTTTCAGGTCGCCGAACATACCCATCGAGGACAGCTTGTCCAGTTGCTTTTCCATTTCCTCGGGCAGCGAGATGCTCTGCACCCAGAAGGATTTCAGCTCGAGCCCGTAGTTTTTCAGCACGGGCGCAACGGCTTCCTGCAGCTTGGTCGAGAAATCGAGCTGGCTTGCGGCCATGTCGATAAACGCGATGCCCGATTTGGCAAGGTAGCTGGAGATGGAGGCGATGATCGCCGTGCGCAGCTGGCCTTCGATCTGGTCGACCGTATAGACCTCCGCCGCGCCGGACAGTTTTGTCCAGAACGTTTCAACATCGCCGATCTTGAACGAATAATTGCCGAAGGCGCGGATGCGCAGCGCGCCGAATTCCTTGTCGCGGATGGTGATGGGCTGCGGCGTGCCCCATTTCATGTCGGTGAATTCGCGCATCGACAGGAAATAGACATCCGACTTGAACGGCGATTCAAACGCCTTGTCCCAGTTTTTCAGGTAGGTCAGGATCGGCAGCGTCTGCGTGTTCAGCGTATAGGTGCCGGGGCCGAATTTGTCGCCGAATTTGCCTTCGTTAAAGAACACGGCCTGCTGCGCCTCGCGCACCACCAGCTGCGCGCCGTTCTGGATCTCCTGATCCTGCATGGGGAAGCGGTAGGCCAGCACATTGGTGCCGGGATCCGTCCACTGGATGATGTCGATAAATTGCTTGGAAATAAAACTCATCAGCCCCATAGCGGTTACCTTTCAATAAAGAATGAAAACGCGCTGCCAGCATAGCTGTGAAACGGCATATGAGTCTATATTGGGGCAAAAGGGGTTTATTTTTCGTAAATACTACGCCGCGCGGCGGGAAAGGCGCTCGACACCCTCGGCCAGCCTGGCGGCGGCGTAGGTCATTTCCGCTGGCGTGGATTGCCGCCCGACAGTCAGGCGCAGGCTGCAATCGACGTCGTTGTCCGACAAACCGATGGCCTTCAGCACCGGCGAGGGCTTGCGGTTGGCAGATGAACAGGCCGCGCCCGTTGATATGCAAAGGTCATCCGCCAGTTCCAGCATGATATCCTGCGCCGACACATCGGGCAGGCGGATATTGAGTAAGCCCGGCAGGCAGGGCGCGCCACCGTTGGTTTTTACCGCGGGGATCGCCTTTTGCAATTCGGTCAGTAGCAACGCCGCCATTTTCTGCATATGCGGTATATGCGTCGCGAGCCCCTGCGTTGCAAGGTCGCAGGCTGCCCCGAAACCAACCGCGAGCGCGAGCGGCACGGAGCCGGGGCGCAAGTTTTGCTGCGCACCGCCAAAGAAAACGCGTGAGATGGCGACAGGCGGTTTCTGCCGCACATAAAGCGCGCCGATGCCGACAGGGCCGTAAATCTTGTGCGCGGAATAGCTGACAAGGTCGGCATCGATATCGCTCACGTCGAACGCGATTTTGCCGAGTGCCTGCGTGGCGTCGGTATGGAACAAGGCACCTGCGTCATGCGCAATTTTGGCGCATTCCTTCAGAGGCTGGATGGTGCCGATTTCATGGCTGGCAGTGATGACGGAGACGACGAGCGTTTGCACTGTGACATGCTTTTTCAACTCTTCCGGCTGCACGAATCCATTGCCATCGACAGGCACGGTTTTGACGATGAAGCCCTTGGTCGCGAGATACGCAGCCGTGTTGGAGACGCAATTGTGTTCGATCGCGGAAATAACGATTTCTTTTCTGTCCGTCGCGCGTTCGGCCAAGCCCAGCAGCGCAAGGTTGTTGGATTCCGTCGCGCCGCTGGTGAGCGTGATGCATTCGGGGCCTGCGCCGATCAGCCTGCCGATCTTTTCGACCGCCTGTTCCAGCTGCCGCGCGGCATTGCGGCCATGCGCATGGGATTTCGCGCCGGGGTTACCGAAGCTGCCGCCGAAAAACGGCATCATCGCATCGATCACCGCAGGGTCGCAGGGCGTGGTGGAATGGTAATCGAGATAGACGGGCTTTTTCATGCGGCTTGTTCCTGCTCCGCACCACGGCAGATGCCGAGCGTCAGCAATTCCGCGGCGATGGAAATGGCGATTTCGCGCGGGTGCTTGCCGGTGTCACCGAGGCCGATGGGGCAATGCAGCTGCGCGAGATTTTCTTTCGGCACACCGTCGGCGACGAGACGTTTTTCGAAGCGCACGCGCTTGGTGTCCGAACCGATCAGGCCGAGATAGGCGAAGCTGCCTTTATATGCCGCACGCACCAGATCAAAATCGAGGTCATGGCTATGCGTCATCACGGCGATATAGCTGTTGTCATCGGCCGCGCGCAGTTCCGCGACGGGGGCGGAGGTCACGATTTTTTCGCAGTTTTTCGGCAGGTGAGCTGGAAATTCGTTTGCGCGCTCGTCAATCCATTTCACCTTCAGCGGCAAACCGTCCAGCACCTTCACCACTTCCTTCCCCACATGGCCTGCGCCGAATAGGTACAGCGTTTTGCCCACCGGCAGGAAAGGTTCGAGAAAAACGGACACCGCGCCGCCGCAGCATTGCGCGAGTTTCGGGCCGAGGGGGTAATCCTTCACGGTGGGCTTGCCCGCGTTGGTGAGCAATTCGCGGGCGGCAGCGATGGCTTCGAATTCCAAATTGCCGCCGCCGATGGTGCCGAATTGCGCGGCGGATGTCGCGATCATTTTCACTCCCGCTTCGCGCGGGGTCGAGCCCTTGGCCTCCATCACCGTAATCAGCACGCAAGGCTCGCCGCGTTCGGTGAGGTTGGTCAGGATCGGCAGCCAGTCATGCGGCCCGGTCATTTCTGCACCGCTTGTATCGCTTTCAGCACGTTTTCGGGCGTTGCGGGCGCCTGCAGCGGCGGGATGCAATTGGCAGCACCCGTCGCGGCGACGGCATCGCGCAGCGCGAGGAAGGCGGAAATGCCGAGCATGAGCGGCGGTTCGCCCACCGCTTTCGAGCGGTAAATGGTTTCTTCGGGGTTGATGCCTTCAAACAGCGCGGTGCGGAAATCTTTCGGCACATCACGCCCGGTCGGGATTTTATAGGTGCTGGGCGCATGGGTTTTCAATTCGCCCTTGTCGTTCCACCACAATTCCTCCGACGTCAGCCAGCCCACGCCCTGCACATAGCCGCCTTCGACCTGCCCGATATCGATGGCGGGGTTCAGCGACTGTCCCGCATCATGCAGGATATCGGCGCGCAGGATATTGTATTCGCCCGTCAGCGTATCGATGATGACTTCGGTGATCGCCGCGCCATAAGCGAAATAATAAAAGGGGCGGCCTTTTCCTTTCGGCCTGTCCCACGCGATTTTCGGCGTTTTATAAAAACCGGTCGAAGACAGCTGCACGCGCGCGGCATAGGCCAGCTGCACCAGCTCCTTGAACGACACGGTGTGGCTACCCGCATGGACATAGCCTGCCGCGAATTTCACCAGCGACACTTCCGTGTCGAAATGCGATGCCGCGAAATCGGCGAGGCGGTCGCGGATGGTGCGTGCCGCCGCCTCCGCAGCCTTGCCGTTCAGATCCGCGCCGCTGGATGCGGCGGTAGCCGAGGTGTTCGGCACTTTGCTGGTGTTCGTCGCGGTGATGCGCACTTTATCAAAATCGACCTGGAACACATCGGCCACGACCTGGCAGACCTTGGTGTGCAGCCCCTGCCCCATTTCGGTGCCGCCATGGTTAAGCTGTACCGTGCCGTCCTTATACACATGCACCAGCGCACCGGCCTGGTTCAGCATGGTCAGCGTAAAGCTGATGCCGAATTTGACAGGCGTGAGGGCGATGCCTTTTTTCAGGATCTTGTTTTGCGCGTTAAACGTCCTGATCGCTTCGCGGCGGGCGGCGTATTCGCCGGTGCGTTCCAGCTGCGTGAAGATATCGCGGATGATGTTATCCTCGACCGTCATGCCGTAATGGGTCGTACAGCGGTTTTTCAGTTCGCCCTTGGCGTCATACAGGTTGATCTTGCGCACATCCTGCGGGTCTTTGCCAAGGTGCCGCGCGATATCATCAATGACATACTCCATCGCCAGCATACCCTGCGGCCCGCCGAAGCCGCGGAAGGCGGTGTTGGACACCTTGTTCGTGAAGCAGCGGTAACTGGTGACTTTTGCATTGCCGAGGTAGTAGACGTTATCTGCATGGAACATCGCGCGGTCGGCGATGGCGTTCGACAGGTCGGGGCTCATGCCGCAATTGACGGCATGGGTGTATTCGATGCCCTCGATCAACCCGTCATCATTAAAGCCTACATTGTATGCCACATTCAGGTCATGGCGCTTGCCTGTCATGATCATGTCGTCATCGCGGTCGAGGCGGAATTTGACGGGGCGTTTTGTTTTCCATGCCAATGCAGATGCCACGCAGGCGATCAATGACGCCTGGCTTTCCTTGCCGCCGAAACCGCCGCCCATGCGCCGTACCTCAACCGTCACGGCATGGTCGTGCAGGTTCAGCATTTTGGCGATCAGGTGCTGCACTTCGGACGGGTGCTGCGTCGATGACCAGCAATGGAATTCGCCGTTTTCAAGCGGCGTCGCCATCGCGATCTGGCCTTCGAGGTAGAAATGGTCCTGCCCGCCGATATCGAGCGAACCGGAAATTTTATTCCCGGCCTTCGCAATCGCGCCTGCCGCATCGCCCTGCCCCATTTCATAGGGGTCGCCGACGAATTTTTGCGCCTTGATCGCGTCATGCACGTTCAGGATGGCGGGCAGCGTTTCATAGGTCACGATGGCGCGCTTCACGGCGGTGCGCGCAATCTCGATGCTCTCCGCCGCCACGCCCAGCACGCACTGGCCGTAATACAGGACGACGCCATCGGCGAAAATCGGGTCGCCGGGGAAGACGGGTGCGGCATCGTTCACGCCCGGAATATCCTTCGCCGTCATCACGGCATGGACGCCGGGGATGTAGCAGTTGGAAATATCGATCTTCGTTATTTTCGCATGGGCATGCGGGCTTTTCAGCACATAGGCGTGCAGGCATCCCTGCGGTTCAAGCACATCATCGGTATAGGTCGCCTCGCCCGAGACATGCAGATGCGCCGAGTCATGTGCCTGAGTCGCGCCCATGCCGCCGTCGATTTTTTTCGCGTCATTCTGCATAGCGGTAGAGGCGCGTTTTCACCGACGGGTCGGTGGTTTCGATGTAAAAACGCTTTAAAAGGTTGCGCGCGGCGGTGCGGCGGTATTCGGCGGATGCACGGGCATCGCTCATTGGCTCGTAATCATCATCCAGCGCGGCCATCGCCTTTTCAACCGCCTCTTCATTCCAGATGCGGCCGACAAGCGCGCGCTCGGCCTTGTGCGCGCGGTGCGGCGTGCCGGCCATGCCGCCGAAGGCGATGCGAGCGGCCACGATTTCATCATCCTCGATCGTCAGCGCGAATGCGCCGCAGACGGCGGAGATATCCTGATCGAAACGCTTCGACAGTTTATAGACACGGAACAATACGTTGTCCGGGCGTTTCGGGATGACGAGTTTTTCGACGAATTCGCCGGGCTTGCGGTCCTGTTTTTTGTACGCGATGAAGAAATCCTCCATCTCCACCATGCGCGTGCCGGATTTGGAGCGCAGCACGACCTTCGCGCCAAGCGCGATCAGCGGCGGCGGGCCGTCGCCGATCGGCGAGCCGTTGGCGATATTGCCGCCCACCGTGCCCGCGTTGCGGATATGCAGCGATGAGAAGCGTTTCAGCAAATCTTCCATGCTGGGGTCAAACGCCGCCAGCGCATCGAAGGCTTCGGTATAGGTAGCCGCCGCGCCGATTTCCAGCAGCACGCGGGATTCACGGATTTTATGCAGGTCCTCGACATTGCCGGTATAGACAATCACCGGCAGGTCGATATGAAATTTCGTGACCCACAGCCCCACATCCGTCCCGCCACCAAGGATGGTTGCGTCGGGATAGACGGACAGCACCATCGCCAGGTCTTCGATGCTGGCGGGGGAGAAATATTTGCCGCCCGGCACGTCATAAGTCATCAACCGGTTATGCTGGATGGATGCCAGTTCTTTCGGATGTGACGGCAATGCGCGCTCATCCGTTTCATTCGCCATGCGCGCGGCATCGACGATGGGGCGGTAACCGGTGCAGCGGCAGAGGTTGCCCGCGATTGCATCCTGAATATCGTCTTCGCTGGCGTTTTTCTTGTTGTTGACCATGGTTGACAGCGCCATGACAAAACCGGGCGTGCAGAACCCGCATTGTGATCCATGGCATTTCACCATCGCCTGCTGCACGGGGGTGGGCGCGCCGGTCGCGGATTTCAAATGCTCCACCGTCACCACTTCGCGCCCGTCGAGCGTCGGCAGGAACAGGATGCAGGCATTCATGCTCTGGTATTCGACCTTGCCCTTGACCAGCTTGCCGACGGCCACAGTACATGCGCCGCAATCGCCCTCGGCGCAGCCTTCCTTGGTGCCGGTCAGGCGCTGTTCAATGCGCAGGTATTGCAGCAGCGTGGTGGTCGGCGGCAAATCCGCCACCTCGACCAGTTTTCCGTTCAGGATAAATCGGATGCTGTCTGACATGATCTTTTTCTAAAAACGAAATAATTCCAAGACGATACCGTTTTTCTAGGCACGAGTCATCCAAAATGTTAGCATGGCCGCGGGCGTTAAGCCGTTTGTTTTGAAAGGAATTTCAGCCATGGATACATTCATCGAAGGCCTGCCGAAAGTTGAACTGCATTTGCACATCGAAGGCAGCCTTGAACCTGAACTGATGTTCGCCCTCGCCCAGCGCAACAAAATCCAGATCCCGTTCAAATCGGTCGAGGAAGTCCGCAAGGCTTATGACTTTTCAAACCTGCAGGATTTCCTCGATATTTACTATCAGGGCATGAATGTGCTGCAGACGGAACAGGATTTTTACGACCTGACTTGGGCGTATCTGGAGCGCGTGGCGAAACAGAACGTCCTGCATGTCGAAATTTTTTTCGACCCGCAAGGCCATACCGAACGCGGCATCGCGTTTGAAACGGTGCTGGATGGCATCACCCGCGCGCTGGATGACGGGCGCCGGAAGCTCGGCGTGTCGTCATTCCTCATCATGTGCTTCCTGCGCCATTTGAGCGAGGACGCGGCGTTCGAGACGCTAGAAAGCGCGATCCCGTACAAGCACCGCATTCTGGGCGTTGGCCTTGACAGTTCGGAAAAAGGCCACCCGCCGTCGAAGTTCAAGAATGTGTTCGCAGAAGCGAAAAAAGAAGGCTTCCTGATCATGGCGCATGCGGGCGAAGAAGGGCCGCCGGAATATGTGTGGGAAGCGATCGACATGCTGAAGGTCGACCGCATCGACCACGGCAACCGGTCGCTGGAGGACGAAAAACTGGTGGCGCGCCTTGTGAAAGACGGCACGGCATTGACCGTGTGCCCGCTTTCCAACCTGAAGCTTTGCGTTGTGAAGGACATGAGGGAACATCCGCTGAAAAAGATGCTGAATCTTGGCCTGAAGGCGACGATCAATTCCGATGACCCGGCCTATTTCGGCGGCTATATGAACGAGAATTTCAAGGCCGTGACGGACGGGCTGAACCTCGATAAATCAGACCTGCTGACGATTTCGCGTAACAGCATCCATGCCAGCTTCCTCGATAAAGCGGCCAAGGATGTGCTGCTGGGGAAACTGGATACCTATATGAAGAAGGTGGCCTAAGCAGCAGGCTTGAAGCTGCGCGGCGACGGGACAGACGAAACTTTCGGCGCGACCGCATCGCTGACCGGCGTGTGGTAGATCACGATATCGCGCACCGATACCGCCGTTTCACCAGATGAATCGAGGCGTTTCAGCGGACCTGTTTCAAGCTCGCGCAATGCGCTGTCGAGGATGGTGACACTGCCATTTTCGGGTTTCTTGTTCAGGATCATCACGACATCGGCGAGTTTTTTGCCGGTATCGGCGTCGGTGTATTCAACGGCCAGTTTGATCAGGCGTCCGTCCTGCATCGCGGTATGTTCCTTGACCCGCGCAATCGCGTTATCGAGGCCAAGGCTTTCTTTCAAATCATTGATGCCCTTGATGCGCGCGGCGATATTGAGGGGGTGCGCGGGGTCGTCGGCGCGGACGGCGAGATCTGCCCAGTCCTGCGTTGTTACCTGACCCTTGAACACGCCGTTCTGTTTTTCCTTGTTGTACTCATAACCCATCTGCATATAAACGGCATTGGCGATGAAGGTGGAGGCGGCATAGTTGCGCACGGCAATCGCGGCCACGTTTTCGTCGCATTTATCTTTGCCCTTGCAGGCTTTCTGGAACTGGCCGGCCAGCGTTTCAGGCGTGTCATGGTTGTCAGGCGATGCCGCGCCGCCGAGTTTCGCCATTTTAACCAGTCGGGCGGCTTCTTCGACCGGCAGCCAGCTGTCGGTGAAATTCCACCAGTAATTGCTGACCATGCCAAGATCGAAGCCGGGGCGCTCGATGCCGTTTGCATCGATGGTTTTGATTTTCGACATTTTCTCCATCGCCGCATCCGGCGCGCCCAGCGTTTCGGCCATGAAACCCGCATCGGGCAGGCGGTCGCGCGCATGGGTGATGATTTCCTGCCACCAGTCGGCGGGCAGGCGGTAGGCGATGTCGCAGCGGAAATCCTTGAAGCCGTGATCTAGATACCAGTCCACCACGCCCTTCAGATAACCCGGCTTGCCATCCGTGCCGTCGATGAAAAATTCACGCGCGGCGGTAGATGCGAAATTGATCTGCGCGGTTTCATTGCCCTTGACCAGCCGCCAGTCGAGGCAGTTCAGGTCTTCGTCGCGCGCGAACTTGAAATGGAATTCTTTCTGGATGCCATTGTCCTGATACGAAATGCCCACCACTTCGGTATCCTTGCCGCCGGTCAGCGACGTGGTTTCGGCGGTGATCAGGGCCGGTTTCTGGCCTGCGGGCAGGTTTTTCAATATGGCGGCCAGTTTCGCGTTTTCGTCGATCACCAGCGGATGGTCGGCGGCGAACTGGTTGAATACGAGATCGGCCATCACGCGGATGCCCGCCTTGCCGGCCTCTGCCGTGAAATGTTTCAGGTGTGCGCTGTCGAGCGCGTCGATGGCGGCAAGCGTCTCTGGCGTCTCGCCCGACCTTGCGCCCGTGATTTTCGTCGCGCTGAATTCCGGGTCAAAAACCCCGTGATTGCGCGTGGCGTATAGGCTATTGTCCGCAGGATGGCCTTCGGGGACGGCGGCCTTCAACTGTGTCGTTTCGAAAAACGGGCTGAGCCAGATGGAATTAAAGTTCATGCTTTTCGCATGGTCAGCCAGCCACGAAGCGCCATCCGGTGTGTCTTTCCCGGACCAGTCGGCGATCGACCCCACAAGGCGCGGAGGTACATAATATATGCGGTTGGCTCGCAATTTAATTACCTTGATTATGCAATTGGTGCAATATAATACTAAATATACCTTCAATATCAATACTTTTGAATAGATTCAGGCCAAGCCATTAAATTTGAAACATTTTTTTGTAATTTTATTGCGCTGCAACATGGAGTGAAACGATGGCGAACGGACAGGAATGGTGGCGTGGCGCGGTGATTTATCAAATCTACCCGCGCAGTTTTTTTGACAGCAACGGCGATGGCATCGGCGATTTGAGGGGCATCACGCAGAAGCTGGATTACGTCGCATCGCTGGGCGTTGACGGCGTATGGCTGTCCCCCTTCTTCACATCACCCATGGCCGATTTCGGGTATGACGTCGCCGATTATAAGGGCGTCGATCCCATCTTCGGCACGCTGGCCGATTGCGACGAGATGATCGCACAGATGCACAAGCGCGGATTGAAGCTGGTCATCGACATCGTGCTGAACCATTCATCCGACCAGCACAAATGGTTCATCGAAAGCCGCAAGGACAAGACCAACAAATACGCCGACTGGTATGTCTGGGCCGACCCGAAACCCGACGGGTCGCCGCCCAATAACTGGCTGTCCGTTTTCGGCGGCTCGTCGTGGACGTTCGATCCCCAACGCGGCCAGTATTTCTATCACCAGTTCCTGAAAGAGCAGCCCGACCTGAATATCCGCAATCCGGAAGTGCAGGAAGAATTGCTGGCGACCGCGAAATGGTGGCTGGACCGCGGCGTCGATGGTTTCCGGATGGACGCGCTGCCACATTGCATCCACGACGCACAGTTGCGCGACAATCCGCCGCGCCCTGTGCCGAAATCGGATGGCAAGACGGTGATCCATCCCTATTCGATGCAATGGCACACCTATGATAAGACCCAGCCGGAAATGATCCCCTTCCTGAAAAAATTCCGCGCACTGACCGACCAGTACAAGGATTGCATGCTGGTCGCCGAGGTCAACGACGACAAGACCGTGGAAACCACCATTTCCTACACCAATGGCCCCGAAATGCTGCACACGGCCTATGATTTCTCGCTGCTGGTGCACGAATATTCCGCGCCCTACCTGCGCCGCAAGGTGGAGGAATTCTTTGCGACGCCCCATGATTCATGGCCCAGCTGGGCATTGTCGAACCATGACAGCATCCGCGTGGCGACACGCTGGGCGGTCGATGACAAGCCGGATGTAAACCAGACGAAAATGCTGCTGGCGATGCTGAGCTCCTTGCGCGGATCATCCTTCGTCTATCAGGGCGAGGAACTGGGATTGACCGAAGCGGTCATTCCGCCGGAAAAACGGCAGGATCCCGGCATCGGATCGACCGGCACGGGGCGCGACGGCTGCCGCACGCCGATGCCATGGGACGGCGCGAAGAAAAACGGCGGCTTTACCGCCGCGAATGAAGGCTGGCTGCCCGTTCCCGCTGAACATGCTGCAGCCAGCGTCGCGGCGCAGGAAAAAGACCCCGCATCGATGCTGAATTTCACGAAGCAGTTCCTGACATGGCGCAAATCGCACCCTGCCCTGCTGCGCGGCGATTTGAAGTTCGAGACGCTGGATGACAACGTCGTCGCCTTCACGCGGCAGCTGGACGGCGAAACACTGTTCTGCGCCTTCAACCTGAAGCCCGCACCGGTGACGGTGGCGCTGCAAAGCGGGTGGACGCCGCTGTCGGGTTACGGCTTGCAGGCCACTGCGAAGGGCCAGTCGCTTGAACTGCCCGCCTTCGGCGGTTTCTTCGCACGGAAGGCCGCGTAAGTGACACGCAGCTTCCAGCAGATCATCGACGATACGCCGCAGCTGCTGCTGCGCAAAAGCCTCGGCGAAAATCCGGGCGATCCCAAGCTGGGCGATGCGCCGCCGGTTGTCTATGCTGTGGAGGCCGACATCGAAGCAGCGCGTGCGCAAACGGGGGGGAACGCGCGCGTTGAACTTCTGGGTGACGCCAACCGTTTCAAGGACGCGGATGCGGTGCATGGATTGCTCTACCTGCCCTATCGCTATGTCGTGCCGGCGGGCGCTTTAACGAGATGTATGGCTGGGACACGGCTTTTGCCGTTTTCGCATGGTCGCACAGCTTCCCGCGCCTGATGCTGCAGCAGGTCGATAACCAACTGTACCAGATCCGCGCCTATGGCAAGGTGCTGAACGCTAACCGCACCTATTACCTCTCGCGCTCGCAGCCGCCACTGATCGCAGCGATGGTGCTGCATATCTGGCATGCGGCGCAGCACCGTGACTGGGCTGCGTTCGACCCGGACGGCGTTCACCCCGATGCGCGCAGCTGGCTGGAAGCGGCCTATGCCGATCTCACGGTCTATCATTCTTATTGGACGACCGGCGACCGGCTCGCGCATGGGACCACGCTGTCGCGTTACTGGGACGAAGGCGACGTCGTTGCGCCTGAAGTGCTGGGAGGAGAGCCCGGGCATTATGAGCACGCAGTCGCGCATTTCCGCCTTCATCCTGACGCGCGCTTTTATAACGACGTTTCAGGCGTGTTGACATCGCTCTATTACCGCGCCGACCGTTCGATGCGCGCCTCGGGTTTCGACCCGACCGGGCATTGGGGTTATGGCGCGGTCGAGTGCCTGTTCCACGCGGCCGCCTGCCTGAATGCGCTGCTGTACAAAATGGAAGGCGACATGGGCGATATCGCCGATATCCTCGGGAAAGCGGATGCGGTGAAGTGGCGCAGCCTGCAGACGCGGCGCAAAACCGCGATGCACCCGCTGCAGGACCCGGCAACCGGCCTTTACCATGATTACGACACGGTCAGCCGCGCGCGCAACTCCAAGCCTTTCGCTACGTTTTTCCATGCGCATTGGGCCGGGTTGTATGACGGCGAGGCGTCGCAGGCGAAAAAATCCGCGGAGGCCGCGTTGCGCCTGCTGGAAACGCCCTATGGCATCATGACATCTGCGGAACAAAGCGGCAGCCAGTGGGACTTCCCCTATGGCTGGCCGCCGCTGCAGTATTTCGCCTTTGAAGGCCTGCGCCGCGCGGGCGAAAAAGAAGCGGCCGCGCGCATAGCGCAGAAATTCGTTGACCTCGCTGAACGCGTTTTTAACGATCAAGGCGCCTTGTTCGAAAAATACAATCTGCAGGAAGGCAACGCCGAAGTGACCGTGATGCACGGCTACAGCATCAATGTCAGCGAGCGCGGCACGTTCCTGTGGACAGCCGCCGTGTTGAAACTGGCGCAGGGGATATGACATGAAAAACGAAGCCGTCGAGGCCGCCTATCAACGCCTGAAACCGCATGTCACGCGCACGCCCGTGTTAACATCGCGGCTGCTCGATCGTTTCCTCGGCTGCGAGATTTTTTTTAAATACGAAGGCGCGCAAAAGGTCGGCGCGTTCAAGGCGCGCGGCGCGCTGAACACGCTGCTGGCATTGCAGGAAAAAAACCAGCTACCGGAACGTGTTGTCGCCTATTCATCCGGCAACCATGCGCAGGCGGTCGCTTGGGCGGCAAAACGCCTCGGCCTGAAATCGGTCATCTTCATCCCTGAAGCATCATCCAAAATCAAGATCGCGGCGACGAAAGCCTATGGCGCCGAGGTGCATGTGACGAAAACGCGGCAGGAGGCGGAGGAAAACGCCAATACGCTTGCGCTCGCCAAGGGTTCGTTTCTGCTGCCACCCTATGACCATGATGATGTGATCGCGGGGCAAGGCACGGCCGCGTACGAGGCATGGGAAGAGTTGAAAAACCTCGACGCGGTTTTCGCCCCCTGCGGCGGCGGCGGGCTGATTTCGGGCACCTTCATGGCTACGCGCCTTTTTTCGCCGGATGCGGAGGTGTTTGCCGCCGAACCCCTGATCGCCAATGATGCGGCACAATCATTCCGGTCAGGCAAGATTGTGCGTTTCAGCGACATGCCGAAAACGATTGCCGATGGCGTGCGCACGCTGTCGGTGTCGCCGCGCACCTTCCACTACATCCAGCAGCTGGACGGTTTTTTCGAGATCGAGGAAGAAGAGATTTTATACTGGAGCCAGTGGCTGATGCATTTGCTGAAGGTGACGGTCGAGCCGACATCGGCGCTGGGCATGGCGGCGGCGCATAAATGGCTGCGCGAGGGGAACAAGGGCAAGCGCATCCTGGTCATCCTGTCGGGCGCGAACCTTGACAGCGACACCTATGGCAAAATCTGGGCGGAGGATCACCTCGCCCGCCTGCCCGCGCTTTAGGCGATATTTTTCAGGCCTTCAAGGCCGGGATACGGGTGCGTGATGACAAAGGTCGGGATGCGCCCGACATATTCGGCGAAGCGGCCTTTCGCAAGGTAGCTGTCGCGGAAGCGCGAGGTTTTGAAATATTCGCCCAGCTGCGGCACGATGCCGCCCGCAATATAAAGCCCGCCCGCCGCACCATAGGACAGCGCAAGGTTGCCTGACACGACGCCCAGGAAATGGCAGAACAGGTCGAGCACTTCGACGCAGGCATTGCAGGATTTATCCAGCGCCTTCGCCGTGATTTCGGCGGGGGTGAGTTCCGGCAGGTTCAGGCCATCGACGCCGCAGACGGCGTGATACAAATTCACCAGCCCCTTGCCCGACACGACGCGCTCGGCCGAGATATGATGGTATTTGGAATTTTTGAGCCATTCGAACAATGCGAATTCGCGCGCGTTATCGGCAGGCATCGTCACATGGCCGCCTTCGGCGGTCACGATGATCGGCTTGCCGTTTTCATCGAACACCACACCAGCCACGCCCAGCCCCGTGCCGGGGCCAATGATGGCGATGGGCATGTTTTTCTGAGCCTCGCCGCCGCCCAATTGATAACGGTCTTTCCCGGCAAGATAGGGCACGGCATAGGCCAGCGCGGCAAAATCGTTCACGACGCGGAGCGACGACAAACCGATGTCGGATTTCGTGCCGCTGATGGAGAAATTCCACACATGGTTCGTCATGGCAACCGCATCGGTGCCGTCGAGCGCTGTCGCCACGGCGAACGCGCCCGTTTTCGGCTGCGCATCGATGCGCTTCAGGTAGGCTTGTGCGGCTTCGGCGGGTGATTTGTAATCGGCGCAGGGCAGCACGTCGACATTGCTGATATTGCCCGCATTATCCACCAGCGCAAAGCGCGCATTCGTGCCGCCGATATCCGCGATGATCTTGCTCATGCCTTGCTTAATGCCTCGTCGAGGTCGGAAATGAGGTCGTCGGCGCTTTCGATGCCGATGGACAGGCGTATGAGGCCGTCGCTGATGCCCAGGGCTTCGCGCTGTTCTTTGGGAATGGACGCATGGGTCATGATGGCAGGATGCTCGATCAGGCTTTCGACGCCGCCCAAACTTTCCGCAAGGGTAAACACCTTGCAGGCCGACAGCATACGGCGCGACGCGTCAAGGTCACCCTTGATCACGGCGGTGATCATGCCGCCAAAACCGGACATCTGTTTTTTGGCCAGCGCATGTTGCGGATGCGAGGGCAGGCCGGGATAGAAAACCTTTTCGATTTTCGGGTGTTTTTCCAACCAAGCCGCGACCTTCAGCCCGCTGGCGCAGTGGCGTTCCATGCGCACATCCAGCGTTTTTACGCCGCGCAGCGCAAGGAAGCTATCGAACGGGCCGAGGATGCCGCCGGTCGCGTTCTGGATGAATTTCAGCTTGTCGGCCAAATCCTGATTGGCAACCACCACCACGCCGCCGATCACGTCGCTATGGCCACCGATATATTTGGTGGCCGAATGCACGACAAGGTCGATGCCAAGCGTCAGCGGGCGTTGTAGCGCGGGTGTCGCAAAGGTGTTGTCGATCACCGACAGCAGGTTGTGTTTTTTGGCAACCGCCGCCACCGCCGCGATATCGGTCAGTTTCAGCAGCGGGTTTGTGGGCGTTTCCACCCAGATCATTTTGGTTTCCGGCTTGATCGCATCGGCCACGTTTTTGACGTCCGACATATCGACATACGTGACTGTCAAGCCCGTTGTGCCCTTGCGGACGCGTTCGAACAGGCGATAGCTGCCGCCATATAAGTCGTCGGAAGCAATCATATGCGCGTTCACGGGCAGCAGGTCGAGGATCGCATCCATCGCCGCCATGCCAGATCCGAAACCGAAGCCGGCAATGCCGTCTTCAAGGTCGGCCATTGCGCGTTCAAACGCGTGGCGCGTAGGGTTGTGGCCGCGCGCATAGACGAAACCCTTATGCTCGCCGGGTGCGGCCTGCGCATAGGTGGAGGTCTGGTAAATCGGCACGTTCACGGCGCCCGTCGTGGGGTCGTGCTGCTGGCCGCCATGAATGCAGCGCGTGGAAAACGCGCGGTTTTTGCCCCCGGTCATGCGGCACCTTTCAGGTAGAAGTGGTTGAGCATATCGACGCGCGTGATGAGGCCCAGCAGCTTGCCGTTATCGGTCACCATCACCAGCGGGTGGTTACGCAGGAATGTCGACGCCTCGCCGATCGGCGTTTCGCGCGGCAGGCTGGGCTTGGGGGGGCGCATCACTTCGCCGGCGGTTGCCGATAGCGGCACAACCTTGCCGTCATGCGTGAAGCCGTCGAGCAACATCTTTTCATCAACCAGGCCGACCAGCATGCCCTTGTCATCCAGCACGGGCAATTGGGAGACGTCTGCGAAGCGCATGCGCTTATACGCTGTCTGCAACGTATCCGTTGCCTGCACGACAACCGTGTCACCCGCATCGTGGCGGCGGACGATCAAATCCTCGACCGTGCCGGTTTTCACGCGGGCGGCGAAGCCCTGTTCGGTCATCCATGAATCGCTGAAGGCCTTGGACAGGTACTTGTCGCCGCGGTCGCAGACGAAGGTCACGACGCGTTTCGGCGTTTTCTGGTCGCGGCAATAGCGCAGCGCAGCGGCGATGAGCGTGCCGGATGACGTGCCGGCCAAGATGCCTTCGTTCTTCAGCAGCTGGCGCGCGGTGCCGATGCTTTCTTCATCCGGGATTGCATAGGCCTTGTTGATCACCTTCATGTCGAGGATGCTTGGGATGAAATCTTCCCCGATGCCCTCCACAAGCCACGAGCCGGGCGTGACGGTTTTGCCTTCGTTCACCAGCGGCGCGAGGATGGAGCCGACGGGATCCGCCAGCACCATTTCCGTCTTCGGGCTGACGCGGTTGATGAAGGACGCGATGCCCGCCATCGTGCCGCCGGATCCGACGCCGCAGACGATCGCATCGACATCATGCTGCATCTGTTCCCAGATTTCGGGCGCGGTCGATGTTTCATGCGCCAGCGAATTGGCGGGGTTGGAAAACTGGTTGGCGTAGAAACCGCCGGTTTCCTTGGCGATGCGTTCAGCCACTTCCTGATAATATTCGGGATGCCCCTTCACCACATCGGAGCGCGCGGTGCGCACATCGGCGCCCAGTGCCTTGCAATGGAAAATTTTCTCGCGGCTCATTTTATCCGGCACGACGAGGATGACTTTGTACCCCTTCAGCACGCCGATGAGCGCAAGGCCGAGGCCGGTATTGCCTGCGGTCGCCTCCACGATCGTGCCGCCCGGTTTCAGGCGCCCGTCCTGCTCCGCCGCCTCGATCATCGTGCGCGCGATGCGGTCCTTGATCGATCCACCAGGGTTGTGCGATTCCATTTTCAGGAACAGCTGGCACGGGCCGGTATCGAGCCTTGAAACCTGCACCATCGGCGTGTTGCCGATCAGCTGGATAACGCCGGGGGCGCTTTGCTTCATCGTAATCACCTGTCCAAAAAATTGAGCGAAATCGGGCTGATGCTATTCTTTTTCCGCATTAAAGGCAACGGCAACATAATGGCGTGACTTCATGGGGTTAATTGGGTAAAAATATTCGCATGACGAACCTGCATTGCATCAAATCCGCGACATCCGCCGCCTGCTGGAAAAGCCTGAAAGCGGAAGCGGAAAAACTGGCCACGACGGATGCCGCGCTGGCGCCTTTGCTGCAGTGCGTCATCCTGCCCGCAAAATCCCTGCCCGAGGCGCTGGGCCGTTTGCTGTCGGAAAAGCTGGCGGCGAAGCATTTGCCCGAGGGTTTGATTTTGCAGCTGTTCGCGGATTTCGCCGATGCCGTGCCAGACCTTGTCGAAACAGTCGGCCGCGACCTGAATGCGATCACGGGGCATGACCCCGCCGCGCGCGACTGGGTCGCGCCGTTTTTATTCTTCAAGGGTTTCCACGCGCTGCAATCCTATCGCCTCGCGCATTACCTGTGGGGCACCGACCGCCAGCATATGGCGCTGTTCCTGCAAAACCGCATTTCGGATGTCTTCGGGGTCGATATCCACCCTGCCGCCCGCATCGGCAGCGGCGTGATGATGGACCACGCGACGGGCATCGTGATCGGCGAAACCGCCGTGGTTGAAAACGACGTGCTGCTCTGGCACGGCGTTACGCTGGGCGGGCGCAGCCTGGAACCCGGCGACCGTCACCCGAAGGTGCGCGAAGGCGCGATTTTGGGCGCACATGCCACCATCATTGGCAATATCGAAATCGGCCGGGGCGCGAAAGTGGCGGCGGGCAGCGTTGTCGTACATGACGTGCCCGAAGGCAAAACGGTTGCTGGCACCCCTGCGAAAATCATAAACTAAATCAAGCGGTTATTTTTAAGCTTGCGCCGTTGGCGATTAATTCATATAAATTTAATAGGAATTGAATCATGCTCTCCATGAAATGCAAATACGCGCTGAAGGCGCTCGTCGTACTGGCATCCGAAGGCAAGAAACTGCCGTCGAGCGCGATTGCGCAAAAGGCGCGCGTGCCGGCAAAGTTTCTCGAGGCGATACTGACCGACCTGCGCAAGGCAGATGCGCTGACATCGGAGCGTGGCGCGCATGGCGGTCATAAATTAAAGGGCGCGCCTGAAAAAATCATGCTCGGCCATGTGGTGCGCGCGATGGACGGCATGCTGGCGCCCATCCCCTGCGCCAGCACATTTTACTACAAAAAATGCGACGACTGCACCGACGAAAAAATCTGCGTCATCCGCCATGCGATGCTGGAGGTGCGAAATAAGATTTCGGAAGTGCTGGACGGATTGTCGCTCGAAGACCTGCTCAACATGTCGCCCAAGAAAAAACAGCAACTATTCTGGTAGGAGTATTTCAATTGATCCGCAAACTGTTCACAAACCATTGTCATGAGGCCGGCGAGACGTATTTCGAGCATTTGGGATTTACCATTAAAACTGCCGCCACGCTTTTCTTTTCCGGCTTCGCCCTTTTCGTCCACGGCATCTTTCCGTGCCTGTTCACCACCACGGCCAGCGCGAATATCAGGCAACTGAACGCGACCATCGTTGCGCGCGCCGCAAAATCCCCCGATACCGTGACCACGCTGCACAAAAAAGCCGCTTAAAGATGGGCTGGTACGATATTGCCATTGTCGGCGGCGGGTTTTCAGGCGTTGCGACCATCGCAAACATCGTGCGCGATGCCACAAAACCGATTGCCATTGCCGTGGTGTCCCGCGAACCACGGGGTGTGTTTGGCCCCGCCTATGCCACGCCGCGCGACGAACACCTGCTGAACGTGCCGGCCGCGAATATGGGGCTGTTCGCCGATAACCACCGCCATTTTTATGAATGGGTGACCGCGCAAGGCATCACCGTCGCACCCGGCGATTATCTGCCGCGCAAATTATACGCGCAATACCTGCAATCTGTTCTCGATGCCGCGCACTACACCGCGCGCGAAAAGGGCATCCGTCTCGACTGGTTTCAGGGCGAGGCGGAGGATATCGAGGACCATGCCGAATACCTCTCCGTCCGCTCCGGCGGTGACGGCATTGATGCACGCGTCGTCGTTTTAGCGATTGGCAATGCGCTGCACAAAGCCGATGACAGCCCCGTGATCGGCCAGCCCTGGAAATATGATTTTAAGACGCTGTCACCCGCACAAAAGAAAATCGCGCTGATCGGCAGCGGGTTGACGGCGGCAGATATCATCATCAGCATCCTCGATAGCGGCTGGCAGGGCGAGATCACCTGCTATTCCGGCCATGCCGCCCTGCCCCGCGCACATCTGGCAGGCTATGACGCGGCAAAGCGGGTGGCGTTACCGCCGGACGAGTATATTTCGCAACGGCTCTCGACCATCATGCAGGCATTGCGGCGCGAGATTAAGGCAGGCGCGCGCGAATGGCATTACATCATCGACAGCCTGCGCCCGCTGACGCAGGATATCTGGCGTTCCTTGAGCGCGACCGACCGCGAGCGTCTGGTGAATAAATACTTCACGCTGTGGAACATCCACCGCCACCGCTGTGCCCCGCATATCGCGGAGCGCATCGATGCCGCGCAGAAAAGCGGCCAGTTGAAGATGGTGAAAGCACGGGTGGCTTCCGCCACGGAAACACCCGGCGGGATTAAACTCGAATTACAGACAAAAACCGGCGCACAAACGGCGGAAGGCTTCGACCTTGCTTTACGTTGCACAGGCGTTGATTACAAAACCGGCAATAACCCGCTGCTGGGGAACATTCTGGCGAAGGGTTTGGCAAAACCGTCGGGCAACGATTACGGCATCCGCGCGTCCGACAATATGCTGGTCTACCGCGACCGCCCCTGCGAGATGTATGCGCTGGGCGCGCCGCTGTTCGGCGCGCTATTTGAAACGACAGCCGTGCCGGAATTGCGCGCGCAGGCGAAGATTATTTCGGATGCATTTTTGGAGGATTCAATCGCCAGCAAATCGCGCGCAATTGGTTGAGGTGGACGACCGCATGGGCGGTCATCAGCCAATGCCATTGCCGGGCGGTGAAGGGGCCGAACCACGGGTGCAGCAGGGCTGCCTTGCTGTTGCGGTCGCCGACGGCCTTGTCGAGCTCCGCCATCGCTGTTGCAGAATAGGCGCGGAATTTCGTGAGCGCATCCTGCGCGGTCATTTCGCCCTTGGGCTTCACGCGCGCCATTTCGACTTCGTAATCCGGCACGATGCCTTTTGACAGCGGGACGACCAGCAATGCGATGCCCTGCGTCACGATCAGCATATGTTCAAGCAACATGGCGGCGGACCAATAGCGCGAGCTGTCCTCCAGCCCGAATTGCGGCGGCACGAGCACGCGCTTCGTGCGCTGCTCTTCGCTTAAAGATTCGTAGTCCTTGATGATCTTTCCGGCGACACGCGCGAAACCTTCGCTGTCTTTTTCCCAAGTCGAGGTGCCGATCACCAGCGGGCGGACGATATAGCGCATCAGCAAACGATGATGCAGGGGAACGCCCGCGCCGGGCTTTTGCAGGCCCGACTGGATGTCAGCGTCGGACCGCGTATCAGCCATTCTTTTTCTCCGTTTTTTTCTCCGGCACCAACGGCACCGGTGCGTTCGCGGGCGCATCCCAGCCGCCGCCAAGGGCGCGGATCAACTGGATTGTTCCGGACAGCCGCGCGCGCTTGATCTCGACGCCGGAACGTTCGGCCTCCAGCGCTTCGCGGCGGGCGGTGATGCTTTCAAGGTAGCCAAGATCGCCTTCGTCATACCGCAATTTCGCGATTTGCGCAGCGCGGTTTGCCGCGTGTTCGGCGCGGTATTGCGCATTGGCCTGACGCGAGAGCATGCGCAGGCGTGACAGGCTGTCCTCCACATCGCGGAAGGATTCCAACACCTGGTTACGATAGATATGCACGGATTCTTCGTACTGCGCCTTGCTGCGGTCGAGGTTCGACACGGCGCGGCCGCCGCCGAAGATCGGCACGGTCATCAGCGGGCCGATGGCCCAGCTGCGGCTCGACCACTGGAACAGGCTGCCCAGCAGGTCCGATTCAACGCCGCCCGACCCTGTCAGGAACAGCGAGGGGAAGAACGCGGCACGGGCAACACCGATACGCTGGTTCGAGGCCTCCAGCGCCCTTTGCGCGGCGGTGACATCGGGGCGGCGTTCCAGCAGCGTGGAGGGCAGGCCTGCGGGAATGACGGGAATTTTCGTGACGATGTTTTCTTTTTGGAATGCGAAATCCATCGGCGCCTTGCCGAGCGCAAGGGCAAGGGCATGTTCGAGTTCCGCACGGCGCTGTTCGGCGCTGTGGAGCTGGCTGCGGGTGTTTTCAAGGTCAACGACCGAGGATGCAACATCCAGCTCCGTGATGTCGCCCGCATCCGATTTTTTCTCGAGGATGCGCGCGTTCTGCTGGCGCAGCGTCACGCCGCGGTTCAGGATATCGATATCGCGGTCAACCGCGCGCAGGGAGAAGTAAAGGTCGGCCACATCCGCCTGCAACGCCAGTTTCACGCTTTGATAGGTGGCCGCCGCCGATTTCGCATCGAGGCGGGAAGCAAGCCAGCCGCCGCGCACGCTGCCGAACACATCGAGTTCGTAATTGAGGCCGAAGCTGGTCAGCGCATCGTTTTCAATGGCCAGCGACGAGCCCGGCGCAAGGCCGCGGCCGACAGCGTTCGGCTGGCGGCGGGTGAAGCTGGTCGTGTTGTCGATGGTCGGGAACAGGAAAGAACGCGACACTTTCGCCGTCGCCCGCGCCTGCTTGACGCGCGCGGCATAGACCTTCACGTTTTCGTTGCCGGCGACAGCCTGTTCGACCAGCGTGTTCAGTTTTTCATCGCCGAAAACGCGCCACCATTCGCCGCGCGGCAATGCCGCCGACGGTTCGGCCACTTTCCATGTGCCCGTTTCCTTGGCCGACAACTCCTTGTCCGTCGGCGCTTCCTTGAACGCTTCCGTTTTGGTCACTTCCGGCTTCAGGAAGTCGGGCGCCATGTTGCAGGCAGACAGCGCCGCCGTGATCGCCAGCATGGATACAAGATGCTTTATTTTCATTTTCCAGCCTCCGCCGGGCAGGCAATCGTGCCCGCGTGATGATGCCCCGTCAACGTGCCGCCCGCAAGCGTGCGCAAGATGACATAGAAGATGGGCGTGAAGAAGATACCGAGCAATGTGACGCCGAGCATGCCCGAAAACACCGTGATACCGATGGCGTGGCGCATTTCGGCGCCCGCGCCGACCGACGACACCAGCGGCAGCACCCCCATGATGAACGCGAATGACGTCATCAGGATGGGGCGCAGGCGAAGGCGGCTCGCATTCATGGCGGCATCGACGATACTCTGTCCCTGGAATTCAAGCTCGCGCGCGAACTCCACGATCAGGATGGCGTTCTTGCACGCGAGGCCGACAAGGACGATGAGGCCGATCTGGGTGAAGATATTGTTGTCGCCCCCCGTCACAAACACGCCGAACAAACCGCAAAGAAGGACGATCGGCACGATCATGATGACCACCAGTGGCAGGATCAGGCTTTCATACTGCGCCGCCAGCACGAGGAAGACGAGCAGGATGCAAAGTGGGAAGATGAAACGCGCCGTGTTGCCAGCAAGGATCTGCTGGTATTTCAGGTCCGTCCATTCGAAATCCATGCCCGCAGGCAGTTTTTCCTTCAGGATCTTGATCATCGCCTGTTCGGCGACTTCTGTCGGCACGCCCATCGCCGGGCCGCCGTTGATGTCGGCGGTGCGGAACAGGTTGTAGCGCGAGGCGGCATCGGGTCCGTAGCTTTGCTTGACCGTCACCATCGACCCCAGCGGCACCATTTCGCCCGCTGCGTTGCGCGTTTTCAGCTGCAGGATATCGTTCGCCTGCGCGCGGAATGGCGAATCCGCCTGTGCGATGACCTGATAGGTGCGGCCAAAACGGTTGAAGTCGTTGATGTAGAGCGAACCGAGATAGATCTGCATCGTGCTGAAGATATCGGTGACGGACACACCCAGCTGCTTCGCCTTTTCGCGGTCCACGTCCACATACAATTGCGGCACATTGATCTGGAAGGTAGAGAACACGCTGGCCAGCGTCGGGGTCTGCCACGCGGCCATCTGCACATCCATCGCGGCCTTTTGCAGGGCTTCGTAGCCCAGATCCGCGCGGTCTTCGATCTGCAATTTGAAACCGCCGATGGTGCCAAGGCCCATTACAGGCGGCGGCGGCACGACGGCCACAAATGCATCCTCGATCTGCCCCATCTTGCCCATCAGTTTTCCGGCAATCGTCGGGCCGTAAAGGTCGGCGCTTTTGCGTTCCTCGAACGGGTCAAGGGTGATGAAGATGATACCGGCGCTCGAGCTGGACGAGAAACCCGCGATCGACAGGCCCGGGAACGCAACCGCGCTTTCCACGCCCGGTTCTGCAAGTGCGATTTCGCCCATGCGGCGGATCACGGCGTCCGTGCGCTCCAGCGACGCGCCCGACGGCAGCTGCGCGAAGGACACAAGGTATTGTTTATCCTGCATCGGGATATAGCCATGCGGGATGAAGTAAACGAGGCCCGCGGCGCAAGCGGCCAGCGTCAGGTAAACGGCCAGCACCAGAGGCTTCAAGCGCGTCACGCCATGCAGCGCCTTGCTGTAGCCCTTCGCCGCGCCCTTGAAGACGCGGTTGAAGCCGTTGAAGAACCAGCCAAGCGTCTTGTTCAGGAATTTTTCGAACACGTCGCCTTCCGCATCATGCGCATGCAGCAGTTTCGCCGCCAGCGCAGGGCTGAGGGTGAGCGAGTTGAATGCAGAAATGATGGTAGAGATCGCAATCGTCAGCGCAAACTGGCGGTAGAACTGGCCGGTCAGCCCGCTGATGAAGGCGAGCGGCACGAATACGGCGCAAAGGGTGAGCGCGATTGCGATGATCGGCCCACTGACCTCGTCCATCGCCTTGTGCGCGGCCTGCAAGGGCGGCAGGCCTTCTTCAATGTTACGTTCCACGTTTTCGACGACGACAATCGCGTCATCGACGACGATACCGATGGACAGCACAAGGCCGAACAAGGTCAGGTTGTTGATCGAGAAGCCGAACAGGTGCATCACGGCGAATGTGCCGATGACGGATACCGGAACGGCCAGCAGCGGAATGACGGAGGCGCGCCAGGTTTGCAGGAACACGATCACGACGAGGACGACGAGGGCGATAGCCTCCAGCAGCGTTTCGATGACGCTGTCGATGGATGCCTGCACGAAGCGGGTCGGGTCATAGACGATGGAATAATCGATGCCGTCGGGCAGCGTTTCCTTTAATTCCTTCATGACCGCGCGCGCGTCGTTCGAGAGCTGGATAGCGTTCGATTCCGGCGCCTGGAAAATCGCGATGGCCGCCGCCTGCTTGTTGTTCAGGAGGGAGCGGAGCGCGTATTGGTTCGGCCCCAATTCGATGCGCGAGACATCGCCCAGGCGCGTGATGCCGCCGGTTGCGGATGTTTTCAGGATGATGTCGCGGAATTCCTGCTCGCTTTGCAGGCGGCCTTGCGCGTTCACCAGCAGTTCGAACGCTGCTGTGCCTTCATGCGGCTGGCCACCGACCACGCCGCCCGCCACCTGCACGTTCTGTTCGCGCACGGCATTGGCCACGTCGTTCGCGGTGAGTCCAAGCGCGGAGATTTTGGTGGGGTCGAGCCAGATGCGCATCGCGTAATCGCCGCCGCCGAACAGCAGCACTTCGCCGACGCCCTTCAGGCGCGCCATGCGGTCGCGGATGTTGAGCGCTGCGTAGTTGCGCAAGTATGTGGTGTCGTAGCGGCCATCGGGCGACGTCAAGTGAATGACGAGCGTGATGTTGTTGGAGCTTTTGACCGTGCTGACGCCGATCTGTCGCACGATATCGGGCAGGCGCGGCAAGGCCTGGCTGACGCGGTTCTGCACCAGCTGTTGCGCCTTGTCGGGGTCGGTGCCGAGTTTAAAGGTGACGGTCAGCGCCATCTGGCCGTCGGCGGTCGACTGCGAATTGATGTACAGCATGCCCTCGACGCCGTTGACCTGTTCCTCCAGCGGTGTCGCCACGGTTTCGGCGATCACTTTGGGGTTCGCGCCGGGATAGCTGGCGCGCACGACGACCGACGGCGGCGCAACTTCGGGATATTCCGAGATCGGCAGCAGCGGCAGCGACACAGCGCCCCCCAGCAGGATCAGCAGTGACAACACGCCCGCAAAAATGGGGCGATCGACGAAAAACTTGGCGAAGTTCATTTTTATTTGCCTTCTTGGGGGGCTTCTTCTTTAGCGGGTTCTTGCGCAGGCTGTTCGCCTGCAGGTTTGTCAGCGGCAGGTTGGCCTTCGGCCGCGGGCGCGCCTTCGGGCTTGAGGGTTTCCATCGAGACGATCATCGGCTGCACGGGCATGCCGGGGCGCACGCGCTGCAGCCCGTTCACGACGATCTTTTCACCGGCGGCAAGGCCGCTATCCACGACGCGCAAACCGTTTTCCAGCGTGCCGATCTGCACGGGACGGTAACCGACCATGCCTTTGTCATCGACGGCATAGACGTATTTGCGGTCCTGGTCGGTGTTGACGGCGGAATCATTCACCAGCACGGCCTGCGTTTTATCTGCAGTGCCGAGGCGGATGCGGGCGAACAGGCCTGGCGTCAGGATACCGTCGGTGTTCGCGAATTCGGCGCGCACGCGCATCGTGCCGGAATCGCCGCTCAGCTGGTTGTCAAACGAGCGGATTTTGCCTTCGCGCTTGAATTCGGTTTCATCGGCAAGCGCCATGTAAACCGGCATTTCAGCCGCGCGGCCGTTACGCACCGATTTCATGGCGCGCAGGTATGTCTGTTCATCGATATCGAAATCGGCATAGACGGGGTCGACCGACTGGATCGTCGTCAGCACGACCATGCCGGCTCCGACCGTATTGCCAACGGTAATGTCGGGGCGGCCAACGCGGCCCGTGATGGGCGCGCGGACTTCGGCATATTCGACATTCAGCTGCGCAAGCGTCAGGGCTGCCTCGGCGGCCTTGATGGATGCCAACGCTTCCTTGTTGCCATTCGTGCGCTCATCATATTCGCGCTGCGACAATGCCTTTTGCTTGAAGAGTTTTTCGGCGCGGTCGGAGGTGCTGCCCGCAAGCGCGCCGCGCGCCTGTGCGGAGGCAAGTTCAGCTTCGGCCTGCGCAAGCGCGGCCTTGAAGGGGCGCATGTCGATAGTGAACAGGGGATCGCCCTTTTTCACCGTGTCGCCTTCCTTGAAATGGACTTCATCGATGATGCCGTTCACGCGGGGGCGGACTTCGACGTCCTCGACGGCGCGCAGGCGGCCGGAAAATTCGGCCCAGCGGGTGATTTCCTTTTGCATGACGATGGCGACGCTGACCGGCATCGGCCCTTGCGGCGCGTCCATCGTAAAACCGTCGCGCGGCCATGCCGCGATAATGACAGCGCCCAGCGACAGGGCGGCGATACCGGAGAGAAGATACTTTTTCATGATGCCTTTTCCTTTTCCCGACCAAGCGGTAGGGGGATTAAAAACCTGTTGAGACCTGCCAGCAAATCGCGCTGGATGACGTCGGGGTCATTGGCGACCTTGGCCTGATAAAGAATGCCCATCGAGTACGAAAACATTTCGCAGGCGCGTTTGTGGATTTCGGGGCGCGAGACGCCGTCGAAGGCGGGAAGGTCGCGCAAGACGCTCTCGAAATATGCGCAGTGGCCGTCGAAAATTTCCTTCAGCTTTTCGCGGATGCGTTCATCCTGCGCACCGAGTTCGGAACCTGCGGATGCCAAGGGGCAGCCGTAGATTTTTCCTTCTTTTTCATATAGTTCTTTTTGCCACTTAAAGCAGCTTTCGGCATAAACGGTCAGGCGTTTGTCGGCCGGTATGGTCGGCGAAAAAGCGGCGTCGAGCGCGCGTTTTCCCTCTGACCACATATGATCATAGGCGGCAAGCGCGAGGTCGGTCTTGGAGCTGAAATGGTGATAGAACGTGCCCTTTTTGATGCCTGCGGCACCTGCGATGTCATCCACGCTGACCGCCCCAAAAGACTGGCGCATCAGGAGCCCTGCGGCGGCCTGTACCAGGTGATCTCTCGTCGGCGATTCTTTGCGTTTGCACCTAAACATGCTGATAAAATACCGACCGATCGGTCGGGTGTCAAGAAAATCGTGTGAGCGCTTGATTTTAAATGTTTTTATTTATAAGCATGGGTGTGCGCTGCGCCTGCCCCAGCACATCGCCGATGATGTATGTAAACCCAATTGCCCTTGCCGCCTCTAAATCAGACGGCTCCGAAACATCCTTGATATAAGTCTTCAGCCCCAAATCGCGATAGAAGGCGATAAAATTTTTCGCCATGCGCTGCCAGTTTCCCGTCGTTGCGACTTTCAGCGAAAAACCGCAGCCATGCAGGGCGGGAAACTGAGCCAGCGGATTGTGCAGCATGCCCGCAACCCCGCGCACGCTATCTTCTGCACCCATATCGAACAGGCAGGAACGCACGCCGTTGGAAATCGCATTGATGGTTTCGGCAATGCCAAGCGGCGCATTTTCCACCGGCTGCCCCGACACGTCGACCACAAGGCTCGCCGCCACATCGGGCGCAAGCCGCGACAGAAAACCGGCATAGAGCTGCGCGACATCGAAATCGGCGACCGTCTGGTAGCGCAGCGGCACGATGATGGTGGCCTCCTGCAGCCGCGAGCGCAGGTAATAAACCTGCACAACTGCGCCGAACAGCATCGCAAGGTCCTGCCGCATGATTTCACCCGTATTATATTTGTCGCGCGGCACAGGACTGGCAATGCGGCAGCACGCGCCGCCGATGGCCGCCGTTTCGGCATCGAAAAAGGGCACATATGTGATATCCGCCTGCGCGACCATGTCCATCATCTGCGGCAGCAGCGGGATGTTGCGGCGGCTGTGATACATGTCGTGCATCGCGCGCGCCGCCCAGAGCCTGACCATTTCGTCGCCGGGGTTTTGCCCCAGTCCCTCCCGGTTCAGCTTGTGGATTTCACTTTCCATCTGCGCGACCAATTCTTTCATCAGCAGGTCTTTGGCGGATGTCTTGGCGGGCGGCGTGACAAAATCAACGCCTGCCGTTTCGCGTGGCGCGCTCACCGCCGCCGCAATCGCGAGGCCGATGTCGCGCAGCTTGCGGCGCGCAGCCGCCGGCGGCAGCTGGAAGAATGCGATATCGATCAGCGTGCCGCCGCGATAGGTATAAATGCCAGGCGTTTCGTGCAGCGCGGCATCGGCAGCCACGCGCCATGCTTGCGCGACAAGGCGCGGCACACGCTGCGTGTTGACAAACAGGTCGGGCAGGATGGGTTTTAAATCCAGGGCATGGGGCATCACGGCTTTTTCGGCCACGATATCGTCGAAATTATCCTGTGGCACTTCGTGCTGGCCCGTCGACATGGCGCATCCCCCTTCCCTATTTTAAGGCGGGGAGAATGAAGGGGAGGTAAAATTATGCCGTGTCAGCCATACAGCCGTATGCCGATCAGGGAATAAATGCGACGAATTCGGGGTTGAGGAATTTTTTATCGGCCTTGCCATAGACGAAGGGCGAACCGTCGATCATCGTGACTGCGCCGCCTGCCGCGCGCAGGATCGCTTCACCCGCCGCCGTGTCCCATTCGGATGTGGGGCCGAGGCGCGGATAGTAATCCGCCTGCCCCGCCGCCAGCGCGCAGAATTTGAGGGAGCTGGAGCGGTTAAACAATGCCGCGACTTTTTTATCCTTCAGGAACTCATTCAGGCGTTCGGGGTCGCCATGGCGTTTGGATGCGACAACGGTGATGCCTTCGGCGGGTGGCTTGCGCACGCTGATTTTTTCTTCCGCGCCGTCGCCCACGCTCATGAAGGCTTCGCCCGCCGCGCCGTAGTAAAGTTCGCCCGATACCGGCGCGAAGATGATGCCCATGACGGGCTTGAAATCGACCATCAAACCGATATTCACCGTGAAATCGCCGCCGCCGGTGATGAATTCTTTTGTGCCGTCGAGCGGATCGACAAGGAAGAACGTGCCTGCGGAAATATCGGGGATCGTGCCGCCAGCCACAGATTCCTCGCCCACCATCGGGATGTGCGGGGCGATTCTGCGCAAGGCCTCGATGATGAGGGCTTCGGCTTCCTGATCGGCGAGTGTGACGGGGGAGCCGTCGGCCTTGTCGATCACTTCCGCGCCTTCGCGGTAATATTTCAGCTCGATATCGCCGGCAGCGCGGACGACGGGGATCAGCTTCCGCGCGAGGTCGAGGTAATCCATTACTGCTTCCTTGCCGCGATGCTGGTGACGTTGCCATGGCCTGCATTCGTGCGCTGCAGGATGTATTCGACGATCATTTCAACGCAAGAGTCGATGCCCTGCGTCGAGGTATCGACGACAAGGTCGGCGTTTTCCGGTTCTTCATAAGGCGACGAGATACCCGTAAAGTCCTTGATCTCGCCCTTACGCGCCTTTTTATAGAGGCCTTTCGGGTCGCGTTTTTCGCAGGTGCCGAGATCGGCCTTCACATAGATTTCATGGAACAGGTCGCCCGCCGCTTCGCGCGCCTTGCGACGGTCAGCGCGGTACGGGGAGATGAAGGCGGTGATCGAGATCAGCCCCGCATCACCCATCAATGCGGCAACATGGCCAATCCGCCGGATGTTTTCCGTGCGTTCCTCCGGCGAGAAGCCGAGATCGGCGCAGAGACCCTTGCGGACGTTATCGCCGTCCAGCACATAAGTCTGCATGCCGCGCGTGAACAGCGCGTTTTCGACGCGCATGGCGAGCGTCGATTTGCCGGAGCCGGAAAGGCCGGTCAGCCAGATCACCGCGCCCTTGTGCCCGTTGCGGGCGGTGCGCGCGACATTGGTCAGCATATGGTCGACCGCATGGATGTTTTCACGCGGCTTCGCCAGCACCTGACGCTGGTCGATCAGGCCTTCCGACCCGATGATGCCGCCGCCAACGACATCGTGGTTTTCAACGATCACGACGCGGCCCATTTTCAGGGAGTCCTGATAGCTGTCGAGCGCCAGCACTTCGCGGCTGCGGAAGGTGACTTCGGCCATTTCGTTGATTTCGACGGTGTCTTTTTCGCTGCGCGAGAGGTCATCGGTGTTGATGACGCGGTCGATGCTCTGCACCAGCACGGTCGCTTCATATGTCGCGAGCTTGATCTTGTAATGGTTGCCGACCTTGAGCGGTTTCTTGCCGAGCCAGAAGACGTTTGCGCGGAAAACGTTGGAGAGGACGGGAGCCTTTTGTTCATGGCTCGCGATATCGCCGCGCGCCACGAAAATGGGCTGGTCGAGCGTGATGCCGATGGAATCCCCCGCCTGCGCCGACAGGATTTCCGACGGTGAATTCCATTTTTCAACGGAAACCACGGTCGCCTGGCGGTTGGAGGGGGAAAAGGTCAGCACATCACCCTTGCGGATGACGCCCGATTCAATGCGGCCCGCGATGATGCGGGTTTCATCCCAGCGATAGACGTCCTGCACGGGGAAACGAAGCGGGCGCTCAACGGGCGCAGCGACAGGTTCAAACGTGTCGAGCGTCTCCAGCAGGATGCGGCCCTTGTGCCAAGCCATGCTGTCGGCGCGCGTTGCGATGTTTTCGCCATTGCGGGCAGCAATCGGGATGATCGAATGCGGCTTGACGTTGATGCCGGCAAGATAGGTGGTGATTTCGGCGGAGACTTCGCGGAAGCGCGCTTCGCTGTAATCAACCAAATCCATTTTATTGACGACGACGAGTATCTGCTGGAGGCCCAGCAGGTGGAGCAAATAAGCATGGCGTTTTGTCTGTTCCTTCACGCCCTCTTTCGCATCGACCACAAGGATCGCCGCATCGGCGAAGGCCGCGCCCGAAATCATGTTCTTCAGGAATTCGCGGTGGCCGGGCGCGTCGATGATGACGCAATTGCGTTTCTGGGTCTTGAACCAGATCTGCGTGGTGTCAATCGTCACGGCCTGGTCGCGTTCCGCCTGGAAAGCATCCAGCAGGAATGACCATTCAAACGGCACGTTGCGGCGTTCGCAGACGGCCTTCAATTCCTCGAGCTTGCCGTCCATGAAGCTGCCCGTATCGTGCAGCAGGCGGCCGATGAGGGTGGATTTGCCGTGGTCGACATGGCCGACGATCACAACGCCGAGTTTCTGCAGTTTATCAAAAGACATTGTTTTCAATCCTTACATATATCCGCTGCGGCGCAGGCGCTCGAAGCTATCTTCACTGTCATGATCCATGGTGCGGCCCGCGCGTTCCGACGATTTCGTCGTTTCCAGTTCCGCAATGATTTCTTCAAGGCTGGATGCGTTGCTCTGGATCGGCGTGGTGATGTTTTTCTCACCCAACGAACGGTAACGCATGCCGTCCTTCGCCAGGTACAGCGGCACATAGGGGATGTTTTCGCGCAAGGTGTAGCGCCAGATGTCGATTTCGCGCCAGTGCAGGATCGGGTGGATGCGCACATGCGTGCCTTCGGGGAATTCGGTCTTGTACTGGTCCCAGAATTCGGCGGGCTGGTCTTTGTAATCCCAGACGCCGTCGAAGCTGCGCGGGCTGAACACACGCTCTTTCGCGCGCATGGATTGTTCGTCGCGGCGGATGCCAACGATGATGCCTTTGTACTTCTCGCGGGTCATCAGGTTCTTGAGGCCTTCGGTCTTGCGGGATGCGGCGCGGGTCGCGGGCGGCAGGGTCTGGTCCATATCGGCTTCGGGCGGGCAGACCTCGGCATGGAATTCAAAGCCCCATTCCTTGATGAGCATGTCGCGGAAGTCATAGACTTCCTGCAGCTCCATATTCGTTTCCAGCTGGATCATCGGGAACGGGATCTTGCCGAAGAAGGCCTTGCGGATCATCCACAGCAGCGCAGTTGAATCCTTGCCGATCGACCACAACATGCCGAGCGGCTTGATGCGGTTATAAGCTTCGCGAAGGATGTAGATGGTTTTGGATTCGAGGTCGTCGAGATAATCCTGCTGCATAACGCGCCTTTATATTAATGACTCTGCTGCCGCGGAAACTAGCAGGATATATAAGGATTCTCAACCCTATTCCCCATAATCCGGCAAGGATTTAACCCAAAGAAAAAGGGCGGCCCCGCGAGGCCGCCCCTGATCTTTATATGTCTGATATTACGGCGCGAATCCGTTGCCGAGTTTTTTGTTGGCCGGTTTCGGAACGCTCTCCAGACCGTTCGGCGATGCGCGGTCGTCGTTGGCAGCGCGCGTGAAGGGCTTGTTGAGGTCCTGATCGAAGCCGATCGGGCGGTCGGTCGGGCCTTTGGCGGTAAGGCCGTTCAGGTTGACCTTGTTGATGTCGGCGAGCGTCAGCGTGGTGAGCGCAGCTTTCATCTCGTCCGGCGTGCGGGTGTTGCCGGTCTTGTTCAGCACGCCTTCGTCTTCAAGACGCAAGGCCAGTTCTTTTTCCGCTTTTTCGACAAGGTTACGCACGGTACGGCCGTTGCCGAAGGAGTTCTTGGCGCGTTTCGCTTCCGTCTCCAGCTTTTCCATGGCGACGTCGCGTGCTTCCTGCGACATCGTGTAGCCGCGTTCCTGCAACATGAAGTCCATGATCTTGCCGAGCTGCGGCATGGTGTAGTCGTCGAAGTTGATATAGGTCATGAAGCGTGATTTCAGGCCTTCGTTCGCGTCGATGAATTTCTTCATCGGGTCGGTGTAGCCGGCCACGATCACGATCAGGTCTTCACGCATATTCTCCATAGCCGCGACGAGGGTGTCGATAGCTTCACGGCCGAAGTCTTTCGAGTCAGAACCGGGGCCCGCTTCACGCGACAGGGCGTAGGCCTCGTCGATAAACAGGATGCCGCCTTTGGCTTTTTCGATCTGTTCTTTGGTCTTCAGCGCAGTCTGACCGACGAAACCGGCAACCAGGTCTTCGCGTTTGACTTCGTGAACGACGGGTTTATCGATGAAACCCAGCGCGTGATAAACCTTGGCGACTTCGCGGGCGAAGGTGGTTTTACCCGTGCCGGGGTTGCCGGTGAATACCATGTGGCGCGAAATCGGCTTGGTCGCAAGGCCGAGGTCTTTTTTGGTCTGGTTGAAACGGGCAACCGCGATGTTTTGTTTAATGTCGCGCTTGGCGGTATCGAGGCCGATCATATCGTCGATGTTGGAGAGCGCCTTTTTCAGCGTCTCTTCATCGTTCACGCCGCCGCCTTTAATATCCTTGAGCGCCTTCGGAATGGCGGCGATGCCGGCTTCCATCAGATTCTCGGGCATTTCCTTGCGCGCGACGATGGGCAGCACGCCTTTGTCGCCGTCTTCCTTCTTCGGCCAGACGAGCGTGAACAGCTGGCCGGTCTTGCCGTCAGCGGTCATTTCGACGCAATAGGTGGTCTGGTTGTACGGGAGCGTGGGCGCCTTGTCGGGGTTGGCAGAACCAACCAGCGGGCCGAACTTGTTGACCGGGCGGCCATCGAGCGATTCGATGGCGGTGTTCAGCGGCTGCACGGCTTTGCAGTTGCCTTCCGAATCCAGCTTGATGCCGAATGCGTAGCCTGTTTTCAGGTCGACGATAAGATGTTTGGTGAATTCTGCAGCCATGGTAGTACCCCCTTGCAAAATTGACTTGCGTAACTTTGTTACATAACAAGCCAGGACAGCGTTTTATTGTTTCCCCTCGTACCGCAAGAAGCTAATTTAATTGATAGAACACCTGTTCGCTATTGCTATTCGACCTCGCTTTGTCATAGCTTTGCTGTTTTTTTCTTCGCGCCCCCCTAGGATTCCGATTCTTGTTGGCCTATAGTCCGGCCTTGTGATTCTCCCCCTATTCCGGCTAGTTTTGGCGCATGAACATGCCTCCCTTCGACCTCGCGACACATGTTTTCGACGTTATGTCTTTAGTGGCCGGCGTGATCGCCGGATTGCTGCTGGGATTTGCCGTATTCCGGAAGGGCACATCGACGCTCGAAACCCACCTCGCCGCCAAGGCCGAGTCGCTGGAAATCCAGAACCGCGAATTGCTGCAAAAATCCGCGAAACTGGAAAGCGAGTTGGAGAAAGAGGCCGAGGCGCTGCAGCAGCAATTGAAACTGATTGAATCCACCAAAGAACAAATGACCGCCACCTTCAAGGCGATGAGCCTGGAGGCATTGAACGCCAGCCGCGAAAACTTCTTGTCGATTGCGCAGGAACGCTTCGCGCAACTGCAGACGACCGCCCATACCAATATGAAGGAAACCGTCACCCCCCTCGCACATACGCTCAAGATGATGGACGAGAAAGTGACGCTGCTGGAGAAAGAACGCCACGGCGCATACGGCGAACTCCGCGAACACCTGAAGACGATGAAGACCGATCAGGACAAGCTGCGCCTTGAAACCGGCAGCCTTGTGCAGGCCTTGCGTTCCCCCTCCACCCGCGGGCAATGGGGCGAGATGCAGCTGAAACGCACACTGGAAATGGCGGGACTGGTCGAGGGCATCCATTACGAAGAACAGGTCGCCGTTGAAAACCAGCGTCCCGATGTTGTGGTAAAGCTGCCAGGCGGCAAGGTCATCATCATCGATGCGAAAGCGCCTATCGAGGCGTATCTGGATTCCATTAAAGACGGCGTGACCGAAACAGAGCGTATCACCGCGCTCGACCGCCATGCGCGCCATGTGCGCGAGCATATCAAGCAGCTGGGCAGCAAGGCGTATTGGGAAAAGTTCGACACGCCCGAATTCGTCATCATGTTCCTGCCGGGTGAAAGCTATTACAGCGCGGCATTGGAGCGCGATCCCGGCCTGCTCGAGGCTGGCGTAGACCAGAAGGTCATCCCGTCATCCCCTACCACCCTCATATCCTTGCTCAAGGCTGTGGCCTATGGCTGGCAGCAGGAAAAACTCGCCGCCAATGCGCGGGAGATTTCGGAGATGGGAGCGGAGCTTTATAAACGCCTGTGCACCTTCAGCACCCACCTGGATAAAGTCGGCAAGGGTCTGAACGGCGCGGTCGAAAATTATAACAAGGCGATGGGCTCCTATACCTCCCGCGTGATTCCTGCCGCACGCGACTTCCAGAAGCTGCAGCAGCTGACCGATGACGAGAAGCTGCCCGACATGATCCAGATCGAGGCAACACCCGCATCCGCGCCCGATTTGACCCTGATCGAGGGCGACAACGATAACCCCTTGAAAAAAGCGCAAAAAGACTGAGTTTCTTGACTCGCACGCCGCCCTTATTTATCTAGGGTATAACGAAAGGGCGTTTTTCATGGCCACACTTCCGATTTACGTTGTCCCGCATCCCGTGCTGAAGCGCGTGGCCGACCCTGTGAGCAACATCACCGACGATCACCGCAAGTTGGTCGAAAACATGCTGGAAACGATGTACGCCGCCCCCGGCATCGGCCTTGCCGCGCCTCAAATCGGGGAATCCATGCGCATCCTTGTGCTGGATGTCGACCAGCCCCGCAGCGAAAACGAAGACGAGGAACTGCCCGTCGAGAAACGCCGCGGCAAGCCGCAGGTTTTCATCAACCCCGAACTGCTGTGGTCGTCCGAAGAAATGAACGTCTATGACGAAGGCTGCCTGTCCATCCCCGGCCAGTATGCCGAAGTCGAGCGCCCGAAAATAGTGCGCGTGAAGGCGATCGACCAGAACGGCAAGCAGTTCGAGGTCGAGGCCGACGGTTTGTTCGCCACCTGCCTGCAGCACGAGATCGACCACCTGAACGGCGTACTGTTCACCGATCACCTGTCATCACTGAAACGCGACATGGTGATGCGCAAGCTGAAGAAATTCACCAAGGAAAATCTGGAAGAGCTCCAGAAGACGCATGTCCTCTGAAGAAACAGGTTTAAAATTGAAGCCGGGATTTGGCTTATATCTCGCAATAGGCGCCGCGATAGCCGGCTCTGCTGTAGCCGCTGTCTTAGTTCCCGTTTTCATAGCTATTGCAATGTCTATTATTAAGCTCTTCAAAACGGGATCTGCATCGTCAGAAATAGACTTTCCTTTTCTAACTGGTGCATTTTATGCAGGCTTTACCTTCGTCTTTTCACTTATTCCAAATTATCTGGGGATGTGCGCCGTTATGTATGCGGCATTAAGCAGGAAAACGGGTCCACTTTACTATTCAAAAAATGATTTCTCCATGGCAGGCGCATTGTACGGGATTCTAATTCTCGTTCTAAGCGTTTGTCTCATGGAGACGTCTTTTAAGAAGGGATTAATAGAGGGGCTTTTTAATAGCTTTATTTTTTTGTGGCTGCTCCCGGCTGCAGCATTTTCTGGAATTTTGAATTTTCAAATCGCGGCTGCCAAGATCAGAAGAGCTCTCTTCGAAAACTCTCAAGTGAAAATTGATGACAAATAAACTCCGCATCGCCTTTATGGGCACGCCAGATTTCGCTGTCGCGGCGCTGAACGCGCTGCATGGCGCGGGGCATGACATTGTGGCGGTTTATTCGCAGCCGCCCCGCCCCGCAGGACGCGGGCAGAAATTGCAGCTGTCTGCCGTGCAGAAACGCGCCGAAGAATTGGGCCTGCAAGTCCGCCATCCGAAAAGCCTGAAGAAAGACGCAGCGGCACGGGCGGAATTTGCGGCGCTGAACCTTGATATTGCGGTGGTCGCAGCTTATGGCCTGATCCTGCCGAAAGAAACGCTGGATGCGCCAAAACACGGCTGCCTGAACATCCATGCATCCCTGCTGCCGCGCTGGCGCGGGGCGGCGCCGATCCAGCGCGCGATCATGGCGGGCGATGCGGCATCCGGCATCTGCATCATGCAGATGGAAGAAGGATTGGATACCGGCCCTGTGCTGATGCGCGGCGTTGTGCCGATTATGAATACCACCACCGCACAATCGCTGCATGACGCGCTCGCGGTGCAGGGTGGTGAATTGATTGTCGATACGCTGGAACAGATTGCTGCAGGCAACAAACCCGCGCCGCAAACACAGCCGGAAGAAGGCGTGACCTATGCGCATATGCTGAGAAAGGATGACGGCCGCATCGACTGGACGAAACCGGCGGCGGAGATTGAACGCCAGATGCGCGCCCTCACCCCTTGGCCCGGCGTCTGGTGCATGCAGGGCGAACACAGGCTGAAGGTGCTGGCGGCGGAGGTTGCCGATGGCAAAGGCAAACCCGGCGAAATCCTCGACCGCCATTTGATTATCGCCTGCGGCAACGGTGCGCTGAAACTCACGAAGATCCAGCCGCAGGACAGGAAGCCGATGGACGGGCTTTCTTTCATGAACGGCACGCACCTGAATATCGGCGATGTGCTGACATGACGCAGCGCTGGAAACTGACGATCGAATACGACGGCGCGGGCTTCGCGGGCTGGCAGCGGCAGGATAACGCGCTGTCGGTACAGGCAGTGCTGGAAAAGGGCGTAAAGGGTTTCTGCGGCGAAGACGTGACCGCGCATGTGGCGGGCCGCACCGATGCGGGCGTGCATGCCGTGGGACAGGTCGCGCATATCGATTTGGAAAAAGACACCGACGCAAAAGCCGTGCGCGATGCCATCAATTTCCACATGCGACCGCACCGTGTCGCGGTGGTGAAAGCAGAACCCGTATCACAGGAATTCCACGCCCGCTTCGGCGCGAAGAAAAGATATTACTGCTATAAAATCATCACCGGTCGCCGCGCCGAGCCCATCATCGATGCGGGGCGCGCATGGCATGTAAATGTCGACCTTGATGTGGCGCGCATGAACAGGGCTGCGAAACACCTGCTGGGCGAACATGACTTCACCAGTTTCCGCGCCAGCGAATGCCAGGCGAAATCGCCGCTGCGCTCGCTCGACCGGCTCGAATTCATCGAAAACAAAACTGCGCTGGCCTTCGGCACGCATCTGGAATTGTGGGCGGAGGCGCGGTCGTTCCTGCACCACCAGATCCGCAACATGGTCGGCACGCTGAAATTGGTCGGCGAAGGCAAATGGCAGCCAGATGACGTTAAGGCCGCGCTCGATGCCCGTGAGCGCGCAAAAGCAGGCCCTACCGCTCCGCCCGACGGGCTTTATTTCATGCGCGTCGATTATGATGATAATGCCTTCACAAAAGGCGTTGATACACTTCTGTAAAACTGACGATAACCATCTGTTTTAAATAGTTATTTCAAAATATTTATACATAATCTTGACAATAGCTTGCGTTGCTTGCTATTAAACTTCCACGCTTATGACAACAAAGCGATCAAGATTAACCACCACGGAAAAGATACGAAGCAACAAAAATACGACCGGCGGCAAACCGCCGGACTCCTTTCAAAAACAGCACATATAGGGGAAGACCAAGATGAGCATTTTTAAAGATTTCGCCAAAATCGCCGCAGCCGTCGCGGAAGAAGCGCTGGCCACCGGCCTCGACGCACTGGAAACCAAGCGCGAGCAAGTCGGCCGCAAGCTGGATGAAAAAGCAAACAAAGCAGCTGATGTCATCAACGCAAAACGCGAAAAGCTGGAAGACGTCGTTTCCGGCGTCATCACCACTGTCGATGCGCTGCTGACCGACCTTGAACAGCAATTCAACCCGCGCGCGCAGCAAAAAGTGCAGCCGACCACCACGCTGGACAAGCCCGCATTCCAGGCACCGAAAGAAGAAGCTGCCGCTGCCCCCGCTGCTAAAGAAGAAAAAGCAGGGCCGAAAGCGCCCAAAGCGAAAAAACCCGCTGCGCCGAAAGCAGCAGCAAAGAAGCCCGCTGCGAAGAAAAAGCCCGCAGCCCCCAAGGCGCCTAAATAACTCGATAAAATAGGGATTCACACTCTCTATCTTCCCTAAAAGGGCTGCTTCGCAAGAGGCAGCCCTTTTTTGCCAAACTTGACGCGGCGGGCCTCTTTTCGTAACCTTGCGGCAGGAAATTCAGGTGTTTTTAAGGAGCGCGACATGGACTGGAAGCAAAAGCTGAAAGACGGAAAAAACCTCGCCGGCAAGGCCTTTACGACCGCCGTTGAAAAAGTCACCGCGCTGGATGACAAGCTCGAAGACGGCAAGACAAAAATCGTGAACGCGCTGGAGGACAAACTGGCCAGTATCGGCCGCGACAAGCGCAAAAAGGACGGCGACGCACCTAAAGGCCCCGCCCAATAATGTCCGGCGCGCTCGAATACATTCGCCTTGGCACCGGTGACCCTGCCCCGTGGTTCACCGCGCGCGGTTGCAGCAATCCTGAATACCGTTTCGATACGGCTGCTGGCCGTTATATTGTGCTGGCCTTCTTCGCCAGCGCGAACAGCCCCGGCGGTCAGGAAGCCTTGGCGGTCGTGCGTGAAAACCGCCTGCTGTTCGATGACGCGCATATTTCGTTCTTTGGCGTCAGCGTTGATCCGGGTGATGAAAAATTAGAACGGGTAAAAACCGAGCTGCCCGGCATCCGGTGGTTCTGGGACACCGACCTTGCGGTCAGCAAATTATATGGCTCCATCGCGCGAAACTTCGCGCCTGCAGCCGATGGCCGGATCTCCGCGCGCCGCGTCTGGTACGTGCTCGACCCCACCATGCGCATCATGAAAGCGATCAACATGGACGGCAACCCCAACCATGGCGCGGAGCTGTCGGCATTCCTGAAATCACTGCCCGCGGTCGAAAAATTTTCCGGCATCACGCTGCAGGCGCCCGTCATTTACCTGCCGAACGTGTTCGAACCGGAAATGTGCCAGCGCCTGATAGATATCTATGAAACGCAAGGCGGGCAGGAAAGCGGCTTTATGCGCGACGTGGGCGGCAAGACCGTCGGCATCGTCGATTACGGGTTGAAACGCCGCAGCGATGTCGTGCTGACCGACGAGACGCTGCTGGGTGATCTGCGCGCGCGCATGAAAAAACGGCTGGTGCCGGAGATCGAGAAAGTGCATTTCTTTCACGCATCGCGCATCGAGCGTTTCATCGTCGCCTGCTATGACGGCGCACATGGCGGTTTCTTCCGCCCGCACCGTGACCACACGACCAAGGGCACGGCGCATCGCCGCTTTGCCGTCACGATCAACCTGAACAATGATTTCGAAGGCGGGGAATTGAACTTCCCTGAATATGGACCCCGCACCTTCAAGCCGCCACCCGGCGGTGCGGTCGTATTCACTTGCGCGCTGTTGCATGCCGTCACGCCCGTCACGAAAGGCAAACGCTACGCGTTCCTGCCGTTCCTGTACGACGAGGCTGCCGCGAAAATCCGCGCGGAAAACCAGCAGTTTCTGGAAGACAAATCACTCGCCGTCAATATTGCCGGCGGCAAATAATCAGGCGCAACAGCGATCAAGGCGCCGGCAGCGTCACTACATCAATCACGCGACGCGTGTTGACGTCGATCAGGTACACGTTGTTGGCCGCATAGACGTATTTGGTCAGGTTCGGGGCAGACGGGATCCGCCCGGTCACAGTATCCGGCACGGGCACGATGTTCACTTCCGGCGGCAGGACGCTGCCCACCTGCACGATATTCACCTGCTGCTGGGGCGTGACGCATTGCTTTGGGCTGCCGTCTTCGGCGGCATCGCAGGCGCGGTCCCGTTCGTCTTCGATAAAGGCGCGAAGCGCGGTACGGCCGTTTTCGGGGATGGTATAGGTGGACATTTCATAGCTTTGCTGGGCATAAACCGGCGAAACCATCGCGGAAGCCGCGCACAAAGCCATCAAGGAAAGAGAAAAACTGAAGTTTTTCATAGGATTAATACCTCCACCACCGTTAAGTCCTAAATGCCAAACGCGCCAAAACCGCCTCAGTTCCATTTGATTATGGCAACAATTTTCGACTCGCGGCCATAATCTTGGCGTTATATAGTCGCCGCTTGAATGCCGGTATCACTGCTCACGAGGATTGGCTTGCCAAAACAGCGCCATAACATTCTGATTTTGAACGGCCCCAACCTGAACATGCTGGGCAGCCGCGAGCCCGAAATCTACGGCATCCAGACGCTCGGCGATATCGCGAACGACTGCGAGGAATACGCGGGCGAACTGGGCTTCACCATTGATTTCCGCCAGAGCAACAGCGAGGGCGAGCTGGTGACGTTCATCCAGCAGGCGCGCGGCGCGTTTTCAGGCCTCGTCATCAATGCCGGCGCATACACCCATACGTCCATCGCGATACACGACGCGATCAAAACCCTCGAGATCCCCGTGATCGAGGTGCATCTCAGCAACCCGCAGGCGCGGGAGGCTTTCCGCCACCACTCATATATATCCCCCGTCGCCAAGGGCACGATCTGCGGCTTCGGCGGGCATGGATATATCCTGGCGCTGAACGCCCTGCGCTCCCTGCTTGACGACGAAGGATAACAAGACATGGCAAATACAAAAAAACTGGAGAGGAACGAACCCATGCCCCCCATGACGATCGACCACGACGCGATCAAGAAACTCGCAAGCCTGCTGAACGAAACAGGCCTGACCGAGATCGAGATCACCGAAGGCGACAAGAGCCTGCGCGTGAGCAAATCCGTGAATGTCAGCTATGCCGCTGCGCCCGCTGGAGGTTATGCCCCCGCAGCGCCTGCGCTGTCCGCCCCCGCTTCTGTTTCCGCGCTGTCGGCTGAAAATCACCCCGGCGCCGTGAAATCGCCCATGGTCGGCACCGTTTATCTGCAGTCCGAACCCAATGCCCCGAAATTCGTGTCGAAAGGCGCGAAGATCAAGGCCGGCGACACCATCTGCATCATCGAGGCCATGAAGGTCATGAACCCGATCAAGGCGGAAAAAGGCGGCACCGTCACCGACGTCCTGATCGACGACGCGCAGCCTGTCGAATTCGGCCAGGCGCTGGTCATCATCGAGTAACCTTTCAACAGGTAACATCATGTTCAAGAAAATCCTGATCGCCAACCGCGGCGAAATCGCGCTTCGTATCGTGCGCGCCTGCAAGGAAATGGGCATCGCCAGCGTGGTCGTGCATTCGACCGCAGATGCGAACGGCATGGCCGTGCGCATGGCGGATGAATCTGTGTGCATCGGCCCTGCGCCGTCGCGCCAGAGCTACCTCAACATTCCCGCCATCCTGTCGGCCGCCACCATCACCGGCGCGGACGCTGTCCACCCGGGCATCGGGTTTTTGTCGGAGAACGAACAGTTCGCCCGCATGGTCGAGGAACATGGATTTACCTTCATCGGCCCCACGCCCGAACATATCGCCAAGATGGGGGACAAGGCCGTGGCGAAAGACACGGTGAAGGCGCTCGGCCTGCCGGTCGTCCCCGGCTCCGACGGCATCTTGAAAAACCCCGAGGAAGGCCTGGAGCTTGCCAAAAAAATCGGCTTCCCCGTACTGCTGAAGGCGGTTGCGGGAGGTGGCGGCAAAGGCATGAAGGTCGCGCATGGCGAGGATGATTTCAAATCCGCCTATTCCATGGCATCGACCGAGGCGAAGAACGCCTTCAACAACGGCGATCTGTATATGGAGAAATACCTGACAGCGCCGCGCCATATCGAAATCCAGCTGATCGGCGACACGCATGGCAACGCCATCCACTTGGGCGAGCGCGACTGCTCTATCCAGCGCCGCCACCAGAAAGTGCTGGAGGAATGCCCGTCCCCCGGCCTCACGCCCGAGCAGCGCAAATTCGCGGGCGAGCTTGCTGCCAGCGTCGTCAAAAGAATGGGCTATCGCGGCGTCGGCACGATTGAAATGCTGTTCGAAGACGGCAAATTCTATTTCATGGAAATGAACACCCGCCTGCAGGTCGAACACCCGATCACTGAAATGGTCACCGGCGTCGACCTCGTGCGTGAACAGATCCGCGTCGCGGCGGGCCTGCCCCTGTCGTACAAGCAGGAAGACATCAAGTTCAACGGCTGGGCATTCGAGGCGCGCATCAACGCCGAACACCCCGAAACCTTCGTGCCGTCGCCGGGTAAGATCACGCGTTACCACGCGCCGGGCGGCCTTGGTGTGCGGGTCGACAGCGCGATTTATGACGGTTATGCCGTGCCGCCGACCTATGACAGCCTTGTCGCCAAACTGATCGTCCATGCGCAGACGCGCGAAGAAGCGATGAAGCGCCTCGAGCGCGCGTTGGGCGAAACGGTCATCGAGGGCATCCAGACCAATATCCCCTTGCATGAACGCATCCTGCGCCAGCCGGAATTCCGCGCAGGCCAGTTCAACATCCACTGGCTGGAAAAATTCCTCGCCACCGCGCAGGAAGTAACCAAGAAGGCATCATGATCAAGCACGTCACTTTAGGTTTCCTGGCGCTGTTGCTGGCAGCCGCGCCCGCCGTTGCCGCGACCGATAAATACACATTTGACCCCGCGCACACGCAAATCCTGTTTTCGGTAGGACATCTTGGTTTTTCCCATTCGCATGGCCGGTTCAATACATTTGACGGGTCGTTCACCTTTGACGAGAAAAATCCCACCGCTTCCACCATCAACGTGACAGTCGATACCGGCAGCGTCGATATGGGGTCGAAGGAATGGGATGATGCAGTCCTGGGCGACGCCCTGCTGAACGCCAAAAAATTCCCCAAGATGACGTTCAAGAGCAATGCCGTCACCAAGACAGGCGACAAGACAGGCACCGTCACAGGAGACCTGACATTGCTGGGCGTGACCAAGCCTGTGACGCTGGACGTCATATTCAATAAATCCGGCAATCATCCTTATACCAAAAATCATCTCGCAGGGTTTTCGGCATCCGCTACGTTAAAACGGTCGGAATTTGGCATGGTGAAATACCTGCCAGATGTCGGCGATGATGTTACAATCACGATCGAAGTCGAGGGTATCCGCCAGGACTTCGAAGGCATGAACGCCAAATAGGAAAAAGATGCAGATCAAGAATTCCCCCGAAAAATACGGCGCAGTCAGCAAAGCCTTTCACTGGCTGACCAGTATCACGGTCATCTGCCTGCTCGGCATCGGGCTATATATGGTACGCGCCGAAAAATCGGCTTCGCTATTCCAGATTTACGGGCTGCATAAGTCCTTTGGCATCCTCGTTCTGACAGCAACCTTTTTCCGCGTGTTGTGGCATGTCTATTCCAAGAAACCGCCGCTGGTCGGCGGCATGGCATTGTGGGAACGTGCTGCGGCGCATGCCGGGCATTTCTTCCTTTATGTCTGCATGATCGGCATGCCGTTGTCGGGCTGGACGATGTCCTCCGCCTTTGGCCGCCCGGTGAAGCCATTCGGCCTTATTCAACTGCCCGACCTCGTGCAGCCGAACCCTGAACTTGCGGAAACCCTTAGCGAAATTCACGAATACCTCGCTTATGCACTGATCGGCATGATCGTGCTGCATGCGGCAGCCGCGCTGAAGCACCATTTCATCTCTAAAGACGCTACCCTCAAACGCATGCTGCCCTTCGGGAAACCCTGACCATGAAACAAATCCTTTTCGCCCTTCTCCTCGCCTTGCTGCCTGTCGCCGCGTCTGCCGAAGATGCCGCCCCTGCTCCGGCTGGTGCAGCCCCCGTTGTGACCGCCCCGCCGCCCGGCGCGCGCGAATGGAAGATGGTGGAGAAGGACAGCAACATTACCTTCAAGGGCAAGCAGATGGGCAAGGATTTCGACGGCGATATCCGCATATTTACCCCCGCCATCTATTTCGATGACGCACAGCTCGACAATTCCAAAGTCACGGTCGATATCGACCTCACCTCCATCGACGCGCGCGATACGGACCGGAACAAAAGCCTGTTCAGCGCCGACTGGCTGGATGTGGGGCAGTTCCCCAAAGCGCGATTCGAGACGCAGAAGATCAGCAAAAAGGACGATGGCAGCTATATTGCGGAAGCGACGCTGACCCTTCACGGCAACGTGCAGCAGATCGAGCTGCCCTTCACGCTTGCGATCGACACCAAGGACTCTGGCAAAGACACCGCCGTCATGAACGGCAAAGTGACGCTCGACCGCTCCAAATTCGCGCTGGGAACAGGCGATTGGGCCGATCCCAGCGTTATTGCAAATGAGATCGAGGTCGATGTGAAGCTGACCGCAACCGCCGACAAAGCGGGAACAAAGTAGGCTCAATCACCGCTACCTGATTTTACAATTGTCGCGGAGCGATTCGTTCTTTAAATTCAATGGAATGAGGACGCTCTATCACCTATGGCTGCATCCATCTTCACGGAAAGTGCGCATTGCACTCGCCGAGAAGAAACTCGACTTCGACCTGAAGATCGAAAAAATCTGGGAACGCCGCACCGAATTCCTTGCCCTCAACCCTGCGGGCGACGTGCCCGTCTTGATCGAGCCGGACGGCACGATCCTGACCGACAGCCAGGTCATCTGCGAATACTTGAACGAGGTATACAATACCATCGACCTGATGGGCCGCGACCCGCTGCAGCGCGCGGAGACCCGCCGCCTTGTCGCCTGGTTCGACCAGAAGTTCAACGCCGAGGTGACCGAAAACCTTGTCGGCGAAAAGATGATGAAACGTTTCCTGAAAATGGGGGAGCCGCATGGCCCGTCCATCCGTGCCGGTCATGCGAACATCCATTACCACCTCGATTACATCGGGTTCCTGACCGAGCGCCGCCGCTGGCTGGCGGGCGATGATATATCGCTGGCCGATGTCACGGCCGCCGCGCATCTTTCGGCGATCGACTATATCGGCGACGTGCCGTGGGAAGAGCACAAGGCCGCGAAGGACTGGTATGTGCGCATCAAGTCGCGCCCGTCCTTCAAACCGCTGCTGGATGACAGCATTCCGGGCTTCTCCCCGCCCAGCCATTATCAGAACCTCGATTTCTGATCGATTGAATGGTGGGCAGCATGCGCGACAAGATCGAACCCATCCAGCCCGTCGCGCGTGACAAGAAACTTTTCTGCTTCGGATACGGTTATACCGCCAGCTTCCTCGGCGAACGCCTGCGCGAATTCGGCTGGAAAATCGCGGGCACGACAACCGACCCCGATAAACGCGCGTTCCTGAAGCAATCCGGCATTGATGCGATGCTGTATGACCAGACGCATACGATTAACGACCCCTTTGAAACTTTCGCGGATGTGACGCATGTGCTGATCTCCATCCCGCCCGGCGCAGATGGTGACCTCGTCGTTGATGCGCATGGCTTTGATATTGCCAGCATGCCTAATATCGAATGGGTGGGTTATCTTTCCACGACAGGCGTCTACGGTAATCAAGACGGCAACTGGATCGATGAACGCGCAACACCAGAGCCGACCAGCCGCCGCGGCTCGTTGCGCCTGCGCGCGGAACAGCAATGGAATTTCCTGCACCTGAATGACGGGCTGCCGCTGCATATCTTCCGCCTGTCCGGCATATACGGCCCCGGCCGCAGCGCAATTGATTCCGTGCGTGCCGGCACAGCCCGCCGCATCGACAAGCCCGGGCACGTGTTCAACCGCATCCATGTGGACGATATTGTGCAGGCGCTGATCGGGTCGATGAACAAGCCGAATCCCGGCGCAATCTATAACCTGTCTGACGATATGCCGTCGCCAAGCCACGAGGTGGTGACTTTCGCTTGCAACCTGATCGGCATCGACGCGCCGCCGATGACGGAGTTCGAGCAGACAGAAATGGCGCCGATTGTGCGCAGTTTTTACAAAGACAACAAACGCATCAAGAATGACCGCCTGAAAACCGAATTAGGTGTGACGCTGTTGCACCCCGATTTCCGGTCCGGCCTGCAGGCTTGCCTCGAAATAGACGAAGATACCGCCGCCTTCCTGAAATTTGAGGACCGCGAGCAATCAGCCGGTAAGTGAAAATTATCCGTGCTTGAGCGCGGGCGGCGTAGACGGTTTCGTTGCGTCCAGCTTCAGCATCTTGCGCACGTCATCCATGCTTTCCGATGCGACGGCGCAAATTTTGTCGGCTCCGCCGTAATAGACGTATAGACGGCCGTCATCGATCACCGCGCCGCAAGGGAACACGACGTTATTCACGTCGCCTTTTAATTCATAATCCATCTCCGGGCGCAGCATCGGCTTGTCGGATTTCGCCAGAATTTTCGTGGGGTCGTTTTTATCGAGCAGCAACAGCGAGATCGTCCAGTTGAAATCGGACGAGATGCTGGAATAGGCGAGCAACAGGCCTTCGTTGATTTCAATGGGCGGCGCGCCGGGTTCGACGCCGAGGCCTTCATGCTTGCCGCCCGCGCCCAGCAGTAAATCTTTCTCGATATCGCGGCCAGCCCAGAATGTTTCCCAAGCCTTCGTATCTTTGATATCGAAATTCTTCGGCAGAGGGGTCAGCATGGTGCGTTCATGCACCTGTTCGTCTTTCCACATGAAAAACAAGTTGCCTGCAGTTTCGAATACCAGGCCTGCCTTGCAGCGGCGGTCGGGGCCGATGATGCCGTGCTTTTCAAACGTCTTGAAATCTTTCGTGCTGGCCATCGCGATGCGGATGCCGTCGCCCGCATCGGGCTGGTCAAGGGGCTTCGCGATCGAGGTGTAGAAAATATAATAGGTGTCGCCGACTTTGGTGATGCGCGGATCCTCCGCGCCATACTTGTCGAAAGGCTGGTCGGGGCCAATCGCCTTTTCATCCAATAGCGTGAACGGGCCTGTGGGCGTTTGCGCATCCCACAGGCTGATATGCGAGGTATAATTGCCGGTGAAGGAATTCACAGGACCGATTTTTTCGTAACCGGCAGGGACAGAGCGCACCAGCAGCACATAACGGCCATCATCGAGTTTCGCGGCGGCGGGATTGAAGGTCGCGCCCAAATCCCCTTCGGGGCTGACGATGATGCCGTGGCGTTTCATGAATGATTATCCCGCGGTTTCGAGTTCGCGTCGGGCGGCGTTTTCGGCAGCCTGCACTTTTTTGCCTTCCGGCACTTTTTCCGGCAGGACGACCGTCACGATGGTGCCAACGCCGACTTCGCTGTCGATATCGATGGTACCGCCATGCAGCTCCACCAGGTCTTTGGTGATCGCAAGGCCGAGGCCAGAGCCTTCATGGTTGCGCGTGAATTCGGAAGATACTTGCTCGAACGGCAGCGTCACGACATCCAGTTTTTCACGCGGGATGCCGACGCCGGTATCCGATACGACCATCGCAACGCCGCCCAATTCGGGGAAGCAGCGCACATCGACAGTGCCGCCCGGTTTCGTGAACTTGACAGCGTTCGACATCAGGTTCAACAGGATCTGCATGACCGCGCGGCGGTCCGCCATGATGTGGATATCGTCGGGAATGTCGTCGGCGACAAGTTTCACCTGCACTTCATGCGCACGGCCTTCGACCATGTGGATCGCAAGGCGGATGATTTTGCCGACGTTCAGTTCCTCGACATACAATTCGTACTTGCCCACTTCGATCTTCGACATATCGAGGATGTCGTTGATGAGGTCGAGCAGGTGTTCGCCCGACTGGCGGATGCCGCTGATGTAATCGAGATAGCGCGCATTGCCCATCGGCCCCAGCAACTGGCGCTGGATCATCTCGGAAAAGCCGATGATGGCATTGAGCGGCGTGCGCAGTTCATGGCTCATGTTGGCCAGGAAGCGCGTTTTCGAGGCATAGGCGCTTTCGGCCGCCTCTTTCGCTTCGCGCAGTTGTTTTTCGTGCTGCGTACGTTCGGTGATGTCCTGCATGATGCCGAACAGCGCCTCGACCTCGCCGGTCTTCATGTTGACCTTGCAGCGGCCTTCGCAGCGCACATAGCGGATGCCGCCTGTGGGGCGGCGCACGCTGAATTCCAGCGCGTAGTCACGTTTGCGCACCAGCGCACGCTGGAACACACGCATGATGCGGCCAAGGTCGCGCTTCAGCAGCATCGCGCTGACATTGTCGATGGTCGGCTTGTATTTATCGTGGTCGACGCCGAAGGTGGTATAAATCTGTTCCGACCATTCGATGGCTGACTGCCCTGCTTCCCAGTACCAGTGGCCCATGCGGCCGATCTTCTGCGCTTCGGACAGCTGCGCTTCGCGTCGCTGCAGCTCGATTTCGTGCTGCTTGATCTCGGTCACGTCGCGGCCGACGATGTAGATATGTTCGCCGCCTGCCTTGTGGATCCATTCGATCCAGCGGTACGAACCGTCCTTGCAGCGCGCGCGGCATTCGAAATCGACGCGCGTTTCGGTGTCGAGCGGCGCATGGATGACCTTTTGCATCAGCTGCACGATATGGTCGCGCTCTTCCGGATGGATAAGGTCGATGAAAGGAAACAGTTTCAGTTCAGGGTCGCTGAAGCCCAGCACGCGGTTGAACGCAAAGTTCACGCGCACGAACGACATATCGCGGCGATACACGCCCAGCAGGTCGTTCGAGAGGTTCAGGAAGTGGCGCAGTTCGCCATCGGCCTTGGAAATATGCGTCAGGTCGGGCTTGCGCTCGTTGCTCGCGCTTTCGGTTTCGTGCTTGTCGTGGTTTTCGGCGATGAAGGCCGCGAATTCTTTCGCGACAAGGTTGAAATCGCCCTGCTGCTTTTGTTTCTTCAGCTTGTCTTCGGGGTCGAGCCAGATGACGGTGAAGCGGCGCCCGCCTGCGGCATCAACGCGGTCGATGCGCGCCTGTATCACGACAGGGTCGCGTTCGCGGCGCAGCAGCGCGACTTCATAAAATCCGGATTGCAGGTCGGCAAGTTCGAGGCTCTGGTGGGTGCTGTCCAGCGCGGCCACGATGCGAATCAGTGATTGGAGCGGCTTGTTGAGGAGCGCAGTCGCGCCCTGGCCCAGCGCCCATCCGAGCGCAGGACTGATGAACACGAGATCGCCTTTCGCGTCAACGACGCAGCGCATCATGTCCTGATCGGTTTTCGGATGTGCGGACTTACGCCGGTCCGGCATTGCAACCCATCTCCCCGTAACTAAACACCCACAACATTACTGTATGGCAGAATTAACAATTAGTACAGCGATTGCATTTGATGCGTATTTGCTTTCCAATTCGTTATTAAATTTAACTGACTCATCTATTTGGGATTTTTAGTTTCGCAGTTTTTTTAAAATTGTTTATTATGTAAATAGAAATCGTTAATTTAGCCCGTATCGGCATTGACGCTCCATACTGCTTATGTTAACAACAGATAGTCTCAAAACCGCTGCACAGAATCTGTTGAAAGGGAACCACAATGGCCTTGATCCCCCCGCAATTCAAACTCGCCTTCATCTTCGCGAAAATGGCGCGTGATCACGGCCCCAAACTGCTCCATTCCAACAATCCCGACCTGCTGACGAAAGACCTGGGCGATGCACTGCGCCGCCAGAAAGACATCCTGTCCGATCCCGGCAAGGGCGCGATCATGACGGCATATGACGTGCTGCCGATCATCCTTGAAGTGAAAATCCTCACCCTTGCGGTCGCTTCCAAGCTGGAAATCGACACCAAGGGCAAGCCGATGATCAACGTGCTGGAAGAAATCATCGCGAAATCCGAAGAGCGCAACGAAGGCAAGTTCGCCAAAGACATCAAAGGCACGCTGGGCTGGACCCGCGCTCTGTTCGCCGATCCCGACATCCAAGACGTGCTGCAGATGCCGATGACGGAAATCCAGTCGCCGGACCTGTCGCTCCGCGGCGTTGGCAAATTCTTCACTTCCCTCGCAGGCCGTTCGCAGGACGAGTTGGTGCGCGTGCAGGAATTCCTGAAACGCGCCAAAGACGTGCAGGAACCCCCGGCAGCGCCCGCAACGCCCGCGCCCGCAGCCGAAGAGAAAAAACCCGCAAAACCGAAAAAGCCCCGTACGCCCAAAGCCCCCACGGCATAATGTCGCTGGAGATCGGGTTTTTCGACGAGGCCAAAGTGGGGCTGGAGGCAAAACGCCTTGCCACCTGCTTCAACCTGTCCGCGCGCATGCCGCCGCGTGACGGCAATCCGCTCGGCCATGCGGAAGACCTGTTCACACAGATGACGGGATTGGCGGTCGTGCCGCAATTCAATGACGACGAAGAAAACTACCTGAAACTGAAACTGGTGGAAACCGCGTCGGAAATCAACAAGGGCAGCATCTATTCCATGCGCGACCTTGATGAAGCGGCGGGCGTGCTGCACGCCACCGCGAAATCAATGAGATTGCTCCGGTAAGTTACTGAACCGTTGCGTCCGTTGCGGCGGACGCGCCCAGATACGTCAGTTCCGCTGCTTCAAGGCGCCGCAATTCATCGCGCAGCCGCGCAGCTTCTTCAAACTCCAGATTGGCGGCGGCCTGCTTCATGCGTTTTTCGAGGCCTGCCATATAGGATTTCAAATCCTTGCCAACCATATGGCCTTCGGTCGCCGTGCCCGCCTTGACGTCCACATGGTCGCCTTTTTCAAACACGCTGGCGAGGATGTCGGAAATCTTGCTGCGGATCGTCGTCGGCGTGATTCCGTTTTCGGCGTTATAGGTCAGCTGTTTTTCGCGGCGGCGGCCGGTTTCCTCCAGCGCCTGTTTCATGCTGCCTGTCATTTTGTCGGCATACAAAATCGCGCGTGCATCGACGTTACGCGCCGCGCGCCCGATGGTCTGGATGAGCGAGGTACGGGAACGCAGGTAACCTTCTTTGTCGGCATCCAGAATAGCGACCAGCGCGCATTCGGGGATGTCGAGACCTTCACGCAGCAGGTTGATGCCGATCAGGATATCGAACACGCCCAAGCGCAGATCGCGGATTATCTCGATGCGTTCCAGCGTATCGACGTCTGAGTGCAGATAGCGCACCTTCAGCCCCGTCTCGGTCATGTAGGTCGTGAGATCCTCCGCCATGCGCTTGGTCAGGGTCGTCACCAGCACGCGGTAACCCTTTTTGACGACCTCGCGGCATTCGGCCAGCAAGTCATCGACCTGTTTTTCGGTGGGGCGGATGATGACGGGCGGATCGGTCAGCCCCGTGGGGCGCACAACCTGTTCGGCGAACGCGCCGCCGGTCTGCTGCAATTCCCAATCGCCGGGCGTTGCGGAAACAAACACGGTCTGCGGGCGCATCTTGTCCCATTCCTCGAACATTAGCGGGCGGTTATCGAGGCAGGCGGGCAGGCGGAAGCCGAAATCGGACAGCGTCACCTTGCGCGCGCGGTCGCCCTTGTACATGCCATGCAGTTGCGGGACCATCACATGGCTCTCGTCCACGATCAGCAGCGCATCGTCGGGCAGGTATTCGAACAAGGTGGGCGGCGGCGCGCCGGGTGCGCGGCCTGTCAGGTAACGCGAATAGTTTTCGATGCCGGCGCACATGCCGGTCGCCTCCAGCATTTCGATGTCAAACGATGTGCGCTGGGCGAGACGCTGCTCTTCCAGAAGCTTGCCTTCCGCGCGGAACTGCGCGAGGCGTTCATGTAAATCGATTTTAATCTGCTTGATCGCCTGCTGCATCGTGGGCTTCGGCGTCACATAATGGCTGTTGGCATAGACGCGCACGGTTTCGAAACTGTCCATTTTTTCGCCGGTCAGCGCATCGACTTCGGTGATTGATTCAATCTCGTCGCCAAACATGGAAATGCGCCATGCCGCATCCGACAAGTGGGCGGGGAACAGTTCCAGCACATCGCCGCGCACGCGGAAAGTGCCGCGCGAGAAATCGATGTCATTGCGCTCGTAATGCAGCTCGATCAGTTTTTTGACCAGCGCGTTGCGGTCAATCTGTTCGCCGACATTGATGTCGAAAATCATGCCGCGATAGGTTTCGACGTCGCCGATGCCGTAAATGCAGGATACCGATGCAACCACGATGCAGTCGCGGCGTTCCATCAGCGCGCGGGTGGCGGAGTGGCGCAGCCGGTCGATCTGTTCGTTGATGGAACTGTCTTTTTCGATGAAGGTATCGGTCTTCGGCACATAGGCTTCGGGTTGATAGTAATCGTAATAGGAAACGAAATATTCAACCGCGTTATTCGGAAAGAATTCCTTCATTTCGCCGAACAGCTGCGCCGCCAGTGTCTTGTTGGGCGCAAGGATGATCGTGGGGCGGTTGAGGTTCGCGATCACATGGGCGGCGGTGAAGGTCTTGCCCGAACCCGTCACGCCCAGCAGCACCTGGTTTTTCTCGTTCGCGTTGATGCCAGCCATAAGGTCGGCAATCGCCGTTGGCTGGTCGCCCGCCGGTTTGAAATCGGTCACCAGGTCAAATAGCTTGCCGGGCTTGCTGGCAGTCTTTTTTTCCGCTTCAGCGGTCATGGACGCTTCTTTTTCCGGGTCGCCCGCATCTGCTGGCACGGGAAGACCTTGTTGAGGGCCAAAGGAATGGTGGCGGCCGCCGTGAATTCGTCATGCTGCGTTTCACCACGCAGATAGGCCATGACAATCACCGCCGCCTGTTCCTTCGATATATCTTCCGGAATGCAAAAATCAATAGTGGGCGCCGTGCCGAATGACTGCATCAGCACATGGTAATCAATGACGCCAGCGACATAGCCGATGCAGGCCGCCATCTGTTCACGTTTTTCGCTGAGGCATTCGCGGGCAAGGTCCTTGGTCGCCAGGTATTGCGCATCCGCGCCGCGGAAAGGGGCGAGCAGGCAAAAGGTCATCAGCAATGCGGCGAGTGCCTGTTTCATGGCGTCCTTTTGGGCGTCCTTTTCAGGGAATGCAGGAAACCAGTTTTAAACCCGATTTATGACTAAAGCAATAACCAATATTTAAGGAATTTCTTGCATAGTTTCAAGGCGTTCTCTAACAATTGTCGAGACGAAAGACCTTCATTTTTTTAAGGATGTACCGATGCGCAAACTTCTGCCCGCCGTTTTCGCCCTTGCCTTCATGGCAACCAGCCACCTTTGCTATGCCGACACCGCGACGCCCGAAGGCGCCGCCGGCATCAAGAAACAGGTCGAGGATGCGCTTGCCTTCCCGATGGACCTCGCAAAGACGCAAGGCGATGGGCTGACGCTGACGGGCGCGGTCGAAGTGACCCCGAAGGGCGAGTATTACGAAGTGAAGATGCCGGGCGCATCGATCGTCACCAATTACGGCTTTAAGTTCGACATGGGCACGCTGATCGCCAACGTGACGCCGTCCGACGGCGGCGCGCTGAACGTTGCCGTTGCACTGCCCCAGACGATGAAGGCCTTTGATGAAACCGCGAAGCCCATCGCCGAAATCAAGATCGGCAGCCAGCGTTTCAACGGCACCTGGATCCCCGATCTTGGCACCTTCACCAAGGTCGATGCGGAATACCGCGACGTGACCGCCAATTCCCTGACCCCCGGTGAATTTACCGCGACGGTTTCCTCGCTCACCTCCACAATGAACCTGACGCCCAACAGCGATGGCACATGGTCGGGCCCCTATGGCTTTGGCGGCTCGGGCATCAAGCTTGCCTTCAACAAGGGCAGCGCGGCAGATGTCAGCATCGGCTCGATGGCGGCAAATTCGTCGTATGACAAGATCGACCTGAAGGCCCGGAAGAAAATGCAGGATACCGTGGCCGAAACGCTGAAAAAATCGCAAGCCACCCCAACCACCCCCGATCAGGCCAGCAAAATGATGACATCCGTCATCGACCAGCTGGGCGGTTACCTTGACGGCATGGGCAGCGATATCCAGCTGAACGACGTTGCCCTGACCATGAAATCGGCAGCGCCCGCGCAGCCGAACGCCCCCGTGGCGGCGAGCCCCGATTTTACCGCGACGCTCGCGAAACTCGGCTTTGTGTTCGACGTGAAGGGCATGCTGCAACCCAAGGGCTCGACGACGGTGAAAATCCACCTCGACGGCCTGAACGTGGGTGAAAGCGACCCTGCCATGAAAGGCCTGATCCCGACGCAGACCAGCTTTGAAGTGTTTGTCGAGAACCTGCCCATGCACGACCTTGGCGCCAGCATCTCCACGGCGGTCAACAGCTTCATGGGCTCGCTCGCGGGCGTTGGCGGCGGTCAGGTGGATCCTGCGAAACAAGCAGAGATCCAGCAACAGGCGCAGATGCAGATGATGATGCTGATGACGACGCTGCCCCAGCAGCTGGTCAATGCCGGCACCACCATTTCGGTGCGTAACACCTTCACCAACGCGCCCGACCTCAGCTCCACCCTCGATGGCCAGTTCAAGGCAAGCGCGCAATCCTCCGTCATGACCGAAGGCGCGATGACACTGGCGCTGACCGGCGTCGATGAAGTTGTCCTGAAACTGCAGGCCGCGTCGCAAGGCGCAAGCCCGAACCCGAAGCTCGCCGGTTACGCCTCCGGCCTTGCCATGGTGCAGGGTTACACCAAGCCTGAAAAGGCAGCCGATGGCCGGTCCTTGCGCAAGCTGGTGCTGGCGGTTGATCCTTCGGGTAATGCGACGCTGAACGGCACTCCGCTGAATTCGCTGGTGCCGGGCGCGGGCATCCCGGGGGGCGTGCCCAACCCCGTTCCGTAAGAACGGCGGACATATCCGATCCAGGAAGCGGCCCCGTCAAGCGGGCCGCTTCTTTTTTTGGCTAATTTTATGTCCCGAATTTGAAATATTATGTAATATTGTTGATCTCTACCCTGATTTGCGATAAGGTGAAATCAGAGTTTCAAGCCGGAGATTCCAGTGACTGACGACCTTCAGCATAAGACCGAACGCAGCGCGACCTATGACCGCATGCTGCTGCTGGCCAAACAGCAGGCCGATGCGCTGCCGCTCGCGATCGTGACCGACCTTCATGCCCTGTCGCCCACTGCTGCCGCCAACGATGCCAAGCGTGAAGTCTGGCACCTGCTGGCGCGCGGCATCCAGCATTTGAAAGACGGCGCGCCCGGCGGCGAAGCCGGGGCCGTTTCCGGCGCGATTGAAAAAGCGAGCCTGCGCAGCTCAAGCCTTGCCAACAGCCTTGGCGTGAGACCGCCGAAATACGAAGCGCAGGAATTCGACATGCCGTTTTTTCAAAGCGGCCAGGAAGAGGCGATATTTTTTGCGGCGCGGTTGAGCGAAGCCTTGCTCGCCGACCTCGACACCAGCAAGGTGAAGATCACCCAGAAACTGGCGGCGGCAAACCCCGCCCAAGCCTTCGGCACCGATGCCGACGCCGCGCAACTGCAGAAAATTTTTGATGCCGTAAAATCCGGCAATGGCGCACCCGTCGTGCCACAGCGCGACCTTGTGGATGTGCGCAAGCAAACCATCCTGTCGTTCAATTACCTGAATGATGCCTATGCGGAAGTGATGCAAAACTTCAAGGCGCAGTTGAACGACCTGCCGGAACTACCGCGCCCGCAAAGGCCGCATGCCCCGTCGAAGTCATTCGACCTGTAAACATGTCGAAGTCATTCGGCCTTTAATTAAATTCAGGATTTCTTTTCAAGCACGTACAGGCTCGACCGCCCGACGAATTCATACCCGATCTTGCGGTAGATCGAGTTCGAGACGGGGTTGCGCGCATCCGCGTAAAGGCAGCACATTTTCTTGCCCGCATCCAGCTGGCGCTGGCTGATATCGGCCACCACCGCGCTGCCATAGCCACGGCCGCGCTCTTCAGGCGGCGTGTAGACCATATTGATGCGCGCGACATTGGTCGTGCCGGAAAAACCCGCCTGCGCGCGCGGCTTGCCATCGACATCCCAGACCATCAGGCGTTCGGCTGCAATCAGCTCGCCCGCTTTTTCCACGGCATCCGCGGCACTCAGGTGTTCCGACTTCGGCAGCGCGTCCAGCGCGAAATTGACGATCCATGATCCCAGCAATTTTTCCTCGCCCGCTTTCGCAAGACGGCTTTTGCCGTCCGCCATGGCCGGCAGCAGGATCTGTTTCAGGGAATAGATGATCTGGTCCATGTATTCGACCGATTTCTGCCCGGTCTTCAGCGCCCAGCGGTCGGCGAAGGTCGAGGCCTCGCCGGCGGGACCGACGATGCCGGGGAAGGTCCAGCGCGCTTCCGCCAGCGCATCCGCGAGCGGCTCGATCTCGGGCATTGTTGCGCGGCTCAGCACCACGTTATGCGGCGCGCCTTGCACAGCTGCGGCCACAAGGCCGTCATCATTCATCAAGGTCGCGAAACGGATATCGAATTTTTCATTTTTCTGCTGTTTTTGCAGGGCCGCATGGCTCAGCGATAAAATCAGGTTATGCTCCGCCTCGCGGCTCTCGAGGTAGTCGCCGTGTTTCTTCAAAAATTCAGCCGGGTTGGTTTCGAATACGACTTGCATCATTCCTGTCCGGATAACAAATAGGCGAGAACCGCATTGAGCCTCTGGCGACCCTTCGGCGTGGCCGTGAGCCGCGAAGGGGTATGCTGGAGAAGCCCCTCTTCTAACAGCATTTTGAGCCTTTTTGCGTTAACAAATGCTGAAAAATCTTCATTTGCCTCATTCTGGAATTTATTCAGGTCAACACCTTCCATAAGGCGGAGCCCCATCATGAGCATTTCACGCCCCCTGCCCGCCGCATCGACCGTTTCCATGTCATGCGCTCCGTGGCCGTGGCGGTTCACGCGCTCCATCCATAATTCCGGGGCGCGGTGGGCGCGGGTCGCTTGTTTCACGCCGTCAATCGTCAGGCGGCCATGTGCGCCGGGGCCGATGCCCGCGTAATCGCCATACCGCCAATAGACCATGTTATGCCGCGATTCATCGCCAGGCTTCGCATGGTTGGAAATTTCATAGGCAGGCATGCCGCCGGCTTCCATCATTTCCTGCGTCACTTCGTAGAACGCTGCACCCATATCGCCGTCGGGCACGATGAGTTCCCCGCGTTCGTGCAGCGTATGGAATTTGGTGCCTTCCTCGATCGTCAGCTGGTAGAGCGACATATGCCCGCGCGCGTATTGCAACGCCTCGGCGAGCTCCTCTTTCCAGCTGTCGACAGTTTGATCAGGCCGGGCATAGATGATGTCGAAGGAATAACGGTCGAAAACGGATGCGGCGGTTTTGACGGCAGCCAAGCCCTCCGCCGCCGAATGCTGGCGGGTGAGCTGCTTCAGGTCGTTATCGCGCAACGATTGCACACCCAGCGATACACGGTTCACGCCTGCGGCCTTGAAGCCCTTCAGTTTCTCCGCCTCGGTCGAGGTCGGGTTTGCCTCCAGCGTCACTTCCGTGCCTTGCGGGATGCCCCACAGGTCATGAACGGCGCCGATGACCGCCTCGACCGTGGCGGGTTCCATCAGTGACGGCGTGCCGCCGCCGAAGAAAATGGATTCAATCTGGCGCGGGCCGGTCAGGTCGCGGTAGTGGCGCAGCTCCGTCAGGTAAGACGTTGCCCAGTCTTTATGCTCCACACGCTCGCGCACATGGCTGTTGAAATCGCAGTAGTGGCATTTGAACTTGCAGAACGGCCAATGGATATAGACCGCAAGCGAGGGCAGCGTGGCGGGTTCGGTTTTTTTCTTCAGAAGCATTTCGCCAGCATTTTTCTGAACGAGTCGCCGCGATGGCTGGACTTCTCTTTTTCGCCTTCAGTCATTTCGCCATAGCTGCGGGTTTCGCCGTTCGGCACGAAAACAGGGTCATAACCATGGCCCTGCAGGCCGCGCGGCGGGAATTGCAGCGTGCCATGCACATAACCCTCGACCGTTTCATAATGGCCATCCGGCCATGCAAGCACGAGGCAGGAAACGAAATAGGCGGAACGGTCCGGCTTGTCGCCCATTTCATTCTGCACGCGTTCCATCGCCATGTAGAAATCGCGCGGGCGGCCAGGTTCTTCTGCCCAGTCGGCGGAATAGACGCCGGGCGCGCCGTTCAGCGCATTGACGCAAAGCCCGCTGTCATCGGCCAGCGCCGGTTTGCCGGTTGCTTCCGCCACCACGCGCGCCTTGATCAGCGCGTTTTCGACGAAGGTCGTGCCGGTTTCTTCGGGCGATTCAACGCCGTATTCGGCGGCGCTGGTCAGCTTGGCGATACGGTCGCCGAACATCTCGCGCAGCTCGCGCAGCTTGCCGTTGTTATGCGTCGCCACCACCAGTTCGTCGCCAGTGAATTTGCGGGACGCCGTTTTCTCTTTCAACTCTGCGCTCACAGGTTAAATCCCGGCGGCTTGGGTGCTTTGGGCGCAAGATAATCTTCGAGGTATTTTTCCATTTTCGCACGGTTGCCGTAGCGGTAAAGTTCGGGATCTTTTTTCAGTGCCGCCAATGCAGCCGCTGCATCCGCGCCTGCCTCCAGCGCAATGGAGATCATTTGCGGCGCATTTTTCTGCGCGGCAATCGCCAGCAGAAGGGTTTCCTGCTTGCCTTCGTTGATGTTCACGCCTCCGCGCGCCAGCAGGATTTTCGCAGCATCGACCTGCCCTTCATAGATCGCGTGATGCACCGTCTGCATGTCGACCTTGAAGCCAATATCGAGCATCGTGTTGATCATCGTGACGTTGCCATTGCCGACCGCGCTGTAAAGCGCTTCTCCCGCGCTTTTGTCGAATTGCGGCGTCGCGCCGTGTTCCAGCAAGTACATCGCAAGGTCGTTACGGCCGTATTTTACGGCGTTCAGGAACGGCGTCCAGAAACCCTGCGAGGCAAAGTTGACGCCGGACTGTTTTTCCTCGACCAGGTATTTTGTGACCGCCATGTATTGTTCCGAAGTCGAGGCAAGCGTGACAAGGTAATCCTTGTTCGCGCCTTTCTTCAGCAGGTAATCGATCTTGCGGAAATCGGCGTCGTTGACCGCTGTGTAGATCGCGGCGGGCGTGCCTTGCGCCTCATACATGGGACCTGCCCCGCGCTTGGCCATCGCATCCGCCGTGCGGTAATGGCCGTGCAATGAGGCGACATGGAAGGCCGCCTGGACGCCGTGCTGCGCGACGCGCGCGCCGGGGTTCCATTCCATGATGTCGCAGATTTTTTCGAGCGTCTGGAGACGGCCAAAGCTCGCGGCCAGTTTCATGACCTCGGTCGTGTTGATGTAGTTCCAGTCTTCCTGCTTCGCATTGATCGCCTCGATCGCCGCATCGATGCGCCACTGCTTGCCGCCGACGATTTCCTTTTTCAACTGCGCTTCTTTTTTGTAGGGCGGCAACGTCGAGAGGCGCGCAATCATGTGCTTGTAGCGCAGCGTTTTCTTCATGTCTTTGAGGGCGGTCATGGCGCGGCATTCCTTGTAAATAATTCACGCCGAGAATAACAGAAAGTCGCGTTATGTCAATATAATTGACCCGCGCTAAGGTACTGTATCAAAAGGCTAAAAGTTTAATTCGGGCGCGGGCCTTGCGGCTTTTTGCCGGGCTGTTCCGCCGCCCAGATTTTGACGGCATCGCTGCCCGCTTCCGGCGTGTAATTCGGCACGCTCAAACCCTGGCGTTTTGCTTCCAGCCACAGTTTCTGGCGTTGCGTATCGTCGCCATGCACGTTGACGGATGTCCAGCCGCGGCTCTTGCTCGCCGCCACCATTGCCCGCGCATCGGATGTATCGAATTCGATATTGCGGTTGCCGCGACCGATGAATTCGCTGCCGTTCTTGTTTTCCGACCATTCCATCTTGCGGCCATTGGCGAGCGAGAAGTCAAGGCCGCCATCAGTTTTGACGACGCTGTTTTTCGCGGCCAGCGCGTCCTTCAATTCTTGCGTGATCGTCGGCACTTTCCATGCCTTCAGGATGATCGGCAGGTACGCGGTTTCGAAATTGGTTTCGAAAGCCGTGCCCTTCAGTGCTTCGCTGCTGAGTGCGACAGGCCTTTCCAGCAGCTGCGGCTGTTTCGCGCCGCGTTCGATCAGGTATTGTTTCAGGATCGGGTTGTTCACGCGCGCCGCCATATCGAGCGGGGTGTCGCCCGACGGCGTGCTGTAATTCACATCCGCCCCGCGTTTTTCAACAAGGTGCTGCAGTGATTTCATCGAATTCGCGCCGACCGCAAGATATGCGAGGAAGTTTTTGTCCGCGCCCTTTTTGACAAGGTAATCGATGCTGCGCGTCTGTTCTTGCAGTACAGCCTGCAGCAGCGGCGGCAGGGGGCTGCCATTGGATACGGGGTGCATGCCCGCGCCGCGCAGCGCAAGCGCATCGGCGGTGCGGAAACGGCCATGCAGCACGGCGGTCTGGAACGCCACATCAATCGGCTGAGGCGCAACGGGCGTGCCGGCGGGATAGCCGAACATGTCGCAGAGTTTTTCAACGGTCGCAAGGCAGCCGAACATCGCGGCGTGTTTCAGGACGCCTGCTGTATCAATCAGTTGCCAGTCATCGGGTTTCTTTTCAATCGCCTCGATCGCGGCATCGATGCGCCATTGCAGGCCTTTGGAGATTTCCTGGAGCAGCGCCGCTTCTTTTTGATGCGGCAGCAGGTTTTGAAGGCGCGCGACCATGTGTTTGTAGCGCAGCGTATCCTTCATGTCTTTCTTCGGGGTGTTCGCAGCCATGGCAATGTCCTCCAAAACGTTGGAATCGCAAGACATCCTACGCGATCTCGCGTATTATGTCAAATAAACCACACTACCCTAAATTTCTGATTTATTTGTTTAAAGCATTTTTCTGGAGAGAAATCAACTCGCCGATGCCTTTGCGGGCCAAACCCATCAGGCTCATGAATTGTTCCTCGGTGAAGGCGCGGTGCTCGGCCGTGCCCTGCACTTCGACAAGGCCGCCGCCGCCTGTCATCACGAAATTGGCGTCGGCTTCGGCGCCGGAGTCTTCGATGTAGTCGAGATCCAGCACGGCTTCGCCTTTATAGAGGCCGCAGGAAACGGCAGCGACAGTATCAATGATCGGGTTTTCTTTCACAGCGCCGATTTTTTGCAGATGCGCGCAAGCCATCTGGAGCGCGACGTAAGACCCCGTGATGGCCGCGGTGCGCGTGCCGCCATCGGCCTGGATGACATCGCAATCAATCACGATCTGCAATTCCGGCATTGCTTCCAGTTTCACGACAGCGCGGAGTGCGCGGCCAATAAGGCGCTGGATTTCCTGCGTGCGGCCGGACTGCTTGCCGCGTGCGGCTTCGCGGTCGGTGCGGCTGCCAGTGGAACGGGGCAGCATGCCGTATTCTGCGGTGACCCAGCCCTTGCCTTTGCCCTTCAGCCACGATGCCACGCGATCCTCGACCGACGCGGTGCAGAGCACATGCGTATCGCCAAAGCGCGCCATGCAGGAGCCTTCCGCATGCTTCGAAAATCCGGGTTCAAGAATGATGTTGCGCAGCTGGTCAGCCGCACGTCCGGAGGGGCGCATGAATTTAAGTCCTGTCTATGTTTGAATTAAGGGCGGGGGCCGCCGCGTTTCGCGCGCGCGATCTGCTGATCGACGACGTTTTCAAGCTTGGTGAGGCTTGCGCGGAATTCTTGCAGGTCGGCAAGCGGCACGGCAACATCGCCGGTTTTCAGCTTGTCGGCGACATCGCTGACTTTCGTTGCGACATCATGGAATACATTGATCGCAGAACCGGGCGTCGGCACTGTCGTGGCGGGCGTCGGGCTGCTGGTGTTGCCGGAGCCGCGTTTCGCGATGCGGTCCTGGCGCGCTTTTTCACGCCGCTGTTCGGAAGTCAGGCCATCGTTCGAGCCGTCTTCGGTGCGGCTGCGCTCGGCGCGCTTTTCAAAGAAGCTGAGGGTGTCTTCCTCGGAATAGGATTTGCGCACGATGGGGCCGGCGACTTGCTCATAGCTCTGGCCCGACGCGCCGCTCTTGCCGGCGTTCAGGTTCTCGATGCCTTTGTGGCCGTATTTGTCGTAGGTCTCGCGCTTCAGGGGGTCCGACAGCACAGCTTCAGCCTCGGTGGCGGCCTTGAAAATCGTGGCGGCGTCTGCGAGCGCCTTTTGCTTGGCGGCGTCATCCGGATATTTACGGTTCTTCACCATGTCCGGGTGGTTTTTCAGCATGATGGACTTGTGGGCGGCCTTGATCTGCTCCGCCGTCGCCGTTTTGGCGACGCCCAATACTGTATAAAAATCTTCTTTTTCGGCCATGTGATCGCTGTTCAAAAAAGGTTGGGACGACTCTGCGTTTTCGAGTGAATCAGACTATAAGCTTTTTTATAGTTATGTCAATCTTTTCTGGGGGCTTGAATTTATTGATTTTTTAACACCCCTCGCCCTATATTACAAGCATGATCCGTGAATTGAACGACCGTACCAGACAGATCCTGAAACTCGTCGTCGATGCCTATGTCGAGACGGGCGAGCCTGTCGGATCGATGGCAATTTCCCAGAAACTGGGCATGAAACTCTCTCCCGCAACTATCCGCTCCGCGATGGCGGAGCTGGAAGATTTGGGCCTGCTTTACGCGCCCCATACCTCTGCCGGACGGCTGCCGACCGATACAGGCCTCACCGTTTTTGTCGAGGGCCTGCTGGAACTCAACAGCCTGTCGGCGGGCGAACGCCAGCAGATCGAGCAGAAGATCAACGTTGCCAAAAACCAGTCGCTGACCGATGTGCTGGAACAGACCAGCAGTTTCCTGTCCGGCTTGTCGTCCTGCGCCGGCCTCGTCTTCGCGCCGAAATCCGAAGACCCCGTGAAGCAGATTGAATTCGTGCATCTCGCCGCTGGCCGTGCGCTCGCTGTATTGGTCACAAGCTCCGGCATCGTGGAAAACAGGCTTTTGCAGGTACCAGCGGACGTGACCGCCGCGTCGCTGACGCGCGCCGCCAACTACCTGAATGCGCGCATCGCCGATAAAACATTGTCGGAAGCGGCGGAATTCGTGACATCGGAACTGGCAAACGACCGCACGCAGCTGGATACATTGACGGCCAAGGTCGTGGCATCCGGCATCGCCAGCTTTGCGCCCGATGAAACCGGCGGGCATCTGTTCATCAAGGGACAGGCGCACCTGCTGGAGGACGTCACCGCCCTTGAAGACCTCGAGCGCATCCGCCTGCTGTTCGACGCGCTGGAGACGAAAGAAACCATGCTGAAACTGCTGCAGGCGACCGGGACGGGCGAAGGCGTCAAAATCTATATCGGCGCGGAGAACAAGCTGTTCAGCCATTCCGGCTGTTCCCTGATTATCGCGCCCTATAAAAACCAGGATTCCCGCGTGGTGGGTGCGATCGGCGTGCTGGGCCCGACCCGCCTGAATTACGGGCGGCTGATTCCGGTCGTTAACTATACGTCCCAGATCATCAGCAAAATCATCGGTTAATTGTGGCATTTAGCCGGAATTCCCCCGCGATATCAGGAATTTCAGCTGCAAACTTATGAAAACAATATGAAAAAAGCAGGGTTGACTCCGGTGCGCTAATCCTTTAGGAATATGAAAATCATAAATACGGAGTCGAAAGCATGTCCGACGAGCAGAACCCCGGCAATCCCCCTGACGAGACTCCCCGCCCGCGTACGGCGGAAGACGACGCGCATGACAAGCGCATGGCGGACCTGTTCGGCGACCTGGGCGACGATGATTACGTCGAGACGATCGACGATGTGCGCGCCGAGCGCGACGAGCTGAAAACCAAGGTGGAACGCCTGCAGGGCGCGATCACCCGTACCCGTGACGACAACAAATCGCTGATGCAGCGCACCGAAGTCGCAAAAGCGGCTCTCGCCGATATCGACAACCTGGTGAGCGCCGATAAAAAAGCAGCCGGCATCGCCATCCTGCGCGACCTGCTGCCCACCGCAACCGCAATGCAGGCAGGCCTTGCCGAGATCGATGCGGCGGAGCGCGCCGCCAACCCGAAACTCGACAAGCTGACCAAGGGCGTGGAAAGCACGCTGACGCAGCTGACGGGCATCTTCAACAAATACGGCGTAAAGCCGGGCGACGAAACGGCGCCCGCCGCACCCGCCGTGGAAACAGCAAAGCCCGAAACGCCTGCTGTTGACGCGCCTCAAGCGGAAGACAAGCCCGCCGCGCCCGCATCTGCCGATGCGTCCGCCGACACGCTGGAAAGCCTGAGCGCAGAACGCGACGCGCTGAATGCGCAAGTCGTGAGCCTGTCATCGACCGTGCAGCGCGCACAGGGCGACAACCTGATTTTGTCCAAACGCCTCGAGGAAAGCAAAAACCTGCTGACCCGCAGCGAAGCGAAACGCGAAGACGACAAGCAGTTCGCCGTCGAAAAGACGCTGAAGGAACTGATGCCCGTGATCGACACGCTGGAACTTGGCCAGCAGATGATGGATGCGAAAAGCCGCCAGGCTGATCCTAACTTTGAATCGCTCGCGAAAGTCGTGGACAGCACGCTGACGGGCGTGACCGCCGTTTTCAACAAATACGGCATCGAACAGGTCAACCCCAAGAACCAGCCTTTCGACCCCGAAAAGCACGAAGCGATCACCATGCAGCCCATGCCCGGCGTCGAGCCTGAAACCGTCATCCATGTGGCGCTGAAGGGCTATGAGCTGAACGGCCGCATGATCCGCAACGCCAAAGTCGTGGTCACGCCGCCCGAGATGTAAGGCAGCAGATAAATGGATAATGAGATAAGGGGCCGTGATGGCCCCTTATTTTTTGCGTGTTATTTCTTTTTGGGTTTCGCCTTGGCGGGCGGTTCGTCCACGCCCTCCAGCATCATCAGGCGGATGCGCGCAAGGCCGATGCCTTTTTTGTCTTCATCCAGCGCGCGGTCGATAAGCGCCTGCCCGCGCGCGGCGTCGCTTTTGACGCCGTTGCCTTCCTGCAGCATCTTGCCGAGGAACACCATCGCTTCAGAATCGCGCAGCTTTACCGCGCGTTCGAAATAGGGCGCGGCGGCCGCGAAATCCTGCGCCGTGCCTTCGCCCAGATACAGGCAGCGCCCTGCTTCGCGCAGGGCCTCGCAAAAGCCCTGGTCGGCGGATTTCCTGAACCAGCCGAAGGCCTCGTACAAATCGCGCGGGCGGCCCATGCTGCCGGCTTCCGCCGCGCGGCCCATTTCGTATTGCGCCTCCGCATCGCCAGCCTCTGCGGCGCGCCCGAACCAGAAATACGATTTGTCCCGGTTCATTTCATTCTGTTTGCCGCCGAAGATGTATTTGTGGGCAAGTTCCACCTGCGCATCCACATCCCCCGCCTCCGCCCGTTTCATGAGGCAGCCGAACTGGAAACGGTCGAGCGCCTCACCGCGCGCGGCGCGTTCCGCGTCGCTTGACGGCATCGGCACGCGCACGCCGTAATTCTGCTCAAGGTATTTCGCGCCGTTTTCGCTGTAATCGGCATCCATCAGCGCGGCATCCGCCAGCAGCTTGCGGCCTTCGTCGATATTGGGCGCGCAACCGTTGCCGTGGTAAAGGCACAACCCGTATTCGCGCAGCGATTCACGCTTGCCGTAGGTATAGGCGGATTCTTTGAATGTCTCGAGCGCCAGCCGGAATTCCTGCTGCTGCTGATAGACGCGGGCAAGCCCGAACAGCGCGTCATGGTTGCCGGCCTTCGCCGCTTTTTTATACCAAGTGATCGCGCGGGTCAGGTCGATGGGCGTGACTTTTTCGAGCAGCACTTCGCCGGTGCGGAACACTTCGGCGACGCGCTCCATCGCCACGGTGTCGCCGCCTTCCGCCGCCTGCTGCCACAGCTTCAACGCCTCCAGCCGATTTTTCTTCACGCCGCTGCCGGTGGCATAGGCGGTCGCCAGCTCGTTCTGCGCCTGCGGGTCGCCGTCATGCGCCGCGAGCATCAATTCGTCGGTCGAGGTGAAAATGCGGCGAAGGCGGGGCGGGCGCGCCATGCGGTGTTAAACTTCCTGATCGACGTTGCTGCCCGATCCGGTCTCGGTGCCCTTGGCGACGCCGACGCGCGCTGGGCGCAGCAGGCGTTCATGCAGGGTGTAGCCGGGTTCTATCACCTGCACCACAGATCCGGGGGCGGCGCCCGGCACTTCGGCCTCGAACAGCACTTCATGCAGGTTGGGGTCGAATTTCTGGCCCATCGGCTCGACCTTTTTAATGTTGTTGCGCTCGAACATGTTCAGCAATTCGCGTTCGGTCATCTCGACACCGGTATAGATGCTTTTCAGCTCCGGGTTCGCTTCGCGCGATTCAGGCGTGATGGCGGCAAGCGCGCGGCGCAGGTTGTCGGCGACGCTCAGCAGGTCGCGCGCGAAAGACGAATTGGCGAATTTCGCGGTGTCCTGACGGTCGCGCTCCGACCGCTTGCGGGTGTTTTCGGCTTCGGCCAGCGCGCGCAGGGCCTGGTCCTTGATCTCGGCCACTTTCTTTTCAAGCTCGGCGATTTTCGCCTGCGCTGCGGCAAGCCCGCCGTCTCCGGCTGCTTCCCCCAGCGTGGGATCGAGGTCTTCGGGCAGGCCGTCATTTGCTGCGGGGTCGAGATTTGTCATGGCACGATCCTTCTTGCTTAATCTTTCAGGTCTTCCCAAAGGTCTTTGACCTTGGCGAAGAAGCTGGATGACTGCGGGTTGGTCTTGTCGTCGGGGGCGTCGCCGGCGAATTGCTGCAGCAGTTCTTTTTGTTTCTTGGTCAAATTCACGGGCGTTTCCACCAGCACCTCGACGAACATGTCGCCGCGCACGGGCGAGCGCAAAATCGTCATGCCCTTGCCCTTCAGGCGGAATTGCTGGCCGGTTTGCGTGCCGGCGGGGATGGTCACCTTCATGCGCTTGCCGTCAATCGTCGGCACTTCAATGGTGCCGCCCAGTGCGACGGTTGTCATCGGCACGGGCACGCGGCAGAACAGGTTCGAGGCCTCGCGCTGGAAGAAACGGTGCGGACGGATGGACAGGAATACGTACAGGTCACCCGCAGGGCCGCCGCGCACGCCCGCTTCGCCTTCACCGGCCAAGCGGATGCGCGTACCGTCTTCAATGCCCGCAGGGATGGAAACCTGCAGCGTCTTTTCCTGGCGGTTGCGGCCCGATCCGCCGCAGATATGGCAGGGGGTCTTGATGGTCTGGCCTTGGCCGCCGCAGCCGGGGCAGGTGCGCTCGACCGTGAAAAACCCTTGCTGTGCGCGAATGCGGCCCGTGCCGCGGCAGGTGTCGCAAACTTCGGGCTTCGTGCCTTTTTCCGCGCCGGAGCCGTTGCAGCCGCCGCAGGCGTTGAAGCTCGCGGTTTTGACTTTGGCTTCCTTGCCGGCAAACGCTTCCTCCAGCGTCACTTCGAATTCGTGGCTGAGGTCTGCGCCGCGACGCGCGCTTTCGCCGCCGCCGCGCGCACGGCCTGCGCCGCCCTGCTGCTGGCCCATGAAGTCGCCGAACATTTCCTCGAAGATGTCCGAAAACCCTGCGCCGCCGAAGCCGCCGCCCATGCCGCCTGCGCCTGCACCTGCACCACGTCCGCCGCCGCCCATGCCGCCCTCGAACGCACCATGGCCGAAACGGTCATAGGCCGCGCGTTTCTGGTCATCCGACAGGATGCCGTAGGCTTCGCTGATTTCCTTGAACTTGGCTTCCGCTTCTTTATTGCCCGGGTTTTTGTCGGGGTGATACTGCATGGCAAGCTTGCGGTAAGCTTTTTTGAGCTCGTCCGCGCTTACTTTTTTTTCCACGTTCAGAAGCTGGTAGTAATCTTTTTTCGCCATTTAATGCCCTGTGCCGAAGCGGGAGAGCGGCCCTCAACAGCCGCCCTCCCTTTAAATGCTTTCGGATAATGTGCCGAAATTAATGCGCGGATTTCTTCCGGCCGTTTTCGTCGACCTCCGTGAATTCGGCATCGACGATTTCTGAATCGTCCTTGCCCTTCGCGTCGCCGGGTTCCGTGCCGCCGCCGAATTCGGTGGGGCCGGAACCGCCACCCATGCCGGACATATCGGGGCCGCCGCCGGGTTCGCCGCCGTCTTTATACAGCAGCTCGCCCAGTTTCATCGCCGCTTCCTGCAGGGATTCCGTTTTCTTGCGGATGGTCGCGAGATCATCGCCGCCCATGACTTCCTTCAGCGACGCGACGGCGTTTTCAACCGCCATGCGCTCCGCCTGCGGCGCCTTGTCGCCCGCATCCTTCAGCGTTTTCTCCGCCGAGTGGACGAGCGATTCAGCGCGGTTCTTGGTTTCCGCCGCTTCCTTGCGGTTTTTGTCTTCGGATGCGTTTTCTTCCGCTTCCTTCACCATGCGCTTGATGTCGGAGTCGGAGAGACCACCCGAAGCCTGGATGCGGATCTGCTGTTCCTTGCCGGTTGCCTTGTCCTTGGCCGATACCTGCACGATACCGTTCGCATCGATGTCGAAGGTGACTTCGATCTGCGGCACGCCGCGCGGGGCGGTAGGGATGCCGACGAGGTCGAATTGGCCGAGGATTTTGTTATCCGCCGCCATTTCACGCTCCCCCTGGAACACGCGGATGGTGACAGCGCCCTGGCCGTCTTCCGCGGTCGAGAAGGTTTGCGATTTCTTCGTCGGGATCGTGGTGTTGCGCTCGATCAGGCGGGTGAACACGCCGCCCAGCGTTTCGATGCCGAGCGAAAGCGGGGTCACGTCCAGCAGCAGGACGTCTTTCACGTCACCGGCCAACACGCCGCCCTGAATCGCCGCGCCGTCTGCCACGACTTCGTCGGGGTTGACGCCGCGATGGGGTTCCTTGCCAAAGAACTCTTTCACGATCTCGATCACTTTGGGCATGCGGGTCATGCCGCCTACCAGAACGACTTCATCGATGTCGGAGACCTTGACGCCCGCATCGCGGATCGCCGCTTTGCAGGGTTCGAGCGTTTTCATGAGCAGGTCACCGACCAGCTCTTCCAGCTTCGCGCGCTTCATCGTCAGGACAAGGTGTTTCGGGCCATTCGCATCTGCCGTGATGAAGGGCAGGTTGACTTCGGTCTGCACCGACGACGACAGCTCGATCTTCGCCTTTTCCGCAGCCTCTTTCAGGCGCTGCAGCGCGAGTTTGTCCTTGCGCAGGTCGATGTTGTGTTCTTTTTTGAATTCATCCGCGAGAAAGTCGATGATGCGCAGGTCGAAGTCTTCACCGCCGAGGAACGTGTCGCCGTTGGTGGATTTCACTTCGAACACGCCGTCGCCGATTTCGAGGACGGACACGTCGAACGTGCCGCCGCCCAAGTCGTAAACCGCGATCGTGCCGGTGTTTTTCTTGTCGAGGCCATAGGCGAGCGCCGCCGCCGTCGGCTCGTTGATGATGCGCAGGACGTCAAGGCCCGCGATGCGGCCCGCGTCTTTGGTTGCCTGACGCTGGCTGTCGTTGAAGTATGCGGGCACGGTGATGACCGCCTTGGTGACTTTTTCACCAAGATAGTTTTCAGCCGTTTCCTTCATTTTCTGGAGGACCATTGCGGAGATCTGCGAGGGCGCGAATTTTTCGCCGTCGATTTCGACCCATGCCGCGCCGCCATCGCCTTCGATGATTTTGAAGGGCGCTTTTTCAGCCATCTTGCGCACTTCAGGCTCGTTGAAGCGGCGGCCGATCAGGCGCTTGATCGCATACAGGGTTTTGTCGGGGTTCGTGACTGCCTGGCGTTTTGCCGGCTGGCCGACGAGACGTTCGCCGTCTTTCGTGAAGGCGATCATGGAGGGGGTTGTGCGCGCGCCCTCCGCATTTTCGATAATCTTAGCCTTGTCGCCTTCCATCACTGCGACGCAGGAGTTGGTCGTGCCAAGGTCGATGCCGATGATTTTGCTCATTTTATTTCCTTTTCGAGTGGCAAATTTTTAGGACAGGCCTTGAATTCAAGCACCCGTCCCAATTCCCAAGTACTTACGCGCCTAAGATAGCGTTCAGGCAGGAAATTACTACCCTTTGGCCGTGAAGTGAAGTCATTTTCTGGCAGCCGTTTCCGGCCCCTTTTCAGGCTTTATACGGGGGTTTTGCGGCAATGGATCACAATAAAAAAACCGCCCCGCAGGGATGCTGCGGGGCGGTTGATTTTTCGGGGTTCAGTTTCGATTAGAGGTCGAAGCTGCCACCGCCGTTGTTTTTCTTTTTCGGGGGCACGGGCACGTTGTTGTTCGCGGGTGCTGCGCCGAGGCCGAGTTCGGAAGCGAGGCCTTGCTTGGCTGCTTCGTATGCGGCCTGCAGTTTCGGTGCGTTCAGGTTCTGGAACACAACGGCTTCCTGTGCGGTCGACTGCGTGAAGGCTTCCGTCAGCTGTTCGCGCGCGCCTTCCGGCAGTGCGCCTTCGCGCAGGCCTTTGGCGAGGTCTTGCAGCATGACAACCGACAGGGCGGTCGAAGCCTGGCTGATGTTCGTGGAGGGCGCTTCAAACGGGCTTGCGTTCGTGAGTTCGGTCACGAAATCATTCACGTTGCTGCTGTAGCCGGCGGCGAATTCCTGGGGATCGCCGACGATCGAGGGGCCAGCCGTCATCAGGACGACGCCAACCGCAAGGGCTTCTTTTTCCGAGTCAGAACGGTCGATGTTCTGTTCGATCAGGTCGATCGCGCGGTTCTGCACGGTTTTCAGTTCCACGGGCGTGTTGTCGCCGATGATGTACTGGAACATTTTGTCCTGGTCGTCAAAAATCTTCGCGAGCTGCGGGTATTTCGAGGTGAGGTCGGTCATCTGTCTGTACTCTCTTTCGGGTTGGTTTTTTAAAGTTTTTTAAAACTTACAACGCAGGACCTGCGGCTGCCTTCGGCGCGTCGGCCTTGGGTGCTTCCGGTTTCTGCTGGTTGTCGTTGGATGCGGGCACGGATGCCGCATTGAAATCACCCTTCAAACGTTTTTGCAGGGTGACGTAATCTGTCTTGCCGGTCGGCAAACGGGGCATTTCCGGCAACACATAGATCTCGTTGTTTTTCGGCAGGCCGAGGACGGAGCGTCCCGCTTCGTTGGCCGCCTTGGTCAGCGCTTCACGCTTCAGCGCGGGGTCGGTCGTGAACAATGCGATTGAGTCGCCGTTCACGGGATCCTGCTTCAGGACGACGGCGTGTGCTGCGTCTTTGTTCAGTGATGCGGCAGTCGCAACCGTTTCCACCATGTCGAGCGAGACCATCTCGCCGCCGATTTTGGCGAAGCGTTTCGCGCGGCCGGTCAGCTTTACGTAGCCTTCCTTGGATACGCTCACGATATCGCCGGTGTCGTGCCAGCCATCCGGCGGCGGCTGGATGACGCCGGGGTTGTCGTTTTTCAGGTAACCCAGCATCACGTTCGGGCCCTTGATGAACAGGCGGAAGCTGTCTTCCATATCCGGCACGGGTTCCATGCGGGTTTCGATGCCGGGCAGGAATTTGCCGACCGTGCCGCGGCGATGCGCGCCGGGGACGTTCATGGCAACCGCCGGCGCGGCTTCAGACAAACCATAGGCGTTGTTCACGCGCACGTTAAAGCGGTCGACATAAGTGTTGTAGGTTTCATCCTGCAACCGTTCCGCCCCGGCAAACACCATGCGCAGGCCGGAGAAATCGCGGTCATTCGCGCTGCGGGCATAGAGGTTCAGGAAGGTGTCGGTGCCGAACATGATCGTCGCATCATAGAAATACGCGAGTTTCGGGATTTCCTTGCCCGCCAGCGGGTTCGGGAACTGGAAGCTGCGCACGCCGGTCAGCATCGGCATGATGAGGCCGCCTGCCAAGCCAAAGGAATGGAAGATCGGCATGGAGTTGAAAATCTTGTCGGTCGGGCGGATCGGCGTGACCGCATTGACCTGTGCGACGTTCGACAGGAAGTTGGTCGACGACAGCACAACACCCTTGGGCGGCCCTTCGGAGCCGGAAGTGAAGATGATCGCGGCGGGGTCTTGGCCCTTGGGCGCGTCCTTCGGGCGGGGCAGCAAACCCTTGCCGCGCAGCAGGCCCGCGATTTTATCGACGAGGCCGATTTTCGCCTTCACGTCTTCGGTGTAAATGATCTTGGTGGTTTTCGCGAGTTCCTCGATCTTTTCTTCAAGCTTCGCAAGCTTCACGAATTCGCGGCTGGTCACGATCGTCTTCAGCGACGCGGTCGTGACATAGGACAGCATGTCGGCTTTTTCCGCCTTCGCGTTCAGCATGGTCGGCACACGGCCATAGGCATGCAGCGCGAAAAACGCGACGGGAGATTTTTTGGAATTCGGCAGCAGGAAGCCGACGTTTTCGCCCTTGGTCGTCACCTTCGCCAGTTTTGCGCCGAGCGCGTAGATGCCGGTCAGGATCTTGCCATAGGTCAGCGGCGCTTCTTCCTGGTTGTGGTCGTCGAGCATTTCGCGCTTGCGACCGAAATTGCGCGCGGCATCATGCAGCGCCTCGATAAGCGTGCGGTTGGGATCGACCGCGTTGACGGGCATTTCCTGCAGGATTTTTTCCATCTGCTCGTCCGCAATGCGGCGGCGTTCCTTGCCGGATGCGCTTGCCGGGATGTCGAGCTTCACAGGCGGCATCACCGTTACCGACAATTTCGGGAACAGGCGGTGCGGATAATCCTTCAGGCGCGTCAGGCCTTTGGCGAGGAAGTTCAGGCCGTCCATATAGATCGGCACAATATGCGCATCGGCATTCGCCGCCACAACGGAAGAACCGCCGAAGGATTGCATCAGCGTGCCGGTCGTGGTCAGGCGGCCTTCGGGGAATACCATCACGGGGCGACCGGCTTTCGCCAGTTTCGTCAGCGCGCGGATCGCCTGCGGCTTGGTGGTGTCGAGCGGGTGGAAATCGATGCGGTTGAGCAGAAATTTCGCGATGGGGTTGAAACGCACCATCGGGTTTTTCATGATCTTGTTATACATGCCCGTATCGATAGCAAACGACGCTTCGATCGGCATGGTCGCGCCCAGCAGAAGGCCATCGATGAAAGATACATGGTTGGCGATGACCAGCGTCGGCTTGCCTTCCAGACCTTTGAAGTTTTCGGTGCCGCGGATTTTCGCGCCGAACAGCGTCTTGAACATGAAACGCAGGCCACCGCGCACGGCGCTGTCCATCTGGCGCGTCATCCACGATTTTTTCGGCAGCAGCGACGCGGTGTCGTTGTCTTCCGTCTCGGACGCGTCAGTATCGATAGCAGCTGGGGTGGCGGTCTCGGTCATGGGGGAGCGACCTCGTATATAAATGAATAAGTCGAATCTGAAAGATGCCATAATCTATTGCCCGCTTGTCATATCTGTCAAGGACGAGAATCTGAAAAAGAATTATCATAATCATGTAATTAAATACCAGCTTGACGCATTGCCATAAGCCCCTATAGTGACACGTCTTTTTTGTATTATGGAGTTTCCGTTGAAACCGTCGAACGTCATTGCCCGCTTGAAAAACATTTTCAACATCAAATCCGGCCGCCAGCAGGATGCGGAAGGCAACCAGACCTGGTATTTTCACTGGAAAGAACACCGCGATGATGGCCTGCCCGCTTATGAAGCGAAAAGCGGCACGAAAAAATACTTCAAATTCGGCGAGCTTCACCGCGAGGGCGACCAAGCGGCAATCGAATGGGCCGATGGCGGCCGCGAATACTTCAAAAACGGCCTGCGCCACCGCGTGGGCGGCCCTGCCGTGACGCGCCCCAACGGGGATAATGACTGGTACCAGAACGACAAGCTGCACCGCGAAGACGGCCCTGCGAAAGAACGTCCGAACGGGCAGGACGAATACTGGCGCAACGGCGAAGTCTGGCACGAAGGCAAACCCGCCGCCGTGAAAGTGCAGGCTGAAAAGCGCGTGCAGGAAGAAATCGTCATCGCCGTCGCAGAAGCCGAAACATCCGAGAAAAACATCGACGCGCTGAAGGACATCAAGGCAAGGCGACCGCCGCCCTCGCTGAAGCCGCAGTAAGCGCAATTTCTGCCCGCTTGAGCCACCCGCGGCCACTTGCCAAGCGCGCGCGGATTCAGGATAGTCAGGGAAAGGAAATGCGCGCCATGAAAACCAAGCTTGCCCCCCTTATCGCCTGTGCCTTGTTTTTGCTGGCGGCACCCGCTTTTGCGCTTGTCGCCGCCGACCGCGCGGAGCCAGAGCCGCATCCCATGCCCGTCGCCCCTGCCGCCGGCACCTGCAGCCCCCCCGGCTTCGCCATCGTGAAAACCGGCGAAGGGTATTTGCTGACGGGCGTGCTGGAAACGCCGTCCCCCAATTACAAATTCACGTTTGAAAACGGCATCCTGACGATCATCGCGCCCGAAGGCGCGCAACTGACCGTGATCGACAACATGCCCGTCCAGATCGCGCTGCCCGAAACGGCGTCGACAGGCGTTTCCATCCCCGTGAAAAAGACCTTTAACTGGGGCCCTGATAACATCACCTGCGAACTCAGCGCGAATAATGACGGGGAAAAAGAATGATCAAGATCGGTGTACTGGGCGGTGCTGGCCGCATGGGTCAGATGATTGCGCGGGAAATCCTTTCCAAACAGCATGCGCATGCCACGCTGCATCACGCGGTCGAGCACAACAAAAGCTGGGCGCTGGGCAAGGATATGGGCGGCATCTTGGGGATCGACCCCTGCGGCACTTGCGTCACCACCAGCAAGCATGAGGCGTTCAAGTCCTGCGATGTGCTGATCGATTTCACGACCGCCGATGCGCTGATCGAACATGCGCAGATGGCGCATGAATATGGCCGCGCGCTTGTCGTCGGCACGACAGGCCTGGGAGAGCCGGAAATGGCTGCGCTGAAAGTGGCCGCGCAGAAAGCGCCCATCCTGCAGGCCGCGAATATGAGCGTCGGCGTGAACCTGCTGATCTCGATGGTTGAAAAAGCTGCCGCGATGCTCGATACCGAATACGACATCGAGATTTTCGAGGCGCATCACCGCCATAAGATCGATGCGCCGTCGGGCACGGCCCTTGCGCTCGCGCAATCGGTTGCCAAGGGTCGCGGCGTGAACCTTGACGATGCGATGGTGCCTGCCCGTTATGGCCAGATCGGCGCGCGCCCGGTCGGTGCCATCGGCATTTCGGTGTTTCGTGGCGGCGATGTGGTGGGCGACCATACCGTGACCTTCGCGGGCACGGGCGAGCGCATCGAGTTTTCGCACAAGGCATCCGACCGTTCCCTGTTCGCCAAGGGCGCGGTCCGTGCCGCGCTGTGGCTGGGCGGGCAGAAACCCGGGCTTTATTCGATGAAAGACGTTTTGGGTATCTAGACACCCCCCCGCGCAGGGCTTTCGTAACTACTTCCGTATAACATGATATCAGCCTCGCATTCCGGGAGCGATTCATGTCGACCATCGAAGCCTTTATCGCTGCAAACCGCTTTGGCCTTGGCGGAAAAAAAGACGAGTTATCAACGATTTCCGCCGATCCCACCGGCTGGCTGCATGCCCAGTTGAACCCCCGCTATGCCAAGGTTGCCGCTTATGACGGCCTGCCCGGCACCATGCAGGCGCTGGAGGAAATAAAGGGCTACCGTGACAACAAAAAGATGATGAAGAGGGCGCAATCCGGCGAAGTGGATGCCGGGGACGCAGCCGAGATCAAGTCCATGCTGAAGCAACAGGGCAAGGGCTACCTGAAAGACGTGGCCCGCCGCACCCGCGTGATCGCGCAGAGCGACGCCCCGTTTTTCGAGCGGCTGGTGCAATTCTGGAGCAACCATTTCACCGTGTCATCGACCAAGCCGTTCCAGATGGGGCTGCTGGTCGATTTCGAGCGCGAGGCGATCCGCCCCAACATCATGGGCGATTTTTTGTCGCTGTTGCGCGCATCAACCCACCATCCCGCCATGCTGCTGTATCTCGACAACCAGCGCTCCATCGGCCCGAATTCGCCGGGGGGCAAGTTTGGCCAAAAAGGCCTGAACGAAAACCTGGCGCGGGAGATCATGGAGCTGCATACGCTCGGCGTCAACGGCGGCTATACCCAGAACGACGTCACGGAGTTTGCAAAAATCCTGACCGGATGGTCGCTGGATGCCGACGGACGCGGTGACGGCTCGGGGTTTTTCTTCCGCAAGATGGTGCATGAACCGGGGCAGAAAAAACTGCTGGGCGAAATTTACGAACAGGACGGCGTGAACGAAGGCGAAAAGGCGCTGGCGACCTTTGCCTATCACCCCTCGACCGCAAAATTCATCGCAACGAAACTGGCGCGGCATTTCATCGCGGATGACCCGCCGGAATCCGCCGTCAACCAACTGGCCGTGGCGTTTACGCGCAATAACGGCAAGCTGCTGCCAGTTTATAAGACGCTGCTGTCGCTGCCCGAAACATGGGCAGAACCTTTGGCAAAAGTCAAAACGCCGAATGATTATGTGGTGTCGATGCTGCGTGCCAGCGGTGTTGCCGGTGATGTGGACGACCTGCGGCTGGTGGGCGCGTTCAAGCTGCTGGGGCAGATGCCGTTTTCCGCCCCCTCCCCCGCGGGATGGAGCGACCAGGCGAAGGACTGGGTGGGCGCGGAGGCGTTGTTGCAGCGCATCGACCTCGCCCGCAAAATCGCGCGCGGCATTTACACGCAAATATCGCCGGATGACTTGCTGGAGCAGACCATCGGCCCTGTCGCATCCGGCGAAACCCGCTTTGCCGTTTCCCGCGCCGGCAGCAAGGAAGAAGCCATCACCATTCTGTTCGCCAGCCCCGAATTCCAGAGGAGATAATCATGGATAACGTTATTTCACGCCGGAAATTGTTGCAGGGCGCAGGCATGCTGGCAGCCGCGCTGACAGCCCCCGGCATCAAGGTATCCTTCGCCGCAGCGCCGGTCGATGAACGGTTTATCTTCATCATTCTGCGCGGCGCGATGGACGGCCTTGCCGCCATGCCGCCCTATGGCGACAAGAATTACGCCTCGGCGCGCGGCGGCATTGCGCTGCCGTCATCCGCCTATCTGCCGCTCGACAATTTTTTTGGCGCACATAAAAGCTTTGCCGGGTTTGCCGGGATGTTTAAAAACGGCGAGGCGGCGGTCGTCCATGCCGTATCCACCCCCTACCGCGAACGGTCGCATTTCGATGCGCAGAACGTGCTGGAATGCGGCGCGCTGACGCCGCATGGCGCGCGCGATGGCTGGCTGAACCGCGCCCTGTCGCTCTATGGCGGCAATGCGGGAAAACTGGGGCTTGCGGTCGGGCAGACCATTCCGCTGATGATGCAGGGCGACACGCCCGTCGGCACATGGGCGCCGGCGGTTGACGGGCTGCCCGCCGACACCGTGCTGATCGCGCTGGAAAAACTGTATCAAAAAGACAAGCTGTTCCATACCGCGCTGGCACAGGCGGTCGATGTGCACAATATCGCCGACAACGCGGTCGATGGCAGCGATTTCGGCAAGAAGGGCATCGCCGGCAAGGGGCTGAAAAACCAGAACGCGATGAAGCAGACGGTATCGGCGGTCGCGAAAATCCTGTCCGACCCCGCAGGCCCGCGCATCGCGACCATAGAGGTCGGCGGCTGGGACACCCATGCGCAGCAGGGGCTCGACAAAGGGCCGCTCGCGAATTTGTTCGCGTCGCTGGATGCGGGGCTGTCGACGCTCAAGGCCGAATTGGGCGACAACTGGAACAAGACTATCGTGATGGTCGCAACCGAATTCGGCCGCACGGTCGCACAGAACGGCACGGGCGGCACCGATCACGGCACGGCATCCTGCGCGCTGCTGGCGGGTGGCGCGGTGAATGGGGGGCGCGTCTATACGAAATGGCCGGGCCTCGACAAAACGCAGCTGCACGAAAACCGCGACCTGCGCCCCACGACCGACCTGCGGCAGGTGGCGAAGGCGATCCTGCGCGATCACCTGAAACTGGATGAAGCCGATATAACATCGCGCGTCTTTCCGGGATCAGACCGCGTGATGGCGCTGGATGGCATTATTCGAACCTAGTCTTTTCAATCGGTTATGTCATTTTAATTGACAGAAAGCGGCATCGGTTTATGCTGTGCCGCTATGGAAGACGATTTCAATCACAGCGCATCGAACCTGATGCGCATCGATACTTTTCAGGCCGTGACATCGGTCCATATGGCGCTGTTCGAGGCGTTGTTTGACCTAGCGAACGAGCGCGGCGGCGAGAAGATGATCGAGGACGACCGCTTCACTCTGCTGCAGCGCAACCTCGCCCGCCATCAACTGCTGGAGCGCAACACGTCTGATCATTACCTGCCCCGCCTGCAAAAAACCGACCGCCAGATCATGGCGACCACCTTCGTCCTCGCCCGCGATTACTTCCAGCAGGGGCTGTTCGATATGCTGACGCATACGACGGAATCCACGCCGCTGATCGTCGACGACCTCAAAAAATTCCCTGAAATGACGGATTACGCGGAGCTGTTCGAGCGCAAACTGAACGCAGGCCCGCGCCGCGGCTTTAGCGCGCCCCGTCCTTGACGCTTTCCCCCTGCCCGCTAATATCGGGGTCATGAAACCCGCCCAAGTTGAAAAATTCTTCGCCAAGCTGAAAAAGCAGAACCCCGAGCCGAAGGGGGAGCTGGAGTATGTGAACCATTTCACGCTGCTGGTGGCGGTCGTGCTGTCGGCGCAGGCGACGGATACCGGCGTGAACAAGGCGACGCGCGGGCTGTTCAAGGCCGCGAAGACGCCGCAGGAGATGCTGGACCTCGGCATCGAAAAACTGACCGACCACATCAAATCCATCGGGTTGTATAAAGGCAAGGCCAAGAACGTGATGGCGCTGTCGCGCATGATCGTCGAGGAACATGGCGGCCGCGTGCCGCGCACGATGGATACGCTGATAAAACTGCCGGGCGTGGGGCGGAAAACCGCGAATGTGGTGCTGAACATCGCCTTTGGCGAACCGACGATTGCGGTCGACACCCACTTGTTCCGCCTTGGCAACCGCACCGGCCTTGCGCCTGGCAAAACGCCGGAGGCGGTGGAGCAAAAGCTTTTGAAAACCATCCCCGTGGAATACCTGCAACATGCCCATACATGGCTGATCCTGCATGGCCGGTATGTCTGCAAGGCGCGCAAGCCGGAATGCGGATCTTGCGTGGTTTATGACGAATGTGAATTCAGGGATAAGACGGCTTAACCGCGATAGCTGTCGAAATCGGCGCCGACGATCTTGCGCAGGCATTTCGACTGGTTACGCTCGCCCAGCGGTTCGGTGCGGGGGGCTGCGCCCTGTTCGAGGTCGGCCTTGATGCGGTAGTCGATATAGCTGACAGGGCTCTTGTCGCCGCCGTAGAAGAACACATCCATGACGCAGGACGGGGTCTTGTATTGCCAGATGCGGGCATCGGCATCCCTGCGTTCCATGCTGGGCTTGCCGAACAGGAAGCCGATTTCCTGTTCCGTCAGCTTGGTCAGGGCAGCGGGGTTGCTCTGCACGAAATCCTGCGCGCGGGCGACATAGCCGCCGGCGGGGTGGTAGTCGGCCGTTTCAACGCGGTCGGGGAACAGGGCGGCGCGCAGCTGCGTCACGTCGTTCTTGCGCGTGAAATTGTCGGTCACTTCGGAGGTTTTGCACGACCCCACCAGCAGCACCATCAGCGGCAGCATGGCCAGCATCAGGCGCGACAGGCGGCGGGCGTTGCGGCGCACATGCCAGTAGAAGCCCATGAAGGCCTCGTCGACAGCGCCGACGACATAGCCCCAGGGTTCAGCCACGATGGGCTGAACCTGGAGGTTATGTTGGGTTTGGCGGATCAATTAGAAACCGCTGGAACGGCGAAACACGCGCGGGCGGGTGCCGCTTGCGTCTTCTTCGCCGGTTTCGGAAGCGGCTTCGGAAGCCGAGCCGTTGTCATTGGTGTTCATATCGACAACCACGGCGCCGCCGACGGTTTCAACCGCGGCAGCCGCCACAACAGCCACGATCTGGCCGTCGATGCGCGCGCCCACTTCGACTTCCAGCGAGCCGTAGGAGATTTCGCCCTTGATGCGGCCGGTCGATTTGACAGTCAGGCGGCCGGAAACGGCCAGTTTGCCGTCGAAGGAGCCGCCGATGACGGCATCGGTCACGTCGGCGTTGCCGACGAACTTGCCGACTTCGAGGATATCGATGCGGCGTGCGTTGAAGCTTTGCGCGTTCACGGTGCCTTCAACGACCAGATGGTCGCAGGAAGCGATGTCGCCGTTCAGCGTGATGTCGCGGCCAATGACGAGGCGGCGGCCTTCGTCCTGCGGCTGCGATCCAATGTTGTAACCTGTGTTGCTCAGCATGGTGTGGTGACCCGGGATGTCGCTGCGGATGGTTTTCTTTTCGATTGTCATTTGTATGCCTCGTATTCTAAAGGGGCCAGCCTGTTTGCCAATACTAAATCGCCGCGGTCAGTGATTATGTATTACTCAGGGAACGGAGGAATACATACCATACTTTCATTCCTGCGCCCTGTTTTTTATCAACAATTATCCATAATCAATTATCATAGCGTGGCATTTTTACGCTGGCGTGAGTAAACTCATGGGGTTAGGAATCGTTCCCCGCTAATTACATAACGTATATTTTCGGGGTAAAATGACGCGCTGCGGATACGACTCGGGTGAGTCTTTTTTGCGACTCAGCGACCCTATTTTCTCGATAACGCGTCATCCCCGCGCAAGCGGGGATCGCGTGGGCTGTTTCAAGCCCTGCCAATCCCTGAGATCCCCGCTTTCGCGCGGACTACAGGGCTTCATTAATTTTATTAAGGACATAGATCATTAAGGACATAGATCATTAAGGACATAGATCATAACGAGGCAAGGCATAAAAACGCCTTCTAAAATAATCGCCAAGCTTATCAACAAGGAAGTATTCACTTTCCTGACTGTTTTGATATCCAGAAATTTTAGGGACGCGCCATAATAAATTGCGCAGGGCAACACGACGGCAAGCCAGTTCTCTCTTACGGCATTAAAAATCTTGAATGCCACGTAATAGCTATCTGGCCAAGTATTTCCGCTTGTCTCGAGAAAGTTGCGAAGCGGGCCGCTCACGAAAAAACTATATGCAAGGATGATAAATGTAACAGCAATGAAGCGCAAATTTAATTTCTCAAGCCGTCCTTCTAGCAGATAGAACAGGCAAGCACTGGCAGCTAAGCATAGTGGCGATATGATAATCGAAAAGAGGTGAAGGGGAGCCAAGTCAGGCTCGTTCAGTTGAATTGAATAAAGACTTGTGCATACGGGCACCAGTAATTCGACTACAAACAGCCCATATAAAATCTTTTTTCCTGCTTTCCATCGTGAAAGCTGCGCAAGCGCGAGCATAATGCACACAAGAAGTAGTAGGAAAATATTGTAGTCACCGTATTTATATGATTCACCGATGAATATCACAGGCAATAGAGCAGCAAGTAATAATGCCCCGCTTATAAAAAAACTTTTCCAGTCAATTTTCATGGCAAGGATATCACTGCTCCTTCAAAAACTCGCGCGTCATTTCGATCGCCTCTTTAAGCCCGATGCGCTGTACTTCGACGCCGTCGGGGAAGGCGGAGAGCAGGCGGGTGGGCAGCGCGCTGTCCAGCATCACGAACACGCCCTTGTCATCGGCGCGGCGGATCAGGCGGCCATAGGCCTGTTTCAGCTTGAAGCGCGTCAGCATATCGTCGAGGTCCTTGCCGAAATGGTTGCGGCGCGCCTTGTGCAGAATAGTCGGGCGTGGCCATGGCACACGGTCATAGACGACAAGGCGCAGACTGCGCCCCGGCACGTCGATGCCGTCGCGGGTGGCGTCCGTTCCCAGCAGGCAGGCGTTTTCTTCTTCGCGGAAAATATCGATCAGCGTGCCGGTGTCCAGCGGGTCGATATGCTGGGCGTAGAGATGCAGGCCGGATTCCTCCAGCGGCTGCGCGATCTTGTCATACACGGCGCGCAACCGCTGCACAGCGGTGAAGATGCCCAGCGCGCCGCCGCCGGATGCCTTGAACAATTCGCGGAAGGCGGCCGCCGCTTCGCCGGGATTTTCCTTTTTGACATCGCCCACCACAATCACCCGCGTCTGCTGCGCGTAATCGAAGGGGGACGGCACGTTGAAGAGTTTCGCCGCATCATCGGGCGCGAATACAGATGAACCCGTGCGCGCCTTGGGGCTGACCCAGCCGTCGCGGTCGTCCAGCGTCGTGTCGCGCAGCGTGGCAGATGTGATGACGATGCCGTGCGCATGCGGTTTCAGCACTTCGGCGAACACTTTTGCAGGGTCGACGTAATAGCGGTAATAACCGGCATCCGAATCCTTGCCGCCCTCGCGGGATACCTCCAGCCAATCGACGAATTCGGGCTTGCCGTTGTCCTGCACGGGATTGCGCAGCGCCATCAGCATGCCGACCCAGCCGCCGACTTCGTATTGCGCGCGGCGGTAGAGGCTGTTGCGGATGAAATGGATGCGTTCGCGCGCGGCGGAATCCAGCGCCTCCGCCTCGTCCTCCAGCTTCTTTTGCAGCAAGGCGATCAGCTGGTTCATGGGCTTTTGCAGGGAGACGAGTTTCGCCTCCAGCGCGCGGGCAGCCTCGAGGAATCCGGGCACGGGCGGCATGGCGGCGGTTTCAAGCGAATAATACCCGCCGTGTTCTTTCGTGCGGGCATAGACCTGTTCCCGGCAGACCAGCAGGAATTGTTCGGCCACGCCCTTGGGCGTTTTCTCGCCCATGCGCTGCCGCCATTGGGGGCCGGGCAGCGACTTTGCGGCCTCCTGGATTTCCTCGACGAGTTTTATGCCTTCATCGTCGCCCGCCACGATATCGTCGATGCGGCGTTTCAATCCGCGCGCGCGGGTTTTCTGGCCGGTTTCCGACCCTAAAATCCAGCGGCGCAGGTCAGCCGTCCATTGGCCGTTCAGTTGCGCATCGAACGCGCTGTCGGCGGCCTCGAACAGATGGTGGCCTTCGTCGAAAATATAACGCCCCGGCAACACATCATCCGGGCCGCTGGATGCCGTCTGGTGCATCACCAGCGCATGGTTGGCGATAACAATGTCGGCGCGTTTAGATTTGCGGATGCTTTTTTCAACGAAGCATTTGTTGAAATGCGGGCAGGCGGAATAGATGCATTCGCCGCGCTTGTCGGCAAAGGCCGCCATGCGGCTCCAGCCCATCAGGCCGGTCAGCCAGCCGGGGAAATCCTTGCCCATCAAATCGCCGTCGGATGTGACAGCCGCCCAGCGCGTCATCAATCCCAGCGCCATCGCGCTCAGGTCGTTGATCGCAGCGCCCTGGGATTGCGCGGCATCCTCGAGGTTCAGCAGGCACAGGTAATTCTCGCGCCCCTTGCGCGTCACAACCTTGCGCGCTTTTTCCACGGGGTCGTCGTAAAGTTTTTCCAGTTCGGCATCGACCTGACGTTGCAGGTTTCGTGTATAAGTCGAAACCCAGACCGGCCCGCCGTTTTTTTCCGCCCAGACGGTGGCAGGCGCAAGATAGCCGAGCGTCTTGCCCGTGCCGGTGCCGGCCTCCGCCAATACCAGATGCGTTTCGCCTTCGTCGTCGCAGGGCTGGAACGCGCGTGACAGGGCGGTGGCGTAATCGCGCTGCTGCGGGCGATCCTCCACCGTCGGGCTCTTCAGCAGTTTCAGCAACCGGTCTTCGACTTCAACTTTATCAACCCCAATGTGGCCGGGCGCGGGTTCGGGTGCATGGATCGACCATTCGGGCAGCTTGTCCCATATCTTCACCGCCGCGCGCATTTCCGATCGCGTGGGCGGGTTCTCTTCGCGCCCCAGCGCGGCCAGCACGACGGGAGTCCACGGCCAGCCACCGGTATTCTGCGCAACGGCAGGGCTGTCGTCGCCCGCCAGCAGGCTGCCCATGCGGCCCATCACGGCGGCCAGGCCTGCGGGGTCGGATTTTTCATGGGGCGCGGCACTGGCAAGGTCGGCCAGCAAATGGCGGATGGCGTCGCGGAGCGCCAGGCACTGGTCTTCCGGCTCCGACGGTTCCATCAGGCTGAGCGCCTTCATGATGCCGCGCGGCGTCGGCACGCAGAAACGCCCCGGATGAACGAAGGCGAACAGTTCCAGCACATCATAGGCCGGAAACCGCTCCACCTGCAGCCGCCCCGCGATCTGCGGGCCGTTGCACAGGATGGGCATGGTGCGGGCGCAGAGGGTTTTGGCCTCCGCATCGGTGATTTTCTTCAGCTCGCCATCCAGCGTCAGGCAATACAGGCTCAACCCCGCCAGCGCCAGGACGGGCGCTTTCGGGATCAAAGGGCGTTTGGTCGCCCGCTGTTCAACAACGGCCTGCGTCATGGATTCTTCTCGAAAACAGTTCTCGTTTTGTTTTACCCGAAACGGCGGGGATCAGCCACTTTATTCGGCTGCGGCGGTCAGGCCGAAGGCGGCTTGAGCTTGGCCGCGAGGTCGGGGAAGGATTTCTCGATCCGGTTCCAGCGCGCGGGATCGGCTTCGATGAATTCGCCGATTTTCTTGCCGGCATACTGGGTGATTTCGTCCGCGTAACGCTCGCGCACCAGATGCCATTGCTTGTTCGCTTCGTCGCCGGGGCCATAGGCATTGATATGGCCCTTCATACGGGCCACATCAACCGATGCCGCGATTTTTGCGAGGCGCTGGTATTCTTCGGAAATTTCGGGGTGTTTCGCCGCGACATCGTTGAAATACTCCGATGCCTTGCGCGCCTTGAAGGTGCCCAGTTCGATCGCGTCCTGCACTTTGCCGATGATCTCGGCCGTTTCCTGCTGGATGTTTTCGGTTTCACGGCGCAGGCGGGCGAGTTCTTTTTCGCGGCTGCCCGTCATGCGGTCATAGATTTCTTTCGGGTAGTCTTTGACGCTTTTCAGGAAATCTTTAAGGCTGGCCATGGTTATGCCCTTCTTTTAAAACAATAATTTTGAAATTCCGGATCTATTATATGTGCTTGATACTGTTTTGCAATTTGTAATTTCATTGACGAAATGCCCGGGAATCTGGTATTTAATTCCATAATATATTTTCCGGCATATAAGGATTCCCCCATGACCGCACCCGATAAAAACTCCCCCAAGGCGCAATTCAACCGCGCCAGCCTCGGCGAAAACGGCGAGTTCACCTACGGCATCGGGCGCAAGCGGCTGGATGATATCGTGACGGAAAAAACCCGCACGCTGGATTTCACCTTGCCCGACGCGGCAGTCGACCAGTTGTCGGATGCGAATAAAAAGGCGCTCGCGCACTTGGTCAAGGCCGCAAACTTCCTCGACATCGTGTTCCTGAAGCAGGACCATCCCGACAACATCCGCGCGCGCGCGGTGCTGGAAAAAGCGGCAGCGGCGGGCGACAAGCGCGCCGAACAGTCGCTCGTCCTGTTCAACCTGCATAACGGCGTCGAAGGCCCGGATATGTATTCGCCGAAAACGAAACCCTTGCGCATCTTCAGCGACAAGAAAATCCAGCCGGGCAAGAATTTCTATCCGCAGGACATCACCAAAAAGGAACTTGCGGATTACATCGTCGCGAACCCGGAACAGGCGTCCGCGCTGTTGTCAAACAACACTGTCGTGCAGCGCGAGGGCAGCCGGTTGAAGGCCGTGCCCTACTCCGTCGCCTTCCGCGAGGAGATGGAGGGCGCGGCGAAGGAATTGCTGCTGGCCGCCAAGGCAACCGACCATAAAGGCTTCGCCGAATACCTGCGCTGGCAGGCGCAGGCGCTGGTGAACGACAGCGACCCGGAAATGGCCTATACCGCCGATAAACTGTGGATCAGCAACCTCGAGGACAGCCCGCTTGAATTCACCATCGGCCGCGAAAACTATGAAGACCGCATGAGCGCGGATGTGGCGTCGGAGCCCCGCGTGAAAAAGGTGCTGGAGGAAAACGGCATCAAGGCGAAAGCGAAAGATTCCATCGGCACGCGCGTCGGCATCGTGAACAAGGACAGCTATGCCGAAATCGCCGATTACCGCAAGCATCTGGAGGCGTTTGCCGCCACCATGCCGCACACCAGCCAATATAAGCAGCAGACCGAAAGCGGCGGCGCGAAGATGACGTTTGCCGATGTCGACCTGGTCGCCATCACGGGCGATTACGCCGCCGTGCGCGGCGGCATCACGGTTGCGCAGAACCTGCCGAATTCGGATAAGCTTGCCGTTGAATTGAAAGAAGGCAGCCGCCTTGTGTTCCACCGCCAGGTGCGCCAGGGCGGCGATCCGGCGTCGGAGAAAAAATTCCTCGATGCGCTGGTCGATCCCAGCCAGCATAAATGGTACGACAACAACGCCGATTTCCTGTTCACGGTCGGCCATGAGCTTGCCCATTCCCTCGGGCCTCGCGCCACCAGGGACGGCCGCGACAAATCAGGCAGCCTTGGCAAATACGGCGCGATGCTGGAGGAAAACAAGGCCGATGTGGCATCCATCGCCATGACCGATTTCTTCGTGCAGATCGGCAAATTTACGCAGGAACAGGCGAACACCATTTACCTGACATGGGCCGCCAGCGAATTGCCGAACAAGCAACCGTCGGAGGACGAAGCACACCGCTCCCGCTCCATCATGCAGCTCAATTACTTCATCGAAAAAGGCGCGATTGAATTCGCAGCCGGCGGCAAGCTGAAGATCGTGCCCGAGAAGATGGGACAGGCAGGCCGCGATATGACGGCGGAAGTTGTCCAGCTGCAGCTGGATGGCGACGTCGCCAAGGCTGAAACCTTCGTCAAGAAATACACGGCCTGGAACCCCGCCCTGCAATACGCGGCGGACGAGAAAATGAACCTGAAGCCCAAGCTGTACCGCAAGGTGCACCAGCCGCTGCGGGCGAAGCTGTCGGTTTAGGCAACCGACGCTCGTCATCCCCGCGCAGGCGGGGATCCACCACGGGCTGTCATGGTGACCGCATTTTGCCTGTTTCATGCTGTTGGATCCCCGCATTCGCGGGGATGACGGCTTGGAGGGGTAAGGCTTGCCTTAACCCCTTGTTTTCTGTACCTTCGCCTTGAATTAGTACAGGGCGTTCAAATATGCAGCTTAAATGTTTTCCCGTGACGTTATCCGAGGACCTTGCCGCCTGCATGGAGATCCGCAAGGTCGCCTTCGTGTCGGAACAGAACGTCCCCGCCGACCTTGAATCCGACGGCCTCGACCCCTCCGCCCGCCAGTTCGGCGTGCGTGCCGATGGCGCGCTGATCGGCACCTGCCGCGTCCGCCTGATTGGATCAGCCGCCAAAATCGAGCGCGTGGCGATCATCAAGGACTTCCGCGGTCAGGGCGTGGGCCGCGTTTTGATGAAATATATCTTGAACGAACTCCGTAAAAACGGCGATATTCAGCTGTTCAAGCTGGCGTCGCAGGCCTATGCCGTTCCGTTCTACGAAAAGCTGGGCTTCCGCACACGCGGACACGAATATCTCGAGGCCGGCATCCCGCATTACGATATGGTGCTGGAAAAGTAATTTTTAAAAGGAAACGATCATGTCCCAGAAACCCGCCGCGCCCCAAGAGGTGACCGACAGCAACGCGCTGGTCGAGGCGAAGATCGAAAACCTGAAGCACCTGCAGGCGCGGGGCGTGAACCCTTTCCCCTACCGCTTCGACGTGTCGGCCTTCGCGGACGACCTGCAAAAGAAGCACGAGAAGCTGGAAAACGGCGCGATGACCGAAGAGCGCGTGTCTGTCGCTGGCCGCATCATGGCCTACCGCAATTCGGGCATGTTCATCGACCTGCGCGACGCGACCGGCAAGATCCAGATTTTTTCACACAAGCAGAGCCTGCCGCCCGAATTGCTGGAGCAGCTGAAATTCTATGACATCGGCGACATCATCGGCGTGACCGGCATCGTCCGCCGCACGCCTCCCGGCGAACTGACGGTCAACGCCGAAAAACTGGAACTGCTGTCGAAATCCGTGCGCCCGCTGCCGGAAAAATATCACGGCATCCATGACACGGAAATCAAGTACCGCCAGCGCTACCTCGACCTCATCACGAACGAGGGCAGCCGCGAGACGTTCCGCAAGCGCAGCGCCATCATCGCCTATGTGCGCCAGATCCTGACGACCGAGCAGTTCATGGAGGTTGAAACCCCCATGCTGCACCCGATCGCGGGCGGCGCGAACGCCAAGCCGTTCTCCACCCACCACAACGCGCTCGACATGAAGCTGTACCTGCGCATCGCGCCGGAGCTGTACCTGAAGCGCCTCGTCATCGGCGGCTTCGACCGCGTGTTCGAAATCAACCGCTGCTTCCGCAACGAAGGCATTTCGGTCAAGCACAACCCCGAATTCACTTCGGTTGAGATCTATCAGGCCTATGCCGATTACAACGACATGATGTCGCTGACCGAGCGCATCGTCGAGGGTGCCTGCAAGGCCGTCAACCATGGCCAGACGAAAGTGTCGTTCGGCGAGCGCGAGATCGATTTCAAGGCGCCCTGGGCGCGCAAAACCATGGTGGAGCTGGTGCAGGAAAAGACCGGCGTCGATTTCACGACCATCCCCGATGCGGCGGCGGCAGCGGAGAAAGCCAAATCCCTCGGCATCCCCACCAAGCCCGGCTCAAACTGGGGCGAAGTGGTTGAGGCGATCTTTGCCGAAAAGGTGGAGGCGGAGCTGATCCAGCCCATCCATATCGTCGACCTGCCCAAGGACATCTCGCCGCTCGCGAAAGTCCACCGCGAAAACCCGAACCTGACCGAACGGTTCGAGAGCTATGCGAATGGCTGGGAAATCGCCAATGCGTTTTCGGAATTGACCGACCCCTTCGACCAGCTGGCACGGTTCAAGGACCAGATGTCCGCGCGCGAAAAAGGCAACGATGAAGCCCAGATGCTCGATGAAGATTTCGTGGAAGCGCTGGAATACGGCATGCCCCCCACCGGCGGCCTCGGCATCGGCCTCGACCGCCTCGTCATGCTGCTGACCAATTCCGCCAGCATCCGCGACGTCATCGCCTTCCCGACGCTGCGGCACATCGCGAAGTGACGCGTTTCAGCTATTTATAACCGCGTCATCCCCGCGAAAGCGGGGATCCCGTGGGCTGTTTTGAGCCGTGCCAATCCCTGAGATCCCCGCTTTCGCGGGGATGACGATAGAGTGGCCATAAACGGAAATTACGCCTGCGTCGCGAACTGCTTCTTGGCTTCGGACAGATGCACATTGTATTCGCGTTCCAGGTTGCCCATGTCGGAATCCATTTCGCGGGCGTCGAAATCGGCTTTCACCTTGCGCAGCACATCCTTGATCCCGGGTTCGTCGAAATCGGCGTCGATCACGTCGCCCACGTATTTTTCGACCGCGTCGGGATCGGTGATGCCCAGCTGGCCCGCCGCCCAGATGCCGAACAGCTTGGTCGCGCGCATCTGCACCTTGAAGCGCAGCTCTTCGTCCATCTTGAACTTGTTTTCGAAAAGTTTTTCGCGGTCGTCCATAGAAGAAGTCATGGCATGGGCTCCTTGATTGGGTATAGTTTCTTACTACCTTATTCGGTGCTGGGTACTATTATACCCGTCTGCGCCGGAAATCAAATGATAAGGATACGCTATGGCCAAATCATCCGACAATAAACCGCCCAATTTCTGGCATGTAGGCGATGCCCACCTCCACGATTTACCGGAAATCGCCGAGGCAATTAAGGCTTTGGTCAAAAAATACCCTGAATTCAAGACCGCGATGCAGAAAATCGGCAAGCTGCCGTGGAAAAAACAGGCGGAGGGATTCGAAGGGCTGGTGAGCATCATCATCGGCCAACAGATATCGCTTGCCGCCGCCGCCCATATCGCCGCGCGCCTGCGCCCCCTGATGCCCGCATTCACGCCCGAAAATTTCCTGCTGCTGACCGAAGACAAATTGCGCGAGATCGGGTTTTCGCGCCAGAAGGTCAGCTATGCCCGCGATATCGCCAAGCGCATGATCAGCGGCGAGTTCGACCCCGAACGTTTGCGCGACATGGACACCGACGAGGCGCTGGACGAACTGACCAGCCTGAAAGGCATCGGCATCTGGAGCGCGGAAATTTACCTGATGTTCTGCCTGGGCAAGCCCGATGTCTGGCCCGCCGACGATATCGGCCTGCAGAACGGGCTGCAACGCTTCAACGGCTATAAACTGCGCCCCGATGCGGAACGCACGCGCGAAGTCGGGGAAAAATGGGCGCCCTACCGCTCCGCCGCCGCGCTCATCATTTGGAAAGCTTGAACAGGATATAAAAACATCATGGCTAAAAAGATTACCCCCGTTGCCCGCCCCTCCCGCGAAGAAGCCGAAGCCGCGATCACCACGCTCATCAAATGGATCGGCGAAGACCCGGCGCGCGAAGGCTTGAAGGAAACGCCCCGCCGCGTCGTGAAAGCCTTCGAGGAATATTTCAAGGGCTATAACATCACGCCCGAAGAAATCCTCAGCAAGTCATTCAGCGAAGACATGGGCGGCTATAACGAACCCGTGTTGATCCGCGATATCGAAGTTGAATCGCGCTGCGAACACCATATGGCGCCCTTTATTGGCCGCGCGCATGTGGCGTATATCCCGAACGGTAAAGTGCTGGGCCTGTCGAAAATCGCGCGCGTCGTCGATATGTATGCGCACCGGATGCAGGTGCAGGAACGCCTGACCTCCGAAATCGCCCTCGCCATCGAAAAATACGCCAAGCCGAAGGGCGTTGCCGTGTTCATCGAGGCGGAACATTTCTGCATGAAAGTCCGCGGCGCGCATCAGGGCCATTCCGAAACGGTCACGACGCGCTTCCTCGGTGCGTACAAAACCGACGCGCAACTACGTAACCAGTTCTTTGCGAGCCTCAAGAAATAATTACAACGCGCGCGGTTTCGGCTTGTTCTGCGCTGCGGGCTGCGCCGTATTCTGGTTCGCCGCCTGCAGGTATGCCGTCACATCGCCGAGTGTCGGGAATTTTTCCGCGAAAATTTTCGCATCCGTATTGCCCGTCATCAGCACATCGACCAGGCGCTCCATATCCTTCGCGGGCACTTGTCCGTCATAGGCATTCACGATAATGCCTGCCACATCCGCCGCGAAATCCATCAGCCTGCCATTGCCAAAGGCGACATCCATGAACTTGTCGCCGTTATCGACGACCGCCGCGCGGGAATTCACGAACAGCGCGGCATCCTGTTTCGGGTTGCCGGTGAAGCCGTAATCCTTCAGCAGCGCATCGAACTGGTCTGCCGCCTTGCCATCGGGGATCAATGCGGCGGTGAGCAGTATCGACATCAAAGGCTGATCGACGCCGCTATCGGCACCACGCACTTCCATGCGTTTGCCGACGACCGCGCCGGTTTCATCGCGCAGGTTGGCGATTTTGACGTCGTTATAGAGGAATGTTTCGGCAAGCTCGTAATTCGATTGCGTGTTCAGCCCGCGCTTGATCAGCTTTTCAAATGTCAGCAGGTCGGCCTTGGTCGAGGGGATCACGCTGCCGTCTTCGGCATAGGCGAAGTGCATCGGCGCCTTGAACACGGCGGCAACCTGGTTGCGGATCAGTTCTTCGCCATTGCTGGCGTTCAGGAATGCCGGCGACACGCCGCCCGCATCGCCGTAACCAAGGTAATATTTCGCGCGCGGGATATAATCGAGGCGCGCGTCCTCGTTCACCACGAAACCGCTGGATGAATTGGTGGCCGCCATCAGCAGCGGCGACAGCGCATAGGCGCGGTACATCATGCGGAACATCTGGTCGTTATTTTCGGGGCTGAAGCTGGTCTGCACGCTCGATGTCAGCATGGGCAGGCGCAGCGTGTTCTCGTCGAAAATTTCCTGCATGGCCTTCAGGCTCGCTTGAAGGCGCTCGCGGCTGACCATGTTGCCGAGCGCTTCTTCCTTTGTCGTTGTCGGCACGATGGAAAACGGCGAACGGGTAAAGCCCGCATCGGCAATCGCACCGTCAAAAACCGCGATATCGGTTTTCATCTGGCTGATCAGTTTCAGTTTGTCTTTCAAATCAAACGGCGGGCCCGCATATTCGACCACGCCGGACGGCTCCAGCTGCGCATCGAAACCTTTTTTCTTCAGCAAGTCCTGCAATGCCTGCATTTCATCTGCCTTGGGCAGCGCGGGTTTCAGCGCGCCCGGCTTCATCAGCGGCATTTCAACTTCCACGCCGATCTTGTTCGCAAATTCGGCGGGCGGCGGGGTGTAGAGCGCGAGCGCTTCGGCGAGCGTAGCGATCTTGGTCGATTTATTTTTCTGTACGTCGGTCATCGTGAAAATCCTTTATAGGCCCATTCTGCATCGGGGCTGTATGTCGTTCGGTTCTTTGAAGGCTGGGCGGGCATCAAAAGACCCGCGAAATGACAAATACTGGCTAGTGCCAGTGATGATGATGCAGAGCGGAGATGTTTTTCACGCGGTTTGTCATGACAGTGAATATGCCTGATTCCCATTGATTCTGTCAATGTAATTCTATTACGCGCGTTGATTTATCAAGGAAAAAAGCAAGAGGATTCAAACGCGAAGATCCGAAGGCACGAAGAAAAGAGGCGCGCCGCAGGCTTTGCTTCGCTTCTTCGGCCCTTCGGATCTTCGCGTTCATAAATGCCTGCGGCGCTTGTTCGCGTTTATTCGTCTTCATCCCTGCGCAAAAAGAAAAACCCGCCACGGCCGCAAGGACGCCGTGGCGGGGGAGTTTACTCGGGTGAAAATCTTATGCCGCGTTTTTCGGCGCGGGCGGTTTCAGGTTCGGCAGCGGCTTCACGACCGCCGCCTGCAAATCGCGCGTCACATCTTTGAGCGTCCTGTATTTCGCCGCGTTCAGTTTCGCATCCGATTCACCGGTCAGCAAAACTTCGGCGAGTTTCGACACTTCCGGCTGCACCGTGCGATCACGCTCGTAATGCGCAATCACCAGCGCCGCCACATCCGCCGCGAAATCGCGCAAGGAACCATTACCGAACGGCACGTTCATGAAACGCCCGTTATGCTCGACCGCGTTTTTGCGCGCCGCCTGCAGCAGGGCCGCATCCTGTTTCGGGTTGCCGGTGAAGCCGTAATCGTTCAGCAGGTTGTCGAATTTCTGCGCAGTGATGCTGTCCGGGATCAGCGCGGTCGTCAGCAGCAGCGTCGATGCCGGCTGGTGCACGCCAGAATCCGCCGCGCGGATTTCGACGCGCTTGCCGACCACTTGACCGTCTGAATCACGCACGTTGGCGATTTTGATGTCGTTGTACAGGAATGTTTCCGCCAGTTCGTAATTCGTCAGCGTGTTCATGCCCAGTGCTTCCAGCTTGCGGAAGGTCAGCACGTTGTCCTTGGTCGTGCGTAACAGGCTGCCATCATCGCGATAGGCGAAGAACATCGGGTTGTCGAACACCTCATGGATATGATTGCGGATGAACTGCTCCGGCGTTTCCGATTTCAGGAACGCCGCCGAAATGCCGCCCGCCGTGCCGTAATCCTCATAGTATTTGGTGCGCAGATGCACATCGTCGCGGCGCAGATCGTCATTCGCGGCGAAACCGGAGGAGCTGTTCATCGCCCCCACGATCAGGGCGGTGAGCGCATAACCGCGATAGGCCATGCGGAACATCTCCGCATCCGATTTCGGGCTGAAACTGGTTTGCACGCCTGTGGTAAGCAGCGGCACATTCGACAGGCCGGGCGGATACACCTCCGCCAGCACGGCCAATGATGCTTCAAGGCGTTCGCGGGAGACTTTATTATCCAGCGCGTCCTGCGGCGTGGTGGTGGGCAAAATGGCGAAGGGCGCGCGGGCATAGCCGTGTTCGCCGATGACTTTTTCGAACGTCGCGATATCGGATTTCGACTGCACCACCAGTTTCGCCACATCGCGCACATCGACAGGCGGGCTTGCGTATTCCAGCACGCCGGCGGGTTCCAGCTGCGCGTCATACCCTGCGTCTTTCAATATCTTGTGCATCTGCGCCATCGTCGCGGGCGGCGGGATATTGGGCTTGTTCGCGCCGGGACGGTACAACGGCATTTCAACCTCCAGCCCCACTTTGCCGTGGAAACCGGCAGGCGGCGGCGTGTAGAGCGCGCGGGCCTGGTCTTCGGATTGAATAAGGTCGAGTTTGTCTTTTTTGACGTCAGTCATGATTACGTGTCCTTTGGCCCTTCGCCTGCGCGGGGGTGATGGTATTCCGGTTCTCTGGGGGATTGAGGGGCTCTAGGCCCCAAGTACAAATGATATGGCGGGCTTATCCGCCAAAATAGGCGTAAGCAAAATAGGTCACAGCGATTTGCGACACGTTGTTCATGGCAAACAGGATGCCATAAGGATCCGCATTCCGTCAAATACTGGCGGCGAGGTTTTGTTGCGATGAATCTGGCGTGCAGGAAATTTTATTATCCATGCCCCCAGAGAGTCATCCCCGCGAAAGCGGGGATCTCAAGGATTGGCAGGGCGCATCAGGCCGCCGGGATCCCCGCTTTCGCGGGGATGACAGCTAGGGCATGAACTGCTCTTTGATCATCCGCTCGTCGAGGTTCATTTCGGGGTCGAACAGCAGCGAGATTTCGACGCTGGTGTCCTGCCATACCTCGACCGTTTCGACATCGCGGATTTCGGTGAAGTCGGCGACGGCAGAGACCGGGCGGTTGCGCGCTTCCATGATGGTCAGTTTCAGCCGCGTGGTTTGCGGCAGCAGCGCACCCCGCCAGCGGCGCGGACGGAAGGCGCTGATGGGCGTCAGCGCAAGGATGCCCGCAGATAACGGGATAATAGGGCCATGCGCGGAGAGGTTATAGGCGGTCGAGCCTGCGGGCGTGGAGAAAATAATCCCGTCGCAAATCAATTCATCCAATCGCACGACACCGTCAATCGTGACTTTCAGCTTCGCCGCCTGCCGCGTTTCACGGAGCAGCGAGACTTCGTTGATCGCGAGCGCGTCCTGCACGCCGCCGGTCATCGTCGTAACTTTCATGCGCAAGGGGTTGAGCTTCACGATTTGCGCACGCTCCAGCCGCTGCATCAGGTTTTTATCGGAATATTCGTTCAGCAAAAACCCGACCGAGCCACGGTTCATGCCGTAAACGGGTTTTTTCAGCCGGATGCCTTCATGCAGCGCGCGCAGCATCGACCCGTCGCCGCCCAATGCCACGATCACATCGGCTTCTTCCATCGGTGTCTGGCCATAAGCGGCGGCGAGTTTCGCCCGCGCTTCCTGCGCGCCATGGGTTTCGGCGGCGAAGAAACAGGGTTTCATGATTACTACGCTTTCTGGCGGTCGAGATCCTCGACCGAGCTGCAAAGGTCGTGCACGACCGAGGTGATCAGGGTTTCGTCATCCCCCTCCGCCATCACGCGGATGAGCGGTTCGGTGCCCGATTTGCGGATTAGCAACCGCCCGCCCGCGCCAAGGCGCGTTTCGGCGTTGCGGATCGCGTTTTGCAGGAATTCGTTGTCGAGCGAAATCGCGGCGTTTTTATAGCGCACGTTTTTCAGCAGCTGCGGCACAGGCGCGAACACACGCCCCGCTTCGCTGACCGGTTTGTCCTGCTGCTGGATCACGGCCAGCACCTGCAACGCCGCGATCAGGCCGTCGCCGGTCGTGCCGTAATCGCCGAGGATGATATGGCCGGATTGTTCGCCGCCGAGGTTGTAATCATTCGTGCGCATATGGTCGACCACATAGCGGTCGCCGACCGGCATCCGCTTCAACGACAGCGCAAGCGTTTTCAGGAAACGCTCGAAACCCAAATTCGACATCACGGTCGCCACAACGCCGTCGCCCTTCAACTGGCCGGACTGGTGCCATGCGCGGGCGATCAACGCCATGATCTGGTCGCCGTCGATCACCTTGCCGTTTTCATCGCACATGATCAGGCGGTCGGCATCGCCGTCGAGCGCAATGCCCAGATGCGCGCCGTGCTTGACGACGGCGGACTGCATCGCTTCCGGCGCGGTTGCGCCGCAATCCTTGTTGATGTTCGTGCCGTCGGGCGACACGCCCAGCGAAATCACTTCCGCGCCCAACTCCCATAGCACGCGGGGCGCAACCTTGTACGCCGCGCCATGTGCGCAATCGACGACGATTTTCAAGCCGTCGAGGCGCAGGCCTTTTGGAAACGTGTTCTTCACGAATTCGATATAGCGCCCGCGTTCGTCATCGAGGCGGCTGGCGCGCCCCAGCTCCGTCGGGCCGACGCGCAGCTTCGACAGGTCTGAATCAAGGCGTGCTTCAATCGCCAGCTCGATGTCATCGGTCAGCTTGTACCCGTCCGCACCGAAAAACTTGATGCCGTTATCCTGATACGGGTTGTGCGACGCGGAAATCATCACGCCAAGGTCGCAACGCAACGACCGCGTCAGCATCGCAACCGCCGGCGTCGGCATGGGGCCCAGCAGCATCACATCCATGCCCATCGAAATAAATCCGGCGGTGAGCGCGGGTTCCAGCAGGTAACCCGACAGGCGCGTGTCTTTCCCGATCACCACGCGGTGGCGGTGATTGCCGCGGCGCAATTCGGCAGCCGTGGCCATGGCCACTTTCGTCATTGTTTCGACGGTGATGGGTTCGATATTCGCTTTGCCGCGGATGCCGTCGGTGCCGAAAAATTTGCGTGTCATGTCTGTTCCTGTCTCCTGCTGTCCCCAAGTTACAGAATCGCGGGGGGCAAGCCAAGGAACGAAGCCACAACAGTTTTCATAAATTTGCCGCAAAGCCGTTGAAAGCGGTCACTTTTGCCGACGTTTCATTACAGCCGTTCTTATCCTCTGGAAAACCCTGCCCCGCCGCGCTATAAATCAGGGCATCCCTATTATGAATACCAGCACGAGGTCGCCATGGCGGAAAATAACGGACAAGTCCTTTTCGAACTGTCGGGTGAATCGCTCTCCGCCGCGCTGCGCCTTGAATGGGAAATCCGCAAAGAGTTGGAAACCGTCACGCCGAAACAATCGGGCATGATGGGCGAAATCCGCGACAGCTGGAACGCGTTTTACACCAACCTGCAAAAACGCCTTGAACAGGAAGCGCCCGAATTGCTGGCGGCAACCGGATTGAACGCGCCGTCGGTGCAGGTCAATCACGGCAAGGACACATGGCCGCGCGCCTATGAGCATTTCCCGCAGATTTTTTCATCGCCGGAGCGCACACCGCGCTATTTCATCTACGCCCCCGTCGATTACAAGGGCGATCATTTCACGCCGCAGGACGGCAGGCTGATCACCGGCAAGGAAGAAGCGCAAATCGGCGACCTGCTGTTTGCGGGCGGCTGGCTGGGCAATGCGCCGCTGGTGACGAAGGAAAAATCCGGCACCACCCTGCCGGTTGATTACAACCCCGGCGCCAATCCGTGGCTGCAGCAAGATTTGAAAAAAACATATGCGCAGCGCGTCTTCGTGGCGGGCGGCGAAAGCCTTGACGCGATTGTCGATATGCGCCGCCGCGAAAAAGAATTCAGCGCCGCCGCCGATGCTGTGCGCGAGGAAATCACGCGCCTTGCGTCGTTTGAACTGCCCAAACTGCTGGAAAAACTGCCTGCCGGCGAAGCGCTGCGCATCGGCGTGAATTACAGCTATGGCGGCGGCATCAAAACCGTCGAAATGCAGTTGAGCATCCGCATGGACGGCAAAGTGAACTTCATGGATGGCGGCAAGGCGGTGAAGCTGGAATCCACCGATGCCTATACCCTGAAAAAATCGCACGGCAACGAATACACCGTCAAACCCCGCCGCGACACCGAAGCCGGCAAAAAACTGGCGGCGCTGCTGGACGCCGTGCCGAAGCACCCGACGCTGGCGGATTATCCGCAGCTGCACGCGAATTTCGAATACAAGGCGGATGACATCGGCAAGATGCTGGGGCTGAACGGCGTTGTGCCCTTCGCCCGCGATGTGGGCGGCCGCACGGTGCTGGTCTATAACACCGACAAGGATGCCGCTGGCGACTTCACACCGCCCGGCGCGAAAGCCATCCATGCGGCGGTCTATAACTGGCTGCTGTCGGATGATAGCGACCGTAACATGGGCATCACCCCGCCGCCGATGCCGAAAGAAATCGCCCGCGCCCTCGACTTCGCAAAACCGAAAAGCCCGGCGGCCCCGAAGCCCTGATTTTTTTGAGCCGCTTCTTGGTTGGACGTTCTTTTATTCACGATGTTCAATAACCGTTGGCAATTTTACAGTAGCACAATATTGCGTTATACGCAATTAAATATTGATATGTTGTTGATTGATCGGCATTAATCCCGCTTCAGTACCCTCTCCCGCTTGCGGGAGAGGGGGCAAGGGCGGGATAAATTACGGCGTCAGCTTCTTCTTCTCGAAGCCCGTCACGCTTGACGCGTCGGAAACGCCGCCGCGCTTGCGGAGCTCTTCCAGCGCCTGTTCGATCGGCGTCTTGTCGCCCATCGCATCGAAACCGCGTGTCTCCACCGTTTCGGCATTTGATTCAAGGTTGCGGTAGAGCGTCGTTTTCTCGCGCGCGGAGAAATTGAAAATCTCGGTGATGCGGTAACCGATCGCTTCCTCGACCGCGACATGCGCGATGCGCTCGCCCGGCAGCTTTTTCCATTCGCTGTCGCTTTCCGCAACGGGTGCCGGCGCGGCGGCTGCCTCCAGCGCGGCAGGGCGCGGCTGCGCGCGGGGGTGTAGGGTTTCAACACCTCGATCGCTTCGGCATGGCCGCCCTTTTGCGCGATCGCGAGCGGCGTGCGGTTGCTGAAATTCTTGTCGTTGGGGTCAAGGCCTTTTTCGATCAGGAAGGCCAGCATATCGGGATAGCCCGCCGTTGCCGCCGTATGCAGCGCATTGTTGCCGTCGCGGTCTTTCAGGTTCAGCAGTTCCGGGTTTTTCGACAGCAGGTATTCCGCGATTTCCACGCTGCCCTTTTCGGCGGCGGTTTGCAGCAGCGACCCGCGATAGCGCGTTTCCACCGATACCGTCGCGCCGTTATCGACCAGCACCATGACGGCGGCCAAATTGCCGCGGTTGATCGCGAACCACAAAAACGTGCGCCCGTAATCATCGGCATGGTCCGGGTTGGTGCCCAGATCCAGCAGTTCCTTCATGCGCAGGATATTGCCGTCCATGATCGCGTTATGCAGTTTCGATTTCTTGAACATCATTGCGGGGGCGCCTTCGGGAAATCCTTGGGCGGCGGCTGCAGCAGGCGCGGCAGTTTTTTCGTCTTGTCGCTGAAATCGGAACCCGCATTCCCGCCCAGCGATTCCAGCGCGCCCCGCGCCTCGTCCAGCTGCCGCTGGTCGGTCAGCTTTGCAAAGGGCGTGGTTTCGACGTGGTCGGCCTTGGTCTTCAGGTTGTTGACGATGCGGATGCGCTCGCCGCTGGCGAAATTGAACACATCGGTGATCTTGTACCCGACGCCGCCGACATCGCAGACCTTGGCGACGGTTTCGTTGTTCAGCAGTTTCCAGTCGCTCGTCGCAGCCGGTTTTTGTTCCACGGCGGGCGCGGCTTGCGGCGCAAGCGCCGGCGCAGGTTTCTTGTGCGCCTGCAGCAGCTCGACAACTTCGTTATGCTTGCCCTGATAGGCAAAGCCGACCGCCATCTTGCCGTTCGCGCCGGTCATGGCGGGATCGAAGTTGTGCGCCAGCAGCGTCTTCACGATCTCCAGATGCCCGCCGCCCGCCGCCAGGTGCAGCGCGGTGTTGCGGTTGTTGTCGATGCGGTTGATCAGCGCCTTGTCGTATTTGTCGCCTTCCAGCAAAAAATCGACAATTTTCTGGTGACCGTTCGCCGCCGCCACATGCAGCAGCGTCTGCCAGATGCCGGTCGTCATCGGGTCATGGTGGTGCTGGCCGAACGGGTCTGCGCCGCGTGCGACCAGCAGTTCGACAATTTCGCTGCGCCCCAGATAGACCGCCATCAGCAGCGCGCTGTCGCCATCCCAATACGCGGTATTGGGGTTATAGCCCTTGTCGAGCAGCCGCGTGACCGTCTTGATGTCGTTGCTGCGCACCGCGTTGAAGATTTTGCCCTTTTGCGTGAAAGCCACGGGTTATCGCCCTCCGGTCGAGGGGTGCAGGCAAATGCAGGCGAGATTTTTTCTCATGGCCAGCCTTCGGGACAACGATTTGAACGAGGTTCATTTTTAGGCCAGAAGCATCTTGCCGTCAATTCTGGGAAATTGACGGATTGTTGCGTTTTGATTTACATATTAAGCAGCGTTCGGTTGGTCGTCAGCTTTTCAGCCATTCCACATCCGCTGCAGCCCGCGCGGTGAGGCGCAACAGAATGACGCCCGTTTGGGGATTGGCGGCGGTTTCACCGAGGTCCTTGACGCTGCGTAATAGTTGCTCGCTCGGCAACTCGGCGGGATTTTTCCGTGACTGAGTGGCAATCAGCCAGTCGCGCTCGAGCCACAGGAAGACCAGCTCGGCAACGATTTGGGTGATCTCTTCCTCGTTTGAATCGGGATAATGCAGGCGCGCGAATCCATACAGCTCCCAAAGCTCATGATCTCCCTGCGACAGCTCACTCAAGAGATATTCTTCTAGCCGGGTGAGTTTAAATTCCACGCTAAAACTTCCCGACCAACGCCGCCTTGCGCTCATTTTCCGGGAATTTTTCGATGGCGTAGCGGAGCATCGTGCGGGGCATTTTGGCGTAATGCTTTTTCAAAAATGCTTTCAGCCGTTTCATGTCTTTCTTGCCCGCTTCGCGCAGCATCCAGCCGGTAGCCTTGTGCATCAGGTCTTCGCGGTCATCCAGCAGCTGCTCCGACAGCGCATAGACATCGTCAAGCTGGCCGTTGCGGATAAAGTGCCAGGTGGTGACGATGGCGATGCGGCGGTCCCACAATGATTTCGCCTTGACCATTTTGTACAAAACCGCGCGGTCGCGTTCCCACAGATACGCACCGACGATATAAGGCGCGCTGTCGTCCACGCCATTCCATTGCCGGATGCCGTGGCGGTTCGCCATGTAGAATTTGTAAACAGCGGCGCGCTGTTTTTCGTCGCCCTTGTCGAATTGCAGCCGCAGGATGGAATGCGCGAGTGCGCGTTCATCCTGAATATGCGAATGCATCAGCGGTTCGATGTCCTTGAAGGGCAGGTCGCGGAATTCTTTTGCCACGCCGCGCATCAACGCCGAGGTGACGCCGAGGAATTCATCGCCCGCAAGGTCCTTGAAAAAACCCGCATAGGTTTTCGCCTTTACCGCATCGGCATGACGGCGCAATGCGGTGCGGGCTTTCGCAAGTGTCATCGGATAACGCCCCTAGCTTGCGCGCGGTTCGGGGTTGCCAAGATCGACGCCGCCAGCCGCGGGCACGGAGCCCGATTTCTGGCGTTTCTTGCGCTCCGCCGCCTCTTCCTCGTTCGAGATGCGGCCGAGCGGCTCGCCCTTCAGGATGCGCAGGATCTCGTCGCCGTTCAGCGTTTCGTATTCGATCAGGGCTTTCGCGAGGATATGCAGTTCGTGCAAATTGTCGCTCAGGCATTTGCGCGCGCGGTCATAGCCGTCGACCACGATGCGTTTCACTTCGGCATCGACCTTCGCGGCGGTGTCGCCCGAAATGCCCTTGCCGCCGCCGACCGAATAGCCCTGGAACACTTCATCGCGCTCCGTGCCGTAATGGATCGGGCCCAGCGTGTCGCTCATGCCCCATTCGGTCACCATGCGGTGCGCCATGTTGGTCGCCATCTTGATGTCCGACGATGCGCCGGTCGTGACCTTGCCTTCGCCGAAAATGATTTCTTCGGCGATGCGTCCGCCCATCGCAACCGCGAGGTCGGCCAGCAGCTTGTCGCGCGACATCGACAGGCGGTCGCCTTCGGGCAGTCGCATGACCATGCCGAGCGCGCGGCCGCGCGGGATGATGGTCGCCTTGTGGATAGGGTCGGATGCCGGTTCATGCAGCGCCACGATCGCATGGCCCGCTTCATGGTATGCGGTCAGTTTCTTTTCTTCTTCCGACATGGCCATCGATTTGCGCTCCGCGCCCATCATGACCTTGTCTTTGGCATCTTCCAGTTCCTGCATGCCGACGACGCGCTTGCCGCGGCGTGCGGCCAGCAGTGCCGCTTCGTTGATGAGGTTGGCGAGGTCCGCGCCCGAAAAGCCGGGCGTGCCGCGCGCGATGATATGCGCGTTCACGTCATGTGCCAGCGGCACTTTGCGCATGTGGACTTTCAGGATTTTTTCACGGCCGTTCACGTCGGGGTTCGGCACGACGACCTGGCGGTCGAAACGGCCGGGGCGCAACAGCGCGGGGTCGAGCACGTCGGGGCGGTTGGTCGCGGCGACAAGGATCACGCCCTCGTTCGCCTCGAACCCGTCCATCTCGACGAGCAGCTGGTTGAGGGTCTGTTCACGTTCATCGTTGCCGCCGCCGACGCCGGCGCCGCGATGGCGGCCGACCGCGTCGATCTCGTCGATGAAGACGATGCAGGGCGCGTTTTTCTTGCCCTGTTCGAACATGTCGCGCACGCGGCTTGCGCCCACGCCGACGAACATTTCGACGAAGTCGGAGCCGGAAATGGTGAAGAACGGCACGCCCGCCTCGCCCGCAACGGCGCGCGCGATCAGGGTTTTACCGGTGCCGGGCGGGCCGACCAGCAGCACGCCTTTCGGGATCTTGCCGCCGAGGCGCTGGAATTTCTGGGGGTCGCGCAGGAATTCGACGACTTCCTCCAGCTCCTCTTTCGCCTCGTCAACGCCCGCCACATCCGCAAAAGTGATGCGCCCGTTTTTTTCGTTGAGCAGTTTCGCCTTTGATTTGCCGAAGCCCATCGCCTTGCCGCTCGATCCCTGCATCTGGCGCATGAAGAAAATCCATACCCCGACCAGCAACAGGATCGGGCCCCAGCCGATCAGGATGGTCAGCAGCGCGCTTTCGGGAACGTCGGGCGCGGCGTCGATGATGACGCCGGTTTTTTCAATGCGGTTGACGACATCGGTGCCGGGCGGGATGACGACATTGAACGGCGTGCCGCTGATCTCGACGCCGCGAATGATGCCATGATCCATCGTGATCTGGCGGACCTGCTGCCCATCGGCTTTCTGGAGGAATTCGGTGTAGGGGATGACTTTGCCGCTCATGGTCTGGGAACGGCCGGCGCTGAACATCTGGAACATGCCGCCCAGCAGGAGTACGGCCACAAGCCAGAACAGAAGGTTACGGCCGAGCGGGTTGTTATTGTTGCCGCCGCCTTCGTTATTGTCGTTTTGCTGTTTCATGTCGTTCCCCGCAAACTGCCGTAAAAAGCCGATACTTCAATTATATAGTGTCACTGAAGTCTTAAACAATGTTTACACGGCAAGCCGCGTGACCTGCCCCGTTTCCAGCCCCTTTGGCGCATCGGGTGCAATCCAGCTAAGGTGCGGAAGGGAAACGAGATTTTGCCCCTGCCAGATACCCGCGAAACCCCGCAAAACCTTGGCCGGCAGCGCGTTCAAAAGCCTTTCCAGGGCAGGCGTTTCGCCCGCCTGTTTCCTTAAGATAGATACCCCCGCTTCGCCTGCGACCCCGATCATCAGGGATTCGCCCGAAGGATAGCCCGATACGCTGAACCGCCCGTCCCAGACCATGCCGTTTTGGACCGGCGCGGGGGGCGCCGCCGCCGCCAGTTCGCGGCAGACGAAAAGCTTGTTCCTGGCCGGAAAAATCTCGCAGCCCGACAGGGTGCAGCCGTTGAAGTTTTCACGCGCGATATCGAGGCGCAACTGGTCGAGCGCATCGAAGCCTGTGCGGTATTCCTGCGGCGCGATGCTGCCGAGAATTTGCGACAGCACGCGGCGCCGGATATCGGGATGTTCGGATTGCAGCGCGGCTGTCTCGATTGTCGCGTAACCGGCGGGATTCAGCGTGACGGCATTTGCGGTCACCCTGGCCGTGACCGATTCCAGCGCGCCGCGCGCGTCTTCGAGTTTTTGCAGGGTTTGCGCAAGGCGTTGCGGCGTCAACCCTTCTGCCGCCAGCACATCCTCGAAACCGCGCAGGCGGGGGCGCAGGAATTTTTCGTCCAGGTTCGACGGGTCTTCGGCCCATGCCGCGCCGTAAGCTTTGCAAACATCGCGCAGTTCAGCGCGGGAAAAATTCAACAGCGGGCGCAGGATGCGCAGGCCGCACTTATGCGATGATGCCGCCATGCCCGCCAAACCGTCAAGGCCGCTGCCATGCGCAAGGCGCATCCAGAACGTCTCGACCTGGTCTTCGGCATTGTGGGCGACCGCGAGCGTATCGAAACCGGACGCCGCGCATTTTTGCGCCAGCAGTTTATAACGCATGTCGCGGGCGCGTTCCTGAATATGCGATGATGGCTTGTCGCCCTGCCATGCCAGGATGTCGTGGGGAATGCCGCGTTTTTGCAGTTCGTCGTGAAGCGTTTGCGCCTCCGCCGGCGAGCCCGCGCGCAACCCGTGATCGACGGTGAGCGCGAGAATTTTTCCGCCGCGCGCGGTTGCCCAGTCGTTCAGGAGCAACGTCAGTGCAAGGCTGTCCCCCCCGCCCGACACCGCAACCGCGATTTTGGGCGCGGTTGTATCAAGGCCGAGCGCGGTCATGGAGGCGGTGAATTTTTCGGCGGCGTTGTTCATGCAATCCCGTAACCATCCTTGCGCGTCATCCCCGCGAAAGCGGGGATCCCGTCGGCAGGCAGAGCGCAAGGAGCCCCATGGGATCCCCGCTTTCGCGGGGATGGCGGGCGGGGAAATTACCCCGCACAGCCCAGCGTTTTCATTTCCTGCTGCGCGCGACGCACTTCAGGCGTGGTGTCGCCGGGGAATTGCTTTTTCAGCTGCTGGAACGACAGGCACGCATCGTCCTTCTTGCCGAGCTTGGACAGCGCGAGGCCGAGTTTCAGCAGGCTGGCGGAGGCTTTCGGCCCTTGCGGATAATCCTGGTAGTTCTGCGCGAAAAGCTTCGCGCCGGTTTTGTAATCCTGCCGCACGTAATAGGTTTCGGCGAGCCAGTATTGCGCGTTGGCCGCCAGCGGGTGCGTCTTGTAATTCTTCATGAACGCGCTGAATTTCGTGGCGGCGCTTTCGTATTTCGCGTCGCGGATATCGTTGAACGCGTCGTCATACAATGCGCCCGGATTGTCGGGCATGTTGTCGGTCGTGATCGTGCCCAGCACCTTGCCGCGCGGCGATTCAACGCCGTTTGTGGCGGGCGAATAAGGCGTGGAGCGGCTTGAAGAACCGGAATCAGGCGCGGTATACGAAGCGCCGCCGCCATCCGACTGGCGTACCATGCTGTCCGACGCCATGCGGTCGAGGCGCGTCTTGATCTGCTGCAGGTCGTAGCCGAGTTTTTCGATGTCGCCGGTCATCTGGCGCTGGCGCGCCTCCAGCTGGCTGAGGCGGTCTTCATTCGCGCCGGCATCCGCACTGCCGCCGCCGGTCATGTCGTCATTGCTGTATACGGGCTGCGATCCGCCTGCCGCGCCCCCCGATGCGCCCATGGGGAGCGGCTTGCTTTCGCCGCGATAGACGGCGCGGCTGAGGGTCTGCAACTGGTTTTCCAGCTGGTTGATGCGCGACATCATCTGGCTGGTGTCTTCGCCGTTTTGCCCGAAGCCCGCGGATGCAGGGGCTGCCGACAAAAGGAGCAGGGCCCCTGCGGTGAGCAGGAGCCCTGTTTTCGAAGCCTTGAGAGCCTTACGGTTCATGGCTTATCCCTTTTATATGTCAGTGTTACTGAACGACGAGAACGCCGCGGCGGTTCTGTGCCCAGGAAGTTTCATCCGCGCCCATGATGGCGGGGCGTTCCTTGCCGTAGCTGATGCTCTGCACGCGGCCAGCCTGAACACCGTTCGAGATCAGGTAGTTGCGGACGGCATTGGCGCGTTTTTCACCAAGCGCGAGGTTGTATTCGCGGGTGCCGCGCTCGTCGCAATGGCCTTCGACCATGACGGAGACGTTCGGATAGGTTTTCATCCACTGTGCCTGACGCTCGACGGTCGAGCGCGCTTCGGGGGTGAGGTCATACTGGTCGTAACCGAAATAAACGCGGTCGCCGATTTCAGCAACCAGCTGTGCTTGCGAACCGGGCGCGTATTGGCCATCGGTCGTCGTGACTTGGCCGCCGGTTTGCTGGGTGGTGCTATTTGAACCATCATTCATCATGGCAGCGTCTTTTTTCTTGTCGCCGCAACCTGTCAGGCCGATGCAGAGCACCATAACAGCCATTAATCCGAGAAAACGCGCACCCATTTTGGTAACTCCTTGATATTCTTTTGATGGTTTAAAGAGAGAAAATCCCTCTGACATTTATATGCGCCCCGAATTGCCAGTACAAGAACGATATTGAAATAACGGCTATTTTTTTGGCGATTGAGGCTATCTTATCTGGTATAGAACACGGCTCGACCACATTAGGTTCCTGAACGCATGATACCGGCACCGCAAAACACTGTTGGTTTTTCATATCTCGACGCGCTCAACCCCGCCCAGCGCGCGGCGGTCGAGGCGTTGGACGGGCCGTTGCTGGTGCTGGCAGGTGCGGGCACGGGCAAGACGAAGGTTTTGACCTCGCGCCTCAGCCATATCCTCAATACGCGCCGCGCCTATCCGTCGCAGATCCTGTCGGTCACCTTCACCAACAAGGCCGCGCTGGAAATGAAGCGCCGCGTATCGGCCATGATGGGCGGGCAGCCGGTCGAAGGCTGGTGGCTGGGCACGTTCCATTCCATCGCGGCGAAGATGCTGCGCCGTCATGCGGAGATCGTGGGACTGAAGCCGAATTTTTCGATCCTGGATGATGACGACCAGATCCGCCTGTTGAAACAGCTGCTGGAGGCGGAGCAGCTCGACAGCAAGAAATGGCCGGCGCGGATGCTGATGGGCGTCCTGCAAAAATGGAAAGACCGCGCCGAAACGCCGGACGATGTGAAGCCCGACGATGCGCGCGATATCGCGGATGGCGTCCTGCCAAAAATCTACCGCCAGTACCAGGAACGTCTGAAGACCCTCAATGCCTGCGATTTCGGCGACCTGCTGATGCACATGATCACGATTTTCCGTGACCCGAAGAACGCCGATGTGCTGGGGAAATATCAGGAACAGTTCAAATACATTCTGGTCGATGAATATCAGGATACCAACGTCGCGCAATACATGTGGCTGCGGTTATTGGCGCAGAAACACAAAAACATCTGCTGCGTGGGCGATGACGACCAGTCGATCTATGGCTGGCGCGGGGCGGAGATCGGCAATATTTTAAAGTTCGAGCAGGATTTCCCCGGCGCGCAGGTCGTGCGGCTGGAACAGAATTACAGGTCGACGCAGCATATCCTGTCCGCCGCCAACGGCGTGATCGCAAACAACAAGAACCGCCTTGGCAAAAACCTGTGGAGCGGGTCAGGCGAAGGCGAAAAGGTGCGCGTCAGCGGCGTCTGGGACGGGCCGCAGGAAGCACAGGCCGTCGCCGAGGAAATCGAATCCCTCCAGCGCAGGAAAACGCCGCTGAATGAAATCGCCATCCTCGTCCGCGCCGCCCACCAGACGCGGGAATTCGAGGAACGGTTCATCAAGGAAAGCATCCCGTACAAGGTCGTGGGCGGCTTGCGTTTCTACGAGCGCCAGGAAATCCGCGACGCCATCGCTTACCTGCGCGTGATCGTGCAGCCGGATGATGACCTTGCCTTTGCCCGCATCATCAACGTGCCGAAACGCGGCATTGGCGATGCGACGTTAAACACACTCTCCGCCTATGCCCGTGCACGCAGCCTGCCGCTGGTGGCCGCGCTGCGGTTGCTGCTGGAAACCGAAGAATTCAAGCCGAAGGTGCGCCAGACGTTGTTCGGGCTTTTGCGCGATTTCGACCGCTGGCGCGAACAGCTGCGCAATTCGGCGCATACAGACCTTGTGCAGATCATGCTGGATGAATCGGGCTATACCGCCATGTGGCAGGCCGACAAATCGCCCGAGGCGGCCGGACGCCTCGAAAACCTGAAAGAATTCGTCAGCGCGCTGGAGGAGTTCGAGAACCTCGATACCTTCCTCGAACACGTTGCGCTGGTCATGGAAAACCAGGAAAAAGAAGGCGCGGAGATGGTGTCGGTCATGACGCTGCACGCGGCCAAGGGGCTGGAGTTCGACGCCGTATTCCTGCCGGGCTGGGAAGAAGGGCTGTTCCCCAGCCAGCGCAGCATGGATGAAACGGGGCTGGTCGGGCTGGAGGAAGAACGCCGCCTTGCCTATGTCGGAATCACGCGCGCGAAAAAACAGGCATTCATTTATTTTGCCGCGAACCGCATGACCTACGGCAACTGGCAAAGCTGCCTGCCGTCGCGTTTTATCGACGAACTGCCGAAAGACCATGTCGATGTGAATGTCGAGCAGGGGTTGAGCGCGCAATCGCGCGGTGGCCAGGGTGGCGGGAATTACGGCGGGAATTACGGCGGCGGCGGCGGCGGTTACGGCGGTAAAAGTTATGGCGGCGGTGGCGACTACGGCAACTGGCGGCCGAAGCGTGCCGAACTGGTCGATAACAGCATGGACCGCGTGAGCGCGACGATTGAATCCGAAGGCGGCTTTTCCAACGGCGACCGCGTGTTCCACCAGAAATTCGGGCCCGGCACGGTGGTTGCAACCGAAGGCGACAAGCTGGATATCAAGTTCGACAAGGCCGGACGTAAAAAAGTCATGGACAGTTTTGTGACGAAAGAAAAATGAGGACAAAATGATTTCAGAAAACAGCATCATCACCGTTTTTGGCGGCACCGGTTTCCTTGGCCGCCATATCATCTGGCAGTTGGCGAAAACGGGTGCGACCATCCGTGTTGCCACCCGCGTGCCGAAACGCGCGCTGTTCCTGAAACCTGCGGGCACGGTCGGGCAGGTAATCCCGTTCTTCTGCGACATCAACGACGACGCATCGGTGCGCACGGTCCTGGCGGGCGCGACGCATGCCGTCAACCTTGTCAGCATCATGAACCAGTGCGGCAAAAATACCTTCCAGCGCATCAATGTCGAGGCGGCGGAACGCATCGCGCGCCTGTCGGACGAAGAACGCCTCGACCTGCTGGTGCATGTTTCCGCGCTGGGTACTTCCGCAGATTCCCTGTCCCAATATGCGCGCAGCAAAGCGGAGGGTGAAAAACGCGCCCGCGCCGCATTCGGCCGCACCGTCACCCTGCGCCCCGGCGTGGTGTTCGGGCCGGAAGACCATTTCTTCAACCGCTTTGCCGCCATGGCGCGCATCGCCCCTGCCCTGCCCCTGATCGGCGGCGGCCGTACGAAACTGCAGCCCGTTTATGTGGGCGATGTGGCGCTGGCCGTGCTGAACATCATCGCCAGCCCCGATATCGAAAAATTCGACGGCAAGGTGTTCGAGCTTGCCAACCCCCGCGCCTATACGTTCCGCGAACTGATGGATGTGATGCAGGCGGAAACGGGGCAGGCGCGCGGCTACGTCAGCCTGCCGTTCTGCCTTGCGAAAATCATGGGCGGCTTTGCGGGCCTGCTGCCCGGCAAGCCGCTGACCGTCGACCAGGTGAAATCCCTGCAGCGCGACAGCGTGGCAACGCCCAACGCGCCCTGCCTTGCCGACCTGGGCGTGGAGGCGACCGCGCTTGAATCCATCCTGCCGACTTACCTGCGCCAATACCGCACGGGCGGCGCGTATATGCCGAAAAAGCAGGCTTCCTAAGGGCTTACATGCGCCTGAAATCGCGTGCATTCATGGCGGGAATGCGCTAATTTCAGCCATGTTCGCCATATAGGATTTCCCCCGTGCTTTTGCGCCTTTTCATCCTCGTGTCCCTTGTCACTCTCGCCTTTCCGGCGGCCGCCGCCGAACCCCGCGCCGGCGCGCGCGCGGGCATCGCCGCCGTCGTGAATGACGATGCGATCACTTATTCCGATATGCGCACGCGCATGCACCTTTACATGCTGAGCATGCCGCCCAACCCGCCACCCGAGGCGCTGAAGAAAATCGAGCAGCAGACGCTGGGCAAGCTGATCGACGAGACGCTGCAGATGCAGGAGGCAAAGCGCCTTGGCATCGTCGTCGACGAAAAGCAGGTTGAGGCAGGCCTTGCCCAGATGGCGACCAACAACAAGCTGTCGCCCGAAGAGTTTCAGGAAAAGCTGGCATCCTCCGGCATCAAGCCCGCGACGCTGAAATCGAAAATCCGGGCCGAAATCGCCTGGGGCATGGTCGTGCGCCGCAAGCTGCGCCCGCAGGTCAACGTATCGGAAAGCGAAATCGACAACGAGGTGAACCGCCTTGCGCGCAGCCGCGGCAAGGCCGAATACCAGGTCGCCGAAATCCTGCTGCCCGTCACCTCGGCCGACACCGAAAGCCTGACCCGCGAAGACGCCAACAAGCTTGTCGACCAGCTGGGCGGCGGCGCGTCGTTCCCGCAGCTGGCGAAACAGTTCAGCAAGGCCCCCGGCGCAGCGCAGGGCGGCGACCTTGGCTGGGTGCAGGAAGGCCAGCTGGACCCCGCGCTCGACCAGGCGCTTTCACACATGGAGCCCGGCCAGTTGACGCAGCCCATCAAGACGGAGCGCGGTTATCACATCCTGTTCCTGCGCGACAAACGCCAGGGCGGCAGCAGCGCGCCCGACAGGCCCGCGAAAGCGGCAGCGCCGGCGAAACCCGCCGTCGTCGCAGCAGTGCCCGCACCCGCCCCCGTTGCGGCAACGCCCGCGACGCCCGCCGTCGCGGCTGAACTGCACCTGATGCAAATCATCATGCCCGCCGCGCCGAACGAGGCGAAGGCCGAAATCGCCGCCAAGACCAGCCGCGCCGCCAGCCTGAAATCGGAGCTGACCTCCTGCGACGCCATGACGGCTAAGGCATCGGATTACGGCACGTCTGACCGCAGCGACCTTGGCATGCAAAAGCTCGACAGCCTGCCGCCCGATATCCGCGCTGCCGTCGCGCCGCTGGCCGATAACGAACTGAGCGCGCCCGTGCGCACGCAATCCGGCATCGCCGTCTACATGGTCTGCAGCCGCACCGAAGCGGTCGCCGCTGTGGAAGCGACACCGGCAGCCGAGACACCGGCCGCACCTGAACAAGCGGCCGAAGCACCGGCCCAGCCGGAAGCGGCGGCGCAAACGGCTGCCGCGCCGGATGCGGTGCCAGATGCCTCACGCGACCAGATCGCATCGGATCTGGGCCTCAAGCGCCTTGACCAGATGGCGGAGCGTTACCTGAAAGACCTGCGGGCAACGGCCTATATTGAAAAACGCATCTGACAACCTGCCGCCCCTGCGCGAGGTCATCGAGCGTCATGGCTTGATGGCGAAACGCTCGCTCGGCCAGAATTTCCTGCTCGACCTGAACCTGACGTCGCGCATCGCATTCGCGGGCGGCAACCTTGACGGCATGAACGTGATCGAGGTCGGCCCCGGCCCCGGCGGCCTGACGCGCGGGCTGCTGGAAACGGGCGCCGTCACCATCCATGCGATCGAGCGCGACGACCGCTGCGTGGCCGCGCTGCAGGAACTGGTGGATGTAACCGGTGGCCGTTTGGTCCTGCATGCCGATGACGCGCTGAAAATCGATTACGAATCCATCTGCCCCGCGCCGCGCGCGATTGTCGCCAACCTGCCCTATAACATCTCGACGACGCTGATGATCAACTGGCTGAAAACGCTGCCGCTGTTCGTCAGTTTTACATTGATGTTCCAGAAGGAAGTGGCCGAGCGGCTGACCGCAGAAACCCGCACGAAGGATTACGGGCGGCTGTCGGTCCTGACGCAATGGCTGTGCGATGTGGAACAGCAATTCGACATTTCGCCGCTGGCCTTCACCCCGCCGCCAAAGGTCACCTCGACCGTCGTCAACCTGCGCCCGAAGCCCCGCACCGACGACCTCGATATCGCGGTCATGGAACGCCTGACCGCCGCCGCCTTCGGCCAGCGGCGCAAGATGCTGCGCCAGAGCCTGAAATCGCTGGGCGTCAATGTGGAACAGCTGCTGGAAAAATCGCAAGTCGCCGGCACCGCGCGCGCCGAAGAAATCGACATCCCCGGTTTCGTGCGCATGGCTACCGCGCTACGCGAGATGTCAGCGTCGCCCGCCGACACCACAAAGTCGCTGCGCGATGCGTGAATTCTGGCGGACGGCGGACTGGTTGAACCAGCGCCGCTTGCGCGCCTACCCGAAAATTTTCCTGACGCTGTACGCCATCACGATCGCGCTGTACCTGATGCTCAGCCCCGGCATGGTCGACCCGCTCAACCGCCCTGTCGGCACCGATTTCATGAATGTCTGGGCCGCCGGCGAAATGACGCATGAAGGCCGCGCCGCCGAGGCCTATGACTGGGACAAGCACCGCGTGGTACAAGAACAGGCGCTGCCCTGGCACAAGGAGCAGGAAATCCCCTATTACGGCTGGCATTACCCGCCGATGTTCCTGCTGATGGCGTCCCTGCTGGCGTTGCTGCCCTATGGCGGCGCGTTGCTGGTGTGGATGGCGGGCACGCTGCCGCTGTATGTTGCGGCCATGCGGCGCGCGCTGCCGACGCGTGAAACAGTTTACCTTGCGCTCGCCTTCCCCGCCGTCTTCATCAACCTCGGCCACGGGCAGAACGGGTTTATCACGACAGCATTGATCGGCGGCGGCGTGATGCTACTGAACACGCGGCCCTATCTTGCCGGCGTGCTGTTCGGGTTGCTGGCCTATAAGCCGCAATTCGGCATCCTGATCCCGGTCGCACTGCTGATGGGTTGGCACTGGCGCGCGATTTACGCGGCGGGCATGACGGTCGTGCTGACTGCGCTGGCGTCATACAAGTTTTTCGGCGAAGAGACATGGGTCGCGTTTTTCAACAGCCTGAAGCTGACGCGCGGCATCGTGCTGGAACAGGGGGCGACCGGCTGGGAAAAGATCCAGAGCATTTTTTCCGTCATGCGCATGTGGGGCGGATCGGTGGAACTGGCCTATGTCGCGCAGGGCATTTTCGCGCTGCTGGCGGCCATTGCCGTTGCCTGGGCATGGAAGCAGAAAACCGATATCCGGCTGCAGGGCGCGGTGCTGGTGACGGCAAGCCTGCTGGCGACGCCGTATATCCTTGATTACGATTTGGTCGCGCTGGCATTGCCCGTCGCATGGATGGCGGCCTGCGGCATGGAAAAAGGCTTCCGCCCGTGGGAAAAAACGCTGCTGATGGCGGTGTTCCTGCTGCCGTTGCTGTCGCGCAGCCTGGGCACGATTTACCTGCCGCCGGGGCCGTTTGTGATGATGCTGTTGCTGGTGATGGCGCTGCGCCGGATCGCTTATAAAGGCTGATTATTTTTTCCCGGGCTTCAGCTTCGCCACGAAATCGTCGATGCCGCGCAGGCGGTGGCGTTTCAGGCGTTCGCCGTCGATGATGGAGCGCAGGCGGTCAACGCTGTCCTCGAATTCATGGTTGACGAGGATGTACTGGAATTCCTTGTAATGCGCGATTTCGTCCTTCGCCTTTGCAAGGCGCTTGGTGATTTCTTCCTCGCTGTCCTGCGCGCGGTTGTGCAGGCGGGTCGCAAGCGCGTCCCAGCTGGGGGGCAGGATGAAAACCGACACGACGTCTTCATGCGCGGTTGCCGACAATGACCGGTTGCCCTGCCAGTCGACGTCGAACATCACGTCGATGCCGCGGTTGAGGGCATCTTCGACAGGGCCTTTCGGCGTGCCGTACATCTGGCTGTTATAGACCAGCGCGTATTCCAGCATTTCGCCGTTCGACACCATGTCCTCGAATTTCGGGCGGGTGACGAAGTAGTAATGCTTGCCTTCCTCCTCCCCCGGGCGCTGGGCGCGGGTGGTGGCGGAGACGGAAATCATCGTTTTGGGGTCGCGTTTGGCGATTTCGCGGGAAATCGACGTCTTGCCGCCGCCAGGAGGCGAGGCCAGCACCAGCATCATGCCGCGCCGCTTCATGCCATGCGTCGGCGTATGGTGCGTATCGTCGGAATGGGCGGATGCTTGGCCGTCTGTTTTCATTGCCAGTCGCAGGTGCTTGATTTATAGAATCTGTAACACTTTTATATCGCGCCCCCTTCACCGAAACAAGCCTGACGGCGGAATATATGAAAAACCCCCGCACAATCCTGATCACCGGCGCGTCCAGCGGCATTGGCCGCGAACTGGCGTTGTCTTACGCCGCGCCCGGCATCCGGCTGTTGCTGACAGGGCGCGACGAAGCGCGCCTGAACGGCATCGCAACCGATTGCCGCGCCAAGGGGGCGGAGGTCAATACGACCGCCCTGCCCGTGACGGCGCGCGACGAATTCGGCCGTCAGGTTCTGTCATGGGATGATGCGACGCCCATTGATGTGGTGATCGCCAATGCCGGCATTTCCGGCGGGCATGGCAAAGCGGGCGACGATGTGGAGCAGCTGTTGCGCAACATCATCGCGACCAATATCGACGGCATGTTCAATACCGTGAACCCGCTGATCGACCGCATGCGCGCGCGCAAATCGGGACAGATTGTTTTGCTGAGCTCGATTGCGGGATTCCGCGGCCTGCCCTCCGCCCCTGCCTACAGCACCGCAAAAAACGCCGTGCGTGCCTATGGCGAAGCGCTGCGCCCGCTGCTGGCGCGCGACAATATCGAGGTGAATATTGTGTTTCCAGGCTTTGTGCGCACGCCGCTGACCGATGCGAATGATTTCGCCATGCCATTCATGATGGAAACGACGAAGGCCGCGCGCATCATCCGCGACGGCCTTAAAAAGAACCGCGCCGTGATCGCCTTCCCCTGGCAGATGCGGGCGATGATCATGATCATCACGGCATTGCCACGTTTTCTCGGGGACGCGATTACGGCGCGGGCCTTGAAGAAATAATGACGGGATTAGTTGCTGGTGCCGTTGCAGGGCGGCTTGTTGCATTCATTGGGGTAGTTGTGGTGGCTCATGGCCGCCTTTTTCTTCATCGCTTTCTTTTTCATTTTTTTGTGATGATTTTTTTTCTTGTGATGCTCTTTTTTCATGAAATGCGGCTCGGCCACGCGCTTCTTGGCGGAATGGTCGTTCTGGTAGCCGTATTCGCTGTGCAGCGTGGTCGTGGTGTGGTCTGCGGAGGCAGGGGCGGCGGCAGCCACCATACCGGCCATCAGCGCGCCCATCACAAGCATCTTTATCTTGGTCATGTTAAACTCCCTCTATATGTGAACCCCGAATGCGGAAACGCTTCAGGTTTGTGAACCCGGGCAGGACAGCCCAATTATCATCCTAGCAGCAGGGGTGGTTAAAAGTCGGTTACGCCGCGGGCCGTTTCATCTAACAAGCCGTAAAATCACGACAAAATTTCTGTGCATCGTTTACAGAACAGCGCAAAGGGCGATGCGGCGGTGCGGGACAACGCCGTTTTTCCTGCCCATACAGATTCTCGTGAAATCCCGCTTTTCGGCCCTGTTGCGGTGCAGCAAAGCCATTGAAAAGGCAAGGAAATTTCAAGGATTTGCGTGATATTTTCTTGGCTCGGCAGCGGCTATTGCTATAATGGCCTACGCAATAATATGTGGCTGGAGTTTCCAAGGTTGAAAGAAGAATTCAACGCATTCTCGGCGGATAAAGACCAGGCGCGGATCGACAAGATCCTCGAACGCCTGTCCGCCGTGCCCGATGGCCAGGGTATCGTGACCTTCATCCGCGAAAACAACGTGCGCATCGACCTAACCGACAATCCCATCCATTTTGCGGCGTCGAGCCTGATCATCAACACCATCAAGGACGGCGTTTACGAATACGAGAAGCCCGTCATTTTCCTCAAGCGCGGGCTTCACGATGACAACCTGCTGCAGGCAATCGTGCACGAGGTGGGGCATCTCAACCAGCATCTCGCCAAGGTGGGCAACCCCGACCGCATCCTGACGGAAAAAGAATATATCCTGTTTTACCGCGCGGCCGAGGCCGACGCGCAGGCGCTGGCGACCGAAGTCACCTGGGCGCTGAAGGCTGCAGGCGACGGCGGCCCGTGGGATGAAACCTGCAAGGTCGGCTACAAGGATATCTGCGACGCCTATGAAATGATGGTGACCGCCGACCCGTCCAGCATCGGCAACGGCACGGCAAAGCGCATCGCTTTCGATACATGGTTCAGCAACCAAGACCGCGTGGCCGGTTACAACAAGGCAACGGTCGAGGACATGATCCCGTGGCTGGAGCGTATCCGCAACGTGTTCAAGAACAGCAACATGACGCAAAAGCCGCTGGATAATGCATGGCTGGACAAGCTGGACAGTGTGTCGCCGAAATCATACCTGCGCGATCCCGGTAACCGCAGCCTGCTGCAGGATGAATTCTACAGCGGCGATACCGCGCGCCGCCCCACGCCGCCGCAAGCGAATGCCGCGCCGGATGCGCCCGCGCCCAACCCGCCCATGCAATCCGGCCCGTTCTAGAATTCAAGTGCGGTACAGGATGTTCCTGAACTGCCAGGGGTCTGTTTCGTCCAGATCCTCGGGGAATAGCGTGCCGCGGTTCTTGAGCGGGTTCCAGTCCGTGTAATGCCCCTTCACCGGCCCTAAATACGGCAGTTGCAATTCAAGGCAGCGGGCGTAATCCATCTCATCGGATTCCACGATGCCCTTCGCGGGGTTTTCGAGCGCCCAGACCATGCCCGCCAGCACCGCCGACGTGACCTGCATGCCCGTCGCGTTCTGGTAGGGGGCAAGCGCGCGCGCTTCCTCGATCGTCAGCTGCGAGCCGAACCAGTAGGCGTTTTTGTCGTGTCCATACAGCAGCACGCCCAGTTCATCCGATCCATCGACGATTTCCTTTTCGTCGAGGATGTGGAATTTTTCCTGCACATTGCCGGCAGAGCCGAACATTTCATCGACCGACAGCAAAGCATCGTTCGACGGGCGGTAGGCATAATGGCAGGTGGGCCGGTATTCAGGCGTTTCACCCGTGCCCACGGTGAAGAAATCGGAAATGGAGATTGCTTCGTTATGCGTGACAAGCAGCGCGTATTGCGGGCCGGGGGTCGGGCACCAGCTGTGCAGGCGCGTGTTCGCGCCCGGCTGCATCAGGTAGATCGCGGCCTGGCAGCCTTTGGCATGCTTCACGGCGTTTTTCGGCAGCCATTTTTCATGCGTGCCCCAGCCGAGTTCGGCGGGCTGCATGCCTTCCGACACAAAACCCTCGACAGACCATGTGTTGATGAACGTGCCCATCGGTTTCGGGTTTATCGAGCGTTGCGTGTCGCGCTCGGCGATATGGATGCCCTTCACGCCCGCTTTTTGCATCAGTTTCGCCCAGTCTTCGCGTGATTTCGGCGTGGTGAATTCGATCTTCATGTCGGTCGCAAGGTTGACCAGCGCCTGTTTCACGAACCACGACACCATGCCGGGGTTTGCGCCGCAGCAGGACAGCGCGGTCGATCCGCCAGGATTGGAACGGCGCTCCGCCAGCACCGCTTCGCGCAGCGCGTAGTTGGAACGGTCGGAGGTCGCCAGTTTTTCATCGAAATAAAAGCCGAGCCACGGTTCAACAACAGTGTCGACATACAGCACGTTTTTTTCGCGGCAGAGTTTCATGACGTCGAGCGACGACACGTCGACGGAAAGGTTGACGCAGAAACCCTGACCTTCGCCATTTGTCAGCAGCGGCGTCAGCAGTTCGCGGTAGTTGTCGGCGGTGACATGCGCCTTGATGTAGGTGATGCCGCGGTCATCGAGCAGCTTGCGGTTTGTGTCGTCCGGATCAATCACGACGAAACGTTTTCGGTCAAAATCTATATGGCGTTCGAGAAGGGGGAGCGTACCGCGACCGATCGAGCCGAAGCCGATCATGACGATGGGGCCGGTAACGCGGCCGAGAATGCCCGAAGGGACTTTGAACGATTTATTCGTTTCCATGATTTATGCAGAGACCTCAATGCTGTTGATGGGATGTTTACCGCCTGTTGGTCGGTTAAGCCGTTTCTTTTATAGAATATGAAAAACTATTGCAACCCTTTATATCAACGGGTTAGCGAAGGTACTGAAAATAAAAGATATCGGGCTACGCGGCAGGGGTGCGGCACTCGACTGTGATCTCGGTCACATCGGTTTTTGATTCGATGGAGACAAGGCGGTGGCCGCTTTCGGCGCAGAACAGCGGGAAGTCTTTTTCCGCGTTTGAATCCGTCACGCTGACGCATAAGAGCGCGCCTGCGGGCAGCGACAGGAGGATTTTCCGCGCCTTCAAGACAGGCAAAGGGCAGATCAGCCCGCGCGCATCAAGGTGGTTCATGCCGCGCTCCGCGGTTTCAGGTTTTTCATCACGTCATCCAGCGAAATATCGGCAATCGTATCCGACTGGATGATCGTCACGCTATCGCCCACCGGCGCGGATAATTCCGGATGTGACGCGCCCGAAAACAGCGCGACCGTGGGACAGCCCGACATGGCGATCAGGTGGGTGGGGCCGGTATCATTCCCGACCGCGCCCGCCGCGCCGCGCGCCAGTGTTGCGATATCATACAGCGATGTTTTGCCCGACAGGTCGATGATGCCGGGGCCGGATTTCAGCACGCGCTCGATCACTTCTGCCTCCGCCGCTGTTCCAAGAACAGCGACGTCGTATCCTTCCTTGATCAGCTTGAACCCCAGCGCGCCGTAACGGATCGCGGGCCAGCGTTTTTCCGGCCATGTGGGGGCAGAACCGGGGACGAGCAGCACATAAGGCTTTTTCAGGCCAAAAAAATCGATATCGGATTTCATCCACGACAAATCGGGGATGGAAACTTCCATGCCCAGTTCCGACAGCATGGCCTTGTGCCGCTCGAACGCATGCATCTGCCGCCAGTCGGGGTTGGCATAGAAATGCGATGTGCCTTTAATCACGCCCGACCATTCCGGTTTTTTCAGCATCAGGCGGTGATAAACCGATGACCTGTCATTCAGCTGCAAATCATAGACGCGGGTAAAATTGCCGCGGTTGAGCATCTTGAACAGGTAAAGCCAGCCCGCCACGTTGAACATTTTCGGGCGGCTGTCGACGATGATTTCGTTGAAGTAACCCGACCGCTGCGCGATATCGACGAAGGGGCGCGTCGTCAGCAGCGTGATATGCGCATCCCGGTGCGTACGGCGGATTGCCGCCATCGACCCCAGTGCGAGGATGAAATCGCCGAGGGCGCTGAGCTTGATGACAAGTATCTTTTTCACAAGAGCGTCATCCCATGACGATTAACGGGCAGCGTTTGAAATTTTAGGCGCTTGCGCCTGCAAAACGCTCTGCCCCAGCACTTCGGCGTAGACGTCCAGCGTGGCGCGGCACATTTGTTCGTTGGTGAAATGGGTGGCCACATGGCTCATGGCGGCGGTTGCCAGCATGGCGCGGCCGCGGGCGTCGAGGCTCATGGCCTCCTCCAGCGCCTGCGTCATGGCGGGCACATCGCCGACAGGCACCAGCCAGCCCGTTTCTTCGCGCAGGATGGTTTCGCGCGCGCCGCCGTGATCGGTTGCGATGCAGGGGCGGCCCATGGCCTGCGCCTCGATCGGCACGCGGCCAAAACCTTCCGGCACCAGCGACGGCACGGCGACGACGGTCGAGATCATGTAGGCCGCAGGCATATCATCGCATTTCGTTTCGATGCGCACCTGCCCGCCCAGTTCCTTGGCGGTAATATAATCGTCGAGTTCCTTGCGGTAGGATTCATTGCCGATATCGGTACCGAGGAAGACACAGAACACATCGCGACGTTTCAGCGCGGCGATGGCATCCAGCAAATACATATGTCCCTTGATGCGGGAAATGCGCGCGGGCAGCAGGATGATTGCAGCTCCCTCCGGCACGCGCAGCTGGCGCGACACGGCGACAAGGCGTTCCGGCGTCACGGAATTGGGGTGGAAACGCTCGATCGCCACGCCGCGATGGATGACGCGGATGATATTGGGGTCGCATTGGTAATTCTGTTCAAGATAATCGGCAAGGAAATGCGATACCGCAATCACGCGCTCCCCCTTGCAGATGGAGGAGTTATAAAACTTCTTCAGCGCGCCGCCATTCAGCTTGTGGGCGGCATGGCAGCTGGTGACGAAACGGGCGGTCGTGCCCTCGATGGCGCGCAGCGCGCTCCATGCGGGCGCGCGGGAGCAGGCGTGGACGATGCTGACATTGTGTTCGCGCACGATTTTCTTCAGCTTGCCGATATTGGTGTACATCGTGAAGGGGTTTTTGGAATTCACGGGCAGCGTGATATGGATGCCGCCGACCTTGGTGATTTCATGGACGCGCGCGCCGCCCGACGATACCACGATAGATTTACCGCCCGCGCGCATGACAGCGGCGTTGATGTCGATCACGCCCTGCTCCACCCCGCCGGAATTCAGCGCGGGCAGCACCTGCATAATCACAGGCGGCTGGCCTTTGTCCACCAGCTGGCGAAAGGCGAGACTGGCTGTGTCTTTGGTTTTGATCATGGCGTTTGCGCTTATTCCTGAAAGGCGGGCTTTTGCCGCGCGTTTTATTGGTTTTACTCTTAAAATCCGCGTATTTCCAGCGAAATTGCGGCGTTTCCCCTTGACAGTTTCGGGAGGCAAGACGACATTATTATACTGATTTGAACCACTTATGAATGGGTTTTGACATGCAGGCCGCCGCCACGAACGCATCACAGAAAGAACGCAAGATCACGCTGCCCGACGGCAAGGCGCTGACCTTTGCGACTCCTGTGACCGGCTATGACGTCGCCAAATCCATTGGCGAGGGCTTGGCCAAGGCCGCGCTTGCCGCGAAGCTGAACGGCGAAGTGATCGACCTGCACCGCCCGCTGTTTGCGGACGGCGCATTGGAAATCGTCACGCGCAAATCGGCAGACGCACTCGACATCATCCGCCACGACGCGGCGCATGTGATGGCGGAGGCGGTGCAGGAGCTGTTCCCCGGCACCCAGGTCACCATCGGCCCGTCCATCGAAAACGGCTTTTACTACGACTTTGGCCGCGACACGCCTTTCACGACCGACGATCTTTCCAAGATCGAGGCGAAGATGAAGGAAATCGTCGCCCGCAACGAAACCTTCACGCGCGAAGAATGGCCGCGAGATGAGGCGATCAGGCATTTCGAAGGCATCGGCGAGAAATACAAGGCGGAGATCATCCGCGATTTGCCTGCCACCGAAACGATCAGCGTCTATAAACAAGGCAAGTGGTACGACCTGTGCCGCGGCCCGCATCTGCCCGCAACGGGCGCGGTCGGCACGGCATTCAAGCTGATGAAGGTGGCGGGCGCGTATTGGCGCGGCGATTCCAAAAACGCCATGCTGCAGCGTATTTACGGCACGGCATGGCGCGACCAGAAGGAACTGGACGCCCACCTGCACATGCTGGAAGAGGCTGAAAAGCGCGACCATCGCAAGATCGGCCGCGAAATGGACCTGTTCCACATGCAGGAAGAGGCGACCGGTTCGGTGTTCTGGCACGACAAGGGCTACACCATCTGGCGCGCGCTGGAAAACTTCATCCGTGGCCGCATCCACCGCGCGGGATACCAGGAAGTGAAAACGCCGCAGCTGTTCGACAGCTCGCTGTTCAAGGCGTCGGGTCACTGGGATTTGTACGGCGACAACATGTTCAAGGTCGAAGCGAAGGCCGATGAAAAAGTTTTCGGCGTGAAGCCCATGAACTGCCCCGCGCATGTGCAGATTTTCAACCAGGGCCTGAAATCCTACCGCGACCTGCCGATCCGTATGGCGGAATTCGGCTGCTGCCACCGGAACGAACCTTCGGGTGCGATGCATGGCATCATGCGCGTGCGCCAGTTCACGCAGGACGATGCGCATATCTTCTGCCGCGCCGATCAGGTGGAGCAGGAAGCGCTGGATTATTTCAAGCTGCAGCTGGGCGTGTATAAAGACCTCGGCTTCGACAAAATCTCCGTGAAGCTGGCGCTGCGCCCCGGCCCGAACGTGCGTCTGGGTTCCGACGAAATCTGGGACAAGGCGGAAAACGGCCTGCGCACCTCGCTCCGCGCTGCCGGCCTCGACTTCGAAGAACTGCCGGGCGAAGGCGCTTTCTATGGCCCGAAGGTGGAATTCCACCTGACGGACGCGATTGGCCGCACCTGGCAATGCGGCACGCTGCAGCTGGATTTCAACCTGCCGGAACGCCTTGATGCGTCCTATATCGGCGAAGACAGCCACCGCCACCGCCCCGTCATGCTTCACCGCGCCATTCTGGGGTCGATGGAGCGTTTTATCGGCATCCTGATCGAACACCATGCGGGTAAATTCCCGCTCTGGCTGGCTCCTGTGCAGGTCGTGGTGGCGACGATCACCTCGGATGCCGATGATTATGCGAAACAGGTGCAGGCAGGCCTCGAAAAAGCCGGCATCCGCGTCAAAACCGACCTGCGGAACGAAAAGATCAACTATAAAATCCGCGAGCACAGCCTTGTGAAGGCCCCCCAGATCTGGGTATTGGGCAAACGCGAGGCTGAAGAGGGCAAAGTCGCCATCCGCCGCCTTGGATCGGATGCGCAAGAAGTCCTTGCACTTGCTGATGCAATCCGTAAAATCACCGAAGATTCAGCTGTGCCGCAATAACCGCTGATTCTGCATGATTTTTCAAGGTTCCAAAAGGGAACCGGAAAAGCAATTTTGCGTTTAAACGATAACAGGAGAATGCCCCATCGCTACCTTTAACAGACCCTCGCCGAAAGACGACGGCCCCCGCACCAACCACCAGATCCGCGCCGAGAAAGTGCGCGTCATCGGCGCCGACGGCGAGATGGAAGGTGTCATGTCAGTCCGCGACGCCGTGCAAAAAGCACAGGATCAGGGATTTGACCTCATCGAGATTTCCCCCAATGCCGATCCGCCCGTGTGCAAGATCGGCGATGTTGGCAAGCACCGCTATGAACTGCAGAAAAAAGAAGCGTCTGCCCGCAAGAACCAGAAAATCGTCCTGACCAAGGAATTGAAACTGCGCCCCGGCATCGAGGAGCACGACATCCAGGTCAAGCTGCGTTCCGCCAAGCGTTTCTTTGAAGAAGGCGACAAGGTCCGCTTTATCCTGCAATTCCGCGGCCGTGAAAACGAGCACCGGGAACTGGGCTGGGCGCTGATCAACCGCATCAAGCAGGAACTGGCCGGCGAAGGCAAGATGGAGATGGATGCACGCCAGGAAGGCAATTCCATCCTGATGATCATGGTGTCGTCCAAGATCACGCAGTAACCGCCAGCGCCACAAGTGACAAAAAAAGCCCCGCAATTTCTTGCGGGGCTTTTTTAATGGCGCAGCGCGCCGGATCAATAATCGTCTTTCAGCTTCCGGCGCTTGATGTCGCGGATGTCGTCCTGCACGGCTTCCATCCATTCGAACATTTCTGCCTCGTCCATGCCGCCGTCGCTGCGGCCGACGATGCGGCCCTGGTAAAACACGATCATGGTGGGCAGCGTGCGCACTTCATAGCTGCGCATCAGGTCGACATCGGCGTCGGCGTTGACCTTGTAAACCTCGACCACGCCTTCCTTGGCCTTGCGGAACTTGTCCATCACAGGCTGCAGCTTGTGGCAGAACGCGCACCAGCTGGCATCGAACTGGACCAGCACGGGCTTGTCCGACCCGCCCACGCGGCGCAGAAAATCATTGGTGGTCAGGTGCGGGATTTGCGAGCCGGGCGGCGGTTCTGCGGCCACGACCGAAACGGCCGGCATTGCGAACAGCAGGCCGAGTGCCATGATACAAAAAGCGCGTCTGAGCATTGCCTTGAATCCCCTCTATCCTATTATTGTCCGGCCAGCGCCTGTTTCCGTCAATGAAAAAGCGCCCTGTTTTGAGGCAGGGCGCTGTTTTCATTGGCCAAAACCAAGTTTAAGCAATCGACGTGTCGACCCATTTGAACAGGTCGGACTTCGCCATGCTGCCCACGGTTTGCGCCACAACCTGGCCATCCTTGAAAATCAGCATTGTCGGGATGGAACGGACGCCGTATTTGGAAGGGGCGTTGGGGTTGTCGTCGATATTGACCTTCACAACCTTGATCTGCTGGCCTTTTTCGGTCGCCAGCGCATCGAGGCTGGGGCCGAGCGCGCGGCAGGGGCCGCACCATTCCGCCCAGAAATCGACCAGCACGGGGCCATTCGCTTTCAGGACTTCGGCTTCGAAATCTTTGTCGCTAACTTGTTGAGCGCCCATGGTTTTCTCCTCTTCCGGTTCTGGTTACGGCGTCGGCCCTTTGGGTGCAGCGGGCGGGGTCGCCGGAGGTGTGTTCTTCGCGTCAGGAGTAATATTGTTCCCGTTCGCCATTTGTAAAGACTGCTCCAGCAGCTGGTCAAGCACTTTGCGCGGCTGGTTGCCCATCACGCCAAAGATCGCCTGGTTGCCCTTCATGGTGACAAGCGTCGGGATCGACTGCACGCCGAACGCGCCGGCCAGATTCGGGTTTTCATCGACGTTGATCTTGACGACCTTCACCTTGTCCTTGTTGTCTTCCGCGAATTTTTCCAGCGTGGGGGCGAGCGCCTTGCACGGGCCGCACCATTCCGCATAAAAATCGATCAGCACCAGCTTGTCCGAATTCAGGACTTCAGCCTCGAAATTCGCTTCGTTCACTTCCGTGATATTGGGGGATGCCATCTGCTCGTGTTCCTTTCGGTTTTTTGTCTCGGTTGTCTTTGTTGAAAATCCAGTGTTAGAAATTCAGTCTTTTGTCGCGGGGCGTCAGCAGCGCCGGTTTTTCGGCGGTGAACATATCGCCCCAATCCTTGGGATTTACGTCTTTTTGCACGCCATGCACCGTGCCGTGCCCGGCGATGCGCTGCGCGGTGATATGCGTGGCGCGCGGGTTTTGCTCGCGGCTCGCTTTGAAATCGAGGTCGATCTCGCCATGCCATGCTTCGTCGGTGCGGGCGCTGTCGTTGAATACGGTCAGCAGGTCGCCCTTGCGCAAGGGGTGCAGCGCGCCGTCATGGCCCATGCGCCCTTCTTCGCGGAACGCCCAGAACGTGACATCGTCGCCCGGCTCGGTGAATGCCTCGAGCCTGCCGATCATTGCGTCCTGCAATGTACCTTTACGTCTTGCCATTGTCCGCGCCCTCCGGTGGCGCGAAAGCGGTATCGAAACGGGTTCAAAGATGCTGCAAAATGCTACGGGTATCGAGCGTAACGCATAGGTTGCGCGGGTCAAGGGTGGTTTTGCGGAAAGTTATCTTGGCGCCGCCATATTCGACATTAAATTCTAATGCCAACGTTTATAAATATTATGGAATTTATGGCGCGTATTTATCCAGCAAAACATCGGGCAGCGGCATCAAGGTCGGCCCATCCGTCCACAGCAGCGCGCATTTGACGGGGCGGTTCGGATAAATCCGCTGCATGACCGCGCGATAGGCCGCCATCTGTTTCAGGTAGGCGATATGCACATCCTCCACGCGGCTGGGCGGCGGGCGGTTGGTTTTGTAATCGACGACCAGCACTTCTGCATCCGTCACCAGCAGCCTGTCCATCTGGCCGGACAATACGCGGTTGCCGCCCGCGATGCCCACGACCGGTGTTTCCGCACGGCTGCCCGCGCCGAAGATCGGCGCGAATTCGGGATGACGCAGCACGGCGAGGATTTCGGACGCCAGCTGCACCCGTTCCGCTTCCTTCAGCCCCAGGGCAGGCCGCGCCAGATAGGCGGGCAGCGCTTTTTCCCAGATGTTTTGCGGCAGCGTCGGCAGGATTTCGAGGATCTGGTGAACGAGGATGCCACGGCGGAAACGGTATTCTTCCTCCTCCGCCAGCGGCCCCTTCACGGCGGGTTCGTCTTCGCCCGGCCTTGATGGCGCAAGCGGCAGCGAGGGTTCGGGTTCGGCCGCCGGCGGCCTGAACGCCCATGCGGGCACCGGTTCGCGCAAGGCATCGCTCACGGATTTTTTATCGTCGGATTTTTCATGCGCCGCTTCCTGCGCGTAAGCGTGACGGCGCGTGAAAAGCTCGGCTCCGCTATCCTGATCGATGACGGCTTCGCCATCGACGCGGAACGGAAGCTGCGTTGCGCCAGCGGGGAAGCCCTTCTCCACCAGCTTGTGCCAGCAATCCTCCGCCGGTGTTTTGCGCGTCTGGAAACCGCAGACATACAAACGGTCTTCCGCGCGTGTCAGCGCGACATACAGCAGCCGCCGGTACTCCTCTTCCTGCCCTTCGCGCGCGATGTCGCGCAGCGCGGCGTAACTATCCGCATCGAATTCGGCGCGCGGCGACCAGAGCGGGACGCCCAACCCGCCCGCAACCGTGTTTTCCGGCGGCCAGATCAGGCGGATGCGCGCCTTGTTGTGGTCGTGCGATTTCTTGGCGGAATCGGGCAGGAACACGATCGGCGCCTGCAAACCCTTGGCGGCATGGACCGTCATGATGCGCACCTGATTGGCGTTATGCGCTTCCTGTTCGCGCTTGATTTCGGATTCGCCGCGCATGAACCAGTCGGTGAATTTCTGCAAGGACGGCGTATGCGACTGTTCGTAATTGAGCGCCGCATTCAGGAATTCATCCAGCGCGTCATGGATATCGCCGCCCAGCCGCCCGTAAAACGCACGCCTGCCGCTGGTATGATCGGCAAAGCAGGGCGTATTCAGGGCTTCCGCGAAAAATTCATACGGCGTGGCTTCGCCCGCCTTGTTCACCCATTTGTACAGGTAAGCCGCGATATCGGGGCGCTGCGCCTGCACCGCGCCCAGCAGGCTGCCGTTGCGGCCATGGCACAGCGTATATAAATCATCCTCACTCAGGCCCACCAGCGGCGATTTCAGCAAGGTTGCCAGTGTCAAATCATCCTTGGGCAGCAGCGCGAATGCGGCAAGCGCCAGCAAATCCATGACCGCGATTTCCTGCGTCAGCGTCATGCGGTCGATACCGGCGACGGGCACTTGCGCTTCCTTCAGCGCGCGCATCAGCATTTCGACCAGCGCGCCCCGTGACTGCACCAAAATCAGCACATCGCCCGCGCGCACGGCGCGGTTTTTCGATACCAGTATTTCCTTGTCTTCGATCCAGCCGCGGATCGTGCCCGCAATTTTCTTGGCAAGCTGGCTGGCGGCATTGTCGCCGCGCTCGACCGACACGGGCATCTGCCATGATTCCTGCTCATCGCGCTTTTCGGGGCGGATCAGCGGCCAGATTTCGACCATGCCGGCCTGCCCCTGCCGGAAAGCGACATGGTGCACATCGCGCGCGATATCGGCGACCACGCCACGGCGCACGTTTTCATCGGAAAACGTCGCGTCAACGACGTCCAGCACGGCGCGGGTGGAGCGGAAAGAATGTTCAAGGAAGACTTCCCAGCCTTCCTGCACTTCCCTGACGCGCGCGCCGAAGAATTTCTGCATCTCGAAGAATTTTTTCGGCTCTGCGCCCTGAAAGCTGAAGATCGACTGTTTTTCATCGCCGACCACGAACAGCGTGCGCAGCACATCGCCGCGCGTGCCCATGCCGCTGAAGAATTCCAGCGACAGCGCCTCGATCACGCGCCATTGGTACGGGCTGGTGTCCTGCGCCTCGTCGACCAATATATGGTCGATGCCGTCATCCAGCTTAAACAGCACCCAGCTGACCATGCTCTTTTCGGCCAGCAGCTCGCTGGTCTTGATGATCAGGTCTTCGTAATCGAGCCTGTCGGTCTGGCGTTTGTATTTTTCGTACCTGCCGACCATTTCGGAGGCGACGGTCAGCAGCGACGCGTTCAACGCCGCCAATTTCACGGCGCGGCGTTTGTTGAGGATTTCCAGCAGCCGCTCGGCCTCCCGCTGCATCACCTCTTTCGCCTGCGCAAAAGTCTTTTCCGCTTTTTGCGTCGCATGACGGGCGGAAATCTCGCCCGCCTGCGTGAAAAACGCGCGGCGGTAGCCGTCGAACAGCGCGGCGCGGCGGTCTTTCTGTTCCAGCCACGGCTGCATGAAAGCCGCCTTTTTCTGGTCGGTATCACTGCCGTTCAGCAGGGCATGCAAAACCAGTTTCAGGTTCTTTTCATCGTCTGCGTGCAGGTTGCCGACACCGGAGAGGACTTTTTCTTCCGTTTCCGACGGGTCGAGCCCCAGGTGGCGGTACACGCCGCCAATCGTGTTATCGGCGCGGCCATCTCGGTCGTCATGCGCATCCAGAATACGGGCGAGGTGGCTGCGCTTCGACATGATTTTGGACATCAGGTCGTTCATGGATTCAGGGTCGAGATGCAGCACCAATTGGTTGAACGCCAGCGCCAGCGCCGATTGCGGGTCGCGTTTCGTCGCCGCGATAATGTCGTGCAGGCTGCGCGTCAAATATTCGATGGCGCTTTGTTCGTCCATCAGTTCGAAATGCGGCGGCAGGCCTGCTTCGACCGGAAAGCGTTTCAGCACCGACTGGCAAAACGAATGGATGGTCAGGAATTTCAGCCCGCCCGGCGTATCCAGCACGCGCGCGAACAGCCGGCGCGCGGCATGGATGGTCGCTTCGGGCGGCGTTTCGCCCATCAGGTTTTTCAGGTCGGTTTTCAGCGCGTCATCCGGCATGACCGCCCAGTTGCCGAGTTTTTTATAAATGCGGTTCGACATTTCCGCCGCCGCCGTCTTGGTGAAGGTCAGGCACAGGATTTTGTCGGGACGCGTCGCTTCCTGTCCTGTCGCGCCGCCGCGCGGCAGCATCAGGCGCAGCACGCGGTCGATCAATACCTTGGTCTTGCCCGTGCCGGCGGAAGCGCCGACCCAGACGCTTTTCAACGGGTCGGCCGCCATCGACTGGTTTTCGTTGGCGGAGCGCAAGGGCTTGGCTTTCAGGTTTTCCGTTGTCATTCCGTCACCGCATCTTCTTCGTCACCGGCAATGCCCCATTCCTTGACGCGGGCGAGGTGTTCGTAATCGGAAAAGCGCGATTTCGCCTCGGCGCGCGGCTGGCTGAGATAGGGTGTTTCGGGGTCGTCGAATTTTTCGATCAGCGCCATCAACCCCGTCGCCGCCTGTTCGATGACGGTATTGATGTCATGGTCGCGGCCGATGACGGATTTGCGCTCGACCGGTTTCTGCCCGCTGCCCGTCACCCGCCAATAGACAAGGTCGCTGACCTGCCCGGTCGGGATTTTTTCAAATGCGCCCTGCTGCAGCATCAGCGCCTCGAGCGGCAATTGCGGCGACAAGCCCTGCGCCACATCGCCGGTGCGGGGCACTAAGCCGGATTTGTAATCGATGATCGCGTAGCTGCCATCGGGTTTTTTGTCGATACGGTCGGCCTTGCCGGTCAGCATGAAGGGTTCGGTCGTCGTGCCGAACTGCCATTTGCCTTCGGCTTCGCTCTCATACGGGCGTGCTTCGTTGCGCCAGTCGCGTTCCTGCCGCACGAATTCGACTGCGACGCGCTCGAATCGCGGCCACCAGAAGGCCTCGACCTCCTGCGGGATGCGCATGTCGCGAAGCGCGACCCGCCCGAATTCAAGCAGTTGCGCGCTGGCGTCATCGGGCAGCGTATCGGGGAAGGACTTGATGAATTTTTCAAGGGCGGCATGGATGAACGTCCCCCGCTCCGCCCCGCCCGGATCGGCGTCGATGTCTTCGAGGCTGCGCAGGTTCAGCACATATTGCGCGTAAATCTGGTACGGGTCGCGCATCAGCGTTTCGATGCGCGTGACGGACAATTTGCGCGGGCGCGCGGATACCGGCGGGCGCGGCTCCGGCCGCTTGACGGGCGTCACCTCGGCGGGCGTATCGGTGTCCTTCATCCACTGGCGGTAGTATTCGGCGCGGCGCGGCTGCATTTCAAGCCCTGCCGCCTGCAAAACGGTTTCAAGGCGCAGCAGCCAGCGCGCAGGCACGGTCGGTGTGCCGTCCACCTTGGTCGCGCGCGTGGCGATCACCTCGGGCGCGGTCACGGCCTGCACGAAATCATGCGCGGAAATGCTGATGGTGCGCTCCGGCGATGGCAGGCCGAATTTTTTGCGCATGGGGCGCGACATCCACGGGTCATGCGCGGGCAGCGCCGGCCATGTGCCTTCGTTCAGCCCGCCCAGTATCACCAGGTCCGCGCTATATAACCGCGCCTCGATCTGCCCCAGCACCGACAGGCGCGGGTGGCTGCCAAAGGGCGGGCGCACCGTCACCGCCTTCATCAGCGATTTCATCAGCGACACGTAATCGCCGGGCGTGATATCCGGCACATCGCGCGACGATGCCCATAGCTGGTTCAGGAAGGTGCTGGCATCGCCTGCGTATTTTTCCGCCCAGAGCCGCTGCGCGCCGTTCATGGTTTCCGTGGCCGCCAGCGTTTCGGCGATGCGGATATGCTTTTCCAGCAGGGTGCGGAACGGCACATTGCCGCGCTGCGCCATCAATTCGACATAGGGGCGCATCTGCAATTCGACGCCACCCAGCCATGACAGCAGCTTCGCGCGCGCCGGTTTTTCCTCCGGGAGTGCCAGAACCTTGTCGCGCAGGCCGTTAAATCCTGCCGTCGGGCGCGGGCCGCGCAACACCAATTCATCCAGCTGCTGCACCATGTCGCGCAAATCATTTGCGGGCAGGTTGAGTGCCATGATCGGGTGTTTCAGGAACGACAGCAGCGTGACGGGCGCCAGCTGTTCCTCGGCCATTTCAGCCGCCAGCATCAGCCAGGTGCCGATGGGCAGCTCGGTCAGCGGCTGGCCGCCGGAATCGTCGATCATGATGCCCCAGCGGCGCAAGGACAGCGACACGCGGCGCGCAAGGCGGCGGTCGGGCGTGATCAGCGCGGCGGTCTTTCCGGGCGTTTCCAGCGCGTGGCGCATGATGAGCGCGATCACATCCGCTTCCTCCTGCGGGCCGCCGCAATCGATGCGCGTGAAATTGTCGAGGGATTGCGACGGGATATCGCCCGCGCGCAGGGCACGCCATTTTTCGGTCGTTTCGGCGGGGCGCATGGCTTCGGACAACAACTTCACGCGGCCTTCGTTGATCGCGGGATTTTTTTTGACCTGCCAGTTGCCCACGCTTTCGCGCAGCAGCCCCAGATGGGACAGAAGCAGTTTCAGGTTATATTGCGGATGGTCTTCGCCCAGCACATCCCAGCTTTCTTCGTCCATATGGCGGTCGAGGCCGGGCAGCACGACAAGACCCTGCGGCAGGCGCGCCACCACCCCCAGCAAATCGCGCACGGCGGGCATGGTGGCGGTCGAACCGGCGGCGATCACGGGATGCGCGGGCGGGTGTTTTTTCCACGCGCTGATTTGCGCATTGATCAAGAGGTTACGGCGCTCCGCCACATCCAGCACGCCGCGCGATTTCAGGATATCCGGCCAGACTTCGGTCAGGATTTTCAGGAACTGCAGCGTTTTCTGCCAGTGTTCGGCGAATTCTTCGGGCACAAGGTTTTCAAGCTCGCTGAAGCTGAGGTTTTCCGTCTGCACTTCATCGAGGAAACGACCCAGCCCCTCGGCCAGCGCAACCGCCTGATCGAATGACTGCGCCATTTTCGCGCGCAGGATGGCTTGCGCCAGCAGCAGCTGCCGCTCCAGCGGCGCGACGGCGGGAGCGATGTCGAGCGCGGCTGCCGCATCGTCGTCCGCTGCCAGCAGCATGGCGACATCATCGGCATCAACATCGCCGACGGGATGCATCTGGGGCAGCAGCAGCGCCTTGCCGCCCGACAGGCGCAAAAAAGCCTCGCGCAGGTTGCGGCAGGCGCGACGGCTCGGCAGCAGGATGAGTGTTTCCGAGAGTTTCAGCGGGTCATCGCCCGCCTGTTCCAGTATCCCGCGCGCGAAGGCATCGGCAAAGGATTGCCCTGCCGCAATATTCACGACATTAGGTGTGTCGCGCAGCGACGGGGGCGTGTCGCGCAGCGACGGGGGCGTATCGCGCAGACCGGTCACGGCGCGCGCTTTTTGCTTTTCGTGGCGAGGATACGGTTGGTTTCTTCCAGCGCTTCGGGCGTGCCGACATGGTGCCAGTCGCCGTCATGGCGGTGCGCGTAAAGCCTCCCGTTCAGTTCCGCCTTGTGGAACAGTTCCAGGAACGAAAACGCGCCGTCGCGCGCACCGTCGAACAGGCGCGGATGCACGATGCGGGGGCCGGTGAAGATATAATTCGCGTCTTCCTTGGCGCGGCCCTTGAACACCGGCTGCTCTGAATTATCAGCGAGGTAATAATCGCCCTTGCCGTTATAGCTAGGCAAATCCTTCGTGGTATGGAGCAGCAGGAGCAAATCCATTTTCGATGCATCCCATTGCTGCGCCATTTGCGTCAGCGTCGCGCCTTTTTCACCATCCGTCCAGACGACATCGGCGTTGAGCACGTAGAAAGGCTCATCACCGAAAAAATCGAGCATCTGTTTCACGCCGCCGCCGGTATCCAGCAGCACGTCCTCGCGCACGATGGTGATTTTCGGGTGCGTACGGGTTTTCAGGTGCTCTTCAATCATCTGCGGCAGGTAATGCACGTTGACGACCGCCTCCTCCACCCCCGCATCGGCCAGCGCATCGAGCGCGCGGTCGAGCATGGTGCTGCCGCCGACATATAAAAGCGGCTTGGGGCAATTATCAGTCAGCGGGCGCATCCGCTGGCCAAGGCCGGCGGCGAGCACGAAAGCTTTTTTCAAGACTGGCGCCATTTCATTCGTCCCCGTTATTCGTCTTTTTGGCGATCGACCCATTTGCCGTGCGGGGTGAAAGTCACCTGCCGCGCATTGTCGGAATCGCCGATAAATTCGATGTTTACTTCTAGCCGATCCTTGGGCAAAAGGCCACCCAGCCGCTCCGGCCATTCGACGACGGAAACGCCTTGCCGGCGGGCTTCATCCCAGCCCAATTCCAGAATCTCGTCCTGGCCTTCCAGCCTATAGAGGTCGAAATGCCAGATGGCGGGGGTCTGGTTCTCGTAAACCTGCACAAGGGTAAAGGTGGGGCTGGGCACTTCTTCGGGCGCGGGGGCAAGCGCGTTCACCAGCGCGCGCGCGAAAACTGTTTTGCCCGCGCCAAGGCCGCCCGTCAGTGTCAACACATCGCCGATTTTCAGGATCTGCGCGATCCGCACAGCGAGCACGCGCATTTCTTCTTCATGGTCGATACGGATGCTGCGGGATGGCATGACGGATTGTTCCTTTGGATACTGGAAACAATATAGCCAAAAAACAGGCGGAAAAACAGGCCAGCATTACAGGCGGAATTTGCCGGGGGGCGGCTTTGGACCCTTGATATTGCTGTTGCCGGCGGGCGCGGCATCCGGCTTGTCGGTATGTTTTGGGGCGCGTTTCGCGCGCTTGTCGGCGACGGCGGCGATAAGGTCGGCGGTCGGGCGCTTGCCGTCTTCCTGAAAATCGCCGTTCATGTTCGCGCTGTCGAGCGGCGTGCGGAAATGGTTGTTGCGGATATCGGGCGACGCGCCGCAATCGAGCAGGCGCTGCGTTGCTTCCTGATGGCCGGGAGTGAATTCAAATGCGCCCTCGCCCGCCGCGATATGCAGGGGCGTATTGCCCTGCCAGTCCTGCGCATTGATGTTTGCGCCTGCGGCCACCAGCGGCGCGATCATGTCGTCGCCGTAATCGGCAACCGCCAGCAAATGCAGCGCGGTGGTTTTCAAATGGTCGGCGGCATTCACATCGGCGTTGTTTTTCAGCAAAAGCGTGATGATGTTGTCGCGGCGGTCGTGGCGGCATTCCTCCAGCAGCGCGGAGCGGCCCTGGCTGTCTTTCGCATTCACATCCGCGCCATAGAGCAGCAGCAGTTCCACCACCTCTTCATGGCTGTAGGAGCGGTTTTCAGGTTCCCACATGTCGCGGTCGGATGCGCCGATCGCCAGCACCAGCGGCGGCGTGCCGTCAGGCGTGCGCCATTGCACGGCTTCGGGGTGCTGCGCCAGGAACAGGTCGACGAAATCGCGGTCGCCGCCATGCAGCGCGCGAAAGAAATCGGCGCGTTCGGGTGCGATGGCAGGGGCTTTGCGTCCATGCTTGCTGTCAGGCTGCAAGGCGTTGTTACTCCGGTATTATGACGATGCCGCCATGCTATAACCGGGTATCCCGCGAGTCAATACAGGCAAATCAGGCGGCGGCGGGCTGTTCCACAATGGTTTTCAGCGCGGCGAGGCCCTGTTCGAACGAGCCGCCCACCATCTTGTCGCAATTCATGACAAGGCTCATCGCTTTCGAAATGAAGGTGTTTTTGCCCGCCATGCTCCAGCTGACCAGCGTGCCGCTGGTTTCGGGGCGGAAGGTGAATTCGACGTCGTTGATGCCCTTGAACGGCTTGTAGAATTCCAGCTTGATGCGGACAAGGTTGGGGGATTGCGTTTCGGTGATGGTCATTTTGCCAGCACCCACTTTGCTGTTGCCCGTCCATTTGTAGATCGCGCCGACGCCCGCCGTGGGGCCTTCGAATTCGTATTTGCAGTCGGGATCCATTTTCGCCCAGGGCGACCATTCGTTCCAGCGTTTCATGTCACTGACGACCGAGAACACGGCAAAGGGCTGCGCATGGGTGATGGTGGTGCGCGTCACGCGGAAGGTATCCGGCTGGCGGGAGATAATGAATGCCAGCACGACCACAACCAGCAAAAGACCAATAAGAACGGGCATACCCATGTGAATTCTCCTTTGGCATTTTTGTATCATGAAAGGGCAAGCAATTCAATTATTTAGGCTGAAGCACCCCGCAAAAAGCCCGTCAAATCTGGACTCTGCCCCCTGACCATGACATAAACACCCTATGACGACGGTGCATAAGACAGATGTGGTGATTATTGGCGCGGGGCCCGTGGGGCTGTTCGCGATCTTTGAATGCGGCATGCTGAAAATGAAATGCCACGTCATCGACAGCCTTGAACATGTCGGCGGGCAATGCACCGCGCTTTATCCCGAAAAACCGATCTTTGACATCCCCGCCCTGCCGAGCGTGCAGGCGGGCGAACTGATCGCGCGGCTGGAGGAACAGGCGGAGCCGTTCCAGCCCGTCTATCACCTGAACCAGATGGCGAAGGATGTGACGCAAACGGCGACGGGCTTCACCGTCGTCACGACGCTCGGCACCACCATCGAATGCCGCGCGATTATCATCGCGGCAGGCGCAGGCGCATTCGGCCCGAACCGCCCGCCGATGCAGGGCTTGGAAGCCTATGAAGGCAAATCCGTGTTTTACATGGTCAAGAGCCGCAAGGATTTCACGGATAAGAAACTGGTGATTGCCGGCGGCGGCGACAGCGCGGTCGATTGGGCGATTTCATTGTCCGAACTCGCGCAGAAAATTTATTTCGTCCACCGCCGCGACAAATTCCGCGCCGCACCTGAATCCGTTGACCGGCTGCAAAAGATTGCAGCGACCGGAAAGATCGAAATGGTCATCCCGTATCAACTGCACGCGCTGCAGGGCGACGGCGCGAAGCTGACAGGCGTGACGGTTGCCGACCTTGATGGCAAAGAGAAAACGCTGGATGCCGATGTGCTGCTCCCGTTTTTCGGCATCACGCCGCAGCTGGGTCATATCGCCGAATGGGGCGTGAAGATCGACCTGCACCATATTCCCGTCGAACAGTCTTCTTGCGAAACCAGCATCCCCGGCATTTTCGCGGCGGGCGATATTGCGACATATCCGCGTAAACTCAAGCTGATCCTGACCGGCTTTGCCGAAGCGGCGCAGGCCGCGCACGCCATCCACCCCCTTGTTTTCCCGGGTGAGGCGCTCCATTTTGTGTACTCGACAACGAAAGGCGTTCCCTGACATGTTTATCCAGACCGAACAGACCCCCAACCCCGCGAGCCTGAAATTCCTGCCCGGCTGCGAAGTGATGATCAGCGGCACGGCGGAATTCACCGGCGCGGACAAGGCCGACGTGTCCCCACTCGCCACGCAACTGTTCAAGGTGAAAGGCGTTTCGGCCGTGTTCCTCGGCAACGATTTCGTGACTGTCACCAAGACCGAAGACGCCAGCTGGCCCGCGCTGAAGCCGTTGATCCTGGGCGTCATCATGGAACATTTCACGACCGGCCGCCCCGTGATGAATGACGAGCATTTGCATGACACATCCGGCCATACATCATCGGCATCGGGCGAAGACACCGAGATCGTGAAGCAGATCAAGGAACTGCTGGACACCCGCATCCGCCCCGTGGTGGCGCAGGATGGCGGCGATATCGTGTTCCATTCCTTTGACGACGGCGTGGTGTTCCTGTCGATGCGCGGCGCCTGCGCGGGCTGCCCGTCTTCGACCGCGACGCTGAAATCCGGCATCGAAAACCTGCTGAAGCATTTCATTCCGGAAGTGAACGAAGTGCGCGCGGTTAATTAAGCGCCCGCACCAACAAAAAAGCCCCGGTGAAAACCGGGGCTTTTTTGTTGGCTAAACCCGTCAGGGCTTATGCCGTCACTTCTTCATCGTCCTCTTCGACGACATCCTCGACTTCTTCTTCCTCTTCAACTTCCGCAACCACGGCCTCCTTCACGGGGGCTTTGCGGGAGCGGTCGTTCGCGGCCATCGGGCTGCGGCTGCGGCTGGAGGTCTGGTATGCCATGGCGGCATGGTCGGGGCAGTAGGGCGTGCCGGGGCGGATGCCGCGGCCGCAGAAGGTGAAATCGTCTTCCTTGGGGTCGCCGATCGGCCATTTGCACATGCGCTCGGTAAGGTCGATCAGGGGGATGCCGCCATTCAGGGGCAGCACTTCCTTCTCGATCTTCTTCAGCTCCTCCACCTCTTTCGCCATCACCGGATTGAGTTTGGCGGAAGGCGCGGGCGCGGATTTGCTGCTGCTGCGTGTTTCCTTGACCGCTTCCTTTTTCGGCGCGGCCTCTTTTTCTTTTTTCGGCGCGGCAGCGGGCTTCTTGATCGGCGACGGGCGGCCGGACAGGCCCATGCGGTGCGCCTTGCCGATGACGGCGTTGCGCGTCACGCCCTTGGCGAGCATCTTCGCGATTTCCGCGGCGCTCTTGCCTTCTTTCCACATCTTCTTGAGAAGCGCGATGCGCTCGTCTGTCCAGCTCATGAAATATCCTGATTACATAATAAAGTAGGCCAGTGTCCGGAGATGAATATAGCACCGATTCGCACGAAAAGAAGCCGCTTAAATCACGCCAAAAACGGGTTTTTTACAAGGATTGGCGGTGTTTGCTGAAGCTGGCGGTGCGTCCGGCCACCACGGGGGATTTCACCGTGCCGACGTCGTTGATCGCCTGTTCGAACGCCGCACGTTCCTGTTCGATCGCAATCGCCGCCTGTTCCGCTTCATGCTTCAAACGCGCGGCGCGGTCATCTATTGCCTGCACCACATCCGTCCAGCCGCGCCGTTCCATGAAGGTGCGCATGGTGTCGCCGTACTTGTCGGCGGCATCGGTATCCGCGCCCTTGTCGACCAAGGCGAGCGCGAGCGGTTTCAGGTCATTGTCGATTGCATCTTGCAGCGGCGTTTTGCCGGGGCGGTCGCGCGTGTTGGTTTCTGCGCCTTTTTCCAACAAATACCGGGCAACGGGCTGTTTGAGGTGCCAGATGGATTCATGCAACGCAGTGCGCCCGGTGTAGTTCTGCGTGTCGATTTTTGCGCCGGCATCCACCAGCAGCGTGACGATTTCGAGGCTGCCGATGGCGGCGGCGCGCGTCAGCGCAGTACCGTGGGAATCCCCCGTGCCCGCATCGGCGCTGGCGCCGCGTGCAAGCGCCGATGCCACACCCGCGACATCGCTGCGCTCGACCGCGAGCAGCAACGTTTCGTTGCGGTTCGTCTGGCCCGTCAGGAAATTGAAGATGTCTTTGAACTTAATCATATAAGTGTTTTATATGATTACCATAATCAAGTCAAGATTTTCAAGCCGGATGGAAAAAATGCAAAGAAATCAGGAGTTAAAGTCGAGACCCCAGTCGCGATAGCGTTCCGGGTCGTCCGTCCACTTTTCACGCACCTTCACGAACAGCGACAAATGCACGCGGCGGTCGAGGATTTCTTCCAGTTCCTTGCGCGCCGCCGCCCCCAGCGCCTTGATGCGCGTACCGCCTTTGCCGAGGAAGATCGCCTTCTGCGTGTCGCGCATGACGTAAATGGTCTGGGAGATTTTCACCGACCCGTCCTTGAACTCTTCCCACTTGTCGCTTTCGACCGTCGCGGAATACGGCAGCTCGTCGCCCAGCTGCAGGAAGATTTTCTCGCGCGTGATTTCCGCCGCCAGCAGGCGCATCGGCATGTCCGATATCTGGTCTTCGGAGAACATCCACGGCCCTTCCGGCAACCGGCTGGCAAATTCCTGCAGCAGCTTTTCGACGCCGTCCCCTTTCAGCGCGGAAATCATGAAGATATCGGTAAAGACTCCGGTTGCGTTGATTTCGGTCGCCAGCGCCAGCAGCCGTTCTTTTTTCAATAGGTCGATTTTGTTGAGGACGGCGACGGCCTTGCGTTTCGTGTCCTGCAGTTTCTGGATGATCGCCTTTGTTTCAGGATTGATGTGGCCGTGACCGACATCCATCAGCACCGCGACGATTTCCGCATCCTTCGCGCCCGCCCATGCGGCGGCCACCATCGCCTTTTCAAGACGGCGTTGCGGCGCGAAAATGCCGGGCGTATCGACGAAGATCAACTGCGTTTCATTGCGGTTGACGATGCCCATCACGCGCGTCCGTGTTGTCTGCACCTTCGGGCTGACGATGGAAACCTTCGCGCCCACCAATTGGTTCACGAGTGTCGATTTGCCGGCATTGGGCGCGCCGATGACGCCCACATAGCCGCAGCGCCGTGTTTTTTCAGTCATGGATTTGTCCCTGCATCGATACGCGCCAGCATTTTTGCCGCCGCTGCTTTTTCCGCGCCGCGTTTGGAGGTGGAGCTGCCGGTCAGGGACTCTAGCCCGTTGACGCGCACCTCCACATCGAATTGCGGCTTGTGGTCTTCGCCCGCGCGCGCAATCACGACATATTCGGGCAGGGGCAGGCCGCGGCTCTGCGCCCATTCCTGCAGCCTTGTCTTCGCGTCTTCCGGCGGCACGTTAAATGTCGCCAGCATCGGCTCCCACCGCGCGCGCACGAAACGGCAGGCGGCTTCGTAGCCGCCATCGAGATAGATCGCGCCAATCAGCGCCTCCACCGCGTCAGACATAATAGCGTCTTTCTTGCTGCCGCCGGCTTTTATTTCGCCGACCGACAGGCGCACGTAATTGCTGAGTCCGAGACCTTCCGCCACTTCCGCCAGCGCCGCCTGCTGCACGACGGCGGTCAGGCGTTTCGCAAGGTCGCCTTCGCGTTCATTCGGGAAGGTCATGTAGAGCAGTTCGGCTATGGCAAGGCCCAGCACGCGGTCGCCCAAAAATTCAAGGCGCTCGTTATTGTGCTGGCTTTTCGGCAGGCTGGAATGCGTCAACGCCATGTCCAGCAAAATGCTGTGCGTGAACTTGTAGCCGATTTCCGCCTCCAGGGCGGATTGCTTGTCAGAGGGAGCCGACACTTTTGAAGATCCGGCCATAACGGATGGCCTTGACGTATTCAACAGCCTTGCAGCCCGTGCCCTGTATGGCGGCGAACACGCCTGTGTAGACGCATTTGTCGCCGATGCCTTCGGTCGAGAAGAAAATCATCGCGGCGGGGCCGATCAGGTTGCGGGCGGGCACGGGCCCCAGTTCATTTTCAACGCGGCTGTCGAGCGACTGGTCGCGGTTGTCGCCCATCATGAAATAATGTTTTTCCGGCACGGTGAATTCGGGCGTGTTGTCGAGCGATTCATGGTCGGAAATTTCATAGATGTAATGCTTCACGCCGTTCGGCAGCGTCTCGATATAGCGCGTGAACTGGAACGGGCGGCCTTCGGTGTCATAGGTTTCCGTGCCTTCGTTCTGGCGCGGCACCATCGTGCCGTTGATATACAGGCGGCCTTCAGTCACCTGTATCTTGTCACCCGGCAGGCCGATGATGCGCTTGATGTAATCGACGCCTTCGCGTTTCGGCTGGCGGAACACGATCACGTCGCCGCGCGAAGGGATGCCTTCCATCACGCGCCCCTGCATAGGGATGGCGTCAAGCGGGAAGGAATACTGGCTGTAACCATAGGTCCATTTTTTGACGAACAGGTAATCGCCGACCAGCAGCGACGGGAACATCGATCCCGACGGGATGTTGAACGGCTCGAACAGGAAAGAACGTATGATGAGCGCGATGGCGGCGGCAAAGGCCATCGCCTTCAAAAGCTCGACCGCGTCATCTTTTTCTTTCGGCTTCTTGGCCGTTTCATCGACGGGCACGGTGATGTCGGCCGCGTTTTCCTGTTCCATTTGTTTTTTGTCCTGATTGGTGTTCATGCGGCATCTCCTGCGGAGATGACGACGAAGGCGAGCGCCATGCCGCCGTCGTCGCTGAGCGAGACGTCGATGCGGGGCGTCATGCCTGCGGGCGTCAGTTCGCTCAGCCGTGTTTTCGCGCCGCCCGCAAGCGCCAAAGACGGGCGTCCCGCGTCGTCATTCACGACGGCGATGTCCTTGAGGTAAATCTGTTCGCGGATGCCGAGCCCCAGCGCCTTTGCGCAGGCTTCCTTCGCCGCCCAGCGTTTCGCATAGCCGGAAGCGCGGGATTTTTCATCGGCGTTCTTTTCAACCCGTGCGCGTTCTTCGGGCGCGAAACAGCGCGCGGTGAAACGGTCGCCATGGTCGCCCAGCACGCGGGCGATACGGTCGATGCTGGCGATGTCGGTGCCGATGCCGAGGATCATGTCAGCGGCTCCGCGCGCGGTTGACGGTCGTGATTTCGGGCGTGCCGCGCAATGCCGCAATGATATCGGACAAATGGCGCGTATCGCGCACCCAGACGTCGATGATCATGTCCCAGAAATCCATGGACCGGTTGGTGATTTTAAGATTGGTGATATTGCCGCCGTTTTTGCCGATGACGGTAGACAATGTGCCAAGCGCACCCGGTTCATTGGCTATTGTGATGAGCAGGCGGCCGACATGCGATTCCGGCGTGTCTTCGCCGTCTTCCCATGACACATCCAGCCAGCGTTCGGGGGTGTCGGCAAATGATTCCAGCGTGTCGCAATCGATCGTGTGGATGGTCACGCCCTTGCCTGTCGTCACGATGCCGACGATGCGGTCGCCCGGCAGCGGGTGGCAGCAACGCGCGAAATGCAGCGCCATGCCGGGGATGAGGCCCTTGATGGGCATCGGCGGCGCCTTGCCCTTCTGATGGGTTTTCTTTTCCGGCACGACGTAATTCTGCAGCTGTATCGGCGGCGGCCCAAGGTTGCTGGGCTTTTGCGCAGGATGCAGCGCATAGAAAACTTCGCGCGCGGCGACATTGCCGGAACCGACGCCCGTCAGCAGGTCTTCGATATTCTCGGTCTTGAACTGGCGATAAATCTCGCCGCTGAAATCGCGTTCGTTGAAATCATAGCCTTCCTGCTTCAGCACCTTTTCCAGCATCTTTTTGCCGAGGTCCATATATTCGTCGCGCTGCTGCATACGCATGAAGCGGCGGATGCGGGATTTCGCCTTGCCGGTGACGACGAAGCGTTCCCAGTTGGGGCTGGGCGTCTGGCTTTTCGATGTCGTGATCTCGATCTGGTCGCCATTGCCGAGCGCCGTATTGAGCGGCACGATGCGCCCGTTGACCTTCGCGCCCACCGTCTTGTCGCCAAGGTCGGAGTGCACGGCATAGGCAAAGTCGACCGGCGTCGCGCCGCGCGGCAGCGCGATCAGGTCGCCGTTCGGCGTGAAGCAGAACACCTGGTCCTGATACAATTCAAGCTTGGTATTTTCGAGGAATTCTTCGGGCTTTTGCGCGTGCTCGACGATATCCATCAATTCGCGCAGCCAGCGGAACTGGCGGCCTTCCTTGCTCTTGCCGCCGTCGCCCTGTTTGTACGACCAGTGGGCGGCAACGCCAAGCTCGGCTTCCTCGTGCATGTCGGGGGTGCGGATCTGCACCTCGATGCGGTGGTTTTCGGGGCCGATGACGGTCGTGTGCAGCGAGCGGTAGCCGTTCGGTTTCGCCAGCGAAATGTAATCCTTGAACCGGCCCGGCACGGTCGGGTATAGGCCATGAATGATGCCGAGCGCGTGATAGCATTCGGACACGTTGGCGACCTGGATGCGGAACGCCATGATGTCGGACAGCTGCTCGAAGCTGATGTTCTTGCGCTGCATTTTCTTCCAGATGGAATAGGGCGTCTTTTCGCGGCCGTAAACATCGGCCTCCAGCCCCGCTTCCTTCAGGCGTTTCAGCAGTTCCTCGATGATGCGGCCAACGACGGCCTCGCCGCCCTCGGCGCGCAGGAAATTCAGGCGCGTCTTGATGCTGTCGCGCGCTTCGCCGTTGATTTCGGCAAAGCTCAGGTCTTCCAGCTCTTCCTTGATCTTGTGGATACCGATGCGCTCCGCCAGCGGCGCGTAAATCTCGATCGTCTCGACTGCGATTCGCTTGCGCTTTTCCGGCTTCGGGATGTGGAACAACGTGCGCATGTTGTGCAGGCGGTCGGAGAGCTTCACCAGCAGCACGCGGATGTCTTCGGACATCGCCAGCACAAGCTTGCGGAAGTTTTCCGCCTGTTTTTCCTGCGCCGACTGGAATTCGATTTTCGACAGTTTCGTCACGCCATCGACAAGCTTGGCGATTTCCTCGCCGAACAGCTTGTGGATTTCCTCGATGGTGGCCTCGGTGTCCTCGACCGTGTCATGCAGCAGCGCGGTGCAGACGGACGCCGTGTCCATCTTCATTTCGGTGAGGATGCCCGCAACCTCGAGCGGATGGGAGAAATACAGGTCGCCCGACGCGCGCGTCTGCGAGCCATGCATTTTCATTGCATAGACATAGGCCCGGTTGACGATGTCTTCGTCCATGCCGGGATCGTAAGCCTTGACCAGTTCGATGAGTTCGTATTGGCGTATCAAATCAGCACCCTTTTTTCAGGCAGCAAAAAGCCGCCTAAGGGTTTAATTATAGGCGGCTTTTTAAATTTTAACAGGGGTTTGGCGATCAGTTGCTCTCGTCCTCGCCGCCCAGGTCGCCGGCATCGAATTCACCAGCCGGAATTTCGAGTTCTTCGTCGCCTTCGGCGTCAGCATCCGTCTCGGCGGCTGCTTCTTCAGTCGCATCTTCGCCGGTGTCTTCATGCATGCCAGCGGTTTCAGCTTCGCCTTCGACAGCCTGGTTGGCGACTGCCGCCCATTCCGCTTCGCCTTCCATCACGTCGATGATGTCTTCGCCTTCTTCCTCGACCTCGATCACCTTCTGGTGGTTCTTGATCAGGCTTTCGCGCAGCGCATCGAGCGACATATCTGTGTCGGCGATTTCGCGGAGCGAGATGACGGGGTTTTTGTCGTTGTCGCGGTCGACCAGCAGGGCAGCGCCGGCATTGATCTCGCGGGCGCGCTGGGAAGAGACAAGCACCAGCTCGAATCTGTTGGGAACTTTCAGGATGCAGTCTTCGACTGTGACGCGTGCCATGGTGCTATACCTTTAAATAACTTCTAAAACAGGGGTTTGTTATAACAACCTTGCCTGTTCATTTGCAACTGGAATCACGCCCGTTTGCTTGACTATGCGCGTATTCAGCTTATGTTTCATTTTTAATAAAACAGCTTGACAATGTCAACCAGTTTAGGCTATAAAACCCTCGACCGCGCCTCCCGCCACGCTTCATCTGTGGCGCATTCCAGCGAGCCGGTCCCGGGGCAGATAGTACTATTATTGACAATGGCAAATTTCGGGTTTAAAAAGCCCGTCCATATCACTTGGGGAGCAATATCTTGAAAACGAACGGCAATTCGCAAAATTTCAATTTTTTCTATAAAGAAGAAAAGCTGGCTGTATTCATCGACGGCGCAAATTTGTATGCAGCCGCGAAAAGCCTGACCTTTGATATCGATTACAAACGCCTGCTCACCTACATCTCCGGCCAAAGCCGTCTTGTACGCGCGTTCTATTATACGGCCCTGATGGAAGACCAGGAATATTCACCCATCCGCCCCCTGATCGACTGGCTGGATTACAATGGCTACACCATGGTGACCAAGCCCGCGAAAGAATTCACGGATGCCACCGGCCGCCGCAAGGTCAAGGGCAATATGGATATCGAGCTTGCCATCGACATGATGGAACTGGCCGACCATGTCGATCATATCGTCCTGTTCTCGGGCGACGGCGATTTCCGCCGCCTGCTGGAATCGGTGCAGCGCAAAGGCGTGCGCACGACGGTCGTGTCGACGATACGCACATCGCCCCCGATGGTGGCCGATGAACTGCGCCGCCAGGCGGATCACTTTGTTGATCTCGTGGACCTGATGGCGCATATCGAGCGCGCAGCGGGCGAACGCCCTGCGCAGCCGGCGATGGCCAATACCGAAACGGCACCCGAAGCCACCGTCACCAGCAAGATCCGCGCGTAACAGCGGCATTAAAAAAAAGGCCCCGGAAACCCCGGGGCCTTTTTTTATTTTGTGAAGCGTGCTGCTTACGCAGCTGCGCCGGTTTTTTTCTGCGTGACAGCCGTTGCAAGGCCGTTGATGACGTTGGTCAGCGGGTCGATCAGCATTTCGGCTTCCTTCAAAACTTTCTGCACCAGCTTCACGGCGGTTTCCAGCGGCACGGTCGGTTCAAGGTTGATGTATTCCTGATCCTTGGGCATCGCGGAATACAGTTTGGAGATTTGCCCCGCCAGCTTGATGTCGAGAAGGGAGAGCTTGTTCACGTTCGCCTCGAACACGGCGCGGCCAAAGGTCGGGTGTTTTTGCACGATATCGCCGCCCTGCTGGTATTTCGGCACTTCGTTCGCATCCTGAAGGCCGCGCAGCATGTCGCCGTAGATGACAAGGAAGGCTTCGATCTTGTTCTTGTTTTCCATCAGCTCGCCTTCCAGCGTGGAAATCAGCACGTGGCGCTCGCGGCTTTGCAGCATCGCTTCCTTGCGACTGGTCTGCTCCGCTTCTTTTTCCTGCAGCGAGGCCATGCGGCTGAGCCAGTACCACATCACAAGGCCGACGATCAGCAAACCGCCGAACGGGCCAAAGATCAGCGCGAGCGGCAGCAGCACCGACATATAGGGTTCCAGCCAGCGCGGCAGCCCGCGTGAATCGGTCTGGTTCATGTCTTCCTTCACCAGCGCCCAGACGCCCTTGCCCGCGACGCGCGCCGATTCCTGTTCCTTTTCATACGCGGTTGCGAAGACGGTGTTATAGGTCTGGCGGCGGTCAACGACGACGAAACCGTTTTTCAACAGTTCCAGCGCAAGGTCCTGGTTGGTGGCTGTGGAGCAGCGCGCGGTCATTTCCAGCATCGAGCCGCCCATGATGCGGCAATTGACCTGCTGTTCCTGAATGAGCCCGTCCATCAGGTCGAGCGCTTTCAGTTCAAGCGGCGTCTCGGCGCTCTGTGCGGGCTTGATGCCCCAGAGGCGGATCGTGCCGCCTTCGGCGCGCAACGTCATCGGGTCGACCGCGCGCATCGGGCGCGTCACACGTTCCGGCAGGCGGTTCGCCAGCGGCGCGACGGAGGCAGGCGCGACATCGGGCGCATCATCGGATGCCATCGCGGAAGGCACGGCGGGAATGCTGGCGGCGGGCAGTGCGGGCACGGCCGTTTTCGGCTGCGCCTGCGCAGCACCGGCAAACATCACAACCGCAAGAACGAGAAACAAATAGCGCATGCCTGAAATCCCTGTATTGAAAACCTTGAATCAATTCTAGTGGGCTGTTGCCGCCGTATCAAACGCTAAACAGCGCGCTGCCGCTATGGTAAAGCCTAGCCGGAACCGGAGCGTTGCGGGAACATGGGATAGAGCCAGCCGACAAGCTGTTGCGGGTTGCGCGTCTGGATCCAGACGCGGCCGGGACCCTGAAAGCGGCAGCCAAGCCCTTCGCCCGATGTCACCGATGAAATCCAGCCGGAGCCGCCCTTGACGATTTCATAAGGCATGTGTGAATCCCATGCGACCAGGTGCCCGTTATCGATATGGACCACTTCGCCCTGCCCCAGCACCATCGGATAGATCGAGCCATAGGTGGAAAGGAAAACAGTGCCCTCGCCGCCGATTTTCACGATGAAGAAACCCTGCCCCGACAGCATGCCCTTGAACAGGCCCTGCATCTTGGTCGAGACCTCGATGCCGTTGGTGGCGGCAAGATAGCCGCCTTTTTGCACGGACAGCTGTTCGCCCTGATGCAGGTCAATCGCCGCGATTTCGCCGGGGGTCGATGCCGCCAGCAGCGCCCAGCCGGAGCCGCCTTGCGATTCCAGCTGCTGCATGAAGAAACTTTCGCCGGAGAACATGCGGCCGATCGCCTTGCCGATGCCGCCATCGGCCTTGCCGGTCAGCTTGATGTTCGTCGACATCGCGACCATCGCGCCGGATTCAGCCTTGATGCTTTCGCCTGCCGCAAATGTCACGCGCAGCAGCGGGAACGCGCTGTCGCCCATAATTTCGCATTTCATGCCCAACCCCTTTTTTGCGTCATCCCCGCGAAAGCGGGGATCTCGTGGAAAGTATGCACCGGAACGTCATGGGATTCCCGCCTTCGCGGGAATGACGGTGGTGTGTCAGTATGCCGTCTTGTCCATCTTGGTCATCCAGTTGTCGAACACGATGTTTGCCTCTTCGCGCAGCAGGCGGAAGACGGGCAAGGACCGTTTGTTTTCCGGCAGCGCGACTTCGCGGTACAGGAACGCGTCGTCAAAACCGATCTTTTCCGCGTCTTCGCGCATATTGGCGTAGAAAATCTTGTCGAGGCGCGCCCAGTAGATGGCGGCAAGGCACATCGGGCAGGGTTCGCAGCTGGTGTAGATGTCGCAGCCTTCCAGCTTGAAATCCTTGATCGCGGCGGTGGCGTTGCGGATCGCGACCATTTCGGCATGCGCGGTCGGGTCGTTGGTCGACGTGACGCAGTTCCAGCCTTCGCCGATGATCTTGCCGTTGCGCACGATGACCGCGCCAAACGGGCCGCCGCAGTTTTCTTCCATCTTCTGCTGGGAAAGGTCGATGGCGCGGCGCATGAATCCCATGCGCTGCTGTTCGATATCCAGCTGAGCGCCGCTCTTGTTCGCTTCCGCGGCCAGGCGCGCCTGTTCGGTTTCGGACAGCATCGCCTCGACTTGCGCCAGCAACGCGTCGGGCTTCACCGGCTTGGGGAAGTAGGCGAGCTTCATGTCGATTTTTTTCTGCACTTCCTCCCGCACTTGTTCGTCGGCAAGGGCGATGATGGGCGTGGACGCATGGTCGCGCTTCATCTTGCGCAGGAAGGACACTTCATCCGAAGTTTCATCATCGATATCGAGGATCACAAGGTCAGGGCGTTTTGCCAGCAGCTCGACCGCCTTGTCGGCGCCGGCGGCGTCGGAAACGGCATAGCCGTTTTTAAGAAGGATGCCGCAAATCAGCTTGCGCATGATGTCGCTGGGATCAACGACGAGTACCTGACCCTTGTTGGTTTCCATTATTTCACATGCTCGTGTTCAAGTTCAGGCTCGGTGCCGGGCTCCGGGGGCTTGCCGGGTTTCGACGGCGGGTATTCGAACGACAGCTTGCCGTCCTTGACCGCGATCTTGACCGCGCCGCCTTTGACGAGGCGGCCGAACAGCAACTCTTCGGCGAGCGGCTTTTTGACATGCTCCTGAATGACGCGTCCGAGGGGGCGCGCGCCCATTGCAGGGTCGTAGCCTTTCTTGCCGAGCCATTGGCGCGCTTCCGATGTCAGTTCGATCGTGACGCCGCGGTCGCCCAGCTGTGCCTCCAGCTGCATGATAAACTTGTCGACAACGCGGCCAATCGTCGCAGGGGACAGCGCCTTGAACGGGATGACGGCATCAAGGCGGTTGCGGAATTCGGGCGTGAAGGTGCGGTTGATCGCTTCTTCATCATCGCCCTCCCTCAACGTGCGCTCGAAGCCCATCGTCGCCTTCGCCATGTCGGACGCGCCGGCATTGGTCGTCATGATAAGGATGATGTTGCGGCAATCAACCGTCTTGCCGTTGTTGTCGGTGATCTTGCCGTAGTCCATCACCTGCAGCAGGATGTTGAACAAATCGGGATGCGCCTTTTCGATTTCATCCAGCAGCACGACCGAATGCGGGTGCTGGTCGATCTTGTCTGTCAGCATGCCACCCTGGTCAAAACCCACATAGCCGGGAGGTGCGCCGATCAGGCGCGACACCGAATGGCGTTCCATGTATTCCGACATGTCGAAACGCGTCAGTTCAACGCCCAGCGATTTCGCCAGCTGGCGCGCAACTTCCGTCTTGCCGACGCCCGTGGGGCCGGAGAACAGGTAGGAACCAATCGGCTTTTCAGGCTCGCGCAGGCCGGCGCGGGACAGCTTGATCGCAGACGTCAGCGCCTCGATCGCCTGATCCTGCCCGAAGACCAGCGTGCGCAGGTCGCGCTCCAGGTTGGCAAGCGCTTCCTTGTCGTCCTTGCTGATCGTTTTTGGGGGGATGCGCGCGATTTTCGACACCGTCGCCTCGATATCCGTCAGGCCGATGATTTTCTTGCGCTTGTCTTCGGTCAGCAGCATTTGCGCAGCGCCCGCTTCGTCGATCACGTCAATCGCCTTGTCGGGCAGCTTGCGGTCGCCGATATAGCGCGCGGACAGTTCGACCGCCGCACGGATGGCTTCTTCGGAATAGGTGACCTTGTGGTGTTCTTCGTAATAAGGCTTCAAACCCTTCAGGATACGGATCGCATCTTCGATGCTGGGCTCGTTCACATCAATCTTCTGGAAGCGACGCACGAGCGCGCGGTCTTTTTCGAAGTGGTTGCGGTATTCCTTATAGGTTGTCGAACCGATGCAGCGCAGCGTGCCTGATGAAAGGGAAGGTTTCAAAAGGTTCGACGCGTCCATTGCGCCGCCCGAGGTTGCGCCTGCGCCAATCACGGTATGGATTTCGTCGATGAACAGGACCGAGCCTTCAATCGCCTGCAGTTCCGTCAGCACCGCCTTGATGCGTTCTTCGAAATCGCCGCGATAGCGCGTGCCCGCCAGCAGCGAGCCCATATCCAGCGCGTAGATGGTCGCGTTTTTCAGCACATCCGGCACATCGCCTTCGGTGATGCGGCGCGCGAGGCCTTCGGCAATCGCGGTCTTGCCCACGCCGGGATCGCCGACATAAAGCGGGTTGTTTTTGGAACGGCGGCACAGCACCTGGATCGTGCGGTCGACTTCACTTTCGCGGCCGATCAGCGGATCGATCTTGCCGTTGATCGCCTTGTTGTTCAGGTTGACGCAATAGGCGTCCAGCGCCTCGCGGCCCTTTTTGATGACGTTTTCTTCCTGCGCGTCGTCATTCGCGCCATGCGCGGTGCGCGCCTCTGCCTGTCCCGGCACTTTGGCGATGCCATGGGAGATATAATTGACCGCGTCAAAACGCGTCATTTCCTGCTCCTGCAGGAAGAACACGGCATTGCTTTCACGTTCCGAGAACAGCGCGACCAGCACGTTCGCGCCCGTCACTTCTTCGCGGCCCGAGGATTGCACGTGAATCGCGGCGCGCTGCAGCACCCGCTGGAAACTCGATGTCGGCTTTGCCTCTTCGGAAGCAGGATGTACGAGGTTCTGCAGTTCGGTATCGATGTAATGCGACACTTCCTGTTTCAGAAGGTCAAGGTCGACGCCGCAGGCGCGCATGACGGCCACCGCGTCCTGATCGTCGGTCAGCGCGAGCAGCAGATGTTCCAGCGTTGCGAATTCGTGATGGCGCGCATTCGCATGGGCAAGCGCGCGGTGCAGCGTCTGTTCCAGTTGGCGTGAGAGCATATTTTTATCCCCCTTATTCTTTTTCCGCGACGGCTAGGCCGTCACTCCTTCTCCATCGTGCATTGCAATGGATGTTCATTTTTACGGGCGTAGTCCATGACGAGGTTCACCTTGGTTTCCGCCACTTCATAAGTATAGGTCCCGCAAACGCCAACGCCACGGCGATGGACCTGAAGCATCACTTCGGTTGCTTCCTGCTTATTCTTGCTGAAAAACTTTTCTAAAACGTGAACAACGAAGTCCATCGGCGTGAAATCGTCATTTAACAGAAGAACCCGGTACATCGACGGTTTCTTGGTTTTCGCACGGGTGCGCGTCATTACGCCGACATCGGTGCGCCCCGGGCGACCGGTGTCCCGATCGTCGTCACCTGCGGCGACAGCCTTTAAATCGTCGCCTGCGGCGACAAGCTTTGATCTGTCATTTCCCGCTGTCATGGTGGTTTTGAGCCGTTTCACGCCAGAATCCCTGAATTTCATACCCTAGAATATAGTACATCCCCCCTTTTAAGGGTATCCCTGTCGAAAAAAGGCTAAAAAACGCTTTACGACACCCCATGATTCCCATAAAGTCCATTAATCAACAACGAATCCGGGTAATAAAATATCCCGGCATACATTTACAGACGGAGTTTGCAGGATGAAACCGGGCAAGCCGATGAAGAACAAGTTATTGCGTAACATCATGCTGGCGCTGGCCTTCAACGCCGCCGCTGCGGCTCCCGCCCTTGCAAGCCCCCCGCGCCAGCCCGCCGATGCACGCCCAGACCGTTATGCCGCGATCGTGGTCGATGCGAATTCAGGCCGCGTATTGTATGAACGCGACGCAACCCAGCAGCTGCACCCCGCATCGACCGCCAAGATGATGACAGCATATCTGGTGTTTCAGGCGTTGAAAGACGGACGTTTGACGCTCGACCAGATGATCGATGTGTCCTATAACGCCGCGTCCCAGCCCCGCACCAACCTTGCCATGATGTCGGCGACGCGCAGCCGCAAGGGCGGCCCTGTCACGTACAGCCAGAACACGCGCTCGATCAGCGTCGAAAACGCGATCAAGGGCATGCTGACCCATTCCGCGAATGACGCCGCTGTCGTACTGGCGGAGGCATTGGGCGGATCGGAAACAAATTTCGCGACGTTGATGACCGCACAGGCACAAACCCTTGGCATGACCGGCACGCGTTACACCAATCCCAACGGCCTGCCCGACCCGCGCCAGCACACGACGGTCGAGGACCTTGCCCTGCTGTCGCGCGCGATTTTGCGCGATTTCCCTGAATATCAACACTATTTCGCGCTGCCCAGCTTCACGTTCAACGGCAATACCTGGCACAATACCAACAAATTGCTAGGTGCCTATGAGGGCCTCGACATGGGCAAGACCGGCTTTATCAATTCGTCCGGCTGGAACCTTGCGGCATCGGCGCAGCGCGGCACGCAACGCGTGATCGGCATCGTGTTCGGCGCGCGCACACCGTCGGAGCGCGGCGTGGATATGCAACGTTTGCTCGATTTCGGCTTCCAGAAGCTGGAAAACCCCTTGGCGCGCTTCCGCTTTGGCCGCGACAACGGTGCGTCTGGCGAGCGTTTCGTCATGCTGCCGCCCCCTGTCACCGTTTCGCCCGACAGCATTTTGCAGGCACAGCCCAATATAGCCCCGGATACCAGCGAACAGCAGCCGCTGTTCCCCATCCGCGTGGCGGGATCTTACTTCACCCCCGCCTTCAATGCGGCGGTGTCTCCGCCTTTCATGATGCCGGTGCAGCCTGAAATGCGCGATATCCTGACGCCCGGCGAAGGCAACGGCAACGACCAGCCCGGCCGCCCGGACAACGATACCGTGCCCAAAGCACTTGTGCCGCGCGGTGGCAGTGAATGGCGCCCGAAGCCGCACGCGCTTGCCTGAAGCCCCGCCCGCCTGTGGGTATCTTCCGGATTTAGCGGAATATTTGCGAAACCTCGCTAGACAAATACCCCCTCGAGACCGATAATAAATGTAAGGGGATATTTATTGTTTTTTCGGGGAAAAATGCGCGGATGCAGGCCGTCGTGACCAGCCGCAAATTCGGATTTTTGCAAAAGCTGCTGATGGCGGTCGTGGCCGCAGGCATCTTCATGTCCGTGCCCGCCGGCCCGTCCTATGCCGGCATCACCAAGTATACCGGCCAGCATGGCAAGACCAAGAAAAAGACCCGCGCCTCCAAAGCCAAGGCCAAGCCGCAACCCGACCGGTATGGTTCTATCGTGATCGATGCGCAGTCGGGATATGTCCTGAGCGAAAAGAACCCCGACAAAAAACTGTTTCCCGCGTCGCTGACGAAAATGATGACGCTGTACCTGACCTTCGAGGCGATTGAAAAAGGCACGCTGACCAAATACCAGCGCATCCCCGTTTCCGCCAACGCGCAATACCAGCCGCCGTCGAAACTGGGGCTCGAGGCCGGTTATTCGATCCGCGTCGAGGACGGCATCCTTGCCCTCGTCACCCGTTCCGCCAATGACGCCGCCGTCGTGCTGGGCGAGGCGCTGGGCGGTTCTGAATCGCGCTTCGCACGCCTGATGACCTTCAAGGCGCAGCAGCTGGGCATGCGCAACACGCGCTTTGCCAACGCATCCGGCCTGCACGACCCCGAACAATATTCCAGCCCTCGCGACATGGCGATATTAGCGCAGGCGTTGATGCGCGATTTCCCGCGCTATTACCGTTATTTCAGCACGCCCAGCTTCACCTATAACGGCATCACCTCGCTCAACCACAATAAACTGATGGCCACGTATCCCGGCATGGATGGCTTGAAAACGGGCTATGTCTATGTGTCGGGCTATAACCTGACGGCTTCCGCCGTGCAGAACAACAAGCGGCTGATCGGCGTCGTCTTCGGCGGACGCACCTCGGCCTCGCGCAACAGCACGATGCGCGATTTGCTGGATGCGGGTTTCGAGCGCATGAAAGACCCGCGTGTGCTGGCCGCCATCGACAAGCGCCTGGAAGCGGCGCGCGGCGGATTGCCCAAGCGCAAGCCTGCGCCGACTGCGCAGGCAGCGCCCACACGCACCATGCCACGCACCGCGCGCACGCAAACCAATCTCGATGCGCCCAATTTCAGGCCCATGGGCATGAGCACCGAAGAGGGCGACACGCAGGAACTGGCCGCTGCGCCCGATATGCCCGCCGCAAACGCCGCCACGGAAGACGACGAAGACATGCCGGAGGGCGCAGCCCCCAGGTCGGCCTTCAGGACAGAACCGCAATCTGTCGGCGCGACGGCATTGCCGCCCATGACCGCGCGCGTCACTGCACCACTGCCGCGCAAAGCCCCCGCCGCCGCGCCGAAGCCTGCCGCGAAGCCGCAAACCGCCACCTATAGCCGCAACATCCTGTCACCCGCCGCACTGAAACCAGTGCCGGTACCTTCGACCCATTTGAACGCGCTTGCACCTGCGCCCGTTGCGCGCGTGCCTGCTGCCACCACTATGGCCTCTGTGGCAGGCGGCTCGTGGGCCGTGCAGATCGGCGCTTTTTCAGACCAGAATGCCGGCATGACCGCGCTGAAATCGGCGCATCAGAAACTGCCCGCAACATTGACCGCCAAGACCCGTTATATTATTGCGCCGCTGCAAACCAACCGGGGCGTCATTTACCGCGCCAGGCTGTCGGGACTTGAACAAGCCGAAGCCGCATCCGCCTGCAAGGTGTTGCAGGGTGCCTGCATTGTGATGGCCGTACAGTAATTACGCCGCAAATTTATACAGCAAAAACAGCACTGCATTCCTCGAGGGAACTATTACTTCTGGAAAGGGTTTGTAAGTCATGAATACGCCTATACCGACAGAAACGATACGCGTTTTCGTACACGGCTTTGTGCAGGGCGTCAGCTACAGGCGCTGGCTGCAGGGTCAGGCGCTCGAGCGCGGTATCTATGGATGGGTACGCAACCGGTCGGACGGCAGCGTCGAAGCGCTGCTGCATGGAGATGCCCGTGTTGTAGATGACATGGTGCGCGCCTGCCGCCACGGGCCCGACCTTGCAAGGGTTGACAAAGTCCACAGCGAACCAGCACAGTACGACGGCATCCAAGATTTTCGCATCGAGCAAACTGTACCGGTATAAACCATGCGCCTGACCATTTCCGCCGCCGCTCTGCTGCTGGGGCTTGCCGCGTTTTCGCACCCCGCCCTTGCCGCCGATCCCTATGCCAACCCCTATGCGCCCGAAACCTATGGCAAGCCGGAAATGAAGGCGAAGAAAAACCAGGTGCCGTTCCGCGAGGATTCAGGCCTGATCACCGCCGAATATTACCTGTCGACCGGAAAATATTCGCAAGCGCTCAGCGTCGTGAACGCCGTGCTGTCGCGTCACCCGATGTCGGCCGATGCCTATACCTATCGTGGCTATGCCTATTACCGCCTTGGCGACCGCAAAAAAGCGCGCGAGAATTTCGCGAAGGCCATCAGCATCAACCCGAAACACCTGGGCGCGAACCGTTACATCGCGCAAAGCTTCCTTGATGCGGGCGACCTTGCGCGCGCGCTGGAACAGATGCAGGTCATCCGCCTCACCTGCGGCGATTCAAGCTGCGAGGAACTGGACGAGCTGGAGGCCGCCGTCAACCGCTACAAGCGTGGCCAGAAGGCGCAAGCGGAAGAACAAGCCAGCGACGACGACGAAGATTCGAGGGAATAAAAATCAGGGCGCAGGATTGCGCGGCGCGTTGCCCGCAGCCGGGCGCGGCGTGCCTGCCACAGCGGGGCTGTCGCACCAGGCGGTGAAGTCATTCATGATGTCGCGCAGGTCGGATTGCAGTTTTGCGAAGCCCGGTTTCAGCACAAGCGCCTTTTCATCCATATACAGCGCACGATTGACCTCCAACTGAATGCTGTGGCGCCCGTTGTCGGGGTCGCCATGGCGGCGCACGATTTCCGCACCGCGATAGCCTTGCGTATCGATCACGGCATTATAACCTTTTGCCGCGAACAGCGCGCGCAGCTTTTCCGCGATATGCGACGCGCATGTCTCGCCGTCGCGTGTGCCGATCGCAATATCAAACGGGTTCACGCCCGTGCCGCGATTGATCGTGGATGGCATGGAATGCAAATTCAGATGCACCGATTTGCCATGCCGCGCATGGGCATCGTCGATCATCACCGAAAGATTGTCGTGATAGGGGCGATGGTAATCGGCGACGCGGTTGAACACCTCGCTCAAGGATAATTTACGGTCATAGATTTTTGTGGTGTGGCGGGGCGATATCACGCCTCGCACCAGGCTGCTGTCGCCGCCATCATATTCGCCGGAAAGTTTCTGCACGGGCAGTTCCGCGCGGTTGGCATCGATATAGCTGCGCGGGAATTGTGCCCGCAGCAACGGCACGCCGAGCGCGGGCAGGAAATCGTAAAGCGCATCAACCGCCATGTCCTCCGCCTGCCGCAGGGAATGAAGATCGCAGGCGTAATCGAAATCAGCGGGGTAATCTTTCCCGCTATGCGGGCTGTCGGCCACCACGCAGGATGCGGGGGTCAGGGGCAGGTCAATGCTGAACACATTTTTTGCCACGCGGAGAATCTGCCGTTATTGTTGAACAGCTGAAATTTTAGCGCGGCAACGGCGTGTTAGCCAGCCATTTTCGCGATCGTATTGGTGGTGGAGAAGCCTTCTTCCATGTCGGCGCGCACAACCTTGCCGCCCCAGGTCTGGATCAGGTCGTAACCGACGACTTCTTCCAGTTTATACTGGCCGCCCTTGACGAGCACATCGGGCTTCACGGCCTTCAGCATCTCGATCGGGGTGTCTTCGTCGAACACGACGACGATATCGACCATTTCCAGCGCGGACAAAATGGCGGCGCGCGCCTGCTCATCCTGCACGGGACGCTCGGGGCCCTTCAGGCGTTTCACGGATGCGTCGCTGTTGATCGCGACGACAAGGTAATCGCAGGCCGCCTTCGCCTGGCGCAGCGTCGCGATATGGCCGGGATGCAAAAGGTCGAAGCAGCCATTGGTGAAACCGATCTTGAAGCCGCGCGTGCGCCAGCGGTCTGCCTGTTCGGCAGCGCCGTCGCGCGTGGCGAATTTTGTCTTGCGCTGATAGGCCTGCTTTTCCATGGCGTAACCGCCGGAAATGGAGGTCTCGATTTCTTCGGGACGCGCAACGGCGGTGCCGGGCTTGCCGACCACGATGCCGGCCGCGATGTTGGCGAGCAGCGCTGCATTGCGCAGCGGGATATTCGCGGCAACGGCGGAGGCAAAGGTCGCAATCACGGTATCGCCCGCGCCCGATACGTCGAACACCTCGCGGACATTCGCGGGGATATGCAGCGGGTTTTCGTCATTCACGATCAGCGACATGCCGTCCTTGCTGCGCGTTGCCAGCACGGCGGGCACGCCGCAATCAACGATGATCTTCATCGCCGCCGCGCGCGTTTCACCGTCGGAGCCGGCCTTCATGCCGGTTGCGGTCTCGAGTTCCTTGCGGTTCGGCGTGATGACCGATGCGCCGCGATAGCGCGTGAAATCGGATCCCTTGGGGTCGACGATCACGGGCTTGTTGTGGCGGCGCGCGATGTCGATCACGCGCGCGACCAGCGTTTCGGTCAGCAGGCCTTTTTTGTAGTCGGACAAAATGACGGCGCCAACGGTCGGGATCAGGTTTTCAGCGCGCGCAACGATGCGGTCTTCAACGTCAGCGGGAATGTTGACGGTTTTTTCGCGGTCCACGCGCAGCATCTGCTGCCCGCCGCAGACAAAGCGGCTCTTGACGGTCGTGAAGCGGTCTGATGATGTCTCCAGCTGCGCCTCCACGCCCAGTTCGCCCAGATGCTTGGCGATATCCGCGCCTGCGGCATCGTTGCCCACAACAGCCAGCAGCACAGCCTTGGCGCCCAGCGCCGCGATGTTCGCGACCACGTTGCCGGCGCCGCCCAGCATATGCTTCTCCCGCTCCACCAGCAGGACGGGAATCGGCGCTTCGGGGGAAATCCGTTCGATTGCGCCATAGACAAAGCGGTCGAGCATGACATCGCCAAGGCAAAGGACGCGCGATTGGGTGAGTTTTGTCAGGTCGTTAAAAAGGACTGAGTTTTCAATCATATGACCGCCGTGCCGGTTGGTAATAATATTACAAATATTTTTATCATAATAAGGTATTCAACTCAAGTTCAAAAAGGTTTCCGTCACGCCGTCCATTTTAGCGATTTGTTAATGTCACCTGCGTATTATGGAACTGTCACAAGCTTGTAACATATGATGAAAAAGGGCAGCGATCTTATGCAGTTACAGAAAGACCAAACCACAGAATCAACGCCCTCCAAAACGCCGGATCTTCACGGCAATTTCATCCGCTCGGTCGGTTGCACCGTTCGCAGCTACAAATTGGGCGACCTGCTTGTAAATAGCGGCATGATCACGAAATGCCAGCTGGAGAAGGCGCTTCAACATCAAAAAGACACCGGCATCCGCCTCGGCAAGGCGCTGGTTGAACAAGGCTCTCTCTCGGCCGTGCAGCTGTATCGCAAGCTGGCCGAACAATGGTGCATCAAGGCATCGACCGCCGGCATGGCGTTGATGATGCAGGTGGTCACCCCCACCGCGGCCAGCGCAGACCAGGGCTCCGGCCAGAACGTCCGCATGGCGGCAGCCTTCACGACCGCCGCCGTCCGCCCCGCCGTGACGCCGCATGGCGCGCCCGGCCTGTTCGGCACATCCGAAGTGAAATCAAACGGCGTTGCGATGTTCCCGAAATGGACATCGGTCATGTCGCGTTTCGACAGCCAGATGAAGACGCAAGGCAACACGCAAGTCGTCCGCACCTGGAAAGCGCAGCTGGAAGGCCTGAAAGGAATGTCGCGCGCGCAGCAGATCAAGGAAGTGAACCAGTACATGAATAACGTGCGCTATGTGGAGGACAGCCGCAACTACGGCAAGTCCGACCAGTGGTCCACGCCGATCGAGTTCCTGACCAGGGGCGGCGATTGCGAGGATTACGCGATCGCGAAATACGCGTCCTTGCGCGCACTCGGCTTCTCCGCCGACCAGCTGCGCGTGGCGATCGTGCAGGACAAGATCAAGAACGTACCGCATGCGATCCTGATCGTGTATGACGGCGGCAACACCTATGTGCTGGACAACCAGGACAAAGCGACCCGCTCGGCTGAAAACGTCAGCCGCTACAAGCCCATCTTCTCGCTGAACAGCGACAACTGGTGGCTGCACAAACGCGCATAAGGATACCCCGGCGATTTTCTTTGGGACGATTTTATTTGGAAGGGCGGCGTAAGTTTACGGCCGCCCTTTCCGTTTCACAGGCATCGGGTCACATACAGGGAGTTACCATGAAAAAATTATTCGCGACGACCGCCGTCGTCCTTGCGTTGTCACTGGCAGCGCAGCTGGACGCGATGGCCGAACAGGCCGCCAGCCAGCAGCAGGGCGCATCCGGCCAGCAGCAGGGCCATCGCGGGCCGCCCCCGCAAAAGCAGCAGGGCAGCACGGATAGCGCATCCGGCGGCGAACAGCGCGAACGGCCGCCGCATGACGGCAAATGCCCGCCTCCTCCGCCGCCGCCCGACGGCAAAGAAGGCGGCCCGCCCCCGGGCCCTCCCCCCGGCCCGCCGCCTGACGGCAAGCAGGGCGAGCACCCGCCCTGCCCGCCGCCCCCTCCGCGCGATGGTCATGGCGGCCCGCCGCCGGATGGCGGCAACGGCGGCCCACCGCCGGACGGGGAGAGAGGTCCGCCCCCGCAACAGCGCGGTGAAAAGGCCAAGTAACGACAGCTTTACCAAGAGAAGCCCGCCGCGGTCCCCGGCGGGCTTCTTTCTTTTTCAAATCCGGCGTAAGTTTATGTCCAGCCGCCGCGTTACAGGTGTATCGCGGGACAAGCCCGGAAGGCGATTTTGGAACCAGCACCGGATACCGACCACGCGCTGATGCAGCGCATAGCGCAGCAGGACGCAGGCGCTTACCGATTGCTGGTGGCACGGCACCTGAATTTTTGCGTGCGTTTTTCGGAAAGGATGCTGGGCAGCCGCGCGGATGCCGAGGATGTGGCGCAGGAAGTTTGCCTGCGCATCTGGAACGATGCAGGCAAGTGGAAGCCGGAGGCGAAGTTCACCACCTGGCTTTACCGCGTGATGACGAATGCCTGCATCGACCATAAACGCAAACGGCGGCTGCTGCCGCTGGGTGACAACGACACGACACCCGATACAAGTCCGGGACCGGAATTATCGCTGCAGCAGCAGCAACGGTCACGGCAGGTGCAGGCGGCGCTGGGAAGGCTGCCGCCGCGCCAGCGCGCCGCTGTCGTCCTGAGTTATTACGAGGAACTCAGCAACGAACAGGCGGCGGCTGCGACAGGACTGACGCTGAATGCGTTCCAGCAATTACTGTACCGCGCGCGCCAGAGCCTGAAAGACGAGCTGATGGAGAGGGAGAGCAAAGATGGACAAGCTTGATGAATTTTTAGGCGCGTATGCCGTGCGCGACGCCGACCGCGCATTGCTGGAGCGCATCGTTACCGCCGCTGCAGCGCAGCCGCGCCCGGCGCGCCGTCATGTTTTTGCACAAGCGGCGATGTTTGCCGCCGTCGCTGCGACAGGTTTCTGGCTCGGCAATGCAACGCCGGTTGCGCAGGCTGCTTCCACGCAAAACAATTTCATGGATACTGTCATTCTCGGCCCCGACAGCGTGGCCGAGGTGCAGATGTAGGAGAATTCGCACATGAACAACAAAGCCCTCCTCGCCTCCGTCGCGCTCAACGTGTTTCTGGCCGCTTTTGTGCTGGGGCGCATGTCGGTGCTGCAGGCATCGACGCCCGCACCGATGATGAAAATGGATTTCAGCAACGGGCCGCCTCCGCCCCCGATGTTCGGCCCGCAGGAATTATTCGGCGAGGACGACATGAAGGAAAACTTCAAGGACGTGCAGGCGCATTTTGAAAAAGTGCAGGGCTTGCGTCAGGAATTCGCGCAAACGCTCATGAAGGGCAAAGTGACGGAGGAGCAGGCCGCGCAGCACCTGAATGCCATCGATGCCGAAATGGACGGCGTGAAAAAATCCGTGCAGGGCAAGGCTGCGAAAAAAATCGCCGATATGCCCGACGACAAACGCCTCGAATTCGCCAAACGCCTGATGGAAAAAGCGCCGCCGCCCCCGGATGGTCGCAACGGTCCCGCCGGTTTCGGCGGACCGCCGCCCGACGGCCATCGCCCGCCCCCGCCGCCCGATGGTCCCGATGGCGATTTCCGCGGGCCGCCGCCCGGCCAAGATCGCGGCCCGCCCCCGCAGCAGGGGCAAATCCCCGGCGATTTCGACCTCGGCACGGAGAGATAATCGCGCTTATCCCCTCTCCCGCACGCGGGAGAGGGGGCGAGGAAAGATTACTTATGCGCCGAAATAATACCGCAAGCCACGCGGTCGCCTGAATCACCCGACGGGTCGGTTTTGTAATCATCCGGCTTGGCATGGATCATCAGCGCCGATCCATCTGCATCGTGCAACGCTGCCATGCCCATCGTGGCCGTATAAAACTCCGCAGCGCCCGTGCCGTCCGCCGCGACAAATAAATTGGGCAAATCGCCGTCATGCGGGCCTTCCGCATTCATGAAACCATGCTTCTGACCCTCCGCCGCCGCATGGCCACCAGCCCCCTTGAAACCGTCATCATGCGTGCAATGCCCCATCGCATGGAAATGCACGCCATGCCAGCCGGGCGTGAGGCCTTTTACTTCCACCTTCACCAACAAACCTTTCGTGCCTTGCGTGAAAGTCGCCGTTCCCGCATCGCCACCTTTCACATCCTGAAGCTTCACCTCCGCCGTCTTCGGCGCTTCCGCCATAGCAGGCGCAGAAAGGGCAAGAATAACGGCGGTCAGGGCGAGGTATTTTTTCATTATGTTTCTCTTTCAGAAGGTTTTAGTTTTTTGAATTTTAAAAACCACGGGGAATCTCTACTCCCAGTTCTTTTGCGTACAAAGGCGCAAGAAAAAACTCTGGGTAACCATAGTGCTTAGCTATCTTAGGTGTCAACGTAAGTCTCAGGCAGTCTAGTTCAGATTTTTTTATCTTTACGCCAAGCACATCCACCGGATGGTTTAAGCACTGATCCCAGAAGACAGCCAAAATCAATTTTCGGGTTGAAACTGTTTGTGGCTCGTATAGTAATCTTGCGTAAAAAACATCAGGTACTTCAGGCGCTCTGTAGTTAAGTTGTTTTGCCATTAGAGTTGAAAAATCTTTCAACTTCTCAGCTTGTTCAGCTGGGCGCATATTGGCAATCTTTTCCAAGGCGTGGACGTGTTGTGTCCTACCGTCTTGCTCGTCTTTAAAAACATCTAAAAAAGGTTTATTCCTCTTAAAAAACGCTTCCGCTTCCTGCCGTGGACTTTTTCTGAACGCTTCAAACTTTTCTATATACTCTCGCGCATTTTCTTTTTTACATTTGAATGTATCTCCCGAAATCGGGGTGTCCGAAATTTTTACAGCATCGTCCAGCCTGCCTTCTAAAAGAAGACGCTCGATAACCATGATAAGGGCGGGAACAGTGTTATCCACGTGCCGACTGGCTTTTTGCGTTGGCAAATCCTTTGTTTTCTCGAAAAACATAATTGCATCATTAATTCCGCCCTGCTCTGCCAGATAGCGCACTGCACTTTCTTGCGGAGAATGGCCGCTTATAATCGACCCTTCCTGTGTCGACAGATCTTTGATTTCAATCAAAGCATCCTCGAAATTTCCGATTGATAGCATCAACGTCAATCTTGACGTGATCACATTAGGCTCGAATACCGCGGGAAAATTTTCTTCAGCCAACTTTAAAAAGGATTTCCGCTGCTCTGTAGTGCCGTAATACGCCACATCGGTCGCCCAAGATGAAATGTAATTTTGCTTTTTCTCTTGGCCAACAGAACTAATTCCCTCAATCGCCTGCTGAATAATGCATTCATCATGCTTTTCGATTTGTTGCAGGCAAGGGATATTGGGAAACTGCACCATTTGCAATGACGGTTGATCCGCAAATGCACATGGAACAACAGCACAGAAAAAGAATGTGGCCGCGGCGCAGGAAAAGAATTTCCTTATACGCTGACCGGCGAAAATCAGAAATTATCCGACAGATAGCAAGGCGTGCAGCGCACGGGTTGCTGGTTTTCGAATTCGACGAGCATCAGCACGCCGCGCTGGCGGGCGGTGTCGAGGATGCCCTGGCTGACTTCTTCGAAAATCGCATAGTGGGCTTCGGTGCCGGCGACGATGCGGTTTTCCTGGATGGTGAACCAGAACGGGCCTTCTTCGGGGTTGCCGTCGAGCGAGGCGTGTTTGTAGAAGAAGAAAGCGAGCGCGTTGCGCCCGTTCTTGAAAACTTCGTACTCGGTCACGACGGATTTATCGGCCTGAGCCATGGTAAGCGCCCCTTAGAAACTCCCCCGGACGAGGATCAGCGCGTAGGATCGATGCTGTCGGCGGCGTTCATGCCTTTCGGCTTGGCGGCTGCTTCCTGTGTACGGTTAAGGGCCATGGTGGGGTTTGTTTCGAGGTACGAAAACGCAATCTCCTGCGCATCCGCCCCTGTTTTCGCTCCGACCGCTGCACTGCTTAACAGATTGGACATCCCTTTGCGCTCCTTCCGGTATTTCTAGCCTATGCGACTATTAAACCTTAATAAAGTTAATTTTGAGTTTACATAGGAGCAGGATTCCACGCATGGAAAAACAGCGCGTAACAGCCTGTTATAGCGTGGGATTTTTGGGGTGACGCGGGGTGTCGTCGAGCGGGCCGGTCAAAGGGCCGGTGATGACCCCGTTTTGGGGGCCATTCTGCACGCAATTTTCACGCAACTGCAGCAGTTCTTTTTTGACGGCGGCCAGTTCGGCGCGCAGCTGGTCGGCCTCGTAATCCTTGTCCATGAATTTGAGGCGGGAGACGTAGGTCTGGCCGTTTTCGGACGGTACGGCGGTGGCGAAATTCCAGCCGCTGTCTTTCAGCAGGCGGAACATTTCCGTCTTGCCGTCATAAACGACAGCGCGCAGGTAACCGGTATCCAGCGTGCGCGAACCCGGCGCCTCGATCAGAAGGCGCGCCATGCGCACCTGGTTGTTGGATATCGCCTTCGCGAGCGCCGCGTCAAACACGGCGGGCGGCGCTTCGATGTCTTTTTGCAGCAGGATGCGCAACGCCTCGATATTGCCTTCCTTCACCGCTGTCACCAGTTGCGATTTATATTCGGTGATGGGGTCGTCTTTGCCGCCGAAGAATGTGCGAATGCTCATGGCTTGTCCCCCGGCGCTTTCAGTTTAGGCTTGTAAACGGCCTTGCCATGCAGCGCTTCGTCGACGTTGCGGTTCAGCTGCGTGACATTGTCCAGCACCTGTTGCTGCAGGCGGACGGCCTCGATCGGCGCGACCTTTTCGAGGTAGAATTTTTCATACTCGTTCAGCGTCTTCACAATCGTGTTGATCTGCTTGTAGCGGCGCTCGGCTTCTTTCGATTTATACGTGTAAGTGCGGCGTTCATAGTAATCATCGTAGCGTTCCTTGCGCGGGATCGCGCCCTGCTCTGCCTCCAATGCCGCGACGGCGTAGGAAACATCCGCGCCGCGCGTCAGCAGCTTGCGCAGGAACAGGTTGTTCTTGGCCGTTGCCGCATGTTCCAGCGGCTTGCCGTTATCGGCGTTCACATTCGCGCCGTCCTTGACCGCCTTGTCGAACATCGTGTCGTCATTTGCGGCGATGGCTCCCAGCAGCAACGTGTTCGCCTCGCGCAGTTTTGCGGCATCAAGCCGCTGCTGTGCCTCCGCTTCAGCCGCGGAAACGACATCGGAAAAAATGCTCGATAATGTGGGCGGTGTGCCGTCGGCCATTGTGTATTTAGAATCTCCGCTGGTTGCCGGATATGTTTACGACAAATGGCGGTATTCTGTCAATAATGAGTTTAAGGCTTAGGTGCCTGATTACGCTTGGTTTTCGGCAGGGCCAGCCGGAATTGGTTGCGTTCGTTCTTCTGGTGGATGTGGAACATCGCGGTATGGACGATGCTGTCCATCGGCTGGTCGGCGTTGATCAGGTGCCAGTTGAGCTGGCGGAAAGCTTTGGGCTGGTTTTGCGTGATCTGACGTTTCAGCACTTTTTTGTCGGCATCCGATGCGCTGTCTTTCCGCTTGCTGACGCGGTCGAACAAGACGGAGGCGGAGGCGTGCAAATAGATGCCGATAAAATCGCCGCCGTTTTTATGCGCGAGCGCTTCCTGATTGGCGCGCGAATTCGTATCGAGGAACGAGCCTGACACGATGACGCTCTTGCCGGAGCGCAACAAACGCTCGGCTTCCGCATGGATATGCTTGATGAAATTCTGGATGTTTTCGGGCGTGTAGGCGCTGTCGGGCAGCGGTGTCTTGGGATCGACGCCATACATTTTTTTATGCACGACATCGGAATCCATCACGACGACGCCCGGCATTTTTTTGCCCAGCAATTCGGCCAGCGTCGTTTTGCCGGAACCTGACATGCCGCCGATCGCGATCATCACGGGCACTTTGCGGCGCACCAGCGACGTCATGCGAAAATGACTTTGTTCAAAGAAGAATACACGTGCCCCACACCCTTTATTCTTGTTGTCGGGCAGTATATGTAGTTTTTCATAACAGGTCAAGATGAATTGTAAGATGTTGTATTTAAAAGGTAATTTAAATTAGAAAAGCCCCGGTGTTACGCCCGGGGCTTTTCACTGTGCCTTGAAGGAGATCAAGGTTATTTCGTGTCGGGCTTACCCTTTCAGGCAGCGCCTTTGAATGCTTCTTCCTCGAACGCTTCTTCCCATGAGCCTTGGGTCGATGCTTTCGAATATTCGGTCGCGCGGTTTTCAAAGAAGTTCGCGTGTTCCGCGCCGTTCAGCATCGCATCCATCCAGGGCAGCGGGTTTTTCTCGATGCCGAAAACGGGCGTGAGGCCCAGCTGCGTCAGGCGGCGGTCACCGATGTAGCGGATGTAATCTTTCACTTCCTGCGCGGTGAGGCCTTCGATTTCGCCCATGCCGAAGGCAAGGTCGATGAACGCGTCTTCGTGGTGGATGATCGTCTTGCAGGCTTCCGTGATGTCGGCGCGGAGCTTGTCTGTCCACACTTCCGGGTTTTCCTGGATGAATGTCTTGAACAGCTTGATGATCGACAGCGTGTGCAGCGTTTCGTCACGCACCGACCATGTCACGATCTGGCCCATGCCCTTCATCTTGTTGAAGCGCGGGAAGTTCATGAGCATCGCGAAGGACGCGAACAGCTGGAGGCCTTCGGTGAAACCGCCGAACACGGCCATCGTCAGCGCGATGTTCGCCTTGTCATCGACATTGAAGCCCTGCATGTAGTCGAACTTGTCCTTCATTTCCTTGTATTTCATGAAGGCCGAATATTCGACTTCGGGCATGCCGAGGGTATCGAGCAGGTGCGAATACGCCGCGATATGGATGGTTTCGATGTTGGAGAACGCGCAGAGCATCATCTGCACTTCGGTCGGCTTGAACACCTGGCTGTAATGTTTCATGTAGCAGTTGTTCACTTCGACGTCGGCCTGCGTGAAGAAGCGGAAAATCTGCGTCAGCAGGTTTTTTTCCGCCGGCGTCAGTTTCTTTTTCCAGTCGCGCACGTCTTCCGCCATCGGCACTTCTTCGGGCAGCCAGTGGACGCGCTGCTGCGTCAGCCATGCTTCATAGGCCCAGGGATAGTAGAAGGGTTTGTAGACGTGGTTTTCTGTCAGAAGACGCGACATTTAAAATTTTTCCTTTTTCGTTACGTCATCCCCGCGAAAGCGGGGATCTCAGCGGCCATGTGAGCATATAAAGCCCACGGGATCCCCGCTTTCGCGGGGATGACGGTTGTTTGTTAGCGGCCCAAAATCTGCTTGCCCTTGACCGACACGCAAACCCCTGCGGGGCAGGGTTCGATGAGGTCGAGGCGGGCGAGTTTTTCGAGATGGGTGCGCGAGACGCGGTCGCAGCTGTCGGGATCGTTGACGGCGCGCAGGGTCTGCAGTTCAGCTGTGTTCAGCATGTCTGTTTTCTCCGATGATAAAGCTTCACAAGTCTTCGCGTAGTGTCTTTTTTTATCGTTATCGTTTTTGGAATTCGTTTACTGGCACGCCAGGCATTCGTCGTATTTGCTGCCGGAAGACGATGCTGCGTTCAGCTCCGCCTTCTTCAGCTTGCCGTCGCCGCCATGCGCGTTTTCGGCGCGCTGGATCGATTTCGAGCGGCAGTAATACAGCGACTTCACGCCTTTTTTCCAGGCCATCCAGTGAATTTGGTGCAGGTCGCGCTTGTGCACGTCTGCGGGCAGGAACACGTTCAGCGACTGCGCCTGGCAGATATAGGGGGTGCGGTCAGCCGCGTGTTCGATCAACCAGCGCTGGTCGAGTTCGAACGCGGTCTTGAACACATCCTTTTCATCCTGAGACAGGAAGTCGAGGTGCTGCACGGAACCTTCATGCGTGGTGATATCCGACCACACATCATCATTGTTCATGCCTTTTGCTTCCAGCACCAGTTCCAATGCCTTGTTGCGCACCAGGTGCGAACCGGACAGGGTCTTGTGCGTGTAGGCGTTGGCGGAGTTGGGCTCGATGCCGGGGCTTGCGCCGCCGGTGATGATCGAAATCGATGCCGTGGGCGCAATCGCGATCTTGTTCGAGAAACGCTCCATGATGCCGTATTCTTTCGCATCGGGGCACGGGCCGCGCTCATGCGCCAGTTTCACCGACGCCGCATCCGCGCCTGCTTTCAAATGCTTGAACATGCGCTTGTTCCAGACTTTCGCCATCACGGATTCAAGCGGGATCATTTTCGTCTGCAGGAAGCTGTGGAAGCCCATCACGCCCAAACCGATCGAGCGTTCGCGCATCGCGGCATATTTCGCGCGCATCATGCTGTCGGGTGCGCGGCGGATGAAGTCTTCCAGCACGTTGTCGAGGAAGCGGCAGATATCTTCCACAAATGTCGGGTGATCTTCCCATTCCTCGAAGTTTTCGAGGTTGACGCTGGATAAGCAGCAGACCGCCGTGCGTTCCTGACCGTGATGGTCTTTGCCCGTGGGCAACGTGATCTCGGAGCAGAGGTTCGACATCTTCACGTTCAGGCCGGCCAGTTTATGGTGTTCCGGAATGGCGCGGTTCACATGGTCGGAGAACAGCAGGTAGGGCTCGCCGGTTTCGATACGGGCGGTCAGGATGCGGATCCAGAGCGCGCGTGCGTTGACGCGTTCGATGACCGCGCCGTCCTTGGCGGAGGTCAGCGCCCATTCTTCGTCTTTTTCAACAGCGCGCATGAACGCGTCGGAGATAACGACGCCATGGTGCAGGTTGAGCGCCTTGCGGTTGGGATCGCCGCCCGAAGGTTTGCGCATTTCAATGAATTCCTCGATCTCGGGATGCGAGATGGGGAGATACACGGCGGCCGAACCACGACGCAGGGAGCCCTGGGAGATGGCGAGTGTCAGGGAGTCCATCACGCGGATGAACGGGACGATGCCCGAGGTCTTGCCGTTCTTGCCGACTTTTTCGCCGATGGAACGCAAGTTGCCCCAGTAAGAACCGATGCCGCCGCCGCGCGATGCGAGCCAGACGTTTTCGTTCCAGAGGTCAACGATGCCGCTGAGGCTGTCATCGGTCTCGTTCAGGAAGCAGGAAATGGGCAGGCCGCGATCGGTGCCGCCGTTCGACAGGACGGGCGTTGCGGGCATGAACCACAATTTGGAGATATAGTCATAAAGGCGCTGCGCATGGGCCGCATCGTCCGAATAGGACATGGCGACGCGCGCAAAAAGATCCTGGAAAGATTCGCCCGGAAGCAGGTAACGGTCCAGCAAGGTCGCCTTGCCGAATTCCGTCAAATTGGAATCGCGCGCGCGGTCAATAGTGACCTTGGCGCCCTTCGCCACTTGTGCAACATCAAACATGAATCATCTCCCCGTAATACTTCGATTTATTCTTTTTTTTATTGTTTTCCGCTTCGACTCTCCGCGATAAGCCATTCAAATTGATTGAAAAGCAGACCTTGGAAATACAGGTAAAGGCACTAAGCCTTGTGACCCGATAAGAGAAAGCATACCACATCTTGGGGGTCTGTCTAGAAAAGCGGCCGACATAAATTTTCAGTGCGGGCCATATTTTTTCTTGACCAGCAACATTGCGCAGGAAAAACGGGGCTTCCTGACGAAAACTTTTTTTCAGCCGCGAACCGTCCATTTTTCCTATCCACGGCAGTCAGGGAAAAACATGCTGACTGTTATAAAGATATGGTAAGAACGGGCGCAAATTTCCAGTATTTGGATCGCTCAAGATTATCACTGACTCGTTAAACAAGTGTTAAGATCGCGGCGCGGAGTCCGGCGCGGGAATTTCGCAATAAAGTTTCAAAATTTCAGGGTGATTTCGGTTTGAACGTCGCCGTGCGCGGCGCGGCGATGGGCGCGCCCGCGCCGGTCTTCAAATTTTGTATCGCGTTTTCGACGCCTTTTTTGCGCGCGATATCGGCGCGCATTTCGACCACGATATTGATTTCGGATTCCAGCGGCGTTTCGATTTCAAATGTCATGTGCCGCGCTTCATCCAGCGCGGTGTTGCCCATTTTATCGCGCAGGGTTTCATCCAGCCCGTGCGCCAGCAGCACGCGGATCACATCCAGCGCGCCTTTATCGTCATCCGCCCAGATCGCGTAATGCAGCGCGCTTTGCTCTTCGCGGTTCACGGCATTCACAGCCGCGCCGTGTTTGATCAGTACATTTGCGCAATCCGCGCATCCCGCACGCGATGCCGACATCAGCGGCGTATAAAGCTGCTGATTGCCAAGGTTCGCATCCGCGCCGCGGTCCAGCAGAAATTCGACAGCATGAATGTGGCTTTTGGATGTCGCCACCAGCAGCGGCGTTTCGCCGACGACATTGCGCGCATGCATATCCGCGCCGGCCTTCAGCAAAATCTCCATCACCGCCACATGGCCGTGAAAGGCGGCGAGGTGCAGCGCGGTCGTGCCATGCACCTGCTTGATCGTTTTATCGCTGACCGCCTGTTTCGCAAGGTCGGGATAGGCCGCCAGCATATTGCGCACGCCCTGGTCATGGCCACGCGACGCAAGGTCGAGGAACTGTTCCAGCTGTATCGACATTACGGCTGCGCCCCCGGTTTGGGTTTCGTTTTGAAATGCGCCGTGTTGGGGCCGTGCAGCGGCTTGCCCGCGCCATGCTGGAACGGGGCGGCCAGTTTGCCGAAGCATTCCTTATGCGTTGCCATGTCATTGCGGTTTTTCACCAGCAGGGCGTGCGCGGCAGCGCTCTCTATAAACGCGGCGACTTCGGGCAGGCCTGCGGCGCGGGCGCTATCGGCGGCGGTATCACCCTCCAGGTTGCGCAGCTTCGCATTGATGCCGCGGTCCAGCAGCAGGCGGATCACGGGTTGCGGGCAGTTTTCGGCATGGATGGCGAAATGCAGCGCGCTGTCCATCGCCTCGCTGCGCGCGTTGATCTTGGCCTTGTGGTCCAGCAACGCCTCGATCACGGGCAGCGCGGCGTTGCGCGCGGCATACATCAGCGGCGTGTAACCCTCCGACGCCTTGTGATTGGCATTCGCGCCCTTTTGCAGCAGGAACAGCGCAACATCGGCGTGCGCATACATCGCGGCCTCCATCAGCGGCGTCTGCCCCATGAAATCTTCGGCATCGACCTTGGCATTCGCCTGCACAAGGTCCTGCACGATGCCCAGATGCCCGCCGCGCGCGGCAAGGTGCAGCGCGGTTGCATCCACGCGCATGCCGTGTTCGTCCAATTTGCGCAAGGAATGCACAAGCCCCTTAAAATTGCCGAGCATGTCATTCACCGCGACGCGGTCGCCATTTGCGGCTGCATCCAGAAAGCGCGCCACCAACTGCTTGCGCGTCGTGCCCGAAATGGGCCCCGTGGGTTTCGCGCTGCGGCTGTTGAAAGAGGCCTTCATATATGTCCCGTAACGGAGCTGTTCAGGATATTTGCATAACACGCTGAAAATCCTGCGCCTAGATGATTCGTCACCGCAAACATTACGGAATACTAATAAAGTTGCTGACTCCAGACTCTCGCGGGGTTCAATCTTGCTGAATAACAAGCGTTCAAGGTCATTTTCGGTTTATTTTCAGCACCTTGTTGACAATGTTGCAGTGCGGAAGCAGATTGCGCTCACGAAACAAAATGTCGCCGTTAAGAAAAAGCAAAAACGCTGCGGCCTGACATAACAAAGAAAGACTTTAGGTGTGCAAATGAACAACGACTTCTCCAACACGAACAACTTCTTCTCCCGCTCGATCGTCTCGGCTTTCACCGCCTCGACCAAAGCCAGCGAAGCCGGCCAGCATTACGTGCGCGCCCGCCATCATCACGTTGAAAAGCCCCGCCACGGCCTCGATTACACCCGCGTGCATTTCAACGTCGGCCCCCGCGACGACGGCCGCGCCCCTGCAATGGTCATGGCATAACGATATAGGTCTTGCGGGGTGCGGATTGGCCTAGTATGAATCCTTTGACTAGAAGGATTTAAGATGGCCAAACGCTCCCGCAAAACCAAAATCGTCGCGACCCTCGGACCGGCTTCCTCCACGCCGGAAATGGTCAAGGCGCTCTATGATACCGGCGTTGATGTATTCCGCCTGAATTTCAGCCACGGCAACCACGAAGACCACCAGAAACGCATCCAGATCATCCGCAACCTTGAAAAGGAATGCGGCTGCCCCATCGGCGTGTTTGCCGATTTGCAGGGCCCGAAGCTCCGCCTCGGCACGTTTGAAAACAGCTTTGTCGATGTGGTCAAGGGCATGCGCGTCCGCCTTGATTCCGACCCCTCTCCCGGCAATATCAACCGCGTCTGCCTGCCGCACCCCGAAGTGATGGAAGTGCTGGTCGAAGGCGCCGATATTTTACTGGATGACGGCAAGGTGCATCTGCACGTCGTCAAAAAAGGCCCCGACTGGGTCGAAACCGAAGTGATCGCCGGCAAGCGCCTGTCCGACCGCAAAGGCGTCAACCTGCCCAATGTCATCCTGAAATCGAACGTCATCACCGACAAGGACCGCCGCGACCTGGAAGCCGCCTGCACGATGGGCGCGGACTGGATTGCCCTTTCCTTCGTCCAGCGTCCCGAAGACGTGGCGGAGGCGCGGAAACTCGTCGCCGGGCGCGCCAAGATTATTTCCAAGCTCGAAAAGCCCTCGGCCATCACCCACCTGCACGCGATCATAGAATTGTCGGATGCGGTGATGGTGGCGCGCGGCGACCTCGGCGTTGAAATCCCTGCCGAAAAAGTCCCGGCTGTGCAGAAACACATCATCCTTGCCGCCCGCAAGGCAGGCAAGCCCGTGATCGTGGCGACGCAGATGCTGGAATCGATGATCTCATCCCCGCGCCCGACGCGCGCCGAAGCCTCGGACGTCGCAACCGCAATCTACGACGGCACCGATGCCGTGATGCTCTCCGCCGAAACCGCATCCGGTGAATATCCGCTGGAGGCTGTTTCGATCATGGACCGCATCGCAAAGGATGTGGAGCAGGACGATTTGTACCGCCGCATCATGGACGCCGAACACCCCGACCCCGACAAAACCTCGCCCGACGCGATCACCGCTGCCGCATCGACCGTGGCAGCCACCATTTCCGCCGCCGCCATCGTCAACTATACGACGTCGGGCACAACGGCGCTCCGCACCGCGCGCGAACGCCCGTCGGTGCCTGTGCTGTGCCTGACATCCGATCTGGTTGTGGCGCGCCGCCTCCAGCTTTCTTACGGCGTCTACCCCGTCCATACCGATGACGTCGATAATTTCGGCGACATGGTGAAAAAAGCCGCCGTCCTCGCGCTCGAACACAAAATTGCCGAAAAAGGCCAGCGTCTCGTCATCACCGCCGGCGTCCCCTTCGGCACGCCGGGCTCGACCAATGCGCTCCGGATTGCCTGGGTGGAATAAACCGCCTTCAAATCCCTCGGCTTTTTCCTGCACAAAAATGCCTTAATTTTGCCTTGCCTGCGCCATAATTCGACTCGTCTCCCTGTGGTAATTTCGGGAGATAAGATGAAAAATTATTGGTGCAGGTAACAGATGGGTTTCAAATTTGATTTCAAGGCGTTTATCCGGCGGTTTCAGGTTGAGTATATTTACAACGTTTTGAAGGAAGCGTTTATCCGCTTCCCCCTCTCGGTCATTTGCGCCAGCGGCGCGACCATTACCTCCATCCTCGATACACATGATGTTTCATGGCTGCCGGATGACACGATTTACCGGCTGATGACGTTTTTCGCCAACGGGCTTGCGTTGTTCACGGCGGCGAGCCTGTATGCGGAAAGCACGCGCCTTGAAAAAAACCGCAAATGGCTGCTGATGGCGGCGGGGGCGGGCGTGGCGGCGGCGTTTGCGTTTATTCCCGACCATTTCACATCGGCGCAATTGTTCTTTGGCTTTGCGGTCGCGCTGACGATGCTGTTCGCGCCCTATATCGGGCGTAAGGCGTTGGAGGAAAGCGTATGGCATTTCAATTACCTGAACGGCGTCGGCCTTGCGATTGCCGGCATTTCGACCTTTGTGCTGTGCGCCGGTTTGTCGGCCATTCTGGGGTCGATGAATTATCTGTTTCCCATCCTCGACATCCCCGGGCGCATCTATGGCGATGTCTGGATCTTCGGCGCATTCTTCTTCGGCCCCGTTGCATTCCTGTACCAGATCCCGCGTCAGTTTGATTTTCTGGCGATGGATTGCGAGATGCCGAAGGGGATTTCGTTTATCGCCAACTTCCTCGTCGTTCCCTTGGTGCTGATTTACACCTTTATCCTCTACGTCTATTCCGCGAAGATCGTCGCGCTGTGGGAATTGCCCAAGGGCAACCTAGCCTATCTGGTGACGGGCTTCGGCGCGGCGGGTGTGGCGGCGCGGCTTGCCGTGTTTCCGCTGCGATATAACGGCACGATACTGCTGCAGCAATTTTATAAATATTTCCCCTACCTGTTGATCGTCCCCCTCGCCCTGCTATCGCTCGGCATCTATACGCGTATCAGTCAATATGGCGTGACGGAGGAGCGCTATGCGATTGCACTCTGCCTTGCATGGCTGGCGGGGCTGACCGCATGGCAGATCGCACGCCCGCGCGCCCAGCATATCAAACAGGTTCCGATGGCGCTGGCCGCGCTGATGTTCATGGCATCTTTCGGGCCGTGGAGCGCCGTGCCGGTATCCGAGCATAGCCAGATGGCGCGACTGGAAGGGTTGCTATTGAAGACAGGTGTAAAAACCCCTGCGGGAAATTATGTTTCCGTCAAGACCGATGTGGATTTTGAAACGCGCAAGGACATCAGTTCGATCCTCGATTATTTCTATGAGGATCAGAAGCTGGAACAGATCGCCCATATCGAAATGCCGTTCCGTAAGGCGATGGAAGAAAAAGACAAGAATACATTTAAGGACAATGACCTTCATTGCGGCACGCGCGGTTTTACGCGCTGCTGGAATTATTACGGCCGTGCAGAGAAGCTGATGGCGGCGATGGGGCTGAAATACGTCTATCGCTATGACACCGAAGGGACGAACGACAACGACTATACCGTACGCGCCACTAACATGGACTGGAATATCGACGCGCTGACCCGCGTTGCGCCCTATGATTATATCGTGCGCTTCTGGGCCTACTCCTATAACCAGAGCGACTGGGCGACAGAGCGCACGTTCAAGGAAAACGGCGTTGCGGCCATGACCGTGAAATTTCTGATGACAAAGGAAGGCATGTTCAGCGTCTCCACCCTCGACGGCCGCGCGGTATCCTTTGACCTGACGCCCCTGCTGCAAGGACTGCACAACGACAGGATCACCGATGTGCCGGAGGCGCAAAGCGCGCGCATGATGCTGACCGGCGAAAGCGCGGGGCTGAAGGTACAGCTGCGCGTGGGAGAACTGCGGGGGAAGCTGGTACAGGGCAAGCTCGCCTTTGACGGCGCGCAGGTGACGGTTCTTGTCGCGCCCTAACCCCTGTCACTCCGGCGAAAGCCGGAGTCCACGGACGATTCTCTTTCGTCGGGAACGGTTGCCCGGCTGCTCAATACGACATGCGCTGTCCATGGATACCGGCTTTCGCCGGTATGACAGATGCTGATATGTGTTTTTGGTATCAAAACACCGCAAACCGTTAATAACCCGCTACTGCAAATACCCGCTTGACATATACTCTTAACGCAGATATGTTATGCTCTTATTGAGTATATATTACAATCTCATCGAGCATAAGAGGGTATCCATGCAAGCAGCGCTGAAAACCAAACAATCCCCTGTCCTCACCGCGCATGAACGCCTGAATGCGCTGCTGGAGGGGGCGGGCGTTTCCAAGACGGTTTATAGCTATGTGATGCCGGAGACGGAAAGCACGCTGGACGCGCTGCTGGATGGCAACCGCGATGCCTTGCGCGGCATGTACCGCGAGGCCTGGACACAAAAACAAGATGCGATGCATGAGGAATTTTTTGCGGTGTGGAAACAGTGGTCGTCCCCCATCCTGAAATTCAACGACAGCGAATTCCCGTGGGTTTATACCACCGGCGGCGCGAGCGAGGCGTTGCGCGAGGCTGTCTATGCCTATGGGCATGATGCGCGCGTGCAGGGTTTCACGCCCACCATTCATGTATTTGCGGGCGATTACGAAGGGTTTTCGGCCTATGCGCAGGCAGCGGGCATTGCCGTGGTCGCGCATAACCGCCGCGACTGGCAGGCCGCGATTGAAAAGGTCGGCCCGCGCGATCAGTTTTACCTGAGCCAGCCTGCCGCAGTTGACGGTAATGTCTGGGGCGATTTCGATGCCTTCGTAAATACCCTCTATAAACATCGTCCGACGGCGGCGGTGATGCTCGACCTCACTTATGTCGGTTGCGTGGCGCGGGCATTCACGGTCGAAGCATTTGCACCGAATATCCGCGCGATATTCTTTTCCCTCAGCAAGCCGATGGGCGTGTATTACCACCGCGTGGGCGGCATGCTGTCGCGGGCGGCCTATCCTGGATTGTTCGGCAATAAATGGTTCAAGAACCTGCTTTCGCTGAAGCTGGGCACGACGTTGATGCAAAAATACGGCGTCCACGAACTGCCGCGCAAATATGCGGCGATTGGCCAGGCGCCCGCGATTGCCAAGGCGCGGCGCGCATTAAATCTCGACCTTACCCCTGCCGATGTATTTTTGCTGGCAAGCGCGCCGTATGCGGATAAGAATGACGAACTGGCGCAGTATTTAGTGCGGGGCGGGGCGGGCGACGAGAAACTCCGCCTGTGCCTGACACCCATCATCGCATCCATCGTGAACCCCGATATCGATTCAACCGTGCGCGCCCGCGCGCATGAAGGTGTTGGAGGCCGCACATGAAAAACATCGAACTGGTTTTTGACAAGGCCGATATCCACGACCATATCCGCAGCCTGTGGAAGACGCCGGAATTCAAACATTCCCACGCATCCGGCGGGCTCGTGAGCCAGATCATCGACCGTTACGCGAACCTGCCGCGTTTTTTCTATGACATGAGCGATGACCGGCTGGAACGCGCGCATTTTTCCGTCTGGTGGTCGGGCGTGGCATACCGCAGTTACAATCAGGACACCTGCAGCGATTTATACCTGCTGCATGAATTCGCGCATGGCGCGGATATGGTGCATATTGCGGATGCGCATTCGGAAGGGTTCCGGCGCAAGATGCAGGACAATGAATTGATGGCGAGCACACTGACCGAAATCGTCGCCTATTTCGACATGCCCGGCTTGCGCCCGCGCACATTCGACGGGCCGATCTTCGCCGACCGGTTCATGAACGATCCTGCCATGCAGGCGATGTGGCGCGATGACCCGAACCGGCTGGTGCAGGAGCTTTATTTCCGCCGCCGTAACGCGATGTTTTATCCCGACCGCAACGACCCCATCGAAATGTGGCTGCACGGCTTCACGACGCAGAACGACAAATGGTTCCGCATCTGGGGCTTGCGCTATGACGCGGTGGAGGTCGCGATGGAGAAATTTTCGCGCCGCGCCTTTACGGGCGACCGTCGCGGCGCGCTGCTGGAGCACTTGGAATGGCTGGAGAAAAACAGCACCAACGGCATCCCCTTCCGCACCGAGGCGGAGAAGTTCGCGGATATCTATTGGGAAAAACGCGATATGGCGACAGTGATGGCGGCTTAAACCGTCGGCGCTGCTGCGGGCTTCACGCGCACGAAGGTCTGGAAACCTTCTTTCAGCGCTTCGCGTTTCGCTTCGCCCATTTCGACCAGCACCTGCGCCAGTTTTTCAGGGCCCAGATCGGCGATCACGCCGCGGTTGTCAACGATATGCAGGCGGTCCTGATGATCACCGCGCAGGTCGCGTTTGCCGACCAACGCGTTGGTGATGTCCTCGACAGTCAGGCTGGGCATCGAAAATTCGCGGGGCAGCGGTTCCATCTTTTCAAGGAACGCGCCCATGGTGCCGGGTTTCGCTTTCGGTGTTTTGCGCGGTTCGCGCTTGTTCGCCAGAATGTCATCGACGTTTTCATCCACGCGCGCGAATTTTGCGAACACATCCACCAGCGTGCCTTGCAGCTGGACCGTGATGCCGGCCAGTTTGTATTTGTCGCCTTGGATCTCGCGCATGGATATCTCCTGAAAAAAGCTGCGTTTTATATAACGGGAAGGACTCGCCGTTTGTGATCGGCGGTCAGGAGGCGAGATTACGCCAGTATTTCCGTAACGTCAAGAAAAGCCATTACCACATAACATATTGAATAATATAATAAATTCACGCCGGCCGTCCTCTTCACCGTCCTTTAATATGCATTATGTATAATATGCTCAAGGGAATCTCAGGGGAGTTTCGACGCCTTGAAAGCTTTCATGGACGGGTTTGTATCCGCCGCATTCAATTCAAAGGTCGCATATGATTTGCGCGCGGCATCCCTGACGGTCGATATGCTGCAGGCATTTTATCGCCGCGAGCATGCAACGGTTTCACATCTTGCGTCGCAGGGCGCGCGCTTCACGCCGGAGATGCTGCAGGTGGCAATCGGGTTCCGCGACCAGCACCTGACGCGCGCATGCCTTGATGGAAATGTTTTGCCGAACGAGGCGATGGTGAAATTCGCTATCGACTGCCGCGATGCGCCGCTCGCCGAAATGCTGATGCAGAAAATTCCCGCGCATGTGCAGGACCTGAAACGCTACGCGCAAAAGCGCAGCGAAGATGTTGCGCCCGTGATGCTGGACGAACATATCATCTAGAAAAATCCCCCTTGGAAGAATGTGCGTCGCGTTAAGATCGCCCTTATAATTTCTTTTCCGAAAATGTTTTTCACAACATCTTGTGCCGAAAAATTTTGCGCTGCGCAAAATCTTGATGACAGGCGAATCAGTTTGGCGTATATTTCAATTAAGGCTTTGTTAAGGTTTTTTCAGGGAGAACCGATTACTTGGACCTCATTCGACTGAACGTCTTCCCACCCAGGCGCGGCACCGAAATCCTGCCGCAACTGATTATCGCAACGGCCCGCACGCGCATCGTCAAGTCTACCGCAACCTCCCCTTGGGAGGTTTTTTTGCGCCCGGAACATGCCGAGAAGTTTTCCATCCACTACCGGCCGAAAAAGAAAACTTCAAAAAAGAACACTGAACCACAGGGGAGAAAATAATCATGGGTAAGAAATCCAAAGTTTCGAGCTACAGCGCGAACCGCAGCCCGTCGATCGAGCGCGTGCACCAGCTGTTCGGCGGCCATTGGGACCCGCTGGACGGCAAGGGCCAGGCTTTCGTCGGCCCCAGCTCCAGCCACGGCACGCAAGGCTATGTCAAGGAAGTGAAACCCCGCAGCGACGGCCAGAAAAAGCTGATGGAGGCAATCGACAAGCATAACCTTGTCTTCGCAATCGGCCCCGCCGGCACGGGCAAAACCTATCTTGCGGTCACGGCCGCGGTCGAGGCGTTCCTCGATGGCAAGGTTGAGCGTATTATATTGTCGCGCCCTGCGGTCGAGGCGGGCGAAAAGATCGGCTTCCTGCCGGGCGACCTGCAGGACAAGATGGCGCCGTACCTGCGCCCGCTTTATGACGCGCTGCAGGACCGTATGGGGCTGAAACGCCTCAAGCAATGCATCGATTCAGGCGAGATCGAGATTGCGCCCATCGGCTACATGCGCGGGCGTACCCTCAACAAGGCCTTTGTCGTGATCGACGAGGCGCAGAACTGCACCTATGCGCAGATCAAGATGATCGTGTCGCGCCTCGGCTGGGGCTCGACCATGGTGATCACCGGCGACCCCGACCAGTCGGACCTGCTGGACGGCATTTCCGGCCTGCGCGACATGTCGAAAAAACTTTCCACGGTCGATGGCATCGGCGTCGAATACCTGACGCAGACCGACATCGTGCGCCACCCGCTGGTGGCAAAGATGCTGGAAGTGATCTGATCCTTAAGTTTCTGCACACCTGACGTACCAGCCTTTCTATCTATGGCTCCTATCCTTGCAAAGCCCGGCTTCACCGTGAAGCCGGGCTCTTTTTTTGCAACGCAAGGTATGGGATAGTGGTTGCCATGAGCCAGAGGACCTTCACGCCGCGCGGCGGCAATGCGCTTGCCTATAACCTGACCAAGGGAAAATCGAAAACCCTGCCGGGCGTCATGTTCATGGGCGGTTTCCGCTCCGACATGACGGGCGCGAAGGCGACATATCTTGAACAAAACTGCATCCGCCGTCACCAGTCCTTTTTGCGGTTCGATTATTCGGCGCATGGCGCATCGGGCGGGATTTTTACCGAACAGACGATCAGCAGCTGGCTGCGCGACAGCGAAGCAGTGTTCGACAAGCTGACCGAGGGCGACCAGATCGTCGTCGGTTCATCCATGGGCGGATGGCTTGCCCTGCTGCTGGCGCTGAACAAGCCGGAGCGCATCAAGGGCCTTATCCTGCTCGCCCCTGCCCCCGATTTTTCCGAAGACATCTATAACCACGAATTCGGCGAGGAAGAACGCCGCCATCTGGACCAGAAGGGCATCATTTACCGCGCCAGCAGTTACGGCGCCCCGTACCCGTTGACCAAGCAGCTGTTCGAGGACGGGAAAAAGAATTTGTTGCTGACCGGCCGCATCGTGCTGACCATGCCGGTGCGCATCATCCATGGCAAGAAAGACGCCGATGTGCCCTGGGAAAAAAGCGTCACGCTGATGGACAAATTGCGGTCGCCCGATTACAAGGCGATCTGGGTCAATGATGGCGACCATCGGCTGTCGCGGGATTCAGACCTGAAGCTGATCGATGAAACGGTGGCCGAACTGTCGCAAATGAAACGTCTGGAAGCAGCGCAATCGTGAGAGATTAGTGGCGCGACTTATACCCGCCGGCCTTGCCGCCCTGCAGCACGAAAATCAGCCGGTAAATCAGGTAAAAAGTCAGGGCAGGCGCAAAAAACACCAGGCAACCGGGCATTGCCTCGATCTTGGTACCCGTGGACCCCATTTTAAACATCAGGCTGTGGAAATCATTGTAAAGGCCCGGCGCAATTTTCTTGAACCATTCCGTTGTGGTCTGCAACTTCACCATGTTCTTCACGAACCAGAAATAGCACAGGTCGTAAATGAACATCACAAAGGACGGTATCATCAGGATTTTTCCTGTGGCCTGAAAAAATTCCATCATGTCTATGTCTCTCCATCTTTTTTGTCGGCATCGACGCCGATGACATCCGCCCAGTTGAGCGGGGATTTAACTTGCTGGTCGGCCGCCTTCGCCAGCTGATCCACCGCAGGCGCGGGATCCCAGGGCGGCGACATCATGGGTTGCTGCTGCACGGGCGGCTGCACGGGGGGCGCAGCGGGCGGCGGCGTTGCCGGTTTTTCGTTGCGCGCTTCGGCGACCGCATTCTGGCCGACGGTTGCGGACGCGCCGCCAATGACATCCATCCAGGAAATCGGCGCGGGCAGCGCGGCGGCGGATGCGGTAACAGCCGCTTCCTTGGCGGGTGCGCCGCCTGCGCTGATGACGTCTTCCCACGATACGGGCTTCGGCGCCTGCGCTGCCTGTTGCGCCGCCTGCGCTTCGGTGACGGGCGGTTCCTTGCGGATGCTGCTGGATGATGCATCGGCAGCGCCGATGACCTGCATCCAGTTGAGGGGGCCTGTGTTGCCGGTCGCCTGCGCAACGGCAACGGCGGCGGCTTTTTCGGCAGGCGACGTGACGGCGGCTGTTGCGGGGGCGGCACCGCCGCTGGCAGGCGCATCGACGGCGGCTGCGTCTTCCGGCTTGATCGTGCTATGCGCCTCGGCCACTTGCGCCACGGCATTGATGCCGCATTCCAGCAGGCTGCCGCCTGCTTTCTTCGCCATGGCAAAACCGGCGGCCAGCGCTTCGATATCGTTGTTGGTGCCGGATTGCAGCGCGGCGGGATCCCATTTCGGGTTGCGCAGGCGTTTCAGCACGTCATTCACGTTGCGCAGGGATTCCAGCGCCTCTTCCGCCGGCGGCGGGATGGGCAGGAAGCGGTGGACGCGCATCGATTTCGCATCGCCGATATGCGAGTTGTACACTTGCATCTCTACCACGCTTTTGCCGAAGGCGACGACGGCGCGCCCCTCCGTGAAGCCTTTCAACCCGTCATAAGATGCGCGTGCGCGCTGCTGGACGTTCGCCTGCTGGCTGTCCATATAGGCCTTGCCCGAACCGCCGCCCTGCCCGCCGCGCGAGAAGCCGGAGACTTCGGTCACAAGCGCGGTGCCGACGGTCTTTTCAAAGAAGTCTTTCGTCTGTGTCGGGTCTTCAAGCTTGCCGAACAGCTTGATGTTACAGTTTGCCGTGATGGAGCGCGCTTCTTCCTTCACGCGTTTTTCCAGCGCGGGCAAATCCTGGCCGGCGAAGACGAGCGAGAAGCCGAGCGAACGGGCCTGCGCCGCCATGACCGCCATGCCGGACGCGGTATAGTAACCGACCTCGTCGAAGATCGCGATGAAGGGGGTGGCGGAGTTGGTGGGCTTGTTCTCGATCACGACCGATGATTCACCCTCGACCGAGTTACCCAGAGTCGCACCCATCATCCCCTTGAGCGTGGAGGAAATGATTTTACCAAGGTTGGCCGTTTCATCGCCCGACTTTTCAAGGGCGGGGATCAGCACGATCAGGATGCGGCGGTTGATGACGACGTCGAGCATGTCGATATCGGCTGCCTGCGTATCGAAGATAAAGCCGTAATCGTCGCCCAAGCTCTGCATGGAGCGCGTGAACTGCATGGAAAGGTAACCATGCTGCTGGCGCGGGACGGAGGTATCGACCGCGCCAGCATCGGGCGGCATCGGCTTTTCGTTGCCCTCGTCGTCGAAAACGTGATCGACATAGCCGGGCAATTCGTTCAGGTAGCCCTTGACCGCCGCGCGCAGCGATTCCGGCACCGCCGCGTCGCGGCTGAGCTTGATGATCGCCTTGAACAGCAGGAACTGGCGGATGACGCCGATCGACAGCGGGATGTTCTGGTTTTCGCGTTTCCAGACAAGGCAGGGCATCAGCGACGAGACAAGCGCAACCGCGCGTTCTTTCCACATCGCGTTGTCGCCTTCGGAATCCGGCATCAGCGAGGTGAGCATGTTGGTGAGGTACGACGGCGAACCGGAGGAGAACGGGTTTAGCGTGTTCGACGGCACGCGGCCCGACACGTTACCCGTCATGTAGTTCATGATGAGCAAATCATCGTCGCGGCCGAAGCGGCGCGCCATCGCCGAAATCGTGGACCAAAGCGACGTATCCGCCTTACCGTCGATATAGATGAAGCCGGATGCCCAGCACAGCGCGTTGCAGGCATAGGATTTAAGGCCGTAGGTCTTGCCCGAGCCGGTGGTACCGAGATAGAGGCAGTGCGTGCGGGCGTCAGAGTTCGTGAACCAGATTTCCTCGTTCGTTTCGTGGTCATTGCCGAGATACAGGATGCCGTCGGCCATGCCGAGCGACCCGTCGGGCTGCTTGTAATTGGGATCCTTGATCAGGGCAGATTTCGGCAGCTTGAAGGGCAGCGACACCTTCTGCTTCATGAGCCAGCGGAAATAAAGGCAGAAGAGGATGAAAACGATATCGCCGAAATACTGCAGCGCAGGCGTCGCAAGGAAGCCGGTCGCCACCATCGCGAACACGATGGAAGCGGTCGATGGGTCAAGCGCGGTATCCTTCATCCGCACCGTCCACGGGCGGGCATCGCGGAGGAGATCCGAGCCTTTTATCTGATATTTTTCCCGCAGAGCCACGTTGTGTGCCGCTTCCTTATATTAAACTTACTTGCCGCCGAACAGCTGATCCGCCGGCACCGGTTCGCCCGGCTTGGCGTAGGGGTTACGGCCCAGTTCTGTGCCCTGCATCGTCGGGCGCGCGGGCTGCGCGTTGCCGCCCGCCATATAATTGCGCACCGCAGTCGATGCCGTATCGAGGACGAACAGCAGGAAAATGATCGCAAGCGCCCATTTGACGACGCGCCACAGCATGCCGTTGCCCTGGTTGCCGCCCGCCTGCACGTCGCCGCGCAGCATGGCGCGGGTGATCATCTTGTGCGCATGGGCTGCGCTTTCGCGGTCGGCATAGGTCGCAATCACCTCTTCGGGCTGCCCGGATTTGTTCAGGATGACGCTCGACTTGCCGCCCGCGTCACGGATTTCGAGGGTGGCCGTCGCAAGGCCGGACATGTCGGCGCGCCAGACCTTCGGCTGTTCGCCGGAAAAAGACACCACCAGGGCAGTGCCGACAACCTTGGCATCCACGTCTTTGCTTGTGCAGGCGAACATATCCACTCTCCTTTATCAGTCTTCTTTTTTCGCGCCTTTTTTCTCGAGCTCGGGGATCGGGCGGGCAGAGGTGCTTTTCATGTAAACCTCGAGGCCGCGGATCACCTCGTCGAAACGGGGCGTCGGTATTTTCTGGCCGGCGATCAGCTCGTTCGTGAAATGGACGAGCGCGCCCGATGCCTCGGCGCAATAGGATTTGCGGCCCAGGTTGTTCAGCGGATACCACAGCTTCCTGTCATGGCCGCGCATCCAGACGAATTCCGCAGGCGCCATGACGCCGCCTTCTTCCCGCGCGCGCATCACGCAACGAAGCAAAGCGGTCGTTTCATAGGCATGCTGGTCGGCGAATTTGCGCAAGGCGCCGCCGGTCTTGGGGTTTTTCATGACCGCCCTGACCTTGGTTTTCAGCTTGGCGGAGGGGCGGAAGCCGCCGTCACCCGTCCAGCTTTCGGACATCATGTTGAGGATCTCTTCGCAATCCTTGCGCTTGCGGATCAATTTCAGCGCACAGGCGGCGTAGAGGCATTGCGCGTGGATCGGCAGCGCCTCCGGCCCTTCCCAGCGCTTGCCCAGCTGTTCGGCGAGCGCGTGATAGGCCGCGTTGTAATCCAGCTGCCCGCCGGAATAGCTGATCGAATGATAGGCGAGCCATTCTTCGGGCGACAGCGCCTCTGAAAACATCGGGAGCTGTTCCGGCACGGGCTGGCCGGGTGCGCGGCCCGGCATCTTGCGCGGGTCGAATTTCAGGAATGGCTTGATCGCGGGGAATGATTTTGCCTGTTCCTGCATCAGCGTCTCGAGCCCCATCTTGCGGCGGTATTGCGTGCCGGGGCCCCGGAAAATGGTGAAGACGGTCATGACCCCCATGATCGCAAGGAAGATGTATTTGAGCGGCACGACGGCGACCAGCGTCGAGCGCTTGATATGCTCGACCGTGATGTCCTCGACAGGCGCCTTGGGCAGCCAGCCCTGCCAGACCTGCAAAAGCTCACGTCCTTGGGAATCACCGATGCCGAAATTCTTGCCATAGACGCCGCGCACGACCCACATTTCGGCGATGCGCACATAGCGCACGAGGTTCGTCAGTTCCGCGCTGAAGAAATGCCAGATGACCCAGCACAGGCCGGCGATAATGCCCACGATGATCGTGAACATGATAAAATCTTCATGCGGACTTTTCTGCTGCGACACTTAAAGACCTGTCCCCGAAACCGCGCGGCCTGAACGGCTGCACTCCCCTTAATATAGCCCTGATATATTAACACATATTGACTCTGCGCCTAGAGTTTCGATGGCGGCGGATTTTTCTTGAAAAATTCCTGCCGTGACTTATAAAAAGATAAGGGCTTCAAGAATTACGTATATTCTGGTATTGAGACCCAGTTGCCGACGTAGCACAGCGGTAGTGCAGCGGTTTTGTAAACCGAAGGTCGGGAGTTCAATCCTCTCCGTCGGCACCATTTTTCCGCATAAATCCCGCCTAATGACCTATTTTTTGGTTAAATACGCCGCCATTTCAGCAAAATCGATATTTTCGGGTCGTAAATGCAGACTTTAAGCGGTTATTTTCCCGTTTGGCGTGACGGATGGCCCATATTGGCCGATTTTCGATACGCGGGGCGCATTTTTATGGCCAGAAATACTGTACAGAAATACCCCAGAATCCCCTTTACTTGCTTATGTCAAGCAAGTAGGCTTTACACTCTACTACATTTTGACTCCGGTTAACGGGGCGAAAAAGGGCAGATGGTGTGACCAACGAATCTAGCAAGCGCATGAAGGCGATCCTCGGCAACGGGACGCTGGGCCAGAAATACGCAGACATCAACATGCTGTTGGGGGATGGTTTCTCCATGCTCTATAGCGGCGATGTGAAATGGGAGCTGAAGCTTCCCAAGCAAACCCTGAAAGGCGATGCCGACAGCGTGGATTCTGCGCTCGACCAGCTCCGCCTGCTGTTCGAGGATATTTTGCGCGATGCGCGCCCCGATACGAAAGTGTTCCTGGCGCTGAAAGAAATGCACAATCCGAAAGACTGATTATTTCGCGCGGATATCGCTGACGCCGGCTTCGCGCGGCATCGGCACATCCGTCCTGTTCAGCGCGTGGTCCAGAAACCACAGGCTGTATTCCACGACCAGCGCCTGGCTGCCGCCCGCCAGATCCGTCCATCCCAGATGCCCGGTTTTTTCGAATTCAACGAAATAAACAGGCGATGATGTTTTGTCATACGCACCGCCTTCTTTCTTGAGCATCGGCGTGATGCCGAAATCGCGTGTGCCGCCCTGGTACATCACGGGCGCGTTCAAATGTGAAAGGTCGCCGCTTACGACATAAGGGCCAAGATAGGGCGACAGCGCCAGCACCGCGCCGATACCATCCATTTTCCACGACGGCCAGCCACCCGCAAGCCCCACAGCCGTATACCCGCCCAGCGAATGCCCGGCGAGCGCGACACGGTTCCAGTCGATATGCGCCCGCCATGCTTCATCCGATTTCAGCGCGTCATATAAACGGCGGATATCGTCGCCGCGGTTTTTATAAGTCTGGTCCGTCCATTTTTCGATGTCGCTGAATTTTTCATCGGGGCGTTTCATGCCCATGCCGCACATCGCATCGGCATGGTCGGGGGCGATGACGACATAGCCATGACCGGCCAGCGCCTGCATCAGGAACTTGCTCTGCGTTTTGCAGCCGCCGAAGCCGTGGGAGAAAATGACGAGCGGCGCGGGCGCGCCGGTTTCCGGAAGCCAATAGGCGGTTTTCAAGCCCGCGATTTCCATGACAGACGCATTGCCATCCTGCATTTCCGCTATGCGGTCATGCAGGCGTTTCATGAACGAACCCTCTGCCCGTACGGGTGACGACAGCAGGCCGGTCATCACGAGCGATATAATAATGGCGCGGATCATGGTTGTTATACCTGATTAAGCCGCCAGCCCCTGCGTGGTATCCTTCATCTGCTGTTTCAGCTGCTTGGCGGCGAGGGCGTAGCCGCCGTCCGAGCCGTCGATGAAATGGAAATGCTGGCTGGCATAATCGAAAATGATGCAGGTCATCAGCGCGGATGGCGCGGAATGGATGCCGTAGAAAATCTTGCCCTGCCCCACCAGGATGTCGAAATAGTGGCGCAGTGACGCTTCCTTTTCCGCCGATACATCCATCACAAGGCGGAGCGTATTATCGAACTTGATGTAGTCGTTATGCGACTCCAGTGATTTTTTATACGTCTTGCCATCTAGCGTGCCGGATTTCAGGCCGAACCTGAACATCAGCTTGCCGATGCTCGACATCAGCACGGTTTCCCACAGGTATTTCAGATAGGCCTTGCGCCCCTGCCCGCGTGTCTGCACCTTTGCTTCGGCGGACAAGCGCGCGGGCGTGTTGCCGAGCGTCAATTGACCGGCCGATACCGGTTTCCAGTTGGCGGCAGGTCCGCATAATTCTTCGATATTGCCGAGCATATCGGCGTAGAGCGCGGCTTTCTGCGTGTCGTCACCCTGCCGCGCCTGCACGATGATCGACAGGTCGACGCCGTTGCGCGCATAGAGCGGCTGCCAGCGGCATTGCAAGCCCTTGAAATCGGGCGGCTTCGCGGCGAGCGTGTGTTTGGGGAACAGCGCGGTGATGTCGTGCTTTGCGCCCTCCGCCTTATCTTTTACGATTTTTTCGGCGAGCGTCACGCCATCGCCCGACAATGCCGCCTGATAAACACCGGGCGCGACTTCCATTTTTGCGACCCGCACCGGCGCATTCATCTGGCGCAATTGTTCGGCGAAAATAATCCCGGCGCGCATCTCGAGGTTGAAAATTTCTTCAGACATCAGGCGCGTGCCGTACAGCGCCGCAGCGACATCATAAACAAGCGCGGCGGGCACCAGCAGCGTCGCGCCGTCGCCGCCAAAGATATAAGCGATCTCTTCGCGTCCCGCCGCGTTCAGCACCGCGGTAATGCTGGAGGCCGAGATCATGTTGACGTCTTTGTATTTGCCCGCTTCGATCGCCTTGGTCGAGTTCACGATATCGACGATCACCACGCACCAGTCGTCGGGAATGACATGGTGCTGCGCGATATCGAGCATCCCGCCGCCCGAGGCCAGGGGCGGAAGGTCTTTATAAAAACTGCGGGATGATGAAGCGTCCATGACAGAGAGCATAGCACCAAAGAAAACGGGCAGGAAAGCGTCACCGCTTCCTGCCCGTCATCAACCTTCATCCAATAGGGAAATCGGAAATGAAGATAATTTCTTGATCCGGCCTTGAATTACAGGTCGAATTTCGCGCCTTTCGGCGGCTTTGCCTTGTTGTCTTTGTCTTTTGCGATGATTTTCGACACGAGGCCTTGCGCTTCAGCCGCGAATTCCGCCGGCAGCGACTTCACGTCGTTTGCGGGGGTTTTGGAGGCCGCAATCGCGCCCAGTTTATCGGAAGCGATTTCGCCGAGGCCGTGCACGATATCGGCAACAGCCTTTGCGGAGGGCAGGCCGCCCACGATCGCATCCGCCTGTTTCGACACGCGTTCGGGCGTGACTTCGCGGGTCAGCGCAGCTGCCTGCATCGCGATTGCATCGGTCGGGATGGTTGCCGCGATGTCGCGGACTTGTGCCGCCACATCTTCGACCGAACCGTTGCGTGCATCGTCCAGCATCGGCTTGAACTGTTCAAACAGCGCCTTCACGATCATTGCTTCGCCATCGGCGCGGGTCGCCAGCGCCTGGTCGAGGCCCTGTTCGATCTGCTCGTTCGAGGTTTTCGCGAGCACGTCCTTGATCTGCTTCGCAACTTTCAGGGATGTTTCTTCTTCCTGCAGTTTCGCCATGCCTTTATCCAGCAGCGCCTTCACTTTTTCTTCGTCGAATGCGCGCACGGCCTGGCTGATGCCGTCGGAAATTTCCGAGCTGTTCAGGATGCCGTAGAAATCATTGGCAGCGTCTTTCACATAGGCCTTGGGGAATTCCGCGAGGCCTTTGTTGACCGCAGCCTGGCCGCCGGCAGCAGCCGTACGGGTCAGTTTGTCGGCGTTTTCGGGGGTGACGTATTTAGCGGCGAATTTTTTGAACGCTTCTTTCAGAAGGTCGAGACCGGGATGGTTTGCCATTGTGCTGTGCTCTCCGTAAAATTTTCTATTTATGAGTGTGCAAAACCTTCGCGGGTTTATAGGGCGGTTTTGCGAATGCGTTGCTGTGCGCCTTGGATGATAAAGTCCATGCGTGTTGAGTCAACGGGGTTTCTTTACAGAAAGAGTCTTTTCGGGGATTTCAGGTTTTACGCAATCGTGTCCAGCAGGTCGCCGAGCAATTCGTCCTGCACTTTGATTACGGAAACGTTCGCCTTGTAAAGCGCCTTGCTTTCAAGGAGGTTCACAGCCTGTTCAGCCAGGTCCACATCAGGCACGGCGACCAATCCGTTGCCATCCGCATGAACCGAAGACGGATCATAGATTACGGAATATGCATTCGGATCGGGCCGCACCTGCGCGGAAACGCCGCCGCCCGCCTGCGCCGAGAAATCGACAGTGACGGGTGTGTAGAGGGTTGAGGCGGGAGCTGACGGGTCGGATCCGGGCACAGTGCCCGACGTCGATGCATTGGCGATATTGCTGGCCGTCGCGGCCAGACGCGTGCTTTGGGCACGAAGCCCCGAAACCGCGATCGAAAATGCATCCGTCATGACAACCCCTGCCTTACTAAATACCTTCCGGAAAACGGACATTCGCGTGGCGGCAGCAAAAGCAGCCGAAGCGCGAATAGACAGATTCCAGACGATGACTCCATTATGCCATATAGCGCTTAATAATAAGTTATGCTTTTGAACTTATAGTAAATTTAGGCTAGATTCGGAAGTCACAGGATTAGAGTCTTTAGGAGTCATCCATGAAATATCCCGTCAAAACCCTGCTCGCAACCGCGCTGATTGCGCTTGTTTCGGCGTCCGCGCCTGCACAGGCCGGCAAGCACGAATATGGGGCGGATGGCGACATGATGGCCATCAAGGGCGACATGCTCGACAACGGTTTCAGGGATGCCTCGCGCACGATCGGCCGCCTGCCGTCCGGCGATATTTTCGCGCCGCAGCACATGTACGACAAGCCCGAGCATTACGGCTTCAAGCCTTACGTCTCCAACTGGGATCCGCAGAACGACCACCCGCAACAGTGGGACGGGCAGGATTGGGACCCGTCGATGTGGAACAAGGACTGGACGCCCGAAGTGACGCTCAACAAATTCTTCAAGGCGCGGATTTTCGAGCGCCAGTTCATGCGCAAGGGCAAGCCGCCCGTGCCGGTGCTGGAACTGGGCCCAACCTTCTACAAAATTTCCGACCTCGACCAGCGCCGCGCGCTGAAACTGCTGGCGGATTTCACCGGCGTGTTCGGTGAAGGCTTTCCGGTTGTGGAACTGCGCGACTGGCACACCGCCGAAATCGTCGGCACCTATACGCCCAAAGGCATGTTCATGAACTGATCCGGCTTCCGGATCTTTGCCCGCTTTTTTTGAAAGAGGCTCTTTGCGATGAAAAACTCCCTCCTGCTCTCCGCCGGCCTTCTGGTCGCCCTGACCGTGACCGGCTGTAACATGAAAATGCGGGACAGCTTCGCGCCGTCGGAGCAGATGAGCTACGCACCGAACGACCCCGCCTACAACAAATACGTGAACGACTTCACCGGCACCGATACCCATGTGTTCAAGACGGGCGACCGTTCCTTCACCATGCGCGGCACGCCGCCGCTCAAGGGCGTGATCGAGCCCTGGTACAACTGGAACGACATCAGCAATGTCGGCAGCCACGCGGTTTCCTTCAACGACTGCGGCAAATGCAACCTTGCGATGGGCGCGGAGGCCGAAGTGATGACGCGCAACCTGCGCGGCCACACCGTGACATTGTCGCTGTGCTATGACGGCGTACCCGGCAAAAAAGATTCCGTGTGCTTCGCGGGCGACAGCGCGAAACTGGGCGAGGACATCAAGGATTGGAAAAAGATGACGGTATCCGTCCCCTTCGACCAGTTCCGCACGATTGCCTATAAACACGCGCGCATCCATCTTGATGTGGACCGCGGCAATGAAAAACCCCGCAACGAAAAAATCGGCAAGGCCGGTTTCGAAGGCACGATCTGGGCAGATAATTTCCGCTTCATGCTGGCCGAACAGAACGGCACGGACAAGTATAACGTGAAGCTGTCGGGAGCATTGTGGCCGGATGATTACAGCGGCTGGCAGGACGCGGGCAAGCCGCGCGATCCGCTGCAATCCTGGCAGCCCTAAGAACAGGCGGCACGCGCGGGGACAGGCGCAGCCGGACGCATAACCAATGATGATCAAACGTATTTTAATCGCGCTGGCGCTGGTCGCGCTTGTCACTGTGTCCGCACGCGCAAATGCCGCGGGCATGGGCGTGATCCGCGACGAGGAGGTGGAGCAGACATTGCGCACCTTCAGCAAGCCTGTGTTTGATCAGGCGGGACTGTCGTCCAGCGCCGTCAAATTTATCCTGATCGACCAGAACGACCTCAACGCCTTTGTGGCGGGCGGGCAGAATATTTTCGTTTTCACCGGCCTGATCCTGCGCACGAAAAACCCGGCGGAACTGTTCGGCGTGATCGCGCACGAAACCGGCCATATCGCGAATGGCGACCTGATCCGCATGCGGGCGGAAATGGAAGACCTGTCGTTTCAGGTGATGGCGGCGACCTTGCTGGGCATCGCGGTCGGCGCCGCCGCCGGATCGGGCGAAGCGGGCGTTGCCGTGCTGTCGGCGGCGGGGTCGATCGGCCAGCGCGCCGCGCTGCGCCACAGCCGCATCCAGGAAACCGCCGCCGACCAGTCGGCGGTTGCGTACCTGAAGGGCGCGCGGATGCCGGTATCCGGCCTTGTGTCCTTCATGGAGACGCTTGCCGATCAGGAACTGCTGCCGGAATCGCAGCAGACCGAATATGTGCGCACCCACCCCCTGACCCGTGACCGTATTGCGTCGCTGGAAAATGCGGCATTAAATTACAAGGGCGGCACCGTGCCCGCCGAATGGGCAGGCCTTCATGCCCGCATGGTCGCCAAGCTGAAGGGATTTTTGCTGCCGGATCAGGCGCTGCTGGACAAGGGCACCGGCGTCGCTGCCCGCTATGGCCGTGCCATCGCGCTGTACCGCAAGGGCCGCATCGACGACGCGCTCAAGCTGCTGGCGCCGCTGATCAAGGAAGAACCGCGCAACCCTTACTTCCTCGAGCTGAAAGGGCAGATGCTGTTCGAATTCGGACGCATCGACGAAGCGATTCCCGCCTATGCCAAATCGGTCGAGCTTGCCCCGCAATCCGGGCTGATCCGCGCGGCCTATGGCCATGCACTGCTGGAATCAGGCAAGGACACGCAGAAACATTATGCCGAAGCGGTGAAGCAGTTCGAGCGCGCCCTGCAGTCGGAACCCAAGGACCTCAAGACCCATCATTTTCTGGCTATTGCCTATGGCAAACAGGGGCAGGAAGGCCTTTCCCGCCTGCATCTGGCCGAAGAACAATTATTGCGCGGGAAAACCGACTACGCGATACGGGAGGCCAAGCTGGCCCAGCAATCTTTGGTTAAGAATTCGGCCAGCTGGATCCGGGCGGGGGATATTCTGGATGCGGCGCGCCGCCAGAAGAAACAGGACAAGAAAGACAAAAATAGGGATTGATTTTGGGGGCTTAAGGCTCACATTGTTAGAGTTGCGTACACCAACAGGGTCAGGGGTTTTGCATGTTCCAGAAATATATGAATAAATTTATCCTTCCGGCAGCGCTGGTGGCGGGCATTTTCGCCGCCGCCCCTGCCTCGGCAGAAAACTTCACGAAGGAAGACATCAACAAAATGATCCATGAATACATCATGGAGAACCCGCAGCTGATCCTGGAAGCCGTCAACAGCTACCAGACCAAGGAAATCGAGACGAAGAAAGCGGATGCGCTGCAGCGCAACCATGACGAATTGTTCAAGAACGAAAAATCCCCCTTCATCGGCAACAAGTCGGGCGACGTGACGATTGTCGAATTCTTCGATTACAACTGCCATTACTGCAAGGACGTCTTCTTCACGCTGAAGGAAATCGCGAAGGAAGACCCGGGCGTGAAGGTGATCTTCAAGGATTTCCCGATCCTGGGCCCGACATCCGAAACCTCCGCCAAATGGGCGCTCGCGGCGCAGCGTCAGGACAAATATTTTGAATTCCACGAAAAGATGATGAGCTTTAAAGGCGTCCTCAAGAACGAGGACATCGAAGCCGCCGCCAAGGATATCGGCATGGACCTGGGCGCAGCGCGCTCCTATGTCGACGGCACCGATGCGATGATGCAAATCGAGCGCAACCGCGCCCTTGCCTCGCAAATGGACTTTAACGGCACGCCGTCCTTTATCGTCGCCGATGACGCGTTTTCCGGCGTTCCGGACAAGGAAAGCCTGAAGCAGCGGATCGCCGACAAGCGCAAGGCCGACAAGCGCAAGGCCAACAAGGCCGGCGACGCGCCCAAGGAAGAAGAAAAGAAACAGGACTGACAGTCCCTGACACGACTAAAAAAAACGGCGCCGTCACAGGCGCCGTTTTTTTGCCGTCTCGTTGGCCTATTCCTTGGGGGGTTCCGCCTGTTTGACCTCGGAGCCCTCGAAGGCCAAAACCTTTTCCTGTGCTTCGGCCGGGGTCATGTCACCGCCCTGTTTGTTCTGCCACAGGTTCAGGCGGTAGATCTTTTTATACCCGTTCGATTTAAGCACCGGATAGGCCTGCAACGTCATCGAGATCATACGGGTGGGGAAGAAGCTGTAATCGCAGACCAGCACCACAGGTGCGTCCCTGTCGGGCGCAAGCACGGGCAGGTTCTTTTCAGTCAGGCCGGTCAGCGGCGCATTGACCGACCCCGCCAGATGCCGGCGGGCGAATGAATCCACACTGCGCACATCCAGCACCGTTACCGCGCCCTTTTCCTTCAGCGCGACGAAACCCGGCATGTCCAGCTCTTCACTGGTTTCAGGCAGGGCTTCTTTAAACTTGTCGAGCGTGAGCACGTTCTGGGCGGGCGGGGTTTTCTGGTCGAAAGCACCGGCATGAGTCGCGACTCCCATAAACATGAATGAAATCAGCCCGATCATCAGTGGCAACACATAGAAATGGTGCATGGTTTTCGCTTCCTTCTGAAAAATATCCGCCCAGCTTTGCCAGCTTCTTAAGAAAATGTAAAGAATTTCATCCTTTCATAAATTTCCATAAACTATTGAAATTTCACATTTTGACACTCGTTACTGAAATAAAATTACACTAATCCTTAACTTCTTGTTCATAAATGCCCTTGACCGTGGTTCTGTAAAATGTTTTACTATTAACATAAGACGTTAACGAGAAATTAAAAAAAACCGGATCAAACGGGGCGTCGACACCACGGAGAGACACAAGAGAAGCGGCTAAGAAAAAAACAAAACATAGGGGAGTGACTTCAAATGGCTAAGATCCTGATCGCAGAACACAATTCCACCACCGCAGCATACCTGGCAGCCTCGCTGAAAAAAGCGGGCAACACGGTCGAGAGCGTCGACAACTGCCTCGATGCATGGCGCGTGTCGTCGCGCGACACTTATGATGTGCTGCTGGTGAACGTCGTGATGCCCGGCATCGACGGCTTCGTCCTCGCCCAGAAGGCGCTGCAGGACAACCCCGGCCTCCAGGTCATTTTCATCACCGGTTTCGCAGGCGTCGCGATGGACACCCACGCAACCCCCGCTTACGCCCCCGCCCCCGTCACCACGCGCCCCTTCCACCTGAAGGAGATTGCCACTCGCGTGCGTTACCTGATGGGCCAGGGCAGCCTGCCGCTGAAGACCCCGATGCAATCGGCAGATAGCAACATCATTTACGCGGACTTCGCACACAAGCCCGCCCGCGCGCAGCAGCTTTAAGAGTTACGACTGGACCCCCAACGGAGATAATTCCCCCTCCGTGAACCACTGTCCCCAGACCGCCCCCCCGGTCTGGGGACAATCTTTTATACCGGCGGCAAAGCCGCGCCCCAGACCGCCCCCCCGGTCTGGGAGCAATCTTTTATACCGGCGGCAAAGCCGCGCCCCAGACCGCCCCCCGGTCTGGGGACAATCTTTTGTAGGCCGATTCCTAGAAAAGCAGGTTTTTCCCGCATTTTCAGCGGATTACGATAGGACTTGCATAAAAAGGAAATGCCGTGCTAATAAAGCGGCCTGACCAAGGACACATAGCTCAGCGGTAGAGCACTATCTTGACATGGTAGGGGTCACAGGTTCAATCCCTGTTGTGTCCACCACTTTCCCCAAAGGGCGGTTCGAGAATACATGAGCAAGCCCGCCTCGCCCCCCGATACAAATCTCCGCAATCAAGCCGTTACATTATTGTCCGCAGGCCGTTTGGACGAAGGCATTGCGCTGCTTGAAAAAGCCGCCATTCAGGCGCCGTCGTCCGGCCTGATACAGGGCGATCTCGCGCTGGCCTCTTGGCAGGCGGGAAAACCGGAGAAAGCCGAGGCACATTACAAAACCGCCGTAAAACTGTCGCCGGATAGCGCCTATGCGCTGAACAGCTATGGCGCGTTCCTGCTGGAACAGGCACAGCTGGAACAGGCGCGCCCCTTGCTGGAAAAGGCCTTCAGGCTGGAGCCGGCGAATTTTCAGATCCTGAACAATATGGGCCTGCTGCTGTACCGCATGGGCGACCTGCAGGGCGCGGAAAAGCACCTGATCGCCGCGATCCGCGCGAACCCGAAATGGCCGAACCCCCATGCGAATATCGCCGACGTGCTGCGCGACAGCCGCCGTCACGAACTGGCGGAGAAGGCCTACAAGCAGGCGCTGACGCTCAATCCCCGCCATGCGCAGGCCTGGCGCAACCTGGGCGCGCTGTATGCCGAGCAAAAACGTCTTGATGAGGCGATTGACGCACTGAAGAGCGCCGTGGACATCTTCCCGCTGGAAAGCGCGTGGCTGGTCCTGATGGACCTCTACGAAAAAACCAACCGCATCGACGACGCGGAGGACGCGCTGAAAAAAGCCAAACAGCAACTGCCGCCATCGCCCTTCATCGCGCTGTGCGAAGCGAAAGTCCTGCGCCGCCGCGGCAAGCACGACGACGCGCTTGTATTGCTTGAAAGTTACAAGGAAAAGCTGCGCCCCGATGCGATACCCAGCCCCGCTTTCTTCTATGAAATGGGGCAGCTGTACGAACGCCGCAACGATGCCAAGCAGGCGTTCGAGGCCTTCGCGAAAGGCAACGACTGCAAGGCAAAGCTGGTGAATTTGAAAGCCCTGCACACCGGCGTTTATCCGCAACTGGCCGTACGGATCTTGCGCGATTTCACGCCCGCCATGGCGCAAGGCCCGCTGCCGGAGGGGCCGGAGCCTGCGCCTGTTTTTCTGGTCGGCTTTCCCCGTTCGGGCACGACGCTTCTCGACCAGATCATGGCAAGCCACCCCGACATCGCCGTCGCCGAGGAAAAGCCCGCCGTCGACAAGATGATCCATCACCTTGTCCGCAGCTATGGCACAGCGCAGCCCCACGAGCATCCGCTGAATGACGTCTGCTATCCCGCCGCCATGCCGAAACTGACGGCGCAGGATATTGCCGCCATGCGCGAGCGGTTTTTCACGGAGCATGACAACAGCGCGCAGAAACCTGTTTTCGTCGACAAGCTGCCGCTCAACATTTTACATGTCGGCCTGATCCAGCGCGTATTCCCCAAGGCGAAATTCATTCTGGCCCTGCGCCATCCCTGCGATTCAGTCCTGAGCTGCTACATGCAGGATTTCAACCTGAACAGCGCCATGGTCCGCTTCCTCGATCTGCAGGATTCCGCGCGTTTCTATGACGAAGCCTTTTCGGTGTGGGAACATTACGCGAAAACGCTGCCACTCGACGTGCATGCCATCCGTTACGAGGATGTCGTGGCCGATTTCCAGCCGACGGTCGCAAAACTGCTGGAATTCCTGAATGTGCCGTGGAACGACGCCGTGCTGGAATACGACAAGACGGCGCAGAAAAAAGGCCTGATCAACACGCCAAGCTATCATCAGGTCACGCAGAAAATCTACACGCGCGCCAGCGGGCGCTGGTTGAAATACCGCGAACAGCTGAAGCCCGTGCTGGATATCCTGAAGCCGCATGCCGAGCGTTACGGCTACACGATGACCGACAGCGAATAAGATTAATTACATTTCAGGGTAGAGAGATAGTCGCGCGACGGCCAGTAGCGCACGCGGCCTGTATCGACATGCACGAAAGCGTCCTCGGCGTAATAACCGACACCGCCAAGGTTCAGACAGGTCGCGATATTGCGCAGCTCGGTCGTGGAAAGCCCCGGCACCTTGATGTCGATTGCCTTGCCATGCGTATGCTGGGAATCCTCGGCCTGGCTGCCACCCGCATCGCGCAGGGCTTCGTTGGTGTCGGGGGAACGGTAGGGCGACACAACCTGGTATTCCACTTCCAGCCCCGGATGGCGGCGCTGGATTTCCGTCTTGAGGCGACCAAGCAGGTCGAACAATTGCGGGTCCATATCGGCTGTTTCGCCACGGCGGAAATCGCGCATGAACCAGTTGGCTTCGCGTGAAATGGAATCCCCGCGGTTGCGCGTCACGGTGATGCTTTCTTCCGTATGCAGGTTGTAAAAGCGCAGCACATCGCTGCCCGCAGGCGTCACATAGGCGGCAGGCTGAACATATGAAGCCTGCACGACGGTTACGTCTGGCGCGGTGTCGCGGTTGTTGCGCGGGGCGTTGTTATTTGCAGGAGGGGTCGCGCAGGCGGCAAGGTTAAAGGCGATCGCCAGTGTTGCGCCGAAACGTCCAAGCTTTTTTGCCTGATTATTCATGGTGATTCTCCCTCCCGCCTTTAATGGCGTTCGGATTTTATACCAGAAACATCACGATTATGCAAAATAAAAAGTGTTAACGGCCTTAGATAAGGACGTGACGCCCGATTTCGATGACGCGGCCGACAGGCAGTTTGTAGAAGTCGGTCGGCTCGGCCGAATGTTTTGACAGCCAGATGTAAATGATGTCCTGCCAGATCGACATACCGTATTTCGGGTGCGACTTGATGGAACGGCGCGACAGGAACAGCGAGGTGTCTTCCCAGTCGAAATCGATGCCGTTGCCCTGCGCGCGATTCATCTTGAGCAGTTCTTCCTGCACATCGGGGCTGTCCTTGAAGCCGAAGCGCAGGACGACCACGCTGAATTCCTCGTTCAGGTGGGTGACCAGCGCGCGGTCCGCCTCCGCGACATGCGGGAAAGGCTCGATTTTCACCGAAAGTATAATGTTGTTTTCGTGCAGTATCTTGTTGTGACGTATGTTCTGCAACAATGCGGCAGGCGTGTGGTTGGGATCCCCCGCGAGGAAGAACGCCGAACCCTTGACACGCTGCAGGTCGGGATAGCGGGTCTTGTATTCGCCGATGAATTTTTCCACCTTGATCTCGCGTTTACGCGCGCGCGACGACAGGATGAACGTGCCCTGGATCCAAGTTGTCATGATGACCATCAGGATCGTCGCAATCAACAAGGGCACCCAGCCGCCCTGCAGCAGCTTCAGCAGGTTGGAGCCGAGGAAGAGCAGGTCCAGCGCAAGGAACACCCCGAATACGGCAAGCGTCTTCAGGAATTTCCATTCACGGATCTGCCAGACGACGAAGAAGCCCATGATCGCATCGACGCAGAGCGCGCCCGCAACGCTGATGCCGTACACGGCAGCAAGGCCTGAGGAGGAGCGGAACAGCAGCACGAGGATGATGACACCGCACATCAAAAGGTAATTCACCTGCGGCAGGTAAATCTGGCCGGAATGTTTGTCGGAGGTGTGCATGATCTTCATGCGCGGCAGCAGGCCAAGGTTGACCGCCTGACGTGTCAGCGAATAAGCGCCGGTGATGACCGCCTGACTGGCAATGATCGTGGCGCAGCCCGACAGAAGCACGAGCGGCAGCTGCATGCTCTGCCCCACCATCTTGAAGAAGGGGTTATCGATGGTTTCGGGGCTGTGCAGCACCATCGCGCCCTGGCCGAGGTAATTGAGCGCAAGGCAGGGAAAAACATACCAGAGCCATGCCAGCTGGATCGGCTTGCGCCCGAAATGGCCGAGATCGGCATAAATCGCCTCCGCCCCCGTAACGCAGAGGAAGATCGCGCCAAGTGTGATGAAGGCGACCTTGCCATGCGTCGCCACGAAATAGACGGCATGCCACGGGTTGATCGCGGCGATGACGCGGGGGTCGTCCATGATATGGCCCGCACCCATGACGCCCAGCACGCCGAACCACAGCAGCATGATCGGCCCGAACAGTTTCGATACTTGCGCCGTGCCTTTATATTGAAAAAAGAACAGGCCGACGATGATCATCAGCGTAATGGGAACCACATAAGGCTCGAACCCGTCCACAACGACGTTCATCCCCTCGACGGCGGAGAGGACGGAGATAGCCGGCGTGATGATGCTGTCGCCATAAAACAGCGCAGCCCCCGCCATACCAAGAAACAGGAAGCCGATGGTGTTGCGATAGATCACGCTGCGCGCCAGCGCCATCAGCGCAAGCGTGCCACCCTCGCCACGGTTGTCGATGCGGAGCAGGACTGTCACATATTTCAATGTGACGACAAGCATCATAGACCACAGGAAAAGTGACAGGATGCCCAGCACCTCGGGCAGCGCAACGCCTGATTCAGCATGGGCGCCGACCGCGTGCAGCGCTTCACGGAAGGCATAAAGCGGGCTTGTGCCGATATCGCCGTACACCACGCCGATCGCGCCGACCGACATGGCAACCAGTCCCGTACCCGGACCGCTGGCGTGGTGCTCGTCATGTGTTGTGGAGGCGGATTGCATTTTTTATTATTCTTGCTTGCGCGCGAAGCCCCGCATTGGGCTCGCATAACCTGTTTTAACGCAGGGGAGCAGGGGCGCAACTGGATTCTTTTATAATTTTCATAATTATTAGATTTCAGGTGATGTAACAAGGCGTTATCTTTTCAAAATACAACACAGGCGCATCCCGCTATATTCTGGCCAGATCATTCAAAGGAACATGTGCCATGGCCCAGCCGCAGAAATCCCCCGCTTCGCAATCCCTGCTCCAGTCGCCGATCATCATGATTCCTGCGCGCATGGCATCGACGCGGCTGCCGAACAAGCCGCTGGCGGATATCGAGGGGCTGCCGATGATCGTGCAGGTGTTGCGCCGCGCGGAAGAATCAAAACTCGGCCGCGTCGTGGTCGCTTGCGCGGAGGCCGAGATCAAGGCGGCTGTTGAAAAGGCCGGCGGCGAAGCGGTGCTGACCGATCCCGACCTCCCCTCCGGCTCTGATCGCATTCTGGCTGCACTCAAAACGATCGACCCGCAGGGCAAGCATGACGCGATCATCAACGTGCAGGGCGACCTGCCGACGCTGGATGCGGCGCTGATCAAGACAGCATTTGATTTGCTGCAAAACCCTGAAACCGATATTGGCACGCTGGGCTGCATCATCACGAAAGAGTCGGAAAGGAGCAACCCGAACGTGGTGAAGGCGATTGCGGAGATTGATTTCGCCAAGGGCGAAAAACAGGGCCGCGCGCTGTATTTCTCGCGCACGACCGCGCCTTCCGGCGACGGGCCGCTGCTGCACCATATCGGGCTTTACACGTATAAACGCGCCGCACTCGAGGCCTTTGTCGCCGCGCCGCCATCCGCACTGGAAAAGCGCGAGCGCCTTGAGCAACTGCGCGCGCTGGCGCTTGGCATGCGTATCGATATCGCCGTGGTGGATACCGTGCCGCTGGGCGTCGATACGCCCGAAGATTTAGAAATCGCGCGCGAAATTTTGAAGAAATAATGTCCCGCGAATATTGCGATTATATCCTCGACCAGCTGGCCCCGCTGCCCGGCATATCGGCGAAGCGGATGTTCGGGGGTTTCGGGCTTTTCCGTGGCGGGCTGATGTTCAGCATTATTATCGATGATGTGCTGTATTACAAAACCGCCGCCAGCAACCGCGCCGATTACGCAGCCGCAGGGTCGGAGCCGTTCCGGTATGAATCGAAAAACAAGACGGTGACATTATCCTATTGGGCTGTCCCCGCCGTTGCGCTGGATGACGAGGATACCCTGCTGGAATGGACGAAAGCCGCCTGTGGGGCTGCGCTTCAAGCCAAGCCCAAGCCGAAGAAAAAGGCAGTAAAAACAAAGCACTAACCCGCTACGGCGCATTTACGTTTACCAAGCCCCGTTCATTATGTAATTATAATGGTTCAAGAGGTAGCATCCCCGTGTCAGACTGGTTCGACCAAACAAACGCGCTCAAGGCTTTTGCGCAGACCGCCACGACCCGCACCGTGCAGCACGGACAGGCGGCGGAGGGCAAACCGATTGCGAATACCAGCTTCATCATCGCAGTGAGCGGATTGCGCCATGCCGATGGCCTCGATTTCCTGAAATCGAAAGCGGATGACAAGGCATGGGATGATATTTCCGAGGCCTTCGCCGACCTTTACAAAAACCGTGTCGATCCCGCCAACCATCAATGGCTGACCAATTTTTCCAAGGCCACCGATATGGGCCGCAACGACACGAATTCGCAGGTGCAGGAAGTGCATATCCATGTGCTGACAGACGGCTTTACGCCTGAACATGAATTCATCGGGGACTTGCGCAGTTTTCACCCGCATCCCAAACAGGGCATCACGCAATTGTTCGCCGACAACAAGCTGGATGTGCTGGGCACCGATCTCGGCCATGGCATGAAATCGCTGCCGCTGCCGGCGAATGCGAAAGAAGCGCAAGAACACTATGCGATCGTGAACCCGAATTATAAATCCTTCCCCGATTTCATGCTGAACGGCAGCACGGAAGAAAAACGCGATTTCTGGAAGGCTGTCGCCAAAATCGCGCTGCCGCTGGTGGAAAGCGGCAAGGGCGCGCGCGTGGGCTACTACAACATGCATGGCGCGCAGGATGCGCGGCATGGCATGATGACGGTCGAGATTGCGGGCGGCGAAAATCTGGGGCAGAATGGCCTCAAAAAGCGGTGGTTCGACAATCCGTCACCATCCAAATAACAGAAGAAAACAGCACAAATGACCGATAAAATCGCATTCCAGGGCCGCGCGGGCGCTTATTCCCACATGGCCTGCCTCGCCGCCTTCCCGAAACTGGAACCGCTGCCCTGCCCGACCTTTGCGGAGGCGTTCAAGGCCGCCGAAACCGGCCGCGCGAAATATGCGATGATCCCGATCGATAACTCGATCGCGGGGCGCGTGGCCGACATCCATCATTTGCTGCCGCGCTCGCCGCTGTCGATTGTCGCCGAATATTTCATACCCGTGCATCACTGCCTGCTGGGCGTCGACGGCGCGAAAGTGTCCGACATCAAGACCGTCTATTCCCACATCCACGCCCTGCCCCAATGCCGCAAGATCATCGCGGAACTGGGGTTGAAGCCCGTCGTATTCGAAGACACCGCAGGGTCTGCGCTGAAAGTCGCCGAAATGAAGGACAAGGCGCATGGCGCGATTGCATCGGCGCTGGCGGCAGAATTGTACGGCCTGAAAATTTTGCAAAAGAATATCGAGGATGAAGAGGGCAACACGACGCGCTTCATCGCGCTTGCCAAGGGCGCGAAACCGCCCGCGCCGGTGAAGGGCAAGAAATTCATCACCTCGATCCTGTTCAAGGTGCACAACATTCCCGCCGCGCTGTATAAGGCGCTGGGCGGTTTTGCCACCAACGGCATCAACATCCTGAAGCTGGAAAGCTATCTGGAAGGCAATAAATTCCATTCCGCCACTTTCTATTGCGAATTCGAAGGCCATCCGGAAGATGTGTCGTTCCAGTACGCGATTGACGAGCTGCGGTTCTATGCGGCCGATATCCGGATGCTCGGCACCTACCCGTTGCACCCCTTCCGCCGTAAGTAAATTGACATAACCATGGTTTAGTTTTTCCGTGCCATGGCGCGGCAGCCATGCTATTTTTTGCGTGCTTGTTTGTCCTTATCAAGGAATTACCAGATGGCCACCTACGCCCAGCTTGCCTCGAAACTTTTGCGCGACGCCGCGACTTTCTTCCGCAATGTGGGCGCGCAGAACGAGCCGCTGCGCGAACAGATGAACGACAACGCATCTGTTTACGACCAAGTCGCTGATCTGGTTGAGAAAGACCCCAACGGGGTGCTGGATCTGGGCGAAGAGAAGAAAAAGTAAGCCTCCCGCCGCTAAATTTTCACCACAAGATATGGCGCGACGACTCGCAGCTCTGCTACACTCGTAGAGGGTTTTAGAGTTTAGCTGTTTTGTCCACCGACCGGGGGGTTTATGGGTCTATTTTCGCGCGCGCCGCAGCGCAAGGTTTCCGTCAAGTCACGCGGCGGCAAAACGCCGCTTCTGCCGGCCAGCATGCAAAGTTTCCTGGCGCACCGCCTGACCGACCTTGGCGGGGTTGCTTTCGCGGGCGCGGGGCTGTCCCTGTTTGCCGCACTCTTCACTTATGACCCGAAAGACCCGTCGCTCAACACAGCCGGCACAAATCCGGTTGTGCAAAACTTTCTTGGCAAAAGCGGCGCGTACACCGCCGACCTGCTGCTGCAAACATTGGGCGCGGCGGCGCTGCTGATCGGCGTGGCCTTCATGGTCTGGGGTTGGCGCATCGTGAAGCGCAAGCCGATGCAGGGTCTGGGCGCACGCCTGCCGATGCTGGTATTCTCCGTCCTCCTCGGCGCGATTGCCTTCGCACGCCTGCCGTCCTTCGACATGTTCGGCGCGGGATCATACCTTGGCGGCTCTGCCGGCGCGCTGATTTACAACGCGGTCGGCAATAACCTGCAGGGCTGGCTGGGCACCATGGCGTTCCTGTTCGTCGCCTTGTCTGCCGCGCTGCTCTGCACGGTCACCTATATCCTTGCGCTCGGCATCGGATTTGGCGAATGGATGGCGGGGCTCTCGACCACGCGCGATGTGACGTCTTTCGCGGCGGAGCGCACGGGCGCTGCCTTCACCGCCTTCCGCAAATGGCACACGACCTATACCAACGACGCGCCCGCCAAACAGCGCCGCATCCGCGTCAAGGAAGAGGCCTTCGACGAGCAGGATGCAGAGCCCTCTGCTCCCGACGAAACGCTGGTCGCGAAACGCAAGCCCATCCTGGCGATCCGCAGCGACAAGCCCGCAAAACCAGCCAAGGAAGAGAAGCAGAAAAAACTGAACCTGCGCACATCGGATGACGAATGGCAGCTGCCCGCGCTCGACCTGCTGCAGGACCGCGCACAATCTGTGACCAAGCTGGATGAGCCCGCGCTGCAGAAAAACGCCGAGATGCTGCAAACCACGCTCGCCGATTTCGGCGTACAGGGCGACATATTGAAAGTCAGCCCCGGCCCCATCGTGACCCTCTATGAAATGGAACCGGCGCCCGGCACAAAAACCAGCCGCGTCATCGGCCTGTCCGACGACATCGCGCGCAGCATGAGCTCGGTTGCCGTGCGCGTGGCTGTCGTCCCCGGCAAGAACGCGATCGGCATTGAACTTCCGAACGCCAAGCGCGAGATGGTGTTTCTGAAGGAACTGCTCGCGACGAAAGAGTCTGAAAAGCACACCGCGAAGCTGCCGCTGGTGCTGGGCAAAAACATTGCGGGCGATCCCATCATCGCCGACCTGTCGCGGATGCCGCACCTGCTTGTGGCCGGCACGACCGGCTCGGGGAAATCGGTTGCCGTCAACACGATGATCCTGTCGCTGCTCTACCGCCTGTCGCCGGAGCAATGCCGCTTTATCATGATCGACCCCAAGATGCTGGAACTGTCGGTCTATGACGATATCCCCCATTTGCTGACGCCCGTCGTGACCGAGGCGCACAAGGCCGTGACCGCGCTCAAATGGGCCGTGCGCGAAATGGAAGACCGTTACCGCGCGATGTCGAAACTGGGCGTACGCAATATCGACGGCTTTAACGAACGCATCCGCGCAGCGCGTGGTACGGGCGAAGTGCTGATGCACAAGATCCAGACGGGTTTCGATTCCGACACCGGCAAGCCGATCTATGAAGAACAGCCGATCCCCCTTAATGACCTGCCCTTTATCGTCATCATCGTCGACGAATTCGCCGACCTGATGCTGGTGGCGGGCAAAGAGGTTGAAAACGCGATCCAGCGCCTCGCCCAGATGGCCCGTGCCGCGGGCATCCACCTGATCATGGCAACCCAGCGTCCTTCGGTTGACGTCATCACGGGCGTGATTAAGGCAAACTTCCCGACCCGTATCAGCTTTCAGGTCACATCGAAGATCGACAGCCGGACAATATTAGGGGAAGGCGGCGCGGAACAGCTGCTCGGACAGGGCGATATGCTCTATATGGCGGCCGGCGGACGTATTACCAGAGTCCATGGCCCGTTTGTCGCCGATGACGAGGTCGAGAAAATCGTGTCCTTCTTGCGCAGCCAAGGCGTTCCGAATTACATTGATGGGGTGACAGACGGCGAGGAAGAAGAAGGCGGCTTCGGAGAAATCGGAAGCGGGGAAGGCAGCGGCGACGACCTTTACGATCAGGCAGTCGCGATTGTCATCCGGGAACGCAAGGTTTCCACCAGCTTTATCCAGCGCCATCTGCAGATCGGCTATAACCGTGCCGCCCGCATCGTGGAGCGCATGGAAAAAGAAGGTCTTATCACCGCCGCCAACCATGTCGGCAAGCGCGAGATACTGGGCGGCGACCATTACGGTACATAACGGGACATAAAAGAATGAATCATTCCATGAAAAAATTTCTCACCGCCAAGTCGACGGTTCTCGGCTGCGTCCTTGCCGCCGCCATGCTGGCGGGTGTCGCCGCGCAGGCCCGCGAGCCCAACCCCGTCTGGGAAATGCGTCGCACGGTCGTCATGCCCTTCGGACAGCACCGCGTAACGCTGGAGGCGCCGCTTGGCATGTGCTTCCTCGATGAATCGCAATACCTTGAAGGCGCGCTGGTGAAACATATGCGCAAACTGGACCACGACACCGACGGCGGCAACCTGGTCGCCATGTTCGCCGATTGCGACGAGCTGGAAAAATTCACGCAAGGCCCTGCGCTGGCGGCGCAAACGCTGCCGGGTATGGAACCGCCCGATGCGGCGCTCAACAACCAGGGCACGATCAGCTGGCTGGCGCCGAAGCTGGGCCGCGCGCCGATCGGCCTTGCCGAATACCTCGACATGCGCGAACCGACCTTCCGCGACGACATGAAGAAAAGCGTCGGCAACTACTATAAAAAAACGGCCGGCGGCAAGGCGGACATGAAAGTGTCCGACAACTACGCCACCCGCCTGATGATGGGTGCGCCCGACCAGTATATGTTCGACGACAAGGCGACCCGCACGGATACCGGCGTTTCCATCGGCTACAGCGCCGAATTTGAATCGGAATACAAGAAACACACCCAGCGCGGCGCGGTCGGCACGACGATGCTGCGCCATTTCCCCGTGCAGGTGTCCCTGTCGTCGAGCGGCCCGAAGCCGAAGAGCCTCGACAAGGTGCATGCGACGCTCGACAAATTCATGCTGCAGATCGCAGGGTATAACCCCTAAGCTGCGTGTCAGCCCCGAGAAACCGGGATTAATGTAAACTCGAACCAACAACGGTGGCCCATGCGTTTTATTGCCGCAATCCTGCTTGCCCTTATCCTCGCGCCCGCAGCCGCTTCGGCGCAGCAGGAAATTCCCGAGGTTGCCGCCGTGCAGTCCTATTTGAACGGCATCAGGACGCTGAAGGCGAAATTCATCCAGACCGACAACACCGGCAAGCAGGTGGGCGGCACGTTTTTGCTGAAGCGTCCCGGCCGCATGAGCTTCACCTATGATCCGCCCGTGAAGGATTTCATCGTCGCCGACGGCCTTTTCATCAATTACTACGACGCACAGATGAAGCAGGGATCACGCACCCTGATCTCAAAATCGCTCGCCGATTTCTTCCTGCGCGAAAAGCTGACCCTGTCGGGCGACCTGACGGTATCGACCGTCGTGCGCGACAATAACCTGCTGCTGGTCACGCTGGTCGAGAAGAAAGAGCCCAAATCGGGCTCCCTCACCCTCGCCTTCACCGAAACGCCCGCGCTTGAACTGCGCAAATGGCGCATCGTCGATCCCGATGGCGGCACGACCGAGGTCGAGCTGTTCAACATCCAGGCCGGCATGAAGCTGGATAACGACCTTTTCCACTATTATGACCCGCAGCGCAAAAATCCGAAGCTAAATTGAGATAGATTCGTAAAAATACCATTGATAATACTTGATAATCCGCGTTTTCTTGCGCCATTACGAAAACTTGGATATAATGGTTGAATACAATTCTTAACGCTGGGTTAATTGTTTTTTCAAAAAATCAAAGAGGGTTCCGCCATGGCTCAAGACGGTCAAGTCGACACACCGCCTTCCGCAGAAGATAAAAAAGCTCCTGAAGCCTCGGGGGGCACGGTTACGGCCGTTGCAGAAGCGCCCGCTGTCACCGACAGTAAATATGTCTCGCAAAGACCCGAATTGAAGCCCGGCGACCAGTTGCCGCTTTTTGATTTTGAAAATGATGCCGTAGGCCTTACCCCCTCGACGGATATCCCGAAAATCGACCTCGCTGCCGTGAAGGGCCCCGTAGCGGCTGTTGTTGAATCAGTCGCCGTCGCGCCGACACCCGCAACCGAAAATGCTGCCGAAGAAGGTGCGGAGAAGAAAAAAGATACAGCTGTTGCCCAGCCTGACATCGCACCCGTCGGCGAAGCCGATGAAAAAGCCGCCAAAAAAGATGTCGCTCAACCGCCTGCAAACAACAGCAGCGCAGCAGCGGCAGAAATCGACGACGAGGATCTTGACGACGAAGAAGCGAATAAAGACACCCGCTACCGCTCCGTATTCGCAAAAAACAGCATGCCCGAAATCAACAAGGTCTGGCCTGCAGGCGATGTGGATGACAAGCTGAAGGAGGCGCTGGGCCTGACCGGCAAGGTCAAAAAGAACGACAAATACGGCCTCGACTTCCACCTGCCGAACGGCCATGTGATCGAATGGCACGCGAACCTGGGCGGCTCGGAATTCATCGGCATGCGCAAACGCACCGCCAAATTCGGTGAAGAAGAAGCAAATGCCGTCGCCGTGACCGCGAAAGCGCGCGGCTGGACCGCCATCAACGTGCATGGAAACATCAAGCAAAAAGAACTGATGTGGCTGCACGCCAAAATGAACGGCCTTGAAGTCGCGAATTTCGTGCCCATGTACAGCGAAGACCCGAACAACGTGCACAACAGGCTCGCCGCATTCAACGAGAAGCATAACGACAAGCACACGACCGGCGCGACGCCCGCATCGCACCAGATGAACCTGAGCGGCGTTGACCTGACCGCCCCCCAGACCAAATATGAAGATGATGCCGATCCGGAAACGCCTGCCAAGGAAACAGCGGAAGTGAAAACCGACGCTGAAAAACCTGCGGCAAAAGTTGAAGGCGACGCTGCGAAAGTTGATGCACCCGCTGCAAAAACCGAAGGCGCTGAAACACCCGCCAAAGTTGATGCCGACAAACCTGCAACGGCGGCTGTCGAAACCGGCACGGAAAACAAATCCGGCACCAGCTTCGGCGTCATTACGCCCCCGAAAGCGGAAGGCAACGAGCAGCTCTCCTCCGCCGCTGCCGAAGTGCGCGAAAAGAACGAAGGCAACCCCGAAGCGCTGGCCAGCATCGACGCCATCGATAAACTGGTAAAAGGCAAAACAGAAGGCGACAAGCCCGCCGCGGCCGTGGTGGATACAAAACCCGTCGCGGAAGTGACAGAAAAGCCCGCCGCCGACAAGCCGGAAGCTGCCGCTGTGAAAGACGGCGGTAAGCCTTCGAAACCTGCAAAGGCGCCGAAGCCGCCCAAACGTTAACTTGACCCGACACTTGACTTTCAAGGGCTCATCCCTAGTTTTGCGGATGAGCCCTAAGTCTTTCTGAAGCGCAATACAGGAACGCCGATCTTGACCGCCCCATCCCCGATCCTCACGCCCGTCGCGCCGCGCATTTACGCTGCGCGCGTGATATCGGTTGTGGAAATGGCGGACGATACGCGCATCATCCGCGCAGATATCGGCACATCATCGCCGCACCGCGCAGGGCAATATGCGCACCTGTCAGCCACGGGATTTGACCCCCGCCCGTATTCCATTGCCAATGCGCCCGATAACGGAATACTTGAATTCCACATCAAGAACACCGGACGCGGCCTGAGCGCGCATATCTTTGAAAACTGGCGCGCCGGCAGCGAAATTAGCGTAGAGGCGCCCTTCGGCGATCATTTCTGGCGCGCCTCCACCCGCCCCCTGCTGGCCCTGGCGGGCGGCGTCGGTATCGCGCCGATCAAGGCGATACTGGAGGCCCATTTCGCCCATGCGCAGCACAGTCCCGCTTACCTGTACTGGGGCGTGCGCGATGCGCAGCACTTGTACCTCGACAGCGCCTTCCGCAACCTTCAAAAAACCTATCCCGAATTCCGCTATGCACCGCTCTTGGGGGAACCGGCTGCCGACGCAACGCACCGCACCGGCTATATCGCCCCCGCCCTCGCCGAGGATTTCAAAACGCTGGCGGGGCATAATATTTACATCGCCGGCCCCGCCCCGATGATTAACGCCACCCTGCCCGCCCTCGATGCGCTGGGCGCGGAAAAAGACGGGCTGTTCAGTGACTCCTTCGGGGGTTAAGATATGCGAAATTGCACTATAAAGGCGGCCCCTGACGGGCTATAATCACCCCCATGATTGGCACCGAAATCGAACATCTGATCAAGCTTATTGGACGCCTGCCCGGCCTCGGCCCGCGCTCGGCGCGGCGCGTTGCGCTGCACCTGTTGAAGAACCGCGAGACGCTGATGCTGCCGCTGGCGCAGGCGCTGAACAAGGCCGCCGACGTGATCGAGGAATGCCCCGACTGCCACAACCTAGATACCCAGCGCCCCTGTGCGATCTGCGCATCATCGGTACGCGACCGCGGTATCATTTGCGTCATCGAAGATATCGCTGACCTGTGGGCGATTGAAAAAACAGGATCGTTCAAGGGTTATTACCATGTCCTCGGCGGCACGCTGTCCGCGCTCGACGGTATCGGGCCCGAAGACCTCTCCATTCCGCATCTGCTGGAACGCGCGCGGGATGACCGCGTGAAGGAAGTCATCGTGGCATTGAACGCCACCATCGACGGCCAGACGACCGCGCATTATATCGCCGACTGCCTGCACGCCTGCAACGTATCGGTGACGCAGCTGGCGCATGGCGTGCCGATTGGCGGCCAGATCGATTATCTTGACGACGGCACGCTCGCCGCCGCCCTTCGCTCCAGAAAGGCCGTGTAGGTTTCTGCCATGCGAAAACTTCCGCCGGACGACCTGTCGCATGTCGACTCCTGGGTCTTTGATCTCGACAACACGCTCTATGACGCCGAAACCCATATCTTCGTCGAAGTCGGCCGCAAGATGACGGATTTCGTGGCGAACCACCTGAACCTGCCGCGCGACCAAGCCGATTTGAAACGCAAGCATTTCTTCCACACCTACGGCACCACCCTGCGCGGACTGATGACCGAACACAATGTCGCGCCAGAATATTTCCTGCAGCATGTGCATGACGTGGATATCAAGGTCGTGCCGCCCTGCGCCATCACGCAGGAATACCTCGCGCACCTGCCGGGCAAAAAATACGTCTTCACCAATGCGCCGCGCAATTTTGCGGTCGACATGGTGTCGCATCTTGGCATCGCGCATCATTTCGACGGGCTGTTCGCGATCGAAGATGCCGATTACTGGCCGAAGCCGAAAGTGGATAGCTATCACACGTTCCTGAAAAAGCACGACGTGAACGCGAAAAACGCCTGCATGTTCGAGGATATGGAGGTGAACCTGCGCACCGCCCATGACCTTGGCATGAAGACGGTCTGGTTCCACGGCAAGGATGTGAAGCCCGAAGACCTGAACCACCCCCATACCCATCATAAAGCAGAAAAACTCTCAGACTGGCTGGTGCAAAATGTTACGCAACGCGGAAAATAGCAAACCTGCAATCGATGTCGCCGACCTCGAACAGAACATCAATTCGATCTGGGAACAGCGCGACGCGCTTACCGACAAGACCAAGATTTTGGGTAAGGCCACCGTCGATGAAGTGATGCAGCATCTGGGCGAAGGCCGTTTGCGCGTCTGCGAAAAAACCGATGCCGGCTGGATCACACATCAATGGATCAAGAAAGCGATCCTGCTCACCTTCCGCATGACCGACAACGCAGCCGTCAAGGGCGCGCCCGGCAATGCGACATGGTACGACAAAATGGGTTCACGCTTTGAAAACATGACCCCTGACCAGTTCAAGGCCGCAGGATTCCGTGCGGTACCCGGCGCCATCGTGCGACCCTCCGCCTTTATCGCGCCAAAAGCGGTCCTGATGCCGTCTTTCGTCAACGTCGGCGCCTATGTCGGCGAAGGCACGATGGTCGACACCTGGGCGACGGTCGGTTCCTGCGCGCAGATCGGCGCGAACTGCCATATCTCGGGCGGCGTCGGTATCGGCGGCGTGCTGGAGCCGCTGCAAGCCAACCCCGTTATTATTGAAGACAACTGCTTTATCGGGGCACGCTCCGAAGTCGCCGAAGGCGTGATCGTGGAAACCGGCTCTGTCCTGTCCATGGGCGTCTATCTTGGCGCATCCACCAAAATCATCGACCGCGAAACGGGCGAAGTGTTCATGGGCCGCGTGCCCGCCTATTCCGTCGTCGTCGCCGGCACGCAGCCGGGCAAGCCGTTGAAGGACGGCACACCCGGCCCGAACCTCTATTGCGCCGTGATCGTGAAACGTGTCGATGAAAAGACGCGCTCCAAAACCAGCATCAACGAGCTGCTGAGGGACTGATGGCAACCGATCCCGTCGCGCTGCTGCAGGATTTATTGCGCTGCCCCAGCGTCACGCCGAACGAGGGCGGCGCACTGGCGCTGCTGGAAAAGCTTCTCTCCGCCAGCGGCTTCGAGTGCCACCGCCTTGTTTTCTCCGATAAAGACACGCCGGATGTCGATAACCTCTATGCCCGCTGGGGCAAGGACGCGCCGCATTTCTGTTTCGCCGGCCATACCGATGTCGTGCCGGTCGGCGACGACAAAGGCTGGTCGTTCGACCCCTTCGGCGGCGAGATCAGGAACGGTGAAGTCTGCGGCCGTGGCGCGGCCGACATGAAAGGCCCGATTGCCTGCTTTGCGGCAGCGGCGCTTGATTGCATCAAAGATAGCCCCGCAGGTTCGATCAGCTTCCTTATCACGGGCGACGAAGAAGGCCCCTCGATCAACGGCACGAAGAAGGTGCTCGACTGGCTCGCGGCGCGCGGCGAGAAAATCGATTTCTGCCTTGTCGGCGAACCGACATCATCCGAAAAGCTGGGCGACATGATGAAGATCGGTCGGCGCGGGTCGCTGTCGGGCTTTATCACCGTCAAGGGCATACAAGGCCATGTCGCCTATCCGCAGCGCGCGGATAACCCCGTGCCGAAACTGGTCAAGCTCCTCTCCGCCCTCGATGCACTTGAACTCGATTGCGGCACGGCGCATTTCCAGCCCTCCAACCTCGAGATCGTCAGCGTCGATGTCGGCAACAAGGCGGAAAACGTGATTCCGGCAGAGGCGAAGGCCGTGTTCAACATCCGCTTCAACGACGCCTTCACGGGCGCCAAGCTGGAAAGCCTGATCCGCGCCACACTGGACGCGCAAAACGTGCCCTATGACATGGAGACGCGCCTGAGCGGCGAAAGCTTCTACACCCCGCCGGGGCAATATTCGCAAATGCTGCAAAATGCCATTAAAAAGGTCACTGGCGTCGACCCCGACCTCTCCACCACCGGCGGCACATCGGATGCGCGTTTCATCCGCAGCCACTGCCCCGTCATCGAATTCGGCATCGTCGGGAAAACCATGCATAAAGTCGATGAGCGCGTTGCCGTTTCCGACATGCACGCGCTCACCGCCATTTATTCCGAAGTATTGAAGTCCTGGTTCAGCCGCTAGGCGTTACCCTCTCCCTATTATTCACACTGGCAGGTCGCATAGTGCCAGTACTGGCCGCCACCCGCAGGTGACGAGCAGGACGAGCTTGCGCCGACCGAGGAGCAGGACGAGCTTTGCTGGACCGCAAGCGGCGAGCCGAACGGGCCTGTTGCCGCCGTTTTAGATACCCAGGTGTAGGCAACAGCACCGCAGTTGTTCGCAGCCTCAACCCACGGCCCCCATGTAGCCGAGCCGCAGTTATAGGTGCGCTGTTGGGTAATGTTACCCAGCAACGGCGCGGTGCAGGCGACGGTCTGGAATTCGACGTCGGCGACACACGAGCAGGTGTTGCTGATTTCGGTCCAGGCACCCCAGGTCGATGTGGGGCAGTTGTAGGTGCGGCGTTCGTTTCTGTTACCGGTGATGTGCGCGCCCGTGCAGGCCGTTACACGGTTTTCCGTGGCGCCCGAGCAGACGCAACTGTTGGCAACGTCCGCCCACGCTCCCCAGCTGCTTGTCCCGCAGTTGAAGACACGCGTCTGGTCGATCGAGCCGGTCAGCGGTGCTGTACAGCCGATCGAGCGGTTTTCAGTCTGGCCGGCCGCGCAGGAGCAGGTGTTGCTGTCGGTGATCCAGCCGCCCCAGCTGCCGGAGCCGCAGTTGAAGTCGCGGTGCTGCAAAATCGAGCCCGTGTAGCCCGTGCCGCAGGAAAGCGTCTGGTTCTGTGTGCTGGGCGCGCAGGTACAGGTGCTGCTAACGTTGCCCCAGGCCGTATAATGGCCGGCAGTGGCAGAGTCGCAGATCCACTGGCGCTGTTGCGTCACGGAGCCGGTGTAACCCGAGATCGGGCATCCGACAGTACGCGTTTCGGTCAGCGGCGAGCATACGCAGCTGTTGGCCGTGATCGTGCTGCCGCCGGTGTTCGCGGGGCAATAGTTCCAGTTATGGCGCGTCACGACGCCCGTCCAGTTGCCCGTGCCTTTATATACGTTGCAGCTGGTATCGACATATTCATCCAGCGCGTTACAGACGCAGTTACCCGTCGTCGATTGCGTGCGCCACTGCGTCACGCCGGAAACGGTGTTACAGACATAGGTGCGCTGCCAGCTGGAGCCGATAACGGGCGTCGTCCACGTCGTGTTCTGCAACTGCGCGGGAACCGTATAGGTGGTGACGGCAGGCGTGCTGGAGCAGGCCGTGAAGGTCTGCGCGGTGCAGGCGACAGCGGCCGAGCATTTCGGTTTGCCTTTGGGATAATCGACCGTGATTTCAACGCCGGTCATGATCTCGCCGGGGGCGCAGGTCGTCGGGCTGAAGGGCACGCATTTGATGTATTTCGCGCCTGTATCGGTCGTCGGGTTGCCGGACGGGTTCGTGCGCTGGCCGAAAGAGCGCGCATAGGTGTTCGCCGGGCATTTGAAATCGTCGGTTTCCGAGCCGAATTTCGACACGGGAATACAGTTGGAGCGCGAGGGGTCGCACACTTCGGACGCCAGCGCATTGCTGTCGGCCGCGCGCACTTCGCCAGCAACGTCCATCGTCGCGTTCGTCGCAGGCGTGTCGAGGCCGATGCCGATCTGGCCGCCCGATTCCGCGTCGATCAGATCGCGGATGTGGAATCCGCCGTCGTCGGAGACGCGCCACAGGGGCGTTTCAACCGAGGAGAAGAACTGCACATAGTCGTCGAAATGCTCGACACTGTTGACGTTGGGCGCATAAGCGCCGGACGCGTAATAGGCAAGCGCGTTCGTGACGCTCGTGTTGCAGTTTTCACGGTCATAGCCCGTGGTCGCGCAGGGGCGCATCAGCACGCCGGCGGACGAGAAAGCGCCCAGGCGGTCAGGCCCGGAACTGAACAGGACATAGTGCGCGCGGTTATCCGTGCGGGTCAGCTGGATTGCGCCGGCGGCCGCCTGATTCCGGTCATAAACAACGATGCCGCCGCTGCGGCGCACATAGGATGTCGTGACCGCGAGGTTTTCCGTCACGGCATACTGGAAGCGGTTGCCCCAGCCGTCCTGCGACTGTTCTTCGGGCAGGCCGAGAGAGCGGAAAGGAATCGCGCCGCGGCGGATCTTGGGAATCATGCAACTACCGGCAACCGCAGGGCCAGCCGCGAGGCATACGTTCGCGGGACTGGGGTTGACATCCACGTAGGAAACACCGTTTTCAAAATAGAGGCCGTTCACATAGGTGCCGGCGGTCGCGGGCGCAGGGTAAGCCGGCAGCGGCGCGACGGGCGCCGTGACAAGCGGATTACATTCCGTTTCAAGACCATAACGCGCGTCGCCGCGGGTAAGGTCAAGCCGCGCCGGGCAGGGATAACGGCCGTACTGGACAAGGAAGTTGCCAAGCGCTGCGGTCAGCAGGCTCGCGTTGTTTTCCGTGTCCTGCTGCGCCTTTGTTTTCTGGTAGATGCCGTAGGCCGAGATAAACGACGCCATGATGAGGCCGACGACCGTGACGACGATCGCCATCTCGATCAGCGTATAGCCAGACTGGCGTTTACTGCTGTTGCGCAATTCCCGTGTTTTCATGGCGTTGCACATACTATTCCCCCGGTTGCATTGATACCCTTGACGTAGGACCCCGGCGCACAGGTGCCGGATGTCACAACAGTCAGGTCAGTCGAAACTTCACAGTCGGCCGTGCCGTTCTTGATACCGCGCATCAGCGCTTCCGGGCAGCCCAGCGCACGCCCCGAGCCATAGACGCTGCCATCCGGCCCGTCGATCATTTTGGCGTTGATGCAATAGGCGGGCTTGTCCGGATTAAGCGGCGTCATCGGGTCGTCGAATTCAGGTGTGCAGAATTCGTTGGCGAGATAGCTGTCGGCCATGACGTTGCCGCCGACATCAAGGTCCGCCAGGGGCACGGTCACGCCGATACCCACGCGTGCCTTGGTTTTGTTGTACATCGACGTCGTGGTCTGGTAGCTCCACTTGTCACTGCTGCGCGCCAGCGAATAAGAGGTGAACGGGTCGTCGAAGAAGGAGTCGGTCGCAACGGGCGTCGTGTGGACAGTCGTATAAATATGCGTCTTCGGGTCGGCATCAAGGAAAGAACGGTCGTCGTTGCAGTTTTCCCGGTCACGCCCGCCGGTCGCGGTGCACGCAATGGGACGCGCGCCCGAATAGTTATATGCGCCCTTGCCGTCGCGGCCATGCGACACAAGGACATAAAGGAAAGCGCCGCGACGCTGGGTCACCGGCACAGATCCGACGCTGCAGGTCGCATGCGTGCCTGTGGGGCAGGCCGAAACCTTGTTCAGGATCGGAAAGATGGTATCGGTAAATGCGCCGCTGCCGGGCGGCGTTTCCGTGCGCTGATTCTGCTGGATATCGATCACGCCGTTGTCGTAGTTGAATTTGGTCGCATCGGTCATGTATTGCGATACCGCATACGTCATGCGGTTGCCCCAGCCATCCAGCGTGTCGCGGATGCCAAGGCCCAGCGTGATGTAGGGTACGGTGCCGATCAGCACGGGGTCGCCCGTGATCGGAACCGAAATGACCGGGTCGCCTGAAACCGGTATATATCCGGCCCAGGCCGGCGAAGACGATGTCTTGCGCTGACCGGCGACGCTGATGACGCCATCGAGCCCCGCGCAGACTTCTTCGCCCGCGCTTTTCACCGCGCTGATAGGCGCCGCGAGCACGCCGGAGGTAGTGCCCGGCAAGCGGGTCGGCGATGCGGGGCAAGGCAGGCGGCCATAATTGGTCACGAAGTTCACGAGCGCCTGCGTCACCATGTTGCGGTGCAGGCCTGTATCGTTCGCGATTTTGGTGCGGATATAGCCGCGATATGTTTCAAGGATCGCAGCGCCCAGAAGTCCCACGATCATGAGGACGATGGACAATTCGACGAGAGAAAAGCCTCTGCTTTTTCGGAAAGCACGAATCATTTTAAGGGACCACTCCACACAACACACCAGTTTATATCTTAGCCAAAATGATTAAATTTCCTGTTAACATTTGATTGACCAGAGAGGGCCTGGCAACAGACATCGACTTGATTTTTCATGCCTTATTACCGCAACTTGTATTATGGCCCCACATAGGAACAGCTGAGGACGTTTGAGGCAGGCAGCGTGGCGTCGCAGCAAATCGGCGCGCCCCCCGCCCCGAAACCCTTCATGAATTGCCCGACCGGGCAGGTGGGCGCGCCCAAGATGGGCGTCACACGGGGCGGATCGGGATGAAGGGGGTCGTAGTCAGGGTCGGCAGCGCTGCTGCTGGAGCATTTTACGCGGCCGTTCTTGATGCCGACAACAACGCGCATACGCCCCGCAGGAACCGGATAGGTGGTCGTGTTGCAGGTCGTGCCGGTCGGGCTCGCAAGGTCGTCCGGGTTCCAGCAGTTGGAGCCGCCCGTGTCGCAGATCAGGTCCTGCCGCGCAGTTTCAGTGCGCAGGTTGCCGACGACCTGCAGGCGTTCGCTCGGGGTGCCCGTGCCGACGCCGACGTTGCCGATGTTCAGGTTAAAAATATCGGGGCTTCCGTCCACGAATTCCCACAGCGACGAAATGTTGATGACCGACTGCCAGACCGAATCGTCGAAATAGGCGAGCCGCGCAGCAGGCGTCGACGTATTGACGGAGCGCAGGCCCTGCACGAAAGTGGCGTCACCGTCGCAGTTCCGTTCGTCGACCGACTGGTTGCCGGTCGTGCAGGGGAAAGGTATGTTGTTCGCGTTTACGCCCTGCCCTGAAATGTTATAGACACCCATGTGGTTGTCGCCAGCTGCAACGATCACGTAATGCGCGCTGCCGGCCGGGCGCACCAGCCCGATGCCGTCTTCGGTCACGATGTCGATCGCGCCATACGAGTTATGCGCTGTCGTCTTCGACGTCAGCGCGCCCGTCACAGCATATGTCATCTGGTAGCTGTAGGGGTCAAGGATGCTTTTCAACGTAATGTCGTTGAACGTCGCCATGATCGATTCTGCGCGCACGCCGGCATCCATCACGCCGTCGCTATTCACGTCGCAATAGGTGGGCGTGCCATAGACCAGGTCATCGGTCGGCAAGGCGGGCGGCGTGTTTTCACGCTGGCCCGGGATCGCTGCGAGCGTCGCGGTCACGACGATACATTCCTTGGGCGGCGGTGCGGGCAACGTGCCATCGTTGCCGCTGGAGAAAATCGCACCCTGCGAAAGGCCGATGCCTTCCTTGATCGACACATAAGGAATACCGCCGATCAGCACAGGATCCGGCAATGCATCGGGATCAACAGCCGTGTCGCGGCCCGATGTTTTGCAGATGCCGCGGGTTGCGGGGAATGCCGTGGTCACCCAGGCGCTTGTAGCAGGGTTGAAATACATACAGGTGCCGTTCGCCGCAAGCTTGAGCGTGGTGCAAAGGTTCAAGGGCGCCACATCCGGCAGTTCGCGGCCCGCAAGCGCATTCGTCACGGGCAGGCTGGGATCGGAAGGACAAGGCAGGCGGCCTGCTTTCGTTGAATAGTTCGACAGCGATGTCGCGATCGCCTTTTGCTTTTCTGTCGCCTCCTTCGCACGCTCTGACTTGATGTAGAGACTGTAGGCGGAAAACGACAGCGCCATCATCAGGCCGGACAGCACCATGACCACCGACAACTCGATGATCGTGAATCCCCGGATAGAAAAGTTTCGGACGGAAAAGATCGCGTTGCCGTTGCGAAAACGACTCATCATGCTCACCCTGCAAGAAAACACTTCAACACCAGTATATATTTTAGGCTGACTCGTTGAATAAGTCGTTAATAAAGCTATGCTCTTGAAAAGATTATCATAAGAAAAAGGCCCGGGATTATGAATCCCGGGCCTTATATCTAGATATGTATGTCTTATTAGCCCTGAATACGGAAGATCAGGCCGCAAGTTTTGCGTGTGTTTGCTTCGTAGTAGCTGTCGGTCGCGGTGTCATGGCAGACGTCCGTACCAGGTGCGCCGACGCCCGAAGGGCCGAATGCCTGCACGAAGCCTTTGGTGGGCTTGCCGTCATCCAGCTTGCGGTCGATCTGTGCCGCACGCGAGGGGGACAGGGCCGACGTACCGGCGAGCGTGCCAACGATAGCAGCAGCCGGGTTGATCACGAGCGCCAGAACCGTACCTGCCGGGCCAATCGTGCCGGCGGGCATGCCAGGGCCGCGCGTACCGTCGTTGTAGCCGACGATAAAGCCGCCGCCGAGACGCGCGGCCGGATGGGTTTCACCCCATGCCGGCGCAACCGCACCAGCCGGAACTGCGGCAATCGCCGAGTCCGTCACGCCCGAGATCAGGTCGGACAGCAGAAGGTGCTGCCAAAACAGGTTGGTTTCTTCGCCAACGACTGTCGGCGGCTTTGCCATACCGGCTGCGGGAGATTGCGAGACGAAACCGCCTGCACCCCAACCGGGTGCGCCGATGATCGAGTTACCGGCAGTGGCGGCAACAGGGTTGCAGCTTGCGGTGCAGTTCGGCACGCGGTTCTGTGCAAGGCGAAGGTCGCCAGGCATACCGTTATAGCTGTCGCGGAACGACGTGGTCGCCGCTTCATAAGACTTCACCTGCGCGACGGTGGCCGTCGTACGGGCGTTTTCCATCAGTTCCTGGCCTTTCAGGATCCCGCCGATAAGCAGGCCGATGATGGTCATCACGATCGCCAACTCGACGAGCGTGAAGCCTTTTTGTGATTGGTTACATTTCATGGATATCTCCCCAATAAGGTGGTTTTGTTTGAGCGTGGACCGTGAGCCTGAGTTTTTTAAGAAGAGTTCAGCCTCGTCACCGTTACGCAGCGCACCCGGAAATATCGATCGCGGCTCCCGAGCCCTCGCCTTTGTTTACTTTGGTGACCTAGTAACCATCTTTCAACAAAAAAGTTAAGCCTTTGTTTAAGTCGGGCACTTTTGTTGCTCATCATGACAAATTAAGCAGCCTGAGCGCAGATATGCAAATGAGATTGCTCGTTTATCACCACACGTACGTACACTCTTAACATTGTCAAGATGATGCAATGAGGACGCGAGAGACTTATCAATTCATACCGGAAGGGCTGTTGCCGGGGATGAAAATGCGTGACGAAAAAGCAACGGCCGCGCGCAGGCGCACAAAACGAATCTGCACGAATTGAGATATATCAAAACATGATTCTTTCGCGGGGACAGAATTTTATTGCCGATAGCCCGCCCGATTTTATTGCGGGATATCGCCTGTTTTCGTGCCGGCGGCCGAAGCGGCGCGTATCCGGTAATGCGACGGCGTTTCGCCGGTAATCTCCCTGAAAACGCGATTAAAGGATGCCAGTGAATTAAAACCAGCCTCGAAGGCCAGAACCTGGATCGGTATCGCAGGGTTGCGCAGCATGCCCTTGGCGTCCTCCACCCTGAATTCATTCAACAGCCGCGGGAAACTTTTGCCAAAGGCGCTGTTGATGACGCGGGACAGGGTATTTTCCGATGTCCCCACTTCGCGCGCAAGATCGGCGCGGCTGAAGGTCGGCTCCTGATAAAGCTTTTCCAGCTCCATCAGGCTGCGCACCTTGTCGGCGATCTGTTTTTCTTCCTCGCTCAGCTGCACGGCGCGGGCGCCGGCATGCATCGCAACGGGCAGCGGGTACACGCGGAACAGCGTCGTGGTCACAAGATAGGCGAAGGCGATCCCCAATACCGATTGCAGCGCATCGGCGTCATGCAAATTGATGTTTCCAGTGGAGAGCAACAGGTTCACAACGACGCGCAGCACATGCGCCGCGATCAGGGTGATCACCAGCCAGTAACGTTCCTTTGCCGCGCGGTCGCCGCCAAGTCGCAGGAAGACATCGCGCTGCGCGAACAGCGCCAGCATGCAAAGCGCTCCCACCATCGACCATAGCCAGTAAAGCCCTTCGAAAAATTTTGGGCAGAGCGAAAAAAATGATGCGCCGCAGGCTGGCGTCTGCAACCGCGACATGACGAAAGCGGCGGCAAGGGTGGCCGGCACGCAGAGCAGCCACAGGAGATGGCGGCCGCCGCTGAACGCCTGCAGCCGGGAGACCTGCAGCACCAACAGGTAGCAAAGCGGCACGCCGACAGCGCCCGAAAACCACAGCGCAAGGCGGAGCGGCGCTTCGAAATCCTCCAGCCGCAGGGCGAAGCGCAGGCCGAAGGCGCAGGCGAGGAACAGAAAATAGGCAATTGCGATCGCCCCCTGCCGCAGGTTGCGCACGCGGAAAAGAATATAGACGAGGATGAAAAGGCATTGGGCAAGCCCGGTCAGCGCAACCCATTCCAGCAGGCTGAAGGTAACGTCGTAATCAAAATGCATTTGGCCCCCTTCCCGCTTGCGGGCCTATTCGGGCTCTGGCGCGGGACGCGGACGGCGGTATTCGCCGGCATCATCGATATGGCGCTGCGACATGATTTTATCGACATCGGCGGGCGATACGCCCAGTTCTTCCGACAGGTAGCTTTTCATGTAGTTGATTTCATTCGGGTGGAAGCCGCGCCCGGTCAGCAGCAATTCGGTGATGATCTTGCGCGCGTCCTCGCGGTCGCCCTGTTCCTTCAGCACGAAGGCCGGCATCTGGCGCGCCCAGCCGGGCAAGGTGTCATCAACCAGCTGCATCTTGGACAGCTGATATGCAAGGTCGAGCGCCAGTTGCAGGTTGCCGAGGCGATGGCGCGCAAGGAACACGGCCTGCACCAGCCAGCGCCATTTGGAACCGACGGGACGCACGCCCACATGTGACAGGTAATCCACCACCACGGCGACGTCCGCCGGCACGCGCGTCGCGCCGAAATAATAGGCGGCCAGCATCGGCACATGGTCGGAGGCAGGGTCGAGATCGTCGAGCAGCCTGAACCATGCGCCAAGGCGCGCGTAATCATAGTTACGGATCGGCGTCACGCGGCCGCCGGAATCGCCGAGGTTCTGCAGGGTGATTGCGCCCAGCCGGTAGGCGAATTGGGGGTCGCCCAGCGCCATCATGACTGCGCCGTCATGCGTCGGCACCGGCGGCACGCCTTCCCATTTCGCATAGATGAACCGCGATCCGGCCCAGAAGCAAAGGTTGAGGGCAAGCGCCGCCACCAGCAGGATATTCAGGCGGGACTTGGTATCGGATGCTGCCGGCATCAGAACTCCCGGCGCAGGAAATCAAAGGCCGCCGCGAAAATGAACACCAATGCGCTGACGATGCCCTGCAGGAAAATAAACCCGGCAATGCCCAGGGAAGAAACAAGGCGGTAGGCATAGGCGCCCGCCTCTTCCGTGAAGCCGAAGCCGCCTGAACCCTCGACACCATAAACGAGCCACGATGTCTGGCCCATCAGGTCAAGGCGCGGCACCAGCACGGAAATGATTTCCATGGCATTGTTGAGCGCCGCAAAAACCATGTTTTCCGGCGCCTGATACGCGATGCCCAGCAACGTGCCGATCAGGCGCGTCAGCACATACAGGCCGAGCGCGGCAAGCGCGGAGCCGGAGGCGCTGGAGACGACCATCGCAAAGAACAGCGACGCCACCGCCATGATCGCGTATTCAACGCCAAGGCTGCCGCCCCAGAGCATGAAGCCGCCCATGTTCGGCTTGCCAAGGAAAAACACCGCGCCGCAGACCGCCGCCGCCACCAATTGCGCGAGCAGGATAAAGGCCGCGGCATGGCTGATCAGGAAAGTCATGCGCGACAAAGGCCGCGACAGGAGGAATTCGACTTCCTTCGTCTCGAACGACCGGCGCACATAAAAACAGCAGAACAGCACGATGCCGACCACGCCGAGAAAACGCAACCCGCTGGCGCCGAAGACAAGCGCGAAGCTTTCTTTTTCGGTGATGGTTGCGCCGCCAAGGAACACGGAGATGGCGGCACCCGTTGCGATCATCAGCAAGAGTGTCAGCATCAGCCTGTCGCGGACGGCAGCCGTGAGGATATACCTGACCAGCGGCCCTGAAATCATTTTTGCGGCAATCCTTGCTCGTTACATAGGTCCGGGATGGCGGTCGAGGGAGAAGGTCTTGTAGATCTTCTTGTCCATATCGTCGAGGTTCTCGCCCGAGATGATATGCGCGCGCACCAGGATGACAAGTTCCGACTTGCGGACAACGTCAACATGGCTGCGGAAGAGGCCGCCGAGATAAGGGACGTCGCCAAGGATGGGCACGCCTTCCTGTTTCACGGTGTTTTCATCCTTCATCAGGCCGCCCATCGCCATCATCTGGCCGGACTGCATGTGCAGGATGGAATCGATTTCCTGAACCGACAATTCGGGGATGTTGTTGTTGGCAAGGCCAGCCGGGATGGGCACGCCCACGATCGCCAGCTGCAGCGTCAGCGTCGGGTCGGCGACGCGGTTGACGACCTTGGAAATCGTCGGGCGCAGCGTCATGGTGATTTCGCCGGTGTCGGCATCCGCCATCGGGATCACGTTGAGGATCACGCCTTCGGGTGCGTTGCGCTGCTCGCTCGAGAGCGAGACGGTGGGCGCAACACCCGCCGTTGTGGACGGCGTCGTCGTGGCCTGGAAGTTGAAGTAGACGTTGTCACGCGTCACGTTCACCGTCGCGGGCTGGTTGTTCATGACCGTCACGCGGGGGCTGGACAGCGCGCGCACGGTGCCGAAGCGCGAGATCGCGTTCACGGCCGTGTTGAAATCGCTGCCCGGCTTGAAGGTGATGCCGAAGGAAGACGCAGGCGTGCTGGTAAGGCTGGGAAGCGGGAAGGTGCCGTTGACCTGCAGCAGGCCGGTCAGGTTCAGCGCGCCCCAGTCGATGCCGGTTGCGAATTCGTCGTTCAGTTCAACCTGCAGGATCTTCGCCTCGATCAGGACCTGGGTCGAGACGCGCTTGCGGAACGTATCGACGAATTTCTTGACGATTTTGTGCTGGCGCTGGCTGCAGAACACGGCAATCACGCCGGTCTGTTCGCTGATCGAGAAGGTTGCGGGCGGGCTCGGCACCAGCGGCGCGCCTTGCGGCGTCGTGATGGCAAGCGTGGGCTGCGCGGATGCGGGGATCGGCGCCACTTGCGGGGAACCCGGCAGCGGCGGCGGGGGCGGCGGCACGTTGGGATCAGCCGACACAACGGGCGCCGGCAGCGGGTTCACGGCAGTAGCCACAGGGTCGCTGAGCGTTGCAAGGGAGATATAAGTGTCGGATGCGGCGAGGACCTGTTCGAGGCCGTCGTTCAGTTCTTTCCACAGGTCGTTTTCCAGCTTGTTCGACGTGCTGCTGGTCGAGCTGGAGGATGTGGTCGTCAGCGTGGTTTCGCCTTTGCGTTCCACGTTCAGGAAGCTGACATCATAGTTTTTCAGGAACGGGCGGTCGAGTTCAACACGCAGTACGCCGCTCTTGAATTCATAGCGCAGGCCCGCCATTTCCGAGATGCGGTCGATGACCTGGTCAAACGGGCGGTCTTTCGCGGTGAAGATGATCGAGCCGTGGATTTGCGGATCGAGCTCAAGATCGACATCCGCCTGTTCCGCCAGCTGGTACATCAGGTCGCGCAGTGAAACGGTCTGGTTCACGGCAACCGTGACGAGCGGCGACGGCAGTTTCAGTTCTTCGGGCGTGGTCACGACCGACTGGAATTCGGGGGTCGGCACTTCGCTGTTCGCGACCGACGGGATCGGCGCCATTACATCGCGGAAAGCCTGGCGATCTGCTTCTGCCGTACGGTCATACGTCATCTGGTTTTTGGAGAGTTCGCAGCTGGCAAGGGAGAGGCTGAGCGCCACCGCAATAATGGAAACGCGGATGAGGCGAGAAAAACGACCAGTCATGCCAGGATGCCCTAACTCTGTATAATTATGTTGAACGTCAAAACCAGTCTATGGTTTTGATATCAAACATTCTTACAGAGAGAGTTTTGAGGTGTCAATGTTCGACATGCCCGAACCCTTGCCGCCGATTTTCGCATTCTGCACGCGAATTTTCATATCTGCCGGAATATCGGCTTCGGCGATGGCTGTCAGCTCGGAAATCAGGCCTTCGGTGTAAAGCTTGTAGATCGACTGGTCGAAGGTGATCATGCCGGCGGTATTGTTATTACTCATAACTTCCTTGATCTTCATGGTATCGCCCTTGAGGATCAATTCCTTGATCAGCGCCTCGTTCAACAGGATTTCCAGCGCCACGACCATGCTGCCATTCACCGACCGCACAAGGCGCTGCGCAATGATCGCGCGCAGGTTCAGCGACAGCGCGATGCGCATCTGCTGCTGGCGGTCTTCGGGGAAGAAGTTGATCATGCGCTCGATCGCCTGGGACGCGTTGTTCGTATGGATCGTCGCAAAGCACAAGTGGCCGGTTTCGGCGGCGGTGATCGTCTGTTCCATGACTTCGGGGTCGCGCACCTCGCCCACCAGGATCACGTCGGGCTTCTGGCGCAACGCGTTTTTCAGCGCGATCTGGTACGAATTTGTATCGATGCCGATTTCGCGCTGCGTCACGACGCCTTTTTTGTGCTCGTGATAATATTCGATCGGGTCTTCGATGGTCACGATGTGGCCGCCATGCGTGCGGTTGCGGAAATCGATCATCGATGCAAGCGAGGTCGATTTACCCGACGCCGTGACGCCCGACACCATAATGAGGCCGCGTTTTTCAATCGCGAGCATCTCGAGAATTTTCGGCAGGCGCAGCTGCTCGAAAGACGGGATGCTGCTGGTGATGCGGCGGATGACCATCGCAGTGTGCTGGCGCTGGCGCAGCACGTTCACGCGGAAACGCCCTTCCTTGCCCATGTCGAAGGCAAGGTTCAGTTCCATGTTCGAATCGAATTCACGCCGCTGGCGCGAGGTCAGCACCTCGTTCAGCATGGCCTGCACGTCGTCTTCCTGCAGCACCTGTTCGCCTAGGGGGTGCAGTTCGCCGTCGATGCGCAATGTCGGCGGCACACCGACCGTGATGTAAAGGTCGGTCGCCAGCTTCTGGATCATCTCGTTGAGATAAGCGTAAATCGCGACTCCGCTCAAAAGGAATATCCTCCTTCAGGCTTGTCTTCTTCGGTCATGGGCGGCGGTTTCGCGGGGGCTGCTGCGGGCGGGGGTTTTGCGCCGCCGGTCAGGGGATTCGCTTTTTTCGCAGGGGGCGGCGGGGGCGCTTTCGCGCCATGCCCTGCTGCGCCTGCGCCGGGCGCCGGTTCTTCCAGCGAGGCTGTGGCGTCCTTCAGCACCTCGTCTGCGGTTTCCTGTGTCACGAGGCCGGAAATGAGAAGGTCGTTGACCGAGTCTTCCATCGTCTGCATGCCATAGCGCGAGCCCGTCTGGATCATCGAATAAATCTGGGCAAGCTGGTTTTCGCGGATCAGGTTCCGGATGGCGTTGGTGCCGACCATGATTTCATGCGCGGCGACGCGGCCGCCACCGGCTTTTTTCAGCAGCGACTGCGCGATAATGCCCTGCACCGATGACGACAGCATGGCGCGGACCATCTCTTTTTCGGCAGCGGGGAACACGTCGATGACGCGGTCGATGGTTTTGGCGGCGGTGTTCGAGTGCAGTGTCCCGAAGACCAAGTGCCCCGTTTCCGCGGCGGTCAGCGCGAGCGAGATCGTTTCATGGTCACGCATCTCCCCCACCAGGATGATGTCAGGGTCTTCACGAAGGGCGGATTTCAGCGCGCGCCCGAATGACTTGGTGTCGTTACCCACCTCGCGGTGGTTGACGAGCGACATTTTCGAATTGTGGAAGAACTCGACGGGATCTTCGACAGTCAGGATGTGGTACGGGTATTTCGCGTTGATGTGGTTGATCATCGATGCGAGCGTCGTTGATTTACCGGAGCCTGTCGGGCCCGTGACCAGCACGAGGCCTTTTTCAAGTTCGGCCAGGCGGCGGATGACGGGCGGCAGGTCAAGCTGCTCCATCGTCGGGATTTTCGTCGGAATGACACGGAAGACGGCGGCGGAGCCCTGGCGGTTCGTGAATGCGTTGACGCGGAAACGCGCATCCTGGCCCAATGAAATTGCAAAGTCGTGCTCGAGGTCGCGTTCGTAAACGGCGCGTTGCTCTTCCGTCATCACCGAAAACAGCATGGCGCGGATGACATCGGCGGTCAGCACATCGGTCTTGATGCGCTGCAAATCGCCGTCGATACGCACGATCGGCTGGTTCGCCCCCGCAAGGTGCAAGTCCGAGCCCTTGTTGTCGAGCGTAAATTTCAGAAGTTCGGTGATATCCACGGTTCGTCCCCCATTAGCCCATGACGGTCAAAGGCCGGTCGTTGCCTGCCTCTACACCTTCATAAGATAGCCTAAATAGATTGAATAAACGGTAAATTCTGGATTGCCATATTTGATGGCGCGGCATTAGCGCAACAGGAAGACCGGTCCCTGCCATATCAACATGGTGACAAAGGCCAGCAGCAGCGCAGGGCCGAAGGGGAATTCCGCCTCTTTCCTGATTTTCTGCCACACAATCGCCAGAAAAATGCCGATAAGCCCCGCAACCAGCATCAGGTAGGCCGCAGAATCGGGATTCAGGCCCAGCCAGAAGCCCGCAACCGCGAAAAACTTCACATCCCCCCAGCCAAGGGCGTCTTTTTTACGCCAGATCATGATCGCCTGGCGGAGCGCCAGCGACACGGCGACATACAAGACTGCGGCCGCCAGCCCCTCGCCGCCCCTTGTCACGATAAATTCGACAGCGTCCGGCGAATGGAACGCGCTGACGCAGAGCATCGCGACCCCCGCCAGAAACATCGCAAGGTTCAGGCTGTCGGGGATGATTTTATAGTTAAAGTCTATCGCAGTGACCGATGCCACCAGCGGCGCCAGCGCGAACAGGCACAGCACCTGCGCACTGAACCCGAAGCGGAAATAAAAACCGAGGCAAAGGGCAAGCGTGCCAAGTTCGATCAGCGGATATTGCCAGCCGATGGCGGCGCGGCAGCTGCGGCAGCGTCCGCGCAATGCCGCCCATGACAGCAGCGGCACAAGGTCAAGCGCCGTCAGGTTACGGCCGCAGGACGGGCAGGCGGAACGCGTCTTTTTGAAAATCGAAAGGCCGAGCGGCACGCGGTAGGCCAGCGCCGTTGCGAAACTGCCCAGCACAAGGCCGAGGAAGATGGTGACGCACAGGAAAAAACCATCGGGCAGCGGGATATCACCGTACATCCCGCCCGCCCTCCCCGGTTACTGGAGCGCGGCTAAGCGCCGGCGGATGCTTTCGAGCGGCAGGCCCTGATCGATGTCGCCATCGGCGGCAAGGCGCAGGATCTGGCGGTACATCGCCGCTGCTTCGCGGCTGCGGCCCATTTTGTCGAGCAGTACGGATTTATTGTACATCACGAAGCCGGAGCCCGGTTTCAGGCCTTCCGCAAGGTTGAGGAAGCGCAAGGCCTGGTCGTACTGGCCGGTGCTGCCATAGGCAACGCCCAGCTGCGCGGTGATGTCGCCCTGATAAGGATAGGCATCGTGCAGTTCCTGCAGTTTTTCAACAGCCAGCTGCGGGTCTTTTTCCTTCAGCAGGCCCAGCATGTTATTAAGCGCGTCGAGGTTTTTGGGGTCGCGGTTGAGGACGTCTTCATAGGCGGACAATGCAGCGTCTTTCTGGCCCATCTTGTGCAGCGACACGGCGCGGCCCATCAGGATGCGTTTGTCTTTCGGGTAGTCCTTGTGCAGGTCGTCGAACAATTCCAGCGCGGCGGAATTGTTGCCCTCCGCCAGCGCGGAGCGCGCCGAGGTCAGGCGGCTGTCGATGCTGCCGGCGTCGCTTTCCTTGCGGATCGTCATGTAGCCGGACGGCAGCGGGCGCACGATGCCCGGCTGTTCCAGGATTTCACCGACGGTTTTCATCGCGTTGCGGTTGACGGTCTTGCTGGCGGTAGGGTCAAACGGCGCGCCGGTTGCAACGGGCGCGACAGTCGCGCCGGCGGCGATGGCCGCCTGCGTATCGGCAGGGCGGCTCAGCTGGTCGAGCATATCGGCATGCTGGACAATCGCCAGTTCTGCTTCGTTGGGCGACGTTGCGTTCGCGGCGGGGTTGGTGGTGCCGGGGACAACGGCCGTGCCGGGTGCCGCCCATGACGGTGCGGATTCAGCGGGCGCCGCTTCAACAGGCGCGGCACCGGCAATCGCGGCAGCTGCGGGATCGGCTGCGCCCGGCTGGGGCGGCATGCCGTCGGGCGTGGCGGGCGCGGCCATCGAAGCCGCGTCGGGGGCCTGGTCATCGGGCATGTCGGAAGCGGGCATCACGGCAACCGCAGTTGCTTCGTCGGCGGGCGGCGTGCCCAGCACGGCAGCCGCAACAGCAGGATCGGTCGTCGCGGGCGTAGCGGCCGCAACAGCGGGATCAGCGGCGGGTGCTGCAAAAGGATCGGCGGGATTACCGGCCGCAGGCGCGGTTGCGGCAAGCGGGTCTGTTCCAGCGGGTGCCGGCGTTGCGGCAGCCGGATCCGTTGCGGGCGCAACAGCAGCAGCCATCGGGTCGGTCGCGGGCATCGGCGGGGTCGCCGGATCAGTCACCGCCTGCGTTGCCGCAGCCATGTCGGGGGGAGGAGTCGTCGGTGTCGTCTGCGCGGTCACATGAATGGGCTCATCGTTGCCGCCCATGAACCAGAAATAACCGCCGGCAGCGCCGGCGACCGCGACCAGCGCGACCAAAATCAAAAGGTTCTTGCGGCCACCACCGGCTGCGCCCGCCATGCTGCGCGAGGGGGCAGAGAGGGATTTTTCCGCGACAGGCGCGCCTTCCAGGTCATCGAGGCCCGCATCCATTTCGCCAAGGTCATCGGCTGCCAGTTCTTCGGGTGCCGCTGCGGTGCTGTCTTTTTTGCCGAAAAGTTTCATGATTCGTAGACCTTTTTTGAACCTTCGATGACTTTGAGGAATGCGCGTTCCAGGTATTCCTGGCTCGCGACCTTTTTGAGTTCCGCGGGCGTGCCCGTGAATTTCAGCCGACCGTCATGGATGACGGCGATGTTATCGCAGATTTCATCCATGTCCGACAAAATATGCGACGATAAAAATACTGTCATGCCCGCGCGGCGGCAGGCGGCGATTTCATCCTTCACCAGCACGCGCGCGAGCGGGTCGAGGCCGCTCATCGGCTCGTCGAGGATCAGGAGCGGGCAGCCCGTCAGCCAGGTGCCCATCAAACCCGTTTTCTGCCTCATGCCTTTTGAATAGGTGTTCACGCGGCGCTTCAGCGCCTTGCGGGTCAGCGACACGCGGTCGGCCGCCTGCATCACGGCGTCTTCCGCGAAGGGGCGTTTATAAAGCGCGAGCGAGAATTTCACGAATTCGAGGCCGGACAAAAAGGGCGGCGGCTCGAATTTTTCGGGCAGGTAGGCGATCTTGGCCTTGGTTTCGGCATCCAGATTCTTGCGGCCGAACACTTCCACGCCGCCCTTGGACGATTCCATGAGGCCGAGGATGATCTTGATCAGCGTCGTTTTGCCGACGCCGTTCAGGCCGATCAGGCCGAAAGTTTTTCCGGCGGGCACGTCAAAGCTGATGTCTTCGATGACCGTGCCCTGCCCGTAATCGGCCGACACGCCCGCAATCCGGATGGCCGGTGCGGCAGTGTCTGGTTTTGCGGCAGGTTGCGCGGTCATGGTGCTGGTCATTCCTGCGGCGCCGGCAGCAACAGCCCGGTCACGATGTCGTATTTCTGGTGCGGGCGCAGCGTGACGTCGATCACGCCGTCGAGGCCGATATCGTACCATTTCAGGCGCACGCGCGAATCCTTGAACACTTCGATCTCATAGATTTCGCGGAGCAGATTATGCGGGTTCAGCTTCTGGCCGTTCAGCCAGATCATCCAGTCGCCGGGGTTTTTGTACAGGACGCCCGTCAGCGTGATGGTGCGCACCTGCGGAATGACGGCGCCGTTGCCGCCCGTGATCGGTGCGTCGAGGTTCACCGACTGGCCGCCCAGCGCCTTGCTGATCTGCACAAGGTCCTGCTTGGTATAGAACAGCGAGCGGGCGAAGGGTTTCTGGATGTCTTTCTGGGTCTCTTCCGGCGCGGGCGCGGTCGAGGGCGACACGCCCGGCACAACGCCGGGATGGGCGGCATCGGCGGCAGCAGCTACGGGCGCACCTGCCGCAGCGGCGGGCGCGGCAATGCCGTTATCCATGGCAGACAGCGCTTGTATCGCACCGGGTGCCGTGGGTACTTGGCCCTGCGCAAGGGCGGCGGCATTGGCGGCCTGCTGTTGCACGGCGGTTGGTTGTTGCGCAGATGCCGCCAGCGGCAGCATCACGGCAGCAATTGCGGCGAGGCTATATAGTGACCGGATCATGGCTGCCTCGGCGCGTTGGGGTTATTGGGATCGGCAGGCGGCGTGGCCGGCACGACCGTCATCCAGTCGAAAATGGTCGAGGCGGTCAGCAGCGGCACGTTTTCCAGCTGCGAAATCCGGCGCAGGTTGGCGTTGTTCAGCGGCTGGCTGCGGGTAATCTGCAGCTTTTGCAGGCGCACATGCGACGGGAAGTTTGCGTTCATGCGATCGACGAAAGTGTAAAAATTGCTGTCAATGAGCGAGCCGACCTGGTCGAGCGTGATGCGGCTGTTGAGCACCTTCAGCTGCGCGGCCTCGGCATCGGGGCTGCTCACGCTGCGCAGGTCGCTGATGTTGAAACTAAAACCGCCCAGCTCCGACGCCTTGCGGACGGCATCAAGATCGCGGCTGATCTGGAAGCGGTCCTGCCCCGACATAAACCCATGCGCCTTCAACTCTTCGTATTTGGGCATGTTGTCTTTGTATTCGGCGAGTTCCGCCTTGGTGTTCTGGATTTTGCCCTGCAACTGAGAAATTTCACTGGTCACGCCCGACAGCGCATTTTGCGCATCGGTCAGCATCGGGCCGATCCACAGGAAATAGGCCGCCGCAATCGCCGCGTTGACGCCCGCAAGGATCGCCAGCAAGATCAGCCGTTTTATGCCGATGAGCTTCATTAGAGGGGCTTCCCTTTCATGTCGATTTCGGCGACCGATTCAGCGTCCGAAGTTGATGCGGTAGGCTCACCCACCTTTGCGACCATCGGACCGCCTGCGCGGTCGACGTTGCCGAACTGCGACAGCACGACATCATAACCGGCGAAAGCCGCAGCCAGCGCCTTTTGCAGTTCATCCGCGCGCAGCGTTTTTTGTTCCAGCGGCATCGCCTTCGGCAGCTTGAACTTGAAATTGACATGCACGATGCCCGGGTCTTCGGGGTCGGGCGCCTGGGCGAACATGCCGCGCGACGCGGTGGCGTCGCCGATCATCAGCGCGCCGCCCGGCGTATGTTCGATCAGGATATCCTCGATCGTGATGTCGGAAGGCAGCGTGTTTTTCAGCGTGTTCAGGATCGGGCGCAGGTTGACGGTATTTTTCTCGAGCAGTTTTTTGACGCCCAGCGTCGCGCGCACCGCATCGGGGCGCACAGGCAGGCCTTCGAACGCCTTTGATTCCTGTTCGTATTCGCGGCTGAGCATGGATTTCTGGTTCTGCTTGTCGCCGATCTCGCTTTGCAGGCCGGCATAGGCCTGCAAATCAATGGCGGTCAGGCCAAGCAGGCCGACGACGCCGACGGCCAGCAGGCCGGATGCGGCGCGGGCCGCAAGGCGCGGCGCCATGATGCGGTGAATCGACGGCACGCGGACAGCAAGTTTCAGCCCGCCTTTTTTGCCCGCCCAGGCGGCATGTACCGCATCGGCGAAGTTGGTTTTTTCGAAACCGAAAGATTTCGCGCCAAGGTGGCGCAGCGCCTCGCCCGCGTTGATGCACTGGAAATGCGTGACGGGCAGCGATTTGGGATCGAAAAACTGTTTTTCCACATCGCCGCAGATGACGACGACATCGAGGCCGTCGGCGTCGGTGTAACCGAAGCGCGATATATAGGTGAGCGTCGCCTTGAATTCGCGCGTCACTTCATCGACCCAGCCCGTGCCGCTGGTGCCGGCTTCGGAAGTGGGCGTGAGGCGCGTCAGGGCAAGGTTGCCGTCCTTGACGACGACCTGGCGGAGGCCGCCCGTTTCATGCTGGCCGATGACCACGGCCCAGCGGGAATGCTTGCCCTGGCCCGCGAAAACTTTTTCGGCGAGTTCCGCCACCATGCCGGTCGATTCAAGCGGCAGCAGGCCAAAGCCCGAAACCGGCACGCCCGTTTCATAGAGCGCGTTGCCGATGCGGTCCAGCTGGTCGGTGTCGGGCAGCGCGACGAACAGGTACGACCGCGCATCTTCCTTTGCGGCCTTCAGCGTAATGAATTGCTTTTTTACCTTCGCGGGCTTGATTTCCAGCGATGCGCGGATCGGGTAGCTGGGGAAGGCCAGTTCCAGCTTGCGCTTCACAAAGCGCGGGCGGTCGATGGGCGACAGCTTCGGGATGTTTTCTTCCTTGCGGTAGGTCTGGTCGGCGCCGTCGAACAGCACCAGCACCGATTTGCCGCGGTTTTTGGAATCAAGCGCCTCGACCAGCTGTTCGTCGAAGTTGGGGACTTCCCATGAAATCGCCGTTTCGCGTTCGATGCCCTTGCCGAGCGGCGCGTAGAGGACAACGCCCTCGCCGCCCACCATCAACACCCGCTTGCCGCCGCCGATCGCAACCATGTATTACGTCCCCATCTTGCCAAGGCTGCCGTAAATCGGGCCGAAAACCGCAGCCGCAATCCACAGGATGATGCCCCCCAGGATCACCGTCATCGCGGGCTCGATCATCGTGATCATGCCATCGACAGCGTCGTTGACGTCCTGGTTGTAAAATTCAGAAACCTGTTCGAGAACCCCGGTGAGGTTACCCGACTCTTCGCCGATCTTGACCATGCGCACGACCAGCGACGGAAACTCGCCCGACGAGTTGAGCGCGGTCGACAGGGGCGAGCCTTCCTGCACGTTCGTCTTCACGCGTTCCAGCGCCTCGGTCAGGACGAGGTTGCCGGCGGTCTGCTTCGCGGCCTCGATGCATTTCAGGATCTCGAGACCCGAGGTGAAGAGGACGGCGAAGGTCTGGCAGAAACGGGAGAGCGAAATCTTGCGGATCAGCGAGCCGAAGGCCGGCGAATGCAGCGCGATGTAATCTGTGCGGTAACGCACGCCTTCCGACATGTTGCGCGACACGCGCAAGGCCACGTAGGCGGCAGTCAGCGCAAGCACGATCATCGGGAAGTTGTTCTGGAAGAAGTCGGACGTCGCGATGAGCGCGAGCGTCACGGGCGGCAGTTCCTGCCCCAGTTCTTTCAGGAATCCCGTCACGTCGGGGACAACCTTGGTCATCATGACCCAGACGACGAGGACGACGACGCCGCCCAGGATTTTCGGGTAACGGGTCGCTTTTTTCACCTTGCTCGCCATCGCGTCCGTCCACTTCAGGTGCTTGATCACCTGCGTGAAGGAGTTGGTCATGTTACCGGTTTCCTCGCCGGAGTTGATGAGCGAGATGAAGATGGGCTCGAAAACGGACGGGTGTTTCGACAGCGCGACCGAGAAGGACGAGCCCGACGACACCTCGCCATAGACGTCGCCCATGATGTCGCGCAGGCGCGAGGATTCAGCGGTGTCGCGCACGTCGGACAGCGCGTCGAGCAGCGGAACGCCGGCCTTTTGCAGCTGTTCCAGGTGGACGAACATCTGGATCAGGTCGCGCGCCTTGACCTTTTTGGCGGTGAGGCTCGCAAGCTTGCCGGCCTTGTCGTTCATTTCCTTGCAGTCCAGCAAGGACATGCCGGTTTCGTTCAGCCGGTTGAAAAGTTCGGTTTCATTGGCCGCGTTCACGACGCCGCGCACGGGACGGCCGTTTTGGTTAATTGCTCTATAGCTGAACTTTGGCATGGTTATTCGCCCTGAACCCCGTGACAGATGAACCCGAGAATTGAGCCCACCCGATATTGTTACAACAATTATAGAAGGAAACCAAGTACTTGTATAGGCAAACGCCCGGCACCGCCTTGGCCGTTACATCCGGTCGGAGAAGTTGAGGATCTTGACGGCGGCATCAAGGCTGGTCGTGCCCTGGTATATTTTCAAAATACCGTCATCCAGCATATTCTTGAAACCCTTCTTGCGCGCAACGGGCTTTAGCTGGGATTTCATCGCGCCGGTCGCGATCATGTCGTCAAGTTCTTCATCCAGATACAGAATTTCCACGCAGGCGATACGGCCCTTGAAGCCCGAATTGTTGCATTCAGGGCAGCCGCCGGGATGATAAATCGTCGGCGGGTTATCGTAATCGATCGGGTTGCCGTCGGGACCGATCGCCAGTAATTTGCATTCATCTTGCGTCGCCGGTTTTGCCACTTTGCATTTCTGGCAAAGCTTTCTGACAAGTCGCTGCGCAAGAGTTGCGATAATCGCGCCCGCCAGCATCGCCGGCTTGATGCCAAGGTCGACCAGGCGCGGAATCGCGCCGAAGCAGTCGTTGGTGTGCAGCGAGGTATAGACCTGGTGACCGGTCATCGCGGCCTTGAGCGCCTGCTCCGCCGTGATGCTATCGCGCACCTCGCCGATGAAGATGATGTCAGGGTCTTGTCGCAGCAGGGCTTTAATACCCTCGCCGAAGGTGAAGGCGCCGCCGTCTTTCACATGCGTCTGGCGGATCAGGCCGAGGTTGTATTCGACCGGGTCTTCCAGCGTCTGGATGTTCACGTCGATCGTGTTGACGTCGTTCAGCATCGAATAGAGCGTGGTGGTTTTGCCCGAACCCGTCGGGCCCGTCACGATGATGATGCCTTCGGGACGCGCCTGCGCCTTTTTGATCAGGTACATGTTGTGGTCGGAGAAGCCAAGGCGTTCCAGCGGCACAATCGACGCCGATTTATCCAGCACGCGCAGCACGATGTTTTCGCCGGTGACGGTCGGCAGGCATGACACGCGGAAGTCGGCGTCTCTACCGCCCATGTTCAGGTTGAAGCGTCCGTCCTGCGGTGCCAGCTTGTCGGCGATGTTCATCTCGGCCAGAATTTTCAGGCGCTGGCAGATACCGTTCCAGTATTCCTTGTGCAGCGTGTGCACCGTCTGCATGTCGCCGTCGATGCGATACCTAATGCGGATAAAGTTTTCTTCCGGCTCGAAGTGCAAGTCGGATGCGCCCATCTTCAGCGATTCAAAGATCAGCGCGTTGACGAGGCGCACGAGCGGATGCGAATAGGCCTCTTCGGAATTCAGGTTGTCGATGTTCTTTTTCGCGGCGGCCTTGTCGCCCGCAAGTTCCTTCAAAATCCCGTCGATCGAGGTCGAGACGCCATACACCTTGTGAATGGAATCCTGCATGATCGCGGGCGGGCAGACCTGCGGCACAACGGTACAGCCTTTGGGCAGCAACTGCTTCAGGCGGTCGAGCGCAACCACGTCGTAAGGGTCGGTCATCGCGATGATCGCGCGGTTCTTTTCGCGGTCGAGCGAGATGGGCAGGAACTGGTATTTCTGCGCGTCTTTTTTCGTCACGAGGTCGAGCGCCTCGGGATCGATCATCGTTTTTTTCGGGTCGAACAGCTGCAGGCCCGTGGTTTCGGACAGGAACTCCGACAGGATCTCGGGCGTAATGAATTTCAGGTCGACGAGAATTTCGCCGAGCAGCAAATGCGATTTCGATTTCTCGTGCAGCGCGACCTGCAACTGGTCGGCGCTGATCAGGCCGCGTTCAACAAGGCGGTCGCCGATGCGTTTGACAGGCGCGCCGGACAGGTGAGTCGAGGGCGGCGGGGCGGTGACGGTCGGCGCGGTGGTGCCGTTTTTCGGCGGTTCTGCGGAAGGCGGCGGCGCTGCAGCAGCGGCCATCGCCGCCAGTTCAGCAGGAGTCGGGTTCATCGACAAAGGCGCGGGAGCCTTTGTTTCCGTAGCTTTAGCCGGATTCTTTGTCGCGGCATCTTCAGCCATCTTGATAAACCCCATGTCTTCCTCGAATTCCTCCAGTATCAAGAGTGCCATACAAAAGTTAACAAAGTCAGAATATTACGCCATAAGTTTACATAACGTAAACCATTTTAGCCTACCCTAGAGGCATTAGACATTTTTGGCTGCTGATAATGACCCTTGAGAACCCATAATCAAGGACGTAGATGGTATTTTGCAAATATCAACATCCGTGACTAGAATCGCCGTGCTTCCGACAACGGAATCAGGTTGCCTGAAAATTTACCGGTTACGCCTAAGATAGTAGTACCTTCCCTATCCTGACAAAGTGAGACGCCAAAAGTGAGACATCTGCCGTGACGCCAGCCCTGCAAAAGAAATTCCGCACCAGCATCGCCGCCCTTGCAACCGCTTTTGGCGTGGCTGCAACGCCGGGCATGGCCTTTTCCGCGCCCGACACCCCGCCCGAGCTGCCGCAGGGACAGACGCTGTGGAAGACCGAAAGCTTCGATGCCGTGATCGCGCTGCAGCCCTGCGCCGACAGCGGTGTCTGCGGCACCGTGCATTGGGTCAATACTGCCGATACCGCCATCTTCGACAAGTTCGGCGACAAATCGGGCCGCGCCTTCGGCGACCAAGTGACCAGCCGCGATGTGGCAGGGCTATGCGATTTCTCCCCCAAAATGCAGTTCCAACGAGTCGCCCCCGGCCACTGGCAGGGACGGATGGAGCTGCGCGGCATGGGCATGGATGTCGGCGTCGATGCGGCCGGTATCGACGACAAGACCATGCGGGTCAAGTTCACCAAGGGCATCTTCAGCCAGTCGGAAACCTGGAAGCGCGTCGAGCCGGGCGATGCCCGCTACCCGAAATGCGAGAAACCCAAGCCGTGACCGAGATTCAGGCAGATAAAACCGTCACCCCGCCCGGCGTCGATCTGGCCGAGATCGCGGAGATGGTGCGCCATGTGCTGCCCGACATGCCGCCCGTGACGGCAGGCGGCGACAAGCTGGGCAAATATACCGATGTCTGGCGGTGGATGGCCGCATCGCAGTACAAGCAGAAACCCGATATCCGCCACCCGCGCATCGCCCTGTTCATGGCGCCGCACGGTGCCTATCCCGAAAAGCAGACGGGGTTGGCCGAAGCGTTAAAACAATTGCGCACAGGCACACATGCGCTGTCGCCGCTGGCGCAGGACGCCAATGCCGATTTGCAGGTTTACGAGATGGCGTCCGAAACCGCCGCCCGCGATTTCCGCCAGGAAGCCGCGTTGCAGGCGGCCGACGCCGCCCATGCGACATCGTACGGCCTGATGGCGGTGCAGCCCGGCATCGACCTGCTGGTCGTGGCCGCACTCAACCCCGCCGCCGAAAACGCGGGCGAGAAAATCATCGACAGCATCAAATCCGGCATCCAACCGCTGGAAGCTTTACTGAACTACGGCGGCCTTGATATCGCCGCCATCATGGGCGCGCTGATCGCGGCGCGGCTTGCGCATATCCCTGTGCTGCTGGATGGCAAGGGCTCGGCCGCCGCCGCCGCCGTGTTGCAGGCCTTGCGCACAGATGCGGTTCTCCATACCCGCAACGCCGCGCATATACTGGAAGACAAACTGCACCCGCAAGCCGGCATGGGCGGCGCGCTGCTGATCGCCTTCCTGAAATCGCTCACAAAAGTCGGTTAGTTTTTTGTCCTTCTCCTTTGGGAGAAGGAGGGGCCCGCCGCGCTTTCTTGCGGCGGGAGGATGAGGGTACTTGGTTGCCATCAAGTGCCTGAAGCCGGCGAAGTACCCTCACCTCTGTCGCTTCGTGACATCTCCTCTCCCAAAGGAGAGGAGAAAGGTCGCTGAATTTTTTTGTGAATCAGGACGCCGCGTGACGGTCGAGGATGGAGAAATCGTCTTCGCCTTCCAGCAGCGGCGAGGTGTCGCCGTTCAGCTTTTTCTTTTCCCACAACGCCAGCACGGTGCGGACGCGGTTGCCGGTGGGGCGGTCGTCGGCGGCCTGACGCGCGGTTTTGCCGTCTTCATCGACCGCAAACGGGTCTGCGCCCAGATTCAGCAGCGCAATCACGGTTTTAAGGGACGCATGGCGCGCGGCGAAATGAAGCAGCGTGCCGGACGGTTCGCCCAGCTTGCCATCGGCATGCATGTCGGGGTTGCTGCCCGCGCAGTTGCGCACGGCGCGGTGGTCGTCTTCGGCGACGGCGGTATAGAGCGACATGTCGAGCGCATGTTCGGACATCGGCGCGATCAGGCCCATATCGATCTTGGACTCGCCGATCTCGCGCATCCAGCTGGCGCGCCGGTGGCGTGGTGCTCGCATCATCAAGGGGTGGTCTCCGCTTCGGTCGGGTGTATTCGAAAGTCTTTTTGTTTTTATTGAGCGCAACATCGCAAAACCGATTCGGCTTTGCAAGCTAAAATATTTTCCTGAGTCATTTCAGCGGCGAAGCGAAGATGTTGAACGTGTGTTTTGACTTTCCCCTCTCCTTTGGGAGAGGAGTAAATAAAAAACCGCCTCGCGGCGGTCATCTGGTTTTTTTGATTTTTTCTTCCGGCCCCTCGTCTCGCACTTCTTGAGCCTGACTAGATTCTCTCAACTTTGACCTCAAGTTTCAACCGTTTTTTTGGTGACAGGCGGTGACAACGCGTGACCGGAATCATGCGCATGAAAAAGCGGGGGAAGTTGCCTGCCCCCGCTTTTTCGTTATCGCTGTTACATTCCGTGACAACGCGTTTTAACGCAAGAATCGCGCGAATCCCGCGCGACTCGAGGGTTTAGAACACGTCCCCGCCGATGCCGCCGGGGCCGCCCGGGCCTTTCGGCTTGGGGGGTTTCGGGCCGGTCGGTTTTGCGATGCTGCCCTTGACCAGTTCGAGATCGCCCTGCAGGCTGATTTCGAGGGTGTAGGGCGAATGCGCAGCACCCGCCGCCTTGTTGAAGGCATCCATGAATTTCTTGTCGAGCTTTTTGTCGTTGCCCCAGACGCCCTTCACATCGTCATAGAGCTGCTCTTCCTGGCCGGGCGGGAACATGATTTTCTGGCCGGGGTTTTCTTTCGCCTGCGCCGCGATCTGCTTCACGATCTGCTCGAGGCTGGTGATGAGCAGGCCTTCATAGGCGCGCTTGGTGTCGGGCGATGCCTTGGCAAGGTTGCCGTCACGCTCGGACGGATAGGCGTCGATATGCACGACTTCCGCGATCAGGTTGGCGACGGTGTCGCCGAATTTCGACGCGATGTTCTTGTAATCGAGCGGGGAGCGCACGCAGTCGATCAGCAAAATCGCCGACAGCAGTTCGGGCGACGCCGCATCGGCATTCGCCGCGACCAGTTTCGCGGGGTGCACGCGGCGCTGTTCGAACATGTTTTCCAGCTCGCGCACGATCAGGCCGGGGCCCATTTTCAACTGTTCGTCGCGTAGCTGTTCCAGTTCTTTTTTCTGCTGCTTGTATTCGGCGTCGGACATGCCGTCTTTATCGGCGTCCAGCATCATCATCTGCTGGGTGTGGATCATGTCGATCTGCTGCTTGAAGCTTTTCAGCGCCTCTTTCGAATTGCCTTGCGAATTCGCGCGGCTGAAATTGAAGGCCTCTTCGACCAGCTTGTTCTTGGGAAGTCCCGATGCGTTGAAGTCCATGACGGCTCTCCTCGTAAATGGCGTGAATCTTGGGTGGCCGCTGCAGCGGCTTCTCGCTTCATCTGATTATCGTGTGATTAAGATTCGTAACAGGTTTTACGCAAAAGGCAATCCTGCGGCGCGGCATGGGTCAAATAACCATATTCCCATACAAAAAATTAGCCAACCTCATTCCGTAAATATAAAAAACTGGAGTTCCGGAAATAAGGTAGCAAACGGCCAGCAACAGATATGCGAAACCCCCTCTCCGTTTAAGTACAGGCAACATACCTAAAATAATGAGGGGAGGAATATACATTGCGAAGGGCAGAACAATTAATATAGCGGGCACCATTAACACGGCCCATCCGAGTAGCCCTACGACGATAGTAATCAGCAGCAGGGGATAGAAATACAAAAAGCTAAGGACAGATAACTGCGGGTATTTTTTGTATAGATTTAAGATCATCACCCCCCGCTATGCGACAGTGCAGAAACTTTGCAAGTATCACCATGTCTTTCCACGGCTTCGCAATATTGGTTTGAGCCTAGCAAACTTCTCATATAACGGATTTTACGTCGCTGGCCTGTCATAAAGGCCGGCGCATGACGACTCTCGTATAATCCTCGTGCTCCGCAAGTTTTGTGCGCGCAGCGGTTTTTTAGATCGCCAAATTTAACTCCCTCATCTGAAAAATTCAAAGTCAGGACACATTGATTTTCTGCAGCGACAATTCGCGGCTCAGACATGTCGGCATCTACGGGCTCGCGATATACAAGTGCCTTGCCTTCAACTTTTGCTATGCCGTAAAGCGAACAGGAATGGCCGTTATAAAAAAGCAGCCGTGTGCGGATATAAGCTTCATTTGGAGAGTATTTTACAATCTCCAATACATCTTCAACAGTCACCAGATTTTCTTCCCCGACAAAACCTATCTTGTGCTTGTTCTTGTACACACCCGCTATGTTGTCGATTTTAATTTTCTGGGCGGCATCGGCTTCATTTATTAATGCGCTTATTGTCAAAGCAATGCCCAGACATAACAAAATACGCAACAACCTCATCACTCCCCGCTCTGCAGCAACGTCCCGGCCTTGCGGGCGCTGTTGAAGGAGAGCTGGAGGAGGAACATGGAGATCGCCATGTAGCCGCAATTGAGCAGGAACGCCCACCACATATGCGATGCTTCAAACACGCCGTTATTGATGATGGAGCGCAAACCCTCAAACACATGCGAGGCGGGCATGGCTTGGGACACCGGCTGCAGCCAGGCGGGCAGCGTCGAGATGGGGTAATAAACGGCGCAGAAGGGCGCGAGGAAAAAGGTCAATGCCCAGGCGAGCGTTTCTGCGCCCTGCCCCGCCTTCAATAGCAGCGCCATGATGAGGAAGCCGAGCCACCAGCCCATGAACATCAGGTTGAAGAAAAAGAACAGCAGCGGCAGGCCGAGATCGAACAGCGAGTATCCGTAGAAAGGGATCGCAAGGATCGTCGCCGGCAGCATCCCCGCCAGCGCGCGCAGCACGGAATAGGCCATCATCGCCATCCACCATTCCCACGGGCGCAGGGGGCTGACGAATAAATGGCCGAGGTTGCGCGCCCAGACTTCTTCCAGATAGGACAGCGTCACGCCCAGCTGTGTGCGGAACAGCATATCCCAGAGCAATACCGCGCCGAGCAAAATCCCGAACGCCTTCGCGCCCATGCCGCCACCGCCGGGCGTGCCGCCCGACATGGCGAAAAAGCGGGAAATAAATCCCCACAAAATCATCTGCACCGACGGCCAATAAATGATTTCGATGATGCGCGCCTTGGACCCGCGCAGGATATATAAATGGCGGATCAGGACGGCGTAAATGCGCTCGGCGGATTTGGCGGCGGCGGTTATCATGCGGCTTCCCCTTCCCCGGCGTGAACCGTCTCGCCCTTGCCCGTGCCGCGCGCGATATCGAGGAACACTTCCTCCATATCCTTGCGGCCATAGCGTTTCACCAGTTCGGTCGGCGTGCCGGTATCGACGATCTTGCCCTTTTTCATCATCAGCACGTTATCGCAGAGGCGTTCCACCTCGCGCATGTTGTGCGAGGCGAGCAGGATGGTCGTGTTGTGTTTCTGGCGGAAAACATCCAGCAGCGTGCGGATGCGGTCGGCGGTATCGGGGTCGAGCGATGCGGTGGGTTCGTCCAGCAGCAGCACATCGGGGATATTCACCAGCGCCTTTGACAGCGACACGCGCGTTTTCTGCCCCGCCGACAATTTTCCCACCTGCCGGTCGAGGAAATCCATCATGTCGAGTTCTTTGGCAAGTTTCACGATATGGTTTTCGACATCCGGCACGTTATAGAGCTTGCCATACACGCGCAGGTTCTGGCGCACGGTCAGCTTCCACGGCAAGTCAACGTAAGGGGATGAAAAATTCATGCGCTGCAGCGCGGGGTAGCGGTTGCCCAGCATATCGTGACCGAGGATATGGATGCTGCCCGATGACGGCGACAGCGCGCCCAGCAGCATGGCGATCGTGGTTGTCTTGCCTGCGCCATTGCCGCCCAGCAGCGCGGTGATGCTGCCTTTCTTCACGGTGAACGAAATGCCGTCGACCGCGAGGACGTTTTTATATTGTTTGGTCAGGTTCTGGACGGAGATGGTGTAGGGCATTAAACCGTTCCACTGTGTCATCCCCGCCTTGTGCGGGGATCCGGCGCAGGCGAAGCCTGCCTTCATGAGTCATGTGACGCGCGGACGCGCTACCAGACCCCCGCACAAGGCGGGGGTGACGCGTTGAGTTACGTCTTGTCTTTGTCTTTCTTGCGGAATGAATCGAGCGAGACGACTTCGCCTTTTTTCTTCTGTTTGTCGTCTTTGTCGATGTCCAGCTCTTCGGCCTCGAAATGCACGTCGTCTTCGTCTTCCTCGGTCAGCGGCTGGAATTGCAGCGCGAAGTTGACGGAAGGATCGGCGAAGATGGTGATCGCGGGCAGCGGGATCGTCAGGCGTTCCGGCACGTTGTTGAAGGACAGCATGACGGTAAACTTGTCGTTATCAACCTCCAGGTCATAGAACTGGTGCTGCAAAACGATGGTCATTTCGCCGGGATAGCGCTCTTTCAGGTAATTCGGCAGCTTCACGCCCGGATGTTCGGTGAAGAAGGTGATATAGAAATGGTGGTCTTCGACCAGACCGTCCTTGACGACTTCGTCCAGCGCCTGTTTCACGACGCCGCGCAGGGCGCGTTCGACCATCTTGTCGTATCGGAAGGCGTCTTCTTGGTTGCGGGGGGGCATAACTATTCTTGCTCCGGTGTTCGTAAAAGCCATATCTCCGGCCAGTTTAGAGGGAGTCGGTTGCCATGTCATCCCCTTATTAAGGAGATTATGGAAGACCGCGAACGCGGGGAAAAATTTCACTGTAAGAAAGTGGGGCGGTTCTGTTGCTAGGCCCGCCCCGCGCCCCACCCTAAGTATTACTACCTAAGGGATTGAATGCTAACTACGCTTACGTGCCGTTAGGCGACGAGGCGGAGTTCTGCCGTTGCCGGCTGATTGTCATTAGCATTTATCAAAGTAGCCCGATAACGGTGGTACAATACCGAACGAAAGCAACCATCTTTATTACGCACGTCGATCCTATTTCGGCCCCATACCGGATGCGGAAGAACTCATATCCCGCAAAACCTTTGTAGATGGTGGAGCCGCCGGGTACCGCCCCCGGGTCCGTATCGCCTATTACACAGCGCGTTTATCGTCATAGTCGGCCTTGCGGCTGACATCTTTAATATAGCCTCTTTTCGGGAAAAAGCAAAGTAGTTGAAAAGCGGGGGTTTTCAGGCTGCCCAAGGGTTTACAAGGCGGCGCGTGCCGGTCGCCTTGCGCTCGGCGCGTTCGCGCTTCACGACCTCTTTCACAAGCGCCGTATCATTGGCGGCGGCCTGGTTGAAAAACCGGCGGGCGCTGGCGGCGGACAGCTGTTCGGCCTTCACCTGCTTCAGGTCGGCGGATTTGAAATAGTTGCTGCCGTCATACCGCTCGCCCAGCTTGCGCAAGGCGCGGCGGTGCAGGAAATCGACGCCGGTGTCCACCGGCACGGTGATCATCGGCATTTCAAGGTTCCAGTCGGGCAGCGGCACATCGGTCATGCCGTGCTGGCGCGCGAAACGCTGCGTTGCCGCGCGTCCGTAGAGGGAGGGCAGCCCGCCCGTATACCAACCTTTGAATTGCGCCAGCAGGTATGCATTGGGATCGGCGATTTTCTGCGCCTCCGCTGCGTGGTTTTTTTCCGCCCAGTCGGTATCCTGCCCTTTTTGCGCCAACTTCCTGATCATCCCGGCGGTGTCGAACACCCGCACTTCCTGCTCCGCAAGGCGCTGATGGGCGGTGGCATCGGCCTCGATCAGCGCGTTCTTGATGATGTAATGGTCAAGCCGGTATTCGGCGGTCGAAATCAATTTCTGCCTGTCCTGCCAGGCATGGCGGATTTCATGCACGATGACGCCCGCCAATCTTGACTCGCTCCAGAAGGCAGGGTCGGACAGGGCAACCGTGCCGGTGCCGTTCATGTAATAGCCGCCGACATTGCGCGAGGTGCGGTCGATCACGATATCGATATCGTTCGCCATGGCCCAGTCGAGCGCTTCCTTCACCGATTTTGATTTGGCGGCGAGGTTGAAGACCTGTTTCAAGCGTTTCTTGTCGTCGGCCTTGCGCTGCGGCGTTTGGCCGGCCCTGAATTTCAGCAGCGCCGATTTGTCCCAGCCGGTTGCGGCGGCGGGATTGGCATCATCGGTTTTCGGGGCGGTTGCGGACATCGTTTTTCGGCCTTTTTTCAGGATGGAAAAACATAGCACACGGCATATATTTATGTCAAATAAAGGAAGGTAGCGGCGCTGATGCGTTTCATGCTCTAAAACCCCTCCCCAACCGCCCGTGGGGTTATGCTAGAATCGGGTGAATTCGAACGGGGGGCATCCGAAGATGAAGCAGTATCTCGACCTGATGCAGCATGTGCTGGACAACGGCAAGCTGAAGAAAAACCGCACCGGCATCGACACCATTTCAACTTTCGGCTACCAGAACCGCTATGACCTCGCCGATGGCTTCCCCCTCGTCACCACGAAAAAGGTGCATACGAAATCGATCATCCACGAATTGCTGTGGTTCCTGAAGGGCGACACCAACATCAAATACCTGAAGGATAACAACGTCCGCATCTGGGATGAATGGGCGGATGAACGCGGCGACCTGGGCCCCGTTTATGGCCATCAATGGCGCAGCTGGGCGGCCGCCGATGACAAAGCCATCGACCAGATCGGCGACATCGTGAACGAGATCAAGACCAATCCCGACAGCCGCCGCCTGATTGTCTCCGCATGGAACCCGTCGGACCTGCCGAAGATGGCCCTCGCCCCCTGCCATTGCCTGTTCCAGTTCTATGTGTCGGACGGGAAATTGTCATGCCAGCTGTACCAGCGCTCGGCCGACGTATTTTTGGGCGTGCCGTTCAACATTGCGTCCTATGCGCTGCTGACGCTGATGATCGCGCAAGTCACAGGTCTGCAGCCGGGTGAATTCATCCATAGCTTCGGCGACCTGCATATCTACGTGAACCATATGGAACAATGCCGTTTGCAATTGCAGCGCGAACCGCTGCCGCTGCCGCGCATGAAGATTGATCCCGCCGTGAAAAACCTTGCCGATTTCACCTATGAAAGCTTCACGCTGGAAGGATACGAACACCACGCCGCGATCAAGGGGCAAGTAGCGGTATGACGAAAACACCCTTCTCCTTTGGGAGAAGGAGGGGCCCGCCGTGCTTTCTTGCGGCGGGAGGATGAGGGTACTCCGTCGGCTTTAGGCTCTTACGTTTACCAAGTACCCTCACCTCTGTCGCTTCGCGACATCTCCTCTCCCAAAGGAGAGGAGACACACGACAAGGAATTGTAGCCATGACAGTAAAAATTGCACTTATCGCTGCCGTCGCCGAAAACGGCGTGATGGGCAAGGGCGACTGGCTGCCCTGGGAGATCAAGTCGGAATTCCAGTATTTCAAGAAAACCACGCTCGGCCACCCGATCATCTTTGGCCGCAAGACGCTGGAGACGCTGGGCGGCCCGCTGCCGAAGCGGGAGAATATCGTGGTGACGCGCGATGCGCATTACACCGTCGAAGGCGCGGTCGTGAAACATACGCTGGAGGCGGCGATAACCCATGGAAAAGCGACGGCGGCGCGCGACGGGGTGAGCCAAGTATTCGTGGGCGGCGGGGCGGAGATTTACGCCCTCGCTTTGCCCCATGCCGACCGGTTGTACCTGACCGAAATCCACCTGAAACCGGAGGGCGACACCGTTTTCCCGTCCTTCGACCGGTCTGAATGGGACGAAGTGAAACGCGAATTTCACAAGGCAAAAGAAGGGGAAAGCGCCGATTACACCATCACGGTGCTGGAGCGCAAAGGTTAACAGCCCCCTGTTTTGCCACGATTTTCCTAGCCTAATATTTCATAATACTGTAATCTCGCCCCCATACAAGATTTGCAGCCGATTCCACAGATGTTAGGGAAGAAATCGCATGGCCAAAGAAAACGCGAAAGACAGCGCAAAAGACAAAGAGAAAAAACGCCTGCGCGATTCATTCAAGAGCTTTGACCTCGACCCCGTCGATCCGCCCGCGCCCGCCGAAGCGCCGGCTGAGCCCGAAAAAAACATCTACGACCTTGGCCTGAACAACCGCGACGCCGCGAATGACGACGATGTGGAAGACGACGACCGTCCTTCAAAAAAGGGCTGGTCGCTGGAGGAAGAGGCCGAACAGGAACGCATCAGCGAAGCGGCGATGGGCATTTTGCCGAAGCGCAAGGAAATCCGCCTTGCGATCGAGGAGGCATCCGACCTCGACATGATCCGCGTGATTGCGGCGGGGCTGATCGAAAACCATTACCGCGGCCGCCTGGACCCGAAAGATGTCGACAGCATGTCGGCGGCGGCGCTGCTGGTGGATGCCGAAAATTTTGACGATATCTTCGACAAGTTCGACCCGCTGACGGGCAGCATCGTCGATGAAATCCGCATGACGGACGAGATCGAAGACCCCGACCAGTATTACACCGCGCTGTCGCAGATGGAGCCTGAATCGAAACGCGTCTTCATCGCGCTGCAGCTAGCGGAACTGGAAGCATCACAGGAAGACCTGAAGGAAGGTCGCGACGGCCCGTATCCCGATGACCACGAAGAAATGGCCGAAAAAATCGCCGCCGCATCCGAAGGCGTCGACAAGGGCATGGTGCGCCGCGCCGTATCGCTGTTCAACGAAGTCAGCCGCGGGAGCGGTTACACCGTGAACCTTAGTTTCGACAAGGACGGTTACGTCCAGTCGCAACCCTTCCCCGACATCCCCGTGAAGAAAGAGCCGAAAGACCCATCGGCCAAGGGCAGCGCGCCGAAACCGCCGAAGCCCTGATCTTTACAAAATGCGCGGCATGGCGGAGACTTGAACCATGCGCCTGTTTTTCATCAGCCTGCTGATCGCCCTTGCCGTGCTGTCGCCCGAAATTGCGGAGCTGCAGAACTGGGACATGCCCGGCTGGGCGCTGATGGTTTTGCGCGCGCCCCATGCGGGGCTCGGTTATATGACGGTGTTCTTTCACGAACTGGGCCACACGGTTGCCATGTTCAGCTTCGGCATTCCCGCGATACCGGTTTTCAATTTCAACGATGGCGGCGGTTTCGCACAGCCCTTGATGGAGCGCACATGGCTGTTGCAGGGCGCGGTTTACTTGGGCGTGCTGTACCTGTGCTGGCTGCTGTTCCAGGAGTACCGTTTTCCGGCAATCATGCTGGTGCTGGCATTGACCGGCGCGCATTTGTATTTTTCGTTTCACGACCGCCATGAATGGGTCATCAATTTCATGGGCAATGGCGGCGCCGTGCTGGTCGGCTGTTACTGCATCTGGCGCGCGGCCTGTGGCCAGACCTATTCCGAACATTCGCCGGTGGCGGAGAAATACATCAACATGATTTTCGGCCTGTTCGCGGTTGCCAAGGGATCATTGCTGGCCTTCAGCCTTTATACCAACGACCTTGCGCGCGAAATTTACAACGACGGCATCGGCGGGCATATCGCGAACGATTTCACCGTCATCGCCGACCGCATGGATACCCGCATCGAAAATGTCGCGCTGTTTTTCGGTGCTTATACCGCTGCTTGCGTAATGCTGACGGCTATCACGATTGTGGTATATCGCCACCGCCATCCAACAATCAACGCGGCGAGATAATATTCTATGAAGATTCTCGAACTTGATGCCAAGACATGGAAGACCTACAGCGATTACACCGATGCACTGTGCGCGGCTCTCGGCTCGCCAGAATGGCACGGCACCAATGTGGATGCGTTTATTGATTCAATGGTATATGGCAGTATTAACAAGGTAGATCCGCCTTATACAATTCGAATTATAAACACAAAAGAACTGCCATCAGGAATACTCGACGATATTCTCTATTTACAAAAATGTTTACCGCGTGTGGGAGCACTTTCTAATAATGGGGCAGATATTATCATAGAGATTATCCCTTAATTCCTCGTTGCCCTTGATATTCATATAAAAAAATTGATCGCGGGAACAACTATCCCGTGCGCCGCGTTAGCCTTGCCTAATAAACCATCAAAGGGCCGACAACATGGCGACGCGTAAAAAACCAATTTTGGGCACTGCAAGAAAAGCCCCCACCTCGGGGCTTTGCAAGGCGGGGTCAGGCCCGCGCCCTAAATTTACCGCCTTTGCCGGCAAGGTTGCCGCATGGTCGGGCAAGCCGGTCGTGTTCCTGACCGCCTGCGGATTGGTCATCGGATGGGCGGCTTGCGGGCCGCTGTTCGATTATTCCAACACATGGCAGCTGGTCATTAACACGACCACCACCATTATCACCTTCCTGATGGTGTTCCTGATCCAGAACACGCAGACGCGCGACACCTATGCGATGCAACTGAAACTGGACGAGCTGATCCGCGCGACCAAGGGCGCGCATACCGTGCTGCTTGACCTTGAAGAGTTGAGCGAGGAAGACCTGATTGCGCTGCGCGACCAGTACGAGGAACTGGCCGCCAAAGCCCGCAAGCGCGTGCAGGCGGGTGGCACGGATACGGATATGCCGGATATTAAGCTGAATTAAGGGCATCATCCCAGCGAAGGCTGGGATAACTATTTGGATTTGTCGGGCGGACGCTTTTCCGGCAGTTTCATCCAGACGCGCGCGGCGATGTTGCGGAAATTTTCCGCCGCGTCATGGCCCGCATGTGCCGCCACGAACGGCTTGCCGTTATCGGCGTCTTCGCGGATTATTTTGACCAGCGGGATCTCGCCAAGGAATTCAACCTTCAAATCCGCTGCCGCTTTTTTCGCGCCGCCATGGCCGAAGATGTCTTCGCGGTGGCCGCAAGCCGAGCAGCTGTGATAGCTCATGTTCTCGATAATGCCCAATACATCGACGCCGGTTTTCTCGAACATCTTGAGGCCTTTTTTGGCTTCATTCAGCGCAACATCCTGCGGGGTGGACACGATCACCGCGCCCGACAGCGGCACATATTGCGCCATCGACAATTGCGCGTCGCCCGTGCCGGGCGGCAGGTCGATCACAAGGATATCAACGTCGCCCCATTCCACATCACGGAGAAGCTGCTGGATCGCGCTGTGCACCATCGGCCCGCGCCAGATGACGGGCGCGTCGGGTTCGACAAAAAATCCCATCGACATGAATTTCACGCCATGCGCCACCAGCGGCACGATCATGTCATCGTCATTCGTTTCCGGTTTCTGGCGCAGGCCCATCATCAGCGGCTGCGACGAGCCGTAAATATCGGCGTCAAGCAATCCGGTTTTTTTGCCGAGTGCGGCGAAAGACAGCGCAAGGTTCGCGGCGACCGTCGATTTGCCGACGCCGCCCTTGCCCGATGCGACCGCGATCATGTGCTTTACTTTCGGCGCGACGGGACGCTGCGAGATTTTATGCGTCGGCGTTTGAGGGCTTCCGCGCACGTTGAGCTTCGGCGGCGCGGCGCGTTCGGCCGTCAGCACCGCGAGGACGGTTTTCGCGCCCGCCAGCTTTTCGACGGCAGACTGCGCAGCCTGACGCAGCGGCTCCAGTTCGTTGCCCCGCGCCGGATCGACTTCGATGGCGAAAGAAACGGTGCCGTCATTCACGGCGACTTCCTGCACCATGCCAAGTGACATAATATCGCGGCCGCGCGCGGGGTCGATCACCCCTGCCAGTGCCTTGACGACATCTTCCTTGCGTAGTGCTGTCATAACAACGCCTTCTTGCCTAAAATCCTTGCAGCCCTATTTCAATCATGCTCAACATATATAGGGCACTCTATAGCCTTTTCCGCAATACTTAACAAGGTTGTTCGCCATGGCATTGAAATCGCAAGACGGCATGATCCTTCTTCCCAATCAAGGGCCATGGGGAAACCGTCCGGGAAATGACCAGCCTCCCTCCGGTGGCGGCGATGGCGGCGGGAATGATGGCGGCGGCAATTCGCCCTGGGGCCAGCGCCCGCAACGCCCGTCCGGCGGTGGCGGTGGCGGCGGCAAGAACAACGAACCCGATCTCGATGACATGCTGCGCCAGGCGCAGGACCGCTTCAAGACGACCTTCGGCGGCAAGCGTCCCGGCAATGCGATGGAACCGTCGCAGGCCTTCGCCTTCCTGCTGGGCGCGGTCGTGATGATCTGGCTGGCATCCGGTTTCTACACCATCCAGCCCGAAGAAAACGCCGTCGTGCTGACCTTTGGCAAGATGACCGACCTGAAAAAAGACGCGGGCCTTGGTTACCGCCTGCCCTATCCCATCCAGTCGGTCGAAAAAGAAAACGTGGCGCAGAACCGCCAGCTGGATATCGGCTTCACCGGCCGCGGCCAGCAGGTGCAGAACGACAAGCCGTCGGAAAGCAGCATGCTGACCGGCGACGAAAACATCGTGAAAATCCACTTCACCGTGTTCTGGAAGGTGAGCGACCTTGGCAAATACCTGTTCGCGATCGAAGAACCGCAGGTGCTGAGCGTGCAGACGGTCGCGGAATCCGCGATGCGCGAAATCATCGGGCGCACGCCCATTCAATCCGCGCTGACCGAAGGCCGCGGCGATATCGAGGCGCAGTCGAAAGAGCTGATGCAGAAAATTCTCGACGGTTATGATTCAGGCGTCAACGTCAATTCCGTCCAGCTGCTGTCGGTCGATCCGCCTAATCCCGTCGTCGATGCCTTCAACGACGTGCAGCGCGCCCGCACCGACCGCGAGCGCCTGAAGAACGAGGCGAACACCTACCGCAACGACATCATCCCCGTCGCGCAGGGCCAGAAGGAACGCCTGATCCGCGAGGCGGAGGCGTACAAGGAAGCGACGATCGCAAAAGCAAAAGGCGACGCGGAGCGTTTCAATTCGGTCTATAAGGCGTATGCGGAATCGAAAGACATCACGCAAAAACGCCTCTACCTTGAAACCATGCAGGAAGTGCTGAAAAACAGCCGCAAAATCATCACCGGTGATTCCAAGGGCTCGCCGCTGCTGCCGCTTTTGCAGCTTGACGGCAGGTCGAGCAATCCGGCCGTTCCCTTCAACGCACCCCCGCAGCCCGGCCAGTAACGGAGAAAATGATCATGAGCAAATCAGGCACGTTTTTCCTTTTCATCCTTGTGGCCGGCTTCGTGCTGGTCACGCAGGCCGCCTTCATCGTCCGGCAGGGCACCCAGGCGATGGTGCTGCAATTCGGGCGTCCGGCGTCGATGTACACCGAACCCGGGCTGAAATTCAAAACACCCTTCATCCAGAACGTGCGCGTGTTCCAAAAGCGCGTGCTGAACGTGGCGCCGCCGTCCGAAGAAGTGATCCTGGCCGACCAGAAGCGCGTCGTGATCGACGCCTTCGGCCGCTACCGCATCAACGACATGCTGGCCTTCAACAACACCGTCGGCACCGAAGACGCCGCGCGCGACCGCATCAACAACCTGATCAATTCCGTGACCCGCGAAGTGCTGGGCACGGCGACCCTTGCCGATGTGCTGTCGGAAAAGCGCGCGACGCTGATGCATTCGATCAAGGAGCGCGTGAACGTGGCGGCCAAGGACATGGGCGTTGAAATCGTCGATGTGCGCATCGGCCGCGCCGACCTGCCCGAACAGACCAGCCAGTCGATCTTCGAGCGCATGATCACCGCCCGCCAGCAGGAAGCCGCGCAGTTCCGCGGCGAAGGCAAGCAGTTCGCCAACGAAACCCGCGCGCAGGCCGACAAGGAACGCACCGTATTGCTGGCAGAGGCCGGCCGCCAGGCGCAGATCCAGCGCGGTCTTGGCGACGAAGAAGCGATCAAGATCTATGCCGATGCGTTCAAGCAGGACCCCGAATTCTACGGCTTCTACCGCAGCATGGAGGCGTACCGTGAAAGCCTTTCGGGTTCCGACACCACGCTGATCCTGTCGCCCGACAGCGATTTCTTTAAATACTTCAAGGACAGCTCCGGCAAGAAGTGACCATGACGGATCTTGCCGTTGCGCTCGGGCTGATGCTGGTGATCGAAGGGGCGATGTACGCCCTGTTCCCCGATGCCATGCGCAGGATGACCGCGCAGATATCGCTCCTCGACCCGCAACAGCTGCGCACCGCAGGCCTTCTGCTCGCGGCACTGGGTTTTGTGGTGGTCGCGATGGTGCGGGGAATGCCTTGAAAAACTGTCACGCTGACAGTTCCAAAATCCTGCTGCCTTTTCGCAAAAATATCGCCACTTTCATCGATTGACGCTCACCCGCAACAGGCCTAACTCTAGTTGAAACAAACCTAAAAAGGTTATGGAGGATTCTGTAAATGTTAAACACCCTGTACCGCTTTCCCACCGTCATGGGCGCGCTTTGCGCCATTGCCCTGCTGGCCCCTGTCAGCGCACGCGCGGCATCGCCCGACGGTTTTGAAAACCTGGCCGAGGCGCTGTTGCCGACGGTCGTGAACGTGTCGACCTCCGCAAAGGCACCGGCCGCACAGCGCATGCCGCTGCCCGACCTGCCGGAACTGCCCCCGGGCGGCACCGGTTCGCCCTTCGACGAATTCCTGAAAAAATTCTATGACGAATATAAAAACCAGCAAGGCGGCGGCGGTGCGCAGGAAGAAGAAAAAGTCTCCGCGCTCGGCTCCGGCTTTGTCGTCGATGCGGTGAACGGTTACATCGTCACCAACAACCACGTCATCAAGGGCGCGGAAGAGATCAAGATCATCCTGCATGACGACACGACGCTGGACGCGACGCTGGTCGGCACGGACGAGAAAACCGACATCGCGGTTCTGAAGGTGAAAACCGATATCCCCCTCGTCTCGACCAAATGGGGCAACAGCGACAATTCGAAAGTGGGCTCATGGGTGCTGGCGATCGGCAACCCGTTCGGCCTTGGCGGCACGGTCACGGCGGGTATCGTTTCCGCCCGGCAGCGCGACATCAATGCCGGCCCGTATGATGACTTCATCCAGACCGACGCATCGATCAACCGCGGCAATTCCGGCGGCCCGATGTTCAACATGAACGGCGAAGTGGTGGGCGTGAACACGGCCATCTTCTCCCCCTCGGGCGGTTCGGTCGGCATCGGCTTTGCCGTGCCGTCGAACATCGTGAAAAGCGTCGTCGACCAGCTGGTCAAATACGGCAAGACCAAACGCGGCTGGCTGGGCGTGCGCATCCAGGACGTGACGCCCGACATTGCGGAAGGCCTGGGCCTGCCCAAGAATTCGCATGGCGCGCTTGTGTCGAGCGTCACGGAAAAAGGCCCGTCGGAAGCGGCCGGCATCAAGTCCGGCGACGTCATCATGACGTTTGACGGCGCGCCCGTATCCGCCATGAAACGCCTGCCGCGCATGGTCGCCGAGGCCGAAGTGGGCCGCAAGGTGGAACTGGGCATCTGGCGCAAGGGCGAAAACACGAAGATCACCGTGACCCTCGGCCAGCTGGAAACCGCCGAAGAGGCAGGCCAGCTGACCCCGGGCGGCAAGGACAAGCCGGAAGCGGCAGCGGAAGAAAAGATGCCCGCAACCGACGTGCCCTCGATCGGGCTTAAACTGTCCCTGCTGACCGATGAGGCGCGCGAAAAATACGGCGTCGCGAAATCGGTGACCGGCGCGCTTGTCTCCGGCGTCACCGCCGACAGCCCTGCCGCCCAAAAAGGCCTCGCCGAGGGCGACGTGGTGGTCGAGATCGATCAACAGGACGTCGGCACGCCCGAAGACGTCGCCACCAAGGCGGCGGCCGCGCAGAAAGCGGGCGAACCTTCGGTGCTGCTGTTCATCGCACGCAAGAACGACCGCAATTACGTGGTCGTCAAGTTCAAGAAATAAGGTGGCTGCGTCACAACAGCACACTGTACTTGTTATCGGGGGCCCGACTGCCAGTGGCAAGTCGGGCCTCGCGCTTTCTGTGGCGCGCCGGAAAAACGGCGTCATCATCAATGCCGATTCCATGCAGATGTATGACGGGCTTGGCATCCTGACCGCGCAGCCATCCGCCGACGATCTGGACGCCGCGCCGCACCGCCTCTATGCCACACTGAAACCTGGTGATATCTGTTCGGCCGCGCGCTGGCGCGGCATGGCATTGGACGAGATCGACCGCGTGATTGCCGAAGGCCGGTTGCCAATCATCGTGGGTGGCACGGGGTTTTATATCCGCACACTGCTGAATGGCCTCAGCCCCATCCCGGATATCGCACCGGATATCCGGGAGCGGCTGAACGCGTGGCAAAAGGAAATCGGCAACCCCGCCTTCCATGCCGAACTGCAAAAACGCGACCCCGTGATGGCGGGGAGCCTGAACCCCCATAACACCCAGCGCCTTGTACGGGCGATGGAAGTGCTGGAGGGCACGGGCAAAAGCCTTGCCGAATGGCAGGCATTGCCGCCCGCACCGCCGCCTGCGCATTTGAAATTCGTGACATCAACGCTCGTCCCGCCGCGCGAAAGGCTGTACGCGAATTGCGATGCGCGGTTTGGCATCATGCTGAAACAGGGCGCGCTGGAACAGGTGCGGGAATTCATGAAGACCGCAACACCCGCCATGCCGCTTGCCAAGGCGCTGGGATACCCCGAACTGTCGTCGCATCTGGCCGGAAATATCTCGCTGACCGACGCGATATCGCTGGCGCAGCAATCGACGCGCAATTACGCGAAGCGCCAGACGACATGGTTCAGGAACCAGATGGCGCCGGATGTGGCGCTGGATGCGCCCGATGCGGCGATGTTGGTCGCGCGGACCTGATTACTTCTTCAGCTCGGCCAGGATTTCCTGCAGCAGTCTTGTGTGTTCCCGCTGGTGGCCGAGTGATTCCTCGACCATTTTCAGCCCGCGCTGCTGTTCGTCCAGCGCCTTGTCATGGTTATCAAAGACGCGCTTGTGCTGGCGTTTGGCGAAGGTCAGCGTCACGACAATCACGATGACAAAGATGCCGAGCGGGATAAGATTTTTGCCGTTCTGCGCCCAGAAGCCGGGCATGGGCGCGGGGGATTTTGCGGCCGCGTTTTCGACCGCATATTTGTCGAAGTCGGCAAGGTTGTCGTTCCATGCCGATCCTGCGAACCATTTGCCCTTTTTCATGTTGTAATAGTAATTCAGGTCGGAGCTCCAGGCGGCGAAGCTGCGCGAGAATTTCTTGAAAAACGCATCGTCCGCATCCGGCAATTCAATCTCGATAATGCCGCGGTACAGGTTATCGTAATACTGGTCATCGTATTTCGTGACGGCCGCATTCAACAGTTTCAACCGGCCGGTATACGGGAAGAAACCGGTCTGGAAGTCGTAGTCGCCGTCGGCGCGCTTGGTGAAATCCTTCACCTGCGGGTCGTTTTTCATCTGTTCTTCAAAAAAAGCGACGAGGCTGTCGCGCGTGGGCGGCACGGCCTGCGCGGGCGCGCGTACAGCCAGCTTCGCGCTGGCGACGGCGGCAGTTTCGGAAGCGGCGGCGGCAGGCATGGGTGCAAACGCCAGAAGCGCGATGCACAGGGCGGCAAAAATGCGGGTCATGGGAAATTCCTGTCTAGAACAGCCTGTCCATCGTGCTTTGTTTTTTCTCGATCACCGGCACGTTGCCCTCGTTCGCGGGCTTGCCGTCGGCGGCGTTCTGCTTCAGGCGTTCTTTTTCCTGCTTGGCGTCGACGACGGAGGACGGCGCTTCGCCGGGCTTGTCGGACCAGAAGATCAGCTTGTCCACCAGCTTCTGGTTTTCAAGTTCAAGCACGCCGTTTTCGCGGTTGATCGCGTTGCGGACGGAAGGGTCTGCGTTTTCGGCGCCCATTTTTTGCAGTAGCGCGTTTTCCGCCGTGCCTTTTTCGGCGGTGGCGCCTGTATTGGCGCCCATCAGCGCGGCTTTGGCGAGGTTGGAGGATTCGGATGCGGGCGGCAGTGAATCGGGTGACGGCGCGCGCAGGTCGTAATCGGGCGGCATCGTCAGCGGCGCACGCTTGACCACCATGAATTCGTCGGGGGAGCTGCGGCCCATGCCGATCTGTTTTTTGACATCGGAGCAGCCGCCGAGCGCGGCAACCATCGCAAGCGCGAGGATAAGGCCGGATTTACGCATTTTTTTGATCCTTTTTACTGCCGCTTTTGTCCAAAATCGTGTCGAGTATCAAGAAGAACGCGCCGATGCAGACGCAAGCATCCGCCACGTTGAAGGCAGGCCAGTGACGGTCGCCGAGATGCACGTCGATGAAATCCGCAACCGCGCCGAAACGCACACGGTCGCACACATTGCCGATCGCGCCGCCGATGATCAGCGGCAGCGCGAGGAACAGCATTTTCGTGCGCGCCAGCACCAGCCAGATCAGCAGGCCCATCGAGATCATGAGCGACAGGGCGATGAACAGGACCGGCATTTTGCCCTGCCCGCCGCCGAACATGCCGAAGCTGATGCCCTTGTTCCAGACCATCGTGAAGTTGAGCCAGGGGTTGAACACGACCTGTTTGTATTTTTCCTGCTGGTCGGCAAAAAAATCGATCATGTCGCGCGTGGTGAACCAGGTCCAGAAATCCGGGCTTTCCGATTTGGCGCGCAGCATCGTTTCCATGACGAACCATTTCGACGCCTGATCGAGCCCGATCACGACGAGGATCAGGAAGAAGGCGACGATGAAATAGCGGCCGGGGCGGATAACCTGTGCTGACATGTTCCTGATCGGAATTTGTTATAATTGCGTGGATTTGAGCACAGCGGCTGCGCTGTGGCAATCCTGTTTGATCTGCGCGGCCAGCGCCTCCAGCCCCTTGAATTCCTGTTCCGGGCGCAGGAATTTCACCGGCTGGACACGCAGGTTTTTTCCATAAATTTCCGTATCGTAATCGAAGATGTAAGTCTCGAAAATCGGCTGGGTAATCCGGAACATCGGGCGGATGCCGAAATTGGCGACGCCGTCGCGCCAGACAGCTTTGCTGTCATTTAAAACGGCTTTGCTATCGTTTAAAGCGGCTTTGCCGGTGTTCAAATCTTCCGTTTCGCCCTCGACCTGCACGCGCACGGCATAGATGCCGAGCGGCAGGCGCAGGTACCGCCCCGCCTGCTGGTTGGCGGTCGGGTATCCCAGTTCGCGCCCGCGTTTGTCGCCATGCACGACCGGCATTTCAATTTCCCAGCGGCGGCCCAGCAGCTGCGCCGCTTCGTCGAGCTTGCCCGCGCGCAGCAACGCGCGCACGCGGGTGGATGAATAGGTTTCCGACCCGTCGCAGGTGACAGGATCGATTGCGGTGAGGCCAAACCCGGCAACCTGCCGCAAGTGTTCGATATTGCCGGTACGGCCACGGCCAAAGGCGAAATCGCGGCCCACCATCACATGCCTCACGCCCAACGCGTTTTTCAGGATCTTTTCGATGAATTCTTCGGGCGACAGCGCGGCCATGGCGGCATCGAATTTGGCCGCGAACAGGTGCTTCACGCCAAACCCGCCGAGGATGCGGAGCTTTGCGGGCAGCAGGGTCAGGCGGAACGGTTCGGTATCCGGCTGGAAAAATTCACGGGGATGCGGCTCGAAGGTCAGGACGGACAGCGGCGCGTTCTGCGTGCGCGCGATATCCGCCGCCTGCCGCAGCAGCGCCTGATGCCCCAGATGCAGCCCGTCGAAATTGCCGATCACGCAGACCGACCCGCGCGCGTCGTCCGTCACATCTGCAAGATTGTTATGTAATTTTATCATCGGCGTTATTTTTTAACCTCACACGCCTATAATAAAAGAAAAGGAATGAAAACGCCATGCGCCCGCTTCCCGTTCTTGCCCTTCTGATGATGCTGGTTTCCGCCCTGCCCGCGCTGGCGTCGCAAAAGCGCACCCAATGCGGATGCATGGCGCAGCCGCTGGAAAAACGGTGGGGGCAGTCGGGCGCGGTCTTCACCGGCACGGTGACGGAGGCCGCCGAAGTGATGGAATGGACGCAGCGCGGCAACGCCGATATCCCGGTTGTGGTGACGGTGAATGTGACCGAAGCGTACAAGGGCGTTGAAAAGGGCAATACGTTCAAATTCTACAGCAACCGACATGTGAACACCTGCATGGGCGCCGATTTCATGGTCGGCAAATCATACCTGTTCTTTGCGTACCAGCGCGTGCCGGATGTTTACGAGCGATGGTCGCTGTATGATTTTCCGTCGGGCACATATGATGTGGGCGGGTTGTGCGGCGGCACGCGCGCGCGCGAGGATGCGCAGACGGCGGCGGAGATTGCAGAGTTTTCAAGACTGCCGCAGGGCGCGCCGTTGTTGTCGCAGCAAGACGGCGTGATCGGCCTGCCGCCCGCGAAACCGATGGCAACGACCAAGGAATAAAAAGATTAAACCGCTTCCGCCGCCGGCTGGAAGCTGAGGATCTGCGCCCCACGGCGCAGGTTGAGGCCCGCCCAGACATCGACCAGCGCATCGACCAGTTTTTGCATGTCGGCATCCGAATGCAGCGGCGTGGGCGTCAGGCGCAGGCGTTCGGTGCCGCGCGGCACGGTCGGGTAATTGATGGGCTGCACATAGATATTGTGCTTTTGCATCAGGTCATCGCTGGCTTTTTTGCACAGGCGCGCATCACCCACCATGACAGGCACGATATGGCTGACGGAGGGCAGCACGGGCAGGCCGGCTTCGGCCAGCATGCGTTTCAGCGTCGCAGCGCGTTCCTGCTGGCGTTCGCGCTCCGCCGACGAGGTTTTCAGGTGCTGCACGCTCGCGGTCGCGGCGGCCAGCAATGCGGGCGGCAGCGCGGTCGTGAAGATAAAAGACGATGCGTAAGAACGCACGACATCGATGATCGCTTTCGTGCTGGCGATATAACCGCCCATGACGCCGAACGCCTTGCCCAGCGTGCCTTCGATGATATCGACGCGGTGCATCTGCCCGTCGCGTTCGGCGACGCCCGCACCACGGGGGCCGTACATGCCGACGGCATGGACTTCGTCAAGATACGTCAACGCACCGTATTTTTCGGCGAGGTCGCAAATTTCCCTGATCGGCGAAATGTCGCCATCCATCGAATAAACGGATTCAAACGCGATGATTTTCGGGCGGCAACGCTCGACCGATTGCAGCAGCTGTTCGAGGTGCTGGATATCGTTGTGGCGGAAGATGAATTTTTCGCAAGCCGAGCCCTTGATGCCCGCGATCATCGATGCGTGGTTTTGCGCATCCGAGAAAATGACGCAATCGGGCAGCAGTTTCGCAATTGTGCTGATCGCCGCCTCGTTGGAGATATAGCCGGAGGTGAACAGCAAACCCGCTTCCTTGCCATGCAAATCGGCCAGTTCATTTTCAAGGACGACATGGTAATGCGTGTTGCCGGAAATGTTGCGCGTGCCGCCCGCGCCCGCGCCCGCAGCCTTGGCCGCGTCGCACATCGCGCCGATCACTTTCGGGTGCTGGCCCATGCCGAGGTAGTCGTTGGAGCACCAGATGGTGACTTCGCGATCAACGCCATCTTCGCCGCGATAAAGGGCTTGCGGGAAACGTCCGGCCTGGCGTTCCAGATTCGCGAAAACGCGGTAGCGGCCTTCCTTGTGCAGGTCGGCGATACGGCCTTGGAAAAAGCTTTCGTAAAAGCCGAGCGCCGTTGCCTTGGCGGAAGACACTTCCGTTTTTGCGGGGGCATTTTCGGCCGAATTCGGAAACTTTGTCAGGGGCATGGGCGTTTTCCACTTCAATGTGCTGTCATAGATTTACACGCCCCAACCCAGCTAATCAATGACACAGGTTCAAGAAAATGCCCTTCAAATCTGACTGGTTTGGTCTTCTTTCGCGCAAATCACTAGACCGTTCAACGCATTAACATTAGGCTGATGGACATGATTATCGTCTTCGGATCCATGAATATCGACCTCATCATGCCGGTCAGCCACTTCCCCAAGACGGGGGAGACGGTGGCCTGCACGGCGGATTACCTGAGTCGCACGGGCGGCAAGGGCGCAAATCAGGCGGTCGCCGCCGTGCGGGCGGGCGCAAAAGTCGCCATGGCCGGCAAGGTCGGCGACGATGCGTTCGGCCGCCGTTCGGTCAACAACCTGAAGACCCAGGGTGTCTGGACGACCGGCATCGGTATTTCGGAGCGTCCCACCGGCTGCGCCACCATCGCGGTCAACATGAAGGGCGCGAATATCATCATCGTGGCGCCGGGCGCAAACCTCGATGCGACATCCGACCAGTTGCCCGACGAAGTGTTCAACGACAAGAACGTGATCCTCTGCCAGCTGGAAACCGATTACGGCCAGACCTTCGACGTGCTGAAGCGCGGCAAGCAGAATGGCGCGGTTACAATCCTGAACGCCTCCCCTTCGGCGGAAATTCCGGCGGAGGTGATTGCGACGCTCGACTACCTGATCGTGAACGAAGTTGAATCGCACCAGTTGGCGCATGGGCTCGGCATTGAATCGGAAGACGCGCTGACGATCGCGAAAAGAGTGGCGGCACTGGGCGACCTTGCCTGCATCATCACACTGGAAGAAAAAGGCGTGGTCGCGGCCAAGGGCGCGGATGCATACAAGGTCGGCGCGCTGCCGGTCGAAGTGGTTGATTCAACGGGCGCGGGCGACGCATTCTGCGGCATCTTCGCAGCGTCGCTGCAGGCAGGCAGCGGCTGGGTGAAAGCCCTGCATTTCGCATCGACCGGCGCAGGACTCGCCTGCCTGGGCCTCGGCGCACAAGCGGGCATGCCCGCAATTGACGACATTCAGGCGAATTTGTCGCGGTTGCCGGTGCCGGAAAAAATCGGCTAGGCCTTTTCCCACACCATATTCATGCGCGTGGTTTTCAGCAGTTTATATCCTGCAGCCGTCAGCGCGGCCGGAAGGTCCTGCTGCCATTGCGACGGGGAATTTTCGAGGATCATGATTTTGGGCAACAGGCCGGCGGGCGCGTCGCGCAGGAAGGGGATCAACGCCTTGTCTTCCGCGCCCTCGATATCGATCTTCAGCGCGTCTATTTTTTCGGTCTGGTATTTTTTCAGGATCGTCAGCAGCGGATAGCAGGCAACTGAAATCTTGTTGGATGACCGCGTGGCGACAAGGCTGGAACCGCCAAGGTTGGTGTCGTCAAGGGTCAGGTCGACCGTGCCTTCGGCATCGCCGACGCAAGACTGTTCAACACTCATGCGCTTTTCAAAACCGTTGAGCGCCATGTTGAATTTCAGGCGGTCGAGCACGACGGGGTTCGGTTCAATCGAAATCACGCGGCCCGCATCGCCCACGCAGGCCGCCGCCGTCATGGAATAAATACCCGCATTCGCGCCGATATCCAGGAACACGCTGCCATTCGTCAGCCGCGCGCGCAGCAAGTTACGTTCGAACCGGTCGAAGAATTGCGGCAGGAACAGGAATTTGCGTTCCGACACGTTATCGGTCATGTAGAGGCGGAATTTCAGCCCCTCGGTCACTGCATCGACGGTCTTGCATTTGCTCATCAGCACCGTCTTGCGCAGGATGAGCGCGGCGCGGCGGCCGAGCCATGATGCGGGCATGCCCTGCGCCCAGCGCAGCAGCTGCGCATCGCGTTTTTTCAGGGCATAGGTGCCAAAGGGGGATGTGACGTCGGCCATGTCAATTATTATAAACGAAACCGTCGCCCGCGCCACCCGCCTTCATCCACCACGGGCGGGGCGCATATTTGGCGGGAACGGCGACGGATTTCGGCAGCAGGATATAGGACTGCCCCTTGGATTTCATGACGCCCGCATTATGCGCCGCTTCATCACCCGCCCCCCAGAAGAAATCGCCGCGCACCGCGCCCTTGATCGCGCCGCCGGTATCCTGCGCGACCATCAGCTGCTGCAGGCGGCCTTCGCCTTCAGGTTTTGCGGCATCGATAAAGATCGGCGCGCCATAGGGGAATTTCTTGCGGTCAACCGCCATGCTGCGCTTCGGGGTCAGGGCCACACCTTCGGCCCCCAACGGGCCGTCGCCGTCCAGCTTGCGGAAGAAAACATATGACTCGTTGATATTCATGATGTCGGCGGCTTTGTCGGGATGCGTTTCCAGCCATTGGCGGATCGATTGCATCGAGACATTGCCCGGCTGCAACTCGCCCTTGTCCAACAGTGATTTGCCGATGGCGGTATAGGCGCGGCCATTCTGCGCGGCGTAACCCACGCGCAGGATATCGCCGTTCTCCATCTTCACCTGACCCGATCCCTGGATATGGAGGAAAAACGCATCGACCGCGCTGTTGACCCACACCACCTTGTCCTGCTTTTTCAGCGCCCCTTTTTCGATATCGGCGCGGGTGAAATAGGGCACGAGTTTTTCACCATCGACGCGGCCCGTGACCGTTTCGCCCTTCAGCTCCGGCTTGAAATCGCCGAGGTTGACGGTGACCATGTCATCCGGGCGTTCGTAGAGGGGGATGAGATACGGTTTTTTCCTTGTCAGCGACCCGTGCAGGATGGGTTCGTAGTAGCCGGTGAACAGGCCGTCGCGGTCCTGCGCATCCCAGATTTCATAGGCGGTGAAGTTTTCGGCGAAATACGCGCGCGCGGCGGCATCATCGGCGTCCACGGGCAGTTTTTCGCACACAGCCTGCCAATCGGCATAGCTGCCCGCGATATCGGTGGGGCCGAAGGATTTGGCGGCGTCTTTTTTCGCGATGCGCGCGCATGATTTCCGCATCGGCACCAGCGCGGCGCTTTGCGCATCGGCGTCCCAGCCCGGCAGCTTTTCGAACACGGTGGGTTTCAGGTAAAACGGATCTTCCGCTTTCTTCGCCTTGCCCGCATCGGGCGCGCCGGCGCAGGCGGCAAGCACGATCAGGCAGAGCATGGAGAGTGCGCGCATGGAAATACCCCCGCGGGAAGATTTAAGAATTCAGGGGATATTACTGGTCGGCGGAGCGAGTCTCAATAAGAATCCAGTTGGGGTCGGTCGTGCGCGTGTCGCGCGTGAACGTCCAGATATCGCGGATCGTGAACACGCTGTCGGGATTGCCGTCGACGACCTGCCCAGATTTATCGCGCGTGACGGTGCTTTCCTCGACCTGGAAATCGACCGTCACATAGGCCATCGCGCCGCCCATATGGGCCTCGACGATTTTTGCATGCTGAACGCGGTGGAGCGTCAGTTCGGCGGTATGCCCCGCCGCTTCGCGCGCGCGAACGCCGCCCGCGAAATCGTTGTACAGTTTCGGGCTGACCAGCGGCTGGATGGCGGCCAGGTCGCCGCGCGCATAAGCCGTCACGATCAGTTCGAACGCATAACGCGCGCCCTGCATGAAAGTGTTGAGGTCGAAATAGCTGTCCTCCTGCCGGATATCGGCGAGGCCCTGTTCCACGCGGCCGTCGCGGTTGGCATCGGCATCGATGACCAGCCCCAGCGCGGCGGGGGTCATGACGGGCGTCGGCGCTGCGGTGGGGCGCACGGTGTTCGGCGCCTCCAGCGGGTTGACGCGCGCGGGATCGGCAGCGGGGTTCAACGGGTTCGGGCGCTGGCGTTCATTGCCATTGCGCGTGCCCAGTACGGAATTGAGCCGGTAAATGAGGAATGCCGCGATGGCCGCGAAAATAAGGATGTCGAGATGCACTGTTGTTTCCTTCTTCTGGGGCGCAGCTACGCCTTTTTTGGCGTTATCGTTAAAATCTATCTGAAAGCGGGGATTTCAACTAGCTTTGAGAAACCTTTTACCCCATCTTAACTATAACGAATAAAGGTAAATAATCGTTTCAACCTAAATAAGCAACTGATATGTCTAAGCTTTTGTCGCGTCTTGCCTATCTGCCGCTGATTGAACTGATCGGGTTTTTCGTGGTCGGCGGGCGCATCGGCTTCTTCAATTCGGTATTATGGATTATTTGCGCGACCGCCTTCGGTTTTCACCTGCTGAAAACCGGCGGGCTGAAGGCGATGCATACGCCAGATGGTGACGACAAGCTGTTCGCGCTGCGCGAGGGTTTCGACAGCCTGTGCATGCTGATCGCGGCGTTGCTGCTGATCTTCCCGGGCTTTGTCAGCGATATCATTGCGATGCCTTTCCTGCTGGCGCCGTGCCGCACATGGCTGTTCGGCCATTCGCAGAAGAACCCCGACAGCTATATGCACACCTTCACGCGCGACAGCCGTGAATTCCGCGAATGGACCTACACCAAAACCAACCCGCCCGGCGATGCGGATGCGCCGCTGATCGAAGGCGAATTCAAGCGGATGGATAACGACGACGAAAAGCTGCCGCGCCCCTGATTATGGCGCGCGCAGCTTGCAGGCCGCGTTGCGCCATGCTACCCATTTTACAGCATTTAAAACCCGGAAGGATTGACAGAACATGTCCAAAGATAAAAAGCCCGATCCCAAAGCAGCAAAAGCGGCAAACCCCGCAGCAGTCCCCGCCGATACGCAATCCGCGAACCAGCAGGGCGTGCAGGTGATCGCGCAGTACATCAAGGATTTCTCCTTCGAAAACCCGAACGCGCCGGAAAGCCTCGTCTCGGGCTGGCCGCAGCCGGAAACCAACGTACAGATCTTCCTGCGCCACCAGGTTCTGAAAGACGATGTGTATGAATGCAGCGTGAATTTCCGCGTCGAGGCCAAGGCAAAAGAAAAAGACAAAGTCTGCTTCATCATCGACCTGTCCTATGGCGCGCTTGTCGTGCTGAAAAACATTCCGAAGGAAAACCACCAGCCGGTGATCATGGTGGAAGTGCCGAAACTGCTCTTCCCCTTCGCGCGCGAAATCGTGGCGAACACGACCTCGGCCGGCGGTTACCCGCCCCTGTTCCTGACGCCCATTTCGTTTGAAACCATTTACATCAACGAAGTGAAGCGCCTGAAAGAACAGCAAGGACAGGCTGCGCAAGCCTGATCACGTAACCGTCAGCCTTCGCTGGCATGACAACATAAAAAAAAAGCCCCGGGAACCCCGGGGGGTATAGTGAGAGAACGGGGACTTCCGTTTTCTGACCACACCCAATGAAATAGAAACAGCCCCCACCATTGATTTGGTAGGGGCTGTTTTCTTATTTATGCGCTTCAGCTTTGGCGGATAATTGCCATTATGTAGCTTCTCTCTTGTCTGTACGAGCGTTTACCCAGTCCGAAAAACTCGCATACGCGCTGAACTTCCCGTCCACTTCGCCAATATATTTCCCCGGATTTGATAAGATTGTGGGCAATACGGTCGCAAGCAATTCTTTATCGACCAATGCCTCCAAAATACCAATTGCCCGCTCATCGCTCGGGACAAGAAAACAAGCCTCGTTATCATCGTGGGTTGACAAGACGGTGTCTTGGTTAATTGTCGCAGTGAAATCGATTATATCAATTTTATTGTTGGTGTTCAGATAGTCGAACATCAGACCAGCCGTAACCAAAGAAGGTAAGTCTTTCGCCGAAATCCAGCCGTTATACCCCCGCTTGGTTTTATCGGCCTCAAACTCAGTCACTGTAAGTGGAGTTGACGGTGCAAACATCCCTAGTGCCCCGAGGGTGGAGAGTCCCATCATGTAAAGTTGGAACTGATGATCTTTTTTTCCGAGATTAAAACAGGTTGGTCGCATGTGCGAAAGTGCCCCAAGTTATGGTTTCGAAATTTTTCATTCTAAATATGATAAGGTTTCTTCGGAAAATTTTCTCATTTTAGTCAACTGTTGGTGGTAATGAAGCTAGAATCCTGAATCTTCTGCGGGTTCGCCGCAGAGCGCGAAAGCTCATACAGCGCAATAGAGCAAGAAACCGCGACGTTTAAACATTCCACTTGGCCGAATTGAGGGATCAAAACCCTGTGGTCACAGCGGGCGATAAACTCACTAGGTAGTCCCGCTCCTTCACTCCCTACTATCAGGGCTGTTCTCTCAGGGAATGGATAATTCCGGATTGGTGAAGAAGAAGTTGATATCTCCAATGCTGTAGAGGAGTAATTTTGAGCAGCACACCACGCGAAAAAATCTTCGTCCGTGTCGATGAAGACCATTTCGCAAAGCTTTTCGAGTTTTCTAGAAAAGGATTGGCTTTGTTTTCTAAATTCCCATGGCTTATTTTGGCCGACGAAGACTATTTGCACTCCGCCAAAAGCTACGTGGCTACGGACAATCATCCCAACATTCGTCGGGCTCTTCAGTTCATGGAGAACAGTACAAAACATAGTGCAGGAGACCTTCACACTTTCTACAATCTGACTTATCCAACATCTGGCTCATGATGCCCTAACTTCCCTCTGTCGCTGCAATAACTCCTATAGGTGATTTAAAGAAAAAATAGCCCCGCCGGATTAATGGTAGGGGCTGTTTTTGTCTCTAAGTGTGGTCCGAAATCGGAAGTCTTCGCCCTCTCACTATCCCCCCCCGGAAACCCGGGGCTTTTTTTATGACGCTTTTTTCTCCGCCTCATTCGTCTCGGGCTTTGGATACCACATATTGGTTTTGAACTTGCCGATGAATTCCGCGTGGAGTTTCAATTCCGCATCCGTAATGGTGAAGCTGCGGTGTTCGCGTTTCTGGCGGCGGATTTTTGCGTTGAGTTGCGCGGAGCCCGCGATCGCGGCGTCCGACAAAATCGCGAAACCGTGCTGACGGCCGCCCATCAGCTCCATATACACTTCGGCCAGCAATTGGGAGTCGAGGAGCGCGCCGTGGAATTTGCGTTCTTCAAGGTCGACCTTGAAACGGCGGCAGAGCGCATCGAGCGACGCAGGCTGCCCCGGGAATTTCTGGCGCGCCATCAGCAGCGTATCCAGCACGCGGTTCATCTGCAGCGGCTTGAACCCCGATGATTTCAATTCGAAGTTCAGGAATTTGATGTCGAATTCGGCGTTGTGGATGACAAGCGTATCGTTGCCGATGAAGTCGAGGAATTCGCCGACCTTTTCCGAGAATAGCGGCTTGTCCTTCAAAAACTGGTCGGTGAGGCCATGGACGCGGGTGGCCTCCGCCGGCACATCGCGCATCGGGTTGAAATAGCAATGGAACACGCGGCCTGTCGGCAGGTGGTTGTCCAGTTCCACGCAGCCAAGCTCCACCATCCGGTGGCCTTCGCCCGGTTCAAAGCCCGTGGTTTCTGTATCGAGGACGATTTCGCGCATAGGCAAGATATAGCAGCGGAATCAGGGCTTGGCTAGAGCCGCCATCATCACATCAGGCAGAGGCCGCCCGCATAAACCTGCAGCGTGTCGGGGTTTTGCAGCAGCACCGCACAGCCTTCGCCCGGCTGGAAACGGGTGAGCGCGAAGCTGTAATCCTGCTTGCCGCTGGACCAGGTGCCGATCACCATCATTTCCTTCACGATGTTGTGGCTTTTCATGACGCTGCCCTTGTTCTCGCCGCCTTTCACATCTGTCGATGCTTCCTTGATCAGGCGCAACAGCACGACCTGCGCGTTTTCCATCAGCCGCGCGCCGTCGACGGTGACGGACATCTGCCCGCTTTCAGTTACCTTGGGCGTCAGCTTGTATTTCTGGCGCTTCACCGCGCGCGCTTCGTCGATATGGCCGTTCACTTGCGATTTGGAACTGCCGACAGACTGGTAATGCCCGTCGATCACCATTTCCGGCGTGAAGGCGCGGTCGGATTCCATTATTTTGGTGTTATAGGCGACCTGACGTTCCGTCCACTGCGCGTCCGAAAATGGGTCTTTCCATGCGCCGCCGGTCCATGTTTTCAACTGGTCCCAATAATCGACATGGTATTCCAGCGTCAGCACATCGGGGCGGCGCGACAGCTGCTGCAAAAATTCCTGCGCGGGCGGGCAGGACGAGCAGCCCTGGGAGGTGAACAGCTCGACCACCACCGCATCGGCGTCTTTTTCCGGCATCACGGACACTTCGGCAGCATGGGCGGATACCGGCAGTAACGCCAGCAACAGGCCGAACAGTAAGTTTTTCATCGCCGCTCCTTTATCAAAGGCAGAATTTGGGCGGGGAAGCCTTCGGCGGCAACAGCTTGCTGACGATGCCGGACAATTGCGTACGGGTGTCATCAAAGCCCTTATGCGTTTCAACCACATAGGTCGCGCGGGCGCGTTTCTCTTCGTCGGGCAGCTGTGATTTCAGCACGGCGTCGAGGCGTTCCTGCGTGGTGCCGCGTGCCAGCACGCGCTCCCTCTGTACCTCTTTCGGCGCGGACACGACAATGGTTACATCGACGTCCTTGTCACGCCCAACCTCGAACAGCAGCGGGATATCCAGCACAACGGCGCGGACGCCTGCCTTTTTCTTTTCGGCCACAAATGCGTCGCTCGATTCACGCACCAGCGGGAACAGGATACCCTCTACCTGCGACTTCAGCGCGGGGTTGGCGAAAAACTGCGCCCCCAGCGCCTTGCGGTCGATGAAATCATTTCCGGCGGCATCTTTTTGCACCGCGTCGGGGCAGAGCGCGCCGATGGCGGATACCGCCTTGCCGCCCGGGCCCATCAATTCATGCACAGTTGCGTCGCTGTCATGGCAGGGGATGCCCATTTCACCCAGCATCTTTGCCGCCGTCGATTTGCCCATGCCGATGGAGCCTGTAAGACCTATGATGATCATGCCGCCAGTTCCCCCATGTATTTGTAAAGCTCCGGCGACACTTCCGGGTCGCGCCCGTACCACAGCGCGAAACCAAGGCGCCCCTGATGCAGCAGCATGCCAAGCCCTTCGACGACCGGATGCCCGCGGCGCTTCGCCTGCGTCAGCAAATCGGTCATCAGCGGGCGGTAGACGATATCGCAGACCGTCGATGTCAGCGGCAGTTTCGTAAGGTCGATGCTGAGCGGCGGGTGCCCGACCATGCCGAGCGTCGAGCAGTTGACGACCAGCGTCGCATCCCGCAGCGCGTCGTTGCGCTGTTCCCATTTATAGATGTCTGCATCCAGCGAAAAGGCCTTCACGATTTTCTGCGCTTTTTCCGGCGTGCGGTTGACGAGGGAGAAATGCTTAGCCCCCGCGCCGCGCAGGGACGCAATGATGCCGCGCGATGCGCCGCCGGTGCCGAGGATGACGACGCGGCTGCCATCCCATTTCGGCGCCTGCGATTTCAGCGATTCAATGAAACCGAAACCGTCGCTGTTATAGCCGCACAACCGGCCTTCGCGCACGATGACGGTGTTGACCGCGCCCGACATCAGGCAGCTTTCGTCATGCGACTGCATCAATGACAGGGCGGCTTCCTTCAGCGGCGCTGTGATGTTGCAGCCGGAAAAACCGCGGTCGACCAGCATTTTCAGCGCGTCCGGCAAATGCGCGACGGGTATCGCCATCGCGGTATAGGCGCCCGCCACCTGGTATTTCTGCAGCCACCAGTTATGCAGTTTCGGCGACAGGGATTGCGACACCGGGAATCCCAGCACGCAGGCGCGGCGCAGCGGGGCTGTATCTTGGGGGCTCATGCGGTCTCCTTGGGCTGGCTGCGGTGTATATCGAGCAGCGACAAAATTTCGGCGGCGGTTTCCTCGATCGAGCGGCGCGTGACGTCAATCACGGGCCAGTCGTTCTTGCTGTAAAAACGGCGCGCCTGTTTGACTTCTTCCTGCACGCGTTCGGCGTCGAGGTAGTCCGTCTCCCGTATTTCGCCCAGCTGGGCAAGGCGGTTGCGGCGGATGTCGATCAGGCGTTCGGGCGCTGCGGTCAGCCCCACGAACATCGGCTTTTTCAGGTCGAGGATTTTTTCGGGGAACGGGATACCCGGCACATAGGGCACATTCGCCGCCTTGACGCCGCGATTGGCAAGGTAAACGCAAGTCGGGGTTTTGGATGTGCGCGACACACCCACCAGAATAACGTCGGCATGGGCAAGGTCGCGGTCGTTTTTCAGGCCGTCATCATGGTGCAGCGCGTAATCGACCGCATCCATGCGCGCGAAATATTCTTCGTTCAACTGGTGCTGCAGACCCGGCTCCGCGCGCGATTCCTGCCCGAAAAAGCCACTCATCAGCGCGATGACGGGGTGCAGGATCGAGATGCCCAGCAGCCCCATCGTCTCGCAATGTTTCGCGAGCGCCTTTTCGAGGCCTTCATCGACCAGCGTATAAAGCACAAGGCCGGGATTTTTCCGGATGCCCTCGATTGCCGTCAGCAGCTGTTTTTGGGTTCTGACAAGGGGCCAGAAGTGCTGTTCCGCCTGCACGGAATCAAACTGCGCAAGGCAGGCCTTCACCACGCTATTGAGCGTGCCGCCGGTGGAATCGGAAATCAGGTGAAGGTGGTACTTTTTCATGGCTGCCAGTCTAGCCTTTTTTGCTAAACACTTAAACTCTTTGATAAATATGACATTTCCCATATTTATTGACCCTACCCCCAAAGCGGCGTATTCTGTCTGGCAGGAGAATTCATAATGCTCAAAAAATTATTCGGCGACAGCGCCGCCCGCCAGATCCCGCCCAACCGCCTGAACACAAGCGATGTGACGTTCATCCTGGGCGCGCCCGCGCGCGGCACCAGCGAGACGAAGGAATGGGGCAACCCCGCCCAGAATTACGCGACCTATACGATCAGCAACATGGTCGACGGCAAGACTTTTGCGCTGGATGCCACCATCCGCCGCAACGGGCAGGAATACAAAACCGAACTGCGTGCCGAATGGCATGCCGACAGCGCGATGACCATCACCTCGCTCACCTTCGACAATAAAAAGGAAGAGCTGAAAAATCCCAAGGAAATTTACGACGTGCTGAATTACATCGGCAACAACCATGTGCGCGGCGTGGCATTCCGCAACGTGCCGACGCCGCATGAAGAAACAGGCAAATTCAGCAAATTCGGCCGTTTCATGACGCGCGTTCTGCCCAAACCGAATGGCGGAGGTTTCCTGTAATGGCAACCGTCGCCGTATTCGCAGGATCGAAAACACCGGATGATCCGGCCATCATGGAGGCGGCCGCCGAACTCGGCCGCAAGCTGGCACTGGCCGGCCACGAAATCCTGTACGGCGGCGGCACGCGCGGCGTGATGGGCGCGGTTGCCGGCGCGGCACTGGCCGCAGGCGGCAAAGTGACCGCCGTGGTGCTGGAACAATACCGCGACGAACCGCAATTTGAAAAAGCGGGGCATATCCATGTCACGTCCGAACAGGAACGCTTCAAGGTTCTAACGACGCATAACAACCCCACCGCCCTGTTCTCCCTCCCCGGCGGCCCCGGATCGATGCGCGAAGTGATGCAGGCGCTGGAAAAGGCCGTTTACGAGAACGGCCCTGCGGTCATTTTGGTGCAGGTGTCTGATTACCTCGACGGCCTCAAGCAATCGTTCGACAAGTCGGTCGCGGCAGGCCTCGTCCGCCCCGAACATGCGGATAAACTGAAACTCTGGCCTGTCACGGGCGACATCACGACCGTCGTGCCGCCGCCCAAAAGCAACATTCCCGGCCTATATCAGGGACTTGGCCGCTAAAAACCCCTAAAACCCTTGATTTTACGCGCCTTTTCACCTATTTCTGACGCATGGAAACGGCGCATAAAACAGATGTGATCATTATCGGCGCAGGCCCTGTCGGCCTGTTCGCGGTGTTTGAACTCGGCCTGCTGGACATGAAGGCGCACCTCGTCGATATCCTCGACCGTCCGGGCGGCCAATGCGCGGAGCTGTATCCCGAAAAACCCATTTACGACATCCCTGCCCTGCCCATCGTCACCGGTCAGGAACTGACCGACCGGCTGATGGAGCAGATCAAGCCGTTCGGCGCGACGTTCCATTTCGGCGAGATGGCGCAGAAAATCGAAAAGACCGAAAGCGGCTGGAAACTGACCACCGATGCCGGCACGGTGATCGAGGCGCCTGTCGCCGTGATCGCAGCAGGCGGCGGCAGTTTTACCCCGAAGAAGCCCCCCATCAAGGGCATCGAGGAATATGAAGGCAAATCGGTATTTTACGCCGTGCGCAAGATGGAGCAGTTCCGCGGCAAGAACCTGGTCATCGCAGGCGGCGGCGATTCCGCGCTCGACTGGACGGTCAACCTTGCGTCGATCGCAAATTCTCTCACCCTCCTGCACCGCCGCGATGATTTCCGCGCAGCGCCGCATACCGTGTCGCAGATGCGCCAGCTGGTGAACGACAACAAGATGAAACTGGTGATTGCGAACCTGACCGACATCAAGGGTGCAGGCGGCCGGATCCATTCCCTCACCCTGACCGATGCCGACAAAACAACGCAAGACCTCCCCTGCGACACGCTGCTGGCATTCTACGGCCTGACCATGAAGCTCGGCCCGGTGGGGGAGTTGTGCGCGCAGCAGAATATCGAATTGAAAAACGGCCTGATACCCGTCGATACCGAAAAGTTTGAAACCGCAGCCCCGCGCCTGTTCGCGATCGGCGACATCAACTGGTATCCCGGCAAGCTCAAATTGATACTTTCCGGATTCCACGAAAGCGCGCTGATGGCGCAGCAGGCTTTCCGTTATGTTTATCCCGACCGCAAATTGCGGTTCGAATACACGACATCCAGCAGCAACCTGCAGGAAAAACTTGGCGTGAAGTGATTAAAGCGGGAAAATAGGAAAATTTTGGAAACAACGGATTCATGAGCGGCAGCCAGTTCAACATCACCAACGCGGTTCGCAATGCCTACATCTTTGTCGGCAGTGAATGGCGTTATCTTGCGCGCATCGCGCTGCTGCCGGTGGGCGTCGATGCGTTGACGACCGTGCTGCTGTTAATGAACGGTCGCGATATGAGCACGTTTGAAACCTTCAGCTGGGGATTGCCCTCCAGCATGCTGACCGGCTGGTACATGTTCCACCTGTCGCGCCTGCTGATGATGGGGGAGCGCGTCAATAAATTGCCCGCAGATCCCGATTACCTTGCCAGCCGCCGGCGCGGCATGAACGCGTCGATCATTGTCTGGCTTCTGTTCTGCATGGGCCTGGTGGCGCTTCTGGGATTCCAGAGCATGCTGATGCAAAGCTTTTTTCAGGACGCCCGTGGCGTTGCCGTCAGCCCGCCTGCCGTGCCCCTCTGGGCTGCAACGCTCAGCCTGCTGATATTCGGCGGCACTTTCTGGTGCATACGCTACGGCGTTGCGCATATCCTGGCGGCGGTTGATTATCCGGTTACGCGCTATATCCGCCGTGTTGCGGGGCTCGGCATTTCATTCAGGCTTGCGGGCATGGCGTTTCTTGCGGTGTTGCCTGTTATCGCGGTCTTCAAGATCATTAGCGTACTGGTCGTGCCTGATAATATCACCGATATTTACGACCCGCGCATGCTGCCGCTCGCCCTGCTCAGCGCGCCCGTGCAGATGTTGATGATGTCGCTGCTGGCGGCGGCCGGCGGCTTTGCGCTGAAGGACATCATGGAGCGCAAGCCATGATGATCCGCGTGACGGGCCGCAACGGGGTTGAGCAGGAACTGGACGCCATCGAAGGCTGGCGCGTGATGGAAATCATCCGCGATCACGGCATGACAGACCCGAATGTGGCGATCAAGGCGGAATGCGGCGGATCATTGGCCTGCGCCACCTGCCATGTCTATGTGGATGCGGCGTGGACCGATAAGCTGGCCCCCGCCGGCGAAGACGAGATTTACATGATGGACGAGGCATTCGCGGTGCAGGACAATTCGCGCCTCTGCTGCCAGATCATCATGAGCGAGCAACTGGACGGGCTGCAAGTCACCCTTGCTCCCGGCACGGAACCCTAACCAAAAAGATGACGGACATGAGCAATATCGACGCGCTGAAAAAAGAAATCGTTGAAACGGTAAAGGCCGCCAACGATATCAACTCCCTCGAAGAAGTGCGCGTCTCCGCGCTCGGCAAAAAGGGCAAGGTCACGGGGCTGATGGCGGGACTGGGCCAGATGACGCCCGACCAGCGCAAGGAAATGGGGCAAGCCCTCAACCGCCTGAAGGACGAAATCACGGCGGAGATCGAGGCGCGCGCGAATACGCTGAAATCGGCTGCGCTGAATGAACGCCTGCAAAAAGAAAAAGTCGATGTGACGCTCAGCCCCCGCCCGCAAGGCAAGGGCACTATTCACCCGATCAGCCAGACGATCGAGGAAATGACCGTCATCTTTGCCGATATGGGTTTCAGCGTCGCCGAAGGGCCGGAGATCGAGGACGATTTCCACAACTTCACCGCGCTCAACTTCCCGCCCGGGCATCCGGCGCGCCAGATGCACGACACGTTTTATTTCCCGGATGCGCCCGGCAAGACCGGCCTTGATGCAAAGCGCCTGCTGCGCACGCATACATCCACCGTGCAGGTGCATGTGATGCAGACGCAGAAACCGCCGATCCGCGTCATCATCCCGGGCCGCACCTATCGCTCCGATTACGACATGACGCATACCCCCATGTTCCACCAGATGGAGGGACTGCTGATCGACAAGGCCGCGCATATGGGGCACCTCAAAGGTTGCCTGATTGAATTCTGCCGCCGCTTCTTCGAGGTTGACGACCTGAAGGCGCGTTTCCGCCCCAGCTTCTTCCCCTTCACCGAACCTTCCGCCGAAATGGATATCGGCTGCTCCCGCGCAGGCGGCGAATTGAAAATCGGCGAGGGTAATGACTGGCTGGAAATCCTCGGCTGTGGCATGGTGCATCCGAACGTGCTGAAAAGCTGCGGCATCGACCCCGACGAATATCAGGGCTTTGCTTTCGGCATGGGCATTGAACGCGTGGCGATGCTGAAATACGGCATCCCCGACCTTCGCACATTTTTTGAATCGGACCTGCGCTGGTTGAAACATTACGGTTTCGGCCCGATGGAACAACCGAACCCTGCCCTCTCTTAAGAAAGACCACTGCCATGAAATTCACCCTGAGCTGGCTCAAGGAACATCTCGACACTTCCGCATCGCTGGACGAGATCAGCCATAAACTGACCGCCATCGGGCTGGAGGTCGAAGGCATCGATGATCCCGCCAAAACCCTTGACGGTTTTGTGGTGGCGCATGTTGTTTCCGCCGAAAAACACCCCGATGCCGACAAGCTGCAATGCCTGGTCGTCGATACGGGGCGCGAGAAGCTGAAAGTCGTCTGCGGCGCGCCGAATGCGCGCGCGGGCATGAAGGGCGTGTTCGCGCCATCCGGTTCCTACATCCCCGGTTCAGACATCACGCTCAAAAAATCGCTGATCCGCGGGCAGGAAAGCAACGGCATGATGTGTTCGGAGCGCGAGTTGCTGCTCTCCGACGAGCATAAAGGCATCATCGAACTGCCCGACAGCGCGCAGACCGGTTCGCCCGCTGCCGCGGCGCTTGGCCAGAACGACCCCGTCATTGAGATCAACCTGACGCCCAACCGTGGCGATTGCGCTGGCATCCTTGGCATTGCCCGTGATTTGGCAGCTGCCGGCCTTGGCACATTGAAAAAGCCCTCCGATGCGCCGGTTGCTGGCACGTTCAAGAACCCTGTTTCTGTTGAAACCAAAGATAGCCATGCCTGCCCCCTCTTTGTCGGACGTTATATCAAGGGCGTGAAGAACGGCGCGTCGCCGCAATGGTTGCAGGACCGGCTGAAATCCATCGGGCTGCGCCCCATTTCGGCACTGGTCGATATCACCAACTTCTTCACCATCGCCTATGGCCGCCCCTTGCATGTCTTTGATGCCGATAAATTGAAGGGCAACATCACCGTGCGCCTGTCGAAAGCGGGCGAGACGCTGGCCGCGCTGAACGACAAATCATACGACCTTGAAGACGGCATGACGGTCGTCTGCGACGAATCCGGCGTGCTGGGATTGGGCGGCATCATCGGCGGCGCATCGACGGGCGTTTCGGAATCGACGGTGAATGTGTATCTGGAGGCCGCGTATTTCGACCCCGTACGCACCGCGAAAACCGGCCAACGCCTGCAGATCGACAGCGACGCGCGCTACCGTTTCGAGCGCGGCATCGACCCCGCTTTCACGCAAACCGGCGCGGAACTGGCGACGAAAATGATTATCGAGCTTTGCGGGGGCGCGGCGAGCGAACTCAGCATTGCTGGTTCTGTGCCGAACACTGCGCGCCCGATCACCTACGCGCCGGAGCGTCTGAAACTGCTGGGCGGCATGGATCTTGCGCTTGACCGCCAGAAACATATCCTGACCACGCTGGGCTTTACCGTGAAGGATAACGGCAAGTCGTGGGATATCCTGACGCCATCATGGCGCGGCGATGTCGAAGGCCCGGCGGATATTGTCGAGGAAATCCTGCGCATCGAAGGCTACGACAATATCCCGACCGTTTATGTCCGTCCCGCCGCGGATGAACGCCGCAGCGCGCTCAGCCCGCTGGCGAAACGCGCGGCGACCGCGCGGCGGCTGCTGGCGGCACGCGGATTGTTTGAAACCGTCACATGGTCGTTCATGGATGACGCGACATCCGACCTGTTTGGCGCGCAATTGCACCAGAACAAGAAATCGCTGACGCTGACCAACCCCATTTCGGCGGATCTCGCCGTCATGCGGCCATCAATCCTGCCGAACCTTGTCACGGCGGCGGGGCGCAATGCCGATCGCGGGCATCCGGATGCCTGCCTGTTTGAAATCGGCACCGTTTTCAAATCGACCGAGGCCGAAGGCCAGTTGATGACCGCAACGGGACTTCGCACCGGCGCCTCCACCTCGCGCCACTGGGCGCAAACGGCGCGGGATGTCGATGTGTTCGATGCGAAATCGGATGCGCTGGCGGTGCTGGAAAGCTGCGGCGTGAACCCGGCATCAGTGCAAATCACGACCGACGCGCCCGAATGGTATCACCCGGGACGCTCCGGCGTATTGCGTCAGGGGCCGACCGTGCTCGCCTATTTCGGCGAAATGCACCCCGCTGTGCTGGCGACCATGAAGCGCGATGAAAAATGCGCCGGATTTGAAGTGTTCCTCGCCAATATCCCCGCGCCCAAGAAAAAAGGCTCGCGCAAGGAACTGCTGAAACCCTCTCCCTTCCAGCCGCTGCGCCGCGATTTCGCCTTTGTGCTGGATGACAAGGTGGAGGCGGAAAAACTGGTGAAGGCCATCAAGGCCGCCGACAGGAGCCTCATCACCCATGTCGAGATTTTCGATGTATACACCGGCAAGGGCGTCGATCCCGGCAAGAAATCCGTCGCAGTCGGCGTGACGCTGCAGCCCGTCGAAAAAACGCTGACGGACGAGGAAATCAACGCCGTCAGCCAGAAAATCGTCGACGGCGTCGTGAAACAAACCGGCGCATCCTTGCGTTCGTAAGGGATAAGGGAGAAAACAGATGCGCAAATTCGCCATCCTGGCCGTTTTGTTATTATCCGCCTGCGCGTCCGCTGGCGACCGTAACGCGCGGCTCGACCGCTGGATCGGCGCGTCGGAAAAGGAACTTGTTTCCACCCTCGGCATCCCCGACAAAACCTACCAGCTCGACCGCGCAACCCGCATGCTGTCCTACGTTGAAATCCGCAACCGCGATTACGGCGGTTCGTTCAACACCTGCATGGGCGGCTATGGCGGACGTTTCGGGTATAACAACTGCATCGGCGCATTGCCGCCCGCCCGCGAAACAACGGCCTGCGAAACCACGTTCATGCTGGTGCAGGGCCGCGTGTCGAAATGGGGATTGAAGGGTAGCGGTTGCTGACAAAAACCCGCGCAAAATAAAACGGCCCGAACCATGGTTCGGGCCGTTTCGCATTTATGCCTGCCGCCTTAGATCATTTTGCGGGTGGCTGCCTTGGGCTTTTTCGCTGCCGCCTGCGCCGGTTTCAGGTCGTTGTTTGGTTTATTGACCGCGCCGATGAACAGCACCGCACCGGTCTTGATGTCCTGCAGGGCGAACGCGAAAGAGCGGTCGAGTTTCAGGTCGATGCGGGGCGGCGGCATCTGGATGCTGGTCGCGCGCACCATCCCGACGACGGTAACAGCAGCCGCTTCCGAGCCATTTTCATCTGTCTTGAAAACGGTGTCGTGGCTGATTTTTCCGATATAGAGTTCCTTGCCGATCTTTTCCGCCATCTTGCTGAAATCCGCGCCCTGTTCGTTGAACGCTTCCTTCACGCCCATGTCTTTCATGGCGGGGATCAGGTCGAAATTCTGCTTGATGTCGAGGCGCGGCAGTTCGACCGAACCCTCGGCATTGCGGAAGGCGTAGGGGTCGAGCCATTCGGGCACGGCCCCGTTCGCCTGTGTCGCCAGCCAGTCCCGCGCGGAAACATTTTCATCCGTCGGGCGGACGAGGATGATGCGCATGGTTGGCTGTTTGCCTTCCTTCGCATTTTTCTCGCCATAGGTCAGCGCGACCGCCTGATAATCATTGCCGTTGCTGAACGTGAAATCGTCACGGCGGCCGAAATCCTGATGCATGGTCGGCGTGGTGTTGAGTTTGTTGCCATCCAGCGCGAAAGGCTTGTCTTCGGTCAATTTCTTGTCAAACTTGTGTGTCCACTGGCCTTTGAAGTAGAGCGCCGAGGCGAGGATCGCCGCGTCGTCTTTTTTCAGCTTGTCGAGCACGCTGGGGATGAGGCCGTTGGTGTTGTCGCTGGCCCATTTGTTGATTTTCGCGACCGTCGCCTTGTCGGCGAAGTCTTCGGCGGAGATTTCCGCACCGAAGGTTTTTTTCAGGTCATCGGCAAAATCGGGCTTCAGCGTCATGAAATCCCGGTTCGTCCAGACGCCGTTTGCGGTCGTCAGTTCAACCTGGCCCTTGTTCGCGGCCAGCACGTCGTTGTTGAGCGCAGCATAGGCATCGGCTGCCTTATCAAGGTCTTTGCCCTTCACGCCGAACAGCGCCTGCGCGAGCTCTTCGCGCGTCTTGCCGTCCGCGCCCTTGGTCACCATCGACAACGCGGCGAGCGCGTTGTAGGGGGAGACGACAAGGTTGTCGGATTTGTCCTGCTGGTTTTTGCCCACGGCCTTGGTGAAGGCGAGCGTCAGTTTAATGACGTTCTTCACTTCGGGCGCGAACTGCGTGCCGTGTTCCGGTTGGGGCGCGACCGCGCCTTTGCCGACCGATTTCGCGGCTGGTTTCTTTGCCATGATCTATTTCCTTCTTAGCGCGGCTTCGGCGCGTTTTGTTTTTTGACGGCGGGTTTCATGTCTTCGTTCGGCTTGTTGATCGCACCGACGAAAATCACCGCGCCCGTTTTCACATCCTGCAATGCGAAGGCAAAGGAACGGTCAAACTTGACGTCGATCTGGGGCGGGGGCATGCGCACGGAAGTCGCGAAAACCATGCCGACCGTCGTGACGGCGGCGGCTTCGGAGCCTTCTTCATTCGTCTTGAAGACGGTGTCGTGCTGGACCTTGCCAATGAACAGGTCGCCCGATTGCGTCATCTTGCCGAAATCGGCTTTTTCTTCGTTGAAGGCTTCCTTGATGCCCATTTCTTTCAGGGCGGGTATCAGGTCGAAGCGCTGCTTGATGTCGAGGCGGGGCAGTTCAACCGTGCCGACCGCGTCATTGAATGCGTAAGGATCGAGCCATTCGGGCACTTTGCCTTTTGCTTCGCCGGACAGCCAGTCGCGCGCCGACACGTTATCATCGGTCGGACGGATCAGGACGACGCGCATGGTGGGCTGCTTGCCGTTTTCCCAGTCTTCTTGGCCGTAGTTGAGCGCAACCGCTTCATAACCGTCGCCGGCAAGATAGCCGATCTGGCCTTCTTCCTTGAAACGCTGTTTCATGGTGGGGGTTGCGTTGACCGATGCATCGTCTGCCGTGAAGTTTTTGTCTTCGGTCAGTTTCTTGTCGAATTTATGCGTCCAGTCGCCTTTGAAGTACAAAGCGGAGGCGAGAACCGCCGCGTCGTCTTTTTTCAGCTCGGTCAGCACTTCGGGGATCAGCCCGTTGGTGTTGTCGCTGGCCCATTTGTTGATTTTATCGACGGTTTTCGTGTCGCCGAAATCTTCGGCGGAAATTTCCGCGCTGTGCATCTTTTTCAGGTCATCGGCATAAGCGGGGTCGAGCTTCAGGCGTTCCTGGTTCGTCCAGACACCGTTCGCTGTGGTCAGCGTCACTTGATCCTTGTTCGCCGCGAGAACATCGGCATTCAGGGCGACGTAATCATTCGCCGCTTTTTCGAGGTCCTTGCCAGACACGCCGAACAGCGTCTGCGCCATTTCGTCGCGGGTCAGGCCGTCTGCGCCTTTTGCGACCATCGCGAGCGCGGAGATCGCGTTATAGGGGGACACCACGAGGTTTTCATTCGCGTCCTCCTGATTTTTGCCGACGGCCTTGGTGAAGGCGAGCGTCAGTTTAATGACGTTCTTCACTTCGGGTTTGAACTGGCGGCCGTGTTCGTATTCCGGCTGCGCGGCGGGTTTTGCTTTTGCCATTGTATTATTCCTTTGAAATAAAAATTACTTGAGGCCGGGCGCTTTTGCTTTCGGCGCTTTTGCGGGCTTCACATCGTCATTGGGCTTGTTGACCGCGCCGATGAACAGCACTGCATTGGTTTTCACGTCCTGCAGGGCGAACAGGAAGGAACGGTCGAATTTGATGTCGACCTGTTCGGGCGGCATACGCACGGATTCGAGCGTCATGACGGCGGTCGTGACTGCTGCGGCTTCGGAGCCCTGTTCATCCGTCTTGAAAACGGTGTCATGGCTGACCTTGGAGACGTAGAGTTTCTCGCCGCCTTTTTCGACCATGTTTTCGAAGGAGCCGCCGCCAAAGGCCTTTTCAATGCCCATGTCGCGCAGCGCGGGGATCAGGTCGAATTTCTGCTTGATGTCCATGCGGGGCAGTTCGACGGAGCCGACCGCGTCGTTGTAGCCGTACACATCCAGCCAGGCGGGGATCTTGCCATTTTCCTGCGCGCCGAGGAAATCGCGCGCCGACACATTGTCATCCGTCGGGCGCACCAGCACGAGGCGCATGGTGGGGTTTTTCCATTCGGTGTCGGTGTGTTTTTCTTCGCCATAGGTCATGGAGATCGCTTCGAAGCCGTTGCCTTTCTGGTAACGGAAGCCGCCTTCATCGTCGAAATCCTGATGCATGGTGGGGGTGGTCGCGGCGGCGTTGCCGTCCTGCGTGAAGGATTTGTCTTCGGTCAGGGCCTTGTCGAATTTCTTCGTCCATTCGCCTTTGAAATGCAGGGCGGATGCCAGCACCGCCGCATCGTCGGGCGCGAGGGATTCGAGAACCTTGGTGATCAGGCCGTTGGTGTTGTCGCTGGCCCATTTGTTGATTTTATCGACGGTGGCCGGGTTGGCGTAATCTTCGGCCGAAATGTCCGCGCCCATGGTGTCTTTCAGGTCTTTGGCGAAAGCGTCGCGCAGCGTGACGAGGTCTTTGTTCGTCCAGACGCCATTGGCGGTCGTCAGCGTCACCTGGCCTGCATTTGCTTTCAGGATTTCGGTGTTGAGTTTCGAATAGGCAGCGACGGCGTCATCAAGATTTTTGCCATCCGTTGCGAACAGCGCCTGCGCCAGTTCATCGCGGGTTTCGCCGACAGCGCCCTTGGCGACCATCGACAGCGCGGCGGTGGCGTTATACGGGGAGACGACGAGGTTGTCGGACGGGTCGTCCTGATGCTTGCCGACAGCTTTGGCGAAGGCGATCGTCAATTTGATCGAGGTTTTGACTTCGTCTTTGTAATAAGCGCCATGTTCGTATTCTGCATTGCCGCGATAAGCCATTGTCGTATGTCTCCTGAAAAATAAGTGCGATTAGGTAAATGGAGGTCACGGGTAGCATACGGAAATAGGGGGGTCAACCCGCCCAGAGACATACTCGTCATAATACTGGCGATCAAAAATCTTCTGGAAACTCTATCTGTTATTTTATTTCAAGTACGGTTTCAGATTCCCCTCAGCTTGGCGGCGCATGATGGCTTCATGAATAGCGAATCAACATCTGCCCTGCGCAAAGTGCCCGAGATCACTCTCGCCTTCTGGGTCATCAAGATACTGGCGACGACGCTGGGCGAAACCGGTGGCGACGCGCTGTCGATGACGCTGGATCTGGGCTATGCCGTCAGCAGCCTTGTCTTCCTCGCGATTTTCGCCGTTGCGGTCGGGGCGCAACTGGCGGCTGCCGCCTATAACCGCTTTTTGTATTGGGGCGTCATCATCGCCACCACGACGCTGGGCACCACGCTGGCCGATTTCGCGGACCGGTCGATGGGCATTGGATATACGGGCGGTTCGGCATTGTTGTTGGCGCTTTTGTTATTGTCGTTTTACGCATGGCGTCGCACGACCGGTTCGGTCGCGGTCGAGGCCATCGCGTCGCGCAAGGCGGAGGTTTTTTCCTGGGTGACGATCCTGTTTTCACAAACCCTCGGCACGGCGCTTGGCGACTGGGTCGCGGATACGAACGGTTTCGGGTATGAACGCGGCGCGATCTTGTTTTCGGTGGGGCTGGCCGTGATTGGCGGCCTGTATATGATCCCGAAGGTATCGCGCACGGCCCTGTTCTGGGCGGCATTTGTGCTGACGCGCCCGCTGGGTGCGACGCTGGGCGACTTGATTGACAAGCCTATCGATCAAGGCGGGCTGGCAATTGGGCGCTTCACGGCATCGGCGGCTCTGGCGGCCATGATGATCGCCTGCCTTTTCCTGCTCCCGCAGGAAAACAAGCGCCCGGAACACAAATAGAACCTGCCCCAAAAGCGGTACGGCCTTCCCCATGTTTCAGGGGAAGGCCGGTCGCTTTGCGTCAAATAAATTGACGCAAAGAATCTTAGCGAAGGTCGTGCTTCACGTCATCCGCTGCATCTTCGATGTTGTCGCCAGCTTTTTCGATCGCTGCGCCAACTTTTTCGCCCAGGGTCGCGGGGCGCTGGTTTTGATGATAGACGAGTGCGCCGACAAGCAGCACGAGTGCGAAAATGACGGCGACGAGTACGTTCTGGTTCTTTGCCATGACTAAGTCTCCTCTGGCGGTTGTTCGTTTCTTGTTCGAACCTCCAACCACGGCGGCCAGATTCGGGTTCCCTGCCCGATTATGCCTTTTTAATGCCTTCCTGTATCAACAGGTCGCGCTTGGAGAGCTTGCCGACCGCCGTTTTGGGCAAAGGCTGGTCGCGCACGATGATTTTCTTGGGAATTTCGATGGGGGAAAGCTTGTCGCCCAGCCAGACCTTTAATACGTCGCCCGTCACGGATTCGCCCGCGCGCTGCTTGACCCAGGCCTGCACGACCTCGCCGCGCAACGGATCAGGCACGCCCGCCACGATGCATTCCTCGACCGCGGGATGGGTATAGAGCACTTCCTCGATATGGCGGGGATAGACGTTATAGCCGCCGACCAGCACCATGTCTTTTACGCGATCAACGATAAAGACAAATCCATCATCATCCATGTAACCGACATCGCCCGTATGCAGGCGCCCCTGGCGGATCACATTCGCGGTTTCATCATCGCGCTTGTAATAGCCCGCCATCAATTGCGGACCGCTGACGCAGATTTCGCCCTTTTCGCCGGGCTGCAGCACGGTTGTGCCATCGACCAGGCTGATGATTTCCAGCAGCGTGCCGGGCAGCGGCAGGCCGATCGACCCGCCCTTGGCCTTGTCGGTCAACGGGTTGCAGGTGGCGACGGGGGAAAATTCGGTGAGGCCGTAACCCTCCGCCACCAGTTTCGCCTTCGTGCGCGTCTCGAACAGCCGCTTCACTTCGGCGGGCAGCGGCGCGCCGCCGGAGAGGCAGAATTTGAGCGTCGAGAAATCATGCTCTGAAATGCGGTCATAATTGGCGAGCGCGATATACATCGCGGGCACGGCGGCAAGATATGCCGGTTTCTCGCGCTTCACGAGGTCCAGCAGTTCGCCCACGCTGAAGGTCGGCATAATGAACAGCGTCATGCCCTTCTTGATCGACATGTTCATGACGACGGTCATGGCGAAAACATGGAACAGCGGCAGCACGGCGATCATGCTGTCCTGCCCGTCTTCGGAATTGTGATACCACTGACCGATCTGGCAGGCGTTCGCGACGAGATTTTTATGCGTCAGCGTCGCGCCCTTGGGCACGCCGGTGGTGCCGCCGGTATATTGCAGCACGGCGATGTCGCGGTTGGGGTCGATCAACGCTTCGTTGTGCTGGCCATCATTGTGGATCAGGTCGGCGAACCAGACGGTTTTTTCGGAGGGCAGTGGCGATGCGCCGGAAACGGTTTCGCGCAGGTTTTGTTTTGCGGGGCAGAAGATGACTTTTTCAATGCCGGATGCGCCCGCGAGGTTCTTGGCCTTTTCCATCAGCGGCGGCAGGTCGAGCGTCACGAGGAATTGCGTGTCGCTGTCATTCGCCTGTGCGGCGAGGTCGCGGTCGATATAGGCGGGGTTGAAATTGACGACGGTCGCGCCCGCCTTCAGGATCGCGTAATACATGACGACAGAATAGGCCGTGTTCGGCATGAACAAGCCGACCTTGGTGCCTTTCTTGACGCCCAGCTCCCATAGGCCCTTGGTCGCGCAGTCGACCAGCGCGCCGACGGTCTTGTAATCGTAAGAATGGCCCGCGCAAACCAGCGCCTTGCGGTCTGGATATTTTGCGACGGAATCATCGAGGAATTTATAGACCGGCTGGTCAGGTATATCGATGTTCCACGAAACGCCGGGGGCGTAGCTTTTGAGCCACGGGTAAACATGGCCGGATGCCTTTGCCGGATGTGTCATTTGGAACGTCCTTATATATGTCAGCCGCGCTTGATGCCTTCCTGCTCCAGCAGGTCCTTGCGCGAAAGTTTTCCGACCGCCGTCTTGGGCAGCGGTTTTTCGCGCAGGATGATCTTACGCGGTACTTCGATCGGCGACAACTTGTCGATCAGGAATTCGCGCATACTGTCTGCGGTCAGCTGTGCGCCTGCCGATGTTGCGACAGGCTTGACCCATGCCCAGACCGTTTCGCCACGTTCCGCATCGGGCACGCCCGCCACGATGCATTCCTCGACCGCAGGGTGCAGGTAAATCGCTTCCTCGACCACGCGCGGGTATACGTTATATCCGCGCACAAGGATCAGGTCCTTGATACGGTCGACGAGGTGCAGGTAACCCTGTTCGTCAAGGTATCCGACATCGCCCGTATGCAGGCGGCCGTTGCGGATGACTTCAGCGGTCGCTTCGGGACGGTTGAAATAACCCTTCATGACGTTCGGGCCGCTGATGCAGACCTCGCCCTTTTCGCCGATGCCGAGGCGCGTGACGCCATCAATGCGGTCGATGATCTCGACCGTGCAGCCGGGAACGGGTTGCCCGACAGATCCGGGTTTCTTCACGCCGGATGACGGGTTGAAAGTGCAACCGGGCGCCGCTTCGGTCAAGCCGTAACCCTCGGCCAAAGCGCGCGACCCGGTCTTTTCCTCGAACAGCCGATGCACGTCGAGCGCCATGGGCGCACCGCCGGTAATGCAGAACCGCAGCGAGGAAAAATCGTAATTGCCGACATCGGGCGCGTTCGCAATCGCGTTGAACACGGCCGGCACGGCGGGGAACATGGTGGGGCGGTGCTTCCTGATCGCTTCCAGCACCTGTTTCACATCGAATTTGGAATGCAGCAAAATCTTCAGGCCGCAATGGATCGACATATTCATGACGACCGTCATCGCAAACACATGGAATAGCGGCAGCACGCCGATCACGCTGTCTTTACCGTGCTGGATATCGCGCACCCAGGTGGTGATCTGCGACATGTTGGCGTAAAGGTTGCCATGCGTCAGCATCGCGCCCTTGGGGATGCCTGTCGTGCCGCCGGTATATTGCAGCACGGCGATGTCTTCCTGCGCATTGACCATCACGGCGATCGGTTCGCCGTCGTTATCGACCACATCGATGAACGGGATATGGCGGCTGTCCCAGACAATCGTCGGGATGTCTTTATAATTGACGAAGGGGTGGAACAGGTTTTTCGGGAAGGGCAGCGTTTCGGCGAAGGGACAGACGATCACCTTTTTCAGGCGCGTCGTTTTCAGCATCGCGTCCATTTTTGCCAGCAGCGGTTTCTGGTCGAGCGTGACCATGATGTCGGTTTCGCTGTCGTCGATCTGGCCCGCCAGTTCGCGTTCCACATACAGGGGGTTATAATTGACGACCGTGCCGCCCGCCTTCAATACGCCGAAGAAGAACATGAAAGTGTAGGGCGAATTGGGCAGGAACAACCCGACCTTGGTGCCCTTGGTCACGCCGAATTTCTGCAGGCCTTCCGCCACGCGGTTGACCATCTGCGCCATGTCGGCATAGGTCCAGGTCTTGCCTTCGAAATCGACCATTACGTTATGTGGATATTTTTCGGCGGCCTGGTCCATGATGTGGAACAGCGGCTTTTGCAGGATCGGCGCATGCCATGACACGCCTTGCGGGTAATGCTGTTCCCAGATCCATTTGCCGTTTGAAAACGTCGGCGGAGCCGATGAAAATACCGGCTGCACGTTTGAAACCTGCGCCTCGGATTCAGGTGCTTTGAATAAAGCCTGCTGCGACATCGTGATATGCTCCCCGTAACGGTGCGTATTCGATTAAATAAAATATCAGGAAGCCAATATAGCCGTTTCGTTTATATGCTTATAGATACGAAATGGACAAGTTTATTTTAATATTATGGTATAGCCGCCCATTGACTGTCCCGTCAGCCCTTTCTATAGTCCGGTTAGTTTCATAATCGCCATTTAAACCCCAAGGGGCCGCATGCTGGAAAAACTTTTCAGGCGCTTCAGGCAGGATAACGGCATTTCGCCGGAGGCGGAGACATCTCCTTATATCAACATCGAAGGGCTGGAGGGCAAGATCAAGGTGCCCGCGGCAACCGACGACGACCGCCAATGGGCGAAGAGAACCAAAAACGCCACGACCGACGCCGTTGCCAAGGCGCTGCATACCGCAATCGAACAAGGGCATAACTGGCGCGTCTGGTTCCTGCTGAACCGCCCGCTGAAATCGGCGCGCACGATGCTGGGCCGCGTGAAGCAGCTGGGTTTCGACGGCAAGGCGGCGCTGGCATCGGGCATTGAAAAGGCCGCATCGGTCAACAACGTGACCGCCGCCTACCTGCTCCTGAAATATGCCGAGCTGAAAAAGCGCGAAGAGCAGGCGGAATCCGAAGGCATCATCAAATCCGACCCCGTGCGGGCGGAGATGAAGGGGCAGGCCGTGACCGGCCTGATCAACACCGCATCATTGCCGGGCGGCGATGTGTTCACGCTGCTGGTGAAAACATTTTCGATGAACCCGCAGCCGAACGACGCCATCACCGACTACCAGAACATCCTGAAGCAGGCCGCCATCCGCGCAGGGTCGGAAGGCAACGACGCGCATCTGGACGCGATGCTGGACAACCGCCTGCTGTCGCCGCAGCAATTCGTGCAAGCCTACATGGAAAGTTTCTTTTTCGAGAAGCTGCATGGCGGCACTGAAGAAATCACGGCGAAAGACCGCCGCGGCTTCCTCGACTGGCTGGCGCAGCGCGGCATCGTTGACCAGACTTTCGTGGACGAGGCGAAAACGGTCGAAGTGCGCCTGACCGATGCGAAAACCAATGCCGATACCGCCGCCACCAATGGCTGGAAACAAAGCACCCGCGAATTGCCGCTGTCGGACGGCACGGTTTCAAAAGCGGATGATTCACAAGTTGAAGTGACGCGGCTGGATGCGAAACTGGGCGCGGTCATGTATGTGTTCAACCTGAATGCGGAGCGTGTGCACCGCATCCGCGGCGGCGTGGCGCAGGAAATCCCCTTGCAGCAGCTGCCGGACCCTGCCCTGCTGGATGAGGCGCGTCATTTTCATGAATCACTGCGCACATCGGCGCCCGAACTGGAATGGAAAAAGGGCGAACCGTTCCGCCTGCGTTTCAAGCCGCAGCCGTAAGGCTACATGCCTGCCAGCAACGCGACTTTCTTTTCATCGACCGTGTAATCGGGGGTCGCGGCGGGCTTGCCAAACCAATACCCCTGCCCGTACTGCACTTTTAAACTGCGCAACAGAGCCGCTTCCTTTTCCGTCTCGACGCGTTCCGCCACCATGCTGATGCCAAGATCGGCGCAGAGGCCCGCCATGCTCTTGATCATCGTCTGGTTGCGCTTGTTGGTCAGGATGTCCTTCACATACTCGCCATCCAGTTTCACGTAGTCGACATTCAGTTTGTGCAGGTACTGGAACGACGCCGAGCCCGCGCCGAAATCGTCAAGGCAGACCTTGAACCCGTCATTGTGCAATTCGCCGATAAAATTGTTCACGAAGTCGAGGTCGCTGATATTCGCGGATTCTGTGATTTCGAACATCACCAGCTCCGACAAATCGGGCACGCTCTGCGTCAGCTTGCGTAGCTCCTCGATGAATTTCGGGTTCTGCACGGACTGGCCGGACAGGTTGATCGCAAATTTATTGCCCTTGGAACGCGGAAGTTGCGCCACATATTTGATCGCACGGTTGCAGATCGCAAGGTCGAATTCGGATGCCAGCCCCACTTCTTCGGCAAAGGTAATCCATTGATAGGGCGGCGTGCCGTCGCGGAAACGCGTGAGCATTTCGTAGTGGGATGAGCGCAGCGTTGTCAGGTCGACAATCGGCTGGAAATGCAGCGTGAAGGCCAGCGTGTTGATGATCGCCTTCAGTTTCTGGATCTTGGCGGCGTTCTCGACGATGTAATTCTTGAACCCCTCTTCCATCCCCGCAGCCGCCATGCCGCTGCCTTTTTTCTCGAACTCCTTCAGCGTGTACATCAGCGCGCGCGACACTTCGGCATCGCTGAGTGCGCCTGCCGACGCCTCGATCGACACGCCGCTGACATCTACGCCCGCGCCAGTGGGGTCAGCCTGTTTCAAAAGCGCGCTGACCTGTTCCTGGATGCTGTCAGCCGTGATGTCTTTCGCATGCAAAAGCCCGAAGCGGTTTTCGGAGATTTGCGTGACCGACTGGCCGTCCGCAGATTGCTTTTTCAGCAAATCTCCCATCATGCCCATCACGCGGTTCCATTCGCCTTCGGGAACGCGGGCCTTCATTTTTTCAAGGTCGGGCATATCGAGGAACGTCATGTCGAGCGCCTTGCCCGATTCAAGCGCCTGCGCCATCGCGGCCTGTGCGCTTTGCGCGAAATCCTTGTGGTTGAGTGGCGGCAGCGCGGATGCCGGTAGCGCATCGCCGCTCATGGATTTCGGGAAGGCAAGCGTGACATAGAGCGACGGGTTTTTCGGCATCCGGATCGCGGTCAGCAGAATCTTTTCCGGTTCTTTTTTCTGCCTGCCCAGCAGCACGATGATGGTGGGCTGGCAACGTTTGCCGGGGACGGCGGATTGCATCAGGTCGCGCAGCACGGGCTTGTCCATATCGGACACGAAATCCGAAAAATTGCAGCCGACAAGGCTGGTGCTGTCGACACCCGTCAGGCGCTTTGCCGCGCCAAAGGAATAGACCACGCGGCCACCGGAGTCGATCTCCAGCATCAGGTCGGCGGATGCGAGTGAAAACGCAAGGAAGCGGTCGCGTTGTTCGAGAATATCGTTCTTGATCGACATTTTTTGTTCTTAACTCTTGCCCAATTGCTCAAGAAAAAGCTTACGCCCAAAAGGTTAAAAAATACCCTAGTACCCCATACATGCTAAAGCAGCCCTGGCAGGGGCGGCGGAAACGATTCTGGAATGTTTGATTATCGCGGCGCGCCGAATGTGCCTTTGGAAATCCGGCGATAGACAGGGTCTTCCGCCATGCGCTTCTTCATATCCTGTTTGTCGGCTTCGCTGAGGGGCGCTTCGCCGGACATGACCGTATTGCCTGTCATATGCGTCTTCATCAGCAGCGACGCGCTCTCGAGCCGCGCATCGCCATCGGCGCGGCTATGCCATGACATTTTTGATGCGCCGACCACTTGCGCATTGCCCGCCGCGACCGACCACTGGCTGAGTTCCGAGGTGCCACTGACGACGGTGTTTTCAAGCGCCTTGGCCTTTTGTTTCAACTCGGCAGAATCCGTGACCAGCGCGTTATCCTTGACCCTTGCGTTTTTAAAGACGCGGGCATCGCCGCCGACCCAGGCATCGCCGTAATGCGACAGGCTCTTTTCACTCTCCACATATCCGCCGAGGTCGCCGGCCTTGACACCGTGGCGCGGAATATCGACCAACGCCGCCACGCGATAAAGCGTGCGGTCTTCGCCCCACCAGCCAAATTCCTTGACCTTGATCGTGTCGTTTTCCAGCAGCTGGTATTTTTGGGGCCGGTCGAGCAATTCGTCGATAGCGGCGCGGAACGACTGGGTAATGGCGGTGAAATTCAAGCTATGTCTCCCCAGTTTTGCATTACCATAATACCACATATACCTCCATTTGGCAATGGCGTAGGTGATCCCATTGATATTCCAAAAGAAAAAGGCCGGCAGAAACTGCCGGCCTTTCAGGAAAAACCTGAAAAAAGTTGGGGTGGTCAGGGTTAAACGGGTGACAGCTCCTTAGAAGGGGAAGATCGCATCGACAACCTGCGCGCCGTAACGGGGCTGCTGGATGTCGCTGGTCGTGCCCTTCCCGCCGTACGAGATGCGGGCTTCCGCGATCTTGTCATACGAGATGGAGTTGGTGTTCAGGATATCTTCGGGGCGCACGACGCCGCGCATGGTCAGCTCGCGCAATTCGAAATTCACGCGCACTTCCTGGCGGCCCTGGATGACGAAGTTGCCGTTGGGCAGGACTTGCGTCACCATCGCGGCCAGTTTCAGGCTGATCGTCTCTTCGCGCTTGATCTTGCCGTCGCCGGTGGAGGTGGAGGAAGAATTCGTGCCGACCAGGTTGGTCGGGTCGACCGCATCGGGCAGTACCTTGCCCAGTTTCGATTCAATGCCGAGGAAGTTGGGCACGCCGATTTTCTCGATGCCATCGCGGGTGCGCTCTGTCTTGTTCTTCATGTCGGCTTCGTCCTGGATATCGATCATGACGGTCAAAATATCGCCCACCTGGTGCGCGCGCTGGTCTTTAAAGAACGTCTGGCGCGCGGGCTGCCACAGCGAATTGGGGGCGGTGTTCGCCACGATCACGGGCGGCATGGGCAGCGATACCGGCTGGTAATCAGCTTTCTGGTAGGGGTTTTCGATCTTGCTCATGGGCGGTTCGGTGCCGATGCGCGACATGCGGTCCTTGATGCCGGCGCAGGCGGTGAGGGACATGACGGCCATGATGGAAACAGCCGTTGCGGATTTTTTGCCAAGCACCACCCAGATTTTCTGTTCTTTTTTCATTTTTAAAACTCCTGATAAACCCTGTTATTTTTTGCAGTTTTTTGTTTTTAACTTATATGCCTGCTTCGCCCGGCGGTTTTTATATGCCTGCTTCGCCCGGCGAGAGGATCGACACCGTCTTCACCCCCGTCACCACGCCCTCGACCGACTGGCCGGAAGACGGGTTGACGATGCGCACGGTTTCGCCGACCGCGCCGCTTTCCAGCGCCTTGCCTTGCGTCGTCAGCGTCATTTCGGAATTCTGCAGCACCATCATGATGGTTTCGCCCTTTTTCACGACAACCGGCGACGAGATATCGCTGGACGAAATCGGTTTCAGCGCGGCCAGGCCGCGGCGCGGCGTCATGCCAACCAGCTGCTTTGCGGACACGATCACATTCGCGCTCATGTCGCTGTTGCGGATATCGACGTAATCGAGGTCTTCCGCCGTGATCAGCGCGCCTTTCTGCAGCTGCGCCTTCAGCACGGGCACGGACGTCACGGGAATCAGTCGGCCGGTCACGGTTTCCTGCACGCTGTTATTGCCGGCGGAAACGGTCGCCGAAAAATCGCCGCGCGCGAGGTCGTAACGAAGTTCCGACACGTCAAGGTCGGCTGCCATCTGTTCGGGCACATGCAGGGTCAGGTTGCGCTGTGACAGCTGCATTTCAAATTTATGGCCGTCCAGTTTCTGCGCCAGCGCCTGCTGCAGCGCCGCCGAGATCTTGTCGGGGCCGATATCGCGGGATGACCTGCGCACCGTCACTTGCGTCAGGTTCGACGTGGGCACCCAGCCGAGGTTGAAGGCATCGGAAATGCGCTTCAGGTCATTCGCGCTGAGGGTCAGCGTCTTGCCATAGGCGGGCGCGGGGGACAGGACATAGGCGGCGTCATGCGTGACGCCCGAAAACACGTCGCCGACCGTGACGACATCCGCCGCCAGCGCCACTTCGGAAACGGGTTCCGCCGCATGCGCGCTGTTGACGATGAAAGCCGTCATGGCGACCGCCATCAAAAGCTTTTTCAGGTCCGGTTTCTTAAAGTTCACGATGTTTCCCATTTTTCTCTCCCTTATCCCTTAACGCTCATTCCCGATAGCGCAGCGCGCTCATTCCCATTAGCGCATCTGCGTGATCGTGGTGAGCATCTCGTCGCCCGCCTGGATCACTTTCGAGTTCATTTCATATGCACGCTGCGCCTGGATCAGCGAGGTGATTTCCTGCACGATGTTCACGTTCGACGTTTCCAGCGCGCCTTGTTCAAGATCGCCATAGCCGTCATCACCGGGATTGCCGACGACCGCGTTGCCGGATGCTTCGGTTTCAAGGAACAGGTTGTCGCCGATGGCATCGAGGCCCGCTTCGTTCGCGAACAATGCGGTCTGGATCTGGCCGACCTGGCTGAGGTTGGTCTGGTTCTGGATTTTCACAAGAACCTGGCCGGTCGCGTTGATCGTGACGTCCACCGCGTCGGGGGGGATCGTGATGCCGGGCTGCAGCTGAAAGCCTTTCGCCGTCACCATCTCGCCGTTCTGGTTCACCTGGAACGAACCGTCGCGGCTGAAGGCCGTTTCGCCGTTCGGGAGCGTGATCTGGAAGTAACCCGCGCCCTTGTTCGCAATGTCGAACTGGTTGCCCGTGATCTGCAGCGCACCCTGTTCGTTGATGCGGTAAACCGAACCGGCTTTCACGCCAAGGCCCTGCTGGATACCGGCAGGAATGGTCGTGCCCTGGTCGGATGACGACGCACCCGGACGAATCTTCGTCTGGTAGAGCAAGTCCTGGAATTCCGCGCGCTGGCGTTTATAGCCGGTCGTGGTCATGTTCGCGATGTTGTTCGAAATGACGTCGACGTTCAGCTGTTGCGCGAGCATCCCGGTTGCGCCGATATCGAGGGTAAGTGACATTTTGTGGCTCCTTGTTCTACCTGATCTCTACTAATTCAATATTCGTGCCAGTTAGGCCGGCTGTGTCAGTTTCTGGATCGCGCCCAGCTGGCGGTCATGGTCGTTCTGCAGGATTTTCTGCGCCGACTGGAACATGCGCATCAGCTGGATCATGCGGTTCATTTCGACCACGGGGTTGACGTTCGAGCCTTCCAGCTGGCCTTGCGTCACCTTGCGGTTGACGACGAGGTTGGCGGACTGGCCTTGCGCGTCATACAGGTTGTCGCCCATTTTCTTGAGAGCCTGCTGGTTGTCGAAGTTCACGATTTTCAACCGGCCGATATCGCCCTGTTCGGAGGAGATCGTGCCGTCATCGGAAATGCGGATCTGCGCCGCATCCGCCGGCACCACGATGCTGTTGTCGTTTTCGTTCAGGACGCGGTGGCCGGTTTTCGTCACCAGTTCGCGGTTGAGGTTGAGGGCGAAGCCGCCGTCGCGCGAATACCGCGCGCCTTCGGGGGTGGAGATGGTGAAGTAACCATCGCCATGGATCGCGAAATCGAGGGAGTTGGATGTCTGGATCAGGTTGCCGATTGTCAGGTCCGAATAGGTCGCGTAATCCTGTGACTGGTGGATGGGCATCGAGTCCTTCGGCGCGGTCACATAATCTGTGAAGAGGATGTTGTTGGCCTTGAAGCCCGGCGTGTTCATGTTTGCAATGTTGTTCGCCGTGACCTCGATCTGCTGCTGCAGGGCCATCTGGTGCGAAATACCGATATAAGTAATGTTTTCCATTGTCAGACCACCTTGTTCTTTTGCACCTGCCCCGTTTTTGTTTGTCGGTTGCAGGCGTTTAACCCAAGACAACAGATGCGAGATCCGTGCCAGACGGTATTTATCCATGTTTTCAATGATTTGAGTTTATCAGGGGATGACGCGATGGCCGGAAAACCGCTTTTGCCACTGACACGGCATGGAATTTTTTGCCCGCCTGAAAATTTCCGGAATAAAAGGGCGCAGCGCGCCCGGAACCCCCTGATAAAATGCGACTGACAAAATATATTAATCGTGGCACGATATATGCAGGGTTTTAAGGAGTTTAAGGGCAATCCCTCACACGGATTGCCATAAGAAATTGGGGTCTCATGGCTGACGCTAAAAAAGCCAAAAGCGATGACGGCGAATTAAAAGCCGATCCGAAAAAACCGGGCGCGCCCGCGCCGGAGGGCGAAGCGCCTGCAGCCGAAGGCGCGGAGGGCGAAGCTGCGCCCGCGAAATTCGGCAAAAAGAAAATCATCCTCTTCGCGCTTGTCCCGATCCTGATCCTGGCAGGCGGCGCGGGTGCGGCGTGGAAGATGGGCTACCTTGATAAATTCCTGCACAAGCAGCTGGATTGCAGCACGATCCAGGAAAGCGACGCAGACTACCCCGCCTGCATCGAGGAAATGGCCAAGGCCGCGAATGGCGGCCCGCCCGGCGTTTTCATGGCGATCCCCGACATGATCGTCAACCTGAACAGCACATCGAAACAGCCGCGCTTTTTAAAGGTCGCGCTGAAGGTGGAGCTGGAGGATTCAAAATCCGAGAAGGCGTTCGAGATCATCATGCCGCGCGTGGTCGACCAGTTCCAGGCTTACTTGCGCGAGCTGCGCGTCGAGGATTTGCGCGGGTCGTCCGGCATGTACCGCATGAAGATCGAATTGCTGAGCCGTGTGCGCGCGGCAGCCCCCGACATTAAAATCCGCGACGTCCTCTTTCAGGAGTTCCTTGTCCAATGACAGCGCCCCCGAAAAACCCCGCCGATATGGAAGTCACCGCCGAAGACAAGATGAAGCTGGAACAAGAATGGGCCGCGCAGCAGGACGAGGAAGCGACGGGACAGGACGAAGGCCGCATCCTGGACCAAAAGGAAATCGACAGCCTGCTGGGATTTGACGATCCGGGCGGCAAGGGCGAAAAAACCGGCATCATGGAGCTGATCAATTCGGCGCTCGTGAACTACGAACGCCTGCCCATGCTGGACATCGTGTTCGACCGGCTGGTGCGGTTGATGTCCACCAGTTTGCGCAACCTGACATCGGACAACGTCGAGATTTCGCTCGACCATATTTCGTCGGTGCGTTTCGGCGATTACCTGAACTCGATCCCCCTGCCCGCGATGCTCGGCATTTTCCGCGCGGAGGAATGGGACGACCATGGCCTGATGGTCATCGACAGCTCGCTGATCTATTCCATCGTCGACGTTTTGCTGGGCGGCCGCCGTGGCACTTCCGCGCTGCGCGTCGAGGGGCGGCCCTACACAACGATTGAAACAAAACTGATCGAGCGCATGCTGCATGTCGTGCTGAACGACCTGTCATCCGCCTTTGACCCGCTGTCGCCCGTCAGCTTCCGCCTCGACCGCATCGAAACCAACCCGCGCTTTGCGACCATTACGCAGAGCAACAATGCGGGCGTGCTGGTGCGCCTGCGCATCGACATGGGCGACAGATCCGGCCGCGTCGAGATCATGATCCCTTACGCGACGCTGGAACCTATCCGTGAACTGCTGCTGCAGATGTTCATGGGGGAAAAATTCGGCCGCGACACGATTTGGGAAACCCACCTGACCCGCGAGCTGTTCCAGACCGACATCCAGCTTTCCGCCATTTTGGGGGAAACGACTATCCCGCTGGACGACCTTGTAAACCTTGAAATCGGCTCTACCTTTATGTTGAACACCCGCCCCAATGATTTGATCGAGATGCGCGTTGGCGAACATGCGATGTTCATGGCCAAAGTGGGGCAGAAGCAGGGCCAGATCGCCTGCAGCATCGAGGAATATATCGAGCCCGAAAAAGCCGAGGACCAGTAAATGAACCCGATGGTCGGCCTGATATTCGACGTGATCATTCTGGCGGCGCTGGCGGCCACCATCGTCTATGCCCGCCGGCTGTCGGAACAGTTCAATAAAATGCAATCCGACAAACAGGCCTTCGAACAGCTGATCGCCGCGCTGAACCTTGCCTCCAGTCGCGCGGAAGGCGCGATCAAGTCTTTGAAGGACGCCGTGCTATCGGGCGGCGACCAGTTGCAGGACAAGGTCAACAAGGCGCGTGCGCTGTCGGACGAGCTGGAGATCATGATCCAGGCGGGGGATAACCTTGCCGACCGCCTGTCCGGCGCCGCCGAAAATTCGCGCAGGAAGCCGCAAGCAAACATCCCCGCCCTGTCCGCCCGCGCAGATGCGGTCGAGGATGAGGAAGCAACGCCCCAGCCCCGCACCCGCGCGGAAAAGGAATTGCTGGAGGCGCTGAAGGCGAAACAGCAGTCATGACCGGACAGAAGAAAAAGAAATTGCGCCCGTTCAGCTTTTTCAGCGCGCTTGTCGTTGTGGCGGGCGTCGCCTTTGCCTTCCGCCTTGTCAACGTCGTGGCGGTGATCGGCGAGGAGGCCGGCATCACGCGCGAAGCCGGCGCGCAGGAAACCGTGAATGAAAACCCGCCGCCGCTGACCAAGGAAGAACTGCAAAAGGCCGTTGCCGACACCGCGCGCAAGACCGAAGACCTGCCCGATGCCGCAACGCCGCGCGAACCTGCATCCGCCGCCGCAACGCCGGCGGCGCAGGCGAACCCGCCGCCGCCCGATGACGAAGACAACCGCGCCTTCAGCGCATCGGAAGTCGAAGTTTTGCAGTCGCTGTCCAAACGCCGCGACGAACTGGACAAGCGCGAACGCATGATCGGAGAGCGCGAGGCGCTGCTGTCCGCCGCCGGGCAGGAAGTCGACCATAAAATCGCCGAACTCAACCGCTTGAAGGGCGAGATCGAGGCATTGCTGGGCAAACAGCAGACGATGGAGGAAGAACGCCTCGTCAGCCTTGTGAAAATTTATGAGGGCATGAAGCCGAAAGAGGCCGCGACGATTTTCAATACGCTCGACCTCGACGTGCTGCTGGAGGTGATTGGCCGCATGAACGAACGCAAGGCATCGCCGATTCTGGCGGCGATGGAGCCCGACAAGGCGCGCATTGTGACCATCCGCCTGTCGGAAAAAGAAAAACTTCCGGTGGCCGCACCCGCAGGCAAGCCTAGTGCCGCAGCGCCTGCCGACACCCCGCTGAACCTGCCCAACCGTTCGGCCCCCACTCCTTAACATTTGATTAACCGCAGTTGAGCGACAATGGTTGAGGGGGGCTATTGCTGTGACCGTCGACAAAGACATGCACATTCTGGTCGTGGACGATTTTTACACGATGACCCAGCTTGTGCGCGGGCTTTTAAAAAGCCTCGGCTTCCGCAATATCGAGGAAGCGCGCGACGGCGGGTCCGCTTTGCAGAAAATGGCGGAGCAGAATTACGGGCTTGTCATTTCCGACTGGAACATGAAACCCATGAGCGGCATCGAACTGCTGCGCGCCATCCGCGCATCGGGCGACAATGTACCGTTCATATTGGTCACGGCAGAAAACACCGTCGAAAACGTGCTGGAAGCAAAAGCCGCAGGCGTGAACGGCTATATCATGAAGCCGTTTAATGCGGGGACGCTGAAGTCGCGGTTGGTGGCTGTGCTGGGCGATTTCTAACATCTCTCGTAACCCCGGCGCAAGCCGGGGTCCAAGCACCATCAGTACAATTGGCAGTGACACCTCGTAAGCCCTGACCGCCAATAACACGAGCGGCTGCCTAGACTCCGGCCTTCGCCGGAGTTACATTTTGTTTGGAGAGCTTCAGTGCATCATGACGATCCATCTTTTCCCGCGTCACCTTCGCCTGCGGAAACTGCACCTCAACAGTTTTTTTCAGGAATTCATCCGCTTCGGTCCTGGCCAGTTTGCGCCCTTCAGGGTGATGCCAAGCCTTGGCATAGGCCTCGATAATCTCGCCCTGCTGCTCCAGCCCGAAATCGGAGAATTTTGAATCTTTTGTCAGCGTGAATTCATACTGGCCAAAATTCTTCAGCGGGTATTTCAAATGCGTGCCCTGCCAGATATGGGTCATTTCGTGCAGGAAGAAACCGTATTTATACGCGTCCTCGCGGCTGTAATCCGCCGATTTGATGTCGTTGCCGAAGAAATCGACCTGATGGGTGAAGGGCATGACCGTGCCGCGCTTGCCCTTCATAAAATGCGTCCAGTGCGACGCATCCTTGAAATGCTTGCGGATTTTTGTCGCATCCACCTGATCGCCGAAAATCTGCTCGACCGCCTGTTGCTCGCCGGGTGTCAGTTTATCGCCGCCGCTATAGACGGTCTGGATAAACCCGGCATAGCCGAGCGTTGCCACCAGTGCGGTGCCGACCACCGCCTTGGTAAAGGCCTTCGCCAGTTTGCCGATGCGCCGCAATCCCATGCCGCCCCATATCATATGAATACAGTATTATAGCACAAACCATTAATTATGGCAATTAAGCCGCGCGCGGCGGTTTCGGTGTCTGCACGCGTTTGATGGGCGCGCGTGCCGCATCCTGCCGGTCGAGGCCTTCGCGGGTGATTTTGGCCTGCGGGAACTGCCGCTCCACCACATCGCGCAAAATCCGGTCTTCATCGGTCTTGGCCAGTTTGCGGCCGTCGGGATGGATCCAGCGTTCCGCGTAATGCTCCACCAGTTCCGCCTGCTGTTCCGTGCCGAACTGGGCGAAGCGCGCGCCTTCTATCAGCTGGTAATCGTACCGCCCGATGGCGTGGTGGGAAAAGCGCATATGCTGCCCCTGCCAGACATGCGTCGCTTCATGCAGGAAAAAGCCGTACATGCTGCGGCGGTCTTTGCTGTAGTCTTTCGACCATGCGGCGGGCGTGAAGAAATCGATATGGCTGAACGGCGGCAGCACCGTGCCCTGGTATTTGCGGAAGAAATGCGTGGGATCGTCCTGTTCCTTGAAGTGCTTGCGGATTTTCGTCGTATCGACCTGATCGCCGAAAATCTGCGAGACGGCCTGCGCCTCGCCCGGGGTCAGTTTTTCGCCCTTGCCGGCATAGGCAAGACCGTGCACTGCTGCATAGGCCACGCCGCCGGTCAGAAGAACACCTGCGACAGCCTTGGCGAAGATCTTCGCCAATTTCTTCACGCGTTTGAACGCCATCAATCGTCACCCCGTAACTGGTGCATCATGAATCTATGTTTGTTGCATGAAAGGCTATCATACGTTCAAAATCGGTCAATGGTGTTTCGGAAGAGATTGATTTTGCAGTGCAGCAGGATTACAGCTTAGTTATGAAGAAAGAAACGCGCAGCGATGTTCTGATTATCGGCGGCGGTCTTGCGGGATTGACGCAGGCCGCGGTGCTGGGCCGCGCGGGCGTCGATGTTGCGATCATCGACCGCGAACCGCCATCGACACATCTGGCCGCGGCCTATGACGGGCGAACGACCGCGATTTCATTCGCGTCGCACCGCGTGCTGCAGGCGGCGGGCGCGTGGGATGCGATACAAAAAGACTGCTGCCCCATCCTCGACATCCGCGTGGCGGATGGCGCCGCGCCGCAGTTTCTGCATTTCGCAACCGATCAGGATGCGAATGGCGAGCCGTTCGGCTGGATCATTGAAAACCGCCTCTTGCGCAAATTCCTGTTTGAAAATTTACGCAGCATCGGCAACGTCGCGCACCTCGCCCCCGTCGAGATATCGGAATTCGTGCAAGATGGCGCAAGCGCGGGCGTGACGCTGAAAGACGGGCGCAGGCTTTGCGCACCGCTGCTGATCGGTGCGGACGGGCGCAACTCGCCCACGCGCAAGCACTTAAGCATCGGCGTGAAGGAATGGTCATACGGTCAGGCGGCGATTGTCTGCAACGTGTCGCATGACCTCGACCATGAAAATGTCGCGCTGGAGCATTTCCTGCCCGCAGGCCCGTTCGCCGTGCTGCCGATGACGGATGACGACAACGGCAATCACCGGTCAAGCGTCGTCTGGACGGTCGAGGACAAGGAAGCCGCGAAGATCCTGAAACTGTCGCCCGAAGAATTCGACGCGCGTCTGCAGGAATTGTTCGGCGACCATCTGGGCGGTGTTGCCGCCGTGTCAAAACCGATGTCCTATCCGCTGGGCCTGATGCATGCCGATACTTATACAGCTGCACGGGTTGCGTTGATGGCGGAGGCCGCGCATGTGATCCACCCGATTGCGGGACAGGGGCTCAACCTTTCCATGCGCGATATCGCCGTGCTGTCGGAACTGGTGGTGAGTCGCATGAAGCTGGGACTCGACATTGGCAGCCCGCAACTGCTGATGGATTACGAAAACTGGCGGCGCGTAGACACGCTCCTGATGGCGGGGTTCACCGACCTGCTGAACCGCCTGTTTTCAAACAATATGCAATCGGTCGGGTTGCTGCGGGATATTGGCATTGGAATCGTTGATAAAATTCCGGCGCTCAAAGGGTTTTTTGCCCGTCAGGCCATGGGTCTGGGCGGCACGGCCCCGCGCATTATTCAGGGCCTGCCCCTTTAACCTTTTATTCATTTGATATTTATAGGTTTTTTCCTTGACGATTTTTTGAGTCTTGGGCAATCTAGAGTCTCAGGCTCTTGAAAAACAAGGATAAGCGCACGCCATGACCAAATCAGAATTGATCCTCAAGCTGGCCGAATTGAACCCGCATCTCTACCAGAGCCATGCGGAGCAAATCGTGGACACCATTTTTGAAGAGATTACAAAGGCTTTGGCGAATGGCAGCCGCGTTGAACTGCGCGGCTTCGGCGCATTCTCGGTCAAATCCCGCAAGGCGCGCATGGGCCGCAACCCCCGCACCGGCGAAACCGTGAAGGTTGACGACAAGCGCGTGCCCTTCTTCAAGATCGGCAAGAAAATGCACGAACGCCTGAACGGCATCGTCTCCGACGGCGACGACGACATGAAGGACTAATCGCGGGAGTTTTTGTCCGTGAAGTACCTGACCTGGCTTATCACCATCCCGTTAACCATTTTTACCGTGCTTTTCGCGGTGTCGAACCCTGCGGAAGTTTCCGTGGGCATCTGGCCGCTGGAAGAAACGCGTAAAATTCCCGCCTGGCTGCTGGGCCTTGGCATGGGCGGCGTCGGGTTTTTCCTGGGCGCATTGTTCGTCTGGATATTGGCGCAGCGCGCCTATTTCCGGTACTGGCAGGAACAGCGTCGCGCGACACGGCTGGAAAAAGAACTGGAAGCGTTACAGGCGAAACACGCGGCGGATAAAACAGATGCCGTGAAAACCGAAACGGTCACGGCCCTGCCCGCACCGCCCCATGTGCCGGCGCCGGTACGCGCCAATCTGCGCTAATTAAAATGACGGCTGCGGTTGCAGTTGCAGCACGTTCTTCGTGAACGGGCGCACATAGCCCAAACGGCGCATCGCATGGTCGATCACGTCGCGCGTTTCGGGATCTTTTTCCGACTGCTGCTGTGATTTCAGCGCATCCAGCACCGGCGCAGTGTCGGCACGGTTCGTGGTCGCGGTCAGCAAGCCGTCGACGATATGACGGCGATAAAGCGGATCGGTTTCATTGTTCAGCGCATTCAGCAAAATCGGCGCCGCGATGTTCGCGCCGACCGTATCCAGCGCCGCGATATGTTTCAGGTTCAGGATGCTCAGGCGGCGTTGGTCGCGCGTAGACCCGGCCTGCAGCTGCTTTTCCAGCACGACGGCGACAGCCGCCGGATGTTTTTCGGCAAGGCGCGCAAGGCCGTTGGCATTGCCCGACAGCGCCTCGATAAGGCCGTCCTTGGCAAATCCGTTCGCCAGTGCCGCCAGCGCGGCCGGGAAGGACGACGCGTTATAAAGCGCGATATTGGTGATGTTTTCGGCAATCTTGTGCGCGGCGAAACCGTCCGTCTCGTTCGCCGCCGCCTGCCCAAGCTGCTTTACGGCTGCCGTCGATTGCGATGCGTACTTCGTGCCCAGCGCGCCGAGGTTCTGCGCATAATCGACGCGGGCAAAGGAATCTTTTTCATTCAGGATCAGCTGGCCGATTGCATCGACAGCAAGCGGCGCCGCCGCTTCCGATGCCAAACCCAGCTGCAAAATCGCGCCCTTCTGGTATCCGCGCGCGTAATCATCCGTTTCGCGCAACAGCAGCATCGCAATCGCGCCCGCCGCATTCACGGTTTGCGCGGGATGCGCCAGGCCGATATCGCGGATCAATCCCGCCGCCATGTATCTCATGCCGGCATCGGTATCAGTCGCAAACGCGCCGAAAATGATCGCGGTCGTGTTGCCGCCCAGGACTTTCGCATCTTTCACCGCCGCATCGCGCAGCAGTTTCGCGGTGATCCAGCGCGAGCCGTAATCGAAAATTTTCGGCAATGCGTCGGCCAGCTGTTGTGCCGCGGGCGTCGATGCGCCGTTGAAACTGGATGCATAGGCGGCGAGATTCTTGCGTGCCTCTTCGCGTTCCGTGATCGTCGTATTTTTCTGCGCAAGGCGGTTGAGGGTGTCGCGCAGGTTAAAATCGTCGTTGGAAGCGGGCATGATATTCTCGTCTGTTGTTTCAATTCGTATCGTCCGGGGAGTTTTTCGCCGGAAGGGTCGAAAAAGACGGTATCAGTAAAGGTTACGCCTTCCTTAATATTATGTCAATTAATCCGTTGTTAACTATTTTAACCGTTTGAATTAACGGGCTTAATCTGGTACATTTTTCATATTATGAAAGAATCGAAAGTCGACCCAGAACTGGTTTTCGAGGCCATCCGCAACAACGATGTCGCGGCGTTCGAGTCGTATCTGGAACAGGGCACCGACCTTGAGGCGCGCAACGGCAGCAGGAACACGCTGTTGCTGTTCACTTGCGTGCTGGGCAAGGCGCATATGGCGAGCCTGCTGGTGAAGTCCGGCGCAAATGTGAACGCGCAAGGCCACAACAAAATGTCGCCGCTGATGATGGCGATGTCGTTCGGCATGAACCGCCTTGCGGCGGAGCTGCTGGAAAAAAATGCGGATGTGACGCTGACCGATGCGTTCAACAACACAGCCCTTGCCCATGCGAAGGGATCGGACAATACCGCCGGCATCGGCATGCTGCTGAAACGCCTGACGCGGGCCGGGGTGCAGCAGGAAATGTTCAACGCGTTGCGCGACGAAGATTTGCCGGTGCTGAAAATCCTGGTGAACGACCTGCGCGCCGACCTGACCGAAAAAGACGCGCGCGGCGTGCCCGCCTATGAACTGGCCGAAGCTGTGTCGGATTTCGAAATGATCGATTTCGTGCGGGGCGCAACCGCGCGGCATGGCGCGAAACACCTGGCGGCGGGCATCGGCGCGGGCCATGCCGCGCCCAAGACCGCGCGCTTCACGCGCAAAATATAAGCCACGCGCTTCACGCGCAAGACTTAAGAGCCTTTGTCGCCGGCCTTATAGCTGTCGAGGAACCCCTTGAACATGTCCACTTCGCCCGCGATTTTCAAAATCGTGTCGCGGTCGGAAAGTTTCGAGCTGCCGCCGGAGCGCGTCACGACGCGGAAAGTGTCGCGCTGCGAGGTTGCGTCCATCGGCGACAGGTAGCGCGACTTGATCGCTGCCAGGCCCGGCATGTCGTCGGCCAGTTTATAGCCGACGGCGGCATTGACGACCAGCTGCGCCTCCGCCTCGGTCAGGCCCTTGTCGGGTTCGGGCAGCATGCCCTGCAGCGTCGCCGCCGCCTCTTTCCATTTGCGCGCGCGCCACAGCACATCGGCCTTCAGTTTTTGCGCATCCGCCGAATTCGACGCCGACAGCGCGGCAATCGCGTCATCCGGCCGGTTCAGCTGCGACATTGCGCGGGCGCGCAGCAGCACACGTTCGTCACTCACCGCAGCCGCACTGGCGGCGGGCGCGGCAGCGAGGGTCGAGAGCGCCTTTTCAGGGATGGAATCCAGCAGATAGACGGCAGCCAGCTTGTTATACGCGGCGGGCTTGCGCGCCGCGGGCATGTCGGGGGATTGCAGCTGCTGTTCCAGCAATTTTGCCGCCTGTGCCAGCAGGTCCATTGTGATCAGGTTGTCGGCGAAATTCAGTGTCGCCACCGACCCCTGTTCGCCGTCGGGCATATAGGCGGAGAAGCCGTTATAGATCGACACCGCCTCCAGCGGCGGCACATTCTTTGCCCCGCCATTGACGAACAGGTCGGTGAACACGGCGGCCATTTCATCCTTGATGGGCTGGCTGTCGTCATGCATGACATCGGCCAGCAGCGCGGCGGTTTTCAGGTCCTCAAGTCCGGACAGGTATTGATGGTCGGCGATTTTCACGCGGCCGAGGCTTTGCAGCACCTGGATTTCCAGCCCGTCGCCGCGCCATGCGAAACGAAGTGAATCGAGCTCGTCGATCGCGGTTTTCGCGGGGATGATTTTTTCCTGATAGCGCAGCATCGCCATCGCAAGGCTGGCCTTGGTGTGATATAGGCGGTCGAGCCCCAGCGCGACGGGGCGCCACAGCCGGATCGCTTCCTGCGGATTGCCCATCTGGCGCGCGGCTTCGCCCTTCAGGTACTGGATCGCCGCCCCGTAATGCGGGTCGAACCCGCCCTCCATCGTGTCGAGGGTGGCGAGCAGCGTATTGGCATGTTCCGCCTTGCCAAGGCGCAGCGCGGATTCCGCCATGTAAATGGTGAAGGGCGCGGCGATATTTTCAGGGTATTGCAGCAGCAGGTAATTGTCGGGCGGGAAGGCGCGGTTGGCCATGCGCCATTGTTCGGTCGCGGCCGCCGCATAGCCGACCCAGAGGTTCACTTCGCCATGCTGCTGGATTGCGGGATGCGACAGGTCGGCAATCGCCTCGTCGTAATGCCCGGCCATTGCGGATGCCGCGCCGCGCAGCGCGATGAAGTTGGGGTTTTTCGCCATCTCGGGCGTGTCGGTTTCGATGAGGCGCAGCATGCCCAGCGTTTCCTGCCCGAAATTATTGGCGAAATACAGCAGCGCAAGCTTCATCAGCAGCGCGTTTTTCTCTTCGGGCTTTTTCGCTTCGGCGATCCCGGCCTGCAGGGAACGGACGTTTTTGTCGAGCTGCATGATGCCGCCCTGCCGCCAGTTGGGGAAATCGAACAGGCGCGCTTCATTGCGCGCGCCCGCGCGCTCGTCGCTGCCCGCAACGGCAGACGGGCCGGCAGTCGCGCCCGGCGTTGCCGTGATGCCGTTGGGCGATGAAATCAGCACGAAATTGTCGATGCGCGTCACCTTCAGGCCATCGCTGAGCGGGCGCACGACCATGCCGATGGAGGCGGGCAAAATTTCAAGGTCGGCGTAGCGGCGCGGCTGGTCGATGCGCTGCTGCTGGTCTTCGGAAGCGATGGCGTACAGGGTGTCGCCGACAGCGGGATCGGTGAATTCGATCACGCGGCTGGCGTTCTTGATCTCCGCCATCAGTTTCACATGGCCGGTCGATTCATCGACGACGGTGTTGATGCGGTTCTGTGCGGGCATCTGGTTGAGGCGGTTGGAAATGCTGATGCGCCATGTCAGGTTCTGGCGTTCCACGCTGACATATCTTTGCTGCGGCAGGCCGTAATGGTAACCGGTTGCGCCCTTCATCTTGATGATGCGCGGATTGCCCAGCAACCCCGCTTCGGGCCCCGCCGCCGACGGGTTGATCGCGCCCGCCGCTTCGGTATCCAGCACGATCCACAAATTGTTGAAGCGCGAGAACACGGCAAGGCGCGTGGGTTCGATGGTGGAAATCGTGATGACGGTCGGTGGCGACAGCGGCGGCGTTTGCTGCTCCATCGATGCCGCCGCAACAGGCGGCGCGGTATCGGCGGGCGGCGCCGCGTCCACGATCACGGGCGAAGCGAGCGTGTTGGGCGTGCTAGGCAGTTTTTTGTCGATCGCATCGGTGACGGCGGCGATGTCCTTGTCCAGCTGCTTGTCGGCAATGCTCGCGGGCGTCTCGACCGGCGCGGTTTCGGTCTTCGTTTCGGCCCTGGTTTCCGTGACGGCCGTTTTTGCTTGCGGCTTCATGGCCGGTTTCGCATCTGCCACAACAGCGGGCGCTTTTTTCGGGACCAGCGAGACCGGCTTGCTTTCATCCGCTGAATCCGCGAAGGCCTGGTCGGCGGCATTTTTATCCGCAGCTTTACCGGCGGGTTTCGCGGCGGACGCCATTTTTTCAGGCGTTGCCTTGGGCGCTGTTTTTGCGGCTTTGCCCGCATAGACATCCAGCACGATCTGTTTTTCGATGCGGTAATCTTTTGCCGTCGCGCCGTCCTGCAGCGCGATGGTCATGCGCGTCGTGCCGTCGTTTTCATTCTGCGTCTTGATGCTGCGGATGACTTTTTCGGTGTCGGACGGAATTTTGAATGCGGTTGCGGTATCGAACACGATGACAAGGTTGTTGCCGTCGCGCGTGACGCGGTACGCGGTCAGCCCCTTGAAATCGAAAACGACGCGGGTGAAGGTTTTGTGCACGCCGATGCGCACGGGGATCGGCTGCGGGCTTTGCGCAAAGCCCTGCGGTGACGGCAGCGCAAAGATCAGCGCGCCCGCCACAAGGCATGGCAGCCACCGTCTATGCCAGACATCCAAACGCCGGGTCATGCTGTTAAAAAACCGTCCCCTGCCGAAACCAAAATCCCGTTCCCATGTTACACGAAAAAACGTGGAGAATCAGTCGGTAAGAATGGAAACCTCTCTATTTTAACATAAAGCGCGCAAGAGGCGGGGCAAGGTGCTTTACCTGTCGCATGCGTCATTCCCGCGAAAGCGGGAATCCCGGCGATTGGCAGAGCGCATGAGGCCAACGCGATCCCCGCTTTCGCGGGGGATGACGCTCTGGTGGGAAACAAAAAACCCCGACATCGCTGCCGGGGTTTTTGAATTCAATCAAAAGCCGTTCTTAGTAATTCGGCTTGATCTTCTTCACAGGCAAATCCGCCGCGACCGGTTCATCGTCGATCATTTCGATCATGCCGTTTTCGGTCATGGAGAAGCGGGCGGAGAAGAGGGCGTTGCCGTAGAGAACCATGGCGGAGGCTTCGAACGCGCCTTCGGCGGTCTTGCCTTCAAAAGCCGCGGGGCGGATTGCGCCTTCGATCACTTTCTTGGTCGATTCATCCAGCTTGCCTTTGTCGAGCGCCGGATGGTCGAGGCTTTCCACGATCAGGAAGGGGCCTTCATCGCCATGCACGAAGTAGCAGAAGAAGCGCAAGTATTCGAGGCTGTTCGCATCGGAAATCTTGATGGGGTCGGCTTCGTTCGCGTCATGGATGGGCGCGGAGGAACCGTCCAGCAGGAACATGCGGCCCTGTTTCGCAAGGAACCAGAACGGGCCGGTGCCGGCGGGCCATGCGGTGTCGTTCACGCGCACAAGGCCGATCGAGGTGTAGAACGGCAGCTGGCACCATTCCGCGGTCGCGGAAGCGGCGGCGGCGTTGTGCTTGCCCTGGATGGGGTTGATGAGTTTCAGGAAGGGCTCCAGCTGCGCGCCGACGACTTGCTGCCAGTTGTACTGATCGAACATAGCGGGATTTGCCTTTCCGGAAGAATCTGTAGAAACATTCGTTTGAGATGTTGTCATGACTCTATCCACATTACAAGGGATTGAAATTGTAGCCTGATTTTATGCGGCAACGCGCAATTTGTCCAGAAGTCTATCCATAAAGTTCTCGCACTTCACGACCTGTTCTTTCGCGATGAATTCATTCGGCTTGTGCGCCTGGGCGATCGAACCCGGGCCGCAGACGACCGTCGGGATGCCTTTGTTGTGGAAGATGCCCGCTTCGGTCGCGAAGCTGACCTTTTCCGTCGCATTCGCGCCCGACAGCGACAGCACGAAATCGACCATCGGGTCGTCATTCGCGATGTCAAAGGAATGCACGCCCGCCGTGTATTTGAAATGGAAGCCCGATTTAGGGTCCAGTTCCTTCATGCGGGGTTCAAGGTTGCGGAAGGCGTATTGGCGGATTTCCTCGATGACCGTTTCGGGGTTCACTTCGGGGATGTTGCGCACTTCGAGGGAGAATTCGCAGAGGTTCGGCACGATGTTGAGCGCCGTGCCGCCCTTGACCATGCCCACATGGACGGTCGTGAAGGGCGGGTCGAACTGCTTGTTGAACGGGCCTTCGCTGGCAAAGCGGCGCGCGACCGATTTGGAATAGGCGATCAGTTCCGCCGCGTATTCAACCGCGTTCACCGAATAAGGGGCCAGCGACGAATGGCATTCCTTGCCATGCACGGTGCATTCAAGGTCGCAGATGCCCTTATGCCCCGTGATCGTCTTCATCATCGTGGGCTCGCCGACCACGCAAAGTTTCGGTTTTACCGTAGCATTGGCGATGTGTTCGGCAAGGGAGTGTGCGCCGAGGCAGCCGAGTTCTTCATCGTATGACAGCGCGAAATGGATGGGCGCGTTCAGCGGTTTTTTCAGCATCTCCGGCAGTTTCGCCAATGCAATGGCAATAAAGCCCTTCATGTCGCAGGTGCCGCGCGCCACAAGGTTGTCGTTGTCATCGCGCAAGGTGAAAGGGTCGCTGTCCCATGCCTGCCCTTCGACCGGCACGACATCGGTGTGGCCGGAAAGGACGATACCCGCCTTGTCCGCAGGTCCGATGATCGCATGCAGGTTCGCCTTGTTCTTCGTCTCGTCGTAAACAAGGTGCGATTTGACGCCGTAGCCGTCCATGTAGTTCTGCACCCAGTGGATCAGTTCAAGGTTCGATTTCACCGAGGTGGTATCGAAACTGACCAGCTTGGCGAGCATCTCGTGGGAGGTAAGGACGGTTTTCGTCATGATGTTCGGGCACACTTTCCTGAAAAGGGCTAAATCGTGACATTTAAAATAGCCATTTCCGCGGGATATTCAATTCAAGACTGTGTTTTTGACGCTTGAAAACATATGCCAAGTTTTTGATTTACCTTAAATAAAAGGCAACGGCCGCCTGCCCGAAACGACCCCCACTGATATCCTATTTTATTGACATAATGCGGCAAAACCCGTATAACCTATAACATAACAAAAACAACAGATTCGATGGCGCATTTGCAAAAGCACGGCGCCCACATTTGAAGGTGTGACACATGCAAGAATTTGCCGAAACAGGCCTGCCCTGGGACCAGAGCGTTTTCAAAGCCTATCTGGCCTACGAGAAAACCCCCGGCCTGACCGGTGATGCCGAACAGCATCCCGTCCGCGTCGCGCAGCTTTTCAACAATGTCGCGGCATCGGATACGCAGTTGCAGGCCTTGAGCCTCCTCGCCTATATCCCCGAAGACGCCTATGGCCAGCTGGAACGCCGCTTTGGCAAGGAGACCACCGATTTCGCGCGCGAAGTATCCGCGCATATGCGCACCAACTGGGCCTATATCGATGAAGCATCGCCCAAGGTAAAAGCCTTCGTGATGGCCGACAACATCACCTGGATCGACGAGCTGCAGAACAAGTTTTACGAGATCGCGCAGAGCGTGAACGAGGCGCAGGAACGCGGCGAACAGCCGCAGATCCAGATGCCCATGATCCCGTCGCAGCGCGTGCTGGACAACATCGCGAAATTCGCCGTGAACAGCTCGGGCGTGCCTGCCCTTGATGGCGAGTTCATCGACAAGATCGAGGAATTCCGCCGCAGCCTTCCCGAAAAACTGGAAGTTTTCGGCCTGAAAATGCCCCCCACCCCGCAATTCAAGGCCTTTGCCGAAACCGGACTGTTTGATAACCCGACGGTAAAGGCGGCCTATGGCGCGCTTGCCGCCAACCCGCGCGTGAAGGCGGATGACGCCGAAGTCGCGGTGGAAGCGGCGCAGCTGCTGAGTTCGCAACCATCCACCCGCAACCCCGTCGCGATTGCGGCGACGCTGCTGGATATCGGCATCGGCTGGCGCGGGCCGGATGATTTTAAATTTTTAGGCAACCGCGTCAGCGACGATGTGCTGGACCTGTTTGAAAAATACAACGTCCGCGACCGCGGCGCGCCGGAGGGCATCACCAATGCACCCGTCGAATACCGCCAGTCCGCATTGGCATTTGCGACCGTCATCCTGCACCGCAGCCTGAAGAACCTCGACAAGATGTTCACCTTCATCGCCGACAACCCCGACCGTTTCGAGCCCGAACAGGCGAAGCTGATCAAATCGACGCAGCTGACGCAGATGGGCGGATTGGTGAAATCGGCGGAGAAGTTTCTGGCGGAGCTGGGCGATGCCGCGCAGGCCCCCGAACTGAAAGGGCTGTACGAGACAAAAATCGCGACCGCGCAGGAATTCATCAAGGACAACACGCCGAAGCCGATCCTGATGCTGCCGGCGCCCAAGAAAAAGCCGGGCAAGGATTTCGACCTTTAAGTAGCTATATACCCTGGACGACAGGGATTCGGGGGATGCCTTTTTGGAGGGGCATCCCCCTATTTTTTGCCTGCAGCGCAGCATGGCTAACCAATTGGAATATATAATTTTTGGGGTCATGTTATTTTCACATAATAGATTGACACCCGAGCCGCCCATTTGCTAGAAAGTAATCTTCGCTGACAAATGACAGCGGGGAATAAACCCTGCTCACGAGGAGTGTATAAAAATGCAATTCAATGAAACCGGCCTTCCGCTCGACGCGACTGTTTTCAAGGCCTTCACGATGTATTCCAAGAACGCAGCGACCGCGCCCGCCGTGAAGCCGCGCCAGATCCAGCCCGGCGTCACCGCCGAAACGCCCGAAGCGCATGACAATTACGCCGTGCGCGTTGCGCAGTTGCTGAACGAGACCGGCAACACCGACCCGCAGCTCCTCTCGCTCGCGCTGCTCAACGTCATGCCGCCGCAGACCTATGGCATCGTCGAAAAATCTTTCGGCAAGCCGATGATCGAATTGCTGAACGAGGCCGGCAAGCATAACAAGACCGCTTTCGCCTATGTCGCCGAAGCCAGCGAAAACGTGAAGCTGCTGACCCTCGCCGCATCGATTGCGACCTTCGAGGAATTCCGCGGCGAAGCGCAGAAGGCCGAAGAGATGCTGCTGAAAATGGCCGATGGCCAGCAGCCCGCGAACGGCCGCCTGATGATCCCGATGATCCCCGATATGCGCGTGTACGAACGCCTGTCGGAAGTGCTGTTCGACAAGACCAGCAGCCGCACGCTGGAGGAACATTTCCGCGAGAAGCTGTCGGATTTCAAGAACGACAACGACCGCCTGAAAAACCGCATCATCGAAATGGGCCTGGCCGAACAGCTGCCCCCGCAGATCGCCTATACCCTGAACCGCCCGGACAGCGCATCGTTCCGCTATCCGTCGTTCGAGGAAACCGGCCTGCTCGACACCCCGAAAGTGCGCGCGGCATATGATGTCATCACCACGCACCCGTTCGTGCCGCCCGAAGGTTTCGAGGCTGCGGTCGAGGTCGGCAAGACGCTGACCGACAAGCTGGAAGCGCCGAACCCGACCGCCGTCGCAACCGGCCTGCTGATGACCGGCATGCAGCACATCACGCCCGAAGATTTCGAGTTCCTCGACAAGAAACTCGATTGGGACGTGACCGACCTGATGAAAAAATACGGCGGCGAAAAGGGCGTCAGCCCCCGCGAGCTCGCGGTTGCGCCGGTCGAGATGAAACAGGTGCTGCTGGCCAACACCATCGCGTCGCTGGGCGGCATGCAGGAAGGCATCAAGTCGATCAAGGAAATGATCGACCAGCAGGAAGACATCCCTGAAAAGATGCGCCCGCTGGTGCTGGCCGAAAACCTGGAACGCATGCTGTTCATGACGGACATGATGGACCAGACCCGCCGCATGATCGGCAATTCCGAAGCGCCGCAGCTGGACGCGATCTACAAGACGCTGATGAAGGAAGTGCGCGCGGAAATCGCGGAGAACATGCCGAAAAACCCCACCGGCCCCTTCGGCGGCATGGGTGGTCCCGGCGGCCGCGGCCCGCGCCCGACATCGCCGGGCGGCCAGAGCTTTGATCTGGATTGATCGAGACTGACATAAAAGACAACAAAATCCCCCGGCCTTAAAGCCGGGGGATTTTTGATTCGGGAATGATTTTGAAGAAAATGCCGCATTTTGCGCGTTACAAACGCGTTATCCGCGCAGGGGACTGAAAATAATTTTTTCGCGCAGAAGCCCTTCACATCGCCCCGCATTCGCCTGTCGCTAACGCGTTGTCACGAAATTTACGGTTGAATCCTGAGGTCAAAGTTGAGAGAATTTAATCAGGCTCAAGAAGTGCGGGCGGATATAAAATCCAAAAAAAAATCGTTAGCTCTGTCACCACGGCGAAGGCCGGGGTCACCGCGTTTTAGAGTTTCTTAATGTTCTTCTCGTCATAGGCGCAGGAAATCGACCCGCCGCGCAGCGCATCGGGAATGTCAAAGGTGCGCTTGATGCCGGCGGCAAGGTCATCGTCGAGGGCATAGATGCTGGAACAGGCAACCTCGTCACCCGGGTCGCCGTTGACCAGCGGACAGAACATCAGCTTTTGCCCTTCGAGGTCGAACATGGCCTGGAACGACATTTTTTCGGCGCCCTTTTTGGGCGACAGCGGCACGTTCACGCGGGACTGGGGGGCAAGGCGGAATTCGGTTTCGTCGAAATCCTTCCACAGCTTGCCGAATTTGGCGGCGCCCATGCCGACGCGGCAGTCGAGCGACTGGGAACCGGCTTCGCCCGTGGCGGGTGCCGCCATCGAGGCCACGTCGCTGTCGAGGGTGCGGAATTTCGGCTTGCCTTGCGCTTGAAAATACTTCGACAAATCGGGCATCTGGTCGCAGGCGGCCAGGAACAGGGGCAGCAGCAGCGCAAATGCGGCGGCGGTCAGGCGGTGGCTGAAGAAAGAAGATTTTTTCATGTCTTGCTTTTCATGGACTGGGTATATTTTAGTAGAGTTACCAGCCCAAGGCCAACACCTTTCTTGGCTTTTTTCGGGCAACAGTTTTTTTCGTTAAAATCACGACCTTAAGGCGGATAGTTTGTTCAAGCGCGTCACCCTGTTCCGGTTTTTCAATTTCCCCGTCAAGGCGGATGCCAGCTGGATATTCCTGTCGATCCTGATCTTCTGGACGCTGGTGAATAACTTCTTCCCCGCGCGGTATCCCGGCCATAACCTTGAAACCTATCAGGTCATGGGGTTGGTGACGCTGGCGGGCGTCATCGTCTCGATCATCGCGCACGAGGTCGCCCATGCGATCATCGCCGAATATTACCACATGCCGATTGAAAGCATCACGCTGTTCATCTTCGGCGGCGTTGCGGAGATGAAGGGCGAGCCGTCGCACCCCAAGGGCGAATTCCTGATGGCGGTTGCGGGGCCCGCGATGTCGGCGCTGCTGGGGCTGTTTTTCTGGGCGTCGGAAAACGTCTACATGATGCAATACGGCGCGGCGGATGCGGGCAGCCAGGTGCTGGAATATCTGGGCGACCTCAACATGCTGATCGCCGTGTTCAACATGGTGCCGGCCTTCCCGCTGGATGGCGGGCGCGCGCTGCGGGCGGCAATCTGGCATTACAAAAATAATCTGGTGCTGGCGACGCGCATCGCATCCGGCCTTGGCGCGAATTTCGCCTACCTGCTGCTGGGCTATGCGGTTTACAAAATCTGCTGGCACAACAACATGGTGCAGGGCATGTGGTACGGGCTGTTCGGGTATTTCGTGTACGGCGCGGGATTGTACGCCGTGCGCCAGACGGAAAGCCGGTCGCTGCTGAGTTCGGAAAAAGTCACGCGCTTCATGCATGACCGTATCGTTTCCGTGTCGCCGGACCTGACCATCACCGACCTTGTGGACGGTTATTTTTACAAGCACTACCAGAAACTGTTCCCCGTGGTCGACCGCGACAAGCTGGTGGGCATCATTACGCTGCAGGCGGTGCTGATGCTGGACCGCGACAAATGGGGGTTCCTGCACGTCGCCAGCGTCATGCAGCCGCTGACCGAACAAAACACCGTCGACCCCGACACCAGCGCGGCGGATGCGCTGGAACTGATGCAAAAACAGGGCAAGGATTCGTTGCTGGTGACGCGCGACGGGGCATTCATGGGCGTGATCGCGCTGCGCGACCTGTTCGCCTACCTGTCGATCACGATGAAGGTGGACAGGGACCGCCCGCTGCTGACCAGCCGCGGGGCGGACGGGCGGTAATTTTTTACAACGTCATCCCCGCGAAAGCGGGGATCTCGGGGATAAGCAGCGCTCATGAAGCCGTTGGGATCCCCGCTTTCGCGGGGATGACGCGCGATAAGTTACTTCCCGTACTGCCCGTCATTCGCGGCGGGGCGTTTCAGGACGGGCTTGTCGGTCTTATCGACGGGGAACAGCTGTGCCTGCAGCTGCCGGATCGTGTCGGCCATGCGTTGCTGTTCTTGCATCATGAGATATTGGCTGCGGCGCACTTCGTCGAATTCCTCGCGCAGCTTGCGCAGGACGCTCTAGTTCAGGGTGCCGCTGCGCTCCACTGCTTCCAGCTTCTGGCCCAGTTTGCGGATTTTACTGTGAGCGTCGTAATCATGCGTCATGGCTTCGCCTGTTTCTTCATGGGCGCGCCCAGTTTCGGTTTGTCGAGCTGCGGGGCGAGGTCGCGGCGGAGGCCGCTGATCTCTTCGCTGAGCGTCTGGATGGCCTTGGCGATGTTGTTGAAGGCCGACACCATTGCCGCATCAGATTTTTCCTGCCGCTGGTTCAGCTGACGCAGGAGGTTGGCGGTAACTTCATCGCCGCTGCGCACCGCGTCGCGGACAGACCTGACCATTTCGTAGTCCTGCTTGTCCATCGGCATGGGGTCAGCCCTCTTTCTTCGGCGCGGGGAGGCGCGCGGGTTTATCGAGCTGCGGGTTCATGTCGCGGCGGATGGCTTTCACTTCGGTCGACAGTTCTGCAACGGCGGCGCCGATGCGGTTCAGCGCATCGACGATGATTTTCTGGTTGCCCACCACAACCTCGAAATCGCGGCGCAGGCGTTTTTCCGACGCCGTGATCATTTCCTGCACCTTGTTGCGGTCGTAGATGTCCATGAATCAGGCTTTCTGGATTTTCGGCGCGGCAAGCTTCGCGGGTTTTTCAAGCGTCTGCGGGCCGAGGTCGCGGCGCAGCGCCCTGATCTCGCCGCTCAGCTCTTTCAGCGCCGCGGCGATGCCGCCCATCGCCTCGATCATCTGACGGTCGCGGTTCGCGGCGTCGTCAAACTGCCGTTTCGTGTTGCGCTTGACGATCTCTTCGATTTTCTGTTCGTCGTAATAGCCAAGGCTGCTCATGGTTTCTGACCCTTCGGCGTTGCAAGCTTGACCGGCTTGTCGAGTTCGGGCTTGAGGTCGCGGCGCAGGTCGCGGATTTCCCCGGTCAGCGTTTCCAGCGCGGCTGCGACCTTGTTGAATGCCTGCAGCATCAATTGCTGGTTGCCGTCGGCCTTCGCCATGTCGGACTGCATTTTCGCCAGGGTTTGCTGCACGCGCTTTTCAGCGGCGGTGACGGTGTCCTGTATATCGACCTTGTCGTAGTAATTGAGTGTCATGGCGTTGCATCCTTTGGCGCGGCAAGCTTCGCAGGTTTGTCGAGATGCGGGTTGACGAGGTCTTCGCGCAAACCCTTGATTTCTTTCGTCAGGGCCAACAGTGCGTCGGCCACCCGGTTGAAGCCGTCCGACAGCTGGTCGCGCGTCAGGTCGCCGGATCGGCGGATCGCGTCATAGAGTTCGCGATTTTCCCATTCATCGACCCTCATGGCATGCCGCTTTTCGGTGCGGAAAGTTTCGCGGGCTTGTCCATCTGGGGTTTCAGGTCGGCGCGCAGGCCCTTCACTTCGGCTGCGAGCGCGGTCAGCGCATTTGCGATGCTGTTGAAGGCGTTGAGCATCTGCGCGTCGCGCTTGCGCTGCTCGGCCTGCGCCGCTTCGGCCATGCTGCCAAGCTCGCGGATATCGTGGCGGAGGCCGCGCATCGAGTCATCGGCATCGTCATAAGAACTTACGCGCGCAAAGGCCAAAAGAATCTCCGCCATTATTCGGTAAAATGAACTGCCCTAATTAAGCAAATTTATGAAAATAAGTCAATTATTCAGGCTCTCCAAACGGCTGAAAGCAGCCCTGCAGACCTTATTGGCAATAGTTATGGAAATATTAGGCCGTTTTCGCCCGTTCAAACGCCCCGCCATGGTCGCGCGACCATTCGGCGGGGGAGGACAGGAATTTTTCGACCTCGGCAAAGGTCGCTTCGGGGAACAGCTGGCGCGCGCGGGCTTCCGCCAGCACATCGCGCCATGTCGCCAGGGAATGCAGCTTCAGTTTCGCATCGGCGAAGATCTGGGGGCTTTCCTTGTAGATGTTGTAGAAGAATACGGAGAAAACATCATCGACGACCGCCCCGCCCTCGCGCAGCGCATTGCCGAACGCAACCTTGCTCGCGCCATCGGTTGCCAGGTCCTCGACCAGCAGCACTTTCGCGCCTTCGGGCATTTCGCCTTCGATCTGCGCGCCGCGCCCGAAACCCTTCGGTTTCTTGCGCACATACAGCATCGGTTTCGACAGTTCTTCGGATATCCATGCGGCGTAGGAGATGCCGGCGGTTTCGCCGCCCGCGATATAATCGACGGATTTGATGTCGCAATTCGCCGTCAGCAATTCGCAGGCCATGCGGATAATCTCGCGGCGCGGTTCAAGGAAGGAAATCACCTTGCGGCAATCGATGTAAACCGGGCTGGCCCAGCCGGAGGTGAAGATGTACGGCTTTTCCGCATTGAAGTGGACTGCCTTGATATCGATCAGCAGCTGCGCGGTGCGTCGCGCGGCGTGCGCGGAAAAATCTGCTGCGGCCGTCATCAGAACCACCGTCCGCCACCCGGGCGGCTGGGCGGCTTGAAGATCCAGAAATTGCGGACGACGAACATGACGATGAGGAACAACGCCTCGATGCCGAGCGCGCCGATGATGGCGAAGGGCCAGCGGAATTTTTCGATGCTTTCGGCATCCAGCACGACAGACATGTTCAAGACCCAGGACGCGCAGATCATGGCGCAGGCGCCGATCACCGACCAGTTGAAAACGCTGACCTGTTTTTCATTGGCGTATTCGGGCTTCCAGGCGAAGAAGGCCCAGGCCACGGCAGCGCCGATAAAAAACATCAGGGCGATAAGTGGGCCCATGCGTCTGGCTCCTCATATAAAAAAACACCGGAAGATCCGGTGCTTTTTTGTAGCGGTTTTTTAGGCGTTTAGCAACATCACGCGCGTTTTTTAAGCGCGTTGCGAGGCCGAAAAGCTCTGGGCGTGGAAGGCATCGAGGACGCGTTCGAACTTGCGGCGGGTTTCAAGCGACAGGGGGGCGAATTCGGCCCCGATGCCCCGGCGGACGGCGCGGACAACCTTGCCGGTCTGCTGGATGCTGACCGTTTCATTGGGCAGGCGGAAACGCAGCTGGAACTGGACGCGGTCGCCCACCACCAGCGAGGTGCCGGGGGGCGGGTCGAAGAAGAAGCCGCCCATGCTCCAGTCCTTCAGGTGGAAGGAACGGTCGGCCACGACCACTTCGGCCTGCAATGCCGGATGGCGGACGTATTTGCGGCGCGCCTGTGCGTCCTCTTTGTTGAGGCTGCCATCGCCAAGGCCTAGTTTCTGCAGAATCGTCTGGATGATCATTGTCGATGCTCCCTGTTCTGTCCCGTAATACAGTCCGGTTTCTTAAACACCTGCTATAAATCATAGGCCAAATCGGGATAAATTCAAGTTTTTCAATGTCATAACTTGGAAACTGAAGGTCAAAAAGCAGCAAAATGCCAAGATTATGGAGAAATGCGGGCAAAACACCCGCTTTCCCTTGACTCCAACGACCCCCATCCCCTATATATTTTCTCCATAAAGCAGCAGCTATTGCTGCAACCGTGATCTGGCTCGGATTGGCTGCCTCGATGACGGTTTATTCTTGAAAGGAAACCAAAATGCCAAAGATGAAAACGCACTCGGGCGCGAAGAAGCGCTTCAGTGTCACCCGCCGGGGTAAAGTGCAGGCTCGCGCCGCACATAAACGCCACCGCATGAGCGGCAAATCCAAACGTATGAAACTCGCTGGTTGCTCGACGCTGATCCTGAACGGATCGGATGCCCGCATCATTCTCGACGATTTCATGCCCTACCAGCGCAAGCTGCAGCGCAAGAAACGCCGCTATGACGGCCCTAACAAGAAGGAAGCCGCATAATGGCACGCGTCAAGGGAGGCACAGCCTCGATCAACCGCCACAAGAAAATTCTCGAACTGGCAAAAGGCTATCGCGGCCGTGGCAGCAAATGCTATCGCGTCGCCATCGAAAAAGTCGAAAAGGCACTGCGTTACGCATACCGCGACCGTCGCAACAAGAAGCGCGACTTCCGCGGCTTGTGGATCCAGCGTATCAACGCCGGCGCACGCCTGAACGGCCTGACCTATTCCACGCTGATGAACGGCCTGAAACTGGCCGGCAACCAGCTGGACCGCAAAGTCCTGTCGGACATCGCGATCCATGACGCAACCGGTTTCACCGCCATCGCCGACCAGGCGAAAGCGGCGCTGGATGCGCAGAAGAAAAAAGCGGCTTAAGCTTTTTTCGGATACAGAATAAAAAAAGCCCCGGTGAAAACCGGGGCTTTTTGTTTGATCTGTTTTGAAAACTTTTATCCGCCGTTTTTCTGGCCGGGGCCGGAGGCCGCCGCTTTTTTCTGCGTGCCGAGGCCATAGGCTTCGATGGGTTTCGCGCCGTTGGGGTCGAAGCCGCGGGCATCTGCAGCGGCAGTGCCGAATTCCTGCTTGATGGTGGCATTGGGATCAACGATGCGGGATGCGCCAATCTTGTCTTCGGGATTATATTCCTTGGCATTGCGCGCGCCGACAGAAGGTTCGTTCGGCTTGATGCCGCGCTTGCGCGCAAACTCGTCGGTGTTGATCTTGGTGGATTTGTCGAGCGCGCGGTCGATCTTGCGCGACATGCCCTCCAGCCCCTTCGACAGCGGCATGACGACGAGGCCGCCGAAGCCGACGCCCGCAACTTTTGCGGCGATCAGCATGGGGATGACGGCGATGTTGGCGGGGCCCATGGTCAGGACGGCAATCGTCAGGCCAATTGTCGCTGCGCGCTCCGCAATGCGGCCGATGCGCGAGGCGTGGAAGCCGTGCTGAGACGGTTCCTGAAAGGTGACTTTGCGGAACAGTTCGCCGATCGTGTATTTGTGTTCCGCCGGTTCGTTCAGCCAGCTCAGCGCGTTTTCCATCTTGCTGAAAAAACCGCGTTCCGGGATCGGCATCTGGTTGATGTCGAATTCCTTGTTGCTCGCGCCGATTTCGGTCGGTTGTGTCACCATGCTATCTCATCCCTCTGGGCAAATCTTTTTTGTTCTCGCGCTTGTATTCGCGCTCTGCAGTATGACGCTCGAGCCGCTCGGCCATGGCGGCCATCTTGCCCACGACACCGTCGGTGATGCCGGCGGCGATGAAACCGACGCCCTTGGCGACCAGCGGCACCAGCAGGAACGGCGCAAAAGAACTTTCGGCGACGCAGACCGCGACAGTTGCGGCGATGCCGACCACCATGGTAGCGCGTTCAACGATGCGCGCGGCGCGGCCCCAGTTGAGGTCCTTGCTGCGCATCAATTCGCCGTCGGTGGCCCAGTTGACGGCCTCGCCCAGCGTGAAGTGACGCGACGGCGGCTCTGCCAGCCAGTTGAATTTATTGCTCAGCGATATCGTGAAATCCCTGAAACTCATGACAAATCCCGCTTTACACCCGTTAGTAATAGGATAACCGTCTTTGAAAGTTATGTCAATTAAGAGGCCGAACCCGATTCTAACGCCTTGATATTATAATATAATATGCCAAAAAAGCCGGTTTTGTCGACCGGAATATTTCAGAATCAGGTTATGTTTGCAAGCGCCTGTCCTATCTGGTTAATTAGCAGTTATGGCCCGTCCCGCATCATTATATGTCTGCCAGTCCTGCGGTTCGTCCCACAACAAGTGGGCGGGCAAGTGCGAAGCCTGCGGCGAATGGAATTCGATGGTGGAAGAAGCCAAGAATGACCGCCCCCCGCAAGGCCTCGGCCGCGCCAAGGGCCGGATCATCGAGCTCCACCCGCTGGAAGGCGTATCGGAAGTGCAGCCGCGCCGCGTGGTCGGCATCAACGAATTCGACCGCGTCGCGGGCGGCGGCCTGGTGCCCGGCTCTGCGCTGCTGATCGGCGGCGATCCCGGCATCGGCAAATCGACATTGCTGCTGCAGGTCACCGCCCTGCTCTCGCGCAAGGCGTCCTGCGCCTATATCTCGGGCGAGGAATCCCTTGACCAGGTGCGCATGCGCGCGGGACGTCTGGGTTTTGCGAAGGAAAAAGTCGAGCTCGCCGCCGCGACGAACGTGCGCGACATCATCGAGACAATCGAACGCCGCAATTTCGATGCGGTCGTGATCGATTCAATCCAGACCATGTATCTTGATAACCTTGATTCCGCGCCCGGCACGGTGGCGCAGGTGCGGGCTTCCGCGGCAGAACTCATCCGCGCCGCGAAAAAACGCGGCACCTGCCTGCTGCTGGTCGGCCATGTGACGAAGGAGGGCCAGATTGCAGGCCCGCGCGTGCTGGAACATATGGTCGATACCGTCTTGTATTTCGAGGGCGACCGCGGCCACAGCTTCCGCATCCTGCGCGCCGTCAAAAACCGTTTCGGGCCGACGGACGAGATCGGCGTGTTCGAGATGGCGGAACAGGGCCTGATGGAAGTGCCGAACCCGTCTGAACTGTTCCTGTCGCAACGCCAGCGCGAAATTTCAGGCAGCGCGGTTTTCGCAGGGATGGAAGGCACACGCCCCGTATTGGTCGAAGTGCAGGCGCTTGTCGCCCCTTCACCATTGGGAACACCGCGCCGCGCAGTGATCGGCTGGGACCAAAGCCGCCTCTCCATGGTGCTGGCGGTGCTGGAATCGCGCTGCGGCGTCGTGATCGGGCCGAATGACGTTTACCTGAACGTGGCGGGCGGATTGAAGATCAATGAACCGGCGGCCGACCTTGCTGTCGCGGCCGCGCTTGTCAGCTCCCTCTCCGGCGTGCCCGTGCCGCATGATATGGTCGTGTTCGGCGAAATCGGCCTCTCCGGCGAAGTGCGCCATGTGGCGCAGGGCGACCAGCGCATCAAGGAAGCCTCCAAGCTCGGGTTTAAAAACGCCATGATCCCGCATCTGGCCGGCAAGAAGCCGCTGGCCGATCACGGGCTGAAACTGACGCAAGTGAAGCAATTGCAGGATATATTACCGCTGTTTTCGGAAGGAAAAAATTAAATGACACCCGCCGCGCTCGATATCATCATCGCGATCATCCTGGCACTTTCCATGCTGGTCGCCTATTTTCGCGGCATCATCCGCGAGGCCTTCACGATATTTGCCCTGATCGTCGCAACCTCCGTGACGTATTTCGCGGGGGAGATCATGATCCCCAGTTTCAACAAATGGCTGAAGGTGGATGAACGCGGCGAACAGGCCGCCGCCGCCATCAGCAAAGGTGCCAACGACGTGGCGCAGGCGGCAATCGCCAAGGAACACCTCATCATGGGCGTGCTGTCGCCGGAAAAGACCGCCGTCATCCTGTCTTACCTGTCCGTTTTCGTCGTCATCTACCTCATCATGTCGCTGGTCGGGTTCTTCGTCAGCCGCGCGGTGAACGAGGCAGGGTTGGGCGTGATGGACCGTGTGCTGGGTGCGGGCTTCGGCCTTGCGCGCGGCTTTCTGGTCGTGTTCCTGTGCTTCCTGCCGATTTCGTTCCTGGTGAAGGGCGAGAACTTCCCCGACTGGGCAAAGAATTCGGTGAGCGTGCCGATCCTGCAGGACACCGTCGCCTATGTTGACAAGAAAGTCGACCTGCGCAAACTGGTCGCCGATAACGGCAAGGAGATCATCAGCAAGATCAACCTGAAGCCGCTGGCATCTTCCAAGGCGCAGGCCGAAGCGCATTCCGTGACCGAAGATGACGAGGAAGAATTGCAGGGCGAGCTGTTGTCCGATGAACGCCGGGCGCGCCCCTGATGGCACGCGCTGCGAAAAAACATTCACAGGGTCATTCGCCGTGGCGCATCCGGCTGTTCGTCATTCTTGTGACGGGTCTTTGCGCGGCGGCGGCTTTCCCCGTGATGTTCGACCGCAACGCGCTCCCGGAGGCGGTGCGCGACAACAAGGCGGTCGTGAAGCTGTATGACGCGCGCGACCGCGTGACGCTGATCGCCAGCCGCATCATCCACGGCGTGCCGGTCACGCCCGAAGAAGCAAAGCAGCAGGGATACCCGAAAGACGACCGCAAGAAACTTGAATCCATCATCAGCAAGGGCGCACAAGGCCATGATTAAACCCGTCACGCAACAAAGACTCGCAGGGCGCGTCGCGCTTGTGACCGGCGCATCGCGCGGCATCGGCGCCGCGGTTGCCAAGGCTTATGCGATGGAAGGCGCGCATGTGATTATGCTGGCGCGCACGCAGGGCGCGCTGGAGGCATTGGACGACGACATTCAAAGCGCGGGCGGCAAGGCGACGCTGCTGCCCTTTGACTTGGCGGAAACAAAGAAAATCGCGGGCATCGCGCCCGTGATCGCGGAACGTTTCCGCCGTCTCGACATTCTGGTCGGCAATGCCGCGATGCTGGGCAACCTTTCGCCTGTCGCGATGTCGGATCACAAGGTGTTTGAAGAAACCTTCAAGGTGAACTTCTTTGCAAACTACCACCTGATCCGCGCGCTCGACCCGTATTTGCGCGGGTCCGACGCCGGCCGCGCGATTTTTGTGACCTCGGGCGCGGCGCATATGTCGAGCCCGTTCTGGAGCGGTTATGCCGCGTCCAAGGCCGCGCTGGAAAACATGGTCGCGACCTATGCCGCCGAAACCGCCTATAGCCCGCTGAAGGTCAACATCCTTGATCCCGGCGCGGTGCGCACCGGTATGCGCGCCGAGGCTTTCCCCGGCGAAGATGCGGGCAAGCTGCCCACGCCCGAAAGCCTTGTCGAGCGTTTCATCGAACTGGCCGCGCCGTCCTATGCGGCGACCGGCAAGATCGTGGCCGCCGCATGATGGAAAAATCATGAGCATCGCCAACCCCTATCTGCACGGACAGGACGACCAGAAGATCCTGAACCTGAAGCGGTGGGCGAGCGTCGCCAGCATCACGGTGGCATTGATCCTTGTCATCACCAAACTGTTCGCCTTCCTGACCACCAACTCGGTGTCCATCCTGTCGTCACTGATGGATTCCGCATTCGACGGGCTAGCGTCGCTGGTGACCATGATGTCGATCATACATGCGGCAACACCTGCCGACGAAGAACACCGTTTCGGCCACGGCAAGCTGGAGGCGCTGTCGGCGCTGGGGCAGGCGGTGTTCGTGTTCGGATCAGCCATTTTCCTGATCGTGGAAAGCATGCGCCGCTTCGTATCGCCGATGGCCGTGAACGACCCCGCCATCGGCATCAATGTGATGATTTTTTCGATGGTGATGACGGTGTTCCTGATCGCCTTCCAGACCTTCGTCATCCGCAAGACGAAATCGATCGCGATTTCCGCCGACCATATGCATTACAAGGGCGACCTTTTGATGAACCTCGGCGTCTTCGCGGCGCTCGCGCTCAGCTATTACAGCAGCTGGCCCTATTTCGACCCCATTTTTGCCAGCGTCATCGCGCTGTCGCTGCTGTGGGGTGCGTTCCACATCACGCGCGAGAGCTTTGACATTTTGATGGACAAGGAACTGCCGCAGGAGGACCGCGAAAAAATACTTGCGCTGGCGGCGGCCCATCCGCTCGTGCAGTCGGCGCATGATCTGCGCACCAGATCGACGGGCACGCGCATCTTTATCGAGTTTCATATCGAGGTCGATGGCAAGCTGAGCGTCGAGCGCGCGCATGATATTACCGAAGAACTGGAAAAGAAAATCTACGACGCTTTCCCGACATCCGAAGTCCTGATCCATCAGGAACCGGCCGGCATCGAGCATCACCGCATTGACGACGCTATCCCCTCTACCACATCAGCAGCTTAACCGTCGTAATGCGGGAAAAAATCAGGCTGAGTGAGAGGTTACAAAACCTTACTTTTTATCCTTCTTTTCCAAAGCTTTCTTCATAAGAATGGCCGCCCGTTCTCGGTTACGCTCTGGCTGTTCTGTTATAGAATAGTAAGAATATGATTTTATCATGGCGAACAGTTTAGCGTTTTCTTCAAGCGTTAGCGTCTTTGTGTCTTTGTTAAAATAAAACTTAGCGGCCGCGGAAATCCCATAGCAGCCGCTGCCAAAATAGTTTCTGTTAAGATAGTAAGCGGTCAAATCGTTCTGTTCGTATTGCCGAAGCCATAACAGCATCGCCACGCCGCGCAAATGCCAAAGGAATTGGCCTCCCGACTTTTTATCTGCCCTAGAGGCCCAAACACGTGCGACGCCCGGGAGAATATTCGGCTCGGCTACTTGCAACATGTCGAGGGTTACGCTTGGTATCTGATCAAAGCTTAAATAATCCCCTTGAATGTGCGCATTTTTACCCTCGCAAAACGGCTTCGATCGGTCGTGTATCGAGGGCATTTCATTCACCAAGTAGGCGGCGAAGAGCAGTGATAAAATTAGCGTAGAGATGATACCTGCGAGACCAAGTAGGGCCAGCCTCTTTCCGCCACTGCGAAAATTCAAGAATCCGATCACGATAAAAACAAAGCTGATGGGCACGCCCGCAAAAGGTACAAAAGACAAAATCGCCAGTAGCCGAGAAAAAATGCCTGTTGCTACTTTAATTTCTATCAATCCTTATACGGGTTTTTCGACGCTTTCAGCACGATACGCACCGGCACAGACGGCAAATCGAAATCGCGGCGCAGGCTGTTCACGATGAAGCGCTCATGCGCTTCGGGATAGCCTTCGGTGTTCGACATCCACAAGGCAAATGTCGGCGGACGCGCCTTGATCTGCGTCATGTAGCGCAGGCGGTTCTGGCGGCCCTGAATGAGCGGCGCGGGGTTTTGCGATTCCATCACGCGCAACCAGCGGTTCAGCCTGCCGGTCGGCACGCGGCGGTTCCACAGCGCATAGACGTCCAGCACGGATTGCAAGACATGGTCGAGGCGCTTGCCGCCGTTGAGGGCGGAAATGGTGAGCAAGGGCACGTCGCGCACCTGCGCCATCTGCTTTTTCAGCTGGTGCTGCAATTCGTCGAGTTTTTCGGCGCGGTTTTCGATCATGTCCCATTTGTTCGCGACAACGACCAGCGCGCGGCCTTCGTCGATCACATGGTGGGCAATCGTTAAATCCTGCTTTTCGAATTCGGTGTCGGCCTCGACCATCAGGATCACGACCTGTGCGAGGCGGATGGCGCGCAGGGTGTCTTGCACCGACATATGTTCGATGATGTTGTGGACGCGCGCGCGGCGGCGCATGCCGGCGGTGTCGACGAGGCGCATCTTGCGCCCGTTGAATTCCCAGTCCACATGCACGGCATCGCGCGTGATGCCGGCTTCCGGCCCGACCATCGAGCGTTCTTCGCCCAGAATCGCGTTCATGAAGGTCGACTTGCCCACGTTCGGACGGCCGACGATCGCGACCTTGATCGGGTTGTCGAGGTCTTCGACCTCTTCCTCGTCGCCGAAGCCTTTTTCATCGCCTTCATTATATTTCTGGAAGTAACGTTCGAGGTCTTCTTCCTCGGTCAGTTCAGGCTCGGGCGGCGTTGCGGCATCGACCATGGGGCGCAGCAGCTGGTAGATATCCTCCATCCCCTGCCCGTGTTCGGCGGAGATGGGAATGGGGTCGCCGAAGCCAAGTTCATAGGCTTCGTACATGCCGTCGATCGCCGATTTGCTTTCGCATTTGTTGACGAGCAGCGCGGATTTGATTTTCTGGCGGCGCAGCCACAGCGCGAAATGCTTGTCCATCGGGGTGAGGCCCGTGCGGGCATCGACGACGAGGAACGCGAAATCCGCCTTTTCCAGCGCGCGTTCGGTCTGCGTGCGCATGCGCCCCTGGATTGAATCGTCAAAGGTCTCTTCCAGGCCCGCCGTGTCGATGACCTTGAATTTCAGGCCCATCAGCTCGGCATCCGCCATGCGCCAGTCGCGCGTCAGGCCGGGCGTGTCGTGCACCAGCGCAAGGCGCTTGCCCACCAAACGGTTGAACAGGGTGGACTTTCCGACGTTCGGACGCCCGATGATGGCAACAGTGAATGTCATATTTTTTTCTACCGGTAAGCCCTGAGCACGCCGTCGGTCGTGAGCACGATCAGGGTCTGGTTCGCCACGAGGGGCGGCAGGTTCGCATTTCCGCCCAGTTCCTGGGTACGGATGATTTTGCCATCCTGCGGATTGACTTCGGCCATGTTGCCGTCAGAGGAAACAACGATCAGGCGGCCGCCCGCCAGCACAGGGCCGGACCAGACAACGGGCTGTTCGCGGTCGCCGTCTTCATAACGCGGCAGGGGCGTGATCCAGCGCACATCGCCGTTTGCGCGCGTCAGCGCCAGCAATTGCTGGTCGGTCGACACGACATAAACGGTGTCGCCGGCGGCCCAGGGCATTTCGGTGGAGCCGATTTCGCGCTGCCAGATACGGCTGCCGGTCACCTGGTCGAGCGCGACCATGCGGCCGGAGAAGCTGGCCGCATAGACCACGTTCTGGTCGATGACGGGCAGCGACTTGATGTCGGAAATGGATTCGATCGACCCGTTGCGGCGCACGGCGGAGAGGTTGTCTTCCCACGCGATCTGGCCGTTTTCGGGGCGCAGGCCGAAGATTTCGCCCGACGACAGCGGCAGCACGACAAGCGTCGCATCGGCGGCGGGCGAGGCGGATCCCAGCAGGTTCGTCGTTTCGCTGACGCCTGCGTAATCCCACAGCGGCGTGCCGTCTTTCGCGCTGAAAACGGCCAGGCGGTTGTCGAGCGTGACGGCATAAACGCGGTCATCCATCACGGTGGGGGCGGAGCGCACGGGCGCCGGCAGTTCGGCGCGCCAGATTTGCGCGCCCGTCGCGGGGTTCAGCGCCTGCAGGTATTTATAGCCGTTGGACGCAAACAGGCGGCCCGAGGCATAGGCAAGCCCGCCGCCGACCGCGCCGTCGTCTTCATCTTTTTTCGGCACGATGGATTTGCGCCATTTGCGCTTGCCGTCCTGCAGGTTGAATGCCGACAGCAGGCCTTCGGAATCGAGCGCGTAGACGGTGTTTTCGGCAACCACGGGCGTCGCGGTCAGGGGGTTGCGGTCATCGCCGCCGCCGCCGATGGAAACTTTCCAGACGCGTTCCAGCTTGTCGCCCAGTTCAAGCTGGCCCAGCGCGTGGTTGGGATAGCCGCCACGCTGCGGCCAGAACTGGTTGACCCATGCATCGGGCAGCGTCACCGTTTCATCTTTCAATGCCGGGTTCGGCACAAGGTCGTTCTGCAGCTGCAGCACCGAAATGCGCTCGCCCTTCAGCGGCGGCGTCAGGTCTTCGTCGCTGAACATGGATTTGACCTTGGCGCAGGACGACAAGGCAAGGACGAGGGCGAGGCAGGCGGCGATGCGGGCGGGCTGTTTCATCAGGGTTTGGCGGCTTTCTCGGGCGCTGTTTTCTCGGGCGCGGGCGTTGCGGCTTTTTCCGTTGCCGCCGCGTCCTTCTTGAACGGCACGGCTTCGTTCGCGGATGCCGCATAGAATTCATGCAGCGTGGTGGCGCGCAGGCGGGAATCTTCCGGCGCATCGGCGCTGGCCGAAATCGCCTCCAGTTTCGATGCCGCTTCCTTCATGTTGCCTTCGCCGGCATAGACCAGCGCGTCCATTTCCAGCGCGGTGTAGCGGAAGGGCTCTTTCGCGCCCGACATGTCCGCCAGTTCCTTGTGCAGTTTTTTGGGATCGTCGGTGCCAAGGCGCAGGTTGAGGCTGAGGATTTTCGCAAGGTCGCGCAGTTCGCGGTCGGCGGACATGCTGCCCGCGATATCGGCGTACAGTTCAATCGCGCGCGCGGGGTTGCCGTTTTTAACATGCAGGCCGGCCGCCGAAAATTTCGCGAGCGCCGCATGGTTCTTGCCGGAGGCATTGGCGAATTCGGTGAGCGATTTGGGATCTTCGGATTTGATCGCCGCCATCAGCTGGCCGGTGCGGGCCATGTTCTGCTGGTAGGTGTAGCCGCGCCACCACGTCAGGCCCGCCGTGGTCAGGATCGCAAGGATGATGCCGCCGATGATCCAGTTGCGGTTCTCGATCCAGAATGCCTCCAGCCTTTGCTGGCGCAATTCATCGTTCACTTCCTGCATCACATCCGACATGGCTTTGTCCTTAATATTACAAACTTAATTTCCGCGCCATCATCGCTAAAACAGGCCCTGCCGGTCAAGCAAAACACCCCCTTTTAATTGCCATAATGCAAATGAATCTGGTATCCCGCCTGCCAAGCCGTATTGCATGTTTGGGCAAGTCGGGCGATAACTGCGGCATAACAAGTTTTCAGCACGAATTTTCGGGAGATTTCGCAAGAATGTCCGCAAAGCAGTCGTTTAACAAAAAATCGCCTGCGCAAAAGGCCGAACAACGCCGCGCCGCGATCAACACCATCAACCGCCACGGCACCAACGCGTTTTTCCAGGCGGTGGAGAGCGGCAAACTGCATGACGTTGCCAACATGATCGACGAGGGCGCGGAGCTGAACGCCCGCACGACATCGCGCGGCATGATTTCCAGCATGATGGTCAACATCCCCTATGGCGTGGGCGCAACGCCGCTGCACGCCGCCTGCCTGCTGGGCTCGGCCGAGATCGTGCAGTACCTGCTGAAAAAAGGCGCCGACCCCCATGCCCGCGACGAGGCAGGCCACACGCCGATGGATTACGCATTGCTGAGCCATTCGTTTTTCGAGGGCGAGCTGTCGCGCAAGGAACAATCCCGCTTCGCCTTCCGCAGCACGGTCGACAAGGCCGCCGCGCGCGTCGACGACTACGACAACGTGATCGCCCAGCTGATCGCCCGCAAGGCGAAACCGGGTATGTTCGAATTGCCCGAGCGTTTCAGGATGGGACAAGGTGGCGGATCGCTGCCGCCCGCACCGCCGCTGCCGTAACGCCCGTAAGCCGCAACGGATGCTCATACACCTCGTGGCTTCGGCCTATGAGGGTATCGAAGAAAATTAAAGTTCCCCACGAATAAACACGAATGGACACGAATAACAGCGCCGCAGGCTATAAACTCCGGCGGCAATCCTCCCCTTAATCTTATTCGCGTCCATTCGTGTTTATTCGTGGGAGAAAATACTTATTTGCAAAATTGATTTACAACCACACCTTTGGCGTTCTTATCGCGTTTGTTCTTTTCTGCCAAGACGCGCTAGCAATAAGGCATTAAATATAACCGTCAAAATAGGAGTAGTGACAAAGATAGGATAACCTATCCACCAAGGTGTCGGTGTTGGGATATACTGCGTCACAGTATGCCATATTATCAAACAAACAATTACGCCAGCCACGCGGTTAATTGTGACAATTAAGAAGTTTATAATTGATATTCGGTACTTTGAAGAAAATATAAGGTAAAGGTAGCAAGCGATTATATTCGCGCTCCCACAAAGAAGATAAACATTTGCGCTTTTACAAGAAGTTCAAATATCCGATCTATCATGACGCTTGCTCTTGCCACAAAATTGCATCAAATGCACGGGTCAAAGGCGTCGGATTAAATTGAAACTCCAAGTAAGCGCCCCTCTTGATCGTTTCGCTAAACCTGCGGCGGCGGTGACGGCGGCGAGGATGGCGTAGGCGGCGCTTTTTTCAGCGTCGGGGCGTGGGGCGCGTTGTGTTTCAGGGTTTCGCGTTTGGCTTCGGCGAAGGCGGCGTCGAAATCGAATTTCTTTTGCAGTTTCGCAGGCACATCCGTCCAGAGCTTTTCCATGTCTTCGGTTTTGCCGACCCAGTTTTTCGCGTTGAAGGTGTCCTTCAGCGTTTCTTCGGTGAATTTGGGCTTTACGGGTTCGGTCGGCAGTTCCGCGCCGCCGGATGCGGCGGTCTTGAAGTTCCGGGCGGTTGCCGATTTTGCCTTTTTGGGCGCGGCGCGTTTTGATTTTTTCGGCGCGGCGTCATCATCATCGCCGAAGGAATTGAAAAAATAATTGTCGTCATCGTCATAACCGGGGAAGCGGTTGTAACGCGCGCGCGCAGAGATATCATTCGCCGTTTCCGCGCCTTCGGATTTCAGGTAGGCGGCGATTTTTGTTTCCTTGTGGAATTTCGCGTAGTCGAGCGGCGACTGGTCGTTGTCGTTCACGCGGTTCACATCGGCGCCGCCTTCGACCAGCGCCTTCACGATCGAGACCTTGCCGTGGAAAATCGCTTCCTCCAGCGGGGTGCGGCCGTAATCGCCCTCGAAATCGATGTTGCCTGTTTTTTTGAGCTGCGCTTTTACCTGCGCAAGGCTGCCGGTGCGGACGGCATTGAAAAGGGTCTTCTGCGATTTCGTGAGTGTCATGTGCTGCTTACTCCGATAAGCATCTATCGTAGGAAGCGCAGCATGGCTTGGCAATATCTTGAACGGGGTAGAAAGTTGCGTTTTACAGCTTCGGCGGCTTGCCGAGGCCCGGCAGTTTCGGTTTCGCATAAGACTGCAATTTTGCTTGACGCAAACCGCTCACGAAGCCATCAAAGTCATGGCCGTCGCGGTAATTCTTCGGCACGTTCAGCCATGCATTCTGAAAATCATTCGGGCGCGCGCTCCACAGCGCGGGTTTCAACAGGGATGCCAGATTGCCCTGCTGCGCGAGTTTCAGGATGACGGTCGTGCCATCGCGGCCCTTTTCCAGCATGTCGGCCGCGCAGAACCCGCCGTCTTTTTCGGCAAGTGCGATGACTTGCGCAAACAGGCCCCTGGATGCCAGCGCGTGGAATTCGCTGGCGCCGTTTTTTACCGATGCGTCGCGGATCTGCTGCAGCGAGGTATAGGAAATTTTTTCAATTTCCCCTGCCGCCTTCATTTCAGCGCGGAGCGCGGCATCGAGGCGCGTGGCCACCGCGTCATGGCCCCAGGTCGCCGCAACATCCCACGGGCTGTCGCCGTCGTTGTTATGCGTGAAAGTTTTTGCGCCCCTGGCCACCAGTTTTTCGACCAGCGCCAGGTCGCCGAAACGCGCGGCGTGATGCAGCAGCGTGTTGCCATCCGCATCGCGGCGATCGACACTCGCGCCCGCGTCGATGTATTTGCCCAGCGCCGCGATATCGCGGTCGGCTACTGCTTTATCAATCTGTTTTGTGGATGCCATGATTGCATCTCCCTTTACAGTTTCAGTTTCGGCGCTTTTGCGCGCAGGATTTTCAGGCGTTGCGCCATCACGTCGTTATAGGCGGTGTCGAAATCGACCTGCGGCTTGAACATCGGGTTTTTCTCGACCGCGGTGCGCAGCGACAGCATTTCATCGACGCGGCCCTGCCAGACGGCGGCGGTGAAGATGCGGCTGAGCTTGCCCGCACGGCCGAAGGATTCCAGCAGCGTGCTGCGCATCATGCCGGGTGCGGTCTCGCGCTTCGACAATTCCTGCGCCGTCAGCGGTGCAGATGAATCGCGGCCAAGAATATCCAGCACCATATCGCCCTTGCCGTTATCCACAAGGTATTGCATCAGCGTGGGGTCGCCCTTGCCGCTGATGGCCACGCTCGCCCGCAGGTCATTGGCATCCAGCTTCAGCGGATGATGGTCGAACAAATTCGTATAGCCCGCTTCGCGCACCAGATCATGAATTTGCAGCCATTTTTCGCTGTAGAGGTTTTCGATGCGTGCCTGCCACATGGTGTCCGTCACATCATGCCCGCGCGATGATTTCTGCAGCGGGTCGGCGCCATTCGCCAGCAATATCTTCACCTTCTCCACATCGCACAGGCACGCGGCGTGGTGGAGCATGGGGAAGCCGGGATTGGAATGCGGATCGATCGCGTTCACCTGCGCGCCCAGATCGATCATCTGCTGCACCTGTTCGGGCGTGCCCTTGCGGACCATTTCATGCAGCAGGTTATTGATGCGCCGCTGGTAATTCGGCGCGTATTCGTCGCTAAGGTCGGGTTCTTCGCCCTTCGCAAGGCGCGTTTCCGCGCCGTGCAGTTCCAGCATCTTCACCGCTTCCTTGAAATGGCGGCGATGCGCGACATCGAGCGCAACCGCGCCCGTCGGGTCAATATCATCGGTGCGGGCGGAATAACGGAGCAGCGCCTCCAGCGCCTTGAGGTCGCGCTTTTCAATCGCCACATGCAATGCGGGAAAACCGTTGATGATATGGCGGTCGGGGTTGGCATCGTTCTTCAGTGCGTCACGGAGGTTTTTAAGGTCGATGGGGTGCGACATCATCGCCATGATCATCTGGCGGTCGGCCAAGACGATACGCGCGGCGGCGACAGGATCCTGCGCCAGCTTGTAGCGTTTTTCATGCGGTTCAAGCGCGTCCCATTCGGACATTTTGCGACTCAGAATGTGGTGGTTGGGCTGGCTGGATTTTTACCATAGTATGGCGGGAGTCGGAATAGGCCAAATGATAGCCATAATCCCGAAATAAAGTGAGCCGTGCGGGGCGGCACGGCTCACAAGCTTGGGGTTTCTCGGTGTGTGTCAGGGTCTATCGTCCATCACTCCTTTCGGGTTTCTGGCCGGTCTTGGCCAGTTTCAGCAAATTCACGAATTCGACGCGGTAGCCGTAGGGGTCATCGCCCCGCGCGCCCGATGCCATGCCGATCAGCTTGTCCCAATCCAACGTGCCGGTATCGCGCCCGCCGCGCAGCAGCTGGCCGAACCCTGCCACCGCCGCCGCGAAGCGCAGGTCATCGGGCAATGCGGCAAAGGGCTTTTCATCTTCGCCCGTGATGGGGCGCGTCATCAGGATGCTCTTGCTGCCTTCCGGCTGTTTATACCGGAGTTTCAGGAAGGCGATTTCGCTGTTGAATGCCGAGCCGTCTTCTGCCGGTTTCACCATCTCCGCCTCCGGTTGCTTGTATCGCAGCCCGGATGTCACCGGCGCGCCGGCAGGCGTGATTTCATAGATCGCCGTCACGGTATGCCCTGCGCCGATTTCACCGGCATCGATTTTATCGTCGTCGAAATCTTCGCGTTCCAGATGGCGGGTTTCATAACCGATCAGACGGTAATCGCGCACAAGGTTCGGGTTGAATTCGACCTGTATCTTCACATCCTTCGCAATCGTGAACAGCGTCTTGCCGGATTCTTCGGATAGCACTTTGCGCGCCTCGTTCAGGCTGTCGATATAGGCCGCATTGCCGTTGCCGTTCTGCGCCAGCGCCTGCATCGTTGCGTCCTGGTAATTGCCCTGCCCGAAACCGAGGACGGAGAGGAAAATGCCGTCTTCGCGCTTATCCGCGATGAATTCCTTCAGCGCATTTGGATCGCTGATGCCGACATTGAAATCGCCGTCGGTTGCCAATATGACGCGGTTGTTGCCTTCCTTGACGAAGCCTTCTTTTGCCAGCCGGTATGCCGCCTCTATGCCCTGCCCGCCCGCGGTCGACCCGCCTGAATAAAGCCCGTCCAGCACCGATTTGATGCGGCGTTTGTCGGATGCGCGCGTCGGTTCCAGCGCCACGCCCGCGCTGCCCGCGTAAGTGACGATAGATACCGTGTCATTGTCCCCCAGCGTGTCCAGCAGCAGCTTGAACGAGCTGACCAGCAGCGGCAGTTTGTCGGGGCTGTTCATCGACCCCGATGTGTCGATCAGGAACACAAGATTCGATTGCGGGCGATAGGCCAGTTCATATCCCTTGATGCCGATATGCAGCAGTTTCTTGTCGGCATTCCACGGCGACTGGTACAGCGCGACAGTTGGCTTGAACGGGTCCTGCACGTCTTTCGGCACGTCGTAATTGTAGGGAAAATAATTGATCAGTTCCTCCACCCGCACGCTGTCCTTGTCCGGCAGGCGGCCCTGTTCCAGCGTCTTGCGGATGAAACTGTAGGACGCGGTATCGACATCGATGGAGAAAGTGGAGACCGGTTCGGCAGATGTTTTCTTGACCGGGTTGTCGGCATAAGCCGGCGATTTATCACGCCCCATATCCTGATAATAGGGCGAGACATTATAATCGCTTTGCACCTGCACGGGCGCGGCATAGGGCTGCGGCGCGGCGCGGAGATTCGGCAGCAGGCCAAAACCGCTGGATGCAATCACGGTGTTGCTCGACATGTCGCGGAACGTCGTCGCGCTGCCCCCGCCATAGGACGGGCCGCCGCCTTCAAAAACATCCACGCTGTCCATCTGCAGCGACGATGCGTTTATTTTCATCATCGATCCGCTGCTGATGCTGCCCTGCATCGACTGCTGCAGGAACGGAAAGCCGATCAGCGCGGCCGAGGCCAGCAGCAGCGTGACGCCGCTGCGCAGGTGCTTGTTGTTTTTTTTCGGTGTGGCGATTTTTTCTGTTGTCATGACTGTGCCTTTTCTTTTTTTGCTGTTGAATTTTGAACATGGGACGGCTTTGCCCGGGCCGGGGAAAGTCGCCCGGGCATGGTTCGTTTCTTGTTTTTATGGAGCCGTGATTAGTAGTGCTGTGCCTTCATGCGTCTTCCCCGCTTTCTTCTCTCGAAGCAACATGCCCCCACGCGTGCCAAAAGAAAAATCGCCGCGCTTCTTAAGGCGCGGCGATGCTCAAAGGCATACCCGTGACGGTTGCGTTACAAATTTCACCCGTAACATGTGCTTGGACGGCTCTCTGCAGAGCCGGTTGCTTCGCATCTGTGCCTGTCATCGCTGAATCCTTGATTTGAACTCATGCTTATATCTTCAGGATAAGCCCCGCATGGTTAACAGCGGTTTACGTTTGGCGATTTGCCGGATAATTAAAATTTTAGATAAATGCGGGGCAACGCTTTGTAATTATCAACGAAGAATGCCGCATGGTTTGTAATTTAAATCTGCATGCACGCGGTACACGAAACCCTGCATTTCCTGATGCGGCGCAACATTTTTGCCTGAGTCGCACAATGTTATTTCGCGTGACGCCACCATTTTGAAATGTCGCAAAAGCTTACGCACGCGTTACATGATGTTTGTTACGCGTCATGGAATTCACGCAGATTTCCATTTGATGCCGCAGCCAATCGACGGGATCTGGTTTTCCGGCCCGCGCCCGGTTTCAGCAATGCCCAACATCGCCTCCACCAACTCGCGCCGCGTTTGCGCCGTAGCAGGATGCGACGGCGACACGGCATCCAGCCGCCCGCGATACTGCAAATCGCCATGCCCGTTATAGCCGAAGAAATCCGGCGTGCAGACCGCGCCATAGGCACGCGCGGCCGCTTGCGTTTCATCGATCACATAGGGAAAGGTGAAACCGTGCTCCGCCGAAAATTTCTGCATATTTTCAAAAGAATCCGACGGGTGCGAAACCGTATCATTGGGCATGATGGCGATCACGCCGATGCCCGCTTCCTGCAACGCCTTGCCATCCGCCGCCAGCCTGCCCGCAATCGCCTTCACGAAGGGGCAGTGGTTGCAGATGAACATGACGACAAAACCCTTCGGCCCCTGAACGTCTTTCAAGGTGTATGTGTTCCCATCCACCCCCTTCAGGATGAAATCATGCGGTTTTGCGCCGAAATCGGTCGCCGGGGTCGTCTGTCGGGCCATGGATTCTTCCTTTAATTCCTGTGGTTTTAAGCCTAGAATGCCCCGAATGTTAATCAAGAGCCGATTTACGGAATGCTCCTTTATTTTCGCGACAAATTCACGCAAGGCAAGGCCCAGTTTTCACATGGCGAACTGAGCCTGATTCTGGGCGTTTATGGCGACCGCGTCAAAAGGGGAGAGTGGCGCGATTACGCCATCGACAGCCTGCCCGACATGGCGCTGTTTTCCATCTACCGCTCGGCCAAGGAAACCCCGCTGTATGCGATTGCGAAAATCCCGTCGCGCAGCATCCTGAAGCCCTCGCAATACGCCGTGTATTCGGGTAACAAGACTTTGAAACAGAGCCCTTCGCTATCCGAAGTGCTGCAGTTCTTCGACGAGGTAAAATGACACGCGCACTGCTCCTGATCCTGATGACGCTGTTTTTCGCGGACGCGGCGCAGGCGGGCAATATCCGCTATTACGAAGACCCCGTTTACAAGCAGCTGGCGCCGGAAGACCCGCACCCGATGGAGGACCTTGTCAACCTGGCCGACCAGGGCGACACGCGCGCGCAGTTCATCATTGCCGACCTCTACGGCAAGGGCAAAGGCGGGCTTGGCAAAAACCAGGTGAAATCACGCTACTGGTTCGAAACCGCGGCGCGCAAGGGCTACACCATGGCGTTTATCCGCCTGGCCGCCATGGCGAAGCGCAACAAGGATTATGTGGGCGCCTACAAATGGTATTCGCTGAGCATGGATGACGGCACCAGCCGCGAGCGCAAATGGTCTGAAAAATCGCGCGAGAAGCTGGTGAAGGAAAACAAGATGTCGAAAGACGACATCCGCAGCGCCCGCGAAGACATGAACGCATGGAAATCCAAGCGGCAGGAAGCATTGGCGGAGGAGCGCAACCACGCGCAGGCCGCGAAAGAGGCCGCAAAACTGAACGACGCCGACACGCCAAGGTATTGGGCGGCACCGGCCAGAAACCAAGACCGCAGCAGAACAGCAACACACGTCCAAAGAAGGAGCATAGTTTCAATGAGTAAGATCAAGGTAAAAACGCCCGTCGTCGAGATGAACGGCGACGAGATGACCCGCATCATCTGGGACATGATCATCGAGAAAATGATCACCCCCTATCTGGATATCGAGCTGGTTTCCTGCGACCTGTCGATCCAGAACCGCGACGCGACCGACGACAAGATCACGGTCGATGCGGCCAACGCGATCAAGAAATACGGCGTCGGCATCAAATGCGCGACCATCACCCCCGACGAACAGCGCGTCGAGGAATTCAAGCTGAAGAAAATGTGGAAGTCGCCCAACGGCACGATCCGCAACATCCTGAACGGCACGGTTTTCCGCGAGCCGATCATCTGCAAAAACGTCCCGCGCCTTGTCACGACATGGACGAAACCCATCGTCATCGGCCGTCACGCATTCGGCGACCAGTACAAGGCAACCGACATCAAGGTGCCCGGTGCCGGCAAACTGACCATGACTTTCGAGCCCGCTGGCGGCGGCGAAAAGAAGACCTGGGACATTTATAATTTTGAAGGCCCCGGCGTCGCCATGGGCATGTACAACACCACGGAATCCATCGAAGGCTTCGCGCGCGCCTGCCTGACCTACGGCCTGCAGCGCAAGATGGCCGTGTATATGTCGACCAAGAACACGATCCTGAAGGCCTATGACGGCGACTTCAAGGATATCTTCCAGCGCATCTTCGACACCGAATACAAGCCGCAGTTCGACAAGGCCGGCCTGACCTACGAACACCGCCTGATCGACGATATGGTGGCGTCCGCGATGAAATGGGAAGGCGGATTCCTGTGGGCCTGCAAAAACTATGACGGCGACGTGCAGTCGGATTCCGTGGCGCAGGGCTTCGGCTCGCTCGGCCTCATGACGTCCGTTCTGCTGACGCCCGATGGCAAGACGGTCGAAACCGAAGCAGCGCATGGCACGGTCACGCGCCACTACCGCATGCACCAGCAGGGCAAGCCCACCTCCACCAACCCCATCGCATCCATCTTCGCATGGACGCAAGGCCTGAAATATCGCGGCAAGTTCGACAACACGCCCGATGTCGTGGCCTTCGCCGAGACGCTGGAAAAAGTCTGCGTCGCAACCGTCGAAGCCGGCGACATGACAAAAGACCTCGCGCTGCTGATCGGCCCCGATCAGAAGCACCTGACGACCGAACAGTTCATGGACAAGCTCATCAGCAACCTCAACGTTGCGATGAGAAAGGCAGCGTAGCTGCTGCGCAAAGCCGCGTAAGCTTCGCACTTTAAAAACGTCCTTTCCGCTTAACGGCGGAAAGGGCGTTTTTCTTTATGCGCACGAATCACATTCGCGGCATTTATATACCTCATATGCTAGAACTGAGCATATAAATATCGTTATAAAACAACTACTTGATTTGAATGTTTTGACAGCCACAAAACGGCATCCTACGCTGAAATTAAGAACAACAGATGGAGATTTGATTGGCTTCTTACACCGCCCCGGCCCGCAACCACCGCACACCCGCCAGGGCGTTTTATTTTTCGAAGCCGCTCCATCCCTTCATTCCCGTTTTCATGACCGCGCCGCAACATGTGCGCGCAATGCAGCAGCCCCTTATGGTGCCGCCGCCCCTGTAACGTTTTACACCGACCTCTTTTGGACTATGGCCTCCTTGCCCCGGTTTGTCCCAAGACAGACCGGGTCTTTTTTTGTGGCGTCATTAAAGCTATAAAAAAGCATGGAGCAACGCCGCACATGGATCAGGGAATGGCTGGATAATCCCGTCACCTTCGCAACGCCGTTTTTTGCGGTGGCCGTGCTGGCGGGCATCATGCCCGTTGCATTCCTCTTCAATGACCTTGCCAGCCATTTCATGGGGCAATATGCATGGGGCGCGGCCGCGCTGTTCGCGCTGGGCGTGCTGTTCAAATCATCGCGCTATGTGCTGGCGCTGCTGGCAGCGCTGTTTTGCATCGCCGGTTTTCAATTGCTGCCCTTCCTGCCCATATCAAACACGGCTGGCGGCAACGACACGCTGAAAATCCTGCAGGTGAACGTGCTGTTCATCAACAAGAATGCGGCATTGCTGAAGGCGCTGATCGAAAAGGAACAGCCCGATATCGTCGTCAGCGCCGAAACGACGCCCGTCTTTGCCGCGATGTTTGCGGGATTAAAGGGCACGTATCCGTGGCAGGATATCCATGCGCAAAAGGGCAACCCGCGCGGCCTCGGCGTCATTTCGAAACGCAGGCTGGACGGCGCGGCGCGCATCCATTTCGATGATGCGGGCGTGCCGTCACAGGTTTTCAGCCTTGATCTTGGCCCCGAAAAAATCACTTTCGTTTCCATCCATCCCTTCACGCCCACCGAAAACATCGAACGCCGCGACAACGAATTCCGGCTGATCGCGGGCAGGTATCAAGACGCGGGCGGTAACCTTGTCGTGCTGGGCGATTTCAACGCGACGCCCTATTGCGCAGCGTACAAGAAACTGGTGGGTGCCCTGAACCTGCGCAACGCGCGGGACGGTTTTGGCATTTACCCCAGCTGGCCGACATTCCTGCCGACGCCCTTCCTGCGCATCCCCATCGATCATGTGCTGGTCAGCGCCCGCATTGCCGTGCATAATTTCCGCACGGGATCACCCGTGGGCAGCGACCACCTGCCAACCATCACTGAAATATCACTGAAGGCCAAACCATGACGACGATTGTTTTCATCATCGCGCTGCTGCTGTTCCTCGCCGCCCTCACCCCCTATATCCGGCTGTCGCGCCATGAAACGGATTTGCCAAGCCATTTCCCGCTGCAATACGCCATCGGCGCGGTGCTGATGGTGCCGTTCGCGGCGGCGGCGTATTCGATGCCGAACATCTTTTTCCTGCTGGCGCTCGCGCTGCTGCTGAGCCTTGCGCAGATGGTGGGATACATCTCGTTCGGGCGCATGCACGAACCGCTGGAGACCCAGGGCCGGCCGCTGAAAATCCTGCAGGCGAATGTTTTGATGCGCAACATGGACACGGCGAAACTGAAGGCGCTGATTGCAAAAGAAAAACCCGACCTGGTCGTCGCCTGCGAAGTGAACGGCAAATTTGCGTTGATGTTCCGCGACCTGGGCCACGATTACCCGCACCAGATGCTGGAGCCGCGCGACGACCGCTACGGCATGGCCGTGCTGTCGAAAACGCCCTTTGCGGCGCAGGAATATCTGAGCTTCAGCGGATCAAAAAGCCTGAGCATGGCGTTCCGCCTGCATCATGACGCGGCGGAAATCGAATTCCTGTCGATGCACCCCGAAACGCCCAACCGCAATATCCGCGCGCGCGACAATGAATTTGCGATGGCGGTGAAGCATTTCGGGCAGCGCCGCGAAAACATCGTCGTGCTGGGCGACCTGAACGCGACGCCCTATTGCTATGCCTACAAGAAACTCGTGAAGGCGCTGAACCTGCGCAACGCCCGCGAAGGACAGGGGCTGTGCGGCACCTTCCCGACGTTTTTGCCCACGCCGCTGCTGCATTTGCCGATCGACCATGTCCTGACAGGATCGAATCTGCAGGTGCGCGAATTCAGGCGCGGGCCGCAGATTGGCAGCGACCATTTCCCGACCATCACCAGCCTGTCGATTTTAAGTGACTGAAAAACATAGTTAATTACTGGGCTTTCTTTTGTTTGACATAAATCTGAAGCTGTCCTAATGTACCGCCATCAGTTTTATGCAAATAACAGGAGCATCTGCATGTCCAAGTCCTTTGAAAAATCGTCCTTCGCAAAAAAGCCCGGCAACAGCAGCCTCGCCTGGAAATTCGCGAAAGTGGCGATCATCGGCCTTGCCCTGAACGCGTCCTACCAGCAATACACGCCCGACAGCGCGAAAGACAAAGTCGGCGCGCAAGTCGAAGCATGGACGGGCTCTGAACTGGCCGGCGAATTCCTCGGCCATAAAGCCAAGGTCGTTGTGCCGCAGCAGGCAGCCCCCGCAGCGCAGCCCGCAGCCGTGAAACCCGCCGCCCCCGGCAGCTAATCAGAATTTTCCGTCGGTCAGGAATTTTGCCGCCAGCTGCCAGACAGCGGGCGACAGGATCATCTGTGAATGTTCCGCGCTGACCACGACATGATCCTTCATGCCGGCAACACGCGTGCTTTCGACCGACACAATCCCGTCATTCGGGCGCGGGATATCGGCCAGGTATGTCGTGCCGAGGTTTAAAAACCCGCTATCCCCCGCAATCACGCCGCAGTCGAAATTGACGGGCGGCAGCTGCGCATGGATGCCTTCCGCCGCCGTTGTCAGCCCCTGCCCCACGGCACCCGCGAACCACTGGAACGCCGCATAGCCGCGCATCACATCGGCCACCTGCGATCCGTGATTGGGCGTGCCCAGCATGACAGCGCGGCGGATGCGCTGCACGCCGTACCGCAGGGCATATAACCGTATCAGCAAGCCGCCCATGGAATGGCCGACGAAATCGATGCTGTCGGCGTCGATGGCGGCGACAGCCGGCGCGATATGATCGATAACGATTTCTTCAAATCCCTTATTCAGCGAAGGATAGGAAATGTTATGCGCCTGCCACCCGTTTTTCGACAGGTGATGCGCAACGCCCGACATCGACAGGCGGTTCATGCCAAGGCCGTGCAGGATGATGACGTGGTGGCCGTGGGTCACTTGGCCTTCCGGTCCGCATTCGGCCAGCGGGTGAAGGCGAACAGCCAGACCAGCAGCACAGGCGCATAGGGAATGACGACCAGCACCGCCCAATACGGGCTGCGGCCCGCGCGGGCGGAAATGACCGATGTTGCCGCCATCAGGATGAAAATAGAGATGCCTGCAAGGGTGAAGCGCGCCCAGTCAGGCAGGAATTCGGCGGGCATCATGATTTTTTCTCCCGTTTCTTCAGCACCAGCGGTTCGGCGGCGGGCCATTTCTGGAACGCCAGCGCGGCTGCCGCGATGATAAAGCCGACCAGCGGCACCAGCAGCAGCAACGCCCAGTAGCTGCGCAATCCCGCGCGCATGAAAACGCGCACCGTGGGCGCCATCATCAGGGCAACCGCGATATAATACGCCCAGACCGGCTGTTGCGAGATATCGATGTAATCGAACAGTTCCATTTTTCAGGTTTCCTTCCGCGCAGGGGGGATTTCGTGCAGCAGCCAGACGAGCAGCGTGAGCAGCGTCAACGCGCCCGCCTGATGCGTCGCCGCCGCATGGATATTGACATGGCTCATGACCGTCGCGATGCCGAGGCCCACTTGCGCGCAGGCCACCATCGCCAGCGCGATCAGTAACTTGCGAATGCGCGCAGGCGGGTTGAACGGCAGGCCGCGTTTTACCAGCACCATGATTTTGATGAATGTCAGCACCGCCAGCAAACGGTGCGTGAACTGCACGGTTGCATGTTCGACAAAGAACGCCTTCCAGAACGGCTGGAACTGCATCATCTCGACCGGCCACAATTTATCGCCCATGAAGGGGAAAGTGTCGTTATAAACCAGCCCCGCATCGAGCCCCGCCGTGAACGCGCCCCAGGTCATGGTCAGCAGCACGGCTGCGATGCAGGCCTTGGTGAATTTGCGCAACCCCGACAGTTTTGACGCATCGCGCGACGGGCGCAGGCCGACAACCAGCGCAAGGCGGAACAGGCAGGCATAGATGGTCACCGCCAGCATCAGGTGCGCGGCAAGGCGGTAATGGCTGACCGCCGGTTCATTCACCAGCCCGCTTTTCACCATCCACCAGCCGATAAAACCCTGCAACGCGCCCAAGGCCAGGATGCCGAGGAACGCGCCACGGCGTTCAGCCGGGATGCGGTGCCAGAAAAACACCATCGGCAGCGCATAGAACACGCCAATCAGGCGGCCCCATAACCTGTGTATCCACTCCCAGAAGAAAATTTTCTTGAAGGCTTCCAGATCCATGCCGGTATTGATCTTTAAATACTGGGGGCTTTCCTTGTAGGCGGCGAAGGCCTTGTTCCAGCCATCGGCATCCATCGGCGGCAATGCCCCTGCAATCGGTTCCCACCGCACGATAGACAGGCCGGATTCGGTCAGGCGCGTGATCGCGCCGATGATCGCCATCAGGAACACCGCAGCCGCGCAGAAAAACAGCCATGCGGCGACGGGCTTCAGCGATGGTTCTTTTTTTTCTTTCTTCAGCGGCTTTTTGTTGACCATGCGTGCCATTTTACAAACTCATGAACATGCGGATGGAAACGATAACGAGCACGGCGGCAAACACGCGGCGCAGCATCAGGCGCGGCATCGCGTGCGAAATCTTGACACCGACAGGGGCGAGCAGCATGGCGGTCGGCACAATCGCGAGCGCCGCCGCGAAATTGACATAGCCGACCGAATAGGGCGGCAGGCCCTCGATATTGTGCAGCAGCCCGCTCAGCATGAAACCGATGGTGCCGGGCAGCGAGATGACGATGCCGAGCGCAGCGCCGGTGCCGACCGCCTTTTGCATCGGCATGCCGCTATAGCTCATCATCGGCACGGTCAGGATCGCGCCGCCCACGCCGATCATCGACGACACCATGCCGATGCCGATGCAGAATGCGCGCTGCACCTTCAGCGTCAGCCATGCCACGCCCTCGCCGGATGTTTTTTCACGACCGAAAGCCATGTATGCGGAAATCAGCAGCGTGATCCCCGCGAAAATGCGCTTCAGGATATCGCCGTCAATCGATGATGCGAACAGCGCGCCGATGGCAACGCCGAGCAGGATGAAGGGCGCCCATGACTTGACGAGCGCAAGGTCAACGCCGCCGCGCTTGTAATGCGACACCGCCGATGTGCTGCCCGTTGCGAAAACGATCAGCAACGAGGTTGCGACCGCGATATGCATCGCATGCTGCGGGTCGAACCCCAGCGCGGTCATCGCGAAAAACAGCGCGGGCACGAACAGGACGCCGCCGCCCACGCCCAGCAGCCCCGACAAAAACCCGCCCGCGCAGCCGATAGCGACGAGCAGGACCAGGATATAAAGCGGGGATGTTTCGGGGGTCATGATGCTCTGGTTCTGCGGGTTTGTTCTTCCGGCTCGACTATAATCCTCTCCGCCCCGTTTGAAAACCCCTTGGAAAAACAAAAAAGCCCCTGTTTTGCAGGGGCTTGATTGTTAAATGACGGACAGGGTCAGAAACCGATGGACGGTTTCTTGGCCAGCAGCGGGCCGGAGAGAATTTTGCGCAGATTGAGCGTTTTCACGTCGTCGAGCGTGACCACGCGGTTTTGCGGGTCTTGCGGGTCGGCGGGTTTTTCGGCGCCCATCACGCGCGTCGCAACCGCATCGGGCAGGCGCGTGACGATATTGGCGATTTCATAGGCGTTGGTGAAATCCTTCGACCCGATATCCTTGCGCGTCGTTTCGATGGAATCGAGGACGTGCTTCAGCGCATCGGGGGCGATGGTCAGCTTGTATTCATCCTTCAATTTGCGCACGAGGATTTCCGACAGGCTGGCGGAAGACATATCGTCCAGCTTGGTGTAACCGCCGATCAGCGGTTTCAGCGACGGGTTCGATGACAGCAATTCGCCGATCGTTTCCGGCTTACCCGACAGGAACAGCACCGGCGGCTTTTCACGGCCTTCGAGCGACAGTTGCAGCGCGCCGATCAGGCGCTTGCCGAAATCCGCGATATCCGCGCGGCCATCATTGATCGGCTCCGGGATTTCGAGGTTGATGATATCGGCCTGCGCAAAGATCGCCGCCAATGCCTTGGGCGGCAGCCCGATGCTGGCGGCGCCGGAATTGCGCTGCGAGAATTCGACGTATTTGTCGCCGGCAAGGCCAAGCGCAACCAGCAGTTCCGCTTTCTTGCGCAGGAATTCCGATTTGCCGAGGCCTTCGTTGCCCATGATGACCTCGCCATAGACGCGGTCGGGCGATGCAGTGTCTTTCGTCACGGCATCAAAGCTCTGGCGGAAGGCGAGGCTGCGCGCCTCGTTTTTCAATTCGTTCAAGCCGACGAAGGTGTCCTTGATCTCGGTCAGCACTTGTTGCGCGGATTTTTTCTCGATCTGCGTCACGTATTCATCGGGCGAATTGCGGCCGCGCCCGCTGAACGCGCCGCTCATCTGCGCCAGCGCATCGTCGACTTCGGGCGGCACCTGGCCTTGCGGGAACAAATCCTCGATGATGCTGCGCACGGCGGGGCGCTTGAACGGCTTGGTCATTTCGCGCACCTGCGGGCCGTGCTGCGCCACGATCTGCTTTTCAAGTTCCGAGGACGGGTTTTCAAGCCGGTGGCGAACGGTGTTGTGCAAACGCTCCAGCGCGGTCAAGACCGAATTCACATGGCCGATCAGGTCGACGTTTTCCCCCGCGCCCTGCAGCGACGCCGCCACAACGCGTTTCGGGTCGGGCTGGTAAATTTTTCCGCCCTGCGACAATGATTCATCAATCGCATGCACGACGACGGTGGAAAGGTCGACAAGGTTATCGGCCAGCACCAGGCGGTCGGCAAGATAGGTATAATTGCGCGTCGCGTATTTTTCCGGTTCCGCCACCTTAGCGCCGTGTTCGAACAGCATGTTGACGATGGCGGTCGTGCGCGCCTCGAAATCGTCTTCGGTGCTTTGCTTGCGGATGTCTTCGGGCATGTCGCTGTGGTCGAAGCCGATCAGCATGTGGAGCGGATGGCGGCCCTTCACGGGCGTATCCACATCGACCTTCGCCTCCAGCGCGCGCTTCACGCGTTCCGGATCGCGATAGAAAATGCCTTTTATAAATTCGTTGATCATTCCGGGATCGAAGCCGGTATCGGTTGCGACCGGAGCGACAGAATCAGCCATGAAAAACTCCTGATAAGGGCGAAGCGTTGCCCCTATTCTACGAAGAACAGGTTATTTTTTCATAAATGGCGGGTGTTTACAGCGTAAAGATACGCGTTTTCAAGACGTTACCCTTCCCACCCCCGCCTTGCGCGGGGGTCCAAAAGGCAGTCCTGCCGTCATATTAATAATGACTGATAAGACGCGCGGACGCGCTTTTGGATGCCCGCACAAGGCGGGCATGGCGAGTGGATAAAGGAGGGAAAACTACGCAGCCGTTTTGTAATCGAGGCCGACATCGAAGTTGGGCGCGCTATGCGTGATCGCCCCGGAAGATATAAGGTCGACACCCGTCGCCGCGATTTTCGGGATGCGGTCGAGGGTGACGCCGCCCGATGCCTCGATCACCGCACGACCGGCGACCAGTTTCACGGCAGAAACCATGTCATCGAGGCTCATGTTATCGAGCATCACGATATCAACGCCTTCATCCAGCACTTCCTGCAGCTGTTGAAGCGTATCGACTTCGCATTCGATCTTCACGGTATGGCCGATATTCTGCTTCGCATTGCGGATCGCGATTTTCACGCCGCCCGCCATCGCGATATGGTTGTCCTTGATCAGCACGGCATCGTCGAGGCCGAAGCGGTGCGGGATGCCGCCGCCGACCTGCACCGCGTATTTTTCAATCGCGCGCAGGCCCGGCGTGGTTTTGCGGGTGGCCGCAATGCGCGCCTTGTGATTGCCCACCGCGCGCACCATTTTCAGGGTCAGCGTGGCGATGCCCGACATGCGGCCCACGAAATTGAGCGCGACGCGTTCGGCGGTCAGGATCGATCTTGCCTTGCCCTCCACCTCCATCACCTCGTCGCCCTTCTTCACATCCGCGCCTTCGGATTTCAGTCGCTTCACGCTCAGGGTGGGGTCGACAAGCTTGAAGGCGAGTTCGGCAAGGTCGAGACCCGCGATGCGGCCTTCTTCGCGGCTGGCGATGACGACGCGGCTGCGCGTTTCGGCGGGCACGGTCGAATTGCTGGTGATATCGCCGGAACGGCCGAGGTCTTCGGCAAGCGCCATTTTCACCAAAGGTTCCAAAATCACCAAAGGCAGGGATGCGGGCAGCGTCGTCATGGCGGTATCTCCTTAGGCGGCGGTTTCGCGGGCGGCTTTGCGGGAGAGTAGCGCGGCGGCGGTGATGCCTTCAACCTCTTTCAGCGTCGTGAAAGTGCGTTTTTGCAGGGCTTTGACCGGCATCGGGTAATCCGCACGGCAATGGCCGCCACGGCTTTCGGTGCGGGCAAGGGCGCAGGCGGCGATCATGCGGGCAACCAACGCCATGTCGGCGGTTTTGCTGTCGCGGCCCTCGGCATTCGCGCCGATGACGGAGATTTCGCGGATCGCGTCTTTCATGCCCTGTTCGTTGCGGATCACGCCGACGAGGTCGGTCATGATGTCGCGCAGCTGCTGGCGTTCGTTGTCCATGTCGCCCGCGGCCAGTTTCGGCAGGTCTGAGAGTGTGATGCGGGGCGCAGGCTGGCCCTTTGCCACAAAGCTTGCGATGTCTTCGGCGGCGCGCGCGCCCATGACGATCGCCTCCATCAGCGAATTCGATGCCAGGCGGTTTGCGCCATGCAGGCCGGTTGCAGCGGCTTCGCCCGCCACCCACAACCCGTGCAGCGATGCGCGGCCGTTCAGGTCGGTTGCGACGCCGCCCATGTGGTAATGCACGGCGGGCATCACGGGGATCAGGTCGCGCTTCGGGTTCAGGCCTGCGCGGCCTGCGGCCTGCAGCAGCGCGGGGAAATGCGCGGTATCGATATGGCGGCAGTCGAGATAGGTTTTCTGGCCTTTCTGGATCTGCGCGAAGATGCCGCGCGACACGACATCGCGGGGCGCCAGTTCCGCCGCTTCGTGGTAATCCAGCATGAAACGTTCGCCGCGCGAGTTGACGAGGTATGCGCCTTCGCCGCGCAATGCTTCAGTCGCCAAAGGCGCGGGGTCTTCGCCGATATCCAGCACGGTCGGGTGGAACTGCACGAATTCGAGGTCGGACAAGACCGCCCCTGCGCGCGCCGCCATCGCAACACCGCGACCGACAGCATGGAGGGGATTGGAGGTTGCAGCGAACAAGCCGCCGAGGCCGCCGGTTGCCAGCAGCACAGCGGGCGCGGCATAAACGACAGCCTTGCCATCAACCAGGCGGCGGCAGAGCACACCCTGCACCGCGCCCATCGTCGCGCCGTCGCGGCGGACAAGGCGTTCGGCGGAGACGCCCTCGACATAAACGATCGACGGCGTGTTGCGCACGGCTTCGACCAGTGCGCGCATCATTTCAGCGCCGAAACCGTCGCCGGCAGCCGCTTTCAACACGCGGCGGCGGGCATGGCAGGCTTCGCGGGAGAGTTTATATGCGCCGGTTTCATCGCGCTCGAACTTGACGCCGTATTTGGCCAGCAGTTCGATATATTTCGGCGCGGCTTCGACAAGCGTGCGGGCGACATCGGCATCGGTGATGCCAGCGCCGGCCTTCAGCGTATCGGCGACATGGCTTTCGGTCGTGTCGTCGGGCGCAACGGCAGCGGCGATACCACCCTGCGACCATGCGGAGGCGCAAACGCCGCCGAGGGGTTTTTCGCTCAACACCAACACGCGGCGCGGTGCCAGCGTGAGAGCGGCGAACAGTCCGGCTGCGCCGGATCCGACGATGACGACATCTGCTTTGTCTTTGATTTCTGCGGTCATGGCTTTAGTCCTTATTTTTTTCTTCTTATTATTACTTCGACGCTTCCAGCATGCGGTCGACGGCGCGTTTCGCCAGCAGGCCCATTGCGGGGTCGACATGCACTTCGGTCGTGCGCGTCTGCAGCGATTGCAGGATCTTCGGCAGCGTGATGCGTTTCATGTGCGGGCACAGGTTGCAGGGGCGCAGGAATTCCACGTTCGGGTTATTGGCCGAAATGTTGTCGGACATGGAGCATTCGGTGATCAGGACAACCTTCTTCGGCTGCTTTTCGGTCACGTAATCCGCCAGCGCCTTGGTCGAGCCGCTGAAATCCGCTTCCGCGCAGACTTCGGGCGGGCATTCGGGATGCGCCAGCACGATCGCGCCGGGATACGCCTTGCGGAACTTGATGATGTCGTTCGCGGTGAAGCGTTCATGCACTTCGCATGCGCCCTGCCAGGTGAGGATTTTCTTTTTCGTCTGTTTCGCGATGTTGCGGGCGAGGAACTGGTCGGGGATCATCAGCACCGTGTCACTTTCAAGCGATTCAACGATTTTCAGCGCGTTGGAGGAGGTGCAGCAGATATCCGATTCAGCCTTCACATCGGCGGAGGTGTTGACATAGGTCACAATCGGCACGCCGGGGAATTTCTGGCGCAGCAGGCGCACATCGGCGGCGGTGATGGAGGTTGCGAGCGAACAACCGGCCTTCATGTCGGGGATCAGGACGGTTTTTTCAGGGGACAAAATCTTGGAGGTTTCCGCCATGAAATGCACGCCCGCCTGGATGATCAGCTGGCTTTCGGTTTTCGCGGCCTGCTGCGCGAGCTGCAGGCTGTCGCCCGCGAAATCGGACACGCAATGGTAAATCTCGGGGGTCATGTAGTTATGCGCCAGCACAACCGCGCCCATTTCTTTTTTCAGGCGGTTGATCTCGAGGATGTAGGGGGCATAGGTCGACCAGTCCAGTTCGTTCACGACGCGCTTGACCTTTTCGTACAGCGGCGCGGTTTCGCGCGCGACGGCGGGGGTGAAGGCGAGTGCGGGGATCTGGTTGACTTGGTCGAACATGTGGTTAGCTCCTGAATTTTCGATCCCTTTAAGGCCGGACCGTTTTCTGCTCTCTCTGAGTATAAGATATATAATCCATTAGAGCATAAGTCAATGAAGATATGATTAACTTGAGCATAATTTATTCACCAATGAATTCAGTCATTTACAGGCCATTTTCCGGATGCTTTATGGGGTTTCTGCTGAAATTTAATTTCGACGCTGAAAGAATCGCCGGGCGTTTGCGCGTTTTCATAACTTAGGCTATCCTACCCCCAGTGATTCACACAGCAGGGCGGGCATCTATATGGGCTTGATCCGGTACTTCACGAAGGCCTTGAGCGACCACGGCATCGGCACGCAGAAATTTATCGCGGGCGAAGTGTTCGACGCCTTGCGCGCCGACGACGGTGCAAGGCTGAACACATATCTTTTTGCCGGTTTTTTCGCGGGAAAGGATTTCCTGTCGTTGCGCGATCCCGGCCGCGCCAATTATGAAGCCGACCTCGACCCCCTCACCTTCGCGCTCGAACACGGCAAGCCGAACTGCGCATTGGTGATGGCAAAATATTTCCCGCATCTGCTGGACGACGAGAACGAAAACGGCCATGCGCTGTTCGCGCGCGTGCTGCAGGGCGATTCACTGCAAGCGGTGCGTACGCTGATCGAGATCGGGCAGGACCCGAAAAAGCCTGACCGGCACGGCAATATCGCGCTGCACTACGCCGCGATGAATGACGGCGAACACGGCATCCTGCCTTATCTGGTGCAGCGGCATAACGTTATCGACCCGCGCAACAAAAAGGGCGAAACGCCGCTGATGCTCGCGGCGGGGACGGGCGTATTGAGCTCCATCGACTGGCTGATGAATGCGCGCGCCGATATTCACTTACGCAGCCATCACGGGTTGAACGCCACGATGCATGCGATACGCGGGGGGCAGTACGCGGCGGCATCATACCTGATGTCGAATTGGGGGCGCGTTGACTTCAGGCATCCGCTGGTGGAACGCCAGAAAAAAATCGCGCGCGCCGCGCATGAATACAACTTCCTCGACACGCTGCATTTTGTGCAGCTGCGGCAGGAGAAAGAAGCGGCGGCCTTCGCCGCGCAAAAAAGGGCAGAATCGCGAACGGCGCACAAGGCGTTCGTGTTGAAACATGGCGGCTATGCAGCGCCGAAAACAGCGCGGTTCCGCCTCTAACCGGCTGTTTGTACAGCTTAATGTGCCTTTACCTTTTCATAAGCGTTCATATGGTATGATTGGCCATCATTTCCGGAGGGTTGCATATGGGGCTGCGCGAGATCTTTTCGAAACTGACCGGCCGGGGCGGCAGCGAAGCGACGGCCACCATCGAGCAGGAACCCATGGAATATCAGCGCGAGCCCGCCAAGGGTGTGACCGCCGTGATGATGGCGATCCGTTCCAGCGAGCTGGACGTTGCAACGACGCTGATGAACAGCGGCGCGGAAGTCGATTTCAGCGATCCCGCGATTGAAACGCAGATGCGTGTTGCCACTTACGAAACGAATTTCGAATTCCTGAACGCGCTCGACGCACGCCGCAAAATACAGGACGCGGCTGAAAAAGAAATCGGGCGCGCCGCGGAAGTCACCAGCGCGCAACTGGCCGAGGGTGAAAAACTGCAAAAACTGGCCGGCATCACCACCGCCGTGTCGGGCGGCACGGAAAGCAATGTCGCCGCGCCAAAAACAGCGCGGTTCAGCAAACAAAAGACGCTTTAAGCCTAGAACCATACGCGCAAAGCGCGTTAGGCATACGCGCAAAGCGCGTTAGCCGAATTACGCGCTTTGCGCCTTACCCCATCGCCGGCGACAGTTTCACGCCCGGTGCGGGGCGTTCGAACACCACATCCTTGCGGAAACGGAACAGGGATGCGGGCCGTCCGCCGGCTTCGGCGGATTTCTTGCCGGCGATTTCCTCGACCATGCCGGAGCCTTCGACGAGGCGGCGGAAGTTTTGTTTGTGCAGGGTATGGCCGACAATCGCCTCGACCGTTTTTTGCAAATGCAGCAGCGTGAATTCGGGCGGCATCAATTCGAACACCACGGGGCGGTATTTCAACTTGCCGCGCAGGCGGCCCATCGCGGTCGCCAGGATGCGGCGGTGGTCGTAGAGCATGGAGCGGCCAGGCACGAGGACGTAATCGACCTTGATGCCCTTGTCGCGGATGCTTTCATAGACAAGCTTTGCTTCATACAGCAGCTCGTACCGCTCCAGCACCTTTTCCTCGTCCCACGGGATGTCGTCGAGGCCGAAGAGGAGGTTGGTGCGCGTGCGGCGGCTGTTCTTGTCTTCCTTGGATTCGGCGGCATTGATCCAGCGTTTCAGGCCGGTTTCAATCACGTCGCTGATGATCTTGGGCTTGCCGTTGCGCCAGTCTTCCCACGGGAAATAGCTGTACCAGTCGCCCCAGAACACGTTGTCGGTCGTGCGGGTCTTTTCCTGATAGGTGAGCGCGAGGTAGCCGATGGAAATGACGCGCGATGATTCAGCCGCGTCGCCCGCGTAACGCCCGCGGTTGCCGAAAGTGTAAAGCTGTTCGACGTAACCGGGGTTGAGCGGCGTCTGTTCGCGCACCCAGCCGCGCAGGCCGATTTCCAGCGTCGCATGTTTGTCCGGATTGAACGGGCCGAAGGGCAGCGCGTCGCCTTCCTCGTTCGTCGGGTGCACGCCGGCGGAGAGCGCATGGGCAGCGCCCCGCACGATGAACACCTTCGGTTCGTGCCCCTCGACCGCGCAGGCAACGGCGGAAAGCCCGATGATCAGGCCATGTTCGGGGGAGTCGGAGCCTTTTTTCGTCATGGAAATCCTACTTGTCGTAGAAGAGCGGCTGTGCGGCCTCGCCGCTGACATAGGTCGGGCGCCACTGGTTGATCAGGCGCGTCGCGTTTTCGATGTCGTTTTTCGACATGTTGTTGCGCAGGTAGATGCGCCATTTGGTCGCTTCGGTTTCAAGATCCGGGTCGGGCAGCGGCATTTTCGGGTTCTTGCCCTGGTCCTGCAGCGTCTGGTAGGCAAGGCCGTACCATTGCAGCGCGCGCACTTTGTCGACAGGCACGCCGGCGCCTTCGCGGTAGATGCGCGCGAGTTCCAGCATGCCGACGGGATCGCTGCGCATCGCTGCCTTGTTGAACAGGTCGAGCGCCTTTTTGCCGTCGCGGCGCAGGCCGCCAAGGCCGTTCTGGTAGAACCGCGCAAGCGCGATGATCGAGGGGGTGTAGTTCTTTTCCTCGGCCGCCTTTTTGTACCACTTCAGCGCCTCTTTATCGTCCTTCGGCAGGCCGCGGCCTTCGCGTTCGGGGCGTTCGCAGGCCTTGTCGGCCGGGCAGGCTTCGGGGCCGCGCTCGTAGAAATAGCCGAGGCGGTGCATCGCGCGCTCGTTGCCCTGGCGGGCCGCGCTGAAATACCAGACGGCGGCTTCGTCGGGGCCTTTTTCGGCGCCGGCTTCACCCAGTTCGTACATGACGGCGAGCGCCATCTGCGATTTCATGTGGCCCTGTTCGGCGGCGCGGCGGTACCATTCGATCGCCTGGTTCTTGTTCGCCAGTTCCTGTGCCGCCTTTTGCTCGGGCGTTGCGCCTTCGGGCGGGCGTTCGGTGCCAAGGCCCTTGCGGTACATGTAACCGAGCGCGTTCTGCGCATACATGTCGCCCTGGTTGGCGGCGAAGCCGTACCATTTCAGCGCTTCCTTGTAATTGCGGCCGACGCCGTCGCCGGTGCGGTACATGGTGGCAAGGTTGTATTGCGCGCGCATGTTGCCCTGCATCGCGGATTGCAGGAACCACTGCGCGGCGAGCGGCGCGTTTTTCGTGTAGGGCTTGCCGACCAGCAACATGGTCGCAAGGTTGTTCTGCGCCACTGCATCGCCCATCTGGGCTGCGCGGGTGTACCACTTGAACGCTTCTTTTTCGTCCTTCGCGACGCCGCGGCCCTGGCTGTAGATGTAGCCCATGTAAACGACAGCGGGCAGGAAGTCCTGCTCCGCAGATTTTTTATACCAGCCGGCGGCGCCGTTGATGTCCTGCCCCGTGCCAAGGCCGGCATCGAGCATGTAAGCGAGGTAATACTGCGCGCGCGCATCGCCCTGCCCTGCCAGCTTCCAGAAATGTTTGTTGGCAAGGTCGTTGTCGCCGTAGTTGAAGGCGGAGATCGCATCCTCGAACGTGACCGCTTCCTGCGCGAAGGCGGCGGTGTCGGGGATGCTGAGCGACAGGACCGCCGCGACGAAAAGGGGAATATATGCGCGCTGTTTCATTGTGAGTGCGGGAGCCCTTCGAGGAAAGCCGTAAAGCCGTGGCATCAAGGATAATACGGCAGAGGCCAGTATAAAAGCCTTTGCCGTTAAAATCCTTAACTTTTTTGCGTCTGGTTTTCCTAATCGCGCCGCGGGATTATTCCGCCATGCCGAAAACTTACTCGGCCATGCCGATTGCCGACATATAAAGCTCGAGCAGTTCGGCTTCTTCACGGCGTTTTTCGACGTTGGTTTTGCGTAATGAGACGATCTTGCGCATGATCTTGACCTCGAAGCCGAGGCTTTTCGCTTCGCTGTAAACGTCGCGGATGTCTTCGGCGAGGGCTTTTTTCTCTTCTTCCAGGCGCTCGACGCGCTCTAGGAAGGATTTCAGGCGCTGGCCGGACACGTTCGTGGGGACGGCTTTTTCTTCTTGTGCGTCGTCGTCGCGGGTCTGCAGGTTTGATTTTGGCATAATACGGCTCCCTCTGGAATGAAGGGCATCATAAGACTTTCCAAAACAACGTCAAGGGCGTGAATCGGGCGGCGGCAAGACCGTGATAAGGCTGGAGGAATCCAAGTGCCGCAGCACCTCGACCAGATCCGCGAATCTCAAACCCACGCAACCGGCGGTCGGCGTGAAGTCGGGGCGGGCCAGATGCATGAAAATCGCGCTGCCCTTGCCGGCTTCTACTTGCGTGTCGTTGTACCCGATGATGACGCAGATATCGTAAAGGTTATCGTCGCGCGTCATGCGGTCATGGACGGACGGGTGCGGCAATGTAATCTGTTTGTTGTAATCGGCATGGCCCGCATCTTCGCACCAGCCGGTATCCGGCGTCAGTTCATGCACGGGCAGGCCGGTTTCGGGCTTTTCGATACGGTCGGCGCGGTAAAGGACATAGCGCAGCGGATAGGTGCCGACCGGCGTCTTGCCATCGCCTTCCGATTTATCTAGCGTCACGCCCGTGCGCCCGAGCGTGCAGTCATAGCGTTGCTGCCCGATAAAAAGCACGCCGGTGGTGGCGGTTTGCGCAGATGTCTGGACGACAATGTTCATGAGGCCATCATGGCACAGGACTAAATGACGCGCACAGGAAATTTTAAACGCGAAGATCAGAAGCCCCGAAGAAGAAAGCATACAAAAGCGCCGCAGGCATTCCCTTCTTCGGATGTCCGCGTTTCATCGCCATGATTTTAACGCGGAGGGCCGGAGATGCGGAGTCGGTGCCAAACGTCAAAGATGTTTAGAACGTGATTTTTTGGAAGTGCGCTGAGAGAGAGAGAGAGAGAGAGAGAGAGAGAGAGAAATTCTCCTCCGGTTCTTCGGATCTCCGCGTTTAAAACCTTCGTGTTGTGAATCCAGGATTTACAAGCGGCTCATCGCTGCATACTTATCCAGCCCCACCATCATTTGCTGCGCAATGAGTTCACGCGGCTGCGCCGCAATGAGTTCACGCGGCTGCGCCGCAATGAGTTCACGCGGCTGCGCCGCAATGAGTTCACGCGGCTGCGCCGCAATGAGTTCACGCGGCTGCGCCGCAATCCGTTCCGGCGGCACGGCGCGATTCTCGCCCGGTGCCGCCGGAACTTCTTGTGAAAGAAGCGCGGTTTTGACATTCACCTTGCCTTGCGCGGGCATTATGCCGTTGCTTCCAGCAGGTCCGCTCTTCGGTGTAGGAACCATCGTGCCATCTTTGTAGGAGTAGGCCGCCGGTCCATTTCCGGTCGCCCCCGTGCGATAGGACAGCTTTGTAGGAGCGGGTCCCGGGGAAGACGGAAAATCTTGTTTCGTTGCATTTGCGCTGGCATCGTCGCGGGCATAAAGAACGCCCTGCGGTTTGTCGTTTTTCACCATCGCGGTGACGTCGATTTCCTGCGATTCGGTTTGGCCGCCGCCGCGCACATCGCGCGCGAAAGCCATCAGCGCGTTGCGTGCGCCGTCGTCGTTGACGGGTTGTTGCGTTGCAGGTGCTGCAGGCGCAGCGGAGGAAAATGCGGCGCGCGCCTTATCGGCATCGGCTTCGTTGCGCGCATAGAGCAGGCCTTGTGCTTTGTCTTGCGGCGCGGCGTCGTTCCAGGCGATATCCTGCAGGCGCTGGCCGTTGTTGTTTTCGGCGACCTGCACATCGTCAGCCAAGTCTTTGCCTTTTTTGTCGCCCGTCAGCATCGCCATCACATTGCCGCCGATGTCTTTGCCCGTCTTGCTTTCGACCGCGACATCGACGATGCCGACGGCGGCGCCGATAGGCCCGCCATACAATGCATCGCCCGCCACGCGCGCCATCGGGCTGATCTCGTCGCCCGTGATGTTGCGGTAGATCGTGCTGATGACCGGAATATGCTGCAACGGGTTGATGACGTCGAGGATCGCGCCCAGGAAGCTCAGGAAACTCTCGAAGCCGGATTTATGCTTCGTCTCCGCCGTCTTGGTCGTTTCGCCTGCGTTTGAGGCCTCATCGACCATGCCGGAGAATTTCGACGCATCCGACATCATGGCTCTGGACGACGTCATGCCCGCCGTGCGGTCCTCGCCCCTGAAACCCGATGTGTATGTCGACGATTCAATCATTGAACCCGTTACTCCTTGCGCAGATATCGTTGCAAAGGGTGTGCCATTTCTTGAACGGGAAAACGTAACAAGCCCAACTTACTGATTTACATAGGTTTTTCTCCAGAACCGCGATCTGGCACGCCTATTGCTTATATATCCTGCGGTAGAAGTTTTTTAACAATGGTGCAGCCATGTCAACATTATCACTAGATGCGGCGTTAAGCGGGCTTCGGGCGGCACAGCGCCAGCTCGACACCATATCCAACAACATCTCGAACGCCTCGACGCCCGGATTTACCCGGAAGATTTTGCCGACCCAGACACTTGTTGTCGGCGGCGTGGGCATGGGCGTGCAACTGAACGCGATCATGCGCAGCGTCGACAAGAACCTGATCCGCGACATGATGAAACAGACGAGCCTGTCGTCAAGCGCGACCGTGACCAGTTCCTTCCTGAGCCGCGTGCAGTCTTTCCACGGCGCGTCGGAGGCGGAAAGCTCCATCTCGGCCAAAATCGGCAAGCTGGGCGACGCGTTTTCGACCCTGTCTTCCGACCCCAACAGCACGACGCAGCTGTCGAACACATTGACGCAGGCGCGGCAGGTGGCGGAGACGTTCAATAAATTCACGCAGCTGATGAACGACATGAAGAACGAGTCGGAGGACAAGATCTCCGTCGCCGTGTCCGAAGTCAACGCACAGCTGAAAAACATCGCCAGCCTGAACGTGCAGATCCAGAACCTGACCGCCGCCGGCAAATCAAGCGCGGACCTTGAAGACAAGCGCGACATGGCGCTCAGCCAGGTGTCGCAGTATATAGAGGTATCGACCTATACCGACAGCAACAACAAAATGGTCGTGATGACGAAACAGGGGCAGGCGCTGGTGGAGGATACGGCCAACCAGCTGTACTTCACGAAAAGCCTGCAGAGCGCGACGACATATTACCCGGGCGGCGGCGCCGACGGCCTGCATATCGGCAATGCGAACGGCACCGAAGTGCCGCAGGGGCAGGTCGGCGGGTCGATGGGCGCGCTGTTCGCCCTGCGCGACGAGACCCTGCCCACCTATCAGGCGCAGATGGACGAAATGGCGCAGAAACTGGCGTCGCGTTTTCAGGAACAGGGCCTGAGCCTGTTCACGGATGCAAACGGGAATGTGCCCCCCAACGTGGCCGATCCCGGCATCACCGGCTATTCCGGCTTCGCGGGCAATATCCGCGTCAACCAGGCGGTCATCAACAACCCCGCGCTCTTGCGTACCGGCACGACCGGCGCGGTGATCCCCGCGGGCTCGAACGAAGTGATCCGCCGCATTTCCGAATTTGCGCTGGGCGCATACCAGTCGCAGACGGCGAACGGCACAGCCGATATTTCCAGCGGCGACCTTTACACCACCCTTGGCATCACGCAATCGAACCGCATCAACGGCACGACCAGCATCACCGCCTTTACCCCCGACCTTGACGCCGCGCCGAACATCACCGCGCCCGCAAACTTCATGATCGATGTGGGCGCAGGCGCGTTCAACGTGACGATCAACCCCGGCGACACGGCGCTCGACCTTGTCAACAACATCAACGCCGCCGCAGGGTCGACCGTGGCGGCGCTCAGCAGCGGCGGCCAGCTGGTGCTGACCGGCACGGGCGACATCACGATCACCGATATCGACCTTGGCACCGCCGGCCTTCAGGACCTCGGCCTTGATTTCACGACCTATCCCGCGCAGAACCCGTCCTTCACCGTGCAGGTGGGCAGCGCGAACCCCATCACCGTTTCCATCGCCCCCGGCGACTCGGCGGTGGAGCTGCTGGCGCAGCTGAACGCCATCCCGAACCTGACTGCGACGCTGGGCGTCGGCGGCGAACTGGTCCTGAACCTCACCAACGGCGGCGACATCAAGCTGCAAAACAGCGTCGGCACGCCGCTGACCGCGATGGGCGTGACGGTCACGAGCGTGCCGCATACCGCTTTCCGCCAAAGCAATCTGGGCCCCAACGGCGGCCTTTCCATCGGCCTGGTCGCCAATGCGTCGATCGAGGATTTCAGCCGCGCCGTGCTGACCGACCAGGCGCTGGATGCCAGCGCCGCATCGGGCGACGCCGTGCGGGAGGACAGTTACCTGCAGACCCTGACCACGCGCTTCAGCGATGAAAGCGGCGTGGACCTTGACGAAGAAGTGTCGGAGCTGATCCGCGTGCAGACCGCCTATTCGGCGGCGGCGCGCATGATCTCGGCGTCCGAAAAGATGCTCGATGACCTGCTGAACGCGATTTGATGACGGAGGATTAGCATGACGATTTCAAAAGTATCATTCCTGGGCACGACGCAGGCGAACATCGCGCGGCTGAAGGACATGAACGCCACGCTGACCGACCTGCAGCGCCAGATCTCGTCGACCAAGAAATACGACACCCTTGCGGGCTTCGGGGTCGAGGCGACCAGCGTCCAGCGCAACCGCAGCGACCTTGGCCGCGTGCAAAGCTATCTCGACAATATCAGCGGCCTGACCAGCCGCGTGACGCAGATGAACACCGCGATGACCAGCACGCGCGAGGCCGTGACGCAGCTGATCGACGGCATCACGACCGCCGTGCGCGACAGTTCGGCCGATATCCCTTCCCTGAAGGTCATCGCGAAGAACGCGCTCGACTTCGTGCAGGACCTTGCGAACCTGAAAATCGACGGCCGTTACCTGTTCGCGGGGTCGGACACGTCGAACGCGCCGTTTTCCAGCGAGAACACGCTGAACGCGAATTTCCAGCAGCAGGTTTCCGACTGGCTGTCGGGCACGAACACGACGGCGCAATTGAATGCAAACGTCGCGGCCTTCACGACCGGCGACCTGGGCCTGAACCCCGGCCTGTCGGCATCGGGGCAGGTCACCATGCGCATCGACGAAACGACGGAAATCGATTACACCGTGCGCGCCGATGTGGACGGGTTCCAGGAAATCATCCAGGCGCTGGGCTTCATGGCCAACATGCAGGCGCCGGCAAGCGGCGATATCCCCACCTCGCAGGACCTTGATGCCGTCGTGCAGAATATTCTGGGCATCGCGCGCGCGGGCGTCGAGAAACTGGACGCCGCAGCCACGCGCCTTGGCGGTAACTTCAACCTGCTGAACGCCGTGCAGGCGACGCATGAAAAAGACGCCGCCACGCTGCAAGGACTGGTCGGCAAGGCGGAGAACGCGGACACGACCGATGTGGTCACGCAAATCCAGGCGCTGCAGACGCAGCTGCAGGCATCGTATGAAGTCACCAGCATCGTGAACAAGCTTTCCCTCGTCAATTTCCTCTAACCCTTTTCCCTCTCGGAAAGAAACCCGCCGCGCGTGATGCCGGCGGGTTTTTCGCATGGGGAATTGCCAGTATCGCCAAGCCATTACAGCTTAATAATTGCGTTTTTCGCATATTTATGTTACGGTGAGAAAGATGGGTTATTGAACATGGTGAATAAAAAAGAGAGTAACCCCCGCCAAGGGCTGATCCGGCGGGATATAACCGTTTGATAAGGATAACGAAATTCGGTGTTTGACTCTTGGTGGCATTATGGAATATATTCTTGCATCCCCTTATAAACATTCATAATTCAAAACGGGAGTGTGTGTGATGAACGGATTTAAAAAAGCCCTGCTGACGGGCGTGGCCAGCCTGACCCTCGCCTTCGGCGGCGCAGTCGCGAACGCCCAAACCGGCCAGCCCGCCGCCCCCGGTGTCGCGCAAACCGAAGCCGTGCAGAAAAACACGCTCAGCTTTCCTGAATTGCAGCAAAGTTATTCCACGCGCGCAACGCAACGCCTCGCCGCGCTTGAGGCACGCGTGAACAAGGACCGCCCGGCGGATGCGCCGCGCATTGTTTTCGTCGATCCCGACCAGATCAGCACGCAGCTGCAATTGCGCCAGACGCCTGCGCCGCAATTCGGGACGCTGATGCAGGAATATCTGACCGCAAAAAAAGTGTCCGGCCTGTCGCCGGAGGAACTGGGCGCGATTGCGCAGACATCGTTCGCGCTGCAGACGGGCGGCTTTGCCCCGCAGGCGATGCGCCCCGGCCTGACGGGCGACGCGCTGCATGCGGCATCCGCCGTGGTTGTGCCGTATAACCCGAACCTGTCGGCGCTGGAATACATGAAACAGGCTTTCGTCCTGCGCGCGGCCGACGGCAAGACAGTCGATGCATTGCAGGGCGGGCAGCTGAACATCGGCATCACGCGCGAACAGATGGCCGATATCGTGGATGCGAAGGGCGCGTGGCGCAGCTTCGACACGCGCTACCTGCCCACCGTGATCGCGGCCAACAAGGGGTTTGACCAGGTCATCGTGCTGCACAAGACCGAAACCTTCGCCGAAGTCGGCGCGCTGATGCAGACGGTGAAGGACGGCGCATCGCCTGCGCTGATCGGCGAATACGCGAATTTCAAGGCAACGGTGGTGACACTGACCGAAAACGCGCGCACCAAGGTGTATGACACCGACAATAACGCGTATTACGGCGCCATCATCGCGACCACCTATCCTGCGCTGTATGAATTGCAGGCGCGGGTCGATAAAATGGGCGTGGAGAATTTCCGCAAGCTGACGCCCGCGCAGTTGCGCGACATGGCCTATGACATCACGGAGAAAACCGCGCTGACGCCGGAACAGGCAACGCACCTGTCGGGCGTGGCGGCGCTGGGCGAGGAATATTTCCGCATCCTGATCCAGAACAAGGTCGACGGGCGCGCGATTGATGCCGCGAACCAGTTCGTGGTGAACGCCTATGAATTGAAAGCCGCGATCATCAAGAAAACGGTCGGCGACGCCGATATCGGCGAGGCGCTGAAGAAAATGCTGGGCGGCGCTACGCCGCAAATCGCGCCCTGGCAGATGTTCGACCTGCTGCAGGCGAAGATTTACAGCGACCCCGCGGTTGCGAAAAATCCCGGCGACGTGAAGGCATTGCTGAACGCCCGCCGCGCGCTGATCGACGATGCGCGCGAATTGCTGGATAAAAATCCCGATAAAGCGGACGGCATGCGCCAGATTTTGCAGGGCATCTTCACCAGCGACCCGCTGTTCCGCAAGAGCCCCCCTCGCCCCGAAGGCCCGAAGGTGCAGGCACCGCGCCTGCAGCAGGCATAAAATTTAAGCTGCTGCCGGAGGGAAATTGTCACGCCGCCGCAGGCGGGAAATTGTCACGCCGCCGCAGGCGGCTTGGGCGGCGGGTTGACGTTGAAGATTTTGGGGCGTTTGGGCTTGCTGTTGTTGTTGGCAGGCTCGGGCGCATCAGGCTTGTCCTGCGGCGCATTGATCTGCATGTAATTCTTGTCGTTCCAGCGCAGGCCCTGCAGCGTCTTGAAGCCCACCAGTTTCGGCCGGTGCTTGCTGTCGGGGTTGACCGATTCAACGCCCGTTTTCGATACCTTCAAGACATCGCCGTTATCGGCGGAGAGGCTGTTGAAGCCGAGCTTGGCCAGCGCCTCGCGGTTCGCTTCGCGCAAATGCGTGTCGCCGTGGATGGGCAGCACGTTTTTCGGGTTCGTCAGTTTCGCGAATTCCATCAGTTCGGGCAGGCGGGCATGGGCGTGGGAATAGAGCGTGTCTTCCGCCTTGGTCAGGACCTTGAAACCCTTGGCGCGCAGGATGGACAGCATGCGTTCCCGCGACGCTTCCTGGCCGGGGATGGATGTTGCGACCAGCAGGATGATATCTTTGTCCTTATCCAGCGTCAGCGTCGGATGCACGCCGTCCGCCGCGCGCGGCAGCACGGAATTGGGCATACCGGTTGCGCCCGTCACGATCACGACGGCGGATCCGGGGCGCGCTTCGGCCAGGTCTTTCGCGGCGCGGCCTTTATCCAGCATCCGCACCTCGATCTCGCGGCCCAGCGCATCGGAGAGGCTCATGCCCGTTGCCTTCAGCGCGGCCATCGACTGTTCATGCGACCAGCCGGAAATCCACAGCGACCGGTTACAGTCGGCCGCGACCTTGGCGACGGAGGCGAGGTTTTCTTCGTAGCCGCTGAGCACGCCGATGACGAAGCGTTTGCCGGGGTATTTTTTCATGAGGCCGCGCAGCGTGTCGCGCACCTCCTCCTCATGCGTCGTCGGGATATCGCGGTCGGCGCCGGTGGAATCGAGCAGCAGCAGGTCGACGGGTTTGCCCGCGATCATGCGGTTGAATTGCGCGTTGTTGAAGGCAGGCCCCCAGACAACGGTCGGGTCGAGCTTGAAATCGCCGGGGTTCAGGATATTCCCCTCCGGCGTTTCGATGAAAAATCCCGCCGATTGCGGCGTGGAATGCGACACCCAGAACGCGTTGACCTTCACCTTGCCTTCCGCAACGGGCGTGCCGGGGGCGATGGAGATCATTTCGGGCCAGTCTTCGGGGTCGATATTCGCGTTGGTGAGTTCCTGCTCCAGCCGCTTCACCGTATAGGGCGTCGCGTAGATTTTCGGCAGTTCATAGCCCATCAGGATATAAAACGGGATCGCGCCGATATGGTCGACATGGTTGTGGGTCAGGAAAATCGCGTCCACCGGCTCCGCCGGTTTATCGGCGCTGCCCTTTTTCGCGAAATGCTTTTCCATGTCGGGAATCACGTTGTCGCAGGCGGAAAGTTCGGGGTATTCGGCGAATTTGTTCTCGCCGATCAGCGCGCCGGCATCGAACATCAGGCGCGTCGTTTTCACCGCGCCGCTTGAATCTGTTTCGGCATAGACCGCAAGACCGGCATTGGCGCCGATGCGGTGTTTGTTATTGCCCCCCAATACATGCCAGTGCAGCGATTTCCCGTTGTCGTTTTTATTGTTATCGGGAAGGTCCGGCGACATGTCGTTCATGCGACGGCCCCCTCGCTTCCAGAATCGGCAAGACGCATCCAGGTCCACAGAATGGCTTCCAGATGCGCGGGCTTGGGCGGGTTTTCGGGGCCGGTAAATTGGGGAAGGGTGACGACCATCTGTTGCAGGTCATCAAGGCTGATCTTCAACCGCTCCGCCGTCGGATAGGTTTCGATAAGCGCGAGCGCAATGCTTTCCCGATCGGACCAGGTCAGTGGCATCAAAGTATCCCCGTAACTATGGATAGCTTGAATCGGAAGATACCAGACACAAGATGTTGTGTCGACTGGGCGCGGAGCAGTTGTTCAAAAGAAGCAAGATTGTGATTATTACATAATCCGCTAACAAGATTATCCCGCGCTGCAACATTTGCAGGCGCGGGATATGATCTTGCGCAGGATTAAATAATCAGCAGGGGCCGGTGGCCGAGGTATCTTCGCAGCCATAGTTGCCGTCTGCGGACGGGTTGTTGCCGGAAACAGCCGTCCACGGGCATTCAAACACCGCAGCGGCGGGCCCGGTCAGCATCAGCACAAGGCCGACAGCGGCAAGGACGATCGTTGTTTTCTTTTTCATGTCATATCTCCCTTGGCATCAAAATTTTTGGCAAGCAAACTTTTGGCAAGCCTGCGCTTAACGTGTGGGCGCGGCGTCATCCAGGTCATGCGGGATGTCGGCGTCGAGGTTGTTGGCATAGGTCGCGGCCGACATCCAGACAAGCTCTTCCCAGCGTTTGTACAGGTCGTTCATCTGCTGCATCTTGATCGCGTTGATCGACCCCTGTTCGCGCAGGACGGCTTCGGGTTCGTTCACCATGCGGATCACCCATTGCGGGTCGCGGTGGCGGTCCATTGTGACCGCCTGCATCAATTCGCGGTAGCTGGCATCGGTTGCGGCGTCGCCGGGCGGCAGGCCTGCCGCCACGCGCACGTCCTGCGTGTTCACGCCGGAACCGCCGGCGCGTTCCGCAATCAGCTGGCCGATCACGTTATAGACGGTGTTCAGGCGCGCGCTTTGCGAGCGGCGGTCGAGAAGGGTTTCCTGCCCCTGCGGCGCGTTGATGACCTGCGCGGGCACGGGGTTCGGCGTCTTCAGGCTCACGAAATAACGCGTCGCGGCCTCGACGATATCGCGCTGCTTGGCGTCCTGCATGTCGATCGTCTGCTTGTCGCCCCACAGCAGGCCGGGGATGTCGGTGTGCTTGTGCGCGGTCACGGGGTCGCCCGCAACGGTGCAACCCTGGTCGCCCACGGCGGGATCGCACCATTTCGCCACGTAATCATTCCAGAGCCAGTTGTTTTCGGCGCCCGAGCCTTTTTCGGACGGCGAGCCGACGGCGTTGGAACGGCGCGGCTGCGCTTCCTTCGCCATCGCGCGCGAAAGGGCGCGGGACATCAGGTATGCCTTGGTCACGCCGCCTGCGGACGCGCTGCTGCCGGCGGTTGCGAAGGAGTCGACGGTGCAGGACGCTTCGTTCGGTTGGTATCGGCGCGTGGCCTCGACCTGTTCCTGGTTGACGTCGTTCGTGATCTCGTTCTGCATCTGCGCGTCCATCAGCGAGCCCAATTGGCGCGACTGGTCGACCTGGTCGGCGGAAAGCTGCATCGTCTGGTGCTTCATCGCGCAGAGGAAGCAGTTGTGGGACGAGTTCCACCACCAGTTGGTGAGGCCCACGCGGATGTTAAAGTCGAATTCATAGAGGCGGTTCAGCATCTCGTATTTCGCGCGGTGCGTGACCAGCTCGGTGATGAAGTTTTCTTCCTGGTCGATGAAGTCGTTCAGCTCGTCCACGATATCGGAGGCAAGGTCGCTGAAGTCGGACGATGCGTCGCCGGGGGATTCGCAAGCCTGCGCATAGGCGTTATCCGAAGGCGCCAGTATCGCGCAGAAGGCGAGGACGGGCAGCGCCATCCAGAGCGAGGATTTCTTCGGCGTTTCGGCGACAGGCCCAGATTTGCGGAACATGTGCTCTCCTTACCGGATCGGTACGTTGGTCTGCTGGTCGGACGTCACGTCGCCCTGGTTTTCGTCGAGCCAGTTTGCCGTTTCGGCCACGAAGACGTTGGCGATTTTTTCGGTCTTGTCGACCAGCTTGTAAATCAGCATCAGGTTATATGCCTGCAGGAACACTTCCTTGCGCACGGTCGTGGAATTTGAATCGCCCAAGTCGACGTAATAGCTGGGGTTCCACAGCTGCTCCAGCGTCGACTGGCGGATCTCGCGGTCGGAGGGCTTGGCGTTCGCATCGGTGATGCCCTGGCTCTGGCGCAGCGCCTGCACTTCGGGCGCGGCCTGGCCCGGGGTGCGTTCGCCGACCACGTCATAAATCAGCGCGCCGACAGCGTCCATCTGCGTTGCATAGGCGCGTTGTTCCTGGCGGCGGTCCTTCAGCGAGGGGGCGGCAAGGCCGTCCACGGGGATGGGCGCGGGCGCTTCGTAGCCGATCAGGTTATAGACCAGCTCGTTCACGGCCAATTTATAGTTGGGGTCGGTGTTCATCGGGATCGTCTCGCGGCCGAACAGCGTTTTCGACGGCGTGACGTGCGCGTTGACAAGCGGGTTGCCCGCCGCGCAACCGGCCTTGCCGCCGTTCATGCGGTCGTCGCAGAACAGGGTGCGGTAACGGTTCCAGCGCACCTGCGCCAGCTGGCCGGGGCCTTTTTGCGCATCCGAGCCCGTGCCGTTCAGGCCGACGCCGGTGAAGTCCTTGCCGAGGCCGGACGACATCGCCTTCGCCGTGCGGGTGGTGGTCGCCATATAGCGCGCGGCGGTGTCGAAACGGCAGCCTTCATTCGTCGGCTGGAATTGTTTCTTGGCCTGGATTTCGACGCCCTGCACGGTGCGCTGGTTCATCGTCATGTTGCCGGTATCGAAAAGGCTGTTCATGTTGCGCGTGCCGTCATTGAGCGACGAGTTCAGCTGCGCGGTCATGTCCTGCAATGCCTCGAGGTAATCATCCCAGAAATCGCGCAGGCGGTTATAGAGGCGGGTTTCAAACGCTTTCAGCGCGGCGTTCAGCAGCGCCTGCGTGATCTGCGTCGTCAGCGTCCAGGCGGTCGGCAGGATCGCGCCGCCGGTGGGCGGGACGGCAAGGTAGTTGGCGTTCAAAAGCGCGACGGTCGAGGCGGCGAAACCGGCCGCCGCGATCTGCGTGACGCCCGGGAATTCGCACTGCGCGGAAGCGGGCGCGGGCGCGAAGAGTATCGCAAGGGCAAGGACGGCGGCTGCGATTTTAATATTTAACGCGATTTTCAGGCGGAACATGTTATTTCGTCCTTTCTGCCTGCGGAACGGTCGCGGGCATCTGGTCGGCCAGGATCGATACCTGGACGGCCAGCGTCAGGCCCATGCGTTCCAGCAGTTCGTAATAATCGCGCAGCTGCATCAGGTAGAAGCTTTCGATGGTCAGCTTCTCCATTTCCAGGTCGGATTCGTCGGTCGTCATCCCGTTCGCGTATTTGCCCGAGTTGAAGCGGTCGATCGAGATCGCGTGCAGGACTTCCTTGTAGCTGGGGTTGTCGGACATTTCGCAGGGCGAGCCGTCGGTTGCGGTCGAGCAGGTGCCGGCGGGGCCGGTCGTGGCGCCGGCGGTGGGCTGCGCGCCGCCTTCCTGACGGAGCGCGGAGACCCAGGTCGCAAGGCGCGTGCCGGGCGTGCGCCATGCAATGCCCAGCTGCGGCGTTGCGCGGATGGCGGCCATGCGGGCGATATAGGAACGGCGGTCGATAAATTCCTGCTGCGCCTGCGCGGATTTCATGACCTGCGCCGACATCGGGTCGGGCGTCGGGTCGCCGGTCAGGTTGTCGAGCAGCGCCTTGGTCGCGGCCTCGTATTTCGGGCCGTTGGTGGGATCATGCAGCGGGATCGTGAGCGTGCCGTACAGCGTCTTGGTGATCTGCGCATCGGCGTTGTAAAGGCCGACGGGGGTCGCGCCGGTGCAGTTGTTGCCGCCGTCGTTGTCGGTCGGGTCGCAGAAAGTGCTTTCATAGGTGGAGCTGCGCGCCTGCAGTTTCGCGCCGCGGCCTTTTGCCGAAGGCGTGCCGCGGCGGTTGAGGCCGTCATCAAGCGTGACCTGCTGCATCGCCTTGCGCATGTTGCCTGCGATGTTCTGCTGGCGGCCGGAGCCGCCCGCCGCGCCTGCGCCGACGCAGGCCGCGTTTTCCGTCGCGCGGAACACGCGCTGGTCGCGCTGTTCCTGTTCCATGTGGCCGACGTTGACCTGGTCTTCGTCTTCCGCGTCCTGGCCGGCCTGGAAGGTGCGGTTCTGGTCCGCGGCGGCCGTGCTCATCTGGTCGGTCATGTCCATCATCGACGGCTTCATGCCGTAATACCACATGGTGTCGAACCAGTCGATGTAACCAAGTTCAATGTCGTTCAGGCGGTCCATCAGTGCGTAGAGCATCGCATCGACGATACCGCCAAGATAACCTTCAAGGCCGTTGCCGGAGTTGACCGTGCCGCCGCCGCGCTGCGTCGCCTGATAGGGCGGCACTTCGTTGACGAGGGAGGCGGAGCCCGTCATCAGCTGGTCGAACGCGTTCCAGATGGTGTTGACGGCGGTTTCCGATGTCGTTGCAGGTTCGCAAGGCGGCGTCACCGGCGGTGTCGCGCAGGCAGAGGGGCAAGGGCCGCCGGTCACAACCACGGGGGTTGCGGGCGGCACGTCCATCTGCGCGAAGCAGGCGCTGTTGTCGGCGACCATCGCGTTATAGCCGACAAGGAAGAAGCCGATCATGACAGCGGCCATCGAGCCCATGCCGAACCGGAAACCGGACAATTTCTGCAGCAGCGTTTTTTTCATGGCGGTGCTCACTTTGTCGGCCTGTCGTCAGTGTTTTCAAGCAGCGATTTCGACGCACGCACGTTTTCCGATACTTCCGCCGCCAGCATGACGGAATAGCGGTCCATCAGGTCGAGCTGGTCGGTCAGCTGCATGGCCTGGAAGGCCTGCTGGATGACCATTTCGCGGCCGTTGTTTTCGGGGTTGTCGAGCTGGTCGATGCTGTAGGTCCCTGTGCGGAAACGCTCGGACATCATGACCTGCATGATCTCGTTGCGGGACGGGTTCTGGTTGGGCGCGAAATAGGCGGGGTCAACGCCCGCGCCACCCGCCGTATTGCCTGATGCGCCGACCGCGATGCCGCGCATCTTTTCAAGGAACTCGCCCGATTTGGAACCGGGCGCGCGGCGTGCGACGACGAAATAAAGCGCGTCATAAACAGACTGGCGTTTCGCCTTGTACGATTCGCCGATCATGACCTGTTCCTGGCCCTTGGCGGAATTGGTTTCCACCGCGCCTTCGGGAATCGGCTCCCGCACGCGGGGTTCGGCGATGTTCTGGATCAGGTCGTTGACGATGCGTTCGGTATCGGGGTCTTTCAGGTCGATCGTGTCCTTCATGAACACTTCGCCCGACACGTCGATGTCGCGGCCGACGAACGGGCCTGCGGTCGTGCAGCCGGAGGCGCCTGCGTTTTCTGTCGGGTCGCAATAATTGTTGATGTATTTCGTCCAGCGCGCGAGCTGTTCGGGGCCGGAGCCCTGCGCGCCCGTCGACCCGACAGCGTTACCCGTGCGGGGCACTTGCGCCGCAGGCGCGGAGGCCGCATAGGTGCGGCTGAAGACAGCGGCGCGTGTCATGCCGCCCGCGACAGTACCCGCCTGGCAGACGTTTTCACCGGGGCGCAATTCGCGGTGCGACTGGATTTCTTCTTTCATCATGTCGCGGTTGGTGCGGTTCAGGTTCTGCACGTCCTGGAACTTCGCCATCTGCACGTCCTGGTGCTTGTCCATCGTGACAAGCTGGTCGGTCATGTCCATCATCGCGGGGCGGAGGTTGTAGTACCAGAAGGTGTCCCACCAGTCGATCTGGTTCTGGCTCACTTCATAAATTTTCTCGGCGATCGACAGGCCGAAACCGGTTTCCATCGCCCATGCATAATAGATTGTGAGGTAAGTGGTGGCGAAGAGGACGCCGGAGGTGATCGGGCTTGCGAAGACTTGAGCCAAGCCTGCGCTCGGCATACCGACATACGTACAGATCGTGCCGCAGGTACAGACCTGCGCATTCGCGTTGCACGATGTCAGCACGTTCATAGAAAGGAAACCCGCGCCAAGCATCGCGATCAGCGAAAAGATGAGTACGAATTTCTTGACGACGCACAGTTTTTGCATGGCCCCAAAATCCCCATGAGCAAAAATTCATCAAACAAGCCGAAAGTCACGGTCCCGCCAAACGCCGGCAGGCGAAACTGCTGTTCCGACTATATTCTTACATCATATCACATTTAGTTAAAATGTGACAGATTTTGAAAACAATAGGGAAATTCAGCCGCTTGCGAGGGGGTCAGCGCGTGAGGTCGTAGGACTTCACAACCAAGACTCTGGGACCGCTGGCACTTTGGTGCAGCTGGCCATAGGGCTGGGGACGCACGGTTGCGAACTTGTCGAGCAAGCCGCCGACCGCCTGGTCATACGAGCCATTGGTCGCAATGTCATCCGACAGGCGGTAGTCATAATCGATCGACCAGTAAAGTTCGACACCAGCCTGATCCGACCATGTTTTCAGCACATCGCGCAGGGTCTGGCCCTTGGTGCCTTTCCAGTTGCCGTTCATCGCGGGTGCCGCGCTGGCGGTGGTCGCGCCGACTTCGGTTGCCGAAGAGGACATTGCAGCGTCAGCCGCGGACGGCGCATAGGGCGTTGCGGAAGCGAGCTGCTGGGGTTCGTTCGAAGCCGCAGGCGATTCTGCGGCGGGCATCGGGTCAGCAGACATCGACGTATCCGAAGGCGCAGCGGCGGGAGCCGGCGCGGGTTCAGCCGCTGCGGGCATTGCAGCGCCGCCAGCCGTATCGGACGGCACGGCGACATTCGCGCGCGTTTCCTGTTTCGTGCCTTGCGTCCAGCCGAGGCGTTCCAGCAGCGAGGAGCGTTTTTCGCGATGGATCGTAACGGGCTTTTCCGAGATGACGCTCGATTGCACGGGCGCAGCTGCTTCCGGCGCGGGCGAGGTGATCGCCATCGGCGCGGTGTCAGCGGGAACTGCAGACATGTTATCAGACGGCACAGCCGTCATGCCGAGGCTAGCATCCGATGCTTCGGGTGCAGCTGCGGCAGCGGGCTGCATCGGCTGTTCGGGCGAGGCGAAATTGCCGACGATCACGGCGCTGTTCTGGATGCGGAAGCCAAGGCCCTGCGCCGCCAGCATGTCTGCCAGCACGCCCTGCCAGGATTTACCGCCCTGCCATGAAACGGAAACGCCGGGGTTCACGCCCGCCGCAAAAGAATATTGGTAGCCGGCGGGAACAACCTGCTGCAGCGCGATCACGAGCGGCACGTCGGAGCCGAAACCGGTCAGCACATCGCCTGCGGGTTCGGACGACATCGGCGCTGCCGCCATATCGTTATTTGCGGGCGGCGTCCAGGTGGATGCGGGGGCAGCCGTCACGGGCGCGGAAGAAACGGGTGCGGTCGACATCGGCGCAGGCGACATCGGCGCAGGCGCGGCGTCCGCGGGTTTTTCCCACGAGGTGACGGGCGTCATGTCGTCGTTCGGTTGCGTGTCGACGGGGGCTTCCGGCGCGGATGCGGCGGGCGCGGCACCCAGCGGGCCTTTCCATTCAAAACCTGCATGGGCCGTGGCGGCGAAAGCGATGATCGCAACACCGGAAAAGAGCACAGCTTTTTTCAGCAAATTCGTCTGGGTCATGGGGAGATATCCTAACGCCTGTCAGCTTGTTAAAAACAAATCGAATGATCTTTTATAGGCCGAGTCCCGCCCCTAAAGCAATAGAGGGAAAGGATTTTTCGGCATAGCGGAGGAGGGTTTTTGAGTGCCTGAGCCGGAAGCGGCAGTGCGCCTTTAGGCCGAGCCGGTATCCTGCAGCTTGCGCCGCCTTGTCCAGATCCAGCCGGGGCGTTTGGGCCCGATGATCCAGACGCGGATGGAGCGCAGGGCCGCCGGGAAGGACAGGCTTTTGCGCTCGAACAGCCAGAAAATGGTCATGACGGACAAGGCCAGCATCAGCGTCCATAAGCGGGCATGGACGAGGACGAGGACGACGAAAAAGCCCGCGCGCGCATCGAAAATGAAAAACCGCACGGTTTTCATGGAGTTACGCCAGTGCCAGCCCTGTACCGGTTGATCAGCCATGATGCGTTACCCCAATCTGTTATTTGCTGTGGACGTCGCTTGATTCCATCTTCGGCTCGCTCGAATCCATATCCACGGTTTCACCGGCTTCCTGCGCCGCGATGCGCTTGAGCGCCTCCTGCGCGGCCTTGGAGCCCTGCAGGTAAACGAGATAGTGCCGCTTTTCGATAAGACCAGATTCGAAGGCGCGGCGCGCCTGGCTTTCCATGGTCTTGCCGTATTTGGAAACCATCGACATCAGTTCCGCCGGCCACTTGTCGTAGGTCATGTTGAGGAGCGTCTCGCGGATTTCCTCGGTGAAGACCATGTATTCGCGCAGCGCCACGCGGCCGCCGCCGATGCGGGGCACCAGCGTCTGCGTCACGATCATGCGGACGGTTTCCATGAGGGAGAAGGCGCGCTCGTTGCGCTCGCCCGGCTCAAACGTCGACACCATGCGTCGGATGGTCGAGGCGACACCGGTCGTGTGGACGGTGGAGAACACCAAGTGACCCGTTTGCGCGGCCTCGATCGAGGCGGAAATTGTTTCGCGGTCGCGCGATTCACCCACCAAGATAATTTCAGGTTTGCGGCGGAGCGCGTTACGCACACCGGCCGCGAAGGTGGGGATGTGGCGCGGCACTTCGGTCTGCGCGACGAGCGAGCGGCGCGACACGACCGAGTCGTAGGTAAATTCGATGGGCGCTTCGTAGGTCAAAAGCTTGCCGCAACCGTGATGCGATTCGATCAGCGAACGGATGCCCGCCGCAAGCAGCGTGGATTTACCGGAGCCGGTCGGGCCGGTCACCAGGACAATCCCGTTTCTGGGACGCCAACCGTCGATGATTTCTTTTTCGATTTTCAACTGCGCGAAAGTGGGCGGCGCGGAGGGCAGCACACGCATCGTGATCTGCACGCCGTCGCGCCCTTCGGCGAGAATAGCGGTGATGTTGACGCGGAAGCGCGAGCGCGTGAAACGGTCGGTCATGACCTCGTATGCCAAGTCGATGTCGGAGCCGCCGGCGAGGATCGCGAGCGCTTCCGTGCCGTAGAGGCGCGTGACGAAGGTCACGATGTCGGCGGCGTCGAGCGAGCGGTAGGTGACAGGATAGAGCGAGCCCGAGATTTCGCACATGACAGGGCGGTTGGTCTGGATCGATACGTCGGACGAGCCCTGCTTGATGCACCAGAGCAGGAACGGGTCGACGTGCATTTCGTTGAATCGGTCAGGCTCCGCAGGCCAGGTGGACTTGAGGTCGTCGACACCCTTCTTGAGGAGACTTACCGGTCTGCCGGCTTCCATAGGTCTGCCCCCGTCAGGAATTGTGAGGGCCCCGTAATGCGAAGCGCGCGGTCGCCCACCCGCATCTCGTTCCGGCCGCCGGTGACCCCACGGTCTTCCTGCAGCGCGTAGGGCTGTGAAATCTTTCCTTCGGCCAGCAACATGCGGTAGCGCACCATGCCGTCGTAATCGGCGACCAGCTGCGCGAGGTTGGATTCAAAAATCATCTCGCCCTGTTCGTAGCCGGCATCCCAGCCCTGGCGCACCCACTCGTTCCAGCGGGTCTGTTCTTTTTCGTCCTTGGGCCACAACACGCGCGGCGGCGGCGGAATTTCGGTCAGGTAATAAAATGTGAGGTAGCCGCGCCAGTCGCGGGGCGCGGTCACGATCTTCGCCTGCTTGTTGATCTTCAGGACCTGGTCGGTCACAGCCGCTTCGTTGCCGCCGTCGGAGATGTCGAGGGCGTCGAGCGATTCTTTCACGATCGGCGGCTCGATCATCATGCCGGACGGCGCTTTGATCAGCAGCGCGCGAAAGTTGTAAACTTTATCGAACGTCGGCTCGTAATCCTTCAGGCGTTCGGTGATCTGGTAGGTCCGTTTCGCCAGGCCGCCGCGCGCGCCGTAGGACAGCGCCGCTTCGCGCTGCGCTTCCATGCGCAGGTCGAGCGACATGGGCTTGCCCAGCAATTCGTCGAACAGGTCGCCCGACACGCCATGCGCGCCGCGGATATCCTGCAGCTCCGACATTTCGGGAGGCGTCAGCGTCTCGTCCGTCACCGTCAGGTTTTCTTTTTTGGTCTTGTCGATCGTGTGGTTGAACTCGCCGCTTTCGCGCGCCTGCTTGGCCAGCAAATGCGCCTTATAGGTCGCGCTGTCCTTGTCCTTGAACGCTGCCAGCTGCTCTTCCTCGGTCATTTCGCCCGATTTGGAACGGTCGAAGAGGCCCTTGGGGGCGCCGGCGGCGCCGGGCGCGATGCCCAGCTGCGCATTGCCGGCCTGACGGCGGATCTGCGCCATCTGGTTGGCGGTGCCGGCAGGGATGCCGGCGGGGACGGTGGCATTGCGGCCTGGCGGTTGCGTTTGCGCCTCTGCCGTGGACACGGAGAGGGCAATGCAGCAGACGGAAGCCAGCAGGGCGATCTTAATCGCCGGAAACAGGTGCATAGTTCAACTCCACAACACGGCGTTCGGGATCGACGACAACATCGGCGCGCTGGCCGGCCTGCAGGCCGACATCGCGCAAGACATCGATGACCATTTTCTGGCGCACATCGAGCGTAATCACGACAGGTGCGGGCGGAAGGTCGCCATTCACCATCATTTCATAGCCCGCGCGATCCGCAAGGCGCTGCATGATCGGCTCGACAGGGCCGATCCATTTCAGCGTCACGGTACGGCGCAGTTCCTGCGGCGCGTAGGGAACGGACTGGACCGCAGCGCCGGGGTTGCGCGCCTGTTCGACGGAGGCGAGCGTTTCGAGCGAGGCCGAAGCCTTGTCGACGGCAGCCGCGAGGCGCAGCGCCAGCGGATCGGGCTCGGCCACGAGCTGCTGATCGACATTACCCGGAAGCGCACAGGCCGAGACCATCAAAGACAGGCCGGCGGCGCTGAGGAGTGAAACAGTTTTATTCATGAGAAATTTTTTCATCCCTGCCCGAAAACAGATTTAAAGACGTTCGTCAGATGATGATATTAGCCAGTTTTGTATAAGAAGCAAACAGGCAACCGCCTGTTTTTGCGGTTTTTTTTACGCCCGACTCTGGAAAGATATTTAGGGAAATTAACCGCGGCGCTTGGCTTGCGACGCCGAAGCGGTCAAAAGATCTTCCGGCTGGCGGATCAGGCGGTATTTCTGCATCGCGCGCAGGACCTTCTGGCGGTAGTTGGAGCCGACGCCGGGCGTCGCCGAATGGTACCAGGCAATGCCGCCCGCCATCGATCCGGATTCGTTCATCTTGCGGCGCAAAATCCATGAACCGACGCCGATATTGGTGCAGGCGTCGTCGCGCACCATGCGCAGCGCGGTCTTTTCGGTCACGCGCCAGTGGCGCGCGAGTTCCGGCACCCAGATCGTGTTGATCTGCATGGGGCCGAGGTCATAGGTGCCGTTGGTGTTGGGGGACGCCATGCCGATGCGGCCGCCTTCGACATGCAGCACGCCCAGGATGACCGTCGGCGGGACCGAATAGGTCTGCGCGGCGGTGAAAATGCAAACGGCGAGTGCCTGGGCGGTGATCACATCATTATCCTTACGGGTTTTTCATCAGGTCTGACATCAGCAGCATCGGGTTTTCCGGCTGGCCCACGACAGTCATGAGCGTGCCGTCCGACACCTTGCGATAGACGATGAAGGGGTATTGCGGCAGTTTCCATTCGCGGGCGAGCTTGCCGTTGGCCTTGATCTTCTCCAGCGCGTCGCCCTTGATGAGGGACTTGTGCAACCCGCCTTTTTTGCCGTCCATGTAATCCTGCCAAGCCGCGCCCGGATCATCGACCGACAGCATGGCGGCGCCGCCGTCGCGGTTATCATCCTGTTCGCCCGCCGGCAGCAGGCGCAGCTGGATCAGGCCCTTGTCGAGCGAGCCCTTCAGCGTGCGGTAGAGCGACTGGCAATGTTCGCAGTTCACGTTGATGAACATATAAATATATGGCGCGTCAGGTTTTCCCACGCGCACCCAGTTGGCTTTTTCAACGGCGGCATAGAACAGCTCGGCCTTCGGCACGGCGTCCTTGTCGGCGTTGGGCTCCAGCGGCACGGCCTTTTGCGAACCGGCGGAGCGCGCCTTGTAAATCTGCAGCTGCGTTTTCGTGATGTCCTTGCCCGCGCCGCTGAACAGGCGGCCCTTCAGCATCGCGCCCATCGGGCTGGTATAGATCATGGAGCGCACTTCGCCGTCGCGGCCGATCAGCAGCCAGCCGTCCATGTCATAGGATTTGCCGATATAGAGTATCTTGCCGCCCAGTTTTTCAAACTGGATCAGCTCGGCCGTCTGCGGTTTTTGCTGCGCCATCGCGGCGCCCGACCAGAACATGGCGACAACAAGCGCCAGCATGACCATCAACTTTTTCATTCCGCGTCCAGATCCCTAGAAACTGAAAATGCCCCGCGTCAAAACGCCGGGCTTCCGATTAAACTAGTCCAAAACCCCCCTTTGCACAACTTTTGCACAATCTGGCGGGAACTTTTGGGCGATACCTTATTATAACACCCGGAAAACGATGTGCCATAATCGATGGTTTCTGCTTTATATTACAACACGTTAACGTAATATTATTTTCAGAATATGCGCTATATTAGAGGCTGAAATCCCGCTTCTTCGGCGCGGGCGGCTCGGTGTCGTTCGCAACAGGTGCGGCGGCGGTGGCCGCGATAGGCGTTGCTGCGCGCGGTTCGCGGATCGTGCCGCCCTTGTCGCGGCGTTTCTTTTCTTCCTTCAGCAAATCTTCGATGCCGTTGTCCTGATCGCCTGCGATGTCGAGCGGCGTTTCTTCGTCATGGTTGCGCACATTCATATCCGCGCCCCAGTCGAGCAGCTGGCGCACGGTGTCGTGATGTTCGCCCTTGATGGCGGATGTCAGCGCCGTGTCGCCGTCATTGTCGCGGGTTTCGAGGCGCGCACCGGCGGCATAGAGCGATTTCATGATATCCGTGTGGCCTTCATAGGCGGCGCGGGTGAAAGGCGTATTGCCGTCGTTATCGACGGTGTCGACTTCCGCGCCCGATTTCAGCAGCAGGCGCACGATATCGGCATGGCCGTTTTCAACCGCAAAGGCGAGCGCGGACTTATTATCATTGTTGCGCGCATCAAGGCCGGTTTCTTTCTGCGACAACAACAGGCGCACGATATCGGTCGCGCCGTTTTCGGCGGCGAACATCAGCGCGGTCTTGCCGTATTTGTTGCGGCGTTGCGTATTGGCCTTGGCATCGACCAGCGCCGCAACGGCCTCATACGAACGGCCATAGGCGGCCAGCAGCAGCGGCGTGTCGCCCGTTGAATCGGCGCGGTCGACCGCCGCGCCCGCCTTCAGCAGCACGGCGAGTGAATCCACAAAGCCGTTGTGCGCGGCGTTATGCAGCGGCGTGCGGCCGTTATTGTCGCGCAGTTCAAGCTCCGCGCCGTTTTCGACAAGGCGTTCGATCAGGTTCGGGCGGTTGTCCTGCACGGCCGCCGCGACAGCGCCACGGTTCCAGCGGTCGGTCGCCTCGATATCCGCCCCGCCCTCCAGCGCAGATTCAATGCCCGACCAGCTGCCGCGCGAAATCGCGTCGAACAATGCGGCGTTGGTTTTTTCCTGGCGTTTGGCGGCGCTGTTGAAACCGAACATGATGAACCTTAAATCGAAAAGGGTTTGGGCGGCTTGGGCGCGGGCTTGTTGCCGAAGCTGGCGGTTTTCGGCGCGGCCACGCGCTCTTTCGCGGCGGCTTGCGCTTTTACGGCTTCTTTTTCGGCCAGCAAAATAACGTCTTCCGGCTCGTGATCCCGCCAGGGCGGCGCGTCGGGCAGCGCCTGCAGCATGATCATCGTGATCGTGCGGCGGGCATCGGCGCTTTGCACGTTCTTGATGAAGTCATAGGCGGTTTTGCCGGCAGGCGTTTTCAAAAACAGGTCCGGCTGCTTCGAGAGGATGAAGCGCACCAGCGACGGGTTGTCTTTCCAGACCGCCGTCATCAGCGGCGTGCGGCCTTCGCCGTTGCGCGTGTTGATGTCCGCGCCCTTTTGCAGGCAAAGGTTGATGAGGTCGGTGTTGTACGCCTCGACGGCCTCGATCAGGTTTTCATTCACGATGCGCCGCTGTTCGGGATTGATGTTGTCGTTGATGTTGCCTTCACCTGCCATGATGCGTCCTACAGATTGAGCTTGTTGCTGGGCGGCTTCGGCGTGATGCCGGCCTTGCCGAAGCTGGCAGTGCGCGGCGCGATGCGCGCTTTTTCAGGCTTGTTTTCATTGGCGGCCGCGATCACCTGCGGTGTGACGGCATTGCCCTGCGCCATATCGTCGCGCAGCATGTCGGGCAGCGCGCCCACCAGCGCGTCGATGAATTGCTGGCGGCTCTGGTGGTGGCCGCCATTCAGGTTGCGCGCCACATCCAGCACGATCTCGCCGTTATGATTTTTTGCGAAAACATCCGCGCCTTTCGACACGAAATATTTCGCGGCGGCGAGGTCGCCCATTTTTGCGGCCAGCATCAGCATCGTATTGCCGCGCGCGTCGCGGCTGTCGACATCCGCGCCTTCGGCGATCAGGAAATCGGCGATATCGGTTTTCAGGCCCTTGGCATACATCAGGTGGATCAGCGGCGCGTTGCTGGAATAATAATCGTTCGACCCGTTGCGCAGGATATAGCGGCTGACATCGCCCGCGCCGACATTCACATTCGCGCCTTTTTGCACATAGGACTGGATATGCGGCAAATCGCGGTTCATCACCGCCTCGATCAGCAGCTTGTCGAGGATGCCCTGTTCGTCTTTCGACATTTCGCGCACAGGCGCCGAAGCCTGCGCCGGAGGGCGCGGGAGGTCGTTGGGACTGCCATCAAAAATTTCTATCGACATGCCTCGCATCCTAGCCGAACGGTGTATTTATGTCAATAAAACGCGCCCCGTAAAGATTTAAGGAAATCAGAGGCCTGACATATCTTAACACTTCACGGCGCGAATCCCCGGCAGGGTTGACAGCGGACTCCCCCACCCGTAAAGAAAGCGCACAGGTTAAAAAATCCTGCCCGTACATATCTTATTGGAGTGACCGCCATGAAAGGCCGTAAACCCACCACCTCGAAATTCAAGCGCGCTTTCATCATCGCTGCGGCAGCATTGGGCTTTGGCGCAGGCACCGTGACGCTCGACAGCATTCCGAAAGACCCCGTGACCGATACGCAGATCGTCATGAACCAGGGCAGCTATGACCAGGCGGGCATCAATATCTCGCCCTCCGACCAGATGTGGAAACACACGCTGTCGATGCGTTCGCAAAGCGGTATCGAGGGCGAATTGATGACGGCGGCGGCATCCGGCGACAGCTGGCGCGTGCAGGCGATTTTCGACAACGGCGCGGTGTCGGGCAGATCCGGCATTGCGGCCGATGCGCTGGCGCAGGCCGCGTATTTCGGCCATGCGGATGTGGTCAAGACGCTGATGCACAACAGCGTCGACCCGACCGCCAATGACGGCGCGGCGTTGCTGGCGGCGATCCGCGGCGGCAACACGGCGATTGCCATCGACATGATGGACCTGGGCGTGCGCGCGGATGTGCAGAACAACGAGGCGCTGCTGCTGGCATCGTTCAAGGGCGATTATTTCATGGTCTATACGCTGCTGGAACGCGGCGCCGATGCGCGCAGCAACGATGGCGCGGCGCTGACCTATGCGAACACCTTTGGTTATGACGGTGTTGCGCTGCTGCTGCAGAATTCCATCGACGCGAAAAACGCGGCGGAGCTGCAGGCGAACACCTTCCAGCCGCCCGCTTTCTCCAGCGACCTTGACGGTACGACGAGCCCGTTTCCGAACTGGCAGTATCGCGGCCCCGGATTTAATAACGGGCCCTTCTAATTTCGCTGTTAAGCCCTAGTTATGGTGAAGTAATCGCTGTTTTGAACAGCTGCCCATCATGCTATAGTTTGCAGCATAACAGCGGATATATCGGGATAATGCCAAGCTCTGCCATCGCCTTTCCTTTAAGGAGGAAACTATGCAAGCAACGCCCACGCGCATGAAAGCACTCGAACACGCCCACGTCACCATCGAGATCATGGACAAGCTGTCACCGGCTGACCTGAACGACCTGTGCGATTCCACGGATGCGGCGATCGAGGCCGGCGGCGGTTTCGGCTGGATCAACCTGCCCGCGCGCGAAGTTCTCGAAAGATACTGGAAGGGCGTGCTGGTCGTTCCGGAGCGCCATCTGCTGCTCGCCCGCATCGACGGCATGGTCTGCGGCGCAGCGCAGCTGGTGGAACCGTCGCGCCATAACGAGGCGCAGGCATTCAGCGCGCAAATCCTCGCCTCCTTCGTCGCCCCCTGGGCGCGCGGACATGGCGCGGGCCGCAAACTGGTCGAAATGGCCGAAAAGCTGGCGACCGAGATGGGATACAAGACCATCCAGCTGGACGTGCGGGAGACACAAACCGCCGCCATCGCGCTGTATGAACAGATGAACTATCGCCGCTGGGGGTCGAATCCGGCCTATGCGATGATCGATGGCAAGCTGATCGCGGGCTATTTCTATACGAAAGTGCTGAACCCGATCAGCCCGCCCAAGGCCGTTTGACCTGCCGGGCTGCGCCCCCTAAATACCTGCCGGAATAAGGGTTTTGGCGATTGTTGCCGGAGACTCGGAAGCTGACAGCGTTGATATAATTCACATAATCACGCCATATTCGTTAATCGCCCCGAGTCTCGGGTTGAAAACACCTGTTTTAGGCGTTAACCTTTCCATAAGAGCGAAAATTATTGTCCATATTGCACTGCAACGATTACGAAAGTTATAAAAATCAACGCCATCCTGAAATATTATGACTTTCTATCCGGCTATTCCGTAATTTGTCCTTGCGCTCTTTCTGTCTACTGATTAGGTTAACTAAACGTAAACAAAAACCATAAAAACACCAAAACACACTCTCGTAACAGGAGGCCACATAAAATGGCGAATGACGAAAACTTTTCAGGCTTTAAATACCTGCTGGATGCCGGCAACTCGCGCCAGTACGCGGTGCCTTATGAAGACGGCCGCGCAAAGTCCCCCGTTCAAGTGTTTGCGCAAGACCAGCGCGAAGCGGGCTTCGGCAAGAACGAGCGCATCTTCGCGTTCGATGACGACGGCCAGCACAGCATCGCAGCTGATGGCAAGGTCCTGCTGAACACGACCGCCTACCAGATCAACACCAACGAGGAAGGCCGCCCGAACAAGCTGCTTCAGGTCGACGTTTCCTACGAACTGCAATTCGCCGTGAAGAACGGCAAGCCCGAAGGCACCTATGTGCTGACCGCGGCGTCCAAAGAGGGCGTCGAGGAAATGGGCCTCGATGCAAACTTCCCCGCAAGCTTCAAGGCGGACCTCGATCCTTCCGATCCCGGCCTGGTCAAGGGCCCGAACGGCAACTTCAAGGTTTCCCCCGCCCTCGTGCAGCACTTGCCCTTCCCGCCCCACCAGGACGGTTCGGCATTCATCGCCCGCATGAGCGTCCAGCAGAACCCCACGACGCAGGAGCCGAAAGTTTTGCCGAAAAACCCCAGCACGACCTTTAACGGCAGCGCAAACGGCAACCCCGCGAAGCCCCAGCCCCCGAAAAATCCGAAAATCACGGATGCGGCGCTGGAACAGGCTCTGCGCGAATACACCGAAGACCTGACCGAAAAAGCGAAGAACGGCAAACTGGATCCTGTCGTTGGCCGCGATGACGAAGCGAAAAACACGCTGCGCATCCTGAGCCGCCGCAAACAGGCATCCGTTGCCTTCACCGGCGACGCCGGCGTTGGTAAAACGGCGATGTTCGCAGCAATTTCCCAAGCGATCGTGGACAAGAGCCCCGACGTTCCGGAATCGCTGGAAAACGCACGCGTCCTGCAAATGGACATCCAGAAGATGCTGGCCGGCGCGAAATTCCGCGGCCAGTTCGAAGAACGCCTGAAGCCCATCATTGACGGCCTGCAGGAACGTGAAGGCTGGTTCAAGGGCCAGAAGATCATCATCGCGATCGACGAGATCCACAACCAGCTCGGCGCCGGCAAGAACGGCGACGATGCAGGCTCGGCCGGCAACATGATGAAACCCTTCCTCGTTTCCCGCGGCATCTCGGTCATGGGCACGACGACGGGCGAAGAATACCGCAAGCACATCGAAAAAGACCCCGCGCTTGCACGCCGCTTCCAGCAGATGGTGTTGGGCCAGCCCAACCGCGAAGCGACCCTGTTCATCACCGAAAAACTGTGGCCGGGCATCAAGGCCCACCACGGCATCACCGAAGATGTGTCGAAAAAAGACCTCGAATACATCGTCGACATGACCAACCGCTACGCGCCCGCGATTTCCCAGCCTTCCAAGGCCGAAACCGCGCTCGATGACGCTGCCGCCAACGCGAAACAGCGCCACAGCAACGTGCTGGAGCGCCAGGATATCGTGGCTGCCGTCGCGCAGATGTCGAAACTCTCGGTCGACTTCCTGAGCCAGAACGACAGCGACCGCTTCCTGAAGATGGAAAAAGAGCTGCCCGAGCAAGTCCTCGGCCAGCCCGGCATCCAGCGCGTCGTCGACGGCCTGATCGGCTCGCGCTCGGGTCTGTCGGATCCGAACCAGCCCTGGGCTGCTTTCGTGTTCCAAGGCCCGACGGGTACCGGTAAAACCGAACTCAGCAAAGCCCTCGCCCGCTACCTGTTTGGCGACGAGACCGCGCTGATCCAGCTGAACATGGGCGATTATGCGGAGAAACACACCGTTTCCCGCCTGATCGGTGCACCTCCCGGCTATGTGGGCTTCGAAGACTCCGAACCCGCCCTGACGGAACGCATCCGCCAGCGCCCCTACTCGATCCTGCTGCTCGACGAAATCGAGAAAGCGCACCCTGACGTGTTCAACGTCCTGCTGCCCGTCCTGAACGACGGCGTCATGACCGACAACCACGGCAAGAAAGTGCTCTTCAACAACGTGATCGTCGTCATGACCACCAACCTCGGCGCGAAGGAAGCAATGGCTTACCTGAACGGCGGCGCAGGCGGTGATTTCGGTATCGATACGACCGCAAACGGCCGTACCGCGACCCCGGAAGAGCAGGAAGAGAAACTGTCGGGCATCTACGCGAAGAAACGCAAAGAATTCTTCCGCCCCGAGATGATCAACCGCATCGAGGAACTGGGTGGCTTCGTCACGTTCATCCCGCTCGCGCAGGAAGTCATCACGAAACTGGTCACCCGCGAAGTCGAGAAGGTCAACAAACGCCTTTCCGATCCGACCGGCGCACTGGCACTCAACCCGGCCCTGAAAGACGTCACCATCGAAGTCGGCGCGGATGCACGCATCCAGCTGGCGGCAGAAGGTTACAAGCCGGATATGGGCGCACGCCCGCTTCGCAAAGTGGTCCGCGAGAAGATCTCGAACCCGCTCGGCAAGTGGCTCATGGCCAACAAGGAAAACATCGCGGAATTCGTCGAGAAAAACGGCCCCGCGAAGATCGTCATCAACAAGCTGCCCACCAAGGAATTGGGCTTCGAGCCGGAACTGGTCGCGACGACCGTCACCGCCGAAGTGTCGAACGACAACAAGGCAGCTGCAACGCCCGCAGCATCGCGCAAGAACAAGCGCGGCGCGCCGACGCTCTAACCTACTGTTTACGCATACTCACTAAGTGTTTTGGTGAAAAACTGACGGGGCCGCGCAAGCGGCCCCTTCTTTTTGTGGCAGGCCTACGAAATCGCGCACGCGCCTCATGTGACAAAGTGCGTTATAAGTTTAAATTCCCCACGAATGCACGCGAATAGACACGAATAAAAGCGCCGCAGGCCATAAATCGCTGCGTCCGCCCGTCTTCGAGAGCCTCATTCGCGTCCATTCGTGTTTATTCGTGGGGGAAAAATCTTTGCTTGAAAAATCAATTTACGCTGACCCTTTGATTGTTCACAATTGTGTTTAGCGCGAGATAAAATGAATAAGGATAGTCAGTCGATATAGGTGTGCGCCCCCGGATATTCCCCGATTTTCGCCGCGAATTGGTCGCGGTGACGGCGCAACGCGCCCGGCAAGGCCGGCAACTTAATAGCGAAAATTTTTTCAGGATGCTCAATGACCATAAAGAAAGTTCGAAAAGCTTACTTGTTGATTGCCGCTTTTCTGGTATTGGCTCTATGCCTGTATCGGTTGGAGCGTCCTCCGGTTACAGTTTCAGTAACCTTCAACGCCGACACCCAGATTGCAAAAGTTACATTGAAGAACGAAAGCTCTCGGAATATTTCATTCTGGGATACCTTCACAAAAAAATCAAAGCTGCTTACCACGAAGGAAAAAATACCACTAGCGATAAGGGTGAAGGTATTTTCCACCGGAGGTAAAGTACTCAGCCATATCGGAACTTTTGCCAGAGAAGACGGGTGGTTGAATGCCGAATCTGATAGCTCATTCAATTTATACCCCATGCGGCTTGAAATGACGACGTTGGCACCCTACGAAACAGTAACAGCAGAGGCCAGAGTAAGTGATCTGTTAGGGGATATGCCGCCGTATTCTGATTTGAAGAAGTTGAAAGAGTTTTGCGTTCAGTTTCAGGTAACAATCATCTTTGGCCCCTATGCGATATTTCCCCTTACACAAGAAAGTGATTTAACTTGCCTGGCCGAGGGAGTGAAATCGGATTTCAAAGTTCCGCCGGATCAAAGTGACTGGTGGGTGGAGCCATATGCGCGTATGAAATTCGGCGATCTTCCCTAAACGGGCGATCTGGCACGCTAACGGCAGTTACGTCATAAAAATTTAAGCGAAACCGAAGCCACTGTTCCGGCGGGCTGTCACGGTGGGCGGCACGACGGCGGGGGCCGGTTTTTCGGGCGCGGGCGGTTCCGGCGCGGGGACAGGTTCCGCCGGTTTGATCGCTTCGTCCATCACGTGATAGAGGTAGCGGAAGGTACGTCCCTTGGTCCAGCTTTCGTCATTGGTCTTTTTATAGATATCCGCGATGTCGAGGTCGAGATAGGGGTTGTTGCCGAGCTTGGCGGCGGCGGTGAGCGCGGCGACGGTCTTGCCGTCCTTGCCCTCCATCTGCTTCATGCGCGCGATTTCGGCGGCTTCATACGCCCATTTCATTTTCTCGCGCTTCGCCAGCATTGAATCGAGGCTGGGGAAAGTGACCCCCTCGGTGAAGCTGGGCAGCGTGCCCACCTTGCCGGCGTTTTTTGTTTTGTCCGCGAACTGCGCATGGGCAATCGTTTTCGCGTCCTCGAACTTGTTTTCCGATATATCGCGCAGGTAAATCGTCAGTTCATGGTTCAGGTAGAAATTGCGCCAGTCGTCGCTTTCGAAGACATGCGTCCAGACCGCCGCGCCCACCTTGCGCAACGATTCTTCATGCGTCGCGCCGCCGTCTTTGGCGGCCTTGTAGGTGTCCTCGACCAGTTTATATATGCGGTCGTCGTTATAGGTCGTGCCGCCAAGGTATTTCTGCATGTAATCCCAATAGGCGGGATCGCCCGAAACCTTGGCGTCGTAGGCGACCAGGAATTCCATCGTCTGCGCCGCCGCCTCGATCGACAGGTTGCGCTGCACGCGGGACTGGATATCCCAGTTGGTTTCGTAATTCAAAAGCTTGTTGCGGTCCTGCGCGGCATGCATGATCTCATGCGCAATCGTCAGCACGCGGCCTTCGGGTTTGCCCAAGGGGCCTGCCACGACGGTCGTGCTGGACGGCAGGTATTGCGCGGCGATGCCGTTTGGAAGATGCCCGAGGCTGCAAAACTGCAGGCCTTCCTGCGCGGCGAGGTCAATCAGCGGCTTGCCGGTGGCGGGCAGTTTCGCAAGGCTTTGCAGCGCGTCATAGACTTCCTTTTGCGCGGCGGCCTGTTCGGGCGTTGCGCCCTGGCGGAAGCAGAATTTCTGCATATAAAATTCGGCGCGCTGCGATGATGTCATTTTCGCCAGCAGCGCGGCTTCATCGGCGGGCGGCGATGTGGGCGCGTTGTAGAAAAACAATTGCTGGTCATACGGGATTTCAGTGGTGTCGATAATTTTTTCGACGGGCGGCTTGGCAAGCGGCATCGCCACATTCACATGATAGCTATCGTCATTCGCGGCAGGCATGTTGCGGACGGGCAGCGTGGTGGAGCAGCCGCCGGCGACACCCGCGAAAACGACGGCAAGGCCGGTCGTGCGCGCGAGGCGTGCGGCATTTTTCTTGAACGCTGATTTTTTCGGGCTGGCTTTTGCCATTCCTATAAGCGCCTTCATTCGTTTTCGAAGGGCTCAGTTTATCAACAGGGAAATATTTGGCAAGATTGCGCGTTTGAAAAGATTTTTTCCTACGCTGGGAACAATTGCACCGCAGCAAAATTATTATATGTCGTTTATGGAATTATTTCCCGACCTTGGGATAATTCCGGCGGCGCCACAGCGGCACAGCCAGCAATCCGCCCAGCAGCAGCCCCGCGCCGCCGCCTGCAAGCCCTGCGTTGTCGGCCATCTTCTGCCCCTCCAGCATGCCGTCGCCGATATCGCGCGACAGCTGCGCATCGGTCTTGTCTTCGTCGTCGAAGATCATGCCGAACATGGTGCCGAGCGTCGCGTCCTGCTGGTACGCGATTCCCTTGGTGTAGTTGCCGGTGATGGCTGTGACGTCGATATCGACGCGTTCGGTATAATCGCTGACAAGGTCGGCGTAGTTACGCTCCGAGAGGTTTTCCGCAAGGCGCAGGTCGTTGACGAAGGACACCGCATCGCTGACAAGCTTCGCTTCGGCCGCGATATACAGGTCGCTCGCCATGAATCGCATTTCGTATTTCTGCTGCTCCATCGCGTCGATGCGCGCGGTGAATTCTTCGATGCGCGTCGTTTGCAGCGCGTCGTATTTCGCATTGACGGGCAGCTTGCCGGAAACGAACTGTTTTTCGGTCATGTTGTCGGGCAGCTGCTGGAGCGTGAATTCGCTGACCTGCGGCTGTGTCGTCTGCTGCGCAGTTTCATGCCCGATATAGGCGCCGCCCGCGCCCAGCGCGAGGGTGACCGCCGCGATAATGGCGCGTGATTTGCGGTTGAAAAATTCGGAAATGGACATGGGCGTGCCGCCTTTAAAAAATGCGCTGTAACGGGTCAAAAATCAGGATGCCCCTGTATAGGCGCGACTGCGCATTCTGTCAATCCGGCATGGAAATCAACTTAACGGCGTAAGCTGTTCCGAATCAACGGGTTAGTCGGCAGCCTGCACCATCCGCCCCAGCCTGCGGCCGCCCAGCAGGTGCAGGTGGAGATGCGGCACTTCCTGCCCGCCATTGATTCCGCAGTTGGAGATCACGCGGTATCCGGTTTCATCGAGTTTTTCCTGACGCGCCACCGCGCCCAGCGCGCGGAACAGGCCCGCGATTTCGCCCGATGATGCGTTGCCGGTGAAATCATCCATGCTTTCATACGCGCCCTTGGGGATCACCAGGATATGGCTCGGCGCCTGCGGGCTGATGTCGTGGAAGGCGACGGCGAAATCATCCTCGTAAATCTTTTTCGCGGGGATGTCGCCGCGCAGGATTTTCGCGAAAATGTTGTTGTTGTCGTAAGCCATCGGAAGCCCCCCGTTTAAAACTGCCCAAGACTAGCAACATCGGGGAATTCCTTCTAGGATAAATGTCATGGAACCGGACATCGAAAAATCATTCTTCAATATCCTCGGCCATCTGACCGGCGCGTTCACGCAGACGGGATATATCGTGGCCGGCACGATCATGCTGCTGCTGGGCGGCGTGCTGCTGGCCGACTGGCTGCGGTGGAAAGCGAAGGCCGAGGAAGTGGAGGCGACCATCACCGGCCTGCGCCAGCGCGGCCGCGCCTATTTCCCCGTCTACCGCTATATGCTGGACGGCGTGGAACAGGAAGCGACATCAAACAGCGGTTCAAGCTCCACACGCGGGCAGGAAACCGGCAAGACGGTGATGATACAGGTGATGCGCCACGACCCCGGCCGCGCACAGCCCGCGCGCGCGCCCATCTGGCCGCTGCTGGGTTTGCTGCTGGCGGCGCCCGGATTATACCTGGTCTACACCGCCTTCACCGCGTTCGAGGTGAACGGCTTCACATGGGCGACGCTGGCGGCGCTCGGCTTCATGAGCCTCAACCGTTTTCGCGGCGCGATCATCCCGAAGAACCAGCGGCTGAAGGCCGAGGAATGGCGCATGCAGCGGCGCAACGAGATCGACCTGCTGCCCGTGCAGACGGCGGAGGATGTGCGCCAGTCGCCCGCAACGCAGGCCGAACAGGCGCGCTACGCGAAACAGGCGAAAGTATCCGGCCCGCTGATGCTGCTGCTGGGCGCCGCCGCGATGGCGGGCGCGATATACATGGGTTCCGAAACGATCGACTTGCTGGGCGCGCAAAGCGCACCCGGCGTGGTGACGCAGCTGGCGGGCGACAATTCCGGCAGCGATGGCGGGTATATGTACCATGCCATCGTGCGCTTTGCCGATGCTGGCGGCAAGGAATACACCTTCCGCGACAAACTGGGCGCAAGCCACGCCGTCTATGACGAAGGCGAACAGGTGACCGTGCTGTACAAGCCTGAAAACCCGCAAGACAGCGCCGCCATCGACCGCGGCATTTTCAACTGGATCGTGCCGGGCGCGCTGGGGCTGTTCGGCCTGCTATTCCTGCTGGGCGGGATCGCACAGATGCCGCGCCAGCGCGACGAGTCGTATTGATGGCGATAAAATCACCCCTGTCGCCGCCGCTGTCGGTTGCCTTTGGCGCGGTTTTATTGCTGGCCGCGTTTTTCTTTGGCGAGAAACAATACCTGCTGCTGCAAGACGGCGTGCACATCGCGGGTACGATCAGCCGGATGCACCTGCAGGAAGAAACCGAAAACGGCCGCCCCTGCTGCAAATATTATCCGGTGATCGAGTTCAACGACAGTTCAGGCGACAAGGTCACCTTCACCGCCGAAAAGGGCAGCACCCGGGCCGACAAATATCAGGAAGGCCAATCCATCCCCGTCGTCTATTTGAAAGAAGACCCCGCCACAACCGCGCAAATCGACACAGGCTATGACGCCATGGGCGTGCCCGCCATTTTCGCGCTGTTCGGAATCCTGTTTTTGCGGGGCGGACTGCCGAAGCAGCAAAACGAAGCGTTATGACCTAGTGACACAAACTGCGCATACAGCCTGCAAACATCAGCACGACAGTCGATAACGGCAGCATCACCGCAAGATAGACGACAGCCTTCACCATCACGCGCGCGCCATGCGCCTTGTCCGGCATGCCGAAAACATGGCGCATCACCGCCGCAACGGGCGCGAAGCATATGATGAAGTAAGCCGATAACAGTAATGCTTCGTTGCGTAACGTATCGCTCAGAAAATCAAACAGCGGCGCATTCAGCATGAATGCCATCAGCGGCGGGTACAGCGCGGCGAAGGCATAGGCGGTATAGCGGCGATACGGGCAGGTGCTGGTGATTTTATGCGCGGTTTCCATCATGCTCCTTTATCCGGCCCCCTTATCCGGCGTAAAAAAAGGGCTGCGATCTGGTCCCCTGACCCGCAGCCCTTTAGAAGACGTCCCGGTTTTGACCGGACGTGACCCCAACAAGTAAACTTGATCTATCCGCCCAGCCCGACTTTCGTCTGCAGCGCAGGCGCGGCCGCCGCAATCGCGGGCGCGGTGTTGCCCAGCTTGTGCACATGCTCGAGCCCGCGGTTCAATTCGCCGAGCACCGTTTCCTGGCCCGGAAGTTTCGACAGCTGTTCGATGCGTTCATTCAATTGTTTTTCGCTGAGCGCGACGACACCGTCGCGGATGCGCACGCCGCGCGCGTTGGAGGATTTGAAGGCCTTCATCAGGCTTTCGGCTTCCTGTTCGCGCCCCGGATGGACGATCACGAAACGCGCCTGATATGCACCGCGCCCGTCATCCGCCGCCGGGCTCCAGAACGCGGTGTCGGTGAACTGCATGGTGATCTTTTCGTGTGCCATTTTCGGTATCCTCCGTCGTCTCGATTTCATTGCTTTATTCAAGCCTATATAGACTTTATGGCAATAAAGTTAACAACTGGTTACGATCTTGAGAAATATAGGGTTTCCCGACTTTTCCAGCCCGGAAAACGCCCCCGGACTGGCGTTTTTATGTCATCTATGCTTATAATAGGGCAGATTAATCAAACCGTTAGGAGCGCTTGATTCTGCCATTTAAAAAAACTTTGGTGATTGCACCAACCACCGCTATCATTCCGGCAATCATCTATATGACGAGAAGTTATTATTAATGGCAGACGGCATTTCCCCTGAAATCGAGACCCCTGCCGTTTCCACGGAATCACCCGCTGTAGAATCACCAGCTGCCCCTGCCAAAAAAACCGGCGTCATCCGCGCGGGCATACGCGCCGCATGGACATCGGCCAGGCGCAAGGCCGCCATTACCTGGAAATTCACCAAGGAATTGTTCGACGACCATACCTTCTGGGTCAAGGCGCTGGCCGTGAAGGGCGGCGCATCCGCCATCCTCGTGACGGGCATCATGGGCATTTCCGCGATGGTCACCATGCCGCTGCTGGTGGCCGCCGTCGGCATTACCCTTTCCGTGGGCTTGATCGGCGTCAGCCTCTACGGCATGGCGGCGGGCGGCATGAAGGCATGGGAAGGCGTGCAGGACGTCTATGCGCGCGCAACCGGCCGCGCGCCCAAGGAACACGTCTATACCGAGAAAGAGGACATGTTCCAGCGCCTGGCGAAAACCGAATTCGTCCAGCGTATGGCCGGGCATAAATGGGCCAAAACCCTTGCGAAAACGCATGCCTGGAAGACCACGTCGAAATTCATGCGCAACCGCGAGGATTCGGTGCTGGGCGGCATCGCGGTCGGCGGTGCGGCGTTGTCGCTGGTCGTGGGCGCGGTCGCACTGCCGCTTGTCGCGGCGGGCACGCTGTTCACGGTCGCGACCGTCTTCACCGTCAGTTCCATCATCAGCGGCATCAGTGGACTTTATTTCAGCATCACCGGATTGCGCGAAGAATCGCGACTGAAGCGCGAACATGCCGCGAAACAGAAGGCCGCGAATAACGCGCCGAAGCTGGACGCAACCGACCTCGCGCCCATCGGCGCGCCGTTTGTCGAGGCGCCCGCGCTGCCGCTCAACAAGGTATTGTCAGCGCCGTTCGGGCAGGCCGCACAAGCGGCGGTCGCAGCCACCCTGCCGCCGCCCGCCAATACCAACATCCAGCCGCCGGCCGCGAAAACACCCGCAATTCCAGCGCAGTAAGCGTTTTTCTGCGCGGCCGTTAAGGGTAAAGTTACTTGCCATATCGTACAATCATGTTACATTGGCGGCGTTTTCAGACCTATATCCTTGAGATGATTCAATGATTCCACGCCTCCCATGAAAGGGTTTTGACTTGGACAACGCGACCACAACCACGACGCCGAAAAAGAAAACGCGCATCGCGCAGATGATGCTGCCGCAGGTCGACCCGAATTCGGCGCTGTTCCCGCCGGATGAATGGATCAAGAAAACGTCATGGGCGGTCCTGCGCGACAATAAAGGTTTCCACCGCAGCGCGGGCGGCATGGCTGGTTTTGGCGTTGCGACACTGGCCACCATCGGCATTGGTATCGCGGGCGCGCTGGCGGTCACGGGCGTTGTGCCTGTCGTCGCCGTTGCTGCCGCAACACTCGGCATCGCCGGATTTTTTGCGAAAAAGACCGCTGATTTCGTGAAGCGGCTCAAGACTGAAACCATCCCCGAACTGAAGATGGAAATCGGCAAGAAATACGTCGAATACAAGATGTCGGAAATGAAGGCCGCCTTCGACAAGAACCGCGCCGCGCTTGCCGCGAAGCGCAAGGCCGAGGCCGAAGCGAAAGCCGCCGCACCAAAAATCGCAACACCGCAAGTTGAAACGCCTGCCGTTGCTGCGCCTGTCGCGGAGAAAAAAGAAACGCCTGCCGCATCCGGCAAAGGCGCGCTTGGCAACTGGCTTTTGAAAACGGCGCTCGATCAGGCGCAGAAGAAAAAACCGCAAGCCCCCGCCGCGAACAACAACGCAGCAGAGGCCGAAACCCAAAAACCGAAACGCGAACAACCGCCGCAGCCGTAACGCTGCCACAGGAGATTTGAAAATGTCCGGACATCACGTCACCGTCAAAGAAACGCATAAAGGCATTTTCACGCAGGAAGTCCAGTCCGGCAGCCATAAATCCACGACCGACGTTCCGGCGGAACTGGGCGGGCTCGACAGCGGGCCGAACCCGTACGATAAACTCCTCTCCGCGCTCGGCTCTTGCACATCGATGACGATCAAGATGTATGCGGACCTGAAAAAAATTCCGCTGGAGGGCGTCGATGTTTCGCTGACCTATAAAAAAGAACTGAACGCGGCGGGCGAACTGGTGGATGTCATCAACCGCGATGTCGCCATCCGCGGCAACCTCGACCAGGCGCAGCGTGAAAAGCTGCTGGAAATCGCCAACAAATGCCCCGTGCACCGCACGCTGGAGGCAAAACCCACCGTCAATACCGTGCTGGAGGATCCGGAGCCGGGCGAAAAACACGCCAAGCCCGCAACGCCCCCGCTGAAGCCGCGATTCAACCCGACCAAGGCGTCGCAGCAGCGCGCGGTTGTCGTGTCGTCCGACGGCGTCGGGAAATTCACGCAAGTGGTGACGGCGGGCAAGCATACTTTCAAGACCGATGAACCGACGGAAGTCGGCGGGCTCGATTCCGCGCCGAACCCTTATGAAGAACTTCTTGCCGCGCTCGGTTCCTGCACCGCGATGAAGGTGCGCCGCGAGGCGAACCTGAAAGGCTACAGCCTTGACGATGTGTCGATCACGCTCGACCACGGCAAGGTGGATGGCGAAGGCGGCAAGAAAATCGACGTCATCGGCCGCAGCATCAAGCTGCAGGGCAATTTGACCGAGGACCAGCGCCTTGATTTGCTGGCAGCCGCCAACCGCTGCCCCCTGATGCAGACGCTGACCAAGGGCCCGCATGTGACGACCGCGCTGGTGGAGTCTTTCGCGCCCCCAAAGCGTGACGCGGCACCCGCCGCGCCGCGTCCGTAAACAATCATGACAGTTCCCGACATCGCAGATGACGACGGCGTGACGCCGCTGATGCGCGCGGCGCGCGACAATGATTCCAGCGCGATCGTCGACATGGTCATGAACGGCCACCGGATCAACGCGGTCGACAAGACGGGCAACAGCGCGCTGATTTACGCCGCCAACAGCGGGTCGGAAGAAGCCGCATTGATGCTGATGTTCCACAAGGCGGATTTGAACGCCGTGAACCGGCAGGGGCAGACCGCCCTGATCATCGCCGCCGCGAACAAGATGCAGCCGATTGTGGAGCGTTGGGCGGTGATGGGCGCGCCGCTGGACGCGCAGGAAAAACTGGGCGGTCGCACCGCGCTGATGACCGCGATTGCCGCGAACGACGCCTGGGCGGCGTGCCGCCTGGTCGATGCGGGCGCGGATTTTGAAAAGCTGACGGATAAAAAGGGCGATACCGGTTTCAGCCTCGCCAGGCTGGTTTTCACGGGCGAGGATTTCGGGTTCTTCATGAATGCCGTGACGCTCCGCCGCGCCGCCGAAACGGCGGAGAAAAACGCGCAGAAACGGCGGGAAGACGAGATCGCCAACAGCGCGGGCGCGCTGACCCATCCGGTTTCCGCCCCCAAAACCGCCACTTTCAAGCGCAAAACACCGGGACAACCCGGCTAAATCCTTGTAATATCAATCCAATATTCAATTGACAAAAAATGTTATGGCAATATACTGATGCCAGCATTCAACGAAGCGATTCACCAAAAGGATTTCCAAGATGGGCGTGCAATACGACGGCAAGTCACCCGGCAAGGGCTGGTATTTCTGGCAGAAAACGAAAGCACTGGCCAAAACCCCGTTCAACCACACAACGCGCAAAGACGCGGGCCGCTTCGGCAAAGACGCCGGCATCACGGCCGGCATTCTGGTCGGCGCAAACATCGCCCTTTCCATTCCGGTGCTGATGGCAGCGCCCATCCTGCCCTGGGTCATCGGCGCAGCCGCGATCACCTTCGCCTTCAAATACGGCCGCGATGCGTGGAGCAAGTTCGGCGCGCTGAAACAGACCGCCGCCGTCACCAATTACGTGCGCGAACAGGAAAACAACTGGTACGAAAAACAGGCGCGCAAGCCCCTGCTGACCCGCATCAAGGACGGCTTCAGGAAAAAAGTCGACGCGATCCCCGCGCCCGTCATCAAGACGCTGAAATTCGCAGGCCTCGCACTTGCGGTTGCGGGCCTTGCGACCGGCGGCGCGATTGCGCTCGGTGCTTTTGCAGTCGTCCCCGCACTCGTCCCCTTCGCGGCGGCGGTTGTGCAGGCGGGCGCGGCGATCGGGTTGAGCGCAACGGCGGCGACGGCAACGGCGATCGGCCTTTCGGCGCTGGCTGCCCCCGCAGCGGGCATTGCGGCCTACACCACATCGAATGCATCGGTCCTGCGCCGCGATCCCGCAAACTCGCCCTTCAAGTTCCAGAAACCGTCGCAAACGCAAAAACCCATTTCGCAAGGTGAAGTCTTCACCCCCGGCGCGAACGGCAAGAGCTTTGATTTCAACACCGAAGCGAAACCCGAAACGCCCACGAACGACAACGCCGCGCAAAACGAACAACGCCGCAAGGCCGCCGAAGAGCGCGCAAAAAACAAAAAGAACCGCGACAATTCGAAGAAATTCTAAAGCGCGATTTCAGGACAACAAAAAACCCCTTCGCAAAACGAAGGGGTTTTTTTGCGGCCAAAAATTATTACCCGCGGCCGATCACGGAATAAAGCGCCTGCACGTCCTTCAGCGGGACGTCGGTTTCGAGCGGCGGGTTGAACTGGCGGACGCGGATCTTGGCTTCGCCGAGTTTCACGAGACGCTTGATAAACGCATCGCCGTTTTTCATCTCGATCACGCAGTCCTTGTTCACCTCCGGCGGGCGGCCGGGATGGACGTAGATCAGCTCGCCGCGGAAATAGCGCGGTTCCATGGAATCCGAAAACACATAAATGCCGAACGCGTCCTTGATGCCGTTCAGCGCGGGATGGCGCGCGACCCAGTCGACGATGTCGCCGTTCGACAGGTTCAGGCCGGAGGTGCTTTTTTTGCCCACATCGTCGCTGCCCGCCGCATAGCCGTACACGGGCACGGGCGCTTCGAACGGGGTTGCGGGGTTATCGGAAAAACCGCGGCGCGTGCCGGGGCGGGGCGCTTCCTGCAGGTATTGCAGGTCGAGCCGCAGGCCCAGATACGCCTCGATGATCGGAATTTCTTCGGCCATGATCTTGCGCTGGCCGTTCAGCATGCGGTTGACCGCCGCCGGATTGACGCCCATGCGTTCCGCCAGACCGCGCTGGGTCAGGTGCGGGGAGTTTTCCAGGGTCTCGCGAATCAATGTGTGCAGGCGTGTGGGCGACATATCCCTATCATATTGCGTTTTTAATTGCGGATAAAGCTAATTTTTAATGCGTATAATTATCCTTTATTAACAATCGCTTAATTCCAATCCAGCCGGGCGGCCAAAAATAATGCTGGACGATAGTTGCGATTTAAGCAATAGTGGTAAATGAGAACATAACAAGAACAGATAACAAGGCCAAACGGAGAGTAGAAAAAAAATGGACTGGTACAAGGTTCACCACGGACTGCCTTACGATGCGCGACTGGGGGCCGTTGCGCGACGCTCCGGCCTGACGCGCGCCGAAGCGTTGTGCCTGCTGCTCTGCCTTTTGGAACACGCCAGCCGCGCCGCGCGACGCGGATCGGTTGACGGGTTCGATTGTGAATTGCCCGCGGCGTTGTTCGACCGCGATGTTGCGAAAATCGAAGCCGCGATGGCCGTTTTCCGCGACAAGGGCATGATCGATGCCGATAACCGCATCGCAGACTGGGAAAAGCAGGGCGTGACAGGCGCGGAGCGGCAGCGTGAATACCGCGCGCGCCGCAGGATTGCCGACGAGAGGCAGGCCGCGCGCGCACCGGACAGGAAACCGCGCTTCGCCATCAATGAGACCGACCCCGACAGCGACGCGGAAACACAAGCGCGCCGCAAGCGGCTCAGCACGCTTGCCATCACCAGAAGCACGAACCGCCGCCACGAAAAAGGGCATGACAAAGACGGAGCAGGACAATGATCGCACAGGACACAATGCCGCCCGATGCCGGCGCGGATCACTGGGAAGGCTGGAAACCGGAATGGCAGGGAAAGGCGGCGGGCAAGGCAGCTGGAAAAATAGCGGGAAATGTGGCGGCAACGCCGCACGCGCTGTAGGAACAGCATTCCCCCACCATGCCCATGACATTGCGCCAGTCACCCGGCCGCAATTTATCCGCCGCGCAACGCCGCATCACCGATGCGCGGCTGTGGGAAAGTTTCAGCCCGTCGCAGCAGGACGCGGCGCAGGAAATCGCCTTCGCATTTGAATCGATGAGCCAGGGTTTGGGCTTCACCACCGTCAACTGGCACCGCCTGCCCGGTTGCCGCAGCGCGAACAACGCGGTCGAGGCGCGCGAAAAACTGCTGGCCGATTATGTGGGGTGGAGCCGCGCATGCCACAGCGCGGGGGTCAGCCATTCCATGATCATCGATGTGCTGGTCTTCGGCTTTGCCTGCCGCGCGCTGGATCAGGACCGCCGGGTGCGGTCGGGCTGGTCCCGCCGCAACCTGCTGGACGGGCTGAACCTCTATTGCCGCATGAAGGGCTGGAATCCCGCATGAGCCCCGGTATAATGCGTCATGGACAAGAAACCGGATTCGACAAAACCGCCCGCCGCATTGCCGCTGCCCGCCAAGGCCGCGGATTTTTTCAACACGGTTGCGCCACGCCGCGATTCCACGCCGTTGGCCGAGTTGCAGAAACGCTATGCGGAGAAACGCGCCGAAGACCGCCTTGCCACCAACGGCACGCCGCCGATGGCCAATTACCACGGCACGGAATTCATTGTGGAGATGCGCATCCGCGAATGGATGATGCGCATGGAACGCGAGGCCGCGGATGAACGTAAAGCGCGCGCCGCACTGGAAGCAGCCCATAAAGCCAAACCGCCCGCGCCTTCGGCCCCGAAATAAGGGTTTTTCAGGCATCCGTAAGCCATTTGTAATTTAATTACGTTGGATTGTATCTAACCCCTTCATATTTACCGACTATTTGGCATCTTTACAGCGTTTTTTAACCTTGTGTTAAGACTCTCCTGATACCTTGAAGGTGTCAGGGCGAGTTGAGTTTATATTTCGAGGGAACGTATAAATGACGGAAACACGCGATATCGGCACGATCAGCAATCACTTTTCACTGAAGGCAGAGCTGCCCCAAAAAACGATTAAGCAGGCCAAGGAATTCCTGGGCCATCTGGCGGAAACCACGCCGACCGCAACAGACGTTGCCACGGGTCACCAGTTGCTGACCACGCTGGAAGAAAAAACAGAATTGTACGCATTCCACGCCGCCGTATTGGCCGGGCAGGAAGCATCGAGCGACAAGGACCTCGACACGCGCGTGACCGCGATTGCGAAATCGTCGGAGCAGGCCGAGCGCACCACCGAACGCCTGCGCACTGCGCTGAAGGCCTTCGCGTAAGTTTCAAAACAGTTTGACGACGCATGAAGCCCCGCCCTGAACAGCGGGGCTTCTGCTTTTTGATGTCATAATATCGCAAATCTTGGCAAATTGACTCGGCATACCCCCTCCGCTACAGTCTTTTCCTTAACAAACATAAAGACTGCGCGATGCCGATGATGTTCTATCCGGAATATTTCCCGCCAACGCCGCCGCCGCGCAAACCGACGGCGGCAGAGCTGTCGGCGCGCCTGCTGGATGCCGTCAACGCGAAAGACGTTGATGCCGCGCGCAAGATTTTCGAAACCGCGTTTTGGGAAAAGATCGCGCTGAAGCCCGACGGGTATCACCTGCTGCAGGCCGCGATGCGCGGCGACCGCCAGATGGTGACACTGCTGACATCATACGACGCCACATGGAGCGCGCCCGAAACGAAACAGGCGCGCAGCATGGTGAGCGACGCCAACTGGGCGCATATCGAGGGCCCGCTCCGCAATGCCGGCATCCGCACGCAGTTCACGCAAAGCGAACGCCACGACAAGGATCTGGGCGTCGCCATCCGCTGGGCGTATCGCGCGGCGGCGGAGGCGAAGGCGCGCGGGGCTGCGGATGTCGATACGCATTACCGCGAGCTGAACAGCCTGATGAGCACGACGCTGATCCATTACGTGCAGTCGGGGCAGATGGAGAAGGCGAAAGACATCTTGCAATACCGCGACGCAACGCTGGGTGATGGCAGCGCGGGCAAGCCGCTGGATATCGCGGCGGAGTTCCGGTTGATGCAGCGCATGTACCCGATATCGCGGTCGCGCGGCGGCCTTGGCTTTATCGACAAGCTGACCGAAGCAAGCATCAAGGTGAAGCCGGTGCGGCTCACTTCGCTCGACATGTTTTTGTCGACGGAACTGGTGGTGGAACTGGACCGCCGCAACCTGCTGGCGGGGGCGGAGCATGACGCGCGGCGCGACATATTGTCGCAGCTGGTGAACATGGAGCAGGTGATCAGGCTGGGCGAGCGTTTCCATGATCTGGGTGCGCGTTATATCGAGATGCGCCGCGAAGACCTGCTGAAGGCTGCGCGCATCCTGTTCACCAAAGAACCGGCGACGGAGCGCGATGCGGAATCGTTTATCTACCTGCGCCAGTATGCGCAGCAGCGCACGCCCGCGGCATTGGCGATTGCTGAAAATGAATTGATGGCGATGGGTTTTTTCGAAGCGCCCGCATGGACGGCGGACCGCCTGCGCCGCCTGGCCGCCGGATCACCGGATGATTTTTCGCTGACCCGTGCGTTCAACACAAAAGCTGCGCAAAAGGAAATGTCGGAAACAACATTGCCGAAGCTGCTGGCCCCGAAAAAATTCGGGCTTGTGCTGGAGGCGATGGGCCCGTTCGGCTGGAAACCGAATGCCATGGATACGCGCCGCATCCTCGATTACCTGCATGGACAGACATTGCGCGGCATGACGGACGACGCGCGCGCCGCGCTGAAGGCGCTGGTCGCTGCAAAGGCCGATTTTTCGCTGACCGATCCCAACCGCTATCTTGGCAAGCGCGACCCCGGCCTTGCGCGCGCGCTGCTGGATGCGGGGGTTGTGAAGCCGGAGCATTTCGACCTTGAAAAAGTCTATGAGCGCACCGGCGCGTTTTCGATCCGCGCGGCGAACCCGAAAAACGCCTATCCCGAATTCCTCTGCCAGCTGATTTTGGAGCTGGTCGATCCGGAGCGTTATATCCCGCATCGTCAGGCCGCTGAGCGCAGTTACCAGCGGCTGTTTATTTCCGAATGGCACCTGAACATCGAGGCGAAGGTGCGCGCACGCATCAACAACAAGCCGCAGCCTCCGCGCAGCCGTGGAACGTCATCGACCGGACCGCGTTAAGATCACCGCCTGAAAACAATTGTTCACGAAATCGCAGGGCATTTCTGCTATAATAGATGCCTGTAGGGGAATCATGTCAGAGCCGGATCCGAAGAAAAAGAAACCGAGTTTCAAGTCGCGCCTCTCGACCGTGTTCAACGGCCTGTCGCGCAAGGAACTGCGCGGCGTGCTGAAGGACACCTTCAAGGAACTGCGCAAGCCCAAGGAAATCGGCATCCTGCTGGTGTCGTCTTTCGTGCCGGGCGGCTGGATCGGCTATGCGGGTTACCGGATCGCGAAATACAAACTCGACCATGCGCCCGAAGCGGCCAATGATAACGTCGACCCGGCCGCCAAGGCCGATCACAAACCAGTCCCGGGGCCGAAACCCCCAACCCCGCCAAAGCCTTAAGCAATTTGCTTGCTTATTTCCGGAATGCGGCTATAAAAGGCCAGTATTTTTGAAGGAGATAAAGGCATGTTCAAGGGCATCAAAGACAAGCTGAAAGACACGTATAACGCCGCCGCGAAATCGGGCAAGGCCGTGCTGGATGATGCGAAGCTGCAGGCGACCGACACCCTGAACACGCTGAGCGTCCTTGTGAATGAAAACACGCCCGAAGGCGAAACGCCGAAAGGCCTGACGCTGAAGGAACGCATGGGGGTTGCATACGGCCATGTTTCGAAAACCGAATGGCTGAAAGTGGCGAAGGATACTGCGCAGGACCTGACGAAGAAGGACGAGCTGAAACGCCTCGCCGGCACCGTCATCGCGCTGCCGGGCGGCCTTGCCGTTTACGGCGCGTACCGTGTGGCGAAACACCATCAGGAGAAGGCGGCCGAGCAAGCAGCAGCGCAAAAGGCCGAAGCTGCGAAAGCAGCCGCGAAAGCCGCAAAGAAACCCCGCAAGCCGAAAACCCCCAAAGCGCCTGCCGCGTAAAGGAAATAAAAATGTCCGACCAGAACCAGAAAACGGCCATCGAAAAACTGCTTGAACTGCCCATCGGGTCGGGTATTGCGGCTGTTGCAGGCGTGGCGGCGCTGACCGAAACATTCAATTTTGGCATGTTCATGCTGGCATCCCCCATCGCAAGCGCAGCTGTCGCCGTGCCCGCGATCATCAACGCATTCGACAAAAAACGCAGCGGCCTGTCGCGCGTGTTTTCTGTGGCGGCGGCGGTTGTGGGTGTTGCCGGCGCGGCATTGCCCTTCGTGATCGCAGGCCCTGCGGCGCTGGGCGGGTTCCTGATCGCAACCGGGACGATGGCGGCGGCGGGCGCATTCAACGTGGCGGCCTATGCGTTGCGCAACAGGCAGCTGCCCTTCTCCCTCGGCATCAAGAAGACACCCAAAGCGCCTGCGGTTTAAGCCCCCGGGCTGCGCGCGCGCGGCGGTTTTGGCACCGGCATGACTGTCGGCGGCAACCGCTCCGGCATCACCATCGCGGGCGGTGCGGCGGTGTCGTCATTCGCGGGATGCAGCAATTGCCATGCGCTGCGCGCCTGCAGGTATTTCGCCTGCGCGTCATCGAATGTCTGCTGGTCTTTTTTCGAGGGTGTGCCGCCGGTTTTTTCGAAGCTGAGGAAATCAGCCTCCGTCCAGGTTGAAAGCGCGGCCGGATCGAAACCGATATCGAGGCCGGCATGGGCAACCTCGCGCATTTCCTTCACAAATTCTTCGTCCGTCGGCGTGTTGATCATGCGGGCGGCATATACAATGCTAAGGCCTGGCTTGGTCGCCACGTCCGACCATGTGTCCTTCAGCTGCGTGGTGAACCGCTTGTCGTAGTCGAGACCGTTCACATGCACGAATGTTTTTTCGAGGAGCGCGGTATAGGCGCCGCCAACCGTCGCCCCTTCCGCATTGCGCGCCTTTTCATACGCGCTTAGGAGTTTGGCGTAGTCGTTCGTTGCGCGGTTGCCGATGGCCAGTTTCTTGCCGGTCGCTTTTTCGTACTCGTACGCGAAATGGATTTCATAGGCGAAGCAGTCCGCTTCCTGGATGCGGCGTTTCAGCCATTCGCGGCGCGGTTCCAGCGCCATGTCGTCGGATTTCACCGTGCGGTCGTGCCATGAATGCCTTATCTCATGCGCCAGCGTCAGCATGATCGCATCGTCGCTGGCGATATCGCCGTTCAGGCGGATCAGGCTGCCGTAGTTCAGCCCCTTGATGAAAATATTGTCCTTGGGGTCGTCATCCATCACCTTGGAATCCGACATTTCGATGCGGATATTTTCACGCGCCGCGTAATCGAGCAACGCCTGCCCCGTCGGCGTCAGCGCGATCTTCGCCTTGATGGTGTCGAGGCGCGCTTCCGAAACCGCATATTTCACCTTCGGCACATCGGCGGTCTGGGTGGTGGTGGCGGCTTCAGGCAGCGCGGCGGCCGGGCGCGAGTCATGCGTGATGCCGCCCATCAGTGCAACGGCGGCGATGGCGGTCAGCGCGGTTTTCTTCGCGCGGCGGTTGAAAGCGGTCAGCAGTTTTTTCAAGGGATAAGACCTTTAAGCGGAAGGAGCCTTGGGCACGGATGCCGCTGGCTTCGGTTGCTGGGAATTCTCTTTGGCTTCACGTTCCCGCCGCACCGCGTCGAGTGTTTTTTGCCAGTACACATCCCAGGCCGCTTTTGCTTCGCCGCGCTTGCCGTCGGCTTTCGCAAGTTTATCGAGGTCGTCTTTTGTCGCGCCGCCGGTTTTGTCCAGCGACTGGAAATCATTGTCCGTCCACGTTGATAACGCGGATGCGCCGCTTTTCACGTCGATGCCCACCGTCGTTGCGCGGCGGAGCATGGCGGCGAATTCTTTGGCATCCGGTTCGGTATCCCATTTATCGGCATGGGTGATGCCAAGGCAGGGGTCTTTCACCACCGCTTCCCAGTTGCGGATTTGCTGCCCCAGGAAGTCTTCGTCGTATTCAAGGCTTTTCACATGCGGGAAGGCGCGTTCCATCAGCCGCCCATAGGCGACATCCGCAGCCATCCCCGCATCGCGGTCGGCGGCGTAGGATTTCGCGAGCGTCGCGTATGAACCTTCGCCGGTGTCAAACGCGATGCCGCATTGCCTGGCGTATTCATAGCCGAAATGGATTTCAAACGAGTAGCAATCCGCCTCCAGCACGCGGTCGCGGATCCAGGCCTGCTTCGGCGGCAATTCCATGTCATGCGTGCCGACCGCCAGTTTGTGCCATGAATGGCGCAGTTCATGCACCGCCGTATACATCAGGACCGTGTCGCTGGTTTCTTCATTATTCAGCTGCACAAGCTTGCCGAAATTAAGGCCGCGGATGAAGATTGCATCGGTCAAATCGGAATCCATGCTTTTGGAATCCGACATTTCCAGTTTCGTGTTATAGGCATCCGAAAACGCGAACAGCGCGCGGCCATCCGCCGTGCGGCAGATTTCGGCGCGCAAATGGTCGAGGCGTTTTTGCGCGGCGGGATCGGCTGTTTCAACGGATGCGGTGACGGCAGATTGCTGGACAGTGACGGGCGATTTATGGCTGCGCGCATCGCCGGAGAAAAATAGCGCACCTGCGGCGACGGCCGCGATGCCCGCATGTCGTGCGGCGCGGTTGAATTTTGAAAGCAGGGTTCTGTTGCTGCGCTCGAACGTCACGCGCCACCCTTGTTGCTAAAAATACACCCTCTCCGCCCGTGCGAGGTATAGGCCACGGGTTTTGAATCCTTTTTCAGCGTCTCCAATTTTCGATACGAATATCCTAGCAGGACAGTCGTTAAAGAAAAGTGCCTGAATGTCAGCGGGTTACATAAGCAATGATTCGCGTGCGCTCAAAAACTATGCTCGGGGTGAGTATATTTCGTTAAATATGGCAAGAATCTAAACGCCGTGTTCAAATATAATACTATTTAATAACAATGACTTAGAAAATACCGGCATCCCCTAGTACCACATTCTTAATACATATGCGTTAGGTTGAAGTCAGGGAAGTTGAGTTGCTAACACGAAAGGGGATCACCACCATGATGTTACTCGATCGCGATACGCTCAAGAACCGCTTCGACGGCCTGAAGCCCAAAGCCGCCGCCGATTGCTTCGCCCAGCGCGAGGCCACCGAAACCACCTGCGACGAAGACCAGTTCAACGCGGAACTGGCGCAAGTGATGGTGTCGATCGCCGCACTGACTAGCGCCCTGCCCGCAACGGATGCACTGACCGACGAGCGCGTGCGCCGCATGATGCTGTCGCTGGAAGGTTTCTCATCGCCTTACCTGAAGACACGTTTCAAACAGGAAGCGTCGCCCACACCACAGGACAACACGAAACAGAAAAACAAGGAAATCCGAGTCGAGACGCGCGCACCGTCGCGCTTCCGCCATGCATCGCGCCGCCCGACGGAACGTGCGGCATCCGCGATCACGACGAAATTCCTGCGCGTGAAGGAAGAGGCGCCGGCCATCGAGATCATGCCGCTCGTGCCGGGTGTGCAGGTTTTTGTGGCTGCGGCTGCACAATTGAAGGTCGGTGCTCCGCGCCCGGTTTGATTTTCGCCGCGCCCGCAATAAGGTGCGTCGCCGCGCTGCTCATGTGATTAAACACCGTCGCCAGCGTGGTTTCCGGCATTTTCAACCCCGCCATTTCGCGGCCGACCCAGTTGGCATGCGGGATATGGATGGCCGATAACCCGGCGGCGACGGACGGGATGACGTCGGATTTCAAACTGTCGCCGATCATCACAACCTCGTGCGGCTGCAGCCCCAGTTTTTTCAAAAGAACGGCATAGGTTTCCGGCGTTTTTTCCGGCACGGGGAATGTGCCCTTGAAAAGGTTTTTGAACGGCAGCGCATCGATGCGGCGTTGCTGCGCAGCCGGTTCGCCCGCGGTCAGGATATAGAGGTCGAAATGCTGTGCCATGTTTTCAACCGCCTGCGTCACGCCGCGGATCACGCGCGCGGGGCGGGTATAGACATCCGATGCCATGCCGCGCACCGCCGCGATGTCGGCATCGGACGATTGCGGCGCGTATGCCAGCAGCGCGTTTTCAAACGCCTGCGGCAGCATGCCGGTGCCGTAGCCGAATTGGGCAAACAGCTCGACCTCGAATCGCCTGACGTTGGCGACGGATTCTGCGGGGGGTGTTCTGGTGCGGGATTCGATAAAAGCGGTCAGCCGATCATGCGCTTCCTCGAACAGGTCTTGGGTTGCGATGAGCGTGTTGTCCATGTCGAGCAGGATGGCTTTGATCATAAGGCATTGTCACACAAGGTTTTAATTACGTCAAAACTCTGAGCCCCGAAAAGATTAACAAAGCGTTAAGAAGTCGTTATGGCTCAAGGAGTTAGATATGCTCAAAAAAAGCATATATTTTTGACAAAGGCAGGGGTCTGGGGTACTATGAGATTAACAAGAGAGGTAACGTTGACCCAGTTGCAGACCGCCTTTGCCGCCAACTCTACCGCCGCAACCGCAGGCCTTTTTGCACAGATGTTCAATGACAGGATGGGAAAAGACATGACAGCCGAAGCAAACAACACCGCGACCGATTTCGCGCCGAAACCTGAACCCGAAATCGCAAACGCGAGCGGCGGCATCGACTATTCCAAGGAAAAAGAAATCACGCAGGACGAGATGACGGACGAGTTGTTCGCGGCTGTGAAGCGCGGCGACCTGAACGTGGTGCAAGGCCTGACGCAGAACGGCAAGAAAAACACCGGCGTAAAACGCGCCAACGGCGTGACGCTGCTGATCGCGGCGGCGCAGGACCAGAAAGACCATATCGCCCGCGAGCTGATGACGTATAAAGGCGTCGACCTGGGCGCAATGACCGATGCGGGCGTGTCCGCGGCGATGCTGTTCCAGACGAACGGCAACGTGGAACTGGCGCGCATGCTGATCGCGAAACTGCAGACCAACGCCCTGCTGGCGATGGACGGCGTGAACGGCGACGAAGTGGCGCGTTCCATGGGCGCGCACGGCCTGTCCGAAACCATCAAGCAGGCGCAGCGCGACGAAGAGGCGATCGTCGCAGAAGCGGAACACGCGGAAAAAGAACATGGCGAGCCGCAGGGCAACAGCATCAGCGCGACGATCCGCGGCTGGTTCGGCGGCGGCGACGACAAAGGCGGCATCGAGATTGCGCCGCTGGAAGCAGCAAAACCCGAAGCATCGCTGGAATCCGGCGAGGCATCGCCCGCGACCTTCACCAGCAAGTTCACCAAATACTTCTCGGGCATCTCCTCGCGCTTCTTTGGCCCGAAGGACGAGATCGATACGCTGGTGGCGCCGGCGGCGGAGATGAAACCCTCGCCGTTGACCACGCAAGGCGCGGTGCAGAGCTTCCTGAAACGCCTGGGTCCCAGCATCTAAGGTTTTATAAGACAGGATACAAAAAAACCGCCGGCGTTCCGGCGGTTTTTTTATGCGTTCGCGTGCGGGGAAAGATTACGCGCTTTCTTTCTGCGCGAATTCCTTTTGCGCTGTCAGGCGCTGCCAGCGTGCGAGCGGGATCAGCGCGTGCTCTTCGCCGAATTTCAACGCCTGCATTTCGCGCCAGACGGTGATGTAGGGATTGGCGGGCGACGGGTCGACGCGCAGGATTTCATGCAGGCCGTCGAAATTGATCTCGTTCAGGAACGGCAGCTGTTCAAGGATGCAGTCGCGCACGGTTTCGGCGTTTTCCATCGTGACGCAGGCGTCGGCCTGCGCCTCCATCATGAACGCGACGAGGCGCTGCGGGCCGACTTCGCCTTCGCGCGACAGGGTCATGCCCGTCATCAGCGACAGGATGGCATTCAGGTGGAAGTCTTTTTTGACTGAGCGGCGGGGTTTATCCGCCTCGGTATTCACGCGCTGGAGCATTTCGTCACCGCCGTTTCAGGAGCTGTTTTATCAGGTTTCCGAACTTCGGACATATTGCAGCGGATGTGCCATTATGTCAAGGAATGGGCGGGCAAAAACATATCTTTACGCCGTATAGCGCAACAATTTCATGATTATAGCAGGCATTAAATTTTATTGCAGCGCACCAAATTTTAGGGCGTCGGCGTCGCCATTTTGCGCGTAGGGAATTTGTCGAGTCCCAGGCCTTCGTTTTCCTGCAGCTGCGCCTTCAAGTTGAATTCGGGCGCGATCTGCTTCGCCAGTTTGGCATTCGATGCCAGCAGGAAACGGCCAAGCGACGTGTCGAGCTTGCCGCGGCTGTGCGACAGCAAACGGTCTAGCGGCGTCCAGCCGAAACGGTCGGGTTCATTGACCAGCTGCGGCTTGCGCTGCGACATCCAGCTGAGGAGGTCGAGTTTCGATTCATCTTCCTGCGATCCGTTGTTCGCGGCGATGCGGTGGAAGAGCGTTTCGCCGCGCGCATTTTTGATAAGCAGGAAATCGGCGTTGCCGGTCGCCGCCTCGATATCGTCCAGCGCCTGCACCGTCAATTCGCGGTTGAACGCGATATGGTGCAGCAGCGGCTGCGCGGGTTGCGATGCATCGCGGTTCTTTACGGGCTGCGACAGCGCTTCGGGATCGAAGGCGAAGAAATCGGCCAGCGTCACATCGGCGCGCTGCGCCAGCAACGAGAACAGGGGCGTGCGCTCGACCTCGTAGCCGCGATAATCGTCATAGGCCGCGATGTTGGTGTTGGGCGATCCCCACTGGAAGCCGAAATTGGGCGCGACGGCGGCGCGGAATTTTTCAGGCGATCCTTCGAACAATTCCTTGAGCCACTTGATCTGCTCTTTCGCATCGGGCAGCGCGAGCACCTGCGACACCGCCGAGATCATGGGAAATTTTTCCGGCACGTCGAGCGCATCGATCGCGCCGCAATCGACCGCCTCCCGGAAATCCTCGAACCGCCCCGCCGGGATAATGCGGTTGGCGAGATCCTTCAGTGCTGACGAAACGCCGGCATCCTGCAAAGCCTGCTCGCGCATGTAACCGTGACCCATCGCTTCGCTCCATCATGAATATGGCATGAATATGGCATGAATATGGCAACGGGCGCAGTTTAGCGGCTCAGGGGGACGAGTCAATCGTTTATGGCAATAAACTTAACATCATTCTTGTCATCCCCGCGAAAGCGGGGATCCCGTGGGCTTCATGCGCCCCGCATATCCCTGAGATCCCCGCTTTCGCGGGGATGACGGAAAGGTTGGATTAGTTATTCGCGGGCGGCTTCGGCTTGAAATTGGGGAATTTGGGCGCATCGCGGTTGTCATTCAACCCGCCCGGCTGCACGCGCGGCTTATCAAGGCCGGGCTTGTCGAGGCTGTTGTTCCGCTTGCGCATCAGTTCGGGGTTCAGCGGCAGCTGTTTTTTATACTGTGCGCCCGCCACGATCAGGCGTTGCACCACAGGGCTGTTGCGGTCGTCTTTTTCGGCCAAACGGTCAAGCACCGTCCAGCCACGGCTGTCGACCAGATCCGGATCCGCGCCGAGGTCGAGCAGGCGGTCGAGAACCGTCAAATTCTTGCGCTCGATTGCGATATGCAGCGCGGCGCGGCCGTCTTTATCAATCACGTCGTAATTGATTTTCTTGCCGGCAAGGTATTCGACAAAACCCTGTTTGTCCTGCGCAACGGCGTAATGCAGCAGCGTGCGGCCGAATTCGTCGGTGACCGACGGGTCTGCGCCCGCATTGATCATGACGCGCGCGGCGGCGATGAATTTGTCGTCGATGCGGTACGGCTGGCGGTCGGCGCGGCGGACGAGTTCGGCCAGCGGCGTGCGGCCATGGATGTTTTCGTCGTTCAGCAGCTCGGGCGCCTTATCAATCGCCTTTAGGATCATCGACACGTTCTGCGTGCGGGCGAGCGCGTGCAGCACGTTGTTGCCGTTCGCGTCCTTGATCTTCAGTTCGCAGCCGCCGAGGACGGAATTGAACGTGTCCGCCATTTCAAGGCGCGCCGCCATATGCAGCACGGTTTCGCCAAGCTGGTTCGCAGCGCCGATATCGGCCTTGAAAGCCAGCATTTGCTGCAGCACTTTCGGGTACTGCGACAGGCGTTCTTCCTCCAGCATCATCATGTAGGGGGAAACGCCGTAATCATTCTTCACGTTCGGGTCGGCGCCGTTTTTCAGCAGCTTTTCGACCAGCACTGGCTTGTCGAGGAAGGTGTGCAGCGGCGTGTTGCCGTTGATGTCTTTTTCATTCAGGCGCGCGTTGTTTTCAACCAGCAGGTCCACGATGTCGGGGTTCGAGGTCGTGATGACATGCAGCGGCGTGCGGCCCTGGTCGTCTTTCGCATTCGTATCCGCGCCCAGTTTCACGAGCGTGCGGACGAAGGTTTCCTGTGATTGCATCACCGCGCGGTGCAGCGGCGTCTTGCCGGTCGCATCGGGCAGGTTCACGTCGGCGCCCGCCTGGATCAGCGCAACGGCGATGGAATGGCGGTCTTTGTCGAGGGCAAGGTGCAGCGGGGGATACATCAGGTTGCCGCGCATGTTCACATCGGCGCCCATTTTAATCAGCGCCACCACCGATGACAGGTCGTTTTCGGCCACGGCCTTTTGCAGGCGCGTGTAACCGGTGTCCTGTACCTTGTTCGGGTCGCCCCGGAACATTCTTGAAACGGCGTTGAAAAAGTTTTTCAATTCTTCGTCCCCGAAAAGCCATTAAATGACGGCCGTAATACCGGCGAAATCGACATTTTAATCGCGTTTTATGGTGATGCTGCTTTTAACAGATTGAAAAGTTAGCATGGTTAACATCATGAGTCCATGCGGCTTCGCAAGCTTGGGAATATAAAACCGCGTTTGGGGAAATTTTATTACAAACTCGCTTGCCTTTTCATAAAACGAACAAGATATATTGATACGCCTTGCCAAGCGGAGCGTTTGTTGTGGAGAATAAAAACATGCGCGGCATCCGGCGCGTTTTCCCTGCCTTTACCTACTTTCCGAGGACTGCATGATCCGCCCCGTTGCGCCCTTCCTTGTTCTTGCCCTCTGCCTGTTCACGGCAGCCGCCATTCCCGCACTGGCGCAGCCGGAATCCGCACTGGCGCAGCCAGAATCCGCAATAGCGCAGCCCGAAGGCGTTGCGCCGGCTGCGGCGGAAAACCCCCTGACCCCGCCGCCGGAAGAAGGCGCGGCCGCCACGCCGCCCGCGAAGCCCGCCGCCGAGATCACCGACGAGGCGCAGCGCATCTGGCAGAAATACGGCGAGGCGCTGTATCAGGTGCAGGTGATCGACCTGGCATCCGACAAAAAAAACAGCATCGGTTCCGGATTCCAGTTTTCGGCATCCGGCATGATGGCGACCAATTACCACGTCGTCGCCGAGGCCGTGCAGCGCCATGAAAGCAACCGCCTTGAATATCTCGACGACAAGGGCCGCCGCGGCAGCCTGAAAGTGCTCGTCGCCGATGTCGGCCATGACCTTGCGATCGTGCAGATGGACCCGCCCGGGCCCGCCTTTGTCGAGCTTGGCAAATCGGACCTGCCCAAGGGAACGAGGCTGTTTTCGCTCGGCAACCCGCATGACATCAGCTTCACGATCATCGAAGGCACACATAACGGGGTCAGCCGCGAAAGCTTTATCGACAAGATCCACTTCTCCGGATCCCTGAACCCCGGCATGTCAGGCGGCCCCGTGCTGAGCCATGACGGCAAAGTTGTCGGCGTGAACGTGTCGACGGCCGGCAACGCGATCAGCTTCCTCGTCCCTGTCGAGCCGCTGAAGCAGCTGCTCAGCGACTTGACCGCACAGAAGCCCGGCTATGATTTCATCGCGAACGCATCGCAGTATATCGAGGACCAGCTGCTGCAGGCGCAGGAAAAAGTCGTCAGCAGGCTGCTGGCCGACAAATGGGAAACCGTCCCCTTCGGCCCGTTCATGGTGCCGGGCCGCATCAACACCGCCTTCAAATGCTGGGGCGACACGATGAAGGACGAAAACGACAAGCAGGCCTATGAACGTTTTTCAAGGTCGACCTGCATGAGCAACGACCGCCTGTTCCTCGACAATGATTTCGACACCGGCCTGTTCATGTACCGCTATGACCACCTGACCGCGCATGACCGCCTCGCGCTGCCGCGTTTCTACAGCTATTACGAAAGCCAGTACAACATGCCGCTCGGCACCGGCGACGCGGCGGAGGAAAACGTCACCAATTACGATTGCAGCAATGCCTTCGTCGATTTGGCCGGGCGCCGTTTCAAAAGCTCGTTCTGCATCCGCCAGTACCGCAAATACCCGAAACTGTATGACATGCAGCTTTACATGGCATTGGTCGGCGGCGACCGCGAAGGTTTCATGATCACGCAGGTGGCGGAAGGCGTCTCGAAAGAAAATGCGCTGAAGCTGTCGAAAAAGTTCATGGAAGGCATCACCCTGAAACAAGCCGACAGCGGCGGCGGCAAGGCGGCTTCGACGCTGGCCGCGCCGAAAGACGCGCCGGTATCGCAAGGTGCGCCCGCCCTTGACGCGCCTGATGGAAAAGATGCTGAGAAAGCCCCGGCGAAAGAAGGTGCGAAATGAAACGCCTTGTATTGGAAATCACCAGCCATTCCGGCGACGGCGCGATCACCCACCGGTCGATCGAGGCGTTCCCCGCCACGCTGGGGCGCGGGTATCACAACGACATCATCATCGGCGACCCGCATATTAGCGCGCAGCATGTGCGCATCGAATTCGACGGCACGGATTTCGTGATCCATGACCTGGCTTCCGAAAACGGGCTGACGCTGAACGACAAGCATCACAAGGGCGCCAGCGCCCACCTGAAATCGGGCGACACCGTGCGCGTCGGCCTGACCGATATCCGCATTTTCGACCCCGCGCACCCGGTTGCCGCCACGCGCCGCCTTGCGCGCGCGAACCCAGTACTGGTTTTCCTTGCCCGCCCCGTTGTCGTCTGGCTGTCGCTGTTATCGGCGGCGGGTGCATCGGTCGGCTGGAAATACCTCGACAGCTGGACGCCCGATATCAGGGAAACGTTGGCCGGCACCGGCATCAGCGTGGCGATTGCCATCCTGATCTGGTCGGCGCTGTGGGGCGTCGGCGGCAGGCTGGTGCGCCACAAGTCGCGTTTCCGCAGCCATGTTGCGCTGGCAAGCTTCTTCGTCACCGCTACCTGCGCCGCCGCGATTTTTCAGGATTACCTGTCCTTCCTAACGAATGACAGCATGCCCGCATCGATGGCCTCGTTCGCGCTGAATGCTGCGCTGGTCGTAGTGCTGCTGTATGGCGCGCTGACCCTTGCGACCGACATGACGGCGAAACGCCGCCGCATCTGGTGCGGTTTTTTCGCAACCGGCATGGTGATCGCGGCGGTCGGCCTTGCCAAGGTCGGCGAGGATCATTTCGACGGCGTGCCGTCCTATTCGACGGAATTGCAGCCGTATTTCGCGGACATGGTTTCAGCCGAATCGCTGGACGGTTTCATGAAGAAAAACGAAGACATGTTCAAATCGGATGTTTTCAAGGTCAGCGCCAAGAAATAACCATTTGTTACCAATGGTTTATATCGGCAGCAGGCCTGTCTGGACAGAATTTTACATATTATATATAATACCTTATCGACCGGCAGGGGGGCTTGCCGGAATAGACGGGGGTATCATGACGGCTTTCAAGGCACATTCAGAACCTATCGTGAGCGTGCTGTCCGAGGCGCTCGACAAAATGGGCGACCTGTCCAATGCGCGCGTGACACTGATCGACGACACCGGCGATTTCAACCCCGGCAACCAGAAGGCGGCGCAGCTGCTGGAAGTCTTCAACACGCCCGCGCGCGGCAACGCGCCACGCGAAGTCACCATCGTGACGCGCTATCTGGGTCAGGACAGCGAACAGGGACACCAGATCACCGGCGTGCCGCCCGGCTTCATCGGTTCGGATCAGATGCCCGGCATCCTCAAGGAGCGCTTTGCGCAAGTGAATAGAAAGCCCTTCAACAATAAAATGTTTCCCGCCATCGCGGAACTGATGGTGGATGAAACCCCGCTGCCCGACACCATGCGCGAAGGCATGCGCGCCATCGTGATGGACCATATGGCGCAAGGCGGCTTCCGCGTCGACAGCGGCCTTGGCAACCTGCGCGATTTCGTCAACGGATACCTGAAGCGCGAGATGACGCCCGAATGGGAAAAGCGGCTGATCAACAATGCGCCCGTGACGCAGATCGTGAACACCATGCAAAAGGGTCTGCAGGGACATGTCACCGCGCCCGCGACCGCGCGATTCAGAAGAACCGGCTGGCGCACATGACCAGAAAATCCCCGACGAAAGCCGAAGATAAGAAGAAATTCATGAAGGGGCTGAACACTTCCCTGTTGGCAGGCACCGCCGCCATGGTGACCGCTGCTGCTAACGCCGCCCTTCCCTACGCCGGCGGCATGGCGGGTGTTTTTGCCGCTGCTGCCGCACTTGGCGACAGCAGGGTGAACATGCCGAATTTATTTCATGACTTTCCCAAGCAGACCGGCGAGGCTATGCTCAAATCCGCCAATGCCGTTGCCAAGCATTTTCTTGAAACCGCGCCCTTCACGCAAGAACAGCGCGACGCAGCGCAGGAATATCTGCCGCCCCGCATGATCGCCCGTTACATCGAGAGCGCGGCAAAAACCAGCATGCGCGATATCATCGCCGCGCTGGCGGAGGATGCCGGTTTTATCCAGCTGATGACGTCGCACACAGACGCAGGGCGCGCGCAGCAGGCCGTGTCACGCGGTCACGAAGTGGCAGACGTATTGAAGGGCGGCACGCGAACCCAATCCAAAGCCCCGCCCCGCGCCAGTTTCACACGCAAACGCAACACGGTGACCGCATGACGACCGAACGCGCCGCAAAAAACGCCACCCGCATCGCCGACCTGATCGATGCCGGAAAACTGACCGATCAAAACGTCATCGACCGCATCGTGCAGATCATGTTCGACCGCAAGACGGAATCGCCCAACCCCGTGCTGACCGCCACGCTGCATCTGCGCGACATCAAGAAACTGGCGCAGGACAAGCGCGTGCCGCTGCACTTGGGCCGTTTCCTGCAAAGCATCCAGATGACCGCATGGATGGACCAGCTTGCGCCCGCCCATGACGCCCTGCTGGCGCAGCGTGCGGGTGTCGATGCCGCGCAGGCGGCGCGCAATCCTGTCCAGGGGGGTCAGAGCGCGCCACAGCCTGCGCGCTTCACGCGCAAAGCGGGCGGGATGACGCCATGAGCATGTCGGGCGCATTCAATACGGCAGCAGCCGGCGGCGATGTCGACCTGATGGACGCCGTCAAAAATGGCAACCTAGACGTCGTCAAAAAACTGCTGGAGCTGGGCGCGGACATAAACATCCCCGCCGCGCCCTCCACACCGACGCCCATGCCGTTCACGCCGATACCGGCACCTGCTGCCGCCGCGCCCGCCGCCGGACAAAGCCCGCCCCCGAAACAGAAGAAAAACCCCGTCATCACCAAGATGGCGACCGAGCGCGACGTGGCCGCGCCGCAAACCGCGCGGTTCAAGAAAAAGACGCCGCCCAAGCGCCAAACCACGCTATAGAATTCAGCAATACCAGTATCTTGGCTGATAAAATTGACGTTTTCCGTATTATTGGCTATCTTGCCTGACCATGAAAGTCACCAAGGTTACGCCTTCCCTGAACACGTACCACGCGCCGCCCGTGCCGCCGTCGCGCGTTTCGAATTTGCGCGATGCATTCAACGCATCCGCAGCACCAACGTCATCGGCGGGCGTGCTGGCAACCTCGCCGCTGTCGATGGCAAGCGCGGCGGGCATTGCAGCGGCGATGACCGCGCTGCCGCCTGCGCCTATGCCTAGCCCTGTGCCCGCGCCTGCCAAAACACCACGCAAGGATGCCGCGCTGGTCTTCAATCACGGGTCGCTGTCGGGTGTGTCGTTACTGAACGGCCTGCTCGATAACAGCTTCGCCGCCGCGATCATGAAATCGGCGGCGGAGGGTGATGCCGCGAACCTCGCCCTGTTGCTGACAAAACAGGGCACACTGCCCGATTTCACAAATGCGCACGGAATGTCGCCGCTGATGGTGGCGGCGGCACGCGGGCAGGCCGCGACGCTGGCAGCCCTCGCCGCGCATCCGCTGGTCAACCTTGCGCGCGCCGACGCAGAGGGATGGACGGCGCTGCACTTCGCCGCGCACCTGAACCAGCGCGAGGCCGTCGCCCTGCTGCTGAAACATCACGCGCCCTTCGATTTTGAAACCGCGAAGGGGCAGATCGCCTTTGACCTTGGCGATGCTGAAACGCAGGTACTGTTCGTGCAGGACAAAAACTTCAAACGCTACCTGAAATCGCGCGCGCCGGAACACCCGCTGCTGCAGCCCCCGCCTGCGGTCGATGAAAAAGAACAGGATCCGCCGCCCGAAACCGGCATGGACGCGGACGAGCCCGAAGACGATAAAAAACCCGAACCCCTGCAGGATGCGCTGTTCACCGCGCTGACCGGCATCGGGCTGTCGCTGCAGAAAAACGCGTCGATCAATGTGCGCGCGCAGCTGAACGCGAAAATGGCCGAAATGGACACGCGGCAGATCGCCGACGCCTATCGCCGCATCGCGCAGACGGGCGTGAAATATAACTGGGACGATGTGTTCATCCGCGCCGCAGGCGCCGGCAACACTGCCGCGATGGTGTTTTTGCAGGACGAGGTTTATTTCGAGCAGCGCGTGCTGAACCGCGCATTGTGGGAAGCGGCGGCGACCGCCCAGCGCGATGCCGCGCACCATTTAATGTTGTGGGAGGCCGATCCCGGCTTCGCGCACAAGACGGCCCAAGGCGAAAAAATTTCCGCCATCGACCTCGCATGGCAGCGGCGCGACCTTGGCGTGATCGAGGAAATGGCGCTGTGGAGCGAGGTCAAGAAAACTCAAAGCCCCATCACGGGCTACCTTGAAGGTGTGCGCAGCTTCATGTCAGGGAACAATAGCGGCAGCCGCTTTCCCAGCAAAACAGCGGATGACGATATGTTCATGCCGCTGATCAGCCTGAGCGCCATGCAAAAGCGGCGCGATGAACTGGGGGGAGAAAAATCCGCGACGCTGAAGGACGCCTTCGCGCGCGTGGCGCAAAGCGGCAACATCACCGAGATACTGGCGATCTATGCCGAAGCGCAGCGCCCGCGTTTCCTGCGCGGGAAAATTTCTTTCGACGCGGCAGCGGGCGGCAAGGCCATGGGCTGGGCGCTGGCATATGACCGCGTCACGTTTGCCAGAAAGCTTGCGGCGGACGGATACAAGCTGGCCGATGCGCCGAAATCTTTACAGGATAAAGTGCTGCAATCGAAAAGCGCCGCGGTGCGCGACTTCGCAAAAGGCAACCTTTCCGGCACGAAACACTATCCGCGCATCGAGGAAACCGGCAAGCGCAGCACAAGCCCCTCCGCCATCCGCCAGCTGCGCACGGGATTGTATATCGACTAAAGATCATTGCCGGAATCTTCAATCTTTGTTTCGTTTTGATGCTGCACTGCGCCATTAACGAAACTTTAATCCCCCCATTTCTATTATCTTATTGCGCGGACATTTGCCGTGAACTGCTGCTTGCGCTATTCTTGGAATGGGGAGACAGGGTTTCATGTTAGGTCTGAATAAATTTTTCAATTCGATTTCCGGCAACGGCGTGGACAAACGCAACGGCGCGGGTGAAACGAAATTGTATCGCGCCGTGCGCAGCGGCAATATCAAGGACGTCAAAAAACTTTTGCGCGATGGCGCGGATCCCGACATCGCCGACGATCACGGCTTGACGCCCCTGCACCAGGCCGCCTATTGGGGCGAAACCGAAATCACCGATCTTCTGATCAAGGCAGGCGCGAACGTGAACGCCGAGAATAACGGCAAGGGCTGGACGCCGCTGCATTCGGCGGCAGTTTCCGGCGGCATGCAGTCGCGCAAGGAAGTGATCGAGCTGCTGACCGCCGCCGGCGCAAAGCAGGACGTAAAAGACAAGCATTGCTGGACGCCCGCCGATTACATGATGCTGTGGGAACAGAACGAAGCCGCCGCCGAAAAGCTGAAGCAGTTCCTGAACATCCCGAACGGCCTTGCCCCGCCCAAGGGCATGATGCGCGTGCCTGCGCCCCCCAAGATGTAATACTTGCGCTACCTGCGCTTTTGACCCATGTTAAGGGCAAGGTTCTTTAACAAAAGGGTTTGTCATGAATTCGTCGTGGATTTTGCTGGCGGTCATCGCCGCGGTCGTCATTCTTTTCATCTCGCTCTATAACCGCATCGTCGCGCTTTCGCAGCGGCGCAAGAACGCGTTTTCGGATATCGATGTGCAGCTGAAACTGCGCGTCGACCTTGTGCCGAATTTGGTCGAGACGGTGAAGGGATATGCGAGCCATGAAAAAGGCGTGCTGGAAACCGTGACGCAGGCGCGCGCAACCGCGATGCAGGGCGGCTCCATTTCCGAACGCGCCCCCGCCGAAGCGGCGCTGGGCGCTGCGGTCATGAAGCTGATGGCGGTTGCGGAGAATTACCCGCAGCTGAAGGCCGACGCGAATTTCCGCCAGCTGCAATCGGAATTGTCGGACATTGAAAACAAGATCGCGGCGGCGCGCCGTTTCTTCAACAACGCGACCAGCGAATACAACACCGCGATCCAGCAGTTCCCCGCCGTCATCATTGCGCGGATGACGGGGTTCAGGGACGAGGTGTTTTTTGAATTGGATGCGGCGGAGAAAGCGGCCGTCAAGGACGCACCGAAAGTGAGCTTCGGCGGCTGATCCCTGACAGGTCGTTCATTCAGTCGGCAGTAATAATGACTTGCGCGAAATCGCGCGGGAATTACATGCCCAGTTTTTGTTTTTGCGCGTAGGCGTTGGTGATTTTCGCAGCAACGTCGAGGTCGACGGCGATCACGCCGTAGAATTCGGGCTGTTCGGAAATCGCAATGATGCTCTGGCGCGCGTTGTTGATGTGGCTCGCGCTGGCTCCGACGCCGTTCAATGCGACATGGTTTTCAGCGGAGCGCAGGTCTTCGGCGATCGCGCGGTGCAGGAACGCATAGTCGCTGGGCGATTTCGCGGCGGTTTCGAAATGCGCGCGCATGTCGGGAAGCGCGGCTGCGAAAATATCATGGTCGTCTGTCAGTCGGTTTTTCATGGTCGGTTCTCTTTCGTATAAGGCCCCATTCAGGCGGGGTCTTGGGTTTGGCCGGGCAGCTGCCACAAAAAACGCAAATAGTTCGCCTTCCCATCAAGCGCGGCTTTTTTGAAAAGTCGTGTGTCAGGTCAGGCCGCCCCGCGAAAAGTGGAAGTCTTTTATCAAAAAGCGCGGGAGCCTTTGCGTTGCGGCGATATCGATGCCCAACGGGAAACCAAATATGGAATATTGCGCCGCACAAATCAATAAAAACCGTGAAATAAATGCAAATATGCAGATATATCATGGGCTTGGAAGATAGCTGCTTGCCTTGTACCCGCCCCGCCATAAATCTAGAATAGGCTGAATTTAACAGGACTCGGGGGATAAACACCATGCTGGCGACCGAAGGCTTTGCCGGACATGTCTGGAGCAACCAGCTGAAATCGGTGCTGCTGCTGATGGGTTTTCCCGTCCTGCTGCTGCTGATGATGGGCGCGTTCTTCGGCGTGCTGGGCGGTTTTTCGGGCGGGCAGCCGGGCAGCGTCGATATGGCGCGCGGCTGGGACGCGGCTATCTCAGGCATCCGGCAATACGGACATTGGGCGGTGCTGGCAGCGGGCGCGTGGTTCGTCATCGCTTATTTTTTCCATGGCAGCATGATGCGCGCGGCGACGGGCTCGGTGCCGATCACGCGCGACGAAATGCCGAAGATTTACAACATGCTGGAAAACCTCTGCATCTCGCGCGGCATCCCGATGCCGAAATTCGAGATCATCGACAGCCCCGCGCTGAATGCCTTCGCAACCGGCATCGACGAGAAGAGTTATAAAATCGTCCTGACGCGCGGCATCATCGAGCGGCTGCAGGATGACGAGCTGGAGGCCGTGATCGGCCATGAATTGTCGCATATCCGCAACCGCGATGTGCGCCTGCTGATCATTTCGGTGATTTTTGTCGGCATGATCAGCTTCCTGTGCGAAATGCTGTTCCGCACGATGATTCACGGCAACCGCCCGAATTATTACGCGCGCCGTTCGAACAGCCGCGATTCCGGCGGCACGATGGGCGTGATGCTGATCGGGCTGGCGGTGCTGGCGGTCGGTTACGTATTTGCCATCGCCATCCGTTTTGCCCTCTCGCGCCGGCGAGAGTATTTAGCCGATGCGGGATCGGTGGAGCTGACAAAAAATCCCGAAGCCATGATGCGCGCGCTGATGCGCATTTCAGGCCAGGACAGGGTGCAGGGCATGCCCGATGACGTGCAGCAGATGTGCATCGAAAACAGCCATGCCTTCATGGGCCTGTTTGCAACGCACCCGAAGATCGAGGACCGCATCGCCGCAATTTCGCGCACCACCGGCGCGCCCGTGCCGCAACTGCCCGTATCGCTGCGCCGCGCCCCTGATTCCCCGTGGGACGGCGGCCGCCCGCCGCAATCGCCCGCAAAACCATGGGGCTAAAGTATAAGAGGTTGAGGCATGGGAGCTGATACATGCGTTTTTACCTGACCAGTTTTGCGATTGCCGCCCTCAGCCTCGTGTCATTCGCGGCGCTGCAATTCACGGGCGACGTTGAAACGCATGGCGTGGTCAATGTCGGGCTGCCCGGTTTCCCTCTGGAATATGTGCATAACGGCATCCTGCCGCTGCCGCTTTTTCTGCTGCTCTATCCGCTGTCGGAATGTTTCCATTACATGACCGTGACATTCCACGAACCCGGCCATGCGCTGGCCTATTGGCTGTTCGGCACGCCCGCGCTGCCGGTGATGGACGCCGTGCACGGCGGCGGCGTGACCTATAGCATCGGGCGCAGCAGCGCGGTGCTGGCGTTTGTTTACGCGCTGATGGCGGCTGGCGCTTGGCTGCTGGCGCACAGGAAAATCTGGGACGGGCTGGCGCTGCTGGCCGGTTGCGCCGCGCTGCATATCGGGTTGCTGGCGACAGGCTATGATTACCCGCTGGCGATTTTCGCAGGGCATGGGATGGAAATTGCGGCCTGCTGCTGGTGCATCGCGCGCGCCACGCGCCCCGTCAATCCGCTGCCCGCATGCGAACGCTGCGTCACCATGGTCTTCGCCCTGCATCTGATGGGGCGCGTTGTCATGCTGCCGCTTGCCCTGATATTCGTGAATGCGCGGCGCATGAGTTACGGGATGCAAAAGGGCACGCCCGGTTCCGCCGACCTCGACAAATTCGCGCGCGAGCTGGGATGGCCGATGGAGGGCGCGGCCTGGTTCATGCTTGCGGCCTTCGCCGTCGCCATCACGCTGACAATGGCTTACGTCATCAGGCGCAGGGCTGTGTAGCATGCGCCTGTTGCTGGTCAGCCTGTTTTTATCCGGCCTGTTCCTGTTGCCCGCCGCCGGAAAACTGTTTGGCTTTGCCGTGCCGTTTGATGCGCTGCTGCATGTTCCCGCATCCGGGCTGGAGTATGTCGCGGTGTTTTTCCATGAAATCGGGCATGTGCTTTTCAGGCTCAGTTTCGGCTATCCCGCCCTGCCCGCGCTGGATTTGATGCGGGGCGGCGGCGTGGTTTACCCGTTCGACCGCAATATCTGGCTGCTGTTCGCCTTTTACGGTGTCGCCACCGCCGCCTTCTGCCGGTGCATGGGCAGGCGCAAATACTGGCTCGCGGCGATTGTGTCGGTCATCACGGGGCTGCACCTGATCGTCGCTTTCAATGACCGGCACGAGGCTGTCTGCAATTTCATGGGCACGGGGGCGGAGGTGCTGCTGGCCCTGTTCTGCATCCTGCGCGCCGCGCGGGCGGAAAAAATGGGCGGCTGGCCGGAGCAATACGCGAACATGCTGTTCGGCATGTATGTGATGGGGCGCAACATGCTGCTGGCCTGGGGCGCGCTCATAGTCGATACCGCGCGCGATGCCGATGCGCAGGTGAAAGGCCCGCATATCCTGGCCGATTTCGACCAGATCGCGGCTGTTGCCGACATCCGCGTTCAGTCGGTCGCGCTGTTTTCGCTGGGCTTCACGGCGATCGCGGCGGCAACCGCGCTTTGGCTTGCCATTTTCCTGCCGCCGCGCGAACGGCTGGGCACCATCAAGTAATCACACCACAAGCTTGCCGATCTTGCCGAAGGCGGCGCCCTTGTTCTCGAAGGCCGGTGCTGTATCTTTCGGCAATTCTACAGCCGATTTCGGCAATGCCACAGCCGACGCCGCTTCGAAGGCGGGACGCAGGTGATCCATCATGATCGTTTCGAATGCCTTGCGTTCTTCGCTTTGCAGGGTCGAGAACGACTGCATCATTTCGGCCGCCGTTTTGGGGCTGCGCATGATGATGCGCGCGGGCAGCACATCCGCCAGTTCGCTGTCGTCATTCGCGGGCGCGGATGTTTCCGGCGCATCCGGCTTTTTCGAGAAAACATGTTTCAGCATTTTCGCCGTGCCCGCGATCACGCCCGGCACGATGCCGATGACCGATCCAACCACCAGCGCGCCGAAGCCGACCGCTGCAGCGCCGACAAAGGGCCCTGCGATAACGCCGAGCGCCGCGCCAGCCACCGCGCCCGCGATGCCGCCCATCACAGCCGTTGCTGTCGTGCTGGCGGCGATCGCGCCGAACGCGCCGCCGCCGATCAACCCGCCGATGCCGGTGACAAGGCCCCCGGCGATGGCGATAACGCTGGTATATTCCTCCGCGTAGGAAAGTTTGTCCGAGAAATTCGAGGGCCATTCCGTGTAATCGCCCTCGAAGGAATTGCGCACGACATCCACAAAGTCACGGATCGGCAGCATCGTGAAGCGCGCCACGTTTTTGACAGGTTCGGTCAGGGGTGCGAGATAGGGGCTGGAGAAAAAGCTGCGCAGACCGTCGAGCATTTAAAACCTTTATGTTGTTATCTATAATTTGAGCATAACCACGCATCATGATTCTGTCAAAGGTTTTTCGGTATTATAGTGCCTCATATGTGTATTACCCAATTGATTTTATTGGGTCTTTCGTACCGCTTTATTCACAATGTTCAATAACCTGTCATTTTTAACCGTAACATATAAATGCGTTAAACGCAATTATTTAGGCGCAAGAGATTGTTCCTGCTGGCAAAATACAGGGACAATCCTTGAAAGCTTAGGCCGCTTTTTTCGGCAGCTGCTTGTGATTGGTGATGATGGTGTCGACAACGCTGGGATCGGCGAGGGTCGAAGTGTCGCCCAGCTGGTCGAACGCGTTTTCGGCGACCTTGCGCAAAATGCGGCGCATGATTTTGCCGGAGCGCGTTTTCGGAAGCCCGGGCGCGAACAGCAGAACATCGGGCGTGGCGATCGGGCCGATCACCTTGCGCACATGCGCGACGATGTCTTTGCGGATTTCTTCGCTGGGTTGTTCGCCGCCCATCAGGATCACATAGGCGTAAATCCCCTGGCCCTTGATGTCATGCGGGAAACCGACGACCGCTGATTCCGCGATCTTCGGGTGGGAATTGAGCGCGTCCTCGATTTCGGCGGTGCCGAGGCGGTGGCCCGACACGTTGATGACGTCATCGACGCGGCCGGTGATGCGGTAATACCCGCGCGCATCGCGCTTCGCGCCGTCGCCGGTGAAATACATGCCTTTGTAGGCGGAGAAATAAGTCTGCACGAAACGGTCGTGGTCTTTGTACACCGTGCGCATCATGCCGGGCCAGCCGTCGAGCAGCACAAGGTTGCCTTCGGCCTCGCCCGCCAGTATCGCGCCATTCGCATCGACCAGCGCCGGTTGCACGCCGAAGAACGGCATCGAGGCATGGGCGGGTTTCAATTCATGCGCGCCCGGCAACGCGGTGATCAGGATGCCGCCCGTTTCGGTCTGCCACCAGGTGTCAACCACGGGGCAGCGTTTTTCGCCGACCGTTTCCCAGTACCAGAGCCATGCTTCTTCGTTGATCGGCTCGCCGACCGAACCCAGGATGCGCAATGATGCGCGGCTGGATTTTTTGACCCATTGGTCGCCCTCTTTAATCAGCGAACGGATGGCGGTGGGCGCGGTGTAGAAAATATTGACCTTGTGCTTGTCGACCACCGACCAGAAACGGCCCCAGTCGGGATAGTTCGGCACGCCTTCGAACACCAGCGTCGTCGCGCCGTTCGCCAGCGGCCCGTAAACGATATAGCTGTGGCCCGTGACCCAGCCCACATCCGCCGTGCACCAGTACACATCGCCGTCATGGTAATCGAACACATATTCATGCGTCATTGACGCGAAAACCAGGTAACCGCCGGTGGTATGCAGCACGCCCTTCGGCTTGCCGGTGGAGCCGGAGGTGTAGAGGATAAACAGCGGGTCTTCCGCATTCATCGGCTCGCAGGCGCAATCGGTTGATTGCTTGCTGACGATATCGTGATACCAGACATCGCGCTTGTCGTTCCATGCAACCGTGCCGCCGGTGCGCTTGTAAACGATCACGGTGGAAACATTGGGGCATTCCTTCAATGCTTCATCCGCGTTCGCCTTCAGCGGCACTTTCTTGCCGCCGCGCAGCCCTTCGTCGGCGGTGATGATGACGTTGGATTCGCAATCGAGAATGCGGTCGCGCAAAGACGAGGGTGAGAAGCCGCCGAACACGACCGAATGCACCGCGCCGATGCGCGCGCAGGCGAGCATCGCGTAGGTCGCTTCCGGGATCATCGGCATATAGATCGTGACGCGGTCGCCCTTCTTCACGCCGCGTTCCTTCAACGCATTCGCGAGTTTCGAGACTTCGTCTTTCAACTGCGCGTAAGTGATGGTGCTGCTGTCATTCGCATCATCGCCTTCGCGGATCAGCGCGACCTGGTTGGCGCGTTTGGGCAAATGGCGGTCGATGCAGTTATGTGCGACGTTCAGCGTGCCGTCGTAATACCAACGGATGCGCGCGTTATCGGCGAAATCGACATCCTTCACTTGCGTATAGGGCGTGAACCAGTCGAGGCGCTTGCCATGTTCGCCCCAGAATTTCACGGGGTCACTGATGGATTCCTTGTACATCTGTTCGTATTTCGCAGCCGTGATCTTGGCGCGCTTTGCGATATGCTCCTGCACCGGAAAATATTCGGGGTGCGACGGGTGGCATGTATGTTCGGTCATGGAAATGCTCCTGTAAAATCGGCGTCAAATGGCAGGGGCGCAAGCGCCCGTCAAATTTCAGAAACACAAGAATACCAGCGTTTTTCCGCGCGTCTATTGCGTTATGCGGGTTGCTGCGGCGCAATATGCCATAAGGAAATAATTTTATTCTTTATACTTCGGCATGCCGAGTTTTTCGAGGATGAAATCGGCGCGTTCGGAAATCGGCAGTACCGGCACGGCGACGAGGTCATAGCCGAGCGCGGTATAAGCCGATGCAATCTGGTCGCCGATCTTTTCCGCCTGCGCATCGCTTTCGGTGCGCACACCGTCCTGCACCAGCGGCAAACGGTCGAGCATGAACACCGCGCGGTAGTGATAGGTATGCGACGCATCAATCGCCTGCTTCGCATCAACGCCTGCCAGCTTGAAATACACGATGCTGTCGGGCGTGCCGCGGTCGGCGAAAACCAGTTTCTTTTCATCGAGCGCGGATTCGCGCGCCAGCTTGAACCGCAGGATTTTGCGCTGCATTTCCTGCACGTAATCCGCGCCGCGTATTTCGGCGAGCGTCATGCCGTGGCGCAGGCATTCCTCGATCAATTCGCGGGCGACTTCGGTCTGGATGGGATAGCCGCGTTTCGACAGCTCGTCGATGACCGAGGTTTTCCCGGATGACGGCGCGCCGGTGATGACGCACCAGTTCGTGTCGTATTTGAAGCCGTTCGTCACTTGAGGCCGCCGAGTTTCGTGATGATTTTCGCCTCTTCCGCCGTGACGGGGGAAACCGACAGACGCGATTGTTTCACCAGCGCCATGTTTTTCAGCACCGGATGCGCCTTGATATCGGCAAGCGTCACGAAAGTTTTGAAGGGCGCGCCCGCGGTCACTTCCACCATACCGAATTTCTGCGCTTCGTCGGTCGGGTCGGGATGATAGAGCTTGCTGACCGTCATCGTGCCGACGATTTCCTTGCCCTCGTTCGAGTGATAGAAAAAACAGGTGTCGCCGATTTTCATGGCCTTCATGTTATTGGCGGCCTGGTAATTGCGCACGCCCGTCCAGCCGGATTTCCTGTCCTTCACGAATTGCTGCCAGCTATAGGCATCGGGTTCGGATTTCATCAGCCAGTACGCCATTTTCGCCTCCGTTTTTTCTAAGGTTTTAGCATTGAAAGACCTGTAAAACACCGCTTTATTGCCCGTTTGCATAATGATGCGATTCGGGTTATAAATTTTCATGACCGAAATTATCATCTGCCGCGCAAACGAAGTGCTGAAACGAGTGACGCAACAGGAAGAGGCGGGCGCGCCCGTTTCCGCCGTGCTGTCGATCGAACATCCGGGCGCGGCGCTCGACAAGAACGGTTCCGCCCCGCGCCTTGCCGCGCATGGGCACGAGATTGCGCAGAAAATCCTCGTGTTCTGGGATTCGGAACAGGTGGTGAAAGACGGCCCCGACCTGAAACAGGTCAAAGAGGGTCTGGAATTTATCATGGAACATGCCGCCAGCGGCCCCGTGATTATCCATTGTCATGCAGGCAAGGCGCGCTCGACCGCGATGGCGCTCGGCGCATTCGCCCTGCTGCATCCCGAGAAGCCCGAAAACGAATTGATCGACATGCTGCTGGCGATCCGCCCGCAGGCCGCGCCGAATATCCTTGTCATGGAAATAGTCGACCAGCTGGCGGGGCGCAACGGTAAACTGTTGCAGGCGGTGCTGGATCATCCGGTGCTGGCGGCGCAGCGCGCGCAGGCCGAAAGCAACCGCCGCGACATGATGCGGGAACGCCCGGAATGGTTCGCGCGCATGCATCCGGAAAAAGCGCCGCCGGGATTGACACCGCCAAAACCCTGACTTCCGTAACCCCGGCGAAGGCCGGGGTCCAAGCACTCTCAGGGTAATTGGCAGTGACACCTCATAAGCCGCAGCCGCCAATAGCACGAGCCATGGCTTGGACCCCGGCCTTCGCCGGGGTTACGGTCGAGGGTGTTTAAGAGTTTTCGTTCTTCAGGTCGCGTGACAGCAGCCCCAGCACGATATCATCCACATTCGCGCCGTTATGCAGGATTTCCTTGACCGCAAGGCAGATCGGCATTTCAACGTCATGCGCAGCCGCATAATCGGCGACCGCCCATGAGGTGGTGACGCCTTCGGAGACCGAGTTGCGTTCGGCGAGGATTTGTTTCAAAGGCTTACCCTGACCGAGTTCAAAGCCGAGCGAATAGTTGCGCGAGGTCATCGAGGAACAGGTGAGCGTGAGGTCGCCAAGGCCAGCGAGGCCCAGGAATGTTTCCGGCTTGGCGCCGCGTTTCACGCCAAGGCGGCGGATTTCGGCGATGCCGCGCGTCATCACGGCGGCCTTGGCGTTTTGCCCCAAACCGCGCCCTTCCACGATGCCGCAGGCAATCGCAATCACATTTTTCAATGCGCCCGCGATTTCAACGCCGATCACATCGTCGGACAGATAGGGACGGAAGGATTTTCCGCGCAGCGCATTCGCCCAGCCCTGCGCAATTTTCGCATCGGCCGAGGTGGCGAGCGTGATCGCGGTCGGCAACCCGCGCACCGCTTCGGTCGCAAAGGTCGGGCCGGAGAAAGCGGCATAGGGATGATCCGGCACGATTTCAGCCGCGACTTCGGACAGCAGATATCCGGTGGTCATTTCAATGCCCTTGGACGCATTCAATAGCGGCACGCCAGCGGGCAGCAGCGGGGCGAGCTTTTTCAGCGTTTCGCGCAAATATTGCGTGGGCGTGACGAGCATGACCAGCTGCGCATTCTTGACCGCAGCCGCCATGTCGGATGTCGCTTTGAGCTTCGCATCCAGTTTCGCGCCCGCAAGGTAGGTCGGATTTTCGTGGGTTGTGTTGATTTTTTCGGCAAGGCCGGCATCCCGCGCATACAAAACCACATCGCGGCCTGCCTGCGCAAAAATCTGCGCCAGCGCCGTGCCCCATGAACCGCCGCCGATGACGGAAATGTTTTGAATGCCGCGCGCGGCAGTATTTTGAATACCGGACACGTCTATATCCTTTGCGATTTAATTTGGGCGACCGGCGCATCGGGGTCGAGCGGCCAGCGCGCATGAACCTTGAAATCGGGCGCATCAACCAGACCCAGTTGCAGCCGTTCCATGCCCGCCCAGGCGATCATGGCGGCGTTATCGGTGCAGAGTTTCAGGGGCGGGGCGATGAAGCGCAAGCCTGCATCACCCGCGATTTTTTCCAAAACGCCGCGCAGGGCTTTATTGGCGGCAACGCCGCCCGCCACGACCAGCGCATGGGCATCGGGGCATTGCGCCTTATACATCGCAATGGCGTTTTTCACGCGGTCGGACAGCACATCGGCCACCACGTCCTGAAACGCGAAACACAAATCCACCAGGTCTTCCTGCGGGATTTCTTCGGGCAATGCATCGGCCATGCGGCGCACGGCAGTCTTGAGCCCGGAGAAGGAAAAATCGCAGCCGGGCTTGCCCACCATCGGTTTCGGCAGCGGAAATTTTTTGCGCGCGCGTGCGGGCGTGCCGCAGGATGCCGCCATACGCTCCACCGCCGGGCCGCCGGGATAGCCGAGGCCGAGGAGTTTCGAGGTTTTATCAAACGCCTCCCCCGCCGCATCGTCGATCGTGGTGCCGATGCGCTTGTATTTGCCGACGCCCTCTACGATCAGCAGCTGGCAATGCCCGCCGGAGACGAGCAGTAGCAGGTAGGGGAATTTCACGTCATCGGTCAGGCGCACGGTCAGCGCGTGGCCTTCCAGATGGTTGACGCCGATCAGGGGCGTGCCATGCACCGCCGCAATCGCCTTCGCCGTCATCACGCCGACCAGCACGCCGCCGATCAGGCCGGGGCCAGCGGTGACGGCGATGCCGTCAAGGTCCTTGAACGTCAGTTTGGATTGTTCCAGCGCGTCGCGCACCAGCGCGTCGATATGGGTCAGGTGCGCGCGCGCGGCGATTTCGGGCACGACGCCGCCGAATTTTTCATGCTCCATCTGGCTCAACACAAGGTTGGCCAAAATCTGCTTTTCCGATGTGACCACCGCGACGGCTGTTTCATCGCAGCTGGTTTCAATGCCCAGTACTTTCATGGTTATCGTTATAGCATAGCCCCGCGCCAAAAAGCAAAACGGCCCCGTTTTGCAACGGGGCCGTTTGTTCAGGCTGTTTTTACTATTAGCCGGCTTTGGGCGGCTTGATCGCGGGCGCCGCCAGGTTGTCGTTCTGGGGGGGCGTCATGCCGGGCTTGGTCAGCGTCTTGCCGAGCGTCTGCATCTGGGCGATCAGGTCGCCGGCATTGGTGGTGCTGAGGATCATGTTGCCCTTTTCGGCGGCGTCGCGGGTGGTGTCGAGCGCCATCGCAAGGGTGATGACCTCGTGCGCCATTTCGGGCGACATGCCTTTTTTGGCGAGGTTGTTGAACTGCTCCGCGTAGTTCGCGAAAATCGCGGCGCGCTGTTCGGCGATGCCTTCACCGTGCAGGCGCAACGCTTCCTTGCGGGCTTCCGCTTCGGCGATGATGCGCATCTTGATCGCGGCAGAGTCGTTCTGGGCGGCCAGCATGTTGCGCTCCGCTTCCTTGACGGAGGAGAAGGAGTTCATGGCGGTCTGGTTGGCATGCGGTTCATCGACGATCACATCGACCAGTTTCATGCCGTACAGGTCCTCGATTTCCTTGCCGACCTTCTGGCGCGCGAGTTCGGAGATATGCTCGCGGGTCTGGTACAGTTCGATGAAATCCATGCCCGACACCAGCTGCTTGATCGTCGCGGCCACGCGCACCTTCACCTGTTCTTCAGGTTTATTGCTGTCGTAGTGATAGCGTTTCGCATCTGTTACCTGCAGATGCACCTTGATCGGGATCGACACGAAAATATCGTCCTTCGTTTTCGTGCTGAGGGTTTCTTCGACCTGGCGGAGCGAAAGGTCGACGCGCGCCGCGATATTGTGCCAGGGCGGCACGACGGTGATGCCGGGGGTGGTGATCGTCTGCGTGTATTTGCCGAAGCTCTGCATGATCACGGCTTCTTTTTCTTTGACGGTAAAAACAAATGCCATTGTCGTAATTCCTTTTTGTGTGGTGGACGCGGAAGCGGCCTGCAGGGTTTCCCGTGCAGGCCGCTTTTATTCAGGTCAAGTTTTATCAGCCCTGTTTCGGCGGCTTGTGCGCGGCGGGCGTTGCATGGCCGCCGTCGTCATTCGCATGGCCGTTGGAAGGCTTGGTCAGCGATTTGCCGAGCGCCTGCATCTGCCCCAGCACGTCGCTTGCGTTGCCGCTGGTGATGATGATGTTGCCGCTCTTCGCTGCGTCGCGGATGGTGTCGTTCTGCATGGCGAGCGTGATGATCTGGTGCGCCATTTCTTCGGACAGGCCTTCTTTCGCGAGTTTATTGAACTGCTGCGCGTAGTTTTCGAAGATCGCGGAACGCTGTGCTGCGATACCTTCGCCGTCCAGTTTCTGCGCTTCCTTGCGGCCTTCGGCTTCCAGGATCATGCGTTTCTTTTCCGCTTCGGCCATGTTCAGCATCGTCTGGCGTTCCATCTCGGAGCCCTTGACGTTGTTGTACTTGTTCTGCAGGTCCTGCGGCGCATGGGGTTCGTCGACGATCACATCGACCAGTTTCATGCCATAGAGGTCCTCGATTTCCTTGCCCACGTTTTCGCGCACGCGGTCGGAAATGGTCTGGCGGCCCTGGTACAGCTCTGCGAAATCCATGTTGGAGGTCAGCTGCTTCACGGTCGCGGCCACGCGGGACATCACCTGCTTCAGCGGGTCGTTCGACGCGTAGTGGTATTTTTTGGGGTCGTAGACTTCAAGGTGCATCTTGATCGGCACGGTCACGAAGATGTTGTCTTTGGTTTTCGTGGCGAGGTCTTCCTTGAATTCCTGCAGCGCGGTCGGCACGCGCTCCGCCACGGTCTGGAACGGCCACGGCGCTTTCAGCTGCAGGCCGGGGGAATTGACGGTCTTGACGTATTTGCCGAAGCTTTCGATCAGCACTTCCTGTTTTTCACGCACGTTCATGATCATGCTGGAGAGCCAGCCGACGGCAGCGCCGCCACCGGCGACAAGGGCGCCTGCGATAAGTACGGTTTCTAAAATCATTCTTCTGTGCTCCTGTTAAATTGTTTTTCGTTTTTTTGTCGCAGCAATACGCAGCCCCGCCTCATGTGAGGGTGGTGAAGTTCGTTCCCGTAAAGAAAGTGGGGTGCATATGTCCTTCATACTGCCAGCCTCAAAAACCGTCAAGTTTGGTTCTTGCGTCATTTTCCTGAAGATGTTTCTATTTTCGATGGTCAGATAGCATCACCCTGAAATGCTTGTAAATACGGAGAATCCCGCGATATCTGAATTATTTTAATTTCATTCCCATAATATACTCGATTTGAGTATAATTTTATTGCGCCACGCCCTTTGGGCGTCAAAAAAAAGCCCTCTGGAATTTGATTCGTGCGCCCAATCGCCGTATAACTGCCCCATGAAAGCGACATTAAAAATCGGCACGCGGGGCAGCCCCCTCGCCCTCGCCCAGACCCATCTGCTGATCGCCGCCTTGCAGGCGAAGCACCCGCATTTGAAAGCGGAGGGTGCGGTCGAAATTGTGAAGATCATCACCAGCGGCGACCGCATTCAGGACCGGCCACTGTCGGAAGTCGGCGGCAAGGGGCTGTTCACCAAGGAGATCGAGGATGCCCTGATCGCGGGCGAGATTGACTGCGCCGTGCATTCGATGAAGGACATGCCGACGCAATTGCCCGATGGCCTTTCCATCCCCTGCCTGCTGCCGCGCGAAGATGTGCGCGACGCGTTCTTTTCATTAAAAGCAAATTCGATTGCCGAACTGCCGCCGGGTGCGGTGGTAGGAACATCCAGCCTCCGCAGGCAGGCACTGGTACTGGCGCAACGCCCCGATTTGAAAGTCGTGACGTTTCGCGGCAATGTCGGCACGCGATTGAAGAAGCTGGAGGAAGGCGTCGTCGATGCGACGCTGCTGGCCGCTGCCGGATTAAAACGGCTGGGGCAGGAAAACCTGATCCAGCATTACCTCTCGACCGATGAAATGCTGCCCGCCGTCGCCCAGGGCGCGGTCGGCATCGAGGTGCGCAACAACGACCGCGAGACGCAAGAGCTGCTCGCCACCATCCATTGCTACAAAACCGAATTGCGCGTGACGGCGGAGCGTGCGTTTCTTGCTGTTATGGACGGATCGTGCAAAACCCCCCTCGCCGCATTGCTGCACGAGACAGACCCGCAAGGCCGCGCGAAGTTCGAAGCGTTATCGGCATCCGAAGACGGCAAGAACGTGTGGCGCGTATCATTCCTGATGAACGTCACCAACCCGGGCGAAGCGAAGGCGCTGGGCGAAGCGGCGGGCAGGGATATTCTGAAGCAGCAGGGAAAAGGCTGATAGTTTTTGCCATGCCCGCCTTGCGCGGGCATCCAAAAGGCAGTCCTGCCGTCATATGACTGAGTTATGAGACGCGCGGACGCGCTTTTGGACCCCCGCACAACGCGGGGGTGGTGTAGTGGTTAACCCGCATCCCACTTCGGCAGCGGTTTTTGTTCGATCACCTTGCCCTGCATCTGGGTCGCGATATCGATCAACGTATCCGGCGCGGGCATCCAGATGAGCGGCAACCCGCGGATATTTTCCCACAGTTTCGTGTAGTGTTCCGCGCCGTCCTTCGGCACGATATCGGGGAAGGTGTCGATGAAGAACTGGATGTCTTTCGCGTTAAAATCGCTCGCGACACCAAGAACGATGTTGTAACGCCCCAGCCAGTCTCCGCCGGGGTCGAGCTTCGCCAGCTGCGGGTTGCGGGCTGCGAGTGACAGCAGCACCTCGTCAAACTTCTCGTTCATCGCCTCGACCGACAATTCGCCCGCCTGCGCGGCATGGCGCAGGATTTCGCCGTAGCCTTGCAGTTCGGAGGCCTTCAGCCCTTCGGGCAGTTTGTAATGCGCCGCGATGCCGGTAAAGCCGTGTTCGCGTTCCAGGTCGACCGGCGGCTGGTGGAAATGCGGGCGGGGATAGGTGGTGCGGAATTGCGTGTCGCCATCGGTCGACAGCAAAACATTGCAGACGGTGTCCTGATGGCAATAGACGTAGTTCGCCTTTTCCACATAGGCGGCCAACACCCCATGAATTTCGCGGACAAGGTCGTCTTTCACTTAAAAAACTCGCCGTTAATGGTCTGAATGATAACCATTATTAACATAACTTGGGGGTATAATCAATAAATTGCCGTTAAATGCCCCTGTCGCCGCAATGACTGCAGGGCTGGGGCGTTTATCAACGAATTGTTGACCATCACTGTCTATGATCGTCATGATAACAAGGGGATAGATTAAAGGGGATATTAAAGCCGTGGCCGATACCAGAACACGCCGCATTCTTGTGACACGCCCGCAGCCTGCGGCCGGGGATTTTGCCGACCGCCTCCGCCGCGAAGGCTTCGGCGCGCTGATCGCCCCCATGACCGAATATGTGGAGCTGGATCACCATATCGGCGACATCGCCAAATATAACGGCTTCATCTTCACATCCGCGCAGGGCGTCAATATTTTCGCCCGCAGCTTCACAGAGCGGTACATCCCCATTTTCGCCGTCGGGGACGCGACCGCCTACACCGCCGAAGCGGCGGGATTCAAGCGCGTCTATTCCGCGCAGGGCGACGCGGCGGCGCTGCAGGAACTGGTCGCGACGGAAAAGGACGACCTGCACCTGAAAAACATGCTGCATGTCTGCGGCGAGGACACGGCGGAGGATTTCGGCGCGGCGCTGGAAAATATCGGCGTCTATGTGGAACGCGTGCCGGTGTACAAGGCGAAATTCGTCGACAAGCTGCCCGCCGAAACGGTGCAGGCGCTGAAGAACAACGAGATCACGACGGTGACATTGCTGTCCGCCCGCACGGCGGAAAATTTCGTGAAGCTGGTGCAGCAAGACCCTGCCCTGTCCGGCACGACGACGGGCATTGAAGTGCTGTGCCTGTCCGACCGCGTGGCGGAGGCGGCGAAACCGCTGCCGTGGCGCGTGATGCGCATCGCGGCCAGCCCGCAGCTGGAATCCGTCATGGACCTGCTGCGCGAAAAAGATTCAACCACGCCCGCCATGCAGGCGGATACCGTGATCGAGGCTTTTGGCGGCATCCGCCCGCTGGCCGGCAAGCTCGACATCACGCCATCCACCGTGCAGGGCTGGAAAGAACGCGGCACGGTGCCGGAGGCGCGCATCGACGCCGTGGTGAAGGCCGCGCAGGAAAACGGGATCGACCCTGCGCGCCTGTGGAAACAGGAAGGAAAAACCGGCATGACGGACAGCGACCAACCGCAAAAACCCGCGCAGAAACCGTCGGAAACCGTGCAGGCGCAGCGCGAACGCGAACGCCGCCGCGGCGAAGACCGCCGCCAGCGCTATACCACGCCCGACAACCACGGCAATGTGCGCAACGACAGCTATGCCGGCCCCGACCGCCGTGCGACCATCGACCGCCGCGCATTCCAGGAGCGGCAGGAACAGCGCCTGCGCGCCGAAAAATGGCGCTTCCTGAACCGCTCGATGGTCATGGGGTCGCTGTTCACCATCTGCGCGCTGTACGGCGCAGGGCTGCTGCTGGCGCCGGAGCTTTTCATGTGGAAGAGCAAGTCGGACGAAATCACGCAGATGCAGTCGAAGATGGACGAGCTGAACGGCCGCATCCAGCAGTTGCAAAAGGAACGCATCGCCCAGCAAAAGGCGGCGCAGGAAGAACAGCGGTCCTTCGGCCAGCGGCTGAACGACCGCATCGGGCAGGTTGAATCGGCGGTGGATGCCGTGGGCGGCGCGGCGCAGGCCGTCACATCGACCGCATCGACCGCCGCCAAAACGGTGACGGCCGTTGCGGGCAACACGGAAATCGGGCGCAATGTCGCGGGCTTCCTGAACATGCTGTCGAACCTGAACAAGATGAACAGCTCGCCCGAAGGCCGCAATGCGACCGGCAAGGCGATGAACAATTTGCAGGGCGTATTGGCGGGGTCGCCGACCGACAAGGATTCGCTGAACGCTGCGATCGCGCAGGCGCGGCTGAACGACCCGACGCTGAACAAGCTGATGGGCGGCGTGAGCGCGAAGGACCTGGGCGCGGCGGCGCTGCTGCTGGGGCTGAACGAGTTCCGCAACAACATCAACACCAACCAGTCGTTCGAGCAGGACCTGCTGCTGATGCAGAAATTCGCAGGGGAAGACCCCGCGATGGTGGATTCGCTGAAACGGCTGTCGCCCTATGCGAAAAACGGCGTGCTGAACCGCCAGCAGCTGCAGCAGGAGTTCAAGGGCCTCGCCTCCGACATCGTGATGGCGAAACTGCAGGGGCAGGATGCCAGCGTGCAGCAGGAAGCGATCCGGCGCATGTCGAAACTGGTCAAGGTGCGCCGCATCGACGACGTGAAGGGATCGAGCGTGGACGCCGTGGTCGCGCGCGCGCAGATGAAACTGAACGCCAACGACGTGCGCGGCGCGATGCAGGAACTGCAGTCGCTGGAGGGCGCGCCCGCCGCCACCGCCGCGCCGTTCATGGAACATGCCGAAGGCAACGTGCTGGCCGATGACGCATCGGCGCAGCTGCTGGAAACGATCCTGTCCCGCCTGCAGGACCCGTCGAACATGAGCCTTGAAGGGCTGCAGGGCATCGCGAGCGATGTGACCGGCATGGTGCCGGGGCTGGAGGGGCTTGGCGATGCGCTGGGCATCGGCGGTATCGGCGGCGGATATGGCGGCAGCGGCGCGATCCCGCTTGGCAACACGGGCTTCACGCCCGGCGCCAGCGGCGGTGACGGCGGCGGCGGCATGTTCGGCGGCGAATAAGGAATAACTGATGCTCCGTGCCATATGGTTCCTCATCAAGGTTTCGGCTGTCACCGCGCTTGCCGTCTGGCTGGTGCAGTCGCCCGGCACTGTCGAAATCACATGGCGCGGCTATTTGATCGAGACATCGGCATCGGTGCTGGTGATTGCGCTTGTGCTCGTCATGCTGCTGTGGACGGGCATTTACCGGCTGTGGCGCGCCTTTGTCACCGTGCCGGTCGCGTTCCGCCGGTACAAGGTCGCAGCCGACCGCGAAAAAGGCTATCGCGCCGTGACCGAAGGGCTGGTTGCGATTGCCGCGGGTGACGGGCAGGCGGCGGAGAAAGCCGCCAGGCGCGCGGAACAGATGATACCCGGCACGCCGCTCACGCGCTTGCTGACCGCACAGACTGCGCTGCTGAACGGGAATGCGCCGAAGGCGCGGCGCGAATTCGCGAATTTGCTGGAGGATGACAGCGCGGCGTTTTTCGGCGTGCGCGGCTTGCTGAACGAGACGCTGGCGGAGGGTGATTACCGCGAAGCGCTGACGCTCGCCCGCCGCGCCGACCAGCTGCAGCCCAAACGCGTCTGGGTCTTGCGCACGCTGTTCGACCTTGAAACAAGGAACCGCGACTGGGTGAAGGCGGAAAAGACGCTGAAGCGCGCCGAAAAACTGGGCATTTATTCACGCGACGAAGGTATGCGCCACCGTCAGGCGATCTGGACGGCGCTTGCGCTTGAAACCGGCGGGCCGACCGCTGCACGGTATTGCGAAAGCACGCTGAACCTGAATGCCGGATTTGTCCCTGCCGCCGTATTGCTGGCGAAACTCTACGATCAGGCCGGCACAAAACGCTCTGCCATGAAAACGATCCAGTCCGCCTGGGCGGTCAACCCGCATCCGGCGCTGGCCACATTGTGGATGACGTATATGCCGGCGCCGAAAAAGGCGAAATCGATTTATGACGCAGGGCGCGAATACTTTGATTGGATGAAGCAGCTGACCGACCTTGCCCCCCAGCACCGCGACAGCAACCGCGCCCTGGGCGCTGCCGCCATTCAGGGACGCATGTGGAAAGAGGCGCGCGAATTGCTGCTGAAGGCGATGGATTACAAGGCGCTGGCGAAACTGGAGCGCGAGGAATCGGGCAACGAAGCCGCCGCCCGCGAATGGCTGGAACTGGCATCCGAAGCCGCGCCCGATGCGCGCTGGGTCTGCGGCGCCTGCGGCCATGCGGCAAATGACTGGGAGGCGCTCTGCCCTCGCTGCGGCGCGTTCGACCGCATCGGCTGGATCACCCCCAGCCTCGACGTCCACGCCGCCCCCGCAAGATTTGCGTTGCCGGAGGGTGGGCTGATTTCGCCGCCCTCGGCACCCGCGTAATTACGCCGCCTTCGTTTTCGGAATGGTGATCTTGGTGAAGCCGCGTTCCGTGGTGACGCGGTAGAATTCATCGTATTGGTGCGGATGGCAGACGTCGCGCATCTGTTCCTGCAATTGTTCCAGCACGGCGATGGTCGCTGGATTGGTTGGCATCTGTCTCATTTTATAAAACTCCCCTAAACTCCGGCTGCGAACTTATAGCGCGCCGCGTTTTCACTCAAGGGGTTATCGGCGGAATTTTATTGCGAAGAAAAGCATGAATAGAATCGTGACACAAACTCTGGTGTCGGGTCGCGCGCAACGGCACAAGCTTATCGCATGTTCATCTTTGCGATGGGGCGATACAGCAGCAGGCCTGCGATAAACCCGCCGATATGCGTCGTCCACGCGATCGCAGCACCCGTGCCCGGCATGCCGAAGATGCCGAAGAACAGCGAGATCAAAATCCAGATGCCGATAAAGGGCAGCAGTTTGCTGTACCCTTCGCCCATCAGCCCGCGCCCATGCGCCATCATCAGCACGCCGCCGAACAATCCGCTGATGCCGCCCGACGCGCCGACCAGCGGCGACAGGTCATTGGGATGGAACCATGCGATATAGGCAAGATGCGTGAACGCGCCCGCAAGGCCGGTCAGCACGAAAATCAGCAAAAATTTCTTGCCGCCGATTTCTTTTTCCAGCCCCGCGCCGAAGGCCATCAGGGTGAAGACGTTCATGGCAAGGTGCAGCCAGCCGCCATGCAGCAGCATATGCCCGAATGGCCCGACGACGGCCGCGATGCGGTCGAGGTTGCCGAGCGGCATGTCGGTGAAATACAGCTGCGGCAGGAACGCGCCGATTTGCAGCACCCTTTCCTTCATTTCCAGCGGCAGGAATTCGAGGATGACATGAATCAGGATCAGCAGGCCGGACAGGTATTTGGTCGCGGGCGGTACGTTGAGGATAGGTTCGGATTTCGGCTTGGCGGCAAGCTGGCGGGCATCTTCGGCTGCCGCTTTCGCACGTTCAATTCCGGCGCGTTCCGCTGGCGTCGGGAACTTGGCGATTTTCGGGTCATGTTCACCATCATCGTGGTGGTTTCCGGTGCCATTTGTAGTTTTCATAACCGTTACCCGCTGGGGTTGCCTTTGTCTTGTGGGGGCGAGTATGCTCTGGGCAGAAATCGAATGCAAACGAGTCTATTTCAAGGATATGTAAACATGACCTCCGCCGTGAAGCCCGCGCCCGCCGCCGGCCTGAAGCCCAACGACCTCGAAGCCCATTTCATGCCCTATACGCCCCAGCGTTCCTTCAAGAAGAAGCCGCGCATGCTGACCGGCGCGAAGGGCATGTATTACTATTCCGATGACGGCCGCGAGCTGATCGACGCTTCCGCCGGTCTCTGGTGCGTGAATGCCGGCCACAGCCACCCGAAAATCGTGGAGGCCATCCGCAAACAGGCGGGCGAGCTGGACTACGCGCCCAACTTCGCCTTCGCGCATCCGATCGCCTTTCAGGCCGCATCGCGTCTGGTCGCCGAAATGCCGGGCGATATCGACCATGTGTTCTTCAGCAATTCCGGTTCTGAATCGGTCGACACTGCCGTGAAAATCGCCATGGCCTATTGGCGCATGCGCGGCAAGGCGTCGAAGACGAAAATCATCGCCCGCGAGCGCGCCTATCATGGCGTCAACATCTGCGGCACGACGCTGGGCGGCATTCCCGCCAACCGCAAGGTGTTTGCGGGCGCGATGATGCCGAACGTCGACTGGATCTGCCACACGCATGACATCAATTCGAATGCGTTTTCAAAAGGCCTGCCCGAAAACCGCGGCATCGAATTCGCCAACAACCTTGAAGCCGTCATCCAGCTGCATGACGCCGACAACGTGGCCGCCGTGATCGTGGAACCGGTTGCGGGTTCGACCGGCGTGCTGGTGCCGCCGAAGGGTTATCTGGAACGCCTGCGCGCGATTTGCGACAAATACGACGTATTGCTGATTTTCGACGAAGTCATCACGGGCTGGGGCCGCCTCGGCAAAGCAACCGCGTCGGAAGCCTTCAACGTGCTGCCCGACATGATCACCTCGGCAAAAGGCATCAACAGCGGCACCGTGCCGATGGGCGCAACTTTCTGCCGCAAGAACATTTACGATGCGTTCATGCAGGGCGGTGAATTCGGCGTTGAATTCCTGCACGGCTATACCTATTCCGGCCATCCGCTGGCCTGTGCCGCCGCGATTGCGACGCAGGAAGTTTACAAGGAAGAAGGGCTGTTCGAAAATTCGGTGAAGATGGCGAAGGTCTGGGAAGACGCGCTGCATTCGCTGAAAGGCACGCAGAACGTGATCGACATCCGCAACATCGGCTTGATGGGCGCGGTCGAGATTGATCCCGGCACCACCCGCAAGCCGCCCGAAGAAATGAGCCGCGCATGGGAAATCTTCGACAAGATGTATTGGGAACATGACGTCGTCTGCCGCTTCACCGGCAACGTGATCGCCATGAGCCCCCCGCTGATCGTGAAGGAAAGCCATATCGAGCAGATCGTCACGAAACTGCGCAAGGCGATCGAGAGCACGAAATAATTAAATTTGATTCGAAGAAAGAGGGGCAGGAAGCTGCCCCTCTTTTTTTTGTCTGGAAATACGCGCCGCAGGCAATAAATTATTAACGCGAAGACCCGAAGTTCCGAAGAAGGAAGAAAAGCCTGCGGCGCCGCCTCCTTCTTCGGAACTTCGGGTCTTCGCGTTTAAAGCTCTTGATTCTATTCGTGCGGAATATTCTCTGCTGTGTGAAGACGTTATCCGAACAGCAATTTGTCCATACCGCGTATCAAACCATTCACTTTCGTCACGCGGCGGATGGCGAGCAGCGTGCCGAAGACGTACGGGTCGGCATCGCCGCCCGCATCATGGCGGATCGACAGGCGTTCGCCCGTCAACCCGAAAATGGTTTCAAACGATAAATTAAAACCGGGCAGGCGCAGTGAATGTACCTGCGTGCCGCCAATCGTTGCCCCGCGCGCGTCGCGCAGGCCGACGGTGTTTTCTACGGGCACATCAAATTTGTTTGCTGCAACTTTCGCCAGCGATTCCGCCAGTTCGCGCGTGGTGCCGCTGGGCGCGTCGATTTTCTGCGAATCCGCGTAATCGATGATCTCCCATGACGGCACATGTTCGGCGGCCAACAGCGCGCAGCGTTTGGCAAGCGCGGCGGTGACGGAGAAATTTCCGGCCGCAATCACGCCCACGCCATTGTCCAGCGCGGATTTTTTGATATCGGCATAATCATCCGCCGACAGGCCGGACGCGCCGATGACGACATCGATTTTGTGCGACAGCGCCGCCAGCACCCGCGCCTTCACCGAATCCGCGCGCGTGTAATCGACCAGCACATCGGGTTTCGCAGCCAAAGCTTCATCCAGCGTCGCCACAACCGCAACCTCGCTGCCCGCCAGTTTTTGCCCGGCGGATTTGCGCGCAATGGCGGCGACCAGCTGCATATCTTTTGACTGCATGACAGCCTGCGCGACCGCGCTGCCCGTCCATCCCGTCGCCCCTGCGACACAAACGCGGATCATGCGGCGTCCTTCTGCGTCGACAGCCACGGCGCGAATGCCAGTTCTTCCTCGATCTTTTTGCAGGCCTGCAGCAGCATCGCATCGCGCAGGTATCCCGCCGTCACCATCATGCCAGCGGGCAGGCCTGATTTGGTCAGGCCCATCGGCAGCGAAGCCGCGGGAAGTTTCGCAAGGTTGGCGGGATAGGTGAAGGGCGTCCAGTCTTCCCACGGCCTGCCCTTGGCATCGTTCGGCATGTTGATGCCGGTATCAAATGCCGCCATCGGCGTTGCAGGCGTCACCAGCAAATCATATGACGTCAGCAGTTCCTTGAAATACGCACCGATATCCATGCGGTCGCGCTCGGCCTGTAAATACTCCTTCAGCGTCAGCCCGTCGCCGCGCTTCGCCCAGTGCTGGAAACGCGGGTCGAGCAGTTTGCGCTGTTTGGACGGAAATTCGGCAACAGTATGGCTGGCGACTGCCATCCAATGGGTGTTGAACACGTCGATCAGTCCCGGCACGTCCAGTTTCACCTCTTCAACGATGCCCAGTTTTTTCAACGCCGCAATTTTTTGCGCAAACACCTCGCGCACTTCCGGCACGGCGGAAACGCCGTTGATGGAGGATGCAACGGCAATGCGCAGTTTCGGCAGCGGCGCGTTCACCTGCTTGAAAAAATTCTGGGCGGGCATCGGCAGCGCATGCCAGTCGCGCGCATCGTTGCGGCAGAGCGCGTCCAGCGCGACGGCCGCATCGGTCACGTTTCGCGTCAGCGGCCCCGCCGACCAAAGCGATGAAAACAAGCCGGGCGGGTAAGCGGGAATCAATCCCGGGCTGGGTTTAAATCCGAACACGCCGGTGAAGCTGGCGGGGATACGGATTGACCCGCCCGCATCGGAGCCCAGGTTGAAAAACGCCATGCCCGTTGCCGCCGCGACCGCAGCACCGCCAGACGACCCACCGCAGGTCTTGCGCGGATTCCACGGGTTGCGGGTGACGCCGGTCAGCGGGCTGTCCGTCACGCCCTTCACGCCGAATTCGGGCATGGTTGTCTTGCCCATGAAAATGCCGCCCGCATCGCGGAGCAGGGTGACGGCGGGGCTGTCGTCGCGCTGCGGCAGGTTTGTGGTGGTCAATGACCCCTGGCGGCTCGGCCAGCCTTTTACATTAAAGCTATCCTTAACAGTGACGGGTATGCCGTCGAAGCTGCCTTTCTGGCCGCCCTTCATCCAGCGTTTTTCGGATGTTTTCGCCTGATGCAGCGCCGCGCGTTCATCCATCTGGCAGAGCGCGTTCAGCACAGGGTTATATTTCAGGACCTGTTTCAGGCAGGCTTGCGTCACCTCGACCGGCGAGAGCTTTTTCTTTTCATAGAGCGAGAGGATTTCGGGCACGGTCAGGCGCAGCACGTCGCTTGTCATTTTTCCAATGCTTTCAATTGTTTATGTCTAGTGAAGCCGGATTGAAGTGTGTTTGAAACAAGATATGATATAATAGGCAATGGTGCAAAGGCGCGTTTTCCCGGGTGGAAAGCCGCGCCGATTCATTTGGAGAGCGAACCTCGTGAAAAAATTCCGTTTATCCCTGCTGACAGCTGCCGCGATTGGCGTCGCTCTGTCGGCACAGGTTTTTGCCCAAGGCTATAGCGGCCTGATGCCCGACAACAAGCCCGCGCAATCCACCACCAAGGGCGATGATACCTATGGCGGCATCGTGTCGCCCGCGCCCGGCACGAAACAGCCGGACGAACCCGCGGGCTACACCGGCCTGATCCCCGGCAAGACGGACAAGGCGGCGGAAGCCGGCGAAGACCCGTACGACGCCGACCGCAAGCTGCGCGATACGCCCACATCAAAAGTGAAATACAAAAAGACCGACAACCCGTTTGCGCCGAAAAGGCTGCAATCGAACAACAAGGTGTCGTTCGGCGAAGCGCCCAAGATCACCTACAAGCCGGGCTACACCGGGGAATTCCCGCTGACCGTCGACCAGTTGAAACTGCTGTCAACCTTGAGCGCGAACGGCATGGACTTCAACCGTCTCAACGCGAAGACCGAAGCGCGCATCGGCCTGCCGCCCGGCACGTCGAAAATGCTGAACGCGCTGAAAACGCCGCGCATCGACGGCATGCTGCCGCCTGAATTCGCGACCAAGGCGACCGTGGACGCCGTGATGCAGATCGTGGGCGAGCGCGAAGGCGATGACCGCCGCAAGGCAGCGGCCGCCGCCTATGACCGCCTGTCGACAATGGCGGACGGTTTCCGCACCATGAATTCCGCGCCGTCGAGCTTGTATGTGAAAATGGGCGCATCCGACATGTACATCAAGGAACGCGGCGAAAGCTACGGCAAGTCGCTCGACCGCCTGCAGGAAGCGATGGAAGCCCTGCAAAAAATCAAGAGAGGGGACTAAGCCGATATGACGTTCATGCCTTTAAAACTTTCGGTCGCGGCAATTGTGATGGCGCTGCTGCTGTCGCCTGCCGTTTCATTCGCGCAAGGCGGTTATGACGGCGTGATGGGCGCGAAAAAGGACGGCAAGGCCAGCAACGACGTGTTGGGCGGCGGCGGCGAGTTCAGCGATGGTGACGGCGGCGACAGCGCGGAAGGAAGCGATTCAGACGCAGGCGTCGGCGGTTTCGGCAGCGGCGCGGGCTTTGACGAGATGTATGCGGGCGGCGACGGCGCGAAAGACCTTTATTCCTATGTCGGCAACGACAAATCGGCGCCCACCAACAAGCGCGAAAAGATCGCGGCCGAAGGGCGCAAGAAGCGCGACGAGATGGTCGCCAAGATGAAAGCGAACAGCGAGAAACTGCTGGCGCAGCAAAAAGAGCGCGCATGGAAAGCGACCCATCGCGGCCAGGAATATCCCGGCGAAGAAGAGACATCGGATGAAAGCGGCAGCGACGGCACCGATACCGGCGGCGACATGTTCGGCAAGGACAGCGGCGGCGACGCCTTTGGTGATTCCGGCGGCGGCGGCGGCGATGATGGCGGCTTCGGCGGCGACAGCGATGGTGGCGGTGACAGCGATGGCGACGGCGGCAGCGACAATTAATCGCGCGCCGCAGCTGTTGCGTCCGTTACGCCGTTAAATAATATCCCGATTATTTCTTTGCGAAATTGCAGGGCGTGCAGCGCAGCTATTTTTTTGCAAAATTGCAGGGCGTGCAGCGCAGCTATTTTTTTGCAAAATTGCAGGGCGTGCAGCGCACGACTTCGTCATCTTTCGTTTCATAGAACATGATGACGCCGCGCTCGATCGCTTCGTCGAGGTAATCCTTGCGCAGGTCCTTCAGCACGGCGGAATTGCCGGCGGCGGTGATCAGCACATCGCGGGGGCTGTCGGTCGAGACGCGGAAATTCACGGGGATTTCGACGCCGCAATCGAACACTTTTGTTTTGGGCACAAGGATGGTGACGCCGGTGCGGGCGCCGAAAACGACTTCGTATTTTTTAATGATTTCAGCGTCTTGAACGGCCATGCAACCCTCTTTTACCCCTATACTTTACCTGAGTCTGTCTTAACAAATGGTTTTCAGCTATGCTGGCATCCATGGAAATTTCCGGCAAAATCATGCTGATGGGACTGCCCGCACCGCTGCAAAAGGCGCTGGCGGCGCAGTTTGACGGCATGGATATCCTGACCGATGACGCGCATGAGGCCATGCTGGTCATTTGCGGCGGTGCCGCCCCCGCCGACCGCCGCGCGGGCGTGCCCGTGCTGCCGCTGCGCCACGACAAGCCGCTGCGCCTTGGCACGCTGCTGCGGCAGGCGCGGCAGATGCTGGATGAACCTGCCCTCTACCTCGATGCCTTTAAAATCGGCCCCTATGATTTCAGCCCGCAGGAAAAGACGCTGGCGAAGGGCGGTCAGGACGATATCCAGCTGACCGACAAGGAGGTGGATATCCTTGTCCATCTGGCGCGGCAGTCACCCGCCGCCGTGATGCGCGAAGATTTGCTGAAGGATGTGTGGCGGTATCAGGAAGGCGTGGACACCCATACGCTGGAAACGCATATCTACCGCCTGCGCCAGAAAATGGAAGCGGTTGCGGATGCGCCGCAAATCCTTGTGACCGACGGGCGCGGCTACAAGCTTCATCTATAAACCTGGTATCAGGGTTTCTGTGCGGATTTCGCGGGCGCGGCGGGATCGGTTTCCTGCGCGTAAGCCTCGGGCGATATCGCGAAGCCGCCGGGCGGCGGTTCCGCTTCGGCGAACATCGGGCGCATCGCGGGTTCGGGCTGCCCAGCGCCGCGCGCCCAAACGGGCAGCACGCCGGTATAGCCCATTTCCAGCACATCCATGACCTTGGTCAGGTAACCCTTGGACTGCTGCAGATCTTCCAGTTTCAGGCCGGCGAAACCGCGCTGGCCGTTGCCGCCCGCCATGTTGGGGACGTAGAGGTAAATCGTGGTGAGGCGCTGGTGTTCCTCCAGCGCGGAGGCATGCTGCGTCACATCGGCGATATCACGGTACCAGACGCGGCCACGGCGGCGGTTCAGGTACCAGTGGAAATACTGGAAGTCCATATATTCTTCGTAGAAGTTATACAGCGTGCGCTGGAAGGCGCGCTTTTTTAGTTCGTAAAACAGCGGCGGCAGGCCTGCGATGCTGACCACCATGTAAAAACCGAACACGCCGAACAGCCCGAAATAACGGTCCAGCCCGACCAACGCGAAAAGGATATAGGTGAGGAAACCAGCCGCCACGGTGACCACCAGAAAACCCACAGCCGTCACCATCAGCGACTGGACCATGGTCAGGCCGGGGTCGAAATGCGGGCGGATGGACAACAGGGGGCGCTTTTTTTCCATGCGTCAGTATCCTACTCCCGGCATGAATTCTCAATAGCTTCTTTATAACGGCGCAACCGCAGATATTTTCATAGGCAGGGGATATTCATGATCGCGCGGTCATGAAACCGCATTTTGGTAAACGAAAAGCGTTTAGCGGACGGAGCCGAAAAAGGACGCCGCCTCGCGGATTGCGTCGCCGACCGGTTGCCCCGCCCGCACTGGCAGGTTTTGCAGCCCGTGTTGCTCGATCACGGAAAGTTTGCGCAGCAATTCCTGCGCGACAGCTTGCAGGCTGTCCTCTTCCTGCACCAGCGCGCGGAGCGCCCCCAGCGACAGCATGACGACGTCTTCGGCGGCAAGCGCGGCATCGACGTCGCCATCACCCGCATGCTTGCGGTTCTGGCTGTCCTGTCCGCTGTTGCGGCCGCCCTGTGACGACGGGCCCATCATGGCGCCAATTTTTGAAAACATGCGGCTGCCCCGTTTATCGTTTCAGGTTCATCAGGTCGTCGCGCTGCGCATCGCGGGATTCGCGCGTGCCTTCTTCCCACAGCAGGACGCATGGGCGCGTCTTGTGGCATTTATAGACGGCGATGTTGGTCACCTTGCCCGAGATCAGGGTGTATTGCTTGCCGTCCAGTTCCACCGGCTGCGCGTTTTTGTCGGCGAAGACCGGCTGGACGTAAAGCAGCACCACCGCCTTGCGCTGCGACGCGCGCAGCGCGGCCTCGACGTCTTTTTGCGCAGGGCCGCTGATGGGCAGAAACTGGCGGTCCATCAGCCCTTGCGGGATCAGCGCGTAGTTGCGGCCCGCATAGGAGAACGGCATATAGGTTTCATCGCTGAAGTTCTTGATGACATAGCCGTTGTTTTCCTTGCTGTAGGCGGAAAACACCGCCGGCACGAAGGGCACGGCCACGGATTCGGTCAGCGTCTGCAGCTGATATTTCTGGCGCAGTTCTTCCTGCTTGTTTTCCTGGCAGGAAATGCGGCCGGTCTGGGTTTTTTCCTGCTGGCAGTCGGGCGACAGGCGCGCCCATTGTTCGAACACGGGCGGCTGGCCGGTCAGCTTGTGAAAGATAGTCGCGATATCGACATCCGACGCAAAAGCCGGAAAGCCCGGCTGCCCCACGGGCGGCGCTGCGCCCACTTCGTCGGGCCCGTCATCCGCCGTCAGCTGCGCTGTGGCAGGGCTCATAAACGCCCCCGCCAACAGCAAGAGGCAAAAACTGATAATCGCGAATTTTTTCATGGCTATACCTTCGTGCTCACCTGAATATAATATAACATGAAACGGTTTAAAAACGAATAACCTGCGGGAATGTCGGGGCTTTATGGTGAAAAAGGGCAAAGGGGGGGAGGACGAGGCGCTGTGGCAGCATGTCACGGCATCCGTGCGCCCCTTGCGCAAGAAGCCGGTGACACCGAAAACGGCAGTGCCCAAAGCGGCGAAACCCGCAGCAAAACTGCCCGTAAAAACGCCCCTTGTCGCCCCTGCCCCCCTGCGCGTCCCGCGCAACTTAATATCTGGCGCGCCGCGCAATTTAACCCCATCACCTGTTGTGCCCAAGCCGTTCGACAAGGGCGAGGAACAGAAACTCCGCAAAGGGCCGCCGGAAATCGATGATCGCATCGACCTGCACGGCATGACGCAGGCGGAGGCCTATGCCGCGCTGCACCGCTTTATCCGCGCTGCGGTGAAATCGGGCAGGCGCACATTGCTGGTGATCACCGGCAAGGGGCGCGTGGGCGGCGGCGTATTAAGGCGTCAGTTGCCGATGTGGCTGGAGGACGGTGAATTGCGCGGCATCGTGCTGGCCTTCACGCCCGCCCGCCCAAAAGACGGCGGCGAGGGCGCGTTTTATATCAAGCTGAGAAAAGACAAAAAGCCCTAGGGCTTGACGGTTGCAAGGCGCGCAGGCGCGGCGGTTTCGAGCGCGCGCGGCGTGCCCTTCAGTTCCACCAGTTTATCAAACGCGGTTTTCAGCGCATCTTCGTCATAGGCGGCAAAGCCGTAAGAGCCGAGCGCGGCTTCGGCCTTGCCGGTGAACACCTCCGTCACGCGGCGGGATTCGAAATTGAAGACGAGGCGCAGGGTTTCGCCCGACCCCAAATCTTTCACTTCCACCAATGTTTGCGCATCTGATTTGTAAAACCCCGCGCGCGGCGCGGCGGGGTCATTTGCAGGGGGCGCAGCAGCATTTTCAATCGCGGCGCGGGCAAGGTTTGCGCCCGATTCATGCTGCGGCGGGAAGGGCAATTCGACGCCCATCGATTTCACGCCCGGCATGATCAGCCCGCTGCCCGTCACCTGTTCGTCAAAACCATTGCCCGCGATGCTGCCCGACAGTTCGCGCGGGAAATCGTCGCCGATGCCCGCCTGCTGCAATGCCATTTCGGAATTCGGGGTCAATTTATAGGTGACCCCCTTGTCGCCGTTCATCGAAAAATCGACGGCGTATTCGATGGCCGCCTGCCGCATGTCCTTGGGGATGCCGTCGCTGTCGGTAGAAATTTTATAGACGGTGGCCGAGAGCACCATGCCGCCGCCGCTGAAGGTCGTGCTGGCGCCTTCGGCAAAGGCGTAAACTGTTTCATCGGGTTTCAATGATCCGGCACCCACCGGTGTTGCGACGGTGACCTTTTTCGTCGGGCGGCCGTCTTCAATGCGCAGGGCATATTGGCGCGATCCTGTGCCATCGAGCAGGTATTTGTATTCGACGGCGGCGTGCGAATCCGGTGATCCCATGGCGGTCTTCCTTGTCTGTTGGATTTACATAAGATAAAGACAGCCGCGCGCCCTGTCAAGGACAAGCACAGATATGACGCACTAACCGCCTGATTTATCAGGGTGTTGTGGATTTCCCGGGCAGGCCGAAGGTGGCGGGTTTCGGCACGACCGATTTACCGCGCAAGGGGAGGTCGATGCCCGAGGGCGCTGCGCCCATTTCGATCATTTTCTGGCGGGCGGATTCCAGCGCCTGCTGGCCGTAATCGTCGAAGCTGTAATCCTTCACGATCACCTGTTTCGGGTTCGGCAGTTCCAGCAATTCGGTCACATGGCGCGACGCGAAGTTGAACAGGATTTTCAGGTTGCCGCCGTTGTCGGGCAGGATTTTCGTTTCCTGCAGCGTCTCGTTATCCAGCACATGGTAACGCCCGAATTCCCAATGGATCTTGCGCAGGTCTTCATGCAGCTTGATCTTGCGGTCGGCCTTGGCCTTGTTGACCCAGCTCTCCACATTCAGCAGGCCGTTCTGGCCGAATTTTGCGAACAGGCGGCCGATATCGCTGCGGCCCTGTTCGACGACGGTGTAGAACAGCACGCCATTGTTATCAAGGTTCGGGTCTGCGCCCTGCTTGAACAAATATTCGGTCGTCGCGTAATTGCCTTCGAAGCGCAGGCCGGCCACAAGATTTGCCGGCTTCGACGCATGGGCAAGGGCGTTGTTGACATTAATGCCTGACCCGAACAGCTGCGCCTGACGCTGGATTTTTTCGAGGTCTTCCGGTTTGCCGAACGACGCCTTGGCGTTAAAAATTTCCTGCCAGCTGATGATCTTGCGTTCCGCGAGCAGCACCAGCGCATCGGTATCCATCTGCCCGTAGGTGTAATGCGTGCGCGTGGCGCCCCATTGCATCTGCTGCATCTGGTTGATGAGCTTGCGGGGCGCGTCAATCGCAAGGTCGCGCTGCGTTTGCGCATCACGCTCCGTCAGCGTATCGGACGGCAGGCGACGCGCGTTGTCGAAATCGATCGCCGCCATCACGCCGTTCATGGAGGATGCGCAGAGCTTCCAGATTTCGGGGTCGCTGGAGGGGCGCAGGAGGTCGTTGTTCACGGGTTGAGGCCTTTCTGCGCCGGTGCGGAGAGCGCCGGTTTTAAAATAGATGTGGACAAGGGCTGCGGGCGGCCGCCCAGTTCAATCAAAATATCGCGGTGCAGTTGCAAAACCCTGGGGTCCATTTCCGCGAAGGTCAGCGTGCGATCGTTGTTCGAGGTATTGACCAGCAGCGACACAGTTTCGGTCAGGAAATCGAAATACGCTTTCTGCACGAAATTGCCGTTGTGACGGAATTCGGTGAACAACACATTGTCGTTCACCTTTTCCGCGAAATGGCGGTTGTCGTCCTCTGCCTTGGCATTGTTGTTGTAAAGGTCGCGGATGGGCATGGTCATTCCTTTACGGGTTCAGGCGCGGGGTTTTGCCGGGCAGCGCATTCGGCTCGGGCGGCAGTTCGGGCGGCGTGCCGCCCAGCTCCACCAGCTTGTCGCGCATGGTGATCAGGCTGTCGCGGTCGAGCTGCGCGAAGGGCGTGACGCTGGGCCCCGCTTCGCGCGTGTAATTGCTGCGCACGACCAGGATGCGCGCGTTGAAATCATAGCTGTAATAATAATCGTCAGACGCCACGCGCAGCACGCCGGGGCTGACCATGCTGGCATTGTAGCTGCCGTTAAATTGCGATTTCAGCGACATCGGTTTCCTGTTGAGTGAACCCCTATTTTCATAGAGGTGCTGCCTTAATATGTCAACGCCCTATGGCTGCGCCAGGCCTTTAAAACGCCCCTTCTGCAGCGAATCCGCCGGATTGCCACCCAACGCCTTCAGCTTTTCGCGGGCAAAATCGATCGCCTGCGAATCATAGTCGTCGAAGCTGGCGGATGTCATGAAAGTCGTTTTGCGGTCGGATGCCTCGAATACCTCGTTCACGCGGCGGGCGCGGAAATTGAACAACGACTTGAAGGTGGATCCGCCCTGCGCATCGGGGAGGAATTTTGTTTCGCTGAGCGTATCGTCATCGACCTTCACATAGGATGTGGGTTTTTGCAGCAGCTTCTGGATCTGCTGCAGGCGGGGGTCATCGGTGATGCCGTCCATCGCCTTGAAGACGGTGGCGATGTTGCCGCGCTTCACAAATTCCTTGAGCGGCGCGCCGTCGAGCTGGCGGACGGCTTTTTCCAGCCACTCGCCTTTTTTCTCGTTCACATCCGCGCCCCAGTCGAACAGCTGGCGCAGCACGGCGGCGTCGATCTTGTTGGGGACGCCCGCCGCCTTGTACGGGAAGCAGACCCATGTCATCGCGCTGGTGGCGTTCGGGCGCGCTTCCGTTGGCGCTGCGTTATAGATTTTCTTCATGCCCTCGACATCGCCGAAGAATGCCTTGCCTGTGACGGGCTGCCACCAATGCACGACACCCGCTTTTGCCAGCGCGATCATCTTGTCGGTGTCCAGCTGGCCGAAGACGGCGACGTTGACGTCGTTAAGGTCGGGATTGTGGGATTGTTTCTGGAACAATAATTTTACGTCTTCCGGCACATGCCAGTTGCCGCCGAGATTCACGACACGTTCCAGCGCGCCCGAGAATTCCTTGACCTTCGCCTCGATGTCCTTCGCGTCAGCCATTTTTCATCACTGCGAGTTTCGGCTTGTCCAGCACATCGGCGGGCTTGCCGCCCAGCTGTTCCAGCTTTTCCTGCGCGCGATGCAGGCTGCCCGCATCAACGCCCGCGAAATCGGTCGAGGTCATGGCGGGCTGCGCTTTTTCGCCATGCGGCGTGTAGATCTCATTCAGGCGGCGGCTGCGGAAATTATAAATGGTTTTCAGCGTGGCGATGCCTTCGGGCTCGGCGATAAACTGCGTCGTCATCAGCGTCTGGGCATCGACCTTGGTATAAAGGCCTTCGCCGCCCAATGCGTTGTCGATACGCTGCGCCTGCAGATAGTTTTTTTTGCCCATCTCTTCCTGCATCGCCACTTCGGCCGCCTGTTTCGGCGCGCCGTTCTCGAGGTACAGCGCGATGATCTCGGCGGGGCTGCCGCTCAGGACCCAGCCGTAGTATTTGCCGTCCTCATGGTTTACATCCGCGCCCCAGCCGATCAGCTGCGCGACCGTATCGGGATCCATGCGCGTGACGATCCCTTTGGTGACGCTGTGCGGGTGCGAGGCCCAGGTGAGCGTGGAATCAAAGCTGTCGTGAGAGTCGCCCGCGCCTTTATCGGCATCGTACAGCTTGCGCAACGCGCGCAGGTTTTCCGCCTTGCCAAAATAGGCAGCGCCCGCATAGACATGCCACCATTTCATGAGCCCCGCGCGCGCAAGCCCGCCTGCCTGCTCGGGGTCAAGCTGCCCTGCGGTAAAGACGATGCGGTTGTTTGCCTTGAGAGGTTCGGCGAGTATTTCCACCAGCTGGGGGCGCAGGGCATCGCTGATGACGCGAACGCCATCCGCGACAGGCGCGGCATTCCACGCCGCTCTGATCTTTTCCACCGTTTCCTGCCAGCCCGCTTCGGCCATTGCCCGTCCCTACATGTCTAAAATGTAAGGTCGAGTATAAAGATTTTATGTGTTATGTCAATAGCTTATGGAATCAACCGATGGGCGATTTTCTATTGTGAATCAGCGGCTTAGCTGTTCCAGCGCGGAGGAGTGCGGTCTTGCGCCTTGGGCGGGGCATCGCCCGCCTTGAAGATTGCATGGATGCCGGAGGTCAGCCCCAGCACCAGTTCCGCCGCATCGCGCATATGCACGCCGTATTTTTTCAGCTCTGGCGCGTCGCCCTTCACATGGTTTTTGTAGAATCGCTGGATTTTTTTGACCGTGGTGTCGGTCAGGCCGGAATGGCGCGCGTCATCGAACGTCATGTTGGGCAGGTGCTCGTTCAGGTAAGGCTTGCCGCGATGCTGGATGCGGTCCTTGATCCACTGGCTGTCGGTGTCCTTGCTGAAATGGCGCTGCAGCCAGGGGAACGAGCCCTTCAGTTTCGGCGCATACTGGTTCGCCCAGTCGATATGCGCGTCTTCGTAAAACGTGCGCAGGTAAAAATTGTCGTAGAAGGCTTCATAGGCGGCAGCAACGGTCGCGCCATTCTGCAACTGCTTGTCGGAAATCAGCACGCGTTCCGCCGCCTTGATGATGTCGGGGAAACGGTCGCGCATTTGCAGCAGCGGTTCCTGCATCTTCCACTGGTCTTTGGGGCCGTCCGGATCGCCGTAAGCCAGTTCCAGCGCGATCTGCGATTGCTGCGCATAGGCATCGGCCTCGATCGCGAAGGACATTTTAATGCCGACTTCGGGCTTGTGGCGCGTGGAGGGGAACAGGTCGTGGCGCGTGTTCTGCACCGCATGCACCGATTCATGGCCGAGCAGCAGCGCCAGGTAATCGGGGTTGTCGTGCCCGCGCAGGATGATCAGTTTTTCGGAAGGGTCGCACAGACCGCCCGCGCCGCGGTCGCCGGTGCGGCGCTCGTCAAATACGATGCGGTAGCCTTCCTTGGTCATTTGTTCCAGCACGTCGCGGCCGGTCGGGCTCTGCGACAAAATGAAAACCGCTTTTTCAAGGCAGGCGCGGTTCAGCTCTGCCTCTTTATCAATCGCGGCCTGACGTTTTTGTTTGGCGGCTTCCGACAGGAACGGGTCGGGTTTTTCCATGGTGATGGTGCCGATGAAATCGACGACGACGGCAGGGCGGGCGAAGGCGGGCAACCCGTTTTCATCCTTTACAGGCACGGTCCAGTCGCCACGGTTAACAGGCGGCGGGGTCGGCGTGGGCGGGGTCATCGTCGGCGCCTGGCAGACAGGCGTCGGCGGCGCGACCATGTTGAAGGGACGCACGATCATGAAATACGGGGTCGCTTTTTCAGGCTTACGTGACATCTGTTATCTCCTTGCCCTGGCGGGCTACACCCTCGACTGTCACGCCGTAGTGGAAATTCATCTGAACATATCGGCTCGAAAAAAGTCCAGATTTATCCACAAATATCCATATTGAGACATTCATCGGCGTGCGAGTCGTCCTGCACTAGTGATGACCCTAGTGAACAATGTTTAAAGAATTGTTTCGGTCGTGGATGCGCTGAAAAAAGCACGCAAATGATAAGCTTATGTGAAGATATCGCGGCTTATTGGAAAGCGCGCCGGATTGAGGAAAATGAGTTACAGGCGGTCAGTTGAATGCTTTGCCGGTTTTATCGAATAGTTCGTCCAGAGTGGCGCGGATGCGCGTCAGTTCGGACATTGCAAACGGCGCGGGGTTATAGCGCACCATAAGGTATTCACGGTCGCTGTCCATGCGCCTGAGATGTTCTATCGTGCCCTTGCGCAGTATCAGCCCCTTTTCCGCTGCAAATACTGCGCGTGGATGCACCTGATGCTGGAATACGCGCACTTCATCATAGGTCATGCCTGTCTGCATCAAATACGCGCTGAGGCAGAGCTCAATCGCCTGCGCAGCATTGAGCCGGTAGGGATGCCAGCGCATTTTATTGCCCTTCACCTCAACGATCGACAGTAGCTGCGCAGCTTGCAGGTAATGTTGCGCCAGCAAGAAGAGAGACGCCGCATCCGTTTCAATCGAAGTTTTTTTGGTGGGTTCGGTGCGCGGCGGCGGCGGAAATTTCTTGAGGGCTTCAAATTTATGATGTTGAGTTGATGCCATATTTCATCCTTTTAAATAAAAACCCGCCGCGAGTGGAACGCGGCGGGTGTGAAGGAGTCGGGCTCACGAACTTCTAAAGCGGACGGTGCACACCGTGGTCCAACGGGTACACGATCTTCAATTCTGTCTTGGGCTTGGCATCGGGCGCGTCTGCCGCTGGCCGCACTGCCTTGCTGTCAAATTCGGGTTTGTGTTTATTGCTTTCCATTGAGGCTGTCCCCCTCGTTCTATCTATATTACATAAGGTTTATTAAAATTTTATTGATCTAGAAATAACCTTTGTTTATCAGCTGTTTGCATATGTTTAAGCCGTGAAGTTTTCAGCGTTATTCCGCGCGACTCCGGATTGATTGACAGCCCCCGCTTCTCTCCTTAAAAATAGATGTGTTTTAAGGAAATAGACGCTCATGGAAGAAGACTTCAACAAGGTTGCTGAAGCCCGCGCCGCATGGCGCAAATCCGTATTGACCGCGGTTGAACAGGCGCGCCGCAACCATGGCTTCGCCGATGCGGTCCTGAAACAGGACTGGCCGCGCGCGATCGAGCTGCACAAGGCGGGCGCCGACCCGCGCCATGGCGACAGCAAGGCACTGAAGGCGCTGGGCGATATCGACAGCGTGGCCGCGATGCAGAACCTGTCGCAGATCGACGTGCCGGGCGTCTCGCGTCTTGCCGACACGCCGTTCCTGGTCGCGGCGAAACACGGCAACATGGCGACATTGAAATACGGCGTTGATAGTGACCTGCCGCCGGAAACGCTGTCCTCCGCGCTCTACCTTGCGCTCGACAACAAGCAGGAAGACGCGGGCGACCTGCTGCTGGAATACCTGCCGTATAAAGACATGACGGAGGCCGCGCTGTTCGCGCTGCTGCGCTACCGCCCTGCGCTGTATGAAGAGGCATTGGCCGCGCGCGACAACACCGCCGACTTTTTCGCGCATTTTTACAGCGCGTGCAATGTGAAGGACGGGGACGCGATGGCGGTGTCGCTGGAAAAACTAGACACCTATCGCCACAAACTGCCGCCATACCTTTTTTCGCCGGGCGAGTATTTCAGCGAATTCATGGGCCCGCCGCCGATGATGGAATTGATGGTGCAGGTGATGGAAACGGGCAAGCTGGATATCCTCGACCGTTTCATTGACGCCTTCCCCGAAAACCTGCCGCCGCATTTTCTGGTGATGATCTGGGCGACCAACCTGAGCGGGACGCTGCCCGACCTGCTGCCGCACCTGGCAAAGAAACTGCAGCCGGAACCGGCGCAGCTGGCGGGCGCGATGCGCAACGCGGGATCAGGGGACGAACTGACCGCCGCAAAATTCTTCGTCGAAGACTACACCGAAGAAGCGCGAAAGAATGCGGTGCCGCTGTTGCGCGCGCTGATGGGTGCGCCCGACGCCGCGCCGTTGATAAGCGCGGTCGAGGAAAAGCTGCTTCCCCTGCCGGAGGGCAAGGAGGCTGCATCGCTGTATTCGGCGGCAATTGCGCGGGATAACGCGCAAGCCCTGCAATACCTGCTGGACAAAGCCCCGCTGACGCCCGAGATCACCAGGGAATTGCAGGACAGCCACGATTACAAGGTGCAGCGTCACGCTGTTATCGAATTCGGCGGCGACTGGCACGCGAAGGATGATTCCGTGTTCTGGAAGGGCGTGGAGAAAGACGACAAGGAAACCGCAGCCCTGTTCCCGCGCGATAAAAAATTGTCCACGTCCTCCGGATGGATGGTCGACAGCGCGGTGAAAGAGGTCATCAAGCGCGGCGATATGGCGCAGCTGGAAGACATCATCGCGAATGCCGACTGGACGAAGGATGCGAAGGAACGCGTGTTCCAGACGCTGCTGCAATCGCAGTCCGCGCTGGATATCGCGGCGAAGCATGGCTTTCTGCCGGACGCGCTGCGCACCGCCGACATGTATGATATCGCATCGCATGGCGGCGCCGAAACGCTCGGCTGGCTGGCGGCGCAGGGCGTGGAGCTGACCGACAAGGTCGCGGAAGACGGCTTGAAGATCGCCGTGCAGCGCAATGCCGCCGGCATGATCGGCTATATGTTCGCCAATGATATCGGCCGCCCGAAAGATGCGCGGGAAATCGTCCTCGCGCTGACGACGCTGGCCGATGAACGCGCGCTGCAGGCGATGGAGAAATGGGTGACGCGCGAGGAAGTGAAACCGGCGAACGGCATCGCCGCCGAAATTTCCACGGCGACGCGGTTTTTCGACGGTGCGGACAGCCTTGCGATCCGCGCGGCCTATGCCGATCATTTCGCGCCGCTGATGCAAAAGGCGGCGGCGCAGGCGGGGTTTGACCCTGCCATGCTGGTTTCGACCCGGGATGCGCATGGCAATTCGGTGCTGGAAATCCTGGGCGCGCATGGGAAGCTGAATGATATCCTGGATCCTGCCAGCCTGTGGCGCGACCGCGATGCCGTATCGTTCATCAAGGACAATACGCCCGCGATGTACCACGACCAGGTCGATTTCAGCGCGTTGAAGGCGCAGCTGGATTTGCTGCGCCTGTCGGAGCGCGGGCGCAATGACCGTTTCAGGCTGAAATAACCATGTCGGTCGTCGATATCGATGATGAAGATGACGACAAATGGCTGGATTATGTGTCCGGCCTGACGCCGCTGGCGCGTAGCGAGCTGTTCGTCAAATCCGCGCGCGATGGCGAAACATGGCGATGCGCGCGGCTGATGGAAAAGGGCGTCGATGCCAATTTCCGCGACGGGCAGGCGCTGGTCGCCGCATCGGGCAAAGGGCGCATGGGCGTGCTCGCCCTTCTGCTGGCAAAAAACCTGAGCCAGTCGGCGAAGGACAGCGCATTGGTCGAGGCCACGGTCGGCGGGCGCGAGGACGCGGTCAACCTGCTGCTCGCAAATGGCGCAGACCCGAAAGCGGATGATTCATCGGCGCTGTGGTATTGCGCCATGCACGGGCGCGACAAAATCGCCGAGACACTCCTGAATGCCGGCGCGGATGTGAAGGCGCATAACCGTGAATTGCTGTGCATCGCGCTGGCGCATGGCTATGGCGATGTGGCGACCGTATTTTTGAAACACGGCGCAAGCCCCGGCGATTATTACCGCAGCCTGAACGCGTTTGAATGGGCGGCGGAAACGGGGCAGATGGAATTTGCGAAAACGCTGCGCCAATGGGTGAACAGCGACGAACATATAGGCCCTGCGCATTTCCGTGCCCAAAGCCTTGACGAATTGCGCCGCGTATTGCCGGAGCGTGGCGGACGCACGGGATTTCATGTGGCCGCAGCCGCAGGATCGTTTGATGTGATCTGCGACAAAATCCTGGGCACGGCAGGCGAACAGATGCGCGTGGAGGACCTGACCCGCATCGCGCCACCCGCAGGGCCCTCGGTGCTGGCGGTATTGGGGCAGGTCGGGCAGTTATCGACCGCGTTCAACGCGCAGCTATGGGCGGGGCGCAAGGATGAGATGCTGCAGGCCTATGCCGCCGTGCCCGCCGCATACCGCGACCAGATCGACATGCCGGCGGTATCGAGCGCTATCGATCACCTGACGATCAGGCCGAAGCCCGGCAAATTCAACCTGAAACCCTAAAAAGAAAAACCCCGGCGCGTGTTCTGCAACCGGGGTTTTGTATCTTGCAGCGACCGCCCTTATTTCGCGGGCAGTGCGCCTTGGCCGCCCTTGGCGGGCGGGGCCTGGATGTCCTCGATCTTGACCTTGGTGAGCGCGATCATCTCTTCGCAGATTTTCTCGATCACCGCGCCGACGTTCGCTTCCTCGGCCTTGCCGCGGTCGGAAAGTTCGGCCACGCGGCGCTTCAGCTCGTTACGCGCCGATCCGCCGGGGAAGTTCGCGCCCAGCAGGCGGCGTGCCTGCGCCGCGCCAAGACGCGTGTAAAGGCGGTTGCGGATCGCAACGTCCTCGGTCGTAGTCGAGAACGCCCACAATTCGAGCGGGCCCAGCGTGTTGATCAGGTGCTGTTCATATTTGCCGTCGACGGTGCCGAGAACGAGCAGCGCGGGCGCGCCGGATGATTTCGGGCCGGTCAGTTTATGGCGGATGATCCAGCGTGCGGTATCAGTCAGGCCGAAGCGGTCCTGCGTCGCCTGGACCGCGCCGTCGGAGATGGCGGTACCCAAAACCCAGACGCCTGTCGCCAAATCGACCATGTCGTCGTCGAAGTCGTCCAGCATCTGGGATGCAAGGATGATCTGGATCCCGCGTTTGCGGCCCTCGCGCACGTCGCGGACGATCTGGTGACGCACCGATTTGGTGCGCGATGTCCGGTGGAACTCGTCGTAGCAAAGGCGCTTCGGCGTTTCCTGGAATTCGCGGAGACGTTTTTCGTGATAGACGCGGTACTGCGGCTTCATCTGCGCCAGCGCTTCCTCGTTGATCCACCACGGCGTGACCAGCGCGTGGCGCGCCAGCATGTACATGATGGCGGTCTGGCGGTCGGATGCGGCGTCGCCTGCGGGGCAGACGTCGGCCAGGTCGAGCGCGCAGACGCGGTTTTCGGCGAGCGAGAATTTCGTGACCGACGACAGGATCGGGAATTCGCGGACGCCGGAGGTGATCATGCGCTCGAACGCGTGAATGACACCCTCGGACGACGCGCCGATCGAGGTTTCCTCCAGCAGGTTCTTGATCTGCGGGCGGCGGGCGGCAGCAACCGAGTCGCCCAGCGTGGGCATCGCGTAACGCTGCGCAATCGTCGCTTCGTATGTCGCACCCTTTTCGAACAGCATGTCGACCACATCCCACCAATAGGCGGAAGGCGGCAGGACAAGGTCATAGCGGCGGATCGCTTCGTCGACCACCTGGTCGATACGCGGCAGATAGGGGCGCGGTTCGGCGTTCGATGAGCCGTCATCGCGCCAGCGGAACATTTCGTCGATGACCATGCCGGCCAGCTGGGCGATACCGTCGTAAGGATCGGCCTGGCCGGGGGGCGTACAGATCAGCGTCAGCAACTCGTTCAGGAACGAACGCTCGGTCACCTGCGGGTAACGCATGCCGAGTTTCGTGTCGAACGGATTGATCGCGAAGTTGGTCGTCATCTGCAGGCGGAACGAAGTGACTTCGTTACGGCGATGCGGGGGCAGAGCGTCCTTCAGCAGCGAAACGAGGCCGGCCGAAGACGGGCCGATGTCGATGACGGCGACGAAGGGCAGCTGCGATACACCGGCGGTCAAGCAGGTGCCGAGGTTGAGCGTGTTCATCAGGACGGATTTGCCACCGCCCGGCTGCGCGAAGACAAGGTCGAACCATGTCGTGGTGACGTTGGTACCGGTCTGGTACGGCCAGACGCGGCCATCGGGCGTGCGGAACAGGATCGAGCCGCGGTCGAACGGGGACGAGGCGCGCTGCCACGGCACCAGCTTCATGATCTCATACAGCGGCACGACCGCAGGCGGGGCGGTCGATGCGCAATGGATGGCAAGCGCGGACGACATCACCTGGTCCAGCGGGTCGCCGGAGATGTGCGACACCTGCGCATAGCCCCATGATTCAGCCGACTGGGTGAGCGCGGACAAACGGTCCTCGATCAATTCCATGTCGCCCTTGGGCGCCCATGTGCAGAACGACAGGCGCATCTTCACGACGGGCTCGTTGCGCGACATCAACGACAATGCCTCCAGCGCGTCCTTGACCTGCTTGTTGTCGGCGTTGGTGACGGCGAAGACGGATGACAGGAAGGCCTGCATCGCCATGCCCTGAATGCCGCCGCCTTCGATCAGGATCGACATGCGGAACGGGGTTTTCGATTCAGACATACGGGCGAGGAACATCGGGAAGGGCAGCGGGTCGGTCGGGCCCAGCACCATGTCGACGCCGCCCCAGTAATACTTGCCCATTTCAACGACGTGGTCGTTGATGACGCGGGCGGACGCCATCGTCAGCTGCTGGCGCAGCGTCGGCCAGAGGATTTCGGAGAGGTCTGATTTCTTTTCGGGCGCGCGCGCAGGGATGGGGTCGCCCGGCAGGAAGGCGCGCCAGCTGGAATCGCCCGACACCTGGATGAGGTTGGAGCGGATGGTGACGAGCGCGTCATGCACTTCCATCTCGGAGCATTGCATGCCCATTTCGCGCAAGGACGTGACGGTGGAGCCGACGAAGCTCTGGTGACGGGTGCGCAGGCCTTCGATCGCGGCGAACGGGTACTGGGCGTCATCCGCCTTGACCCATTTTTTCTTGCGCGAGCGTTCGGCTTCGCGCGCCATGTCGGATTTCGACAGGACGGCGGGGCGCGTCCACAGCACGAAGTAAATTTCTTCCCAGGCAAGGTAATGGCAAAGGTGGCGCGCGCGTTCCTCGAAAATGTCCTCGATCTCGAGGCCGACGTTTTTCGCGGCGGTGTAGTTCGGGCGCAAAAGCTTGCGGATCTCTTCCTGGATGCGGTCGGGGTTGCGGCTGAAATAGACCTGCAGCGCATGGCCGGGACGGTCGAAGGTCGTACCCATTTTCACGACGCAGTCGGAGAGGATCTTTTTATATTCGGCGTCGCCGATGATCTGGCGCGCGCCGTCGACCTTGAGGACGGTCAGCAGCGAGCCGTCTTCCGCCGCGAAAACGAATTCGCTGTCCGAGGTTTCAAGCCTGATGAAACTCTCGACCGGCTGGCGCAGCAGGCGGACAAAAGGCCTCAGCAGATTGTCGAACATACCCATGTCAATCGATCCCCATTTTATTCAGCATCCGGCATACAAAAATCGCCCCGTGCCGGGCTGGTATTCAGATTTATCAATATATACCAGAAGCTTGCCGCGTCAAAAGGGAGTTTCGCGCAAATAGCCCATGAAACGCAGCTGAAACGCGTAGTTTCGCGTCATGCGAAAACGAGTCGCAAAGCAGTATCCATATAGTTTTTGCTATTATAAAAAGCGGCGGCAGGGTTGGCCGCGGTCAGGCGGTTTTTGCCTTCAGGTCGTAGAAGGTCTTGACCCAGCGGCGCGGCGGCAATTCGCCGAACGGCCCGTCCTTGGAACGCCAATAGGCGAGGATCTGGGGGAACTGGTTGAATTCAAGATCGCCTTCCTTGATGATGCGGCGGTCGAGCGGCAGCACGCGGAAGCCTTTCAGCTTGGCGTTGCGGCCCTTGTATTCGGATGTCTCCAGGAAGTCCTGAAGGACGGTCGCGAGGATTTTCGGGCTGTCGGTGCCGATGCGGTTCTTGGCCTCTTCCTTGCGGGCGAGCAAGGCCTCCATCGCGTCGCGCGCGGCGTCGGCCATCGGGCCCTGGCTGATGCGCGCAACATAAATGGCGCGGCAGATATGGTGCAAAGCGGCCTGCCCAATTTCGGGCAGCCAGATGACGGCGCCCGACTGCATGCGGTCGACACGTTCAACATGGAAACATTGGTAGCAGAAGGTGCAGCAGGTGGCGTAATCATCGGCGCCGTTCGGCTTGTCGGTCTTGCCGATGTAATTCACTTCCTGGTATTTGCGCGACTGGAAACCGCAATAACGACAGGTGTTGTCGTCGCGGGCGAGCGCCTTGGCGCGCGTCTCTTCCGAAGGCTTGTGCACATCCCCCGAAAGAACGCGCCCGGCATCAGAGAGTCCACTGATGCCGGGCGTAATTCTTAGATAAGCCATCGAGGCGTTATCCCGTTCAGGCTAGGCTTACTGGAAAACCGTGACGCTGTCCATTTGCAGAGACGAAGCGTTGATTTTCTGGAGCGAGCCGTTCGAGATAGAGCCCTGCATCGCTTGCTGGATGAAGGGGAACGCGAGGAGCGCGCCGCCGCAACCAATACGAACGAGGCCGTCTTTCATCGGGGTCTGGCCGGGGTTGTCAACGTGCATTTTCAGCTTGAAAATGCCCGCAACGCCGAGACCAGCGCCGCCAATCCAGCAGACGACGGAAATCAGGTTGTTGAAGCCGGAAGATGCCGTGATGATGTTCGTGGACATGTCCTTGAACGTCGTAGCAGCATCAGCTGCGGAAACCGAACCGGCGATCATGCCGAGGGTTGCGCAGGCAGCGAGTTTATGAGTCATTGACCGTTTCATTTGTAGTTCTCCTTCACTTACACACATTAACGTTTTAAAATATAGCAAGTTTTTTACACTTGTCCACTAGCCAAACGTCAGACCCGTCACCCCTACGGTATTCGTAACAGCGTTCACGAATTCCCCCAGGTTGATGGCAACAGCTCCGCCGAATAGGAACGTCAAGCCTTGCGCGAGGGTAGCACCCTGCTGCCCATCGGCAAAGTTTTTCAAGACGAACCATCCTCTGAGGAAGGCAATGTACCCGACGATCATGACGAATACCTCGAGGCCTCCCAAAACATATGCAACGCGGTCGGCATCGGCCGTGTTGTTAATAACAGTGCTGTCGATCGTGATCTTGGTCATCAGCTGGTTGTTGCCAAAGATGCTCGAGGTGAACGTACCGATCGACGAGCCATAGTTGAACAACATACCGGAGGCGACGAATGTCATAATCGTGCCGAAGCCGGCGGGGCCCTTGGGGCCTTCTTCCATGCGTTTCGTCAGGCGCGACACGCCGACCAGCAGCAGCGCGATACCGGAAAGATACGCGAAGGCGACCAGCATGCTCTCGATCGGGCCGGCCACGTCTTTCATCACGTCGACGACCATTTTGTCGAGGCCGCCCGGCGTCAGCGTGCCGGTGGTGAACGACGTTGTCGCCGCTTTGTTCGTGCCGTAGTTGTTGGTGCCGAAGATCGAGCCGTGCACGGCGTTGATCGTGAAGGGCAGCGACAGCAGCAGGCCGCCCGCGATCATGCGTTTCACGCCCTGCGACAGCGGCGTCTGCGCAGGGTTATCCACATGGTCCTTGAATTTGAAGATGGCGGCGCAGCCCAGGAATGCGCCCGCGATCCAGGCAACGGTCGTCAAAACGCTCTGGAATTTATCCCAGGAGTTTTTGAAAGCGTTGATGATGGTGCTCAGCTTGCTCGCCTCTGCGTCGCCCATGGCAACCGTCATGAAAACGGCAAACAAAGCGAGAGACAATAGTATTTTGCGGTATTGCATGAAATACACCCTTAAGCCGTTCCCGTAGAACAGGTTATATCTTTATTACAACACTTTTTGGAGAACAGCGCAAATAATCCCCGTTTGGGGGCGCGGTATGACCGTTTGTAAGCTACTGTAATATGTATGGAATTCCGGATGAAGATTCATGGTCGCAATCGTTAAAATGCCCCTCAAATTTGCCTCAAAACGATCAAAACATGAGAATCATTCTCAGAATCCTTGCCGATTGGTTAAGGGGGGATGCAGCCGTTAACCTGCCATATATAAGGTGTCGGGGATCAGGCATCATGACGAGTGCGCCCGGATGGTATGCAACCCCATCCGGGCGACCCCTTCATCCGGCTGCCTCATTAACAGGACGCCGGTTTGAATGCGCGCGGTTACGGCCCGCCGAAGACGGTGACGCTGTCCATTTGCAGCGATGCCGCGTTGATTTTGGTGAGCGAACCGTTGGAGATCGATCCCTGCATGGCCTGCATGATGAAGGGAAAGGCGAGCAGCGCGCCGCCGCAGCCCAGGCGCACGAGGCCGTCCTTCATCGGCGTCTGCGCGGGGTTATCGACATGGTTCTTCAGCTTGAAGATGCCCGCAACGCCAAGCCCGGCGCCGCCGATCCAGCAGACGACCGAGATCAGGTTGTTCGACCCGCTGACGGCGATGATGATATTGCGCGCCATGTCGGCGAAGGTCAGCGCGCCCTGCGCATGGGCATCGGTTGATGCGCCCGCGATCATGCCCATGGTGGCGATGGCCGCAAGCTTGTGGTTCATTCTAGTTTTCATTTTGTTTTTCATCTGTGCGTTCCTTTTTTGTGTTTCAGTTTTTTATGCGTGACGTTTCGTGTGTGGTCAGGGGGTGTTGAAGACGGTGGTGTTGTCCATCTGCAGCGACGATGCGTTGATTTTCGTCATGGAACCGTTGGAGATCGATCCCTGCATCGCCTGCTGGATAAACGGGAATGCCAGCAGCGCGCCGCCGCAGCCAAGGCGCACGAGGCCATCCTTCATCGGCGTCTGGCCGGGATTGTCGACGTGATTTTTCAATTTGAAAATACCGGCGACGCCCAGCCCCGCACCGCCGATCCAGCACACGACGGATATCAGGTTGTTGAAGCCTGAAGATGCCGTGATGATGTTGGTTGTCATGTCCTTGAACGTCGTTGCGGCGTCGGCTGCATCCGCATTTCCCGCGATCATGCCCATGGTCGCGGCGGCGGCAAGCTTATGCGTTGTTTTTGTTTTCATCTGTGCGTTCCTTTTTTGTGGTTGTTGTTTTTTGCGGTTGTTCGCGCGGCCCGCGTTTTTTCGTCCGGCGCATGCTGGTTCATGCGTCCCTTTTTTCGTCTGGTGATGGTTTCGAAAAAGTGCCGGAAGAAATTTTCCCCAAGAGATTTCCTGGAAATTATCCGGCGCCGTTCAAGAACGGCTACCGCCTGAACGGCGGCGGCGGATCGAAAGCGCGGGTGGCGGGCATGGGCTGGCGTTCACGGCAACAGCCGTGTTTGATAGATGCGGTCATGGAAAGTGCTCCCCTCATATGCGCCGGTTGCACCGGTGCTTGCGTCTGTTTCCCGCCCCTGTTGCATCGGGGCTTATATCTTTATTCCATCACGGGTTTGAATCTTGCGCAAATGAGGGAACGCGCCATGTCATGACCACGGGATAGTCATACAATTGATATATAACATTAAATAACGATATTAAATTTATGGAAAAATATCAGCTGTACCCCAGACAAACAAAGACGCCGTTGAGAATTATTCTCAACGGCGTCTAAATGCGAATGATTCGCGGGTCTGTTTTATTGATGGATACGGCCACGCGTGCCGCTGACATACCAGCGGCCGGCTTCATCCTTGGCGATTGCCGTGATGCGGCCGACGCCATTCAGCGTATCGCCGACAGCAATGCTTTTCAGTTCGTTCGAGCCGGGAGGCGCAACCCAGGCCATGCCGGGCTTCGCCGATTTCAGCACCCAGCGCGAGGTGACCTTGCCGGACACGACGGGCGAAGCCGTCGATGCCGCCGCGCGCACGCGTTTCTTTTTCGGCGTTGCGGCAGCAGGTTCGTCACCCATCGTGGACGCAGCGGATGCGCTGGCAGCTTTGCCCGCTTTCGCAGCGGCGAGGTCTGCCTGCAGTTTTGCAATCTGGGCATCTTTTGCATCGGCTGCGGCCTTCAGGGTGGCGGCGCTTTGTTCAAGCGTCGTCACTTGGGTCTGCAGCGATTCGATTTTGCCTTGCGTTGCAGGATCAGCGGCAGCCGGTGCGGGATCAGCCGATACCATCGGGTCTGCAGCTGTTGCTGCCATTGGATCTGCAGCCGTTGCTGCCATTGGATCTGCAGCAGCAGCCATAGGGTCAGCTGCTGTCGCAGCCATGGGATCCGCAGCAGTCGCTGCCATTGGATCCGCCGCAGGCGTTGCCATTGGATCTGCACCGCTGACAGCGGCTGTCACATCGGTTGCGGGCGGTGTTGCGGCAGGCGCGGTGATACCGGCAGGAGCTGTAATGCCGACGGGAGCAGCAATACCGGCAGGTGCCGTGATCGTGGGCGTTGCCGCAGCCGTGTCACCGGCGAGCGGCGTTGCGGGCGGCAGGTCGGCGAAGGGGTCTTTGTCGCCCGGCGATTTGATCGTGCTGCCGTCGGGCGCCATTTTGCTGCCGACTGCGCCCGGGATCATGGCGGGAGCGGTGATGGCTGCGGGTGCGTGCGTGGGCGCTGCGGCCATGTCTTCGCCGCCCAGGGTTGCGGGGGGCATGGCATCTGCGCCGGTCGCAGGCGGCAGGCCGCCGGCGAGGTCGGCAGGCGCGGCGGCAGGCATCGCGGCAGTATCGGTTGCGGGCGTGGCCGCAGGAGCAGCCGCCGTTTTCACGGGCGTCACGCCGGGGATATCGACGGGCAGCTTGATGAGGCCCATATATTCGCCGCCCAGCGCGCCGCCGATGCCGAGCACCGCCAGCAGGACGATGAACTTGCCGGCGCCGCCGCCCGATTTCGCGGGCTTCGGCGGTTTGCCGGCAGGCGCCACGGTTTCTTCCTCGAACTCGGCATCCACCGTTTCGACGTCGGCATCAAAATTTTCGCTGTTCGTCATGTCGCTATCCCTTTTTGTGTCAGGCGTCGCACGCCCGTTTTTAACATGAACATCCGGCCTTGGCGGCCGGATGTTCGTGGAACGCCGGAAACCGGCGCTGATATCGTTACCTGCCTCGCGGCCGATTACTTTTCGGCGTTGCTCGTCTTGACCGAGTCGAGGAACAGGATGCCCATTGTCGTGCCGCGCTTCACATAGACGGTGATCGGGCGGCTCTGGCCTTCGTTCAGGATGTTGGCAACCACGGTCGATGCTTGCGTCACACCTTCCATGATCGATTCATTCGCGTCGGGCTCGGGGATGTCGGTTGCAACACCGCCGCCTGGCGTGGTCGTGGTGCTCTGGCCGGTTTCGGCGACCGACGCGGTATAACCCGTCAGGAACGCCGCAGCCGCGGGCAGCACGATGCGCTGGAAGTAGTGGTGGTCGACATCCGTCTGGTGGGCGGCAAGCGTTGTGTCTTCGTCAAGCGCGATGCCGTTGATGGAATACGACACGCCGTCCTTGACGATGCGCTTGAAGTTGAGCGTCAGGTATTCATCCTGCTTTTCGAAGTCGCCGATCGCGCGGCCGCCTTCGAACGGCCCCGACATGACCTGCGCGAGCGCAGGGCCGTCGACATCCGAGTTCAGGTCGTTGAGCAGCTGCGCATAGGCGATGTTGCCCGCGGGGACGATCAGCTTTTCCTTGGCGATCTTGTCGCCCTTCACTTCGCTGACAGTGCCGTCGGCATTATAAGTGGTCTTGCCTTCAGCCGCTTCGTCGCGGAGTTCCTGCTGCTTGCGCTTTTGTTCCGCAATCTTGTCGGCCTTCACCTTTTGCACCCAGAGGCTGTCGCGCTTGGTCACGCGGACGCGGGTGGAGTTCTTGGGCGCCTGCGTCGTGATGATCGAGCGCATCTGCTCGGTCAGCTGTTTTGCGACGGCGGGGTCAAGCTTCATGGTCGCCTGCGGGCGGATGGGGGTCACCATCGGCACGGGCGCCACTTCGGTCTCTTCGGATTCGGGCGGCGCGGTTTCGCTCTCGAGGCTCAGGCGGCGGGCTTCTGCCTTCTGGCGCCACTCGGCGAGAGGGTCGCTGGCGGCGGCGGGCGTGGGGGGCGGGACGCTGAGCTGCTCGCCCTGCGACGCGCCGATCGGCAGCGGCATGGCGGATCCGCCGCCTGCTGCCGCTTTTTTCGCGTTCGCAGCGTTTTCCGTCTCGATTGCCTTGCGGTAAACTTCGTCATCGATGCCCTGGCCGACCTTGTTCTTGAGGTCCGTGCCGGCGCCGTTCATGGTCGAGATGTTGACCTTTTCGTCCTCACCCGCGATGAATTTGACGTAGATGAAGGCGATCAGGACGATGCCAACCACAAGCGCGCCGATTTTCAGGAGCGGGTTGTTATCCCACGTGTCCTTCATCGAGGCGCTTTTTACGGGTTCCTTGTCGAAATCTTCCTGAGTGTCGATATCGACATCGTTCTCGTTATTCGTCATTGAGTGACCTCATCGGTAAGATCTTCGGAAGGAATGATGCGTGCCTTGACCATGCGGCCCTCGTCGGAGAGCAGCACGACCGGCGCGCGGCCGAGCGCATAGACATTCATGCCGTCAGCGGATGTGACGGAGGCATCCCAGCCCGGCGACAGCAGGGTCAGGGGCGTGCGCAAATAGGTGCGGCCGGCGACTTCCCATGCGGAGGTGCGGGGGTCGACGCCTTCCACGGTGAGCTTTTCGGCATCCGACGGCGGTGTGCCGTCCAGCACGCCCACCATCTGTTCGTCCTTGCCGGCAACGGCTTTCAGGCCGCCGTATTCGATGATCGGGGTCTTCGCGAGCGGGCCCGGTTTCGGGATGCGCACGTCAAGGCGGTAATGGACCCAGTCCATGCCGGCCTGGATGCGGAAGGTGATCGGCGTGATCATGTCGACAAGGCGCATCGAGATGTTGCCGACGCCATGCGCGTTCGCGGGCGTGATGCGGAACACGTTGCCGCCTTCTTCAGGCGCCATGATCGAGAACGGGCCAGCGGTCACCATGTCCTGGATGGGCCAGGGCGCGCCGGTTGCGTCGAGGATCGTGATCGAGGTCACGTTGCCCGCCGCCACCTTGATGACGATGGGCGCGCCGGACGGGTCGAGCGAGGCGGTCTGCACTTCGCTCTTCGGTTCCGGAACGGTGATCGGGGTCTCGGCCGCTTCGCGGCTCATGCGGAACGTCTCGAGCGTCTTGCGGATCTGGCTGGGCTGCAGGGGCAGCAATTGTTTCAGCGCGGTGTTGAAGGTCTGCTCTTCGATCTTCTTGCGCGCGTCGTCCTGTTCCTGCTCCATCATCGCCTGGAGCTCTTCGGGAGTCTGCGGCGTTGCGCCGTAACCGCCGCCAGCGGGGGCTGCGCTTGCGCCCGCTTTCAGGGGCAGGCCCATGCCGGGATTTTTGGCGGAGCCGGCGATCGGGTCGAGCGGCGCGTCTTCTTCTTCGTCATCGGGGGACATCACGCCTGCGCCCTTTGCCGGAGCGCCCGTGCCTGTCGCAGGCTTGTTGGCATTCAGCTTGTTGCGGAAGGCCTCGAATTCATCGAGCCCTTTTTCTTGCGCGAACGCCGGTGTGTGCAAGCTGATGATCGCAAGCACCACGGTGCAAAATAGCAAGCGCCCCATTCCTGTCTCCTCCAGGTTTAATTCTCGACCGCGAAAAGTTCCCCCGTCCGCACTAAAAATCCGGCCGGGGTCGCGCGAAAGCGCGTCTGCGGAATTAACAATTTATACCTGACTGTCTCGAAAACAAATAGCGTTTTTAATACGTTGCGCAGATTTTCGTGCAGCTTAACCATATTCCCCATTTTGCGCGCGCGGCATGATACAGCGCGCATAGAACAGAATGCGTAAGTAACGGCGACGGCAGTTTTCAGAATATATGCAGGGGAAAAGACGGAACGCACGCACCGCAAATTGAACGTTAGAGCGCGAGGAATGTCTTGATGCCGATACCCATCGGGTTCGATGCCGTCGGCAGGCGGATGATGATCAGGCGTAGGCGCGTGCGGATGATGCGGGTTTCGGAGCCCGCGCGCACGGTCAGGATCGTCGGCACCTCGATGATCCAGCTGTAGTCGCCGTCGAAAATCCCTTCGCCCAGCATGGTGGGCGGGGCGGTCGGGATTGCGGTCATGATGTGCTGCTGCGCGATCATCGCCTTCAGCATGCGGGCCTTGGAAAGCGCTTCGGAAAAGCTGCGCCAGCCCTCGTCGGAAAACAGGCGGCGGGCGCGCGTCATGCGTTCGTCGATGTCATGGAAGCCGAAGGTCATGACTTCGGTCGTGGCGGCGGCGGCCCAGCGCAGGATCGCGTCGCGGTTCACGTTGGGCAGCGACAGGCCGACCAGGCGGCGTTGCGATCCGCCCGGGCTGACCGCGTAGTAGCTGTCCTGCGGGATGAAGTTCGAGATATAATAATAGACGAAGCCCGTGCCGGCCACCATCAGCAGGGCCAGCAGTTTCACCATCACCATCAGGTTCTTGAACCCGTCGCGGTAGCTCGACATATCTTCGAGCACGTACGACTTGATCGCCTGATCGTCGGGTTGCTGGGCTGTTGCGTCTGACACTTGTATCCGCTTTCCTGTTCCGAATTCGCGTGGCCGCGATAATTTTTAGTTCTTCGCGACCGCGATCCACTGTGCGATACCGACGCCCGACGGGTTCTCCAGCGACGGCACGCGCTCGATCACCAGCTGGAGGTCGAGGTTGTCGGTGCGGGTTTCCTTCACGCCCTGGTATTTCACGGCGATCGGCATTTTAAGGATCCAGCGGTAGCGGCCGTTCAGCACGCCCTGCTGCGTCAGCACGGGCGCGGAGCGCGGCGTGGTCGTCACGATCTGCTGCAGGCTCTGCACCGAATCAAGGATGTGCGATTTCTGGAGCGCGCTGGTGAAGCTTTCCCAGCCCGTCTTGGTGAAGCTTTTCGACGCGTTCTGCAGTTCGCGCTGGTAGTTGAGGTAGCTGAAGCCCATCGTTTCGGTGACGGCCGTCGCAACCCATGACAGCAGCGCGGGGGTGTCGAGGTTCGGCTGGTCGAGCGGCTGCAGCTGCATGATGCGGCCGTCGGCGGTCGTTGCGAAATAACGGTCGGAGGGCACGGCGTTGTTCATGTACACGATCAGCGTCAGGATCAGCCCGATGATCACGATGCCTTCCAGCAGCGCGATCTTGATGAGGTTGCGGAAGCCGTCGCGATAGAATTCATTGCGGGTGACGATGGTCACCAGCGGGCCGGAAATCGCCATCGGCTTGGCGGTGCCGCCCTTGCCAGGCGCCGCGTTTGCAGCGGGTTTCACGGTCGTTTTCGCAACCGCGCCGCCCTTGGCGAGCGACGGCGGGGCGGGCGTGTTGGGGGCGGGCGCGTTTTTCTTGCCGCCGCCGAGGCCTTTGACAAAGCTGGCGAGCGGGCTCGTGACCTCGGGCGGCGCATTGGCTACTTCTGCTTCCTGCGTTTCCTGATCCTGGTTTTCGTTCTCGGTCATCGCCATATCGCCCTTTGTTTTCCCCTGAATGCCATTTCAAAAAACCGGCGGGGAACAATCCCGATTTTAAAACACAATCCTTAAAATACTATGTTACCCAAGCGGTTGGAGCAACAGTTAACGGGCGGCATCCCTGTAATGCGCCTTTATGGTTAGCGCATCCTGAGATGCCATCTAGAATAATGCGGGTTGGTTTCAAGCATTGCCATCCGCCGCCGCGACTACAAATTTCACGCAAGCGTCTACAAATATGACGCGGCACGCACAGACTTCCTTGGGCATGAAGGCGCGCCTGCGGCGCAATTTATTTAATTAACTGATATTAAAGGGTTATCTTAACGTTATCCGGTGATTCCAGCCCTTGCATCCCGTCCGCATTATGATAAGTTTAGGTTCTTATCGAAATACCGGAAACCCGAGATGCCGCTGCAGGACGATTTCAACGAGAATGCCGATGACTGGTTCGCGCTGGAGGCGGGGAGCTATCCCGCCGTGCCGCGCGGCGAAGCGGATGGCGTGATCGCGGTGCGCAGCCTGTTGCCGCTGGTAATCGACGACACGCCCGCCTTTCGCGCCTGCGAAGACGTGGTGGAGGCGGCGCTGGTGATTCTCTCGCAAAGCCCGCATGTGCGCGCACTGGCGCAAACGGCGATGCAGAAAAATTACCGCATCCGCTTCACCGGCGCGCTGGAGGACAGCAAAAACGCGGAGCGTTCCGGATTTACCGACCATGCAAACCGCCGCATCGTTGCGAAAACGCATGACGACCCGCTGCGCATCGCGCTGGTGATCGCGCATGAACTGGCGCATGTGGCGCAGGCGGAAAAAGGCTTCACGTTTTCGGTGCTGGACAAAACGCCGGCCGCCAGCATCCGCGAATTGATGGCGCTGGAGGGCGATGCGCGCGCGCATGAATTTATCGTGGCGCTTGAGCTTGCGTATAAATCGGCCGGCGATCCCGATGAACGCCTGCTGTTCCCGCAGGCGATCGACGCGGCCATCGACAGCATGGGATCAACGCTGACGCAAAAGGTCGTCGCCTATTTCCGCCCGCAATTCCCGGATATCGACCGCGATGAAATGATGGCGCGGGTGTTCAAGTCTTTCCATGGCTCGCTTGCCTTGCGGTTGCATTACGAAGGCACGATTTTGACGGCGCTGGAAAAACTGGCGCCGCAACAGCTGCGCGACCCTGCCCTGTTTCAAAATGAATTCGACAGCGCGGCGGCCTTAAAAAAACTCGGCCATTACGCGGAAAAAGCCGCGAAATACATCGATCTCGACTCCCCGCAAATGGCGGGCATCAGCAATTTCACGCAAGAGCAACTGGCCGCATGGCAGCAAAAACGCGATGCCGGGACTGTCGCACACACACCGAAGAAAGCACCATCCCCATGACCACCGCCGATGATTTCCGCGCCGCCGCCGTTGCCGTGACCGCGCCCGCGCCCGCAACCGCGAATGACAACGCCGCAACCGCCGCTGCCCCCACCCCCGACAAGCAATTGCTGGATGCGGTCGAGCGCGGCGATATCGAAGGCGCGCGCGACGCCCTGACATCGGGCGCAAGCATCGATGCCCGCGATGAATTGCAGACCACGCCGCTGATGATCGCGGTTTTCGCGAAAAACGCGGCGATGGTGCATTTCCTGCTGGCGAACAAGGCGGATGTACTGGCGGAACGCAGCAGTGAAGGCGCGCTGCACCTGGCCGCGCGCGCCGATGTGCCGGAGATCACCGAGACGCTGCTGCACCATGGCGCGGGCGCGCACCTGACGCTGGCGACCAAGAACAACAAGATGACCCCGCTGCATATCGCCGCCCTGACGGGCAGCGAAGACGCCGTGCGCCAGTTGATGGATGCGGGCGCGCCGGTGAATTTCCGCGGCGAAAATTACATGAGCGCGGTCGATGTGGCGGCGCAATCCGGCCACACAAAAATCCTGCGCATGCTGGTGATTGACGGCCAAGGCGACCTGCGCGGCGCGCGGGAGGGCAAGGGGTTCGACCCGATGTATTACGCCATCGCCGGCAAGCATATCGAGACGATTGTGGAACTGTTGCGGCTGGGCAGCGACCCGTTGAAAACCGACCCCGACATGCCGACCCGCACCCCGCTGGGTCAGGCCGCCGCGCTTGGCGAGGCGGAAATCGTGAAGCTGTTCCTCGACCTGCCCGCAGGCACATATAATTATGAGCGCCTCGGCCATGCGCTGGCGTTTGCCGAGATGGGCCAGAAAGCCGCCACCATCGGCCCGCTGGAGGACGCCATGCGTGATTATGTAATCAAGAACCGCCCCGCGCCCCAAGCCCCCGCCTACGACCCCTCGATTTGAATCTTCCATAAGCTATTGGCGGGGTATGGCCGCCATGTTATACCCTTATGCAAATCCTGATACCGGTTTAAGACGCTGCGTTTAGACGAATCAACGCGCCTTTTTTATACGCGCGCTTGAAGGAAAATATGGCTCCGGACGACGACGAAAATATCGAGGACCGCAGAAGCAACTTCGAGAAGGCGATGGATCGCCTGACCGGGGGCGTGAAGGATATTTTCAACGACGTGACCGGCCAGCCGCCAGCTTCAAAAGATGGCAGCGCCGACGGCGCGACCGCCGAAAAGACTCCTGAAAAACCGAAACTGGAAAAGCAGGTCACCCGCGAAGGCATCGAGGTCGATCCCGCGCAGTTCTTCGGCGCGGTGCGCCAGAACAAGCTGGAGAAGGTGAAGGAATATGTGCGCGCCGGCATCGACCTGAACGGGTTCAACATGCAGGGCGATACCGCGCTCCATATCGCCGCGCGCGCAGGGTCGAACGAGATGGTCGAATTCCTGCTGCTGAACGGCGCGAATCCGAAACAGGGCAAGAAGGACAAGCCCGAGGTAACCCCGCTGGAAGACGCCGTGAATTTCGGCAAGGTCGATGTGGTGGAAACCCTTGTCCGTCACGGCGGCTACGTTTCCGGCAACATGGTCGATGGCCGCACGCTGCTGCACCGCGCGGTCGAAAAGGGCAAGACGCGGATGGTGGAGGCGATGATCCGCGCCGGCGCCGATGCGAACGAGCGCACGCCGAACGGCTCCACCCCGCTGCTGATCGCCGTGTCGCTCCGCATGACGGAAGTCGCGGATGCGCTGCTGGAATTCCCCGAAGTGGTGCGCGGCATCGACAGTTACACCAACGCGACCGACCCGAAAAACCGCACCAGTTTCCAGCTGGCGATCGAGCGCGGCATGGCGACGGTTGCGGCAAAAATGCTGAAATCCGGCGCGAACATCAACGCCGCCGATGCCGATGGCGTGACGCCGCTGGGCCATGCGCTGGCGCAGTTCAACATGCCGCTGGTGAAAACACTGGTGCTGAACGGCGCGGATGTGAACCGCCCCGCCGGTGAAGGCGGCCTCTCGCCCCTGTCGCTGATCGCGGGCAATCCTGATTTGAATGACGGCAAAAAACGCGCGGAATTCGTGTCGTTCCTGATCGCGCGCGGCGCGGACCCCGACCAGAAATCGCCCGTTAACGGTCTCACGCCGCTGGCATCCGCCCTCCTGACATCGAACGGCGAATGGGCGATGTCGGAGCTGCTGGGCCATGAAATCGATGCGGATGCGGTTGATAACGACGGTTTCACGCCGATTTATTACACGCTGCACAAGACGACCACGACCGCCCTTGAAATGATGATCAATTCCGGCGCCGACGTGAATGCCCGCCACATGGTTGATGCGCGCACGCCGCTGATCGAGGCGGTGGTGCAGAAAAATGCTGCCGCCGTGCGCCTGCTGCTGGATGCGGGCGCGAACCCGAAGCTGTATGACTGCGACGGCAAATCCGCCTTGAGCCATGCGCGCGCGGGCGACAATCCCGCGATCGTCATGCTGCTGGAACGCAGCCTGCAAAAACCGCAGCCGCCGAAAGCGCCGCGCCCATGACCGACACGCGCAAGACATTGCTGGACCTCGCCGCGCAGGGCGACAGGCAGGAACTGCTGGACCGCATCGCGGGGGCGACCTATGTCGACACGGCGAAGGTCATCAACGACCGCGATTCATCGGAACAGCGCACGATTTTGCATTTTGCGGTCGAGCATGGCTGGGGCGATATCATCCCGCTGCTGGTCGCGGCCGGTGCCGATGTGCACCTGCGCGACGCGAATGACGGCACGCCGCTGTACCGTGCGGTCGAAAAGCAGGACATCGCCGCCGCAACCGCGCTGCTGGAGGCAGGGTCTTCCCCCTCCGTCCGCCGGTTCGATGACGGCATCACCGCGCTGCAGATGACCATCGGCGACAACAATGTCGCAATGGCGAAACTGCTGATCTATTACGGCGCGGATGTGACGGCGAAGACGCCGCCGAAGGATGACGGGCAGAACGCCTATCATTTCGCCGCGCGCGCGCCGATGGAAATCATGGACGCACTGCTGGCGCACCCGCATGCCGCCGCCGTGCATGAAATTTTCAATGCGGAGCGCAAGGAACAAAGCGTCTTGCGCATCGCGCTTGAAACCAGCAACCGCCCGCTGGTGGAAAAGCTGCTGGATTACGGCGTCGACATCAATGAACGCGACGGCCACGGCGAAACGCCGCTGATGTACCTGCTGGGCCACCGCGACAGCCGCGAAAAAACCCTGCCGCTGGTCCGCCTGCTGCTGCAGCGCGGCGCGGATGTGGACAAGCTGGAAAATTTCTGGGGTGAAACGCCGCTGTTCCCCGCCGTGCAGAGCGGGTTTACCGAAGCGGTCAGGCTGCTGATCGACATGGGCGCGAATGTGGGGCAGATCACGCATACGGGCGAAAGCCTGCTGCATGTGGCGGCCGAAACGCATGACGCGAAAACGCTGAAGATGCTGATCGCGGCGGGCGCCGACCTCGAGGCGCGCAACAAGAACAGGCAAACCCCGCTCCATATCGCGGCGCACAAAAACAAGCTCGACGTCGTGATCGCGCTGCTGGATGCCGGCGCAGACCCGTTCGCGAAAGACAAAAGCGGCAAAAGCCCGCGCGACCTTGCGCCCGCCGAATTCCAGCAGCGCGTGAACCATGTGATCGCCGAGCGTGAAAAGCAGGCGGAGATCAAGAAATACGGCCATGCCATGTACGCGAAGCGTCATGCTGCAGAGCAAGAACAGCTGGAAGCGGAAAAAAAGAAGCAGCCCGCCACCAAGGTGTTCAGCAGCCGCGGCAAACGGTTCCAGAAACCCTCTTCCCGCGGCTTCCAAAACAGGCGATAATTCCGGCTGTTGAAAAACGATGCAGCTTCGCTGCTAAACGCTTTTGCAGACTTAAGGAAAACGCCGTGCCCGAGGGGAATTTCCCCATAGCGCCCCATCCGCGCAATATCAACGCCCCGCGCGACCAGGACGGCAATACCTATTTGCACGAACTGGTGCTGCTGCACGCACCGCCCGAAAAATTGCGGGAGGCGATCAGCCTCGGCGCGGATATCAACGCACTCAACAAACAAAACATGCCGCCGCTGGGCCTTGCGCTTTTGAAGGGCGAGGCGCATGACGTGCGCAACCTGCTCGACCTTGGCGCGGACATCAATTTCGCGACGGGCAAGATGTCCTATGCGAACACGCCGCTGGTGTTCAACGCGACCTATATCGCGGCCTTTACGGGCAATGCGGAAAAACTGGATATTATATTGTCGAAGGGCGGCGCTGCATTCATCAACACGCCGTCTATCGAACCCACCGGCTACGACGACAAATGGACGGCGCTGCATGTCGCGCTGAAAAAGTCACATTATAATATTGTCGATACGCTGCTGGAGGCCGGCGCCTTTGCCGGCGCGCCCGGCGGCCCGTCGGGCGATACGCCCATGATGCTGGCGATCGACAATGATTCGGCGCTCGCGATCGGCAAGCTCGTGCGCGCGGGCGTATCTTTGGAAGAAAAATCACCCGCGACCGGCGACACCCCGCTGATTTATGCCGCGCGGCGCGACAAGCGTTATTCCGTTTCCCGCCTTGTGCAGATGGGCGCGGATACGCGTGCAACAAATAATCTTGGCGAAACCGCGCTGATGTACACCGCGCATTGGGGCGCCACGCGCCAGATGACCGAGATTCTGGCGACGCGCCCCGATATCAACGCCCGCAATCACAAGCAGGAAACCGCCATCATGCTGGCCGCCGCGCGCGGTAATGCCGATGCGACGACGGCACTGGTCAAAGCGGGCGCGGATTTGCTGCTGGCCGACAGCTTCAACAGGACGGCGAGCATCCATGCCGCCAGTTCCACCAATTATTCGCTGCGCTGGTCGCTGGAAGAGGCGGAGAAGCTGCAGCTGCAAAAACAGTTCGAAAAATCGTACAAGAAATTCAGGCCCGGGGGATAAGGCATGGCGCGTCGCAAGAATTCGCAGCACAAAAAAGTCCGCGGTAAAAACCCCGCAAACGACCCTGCGAATGATGACGACAATGCGAAGCCGACTCCCGCCGCCGCAGACGGCCCTGCGCCGAAATCCGCGAAAGACGCGTTCAAGTATATTCGCGAACCGGACAAGATCGTTGACCCCGCCACCAACCTGTCCGTGCTGATCGAGGCGATCATCGCGCAGGATGTGGACAAGGTTGCGCGGCTGCTGGATGCCGGCGCGTCGCCCAACAAGGCGACCAAGGACGGCCGCAGCCCGTTGCATCATGCGGTATCGGTCGGCAACGAGGAAATCGCCGTGATGCTGATGGAATTCAGCTGCCAGCTGAACCCGCGCGACAAGGAAAAGAAAACCCCGCTGTTCGAGGCGCTGAAAAACGAATCCACGCACAAGATGCTGCCGTTCCTGCTCGAGGCCGGCTGCGATGCCGATATCACCGATGCCGAAGGCCAGCTGCCGCTGCACGTTGCCGCAGGCAATGCCGGCGTGCCCACCATCCGCGCGCTGCTGGAATATACCGGCAACCCCAACCGCCCGGATAATAAAGGCTACCAGCCGCTGCACCGCGCGGCGGAAAAGAACACCGTTGAATCCGTGCAGGCATTGCTGTTTGAACGCGTCGCGATTTTTTCGTCGAACAACGAGGGCGACACCGCGCTGCATCTGGCCGCGAACCGCGTTGATTCGACCGCCGTTGCCGACTACCTGCTGAAGACCGAAGGCTCGGGCCTTGTGAATGCCGTGAACATCCATGGCCGCTCGCCCCTGCATATCGCCGTGCTGCGCCGCCACGAGAAACTCGCGGTCAAGATGATCGACAAGGGCGCGAATGTGAACATGCCCGACAAGCAGGGCGCGACCCCGCTGCATGACGCGGCGGAGGCGGACAGCCTGAAGCTTGCCAAGATCCTGATCGAATCGGGCGCGGATGTCGCGAAATGCGATTCACAACAGCGCACCACGCCGCTGATCCTTTCCTTGCGGTCGGGCAGCAAGCGCATGATGACGCTGCTGCTGGAATCGGGCGCCGACCCGTCGAAGGCGGATTCGGATGGCGTGACGCCCCTGATGGCGGCGTCGTTCAAGGCGAATGACGATGCGGTCGGCCTGCTGCTGGGCGCGGGCGCGGATGCCACGGCGCGCGACAAGCAGGGCCGCAACGTGCTGCAGCATGTTTCCGCCGCGCTTAAAATCGACACCTTGAAAAAACTGATGGATGGCGGCGCGGAAACCGATGGCCGCGACAACTGGAAACGCACGCCGCTGATTTCCGCGATCATGGACCACAACATGACGCTCGCGAAGGAACTGCTGGAGCGTGGCGTGAACGTGAACGCGGTCGATGACCAGGGCAATTCGCCGCTGCACCTTGCGCTCAGCCGCCGTAAACTCGAGATCATCGACAAGCTGATCGAAAAAGGCGTCGACACAGAAGTGAAGGAACGCTGGAGCCAGCAGACCGCGCTGCATGTCGCCTGCCAGAGCGGCCTTGAATCGGAAGTCGCCAAGCTGGTGAAGGCGGGCGCGGATGTGAAGGCGAAAGACCAGTCCGGCCGCACCCCGCTGCACCTTGCCGTGCTGAACAGCTACAGCTCCGCCGCGATGGTGCGCAGCCTGCTCGCGGGCGGCGCCGACCCGCTGGCCGAGGACAACCAGAAATTCACGCCCTATGACATGGCGCACGGCCTCGACAAACGCACCGCAACCGACGCGATCAAGCAGCACCTGCAGAAAAAAGGCCTGAACCCCACGCCGAAGCGGTACAACGGCTATGGCGGATATTACGGCGGCGGGATGTGATCGCGCTGACTATTGCGTCAATGCGGCAGGTTCCTGCGCGGGCGCAAGCAGCGTCTTGTCCAGCTCGCCCTTGAATTTTCCCTGATGGCCGTAGCCGCCTTTATATTCCGCCCCATCCACCAGCACCGCGCGCAGGATGGGCGCAAGGGCGGGGTAGTTGTCGGTTTCGCGGATGTCGTACATGACGTAGAGATGTTTGACGCCTTTCGTGTCCGCCATCACGATGCGGTCACCACCCTGCGGGCGGCGGCTGTTCAACCGGTCGAGCGTGACGGAATAGACAGAGGTGGGCTCGCGGTTGACGAGCTCCGCCATCCACCAGAAGCGCGTGGTTTTTTCCGTCGGCGTGTTGAGCGTGCCGTCGAAGACGAAAAAGTCTTCGCGTTTTTTTAGGCCCTCGATGTGGCGGGCAAGTTTTTGGCTTTGCGTTTCGGCAGCGGGCGCGTCGAAAAATTCCTTGAGTGCCTTGAGCGGTTACATGCGTCATCTCCATCGAACAGGCGGCCGAATCATTTCGCCGCGGGAACGGTTGAAGGCTGTTTTGCATGCCGCAATATCTGATAGCTGGCCCGCGAGAAACGGTTTGCCATGTTAAAACCGCGTGCCGGATGATTGCGCATCTGGTGAATAATATAATATGGAAACATATTCCGGTCAAATCCCTGCCGCTGCACCCTGTCGCGCCGCAGCAAAATCCCCCAAGGGAAACAATTGGTTAGCCTTATGTGAAGAATGCCGCATTTATAAGGACAGGGAATTGACCCCCGCCCCCTATTCTGTCAAGAATCTATACATCGATTTCTGCTGGGATAAACGTAACGGAGCCTGAAGCATGGCGCCCAAATCGCTGACCGATGCCTTTCCGCGCATGAGCCTTGTTGAAAAACAGGGCCGTGCGCTGCGTAGCCTGGTCGGCATGATGCCGGGCCTGCTGGCATCGCTGGAACCCCCCGTTAAAAATCCCGGCGTCCCTTTCCTTCCACCCGCCCCAGACAGCGAGGCCCAATGATGCCCCCCATGCGTGGATTCAATTCAGACTTCAACGGCAAATCGCGCAAGGACGGATTGGGCGTCAACGCCCCGCTGGATGCCAAGGGCAACACGGCGCTGCATTTCGCGGTCGAAAAAAATGACCGCGCCACGCTGGAAAAACTGACCCGCGTCGGCGCGAACCCGAACCAGCCGGACAAAGAAGGCCAGACGCCGCTGTTCACCGCTATCACCGCGCGCAATATCGACATGGTGCGCGTGCTGGTCGACAAGGGCGCATCGTTCGACATGCGCGACGACAAGAAAAGAAACGCGCTGGACTGGGCGATCGAAAAAGAATCCCCCGTTGAATTTATCGCAGCCCTGCGAGGCCTTGGCGCAGACCCCGCATCGCCCGCCATCGACAGCCGCCGCACCGCGATGCATCTGGCCGCCGAAAAAAACCGCCCCGACCTGATCGAATACCTTTACACCGCGGGCCTGTCGCTGAACCAGCAGGATTCGAACGGCGCAACGCCGCTGCATGTGGCGGTATCCAGCAAGAAATCCGAAGCGGTGCAGAAACTGATCGACCTGAAGGCGGATGCGAATATCCGCAACAACCAGATCGAAACGCCGCTGCACCTGGCGGCATCCCAGGGCAATGACGCCGCAACCGACGCGCTGCTGACGCTGCCCGAAGTGCGCCGCGGCATCAACGACCACCGCAATTATTCCAAGGGCTATACCCCGCTGATGTCGGCGGTCGAGGCGAACCACCCCGCCATCATCGACAAAATCGTGGCGGTGGGCGGCAACGTCAACCAGACTGACAACCAGAACCGCAACAGCCTGTTCATCGCGGTCGAAAACGGCCATGTGGAATCGGCGAAACTGCTGCTCGCGCTGGGCGCGGACTGCAAAAAAGGGCCGGAAAGCACCTATAACAAATCATCGATGGTGCATTGGATCAACGACAAGAATTATCCCGAAATGCTGCTGCTGCTCTATAACGGCGGCTTTGACCTTGATGCGAAAGACGGATCGGGCCAGACCGCGCTCAACAAGGCGGCGGAACAGCAGAGCAAGGACAAGATCCGTCATTTATTATCGCTGGGCGCAGACCCCAACCTGGCGAATGATTACGGCCGCCGCCCGCTGGATACCATCATCGAGCATTACAGCTTTTCCTATAACGACCATGTCGACATCATCGGCCAGCTGGTCAGCCATGGCGCGGATGTGAACCTGTCGCCGCTGCCGACCGTGCAGCAATCGCCGCTGCATGTGGCGGCGCGCAACGGCAACCTGAATGTCATGAAGCTGCTGGTCGCGCATAACGCGAATATCGACCAGCCGACCCGGGGCGCGGATGCCATGACGCCGTTCATGACGGCCGCCGAATCCGGCAAGCACCTTGCGGCGCAGTTTTTGCAGGAACAGGGCGCGAATGTTTTCAAGAAAGACAACTGGGCCGCACCGCCCTGATTTTTGCCGCCAGAGGCGGCGATGAAAAGACACTTGAATCGCTGCTGGCGATTCCCGGCATGGATGCGAAAATCGACGAACAGGACAGCCGTGGCCGCAGCGCAATGCACCACGCGTTCCGCAAATACCATTCGGATTTCGGCGTCGCGCTGATCAAAAAAGGTGCGCGCGCCGACCTGCAGGATTTCAACGGCGTCACGCCGCTGCATCAGGCGATCGAGACCAATTACATGTCCGACTGGCTGGACGACGTGAAGGAAGCCCTGGGCGGCAAGGCCAACTGGGACCTGACCACGAAAGACGGCGACACGCTGCTGCACACCGCCGCGCGCCACACGCAGGCGCCCGTGATCGAAAAGCTGCTGGATTTCGGCGCGAACCCCGCAATCGCGGGCCGTCACGGCCAGTTCCCCATCCATGCCGCGATCATCGCCGACAGCGAAGCCATCGCACAGCGCCTTGTGAAGGCCATGACCGATGGCGGCCATGCGATGGACAACGCGAAGGATTCGAACGGCTGGACGCCCCTGCATTACGCGGCGTCGCGCGACAACGCGCAATTCGCCGCCATGGTATTGGCAGCGGGCGCGGATGTGAACGCGAAGGCCGGCGGTGGCGAAACCCCGCTGCATATCGCGGCGCGCACGGGCAAGGCTTTCGCTTTGCAGGCGTTGCTGCTGAACGGCGCGGATATTTCCGTGCAGAACGAACGCGGCCAGACCGCGCTCGATATCGCGGTCGAATTCAAGCGCGCAGATTTCATCCAGGCGCTGATGATGGCTTCCGCCCAGAAGGCGGCGTTCGATGCGCAGGCGGCGGACGCGAAAACCGCCGCTGCCGCGAATGAAAACAACCCGCCCGCCGATAGCGGCGCGAAACCTGCAACGCCGAAAGCACCCACGCCGTAATGAAAATTTTCCTGATTGCGTTTTTCCTGCTCTTGGCTGCGCCTGCGGTTGCGCAGGTGCAGTATTACAGCGCGGGGCAAAAGGCGCCGGTCGAGGGGCAATGGCAGGGGCAGGCCCCCGCGCCGACCGAGGACCAGCCGGCGGCGGCCGACGAACTGGCGCCCGCGCCGCAGACGCGCGTGGTGACATCCCTGGAAAAATGCCTCGACCAGCTGGAACCGGAAGAGGCCGCATTGATCCGCGGCAGCTACAACAAACCCTACCAGACCTGCCATGCGATGCTGGCGGCCAAGGCGGGCAAAAAGAAAAAAGCCAAAAAGAAGCTGGAAGAAGAACCGGAGGCCGAGAACGCCCGCAATTATGTGCGCGTGCAGGATGGCCGGACGGCGGGCAGCACCGCCGCAGCCGACACGGCCGATGAATCGGGCGCGATGGATGATGGCGGCGACACCCCCGCCCCGAAGCACCGTAAAAAAAAGAAGGGTTTCTTTCACTGGAATCCGGAAATAAAGGCAGATAAATCAAAGGCAAACTATAACCACTGATCGCCTTCGCCCCGCCTGCCTTAATAATCCCCTTATATTTGAGTGATATAATACTATTATCAATGGAGGCAGCCGGGCCGGGTGTGCCGTTTCTTGAATTTTGGGGAATGACATGAAAACCTTGCAGCTTCTTGGACTTGTGACGATCCTTTCCTTGACGCCCTTCGCCGCCCACGCCGCCGAAAGCGGCCGCAACTACGGCACCTATCAGGGCGGCAGCACGCAAAAATCCAACCCGTCGAATTACGAAACGCCGAAGGCCGCACCCGCGACCGCCGCGACACCTGCCACCACCGCCGCACCTGTTGCAGCCGCAGCGCCCGCGACCGCCCCCCTGACCGCCCCCGTCGCAGCCCCTGTTCCGGGAACACCCGTCGCCACGACGCCGCAGGCAACGCCGCCCGTCTTCAAGGACGCAACGCAACCGCCCGCCTTGCCCGTGACGGAAGCCGCAGCCGAAACCCCCGCCGATGAATGCGCCGCATATATGACCGACAACAATTCGTACCAGGCCTGCAAGGACCGCCTGCTGAAATACGAACGCCTGAAATCGGGCAGCAAGGCGCGCAATGATGCCTTCAACAAAAAGGCCGCACCCGCAGCAGCGGCTCCGGCAACAGCGCCCGCGACCGCACCGGTAGCGGCACCCGCTGCAACACCGGCGGCGGCCCCTGCGGCAGCGCCTGCGCCCGAAGTGCCGGCCGGCATGACGGCGGCGGTTCCGGATGCGCCGGCAGCCGCGACCATGCCCGCGCAATAGCCTGATTCGCGCGAATTCTTCGAAAAGCGCCGCCAAAAGCGGCGCTTTTTGCTGTCGCAAACGTTACATTCGCGTGACGCGCGCTGCCGTTTTGAAAAAAAGTTTTTTCGCGCAAGCCATTTTCATGCTTCAGGAAAGGGATGTCACACACGCGTTGTCACAATAAATTACCTTGAATCTTGAGGTCAATGTTGAGAGACTTTAATCAGGCTCAAGAAGTGTGAGCGGGGGAACATCCCCAACCAGAATCAAAACAACCCAGAAAATCAAAATGAAAAAGAAGCCCAGCAAACCGCTGCGCGAGCAGATTGCCGCGCTGGCGATCATCCGCGCGCTTGAACGATATATCCTCGGGCAGAAAAAGATGAGCGCGACGCAAGTGACGGCGGCGCTCGCCCTGCTGCGCAAGCGCATGCCCGATTTGATGCGCAAGACGCTCGCGCCCAAGCGCAGCCCGAAGAAGAAAATAGAGGCGCGGGAGCATGAAGACGCACTGAAGGACCTGGAATGACGGAAAAAACCTTCAGCAGGCAAGACCGTCAGCGGTTTAAGGACGATTTCGCCCATTACGCGGGCGCGTGCCTGAAAATCCGCAGCAAACAGGGGCGCATCGCGCCGTTCGAGCTGAACGCCGCACAACGGCATATCCATGCGCTGCTGGAAAAGCAGCTGGCGGAGACGGGCCGCGTGCGGGCGGTGATATTGAAGGGGCGCCAGCAGGGCTGTTCCACCTATGTCGAGGCGCGGTTTTACTGGAAGGTGACGCATCACAAAGGCCGCTCCGCCTTTATCCTGACGCATCTGGACGAAGCCTCGCGCGGCATATACCAGATCGCGCGCCGGTTTCACGATCATTGCCCCGATGCGGTAAAGGCGAAAACGCGCGTGTCGAACAGCAAGGAATTGTTTTTCGGGGCGCTCGATTCCGGTTACCGCATCGGCACGGCGAAATCCACGGGCGTGGGACGCGGCGCGACGGTGCAGTTTTTCCACGGATCGGAAGTGGCATTCTGGGCGAATGCGGACGAGCATATGCAGGGCGCATTACAGGCCGTGCCCGATGCCGACGGCACGGAAGTGATTTTAGAAAGCACATCGGCGGGCGCGGAGGGGCTGTTTTACAAACTGGCGCAGGACGCGGCCTTGCCGGATTCGGAATACCAGCTGATTTTTATCCCGTGGTTCTGGCAGGACGAATACCGCCGCAAACCGCCCGCCGGTTTTGCGGCGACGGCGGAAGAACGCGCCTATGCCGACAGTTTCGGGCTTGATGATGCGCAACTGTACTGGCGCCGGCAGAAAATCCTGAGCCTTGGCGGCAACAACGTGTTTCGCCGCGAATATCCGGCGACGGCGCAGGAGGCGTTCCATGCGGATGTGGCGGGCGCATTGTGGACGCGCGCGCAGATCGAGGCGAACCGCGCAGGCGCAACGCTGCCCGATATGGCGCGCGTGATCATCGCGGTTGACCCGGCGGTATCGGCCAAAAAAGGCAGCGATGAAACGGGGATTATCGTGGCGGGATTGGGGCGCGACGGCTGCGGTTATGTGCTGGCGGATTTGTCGGGGCGTTATGCGCCGCTGGACTGGGCGCAGCGCGTGGTGAAGGCCTATCACGATTTTTCGGCCGACCGCGTGGTGGCCGAGGTCAACCAGGGCGGCGACCTTGTGGAATGCACGCTGCGGTCGATCGACCCGCGTTTATCCTACAAACCGGTGCGCGCCAGCCGCGGCAAGACGACGCGGGCAGAACCCGTCGCCGCGCTCGACATGCTGGGGCGCATAAAACATGCGGGACGGTTCGAGCGCCTCGAAGACCAGATGTGCGCCTTCGACCCGCTGCAACAGGCCGAAAGCCCCGACCGCGTGGATGCGCGCGTCTGGGCAATGACCGAACTGATGCTGAACGGCCCGCCGCCGCAGGGGCCGAAGGTGTGGTCGTAGTATTACAGGGTCATCCCAGCGAAGGCTGGGATCTCCCGGCCGCAAGGCCGCATTTATAACTGCACGCATGTCGCGTGCGAGATGCCAGTCCGCATGTTTTACATGCAAAGCATGCCGCTGGCATGACAGTAGGAGAGAAAACATGAAATTCAAGAACCCCTTCCGCAGAGCGGAAGTGAAAACATCCGCGTCGGCAAAACTGCTGGTGCCGTTCGGCGTGCGGGAGGCGAAATTTACGCCGCGGCAGTACGACCAGCTGGCGATGGAGGGTTATCAGAAAAATGTGATCGCCTATCGCTGCATTTCACTGGTCAGCCGCAATGCGGCGGGCGTGCCGTGGGTTGTGTTTCGCGGCAAGGGCGCGGCGCGGGAACGTCTTCATGAACATCCGCTGATCGACCTGCTGAACAAGCCGAACCCGTCGCAGGGCGGGGCTTCGCTGTTTGAATCGGCGTTCGGTTTTTACCTGATCGCCGGCAACAGCTATATCGAGGCGGCGGGGCCGAAGGGGGGCGCGCCGCTGGAATTGTGGGGCCTGCGCCCCGACCGGATGCGCATCGTGCCGGGCGCGGCGGGGCTGCCCGCCGCATACCGGTATCAGGTGAACGGCACGGCATTCGACTACGCGGCGGACGCGCTGACGGGGCAGAGCCAGATCCTGCACATGAAATCTTTCCACCCGCTGGATGACTGGTACGGCATGAGCCCGATGGAGGCCGCGGCCTTTTCCATCGACCAGCATAACGAGGCGGCGAAATGGAACGCGGCGTTGCTGCAGTCATCCGGCCGCCCTTCGGGCGCGCTTGTTTATAAACCTGCGCATCCGGAGGCGCTGGACACCCTGACCGGCGACCAGCGCGACACCTTGAAAAACGAGATCGAACAGTATTTTTCTGGCGCAGGCAATGCCGGGCGCCCGATGGTGCTGGAGGGCGGGCTGGACTGGCGCGAGATGGGATTATCGCCCAAAGACATGGACTGGCTGGCGGGCAAGGATGTGTCGGCGCGGGAAATCGCGCTGGCGTTCCATGTGCCGCCGCAGCTGATCGGCATCGAAGGCTCGCTGACTTTCGCGAATTTCGAGCAGGCGCGCCTCGCCCTGTTCGACGACGCGGTGCTGCCGCTGCTGGACCATATGCGGGATGCGCTGAACAACTGGCTGTCGCCCCGTTTTGGCGATGATATCTCGATTGGCTATGACGCCGATGCGATCGAGGCGCTTGCCCCCCGCCGTGAAAAGACATGGTCGCGGCTGGGTGCCTGCGATTTCATGACGGTGAACGAGAAACGGCAGGCATTGGGGATGGGCCCGCTGGAGGGTGGCGACGTGATCGCATGAACACGAGCCGTCATGCCCGCCTTGTGCGGGCATCCGGAAGCGCGTCTGCGCGTCTTGTGACTCATGAAGGCAGACGTAAACGTCTGCGCCGGATCCCCGCACAAGGCGGGGATGACGCTAAGGCCTAACGGCCGACCCGGAATTGCGCGACACGCTGTTCGATGCGCACACCCGCGTTCGACTTGAACACGTTTTCGTATTCGAGCCAGTCAACGGATTGGGACGTGACGGGCGTTTCGTTGCGGATGAAAGACCCGATGCGCTCGGTGCGGTTTTCTTCGTAGGGCGCGACGGCGGTGACTTTTGAAATTGCGGCGGCGTTTTCCTTGATCAGCGCCTCGACCTTCGCGGTCACTTCGGGCGGAACGCGGCCGACGCCATTGAAGGCGGCGGTGAGCTTGCCGATTTTTTTGTCCATCTTCTTGAGCGCGGATATCGCGTCCTCGTCGCCGGACAGGATCGCCTTGTGCTTTTCATTGGTCAGCTGGTTGCCGGTGCCGGTGATCCAGTCGATGAAGGACATTTTTTCGCTCCGCGTTTGGAATTGCGGATATACCATAATACATGGGGTGCAAAAGTCAATAAAAAGGCGCTGTAACGTTTAAAAACAACCATTTAGGCGTGAACCGGCTGCGGCTGGCGATGCGGCTTGGCAATGCGTTGAGCCGGGCGGTGATGGACGGGCGCGGGTGATTCCGTGGCCGTGCCCATCAACGCGGCATCGGCGAACTGCACGACAGGGCGGACGAATTCATAGGTCACCTTGCTGGCGGGCGCGCTGCCATGGTCGATCACCTGCACGCGGTCGCGCGCGGCCTTGCTGTCGGCGATGATGTCCATCACTTCGGCATTGATGACGGCGGGGCCTGCGACTTCGCTGAAGGCGGCGGTGAGGCTGATGATCTTTTTCTGCGCGGCATGCAGGGTGTAAAGGTCGGCGCGTGCGCCGCTTACTTTCTGCCCCGCCATGTTGGTTTCGGCGATTTTGACCGCGCCCGATTTTTTGGAGTGGAGATACAGCGCGCCCAGCAGCGCAACGCCGGTGACGGCGGCAAGGCCCATGCCCGCCGCAACGCCGACCAGCGACGCGCCGATCATCATGTCGATGACGGTGTTGGATGCCAGCGCGGAGGACAGGCCGAGCGCGCCCAACGCCGTGGTGACCCAGGGCTTGCGCGGCAATGCGCTGTCGTCATGAATTTTATGGGGGGCTGCGGGTGTGTAATAGCCCGCCTTGATCGTGTCGTAAAAGTTATCGAACCAACTGCTCAAGCGATCGAACAAATGAACCTGCCTGGTGGGTGATGACTATCCCAAGGTTATGGGATTCGCCTGCTATTTGTCAAAACAATAACGATATTAACTTTCAATCACTTCGTTAATAACGAAAGGAAATAACAATGCTGCCCCAATTCGAGACCCCGTTCGAGCTTAAATTCCTTGCCGAAACAGGGGTGTTCGAGGGTTATGCCTCGGTTTTCGGCGTGACCGACAGCGTGAATGACCGCATCCTGCCCGGCGCGTTCCGCGACAGTTTAAAGGCGTTCAACGACGAAGGCCGGCTGCCGCCGCTGTTGTGGCAGCACGACCCGCGCCAGCCCATCGGCGTCTGGCGGGAGATGCGGGAGGACGAACACGGGCTGTACGTAAAGGGCGAATTGTTCGTGACCGACATCCCGCGCGCCCGCGAAGCATACCGCCTGTTGCGCGAAAACGTGGTGACGGGATTGTCCATCGGCTACCGCGCGAAGGGGTCGCACCGCGACGAGAACAGCGGGGCGCGCGTCCTGACGCAGCTCGACCTTGTGGAAATTTCCATGGTCACATTCCCTGCGAACGACATGGCGCGGGTGAAGCGCGTGAAATCGACGCTGCAGGCGGGCGATGTGCCGACACAAAAAGAATTCGAGGCTCTGCTGCGCGATGCAGGCATGAGCCGGAAGCAGGCCAAGGGATTTATTTCCCAAGGCTATAAATCCCTCTCCCCGCGTGACGCGGGCGAGGGGGAGGAAGATATCGCCGGCCTCTTGCAGGGGCTGGCAGACACCATCAAAAACCTCACCTAAACCAAAGGAAACAACATGACGAATGATATTCGCACGGCGGTCTATGACCTGGGCCGCGCTTTTGAACAGTTCAAGGACGCGAACGACCAGCGCATCCGCGAAATGGAACGCCGCGGCAGCGCAGACCCGCTGACCGAAATGAAGGTCAACCGCCTGAACGCCGAAATCAGCCGCGCTTCGGATGCGGCGGATGCGGCGAAGAAACGCGTCGACCTGCTGGAAACGGCCCTCTCCCGCGCGCCATCGTCGAAAGGCGACGACTGGAAAGAGGCGGAGCAGTTCATGACGGAGCGCAAGCATGCGCTCGACCAGGGCTTCGGCGTCGATGCCTACCGCCAGTACCGCCACGCGTTCCGCAGCTATATCCGCAAGAATAATGCGGGTTCGGGCGTTGACGAGATCAAGGCGCTGGCCGCAGGCTCGGACCCCGATGGCGGTTTTGCCGTCACGCCCGACATGTCGGGCCGCATTGCGGCGCTGGTGCGCGAAACGTCGGCGATGCGGCAGGTCGCCAACGTCATCACCATCGGCACCGATGCGCTGGAGGGCGTGAATGACCTGAACGAGGCGACATCCGGCTGGGTCGGCGAGACGGAGGCGCGCGGCGAAACGGCCGCGCCCAAGATCGGCGAATACCGGATTCCCGTGCATGAGCAATATGCCGAGCCGCGCGCGACGCAAAAGCTGCTGGACGATGCGATGTTCAATGTGGAGGAATGGCTGGCCGGCAAGATCGCCGAACGCCTCGCCCGCATGGAAAACGACGCCTTCGTCAACGGCAACGGCGTGCGCAAGCCTAGAGGCTTCCTCACCTACGCCGCAGGCACGCCTTCGGCATCGACGTTCAATGTCATCGAACAGATTGCATCGGGCGGCGCGGGCGCGTTTGCATCGGCCGATCCGGGCGACGCGCTGATTTCGCTGGTCTATGCGCTGAAACCGGCATACCGCGAAAAAGCGGTGTTCATGATGAAACGGTCGACGCTGGCGGCTGTGCGCAAGCTGAAGGACGGCGACGACAATTACCTGTGGCAGCCGGATTTCCAGCTGAAACAGGGCGGGTCGCTGCTGGGTTTTGACGTGATCGAGGCGGAGGACATGCCCGCGATTGCGGCGAACAGCCTGTCGATCGCCTTCGGCGATTTCAACGCCGGCTACCAGATCGTCGACCGCCAGGGCGTGCGCATCCTGCGCGATAACTTCACCGCCAAGCCCTACGTCAAATTCTATACGACGAAGCGCGTCGGCGGCGATGTCGTGAATTTCGAGGCGATCAAGCTGATGAAATTCTCGGCAAGCTAATTTGAACTGAATGGCCTAAACGGCCGGGTCCGGCACAGGTATATAAGCCCCGCAACTTAGCGCGCGTTTGCCCGCGCGCCGCCTGTGCCGGATTTTCTTTTTTTTGAAAGGACTAAAAATGCACGACCTGATCAATACCCTGTCGATCCTGCAGCCGCTGCGCCCGCAGACGGTGCAGGGATCGGCGCTGAATTCCGGCAATATCGACATGCAGGGCGCGGAAGCGCTCGCAATCGTGGTGCTGGTGGGCGATATCGCAGATACGCTCGACGCCTCCCACCGCATCGACCTGAAAATCGAACACGCGGAAGATGACGGTACGGGCGCACCCGCTGCCTATGCCGCCTGCACGGATGAAGACGTCTTGAACTTCACCGGCCTGTCATCGGGCATTTTCATGGCAGTCGATGGCAGCGGCGACGAGCAAAAACGCCATGTCATCGGTTATCGCGGCGGCAGACGTTTCGTGAAGGTGACGGCGACGCCCATATCGCTGTCCACCGGCGGCCCCATTGCCATGCTGGCAATCAAGGGAAACCTGTCGTCGCTGCCGCAAGCGAACACCTGATTCTCCGAGGCTTCGGGGCGGGGCATCAAAACTCCGCCCCGATTTTTTTAAAGGCAAAAGCCATGAACCTGATCGAAGACATGCCGGACACCGAACCGGTGAGCCTTGACGATGCGAAGGCGCACCTGCGCATCACGCATGACGCCGATGACGACGTGATTGCGGCGCTCATCAAAACCGCGCGGCAGATTTGCGAGGAGTATACCGGGCTTGCGCTGATCACGCGCGATTGCCGGCTGTACCTTGACCAATGGCCCAAATATACCTTGTCGCTGCCCAAACCGCCCTTGGTGAACGTGGCGGCAATCAATGTGTATGATGCCGGCGGTGATGCGGCGGTGTTTCCCGCTGCATCCTATGCCGTCGATACGGCCGGCAGGCCGGGGCGCATCGAGATGACCGCGACGCCGCCCTGGCCGGCGCAGGCGTTGAGCGGCATTGAAATCGAATTCAGTGCAGGCTTCGGCGACAGCGCGGAAGATGTGCCGTCCAGTTTGCGCGAAGGCATCAGGCGGCTGGTCGCGCATCTTTACATGAACCGCGGGGATGCGGGCGAAACGGCGGTGCGCAATTCCGGCGCGGCCAACCTGTTCGCGGCGCATCGCCGGTTGAGGCTGTCATGAATATCGGGCAGCTGACGCATAAAATGGCGGTTGAAACGCCCGTGCTGTCGCAAGACGGCGGCGGCGGGTTCACGGTCGCATGGGACGCGCTGGATGATGTTTATGCCGCCGTGACCGACCTTGGCGGGCAGGAAATGCTGCAGGACGCGCAGGTCACCGCATCGCAGCCCTGCCGCATCGTCATCCATTACCGGAATGACATGGACGGCAGGATGCGCCTGCGCGAGGGTGCGACCGTTTATAATATCGTGTCGCTGCGCGACCCGGATGGCGGGAAGACGTGGCTGGAAATCATCGCGCAAATGAAATAACCTTGGGGTGTCATGCAGTTTGTCGCCTTCATCACCATTTTCTTTGCAACCGTGCTGTTCCACCGGCGCGAGCATGTATTGATGATCGCGGAATTGAAAACCCTGCACAAAAAACTGGCCGATGCCGCGCCGATTGAGGCGCGGCTGGAGGCGCAGCTGAAGGGCGAGGACTGGAGGCTGGTGTCGCTGCGCGGCACGCAAGCAGGATTAAGGCGCGCATTCGAAGTGCCGGGCACGGAGGCGGTTTTGCGCTATGCCGTGCCGGTCGCGCTGTGCTGCCTGATGCTGCTGGGGCTGATGAACTGGATCGTGCCGGGCGTTTATGCGGGCATCATGGTCTTGAAATGGTTTGCCAGCGTGACGGTGCTGGACACAGACCCATACCTGCCGCGCTACGAGGTGCGCCTGTTCGGCCTGCGCCTGTTCGGCGAGGGGCTGGCGGCGAAAGATCCGGTAAGTTATTAGGGTTTCGGCGCTTCTGCAGGTTTCTCCGGCGTTTTTTCAGGCGCGGGAGCGACAGGTGGTGCGGGCGTCAGTACAGGAGCGGGAGCGGGAGCGGGCGCCTGTTCCGGTTCCGGCTGGATGCCTTTTTCCTTCATTTCCTTGGCCAGCACGGCTTCGGGATCGGGGCCCAGTTCATCAAGGGTATCGGGCGCCCAGGTTTCGACTTCTTTTTTGACATCGATCACTTTGTCGGGCGGCAGTTTTTCCTCAAGCTTGAGGCACAGCTTGAAGGCGGAATTGCGGATGCGCTTGTTTTCGCCGTTGGTGGCCGCGATGCGGAACCATTTATAGGCGGCGAGCGGATCGGCCTTCAGGTCATAGGTCGTGCCCTTGCTGCCCTGGAAATTGTGGATGGCGTAGAAAAACGCGCCCGACTGGTCGCCCATGCGGGCGGCGCGTTCGAACCAGCCGATGGCAAGGCGTGTGTTGAGCGACACGCCGATGCCGCTTTGGTACATGGCGGCGATCGCGACCATGCCGTCGGTCGAGCCCGCCATGGCGGCGCGGTGATAAAGGCTGAAGGCTTCGCGCATGTCGACGCTGACGCCGTTGCCGAGCTGGTACATGTTGCCCAGCAGCATCATGCCGCGCACATCGCCGAATTCGGCAAGCGGGCGGAGGTCGGCGATCGCCTTCATCCAGTCGCCGCGATCATAGGCGCGCTTGCCGCGGGCAAAGGCTTCCTCGCGCATGCGGCCGGGGTCGACCGGTTCTTTTTTGACTTCGGGCGCGGGCGTTGCCACCGGTTTTGCGGCAGCATCCTTTGCCGCCGCTGCGGGTGCTTCCGTTTTCGCGGCGGGCGCGGGCACGGCGTTCTGTGACGATGCCAAGGCAGGCGCGGTCAAAAGGGCGAGGACGGAAAGGCTGGCGAGGAAATGCTGGCGCGACATGAAAATGGCTCCGGATAAGTGTCTTTTACCAAATTAGGCTTTTTGGCCGGAAAATTCAAACCGAGAAGGATGAAATAATGCCGCAGGACAGTTTATGGCCGGTGCAGGCCGCGATCTATGGGGCGCTGGCGGGCGATGCCAGCCTGACGGCGCTGGTGGCTGCGGGCGCGGACAGCGTGTTCGACCATGTGCCGCAGGGGTCGGCTTTTCCCTATATCGTTTTGGGCGGCAGCGCGGCGCAACCGCTGGAAACGCAAGACGGCGGCGGGTTCGACACCACCATCGATATCCATACCTATAGCCGCGCGCTGGGCATGAAGGAGGCGAAGGCCGTGATGGCCGCCATTTCCGCCTGCCTGCACGACCGCAATTTCGCCGTGACCGGCCAGCGGCTTGTGTTCTGCCGCCTGGCGTCGCAGACGCTGCGGCAGGAAGGCGAGACGCGCCACGGCATACAGATTTTTCGCATCGTCACCGAACCCGTTTAAGGAGAAATAAAATGCCAAGCCAGAATGGCCGCGACCTGTTGCTGAAAATCGGCGACGGGGGCGCGCCTGAATCCTTTGCCGCGCTGGGCGCGGCGCGCACGACCGGGATGACATTGGATAACCGCCCTGCGGATGCCACCACCATGGCGGCGGGCGGCGTGCAGGTATTGATCGCCGCCGCAGGCGTGCAGGGCATGGTCGTGCGCCTCGACGGTTTGTTCAAGGATGCGGCGGCGGAGGAAATTTTACGCGCCGCCGCGTTCAACCGCACGGCGCACCGTTACGAACTGTGCTTTCCGAACGGCGACAAATACGCCGCGACATTCGTCATCAGCGATTACGCGCGCGGCGGCAGCTATGACGGGCTGGAAAGTTTTTCCGTCACGCTGGTGCGCAGCGGCAACGGCACATTCACGGGGGGCGCATGAAGGACAGCATCACCCTGCCCGGCATCGGGCGCCATTACGCCCTGCCCGTCACGCTGGCGCTGGTGGCGGCATTGGAGGAAAAGACGACGGTATTGACGGCCGCCGAACAATTGGTGGCGCGGCGGATGAAGCTGGCGGAGATGCTGGCGCATTTGCGCGCCTGTTACGCGCTGGCAGGCTGCGATATGCCGCGCGAACAGCTGGATGCGCATTTGCTGGCGCAGTCCCCTGCCCTGCTGCTGGCGGAAATATTGTGCGCGGTTCTGGCGCCGGCATCCGCGATGGGGGCAATACCCGCGGGGGAGGGCAGCGGCGCATAGATATCACATCTCTGCGCCGTTTTTTCATGGGTGTGCTGGGCTGGACGCCGGACACGCTGAAGCAGGCCGCACTGCCCGACCTGTGTGATGCCTATCTGGGCCATGCGCAATGGCACGGCATCACGCCAAAGGCGACACCGGCCAAAGAATTCATGGCAGCCATGCTGCAACAGTTTCCGGATGGAAAGGACAAGACATGACGGATATTCAGGACATCATCACGCAAGAACTATCACGCCTGCTGCGGCAGGAAATGGCGGCGGGCATCGCAACCGCCTTCGCAGGCCGCAGCGCGGCACCGGGCGGCACGAATATCGTGATCCACAACAACACGAATGCCCAGGTGGGCATCAGCGAGGAAGGCGGGTTCGACCGCAAGACGCTGGAAATAACCATCGACCAGATGGTCGCCAATTCATTGATGCGCGGGCGCGAGACGGGGGGCGTGCTGCGCTCGCTGTTCGGCCTGGTGCCGACGCTGATCGGAAGATAGGAGGAGACAACATATGCCAATCTGGCCAGATACATTGCCGCAATCGCCGTTGTCGGACGGCCTGCGCGAAACGCCTGCCGATGTGCTGGTGCGCACATCGATGGACACCGGCCCTGCGAAATTCCGCCCGCGCACGAGTGCGGGCGTCGCGCGCCTTGCGCTGTCCTACATCATGAGCCGCGCGGAGGTGGAAACGCTCGGCGATTTTTTCAACGATGACCTGATGTGGGGGAGCTTGAGTTTTTCATTCCCGCATCCGCGGCTGGAGGAACCGGTCGACTGCCGGTTCAGGCAGCCGCCATCCTACGCGCCCATCAACGGCGATTTTTATAAAGTCGCGATGGAGCTGGAGGTGCTGCCATGAGCCGCAACCCCACACTGGCGGCCCGCACCGCGCTGAACGCATCCGGCACGGGGGAGGTGTTCCTGATATTGCTGACCCTGTCGCACCCGACGCTGGCCGAACCCATGCGCGTGACCAGCGATGCGGTTGCGACGGTGAGCCGGGAACAGGTGTTCTCACCCTTTCCGTTCGACCTGACGCTGCCCGACGATGCGGAGGGGTCATCGCCCGAAGCGCGCCTGAGCATCGACAATATCGACCGGCGCGTGGTGATGGCGATCCGGTCACTGCAGACGGCGGCATATATATTGATCGAAATTGTGCGGGCATCCGACCCCGATGTTATCGAGGCAAAGTTCGAGGATTTCCGCCTGACCGACGTATCTTACGATTCGCAAGTTGTGGCCGGAAACCTGAGCCTGGAAGACTTCACTTCCGAGCCGTTTCCGGCGGCAATATTCTCGCCGGGACTATTTCCCGGCCTCTTCTAACGCACTGTTAAGATTGGGGTATTCAGGGCCGTTTACCTTACTTTTATTTTTCTTATGGTAAAATTTGTAAAGCTGGCATACGATAATAGAAATCAGGTAAAACATACGGGCGACCGGATAGTTTACGAACCGAACAACGGCAGGTGTGAGGGGTATTATATAATGACAAAGCAGTCCCAGTTCTTCGCGAATGCAACAGGCAGCGGCTTCGGTTCAGGCGATTTCCTGACCGGTTCGCTCGAATTGGCTTTCGCGGATACGCGCAAAGGTTTTGATGCGCCCACGCAACAGCTGGTCGCGAAAATGACCGATTACGTTGCCGCGAACCCGGACACCACGAATTCCGAGCGTTTCAACAAATACGTTGAAAAGATCGCTCCCACGGCAAAGGCAACCACCGCGCCCCGCGCGAACGCCAAGCTGACGACGTCGATGTAATTCACGCGGCTCTGCCGCAAAACGACAAAAGTTTCTTCCCGAAAAAGAACCCGCCCTCACCCGGCGGGTTTTTTCTTGTCCAAAATTTCAAAGGATCATACCCGTATGCCCGTCCCGATCTGGGCGGGGCGATATATCGGCCTGCCCTTCACGGAGCACGGGCGCGACCGCGGCGGCATCGACTGCTGGGGTCTCGTGCGGCTTGTGCTGCTGGAACAGTTCAACATATCGCTGCCGTCGCTTGCCAATGAATACCGCCGCACCGCCGATGCCGCGCGCATCGCGGATTTGATGACGCGCGAAATCCCGCTGTGGCAGGGCATCGATGCCGCCCATGCGCGGTGCGGCGACGTGATCGTGCTGCGGTTGCAGGGAAGGCCGATGCATGTCGGCCTTGTGCTGGGCGACGGGCAGATGCTGCATGTGGAACAGGGCATCGATTCCGCCATCGAAAAATACCGCGGTTCGAGATGGCAGGACCGCATTTACGGATTTTACCGCCACATACCACAGGGCTGAACCATGACAGACATCAACGTGACACTTGCGCCGCATCCCTTTGCGGCGGAGCGGATTACTGCGCAAATGCCGGCGGGCGCCACCGTGGCGGATATGGCCGCGCAGATGACGGGGGGCTTGCGCGACGCGTTCCTGCAGGCGTGGCTGGACGGCGAGCATATCCCGCGCGAAAACTGGGCGCGCACCCGCCCGAAAGCGGGCACGGTGCTGACCTTCCGCGCCGTGCCGATGGGCGGCGGCGGCGGCAAGAACCCCTTGCGCACCATCCTGTCGCTGGCCCTGACCGCCGTGATGCCGCAGCTGGGCGCGGGATTGCTGGGCGCGTTCGGCGCAACGGCGGGAAGCCTTGCGGGAAAATTTCTGACGACGGGGCTGGGCATTGTGGGGAAACTGGCGCTGAACGCGCTTGCGCCCCCCGGCAGGCCGCGTTTTTCAGCGCAGAAGGAAAGCCAGACGCTGTTCATCCAGGGCGCGCAGAACCGTGCGCAGCCCTTTGGCCGCGTGCCGCGCGTGCTCGGGCGTCACCGTTTCGTGCCGCCGTTCGGCGCGCTGCCCTATACCGAAACAGTGGGGTCCGATCAGTACCTGCGGCTGCTGTTCGTCTGGGGCTATGGCCCGCTGAAGATCACCGACCTGAAAATCGGTGAAACGCCGCTCTCGGCATTCGAGGGGGTCGAGATTGAAACGCGCGAAGGGTATCCGGACGACGCGCCGTTGACATTATACAGCAACAGCGTGCTGCAAAACGACCTGGGCGCGGCGGCGACACAAAGCACCGGATATATCGTGCGCACGACCGAGGCCGAGGCCGACGAAATCGGCGTCGACATCACCCTGCCGCGCGGGTTGGTGAAATTCGGCGGCGGCGGCGGACGGCTGTCAACATCCGTGCGGGTCGAGGTACAATATGCGCTGGCCGGCACGAACGACTGGAGCGCGGGGTCGGAGGATTTTACCCCCCATGCCGCGCGTGACATATCGCTGGCATCGAAACCGGCGGCGTACCGCACCAAGGAAGGCAACAGCATCGTGACGCGCATTGACCGCGTGGTGCTGGATGCGGCAAGCGCCGCGCTATCCGTCATTCGCGGCACGGCGTTCCGCATCGGCGTGGACGAGGGCGCGGTCGAAACCCCCGCCATCCCCGCCAATAAAATTCCCCTGGCGCGCATCGAACGCCGGTCGGACGGCAGCGACATGATTGCACCGGAAGACATCATCGATGAGCGCGACGCGGGCATTTTCGGCGTCAATTTTGAAACAGGAGGCGATTTCGCGGTAACGGGCGCGCCGGAACCCAACCGACTTGCCGTGGCGGCGGGCGGGCTGCAGTTTCCGGGGATCGAGATCACGGGAAAACAGACCGCCGCCCTGCGCGAGACCGTCACGTTCAAAGTCCCCAAAGGACAGTATGACGTGCGCGTCCGCCGCATGACGGCGGATGCAAGCGACGATAACCGCATTTTCGATGAAACCGTCTGGACGGCGCTGCGCACCATCCGTTACGCCTATCCGGTGCGGATGCCGAATTTGGCGATGACCGCGCTGCGCATCAAGGCGACAGGCCAGCTGAACGGCGTGATCGACCGTTTCAACGGCGTGGTGTCGTCTATCCTGCCCGACTGGGACGGTGAAAACTGGGTGGCGCAGGAAACCTGCAACCCTGCCGCGTTGTTCCGCCATGTGCTGCAGGGCAATGCGAATGCACGGCCGCTGGCCGATGCGCGGCTTGACCTTGAGCGGCTGCAGGAATGGCACGAGGCTTGCGCCGCGCAAACCCGCCAGTTCAACATGGTGGTCGATTACGACATTTCGGTGCGGGAGATGCTGCACAGCATCGCTGCCACCGGCCGCGCCAGCCCCACCTTGCTGGACGGCAAATGGGGCGTGGTGGAGGACCGCGATCAGAGCGTGCCGGTCCAGCATTTCACGCCGCGCAACAGTTACGGGTTTGAAGGCCGCAAGGAATTCGATGAGCTGCCGCAGGCCCTGCGCGTGCGGTTCGTCAACCGCGCCAAGGGATGGCTGCAGGATGAACGCCTTGTCTATGACGACGGATACAATGAAACGAACACGCAGCGGTACGAAACGCTGGAACTGCCGGGCGTCACCGATGCGGAAGCGGCCTGGCGCGACGGCCGGTACCATATCGCGGCAGCGCGCCTGCGCCCCGAAACATACAGCTTTTCATGTGACGTGGAGCATATCGTCTGCACGCGCGGCGACCTGATCCGGTTTTCGCATGATGTGCCGCTGTTCGGGTTGATGACAGCGCGCGTGAAATCGTTGCTGGCGGCGGGCGACGCCGTAACGGGCGTCGAACTGGACGCCGTGGTCACCATGCAAAGCGGCAGGGCCTACGCGATCCGTTTCAGGAAGGCGGATGGCAGTTCGCTGGTGCTGGCGGCGCAGGCGGTCGCGGGCGACACCAGAACCATCCTGTTCGCAATCCCCGTGAGCGACGGCCCGCAGCCGGACGACCTTGCCATGTTCGGCGAAGCGGGGCTGGAAAGCGTGGAGCTGGTCGTGAAATCGATCGTGCCGCAAAGCGATTTGTCGGCACGCATCACCTGTGTCGATGCGGCGGCAGGCGTGCACGAGGCGGATACCGGCACGATCCCCGCCTTTAACAGCCATGTGACCGTGCCGCCGGAATTGCAGCGCCCGCCCGTGCCCGTGCTGAATGAAATACAGTCGGGCGAGGAATCGCTGATCCGCAACACCGACGGGTCGCTGCAGACGCGCATCCTGATCACGCTGCAGGCGCCGCCCATGCCGCGCCTGATGCCCGAGGTTTTGATACGCGCGCTTGACGAATCCCGTTTCCGCCCTGCTGAAATGGCGGTGCAGGCGGGCGGGCGCATTTCCATCACCGATGTGGCGGAGGGTGAAACCTATGACTTGCAGATACGCTATGCGACGCAGGCGGGATATGTGTCGGAGGCGCTGCTGGTTTCCGGCCACCGCGTGGAGGGGACGGCGGCGCTGCCCTCCGATGTGTTCGGCTTCAGCGTCAACGTGCTGGGCGATACCGCGCACCTGTCGTGGGAGGCTGCGCCCGACCTTGACCTTGGCGGTTATAACTTGCGCTTTTCGCCGCAATTGGCAGGCGTCAGCTGGAGCGGCGCGGTGGATATCATCGCGAGCATCCCGCGCGACGCGACCACGGCAACCGTTCCGGCAGCGGCGGGCACATACCTGCTGAAGGCTGTCGATGTGGGCGGGCGCATGAGCGCAAATGCGGCGGGGGCCGCAACATCCGTCGATATGGGCGGGCAGAATGCCATCCTGACCGTCACGGAAAACCCCGCCTTTACCGGCGTCAAAACCCATGCGGCGACCAGCGGCAACGCGCTGCAGCTGGCGGGACGCGACAGCGTGGACGACTGGGAAGATATCGATACGGTGGAGAACGTCGATATCGGCGAAGAAGGCCTTTGGGACAACGGCATGTATGAATTCGCAGGCACGGTCGACCTGGGTGCGGTTTATACCTCGCGCCTGACGGCCAGCATTGCCGTTGCCGGCATCGACCTGAATGCGGGCGTCGACAGCTGGGGCAATTTTGACGCGGTCGAGACGATGGACGAAGACGTCGACCCGTCGCTGTGGTCGCTGCAGCTGCAGGTGCGCTATACGGCGGGCAATCCCGACATATCGCCCGCATGGTCGGACTGGACGCCGTTCGTGGTGGGCGATTACACCGCACGGGGCTTTGAATTCCGCGTATTGCTGGGCGCGGCTGCCGCAAACATTACCCCGTCGATATCGTCCTTGAGCGTCGATATAGACATGCCCGACCGTATTTACAGCGGGCGGAGCGTGGCGGCGGAGGCGGGCGGCCTCAGCGTCACCTTCGCCCGCGCCTTCCGCGACACCCCCGCCATCACCGTGACGCCGCGCGACATGGGGACGGGTGAATATTACACGATCAGCGCGCAAGGCGCGGGCGGGTTCAGCATCCGTTTCTTCAACGCCGGCGGCGCGGGCGTGGCGCGCAGCTTCGATTACCTCGCCCGTGGTTACGGCGAACAAGTCTAACAACACTTTTGAAAAGGAAATATGCATGTCACAGGCAAGCCCCACCATCGGCGCCAACAAGACCGGATTGACATTCCGGCAGGAAGACAATGACGGCAAAAAGGCGCTGCTGTCGCATCACAAGGGGTCATCCGCCCCCGACTACGCGGAGGCCGGCGCGATATGGCTTGACGATTCATCGACGCCGTGGCTGCTGAAACTGCATGACGGCGCGGACTGGATTGCGCTGGGCAGCATCAATGCATCATCCAACGCGTTCCAGCCCTATCACGGCACGGCCGCGCTGAAATTCCTGAATTTTGCATCCGATACCGGATCGGCGAACGCCTATGCGGTTGCGCCCGTGCCTGCGGCGGCGGCATATGCGGCAGGGCAGGTGGTGATCCTGAAGCCCGCGAATGCGGTGACGGGGGCCAGCACCATCAACGTCAGTGCGCTGGGAGCGAAAACCATCAAGACGCAGGACGGCAGCGATCTGGGCGCAAATGCGATGGTGGCGAACGGCGTTTTCATCCTTGTCTGTGACGGCGTGAACTTCATCCTGACCAACCCCGCCATTTCCGGCAATTTCCTGCTGGCGAAGGGCACGGCGGTGGCCTCGGCATCCACGACCGATATCGGCGCGGCCAACAGCGATTATGTGGAGATCAGCGGCACGACGACGATCACCGGGTTTGGCACGTCGACGGGGCGCAGCCATGTATGGGTGAAATTCCAGTCCGCCCTGACATTGACGCATAACGGCACATCCCTGATTTTGCCGGGAGCCGCGAACATCACGACGGTGGCGGGGGATGTTGCGGAATTCGTGCGCATTTCCGGCGGCAACTGGCAATGCCTGGGGTACCACCCCGCATCGGGCAAGCCGGTTGCGGCATTCACGCGGGCGGATATCCCCACGGGTGTGGTCATCCAGTCGGTTGCTGCGACTTACGCATCGAATGCCGACCTTTCGACCACCATCCCGAACGACGACACCATCCCGCAGAACACCGAAGGGACGGAAGTGGTGACCGTTTCCATCATGCCCACCAGCGCGTCCAGCACGATTGAAATCGAATTCCGCGGGATGGGTTCGGTGGGCGGCAGCGCGAACATGATTGCCGCGCTGTTCAAGGATTCGGGCGCGAGCGCGCTGATGGTGTCAACAGGCGTTGCGGGCAGCATCAACCTGCCCGGGCAGCTGGCCCTGCTGCATCAGGAAAGCGCGGGCTCGACATCCGCCCGCACCTATAAAATCCGCGTGGGCGCGAATACCGGCACCTGCCGCCTGAATGGCACCACGGCGGGGCGGCTGTATGGCGGGGCGGCTGCGGCGATGCTGGTCGTGCGCGAGATCAAGTAACAACGAAAGTACAAAAATCATGATCGACAATACGGCAGTCGCCTTGCTGACGCTGTCGCTGACCCTGCTCGTCCATTTGGTGACGACGGTATGGTGGGCGGCCAGCATCACAAGGCGCATCGAGTTCATCGAAAAATGGATTTCATCCAACGAACACACGGCAGAAAGGCTGGCGGCACTTGAACAACGCATCACGTCATTGGCGGAAGGCATCAACCGCATCGAACTTTACATGCGGGAGCGGAACTGACATGACGACGCTGTTCCTGCCGCGCGGCATCCGCAACAACAACCCCGGCAATATCCGGCTGACGGCCGCGAAGTGGCGCGGGCAGCGCGCGGCGCAGGCAGATGCGGAATTCGCCGAGTTCGAATCGCCGCTGCTGGGCCTGCGCGCGCTGATGATCCTGCTGCTGACCTATCACCGCCGTTACGGCCTCGATACGGTCGAAAGCATCATCAACCGCTATGCCCCGCCGCATGAAAACGCGACCGACCATTATGCGGAAAGCGTGGCGAAGCAGCTGGGCGTGAAACGGCGGCAGGCGCTGGACTTGGCAAAACCGGCGGTGCTGGCAGGCCTTGCCCGTGCCATCGTGCAACATGAGAACGGCAAAGGCGACTGGTACGCCGCCGAATTATATGCGCAGGCGGCAAGCCTGGCGCTGGGAAGGGAATAACATCATGCAGAAATTCATCACCTTCATCACCGACCGCGCGCGGGAGAGATCCACCTGGCTCGGCCTCATTTCAATGGCAACCGCGCTGGGGCTGCTGCTGTCGCCCGAACAGCAGGAGGCCGTTATCGCAGCCGGCATGGCGGTCGGCGGCATCGTGGGCGCCTTCACGCGGGACAAGACGCCATGAGCGCGCTGTGGCTGGTGCTGCTGGGGTCGGGGGCGCTGGGGCTTGCCTGCTTTATCGCCTATCACGCGGGAAAATCGGACCAGAAAGTGAGCGAGCTGGAACATGACAGGACAACGGCTGAAAAAACGGCTGGCATCCGCGACCGCCTGCGGCGCGATGCTGGTTATGCTGGGCGCGTGCGCGCCCGCTTCACGCGGTGATTTTTGTGAAATATATAAGCCGGTCTATACGGCGCCATCTGACACCGCCGAGACAAAGGCCATGACGGACGACAACAACGCCGTCTGGCTGGAGCTATGCAGCCCCTGAACTTTACGCGGCGAAGCGCGCGTGGTGTTCCATCACCTTCAGCAGGGTTGATTCCAGCTGCTTGTGATTGCCACGGGCTGCGGCGTCGCGGGCGGTCCTGCCCTGTTTGTCTTCGGTCAGCGTATGGATGCCGGCGGCGATCAGCAGGCCGGCCATTTTCATGTCGCCGCGCAATGCGGTGATGTGAAGGAGCGTCTGGCCGTTGAGCGCATCGGCGACATTCACGTTCGCGCCTTTTTCGAGGAGGTATTTCGCAACATCGAAATGGCCACGGGTGACGGCGAACCAGAGCGCGGTGTAGCCGAAGGGGTGGACGGGTGCATCTTTCACTGCGCCCATTGCGACCAGGAACTGCACCATCTCCAGCTTGCCGAAGAAAGCAGCTTCGTGCAGGGGGCGGCGGCCTTCATCGTCGGCGGCATCGATCTCGCCGCCCTTGTCCATGATGACTTCGGCGGAGAGTATATCGCCTTCGCGCGCGAGTTCGTGCATGAAGCTCTTGCCGACGGTCGGCAGGGGCATGTCCGCCGTATCGCGGTGAATATGCGCTGTAAAGTTTGTCGTACCCAAGTTAAAGTTATACGCGAGCAGGTCGGTATTCATTGCGGGTGCAGTCATAAGTGTACTCACTTTCGTTAACTGTAAACAAAGTGGCGGCACTAGATCTTGTGGATAACTTTACTATAGCGTACTAGATGATGGGAAAACGCAAAATCTTTGCTGTAAGTTCCGGAACTTAACACCATTCAGGCACGCGGCGAAAAACGCCGGAAAAAAACTGAATCCTTTCCATGCACTTCGCGCCTTTCCTTCAATTAAAAAGAGACCGTAGATTAATAAACTTTTTTTCGACGCATTTTCCAGAGCGTGAAAATATTTGAGCGGGTCAACTAAAAAACCCCGCAGGCTTTACAATCGGCACAGTCTTGATACGCTTTCCTGCGATGTTCACGCGACAGCAGGAGACGATGATGGCAACCGCAATCCCCTCCCCCTTTGTTGATGAAAAGACAGGCGCGATCCGCCAGTTCCAGACATTCCCTGAAAAGATCAAGGGCGAATACCTGCCGGAGGCCGGGCATATCGGCATTCTCGGCGTGAAGCTTGCGATGCTCGCGCCGTTTGTGGGCGGGTTGGTGATTGCGGCGCCGGTCGCGCTGGGTTTCTGGGCGCTGTCGCGTCTGGGCGTCACCAAGGCCGTCGACATAGTGCACGAAAAAATGCTGCTCAAGCATAAATCCGGCGACTTCCTTGAATATGATTTCAACGACCCGAAAGACCGCAACGCGTTTCAGGTGAAATTCGGCAAGGACCATCCGACCTTCGTGGCCGAATACCTGCATCTGGCGCAGGCTGCGAAACTGCAACAAGTGCCGAAGGTGTTCGTGATCGACCAGTTCTTTAAAAAGGAAGGCCGCGCGACGCTGGGCGGCCTTGTGTCCGATTACATGGCGGGCACGACCACGCGCCCGTCGGGCAAAGACCCCGTCATCATGCTGGGCAAGGGCGCGCTGTCGGAACTGGACGCGGGCGAGCTGCGCGCGGTTGTTGCGCATGAAATGACGCATGTGGCATTGGGTCACCCGAAGAACGGCGTGAAATGGATGGCGCGTATGCCGCTGAACGGCATCATCAATGCCGGCCTGATTGTGGCGGCGATTGCAGGCCCGCTGCCGCTGCTGCCCGTAATCGGCGTGGTGGCCGCCAGCAACCTTGTCGGCCGCGCGCTGAAATCGATCAAATCCCGCCATCAGGAAGAAATGTGCGACCGCGGCGCGGCGCTGATGACGGGCGGCACTGCCGACCTCACAACCGCATTGGCCAAGATCAAGGACGCGATGGTCAAGATGAAGCGCATCGAAACCGAATACCAATACCGGTCACAAGGCCTTGAACCGCCGAAACCCGCCGAAACGTCCTGGCTGAACCGCTTCATCAACGGCTCGCATCCGTCGAACGAACGCCGCGATACGCTGCTGAAGGATTTTGAAAAAGAAAACGGGGCCTATGCCGCCGAGAAACGCGGATTCTTCGCAACGCAGTTCAACAAGGCGGCGGCGCGGCTGGCGCCCCCTGCCAGCAAACTGGTGTCGTCTTTCGTGCAACGCTTTGCACCCGGCATCGCGGCGTAGCGCGCGAGAAGTTATCTTCGGAAGTCGGGCATCAACACATCCCGCGCGGGAATGACATCGCGCTGCGCATCGCGGCTTCGCGGCGTTCGATAGCGGCGGCGGTTTCGGCGACATCGGTCAAGCCCGCCTTCAAGGCATGTTCGCGGAAGGTGATGCCGCCTTTTTTAATGAAGACGCTGGCATCGGCGCGGAACAGCAGCAGCAGCGCCGCTTCATCCTTCATCGCGAGCGCGATATAGACCGGGTATTCGCCGCTTTTGTTTTTCATGTTCGGGTCGCAGCCGAGGTTCAGGAATTCCGCAACCGCATCATGCTGCCCCATCTTGATCGCGCGCGTGAGGTAGGTCTCGCCGCCGATTCCCGGCTGGTCGAGGCAGTCACCGAGTCCGAGGCTGTTGAAGCTGTGGCGGGGAGACATGTTGGCATTCCTTAAACGATGGCCCATCATGGCACGGCATGAATCCAAAAGGAATATCGACATATTATGTAATTAAGATGCTTTATTTATGCCAAATTTAGTGTATTGACTCGAGTGCCATATTCTGGGAATCTCCGCCCGTACCCCGATTTAACATTTTTGTCCAAGGAGCATTCCACAATGGATTTAGGTCTTCCCCCCATCGATCCCGAAAAAGCATTCAACGCTTTTGAAAACATCCGCAAAGCATTCCAGGAAGCTGCTTCCGCTGACACCGGCGCTGCACAGCCCCTGTTCCAGTCGCTCAGCGACAAGTTCAACAAAATGGTCGATGACGTCATGGAAATGGGCGCACTCGATCCCAACATCAGCCCCTCCAAGATCATGTTCAAAATGATGCCCGTGATCATGGACGTGCAGAAAACCGCTTCGCAGATCCAGCGCCTGGCGCAGACGGACGAGCGCGTGGCCGACACCATGTCGACCCTCGCCGGCACCATCAAAAACGAAATCACCGGCCTGCTGCCTGCTGGCGGCCTCGGTGGCTTCAACCTGCCCGGCCTCGGCGGCCTTGGCGGCGGTTCGACCCCCGCTTCGGAAGACAAGCCGAACGTCCACCCCAAAAAGCCGAAAAAACCCGGCAACGGTGGCAGCTTCGACCTTTAATCGGGTCTGAATAGATCAAAAACCCCTCCGGAAGCGATTCCGGAGGGGTTTTTCTTTGCGGTTGAACCTCCGAATCCCTTATATTTACATATATGGAAGATTTTAAGACATTAGAGCTGCTGCTGCTGGAAGCGGCGCAAAAGAACGACAGCCGCGAGGTGCGCGTGCTGCTGGGCCTTGGCGCGCATCCGAACCTGACCGAAGCCGACGGCACGGCCGCGCTGCATTACGCCGCGAAATTCGGTAACGCCGACATGCTAGACGCGCTGCTGGAACATCCGCGCATCATCGTCGATCCGCGCGACGATGCGCGCATCACGCCGCTGATGGAAGCGGCGCGCGCGGGCCATGCCACCGCCATCGACAAGCTTTTCGCGCGCGGCGCGGAGATCGAGGCGGGCGACAAGAGTTTCCGCACGCCCCTGATGCTGGCCGCTTTCGCCGGAAAGGCGGAGGCAGTACGCGCGCTGCTGAAACACGGCGCACAGCCGAATGCGCGGTCGATCGACGGCGGCTACACCGCACTGCATTACGCTGTCGTGCGCAGCAATTATGCCGCAACCGTCGCATTGGTGCAGGGCGGGGCGGACGGCACGATTGCGAATGATGCGAAGCTGACCCCGCTGGAACTGGCGCAGCGCCGCAACCAGACCGACGAAGAGACACAGAACATGACGCAGTTCCTGTCGGCCGCCGGCGTGCAGAAATTCCTGAAGGAAGGCAGCCACCGCAAACTGGCCGCGCCCGCGACTGCGCATTTCAGGAAAAAACCGCCGCAGCCGTGACTGTTACGCCCGCATCTGGCGCGGGGTGAACACATCGAGGTTATCGCGCAGGAACTGGTCCGCATAGCCGCCCTCCACATACCGCACGCAAGTGTCGGCGAAGGCCAGCGCATAGCCGCGGTCATCGCGCAACGCACGGTCGCGCAGATAGGCCTCCAGTATCACCGCGTTGCCAAGGCTGTGCGCCGCCACATAATTTCCGTGGATCCAGATATCCGCACCGTGATGCAGCAGGAACTGGTAAAGCCCGCGGATATCTTCCGGCCCGGCATCATAGGCCGACAGCGCGCGCGTGATGTCTTCCTGCGTCATCAGCACGGCAATGATTTCGGCGAGCGCGTTCAGGGCCGTTTGCGCATCGTCGCTGCGGGTCAGGATGCGCAGGTTGTGCTGGTAGAAAATCGTCTTGAACACGCCCAGTCTCTTGATCATCATTTTTCCTTTCATGAAAAAATTAAGCCGCCCTTTTGGGCGGCCCGGATTTCGGTTTCTTCGGGTTGTCTTTCTTTTTCTTTCGCCCTGCCTTTTTCTCGAAATCATTGGCAGCGGCGGGGGTCAGTCGTGCCTTGTCGATCCGCGCGCGGTATGCGGCGGCCTCTTCCGGGTTGCGCGCCGTCACAGGCGCCAGCAGTTCCGATGGCAGCGGCTGTTTTATGCGGTTGACCGCATTGATCAGCCCGTTCAGCACAAGGCGCGAAAAGGCGTTATGCGCATCGTCGCTGGTCGTATAATGCGGCATTTCATGGTTGCTGCTGATTCCCGTGCCCCTTGGCATCAGCGGCGGGATATCGGCCTTGGTCAGCGCACCCGTATCGTCTTCGCGCCAGTGCCACATTTTCTTGTCGATATAGGCGGTGATGAAAAGGCCGGTCGGCGACAGTTCCTGAATTTTCAAGTCACGCCCGTCGATTGCAAACAGCTCCTTCACCGGCCGCCAGACCTTGTTCTTCGCCCGCACGGCGATGTCGTTGCCGGCGGCGAGGTAAAGCGTGGTGAAGCGGCCGCCTTCATCACTGGGGCGCGATACGGCGGCCATGGAAATCAGCACGACTTCCTGCAAAATATCGCGCGCGGATTTTTCGCTGTAGCCCGCCGCCGTCATTTGCCGGAGGGAGGCGTTATAAATTTCCTGCGCAAATACTGTGCCCGCGCTATAGGCCACCAGCGTGAGGTTGCGCAAGTTCGCACGCGCTTCGTGTTCCGGCAGCGGCTTGCCGTCCTTCACGACCAGCGGCAGGATCATGTCCTTCACGATCTTCTTCGCCTCGCGCCCGCAGGCGGTTTGCGGGCTGGCATTGTAGGCCGCGATGTTGAAGGCGGTGCAAAGCGCCTTGTGCGTCAGCGCGTAGAGTTTGGGTTTCTGCTGAAGCGCCGGCTGGTTTTTCAGCAGAGTCTCGATTTCGTCCAGGCCTTCCGCCACATGCGCGGGCTTGCCGTCTGTCGTGAAAATGCCGGGAAGGAAAATGATGGTCGGGGAATTTATCTTTGAATGCGCGGGCTGCACCTCGGTCACGGGCTTGCTGGTTTTAGGGTCCTTGGACCTTTGCCACAATTTAGCCATCGACAGCATGAACCCTTTTGGTATGAACCGCGAAATGCATCAAGCGCGTCCAACCTATCCAGTATTTTCGCAGCTGCACAAAAAAAGTTTCAAAAATGCGCCCAAATATAGGATTGGCCCACAAAGCCATTTTCGATAGCACAGAAAAAATTTGCCGCAGCGCGCAAATAAATGCGGTTGCGGCAAATGAAATTTCAAAACCGGCCGTCAGGTCAGTGGCTGGTTGCCTTCACATCGCCCTCATGCAGATGTTTGTGCAGCAGGCGCAAAGACGGGCGCTTGAGGAGATCTTTTTCGGCCATGTTCGCGAGCTTCAGCGCGGATTTCACGCAAGCCTCGTGCTCGACAAAGAATTTGATTCGCTGTTCGTCGGGATGCGGCTGCTGCAGTTCCCAGGCGAGTTCGCGGGTTTCGTACGAGTCGAGATCTGCGGAAGTATCAAGGCGGGCCATCGTTATTCTCTCCTTCTTGGCTTTTCTAAAACCGGTTCATGCCTGTTCAACGCAGGAAACACATCCGGCGTTGCGACAGCGCGTTAAATGGGGGTGGTTTGTGGTTGCAATAAAAAGCACGTGTTATCCAAAAATATAGCTTAATCATGGGTTTGCAGAAAATCGCCTGTGGTCGCCGCAAGTGTTTTTCTGCTGATACCTTGAGTCTAGGCTGAATATATGAAAAAAATATTAAGGACGCGGTATCCCTGCCCGCGTCAGGCTTCCGGCGCCCCAAAACTGGTACATATCTTGAACATACGTTCTCACTTTAACCCCAAGGAATGTTTGCTTTTTACTGCCCCGCTGATTTATAAAAACGACGACCGTCACGGGAAATACTGTTTGCTCCCGGGCGATGATTTTTTCAAAAGGATTACCGATTTATGGGACGCAAGCTGGAATTTTGCCGTGATAAAGCCCTCCACACCGCCATGGAAAGTTTTTGGGCGCATGGCTATGAATCAACCTCGATGCGCGACCTCGCGCAACGCCTCGGCCTGCATCTGGGCTCCGTCTATAACGCGCTTGGCGACAAGGAAAAGGTGTTCGAGGCCGCACTGCGCCTCAATTTCCAGGAACACATGCAGCCCCGCCTGAAGGCGCTGGCGGAAGACCCGAACCCCCTGCAGGCGCTCGACCGCCACCTGAGCCATATCGTGGAAGAATGCAGCAAGCCTGAAACCGGCCCCGGCTGCTTCATCACCAATTCGCTTTTGGAAATCACGCATATCAACGACAACGTCACCGCGCTGCTGAACGATTACATGACGCAGTGGCAGGAAGCCTATGCGGCCTGCATCGAGAACGCCAAGCGCATGGGCCAAGTGCCGCAATCGACCGACGCGAAAAAGTATTCGCACATGCTGCTGGCATCGGCATTGTCGATGCGCGCCTTTGCCAAATTGCAGATCCCCATGCAGTCGATCGATGATATCCGCGCCTGTACGCTGAAGGCGCTGGCGACCAGCGCCGAAACGCTCAAGGCGTCGGCGGCTTAAGGTTTCTTTTGACGGCTGATTGTCTGAGATTGCGCAAGGCTTCTTGCGCGATATCGGCCTGCCGCGATTCCGCATATCTTTCCTGCGCAGTTCTGCGCGCGTCGTCCGGCAACGCATCCCAATGCGCGCCTGCCGACAGCAGCAGGCCCACGACCGTGCGGCGCGCAGCAATGTCGTCAATATCCGCAGCCACCGACAATGCGTGACGGGGCTGCTGCATATGCGCGGTGGAATCGGGGTCAGCCCCTTGCGCGATCATGAAATTCAGGACATCGACGTCGGCATCACCCGCTGCCTTCACGAACAGCGCGCCCGACATGAATTGCGGATCTGCGCCCATGGCGGCGAGCGGCTTCACGAATTCAAGTTTGCCCATCACGGGCAGGACGGATTCGGCGATGCGGCGCGCGTCATCGGGTTTTTGTTCCGCAAGGTAGCGGAACAGTCCGGTCGCGCTTGCCTGCAGCGACAGCACCACCAGCGACATATGCGCCATTTTCGGCGTCACCGCATCGATGGTGGCGAAGTAGCCGGCCAGATCATCGCGCTTCACGTCTGATTTCTGGAACATGTCTTTCAGCAGCGCCGCAACCATGCTGCGGTCATCGTCCTTGGCCGCGCGGTAGATGGCATCCTGCGTATCCGTGTCTTGCGTGGTCATGGCGCACCCGGCAATAAGGGCTTGCGGCGGGCAAGGCCGGCGATGCGGCTTTGTGCGATGTCGCGCATGATGCGGTCGGCATCGAGCTGTTCGCGGTAACGGGGCGGCACGGCATCCAGCAGCTTTTGCGCTTCTTCCGGCTGCGCGGCCCAGAGCGCGGGCGCGAACGCCTGCGCCAATTGCTGCCGGTGACCCAGCAGCGATACGGCGGATTGCCCGAAACGGTCTTCGGCGAGCATATCGGTGGCCGTCAGGCGCGATGATCGCGCGATATAATCCAGCGCTTCCGCCGTTTGTTGCGCACGGATCGCCAGCATCAGGCCGGTCATGCCATCGGCGGAAACTTTATCGCCCAGTTTTTCAGCGGTGTAGCCACCGGAAAAATGCGCGGCGAACAGATTTTTTTCCGCATCAAGATTGACCGCCACATTCTGCAGCAGCCCTTCGGCATCATGTGCGTGCCCGATGGACAGGAGGCTGACGATGTCTTCACCGGGTTTCAGCAGGCGGCGCTCGATGTATCCTGCATCGCCATGCTTCAGGGCATAAATGCCGGCCTTCATGCGTTCATCGGCGTCCATGCCGCCAGCGACAAGGCGTTCCAGCAGTTTATAGGCGCTGTCTTTATCTTCTTCGAAAAAAGCCCAGAGTTTGTCGAACCCGACACCCTTTGCGCTGCAGCCGAGATCGAGCAGCAGGTTCGCCATCTGAAGGTCATCGGTGCGGTGGATGGCCCAAGACAGGAAAGGGATGCCGCCCGTTGCCTGCGTCACATCCGCGCCGTTGCGTATCAACGCCTCTACTTGCGGATAAGACAGCATGTCGACAGCAATCGCCAGCGCCGCGTTTTTTTCGGGTTGTGTAGCGGCCTGCATCTTGGCAAGCCATGTTTCAAAACGGGGGTCGGTCATCGCCGCTGTCATGGTTTCGGCGCGGGCGGCGGGGCTTTCTTGCCTTGCGCGGCAAGGTGGTCTTCGATCATGCGGGCGCACATGGCATGGCCGTTTTCACGCGCCCAGCGGAGCGCCAGCCCGCCATCGGCAGGGACTTTCACGCCGCGTTTCAGCAGGAATTCCAGCACGCGGGCATGGCCATAGGCGGCGGCCACATCGGCCATGCCGTCGTTCCGCGCATGGAGGTCGGCACCGGCATCGAGCAGCACTTCAACCATGTTTTTATGGCCGTTGCGGCAGGCGGCGTACAGTGCGGCATTGTCGTTGATGGTCACGATCGCGCCCGCGCGGATCAGCTGGCGCGCGACATGTTCGTTGCCGGTGGCGGCCGCGACCTTCAGCGGTTCACCGTAGCGCGCGTTCACATCGGCCTTTTCGGCGATCAGCAATTCCATCATGCGCGTGCTGCGCAGGCCGGCGGCGATAATGATCGCCTTGCCCTGCTGGGCGTGGATATCGGCGCCCTGCTGCATCAGGTATTTGGCAACATCGCGCTGGCCATTGGCGACCGCGATATGCAGCGCCGCGGCCTGGTCTTCGTTCGCCGACACGCCGTGTTTCAGCAGCACGCGCAGCACATTCATGTGCGCAAATTCGGTCGCGAGTTTCAGGGGCGCGTTGTCTGCTGTATGCGGGTTCGCGCCGGAGGCGATCAGGAAAGCGGCGCGGATATCGCGGCCATTTTTTGCGGCATTCACCAGCGAACGGTCGAGGCTGCCCTGACGGATCCAGATTGAAAAGCGGCGCGCGGCGTTGAAGGCTTTTTTGAGCAAGCCTTCGCCGTTCTTTTTCTTGCCGCCGTTATCGTCCTTGGGGACAGACATGCCCTGCCTTTTTCAAGCGTCGCGGTTTGTAGAATCTTAATGGTGAACAGATTCAAAACTATACATAAGCCGCCCCTGCGTCAACGGGGAGAATCTGAAACCAAGTATCTGATATAACAAGTTTATTTGCGCGGCGGGGTCAGCGACCAGCGCTTGGGGTCGGCTTTCTTGCGCAAGTGATACAGCTGCAGTTCAAGGTCCATCGCGGGCGGCATCGGCAAACCCGCACTCATGTCCTTCAGCGCTTCGTTGATCTCGCGCAGGCCCGCCGGGTTATTGTGCCAGAGGCGCACATCGAACAGCGCCTGTTCTTCGCCGCGCGAGGCGAGGATGAGCAGCACCGACACGCCGTTTTTATCCTGCAGCAGCAGGTCGGCGGCGGTCAGGTATTTGCCATCGTCCTTTTCGGCCGCCGCCACGATATCGGAAAAGCAGCCGGTGCGGGCGGCAAGGTGCATCAGCGTCGCACCCTGTTCGATCAGGCCGAAGGGGATCTGGCGCATATCATCCATGTCGGGATGGTTAGGGCAGACATAGGCGTAGTAGAGTTCCCAGTTATGCGCATCCTGTTTCAAGATGTCTTTGTAATGCGCCGCGACCGCCCCGGTCGCAGGCCCGCCGAAGCTGGCCACATAGGAATCGCGACGCCCATGCAGGCCCGCCACGACCGAAACGTGATGGATCTCCGCATCCTTGGAAAACAGGTATGACATCATGGCAAGGTTGCCGGCATAGAATGCGGCGGAGAAGCTGCGGCCCGCGACGTTGATATCCGCGCCCGCATCCTTCAGCTGCTGCATCTGCGATGCCGTGCCGTGTTCGGCAATATACAGCACGGCCGCCTGCACGGGGGCGTGGTTATTGCGGACCAGGAAAGCCGCGACCGGCATCGCGGATTCGTGATGTTCGACCAGCTGCCGCAGGATATCGCCTGCGTCTTCGGACGGCAGGGTAAAACCGCGGGCGAACATGTCGGCCACAATCCCCACCTGGCCTTCCTGCGCAGCACGGCGGAAGACATTGATGGTGACCGGGTTGAGCGGTACGGGTGCGGTTTTGTTGTCATCCAGCAACCGTTGCAGCTTGTGCCACTGTTTCAGGTTGGCGGCCTGCTGCAGGCTGTTCCAGAAATCCCCGTTTGGCCCGCCGATGCCGCGCAGCGATGCGGGCGCGTTGAACGATGCTTTCGGTGCGTCATTGCCGCCGGTTTTAAAGCCATCGGCCTGGTTGTCGGGGTTTGTGGTCATGTATTACGGCGACAGTTTCGGCGGCAGCTTGGGCGGGGGCTTCAGCCCGTTCGCGCCGTTCGCCGCTTTTTTGCGAAGCTCGCGGTAATTGATCTCGTTGGCGATCGGCCCCAGCTGGATTTTTTTCTGGTACTGTTCGGGCAGCATCGCAACCACCTCCTTCACTTCATAGACGCGGTCGGCCCAGAAGGAGGGATGGAAGAAATCCTGCAGCGCCTTGTGCTGTGCGAGGTGCGAGAAAACCATGTCGATGCGGTCATCGGGGTGGAACAGGTCATCGCCCGTCAGCTTGCCGGAGGTGGCGCGCCCGACGATATCCGCGAATTTGCCCGTCTGCGCCGCGATCAGCAAACCGGTGTCGCCCGATGGGCCTTTGGTCGTGCGCAAGTCGTCCAGCGTATAGGCGCCCGTGAAGGTCTGGTTGAATTCGTCGAATTTTCTGAGCCGCGTATCGGCCAGCTGCCCGCGATAACCCTCGACAATTGCGCGCACCATGCCGGAATTGCGTTCGCGGCGCGCCGCCGTCCAGGCTTCGCTTTGCAGCACGGTATGGTCCGCGCCGTATTTCATCAGCAGCCTGACCATGTCGCCATGTCGCTGGCGCACGGCCTGCACCAGCGGCGTTTCGCGGTATTCGTGGACATTCGGGTTGGCGCGGTGCTGCAGCAGGTATTCTGCCGTTTCCTGTTCGTTTGCGCGCGCCGCATCGCGCAAGGCTTTGCCGTTCTGCGCATTCACATCTGCGCCATGCGCCAGCAGCAGGGACGCTGTATCGAAATTCTTGTTCGACAGCGCGGCCACGAAAGCCTCGCCGTTTTTTGCATTCGCATCTATCTTGCGGTCGAGAAACAATTGCAGCATTTCGACGCTGCCCGAACGCCCGGCCTCGATAAATCCCGAATAGTCGTTCGCCTGCACATCCGCGCCCTTGTCGAGCAGGAATTCGACCAGCGCGAGGTTTTGGGAAGACACCGCCTTGCTCAGCACGCTGCCGCCGTAATTATGCGCGTTAATGTCGGCGCCCGCATCCAGCAGCAGCTTCACGATCGCGAGGCTGCCGTTTTCGGCGGCTTCGCGGATCGGGTCGTTGCTCCAGGTCGTGGCGTCGGCGTCTTTCGACAGCAAATATCTGACCGCCGCTTCATGGCCTTTCTTGACCGCGGTGCGCAGCATCTCTTCGTTGTAATAGTGGACGTCGAGCGCGCATTCCTCGATAAAGAATTTCAGGAATTCCACATTTCCTGCGCTGGCGGCGTCTTCGCCAAGCCGGTTCATGTTGGTCTTGTCCGCCCATTCCGGATCGTTCCTGACCATTTCCTTGAACATATCGATACGGCCATGTTCGACAGCGGTGCGCAGGATAGTGTCGTTGCGCGACCAGTCGGCCGGCACCTGCATCAGCATCCTGAACCGCCAGCTGTCGTTCTGTTCCAGCGCCGCCACCATATCGGTGTTCAGCTGGTCCGCGCCGCGCATACGGAGCGTGGCGCGCCAGTGATGGTCGGCAAGGCTGGGCTTCTTGTTGTCGGTCATACCGTCATGCGCCGTTAAGATTGTTGAACGGCGTTAAGTTTTACATGGCGGGCGGGGGCTGGCAATACGCCTTTTCCGGAATGGGGTAAGTTTTACAGGCCAAGTTTGTAGCGGCCCGGTTTTGCGGTTTGGCGCAGCGTCAGCAGGTTCACATCGCGCAGGAAGGTCTCGCTGTCGAACGCGGCGCGGAATTTTTCGCTGGTTTGCTGCAGCACGGCAAGCGCCTTGTCGCGCTGCCCCGCCCAGAGTGACGGCTTCAGGATATCGGCCAGCTGGTTCTGGCGTTCCAGCACGGAGGCCAGGGATTCGCCGTGTTTGTTGACCGACAGGTAATCATCGGCCGTCAGTTGCGTGCCCACCTTTTCCATGACCGCCGCAAAAAGGCGTTTTTCGGCCGCGTAATGCAGCGGCGTCATGCCCAGCTGCGGATGCGTGCGGCGCAAATTTTCAGGCGCGAAATCGATGAAGGAAAAATTCGCCGCCGCCTCTGCCGCCAGGTGATCGGCAAGCTGGCCGATCTTGGCTTGCAGTTCATGGTCGTTTGGAAATTTTTCCGCCGCGCGCGACAGCGCATAAACGGGATCCGCGCCATGTTCCAGCATCATCTGGATGGGGGCGAAACCGTCGCGCGTATAATTGTCGACCGCCTTGCGCAACGGGCCCTGATTGTGGACGCTGATATCGACCCCAAGGTCGATCAGCCCGCGCGTCACTTGCGTTGACCCATGGTCGGCGGCAATCATCAGCGTCGTTTGCAAATCGGTTTTTTCAATCGCAACGCCTGCCTTTGCGGCCATGCCCGTGATATGCGTGAAGCTTTTGAAACGGTCGCCATGCGCCGTCGCGGCAAGCGCGGTTGCATAGCTATTTTGCGCTTTTCCGTACAGATAATCGATGCCCGGCAGGAATTCGCTGTTGATCGCGTCGTTCATCAGCGTGTTGTAAATGCGGCGCAGCGCGTCGTCGCCGGGCTTCAGCTTTTGTTCCGCCTTCGCGATCAGCCACAGCGCGCCGGCTTCGTCATTGGCGGCCATCGCGGCGGATGCGGATTTTTGCATGTCTTTCGCGTCCATATGCGATTTCGCATGATCCGCCAGCCATTCGGCGCTGGCGTATTTTCCGGCGGCGACGGCGGTGTTGAAAGCCTCTTTCGCGCGGCCGCTTTCGATGTTCATGTTTTGCGGCGCGGATTTTTGCGCCAGTTCTTCGAGCATATCGACGCGGTCGTGCCGGGCTGCCGCAACCCAGGCGAAACGCGCATCGGCGGGCGCGCCCTGATCGATCAGGTGGACGAGGATTTCTTTCTGGCCTGAATTGATCGCGTGTTCCATCGCATGCGACGCCGTTTCCAGCCATTGTTCGGCGGGCATCGATTTTTTCGCCTGCGCAATGACGAAGGCGGCGATGGCAGGTTTCGCATGGTCGATCGCCGCCAGCAAGATGGGCTGCAGCGGCGGGGAGGAAAGCTGCGTATAGCGCGCATGGAAACCAGCGCCGTCGCCCGCACGCAGGGCATCATACAGCGCGCCGAGCGGGGCTGTATCGTCCTTTGCCGTTGGTGAGGGGGTGGATGCCATGGCTGGTTGTTTCCTTTACGGCAAAAAACTATCCGTTTTTGCAAGTTATGTCAATAAATCAGCCCTTGTTTTAACATAACTAACCATGACTATCTTTATACCACAACCGCTTATTTGATAAACACGCGGATGCAGCTAGAATACCTGCAAGAGATTTACCCGCAGCCCCAAGCAAAGAGGCCCTCCATGGAAAAAACTGAAGTCGCACGCCTGCAAAAATACATGCAGGAAAAATTCGGCAACAAGACACTTGCGCTCGCGCTGCGCAAGGAAGCGAAGGATTCGGCCGAAGTGACGCTGGCCGGTGAATTCATCGGCGTGATTTACCGCGATGATGACGAGGGCGATGTGTCCTACGACTTCAACATGGCAATCCTTGAAATTGATTTGCCCCCCGCGGCGTAAACAATTCTTCTAAAGGGCAGGGCACGATGAAAATTTACGGCAAGTCGCTAACGGAGATTTTTTCCATGCTGCCCTGGGCCTATAAGGCTGTGGTCATCATGGGTTCGGCGTTCTTCCTGTTCGCCGTGCCGTACAGCCTGCACTTCTTCCTGACGCTCGGCATGGTGTCGGACAAGGTGGAGCCCATCGCGTTTCCCGGCCTTGCGCAAAATTCGCGCGGGATGCTGGACCCCAGCGTGGCAAGCGACGGCAAGATCGCCGTCATGGCGCATACCACGACCAGCCTGACCAATATCGACGGCGCACCGCAATTATCCGCCGAAGTGAACCTGGAGCGCGCAACCGCGCCCTGCCGCAGCTGGATGACGATTTCCGGCGCAGGCTTTGCCGCCAAGGAAGACGCCGATGTGCCCGGCATGTTCAAGGGCGACCCGCCCCTGAACAGGGGCGTGTGGCGCTATGAAACCCCGGCCATCGTTTATGATCCCGACGATCCCGGTCGCGAATGGAAACTTTACGCTTACCGTTATTTCTGGAACGGCGACGAAAAGACCGCGCGTTATTACAGCATGATCGTGGCCAAGACCGCGAACCGCCCCGACAGCAACTGGAGCGAGGAAAAATGGGTATTCGCGCCCAACGCCAAATGGCCGCCCGACCCCTTTGCGAGCCTTGCGGAACACCGTTTGTCTGAAATAAGCCCCGAGCTTGCGGATGTCGTGTTCTACGCGCGTCCCAGCGTGGTCTACCTGAAAAAAGCCAAGACCCTGTTCATGACGCTGTCGGCCTTCACGACGGCGTCCAGCCTGCCCGACCGCATCATCATGCTGGCGTCGATCGACCACGGCGCGAACTGGAGCTATCGCGGCGTCGTCATGCGCGCAACCGATGTGCCGAAAATGGGCAATTACACCAATTCGACCGGCGGCAACCTGTTGGTTTTCAACGACCAGCTTTACCTTGCGCTGGTGCTGGGCAACACCGTGGCGGATGGCCTTGGCACGTCGATGATCCCGTTCGACGACATCCTGAACGCCAAGCTGAAACGCGACGAGAAAACCGGCGCGCCCGTGATCGTCAACCACCTGCCGCGCAATTCGCTGCAGCCGTCAAAAATCGGCGGCGGTTTCGCGGCCTATACCGACCTGTGCCGCACGGGCATGATGATCTCGGAATACTCGGACCTGCGCACCAGTTTCCAGATTTTCAAGACGTATAAAAAGCCGCTCGATAAATAATCTGTTTCGTCAGAAGCTTGGCGCGCATTGTGGCGGTCGCGCAAATTTATTTCGTTTTTTAAAATCGGCGTTTTTGTCTCTGGCGCGATTCAGCGAAGTTGGATAGTATCCAGACTTCCAAAGAATAAAAGAATATCACCGAAGCGAATTATTAAAGGGAGACCGTCGATGGCATCGCTTTACTTTAAATATGCCGCCATGAATTCAGGCAAATCGACGCAACTTCTTCAGGCCCAATACAACTATTTCGAGCGAGGCATGAACCCGGTTGCGATGACTGCGCAGCTGGACACACGCGCAGGCGCGGCGAAAATCTCGTCGCGCCTGGGCCTCGACTGCCCGGCCTATACCTTTGACAAGACGACCGATATTTTCGCTTTTGTCGAGGACATGCACAAAGACAAACGGGTTGATATCCTGTTCGTCGATGAATCGCAGTTCCTGTCCGAAGAACAGGTTTTCCAGTGCGCCCGCGTGGTGGACGACCTGAAAATCCCCGTCATGTGCTATGGCCTGAAGACCGATTTCATGGGCAAACTGTTCCCGGGCTCCGAAGCGCTTCTGCGCTTCGCCGATAATATCGAGGAAATAAAGGCCATCTGCTGGTGCGGCAAGAAAGCGACCATGACCGCCCGTTTGACGCCCAAGGGCGACATGCAGACCGCCGGCCAGCAAATCGCGATCGGCGGCAATGAAATGTACACTTCGCTCTGCCGCAAGCATTTCATGCGCGGCGAGGCGAAGGCCCTGCCCGCAACGGCGGAGAAGAAGAAGTCAGCCGCCTGAAGAAAAAACGAGCAGGCAAAGAAAAGCCCCGACCTTGCAGTTCGGGGCTTTTCTTTGTCCGGTTTTAAAACTTACGTGTCGATATTCGTCACTTCCAGCGCGTGTTCCTGGATGAAGTCGCGGCGGGGTTCGACGATGTCGCCCATGAGGGTCGAGAAGATTTCCGACGCCATGTCTTCCTTGTCGACCTTCACCTGCAGGAGCGAGCGGATGGAGGGGTCGAGCGTGGTTTCCCACAGCTGTTCGGGGTTCATTTCACCAAGACCTTTGTAGCGCTGGATGCCGAGGCCTTTTTTGGAGGCTTCGATCACTTTGGTGTAAAGGTCGTAAGGGCCGTAAATCGCGACGTCCTTGTCGCCGCCCTGCAGCGTGCCGAGGCCGTTGAAGAATTCGGTGAAGACCTCGACGCTTTTGCCGAGTCGCTGGCCGTCGTGGGAATTCAGCTGCTCGACGGTGATCTCGATGCGGGTTTCAACGCCGCGTACGATGCGCGCAAACGAGAAGCCGCCGCTTTCCAGCAGCTGGCCTTTCCAGCCGCGCTCGTAAATTTCCGAGATAACGTCGAGGCGTTTGGCGACGGTGTCCGCCACGGCCTGCGTGCGGTTGTCGGGGTTGAACGCGCCCGCCGCCGCCGCCTGTTCGACAACGTTCTGGTTGCCGATGCGGTTGATAATGGGGTCGAGGTTCTGTTTGATCTTCTGCGAGAGCAGCAGAATGCCCTTCAGGTCTTTCCCGGTCGCGACTTCGCCGCCGGCGATCTTGAAGCGCAGGTCTTCGACCGCGCTGTCCAGCAGGTATTCTTCCAGTTCCGCGTCGTTCTTGATGTAGCGCTCGGTCTTGCCGCGCTTGACCTTGTAGAGCGGCGGCTGCGCGATGTACAAATGCCCGCGCGTGATGATTTCATGCATCTGGCGGTAGAAGAACGTCAGCAGCAGCGTGCGAATGTGGGAGCCGTCAACGTCCGCGTCGGTCATGATGATGATTTTGTGATAACGCAGATCATCGATCTTGAATTCTTCGCGCCCGATGCCGGTGCCGAGTGCGGTGATGAGCGTGCCGATTTCGGCGGAGTTCAGCATGCGGTCGAACCGCGCGCGTTCGACGTTCAGGATTTTACCGCGCAAGGGAAGGATCGCCTGGTTCCGGCGGTTGCGCGCCTGTTTCGCCGAGCCGCCTGCCGAGTCACCCTCGACGATGAAGATTTCGGAGAGGGCGGGATCTTTTTCAGAGCAATCGGCCAGCTTGCCGGGGAGCGATGAAATGTCCAGCAGGCCCTTGCGGCGCGTCAGGTCGCGGGCCTTGCGCGCGGCTTCACGGGCGGTCGCAGCCTCGATAATCTTGGCGGCGATTTTCTTCGCGTCCTGCGGGTTTTCTTCAAACCATTCGGCGAGTTTTTCGCCGAGCACGGATTCAACAACCGGCTTCACTTCGGATGAAACCAGTTTGTCTTTCGTCTGGCTGGAGAATTTCGGGTCGGGAACCTTCACCGACAAAACGCAAGTCATGCCCTCGCGCATGTCTTCGCCGGTCAGTTCGACCTTTTCTTTTTTCGCGATGCCGGAACGTTCGGCATAGTTGTTGATCGTGCGGGTCAGCGCGCCACGGAAGCCGGACAAGTGCGTGCCGCCATCGCGCTGGGGGATGTTGTTGGTGAAGCAAACGGTGTCTTCATGATAGGCATCCGTCCATTCAATCGCGGCTTCGACCGTGATGCCGGCCTGTTCGCCCTTCACATAGATGGTGGGTTTGTGCAGCACGGTTTTCGAACGGTTCAGGAAGTTGGCGAAGGCGACGAGGCCGCCGTCATAGATGAATTCGCTTTTCTTCGCTTCCGCCTTGCGGTTGTCGACGAGCGTCAGGCGCACGCCGGAATTCAGGAAGGCGAGCTCGCGCATACGGTGTTCGAGCGTCGAGAAGTTGAACTCGATCATCGTGAAGGTTTCGGTCGATGGCAGGAAGGTGATTTCAGTGCCGGTCTGTTCGGGATCGCAAGTGCCGACAGGTTTCAGCGGCGCATCCGCCACGCCATGCGTGAAGCGCATTTCCCACACCTTGGCATCGCGCCAGACGCGGAGGTCGAGGGTTTTTGACAGTGCGTTAACGACGGAAACACCGACGCCGTGCAGGCCGCCCGAAACTTTATACGAATTCTGGTCGAATTTGCCGCCGGCATGCAGCTGCGTCATGATGACTTCGGCCGCCGACACGCCTTCGCCCTTGTGAATTTCAACGGGGATGCCACGGCCGTTATCGCGCACGGTGATCGAGCCATCGGCGTTCATCGTGACGTCAACGCCATCGCAATGCCCGGCCAATGCTTCGTCGATGGAGTTGTCGACGACTTCGTAGACCATATGGTGCAGGCCCGTACCGTCATCGGTGTCGCCGATATACATGCCGGGGCGTTTGCGCACCGCATCGAGGCCCTTCAGGACCTTGATCGAATCTGCACCGTAGTCATCGACAGCGATCTGCTTGTCGGACTTTTTTGCCGGTTCGGTCATGTCATTTTCCCTTGTCATGTCTTTGGAATTATACACCGGTAATATAGCAAAATAGGACAGAAATCTGGAGTAAAAAGAGGCGCGAAAAATTCCCTGAAATCAGTATTTTAGCCCTCGAAAATGATCCTAAAAAGCCCCTTGATTTCAGGCACTTGTAGATTTACATAATCTTATGTCTCAGAGGCTGTGCAAAAGGGGGGGTTTTAGCGCGTGGAGGCCAGCGCCAGCAGCACGGCACAGGCGACAATTCCCATGCCCGGCCATACCGCAGCCTCTTCCTTGTGCTTCGCAGCCATGTAAAACAGGGCGATAAAGACAGGCGTACTGAGGTTGATAGCGGCCTGATAGGACGGGTTGGGCGTAAAGGCCATCGCGTAGTTTTTAAAGATCATGTGGCAGGTCCATGCCGCCGACAGCAGCAGGACAGCCTTCAGCATCTTGGTGTTCACCCAGCTGGCAGCGGTGGGGGCAGCGCCCCTGCCCCTGTAAAGGGAATAGCCCCCGATCAGCACAACGGCGATCGCCGACTGCACATACATGTAACCGTAGACGGCACCCTCCAGCGGGCCATGATCCATCGCGTATTTGTTGAGGACCGTCGTGACGGTATATCCGGCAAGCGCGGGCGCCGTGTAGAGCAGCGCAGATTTCGTGACTTCGCATTTGTTGAGCCGCATGGCGAAAAATACGCAACCGGCAAGCGCCGCCAGAATGACCGCGGTGTTCAGCGGGCGGTCGGCATATTTCAACAGCAGGCCGGGATCAAAGAAAAACCACAACAGGAAGGCACACCAGACCGTGACAGGCTGCACACGGCTGACGACCCCGCCGCCATAGGTGGCAGCGGCATTAAAGATACGGATATCGGAGAAAGTGCCGACCAGCACCGTCACCAGCACCGCGATGTAAAAACGCGGGTCGGTCGGCATTTCGATATAGCGCATCATCGGCGCCATCGAAATGACAATGACAACGCGCATCCAGAACACCAGCAGATGCCCCGGTTGTTTCATGTATTGGTTGACGAGGTAGAAGCCCGCCGAAAAGACAGCGGCGATGAGCGATGAAAACACCCATCCCCATCCGCTCATGAATTCGTGGAAGCTGACGCCCGTATGAATCATTTCGCAACGGCTTCCAGCATCGGCCTCGGCGTCACAGTCGCGCCGTCGACGCTATAAAAGCGCGCATTGTTTTTCAGCTGGCTGAAAATGGCGGGATCTGTTCCGGTCAGGAACACTTGGCCATCGAGCGCGGACAGGATCGTGAACAGTTCATCGCGACGTGCGTCATCAAGATGGGCGGCGACTTCATCGAGCAGCAGCACAGGCACGAAACCTTTTTCACCGCGCATCATCAGCGCATGGGCAAGGACGATGGCCAGCAACAAGCCCTTTTGTTCGCCGGTCGAGCATTGGTCGGCGGGCATATCCTTGGCAGCGTAGCGCACCAGAAAATCGCTCCGTTGCACGCCTTCATGTGACTTGCCGCTATGGGCATCGAGACCGCGCGATTGCCTGAAGCGTTCTTTCAGCGCCTCTTCCACGGCAAGGGCGGGCTGTCGCTGGATTTCGCCTTCCGTCCAGCCGGAGAGCGAGATATAGGGCAGCGGAAACAGCGTGCGTCCTTCGCCCAGCTGTGCCACATAATGCGCAAGGCGCGACAAGAGGTTCAGGCGCGAGGCCGCGATGCAAACGGCATCGGCCGCCAGTTGCGTTTCCAGCGCATCCAGCCAGCGTGGGTCGCTATGGCGATGTTCGGTCAGAAGCTTCAGCCGTTCGCGCAAATTCGTGTCGTAATGGTTGAGGCGCGTGACATGGCCGGGTTCGAACGCATAGACAAGGCGGTCGAAAAATTTGCGGCGCGACGATGCGCCCTCCAGAAACAGCCTGTCCATCTGCGGCGTCAGCCAGACGCAGGACATGAAGGATGACAATTCGTTCTGTGTCTTTGCTTCCTTGCCCTGAATGCGCACGACGCGGCGTTTGTAATTGCGGTCAAGGCCGGTGCCGAGGCGCACACTTAAACCGCCCGCCGTTTCAACCTCGGCAGATACTGCCCAGAGGTCTTCCGCGCCCGCATTGCGGTTTTTCATTTCCAGCAGGTCTGCGCCGCGCAAGCCCTTGCCGGGGACCAGCAGGCTGACGGCCTCGAGAATATTGGTTTTGCCCGCGCCGTTCGCGCCCGTGAACACCGCCATGCGCGCGCCTGCAAGATCAAGGCGCAGCGTTTCATAGCCGCGGAATTGGGTCAGGTTGAGTTTTTGCAGGAGCAAGGGCACAGGGGGCGCTTTCGTTCCTTATATTTTATAGGCTTTCCTCGCCCTAAAGCCAGTGCCGCACACATAAAAAAACGGGCCCTTTATTGTGTGGGGCCCGTTTTTCTAAATATGTTGCGCCTTAGACGCGCATCGGCATCAGCACATACAGCGACGAATTGTCGGCGATGTCCTGAATGATGGTGGGCGATGCGGGGTCGGACAGCGAAATACGGCAGCCCTCGCCCTCGATCTGACGGGTGACGTCCATCAGGTAGGCGGAGTTGAAGCCGATTTCCATCGCGCCGGAATTGAAGCGCACTTCGATTTCTTCCGAAGCCGAGCCGCTATCGGGCGAATTGGCCGACAGCGTCATCGTCTTGCCGTTCAGCGTCAGCTTCACGGCGCGGGATTTTTCCGAGCTGATGGTGGAAACGCGGTCGACCGCCGATGCGAAAGCCGCGGGATTGACCTCGAGGAACTTGTCGTTGTTCTTGGGGATCACGCGTTCGTAATCGGGGAAGGTGCCGTCGATCAGCTTGGTCGTCATGGTGACGTGGTCAAAGGTGAATTTCAGCTTGTTGTCGGACAGGCCGATTTCGATGCTGTCCCCAGCCTCGTCAATCAGCTTGCGGATTTCGTTGATCGCCTTGCGCGGGATAATGACGCCCGGCATATCTTTTGCGCCTTCCGGCAGCGGCATTTCAAAGCGCGCGAGGCGGTGGCCGTCGGTTGCAACCGCGCGCAGGACGGAGACGCCGTCGCTTTCGGCTGCGTGCAGGTAAATACCGTTCAGGTAATAACGCGTTTCCTCGTTCGAGATCGCAAAGCGCGTGCGGTCGATCAGCGTGCGCAAATCTGCAGCCGGAACGGAGAAGCTATACGAGAATTTTTCGGTCGAGCCCATTTTCGGGAAGTCTTCGGTCGGCAGGCAGCCGAGGCGGAAAGTGGATTTGCCGGCCTTGACCAGCAGCGTCGTTTCGCCCGCGCCCGTCGTGAATTCAACGGTCGATGCATCGGGCAGCTTGCGCACAATGTCGTAGAGCGTATGGGCGGGAACGGTGGTTGCGCCCGGGGCGGAGGCATGTGCCGAAACCGATTCAACGATTTCGAGATCCATGTCGGTTGTCGTGAGCGACAACGAATCTTTTTCGGCGCGCAGCAGGACGTTGGCCAAAATTGGAATGGTGTTCCGGCGTTCGACCACGCTATGGACGTGGTTCAGGGAGCGGAGCAAATCGGCGCGATCAATGGTGAATTTCATGACGAAAACCATCCCTATAATTCTGTTATGCAGCTTATGTAGTGTAATGGTGAAATTATAGCAACAGCGCGATTCGAAATCACGCGAAAAAGCGCGCCGTTAAAGGCTTTCCAGCGATTCCGGCAGGGGATTCAGGCTATGCGAAAACACCAGTATTATGGTTACTTCCGGCCCTTTTTCAGGCGGTAAAGTGCAGGGTCGGCGATGACGGGCGCGAGCGATTGCAGGAAAATTTCCGCCCACTTGCGTGCACCCGCCTTGGTACCCACCAGATCTTGTCTGAATTCGACGATCACATAGGGCAGGCCGCGCGCTTCGGCATGGGTGCTGATGGTGTTTTTGGTGACGTTCGATGCCTTCAGCGAATAGGGTTCGTTATCGCCGATGCGCAGGTCAGGATTGTTTTTGCGCAAGGATTCAACCAGGCGCTTCGCAATTCCCTCTTCCTTGTTCCACAATACGCCGATATGCCACGGGCGCTTGAAGCCGTCCATTTCGGGGGTAAAGCTGTGGAGCGACAGCAGAAGCGGCGCTACGCCCTTGGCGATATGGCGTTGCAGCTGCGCGTTCAGCGCTTTGTGGTAGGGATAAAAAATTTCGGCAAGACGCTGTTTTTTCTGCGCTGCTGTGAGGCCTTCATTCGCGGGGATGCGGATATGGTCGGATTCCGCGCGCATGCATTCGGGCGCGTCTTCACCGCGGTTCAAATCAACCACGAGGCGCGAATAATTGGCGAGCACCAGCGCCGCATCCATTTTTTTCGAGAGATAGTAGCCGATGTCTTCGGTGCCCGGATCCCAGGCGATGTGTTTTTTCAGGTCAGCCCGGGAGAGCCCCATCGTGCCGAGCGATTGCGGCACGCGGTTGCTGGCATGGTCGCAGACGATCACGCATTTGGCTTTGCCACGCAGGTTTTCGACGCGTACAGGCGCAGGTTCGCCCTTGCCCAGCAGTTTTGCGGGCGTTTTTGGCGTTTTTGTGCGGGTTTTGGCGGGTTTTTTGGCTATTTTCTTCGCTTGAGCTGCTGTTTTTTTCATTTTTTCTTGTTTTCTAGACGACATCGAGACCGCGGCGCGAGAATTTGACGTCACGGTGGACATGTGCGGACATAAGAAGGCCAAATCCGAACAACACCGAAAGCATCACCGTGCCGCCATGCGACACCAGCGCCAGCGGCACGCCCACCACCGGCAAAAGTCCCATGACCATACCTGTGTTGATGAAAATATAAAGCGAAAAGTTGACGATAATGCCCGCCACAAGCAGCCGCCCGAACTGGTTCTGGCAGCGGAAGGCCATGATGTAGCCATAAGCGATGATAAGGCCCAGCAGCGTGAACAGCGCAAGCCCGCCGACCAGCCCCCATTCCTCGGTAAATAGCGTAAAGATAAAATCGGTCTGCTTTTCGGGAAGGAAGTTCAAATGGCTTTGCGTGCCGTGCAGGAAGCCCTTGCCGAAAATGCCGCCCGATCCCAGCGCGATTTTCGACTGGGTGATGTGGTAACCCGCGCCCAGCGGGTCACTTTCGGGATCAAGGAAGATCATGACCCGTTTTTTCTGGTAGTCGTGCAGCATGTGCCACAGCACCGGCATGGCGGCAACGCCGGCGCCGGCAACAACAAGGAACATCCAGTACGAAACCCCTGCGAGGAAGAACATCGCGCCCGCTGCCGCAATCAGCGAAATCGCCGTGCCCAAATCTGGCTGCAGCATGACCAGCAGCACGGGCAGCGCGAGAATGCCGAGCGGCACGACCAGGAAGAATGGATTTTTGACGTCTTCCGCCGTTGCGCCATGGAAAAACCGCGCCAAGGCCAGCACGATGGCAATCTTCATCGGCTCCGACGGTTGTAGTTGTAAAAACCCGAGGTCGATCCAGCGTTGTGCGCCCATGCTGGTATGCCCCTTGATATCGACATAGACCAGCAGCACAACGACGCAGCCGAAAATGACATAGGCGAATTTCATCCAGACGCGGATATCGATCATGGCGGTCACGATCAACCCGCACATGCCGATCACGAAACGCATCATCTGCTTGCCCGCCCAGGGATCAAGGCTGCCGCCCGCCGCGGAATAGAGCGACACGAAACCCACGCAGGCCGTCATCGTGATCAGCAGCAGGAACGGCCAGCTGATCGACAGCAGTTTATCGTACATGCTCATGTTTTCGCGGCGCATGGGTTACTGCCTTTTCTTGCGCTTGGTGCGCGGCGCGGGTTTTTTCGGGGCTTCGCCGCTGGCGGCGGCGGCCTCGACCGCCTCGTCGACGGTATGGATGCGGTGCGGTGCGCGTTTCTGGATCGCCAGCAAAATATCGCGCGCGATGGGTGCGGCGGCCTTTGCGCCGCCCACGCCGTGTTCCACGACAACGGCGGTCACATAGCGCGGGTCTTCGACCGGGCCATATCCGACAAACAATGCGTGGTGACGCCAGCGCCATGGCAGGCTTTCGTTCTTGATCCCCTGCGCGCGCATGGCGGCGGTGATGCGGCGCACCTGCGCCGTGCCGGTCTTGCCGCCCATCGAATACGGAGCCTCCGTAATTTTAGAGCCTTTGGCCGTGCCGTTCGGGCCGTTCACGACGCCATCCATGCCACGCATGACGATCGCCAGATGCGCCGGGTTCAGCCCGATATGTTTCCATTCGGGGATCTGGTTGCCCTTTTCCTCGATCGAGCGGACAAGGATGGGTTTCACGGCCTTGCCGCCATTCACCAGTCGCGCGGTCATGGTGGCGAGCTGCAATGGCGTCGTCAGCGTATGGCCCTGACCGATCGCGCTGTTGAGCGTTTCGCCCTTATGCCATTGTTCCTTGTAGCGTTTCAGTTTCCATGCGCGGTCGGGGATAATCCCTTCGCCCTCGCCCGGCACTTCGAAATCCATTTTTGCGCCCAGGCCGAGACGGCGCGCCATTTTCGCAATCGCATCAACCCCGATGCGGTTGCCCATTTCATAGAAGAAACAGTCGCAGGACTGGATAAGCGCACCTTCGAAACCGACGCTGCCATGGCCTGCGGGACGCCAGCAGTGGAATTTATCCTTGCCCAGCATGTAATAGCCGGGGCAGAAAACATGCGTGCCGGGGGGGATGCCCGCGTCCAGCGCCGCCAGTGCCGTCACCATCTTGAATGTCGAGCCGGGCGGGTATTGGCCCGCGACCGCCTTGTTCGTCAGCGGGTTTGTTTCATCGGCCAGCAGGCCTTCCCACACATCGGCGGGGATGCCGCGGCTGAACAGGTTGGGGTCGAAACTGGGGAATGAGCATAGCGCGTAAACCTCGCCGGTATGCGCGTCCATCACGACGGCGGAGGCGCTGCGTTCCTTGCCCAGCATTTCCTGGCATTGCATCTGCAGGTCGGCATCAAGCGTCAACGTGAGACGATGGCCCTTTTTCGGATCGCGGCGCGACAATTCGCGGATCTCGCGCCCGACGACGTTGACCTCGGCCTGAATTTGCCCGGCCACGCCACGCAGCTCCGCATCGAATTTTTTCTCCACACCCGTTTTGCCGATGCGAAAACCGGGGATCGTCATGACGGGGTTTTTGGTCTCTTCGGCTGCAAGTTCCGCCTCGCTGACGCGCCCGACATAACCAATGATATGCGCCGTCGCAAGGCCAAGCGGGTATGACCGGATTTCACCTTCTTCGGTCGACACGCCCGGCAGGTCGGGGAAGTTCTGTTCGACCATCGCCATGTCTTCCCAAGTGAGGTTTTCCTTCACAAGGATGGGCGTGAAGGGGCGCACCTTGCCAAGCTCCAGCAGCACGGCCTGCTTGTCGTCTTCGGTCACGGGGATCAGTTTCGACAGGCGGTACAGCGTTTCTTCGACATCATTGGCCTGTTCGGGCACAAGGAAAGTGCGGAAATTCTGCGTGTTGATCGCGAGCGGCACGCCGAAGCGGTCCATGATTTCGCCCCGCCCTGCGGAAACAAGACGCAGGGAAATACGGTTTTTGTCGGACAGCGTCTGGAACCGTTCCTGTTCGACCACCTGCAAATAACCAAGGCGCGTCGCCAGAACACCGAACAGCGCGGTTTGCGCCACGCCGATGATCAAGGCGCGGCGGGAGAATTCCTTATATCTCTCCATATCCCGGTTCATGGGGGCATATTACAGAAGCAGCGCCGGAAGTTAAACGGGATTTAAACGGATCTCCGGGCTGTTACTGCCGCTCGGCGAGGCTTTTGTTAAAGGCCGAGAGCGGCAGAACGATCAGCGGAAAAATCACGCTCGTCATAACGACGCTGGTCAGGACAGGTTTCAGAGAGCCGAGCTGGAAATTCTGGTGGAAGCCGGAATAGACCACCCACTGGAACAGCCCCGCGCCGAGGCTGACCAGCGCAAGGCCCATCCACAGCACGATAAAGCCCTGCCCAAGGACGAATTTGCGCTGGCGGCGCGTTCCCCACTGCACGATCAGCAGCGTCATGGCATTCAGCCCCAACGGAAAGCCGCCCATGAGGTCAAAGGCAATGCCCACGATAAAGGTCGCGATGGGCGACAGCGTCGACGGGCGCATGACCGCCCAATAGTAAATTGCCATCAGCATAAAGGAGGGGCGTATCTCGCCGAAATGGCCGATCTTGAAGGGGAAGGTCGACAACACCAGCAGCACGACGATAAAAACAGCCGTCATCGCCCAGCGGCCAAGCATGCTTGCGGTCGAGCCCTGCCAGCCATCATCGGCACCAAATGCCATGTTATTTTCTTTTGCTGGAATGTTTATCGACAGGCGTGCTGATTTCGCCGGTTGATAAACCGCGGTCAACATCTGCGTTGATGACCTGCACGTAAGTGATCTTTTCAATCTCGGAAAGCGGCTTGACGAAAACGCCGTCCGCGCCAACCTCCACAATCACGCCGATGGGAACGTCGGGCGGCAGCTGCCCGCCATCGCCGGAGGTCACGACGCGCTGGCCGACGGTCAGGCCGCTATCCATCGGCAGGCGTTCCAGTTTCAGCAAATCGGTGTTTTTACCCGCCAAAATCGCCTTTGTGCGCGTGTTCTGGATGGTCACGGGAATGTGGGAGTTCAAGTCTGTCACCAGCAGCACGCGCGCGGAGCGATCACCCGCTTCGGTCACGCGGCCGATCAGGCCCTGGCCGGACATCACGGCATTGCCCTTGCTGACGCGGTCGTTGGTGCCGACGGGCAGCAGCACGCTTTTCACGAACGATCCGCCGGGGTCGGACACAACGCGCGTTGTGACATAGGTGAGCGCGGGATCTGCCTTGACGTTCAGCAGTTCGCGGAAGGACTGGTTTTCCGCCTGATAGCGCAGCGCGTTTTCATACCATTTTTGCAGCTTGGTGTTTTCTTCGCGCAGCTGCATGTTTTCAGCGCGCAGCTGGCGCAGGGTGGCGATGCCGTCAAAGGAATCTGTCAGCGCCACGAAGGGGCTGGAAACAGCCGTCATCACGGGCGTCATTTTGTCGGTAAGGGCGACGCGCATTTGTTCAACCGGCAGGGCATCCATCTTGTGGAAGACCATCAGGGTGACGGCCAGCAAAATCAGGACGGCAGGCGTGAGACGCGTGGTCAGCGTCCTCATCGGCAGTGACTGCAGCACGGATTTATGTGGACGGTGAGAAACCAAGCAGGGCCTCGAACCCTAAAAAATGAACCCAGACTTAATTATAGCAAGAATTTCTTAACAAAAGCAAAAAGAAGTTCCGCTCAAGTCGCTGAAACTGTTATTTAAAATTGTATCTATCGGGAAAACGAAGCTTAAGAGGCGTCGGTTTAGTACATCGAGGTGAGGACGCCGCGCAGCTTGGGCAGGTTTTCAAGTGCCTGACCCGAACCCAGCGCCACGCAAGACAGGGGGTCGTCCGCCACCATCACCGCAAGGCCGGTCGCATAGCGCAGGACATAGTCGAGGTTGGACAGGAGCGAGCCGCCGCCGGTCATGACGATGCCGCGGTCGACGATATCCGCCGCGAGTTCGGGGGCGGTATGTTCCAACGCGCCCTTCACGGCGTCGATGATCGCGCCGACGGGTTCAGCCAGCGCTTCCGCGATCTGGCGTTCGGAAATAACGAGTTCTTTGGGCACGCCGTTCATCAGGTCGCGGCCCTTGATTTCCATCAGGCGGCCTTCACCGTCTTCCGGCGGGCAGGCGGAGCCGATTTCTTTTTTCACGCGCTCGGCAGTGGATTCGCCGATCAGCAGGTTATGCGTGCGGCGGATGTAGTTGATGATGGCTTCATCCATCTTGTCGCCGCCGACGCGGACGGAACGCGCATACACGATGCCGCCCAGCGAGATCACGGCGACTTCGGTCGTGCCGCCGCCGATATCAACGACCATCGAACCGGTCGGTTCGGTGACGGGAAGCCCGGCGCCGATAGCGGCCGCCATGGGCTCTTCGATCAGCTTCACATCGCGTGCGCCTGCAGATTCAGCCGATTCCTGAATGGCGCGGCGCTCGACAGCGGTGGAGCCGGAGGGCACGCAGATGACCATGCGGGGCGACGCAAAGCTGCGGCGGTTGTGCACTTTGGAGATAAAGTATTTGATCATGAATTCCGCGGCTTCGAAATCCGCGATGACGCCGTCACGCAAGGGGCGGATCGCCACGATATTACCGGGCGTGCGGCCCAGCATCATTTTCGCGTCTTCGCCAACGGCCAGCGCCTGTTTCTTGCCGTCTTCATATTTCATGGCGACGACAGATGGTTCGTTCAGGACAATGCCCTGCCCGCGCACATACACAAGCGTGTTTGCGGTTCCAAGGTCGATCGCCATATCGGCGGACATAAGGCCTAGCAGTCTCGAGAGCATCTTGGGTTCCTAAAGCCCCTTGCGGGGAGTCACGGAAAAAACGTTCAAAGAGATTACTGCTTGGCTTTCATGCGGGGGTTTTCCTTGTTGATGACGTAAAGGCGCATCTTGCCTTGGCCATCGCGACGGCGAACCACTTTGTTGTTTTTATCGCGTGTTTTCAGCGATTTCAGGGACGAAGTCTTTTTCATGATACGTGTTCCATATTGTCGGAATCGTTGTTATTCAACGACGAAGGGCAAACTACTGATATTTTTAATTTTCGTCAACGTAATTTCTTGGTTACGGCATATCGGGTCTGCTGCATCCGTACCGGCATCAATGGTCTGTATGCATTGTCGATTCGACCTGTCGAGTATAGGTGGCTGCCTGTGGATAAGGCGTGTTGGCGTTAATGATTGTAATTAAGTTTCGACGTTCGATGTTGCAACGCAGTATAATAATGTTTTACTGCGTTAGTCTATAATAATAATCTTATGAAAAGAATAACTTGCGGGTTTTTGTTCGCGGGCGTATAACCGGCTTGCTTAAAAGATGTTGAGTCTGGGGTTTCAATCCGCACACAACATATCTGTACTAAAAGCCCGCCATAAGCAAAAAAAATGGCTCAACACTGGATCTCTCGGCCTCATGAGAGGGTACTGTAAGAAATAAGAAAAACAATAAAACTGGCCCCGCTGACGAAAGCGGGGCTTCGTTTTTTTGGGCGTCGGTTTGACCGGCATTGGGCCGTACGCCCCACGCCTACGGTTTTCCGCAATCATGCGTGAGGTTTAGCTTTTCACCTGCCGGATGCTGCTGCACAATAACCTCAACCCGGCCATTCACGGCGGGAGGTTTATTCAAGCACATGTCCCTGACCCTTTCGGCCCATCCTGTGATCCGGCGCTTTCTGGCGGCGAGCCTGCTTTGCGCCGCGCTGGACGCGGCTGTCATGGAGCTGCTGGCAAGTGCCGGTTGGCAGGTGCATCTCGCGCGGCTGGCCGGGCTTGGCATCGCGACGCTGGGGCTTTACCTCGCAGGGCGGGCATTTATTTTTCAAGGCAGTGAAGGCTTAAAAACTGCCAAGGGGCAACCGGTCCCGTTTGGCGCGCTCGCCTTTGCAGGTGCGATTTTGAGTTTTGCGCTGTTTGCGCGCCTGCTGCACGTGATGCCCCAGCCGCTGGATTCATTCGGGCGCCTGACAGCATTGGCCGTTGGCGCGGCGGCAGGCATGGGCGGGGGCTGGTTTTTTATCCGCCTGTTGCTGCCCCATAGCGAGGCCGCCACAGCATCATCGCTCAGGACGACAAACCCGCGTCGCCTGCGCGAGGGGTTGATCTGGGGGCTGTTCGCGCTGCTGGCGCTGGGCACATCAAAACTGACGGGGCATTTGAGCGAAATCTACGCCTTCCCCAAACTGGAATTTCCGCTGAATCCCGCCGACCCGGACGCATGGTTGCGACTGACACAGGTGCGGCAATGGATCAATGGCGGCGACTTCTTTAGCCATGCCGTGCTGCGGACAAATGCCCCCATGGGCGGCATCACGACGCCGTGGACGCGGCCCATGGATATCCTGCTGAGCCTGTTTTACGCGCTGTCGCCGTCACGCTTTGGCATGGATGTGCGCCTGATGCTGGCCGCGGCATGGCTGCCGGTGACATTGGGTTTTGCGACTTTCGGGCTGCTGGCCGCGGCGGCACGACGCCAGTTCAGGCATGTGCAGGTCATGGGCTGCGCGGCGCTTTTGCTGCTCACAAGCGTTTATGATTATACATCCCCGGGCGATGCCGATCATCACGGGCTGCTGGCGACGTTGTGGTGCGGCGTGTTGCTTGTGCTGCTGTCGGACAGCGCATCCGCCTGTGTCGGCTTGGTGCTGGGTGCATTGTTGGGATTGATGCTGTGGACAAGCCCGGAGGCGTTGATTTTGGCGGGAGCCGTATTCCTGCTGCTGGGCATCGATGCCATTCTGCGCCCTGCACGCGCATCGTTGCCCGCATTTACCGCGCTTGGGGGCGTGGTGACGCTCACAGCGGCTTTGTTCGTTGAAATCCCGGCGGGCGACATACTCGGGCATCCTTACCTCGATACGCTCTCGATCGTTCATGTGACTTTACTTTGGCTGACGCTGGCGGCCACGGCGGTAATGGCCGGGTTATTCCGCATCCCGATGACGGCGGCGGCGCGGTTTTTTTCTGCCTGCGTGCTGGGTGCGCTGGTGTTGTTGGCGCAATACGCGGCATTCCCGCGTTTTTATCTGGGGCCGATGGGCGATGCGGATCCTTACATCTTGCAAGGGTTCCTGCCGATGGTGGCCGAAGCGAAGCCGCTGCTGCACAGCACCCCTGAATTCGCGTCAAAGGCGTTGATGATGCCGGCGCTTGCCATCTTCCTGATGGGCTTCGCGCTGATGCAGCCCAAAATCCGCTTGGCCCGGCTGCGGCGTTTGATGATTTTGGGCGCGTTGATGATACTGACGCTGGTCATGACATTGTTGCAGGCGCGCTGGGGCTATTACCTGCAGCCGGTGGCGGCGATTGCCGTTGCCGCCCTGTTGCCCGGATTGGCGACTGCGGCTAAGGGGGACACCGGATCCTGGCTGCGGGGTGCGCCGCGTATTGTGCGCCCCTATGTCGTCCTCGGCCTTGCAGTGCTGGCGACATCGATGATGGTACGCACCGTGAAAAGCGAGCCCGTGCCGAATGCCTGGTGCACGACACAGTTGCGCCATATCGTGCAAACACAACAGTTGCAAAAGCACCTTGGTGACAAACCGCTGGTAATTTTCGTGCCTGAAGACATAGGCGGCGAAATGCAATTTTTCACGCCGTACCGCATCATTGCCTCGAACTATCACCGCGAACATACCGGCCTGCGTGACATGGCGCGTATCCGCGATGCAAAGGATGCGGCCACCACAAAAAAAGCACTGGCGGCGCGTGATGTGGGCGCGCTGTTGTTCTGTCCCGCAGGGCAAAAACCGGACAGTTTCCTGAACAGTCTGGGACAAGGCAAACTGCCTGTCTGGCTGCAGCCTGTCACGGGGCTGGAATTTTTTGACATGCCGGGCGCGAAGCCCCTGTTGTTGAAAGTTCTGCCTTGAGCACGGCACCTGTAACGTCACGCTGGCGGCGCGGTGTCTGGATTACGTTCTGTTTCATCATCGGTATCCCGCTCGTGATGCGCCTCGCCGATCTTTCGGACTGGCCGGTACTTGCCGCGCCGCTACCGCCTTATAACCCCGATGCCTGGATGCGGTTGGCGGAAGTAAGGCAATGGATAACAGGCGGCTTTTTCAACCATGCAGTACCCGCCACGAACGCCCCCATCGGCGGGATAGAATCGCATTGGACGCGTCCGCTCGATTTTGTCCTGGCGGGGCTTTATAGCCTGATGCCTTGGACAAAAACGCCCGAGCTGCGCCTGATGCTGGCGGCAGCATGGTATCCGGTTTTGTTATCGCTGGCGGCGGCGAGTTTGATGGCGGCGGCGGCACAGAAAATTTTCCGGCATAAACACGTGATGTCCTGTGTCCTGCTGCTATTTTTGTGCAGCCCTTACATGGGTGATCATTTTCGGCCGGGCAATGCAGACCACCACGGTTTGATGAGCGTGCTGTGGTGCGGCGTCCTGGTTTTTCTGGCAGGCGGCGCGATGCGCGCATCACAGGCGCTGGCAACGGGGATTCTGCTGGGCCTGATTACATGGATAAGCCCCGAAGGCCTGCTAATATATGCCACAACGCTGGGCATTTTGGGTCTTGATGCCTTGCGGGGAGCTTCCGAAGACAGGCAGCGCATGACGGCGCCGGTGATCACAGCAGTTGCTGCAGCATCATTGGCCACGGTTGGCATGTTCGTTGAAATACCGGCCGCACGTATTTTCTCGCACATCACTTATGATTCTCTATCGTTTGTTCAGGTGCTGGCCCTGTGGGTTTCTGCGGCTGTCGCGCTGGTGACGATCTTGTGCTGGCGGAATACAAACAGCCGATCCATCAGGATAATGGTCGCCGCAATTGCCAGCCTTGCAGGTGTCTGGGCGATTTATATCAGTTACCCGAAATTCTTTATGGGGCCGATGGCGGATGTTGACCCTTATATTTTCAGTGATTTCCTGCCGCTGGTAAGCGAGGCGCGTCCCTTGATGGAGACTTCTTTTTCCAGCTATGCGCCAAGTCTGTTGCAGCCGCTGCTGGCCTTGATCCTGTTATTGTCGGTTCTGTGGCGTGACCGCCGCCCGCAACGTCGCGGGCCGCTGGTCATTCTGGGAGCATTGCTGGTTGTCATGCTTTTCCTGACATTGGTGCAGGCGCGCTGGGCATACTACCTGGCACCGGTATCGATTATCCTGTGCGCAGCGTTGTTGCCGACAATCAGTATCGTCACGCGCCGTTTCGCCTTTTCGCCGCGGCGCTGGCAGCCCTATTTGTGGATTGCGGTCATTGCCGCCTACATGATGGGGTCGCTGGCAGCCACGATGAAAGCGCAAGTGGCCGGCAATGCGCCCGGCACCGGTTGCATGAGCGAAGTGCAGTATGTGATCCAGACCCAGCAGTTACAAAAACTGCTGGGTGACAAAAGCGATATTTTTTATACCTATGAGGATGTCGGCGGCGAGATGCAGTTTTTTACGCCCTACCGCATCATCGCATCGAATTACCACCGCGAAGCTGCGGGGTTGCGCAACCTGAAGGCGATGCGGCAGGCGGCTGATACAGACCGTTTTCATGCGCTGCTGAAACAACGCAATGTTGATACATTGCTGGTCTGTGCCGTTTACCACCCGCGCTTTTTCAGGCAGGGCGAGCCGCTTCCCGACTGGCTGCAGCAAGTGGACGGCATGACGTTTTACCGGCAACAGGGTAATAAACCACTGCTGCTGCGCGTGATCCGTTAGACCGAGTTCTTGATCACAAAGGTCGCGCGTTTGGAAAACTGTTTCAGCGTGGATGCGCCGACATAGGTGCAGGCGGAACGAAGGCCGCCCAATATGTCCTGGATCGTATGCTTCACATCGCCTTTGTATTCCACTTTCACCACGCGCCCTTCCGAGGCACGGTGCAGCGCAACGCCGCCGGAATAACGGTCCATCGCAACCTTGGACGACATGCCGTAATATTCGACCATGTTGTTGTCGGCGCCCGCGAGCTGTTTTAACTGCTCGTCATTCATGCATTCGGTATGGCCGGCGAACATGCCGCCCAGCATCACAAAATCGGCGCCCGCCGCGAAAGCCTTGGCGACGTCGCCGGGCATTTTACAGCCGCCGTCGGCGCAGATCAGGCCGGACAGGCCATGTGCGGCATCTGCACATTCGATGATGGCGGAAAGCTGCGGATAGCCGATGCCGGTCATCGCGCGCGTCATGCAGGCCGAGCCGGGGCCGATGCCGACCTTCACGATATCCGCGCCTGCTAAAATCAACGCCTCGGTCATGTCGGGCGTTGCGACGTTGCCCGCCATGATGATTTTTTCCGGATGGTGCTTGCGCACAGTCTGCACAAATTCGACGAAGTTTTCAGTGTAGCCGTTCGCAACGTCAAGGCAGATTTTATTGACGTTGTTGGCCTTCAGCGCGTCCAGCACATGATCGACCTTTTTGATGTCGTCGATGCCGAAAGTGGCGAAGGAGAAATCGCCGGAAACATTCGCCTTCTGCAAATCTTCCAGCGCATAATGCTTGTGCAGCGAGGTGAAAATGCCGTGTTCCGCAAGCGCAGCCGCCATTTTGATCGTGCCGACGGTGTCCATGTTGGCGGCAATGATTGGCACGCCCGTGATTTCGGCCTTGGCATGCGGCAGCTTGAAGGTGCGCTTGACCTCTACATCGCCGCGCGATTTCAGGCGCGAACGCTTGGGGCGGATCAATACATCGTTAAAGTCCAGCTTGCGTTCGGTTTCGATTCTCATCGCTTTGCTCCGGTTTTGACACACAAAAATGCCGACAAGGGCTGCGCGCCGTTGCCGGATGAATGAAACCGCATTTTGTTTGGGGGTTTCGACTATTCTTAGGTTGTTTAGGCGGCCTTGGCAAGCGTTTAATCGCAGGCGCTGAATCTATAAATAGAATCCGTAACTTGCGCGGCATTCACTTGCCGATGCAAAAATCCCGAAAGATTTTATCGAGCAGGTCTTCGACATGGACTCGGCCTGTAATCGTGCCAAGCGCGCGCAGGGCGAGCCTTAAATCTTCCGCCGCAAGTTCGGGCGCGGCTGTTGCAAGGCAGCGGTCGATGGCCGCAGCCGTATCGGCGAGCGCGGCGCGATGGCGTTCGCGCGTCAGCACAGGGCCGGGTTTTGATTTAAACACTTGCGCGACGGCGGCCGTGATTTGTTTCAACAACCCATCGATACCTTCACCTGTCGATGCCGATACCTGAATGCCGGGGATTTGTTTTTTCGCGATATCAGCCTTGGTAAAGACGACGACGGTATTTTCATCGACAAGCTTCAGCGTTTCGGGATCTTTATCGGGCAATGTGCCATCAAACAGCGCGATTTTCAGGTCCGCGCCACGCGCGGTCATTTCCGCACGGCGGATGCCTTCGGCCTCGATCTTGTTTTGCGTTTCGCGCAAGCCCGCCGTATCGGCAAGGATGACGGGATAGCCGCCAAGATCCAGATGCACCTCGATCACATCGCGCGTTGTGCCGGCCTCTTCCGAAACGATTGCAACATCGCGGCGGGCGAGCGCGTTCATGAGGCTCGATTTTCCGGCGTTCGGCGCGCCGATGATGGCAACGTGAATACCGTTACGCAGGCGCTCGCCGCGGCGGTTATCATCCAGGTGCTCGCGGATTTTATGTAGCAGTCCTTCGATTTGCGGTTTTTGTTGCATCGTCAGGCCGCTGGGCAAATCGTCCTCGGGGAACTCTATGTCGGCTTCCTGATGCGCCAATACTGTCGAAAGCGTATCTGCCCAGCCGCTGTAAAGCTGCAATAGCGCGCCATGCGCCTGGGCGATGGCCTGCAGTTTCTGCATTTCTGTTTCTGCATCGATCAGGTCGGCGATGGCTTCCGCCTCGGTCAGGTCCAGCTTGCCGTTCTGAAATGCGCGTTTCGTGAATTCGCCGGGTTCGGCAGGGCGACAGGCCGGAATTTGCGCAAGCGCGCGCAATATCCCTTCGATTACGGCGCGGCCGCCATGGACGTTGAATTCAACAGTATCCTCGCCCGTAAAACTGGCGGGGCCCGGATAGACCAATGCCAAGGCGCGGAAATCAAGTACGCGTTTGGTGGATGGATCGGTTAACGTCACGACAACGCCTTGGCGCGGCGTGACGGCTTTCCTGGATGCCAGAAGCTGGAAGGATTCAATTGCCTTCGGGCCGGATATGCGGATCAAGGCGATCGCCGCACGGTAAGAGCCGGTCGAAAGGGCGAATATCGTATCGGTCATTTTTTTTGTTCGGCACGTAGTTCTTTTTGGTCAGGCGTCAGCAGCAGGCGCTCGACGGGTTTGCCGCTTTTCACATGGCTTTCGATGATTTCTTCGACGTCTTCGCGGCTGCTGTATGTGTACCAGGTGCCTTCGGGATAAATCACCATTGTGGGCCCCAGCTCGCAGCGGTCGAGGCAGCCTGCGCCGTTCACGCGCACGCCTTCGATGCCAAGTTCCTTGACGCGCGCTTTCAGGTAGTTGCGCAGCGGCTCCGCGCCGCGTGCCTTGCAGCTGCCGCGCGGGCTGTCGGGTGGGCGTTCATTGGTGCAGCAAAAGATATGCTGGCGGAAAAACAATTCGTCATTGCTCATGTGCAAACCCCGTTCTAGGTTTAACCTAAGTTAAAGGAAAGACAGCGGCAAGATGAATCTTCTGGCAAACGAGACAAGCCCCTACCTGCGGCAGCACAAGGACAATCCGGTTCACTGGATGCCCTGGGGCGCGGAGGCGTTTGAAAAAGCCCGCACGCTGAACAAGCCGATTTTGCTGTCAATCGGCTATGCCGCCTGCCATTGGTGCCATGTGATGGCGCATGAAAGTTTCGAGGATGGTGAAACCGCATCGCTGATGAACCAGCACTTCATCAATATCAAGCTGGACCGCGAAGAACGCCCTGATATCGATATGATCTACCAAAACGCGCTGGCATTGATGGGACAGCAGGGCGGCTGGCCGTTGACGATGTTCCTGACGCCGGCGCGCGAGCCGTTTTGGGGCGGCACTTATTTCCCCCCCCTGCCCCGCCATGGCCTGCCGGGTTTCCGCGAAGTGCTGCGCGGCGTGAATGAAAGCTGGCATGTGCAGCAGGAAAAAATCACGCATAACGTCAAAAGTCTGACGACCGCGCTGCATAAACTGCAGGAGCGGCAGGAAGGCCATATTGTGTCGCGCGAGGTGCTCGACAAGATCGGCCTCTATTTCCTGTCGCGCATGGACGACGTCAATGGCGGACTTGGCGATGCGCCGAAATTTCCGTCGCTGTCGATCATATCGCTGTTGTGGGATGCCTATATCCGTACCGGCAGCGACGCATTCAAATCTGCCGTCATCCACAGCCTGACGCATATGTGCCAAGGCGGGTTGTACGATCATCTGGGCGGCGGGTTCTGCCGTTATACCGTCGATGCAGAGTGGCTGGTGCCGCATTTCGAGAAGATGCTGTACGATAATGCGCTGTTCCTGGGGATTTTGTCGGAAGTGTATCGCGAGACGAAAAACCCGCTATTTGCCGAACGTATACGCGAAACGGCCGCATGGCTGGAACGCGATATGGCGGTCACCCACAACGATGCAACAGGTTTTGCCAGCAGCTATGACGCCGACAGCCTGACAGCGACGGGCCATGCCGAAGAGGGCGCGTATTACATCTGGCGCGCGGCCGAAGTGGATACACTGCTGGGCAGCGATAGCGGGCTGTTCAGGCGCGTATACGACATTACGCAGGGCGGCAACTGGGAAGGCGTCAATATCCCGAACCGGCTGACGCAGATGAACCCGCTATCCGCTGACGAAGAACGCAAATTGCAGTCACTGCGCAAGAAGCTGAAAGCAACGCGCGACTTGCGTATACCGCCAGCGCGCGATGACAAGGTGCTGGCTGACTGGAACGGCCTTGCCATCAGCGGCCTGTTGCGCGCACATGCCGCGCTGGGCATGCCGGAACTGTTGAAAACGGCGGGCAACGCATTCCGTTTTGTTACGCAGAACCTGATGGAACAAGACGGGCGTCTGTGGCACGTTTTCTGCAACGAAAAACGTGCGCATACAGCGACGCTGGATGACTACGCCAACATGAGCGAGGCGGCACTGCTATTTTTTGAAGCGACGCGCAATGCCGCTTATCTGGCGCAGGCCGAAACATGGGCATCGATTGCCATCCGCGATTATTGGGATGCCGACGGCAAGGGATTTTTTCTGTCAGCCGCCCAACCCGATTTACTGCTGCGCCCGAAAACGGCAGATGATACGGCGACACCCGCCGGTAACGGCACAATGGCCGGCGTCTTGACGCGGCTTTATCTTGTGACGGGCAAGGGCGTCTACCTTGAATACGCCGAAGGCACGGTGCGCGCTTTCTCTGGCGATATCATGCAAAGGTTTTATCCGCTTTCCACCTTGCTGGCCAACAGCGATTTCCTGTCTCACCCGGCCTCCGTCGTCGTCGCGGGCAAAGAAGGGCGTGTGCAATTACTGGATACCCTTAAATCCATTTCCCTGCCAAAACTGGTCGTGATGGAAACGCAGGAGGGCAAAAGCCTGCCCGAGAGCCACCCCGCCTATGGCAAGACCCCTATCGGCGGCAAAGCAGCGGCCTATGTGTGTTTCGGGCGCAGCTGTTCCACGCCCATTGCCGATCCGGATGACTTGCGCGACCTTCTGTTGCATGAACGCGCAAGACGCCGTCATGAAGCCGCAAATGACGGGTGATGAAGCCCAGTTAGATATTGACCCCAAGTCATAAGAAGATAGTCTGAGGAGAATTTGATAGGGGTTCTTTATGAAAAAAGACGTACAGATCAAAGCACATGACGGCGGCCAGTTCGGCGCTTATGTGGCTTATCCAGACAGCGTATTGCCGGCAGCGGCGGTCGTCGTGATCCAGGAAATTTTCGGCATCAACAAGGTCATGCGCGGCATCTGCGACAACCTTGCCCTCGCCGGCTTTATCGCGATTGCCCCGGACCTGTTCTGGCGCCAGGAGCCCGGCATCCAGCTGTCCGATAAATCGGAAGCGGAATGGGCGCGCGCCTTCCAACTTTACCAGGGCTTCAACGTCGACCTCGGCGTGGAGGATTTGAAGTCCACGCTCGCCCATATCCGTAGCGATGAAAACTGCACAGGCAAAACCGGCACGCTTGGCTACTGCCTTGGGGGCAGGCTTGCCTACCTGATGGCCGCAAGGTCTGATGCTGACTGTAACGTCAGTTACTACGGCGTCGGCATTCAGGACATGCTGGAAGAGGCGGATCACATCAAGCGCCAGTTGCTGATGCATATCGCGGAGAAAGATAAATTTGTGCCGCTAGCCGCCCAGCAGAAAATCCTGTCTGCCCTTAATAAGCACGATAATATCGAGATACATGTCTACCCCGATGTCGATCACGCTTTCGCGCGCGAAGGCGGCGATCACTACGACAAGGAAGCGGCGCGCATGGCGAATGCCCGCACCGTTGATTTTCTGGCGCAGCACCTGACCAGCAGCGGGGAAAAATAATGTCAGAGCCGGATTTCGTCCCGGAACAGCCATCAGAACAACATTTCCAGATCAGCCAGAAAGCGGCTGAAACGCTGGGAAGGCTGGCTGATGGCAACGGGTTGAAAGCCGAACAGGTGCGGCTTGCGCGCCACGAAACATTGGTGCACCAGCTACCCGGCGCGATCTTCATCGAACTGAAGCCCGACTTCGTCAAAGGCCAGCTCAGCGGCAAGCGCGAGCACGGAAAAGTGCTGGGCAGCGAAGCGGCCGTGATTGCCGCAGCAGCAGCATTGGCTCCGGAATCCGTGACAGACAAAAACGTGCAGATCGAGCTGCTGCAGGTATTGGATCTTGATCCAGCGCGCGGATGGGGCATAAAACCCTTCAAACATCCGCTGAAAGTGACGCAAAAACAATTTTGCGTTGTTGACCAATGTTCGAAATGCGCGGGTCTTGCACAATATACCTGCACCACATGCAGCGGCACCGGCGGCGTTGGTTGTGTCAACTGCGCTTCGACAGGGCAGGCGCAATGCCCTGCCTGCTTTGGCAGCGGTGGCGTCAGGTCGGAAGATGGCGGATACATTCCGTGCCAACGTTGCGCATCTGTAGGCCGCATTCTATGCACGGCCTGCAACGGCGCGAAGGCTGTGCGTTGCAGCATCTGCCGCGGACAGGCCAAGATCGCCTGCACCGAATGCGACCGCAGCGGTTTCTGGACGCATACTTATGACATGACCTTCCATGCCGAAGGGCGGTTCGAAATGGACCGCGAACTAATGCCGGTTGACCTGCAGGAAATCATCGACCGGTTGGGCGAGCGCGAGCTGGCGACCGAAGGCCATGCGGAAATTTTCCGTCTGAACCAAAATACCGAACAAAAGCTGCTGGTCATCCCCTTTCTTGCCTTCCTGCCCATTGCGAACGTCGAATTTTCGATCGAAGGAAAACAGTACCCGTCGGGCGTGGCTGGACTGACCGGCAAGATCATGGGCATCGACCCCGTGCTGGATCCGGTCATCAAGCCCGGCATTAACGCGCTGTTCAAATTGTCCAAAGGTCCGTTGGCGGCGGAGGCCTTGATCGCGCAGGCTTGCAAATACCGCGTGTTGCGGGAGATCCTGAGCGGATTGTCGCATCGGTCAAAGCGTCAGGTTTACCAAAGCGTTGCGCGCGATTATCCGCTGGTCATATCGGATAAGTTCATCAAAGCCGGCATCAAATATGCGGCCGATGCAATCCTTGCCATCAGCAAGGGGCCGCGAATCAAGGGCTTGATTTTGGGCAGCATTATCGCAGCTGGCATTTACGCCGGTTATTATTTCAGCCCCGCGCAAATGTATAACGCCGCAAAAATAGGCGCGCTAGGCTATGCCAAATTCGCCTTTGTGGCGGATCTTTTTATATGGCTGACCGGGTATGTGATTGCGTGGCTGACAATCCGCTACATGGCGGGTGGCGCGCTGCAAAAACTCTTGCCGGGCGAGGTCACGAACAATACCGACAAAGGCCTGCCCACAGCGGGTGAACAGGGAACACACGCGCTGGGCACGACGCTTGTCGCCTGGATGGTCTGCGCATTTTTTGCGATCCAGAAACCGGCATGGGTGCTGACGCTGCTGAAGCTGGCCGGCAAAACGGCCGGCGCGCCTTAAGCGTCAATAAATTTTGCGAACTGGCGGCGCGCGGGCACCGGGATGTAAACCCCATCACGTTTGGCGATTTCCACGACAGCGCGCAAGGTATATCCGCCGTAAATACGGTCTTTTTTCTCGCTCTCATAGACGATCCAGTCGACGATATCCTCTGTCTTGGCAAGAAACTCCTCGCCGGTTGCAGTGGCAGTGCCGTCTTTTTTGTTTTCTGCGCGGCACACGATGTAGCCCTCCGCAACCTTTCGCCGGACAAGCACAGGTGTCGTGTCCCCGTCTTTCCGGATCGGCCCCAAAGCCAGTGACGAATAGTGCGGATATTTTTCCCGCAGCGTATCGAACAGCGGCAGCAACGAACGCGCTTTTTCAGCGCCGGCAATGATAAAAGGGTCGTCCGGCTCGAACGGCACCCAAAACTCCTGCCGCTGGCGGGAGCCTTTCCACAGCATAAAATGCTCGCGGATAAAGAAAAGCGCGACAAAGATTGCCAGTATCGAGAGGATAACACTGGTGCTCGGCATGTCGGCCTTTTACTGGTTCATCATTTTGAAGAACTCGTCGTTGTTCTTGGTGTCCTTCATTTTATCGATGAGGAACTCCATGCTGTCGACGGTGCCCATGGGCGACATGAGCTTGCGCAGGATCCACATCTTGGAAAGCATGCCCTGCTCGACGAGCAGTTCCTCTTTCCGCGTGCCGGATTTCTGGATGTCGATCGCGGGGAACACGCGCTTGTCCGCCAGCTTGCGGTCGAGCACAATTTCCGAGTTGCCGGTACCCTTGAATTCCTCGAAAATCACCTCGTCCATGCGCGATCCGGTATCGATCAGCGCGGTCGAGATAATCGTGAGCGACCCACCCTGTTCGATGTTGCGGGCCGCACCGAAGAAGCGTTTCGGGCGTTGCAGGGCGTTGGCATCGACACCGCCGGTCAGGACTTTGCCCGATGACGGGACGACAGTGTTGTAGGCACGGCCAAGGCGCGTGATGGAATCGAGCAGGATCACGACATCGCGTTTATGTTCGACCAGCCGCTTCGCCTTTTCCAGCACCATTTCGGCAACCTGAACGTGGCGTGACGCCGGTTCGTCGAAGGTGGAGGAAATGACTTCGCCCTTCACGGAGCGCGCCATATCGGTCACTTCCTCGGGACGTTCGTCGATGAGGAGGACGATCAGGTACGCGCCCGGATGGTTGGTTTCGATCGAATGCGCGATGTTCTGCATCATGACCGTCTTGCCGGTACGGGGCTGCGCGACAATCAGCGCGCGCTGGCCAAATCCGAGCGGCGAGACCAGTTCGATCACGCGTTGCAGCTGCACTTGCGCGTTCTTGTTGGTCTTGGTTTCTTTCTTGACGCCGCCGCCCTTGTCGGTGGGGTCGTCCAGTTCCAGCTTGATCTTGCGGTCTGGATAAAGCGGGGTCAGGTTGTCGAAGTTGATCCGGTGACGAATATTTTCCGGGTTTTCGAAGTTGATCTGGTTGACGCGCAGGAGCGCGAAATAACGCTCGTTATCCTTGGGTGCGCGGATTTCGCCTTCGACGGTGTCGCCGGTGCGCAGGCCAAAACGCTTGATCTGCGAGGGGGAGACGTAAATATCGTCGGGGCCCGGCAAGTAGTTTTCTTCAGGGGAGCGCAGGAAGCCGAAGCCGTCCTGCAGCACTTCAAGCACGCCCGCACCGAGAATGGGAACATCCTGTTCAGCCAGGCGTTTCAGGATCGCAAACATCATTTCCTGTTTGCGCATCGCCGATGCGTTTTCCAGCTGCAGGCTTTCTGCGTAGGCCAGAAGGTCGGCGGGTGATTTGGTTTTCAGTTCATGCAGGTCCATGACCTTTGCATTGGGATCGCGCCTTGCGGCTGCAGCTTCTTCTTCCGGTGTCACATCCGACTGCGGGCCTTGCTGCGGGAAATCATTCTGGTCGTTGTTGTTGCCGCCTTGTCCGCCGTGATGACGGGTGCCGCCGCCGTGACGGCTGCCGGAATGTCTGGGGGGTTTTGCCACTTTGTTTTTCTTTCGTGCTTTTAGGTCGGGAAAAGTCGGGTTGCGATGATGGGAATTTGTATTTCGCGAGATGATGGGTGTTTTTGAATGCCACGCCCGCACCGGAAATTCCGGCGGCGTCTGCCCTTTGATTTAAGGCTTGATAGCTTAAGTTTTAACAAAGAAGGCTTTGTATGTCAACTTTAAAGTATTAGGTAAAATATATTACCATAATATTGATCAGCCGTTAGAATGGCTTAGCAATCACCAAAATCACGATCGCGATCATCAGCAAAGTCGGGATTTCGTTCACACGGCGATAGAATTTATGGCTGTGCTTGTTGGCATCGGCCACAAACGCCTTTCGCCAACGCGACAGGGCGTGATGGAAACCGGCCATCAAGACAACCAGCGTGATCTTGGCATGCATCCACGGCATTTTCAGCAGGTCGGTATTTGCCCAGAGCATCAATGCGCCAAAAAGGAATGCGGCGATCATCGCTGGGTTCATGATCAGGCGCAGCAATTTGCGTTCCATGATCTTGAGCGTTTCGGACAGCTCCGACGCCTTGTCGGCATCCGCGTGATAGACGTACAGGCGCGGCAGGTACAGAAGCCCGGCCATCCATGAAATGACTGCGATCAGGTGCAGCGCCTTGAACACATCATAATGCGCCAGGATAAACTCTTTCATACCGCCTCCGCAATGCAGCCGCAGCGGGTGAATTTTCCGCCGCAGATTTTGGGTTGTTTTTTTCCGGCGATTTCTTCCATCACCATATCGGCTAGACCGTCGATAAATAGCGGATGCGTTGATACGGTCGGCACGCGCGCGTAATACGGCACGCCCAGGTGATCCGCCTCTTTCTTGAATTCTTCGTCAAGCTCCACCAGCGTTTCGACATGTTCGGACACGAAGGCATGCGGGTAGATGACGACACCGGCCTTGTCCTTTGCCGCGTGTTCCAGCTCTTCGCGGATGGAGGGGCCGATCCATTTCAGCGGGCCGATGCGGCTTTGATAGCAGATGCGCCACTGGTCTTTCGACAGGCCCAGTTTTGCGGCAATAGCGGCGGCTGATTTTTCGCAGTGGTCCTGATAGGGGTCTCCGCCCTGCACGATTTTTTCCGGCAGGCCGTGCGCGGAAAAAAGGACGCGCGTTCCGACAGGCGCCTGTTTCAACGAAAACGCGATCAGGTCGGCGGAGGCATCGATAAAGCCTTTCAGCAGCGGGTAGCAGCCGATGCGGTGCACAGCGATATCATTCCAGCGTTTATGCAGGTCGCCATCAGCCGCCTGAATGGCGCGCGAAAAGTTTTCAAATGACGATTTCGTCGTCGTCGTCGAGTATTCGGGATAGAGCGGCAGCACAACAACGCGGTCAGGGCCGTAAGCCTCCAGCGCATCGACGGTATCTTCGGCGGAAGGCTCCCAATAGCGCATGGAAACGAAAACCTCGACCATGTCATTGACATTCGGCATCCGTATGTTCAGCGCGGCTTCCAGCGCATGAGCCTGTGCCTGCGTGTTTTGCAGCAAGGGGGATTTAAATCCCAGCCGGCCATATGCTTCTAATGCCGCGCCTTCGCCGCGTGTGCGGGAGATGTATTTGGCGATGAAATACCGGATTGGCAACGGTGCCGCGATGATATTCTTGTCCATGAAGAAGTTGAACAGGAATGGCTTGATATCCGCCTTTTGCAGCGGCCCGCCAAGATTGAACAGGACGACGGCTGTTTTCATCCGGGATAACTCCTGATTGTTTTTGCCAACAGCGCGACATGTTCGGGCGGTGTTTCCTTGATGACGCCATGACCGAGGTTGAAAATAAACGGCTGCCCGCGCACGGCGTCGAGGATATTGCGAACCCCCTGTTCCAGCGCAGCGCCGCCCGTTAACAACAACACAGGGTCAAGGTTTCCCTGTAAGCATCTACCCTTGCCAAAATTGCTGACAGCCCAGTCCAGCGGCACTTGTGTATCGAGGCCGATGCCATCAAAGCCCGTTTGTTCGGCGTAACGCTGGCACAATCCGCCCGCACCGCGCGGGAAACCGATCATGGGCACCTGCAGGCATTCTTTTGCGACGCGGCTGCGGATTTCCTGTGACGGCTTGATGACCCAGCGTGTGAAGTAGGGTTCTGGCAGTAAACCTGACCAGCTGTCGAAAAGCTGCAGGGCATCTGCGCCTGCGCGCGCCTGCGCCACCAGATACGTGACTGTTGCGTCAACAACCTTCGCAATCAGCGCGTCGAATGCCTCGGGATTTTTATAGGCGTAAGTTTTCGTGCGCGTGAATTCGCCGCCGCCCTGTCCGTCCACCATGTAACATGCGACTGTCCATGGCGCGCCGGCAAAACCGATCAGCGCCTTGTCGGGTGCCAGTTCGCGGCGGACGCGGCGGATGGTTTCGTAAACCGGCGATAATTTATCGGCATCATAGGAAAGCTTCGCGACGTCCAGTTCGCCAAGCCTTGGCCCCTCGCCCTCCACAAAATCCAGTTTCTGACCCAGGGCATGCGGGATGACCAGAATATCGGAAAACAGGATGGCGGCATCCATATCGAAGCGGCGGATGGGCTGCAGCGTCACTTCGGCGGCGAATTCCGGATTGAAGCACAGGTTCAGGAACGAGCCTGCGGTCGCACGCAGGGCACGGTATTCGGGCAGATAGCGTCCAGCCTGCCGCATCAGCCAGAAGGGCACTGGCGTTTGCGCCACGCCCTGCAAAGCCCTGAGGAAAGGGCCGGATGTAATCTGCTGCGTTGCCGAGACTTGAGACATGTGCGATCCGTTTTAAGAACCTAAATATATATAAGTATTAGAATCTTTTAGTAGTAGTTTGTTGTGCGGTGATTAACGGGGATAAAGCGCGCCGATGCTTTTTATCCAACGGCGTTTGCGGATGAAGGCATCCGGTGAAAGAACAGTTTGGCGCATAACATCCCTAGCCTGCTGGATTCCCTTAATTCTTGTTGGCTGTGGATAACGGGGATAACCGTTGATTCCGTAAACCAATGTTATCCACTTTATCCTATTCCAGAGTCCACCCCGCGAGTCCCTTGTTAAGTGCTTGTTCGGATTCGAGGAGTTATCCCGAAAAGATTCCGCCCCCGATCTTGTGCGCAGGGTTATCCAAAGGCTTATCCACATTTGCCACGGCTCGCCGCCGAAAACACGCTTTTCACATGGTTAATTTCTGCGCTAGGATGAAACAACAAACATAAGGTCTTAAAATGTCGGAAGACTGGCAAAAACTGGACGCAGAAAAAGGCGCGCGGATCTTGAGCGAGATCAACCCGCAATTGGAACCCGTGCCGTTCTCGATGGAGAGCACGACCGTGCGCAGCCAGAAGCTCCCCTTTTACAAAGGGTACGAGCTGTTCGAGCTGACCGACCTGTCCGCCGTTCCGGGCGCGCGCAAATATGCGATCTATAAGCCCGGCGACGTGAACGTTGTCAACTGGACGAACCAGGCGATTTACGAGACGAATGAAAAAGCGCCGATTGTGCTCGACAGCAACACCGTCGTTGAATACGTGAAGTTCTTCTTCAATTATGTGCGCGGCCGCCATGGACGTTTCCTGATCATTGAAACGATCGACGACATCCGCTGGCAGATCGAGCCGCCGCTGCAGGGCCGCAAGGTAATGCAGGAAATGTTGCAGCCGGTCACGCTGGTCTCGCAGGATTCGGACGGCACATACAACCTGATGGCCTTCATGGTTTTCAAGGACAGCCTGTTCCGCACGAAGGTGCATGTGAAGAAGGACGGCCTTGTCAGCATGTCGGATGAAGAGCTGAAGATCGAAGGCATGCCTGTTCTTCAGGACGCAGCCGCGTAAATCATGGTCGCGCTTATCAGACAGCCCGACGCCCGCGAAAAAAAACCAGAATTCTCCGACCTTCCGCCCACTATTTTCCGCCAGCTGGAAAAGCTGTGCGGTGACAAGATCGTGTCATCCGGCACGGCATTTGGCGGGCTTTCCGCATCTGCCGGCTTTATCATGACGCTGGCATCGGGCCGCAAGGTGTTCGCCAAAGGCACGCACCCCGCCGAAACCGCGCATGGATCGGCAAACCTTGCGCAGGAAATTTCCGCCTATCAAATTGTCGAGGCCTTGCGCGATGCATCGCCGCCCTATATCGGCGTCGTGTCGGACGGCGAAGAAGACGGATGGATGCTGGGCGTGTGGGAATGTGTCGATCATGACCCCGCATTGGCATCGCTGCCGCGCCTGATGGAGCTGTTCGGCGCGTGGCAGAAGTTTGACGGCGCAAAGGAAGTGCTGCCGTCGGTGCGGGAGCAGGTTTATATCAGCCAGTTCTTCTCCGTCGATAAAAAGTGGCAACGGTTGAAGAACGATGCCGCGATCCGCAATAAATTCCTGGCCCTGTTCGAAGATCCGGCCGCAGCCGAAGGCTGGTTCCTGAAAAGCATCGATGCGCTGACGGAATGGCAGATCCGCGCATCGCGCCTTGGCGCGCCCGAAGGGCTGATACATGGTGACCTGCGGCTCGACAATTTTATTTTCACGGCAGACCGCGCCTATGCAGTCGACTGGCCCAATGCGTGTTACGGGCCGCTTGTTTTTGATCAAATGTTTTTGTTTTCGAACCTCGAGGCCGAAGGGCTTGGCAAGGTCGAAGACCTGATGGAGCGATTTGGCTCTTATATAAGTGACGATGCCGTCGCGATGTTGGCATCGCTCTCCGGCTATTTCGCCGATCAGGCATACCGGGACATCCCCGAACGTATGCCGCGCCTGCGCTGGATGCAAAAATGCATGCTATTAGCGCAGCTTAAGTGTTTGTCCCGATTAGGGATAATCGAATCAATTCCGAGAATGACTGACGAAAATCAATAATTTTTGCCGATTTACAGCAAGATTATTCTTATTCTGTGGTTCTTTTATCCCAAAAATGTCGGTTTCGTTTCCGTAATTCACTAATATTGCTGCTTTTTTGACTTCGTAAAAGGAGATGTTAACCATCTACCCCCCATGATGAATGTAAGGGAAGTTTCGCTGTTTGCTTGAGCGGAAAAAGGGCTGGGGAGCCTGATTTCTTAAGAGCGGTGTGTAGACAAGAATATAAAGGGTAGAGAGCATGGGCAAAGATGCGGGCACGGAAGATACCTTCCAGACAACCAAACCCGAAAAGCGTGGCTTTCGCGATACCGCGAAACGCCTCCGCACCAAAGAAACCCATCTCAGCAACCGCGCCGCCCTCGACTGGCGCTTGGACCAGAGCCGCGTCTGCGATAAGAACGGCTGGCAGGCGGATGTTGTTCCCGTCGAAGAATTGAAAAGCATCCTGCTGCAAAGCCGCACCGGCGAAAGCCTGATCGCGGATGCGAAGCCCGATACCCTGACAATTATATACGACACGCAATCGCCCGCGTCGCAGTTCTATGTGCGCGGCGAAGAGCGCATCATCACCCTGAACCCCTACCGCATGAAGGGCGACCTGCTGAACTTGCTGACGCGCGAATTGCGCCGCGCCGGCCAGCACAAAAACGGCGCGCTGGTCAACCCGTTGAGCTTTGAGCCGGACGAGGCCATTTTGGTCAACCGCGCGCAACAGGCTGACGTGCTGATGGTTTCGGTGAAAGTTGCATGGGAACTGCGCCTGGCGGGTGAAACGGAAGCTTGGGATTTCCTGACCGCAACCCCTTTGGCCGATGTCAGCCGCATTTTCGAACTGAAGGCGCAATCGGATTTCCGCACGCTGAACAACGGCGAAGCAAGCCGCGCCGCGTATGACAAGTTTTTCGAAGACAGCCGCACCAAATTGCACGACAAGCGCATCATCCACCAGATGCTGCTGGACGAGCACGGCTATATGAAGGCCGGCATGAAACGCCCGAAAGTCAGCATGGAGCTGTTCGCGCGCCTGGGCGAAATGCCGAATGGCCGCAACTACCTGTCCATGAAATCGCAGCGCCAGCCGACCGACATGTGCTACTCGACGGTCGAGGATCGCTCGAATGCCAATTTCCTCTGGTTCATCAAGTTCGAACGCTCCTTTCAGGAGAAGGAACTACAGATGGTCCAGGAATCGGTCAAGCTGTCCGCTGAAGTCGTCGACTTCAGCAAATGGCCCGGCCGCAGCAAACGCACCACGCAGCCAGAGCGCGGTCACTAGGATTTTCTTTTAGCCGCCAACACTTTCCGGCGGCGCCAACGGGGGATATCGATGCTGGGGGGCTTCGGCGACAAGCGTATCCGCGTTCGCCTCTTCGCGATCGCCGACAGCGAGCCTTATCTGGCGCCTGTGGAAGAACGCGAGCGCGCCTTTGTCGGCTATATCCGCAACCTTGTCCGCATCCTTGAGCAAAGCCCGATCGGCCGTATGCTGGTAAGGTCCGCGATGCTGCATCAGGTCTCCGTCGGGCTTGACCCGCTGCTGGAACCGCATGCGAGTTTCTTTTATCCGAACCAAAATCACTTCGACCTCGGCTACCAATCCGACCTGCTGCAAAAATCCGAAAAAGGCGTCAGCCGCTACCTTGTGTCTTTCATCGGCGCATTGCGCCGCGCATGGCACCATCATGGCGGGCGCGGGCCGGATGTTGCGCTCCGCCCGGAAGATTTTTTGAAACTCTGTCGGTTCGAGGAAGCGGATATCGAGGCTGTCACGCATCTGATCGCATGGGAATTGCGGTCGGGCGGCGCGTCGTTCCTGTGGCGTCATTTACTGTCCGGTGCGAACGGCGATATTTCCGTCGTGTTCGAACGCGCGATTGAATCGAGCCCGAAAAAACAATTCGATGGCGAGGCGCTGAAAGCCGCTTTCAACCAGTGGTTCGCCGAGCGTGAACGCATCAACGCCTGCGATCACTTCGCGCTGGAGATGATCGACATGGCGTTGATCCACCAGGGCGATGTGAACCGCATTGGCGTATCCCCTTTGCGTCAGGGGATGATCGAGGGAATCGGTCTGATGCCGAACGGGCAGAACTATCTGTCCGGCTGCCCGTTTACGAGCGGTTGGTATGACGGGCTGGAGGATGACTTCAACCGCACGCATCTTCGCCATATCAAGCAGGATATCAGCCGTTTATTGACCCCGCCGGTTGCCCGCCGCTGACATCGCCACGCGACATATCAAAGGTCGCCGCGCGACATACTATTTGACATAATTTAAAAATCCTTGTAACCTGCCTTAGGTTTTAACGCGGCATAAACAAGGGTGAAGACAATGGCGGATCAGGCACAAACAGCAGGCAACAACGAATTCTTCAACACGGAAAAACCGTCGGTGCTCAAGACGGCGTTCCAGACGGCTGGCGCGGCATGGGCGACGGTCACGGGCGACGGCGCGAATTACGGCTGGGAACAGACCGGCAATGCGTATGACTACGCGAAGACCTGGCTCGGCTCCAAAGGCATCGGCCTCAAGAAATAAGCAAAAAAGTAACGTCACGAGATAAGAGGGCGGGGGCTACTGCAGATCCAGCAGGTGGCCCTCGCCTTTTTTCGTGAGCCATGCACGCGCCATTTCCAGTGCGCGGTCTTTTTCGCGGCGCGTCAACTGCGTGTAGATATTGTCGCGCGACTTGATCGCGCTTTCTTTTTCAGGCCCGTCGGGATAGTGCACGATTGCGATGTGCAGCCACATCAACGCCGTGACGGCATCGGCTGCCGGTACGCCTTCGCCCGTGTAATACATGGTGCCAAGGTGATGCTGCGACAGCGGACGGTTTGCTTCCGCGCCCTTGCTGAGCAGGTCGAATGCTTTCAATTGGTCAACCTTCACGCCCTGGCCGAGGCGGTACATGATGCCCATCAGTTCTTCCGCACCGTGGTGCCCGCCTTCGGAAAGCGGCTTCAGGTTCTTGGCGACTTCGTCGAACTTGCCTTCCTTGTACATCTCCATGATCTTGTCGTAGTTGACCTTTCGCGCGCCTTCGGGAATGCTTGCGGGATCAGCCCCCGTTTCCTTTGCAACTTCCTGCGCTTGCTCCTGAGACAACAAAAGGCCGGGCGGCAGGTTGTTGTATTCATCGGTCGAAGGCAGCTGTTCGCCGCGACCTTCCATGTCGAAAGCTTCCGGTGCCTGCGCGTAAGATTGCGTGGCGGTCAGCATGAAAACGCAGGCAAGAATGACGAAAAAGCGCATGGTATCCCCCGGAATGTCGCTCCCTCTATTATATAGGGGGAGCAGGTAAAAGTAAAAGTCACTTATCCCGCTGGAAAATCAATGCCGCCCAGTCACCGTCGGGGATGACGCCTTTCAGGGTCAGGCCGGCATTCAGGTGAGCATCGGTGACATCCTGCTGCTGGCGTTTCAGCAAGCCGGACAAGACGGCGTAACCGCCCGGTTTCAGCGCATTATACAAATCGCCCGCCATGGCAATCAGCGGCCCTGCCAGAATGTTCGCGCCCACAAGGTCATATGGCGCATTCTGGATAGAAAGCGGCGTTTTATAGCCGTCACCCGCCGCCGCCTGCAGCGATACGCCGTTCATATCGGCATGGCGGTGGCTGACAATCACGGATTCCGGGTCGATATCGATGGCCGTAAGCTTGGCACCCGGCCAGATTTTCTGGATGGCAATCGCCAGAATGCCGGAGCCGCAGCCCATATCGAGCGCGTTTTCAACCTTGTGTTCCTTGGCAATCTGTTCGAACGCCACCATGCAGGAACGCGTGGTTTCATGTTCGCCGGATCCAAAGGCGGTCGCAGCGTCGATTTGCAGTGGCGTCTGGCCTGCGGGAATATCGCCCTTGTAATAGGAGCCATGCACAAAGAAGCGTCCGATATTTACGGGCGGGAAATTGTCATGCACATGGCGCAGCCAGTCTTTTTCGGGCAGCCGCTCGGACGTGATGCTGTCGCGCGTAATAATGCCGGCTTCGGTTTCCTCAAGGCGCTGGAAAATGGCGTCGAGATCGGGCGCGCCGTAATTGGTCAGTGAAATCGTCCAGTCGTCGCCATCCGTCGCCTCCCGATTATGGAGAGACACGGCGGATACCAGTTCCTCAAGCGCATCACCCAGTACCTGCGCCTTTTCCCCATCCAGATGCCGCGCAAATTGCAGCGTCACTTTGTAAAGGTGATGGGGGATTTTATCGTCGGTCTGGGCTTGGGACATCGCATAACCTTCAAAGTACTATGGAATAACGAAATTTTATCATTCTTGATATTGTTTTACCACTCCACCATATTAATAAAACAATTGTTTTCAGGGGGTTTTCATCATGTCCGCCCAAGCCGTCATCGCGGGTTACGTCCGGTCACCATTCCATTTCGCCGCCAAGGGAGATCTGGCAGGCGTGCGTCCCGATGACCTTGCCGCTGCCGTCATCACCGAACTGGTGAAGCGCACGAATGTGCCGGTTGCGGATCTGGAAGACCTGATCCTCGGCTGCGCCTTCCCCGAAGGTGAACAGGGGTTCAACGTCGCGCGCCTGATCGTGAACATTGCAAACCTGCCGCTGTCGATGGGCGGCGTGACAGTCAACCGCTTCTGTGGATCATCGATGCAGGCGATCCATCAGGCCGTTGGCGCCATCGCCAGCGGCGCGGGGCAGGCATTCATCTGTGCGGGCGTCGAATCCATGTCGCGCATTCCGATGGGTGGCTTCAACCCGTTGCCGAACCCCGCATTGGTAAAAACATATCCGCAAGCCTATATCGGCATGGGCGAGACGGCGGAAAACCTTGCGCGCAAATATTCCATCCCGCGCGCGGATCAGGAAAAATATGCGCTGAATTCGCATCAGAAAGCCGTGCTGGCGCGTGAAGCGGGCCGCACGAAAGACGAGATCACAACCATCATGACGCCTGATGGTAAAACTGTTTCTGCGGATGGCTGCATCCGTCCTGAAACCACGCTTGAGGGTTTGGCAGGACTGCGCCCTGCATTCGATGCATCGGGTTCCGTCACGGCGGGCACATCATCGCCGCTGACCGATGGTGCGTCGGCCACGCTGGTCACATCAGAACAATTCGCGAAAGAACGCGGGTTGCCCATCCTTGCGAAAATCCGTTCCACCGGCGTATCCGGCTGCGCGCCGGAAATCATGGGCATCGGACCTGTCGAGGCGTCGAAGAAGGCCATGGCGCGCGCGGGCATCACGATCAAGGATATCGATATCATCGAGCTGAACGAGGCCTTCGCCGTACAGGCAATGTCTGTGCTGAACGAGTTGGGCGCGGATTACAGCCGCGTCAACCTTGACGGCGGCGCCATTGCCCTCGGCCATCCGCTCGGCGCATCCGGCGCGCGCGTCACGGGTAAAGCGGCGACGCTGCTCCAGCGTGAAAAGAAACAATTTGCGCTCGCCACCATGTGCATCGGCGGCGGCCAGGGTATCGCGACCATCCTGGAAGCGGCATAAATGTTTTTCAGCGACGGTTTTCGCAAGCTGCCGAAGGTGGACCTGCATGTCCATCTGGAGGGCACGATTACGCCTGAAATGGCCAAGCGCATCGCCAGCCGCAATAACGTCACCCCGTCACCGCAATTGATGGACAGTTCCGGCGAGCATTTCCGCTGGAGTTCCGACGGCGATGCGCGGCATAACCTGATTGCTTTCCTGAAGGCTTATGACGATGCGACATCCGTCATGAAGCGGCGCGAGGATTACACGGATATCACTTACGACTATCTTCACCGCGCCGCGCATGAGGGCTGCATCTATGTCGAGTTCTTTATCTCCGCCGATCACGGCGCGATGGTGGGGCTGGATTATAAGGAGATGATCGCCGCCATCGCCGACGGGTACGAGAAAGCCAAAAAAGAATCAGGCATCGAAATGCGCCTGATTTCCACCTGCGTCCGTCATTACGGGCCGGAAGCGGCGCTGAAGGTTGCCGACACCACGCGCGGCTACCATCATCCGCTCGTCACGGGCTTCGGCATGGCGGGTGACGAGAACGCGCATACGATCGCCGATTTCCGTCCGGCCTTTATGGCGTCCGGCCTTGCAGGCCGCACGGCACATGCGGGCGAGGCGTCCGGCCCTGAAACTGTGCGGCAGGCACGCGATATATTGCAGGTCCGCCGTTTCGGCCATATGGTGCGCGCCATTGAAGATGCGAAATTGATGGAAGAGCAGAAAAGCATTCTGGCCGTGCCGGAGGTTTGCGTTTCCAGCAATATCGCGCTGAAGGTTTATCCCGATTACAAATCCCATCCGCTGCGCCAGTTTTTCGATTACGGGTTGAAAGTCGTGCTGGGATCGGACGACCCCAGCTTTTTCAACACCAGCATCGGTCGCGAGTACAAAATCGCGCATGACCATTTCAAGTTTACGGAAGCGGAACTGCTGCAGCTGTCCCGTAATGCCATCGAGGAAGCGTTCGTTGATGAAACAACACGTGGCGCGCTGCTGGGTAAAATCGCGGCGCATAAACACTAATTACATATTACATCCGGCCGGATGCCGCTCGACAGCCGCCCTATTTTCATTCACGATGAGCACACACACATATTCAACGGAGTTTTTTCATGAGAAAAAAATCTGATACTGCGGCTTCGCGCGTTACAAAGACCGTGATCGGCGTTGGTTTCATCACAGCGGCACTCGCGCCCTTTGGCGGGGCAGCGCTTGCGGCATGGTCAACAGGCTCTGCCGCGCTTGCGGGTCTCGGACTTGGTGCTGCGGCGCCACTCGCCGCTGCCGGTGCATTCGGCGGTTTTGTGCTGGGCGTCTTCGCGGCGCCGGTGATTGCGATTGGCAGCATTGCCGTTGGCCTGCTGGCAGGGGCCACGACGAAAGCAATCGGTTCGACGCTGGAATGGATGGCCGGTGGAAACAAACCCGCCGCACAAGCGAAGCCCGATGTGCAGCAAAACATCAACATTGATATCGCTGGCACGGCCTTCAACGGCAAGAAACTTGGCGAGAGCTTTGATGCCGCCAAGCAGGAACGCAAAGTGGCAAACCAGAACAAGCCGCAGCCGAAACTGCAAAAACTGCTGCGCTTCGGCATGTAACAAAAATTTTGTAATTTTAAAAAGCCGCGCTGGCGACAGCGCGGCTTTTTTATTTAAATGTTAAAGCCGGGGCGTTTCTTGGGTGTTGCGGGCTTCACATCATTCGCGGGCTTCGGCGCAAGCTTTTTCGCAAGGTCGTCCGCCAGTTGCCGGTCTTCTGCCTCGATCTTTTTCTGCACTTCGCTGCGCGCCTCTTCCAGCGTCAGCAGATCCTGCTTGGTGAATTCATCGGCGCGCTTGATGCGGCGTACCATGATCTTGAATTCATCCGTGCCGTAATTTCCTGTGCCACCGGAAACGATTTTGAATGACGGGCGCAGCCTGCGGACGTCTTCCTCCACCTCTTTCGCATAGGCGAAGAATTTTTCCTCCAGCGCATGGCCGGGGTCGATCGGCTTGCGCGCGCTGCGGTTGATCGCTTTTTCAAATGCGGCGGAGAGGTTCATCTGCGTCGTGAAGAGGATCACTTGCGCATCGGTGCCGGCCTTGATCTGCTGCACGCGTTTATCGACCTGCAACACGCTGCCAAGCGATGCGCGGCCCATCGCCCGGAGCGCAGGGAAGCTGGCCGCGGTGATGGCGGCGAGCGTGCCGAAGCCGCCCGTGAAAACGACATCCAGTGCTACGCCGAAAATCGCGCCCTTGCCGAGGCTGCGAATATAGCCGCCGGCAACTTCGCCTTTCGTGCGTTTGTATTTTTTCAGGACGTCGTGAAGTTCCTGTTTCTGCTTTTTGTCCATGCGCACACCTGTTTTATACAGAATTATGTATAAAAGCGGTCAGGGAGCGAGTCAATACGCTATAAATAGGGTGGTTTTAACTCTGGAAAGAGCGTTTCAGGCTGCGGCCCTTGCCGGCGATCGATTTTTCGACCAGTTCGACGATCTGCTGGCCAATGACCTGGTCAACGCCCAGCAGGGTATGCTTGGCGTCATTGAATCCCTTGATCGCCTTGAACTGCCCTTCGGAGCGCAGATTTGTCTTAAGGTCGGGCCCGCCCTTGCGTGCGCGGCTGTTAAAGGCATTTTCGGAGGAACGCAGTGTTTCGGCGGCAGCGTAGAATGTGGTGAGTGCCTCGGCGGCGGTCGGGTCGGCCTGAACAAGCTTTTGCTGCGCTTGCGCCAAGGCTTGCGCGCCGAAGGCTTCGGTCGCAATGCCCTTGTAGGTCGTCAGGTCGTCTATGCCGCGTAACAGCACCATGGTATAACCCGCTTGCCCTTTTCACCCGATTAGGGTAATTTCCTTAATGCTTATTATACCCTAAAATATAGGGCTGTCAGGCAAAAAGTTAATTTTCCGGAATATAATAAGGTAAGCTACTGATATGAATACGAAATTTGACGTCATTGTGGTGGGCGGGGGACATGCGGGCTGCGAAGCGGCCGCTGCTGCCGCACGCATGGGCGCCAAAACCCTGCTTTTGACCCATAAGATCGATTCTGTCGGCGTCATGTCCTGCAACCCTGCCATCGGCGGGCTTGGAAAGGGGCATCTGGTGCGCGAAATCGATGCGCTCGATGGCGTGATGGGCAAAGTGATCGACAAGGCGGGCATCCAGTTCCGTATCCTGAACGCGAGCAAAGGTCCTGCCGTCCGCGGTCCCCGTGCCCAGGCCGACCGCAAACTGTATCGCGACAATATGCAGGCGATCCTGCTGAACTACCAGAACCTGACTTTGCATGGCGACGGTGCGGAGGAAATTTTGACCGACGCATCGGGTCGCGTAAGCGGCGTGGTGTCGGCAGACGGCACCCAGTTTTCCTGTGGTGCGCTGGTCATCACAACGGGCACATTTTTGCGCGGTATCGTACACCGCGGCAAAGAACAGCATGCGGCGGGCCGCATCGGCGAAAAGCCGTCGGTCGGTCTTGCGCTGTCGCTGGAGAAACTGAAGCTGCCCATGGGTCGCCTGAAGACCGGCACACCCGCGCGCCTTGATGGCCGGACGATCAAATGGAACATGCTGGAAGAACAGCCCGGCGACAATCCGCCCACGCCGTTTTCGTTCATGAACGATAAAGTCACCGTGCCGCAAATTTCGTGCTTTATCACCTATACCAACGAAAACACACACCAGGTCATCCGCGACAATCTGCATGATGCACCGATGTATTCGGGGCAGATCAAATCCTCCGGCCCGCGTTACTGCCCGTCGATCGAGGACAAGGTTGTGCGTTTCGCCGACAAAGAACGCCACCAGATTTTTCTCGAGCCGGAAGGCCTCGATGATCCGACGGTTTATCCGAACGGCATTTCAACATCGCTGCCGGAGTCTGTGCAGGACGCGATGATCCGCACGATCCCGGGCCTGGAAGACGTCAAAATTATCGTGGCCGGTTACGCGATTGAATACGATTACGTCGATCCCCGCGCGCTCACCCGCACGCTGGAAACTCGTGTGCAGCCCGGCCTGTTTTTGGCAGGACAGATCAATGGCACGACCGGCTACGAAGAAGCCGGCGCACAAGGCCTGATCGCCGGCATCAATGCGGCGTTGAAGGCAGCGGGCAACGGCGCGGAATTTGTGCTGGATCGTGCCGATGGCTATATCGGTGTCATGATCGACGACCTGATCACGCAAGGCGTGACGGAGCCATACCGCATGTTCACCTCGCGCGCCGAATACCGGTTGCTGCTGCGCGCCGACAATGCCGACCAGCGCCTGACACCGGCGGGTATTTCCATAGGATGCGTTGGCGCGGAACGTGCTGCAATATTTGAAGAAAAGCACCGCCAGCTGTCGGATGCCCGCGAACTCGTTACCAGCCTGAGCGCATTGCCAGTCGAGCTGGAACGCCTTGGTTTCAAGGTCAATCAGGATGGTACGCGCCGTTCTGTCCATGACCTGATGCGCTATCCGGATATCTCCATCGATGCGCTGAAGGCGCATTGGCCGGAATTGGCCAATATCGCCCCTTCGATCGTCGAGCAGGTCGAAATTGATGCCCGTTATGCCGGTTATATCCAGCGGCAGGAATCCGATATCAAGGCATTCCGCCGTGATGAAGCGCTGGAGCTGCCCCATGACCTCGATTATACGGCGGTCGGCAGCCTCTCGAATGAAATGCGCCTGAAACTGGGCAAACACCGCCCCGACACGCTGGGTGCGGCGGCGCGTATACCGGGCGTCACCCCGGCGGCGCTGGTTGCCCTCCTCCGCTATATCAAGCGCAAGCCGGAGAGCAAAGTTGCCTGAGATCTTCAAGAATACCTTCGAGCGTCACGGATTCTTTGTTTCACGTGAAACACTGGACAAGCTGGAGACCTATAACAATCTCCTGCGCAAATGGCAGAAGGCGATCAACCTTGTCGGCCCGACGACGATTGATGACGCACCAGAACGTCATTTCTATGACAGTGCCCAGATGTTTCGCTATATCCCCGATATCGAGGTGACGCTGGCGGATCTTGGCTCTGGCGCGGGTTTCCCCGGCCTTGTGCTTGCGATACTGGGCGTCAAGGATGTCCATCTGGTTGAATCCGACATTCGCAAGGCAACCTTCCTGCGGGAGGTTTCACGTGAAACCTCCACGCCTGTGACCGTCCATGACAAGCGGATCGAGGACTGCGTGATCCCCAATATCGATGTCGTGACCGCCCGCGCCCTTGCCCCCTTGCAGGATCTATTGGGTCATGTGGATCGCCTGCGCACACCTGACCGCCCGATTTATGCTGTTTTGGCCAAAGGGCTGCAACATGGCGAAGAAATCGACAAAGCCCATAAGACTTGGAACTTTGAACTGGAAGTATTCCCCAGCGAGAGCGATATGTCGGGTAAAATATTAAGAATCAAAGACTTAGTGAAGAAGTAGGCCTTTGTTTCACGTGAAACATACGATTCACGGTGTTCCAATACCTAAATCTTGTTTCACGTGAAACGCCCTTGCTCCCACCCGAATCCTCAGGTACAAAACTCCTATGACCCAGGCATTACCCAAAATCGAGCAAAATACCCCTGTCACGGACGGCGGTATCGCCTCCCAGACGCGGTTTATCAGTATTTCGAACCAAAAGGGCGGCGTTGGCAAGACAACCACCACCGTCAACCTTGCAACCGCCCTTGCGGCTGTGGGCAAGCGCGTGCTGGTGGTCGATCTCGACCCGCAGGGCAATGCCTCCACCGGTTTCGGCGTCGACCGCGCTGACCGCGTCAATGGCACGTATGAAGTGCTGTTTGGCGACTGCGGCGTCGATGAAGCCATCCATGAAACCAAGGTGCCAAACCTTTTCATAATATCCTCCTCCATTCACCTTTCGGGCGCCGAGATTGAACTGGTGGATGCCCAGCGCCGCGAATACCGCCTGAAGGATGCGCTGGAGGCTGCGACCAATAAATTCGACTATGTGATGTTCGACTGCCCGCCTTCCCTAAACCTTCTGACGCTGAATGCGCTTGTAGCGTCGAATGGCGTGCTGGTGCCGCTGCAATGCGAATTCTATGCGCTGGAAGGCCTGAGCCATCTGGTAAAAACGATCGAGCGCGTGAAGAACGCCTTCAACCAGGATCTCGAACTGATCGGCGTTGTGCTGACGATGTACGACAAGCGCAATAACCTTGCGAACCAGGTGTCGGACAACGTGCGCAGCTTTTTCGGCGACAAGGTTTTCGAAACCGTGATCCCGCGCAACGTGCGCATTTCGGAAGCGCCGTCGTTTGGCCTGCCCGCAATCGTGTACGACATGCACTGCTCCGGTTCGCAGGCATATATCCACCTCGCCAAGGAACTGCTGAAGCGCGAAGCGCAATTGCAGGCAAAATTCGGCGGCTAATTTTTATCGGAGTTTATTATCGTCATGACAGTTGAACAAAAAAAACGCGGCCTTGGCCGTGGCCTTGATGCCCTCTTCCAGGATGCGCGCAAAGAGGAAGAGGCGTTCCAGCCGAAAATGAAACGCGCCGATGAAATGGTCGCCGCTGTGCAGCAGATTCAGGCGCAACAGGCGAATGCCCCCGCAGGCGCACAGCGCAAATTGCCCGTCGATAAAATGACGCCCGGCAAATTCCAGCCGCGCCGCCATTTCGATGATGCCGCACTCGACCAGCTGGCCGACAGCATTGGCGTGCATGGCGTGTTGCAGCCAATCCTTGTGCGCCCCCTCTCCGGCACGATGTTCGAAATCATCGCGGGCGAACGCCGCTGGCGCGCCGCGCAAAAGGCGCAGCTGCATGAAGTGCCCGTCGTCATTCAGGAACTGAACGATAAACAAGCGCTCGAAATCGCCCTCATCGAAAACCTGCAGCGCGAAGATCTGTCGGCGGTTGAAGAGGCCGAAGGCTATCAGCGGTTAATGGATGAATTCGGCCACACGCAGGATGCGCTCGCTACGCAGCTTGGCAAAAGCCGCAGCCATGTTGCCAACACAATGCGTCTTTTGAAACTGCCGCAATCGGTGCGCAGCATGATCCAGAACGGCTCGCTCAGTGCCGGCCATGCCCGTGCGCTGATCGGTGCGAAAAATCCGGAAGAACTGGCCGACCTGATCCAGCGCCGCGGCTTGAACGTCCGTCAGGTCGAAGCCCTGATGCAAAAATCGACCGAAGGAAAGCTGAAGCCCAAAAAAGCAAAAAGCTTCATCCAGAAAGATGTCGATGTACTGGCGCTGGAGCGCCTGACTTCCGACAAGCTGGGCCTCAATGTGACGATCGACAGCATCGGCCCTGCCGGCCGCCTGACCATCGATTACAAGACGCTCGACCAGTTGGATGACCTGCTCGCGCGGTTGGCCCAAACGCCCCGCCGGTAATAAGATTCCCCGCCAGGGAACAGAATCGGCCCGGCGGTTGTTAGATGATGCAACGGCGGGAAAGACCTTTTTCCAACCGCATAACAAATAAAGTTAACGCGTGAAGGAGAATTCACATGAAAACTACCCTGAAAACACTCGCAGCAGCACTTGTCATGCTTCCCGCCCTCGCCTTTGCAGGCAGCGACAGCGTAACGGTCCGCACGACCACCGAAACCAACGGCATTATGTCTGAAACGCCGATGATGTCGAACGGCGACGTGATGACCACGGATACGACCACCACGACCGTGAAACGTCAGCGTAATGCCCGTTCAGATACCGAATACGGTGCAAACAGCCCTACTCCGGGCGAAACCGACACGAATGTGTATGTTCGCGAGCGTGTTCGCTTCGAACGTAACGCTGAATAAGCTTAATTCGGCTTTAGATACACAAAACCGCTTCGAAAGAGGCGGTTTTGTGCTTTTTTGCGCTTTTTTTGAGCAGTCGGCTCAGTAAAACATATTTGACATATTATTGAAAATACAATAGAATTCTTGCCATGGGTATTTTTAACGGCAAATTGCGCGAAAAGTTCGAGGAAGCGAAATGGGCTGTCACGTCCAAGCGCGCCCGCCGTGGCAAGCTTGATGAAGCGATCGCCATGATCAGCAATTATCCCGAAACGAAATTCCTGCTCGACCTCATGACGCAAGAAGGCGTTGGCGTCACTTTTGACAAAAACATGAAAAACGGCCCTGCCGCAGCGCAGCTGGTGACGCACCGCGAAACAGGGCAGCAATATATTGCGCTGAACCCCTATGCCGCCGCGACCGACCTTGCCCTTTCCCTCATCCATGAAATGCGCCATGTCTGGCAGGATAAAGTCCTGCAGCTGACACCGCAGAACCGCGGGATCAGCGAGCCTGATTCAGAAACGGCATTGATGCTGACGCGCGTGCGCGAAGCGGATGCCCATGCATTCGTCAACCTGATGGTGCGCCGCATCCAGCACGCGCAGGAAGACGCCGCCGAATTGAAATCCCTGTCGGTGCAATTGCAGCAATCAACCGGCAAACCGCCGGATGTCTACCAGATCGAAGTGCTGGAAAAATACGCGCAGCGCAAATTCAAGGACCGTCTCGACGATGATGCGAAGCAGATGTCGTCCGATTTCCTTTGGGCATTGCAGAACCTGGATCCCTATGACCGCCAGTCGATGGTGGACTACCATATCCGCTATACCTCCCCCGCCGCCGAACCGCGCCCGCATGCCGGCGGCCCTACGAAATTCGACATCGACCATATCCGCAAACTCCTCCATATCGGCGTCGCGCAGGAGGCACCCGCCTATCTCGACCACCTGACGAATGCGGAATTCAAGGAAGCCGTGCTGGGCGATGTCAGCCCGGAAATCATGAGCACAGTGTCGCTGATGAACCATTTCGAGAAAGCGGCCGCGCGCGGCGTCACCAATCCCCGCGACAGTTTCGGCTACCGCATGTCGATCGAGGAGCGCCTCACCAAGGCCGTCAACCAGCCGCCGCGCCCGCAAACGCCATCGCGCTACGGTTAAAAAGACCCTGATATACTGAATTGCAGTGCGGGAATTATTCCGTGGCGTCCGCTTCGGTTTCCGGCGTCGCGCCCGGTTTCCAGTCGGCCACCCTGCGCTGCGCTTCCTTGAACGCATCAACCGGCATCTTGCGCGACAGCGGCTTCAACTGGCGCGATGCCGCCTTGTTGCCGTTCTTGGCAGCCAGTGCAAACCACATGTAGGCTTCAACGTCGTCCTGTTCACCGCCGTCGCCGTTATAGCACATGATCGCCATGTTATATTGCGCCGACACGTTGCCCTGCTGCGCTGCCAGCTTGAACCATTTGCGCGCTTGGTCAAAATCTTCCTCCGTGCCTTTCCCTTCCCTGAAAAGGGTGCCCAGAATTGTCTGCGCCGACACGTTGCCCTGTTTTGCCCAAGGCGTCAGGATTTTGAGCGCGCGTTTGTAATCGCCCTGGCTATAGGCGCTGTTGCCTTCCTCGAACGGGATTTCAATCTTGGGGCGCGTGATGACGTTATTTGCCTGCTCTTTTTCGCCGTCCTTGCCCAGCAGCTTGCCGGATTGTTCGACCAGCAGTTCCGACGATGCACCGTCGGCTTTCTTGATGATGGCCTGATAGGAAATTTTGCCGTCTTCGTCGGTCAGGTAATAAACCTTATCCATGATGTTGCCGGCGCCGACATTTTGCATGATCGTCTGCTGCACGGCGGGCGGCACGAACATCCAGTTCACGACGGAGCTTTTCGTTTCCGCATGTGCGTTAAAAGCCAGCGCAACGCCGAACGGGATCAGGTAGATAAAAGCCCTGCTGAGAAAACGCATCATGTGCAAGCATCCTTATCCGCATGGCTGACTTTAATGACACCATCGCGAACCATTATCATACAGGCTTTGCTGCAATGCGCAACATCTTGGAGTATCTGGGTATTCAGGCGCGTGTTCAGGCCCGGCGGCGGGACAATGCGCGGCTGCCGATTTGCGACAATGACAATACGGCGCGGCTCACCAGTGTTTCAGGCTCGGCGCCCGACATTTTGCATTTCGCCTCGCAGGCCATCAAAAGTGAGATCGCCTGTTCAATTTGCGCCATCGACCAGCCATTCATCTGGGCGACAAAGGAATCTTTCAGTTTAAAGAACAGCGGTGGTTTCAGCTGCTTCAGCGCGATATCCAGCACCTCGCCCTTGGCAAGCCGCGCCTTGGTGATATGCAGCTTGGCGAAATAGTTTTGCATATGACGCAGGATGGAGACAGCGTTCTCCCCCTCCGCCAATGCCAGCTGCAGCACGCGGTCGGCATCGCCGAACTGGCCGGAACCCATATATTTGGTCAGGTCGTCCAGCGGCAATTGCGCAGCGGCGCCGACGCAGGCCGTGACATCCTCCAACGCAATGTCACGCTGGCCGCCCATATAGATCATCAGCTTCTCGGCCTCGCCGCGCGCAACGGCGCGGTCGCCGATCACGTTGCTGGCGAAATGCGACATGGCATCCGATGAAATGCGGAAACCCGCAGCCCGCAGCATGTCGCCAATGACCTTGGCAAGGTCGCGCTCGTCATCGACATAGCAGGGCACGGCAGCGGCGGTGTCCTGCTGCTCGAACAGCAAGCGTAACGACGACCGCGGGCCCAATTCCCCCGCCTCGATCACGACGCGGTTATCGCCGGGCTTCAATTGCTTCAGCGCGTCCTTGATGGCCGAAGTCGATTTGTCGGCATTGTCCAGCATGCGCAGGCGCACAGCGCGTGCGCCGCCCAGCATCGAGATTGATTTTGCCTCGTCCAGCAACATCGCCGGATTATCGGACAGTTGCGCTGGCGTGATATCGACCAGCGCGAAGGGGTCTTTTTCGTCAACGCCGGCATGCTTGATCAATTGCGATGCGCGTTCCCGCACACGGCCTTCATCCGGGCCGTAGACAAGGATGGCGCGCACGTTGTCGGGCGGGTTATTGACGAAGGCGTCGATACCCTTGAACTGCAGCTTCATCTTGCATGCTCGCGGTTGAAGTACAGGGCGATTTCGGTCACGACGGTATCCGCCAGCTCTTCCAGCATATGGTCGGATACGGAGGCCTTGGATACCAGCGTTGCAAACTGGTTATCCAGCTGGTTGTAACCGCCGACGGCACGGATGTCGCGCTCCAGCACGGGCTTGCCGGTGGCGCGTTCTGTCAGGATCATTTTGGATGATACCTGCAGCATCGCGCGGGTCGATGTCGCATCCTTGCGGATGCCAAGGTTCGTCAGCTCGGTCTGCAGCGGCGCGATGGTCAGGATATAGGGCGCATCTGCAGGCCGCCCTTTCAGGTTCAGGCGGTCGATCAACTGGTTGCGCAGGAACTGGCCTTCGCGGTCCTGGATGTTGGCGACCTCGATGCCCGATTCCAGCGCATTGGCGGCGTCGAACACGCCGCTATGCTCGCTGTATAGGGGCTTGAAGCCGCATGCGGCGGGCAGTAGCAGCGCCAGCAGGATGACGGCCCTAGACAACCACATTGATGATCCTGTTCGGCACGACGATGATCTTGCGGGCGGGCTTGCCCTCCATCGCCTTTTGCACGCCCGCTTCGCCCAGGGCCGCTTTTTCGGCATCGGCCTGCGCCATGTCCTTGGGCAGCGTCACGGTGGCGCGCAGTTTGCCGTTCACCTGAATGGCCATCGTTACGGTGTCGTTCGCCAGCAGGCCGGCATCAGCCTCCGGCCATTTCGTATCGACCAGCAGCGTCTTGTGGCCCATCGCCTGCCACAATTCTTCGGAGATATGCGGGATCAGCGGCGACATCAGGCGCAGCAGCACCTCGCAGCCTTCTTTCAGAACGGCGCCGTCATGTTTCGCGGCGGAAAAATCTTCCAGCGCGTTCGACAGTTCGCGCAGGCGCGCGACCGATTTGTTGAAATGGAATTTTTCCAGGTCCTGCGTCATGTCGTGGATTGTCTTGTGGATCTTGCGGCGCATGGCATCCGTATCACCACCCTTGCCATTGAAATCCGCATTCATGACCAGGCGCCACAAACGGTTCAGGTATTTCCATGCGCCCTCGATGCCGCTTTCCGTCCATTCCAGGTCGCGCTCGGGCGGGCTGTCGGACAGGATGAACAGGCGTGCGGCATCCGCGCCGTAGGTTTCGAGGATCTCGACAGGATCGACCGTGTTCTTTTTCGATTTCGACATTTTTTCGATACGGCCGACGGTGATGGCTTCGCCGGTTGCCGCATGGACGAATTTATCACCGACTTTTTTCAGGTCGGCCGGGTACAGCCATTTGCCCGCGGAATCCTTGTACGTCTCGTGCGTCACCATGCCTTGCGTGAACAGCGCGGTAAAAGGCTCGTCAAAATTCAGGTAGCCGCATTTTTTCAGCGCGCGGGTAAAAAAGCGCGCATAGAGCAAGTGCATGACCGCATGCTCGACACCGCCGATATACTGGTCGACAGGCGCCCAATACGCGACCTTGTCTTTGTCAAACCCGCGTTCCTTGTTCTGCGGGTCGCAATAGCGGAATTGGTACCACGAGCTTTCAAAGAACGTGTCAAACGTGTCGGTTTCGCGCTGCGCCGCCTTGCCGCAAGCCGGGCAGCTGACATTTTTCCACGTTGGGTGATTGTAGATCGGGTTGCCGGGCTGCGAAAAATGCACGTCTTCGGGCAGCGTGATCGGCAGGTCTTTTTCCGGCACGGGCACGACGCCGCAGGCATCGCAATGGATGATCGGAATCGGGCAGCCCCAATAGCGCTGGCGGGAGACGCCCCAGTCACGCAGGCGATAGAGCGTCTTGCCCTCGCCCATGCCGGCTTTTTCGATGCGGGCGATGGCCTCCGCTTTTGCTTCATCCACGCCCATGCCGTTCAGAAAATCGGAATTATACAGGCGTCCGGGGCCGGTATAGGCCTCGGTGCCGACGGCGAAATTTTTGGCGTCTTCGCCATCGGGGATCACGACGGGAATAACGTTCAGGTTATACTTGCGCGCGAAATCAAGGTCGCGCTGGTCATGCGCGGGACAGCCGAAAATCGCGCCCGTGCCGTAATCCATCAAAACAAAATTCGCGATGAACACGCGCAAGGTTGCGCCCTTGATAAAGGGGTGCTTTACCTTCAACCCGGTATCGAAACCGATCTTCTCCGCCGTCTCGACAATCGCTTCAGAGGTGCCGATGGCGCGGCACTGGGCCACGAAATCCGCAACGCCTTTATTATTGGCCGACAGTTCCGCCGACACCGGATGGTCAGGCGAAATGGCGACGAAGGACGCACCGAAAAGCGTGTCGGGACGCGTCGTGTAAATCTCCAGCGTGTCGCCAATATTTGAATTCAGGGCGGCCTGCCCGTCATATTCAAAACGGAACTGCAAACCCTGGCTTTTGCCAATCCAGTTTTCCTGCATGATGCGCACTTTTTCCGGCCAGCCCTGCAGCTGCGTATGCACGCCCTCCAACAGGTCATCGGCGAAATCGGTGATCTTCAGGAACCACTGCTTTAGCTTGCGGCGTTCCACAATCGCGCCGGAGCGCCAACCGCGGCCGTCCACAACCTGTTCGTTCGCCAGCACGGTGTTCTCCACCGGGTCCCAGTTCACGAAGGCTTCCTTTTGATACGCCAACCCGTTCTTCAGGAAGTCGAGGAAGAATTTCTGTTCATGCTTGTAGTAATCAGCCGCGCAGGTCGTGAGTTCGCGCGACCAGTCGATCGCCAGCCCCATCATCTTCATCTGGTTCTTCATGACCGCGATGTTCTGGTATGTCCATTTGGCGGGGTGTGTCTGGTTTTCCATGGCCGCGTTTTCGGCGGGCAGGCCGAAGGCGTCCCAGCCCATCGGGTTCAGGACGTTGAATCCCATCGCGCGCTTGTACCGCGCCACGACGTCCGACAGCGTGTAGTTGCGCACATGCCCCATATGCAGGCGGCCGGACGGATACGGGAACATGGCAAGGGCGTAGAATTTTTTCTTCGACGGGTCTTCCGTGACCTCGAACACCTTCTGGTCCGCCCACGCGGCCTGCCAGCGGCTTTCGGTTTCCTTGACGTTATAACGGTGCTCGGTCATTGCCTCATGCCCCTTCAAATAAGACATATAATGTAGTACACCCCCGCACCCGCGTTAAAGCGGAATTGCGGGGCGGTTACTGCCGCCTGAAAAGATTAAAGCTTGCCGCCGGCCTGTGCGACGCGCAGTTCGCGGGCGCGGGTCAGGATGGCGTTTTCGATATTGGTTGCCATGTCGTCGGTGACGGCGGCGTCTTTCCAGCCGGCCTTGGCGGTCTGGCTCTGCTTGAACACCGACACCCGCACGCCATCGGCGCGCAGCTGCTTGTCCAATATATAGACGGACAGTTTAAAGCGCTCGCCCGGGGTGGCCGGGTTCTCATACCAGTCGGTCAGGATCACGCCGCCAAAGGGGTCGGCCGATGCCATGGGCATAAAGGAAACGGTGTCCAGCGATGCGCGCCACAGGAAGCTGTTGACGCCGATGCCTGATCCGCCCGCGTCCTTTTCCTCGTCGTCGCTGCCCCACAGCTTGTCGCCCAGCGTGCGGCCTTCACCCCAGATGGTGTCGCGCTTCTGGTTGGAATAAGTGGTTTTATCGGTGCCTTCGGTCGGGTCGGGATAGCTTGCTTCTTTCTTGATATCGCCGCAGCCCGCAAGCGCCAGCGTTACAAGTACCAGTAAGGGGATCACACGGAAGTTCATGGTTTTCGCTCCGGAAGCATGCTGATAACGTGATGTCTGATGTAGCATGGAAGTGCGGATTCTCAAAGCCTACGACCAGAACAGCCATGATATATGTAAATATACTCTTTCCTCATGGGGTTTCTTTTTCACCCAGCGATTCGATAAGCGGCCCGAGGTATTTTTCATACTTCTTCCACTTCTTGACCGAGTCGCCATAGATCGGGCGGCGCACCTGCGCCGAGCTCGCGGTCTGCACCTGGCGCTTGGTTTCATGGAAATTCATGCAGCGGTCATCCCAGTCCAGGCCGCAATACGACAGCAGCTTGCGTGTCTCCTCCTCCTGGTTCGACACCATGCGTTCGTAATTCGCTTCATAAATGTCGCCCGGGAAGACGGCATTCCAATGCGCCATGACTTTTTTATAGGACTGGTAATACCGGCCGATCTCGCGCTGGTCATACACCCATGGAATATCGGGCGTGAACAGCAGTTGCCAGTTGGACAGCCCGATATCAACGGGGTCGCGCGTGCAATGGATGATCTTTGCCTCCGGCAGCGCCAGGCGGATGATGCCGATCGACAGGTAATTGAACAGCATCTTGTCAACCACATGCGCATGGCCCTTGGCCATGGGGTCGGTCAGCGAAAGGTATTGGCGCGCGATGCCGTCCAGAAGGCCGGGCGACAGGTTTTCTACCAGCTTTTTGGTAATGCGGGGTTCGGCAGTGGGCGCGTGCCGCTCCGGTTCTGTGTCGGGCAGACGGGGCAGGCTCCTGATAAGCGCATGGGACTCACCCACGCTCGCAACCGCCGGATGGCTCGACAGGATCTGGTCCACAAGCGTCGACCCCGACCTTGGCATTCCGACGATAAAGATGGGACGGTTGCTGGCAACGCCGCCCCCTTTGCCGCGACACGCGGCGACGACGTCGCTGCTGAACCATTCGATAATGTTCTTCGCGTATTGTTCGGCCTTTGCAACGTCATAGCGCGGATAAGTGCCGCGCTTCAGTCTGTTGCCCTCCGCAAACCGCCGGAACGCCTCATCTGTGTCTTTTTGCTCAAGGAACGCGCGCGCCAGCGTAAACTCGATCCTGATTTTGTCGTCGGTGGCAAGCGTATCCGCTTTTTCGGACAGCGCCCTCAACCGCAGGAAGTCAGGATCATCCTGCGTAAACGGCCTGAAGGACCCCAAGCTGTAATAGGCTTCGATACATGCGGGGTCTTTTTTGAGCGCGCCGGAAAAAAGCGCCTTTGCCTTCTCCATGTCGCCGGCCTGGCGGTAAAAGACGCCGGCGCGGGTCATGGATTTTGCAGAAAGGTCGAAGTTCTCGGCACGCTTCATCAATGAACGCGCCTCGTCCATCATATGCTGCTCGGCTCTTAAGATGGCGAAGGAGGCCAGCGTCTCGCCGTCCGGCTGGGGCTTGGCCACAAGGCGGGTGAAGCACACAGCCGCTTCTTCCGGCGCGTCATGTTTCCACAGCAGCAATGCCAGATTGAACAGCGCAGTCACGTTGTCGGGATCACGCGCCACGATACCTTTATATAGCTCGATCGCCTGCGTCTCTTTGCCCTCGTCCAGCATGCGTTCAGCCGATTTGATCGCGGCCTGATGGACAAGGCCCACACGCGCCGGGGATTTTGCATCCTTTTTTGCGCTGGCCTGGCCGCTCGCGCGCCGCTGTTTTCTGTTCATGCCCGTTGCTCCTTATATATCGCCACCCGCCCTTGCGCATATTCCCCCCAAGCGGGATGTGGAATCAACGCTTAAAAACAAATCAAGCGAAGCCGTTATGCTGCTTTCCTGCCAAGCATCGACCTATCTGGACGCAATTGTTATGGCTAAGAATATAATATGACAAGAAGAGGATTTTTCTTCCCCTAAACTTCCCGAAAAGGCCATATAAACTGCGGTAAACCCGTGTTTCCCGGGCTTGGCCCCGCCGCGGGCATGTTGTGGCACAGACGCAACAGTGTTCCCCCATTGTCGGTCATAAAGGCTTGTTGCGGTTGACCTGTGTCGCCCCTCGGGGGTATTTCTCAATGGTAACGGCGATGCACCGCTTTTGGGGCCGCGTCGCTTGTATCAAGAACGCATCTGGGGATTCTCTCTGGGGCAATTTGGAGGAACACAATGAAAAAGATCCTACTCGCAGGTACCGCGATCGTTGGCGCAGCAGTTCTCGCTTCGCCCGCGCAAGCTGACCTGAAAATCGACCTCGGCGGCCACTTCCGTGGTTATGCTGTGTACAACGATCAAAACGAAATCAACACCACCGCGACGACCGACCATGAACTGCGCAACTTCGAATTCAAGCGCGACATGGAAGTTCACTTCACCGGTGAAACCACGACCGACAGCGGCCTGACCGTTGGCGTTCACGCTGAACTGGATCTCGGCTACGAAGGTGGCCCCGGCCAGCGCGTCGTCACTTCCCCCCTGCCCGGCACCCCCGGCTCTTTCAGCTCCACCCCCGATTCCGCTAGCAACCTGGACGAAGCATACATCTACTTCTCCGGTGGCTGGGGCCGCGTGAACTTCGGTTCCGAAGACGGCGCTGCATACCTCCTGCAGGTTGCTGCTCCTTCGGCTGACTCGAACGTTGACGGTATGCGCGTGTACGTTCAGGCTCTGAACGCAGACGTGTGGGATGATGGCGCTGCGAACAACTCCGTTCTCGGCACCAACGGCCTGGACTTCAACGTCCGCCTCGGCTACGACAACGCGTTCTTCCGCGACACCGACCGCCTGACCTACCTGACCCCGAAATGGAATGGCTTCCAAGCTGGCGCGTCCTACGCTCCGAATGCTGGCCAAGGTATCGTTGACGGCGCGTTCGCTGGCGCAAGCCTTGCTGACAACACCACTGACTACGAAGACCTGTGGGAAGTCGCTGCCCGTTGGGATGGCGAATTCGAAGGCTTCGGCATCAGCGCTGGCGTCGGCTACTCGACCGCTTCCGCAACGAATGAAGCTGCTGCAGGCGTTGGTAACTTCGGCTCCGATGACATCTCCGCTTGGGATGCAGGCCTGAACGTTTCGTTCAACGACTTCTCGATCGGCGCTGCATACCTCAACGCAGACACCGGCGTCAGCGAATTGGCCGGCGTTGGTCAAAGCGCAGAAATCGAAACCTGGACGATCGGCGCGGCATGGGATAACGGTCCCTACCACCTCGGCGCGACCTGGTACAACACCCAAATCGGCAACAACGCTTACGGTCTCGGCCTCGCCGGCACCAACGACGTTGAAATCGACCGTTACACCCTTGGCGGCGGCTACACCTACGGCCCCGGCATGACCTTCCGCGGTTCGGTTGCCTTCGGTAACGTTGATTCGTCCGCTGGCGGCGCTGCTGACTCCGACTTCGTACAAGTTGGCCTCGGTACCGACGTGAACTTCTAATACTCAAATCATCCCTTACCGGATGATGCGAAAAGGGGAGGCGCCGCAAGGCGCCTCTTCTTTTTTTGCTCTTAAGGCTTTCTGTGCCTTGTTTGACAATTCGCGTGCCCTGCACGACAATCGCGGCAACACCGCGTAAAACCCGATTTCAGGCAGCATGACAACCGACAAACCGACCCAGTCACAAATGATGGACACCGCGCAGGCGCTACGTGCGGCGCGCGACCATGCGGCGGCGGGTCGTTTTGACGCGGCCTGCGACCTTCTTGACCAGATTGTTGCGCGTGAGCCGGCCTGCGGCCCCGCGCTCTACCAGCGCGGAATCCTGCATGCGCGGGCGGGCGATCATGCGCGGGCGGGCGACTTGTTTATGCGGGCACTGGCGTTGGTTCCCGATGCACCCGAAATCCTGCTCTCGCTGGCGACCCTGCGCTATGAACAGGGCGACGGGGCAGAGGCGACAAAGCTCTGCGAAAAAGCCAGCCGCCTGACCAGATCGCCGCTGACGCTTTATAGGCTCGGGCTTCTTTTGCAGCAGGCGGGGCAGGCGGGGCAGGCGCAGGACGCGTTCGAAAAAGCGATCGGCATAGCCCCCTTTTATGTGCGGGCCTATTACGGCCTGTCTAACACACGCAAATTCACACTCGACGACCCTTATTACCGCCAGTTGCAGGATATTGCCGCGCGGGCGGATGCGCTGCCCGCAGACGAGAAAATTCTCGCCAGTTTTGCCGTCGCCAAGGCGACGATGGATTGCGGCGACGGCGACCTTGCGCTAGACCGCTTCGCGGCCGCCAACGCGCTCAAGAAATCAGCCATGCCGCACTATGATATCGCGGGTTTCCATGCCTATGTCGATCAGGAGATCCGCCTTTTCAGTGTAGATGCCATTGCGGAATTGCGCGATCAGGGGCAGAACATCAACGCCAGCGCGCAGCCGGTATTTATCATCGGCATGCCGCGTTCCGGCTCCACGCTTGCCGACCAGATTTTATCCAGTCACCCCGATGTCGCCAGCATCGGCGAATCCCGGCTGTTTGGCCGCTGCGTGCCTGTGCTGCCGCCGGAGGCGGGCGAAGCGCAGGTCACGCCCGCCCTCATGCGGGCCCTGGCAGCGGCGCTGCCCGCCATCGGCGGCAGGTATATCGCGGCAACCGATGAAGCGGGGCAGGGGGCATCGCATGTCATCGACAAGATGCTGTTCAATTACCTGTGGGTCGGCGTGATCCGGCTTGCGCTGCCGAACGCGAAAATCATCCACTGCACGCGCGATCCGCGCGATATTGCGCTGTCGATATGGCAGCTGCATTTCCCGACCGGAATGGGCTGGGCTTATGACCTTGCCGATATCGGGCAATATTACCTTGGGTATAGAAAAATGATGGCGCATTGGAATGCCGTTTTTCCAAACGATATTCTCGAGCTTCGCTACGAAGACATGGTGGCGGGGCAGGAACAGCAGACGCGTCGCATGCTGGAATTCTGCGGCCTGCCTTGGGATGACCGCTGCCTTGATTTTCACAGCAGCGAGCGTCTCGTGAAAACGGCAAGCGCGGGACAGGTGCGTCGGCCTATCTATGGCGGCTCGGTCGGCAAATGGAAGAAATATGCGCGCCACCTCCATCCGCTGCTGGAGGTGCTGGGGGATGTCAAAACCGCTTTCATGCTGCTTGCGGCGGGAGCGGCATTACTATCCGGCTCTGTTGCGCAGGCAGATATTCATCTCGATCTGGGCGGCTATGCCCGCAACTATATCGTCTATGGCGATCAGGATGAAATATCCACGCCCGCGCCCGGCGACGAACTGCGCCGCCTGCAGTTCCGCCGCGACATGGAAATGCATTTCACCGGCGAGAAAACGCTGGATAGCGGCCTCACTGTCGGCATCAAGTCGGAGGTCAAGCTGGGCCTTGAATCCGCCACCGGCAATGTAAACTCGATCACCGGCGGCAAACGCAACGGCGATACGTCCGGCGCAAACTATCTTTACTTTTCGGACAGCTGGGGAAAGTTTTTTATAGGTGCGCATGAAGGCGCGGCGTTCCAGCTGCAGGTCGCCGCCCCTTCCGCCGACACTTACGTCGATGGCTTGCGCGTTTATTTGCAGACATGGAGCATTGATGTCTGGGATGACGGGATGAATAACCTTTCCTATACGCCGCCAAATTCCACGATACGCCTCGGCTACGATAACTCGAACTTCGGCAAGATCGACCGCGCGACATACCTGACGCCGAAATGGAACGGGCTGCAATTGGGCGCGTCCTTCGCGCCTGAAAACGCGCGGTTCAGGATCGACGATGCCTTCGGCGGCGCGCATCCCGGCGACCGCGTCGGCCGTTTTGAAAACGCCTATGACGTTGCCGCGCGCTGGGACGGCAAACTGCGTGATGTGAAGATTGCGACCGGAATCGGCTACAGCGCCGCCAGCCCGGAAGTGGATGCGATCCCCGGCAATAACGGCTCCGCCGACCATCAAACGGTGACCGCCGGCCTTAACCTTGGCTGGAAAGAATGGAGCATCGGGGGCGCGGTACGGCATGCCACAACGGGCGTGGAGGGGCCGGATAACGGTCAAAAAGTGTCACTGGCCGGATTGGCCTGGGATTCCAAGCCTTTGCACCTTGGCGTCACGTGGTATCAGATGGTTTTGGACTCTAACGCTTTTTCCATCGGTCTCGCCGATGATATTGATGTGCAGCGCGTGACGGCTGGCGGCTGGTATCAGCTGGCCGACGGTTTTACCCTCCGCAGTACAATTTCACGGCTGCAGGTGGATAACGGCACGAATTCGAATATCGACCCCACGCAATGGCAGGTCGCCATTGGCACTGAAATTATCTTTTAAAATCAGATACTTTACGAATGGGCTTGCTTTAATGGGGTGCGGTGCTTAAATCGTTCCTAGCATTTGTGCAGGGCAACAAGGAGATTTCCATGACTTCGCAAAACAATGATCCCATCGTCATCGTCGGTATGGCACGCACGCCGATCGGCGCGTTTCAGGGCGAACTTTCCAGCTTTTCCGCCTCCGACCTCGGCAAGATCGCGATCGAAGAAGCATTGAAACGCTCGACCGTCAGCGCGAATGATGTCGAAGACGTCATCATGGGCTGCGTGCTCGCGGCAGGGCAGGGGCAGGCGCCCGCCCGCCAGGCATCCATTAAAGCGGGCATTCCGGATTCCGTCGGCGCCACCACCGTCAACAAAATGTGCGGCAGCGGCATGAAGGCCGTGATGCTGGCGCATGACAATATTCTCGCGGGTTCCGCGAATGTGATGGTCGCGGGCGGCATGGAAAGCATGACTAACGCGCCGTACCTGCTGGAAAAAGCCCGCGGCGGTTTCCGCATGGGCCATCAGCAAGTGAAAGACCACATGTTCCTCGACGGCCTCGAAGATGCCTACGACAAAGGCCAGCTGATGGGCGTGTTCGCGGATGACACCGCACGCAAATGCCAGCTGACCCGCGAAGACCAGGACAAATTCGCGCTGGCATCGCTCGCCCGCGCGCTGGAAGCGACGAAATCCGGCGCATTCACATCCGAAATCGCGCCCGTGACGATCAAGGCAAAAACCGGCGACACCGTTGTCTCCGAAGATGAAAGCCCCAAAAAAGCGAAGCCCGAAAAAATCCCGACGCTGAAACCCGCCTTTACGCCCGACGGCACGGTGACCGCCGCCAACGCATCGTCGATTTCCGACGGCGCTGCCGCACTGGTGCTGATGAAGAAATCCGAAGCGCAGAAACGCGGCCTTAAAATCCTGGGCGAGATCAAGGCCCATGCAACCCACGCGCAAAAACCGGCCGAATTCACGCTCGCCCCCATCGGCGCGACAAGGAAAGTGCTGGAAAAAGCAGGCTGGAACGCCAAGGATGTAGACCTGTTCGAAATCAACGAGGCATTTGCGGTCGTGCCGCTTGCCGCGATGAAGGAACTGGGCCTGTCACATGACAAGGTGAACGTGAATGGCGGCGCATGCTCCATCGGCCACCCGATCGGCGCATCGGGCGCGCGCATCATCATCACGCTGCTGTCCGCGATGGAAAAACGCGGGCTGAAGCGCGGCGTCGCGTCGCTCTGCATCGGCGGCGGCGAAGGCACCGCGATCGCAGTGGAGAGGGCGGCTTAATCCCTCTTGGCGAAACGCAAAGCAAAAAAGTCCGGCACGTCCGGAAGGAACCAAACGCGAAGCCGCCGCTCTGGCGGCTTCCGTCCTTTTGCGCGCTTTGTGTTCGTGGCGGGGCTGTGGTGCTTTGCCGCCGGCATCCTTGTGCTGTCATGGTGCCTTTACGACATGCCGGATACCAGCGACGTAAAACCGCTGGAAATGCGCCCCAGCATCAGCGTGCTGGCAGCGGACGGATCGCTCGTCGCGCGCTATGGCGGGTTGAAGGGCAGCGTCGTCAACGTCAAAGACCTGCCGCCCTATGTGGTGGCAGCATTACTGGCGGTGGAAGACAGGCGTTTTTACGACCATTTCGGCATTGATCCGCTGGGCCTTGCGCGCGCCATGTACACTAACATCAAGGCGCGCCGCTGGGTGCAGGGCGGATCGACGATCACGCAGCAGCTGGCGAAGAACCTGTTCCTGACGCCCGACAAGACGCTGCGCCGCAAGGTGCAGGAAGCAGTTTTGGCATTGATAATTGAATGGAAACATTCCAAGGACGATATTTTAACGGCCTATATGAACCGCGTTTATTTCGGCTCCGGCGCCTACGGCCTTGATGCCGCCGCCCGCACCTATTTCGGCAAAAGCGCGAAGGACGTCACGCTGTTCGAAGGTGCCGTGCTGATGGGCCTGCTGAAAGCACCGTCGCGCTTTTCCCCCGCCGCCAACCCGAAGCTGGCGCGGGAGCGCGCGAAAACCGTCATCAAGGCGATGGAAGATGCAGGCTATATCGGCGCGGATATGGAGAAGCAGGAAATCAAGAACGCGCGCATTACGCTTGCGGGCGGCAATCCCGGGTCGCTGAACCGTTATTTTTCCGACTGGGTTCTGGAACAGGTGGACGGCTATGTCGGCAACACGGAGCGCGACCTTGTCATCCGCACCACATTCTCCCCCGAATTGCAGGCGTTGGCGGAATCGCGCCAGAAGGCCCTGTTCGCCAGCCTGAAGCCGACAGACAAGGTATCGCAGGCGGCCATCGTGACATTGTCGCTGGATGGTGCGGTGCTGGCGATGGTGGGCGGCGTCGATTACACCGAAAGCCAGTTCAACCGCGCGACGATGGCGCAGCGCCAGACAGGTTCGTCATTCAAGCCATTCGTCTATCTGGCCGCGCTGGAGCAGGGGTATAGCAAGGACGATGTCATCGACGATTCACCGATCCGCGTCGGCAATTACAGCCCGAAAAATTACGAAGGCAATTACAACGGCCCTGTCACGCTGACGCAGGCGTTGGCGCATTCGCTGAACGCCGCAACCGTGCGCCTGCTGCAGCAGATCGGCGTATCGAACCTGCTGGACGTGGCGCAGCGTCTCGGCCTGCCCGGAAAATACAGGCCGGAACTCGCAACCGGCCTGGGCGCGGGCGAGGCAAGCCTTTTGGAAATGACGCATGCCTATGCCGAAATCGGCAATGGCGGCCACGCCATCTGGCCCTATACGGTCTTGAGCGTCGAGGACGTGAAGGGCAACGTGCTGTTCACCCGCGAAAACAACGGCGGCATGCGCCTTTTCAACGCGCGCGATGTGTCGCAGCTGGACGATATGCTGGTGCAGGTCGTGGCGCAGGGCACGGGGCAGGCGGCGCAGCTGACGCGCGGCCATGTGGCAGGCAAGACCGGCACGACGCAGGATTACCGCGACGCATGGTTCATCGGATACACGAATACGCTGGTGACGGGCATCTGGATGGGCAATGACGATAACAGCCCCATGAACGGCGTGACGGGCGGCAAATACCCCGCGCGGCTGTGGCATGATTATATGGAGCAGGCAATCGGCGTGCCGGTGCAGAATTTTTCAACCACCATGCCGCGCGGTGATACGCAGGATGCCGACGGATTTTCAGGCATGCTCGACCGCTTGTCACATGAATGGTCGGGCAGCGGCGACGACAACAATAACGCCGATGCGAAATCCAGCTGGCGCAAAAAATTTAGTGGTAGCGATAAGCCCGTTTATAACCCTTGAGCGCGGGTGCGGACGATCGCCAGAAATTCAGCAATTCGCGCTGCTGTTCCGTGGCCGACCGCACGTTCCAGCGCGGCGTGACCGCATTGTGTTCGACCGTCTGCACGAATTTGTGCGGGAATGAATCGCGGGATGCGCGCAAGCCGCTTTCGACCAAGGCGCGGGCGACAACTTCCGGCGCGCTGCCTGTCTTGCCCGCGGTCTGTTCGATTGCGGTATAAATGCGCAAATACGCATCGCCCATTTTCTGGCGCTGGAATTCATGCATGAATTGCATCAGGTAATGGCGGGTGAGCGTATCGGCCTGCGGCGGGATGGCGGGCAGTGCGTAAGGCTGTTGCTGTCTCATCGGAGCCTCCTCCAGATTAGCGCGGCCTTTTATATAAAAGGCCGACAGTGAAACGGCATGACGCGTCCTTTTTCAAGGATGCGCCACCAGTCACTAACGAATGATTAATTTACCGGGTAGTTCCGTCTTCATCCTGCATATCGGGTGCGATGGCTTGCGAAATTGCCGCAGAATCTGCGGTGATTCGGGGAACTGCGTTGCGCGCCAGCTCGTCGACGCGCTCGTTTTCGGGATGGCCGTTATGGCCGCGCACCCAGACCCAGTCCAGCTTGTGCAGCTGCATGACGGAATCGAGCTTTTCCCACAGGTCGCGGTTCTTGACGTCTTTTTTGTCCGCCGTTTTCCAGCCGCGTTTTTTCCAGCCATGGATGTATTCGGTTGCGCCCTTCATCACATACTGGCTGTCGGTATGGATCGTCACATGGCAGTGCGGCAGTTTTACCGCAGCGAGGCCCTCGATGATGGCCGTCATCTCCATGCGGTTGTTGGTCGTCTGCGCCTCGCCGCCGGTCAGTTCTTTTTCGTGCTTGCCGTAGCGCAGCAGCGCGCCCCAACCACCGGGGCCCGGATTGCCGCTGCAGGCGCCATCGGTGAAGAGGTCGACTTTTTTCACGCCTCGAAGCCGTAATCGGCAAGGGAGGCGACCTTTTGATGGAAACGCAAAATCTTCACATGCTCCATCGGGTCTTTCGCGCGCACCAGCGCGCCTTCCACAGGGTTCAGCCAGTCATACAGCCGCGTCGCGATAATGCGCACGGCGGCGGCGCGGCCGAAATAGGGCAGGGACTTCAGCTCGTTCTTGCTCAGCTGGCGGCCATGGTTGTAGCTCGATAAAAACGCATGGGCGCGGCCAAGATCAAGGTCGCCCTTCCAGTCAAAGCACCACGGGTTGAACGCCAGCATCAGGTCGTAGGCGAGCGTGTCCCAGCAGGAAAAATAGAAATCGATGACGCCCGACACTTTTTCATCGCGGAAGAAAACATTGTCGGGGAACAGGTCGGCATGCACCGCGCCCTTCGGCAAAAATTTCGGCCAGTTTTTTTTCAGGTATTCCAGCTCGGCGTCCAGCATCGCGAACAGGCCGGTCTCCACTTCATCCGCGCGGTTGGCGCAGGCACGGATCAGGCTTTCCCACGCCTGCATCCCCATCGTGTTGTGGCGCTTCATGGGAAATGCGCGGCCCGCGCGGTGCATGCGCGCCAGGATTTCGCCGATCGCCTGACAATGGTGAACGTAAATTTCGCGCGGCCATGTGCCTTCAATAAATTCGGCCAGCAGCGCAGGCCGCCCTGCGACAGTCAGGATGCGCTGCCCCGTCTTGTCGGGCACGACGCGCGCCGACGGGATGCCGTGCTCCGCCAGATGCGCCATGAAACCGGTATAGAACGGCAGCTCGTCCGGCTGCGCGCGCTTTTCGATCAGCGTCAGCACATATTTGCCGCTGGTGGTGGTGATCAGGTAATTGGAATTCTCGACGCCCTCGGCGATCCCCTCGAACGACTGCAGGTCGCCGACATCAAATTTTGCCAGCGTCGATTTCAATTCTTCTGCGGTGATCTGGGTGTAAACGGCCATGACGGCAAGAATACCGCAAACAGCCGCTGGCTGCAAAGCCATGGGCTATCTAAGGCCATAATTCCTGCCGGTAGAGGCTTTAGGGGTGCATTCCGGGCGCGTCGGGGACGTATTCGGGACGCGTCAGGGACGCATGCCGGGCGGTTTGGGCGTGCGGGACGGCGACAGGGCAGGGGGCTGGGTCGTGAAGGGGAAATGGCGGCGGCTGCCGTCCACCACTCCGGTATGGCCATGCGCGGTCACGGTGCGGCGCTCGAGGTCGGCGAGGCCTTTTTCAGCCACGCTGTAATGGCCGTCATTGCCGGTGAAGTTGATCTCGATACGGTTGTCGTACGGGTTGGCCGACTGTATCTGCACGGCGGGCACTTCGCCTGCGCCCTCGATCTGGATCGGGCTGGATGCGTTCAGCGCGGACAGGTCGTTCATCAGCTCGGCAATTGCCAGTTTTTTCGTGTAGGGGTCGGGATCGTAAACGGCATCACCCGCGCGCAGCACGGCGTCTTTCACTTTATCCGCCCAGGTGGTGAACCCTTTTTGCGACAGGACATTTTCATCGTCACCCGGCAGCGTGAAGGCGACCATATATCCAAGGCCGTTGGTCATGCTCTTGCTGGCAACTTCGATCGTCAGGCAATACGTCTTGGTCATCTGGTCCCCTTGGTCGTCGCGAGGTGGTGCCGATTTCTGTCTAACGAATATAGTGTCGAATTCGGGGACACTATATGGCCGCAAGTTTCAAACGCAAGGGATAATTTGTAATAAGCCGAAAATTATTATTCCACGGATGCAAGGATGCGCGGAATTTTAAAAGTCACGGTTTCTTCGGCAACAACCGTGGTTTGCAGCGTCACATCGAAGCGTTCCCGCGCTAATTCTATGACGCGCTGCACAAGAATTTCCGGGGCGGATGCGCCCGCCGTCAGGCCCAGCACGCGCATATCCTTTAATTCATCCCACGGCACATCTTCGGCGCGGTCGGCAAGGAATGCTTTTTTTGCGCCATAGGCTTTTGCCACTTCCACAAGGCGGTTGGAATTGGATGAGTTTTTTGACCCGATCACGATCACCGCATCCGCGCGCGGCGCGATATCCTTCACGGCCAGCTGGCGGTTGGTGGTGGCGTAGCAGATATCTTCCTTGCGGGGCGCGGTGATCGCGGGATATTTCACGCGCAGGGCATCAACGATTTCCTTGGTGTCATCAATCGACAAAGTGGTCTGCGTGACGAAGGCGATCCTGGCCTCATCGGCGACATTCAGTTGGGCAATATCTGCAACCGTTTCAACCAGCGTGACAGCGCCTGCCGGCAGTTGCCCCATCGTGCCCACGACTTCGGGATGCCCGGCATGACCGATCAGGATGATCTGGTGGCCTGTTTTGTGGTGCATTTCGGCTTCGCGATGGACTTTGCTGACCAGCGGGCAGGTGGCATCCACGAAAATCATGTTCCGTTTCAGCGCCTCTTCCGGCACGCGCTTCGGCACGCCATGGGCGGAGAAAATCACGGGCGCGCCTTCCGGCACTTCGTCCAGTTCCTTGACGAAAACCGCGCCCTTGGCGCGCAAATCTTCAAGAACATGTTTGTTGTGGACGATCTCGTGGCGGACATAGACGGGGGCGCCGAATTTCAACAGCGATTTTTCGACGATCTCTATCGCGCGGTCGACGCCGGCGCAGAACCCGCGCGGGCTTGCCAGCAATATGGTGAGCGGCGGCTTTTTCATGCGCTGGAATATAGGTGCTGCAAGGCCTTGAGTCGAGGGATTAACGGGGCTAAGGTAGCGTCATTAACGAAGGATAACGCCATGAAACGCCTCCTGCTGCCGGCATTCGCCGCCCTCCTGCTGCTGACCGGCTGCGGCATGGGCGAACAGCTGTCCCATTCCATGTTCGGCACGGCCACGCAAAAAGAAATCATCGAAATGCCCGATTGCCCGCGCCCCGTCAGCCTGACGGATGCGGCCTATATGCCCATTTTCACGGGTGAAAAAACCGAACTTGCCGCCGAAAGCAAACTGGGCGGCATTACCGGCAGTTGCGCCTTTGAAAAGGGCAGCGCCGTGATGGAAATCAAGGTCACGTTCCTGGCGCGCAAGGCAAAGCCCGAACTTGACATAAAAAAGCTGGCCGTGCCCTATTTCATCGCCATCCTGTCACCCGACCAGCAAGTGTTGCAGCGCCAAGCCTTTTCCACTAAAATTGGTTTCGATAATGCAGGCTTTGGCGCCTCGACAGAAGAACACACGCTGCGCATACCCGTCCCTTCCAAGGAAGCGGCAGGGGGATACAACGTGGTCGTCGGCCTTGAACTGTCGCAAGACCAGCTCGCCTATAACAGGAAACGCAAGGAACGCCCCGATGCCCATTAAACTCAAGCAATTCTGGCAGGCCGAATTTCAGGAACATGAAGACGTCGCCGCGCTGACGCAACAGCAGCTGGCCGCACCGTTCGAAAAATTCCTGGATACCGCGACTGCCTGCATCGAGGCCGGCGGCAAGATTTTCTTCTTCGGCAACGGCGGCAGCGCATCCGATGCGCAACACCTCGCAACAGAGCTTTCCGCGCGTTACAAGAAAGACCGCAAGGCCATTGCCGCGCTGTCGCTTGCGACCGACACCTCGGCGCTCACCGCCATCGGCAATGATTACGGCTTTGATTACGTTTTCGCGCGCCAGCTGGAAGCGCTTGGCAAAAAGGGCGATATGGCGATCGGCATCACGACGTCCGGCAACTCCGCCAACGTCATCCGCGCGTTCGAGGAATGCCGCAAGCAGGGCATCACGACCGTGGGGTTCACGGGCGCAACCGGCGGCAAGATCAAGCCGCTGTGCGATATCCTGCTGAACGTGCCGTCAGCCACCACCGCCCGCATCCAGGAAATGCACATCACGCTCGGCCAGATGTTCTGCGGCGCGCTGGAAATCAACCTCGGCTATATCGAGCAGGATGAACCGAAGGCAGGCGAAAGCCTCGCCCGCGCGGTTTAAGGGGTTTTACGGAATATGTCCAAAGCAGCCGAACTCGATAAACTCAGCTTCGAAGAAGCCTTGTCAGAGCTGGAAAAGATCGTCCGCGCGCTGGAGGGCGGCAGCTCCGACCTGAAAACCTCCATCGACAGCTACGAGCGCGGCATGGCCCTGAAAAAGTACTGCGACGCCAAGCTTAAGGAAGCGCAAGGCCGCATTGAAAAGATCACTATCGGCGACGGCGGCAAGGTCACGACCGAGCAGATCCGGCTTTCTGAATAATCATCTCTAAATTGGTGACATTTTTCCGCGACCTGGGGTATAACAGTCAGCAGAAAAAATCATTCTGGAAGGGTCATTCTTAAATGGCACCATCACCACGCGAGGCGTCACCGAAACTTTCACAGGCAATGGACGACTGTCGCGAGAAGGTCAACAAGACCATCTCCAGCCTGCTGCCCCCGACCGACCTGGTTGAAGCAAAACTTTTCGACGCGATGCGCTATGCGGCCCTCGGCGGCGGCAAGCGCCTGCGCCCGTTCATGGTGATGGAAGGCGCGCGCGTATTCGGCGTCGATGCCGGTCGCGCCCGCCGCGTGGCTGCTGCTGCGGAATTCGTGCATTGCTATTCGCTCGCGCATGACGACTTGCCCGCGATGGACAACTCCGATCTCCGCCGCGGCAAACCGTCGCTGCACAAGGAATACGACGAAGCAACCGCGCTGCTCGCCGGTGACGCGCTGCTGACGCTGGCGTTCGAAGTTCTCGCGGATCCCGAAACGCATGAAGACCCGCGCGTGCGCGTGGAGCTGATCGCAAGCCTTGCAGGCGCAGTCGGCATGCACGGCATGGTCGGCGGCCAGATGCTCGACCTTATCGGTGAAAAGCAGGAATTCGATGTCGGCACGATCAGCCGCATGCAGCGCATGAAAACCGGCAAGCTGATCGCGTTCTGCTGCGAAGCGGGCGCGATCCTCGGCAAGGCAAACCCGGCGCATCGTCAATCCTTGCGCAACTACGCGCACGATCTTGGTCTTGCATTCCAGGTGACCGATGACCTGCTGGACGTCGAAAGCAACGTCCATGAACTCGGCAAGCCCGTGAATCAGGACGGCAAGAAATCCACCTTCGTGTCCGCGATGGGCCGCGAACAAGCCCGCACGCGCGCGCAGATGCTGGTCGACCAGTCGATCTCGCACCTTCGCGTGTTCGACGAAGGCCGTGTGGATTTGCTGAAAGATCTCGCACGCTACGTCCTCGAACGTCGCGTCTGATCCCCGGGCGCCTGATTCTTTATCCGCTGCACAATTCCTGCACCAAAATGCCGCAATAACTGCTGGGCCGGTTAATGCTGAATCATGCCATATTTAAGAATAAGCCTTGTATTTCAAGGCCTAGGAAGGTCGGCGCGCCACCTTGCGGGGCGGCGTAACGGGCGTACCAATTTTCCTGAAAAAGTGTATATATAACGGCAAGAAGGACAGAGCATATGAGCGCCAAGCCCCTCCTCGATAAAGTAAATATTCCCGCCGACCTCCGCAAGCTTGCCAAGGGCGAATTGCGCCAGTTCGCCGATGAACTGCGCCAGGAAACGATCGACGCGGTTTCAATCACGGGCGGGCATCTGGGCGCGGGCCTCGGCGTGGTCGAACTCACGACCGCCATCCATTACGTTTTCAATACGCCTGCCGACCGCCTGATCTGGGATGTCGGCCATCAGGCCTATCCGCATAAAATCCTGACCGGCCGCCGCGACCGTATCCGCACGCTGCGTCAGGGCGGCGGTTTGTCGGGCTTCACGAAACGCTCCGAAAGCGAATACGACCCGTTCGGCGCGGCGCACAGCTCCACCTCCATCTCCGCAGGCCTCGGCATGGCGGTGGCGCGCGACCTTGAAAACGGCACCAACAAAATCATCGCCGTGATCGGCGACGGCGCAATGTCCGCCGGCATGGCGTATGAAGCGATGAACAACGCAGGCGCGATGAACAGCAAGCTGATCGTGATCCTGAACGACAACGACATGTCGATTGCGCCGCCCGTCGGCGCGATGAGCGCATACCTGTCGCGCCTGATCTCGTCGAAGCCTTACCTCAGCATCCGCGAAATCGGCAAAAAGTTTTCCGAGAAACTGCCCGCACGCTTGCAAAAGGCCGCACAACGCGCCGAAGAATATGCGCGCGGCATGGTGACAGGCGGCACGTTGTTCGAAGAACTGGGCTTTTACTATGTCGGCCCGATTGACGGTCACAACCTCGACCATCTGCTGCCCGTGCTGGAAAACGTGCGCGATACCATCCATGACGGTCCGATCCTGATCCATGTCGTGACGCAAAAGGGCAAGGGCTACGCCCCCGCCGAAACCGCCGCCGACAAAATGCATGGCGTCGCCAAATTCGATGTGCTGACCGGCGCGCAGGCGAAAAGCAAATCGAACGTGCCGACCTATACGCGCGTTTTTGCGGATTCGCTCATCGCCGAGGCGCGCAAGGATCCTAAAGTCGTTGCGATTACCGCCGCCATGCCATCGGGCACCGGCCTTGACCTGTTTGAAAAAGAATTCCCCACGCGCACCTTCGATGTGGGCATCGCGGAACAGCATGCGGTGACATTCGCGGCTGGCCTTGCGACCGAAGGCTACAAACCGTTTGTCGTGATTTATTCCACCTTCCTGCAACGCGGCTATGACCAGGTCGTGCATGACGTAGCGATCCAGAATTTGCCCGTGCGTTTCGCCATGGACCGCGCAGGGCTTGTGGGAGCGGATGGCGCAACGCATGCGGGATCGTTCGATATCGCCTTCCTTGGCTGCCTGCCTAATTTCGTGCTGATGGCGCCCGCCGATGAACAGGAATTGCTGCATATGACGTCAACGGCTGCCGCCTATGACGCAGGGCCGATCGCCTTCCGTTATCCGCGCGGCGAAGGCTGGGGGCTTGACCTGCAGCCGGGCGCACCGCTGCAAATCGGCAAGGGCCGCGTGATGCGCGAAGGCACGACGATTGCCATCCTCAGCTATGGTACGCGCCTGCAGGAATCGATGAAGGCCGCCGAACAGCTGGCCGCGATGGGATTGTCCGCCACAGTCGCCGATGCGCGTTTTGCAAAGCCGCTGGACGAAGAACTTGTCTTGAACCTCGCCAAAAACCACGAAGTGCTGATCACGGTCGAAGAAGGCTCGAATGGCGGCTTCGGTGCATTCGTTTTGCAGTTCCTTGCGTCCAAGGGGGCGCTGGATCGCGGGCTGAAAATCCGCACCATGGGGCTGCCCGATACATGGCTCGACCATGATGCGCCGCAAAAACAATATGATACGGCAGAGCTGAACGCCCAGCATATCGTGGAACAGGCCGTTGCCGCGCTGGGTGTCTCCGCCGCGCTCTCGCAAAGCAAAAAAGCCTGATTTGATTCTCCATCTTGATTCGTCGCGTTTCGGGCGTTAACCTTACTTCATATTCAACAATGAAGCGGTCATGACGAACCCTGCGCCCCCAAAAAAGTGGCTGCAAGACGCGCGCAAGCGCGTGACGCTGTTATTGGCGACAGCCGACGACCGTTATGTACAATGGAAACACGGCACGCATCGCGCGGCGCGCGCCGGGATCATGGCGCGTGTCGCCGCTATGCCGGGCGGCGATGACCTGCTGAAATCAGCAAAAAAACACGGCGTTAAAATCTACGTCGTGCGCCCGGGGCGTATCGACGACGTGCAGGGCCGTTTCTCGCGCGGGCCGTCGGGGGCGGTGATCCGCGTCGCCAATCGCGGCGATATCGCGCGGATGACGACGACGCTGTGGCACGAACTGCGCCATATGCAGCAGCATATCGACCGCGGCGACATGAAATCTTCTGCCGGCAAGCTGCATAATGCGCAGGACGAACATGTGATCGGCATGATGATCGAGGCCGATGCCTTCACCGCGCAAACCCTGATGGCATTGCGCGAAGCCAGAAACGGCAACCCCGAATATATCGACGCCATGATGGCGAAGGGCGGCGGTGCGCGCGGCTGCATAAAAAAATTCCTGAAGACCTCGCCGCCCGAATCGTTCCCGGACGAACAGCATTTCGCCCGCGCGCTGTTCAACGAAATCATGCAAAACGGCCTGCCGCGCTACAGCGCAAAATACTTTGAAAGGCACAACAAAATTTTTAACAAGGCTTCATCGGTCAGCCAGTTCCGCGATATCTTGGCGCAGGCCGGCACGGGTTCACCGTTCATGCCGACCCAAAAATTGTCCGGCACCTATTTTGCCGCAAATGATTCTGTACCCGCCGTCAACGAACTCGCCCGCCGGTTCCTTGAAAAACAGCCGGAGGAAGCCCGCGCGACGCTGGCGTTGATTGAAGATACGGTGACGAAGGCGTCTGTGCTGAAGGAAGAGGAATTCCAGCAGGCACGCGATGCGATTTTGGAGCGCACGCAAGGCCTGACGGACAGCTTCAATAAAAAGGCAGGCTATAAAAAACCGAAACCGGCATTCTTTGCGCGGCTGCGCAAGGCGCTCGGCGTTTAGTGCTTGCCGACACCCTTTAGTTTAAAACCCATATCTGGCATTTTCGGCACCGGCGCAGGCTTGGTCGGGTCTTGCGGCAGGCCGGAAAAACCGGTGATTTTGTTGTCGCCTTGCAATTTCAGCGAAAACCACGACTGGTCGGGCAGGGCGACAAAGGCGCGCTGCTTGGGCGCAATCGGCACCAAACGGCAACGTGCCGGCAGCGTTGTCATCGTTTCGCAATGTTCCCCCCCGCGTGACAGCAGGACGATTTTCGCGGGCGTCGCATCATCTGCACCCATCACCGCAATCTTGGCCGGCAGGCGCGACGACACATATTCCAGCGCGGTCATTGAATGTTTTATATCGCTTAACAGCTGCGGCGTTTCGCAAGTGTTGGTCAGCAGCACACCGATCGGTTTCCATGCGCCGTAATCCTCGACGGTCGCCCCCTCGAAACGCAAAGCCTCCGCCTTCAGGCATTCAACATCATTCGCCAATCGCCAGAGTTTAGGCGGCGTCAGCGGCGTGGGTGGCTCGGATGGCGGTCGTTCCGGTGTCGGCGGCATTTCCGACACATGCGGGGCAGGTGTTTTCGTTTGGCGGTATATCATCACGCCGCCCGCAACCAGCGCGAGGGAAAGTATAACAGTGATGATGATACGTTGCGGGGTCACGCTGTTTCTTTGAACAACTCGCGGCCGATCAGCATGCGCCTAATCTCGCTGGTACCTGCGCCGATTTCATACAGCTTGGCGTCGCGGAGCAGGCGGCCTGTGGGGTAATCGTTAATGTAACCGTTGCCGCCCAGGGTCTGGATGGCTTCCAGTGCCATCCATGTGGCTTTCTCGGCGGAATAGAGGATCGCGCCCGCAGCATCCTTGCGCGTGATTTCCTTGCGGTCGCAGGCCTGGCCGACGGCGTAAACATACGCGCGGGCGGTGTTCAGCGCGACATACATATCGGCGACCTTGCCCTGCATCAGCTGGAATTCGCCGATGCTCTGGCCGAACTGCTTGCGTTCATGGATATAGGGCAGCACCACATCCATGCAGGCCTGCATGATGCCCAGCGGCCCGCCCGAGAGGACGGCGCGTTCGTAATCAAGGCCGCTCATCAGCACATTGACGCCTTTGCCGACGGCGTTCAGCACGTTTTCTTCCGGCACTTCGCAATCCTGGAACACCAGCTCGCAGGTGTTGCTGCCGCGCATGCCCAGCTTGTCGAGCTTCTGTGCGGTCGAAAAACCCTTAAATCCCTTTTCAACGATAAAAGCCGTCATGCCTTTTGATCCGGCAGCGGTGTCGGTCTTTGCATACACGACCAGCGTATGTGCATCCGGGCCGTTGGTGATCCACATCTTGGTGCCGTTCAGGATATAACGGTCGCCTTTTTTCTCGGCCTTCAGTTTCATGGACACCACGTCCGAACCGGCACCCGGCTCCGACATTGCCAGCGCGCCGATCTTGCGGCCCGCACAGAGGTCGGGCAGGTATTTTTGCTTCTGCGCTTCCGTGCCGTTCAGCTTGATCTGGTTGACGCAAAGGTTCGAAAACGCGCCGTAGGAAAGGCCGACCGATGCGGATGCACGGCTGATTTCTTCCATTGCGATGATGTGCTCGATATAACCCATGCCCGAACCGCCGTATTCCGGCTCGACCGTGATGCCCAGCAGGCCAAGTGCGCCGAATTCCGGCCACAGCTCGTTCGGGAACTCGTTTTTGTGGTCGATGTCCGCCGCGCGGTGCGCGATTTTTTCCTGCGCGAAGCTGCGCACCGTTTCGCGCAGCATCTCCGCGTTTTCGCCAAGGTCGAATTTCAGCGATGGATAATCGAGGGCCTTGGCCGTGTAGCTTTCCTTGGACATGGGGGTCTCTTTTCTTGCGGGCTGCGTCATGATTTTTCCTTTCGCATACCATAGCCAAATCCGCCAGAGGGCGCGACAGGCGAATGATTTACGGAATCATCGTTTCCATTTGTAATTGTGTTTTTTGACCGACATCGCAGGCACGCCTTTTTTAAATCCGGTGATCGCGTCCTCGAAATCTTTCTTGAAGCCTGTGGTGCGGGCATACAGCTCTTTTTCTGCCTGCCATGCGTTCAGCTGGTCCGCGATCTGCGTGAAGCCCAAGCGCGTGGCAACATCGGCGGCTGTCGCATCGTGTTCATCGGTCGCGGTGACGTCCACATCGTGCTTCAGCAACACGTCGATGGCCTCAAGACCTGCCCATTGCACGGCAAGATGCAGGGCAGGGGTGCCGTGTTCGTCCTTGGCGTTTACCAGCGCGGGGTTGCCCTGCAATTCGAGCGCCATCATGGCGGCATCGTTGGTTTCGCAGAACAGCAGGAAGGTTTTGACATCGTTTGGCATCCAAAGACTATAGGACGCTGAAACTTATTATGCAAACCGATTCTCTAGAGCAAAAACATCGTCGCAAGGCCAAGGAAGGCAAGGAATCCGACCACATCCGTGACGGTCGTCAGCAAAACCCCTGCAGCCGGGGCAGGGTCGAGCCCGAAGCGGGACAAGGTGACGGGAATAATCGCCCCGAACAACCCTGCAATAAACAGGTTGAGCACCAGCGCCGCCGAAATCACGCCGCCCAGGACAAGGCTGCCAAACCACCATGACACAAGGCCGCCCAGCAGCAGCGCGAACAGCGCGCCGTTCAACAGGCCCACCATGCATTCCTTGCCAATGACGCGCCAGGCGTTTGTGGACGAGACTTCCTTGGTCGCCAGCGCGCGAATCATCACGGTCAGCGCCTGCGTGCCGGCGTTGCCGCCCATGGATGCGACAATCGGCATCAGGATCGCCAGCGCCACGACTTTCTCGATGGATTTTTCGAACACGCCGATGACGGAGGCCGCGATAAAGGCGGTAAAAAGGTTCACGATCAGCCAGGTGGAGCGCGCCTTGGCGGTGGAATAAAGCGTGCGCGTGATGTCGCTGCCCGAGACCCCCCCGAATTTCAGGAAGTCTTCCTCCGCCACTTCGTCGATGACGTCGACGATGTCATCGACGGTAATGACGCCGATCAGCCGGTTGTCGGCGTCCACGACGGGGGCGGAGAGCAAGTCCTTGCGCCGGAACTGGAACGCCACCTGCTCGCGGTCCATATCGACCGGCACCGTTACATGTTCGTCGCTGACCAGCGTATCCACCTTCACCGCCCGCTGCGCGCAGAGGACGGAGGAAAGCGTGACCGCGCCCACAAAGCGGTGCATGGGGTCGACGATGAAGATGTCGTAAAATTTATCCGGCAGCGCGTCGGATGCGGCGCGCAGGTAATCGACAATCTTGCCGACGGTCCAGAATTGCGGGATGGCGACGAATTCACGCTGCATCATGCGGCCTGCGGAGTCTTCGGGGAAACTCAGGCCTTCCTCGACGCCCGCGCGCACCTTGCGCGACAGATGGCGCATGATTTCGTGGCGTCGTTCTTCGTCCAGGTCGTCGATCAGGCGCAGCGCGTCGTCCGATTCCAGCTCGTTCACGATCGCGGCCACATGCGCGCCCGACATGTGTTCCAGCAAATCGTTCAACATTTCGTGGTCTACATACGAAAATGTTTCCGGGTCGATAATGGTTTCGAGAATTTCCACCAGCTGGTGGCGCGATGCCGGCGATACCTTGATGAGGAGTTCGGCGGCATCGGGCGCCGAAAGGTCGCGGCAGAGTTCCTGGATGCGGTCGGTGTATTGGTGGTCGAGCAGTTCGAGGATCTCGGAAATGAACGCATCCGACAGGCCCACCTGATGTTCGTCATCGGGCGCTGCCTGCTGTTCGGGGGCTTCTTCGACTTGCAGCCCTTCTTTTTCCTTGTCCTCTTCCATCCCTTAGCCGCGCTTGCGCTTGGCAGCGGGTTTGGCTTTTGCTTTTACCTTCGGTTTTGCTTTGGCGGTTTTCTTCACGCCGCGCGACCGCGCAATCTGTTTTTCAACAATCACATCCGCGCAGGCAGAGGCATAGGCCGCCGCATTCACGATCCCGCGCGAGGTGACGGAGGGAATCAGGATATGCGCAGGCTTCGCCGTGCCCAACAACAGCGGGCCGACGGCAATGCCGTCCGATAGCGTCTTCATCATATGGAACACGATGTTGGCGGCGTCGATATTCGGCATGATCAGCAGGTTCGCCTGACCCTTCAATTCCGAATTCGGGAACATCATTTCGCGGATGCCTTCATCAAGCGCGGCGGAACCGGTCATCTCGCCCTCCACCTCCAGCTCCGGCGCGCGCTCGCGGATCAATTGCGTTGCTTCGCGCATCTTGATCGTTTCAGGGCGCTCCACGCTGCCGAAATCGGAATGCGACAGCAGTGCCACCTTCGGCACAAGGCCGAAACGGCGCACTTCTTCTGCCGCCATCAGCGTCATGTCGCAAAGCTGTTCCGCCGTCGGGTTCGGGTTCACAAACGGGTCGCACAGGAAAAACGTGCCCTTGTTGATGATCATGACGGCAAGCGACGCATAGGTATGCGCGCCCGGCGCAGGGTCCAGCACGTCGGTGATATACTTGTAATGGCGGTCATAACGGCCAATGGTGCCGCAGATCAGCGCATCGGCCTCGTCCTTTTGCACCATCAATGCGGCGATCACGGAATTGCGCGTGCGCACCATCTGTTTGGCGATGGCGGGCGTCACGCCCTTGCGCTGCATCAGCTTGTGATAGGTTGTCCAGTAATCGTTATAGCGTGAATCCATTTCCGGATTGACCAGCTCGAAATGCACGTTCTTTTTCAGGCGCAGGCCGAGCTTTTTGATGCGGCTCAAAATGACGTCTTCACGGCCAATCAGGATCGGCTTCGCCAGCTCTTCGTCAACGATGGTCTGCACGGCGTGCAGCACACGGGTTTCTTCGCCTTCCGCAAACGCAATCCGTTTCGGGTTGTTCGCGGCGCGGTCGTAAATCGGGCGCATCAGCTGGCCGGATTTGAAAACGTATTTCAGCAGGCTTTCATGATAGGCATCGAAATCCGCAATCGGGCGCGTGGCGACACCGGAATCCATCGCGGCCTTCGCAACCGCCGGGGGCAGTTTCAGGATCAGGCGCGTGTCGAACGGTTTCGGGATCAGGTATTCGGGGCCGAAGCTCAAGGGGATATCGCCGTACAGCGCCGCGACCTCGGCAGTCGGTTCTTCATGCGCCAGTTCGGCAATCGCGTTGACGCAGGCAAGCTTCATCGCCTCGTTGATCGTCGTCGCGCCCACATCCAGCGCGCCGCGGAAGATGAAGGGGAAGCACAGCGCGTTATTCGCCTGGTTGGTGTAGTCGGAGCGGCCTGTGCAGATAACGGCGTTCGGCTTCGCCGCACGCGCTTCCTCAGGCATGATTTCAGGCGTCGGGTTGGCGAGTGCCATGATCAGTGGCGCATCCGCCATGGTTTTTACCATCGCACCGGTCAAAACGCCCGGGGCGGACAGGCCGAGGAACACATCCGCGCCCTTGATGACTTCGGCCAGCGTGCGCGCCTTGGTATCGACCGCGTATTGTTTCTTTTCCTCATCCATATGGCTGTTGCGGCCTTTCCAGACCACGCCTTCGCGGTCGGTCAGGATAATGTTTTTCTTCGGCAGGCCGAGCGCGACCAGCAGGTGCACGCAAGCCATGGCCGCCGCACCCGCGCCGGAGGTGACAAGCTTCACATCCTTCATGTTGCGCTTGGCCAGCTTCAGCCAGTTGACGAAGGCCGCCCCCACGATGATCGCTGTGCCGTGCTGGTCATCATGGAACACGGGGATCTTCATGCGCTCTTTCAAGCGGCGCTCGATCTCGAAACATTCGGGCGATTTGATGTCTTCAAGGTTCACGCCGCCGAAGCTTGGCTCTAGCGCAGCGATGATCTCCACCAGCTGGTCGGTGTTCTTGGAATCAATTTCAATGTCGATGGCGTCGATGCCGGCGAATTTCTTGAACAGGACGGCCTTGCCCTCCATCACCGGTTTTGCGGCCAGCGGGCCGATATCGCCAAGGCCCAGCACAGCCGTGCCGTTGGTGATGACGGCGACAAGGTTGCCGCGCGCGGTATACATGGATGCTGTCGTGGGGTCGGCCGCAATCTCGAGGCAGGGGGCGGCGACGCCCGGCGAATAAGCCAGCGACAGGTCGCGCTGTGAAACAAGGTTCTTGGTCGGGGTGATGGATATTTTACCGGGGCCGTTCGGGTTGCGGTGGTAATCCAGCGCGTCCTGATACAGTTTGTCTTTTTTGAGAACCATGGTTGAACTCCCGGAAAGGGTGATAACGGCGGATGCCAAACCCCGAAAAAAGGTTAGCATGGTTTTGATAAGAAAGGGATTGAAATGGCTCGCCGTTTCCGGCGCCGCTTTCATCCTGAAAAGAAAAATCCCCCCGGGCTGCCAAAGCAGCGCCAAGGGGGATATGGTGCGGTCGAAAAGACTCGAACTTTCACGGGTCGCCCCGCTACCACCTCAAGGTAGTGCGTCTACCAATTCCGCCACGACCGCGTAAGGGTAGTTTATTACCGTATTGCAATATCAGATAGATACCGCGACCGTCAAGAACAAGCTTTAAGGGCTTAATTCGGGCGGCTTGGGTTCTGCGGGCCGGTTTTGGGCTTGGCGGCGGGCTGTGCCACGGGGGCCACTGATTTCGATGTCAGAATCTGGCCTTTTTTCTCGGTGCGCGAGAAATAGAGGTCATCGAGGCCTTCGCGGAATTTCTCCGGCAGCAGGCGATAGGCGGCCATGAAATGGTGTTTCGGCTCTTCGCCCGGCGGGGTCGCGCGGTATTTCAGCAGCGAATCCTCCATGTCCTTGAGAATCAGGTAGGCGGTGTCGAAATTCATCTCCAGGTCTTCGCCGGGCTTGCGGCCCGCATGTTTCTCGCACGCCGCTTGGTAGGCATGGCTGATCTGCTGCAGGCCGTAGGTGACGTTGCGCAGGTTATGCTTGCTGGTGATCGTCCAATGGCCGTATTTGCCGCGTGTGGCGGTGAACTGGATGTTCTTGTCGGTATTCTCCAGATCAGGGATGGGCAGCTTGCGGGTCACCATCTGGTCGACCTGGTCAAAGGAATCGGCGGCCTTGTTGAAGATCTTTCTGAACATGAATTTCCTCCGGCACAAGGTCTTTGGTTTTACAGAATATTATTAAAAACCAACAATTTAACGAAATGGGACAGTATTTTTGTAAATTGCATGGTGTCCCGAGTCAAGAGGGCTTCCCAAGAATTGGGCCTTGGATTATGTTATGGGCATCAAATTTTAGCACTGAAAGAGATTTTAAAATGGCCCTCGCGCAAAAAGCGGCGACCAAAACAACCGCACCTAAAAAGCCCGTTTTCAAGGTTGATTGGCAATCCGAAGACCGTCCCGTGCCCTATGACCGCGCGCTTGCATTCATGGAGGCGAAAGCGGGGCTCATCCGCGACAAGGCGGAAAACGAACTCGTCTGGCTGCTGGAACATCCGCCGGTTTACACCGCAGGCACCAGCGCGAAGCAGACCGACATGCTGAACCCGCGCTTCCCCGTTTACAGCGCAGGCCGCGGCGGCGAATACACTTATCATGGCCCCGGCCAGCGCATCGCCTATGTGATGCTCGACTTGCAAAAACGCAATCCCGACCTGCGCGACTACATCAGCAAGCTGGAAGGCTGGATGATCGACACGCTCAAGACATGGGATGTGGAAGGCGAACGGCGCGAGGGGCGCATCGGCGTCTGGATCAACATGAAAAAACACGGCGGCAAGGGGGAAGCGAAAATCGCGGCCATCGGCGTGCGTGTGCGCAAATGGGTCAGCTATCACGGCATCGCGCTGAACGTGAATCCCGACCTGTCGCATTACAACGGCATCGTCCCCTGCGGCATCACCGAACACGGCGTGACGTCGCTCGCGCAGCTCGGCATCAAGGTATCGATGCAGGATGTGGACAAGGCGCTGAAGGCGAACTGGGAAAAGACGTTCGGCTGATTATTCCGCGCTGAAGATCACGACATGCCCCGGCTTTTCCGCAGATGCGTTGTCCTGCAGGTAACCTGCCAGCTTCCGCCCGTCGGGGCTCCATGAAATATCGGCGGATATTGCCTTGCCTTTGATGTATTCGGGCGCGGTTTTCTTGTTAAAGAATGTCAGGCGGCGTTTATGCGTGCCGTCCGCATCCATGATCCACCAGTCCGTTTTGACGAAACCGCCCTTCTGCGACCCGTCATTATCCTTGCTGCTCATCCATACAATCTTTTTGCCGTCTGGCGAAAAATGCGCGTGTTCGTCCCAGAAATTTTCGGCAGCATCGGTCAGCGGCGTCAGCTCTTCCGTCGCAATATTATATTTATAAATGTCGAAATTTGAATCGCTGTTTTTGCCCGTGAATAATATCTCGGCATCATCGGGCGAAAAACTATGTGTTTCATAGAACAGAATGTTGCCGGGTTTCAGCGTGCGGATATTCTTCAGCAGCGGTTTGCCATCCTCTAATGTGAATGATGCAATCTTCATCACCCAAGACCCTGTCGGCAGGGGTTTGGTGCTTTCCATCTGCGCCCATAAAAGGTGCTTGCCGTCATGCGAGAAATGCGGGTGCAGCACACACTTGCCTTTGCCCAGATCCGTCAGCGGCCATGTCTGCGCGCCATTGGCTGTCATGATCCAAAGATTGTTGTTCACGCCCGATCCCGGGCTTGTGTAGAGCTGGTAGAGCCCGCCCCAGAAGGGTGGCCTGATGCTGTCATCAAGCGCCTGATAGACGATATAATTACCGGACGGATGCCATGCAGGATTGCCGTTATGCAGCTTCGGGTATCCGTCACCGCAGCTCAGGCATTTCAAGCCGCTACCGTCTTCCTTCATCACCCAGATTTTCGACCAGTTGTCTTTGTCAGGGCGGTCGAGGGCGATAAGGCCTTGCGGCCCCCAATCGATGCGGCCGCCGGTAAACCGCACCGGAAATTCAAAACGGCTGTCCTGCGCCATGGCGGGCGAGATCATCAACAATATGATCATGAGTGTCAGGAGGCGCATAAACCCATCCTAGCCCGAATCATTTAATCACCGCCTAACGCTGCTGCTTTGCAGCATCTTGCGTGACAGGGGCTGTTTGCGACCCATTCGCAAAAATTATCCACAGTTCTGGGATATTTTCGATCAATAAAGTTTCATAAACATGCGTTTCCAGATTGTGTTTGACCGAATATCTGTTATGTTCTGCTCAACACTTACATAACTCTTTTGCGGGAGTACGGGATTTGGCGAAACGCGTTTCAGCCGAGACAATCACCGAAATCACAGGCGCGCCGGGCTTTGGCGAACAAAAGACGCCTATTCCCGCCGCCCCTACGGCCCAAGACCTTATCGACAAAACCAGATTGCGCCTTGCCAAGGAAGTCATTGCGACGGAAGCCTGGCTCGATGCTGCAGACCCCGAAAACGAGCGCACGATCGAGATGCGCAAAAAAGACGTCAAGCTGGCGAAAGAAAACCAGAAGCTTTTCGAAGACCTGATCGCCGATGTGCCCACCGGCTTCAAGCTGGTGCCGACTTTCTATTCGCGCATCACGACCGATGAAAACAACCTGATCAAGGAAGAATATTCCTTCTCCGTCCGCCCGCGCTTCCTGAAATTCCTGGGCGACAATCATGCCGACGAACTCCGCGCGCTCGGCATCCCGGAACCCGGTATCGAACGCATGAAGGGCGGGCTTGATCCGTCCGATGGCAACGACACTTTCTATCGCCTGAACGTCGACCATATCGTGGAACGCGCCGGTTCGGGCAACATGGGCAAGACGAAATCGCCCGACCCCGACAACAACAACCGCGTCACCTATAACGTCAACCACCTCGGCAATTTCGTGCTGCTGCCGGAACAGGTGCATGAATACAAAAACAAGCTGAACGATTTGCAGGTCGCCTCCGACATGCCGTTTGCCAAGGGCAAATGGATCCTCATGATGGCGCCCGAGCGCAATGACATCCATCAGGGGTTCGTGGCACAGCCGCAGCCCGCGAACAGCAAGCTGAAAGGCCTGCAGGAAAAACCGCTGCTCAGCTATCACGCGCAATATTCCGCGACCACGATGGCGCAGGAAATCGCGGAACTGAAGCAGCTCGCCGGCATGCGCCCGCTCGTGCGCAGCATGATCGAAACGGCGGAAGCCGAAAACACGACCGTCGCCGAACTGGCGGACAGCCAAGCGCGCCAGAAAAAAGGCGGCCTCCGCAAATCGTTTAATGATGCCGTGTCCAAGGACCGCGAATCCGACATCCTCATCAACGGCCTTGTGCGCCCCGCGATCAAGGATTTGACGGAGAGCATGGCGGCGCTGTTCCGCAAGACTTCGAAATCCACGGCGCAGCCGCGCGAACGCGATGCGTTCTGGGATTTGCTGCGCCTCTATCAGGGTGATGAAGTCACCAACCTGCGCGCCGATATCGCGGCGCTGCCCGTGCCGGAAGCGGCGGAGATGATGAGCGTGTTCCGTCAGCTGGATACCGATTTCAACAAGCTGGCCGCGAAACTGAAAGCGGAAGACGCCGTCAACCGCGCGAACCGTCCCGCATCGAACGACGACAAGTTCGGCAGGAAGCCCTTCAACCGCAATAACCGCGGCGGCAATCGCGGCGGTGGCGGCCAGGGTGACTCGCGGATCAAGCGTCCGGGCCAGCGGTAATCACTGAACAAATATGAAAGTTAAGCGCGCGGCTTTGGCGGCTGCTGAAGCGCGGGGTTCGACTTCAGCGTTTTTTCCGGGAAACGTTCCGGCACAAACCACGCGGTATAGGTCGTGACGCTGCGCATGGCGGCTGCGGTCAGCGTTCCGGCATACAGTGTCTGCCCTGCGGGGAAAGTGTCACCATCACGCAATTTGCGCGCCATGCTCTCCAGCGATTCTTTCGCGCTGTAGGGCGCGTATTTCTCGCCGAAATCGGGCAGCGCCAGCGTGCCGCCGTCTTTGCCGCGGCTGTAGAATGTCGCGTTGATCGGCTTTTGCTCCGATGCGCGGTTCTGCTCCGCGATGCGGGCGTCGAAGCCGACGGCGATATTGTTCTGCGCCAGCGTCTCGATATCCTTGGTACGCATTTCCTTCAAAACGCCTTCCAGTTTCTTCACATAGCCTTCGCCGGCGGAGGCGTCGAAAGCGGGGGTGGAAACGGCGACAAGCGCGGCAATCGCCTCGGGCTTGCGGGCGCGCGCGTCGGTGCCTTCACCATGAACGACATAGTTGAAAGTGTTGCGCAGGCCGGATTTAAGCGTCTGGATAGGATTTTTCATCCGGTTAAGTTACCTAAAACGCGCTATTATGTCAATAATATCCTTCAAAACAGGATTTGTTCTTTGCCGCAAGCCATTCAATATGTTAAAAAAGACGCGGTTTTTAACCTTTGGGATCATTTGTCATGACCGCACAACGCGCGCCCCTCCAGCCTGTCAAACCGTCGATCGATGTGGACGCCCTCTGCGCCAAATTCACGGACAAGACGGCGAAGATCGGCATCATCGGTCTCGGCTATGTCGGCCTGCCGCTCGCCTGCGCGATTTGCACCAAGGATTTCCACGCCGTCGGTTTCGATATCGACGAGAGCAAGATCAAAAAACTGCGCGCGGGCGAATCCTATATCGGTAACATCCACAACGACAAGGTCGCGGGCTACGTGAAATCCGGCCTGCTGTCGCCGACTTCAGATTTCTCCAAACTGGCCGATGTCGATGCTGTCATCCTCTGCGTGCCGACGCCGCTCAACAAAAACCGCGAACCCGACATGACCTATGTCGTGAAGACGGTGGAAACGGTCGCGAAATACCTGAAACGCGGCCAGTTGATCGTTCTGGAATCCACAACCTATCCCGGCACCACCAGCGATTTGATGGCGCCGATTCTGGAGGAAGCGACCGGCCTGAAATCGGGCGTCGACTTCTTCCTCGCTTTCTCGCCCGAACGCGAAGACCCGGGCAACGAGAAATTCCACACCGCGATCATCCCGAAAATCATCGGCGGCGACGGCGCAGCCGCGCTGAAACTGGCGCAGACGATGTATGACCAGTTCCTTGCCAAAACCGTCGCCGTGTCTTCGACCGCAACGGCGGAGGCTGTGAAGCTGACCGAAAACGTGTTCCGTTCCGTCAACATCGCACTCGTGAATGAATTGAAAGTCATCTACGACGCGATGGGCATCGACATCTGGGAAGTCATTGACGCCGCGAAAACGAAACCCTTCGGTTACATGGCTTTTTACCCAGGCCCCGGTCTCGGCGGGCATTGCATCCCGATCGACCCGTTTTACCTGACGTGGAAGGCGCGCGAATACGGCATCACCACGAAATTCATCGAGCTTGCCGGCGAGATCAACCTCGCCATGCCGCGCTTTGTTGTGAACCGCCTCGTCGAAACGCTGGATGAACGCTTCGGCAAAGCCATGAGCGCGTCCAAGATCCTGATCCTTGGCATGGCGTACAAGAAAAACGTCGCCGACATCCGCGAAAGCCCCGCCTTTGCCGTGATGGACCTGCTGACCGCGCGCCGCGCCCAAATCGATTTCCACGACCCGCATGTCGATATCGTGCCGCCCACCCGCGAGCATGCGCATTACACTGGCATGGCATCGGTTGCATTGTCGCCCGCGATGGTGGCGGGCTATGACGCCGTTGTGATCGTGACCGATCATGACGGGGTTGATTATGGGATGGTTGCCGCAAATGCGAAGCTGGTTATCGATACGCGCAATGCGCTTGCCGCTGTCGCAAACCGCGACAATATCGTAAAGGCCTGATTTGCCTCTTTATCTTTACGGCCAAGCTTGGTTAAAATAGCCCTTGAGAGAATTGGACAAGGGGTTAGACCGATGTTTGGCATGAGCGACAAGAGCAAGATGAAGGCCGCGAAAGTCGGTGCACGCGAAAAAATCCGTCTTGCACAGGAAATCGCCGCCAAGGGCGGGGGGGCTGTGCTTTCCAAAAAGGAAGGCAAGGAAACCAGCGTCGCCGTTTCCGTTGTCACGATTTACATCATGGCCTATGTGGTCTGCTGGATGGTCAGCCAGAAATATATCTCGAACGGCCAAGGCCTTGGATTCCGCCTCGGCTGGGAAGATCTCGACCGCCTGCTGTTCAAGGCGGGCAATATCAATGTCAGCGGCACGGAAGTCCTCGACTACGGCCTGCTGATCGGTTTTCGCGCCATCATGCTGCTGCTGGCGGCCGGCGTTGTCCCGTTCGTCGCGCTGGTCGTGCAAAAATCACTTGATGCCGCCGGCATGAACCCCTTCCGCACCGTCTGGGGCACGCCCATCGGCATCCTGCTGGTGATCATCGGCATGAAGGAATATATCGGGCCGCTCCTGATGGAAGTCTTCGGCATTTTCTAAACGACGCTCCCTCCAATCCATATTTTCAAGGACAGTAAATGGAAAACGACCTTTCCTTTCTCGGCAGCCAACCTCTTTGGGTATGGGGCGTTTTCTTTGCGGTGTTCCTGGGCGTGCTGGTCTTCGACCTGAACGTCGTCAATAAAAAGGACCATGTGTTCGGCGCGAAAGAAAGCCTGCGCCTGTCGGCGCTTTACGGTTTCCTCGCGCTCTGCTTCGGCGGCTTTATCTGGATGCTGCCCACGGGCGGCGCGGTGAATGCCGGGCTGTTCGTGACCGGTTACCTGGTCGAACTTTCGCTGTCGATGGACAACATTTTCGTCATCTCGCTTGTCCTCAGCTATTTCGCCGTGCCCAAGCAATACCAGCACCGCGTGCTGTTCTGGGGCATCATGGGCGTGATCGTGATGCGCGGGTTGATGATCGGCGCAGGTTCCGCGATCGTGCAGGAATTCGAATGGGTACTGCTGCTGTTCGCGCTGTTCCTTGTCTATACCGGCGCGAAAATGCTGCTGATGGATGACGGCGACGATGAACATGACCTGTCGAAAAACAAGGTCGTGAAGTTCTTCAAGAAAAACCTCCGCGTCACCGACGAATACCACGGCCATGATTTCACCGTCCGTAAAAAGGACAAGGCCGGCAAGATGGTGCTGTTCGCAACACCGCTGCTGCTGGCGCTGTGCGTTGTCGAGGTCGTGGACGTCATTTTCGCGGTCGATTCCATCCCCGCGATTTTGGCAATCACCCAAGACCCCTTCATCGTCTATACCAGCAACCTGTTCGCCATCATGGGCCTGCGCGCACTCTATTTCGCGCTCTCCGCGATGCTGGACCGTTTCCAGTACCTGAAATTCGCGCTGTCGCTGGTACTCGTTTTCATCGGCCTGAAAGTGCTTATCGACAAAGGTCCGGCGGAAATCGCAGGCTTCCTGCAGGGCTCGCACCCGGAACTGGCGGCGACCATCGCCGGCTATGGCTTCCATATGCCGCCTTGGGTCTCGCTGCTGCTGACCGTCGGCACGCTGATCGCGGGTGGTGTCTTTTCCTTCATCAAGACCAAGACCGAAGAAAGCCCGGACGCGAAGGCGGCCAAGAAAATCGCCGCGAAGAAAAAGCACTAGGCTTCAATATTCATAAGCATTGAAATATTATTCGGCGGATATGAAAACATATCCGCCGAATTGCTTTGTATTCCGCGCGTAAAGAATCTTTACGCCTTTGCCCTTTTGCAGCTTTACGGCAAGGACTCATTGTTTCATACTCCACGGATACAAAAAAAGGCGACTGCATTTTGGGTCAAACCAGAAGCAAAACGCTGTATCGGGGGTGTGGCCAAATTCAACGCGTTTTAACAAACGAGGCCATGGAAATGACTGAATCTAAAAAAGTTGTAATCGCAGGTTACGTCCGCTCTCCCTTCACGCCCGCCAACAAGGGCGAGCTTGCCGGTGTGCGCGCGGATGACCTGATGGCACAGACCGTTTCCGGCCTGATCGCAAAAACCGGCGTCGATCCCAAGCTGATCGATGACCTGAAACTCGGCTGCGCAATGCCGGAAGGCGAACAGGGCCTCAACATGGCGCGCCTCGTGGTGCTGCAGGCAGGCCTGCCCACCGAAATCGGCGGCGTGACGATCAACCGTTTCTGCGGGTCAAGCATGCAGGCCATCCATGACGCGGCCGGCGCGATCTCGATGGGCATGGCGGATGCGGTTATCGCGGCCGGCGTTGAAAGCATGACGCGCGTGCCGATGGGCGGCTTCAACCCGTCCCCGAACCCCGAGCTGTATAAAAACGTCCCCGGCGCCTATATGGGCATGGGCGAAACGGCGGAAAACGTCGCCGCACGCAAAAACGTGACGCGTGCAGAACAGGAAGAATTCTCCCTGAAATCGCAGTTCAAGGCCGCCGCCGCGAAAAAGGCCGGCCTGACCGATGGCGAAATCGTCAACATCAAGACGCCGAAGGGCCTGATCGTTTCCGAAGACGGCTGCCCCCGTCCTGAATCGACTGCTGAAGGCCTCGCGAAACTGAAGCCCGCCTTTCTGCGCGAAGGCACGGTCACGGCAGCAACTGCATCGCCCATCACCGATGGCGCGGCGGCGGTCCTTGTCTGCTCCGAAGAATTCGCGTTGAAGCACGGCCTCGAAATCCTGGCCGAAGTGAAATCCTTCGCGGTTGTCGGCCTTGACCCCGAAGTCATGGGCCTCGGCCCAATCCCGGCGACGCAAAAAGCAATGGCGAAAGCCGGCATCGACATGAGCCAGGTGAAATTCGTCGAGATGAACGAAGCCTTCGCCAGCCAGTCGGTCGCCTGCCAGCGCGAGCTTGGCATTTCGGAAGAAAAACTGAACGTGCATGGCGGCGCTATCGCCCTTGGTCACCCGCTGGGCGCAACCGGCGCGCGCATCACCGGCAAGGCCGCGCAACTGCTGCATGATAACGGCAAGGACGGCGACTACGCGATCTCCACCCAGTGCATCGGCGCAGGGCAGGGCATCACGACCGTGTTGAAAAAATACACGCCCGCCGCCCCCAAACCCTAAAAGGCGAACCCTGATTTCTTATTTTCCTCTGAAAGGAAACTGACATGGCTATTAAAAAAGCAGCGGTCATCGGCGCGGGCGTCATGGGGGCCGGCATTGCCGCCCACCTCGCCAATGCCGGTTACGAAGTCGAACTGCTCGACCGCGTTGACCCGAAAAACCCGGCGAACCGCACGGCGATCGCCGAAGGCGCGGTCGAAAAACTGCTGAAGACGAATCCTGCGCCCCTGATGCACAAGAAAAACGCGCGCAAGATCCGCCCCGGCAACACCGAAGACAACATGGACCGTCTGAAAGACGTCGATATCATCATCGAGGCCGTCTTCGAGGACCCGAAGGTGAAATCCGACATCTTCAAGAAAATCGACGCAAACCGCAAACCCGGCTCCATCGTCGCCTCCAACACCTCGACGATCCCGCTGAAAGACCTGATCGCCGACCAGTCGGATGCCTTGAAAAAAGATTTCGTCATCACGCACTTCTTCAACCCGCCGCGCTACATGCCGCTGCTGGAACTGGTGACGTCGGAACACAACGATCCCGCGATGGTGGCCGACCTGACCCGCTTCCTCGATGAAAAACTGGGCAAGGGCGTCGTGCATTGCAACGACACTCCCGGCTTCATCGCGAACCGCATCGGCACGTTCTGGATCCAAAGCGCGATCAACGAAGCGATTGCGCGCAAGATTTCCGTGGAAGAAGCGGATGCGATCGTCGGCAAGCCGATGGGCGTGCCGAAAACCGGCATCTTCGGCCTTGTCGACCTCGTCGGCCTCGACCTGATGCCCCATATTTCCAAATCCCTGATGGGCTCGCTGCCCGCAGAAGATGCGTATGTGAAGGCAAACCGCACGCATCCCGTGATCGATACCATGATCAAGGAAGGCTATACGGGCCGCAAAGGCAAGGGCGGTTTCTATCGCCGCGATGAAAACAAGAACGACTTCGCGGTCGACCTCGAAACCGGCGCACTGCACCCTAAAAACAAGGTTGTGCCTGCGAAATCGACTTTCGCAAAAGCATCGACAGCCATCGGCCGCGTGCTTTCTGCCCCGCTGAAACTCTTCTCGAAAAAGAAAGAGGGCGGCGCTGACCGCCAGAAGCCGATCGAGCTGGAAATCCTGAATGCCTCGAAAAAAGGCGGCCTGAAGGCACTGGTCGAGCATGACGACAAATACGGCGAATATGCATGGTCGGTGATCAAGCAGACGCTCGTCTATTCGCTGAACCACGCGCATACCGTCGCGGGCTCGATCCATGACGTCGATCAGGGCATGAAGCTGGGCTATAACTGGAAATACGGCCCCTTTGAAATGATCGACAAACTGGGCACCGATTACCTGATCAAGCGCCTTGAAAAAGACGGCGAGGCCGTGCCCGAACTGCTGAAAAAAGCAGCCGGCAAGACGTTCTACAAAAACATCGACAATAAACTCAACATGCTCAACAAGGACGGCGAGTATGTGGAAGTCAAACGCCCCGAAGGCGTCCTGCTGCTCTCCGACGTGAAGCGCGACAAGAAAAATCTGGTCGCGAAGAACATGTCGGCATCGCTGTGGGATATCGGCGACGGCGTCATGTGCCTCGAATTCCATTCGAAAATGAACTCGCTCGACTTCATGTCGCTCGGCATGATGAACAAGGCGGCGGACATCATCGAAAACGGCAGCAAGCCGGGTGGCAAGTTCAAGGCGCTGGTCATCCACAACGAAGCGGATGATTTCTCCGTCGGCGCGAATATCGGCGTTGCGCTCTATGCCGCAAAAGCCAAGCAATACTGGCTGGTCGAGAAAATGGTGAAGATGGGGCAGGATACCTACAAACGCCTCAAATACGCCAAATTCCCGGTTGTCTCCGCTCCCGCCGGCAAGGCGCTGGGCGGCGGCTGCGAAATTTTGCTGCACAGCCATCACGTGCAGGCGCATGCCGAAACCTATCCGGGCCTCGTCGAAGTCGGCGTCGGCCTGCTCCCCGCCTGGGGCGGCTCGACCGAGCTGATGACGCGCGCGAAACAGAACAAACGCCTGCCGGGCGGCCCGATGCCGGCTGTCGGCGCGGTGTTCGAAACCATCTCGACCGCGAAAGTCGGCCTCTCGGCCTTCGAAGCAAAAGATCTTGGTTACTTGCGTGAAAGCGACAGCGTGACGATGAACAAATCGCGCCTGCTGGCCGATGCGAAGAAAAAGGCGCTGGAACTCAGCGTCGACTTCAAGCCGGAAGTGCCGTTCAACATGACGCTGCCCGGTGCATCGGGTGCTGCTGCATTGTCGATGGCGGTGGACGGCTTCTTCCTGAAGGGCTCGGCCACGTCGTATGACGTGATTGTGTCCGACAAGGTCGGCAAAGTGCTGACGGGTGGCGACCTTGCAGGTCCCGGCGTTGTGGTTACGCAGGATTACCTGCGCGAACTGGAACGCAAGCATTTCATGGAACTCGTGCATGACAAGCGCACCATGGCGCGGATTGAAACGATGCTTAAAACCGGCCGCCCGTTGCGTGAGGCGCCGCTGAAGGGCCAGACCGCCCAAAAGCTGCGCGAAGATGCAGACCGCCCGGGCTTCATCGCCCGCGCGATCACCAACCCGATCCGGGGCGTGTTTAACAAGCTCACGCATAAGGCGGTCAACGACAACACGACCGCGCTGGAGCGTGATACCAAGGCGAAGGTCAACTGGCCGAACGTGACCCCGCCCAAGAAAACGCCTTAATCCGCGTTTTTAAAACGAAAACTTCAGAAAACCCGCCCCCGGAAACGAGGGCGGGTTTTTCCTTATGCGTTAAATACCTGATTTAAATTGTTAAATTAGCAGAATTAATCTGGTTTGGATTTCTTGACAAACCTGCCCAAATCCCATATTTCTCATGGGTACCCGCGCAGATAGATTCTTTTGCGCATATGCGGATGTAGCTCAGGGGTAGAGCACGACCTTGCCAAGGTCGGGGTCGAGGGTTCAAATCCCTTCATCCGCTCCATTTTCTCCCAAAATCGCCGTTAAAATGCTGAATTTTATCAAGCTTGCGCATGCTATCGCTTGCCACGAATCACGTTAATGTGGAAAATGCCGGATATTGACCGGCAGGCATTTTTATTGGGCATTTATCTCGGGGCAGCATCATGCGCAGCGCGTTTTTAAAATCGGGACTCATTTTTTCCCTACTCCTGTGCCTCACCTTCACCCATGCCGCGCCCGTCACCGCAGGGCCGATTGATTCCGTGAAGGATTTCTTCAGCGGCAAAAAGAAAAAGAAGACCGACCGCAAAACGACCGCCGCAATGGCGGGCTGCGTCGAAGGCACGCTCAGTGCAACCGCACAGGGCGGCGGCACGGTCGCGAAAGAGGCCTGCGTGCAGGGCGCGGCGCGCGGCTATCAGGCGGAGCAGGAACGCGAACGCCAGGAACAGGAAATGCTGCAGCGTAAAGACGCGGCCGCCTTCGAATACCGCATCGACCGCGTGAACCAGCGTATCTCCGACCGCCAGCCGCGCATTGAACGTATCAACGCGATCAAGAGCGGCGACGCCGAACCCGTGCCCGTCGTGCTGGATAAGAAATGCAGCGCAGACCCGCTTTGCCGCAAAACGGCGGAGGAACAGGCAGCCGCATCGCAGCCCGGCATCTTCGGCCGTTTCTGGTACTGGATGTTTCCTGCCAAGGCGCCCGCCGCCAAATCGGAACTGACGGGGATTGAATCCGATATCGCGCTGCTGAAACGCTCCATCGATGAAATCAAGGAACAGATCCAGATGGCGGAAGACGGCTATTTTGCCGCGCGTGACGTGAAGCAGAAAACCGCCATTTCCCGCGAAAAAGGCGTGCTGATTTCCGAACTCAGCCAGGCGAGCCAGGCGCTGTCGATGCTGAAAACGCAGCAGGGCGAGCTGGACAAGGGATACTTCGCCTATGTCCTGATGGCGCTTGCCGCCGTCGGCGGGACGATCTTTAAAAAACTCAGCGATGGCGCGGCATTGTCGATCATCGAAAACACGAAAGTGCTGGCGAAAAAAACCGTCCGCCGCCGCCAAAAACGCGAACCCGCCCGCGAACACAGCATGTATTAAAAATTCAGGCGGAACTCGAATCCCGCCGCAGCGGTTGTCCATCAGCACGTTCAATCATGCCGGAGGATAAACCATGGCTAACAACGATTACCGCACCAAACCCGCGGGCGAAAGCATCGAACGCATCTGGGAACTGGCCGAAGACATGCGCACCTGCATGCTGGTGACGCGCGACGGCAACCGTTACGCATCGCGTCCCATGTCGGCGCATGTGAAGCGCGAAAACCATGCGATTTATTTCCTCGATAAAACCGGGTCGGAAAAAGAAAACCAGATCGCGCAGTCGCCGGAAGTGCTGCTGTGCTTTGCCGATAACGGCGGCAACAAATATATCTCGCTGCGCGGCCGCGCTGTGGTCGGCAATGATCGCGCCCTGATCAAGGAATTGTGGTCGCCGTTCTACAAGGCGTGGTGGGATTCCGAAAACGACCCCGAAATCCGCGTCATCACCTTCACCCCCGATGAAGGCGAACTGTGGGATGGCCTGAACAACATCATGGCGACGGGCGCAATGCTCGTTTCCGCCGTCACGGGCGCGAAGCCTAACCTCGGCGAAACGGCCAAGGTTGATTTGTAAAGATTTCCAAAGCAATAAATGAAAAGCCCCCTGCGCAAGCCGGGGTTTTTTCATGCGCCACAGGCCGTCCGCATCGACTGTCAATTATACGCGCGTTCATTGTATAATAAGGGACAGGAGAAGCGTCATGACCATGCCCGCCCCCCAATCGCTCACCACATCGCTGATGCGCGGCCTGCATGGCAAGTGCCCGGCCTGCAACGAAGGCCAGATTTTCCGCGCGCATTTGAAAGTGGCCGACCGCTGCGCCAATTGCGCCGAAGATTTCCACCACCATCGCGCCGATGATTTTCCGGCCTATATCGTCATCCTGATCCTGGGCCATATCCTTGTGCCGCTGGTGATGTTCACGGAAAAGCACTTTGAGCCACCTTATATATTCCATGTGCTGGTCTGGCCGGTGGTCGCCGTGGGACTGTCATGGCTGTTGCTGCAGCCGGTCAAGGGCATGGTCGTTGCGCTGCAATGGCATATGGGGCTGCATGGCTTCGACGAAGCGCGCAAAAAACGACTCGGCTAGTCTTTCACCGATAACCTGCATATAATCTCGCCAGAATCCATTTTTCCGGAAGCCCCTCTTTATGCAGACCGTCCCCGCCGAAGCCACAGCACCCGAACAACCCGCAGCAAAGATTTCCTTCAGCATGTCCGACGGTTTTGTCGACAGCATGGGCAGGCTGGACATATCGCTGGCGCTGACATCCTATCAGTCGGGAAAATTCTACCTGCTCGGCCGCGCGCCGCAGGGCCAGCTGATGATCCACGCCCGCACGTTCCAGAAGGCGATGGGGCTGCATGTGACGGGCAACACGCTGCTGCTGGCGACGCACTTCCAGATGCAGCGTTTCGAAAACGCACTGCCCAAGGGCAACACGGTGAATGGCACCTATGACGCCTGCTACATCCCGCGCACGACCTATAACACCGGCGCGCTCGACGCGCATGACGTAGGGCAGCTGTCGGATGGACAGATCATTTTCGTGAACACGATGTTCAACTGCCTTGCCACCACCAGCCCCAAAGACAGCTTTATTCCCGTGTGGAAACCGCCCTTTATCTCCGGCATCGTCGGTGAAGACCGCTGCCACCTGAACGGCCTTGCGATGGAAAATGGAAGGCCGCGCTATGTCACGCTATGCGGCCCCAGCGACACCGCGCAGGGCTGGCGCGCTTTCCGTGCCGGCGGCGGCATGGTGATGGATGTGCAGACGAACGAAATTGTTTGCGACGGCATGGCGATGCCGCATTCGCCGCGCCTGCACAACGGACAGCTCTGGGTGCTGAATTCCGGCACCGGCGAACTGGGCACGGTCGATGTGAAGGCAAAAAAATTCCAGCCGCGCGCGTTCCTGCCGGGTTTCCTGCGCGGCCTTTCGTTTCACGGCAAATATGCCTATGTCGGCCTGTCCAAACCGCGCGACCAGCACTTCGAGGGCCTGCCCCTCGACGGCAAACTACGCGACGCGAAGCTTGATCCTGTCTGCGGCCTGCAGGTTATCGACCTTGAAACAGGCAAATGCGTCGAATGGCTGCATATCGACGGCATCGGCGAAGTATATGATGTCGCGGTGCTGCAAGGCGTGAAATGCCCGATGGCGGTAGGCTTTGCCGATAACGATATTAAAGGCCTTCTCAGCCATCCCCCGCTCGACGACAAAATCCTCGCGGCGCTTTAGAAATCGCGGCGATAGACCAGCTTGCCGCGCGAATCCACGCCGATATGAATCCAGCCGAGCGATCCGACCAGCCGGTCCAGTACAGGCTTGGTCAGCTTCGGATTCTCCGCCACAATCACGACGCCTTTGGGCTTGTCGGCCTCCGCGAAAGTTTTCAGGTGGTCATAGGTGCAGCCCGTGATTTTCTTCGACAGGTGATGCACGCGGTCGCCCGGCTGCACAAAGGTGCGGAAGAAATAGAAACTGCCGCGCGGCGCGTCCTTCATGCCGGTATGCATGAAATCGTCCTTATATACGGTGCTGACGCCGACGGGCTGGTCGTCATGGTCAGCGGCCAGAATGACAACCTGCTTCGCACGGGTCTGGCCATCGGCGCTGTCGGGCAGCGCGCGGTTTTTTTGCCAGAATGCGATGATCGTCTCGCGCATTTCGGGTGCCGTATTCTGGAATACCGGAAACAACCGGTACGCGCCCAACTGGCCACATATGCCATATAACGATTCAAGAGGCGGTTTTTTTGTCATACGACGATCTTTGCGCCAGCAATGGAATTAAAAAAACACACGATCATTAGCATCAGATACGCCTGTCGGCAACGGGACGATAGCACCATAACTGAACATGCAAAACGCAAGGCTACGCGCCTCCCGATACTAAAATCCCCTAGTCAATCCAAGGAAACATGCGTATATTCGCCATCTAGGATTCCGGCTCAAAAATTCGCCCATCATCATTTTTTACAAACAAAGGACTACACATCCATGACCACCGTCAAAGGCACTAGCGCTAGCGAAACTCTTCTCGGCACCGCAGGCGCCGATATTATTTTGGCGGACAAAGGCAGCGACACCGTCAACGCTGATGCGGGTGATGACCTTGTGGACGGCGGCGCGGGCAATGACATTCTGAACGGCGGCGCGGATAACGACACGCTGCTGGGCGGCGACGGCAATGACACGCTTAACGGCGGCACCGGCAACGATTTCATGTATGGCGGCGACGGCAACGACATTTACTACGTTGACAGCCTGACCGATGTGGTTGAAGAAACCGATGCGACCTCCGCAGGCGGCGGCATCGACGAAGTCAACACGCTCGTCAACTGGACGCTCGGCGATTTCATCGAAAATGGCCGGATCAACAGCTTCGGCGTGGGCGGCGTCACCCTGACGGGCAACGCGGGCAATAACACGCTGGTCAGCGAAGCGACCGGCACAAACACGCTGGATGGCGGCGCAGGCGCGGACGTCATGATTGCCGCCAGCAGCGGCAACAACGTTGTATTCCTCGTCGACAATGCAGGCGACGTGGCAACCGGCACCACGGCAACGGGCGACACCATCATCGCCGACCTGAGCTGGAGCCTGCTGACCAACAGCACGAACGTTGAAAACCTCACCCTGTCCGCAGCCGCAGGCGCGGGCGCAACCGCGACCGGCTCCACCGGCGCGAACATCCTGACCGCCAACGGCCTCGGCAACACGCTGCTCGGCGGCGGTGGCAACGATACGCTGGTGGGCGGCGCGGGCAATGACAGCCTCGATGGCGGCACCGGCGACGACGGCATGGCCGGCGGCCTGGGCAATGATGTCTATTTCCTGGATGTCAACACCGACAGCGTAACCGAAGGCGTCGGCGAAGGCACCGATACCGTCAATGCGGGCTTCACCTACACGCTGCTTGCCAACTTTGAAAACCTCAACCTGACCGGCACCGGCGCCTTCAACGGCACCGGCAACGCGGCTGATAACGTCATCAACGGCAACTCGGGCAACAACTCGCTTGATGGCGTGTCCGGGACCGACACCCTGAACGGCAACGGCGGCAACGATACGCTCTTTGTGCATTCGGGCAGCGAAGTCATCAATGGCGGCACCGAAACCGACACGATCGTGTCCGACGTCACCTATAACCTCAGCAGCGCGGTTTCGGTCGAGAACCTCACCCTGACCGCTCTTGCAGGCGCAGGCGCAACCGCAACCGGCACCACCGGCGCGAACGTCATCATCGGTAACGCGCTCGGCAACACGCTGGACGGCGGCGGCGCGGGCGGCACCGATACGCTCATCGGCGGCGCGGGCAACGACACCTATATCGTTTATAACACCGGCGACGTCGTTTCCGAGGGCGCGGCTGCAGGCACCGACACCGTTATCGTGAACGCCAATATCTCCTACACCCTCTCGGGCGACCTTGAGAACCTCACGCTGCAAGGCTACTCCAACAAATACGGCCCCAATCTCGCAATGACCGCGACCGGCAACACCGGCGCAAACGTCATTACGGACAACTCCACCATCAACGGCTTCAAATACGGCACGCCCTCGGTAAACAACGTCCTGCTGGGCGGCGGCGGCATCGATACTCTGGTCAACAATGTGCAGTCAACGGCTTTTACCCAGACTGGCGCTGAGACACTGGATGGCGGAGCCGGTGCGGATATCATGAGCAGCACCGCGAACAACCTCCGCACGATCTTTGTGGTCGATAACGCGGGCGATACCGTTGACGGTAACGTCACGGGTGACGAAGTCCGCTCCAGCATCAGCTGGGATCTCGCCGTCAATACGCTGGATGTCGATAATCTCAGCCTGACCGGCAGCACGAACATCAACGGCGTGGGTAATGCCAACGCCAACATCATCACCGGCAACTCGGGCAACAACACGCTGACCGGCCTTGCGGGCAACGACTTCCTGTCGGGCGGCGATGGCAACGATACGCTGGATGGCGGCCTGAACGACGACACCATGATCGGCGGCTTCGGCAACGATACATTCATCGTCGATAGCACATCGGATGTGGTCTCCGAACTCGCGGGTCAGGGCACCGATACCGTTATTTCTTCGGTCAGCTACACCCTGTCCGGCAACATCGAAAACCTGATCATCACCGGCACCGCGGTCACCGCGATCGGTGATTCGGGCACCAACGTCATCACCGGCAACGGCCAAGACAACTATATCGACGGCATGGGCGGCGCGGATGCAATGTCCGGCGGTCTCGGCAACGACAGCTATTTCGTCGATAACGCAGGCGACCAGGTGTTCGAAAACAACGGCGAAGGCACCGACACCGTCAACGCTTCGGTCAGCTATACGCTGGGCGCGACGACGGAAGTCGAAATCCTGAACCTCGGCGGCGGCAACATCAACGGCACCGGCAACGCACTCGCCAACACCATCACCGGCGGGTCGGGCAACAACACGCTGGACGGCGGCGCGGGTCTTGATACGCTGATCGGCGGCGACGGCAACGACACCTATGTCACCGACAACCCGGGCGACGTGCTGTCCGAAAACGCAGGCGAAGGCAACGACACCGTCGTCGCGGGCTACTCCTACACCCTCGGCGCTGATTTCGAAAACGTGACCCTCACCGGCACGGGCGACTTCAACGCGACCGGCAACGCGGTTAACAACACGCTTATCGGCAACGCGGGCGCTAACACGCTCGACGGCCTGGCTGGCGCGGATTCGATGGAAGGCGGCGGCGGCAACGATTACTTCATCGTCGATAACGTGGGCGATGTCGCAACCGACAATGGCAACAGCTTCGACGAGGTTTTCTCCTCCGTCTCGTTCACGCTCGGCACCGGCATCGAAGTCCTGACCCTCGACAACCTTGTCGCGGGCCCGCTCAACGGGACCGGCAACAGCCTCGATAACGTGTTCAACGGCACCGATGGCGACAACTACTTCCAGGGCCTCGGCGGCAATGATGCGATTTACGCAGGCCTCGGCAACGACACGCTCGATGGCGGCACCGGCGGCGACAGCATGTTCGGCGGCGATGGCGACGATGTCTACTACATCGACAACGCAGCCGATGCCGTGTTTGAAAACTTTGGCGAAGGCAACGATACCGTCTACACCTCCGTCAACTATACCCTGAACGGCAGCAACGTCGAAAACCTGATCCTGACCGGCACCGCGAACCTAGCCGTGACGGGCACTTCGGGCGATGATGTCATCACCGGCAACTCGGGCAACAACACGCTGACCGGCCTTGCGGGCAACGATACGCTCAATGGCGGCACCGGCACCGACCGTCTCGTCGGCGGCGACGACAATGACCTTTACATCGTCGATGCCCAGAACGACGTGATTGTCGAAACTGCCACGGGCGGCACCGATACGGTGCGCACGACCGCCAGCGCGTATACCTTGGGCGCGAACCTTGAAAACCTCGAGATGTTCTCGAACGGCCTTGCCAAGGGCAACACGCTCAACAACGCGATCACGCATTACGGCCTCGGCACGATTGACGGCGGCACGGGCGCGGATGTCATGACTCACTTCGGCGTCGGCGCGGTCAACTTCATCGTCGATAACGCAGGCGACAGCGTCATCGGTTCCGCCATCGGCACCGATACGGTTGTCTCCAGCGTCAGCTTCGACATGAACGTGCAGGGCGATGCGACTGTCGATAACCTGACCCTGACCGGCAGCGGCGCGCTGAGCGGTTTCGGCAATGCTGCCGACAACACCATCACCGGCAACGCGGGCGCGAACACGCTCGATGGCCGCGGCGGCAACGACCACCTGAACGGCGGCGGCGGCAACGATACCTTCTTTGTCGACAGCACCGGCGATGTGCTGACCGACACGGCGGGCGCGATCGACACCGTCAACTCCACCGTCGACTGGACGCTGGGCACCGGCTTTGAAAGGCTGAACCTGCTGACCGGCGCTGGCAACATCGACGGTTTCGGTAGCTCGGGCATCAACGTCATCACCGGCAATGAGAGCTCAAACTCGCTGGTCGGCGGCGCTGGTAACGATACGCTCGATGGCGGCCTCGGTTCCGACTTCCTCGAAGGCGGCATCGGCACCGACCGTCTCACCGGCGGCGGCGATTCCGATATCTTCTACTTCGGCGCAACCGGCCAAGGCATCGACACCATCACCGACTTCCAGGTCGGGATCGGCGGCGATGCGATTGACATCCACAACCTCATCTCCGGCGTCTATTCGGGCGTGATCGAGGACTACATCCAGTTCACGACGCAGGGCGCGAACACGATCATCAAGGTCGATGCGAACGGCGCGGTGGGCGGCCATGTCTGGACGCAAATCGCGATCGTCAACGGCACCGGCCTCGGCACCGACGAATTGACGGCGCTGACGAACGGCAACATCATCGTGACGTAACGCGTTACGTACCTGACCTAACAAAAAACCCTGCGGGCATCACCCGCAGGGTTTTTTGCATCTTGGGCGACATGTTGCGTTACGCGAGCGGCAGGGGGGTTGTTGCGCGTGATGCGGTGTCGTGTTCCCCCATAACGGGCGCGATGGCGGGGTGGATGCGGCTGCTGCCTTCCGCCGCCAGGAATTCGCAGACGGCATAACCGTCGCTATTTCTGGTGTACATCTCCAGCCAGCGTTTGAAGCCGTCCTGCAAGGCGGGCGTCGCATAGGGATAATGCCCCTCGATGCGGCCGCAGCCGATGCGGAACGGCTTGGGCGTCAGGCGTGCGCGGTAGCAGCTCTGGTTGCGGCACAGCTGCACATATAATTTGTCAGACCCCAGCTGGCGCAGCAGCGCAATCGCTGCGTCATTCACGGGCTGCGGCGCATGGGTGAACAGGTAGCGTAATCCGCCGCGCGTGCGGTAAATGCGCACGCCCGCATCCGGGTTCTGCACCAGATATTCTTTCAGCTTCGCAATGTATTTCTTTTCAGCCGCTTCCCGCGTCGCGCCAAACAGCTTGGCGAAAAATCCGGGCGTGGAAATATCGATATCGACGAACATGGCATCCGCCGTGTTCAGCACAAGACAGCCCTTGCCGTTGCGCGTGACACCTGCGGCCGCGCCGATTTCTTTTACGAGTTCCTCCGGCACGTCGCGCATGCTGTAACTGTAATCGTCGCGGCGGAATGTTTTGGCTGCAACGCGGCGCACCAGATCCTCCAGCGCAACACGCGCCTGTTTGCGCGCGTCATCAAGGCTAATATTCGATCCGCCCCATTTGCGCAGGCGCAGCGTTTTCCCGTCGGCATCGGGCGCGGATATTTCCGCGACATCCCAGTATTTGCAAAGCTTCATGTCAGTTCTTCCTGATGATCGGTTTGCGCTTTTCGCCGCCGCGCAATTTGTTTTCCAGCATGACCAGTCCCAGCTTGCTATCGACCTTGACGATATAGCCGTCCTTGCAGCTTGCACATTCCACTTCTCCGCCCTGCCGCCGCCACCACGAATAAAGCGGGCCCGGGATAATCAGCACGCACCATAACAGCTTCTCGACAATGCTGCTGCCGCGCAGCTTCAGCGCCGCACGGCCCATGTAACCGCAGTCCTGGCAGATATATTCGTCTTTGCTGAGTTTGCGCGCCATGCGCCATTATCGCATATATTTTTAAAAACGGGAGACCCCCTTCCTCGCCAAAAAGGGGAGGAAGGGGGTGCTGCTCGATCACCGGTAATGACGGATGTTCTATCCCGACATATGGCGGGGTGTGAATGCCGCCTTATGAAGATCACCTGTGGAAATATGACGCGCCATGTGCAATCCGGAAAAAGTATCCGCGCCGCGGGCACGGCGGGCAGCCGCTTGCGGCGCGGATATCAGGGGTTGCGAAGAGGAGTTGGCGGAGAAACGGATGTGCCGGGAAACAGCGGCGGCAGGCTGGCGGCGTTTCGACACGCGTGCCGCCCATTTATGGGGATAGGTGACTTCCTTTTCCAGCGACGGCCGCACCAGTTCCTGCATGGCGAAGGCGATGCGCGTCGCAATCCGGCGGCGCTGGTAAATGCGCGCTGCGGTCGTGCGGCGGGTGCGGGTCTGGCTGATGCGGACGGGGACAAGTGCGGGGGCGAGGCTCAGGCCGGTTTCCGATTCAAACGGTTCCAGCACGGCATCGACCCAAACGGCGAAGCGGGTCAGCAGCGCGAAAATTTCGGTTTTGAGGGTCTTGAGGCGGGGGAGGGGTCGGTTTCCGGTGATCATCTGTGCAATCTCCATTTTTTTATATCCTATCATCAAAAACGGAACATAGCAAGAACAAAATAAGCTAATAAAAAGAACGTCGTATCTGTTACCCCCGTGCCCATCCCGTGCCCATATTGACAGAACCCCCCCGAATCAACATGATGGCCTATCGTATTTTTAACAGGCGCGACTGCCTTTTTCCCGGAGGGTTACGGCTTCCGGACGCAAAGGATATTGTAGCTATGGGTATCGTCAAAAAAATCCAGGACATGAAGCAGGAAATGACGCGCTGGCGCCAGAAGCTGCATCAGGACCCCGAACTCGCGTTTGAAGAAAAGCGCACGATGCGCTTCATCATCCGCCAGCTGGAAGATTTCGGCGTCGATGTCCACGGCCTGACCAAAACCGGCGTCGTTGGCGTGCTGCACGGGAAAAACGGCCCGGGCGGCAAGGCGATCATGCTGCGCGCGGATATGGACGGGCTGCCCATCCAGGAAAAAACCGGCCTGACGCACGCGTCGCGCAACGACGGCGCGATGCATGCCTGCGGCCATGACGGCCATATGGCGATGCTGCTGGGCGCTGCAAAACATCTGGCGCAGACGAAGGATTTTGACGGCACGGTTTATTTCGTTTTCCAGCCCGCCGAAGAACATGTGGGCGGCGCGCAGGAAATGATCAAGCAGGGATTGTTCACCAAATTCCCCGCCGATGAAGTCTATGGCATGCACAACTATCCGGGCCTGCCGCTCGGCACGATGGCGACGGGGCCGGGGCCGATGCTGGCGGCTTCCGAAGATTTCGACATCGTCGTGCGCGGCAAGGGCGGGCATACCAGCCGCGCCGAAAACACGACCGATGTGCTGGGCGCGGCGGCCGAAGTCGCGCTCGCGTTCAAGGAAATCGCGAAAAAAGAAATCCCCGCCACGGCAACGGCGACGCTCACCGTCACCGCGCTGTCGACACAGGGCGATGCGTCGAACGTGCTGCCCGACACCGCGAAGATCACCGGCACGCTGCGCACCTTTGATGAAACGCTTCATGCGCGCCTGACGGATGAAATGATCCGCGTGGTGGATGAAACGGAAAAGAAATACGGCGTGCTGATCGATTTCGACCTGCGCGCGGGTTACCCCGTGCTGGTCAACGAAAAGAATGCGACCGCCTTCGCCATCGACGTGGCAAAAGAAACGGTCGGCGATTCGCAAGTCATCAGCCCCGTGCCGCCGACGCTCGGCACCGAGGATTTCGCGTTCTACCTGCAGCAGAAACCCGGCAACTACATCGCGCTCGGCACCGGCAAACCAGGGGCGAAGGATTACCAGGACATCCATTCCGCAAAATACGACTTCAATGACGCGGCGCTGCCGATTGGCGCAAGTTACTGGGTCAATCTTGTGGAAAAGGCGCTGCCGCTGCTGAACCCGCCGCTGCCGACGGACGGCACAGCCCCCGCTGCTGCCGCCCCCGGAACGAAGCCGCCCGCCGCACCCAAGCCTTAATTTATTAAGGGTTTTCATGCTACACTTTCCGCGTCATAGCGCGGAGGAAAACCCATGAAAATCATCGAACAATTCACCGAAGGCAAAGCCGGCCCCGGCGACCTGAATGACGATTTCATTTCTGTATCCGATAATTTCATCGCCGTCATCGACGGCGCAACATCCCGCGCCGGCCACACGCTGAAGGGTTTGCCGAACGGGCAGTTCGCCTCGCGCACGGTCGCGGCGGGGCTGCAGTCGCTCGACAAAAACATTTCCGCCCGCGATGCCATCAACGAGTTGACGCGCATTTTGCTGGGCGAGGCGGAAGGCGCGGCCGCCGCCGAAAAGAAAGTGATGCGCGAGGTCTGGGATTTTCCCGCCGCGGCGCTGCTGGTCTATTCCGTCGCGCGCCGTGAAATCTGGCGCGTCGCCGATTCATCTTTCGTGGTCGACGGGCGCGGGCATTTCACGGTGTTCCCGCAGGAACGCACATGGTGCGAATTGCGCCGCGCATACCTGTGCGCCGAAATTGCGCGCGGCAAACTGGAATCCGATTTGCGCGACAACGACCCGACATGGGAATTGCTGACCCCGCTGATTTCCGAATGCAAGGTCTTCGCCAATTACGAAGGCCCGTACGGCTACGGCGTCATCAACGGCACAAAAGTGCCGGATTGCCATGTCGAGGTTTATCCCGCCGGCCATGCGAACGAGATCATCTTCGCCAGCGACGGATACCCCGAGGTCGAGCCGAACCTTGCCGATACCGAACGCTATCTCAATTCGGTTTTGCGCGACGACCCGCTGATGTATAAAATTCATCCGCAGGTCAAGGGCGTGAAAAAAGGCCATCTGTCGTTCGACGACCGCAGCTATATCCGCTTCAGGCCGAATTAACATCATGATCACGACCGTCCCCACCCCCGACCCGCTGGCTGCGACGTTTGCGGAGATGGGGATTGAATCGACGACCTACCAGCATCCCGCCGTCTTCACGGTCGAGGAAGGACGGGGCTTCAAGCATGAAATGCCGGGCGGGCATACCAAGAATTTGTTCCTGAAAGACCACAAGGGCAAAGTCTGGCTGGTGACGGCAAAGCAGGATACCGATATAGACCTCAAAAAACTGCCCGCCCGCATCAATTCGGCGCGGCTCAGTTTCGGCAATGCGGAATTGATGAACACGCTTTTGGGTGTCACGCCCGGATCTGTCACGGCGCTCGGGTTGATTAACGATAACCAGCGGCAGGTGTCGCCCGTGATCGACAAACGCCTGCTGGAACATGAAATCGTCAATTGCCACCCGCTTCGAAACGACATGACGACGGCGATACGCACGGAAGACCTTGTTAAATTCATGAAAACTTTGGGATATAACCCGTTGATTGTTGATTTTTCAAGGCTATAACCTATTTATAGGTGATAACCGGACAGGGCAGCGAAGGTCAGACATGCTTGAAATTGGTGCAGCGCAACAGAAGACGCCGGCAAGTGCATATATCCGCGATGCCGATCCCGGCAATTTCGAAGAGGCCGTGATTGCGGCGTCGATGAAGAATCCGGTCGTCGTCGATTTCTGGGCGCCGTGGTGCGGCCCGTGCAAGCAGATGATGCCCGCCATCGAAAAGGTCGTGAACGAACAGGCCGGCGCGGTGACGATGGTGAAAATCAACGTCGAAAAATACCCCGAACTCGCCGAGCTGTTCCGTGTGCAGAGCGTGCCGATGGTCTATGCCTTTTATCAGGGGCAACCGGTCGACGGTTTCACGGGCGCGAAGCCTGAAAAAGATTTGCGGACGTTCATCGACAAGCTGGTGAAGAACCACGGCGGCGCAAAGGAAGAGGCTTCCGGCCCCGACCCCCTGCTGGTCGCCAAGATCATGGCCGCCGCCGCGAAGCATTTCCGCGAAGGCCAATATACCGACGCGATGGCGCAGTATTCAACCGCGCTCGATTACGACGAAAAAAACCTCGATGCGCTCGCCGGCATCGGCTGGTGCTTCGTCGCTGAAAAAGATTTGGAAAGCCTGCAGGCCTTCGTCGGCGAAATGACGCCCGAGCAAAAAATCCATGCGCGGATTAAAGGCCTCGACATGCTGCTGCAAAAGCGCGCCGAGTCCGAAACGCTGCCCGCGATTGATGCGCTGCTGGGGAAGCTGGAGAAAAAACCGAAAGACCATCAGGCGCGCTATGACCTCGCCGTGCAGCACCTGGGCGCGCTCGATATTGAATCCGCAATTGACGATATCGTTGAACTCACGCGGCTTGACCGCGAATGGCAAGAACAAAAGGCGCGCAAACTGCTGCTGGAAATCTTCGATGTGCTGGGCAATGACCATCCGCTGACGGGGCAGGGCCGCCGCCGCCTATCGACCGTGTTATTCTCATGACCGAAGCATTCACCATCAACGCCGCTGAACTGCCCGCCGATATCGTCCTGTTCCCGCTGCCGCGCGTGATTTTGCTGCCGCGCGTGCAACTGCCGCTCAACATTTTCGAACCGCGCTACATGGCCATGGTCAACCACGCCATGGGCAATGGCCGCATGATCGGCATGATCCAGCCGAAACCCGAAGGCGCAGGCGACGCCGTGTTCAAGACCGGCTGCGCAGGCCGCATCGCATCCTTCAATGAAACCGATGACGGGCGTTACCTGATCACGCTGAAGGGCGTCTGCCGTTTCGACGTGGCGGAGGAACTGCCGCTGGCGCAGGGCGGTTACCGCCACGCGAAAGCCTGCTGGAAAAATTACCATCACGACCTCGCCTCCGACACCGTGACCGATATCTGCCGCGACACGATGATGACGACGCTGCGCCAGTACCTCGATAAAATGAAAATGTTCTGCGACAAATGGGAAACCATCCGCCATATCGAATGCGAAAAGCTGATCTCGACCTTGAGCGTCGTCTGCCCGTTCTCGACGGAAGAAAAACAGGCGCTCCTCGAAGCCCCTGACCTGCCCGCCCGCGCCAAGATCCTCCACGCACTTCTGGAGATCGCGGCGAAGGAAGAGGAAGAATGCAAAGCGTCTTGCCACTGAAAGCAAAGCCATGACCGCCAGCACCAAACGCGCCGACCCGAAACTGCTCGAAATCCTCGTCTGCCCGCTGACCAAGGCGCCGCTGGAATATGATGCCGAGAAGCAGGAATTGATCAGCCGTCAGGCGAAACTGGCCTTCCCCATCCGCGAGGGGATTCCGATCATGCTGGTGGATGAAGCGCGGAAACTGGACGACTGATAAAGCCTTCTGCGCGGCAGCTTTATTGCGCCGCAGCAGTCATATAGCGCTGGAAAACGGCATTCCCGCTGACTATTATGAGTTTAAACATACTGCCACGTTAAGGAAAACCAGCCATGTCCAACCATGTTTTCATTTTCGACACCACTTTGCGCGATGGCGAACAGTCGCCCGGGTATTCGATGGATTTGAATGAAAAACTCCAGATGGCCGAAATGCTGGATGGCATGGGCGTGGACATTATCGAGGCGGGTTTTCCGGCAGCGTCCAAGGGCGATTACGAATCGGTCTACAAGGTGTCGCAGCAGGTCAAATCGGCGACCGTCGCAGGCCTCTGCCGCGCGCTGCACAAGGATATCGACGCGGTCGTGAACGCGATCCGCCCCGCGCACAGAAAACGCATCCATACCTTTATCTCCACTTCGCCGCTGCACATGAAACACAAATTGCAGGTCGAGCCGGAGCGTGTGCTGGAGATGATTAAAGAATCTGTCTCCTACGCCCGCCAGCATTGCGACGAAGTGGAATTTTCGGCGGAAGACGCAACGCGCTCCGAACATGATTTCCTCTGCCGCGCCATCGAAACCGCGATCAATGCGGGCGCGCTGGTTGTCAATATTCCGGACACTGTTGGTTACACCGTGCCCGAAGAATATGGCGCGCTGATCAAGATGCTGCGCAACCGCGTGCCGAATATCGACAAGGCGATCATCTCCACCCATTGCCACAACGATTTGGGCCTGGCCGTGGCGAATTCGATTGCGGGCGTCGCCGCCGGTGCGCGCCAGATCGAATGCACGGTGAACGGCATCGGGGAGCGCGCGGGCAATGCGTCGATGGAAGAAATCGTGATGACCTTCCGCACGCGCTCCGACATCCTGCCTTTCGATACCGGCATCCTCGCCGAAAAAATCATGCCCGCCTCGAAACTGCTGACGCAGATCACGGGCTTTGCCGTGCAGCCGAACAAGGCGATTGTCGGCGCAAACGCATTTGCGCATGAAAGCGGCATCCATCAGGACGGCATGCTGAAAAACGCGTCGACCTATGAAATCATGACACCTGAATCTGTCGGCCGCGACAAATCCGACCTTGTGCTGGGCAAACATTCCGGCCGCAACGCCTTCCGCACCAAACTGGTGACGCTGGGCTTTGATTTCGATGACGAGGAATTGAACGCCGCGTTCGAGCGATTCAAGGATTACGCCGACCGCAAGAAAAAAGTCAGCGATGACGACCTGATCCTGATCGCATCATCCAAGGACGGCCTGCCGAAAGAACGCATCCGCTTCATCGCGCTCGGCGTGAAATCCGGTTCCTACGGCCCGCAGGAAGCGGAACTGGAACTGGAAATCGACGGTGAAAAGAAAAAGGCCAAAGCCAACGGCAAAGGCCCGGTCGATGCCTGCTTCAAGGCGATGCGCGTGCTGGTGCGCCATGACGACGCGATCCTGTCCAACTACGAACTCAAGGCGCTGACGTCAGGGTCTGATGCCAAGGGCGAAGTGAACATCAAGCTCTCCGAACACGGGCACAGCTATACCGGCATCGGCGTCGATGGCGATGTGATCGTGGCATCGGTGCGCGCCTATATCGATGCGCTCAACCGCCTGCTGGCAGGTCGCAATGTTCTTCCGGTCAAAAAAGCTAACTGATACCGCCGTTATCCCGGTGGAAATTTCCGGCATCCGCGTGAAGCCCAGCGCGCGTGCGCGGCGCATGGGCCTGCGCGTGGAATCGAAAACGGGCGAGGTCATTTTCACCTGGCCGCTGGGCGCGCGCATATCGGAATCGCGCGCGCAAAAATTTATCGAGGATAACCGCAGCTGGATCGCAAAACAGAATTCCCGCGCCATCCCGAAAAAACTTTTCGCCCCGGGCGCGGTCGTTTCTATCGCGGGCATGGATTACACGGTCGTCCATGCGGCAGGGCGCGGCGTGACGCGGCTGGAGGATGACCGGCTGATCGTGCACGGCCAGCCGGAACATCTCGCCCGCCGCATCCGCGATTTTTTGAAATCCCATGCCGAAGAAATCCTGACCATGCTGACGCATGAAAAATCGCGGAGCCTCGGGTTGAAACCGGCGGGCGTGCGCGTGATGGACCCGAAATCGCGCTGGGGCAGTTGCGGGCCGGACGGGCGCATCATGTATTCGTGGCGGCTGATTCTTGCCCCTTATGACGTGATGGATTACGTGGTCGCGCACGAGGTGTCGCACCGCGTGCATATGGATCATTCCCGCAAATTCTGGCGGCTTTGTATGCAGCTGTCGCCGCAATCGAAGCAGCTGCGCCAATGGCTGCGGTCGCATGGGCGCGAGCTGCTGGCGTATGGCTGATGCTGCATCGCGTCAATTTCATGCCAATCCCTAGTACGATTCTTGGAATTATGGACTCTGAAAAAAGATTTTTGCATGAAATGAGCATAAGGATCAGGTATCCAAATACCTGATATTACGTCAATTTTTAACGTAAGACATTGACGGGAAACAAAATTGCCGAAATACCGTTGGGCAAAGTCCCGAAGTCGCGGTATTAATTTCTTGGCACAAAAAGCACCGCTTGCAGGAGAGTTTCGAGAGCATGGTCGCAGCAGGTCCTAAAGAGAAGATCGACAAACCCGAAGGCTGGGAAATTCCCGGCGCGATTACCAAGCACGTTGTGCTGGATCCGGGCATCGCCTACACCACCGCAGACGTGCTTATGTTCGCAGGCACGAACCCCGTCGGGCTCGGCGCGATGCTGACCGCAACGGGCATCGCGGCCACGCTGAAAACCGCCGCCGTGCTGCAGCCCACCTGGCTCGACAAACATCCGCGCTTCAAGGAATTTGTATTTGACGACCGCACGCCGCTGCGCGCCGGTGCGCTGGCGCTGCTCGTCGTTGCAGGCGCAACGGTCGCCTCCGGCGCATGGCTGCCGGCAGCGGCCAGCTTCCTGTTCGCCGCGGCAAACTTCACGCTCGCGGAATCGATCTCGAAAAAACATATCGCCGATGCGAAAGACAAGCCCGCTGCCGTGCCGAAAAAAGGCATCGCGCGCGCGGCTGAAATCGTCACCACCATCTTCAAGCGCCCCGACATCTATTTGAACGCGGGCTTCGCGCTGGCGGGCCTGATGGCGGGCGGCGCGGCGCTGTTCATCCTGCCGGTCGTGGCGGTTGCATTCGTGATCGGCGTGAAAAACTCCATCCAGAACCGCCCCGAACATGAAGGCCATCCGAAACTGCTGACCGCTGGTGCGGCTGGCGCATTTGCGGGCATCGGCCATGCAAACGGCCACGGCCTTATCGCTGGCGCACATTTGCTGAACGCAGTCGTGCTGGCTGAAATGGAACGCCGCATCACGCCGGGCGGCGCGAAGCAGATTTTCAAAAATATCGTGACCGCGCCGCTGAAACTTTTCGGCTACGGCAAGAACAAGACGCCGGTTGTCGCGGAACAAAAACCGGGTGTTGCGCCTGTCGTGACGGCAACGCTGCCGGTGGTTGCGACCAACAGCAACGCCCGCATCCCGGGCCCCGAAGTGAAACCCGCCGATCTCGACAAGGTCGACCTGCAGCAGGTCTTCGCGCTGAAAGCGAAGATCACGCCGCCGACACCCGCGAACGAAAACCAGCAGCCTGCGGCAGAAGCGATCCAGCCGCCGGAACACGGCAACCGCCCGCCGAAAATCGCGACGCCGTAAAGGAACAGGACACATGCGCACACGCCTCAAGGTCAAAGAACTTTTCCCCGAAACGACGATCTGCGAAGCGTTCCTTGCGCGCACCGATATCGCGCAACTGCCCAAGGCGGAACAGCAGCGCCGCTGGGAAGAACACCAGAACAGCCTCGACGGCGTGTTCAAGTTCCTTGCCAAGACCGAACTCAAGATCGTGAAGTAATTTTATTGCTTCTTTATCCGGCTATTTGACACTTTCCCATAACACTGATAATCTAGCTGAGTTTCAAAACGCAGTGGGAATCATGGCAGAGCCGGACAAAATCAGCCCGCATCCTTCGCTCGACCTGCTGCGCCGCGTGTTCAACCATGCCGCGCTCCTCAGCGATAACGTGCCGCTCACCAACCTGTACCGCGACGCCAGCCGCGAACTGGGGCTGCTGGCCGCTGCGGTGGATGACGGCACGCTTTTGCCGCAGAAGGTATCCGATGCATGGCGCAAGGCGGCGGGCAATGCCACGCAGTTCGGCGGCTTTATCGACACCGCAACGCCGCAGACTTTTGAATTGTGGCAGAAGGTCCTCAAAATCTCCCTCGCCTTCGATGCCGATGCGCAGGCCGAAGTGGCAAGGCAGGCCAGCATCATCGGCGGCACGGGGATCTATGGTTTCGTGAACCTGCTGGAACGCCAGGCGGGCAGCATGAGCAACAGCGCGTCGATGAGTGTGCATGACAGCGCGAGGCGCATGTTATCGCTGATCGCCGCAACCACGCAGGGGAATTACGGCTTTATCGACGGCAAGCCGGCGACGCTCGATGACGCGTTTAAAAACGCGCTGGAGCCCGTCAATGACGCGAATATGGCGGCCGCGATGTCGGACGGGCCAAACAGCATTTACCTGCAGGAAATCAACAAGGTGCTGAGCCAGACGGCAACCACGCTCAAATCGCATCTGCGCGAACGCTGCGAGGTCGCGCAATCACCGCTCGCACAGGGCGCGCTGAAGCCCGTTTATAGCGTTTCAACGAAGCAGGCGATTTCCGCCCCGCAAACTGCGCAGTTCCGCCGCCGCGCGACGTAATTCACTATATTTTTTTTAAAAAACTTACGCGCCGTATTCCGCGTCGGTCACCTGCTCCAGCCAATCGACGACTTTGCCGTCCTGCGCTTCTTGCACGGCGATATGGGTCATCGCGGTTGTCTTTGTCGCGCCGTGCCAGTGGCGTTCGCCGGGCGCGATCAGCACGACATCGCCGGGGCGGATTTCTTCGCGGGGAGATCCCGCGAGCTGCACCCAGCCGCAACCCGCAGTGACGATCAATGTCTGGCCCAGCGGATGTGTGTGCCATGCCGTGCGCGCGCCCGGCTCGAACGTCACAACCGCGCCCCGCAACATCGCGGGCATCGCCTGCTGGAACGGCTGGTCGAGCCGCACCGCGCCGGTGAAATAATCGGGCGATCCTGCCGTCGAAGGTTGCGATCCGTTGCGTTTGATTTCCATGATGAACCCCTGCTGCGCCCAGTCTCGCATAACCGCAAAAAAGAAAAAGAGGTAAAGCTAAAAGCTTTACCTCTTCTCTTGTGACCATAAAGGTCAAAACGGTCGGAAACAAAGACGCTCGTACTGTGATTGAACACCGTTCGATGTCCCCGTTTCCTGATGAGCCAATGCGTCACCCCGGCATTGCGTTCCAAACTATTTCAAAAAAGAAAAACCCCCGCAAGTTGCCTTGCGGGGGTTTTTATCGGAAGCCGAAGCGAAAGATTACTCTTCCGTTTCTTCGTCCTTCTTGGCTTTTTTGGCTTTCTTGGGGGCTTCTTCAGAAGTTTCGGCAGCTTTCGCGCCTTTCTTCTGCAGGGCAGCGCCCAGGATGTCGCCGAGCGAAGCGCCCGAGTCAGACGAGCCGTATTCGGCCATCGCCTGTTTGTCCTCGTCGATTTCGCGCTGCTTGATCGACAGTTCGAGTTTCTTCGAACCGCGTTCGATCTTCAGCACTTTCGCATCGACTTTTTCGCCAACGGCGAAACGGTCGGGGCGCTGCTCGGAGCGTTCACGGGAAAGGTCGCCCTTCTTGATGAAGCCGGTCAGGTTGTCATTCACGGTGACTTCGATGCCGCCGGTGGTGATTGCCTTCACGGTGCAGGTGACGACCGAGTTCTTGGAAACGCCGCTCAGGCCGCCTTCTTCAGCAGGCTGCTCGCCGTCCAGTTGCTTGATGCCGAGCGAGACGCGCTCTTTCTCGGGGTCGATTTCCAGCACTTTTACCTTCACCATGTCGCCTTTTTTGAAGGCTTTGATGGCTTCTTCGGCCGAATCTTTCCACGACAGGTCGCTCATATGGACCATGCCGTCGATCTGGTCGCCGATGCCGACGAACAGGCCGAATTCGGTGACGTTGCGCACTTCGCCTTCCAGGACGTCGCCGGCCTTGTGAGCCGCGGCGAATTTGCCCCAGGGGTTTTCCTGCGTCTGTTTCAGGCCGAGAGAGATGCGGCGCTTGGCGAGATCAACGTCGAGAACCTGCACTTCCACTTCCTGGCTGGTCGAAACGATTTTGCCGGGGTGGATGTTTTTCTTGGTCCAGGACATTTCGGAGACGTGGACAAGGCCTTCGATGCCTTCGCCCAGTTCAACGAACGCGCCGTAATCGGCAATGTTCGTGACGCGGCCGGTGTAACGCGTGCCGATCTTGAACTTGCCTTCGACGCCCTGCCAGGGATCACCCTCCAGCTGCTTCATGCCGAGGCTGATGCGCTGGGATTCTTCGTTGAAGCGGATGATTTTGACGTTGACCGTTTGGCCGACCGAGAGGACTTCGGACGGGTGGTTGATGCGCTTCCACGAGATGTCGGTCACGTGCAGCAGGCCATCCACGCCGCCGAGGTCGATGAACGCACCGTAATCGGTGATGTTCTTGACGACGCCTTGCAGTTCCTGGCCTTCCTTGAGGTTGGAGACCAGTTCCGAGCGTGCCTCTGCGCGGGATTCTTCGAGAACCGCACGACGCGACACGACGATGTTGCCGCGCTGGCGGTCCATCTTCAGGATCAGGAAAGGCTGGGGCGTGCCGAACAGCGGGCTGATGTCGCGCACGGGGCGGATGTCAACCTGCGAGCCGGGCAGGAACGCAACGGCGCCGTTGAGGTCAACGGTGAAGCCGCCTTTGACGCGGCCGAAGATCGTGCCGGTGACGCGCTCGTTCGCTTTATGTTGTTTTTCGAGGACGATCCACGATTCTTCGCGTTTCGCTTTTTCGCGCGACAGGACAGCTTCGCCATCCTTGTTTTCCATGCGCTCGACGAACACTTCGACTTTGTCGCCGACTTTAACTTCGGGCTTGTTGCCGCCGATGCCGAATTCGCGCAATGCGATGCGGCCTTCGGATTTCAGGCCCACATCCAGGGTCACGAAATCGTTGTCGATGCTGACGATCGTGCCTTCGACGACGGAACCTTCGAATGATTTGACGCCTTTGAAGCTTTCGTCCAGCAGGGACGCGAAGCTGAAGTCTTCACCGGTGATCTCTTTCACGGTGACTTCGGATAGTGCTCTGGCTGCTACTTTTGCCATTGTATGGTTTCTCTCTTTCAGGGCCGGCTGCGCTGTATGCGTTCATCGCCTCCCGATGCCATCGGACTGTCTGTAGAACATGTCTGTTGGGGGAGGGCGGAGGAACCAGTCGCGCCGGAATTTTGGAATACGCTCGAGGGGCTGCCATGCGGCACCCGGGCCCGTTCAAGCGGTACGGGCAAGATAGGTCGGGGCTGGAAAAGAGTCAATGCAAAACGGGGGCAAAACGGGGCTAAAACGGTGGGTTTGCTGGGTTTTAGACCGCTTTTTGCACAGGTTTGCCTACCACTTCGCCGGATTCCGACAAGAATTTGGAGCGGATGACCGAAATGGTCTCGTCCAGCGTCTCGGCGGGGTTCAGCTTGGTGGTGTCGAGGATGTAGGCATCACCGGCAGCCACCAGCGGGGCGACCTTGCGGGTCGTGTCGCGCAGGTCGCGGGCGGTGAGGTCAGCCAGCACTTGCTCGAAAGTCGCGTCTTTATGTTCCGATTGCAGTTCCAGGAAACGGCGGCGGGCGCGTTCCTCGACCGATGCGGTCACGAAGAATTTGATGTCTGCATTGGGGCAGACGACCGTGCCGATATCGCGGCCGTCGATCACGACGCCGCCCACATAAGCAGGCAAATTGGCCGCGAAATCGCGCTGGTGCTGCAGCAATGCCGCGCGCACTTCGGGGATTGCGGATACTTTAGATGCCGCATCCGCCACTTCCGGCGCGCGCAGGTCGGGGCAGGACAGAAGTTCGGGGGTGAGGTTGCGCAGCACGATGTTCAGCGCGGGCTGCACCTCTTGGAAGCTTGAAGGATCGGCGCCGATTTCAAGCGCGGTCATCGCAACCGCGCGGTACAGCGCGCCTGAATCAAGATGCGCGTAGCCAAGGCGCTTGGCCATTTTCTGGGCAAGTGTGCCTTTGCCGGATGCGGCAGGGCCATCGACGGCAATCACGATTTTCTGGGCGGCGAACGCCTCAGGGATAAAGTCAGTCTTGCGGAAGTTTAAAATAGACATGTGATATCCCCCGGATGCCCAAAGCAGTTGAGCCATTAATAAAGTCTTCATATATTATTAACATAATATTAAGACATTATCAAGGGCAGAACGCTTTGTAACATTAAAACCCGAATGATATCAAGCGGATAGTTAATAGTTGAGGGGTGCGCTGCAAAGGCTTGGATTTCCAAGATTTTGTGCGCAAGGTCTGCCCGAGTCGCGTGGAGGAGGGGGGTGAAGGTGTTTTGAAAGGCGATAAACGGGTGCATGAGGAAACATTTAGGACTGTTTCCATCCTGATCAATATCGCCGCCTTGAATTATTGCTGCGGCAAGATTTTCGCGCCGAGGCTGTTCATCAGCGCGGCGAAACCGGGGAAGCTGGTGTTCATGGTCTCGGCGTCGTCAATCGCAATCGGTTCGACCGATGCCATGCCCATGACAAGGAAGCTCATGGCGATGCGGTGGTCGAGGTTGGCGGCGACCATGCAGCCGCCCTTCGGCTGCACCTGCCCATGCACGGTCAGGTCGTCTTCGCCCATCTCCGCCAACACGCCGCAGGCGGTCAGGCCTTTTGCAATCGCCAGCAGGCGGTCGCTTTCCTTCACGCGCAGTTCTTTCAGGTCGGACATGTATGTCTTGCCGTCGGCAAACGACGCGGCGACGGACAGGACGGGAAATTCGTCGATCATCGACGGCACGCGCGATTTCGGTACGGTGACGCCTTTCAATGCGCTCGACTTCACGCGGATATCGGCAACGGGTTCGCCCGACATGTCGCGCTTGTTCTCAAACGTGATGTCGCCGCCCATGTCGATCAACGTGTCATAGATGCCCGCGCGCAAGGGATTGATCGACACGCCGGGGATCAATACATCGGAATCCCTGGTGATGAGCGCGGCGACGGTCAGGAACGCGGCGGAGCTGGGATCGGACGGCACGGTGATGGGCTGCGCTTTCAATGACGGGAAACCCGTCAGGCGGATGGTTTTCGCGCTGCCGTTCATTTCCGATTCAACCGTCGCGCCAAAGAATTGCAGCATACGTTCGGTATGGTCGCGCGTCGGTTCGGGCTCGATCACGGTCGTCACGCCTTCGGCATGAAGGGCTGCGAACAGGATGGCCGATTTCACCTGCGCGGATGCGACGGGCAGCGTGTATTCGATGGGCGCCAGCCTTGCGCCGCCGATAATTTTCAACGGCAGCATGTCGCCCGCCGATGCCTCGAACTGCACGCCCATCTGCGCCAGCGGCTTGATGACGCGGCCCATGGGGCGTTTGCTCAATGACGCATCACCCGTGAAGGTCGCATGGATCGGGTATCCGCCCACCACGCCCATCAACAGTCGCGTCGATGTGCCGCTGTTGCCAAGGTAAATGGTCGTACGCGGGGTTTTCAGGCCGGCGCTTCCGATGCCCTTCACGCGCCAGATGCCGCCTGCTTCATCAGGCGCGTGGATTTCCGCGCCCATGGCCGACAATGCCTGGCCGGTATGCATCACGTCTTCGCCGTTCAGCAACCCGGAAATGACCGTTTCCCCCTCCGCCAGCGCGCCGAACATCAGCGACCGGTGCGAAATGGATTTGTCCCCGGGCGCGCGTGCGACGCCTTTCAGGGATGATGATGGGTGCGAGATGAGGCCTGTCATGACGGGATATTAGCCGAAGAATGGGGATTGCGGAAGGGCTCAGGCTTTCTTTTCGTCGATCAGCGCGGGGCGGTTTTTCTTGGCCCATTCGCGGTTGTAGTTCACGACGTAATCGCGGAATTTGTCGACGGGCAGCGGCTTGGTGTATTTGAAGCCCTGCACCTCGTCGCAGCCCTCTTCCTTCAGGAAGTTTTCGTGGTCGTTGGTCTCGACGCCTTCCGCGATGACTTTCAGGTTCAGGCTGTGGCCGAGGTTGATGATCGTTTTGGTGATCATGCGGTCGTCGGGGTTCACCAGCGCGTTGCGAATGAAGGACTGGTCGATTTTCAGGCGGTCAATGGGGAACTGGCGCAGGTACGACAGCGAACTGTAACCCGTGCCGAAATCGTCGACGGCCAGTTCAACGCCCAAACGGTGCAGCTGGTTCAGGATGTCGATCGTCATCTGCATGTTTTCCATGAAGACGGATTCCGTGACTTCCAGTTCCAACAGTTTGGGGTCGAGCTTGGTGGTTTTTAAAACGTCGCTGGTCAGCGCCACGATGTCGGCCTTGTGGAACTGCACGCCCGAAATGTTGACGGCGACGCGGAACGGCGGGATGCCCATTTCCTGCCACGCCTTGATCTGCGCGCAAGCGGTGCGCAGGACCCATTCACCAATCGGCACGATCAGGCCGGATTGTTCGGCGACGGGGATGAATTCGGCGGGCGACACGTAATAGCCGCCATCCTTGCTGTTGTCGGGCAGGAACCAGCGCAGCAGCACCTCGGCGCCGATCAGCTGGCCGGTGCGCAGGTCGAACTGCGGATGGTAATGCAGGGTCAGCTGGTTTTCATCCAGTGCGGATCGCAGGTCGCGCAGCAGCTGGAAGCGCTGTTGGACGGCAAGGTCGAAATCCTGCGAATAGAAGCGGACGGTATCCCGGCCTTCTTCCTTCGCGCGGTTCAGCGCGATGTCGGAATTTTTCAGCAGCTGCCGCGCCTCCATCGTATCGTCCGGGCAATGCGACGCGCCGATGGACACGCGCACCTGAAAGCGTTCCTGCAGGATGCTGACGGGTTCGCCCATCGCCTGGAAAATACGGTCGATCAACACTTGCGATTCCGCGTATTCCGGTTTCAACACGACCATGATCGTGAATTCATCCGCCGATGCGCGGGAAATCATCGCGTCTTCGGGCATGCATTTCACAAGGCGCTTGCCGATGGCTTCCAGCAGCTTGTCGCCGAATTCATGGCCCATCGTGTCGTTGATGTCCTTGAAATGGTCAAGGTCGACCGAAAACACGGCGATGCGGCGGTCTTCCTCGACCACTTTGTGGCGGATCGCATCATCCAGTTTTTCAAGGAAGTAGGTGCGGTTCGGCAGGCCGGTCAGGTTATCGTAATAGGCCAGCTTGTGGATCTTGTCTTCCGCCTGCGACCGCAGCCGTTTCAGGTTGTTCGCGTTCTGGCGGATCAGGTCGTTGGCGATGCGGATGGCGACGCCGATCTCGTCGCGGCTCTCGACGCTCGGTTTTTGCAATTCGGGTTTTTCGGGGTTGCGCGCGGCGGACAGCAGGTTGTTGCGCAGGATCATGATGGGTTCCAGCAGCCATGCGCCCAGCGCCAGCATCATGATGCTGGTGACAAGGCCGGACAGCAGCAGCAGGATAATAAGCGTCTGGTGGATCTGTTTCGTCACCATGCCGTCGACATTGCTGGAATCAATGCGGACCGCGATATGGTACGGGCGCGACAGGTTCTTGGGCGTGAACACGACATCGTATTCAAGGCCGCTGGCGCTGCGCGACTGGTCGGGCGTGTCGGGCTTGGTGTCGGGCGTCACGGCGGGCGCGCGGCCGTAGCGGGTCAGCGGCGTGAAATCGGCGTCATAGACCGCGAGGCCCTGCACGGCAGTCGTCGCGAACAGGCGCTTGGCGACGGTGTTGCTGATCGGCGACTGGCCGGGATTGTCGTTGATGGAGGATGTGATGGCGACGCGCGCAAGTTCCGCCAGGTCGTTCAGCTTGTCGGCTTCGTAACTCTTGACGTTGAAGGCCAGCACCGCGCCCTGCACCAGCATGATCGTGCCGAAAACGGCAAGCGTGATGCGCCACGAAATGCGGCTCCGCCAGACGGGGCTCGACCCCGTGGCATCGGGCGCAAGAAATGCCCAGCGGCTTTTGCGCTTGCTGCTGGTCTCTTCGCCATCATCATCGGCTGGATTACGTTCCAAACCTGAAAACCCCTGAACTTTTAGAATGCCCCCCAAGGCATTCCATTTAAACCATTTTACGCCAACAGGTTTAAGGAATTGTGTAAGATATAAGATAAATGCTATGGAAAATTAATAATCAAGTAACCAGCCCAAGCCACTGATTTTAAAGATTATAACGTGAATTAGCAGCAATCCATGGGCTTTACGATCACCTCTTCATCGGGCAAGTTTGTTGCTAATGTCAATAAATCGGCAAAACGGACAGGCTGCCCGCGCGATTTACGGGTGATCGCCGAATCTGTGATCTCGTCATCCCACATCACCACATTGCCGCGCAGGATCGTGCCCTGCACCCATCCCCTGACCTTCATGCCGTCGAACGGCGTCCAGCCGCAGCGCGACTTGATCCATTTATCCGTGATGGTTTTATCGCGGTTCATATCGACGATGGTGAAGTCGGCGTCATAGCCGAGCGCGATGCGGCCTTTTCCGGCGATCTGATAAATGCGCTGCGGGCCATGCGCCAGCAAATCGACGACGCGTTCCAGCGGTAGCTTGCCATTGTTCACATGGTTCAGCATCACCGGCACCATCGTCTGCACGCCTGTCATGCCGGACGGCGATGCGGGATATTCCTTCGCCTTTTCCTCCAGCGTATGCGGCGCGTGGTCAGAACCCAATACGTCCACAACGCCCTTGTTCACGGCGTCCCACAGCATGTCGGTGTGTTTTTTGTCGCGGATCGGCGGGTTCATCTGCGCGCGCGTGCCAAGGCGCTCGTAGCATTCCGGCGCGGATAATGTGAGGTGCTGCGGCGTGGTTTCGATAGTGCAGATGTCTTTATGGTCGCGTAAATAAACCATTTCATCGCCCGACGTCACATGCAGGAAATGGATGCGCCTGCCGGCTTCGCGGGCAAGCTTTACCGCGCGTTTCACGGCCTGCAGCGCACATTCGGCGTCGCGCCACACAGGGTGGTCTTTCACATCGTGGCTTGTCTCCGCGATGTGTTTGCGTGATTTCAGGCGTTCTTCGTCCTCGGCATGCAGCGCCACGCGGCGCGTGCCGTTTTGCAGGATTTTCAGGATCACGTCATCCTGCGCGGCCAGCAGCGCGCCGGTCGATGACCCCATGAAAACCTTCACGCCGCAGCAGCCGGGGATTTTTTCGAGCTGTGACAGCAGGTGCGCGTTTTCCGCGCAGCCGCCGATGAAAAAGGCATAATCGCAAAACGCCTTCTCCTGCGCGCGGTGCAGCTTGTCGTGCATCGTGCCCGTGCTGATGGTCAGCGGGTCGGTGTTCGGCATTTCGAAAATGGTGGTGACGCCGCCCGCAATTGCCGACAGCGTGCCGGTCGATAAATCCTCTTTATGCGTCAATCCGGGTTCGCGAAAATGCACCTGCGTGTCAATCGCGCCCGGCAGCACATGCAAGCCCTTGCAGTCGATGATTTCGCGCGCCGTCGCCGTTGAAAAATCCCCGATATCGGCAATCCTGCCATCCATGACCGCAATATCGGTTTTCACGATGCCCCACGGGGTCGCAACATGGCCGTTTTTCAGGATCAAATCGAAAATTTGCGTCATTTTGGGACTCACTTTCCGGACAGGATATTGCTATATTAACCAGCATCCGCAAAGGGGATTTTATGAGTTTTTTCGACCAGATGGCATCCACCGAAAACCTCGACGTCGAAGGCGCCGAGGTGAAGCTTGACCTGCGCAACCAGGAACGCCAGGACGCGCTGCACACGCTCGACCATACCGTGAAATATTGCAAGAAGACGTCGGTGAAAACACTTTACATCCGCTTCAACCCCGCCAAGCCCGGCGAGGGTGAAACACTGTTCCAGCCCGTCGCGCGTTATTTCAAGGTGGAAAAACTGAACGGCTATATCGAAACCGCGATCCCCGTGATGTCGAAAGAATCCGGCGGCATGTATGTGAAGTTCAAGTGAGTTCATGATGCCGCTGCAATTATTCAACACGCTTCACCGCCAAAAAGAAGAATTCAAGCCGATCGACGCGAAGAACGTGAAGCTCTATTGCTGCGGGCCGACGGTTTATAACTATGCCCATATCGGCAACCTGCGCACCTATGTGTTCGAGGACCTGCTGCGCCGGACGATTGCGCGCGCGGGGCTGGGCCTCACGCATGTCATGAACATCACCGATGTCGGGCATTTGCAATCCGATGCCGATGACGGCGAAGACAAAATGGCCATCGCTAGTGCGCGCGAACAGAAATCGCCGTGGGATATCGCCAGGTTTTACGAAGAAGCGTTCTTCGCCGACTGCCGCAAGCTGGGTGTCCTGAAGCCGCATATCGTCTGCCGCGCGACCGACCATATCGCCGAAATGCAAACCATGATCGGCACGCTGGAGGAAAAAGGCTACGCGTACAAGGCAGGCGGCAACCAGTACAACGTCTATTTCGACACCGCGAAATTCCCGCATTACCGCGATTTCGCGCGGCAGCCCGAAGCGCAGGACGCGCAAGGCCGCGTCGATGCCGACGCTAACAAGCGCAATCCGGCGGATTTCGTGCTGTGGTTCGCGCTGGCGGGCTCGAAATACCCGAACCAGATCATGAAATGGGAAAGCCCCTGGGGCGAAGGCTTCCCCGGCTGGCATATCGAATGCTCCGCTATGGCGGCGAAATACCTGGGCGACAAGATCGATATCCATTGCGGCGGCATCGACCATATCCCCGTGCATCACACGAATGAAATCGCCCAATCCGAAGGTTGCTTCGGCCATCAATGGGTGAATTACTGGCTGCACGGCGAATTCCTGCTGCTCGACAACGACAAGATGGCGAAATCGAAAGACGGTTTCCTGACGCTGCAGAAAGTGCTGGATGCGGGATATGGCGCGATGCATTACCGTTACCTGATCCTGACGGCACATTATCGCGGCCAGCTGAATTTCAGCTGGGACTCGCTTGATGGCGCGCGCGCAACCTATAACACGCTCTGCCACAAGGCCGATGAATGGCGCGCGGCATTCCCCGTCGCAGCACAGCCGGGCGCTGCGGCGAAAGCCGTCATCCAGAAAATCGACGCAGCGATGCAGGATGATCTCAATTCGCCCGTCGCGCTGTCCGTGCTGTGGGAAGCGATGCGCAACGATGCGCTGCCCGTGCCGGACAAGCTCGCGATACTGGATGCCGCCGACAGCGCGCTGGGGCTGGGCAGCGTGACGCTGGATAAGCCCGACCTGAGCCGCGAACAGGAAGATTTCTTGGCCCTGCGCGATGCCGCGCGGCGGGAAAAGAACTGGCCGGAGGCCGACCGTTTAAGGGCTGTGCTGCTGGAAACCGGCCTGATGCTGAAAGACCGCCCCGAAGGCAGCTCATGGTATTTTGTGACCCCGCCTGCTAAAAAGGCGTAAACCAAGGAGACGATAAAAATGACGACCGAACATCCCGAAGTATTGCTGGTGCCCAAAGACGTCGCGCAAGTGTCGTGCAATGGCGGCGGCGGCGCGCTGGGCCATCCGAAAGTGTACCTTGCGTTCGACGACCACGATGAAACGGTCTGCGGCTATTGCGACCGCCTGTTCACCAAGAACAACCAGGTCGGCGCGAAACCGTACAAAGCACGCGGTGCGGCATAAGTGACGGCGGAAACCGGCATCGATGACGACGGATTGCTGGGCATTTACAACGCCCAGCTGATCGCGTTGTCGGGGCAGGCGGCGCTGCCGCATGTGCTGGACGAATTCGATATCGCCGCACGCTCCGTCAGCCCCATCTGCGGCTCGGAAGTCTATGTGCAGCTGAAACTGGACGGCGACCGCGTCAGGGATTTCGGCTTCGAGGTCGAGGCCTGCGCGCTGACCAAAACCGTTGTCGCCGTGATGCGCAATGCCATCATCGGCAAGACGCGCGACGACGTTGCAAGAGCCGGCGCCGAGATGGAAGCGATGCTGAACGGCGATGCCGTATCGCCCTCCGGCGACTGGGCGAAGCTGCAGATACTGGAACCGGTGAAGGATTTCAAGGCGCGGCATAACGCGATCCTGCTGCCGTTCGAGGCCGTTGAAAAAGCGTTTTCGACAAAGAAATAAAAGGTGAAGTGATATGGACAAAAAATTCAGGCAGGAGCGCGAAGCCGCGCTGAATGAAATCCAGACCGCGATCGGCAAGAAGATCACGGAACTGGCGCTGGCCAATCAGGCCGCCATGCCGAACCGCCCGGAAGGGTTGCTGCTGCCCGAACATGTGCAGACCTATGAAACTTTCCGCTGGCCGGCGGCGATCAGCTTTGCGGCGGGCGACATGAAGGAAGAAAAATCACTGAAGGAAATCTTCGGCCGTGTCAGCGCGCGCTATGAGGGCAAAGACTTGAAACAGATTTTGGGTGTCGCGGATGATTTCACGCGCTCGCCCGGGGCGAAACTTGATGGCCGCACTTCCGCATTCGAAGACGTGATGAAGGTGCTGGATGTTGCGGAACGTGATTTCGACCTCACCTATAAACCGCTCAGCCGCAGCATGCTGGATTACTGGCACAAGAAACATCCGATCGATGACCAGCACCTTGAATACGCGTACCGCGAAAACCAGCGTCACTACATGAAGGAATCGATCAAGGCGATGCGCGAATTCCTGACCGACCTGCAAGGCGGCAAACCCGCCCCCGGAGTCGCGCCGAAGCCGCCAAAGCCCTAATATTCCACGCCTTTTCAGCCGCTTGCTTTCGCGGATAGCGGCCATATATTATCGATTATGCGTGACCTGCCACTGTGACCCGGGGGTTATAACGCGTATATAACGCTCGCTTGTGACAAGGAGCACGACAATGACACGACGCCTGTCACTCTTTGACAGCCCCTTCCTGCTCGGATTCGACCAGTTCGAACGCGCGCTCGACCGTGCGCAACGCGCCGCAACGGAAGGCTATCCGCCCTATAACATCGAACAGGTCAGCGATACGCAGCTCCGCATCACCATTGCGGTGGCCGGATTTGAAATGGATGACCTGTCGGTGCAGCTGGAGAACAACCAGCTGGTCATTCGCGGGCGTAAAAACGCGGAAGAGAATGAAGAGAGCCGCGTGTTCCTCCATCGCGGCATTGCGACGCGGCAATTCCAGCGTTCCTTCATTCTCAGCGAAGATATCGAAGTGAACGGCGCGTCGCTTGATAACGGGCTTTTGAACATTGACCTGCGCCGGATACTGCCCGAAACCACAGTTCAAACAATCGCGATAAAGTCCGGAAAAGACGGGAAAAAATCGCAAACGATCGACGTGTCCGCGGATGTTTCGCGTGACAAGCAAGACATGCCGAAGTAACATAAGAAGGCGAGGTAAAAAGAATGAAAAGCAATTTCCTGCCCGAAAACTACATCCCTTTCCTGATGACCCAGTCGGACCTCAAAAAACTGGGCCTCGAGGAAGTCGGCTATGTGAAGCAATATCAGGTCAACGGCAAACCGGCCTGGGTGCTGCATGCGGCGGATGGCACGGCGCTGGCTGTGCAGGGTGATTCAAACGCCGCGCTGTCAAGCGCGCGCCATCACGAGCTGGATCTCGTTTCCGTCCACTGATTAAAATCTGAAATTATGCGGCCTGGTTGCGCGCCCATTCGGTGAGCAATTCCGCGATCTTTTCCTGCTGGCAGGTGCCGCGGATGCCGCTGCATGTCTCATGATCTTTCAGGAAGCGCGAGATGCGCGCCAGCACTTTCAGGTGCTGCGTCGTCTTGCTGTCTTCGGGTACCAGCATCATGAAAATCAAGTCGACAGGTTCGCCGTCGATCGCATCGTAATCGACGGGCGTTTCCAGGCGCACCAGCGCGCCGTAAATGCGGTCGATATGGCCCAGCTTCACATGCGGGATGGCGACGCCGCCCCCGATCCCTGTCGATCCGATACGCTCGCGCGCCATCAATGCATCGAACAGGAATTCGGGGGAGCCGCCAATGACAGGCACCAGCGCGTCCGCAATCGTGCGGAACGCCTGCTTTTTGCTGGTCGCCTTCAGGTCAGGGATAATAAGGTCTGCGGTTATCATACAAATGATCTGCCCATCCGTGGCCGCCTTTCAAGGGGTCGGCCCGTATTTGTATAGCGTCTCGGGCAGTTACCTTCTCTTTCCGGCTTTCGCCTTGTTCTTCTCCTGCTTGGCAGGCGCCTTTGCAGGGGCTGCTTTCGCGGGGGCTGCCTTTGCGGCAGGTTTTTCTTCTTTTGCCGGCTTTTTCTTGGGCGCCGATCCTTCCGGATCGATCCAGCCGATATTGCCGTCTTTGCGGCGATAAACCATGTTGTAACCGCCGTGGCCGGGGTTCTTGAACATCAGCGCGGGCGCTTGGCCCAGTTCAAGGCGCAAGACCGCATCGGCAACCGCCAGCGTCGGGACTTGCGTATCCATCTCGGCGATCACGGCAGGTTCCTTGCCGCCTTCGGCTTCGTTTTCGTTGCCGGCGAAGGTGGTGTAGGCGGCGGCGGTTGTTTCCGACACGCCCTGACGCTTGTGGTGGTCCTTCAGGCGGTCCTTGTATTTCGACAGGCGCTTGACGACGTTTTTCGACGCGCCGTCGAATGCGGGGTAGGGATCATCCGCTTCGTTGTGTGCTTCGAGCACGATGCCATGGCCGACATGGATCGAGATATCGGCCTTGTAGCGGTGATTTTTTTCCTTGGTGAAGACAACGGTTGCCTCGATCGGCTCGCGGAAATATTTCGCGGCGGCGTTCGTGAGGTTCATGCGCACGTGTTCGCGCAGTGAATCACCCACATCAAGGTGTTTGCCTTTGACTGTCAGTTCCATGTTCTTAATCCCCGTTGTTTATTACCGTCTTAATTCTAGGCGCGTTAAGTTGAAAAAAGCCTTAAATTCAACGTGCCAGACCCCTTAATTGCTTCAAATAAATATAGATTTTTGAACACCCCGTCAACGACAGGCGGAATTTGGAAGCGATTCCAGCCGTATAGCGTTTTATTATGGGTTCTGATTATGTGTTCTTGATGCGGCGGCGCTGGACGGAAGAGGGAATCTTCATCGCCTCGCGGTACTTCGCAACCGTGCGCCGCGCAATTTCGATGCCGTCTTTTTTCAAAAGGTCGACAAGGTCGTCATCCGACAAAATCGCTGCGGGCGGCTCGGCATCGATATGCCCCTTGATGCGCGATTTGACCGCCTCGGATGAAAACTCGGCATTGCCATCCGACGACGACACGCCGGAGGAGAAAAAGTATTTTAGCTCGAACACGCCGCGCGGCGTGCCGATATATTTATTGGTGGTAACACGGCTGACCGTGCTTTCATGCATGCCGATCACCGCCGCGATATCCTTCAGCACCAGCGGCTTCAGGTATTCGACCCCGTAGTTGAAAAAATCTTCCTGCTGCAAGATGATCTGCGACGCGGTTTTCAGTATCGTTTCGGCGCGCTGGTCCATCGCCTTGATCAGCCAGTTGGCGGTGTTCAGCTGCTCGGACAAATATTCCTTGTCCTTCTTCTGCTTCGCGCTGTTGCTGATTTCCGTGTAGTAACGGCGGTTCACCAGCACGCGGGGCAGGGTGTCGTTGTTCAGCTCCACCGCCCAGCCGCCGCCCTTTGATTTCGGCAGTGGTTTCATCAATACATCGGGCACCACGGTTTGTGATACAAAATGCTCGAATTCCAATGCGGGCTTCGGGTTCAGCGCCTTGATCTCGGAAATCATTTCCTTCAGGTCGGCATCATCGACGCCGCACAGGGCTTTCAGTTTCTTCAGGTCATGCGATGCCAGCACGTCAAGGTTCTCGACCAGTTTCTGCATCGCAGGGTCAAGGCGGTCCTGTTCCTTCAGCTGCAGCGCAAGGCATTCGCTTAGATTACGCGCGAACAATCCGGCGGGGTCCATGTCCTGCAGCTTCGCAAGGATACCCTCCACGCGGTCCTTCGTCGTGCCCAGCCGTTCGGCAAGCGCCGCGACATCGGTGCGGAAATACCCGGATTCATCGAGGTAATCGAGCATCAGGCGCGCAATCGCGCGGTCCTTGTTTTCATCGAAATCGACGGCGATCTGTTCTTCCAGATAATCGCGCAGCGTCGCTTCCTTCGCCATGTTGTTTTCGAAGGCGAATTCGGGGTCGTCGAATTTCAGGCTGCCGCCCTTGCCCACATCGCTGAAGCTGTTGGTGGCAAAGGCGTCGTATCCGCCTTCCTGTTCCGCCATGCTGCCGCCCGTGAAGACGTTGTCGAAATCGGTGTCGAGTTCGCGTTCCTCGCGCTGCGGCGCATCGGCGCTGTCGCCACCATGTTCATCGTTGCCCGTATTGGCCGCTTCGCCGCCTTCACCACCCTCGGCATCGGGGGCGGAATCGAGCGCGGCGGCATCGGCCTCGTGGCGTTCGGCCGACATGCTGTCGTCGCGCTCCAGCAGGGGGTTTTTCTCCAGCTCCGCATCGACGAATTCGGCCAGTTCAAGGTTCGACATCTGCAGCAGCTTGATCGCCTGCTGCAATTGCGGCGTCATCGTCAGGGTCTGACCCTGTTTGATATCAAGCCTTTGATTGATCGCCATCGCCCTGAATTCTCCCTCCTTCAATTATAGCATTTTTCGGGGGATTGACCAGATGCGGGGGGCGGCCGCGCTATTTGATCAAAAACCGCTGCTCCGGTGTCAGTTTAGGCACAAGATGGTGGAAAAGGTCGCGCGTCCAGACGGCGTCGGCCAGGCTGTCATGGGCATCCTTTGGGGGTGGCAGGCTTTCCCCCGTCGCCCGTACCAGTTCCTTGGCATCGCGGAAGAGGGGCGAGGGAAGGCCGACATCGCTGAACGCCTGCCGAAGCCCCATCAACCCGCCGAAAAAATTCGCCAGCACGACCTGATCCGTGCCGCCGTTATAGGCCCAGATTTCGACGGAGGTGATAGGTTCAGCTTGATTGGCAAAGGTTTTGAGGTAATCGCCAAGTTCCTGCGCAATCACCGCGTTATCGCGCCGCTCGCCCGGGGGCGGCAAATGGCTTTCGACATTTTTGCGCAGCCAAGGCGTGAGGGCGGCATTGTTGAACTCGGCACTGACACCGTAATAGGATGGCGCAGTTTTATCCTCCGGCACCAGGGCAATGCTGATCGGGTCGAGCATGTGCGCCTGCACATGTTCGTTGAATTCGGAATCGAGGAAAAAGCGGAGTTTTGTCATGGAGGCTTCACCTGCTGTTTTTGACATGACAGCAAAGCTTAGCAAATCACGGCGCGATACTCAAAGGCTGAATTTTTCGCCCAAGTAAACGCGGCGGACATCCTTGTGCGCGACGATGTCGGACGGCTTGCCCTCCATCAGCACCTGCCCGCCATGCAGGATATAGGCGCGGTCGACGATATCCAGCGTGTCGCGCACGTTGTGGTCGGTGATCAGCACGCCGATATTGCGGTTTTTCAGGTGTTTCACAAGGTCGCGGATTTCGCCGACCGCAATCGGATCGATGCCGGCCAGCGGTTCGTCCAGCAGGATGAATTGCGGATGCGTGGCAAGCGCGCGGGCGATCTCCACGCGGCGGCGTTCCCCGCCCGACAGCGCAATCGACGGCGTGAAGCGCAAATGGGTGATCGAAAATTCGGCCAGCAACTCCTCCAGCATATGTTCGCGGCGGTGATAGTCTTCCTCCACCACCTGCAGGATGCTGCGGATGTTATCTTCCACATTCAGGCCGCGGAAGATCGACGATTCCTGCGGCAGGTAGCCGATGCCCATGCGCGCGCGGCGGTACATGGGCAGGCGGGTGATGTCCTTGCCGTCCAGCTTGATGCTGCCGCTGTCGGCGTCAATCAGCCCGGTCACGATATAAAAACAGGTGGTCTTGCCCGCGCCGTTCGGGCCCAGCAGTCCGACAGCCTCGCCGCGTTTTACCGTCAGCGACACATCGCGCAGGACAGGGCGGCGTTTATAGCGTTTCATCAGGTGCTCGACCACCAGCCCGGATGCGCTGGACACCGGCGCGGGTTCGGTTTTTGTGTCTGTGGGCGGTTTGGTAGTCATTGTGTTTTCTTCTTCGGATAAAACAGGCCCTTCACACGGCCATCGCCGCCTTCTGCGAACAGCTGGCTGACGCCGGTTTTCAGGTCAACCACGGCGCGCGTGCCTTCCAGCCAGTTATCGCCCTGCAGCACGCGGATCTTGCCGGTCAGCGTCGCCTTGCCCGCGACCACGTCATAAATGCCGCGCGTGCCTGTGATGGTTTCCTTCAGGGTCCTGATCGACACGCTGCCCTCGGCGGTGATTTTTTGCAGCGCAAGCTTGCCGGTCGCGGCCTTGTAGAAATAGGCGGTCATGACATTGGCGCGCATGGTGTCGGTGCCGCGCACGGCAACGGCGTCGCCGATCGCCGTCATCTTGTTCTGCAGGCCGAAGAATTCGATCTTATGCTTTGCGCTCAACCGTTCTGTCGGCGTTTCGATGCGCAGGTCGCCGCCCGTCAGCTGCGCCGAACTGTCGGCGATGGTATAAACCGCGTTGTCGCCATAGGCCGCATAGGGCGGCGACTGGATGACCACATGCCCGTCGGCGTTCAGCGTGCTGATGTCGCCCGCATTTTTATCGTCGGTGTAATGCGCGGTCAGCAGGTCGCTGGAAATCTGGAACGCGCCCTGCTTCGCCAGCGCGTTTTCGCGCGCGGTATATGTTTTCTGCTTGCGGTTCCATTCCAGCGAATGCTTCGCCGAAATTTCAACGGGCGCATTGCTGTCGGATACCGGCAACTGCGCAACGGCGGCGGACGACAGCAGGACAACCGCCGCGATCAGGGAAATCTTTTTCATCCACGCCCCTTTTTCGGCAGCTTCGCGGCGGACGGCTGCAGCGTCAGGAAAGCGGGGCCGCCGAACACCACCAGGTCACCTTCGTCGGAAATATCCATGTTCTGCGCCTGCAATTCACCGGCGGGGCCCTGCGCGCGCACGGGGTTCTGCGTCACGGCATGGCGCGTCGCCACATCGACCGCAACATCCTGCAGATGCATCTCATAGCCGCTGTCATGCGACAGCGTCACGCCGCCCGTCAGCGACAGTTTTTGCGATTTATTGTCGTAGTCGCCCTTGTCGGCATGCACGGTGACCCATGTACCGCCGTCCAGCATCAGGTCGGCGCGGGGCTTTTCAAGGCTCACCGCTTCGCTGGATACCATGCTGCGCACGGCCTTGTCTGCGGTCAGCGTGTATTTGCGGCCCTTGGCGTCCATGCCTTCGTAGCGCGCCTTCACCAGCGCGATCTGGCCGGGCGTGGTCTTCTCCTTGGTCGGCAGTTCGGTCAGCTGGATCTGGCGCGGGTCTTGCGACAGGCGCGTGACGACCAGGCCGATCAAGGCCAGCGCGACCAGCGGCAGCGTGACCTTTGAAATGCGCACGAACCAGCTGTAGCCGCCGCCGCGCGCGGCCAGGCGTCCGGAATTCGCGCTGCGGGATTTGGGTTTTTTAGGCAAAACCTGCTCTCAGGCAATCATGGAGGTGCAGCAGGCCGACCGGCTTGCCGGCGTCATCGACCACGACCAGCGCCGTGATCTTGCGGAAAGTGTTTTTCAGGTCGTTCATCACGGCCATCGCTTCGGCGACCAGCATGTCGGGGCCGGTGACCTTGGGCGATTTCGTCATGATGTCTTTCGCCTGCTTGTCCATCAGGTCGTTGCTCAAATGGCGGCGGATGTCGCCGTCGGTGATCAGGCCGGCCATCGTGCCGTCTGTGTTCACCAGCGCGACGCAGCCAAACCCTTTTGCGCTGATGGTCGGGATCACGTCACGCACCAATGCGTTTTCGGCAGCAAGGGGCAGCGCGTCGCCGGTATGCATGATTTCCGATACCTTCATCAGTTGCTGGCCCAGCTTGCCGCCGGGGTGGAAAATCTTGAAGTCTTTCGCGCTGAAGCCCTTGCGCTCCAAAAGCGTGATCGCCAGCGCGTCGCCCAGCGCCATCGTCATGGTGGTCGATGTGGTGGGGGCAAGGCCGTTCGGGCAGGCTTCGGGGCAGGGCGGCAGCAGCAGCACAACATCCGATTTCTGGCCCAGCGTCGATTCAGGGCGGCTGGTCACGCCGATCAGCGGGATCGCAAAACGGCGCGTGTATTCGATGAGGTCGAGGAGCTCTTTCGCTTCGCCGGAATTCGACATCGCCAACACCACATCGCCGCGCACGATCATGCCCATGTCGCCATGGCTGGTCTCTGCGGGGTGGACGAAGAAGGCGGGGGTGCCGGTCGATGACATGGTTGCAGCAATCTTGCGCGCCACATGGCCGCTCTTGCCCATGCCGGTCACGATCACGCGGCCTTCGGCGGCGGACATGATTTCAATCGCCTGGTCAAAACTGTCGTTCAGGAATGCCGCCAGCTCCAGCAGCGCCTCGCCCTCGGTCTTCAGCACGCGGCGGCCGGTTTCAACGGTCTCGGCGGATGCTGCCTGCGCGCGGGCGGTTTCGGGCAATTTGGCGATTTTCATGGCGTACTCGCTGGTTGGTGGTCGGCTTAAAACGATACGTTCCAAAGCGGCCTTATCATGCGTGGTGCAGCGCAAAATATCTATCAAATTTATGTTGTTATGTCAATTCATTCAAGTAATTTACATAACAATTAACCAAGGCTAATCCCGCATTGTTAATGCGTGAAAATATCCTCTTCCGCCCAACCTGCCATGTCCAGCAGCGCGCGGTGGGGCAGGAAGCCGAAGCAGGCGTGCGCCAGCTCCATCCGGCCCTCGCGAACCAGTGATTCGTCCAGGATGGCGCGGATGCGGTGCAGGTGCAGCACATCGGTTGCGGCATATTCGATCTGTTCGGGGCTGAGCGTAGCGGCGCCCCAGTCGGTCGTCTGTTGCTGCTTGTCGATATCGATTTGCAGCAAATCCTTCACGAGGTTTTTCAGGCTGTGATGGCCGGTATAGGTGCGGGCGATGCGCGATGCGACCTTGGTGCAATAGACAGGCGCGGTCAGCACGTTCAGGTAGGTGTGCATCACGCCGATGTCGAAACGCGCGAAATGGAACAGCTTGGTCACCTTGGGGTCGCCCAGCAGTTTTTTCAGGTTCGGCGCGTCGTATTTGGCGGTACTGAATTTCACAAGGTGCACATTGCCGTCACCCGACGACAGCTGCACAAGGCAGAGGCGGTCGCGCATGGGGCGCAGGCCGAGGGTTTCGGTATCGATTGCAACGACAGGCCCCAGATCGAGACCCGCTGGCAAATCGCCCTCATGCAGTGTTACATTCATTTTGTTGCCTGTTTTTATTGGTGTTTTGTTCAAAAACTATATCAGGAGCGCGTCAGATGTCCAGAGGCCTGAAACTGTTGATTGCCCTGTTTTTCATGCGGCGCAAGGGCGGCCGCCGGCTGATCCTGCTGATGGTGGCGCTGGTGGGCTGGGCGGCGGTCACCGGTTATTACACCTGCGCGCTGCCGGGCCGCCCCGCGCAGCTGCATTGCGCGGTCATCCGCAACACAGGCTACGCACACATGACGCGCGGCATGAACATGGACACCATCAACTCCTTAAAGGAAGAGGCCAAACCCGAAGACCTGCCGCACCTGAAGGCAATGCTGCTGGGCAAGGACAGTATCGCCGCGATGACGGCGGCCGAAGTGCTGAAGGATATGGGAAGCCCCGGCAAGGGCGCGCTTGCCGAGGCGCATCTTGAAGCAACGCGGGCGGGCGACGCGTCGCGCGCCCACCTGATCGCGGAATATGGCGGGCTGCCTGCCAGATGAATGACGAAAACCGCTATCGCGCGCTGGACGCCATCCGCGGCGTTGCGGCATTGATCGTGGTGCTGGGACATTGCTACGGCGTGCTGCCGGCGATGCTGAAAGAATCTTTTGCCATTTTAAAAACCCCGCCTTTCCTGCTGCTGACCAACGGCCGCGCCGCGGTGATGGTGTTTTTTGTGCTGAGCGGCTTCGTGCTCGCCCTGCCTTATTGGCGCGGCAATGCGCCGTCATATCCGTCATTCGTGCTGCGGCGCATCTGCCGGATTTATATCCCCTTCGCGGCAGCAATCGCGCTTGCCGCGCTTGCCTTTTCACTCACCCCGCATGGCAGTGCAGGTACGGCGGATTGGGCGGAACGCATATGGGGCGGCAGGTCGCTGTCGGCGGATGCAGTGGCGGGCCATTTTGCGATGACGGGCATCTGGGACCATATTTTCCTTGATTCGCCCGCCTGGTCACTGGTGCATGAAATGCGCATCTCGCTGCTGTTTCCGCTGCTTGTGCTGTGTTGCCGCTCCACCATCGGCAGCCTGTTCTTCGCGGTTTCAGCTTTTCTGGCGGGAACGTATCTTGCCACAACCTATGGCGGCTTCCGCGACTATCCGATCATGACGGACAGTTTCGCGGGAACGCTGACCGCCACGGTGGCGATCATGCCCGCCTTCATTTTCGGCATCCTGCTGGCGCGGCATCGCGATGCGGTGACGTCGTGTCTGCTGCGGATGCCGGTTCCGGCGCGCGGGTGCCTGTGGGTCGCCTGCATCGCGTCTTTCAGTGCGATTGATTCATTCCGCTATGCGCCGCTCATGATGCTGGCCGCGGCGTTGCTGTTGGCCCTGACGCTGTCATCGGCAACGGCGAAACGGGTGCTTTTGAATCCGGGGCTGCAATGGCTGGGCAAGGTGTCGTACAGCCTTTACCTTGTGCATGTGCCCGTTCTTTTCACGGTCATCCTTGCGGGGCGTGGCATGGCGGGTTACGGCACGCTTGCTTGCATTTCGGTTGTATTGTCACTGGTTGCGGCGGCGGCGCTGCATATGCTGGTGGAAAAACCTGCGCTTGCGCTCAGCCGCCGGATCGCCGGCCGAAAATAGCACTGAACGGCTGCACGCACATCCCCCAGATGGATGTATAGGGACGGTCATGCTCTTCGCTGCCAAGGCCGAAGGTGACGTGTTCGCGCCCCTTCGGCACGTATAGCGAGCCGAACATCCAGTCCCACACCGTCAGCAACGAGGCGTAATTCTTGTCGAAATGGCGGGGGTTGGTGCTGTGATGGATCTGGTGCTGCGCGGGGCTGAGCACGACATGCTCGATCGCGGGGCCAAAGGACAGCCAGATATGGCTGTGCCGCAGGTTCGCGCCGATGATGTTGCCGATCACAATCCCGGCATTTACGCCGCCCACCAGCACCATGCTCCATGCACCCGGATACAGGTACACAAACACGAATGCGGTGATGCCAAGACCGATCGCCCTGAAAACCGTGTTCTGCCAGAAATCCACGGGATGCATGCGGTACAGCGTCAGCGGCGTCATCACCTGCGCGGAATGGTGCACTTTGTGAAATTCCCACAAAAACGGGATCCGGTGCGACAGCCGGTGGCTGATGTAATAAAACAGGTCCGATGCCAACAGCGCGACGATGGTATAAAGCACGACGGCGGCAGCGCCGGGCGCAGGCTGTTGTTCCAGGCCGGACAGCGCGTTCCCGGTTTCGCGCGCATAGGCGATGATTACGCCGGGGTTCAGCACCGTGTAGCGATAGACGACCGCGATGAAAACGATGTTCACCAGCGCCATCAGGCAGTCATTGACCGCGGAGCGGTGTGTCCATATCTCGACGGGGAAAAGGTAGCGGAAGACGCCGATGCGGGATTCCGGCGGTTCGCGGAAATACACGAACGCGCCGATCAGGTAGCCGCACAGCATGTACGGCCAATAGGTGCGCTCGGCAGGGCTTTTCATGTAGAGGAAGAGGGTGGCGGCAAAAAGCGCCAGAACGGCAAGTTGACGGAAGACAATCTTCCAGCCTTCAGGGGGCGGAGTCATTCCAGTCGGCATCCGGCTTTTTGTCCTGCCCCCCCGGATAAACCTCGGGGGGGTAAATGGTGCCCAAAATAAGACTCGAACTTACACGGGTGTAACCCCACAGGTACCTGAAACCTGCGCGTCTACCAATTCCGCCATTTGGGCACGGGTGCTTGGTGGGATGAGTAATAATGGAAGTGCGGGGGGTTTGTCAAATGTTATCAAGGAATAGGGAAAAACCCAGCTTTTTGCCGCCTTTTTGATTGGTGTTCCTGCGGGGTTAACCCTAAAATTACGGCCAAGGGTAACAGGGGGACGAAGCCGCCATGGAAATTCTGGTCATCGACCGCGAATCTCTCACCAACCAGCTGATCGCGCACAAGCTGGAGGCCAAGGGCCATAAAGTGGTGACGGAAGAGAATAAAAACGCGGCGTTTGAGCTGCTGAAAAACGGCAAATTCGACTGCGTGATGGTCGACCCCGCGCCGCTTTCCGAAGCGCGGCCCGTGGTGATCGGCGTCTGGAAAAATATCCGCACCCCCGTGAAGCCCTACCTGCTGCTGCTGTCGAAAAACGCCACGACCGAAGACGCGATCACGGCGGGCACGAACGATGTCATCAACAAGCCGCTTTCGGCGATAGACCTTGAAACCAAGATCGGCAATGCCGAACGCCTGATGGCGCTCAGTCGCCATCTGGCGCGCGAAGACAACGTGCATTCGACCGGCGGCATGATCGGCAAGGCGGCATTCAACCAGCTGTTCCTGTCCGCCATCGATCGTTCGTTCCGCTATGCCGAGCGTAGCCTCGTCGTTTTTATCACGGTGACAAACCATGCGGAACTGACGGCGGGCGGCGAAGAGGCCTATGCCGAGACGTTCAAGAAGCTGACCGAGAAAATGACCTTCATGCGCCGGCAGTCGGACGTGATCGGGCGCCTGGGCGCGGATTCATTCGCGGTGCTGCTGCAGCGCCCGATCTATGAATCGGAACCGGTCGATGCGATTAACCGTTTCTCCGAAGTGCTGACGAAATTCCACGACTCGTTCGAGGACAAATCGAAAGCGCCGAAAATCAACCTGAAACTGATCGAGCTGCCGCAGGGCGCGCAGCAGACCGAACGCTTCGTGCCGGCCGTGCATAACGCCGATGCCGAAGCCGCCGAGAAATAATCAAAAGGAAAAAATCATGGCCGACGCAAAACAGGCAGAAACCCTGCAACTGCTGCAAGACGTGCTGAAAAAAGCCAGGGCGGCCGGCGCAACCGACGCCGATGCCGTGCTGTCCGACAGCGCCTCCGTCTCCGTCACGCGCCGCAATGGCGAACCGGAATCGCTGGTACGGTCCGAAGAAGCCGAAATTGGCCTGCGCGTGCTGGTGGGCGGCAAACAGGCAATTGTCTCCTCATCCGACCGTTCGCCCGAGGCGCTGCAGCAAATGGCGGAGCGTGCCGTCGCCATGGCGCGCATGGTGCCGGAAGATAAATATGCGGGCCTTGCTGACCCGGCCGAAATTGCGAAAAGTTTCCCCGACCTCGATCTGTATGATGCCACCGACCTCAGCGTCGAAAAAATGACCGAAATGGCAGATGCCGCCGAAAACGCGGCGCTGGACGTTGAAGGCATCACCAATTCCGACGGCGCGGAATGCGGCGTTTCGAAAGAAACATCATATTACGCGGCGACCAACGGCTTTGTCGGCGGTTATTCGGCATCGGGCTTCAGCATGTCGGTGTCCGTGATTGCGGGCGAAGACACGCACATGGAAACCGATTACGACTTCGATTCCGCCGCGTATTTGAAAGATTTGGCCGACCCCGCATCGATCGGCCGCAATGCAGGCGAGCGCGCCGTGAAGGCGCTCAACCCGCGCAAGGGCCCGACAAAAACAATGCCGGTCATTTTCGACCGTCGCACGGCGGGCGGCGTGATCGGGTCGCTGGCAGGCGCGATCAGCGGCAGCGCGGTTGCACGCGGCACGACATTTTTGAAAGATTCGATGGGCAAGCAGATTTTTCCTGCGAATATTTCCGTCATCGACGACCCTTTCCTGAAACGCGGCGCGCGCTCCCACCCGTTTGATGGCGAGGGTGTCGCGCCTCAAAAACGCAGCATTATTGAAAACGGCGTGCTGACGGGCTGGCTGCTGGACACATCGTCGGCAAAGCAGCTGGGCCTGAAAACGACGGGCAATGCCGCGCGCAGCGCATCATCGCCCCCGTCCCCCCGGGCCGCGAATTTCTACATGCAGCCCGGCCAGAAAACGGTCGAGGAGCTGATCAAGGATATCGACGAAGGCTTCTTCGTGACGCAGCTGATGGGATCAGGCGCAAACCCCGTGACCGGCGATTACAGCCGCGGCGCGCGCGGGTTCTGGATCGAAAAAGGCCAGATCACCTATCCCGTCGCGGAAATGACGATTGCGGGAAACATCATGCAAATGTGGCTGGATATGGAAGCCGCGAATGACCTGATTTTCAAATATGGCGTCGATACGCCCACGCTGCGGATCGCGAAAATGACGGTTGCCGGCGCGTAAAGCCTAGCCCGCGTTGGCGTGCAGGTGATTGCGCGGGCGGAAGGGGATGACAACGCCCCATTCCTCCTTGCGCGGCACAGGCGCGGGCGCAGGCGACGGTTTCGGTTGCGCGAACATCGCCTTGAACTGCGGCATCGGGTCGGCTGCGGGTTCGGTAATGTCCTGCTTGTTGAAAACCTGCTCCATCATGCGGATCGAAATATCCAGTGCGCGGGCGTGGAACACCGACAGGCCCAGTTCAATCACGCCTTTTTGCGGGTTGTTATAGTCTTCGCCATCCAGCGAAATTTTTGTGACGCGGTAGTAACCTGCGCGTGCCGTACGCTCGGCGTACAAATAGAAACTTTCGGTATAGACGGGGTGCAGCTTGCCCGCATCGTCCTCGTAATTTTTCTTGATGTGCTTCATTTCCGCGATCAGGCGCTCGCCGCCCGCTTCGAAACGGATTTCCGCGAAGCCTTCCAGGTTCTTTTTCAGCGCGTCAAAATAATGCCATTCGATTCGCCCGCGCTCCTTCGCCTCGGGTGCGCCCATTTTCTGCAGAAGGTCGTTGATGGCATAGAGCATGCGGTTCTCTCCCTGTTCATTTTCAAAATAAGGCAAATTGGTTGAGAAAGCGTTGCGCCTGATTGCCATAATGGGCGCAATTGACAGCGGGCAGGGGCGCGCCCATGATTGGCCTATCTGATTGAAATGCGCGACTTATGGGGCAGCCATGAAGAATCCGCTGAAATCCGCCGGTGAAAAACTCCGCAGCTTTGCGCAGAAATTGAGCCTGCCGAAAAAATCCGAAACACCGAAGACGTTCATCGACGGGCTAGGTGACAGCGGCATTATCGGCGGCCTCGCGCTGATCGGCACAGCCGCCTTCATGACCGCAGCGCCCAGCACCATGTTGTTGGCTGGCGGCGCATTCGTGGTGGGGGGCCTGACCGCAAAATTCACGGCATCGCGCATGAAGCCCGCAACGCTCGACGTTACGGCGCCGAAAAAACCGGATGTGCCCGCGCCTGTGGAACCGCCATCCGCGCTTACCGAGAAAACCATCGGTCCTGCATTCAAAAATGCCAATGACGATGTGAAAACGGCAGTCGCGGCAAAGCCCGCGCCGAAGCCGCGCTTTGCGCCGAAACCCTAAAAATATTATTTAAGCGTTCTTGCCTTCCAGCTCGCGGATCACGGTGCGCACCTGTTCCAGCGCCCAGTCGATCTGTTCGCGGGTGATGGTGAGCGGCGGCGCGAAACGCACGACGGTATGGTGCGTGTCTTTGGAAAGAATTCCTTTTTCCATCAGCTTTTCGCAGACCTTGCGCGCGGTCACGCGCGCGGGGTCGAAATCCATGCCAATCCACAAGCCACGGCCGCGCACGCCGGTCACCAGCGGGCTGTTGATGCCGCGCAGCTGTTCCTGCATGTATGCGCCCAGGATGGCGCTGTTCTGCACCATGCCTTCTTCCTCGAGAACTTTCAGGGCTTCGAGGCCAACGGCTGCCGCAAGCGGGTTGCCGCCGAAGGTTGAACCATGGCTGCCGGGCTTGAACAATTCCATCACGGCTTTCTTGCCGACGATGGCGGAAACGGGCAACAACCCGCCGCCGAGCGCCTTGCCGAGGATCAGCACATCGGGCAGCACATTCTCATGTTGGAAGCAGAACATTTTTCCCGTGCGGCCCAATCCTGACTGCACTTCGTCCAAAATCAGCAGCACATTTTTCTCGTCGCACAATTTGCGCAGGCCCTGCAAGAAACCGTCATGCGGCGTCTTGATGCCCGCTTCGCCCTGAATGGGTTCAAACAGGATGGCGGCGGTATTCGGCGTGATGGCCGCTTCGATGGCCTTCAGGTCGTCGAACGGCACCGATTTGAAACCGGGCGTGAAGGGGCCGAAATTCTTGCGGTAATCCGCTTCGGTCGAAAAGCTGATGATGGTTGTGGTGCGGCCATGAAAATTGCCGTCGGCGACGATGATCTCGGCCATGTTCTCGGGGATTTTCTTGACGACATAGCCCCATTGGCGGGCAGCCTTGACGGCGGTTTCCACCGCCTCCGCGCCCGTGTTCATGGGCAGCACTTCATCAAGGCCGGTCACCTGCACCAGTTTCTCGACAAAGGGGCCGAGGGTGTTGGTGTGATAGGCGCGGCTGCACATCGCCAGCTTGCCCACCTGATCGGTCAGCGCCTTCACGATGCGGGGATGCGAATGGCCGCAGCTGACGGCGGAATAGGCGCTCATCATGTCGAGGTATTTCTTGCCCTCGTGATCCCACAGGTAACAACCCTCGCCGCGGTTCAGCACGACGGGCAGGGGGTGGTAATTTTTCGCCACAAACTGCGCTTCATGCTCGATCAGTTTCTGGGTCGGGGATTTGGGCGAGAACATCTCGATGATTTTATTTAACATAATGGCTCACTTGAATTGGTTTGGGCATAACTATAGTATGGCCGCATCAAACAACCCCGAGTCTGAAGGGGGTCTTTGTCATGGCCCCGAGTATCAGGCTCCCTAGGAGAAAAAGCAATGCTCATCGGATGCCCCAAGGAGATCAAGACCAAGGAATTCCGCGTCGGTCTCACCCCGACTTCCGTGCGTGAATACGTGCGTAACGGCCATCAGGTCATCGTCGAAACCAATGCCGGCGCCGGCATCCAGGCGTCCGACGACGACTACATCAAGGCAGGCGCGAAAATCGTCGCGACCGCCAAGGATGTGTTCGACAAGGCCGAAATGATCGTGAAGGTGAAAGAACCCCAGCCCGTCGAAACCGCCATGATGCGCAAGGGCCAGATCCTGTTCACCTACCTGCATCTTGCCGCCGATGCGACGCAGGCCAAAGGCCTGATCGATTCAGGCGCGGTTGCGATTGCCTATGAAACCGTGACGTCCGACCGCGGCGGCCTGCCGTTGCTGGCGCCGATGTCCGAAGTTGCGGGCCGCATGGGCGTGCATGTGGGCGCATATTTCCTGCATGTGGCGAATGGCGGCTCCGGCATCCTGCTGGGCGGCGTGCCGGGCGTGAAGGCGGCGGAAGTCGTCATCATCGGTGGCGGCGTTGCCGGCACCCATTCCGCGAAAATGGCGGTGGGTCTTGAGGCGCGCGTCACGATCATCGAAAAATCCCTCGACCGTATCCGCTATCTCGAAGACCTGTTCGGCAGCCGCGCCAACATCGTCTATTCGACGCAGGACGCGGTTGACCAGTATGTTTCCCAAGCTGACCTCGTGATCGGCGCTGTGCTGATCCCGGGCGCGCTCGCGCCGAAACTGATCACGAAGGCGCACCTGAAACAGATGCGCCCGAAATCGGTGATCGTCGATATCGCAATCGACCAGGGCGGCTGCGCGGAAACGTCAAAGGCGACCACGCATGACAACCCGACCTATGAAGTCGACGGCATCCTGCATTATTGCGTCGCCAACATGCCGGGCGCGGTTCCCCGCACGTCCGCATATGCCCTCAACAACGCAGTCCTTCCCTATGGCATCGAAATCGCCAACAAGGGCTGGGTGAAGGCGCTGCAGGACAACAAACACCTGCGCAACGGCCTGACCGTCTGTAAAGGCAAAATCACGCAGGCGGAAGTCGCCCGCGACCTGAAACTCGATTACTCCAAAGCAGAAGAAAGTCTCGCAGCATGATCTCGTTCCTGAAAAACTTCCTGTCCGGCGAAAAATCGCCCGAAGAAAAAGCAACCATTGCCACGCTTGCCGCCGAAAAGCAGCATGATGTCCTCGTTGTCGGCGGCGAATATGCCGCTGACGAAGAAGAGGGCGATGAAGAGGAATGCGCGCCTGTGGGCGGCGGTTGCGGTGGCTGCGGCTGCCGTAGCTAAAAACGATACAAAAAAAGCCCCTCCGGTTTATGGCCGGAGGGGCTTTTTTTTGTCCGGCCGCGTTACGCCGCCAGAGATTTCATGTCGATGACGAAGCGGTATTTCACGTCGCTTTTCGCCATGCGCTTATAGGCCGCTTCGATATCCTGAATGTTGATCATCTCGATATCAGAGACAATGTTGTACTTGCCGCAGAAATCCAGCATCTCCTGCGTCTCCGCGATGCCGCCGATCAGCGAACCTGCGATGCTTTTGCGGCCGAAGATCAGGTTGAAGGGGGCGACGGGCGGATGGTCGGTATCGGGCACGCCCACCAGCGTGATCGTGCCGTCGCGCTTCAGCAGCGGCAGGAACGCGTTCAGGTCATGCGGTGCGGAGACGGTGTCGAGGATGAAGTCAAAGCTGCCGAGATGTTTTTTCATGTCGTCGGGGTCTTTCGACATGATGACCTCGTGCGCGCCAAGGCGCAGGGCGTCTTCTTTCTTTGACGGCGATGTGGTGAATACCGCAACATGCGCGCCAAAGGCGGCCGCAAATTTTACGCCCATATGGCCAAGGCCGCCAAGGCCAACGATGCCGACTTTCTTGCCGGGACCCGCGCCCCAATGTTTCAGCGGCGAATAGGTGGTGATGCCGGCGCACAGCAGCGGCGATGCGGCGGCAGGGTCAAGGTTGGCCGGCACCTTCAAAACGAAACCGCGCTTCACGACGATGACGTTCGAATAACCGCCCTGCGCCAGCGTCTTGCCGTCTTTTTCGTAGGAGTTATAGGTGGGGATCATGCCGCCCTGGCAGAATTGCTCGAACCCGTCCTTGCATTCGGAACAGGTGCTGCAGGAATCGATCAGGCAGCCGACGGCGACCAGATCGCCTTCCTTGATGTCTTTCACATTGCCGCCAACCTTGGCGGCGCGGCCGACGATTTCATGGCCAGGCACCATGGGGTAGATGGAATTTTTCCAGTCATTGCGCGCCTGGTGCAGATCGGAATGGCAGACGCCGCAGAACATGATGTCGATCTGCACATCATCCGCGCCCACATCGCGGCGTTCGAACGAAAACGGGGCAAGGGGGCTGGTGGCGTTCTGTGCGGCATAGGCTTTTGCGATCGTCATGGGGGATTTCCTTTTTCGTAAACGGGAGAGGAAGATAAATTCGAAACAGCACATAGGCCGTTGCAGTCGCGTATCAAGGCTTATATACGGTTTTTCGCCTTGGGGTCGAGTTTATGCTGCAGCCGGTCGCCCAGAAAGTTGAACGCCAGCACGGTTACGAAAATCATCGCGCCCGGATAAACGGTCAGCCGCGCATGTTCCCAGATTGTTTCCTGCGCGTTCGTCAGCATATTGCCCCAGCTGGGCAGCGGCGGCTGGATGCCAAGGCCAAGGAAGCTTAGCGTTGACTCGGTCATTAAAAACCCGCCCATAGCTAAAGAAGTTGCAACGACGATGGTTCCGAATAGATTTGGTAAAATATGACGCAACAATATACGCGCATTAGACATTCCGAGCGCCCGGGCCGCACGCACGAAATCCATTTCCTTGATGGTAAGTGTACGCGCACGTGAAAGACGTGCAACAGTCGTCCAACCCAGCAACGAAATAATGGCAATGATTTTATATAGATTGGCATTGGATCCACCTGAAAATCCCAGTTTTGACGTGTCCAACGCTGAAAGGATAATTAGTAACGGGAGGGTAGGTAACGCAATCACAAAATCTGTATATCTCATCAGTAACGCATCCCACTTGCCGCCCGCATATCCAGCAATCATGCCAATCGTAGAGCCGATGGCGGCTGCCAACAACCCCGCAACCCCAGAAACGATTAATGAAACCTGACCTCCGTAAAGAAGGCGAATAAAAACATCACGACCCAACTCGTCCGTGCCAAGAAAATGCTGAGGCGATGGGCTCATAAATCTCGTGCTCAAATCGACGTCGTTTGACGTCAGGTGCAGCGCATTTTCGATCTGTCCCGCCGAAAAGCAAAGCGTCCATAACAGTAAGAGAAATACAAACGGCAAATAGCGAGTCATTGCCCCTCCATATAGCTCACGCGGGGGTCGAGTGCTGCATAGAGGAAGTCCGCCATGAAATTCGCCAGCAGCACAAAAAAAGTCAGGATCAGGAAACCGCACAGGGCAAGGTTGTAATCATTGCCCATCACCGCATCGAACATCAGTTTGCCCATGCCGGGAAAACCGAACACGGTCTCGACTGTCAACGCGCCGGAAAACAGCGTGCCGAGGTCGAGCATCAATATTGTGAGCACCGGCGGCAGCGCGTTTTTAAACGCATGGTTCCACATGGTACGGTTTGGCGAACACCCTTTGGCGCGCGCGGTGCGGATATGGTCGGCGCGGAGGGCATCGACCATCGCCGCCCGCAAGTGCCGCACATATACGGCAAGCCCTGATACCGCCAATGTCGCCACCGGCAGCGTCATTGCCCGCACATCATCCAAAAATTCACCCTCCAGCGACGCGCCAGCGGGCAGCCAGCCGAGCGTGACGGCGAACAGCGATATCAGCAAAATCCCCAGCCAGAAATGCGGCAGCGAAATACCCGCAAGGCAGAACAGGTTGATCGCCCTGTCCGACCAGCTGCCCATATGCCGCGCGGCATGGACGCCCATCGGCAGCGCCAGTGCAATCGTGATGATCAGCGAAATACCCAGCAGCAGGCCTGTATTGACAAATCGCGGCCACAATACCTCCAGCACCGGCATGTTATAAAGACGGCTGTAACCAAGGTCGCCTTGCAGCGCCGCTATCAGCCAGTGGCCATAGCGTACTGGCAGAGGCTGGTCGAGCCCGTAAAGGGCGCGCAGGCGCGCCGCATCTTCGGGCGTAAAATGAGGATTGCCGGCGGCCATCAAGTCGATGGGGTCGCCCGGCATCAGTCCGATCAGTATATAGACAAGGAAAGACACCGCCAGCAGCGTCAGCAGCGCCTGCAACAGGCGGTTGAAGGCGAAGGCAAGGTTCATTTCGTGATCGAATCAACCTCGGCGATGCAATCGCTTTTCGTGGTGTCGTCCGACAGCCCGTTGCACAGCTTGATCATGCAGTCTTTTTTCTTTTTCAGGCTGCCGATTTTTTCGCAAGTAGCGGCGGCTTTCTTGAAGTCGATCGACTCATCGACGGTCAGGCTGCCCTCCATCTGGCGCAACCGATATTCGGTCATGTAGCGCAGCGTATAGCGGATATCCGCCCAGCGGTCGGGGCGGACGGAAATAAATTTCCCCCCCTCCATCGCGCGCAACGGGTCGCACAAATCTTCGGGCAGGTTGTCGGCGGGGTATTTGGCATCCAGCGCCAGCACGCGCTTCAGGCTTTTCATGACCGTGAACTTGTCCATTTCCTCGTCCTGCGGGAATTCAGGATGCGGCACAAGCCCTAGCACGCTGCCGACGTTATCGACGGCCATGCCCGACCCGCAGCGCAGCGCGTCGAAACGCGCGCGGTAACGGCCGAACTGCCACCAGAACAACGCCTCGTCCGTCTTGCCGATCTGGTCGAGGCGCGACGAATAGAACAGGAACGTAAAGGTGCTCATGCGCGCGGTATAGGGCATCAGGATTTCGATGGTCTTTTCAATCTCCGATACAGGGCGCATGGAAATCATCTTGTAGAGTTTTTCGGGCTTATAGACCTGATTCAAATAGTAATCGGCCTTTCCCGGCAGCGCCGTGATCGGCAGGCTGCGGACGTATTTCGTTTCCACCCAGGTAAAGGCCGACGGCGTCAGGAACGCAAGATAGGCAATGAAAAAGCACACGCCCACGGCGCGGAGCGCGAATTTGGCGGAACGGAATTCCCATGCGCCTTTTTCTTCCTGCGGTTCTTCCTGCGGCTGCGCTGCAGCGAGCGGCTGCTTTGCTTCGGGCGTCGGCTTCGGCGGTTTTTTGCGGCTCATGGCGCAGCGCTCCAGTTTTCAATCCAGAGGGTGGACGGGTTCAGGTGGCCTGTGGGCGTCACGCCCTTCAGCCAGACAGGCGTGAAGTAACTGTCCGCACGGTAATAAAGGGGCAGGGCGGGCAGTTCATTCGCATACATCTTTTGCAGGTCATGCCACAGGGCGCGGTTTTTGTCGGGTGCGCAGACGGTATCAAGGTCGTCGATCATCTTGTCCATCTTGGGATTGGCATAGCCCGTGTAGTTCTGTCCCGCCCAGTTATTCTCCTTGGTCGGCACCATGCTGGAATAGAGCGTCGTTTTCGGGATCGATTGCGGCGCGCTCATCCATGCATACATCGCGCCGCCGTTGAATTTGCGCTGGCGCATCGTGTCGCCGAACAGCACGCGGGCGGGCTGCAGGTCGATCTTTATTTCAATACCGGCTTTTTTCAAATCCGACTGCACGGCCTGCGCAATCGTTTCGCGCGTCCGGTTGCCGGCGGTGGTCGCCAGTGAAATCACCAGTTTCCGGCCATCCGCGCCGTAGCGGAAACCGTCGTCTTTTTTCTTGAAACCGGCGGCATCCAGCAATTCGCCCGCTTTTTTCAGGTCGTACGGGTATTGCATGACATCGGAAGTATAAACCGTATCCTGCGGGTTCATGTTCGACAGCGCGACGGGCTGCTTGCCGCCGAAAATCTGCTGGCTGATGCCCGCGCGGTCGGTCGCATACAGCAATGCCTGCCGCACGCGTAAATCATTGAACGGTGCGCGATCGACCGGCAGGTCGATATGTTCATAGGTCAGGCTGGGCTTGTAAGTGATATTGAATTTGCCCGGACGTGTCGCGTTAAGGCGTTTTTCAAAAATCAGCGCCTCGTCCAGCATCACGCCCAATTCGCCCGGAATATAATCGACATCGCCTGCCAGCAAATTTGCCTGCAGCGCCGTCGAGTTATCAATCGTGCGCCAGATGATTTTGTCGAACCACGGCGCTGTCCCCTTCCATTGCGGGTTTTTGTCGAGCGTGATGGATGCGCCCGATTCAACCTTGGCAACCTTGTAAGGCCCCAGCCACAAACCGGCATTGGTGCTGTCGGTATTGTAGAGCGTACGGTTTTTATATGTTTCGGGGTCTTTCTCGAAAACCTTGCGCTCCAGATGCTCCGGCAGCGGGTAAAAATCGCCGATGGGCGCGAAGTCGCATTTTTCCTTGGCGAAATGGATCGTGAAGCTGTGCGCGTCATCCGCAGTCACGTTCACGATATCCTTGGTGAAAAATTCGCCGTTGCCGACGCCCGATTTCGGGTGCTTGGCGACTTCATAGGCAAAAAGGATATCTTTGGTCGTGACAGGCGTGCCGTCGCCCCAGAACAGGTTATCCTTCAGCGTATAGGTGGCGGCGATGCCGGCGCCTTCGGGCGATTTTTCTTTCTTCGCGCGCCCGTTTTCATAAGTTGGAAGTTCCGTGCAGAGCATGCATTGCGGTTTCCAGTCTGGCCCGTTCACGGTCACGGGGCGCGTCGTGCCACCCAGCACCATGCTTTTGGCGACCATTTCGTCGAAGTAAGGGTTCAGCGTGGACGGGTATTGTGACACACCGATCTTCAACGTTTTATGCTCTTCCGCGCGGGCGGCAGAGGCTGCAGTGACGGCGGCGATGACCAGAAAAACTTTTGCTATTTTCATGCGCTTAGCGTTGAATATAATCCGGCTGAAGGTTGTATCCGAAAGCTGAACACTCACTATATGCGAGCCGTTTCATGACCCCACAGATTTTAACAATACTCTACATCTTTGTCGCCGCCTGCGTGATGACTTTATTCATGGGTCTGCCGCTGTTCCCGTTCTGGAAAGTCTGGAAGCGCCTCAAAACCCATCATTGGGACCTGTGGATGGCCAAGGGGCCGTTCGACCTGTGGAACCTGACCTCGCATCCCGAGCTTGTGCGCGGCTTCCTCGACATCGTGGCGATCGCCGACAAGGATGAAAACCTGGTGAAGGCGGATCCCAACCTGATAAAATGGACGAAAATCGCGCGTGAAGTGTGGCGGATGATGCCGCGCAGCTTCATGTCACAATTGGGCGTGGCACTGGTGTTCCTCTATTTCGTCTGGTTCTTCACAAGCTCGATCGTGGGCGCAATTTACAGCGTGGCGCATTGATCATGAAAAACAGAAGCGGCGGCAATATCCTGATCGAATCCTTGCGCGCACACGGCGTGAAGAAAATTTTCTGCGTGCCGGGTGAAAGCTATCTCGATGCGCTTGATGCGTTGCATGGCGAAGATTCGATGCGCGTCATCACCTGCCGTCAGGAAGGCGGCGCGGCGTTCATGGCGGAGGCCTATGGCAAGCTGACAGGCCAGCCGGGCATCTGCTTCGTCACGCGCGGGCCCGGTGCCTGCAACGCGTCGATCGGGCTGCATACCGCGATGCAGGATTCGACGCCGTTTATCCTGCTAGTCGGCCAGGTCGGCCGCGAGATGATGGGCCGCGAGGCGTTTCAGGAGGTCGATTACCGCCTGATGTTCCAGCCTCCCATCGCCAAATGGGCGGTGCAGATCGAAAAGGCCGCCGATATCCCCCGCATCATGAAAGAAGCGTTCGAGGTCGCCACCACCGGCCGTCCCGGCCCCGTCGTCGTGGCGCTGCCCGAAGACATGCTGTGCGAAGAATCCGATGTTGCCGTCATTTACCCGACCGCACCCACGCATTTCGCGCCGAAACCCGCCGATATCGAGAAACTGAAAACGATTTTGCAGGACGCGAAAAAGCCCCTGGTCATCGTGGGCGGCGGCAGCTGGACGGATACGGCGATTGCGCAATTTGAAAAATTCGCGGCCGCATCGAAACTGCCCGTTATCACGGGTTTCCGCCGCCAGGATGCATTTCACAACAATCATGAATGCTACGCCGGCGTGCTCGGCACCACCATCGACCCCGAATTGCTGAAACGGGTCGAGGAAGCCGATGTCATCATCGCGGTCGGCACGCGCCTTGGCGAAATTCTGACGCAAAGCTACACGATCATCACATCGCCGGTGCCGAAACAGCGCCTTGTGCATGTCTATCCCGATGCGTCGGAGCTGCACAAGGTTTACAAATCCGAACTCGCCATCCATTCCAGCGTGGGCGAATTCGCGCGCGTGCTGGAAAATGTCACCATCAGCGGCGACTGGGCGGAATGGACGAAGTCACTCAATACGCGCTACCGCAGCTGGTCGACGGTCAAAAGCCGCGACAAATTCACGGTCGATCTGGACGGCGTGATTGAAGACATCATCAACACACTGCCCGAAGACGCCATCATCACGACCGATGCCGGCAACTTCAGCGGCTGGCCACAGCGATTTGTGCGCTATGACCGTCCCATGCGCCTGCTCGCCCCCACTTCGGGTGCGATGGGCTATGGCGCGCCATCGGCAGTCGCCGCCAGCCTCACCTTCCCCGGCCGCGTGGTCGTTGGGTTCATGGGCGATGGCGGTTTCATGATGACGGGGCAGGAAATCGCCACCGCCATGCACGAAGGCGCGCACCCCATCTGGCTGGTGTTCAACAACGGGATGTACGGCACGATCCGCATGCATCAGGAAAAACACTATCCCGGCCGCAAATCGGCAACCGACCTCACCAACCCGGATTTCGCGGCTCTCGCGCGTTCCTATGGCGCGGCGGGCGTGACGGTGGCAACGACCGCCGAATTCCTGCCCGCGTTCAAGGCGGCGGTGGCATCGAAGAAACCGACGCTGATCGAGGTCAAGATGGACCCGCAGCAGATCACAACGGCCAAAAAACTATCGGAAATCGCCGGTTAATGGACGAACTGACAAAAATTTATCCGGGCGACCTTGTCGACCTTGGCGGCTTTGTCACGCGGCATCCTGTAAAAATCGACGTCGTCTATGCGCAGCCGAACCATCCCGACAATATTTTCAAGGTAGGCATTTATCGCCCTGAAGCGAAAATGTGGTGCCACCGCGAACTGGCGCCCATCATCCTGCGCGCGGCCGATATCTGCTTTGAAAAAAGCGGCTATATTTTTGAATTGAAAGATTGCCTGCGCACGATCGAGGCACAGGCGCTGATGGCCGAAACCGATATCGTGAAGGCCAACCCGCATTGGCTGCAGGAACCGAACCGCCTGCTATCGCCGCCGGGCAAAGGCGGCCACCCGCGCGGCATGGCCATAGACATTATCCTGCTGACCGAAAACGGCGATCAGGTCGATATGGGCACGTCTTTCGACCATTTGACAACCGACCCCGCCAATAATCCCGCCGCCCGCAATTATACCAAACTGTCGTCCGCCGTGCTGGCGCACCGCAAACTTTTGGAAGATGCGATGGTCGAGGCCGCGAATGACGCTGGCCGCGAAATTTTGCCGTTGCCGCAGGAATGGTGGGATTTCCGTTTTATGCCTGCCTATGCGAACACGTTCGAACCCGTCAGCGACAAGACGCTGCCTGTCGATATGCGCGTGACGCGGGTTTAAATCTCTTTCCGCTTCAATGCCCGCAGGATAAAGCGTTCCGGCAGCAGCCGCCCGGCAAGGTCGGCGGGAACGGGCAATGGATCACCAGAAATATCCGCCGCTATAATTTCTCCTGCCAGCGGCGCGCCCGTCATGCCATGTGCGCCAAAACCGGTAGAAATATATAATCCCCGCATGCGCGGCGTTTCATTGGCGTCTGCACCGCCCCGTACCTGCGGGTTTGCCGCGACATAGGCAGCGTAATCAGCACATGCCCCTGCCATCGGCAATTTGTCCGGCGTTGTGGCGCGGTATCCGCTGCGGCTACCGGCGATATGCATGGCGTCGAACCCGAACTGGGGCAGGTGCGCATTCAGGCTCCCCAGGTTTTCAAGGTCGTCGGCGGGCCGTGTCGCGGGGGTGTCCGCATCTTCCTTTTGAAACGTCGCGCCAATGCAGTGGAGCCCGTCCTGCAGCGGCGTAATATACCCCTCATGGCAAATCACTTTATCGAGAGAGGCTGATGCGGCAGTGGGTTTCAGCATCGTGATCTGCCCGCGCAGCGATTGCAGCGGCAGCCAGCTTATTTGCGAAATTTTTTTACTGTTATTACCAAAAGCAACCACAACTGTATCGTAAACCGCACCCAGAATTTTCCAGCCATCGGCGACCTGCTCGATATTTTCAATCGATGCCGTGAAATGCTTCGTTATATTCGGGTGTGCGGCAAGCTGCGCACAAAATTCGGGAGGCGATAGGAACCCTGCCATGGGCTGGTGATATCCGTCTTCACACAATTGCGCGTATTCGCCCGGAAATTCGTTATTGTTTAATATCTGCGTGGTTTTTTGCGCGCCGGCCTCATCCATATCCAGATGCGTGACGCCGCACGCACGCCAGGATGGCAGCTTCAATTCAGCCAGCAGGCTTCGTGTGAAGCTGAAGGCATGGGCATGATAAGACCCCATCGGCGACGCATCTGCCGTCAGCTTCGGGTAAACAATACCGACAGGATTACCCGATGTTTCCTGCGCCGCACCGCCATGCCGGTCTATCAATGTCACCGCATGGCCGCGTATCGCCAGCGCATGGGCGGCACTACAGCCCGCAATGCCCGCCCCCAGCACGGCGATTTTTTTATGCGCCGGAACAGCCGCCGCTTCCCCCGGCTTCACCGCCGTCGTGCTGCTCCATTTAAAACCGAAACCTTTGACCTTTTTGACCGCAAAGCCCGCCGCCGCCAATCCGCGCCGCACATGACCTGCCGATGAAAACGAAGCGACCGTGCCGCCTGCTTTCGTGCGCGCCGCCACTTGCGCGTAAACATCTTCGGTCCACATATCGGGATTGTATTTTGGGGCGAAACCGTCCAGATGCCAGGCGTCGAATTTTCCCTGCAATTGCGGCAGAACATCCGCGATATCGCCGAACAGCAATATCAATGTCACGCGCCCGCCCATGAAATGCAGCGTATGGAAACCTTCGATCAGTGGCGGGTATTGCTCCAGCAATGGCTGCGACCACGCCGACAATTCACCGAAATGCGCATAAATGGTTTCAAGGTCGGCGCGCTGCACGGGGTGCTTTTCAATGCTGGCATAAACCAGCCGCGCATCTACAGGGGCTTTTTGCGAGAATAATTGCGCCGTCAAAAGGAAATTCAGCCCGCTGCCGAAACCCGTTTCCGCGATATGGAACGCACCCGCCGCATTGGCAAACCGCTCCGGCAGCTTATTGCCGTCAAGATAGACATAGCGCGATTCATCCAGCCCTTTTTTCAGCTGGAAATACACATCGCCGTAATCGAGGCTACGCAGCTGGCCGTCGTCGGACCATTGCAAACGGGCGGGTTTCAATGCCAAAATGAATCTCTGTCGCGGAGTTATGTTACCGCGCCAAGAATCACAGATGCGGCAGTCAAAGGCAAGAGCGTGATCAGCGTTTTATTCGTCTGCACCGGAAATATCTGCCGCTCCCCAACCGCCGAGGGCGTGTTCCGCCATCTGGCCGAGGATGCAGGGCTCGAGGATGAGTTCAGGGTCGCGTCCGCCGGCACCGAAAGTTACCATGTGGGCGACCCGCCCGATGCGCGTTCCGCCCGTGTAGCGGCGAAATATGGCGTGTCGCTGGCGGGGCAGAAGGCGCGGCATTTATCGGCCAGGGATTACGCCGAATTCGATTATATTTTTGCGATGGATAATGGCCATTTCTCCATCATCAATACCCGCGCCCCGAAAAATCCGCACGCGAAACTCGCCATGTTCCTCGAATCCGGCGATGTTCCTGACCCGTGGTACGGGGCGGAACCCGATTTCGAACATGTCTATGCGCTGGTGCGCAAACGCTGCGAAGAATTGCTCAAGTCCATACGGAAGGATCACAACCTATGATCACCCCCGCGCTGAAGCTGGAAGTCGAAAAGGAACTGAAAGGGCGTATCACCACGATCGCGCCCCTGTCTGCCGCGAACAACGCGCAGATTTATCGGATCGTCCTTGATAACAAGCGCGTGATGGTGGCGAAGGTGGCGGAGCGGGGTTTGGATACCGAAGCCTTCATGCTCCATTACCTCAAGACCCGTTCGCGTCTTGTCGTGCCGGCAGTGTTTTATAGCAACGAACACATCATCGTGATGGAATTCGTGGAAACGCAGTACGGCCTCGATGACACCGGCCAGCGCATCGCCGCCGATATCCTTGCCGATTTGCATTCGATTACTGCGGATACATACGGGCTGGAGCGTGACACGCTGATCGGGTCGCTGCGCCAACCAAACACGCAGACAACCGACTGGCCCGCATTCTTCGTCGAACAGCGCCTGTTATATATGGCGCGCGAGGCGCTGAAGGAAACCAAGATCGACGGCAAGACGATGAAAGCGATCGAAAAGCTCGCAGTACGCGCCCCCGATATGCTGAAGGGCTACGCCAAGCCCGCGCTGGTGCACGGCGATGTCTGGGGCGGCAATATCCTTGCCTGCCGCGGGCGCATTGCGGCGTTCCTTGACCCTGCAATCTATTACGCCGATCCGGAAATCGAGCTTGCGTTTATCAAGCTGTTCTCGACCTTTACCGATACGTTCTTCAACCGCTACAACGACATCCGCCCGATCCGCCCCGGGTTCTTTGAACAGCGCGCGGATTTGTACAACCTGTACCCGCTGCTGGTGCACACGCGTTTGTTCGGCGCATCCTATGCGCGCAAGGTGCAGCGGTTGCTGGAAAAATTTGCTTAAGCCAGATGGCTGCCGAACAACCCGATGGTCTTCTTGACGAAGGCCTCGGTCGTATCGACGCCGAATTGCTCCGGCTTCAGCTTTTCATCGACGACCAGCGTGGTCAGGCCGTGGCAAAGGCTCCAGATCGCAACGGTCAGGAAACGCGCGTCTTCGCCGCCCTGTTCGCGTTTCGACAGCGCCGCCGAAATCAATGAATAGCTTTTGCCAGCCGTCATGGCGAGCGTCGGGAAACGTTTCATGTCCGACAATTCGCGGCCGAACATCAGCTGAAACAGCGGCTTGTTCTGCGTTGCGAAGCGGATATAGCTGACAGCAAGGCGCTCGATGCGTTCCTGCGTGCTGGGCACGCCCGTTGCGTCTTCCGCCATTTGCAGGGCAAGGCGCTGGAAACCGGTTTCTGCAACCGCTGCCAGCAATTCGTCCTTGTCGCCGAAATGGCTTTCGTAGAAGGCGGTCGGCGTAACGCCGGTTGCCTTGGCGAGCGCGCGGAGAGAAAGCCCCGCAACGCCGTCTCGCGCCAGAATTTCCAGCGCTGCGGCGATTGCGGCTTCGCGCAGGTTGCCGTGGTGATAGCGGAATTTTTTCTGTAAATCAGCTTTGTGCGTGGCAGTCATCGTGTAGAACTCCCCATGTAGCACACCCCGTTAAGCATCATCCCCTGTTTAGTATCCTTGCATCGTTCAGATATACCGTCAATAGGGGGTTGAGTTTTCGGCATGTGCGGCGCATGATTCGTAAAATTCATTATGGAGCATGTAAGGCCATGACAGCGTTTTCACCCCGTAAAACCGCAACGCCCGCAATTTATTCCAAAGAAACGCGCGGCGAAAATTTTTTTGCAAATGACCTGAATGCGCAGCGCGTCCTGGAACGCATCGCGCCGGAAATGCTGGAACGCAACTTCGACCGCCTGAATGATTTCGGCGCGTTCACGGGCGGGCCGCTCGATGAACAGGCTTCCTACAGCGACCGCGTCGCGCCGCCGCAGCTGGAAACCCACAACAAATTGGGCGAGAAAAAAAGCCGCGTGATTTTTAACGCGAAATACGAAGATGCGCATCAGGAAGCATACAAACGCGGTGCCATCGGCCTGTCGTTCGCCGATAAGGACGCAGAACCGCACCTGCTCAGCTTCACGATGGGCTATATGCTGTCGCAATCCGATATTTCCGTGCATTGCCCTGTCACCATGACGGGCGCGGTGGCCTATGTGCTGGATAAATTCGCGCCCGCCGATGTGCGCGCGGCGTACTTGCATGAAATGACACGCATGGACGGTTTGACCAAAACCGGCGGCACCTGGGCGACCGAACTGCATGGCGGGTCGGATGTCGGTGCGACGACGACGATTGCCAAGAAAGACGGCGGGAAAATCACGCTGCACGGGCTGAAATGGTTCACCAGCAACGCCAATTCCGGCCTTGCGCTGGCAACCGCGCGGCCGGAAGGGGCGCCGGCGGGCAGCAAGGGGCTGGGGCTGTACCTTGTCCCCAGCCATCTCGCGAATGGCGAACAGAACAGTTACAACATCCGCCGGTTGAAAGACAAACTGGGCACCAAGGGCCTGGCGACCGGCGAAATCGACCTTGAAGGCGCGGAAGTCATCGAAATCGCGCCGCCGCCGCACGGGTTGCGCATCATGATGGAGGCGCTGGAATATTCGCGCATCCACAATGCCATGGGCGCCGCCGGCGTCACGCGCCGCGCGTTTCTGGAGGCCGCCAGCTGGGCGACGCACCGCAAGGCGTTCGGCAAGGAAATCATCAATTACCCGATGGTGCAGAACGAGTTGTTCGACCTGATGGTGCGTTCCGAAGCCGCAACGGCGCTGGCGTTTGAAGCTGCAAAAACTTTTGATATCGCGCTGAAGGATGAAGAACAACGCACATGGCTGCGCCTGTCGACCGCGCTTGCCAAATACCGCACGGCGGAGGATGCCGTGCAATGCGCGAAAAAAGCGCTCGAAATGGTGGGCGGCAACGGCTACACCGAAGAATTCCCGACCGCGCGCCAGTACCGCGATTCAATGGTGCTGACGGTATGGGAAGGCCCTGCGAATATTCAGGCCCTGGAACTGCTGCGCATGGTGGTAGGCAAGGAACCGGGCGACGACGTTTTCATCGAAAAAATCCGCAAGATTTCCGACGGGCTGCCCGCCGAACTCGCCGTTGAAAAAACGCTGCTGGACAAGGGGCTGAAGGAAGCGATGAACGCACTGATACACTTGCGCGCCCATCCGCAGGACGGCGAGCGTTTCGCGCGCAAACTGCTCGACCATATGGCGGATGTGCTGTCGGGCGCGCTGCTGGCGGAAGAAGCGGCGCATGACCTGACGCTCGGCGACGCGCGCAAGGCGCTGGTCGCCCGCCGTTACCTCGACAAGGCGTTTGGCGAGAAAAAACTGGAACTGTCGTCCGATGCGGACCCCGTGCATACGCATTTCAGGGAAATCGTCAGCTACGCGCCTATCGCACCCGCCAAACTCGGCTATGCCACGCCCGCGAATGACACAGCCAAGGCACCAAACGATCCGGCAAAGCCGAAGCAAAAGGGTCTGAAACCCTAATTCTCCATAATTATCATGCGCCATGCGTGATTTTCTTCCGTCATGCGTTATATAATGACGGCAGGGGAACCCATCATGCGCGCGCTCAAGATTATCTTCGTCATTATCCTGATATTTGCCGCGGCAGCGGCGTTCCTGCATTTCCGCGGCGCGGGCACAACCGTTGCCGATACCGTGAAACCCTTCCGCAAGGATATCCTCGAAGCCGTCTATGCGACGGGCGAGGTTGAACCCACCAGCTGGCTGCAGGTCGCCCCGCAACTGACCGCGCGCTATGCCGAGGTGCTGGTCGATGACAACGCCGTGGTCACCAAGGGCCAGATGCTCGCCCGCGCCGATGACGCGGCGGAACGCGCGAAGCTGCAGGAATATGAATCCCGCCTTGCGCAGATGAAAAACGAATTCGACCGTAACAAGGGCCTGCTGGACAAGGGCTATATCAGCAAAAAAGCGTTTGATGACGCGGTCGGAAATTACGATGAAGTGCAGTCGCGCATCGACAACCAGAAACTGGTGATCGAGCGCATGTCGCTGGTATCGCCCATCGATGGCGTGATCCTGCGGCGCGATATCGAGCCGGGCGAAGTGAAATCACCCGCGCAAACTGTTTTCTGGCTCGGCGAAACCAAAAACCTGCGCATCACTGCCGATGTCGATGAAGAAGATATTCTGAAAGTGAAGCGCGGCCAGACCGCATTGCTGAAGGCGGATGCGATTGCAGGACAAGTTCTGGAGGGCACGATTGCCGATATCACGCCCAAGGGCGACCCCGTGAACAAGAATTTCCGCGTGCGCATCGCCCTGCCCGCCGATACGCCGCTTTTGATCGGCATGACGATCGAGGTGAATGTGGTGACAGACAAATCCGAAAATGCGCTGGTCGTGCCTGCCGAAGCCGTGAGCGACAGCGCCGTCTGGATTGCGGGCGCAAAACCCGTCAAAACACCCGTCAAAACCGGAAAGTCGGATGGCAAGGTCGTCGAAATCCTGTCCGGCATCACGGAAAACGACACCATCCTCGCCCGCGCACCCGAAGATAAAAAATGATCGGGTATGTCGCCGTCCATTACCTTATAAACCGCAAACGCCAGGCCGCGATATCGGTCGTGGGCGTCATGCTGGGAGTCGCCTTCTTCATTGCCATCTCCGGCATGCTGCAGGGCATGCACCAGTTTTTCATCAAGCGCCTTGTCGATTCTTATCCGCATGTGATGATCAGCGACGAATTCCGCGAACCGGAAGCGCAGCCGGTCGTGGTGCGTTACCCCGGTGCGGTCACCGTCATCCGCGGGCTGAAGCCGAAGGAAGAAACACAAGGCGTGCGCAATTACCGGCAGATCGTCGAGGGCTTAAAAGAAATGCCCGGCCTTACCTATTCGCCCATCACCTCGGGACAGGCCTTCCTGCGCTATGGCGGGCGCGATGTGTCGACAACGATTTACGGCGTCGATCCGCGGCTGGAGCGCAACGCCAGCAAGCTTGCCCGCGACATGAAGCAGGGCCGGATCGAAAACCTGATGACGACATCGAACGGCATCATACTTGGCCGCGCACTCGCCGATAAAATCGGCCTCGACATGGGATCGCGCCTGAACGTGGTGTCGCCGGTCGGCGTCATCATGCAGATGAAGGTGGTCGGCGTTTTCGATTCCGGCGTGACACAGGTCGATTCCGGCACGTCATACGCGAATATCAAAAAAGTGCAGGTCTTGCAGAACAAGGTCGACAAGATCAACCAGATCAATATCCGCCTCGATGACGTCGATTCCGCGCCGCAGGTGGCGACGTCGCTGGAACGCAAATTCCGCTACAAGGCCGAAAGCTGGCAGGAAGCGTTCCAGAACATTTTCGAATTGTTCGTCGTGCAGAACGGAATCATGTACACGACGGTGTCGGTCATCCTGCTGGTGGCGGGTTTCGGCATCTATAACATCATCTCGTCATCGGTCATGGAAAAATACCGCGATATCGCGATCCTGAAATCGATGGGTTTCTCCGAATCCGACGTGGTCGGTATTTTCTTCTTTCAGGGGGTCGTGATCGGCATTATCGGCGTGCTGGCGGGCTGGGCTTGCGGGGCGGTACTGGTTGAGATCCTCGCCTCCGTCAAACTGTCGCTGAACAAGGATGTGCCGGTGCGCATGGATGGCTTTCCCATGTTCCGTTCCATCTGGCTCTATGCGGCGGGCGGCGTCATGGGGCTTCTTTCCGCCGCCTTCGCCGCATGGATTCCCGCACGCCGCGCCGCGCGCCTGCATCCCGTCGATATCATTCGGGGGGCAAGCGGATGAGCGATATCATCACCCTCAATAATGTCACCCGTATTCTGCAGAGCGAGGAAATCCCCGTCACGCTGGTGAACGATGCCAGCCTGACCGTCAAATCCGGCGAATTTCTGGCCGTGCGCGGCACGTCGGGATCCGGCAAGTCGTCGCTGCTGTACCTGATGGGGCTGCTGGATAAACCCACTTCCGGCCATATCAATATCGCGGGCATCGATGTCTCCACCGCGACCGAGAAAGTGCGGCAGGAAACGCGGCTGGAAAAAATCGGCTTCGTGTTCCAGTTCCATTTTTTGCTTCAGGAGTTCTCCGCGCTCGATAACGTCATGCTGCCCATGCGCCGCCTTGGCAAACTGTCGGACAGTGACATGCGCGCGAGGGCCGAAAAACTACTGGTATCTCTGGGGCTGGAAGGCAAGACGCAGAAAAAACCCGGCCAGATGTCGGGCGGGGAGCGGCAACGGGTGGCGATTGCCCGCGCGCTCGCGAATGAACCCATGGTAATCCTCGCGGATGAGCCGACCGGCAACCTCGACAGCAAAAACACAGCCGCCGTGATTGATATTTTCAAGAAACTGGCGCATGAAACAGGGGTGGCGGTGGTGGCGGTGACGCACGACAACGATTTCGCCACCAAAACCGACCGCAATATCGTCATGAAGGACGGCAAGATTGTAGAGGGACAATAAGATGGAACTGAAACAGGCAACCGCCACCGATTCAAAGGAACTCCTGACGCTCGGGCGCGCCTTCCACGCTGAGGACGGCCGCGCCCTGTCCCCCGCCGGCGAAGCCGCGTTGGTCCGTACGCTCGATTATTCGCCCTATGTCACGTCATGGCTGATCGTCGATAACAACGCGATTTGCGGTTATTGCGTGCTGTGCTTCAGCTACAGCGTCGAATTCGGCGGCAACACGGCATTTCTGGACGACCTGTACATCAAGCCCGAACACCGCGCCCGCGGCCTTGGCGCACAGACCCTGAAGGCGCTCGAAAAAATCGCCCGCGACGACGGCTGCTGCGCCCTGCTGCTGGAGGTCGAGGATGACAAGCCCCGCGCGCTTGATTTCCACACCGACAATAACTATGTCGATATGAGCCGCACGCTGATGGTGAAGGATTTCATGGGCTTCTTTTCGAACAAGAAAGCCTGACGCGCGTTATTTCCGGTCCTCGAACCAGCCTTCGCCATAGCTGGTGCAGATTTCGGTGTTTTTGCCGATATTGGCGGTCGCGCGCAGCATGTAATACAGCGTCGTGCCGTGCTCGTCCCAGATGATCTCGGCATTGGGTTTTTCGTCATGGTTGCAATAGGCGAGGATGCCCATGACGATCGCGCTGGCATCGCCCGCCTTCTTGATGTTCGCGCGCGCCAGCGTCGATTTTTTCAGGTCGCCGATGACGAAGGTGTAATCGTTGATGATCGTGGGCTCCGCGTTCACCGTGTCCTTGTCGTTCAGGATCAGGGCAGGGGTGACTTCCAGTATCTCCCCCTTTTTGATCGCATTGCGGCAGTAGAGGCCGCGGCCCTTTTTACCGGCGGGGGCAATGTACAATCCGGCTTTGCGGTTCAGGGCGGGGGCTTTTTTTACGGGCATCTTGTGGCTCTTTGCTGAGGGCAGCCCGTTTGGTCACGGGGCGGGAGGCTGAAAATAGCCGAGCCGGAGGATTAGCACAAGATGGACATATAAAACGCCCCTTTGCCGCCAAATGCCCCGCAAAAGGTCAGTCTGGCTAAAACGCAACCTTTGGGGTATAAAGTGGTGGTAATCACCGAACAGGGAATATTGCTATGACCGCCGACAGAACCATCTATATCGAACAGCTCCACAAGCAAAACAACGTGCCGCAGGTCGGCAAGGCCAAGGGCGGCATCCAGGTCGCGGCGCATTACGGCCTGACCGCAGAACATGGCGAAAACAAATGGGTCGTGGTCGAAAAAATGGTGCGCTACCTGCGTAAGATGGCGGCCGCCGGTATCCCGGAAAAGGCCAGCATCCCTGAAAAGTACAAAACCTTCGAGGCAATCAAGATCCCGGGCGCGGTCCTCGCGCAGGGCAAAAATGACCCCATCGACCGCGACGTCATCCGGAAGGCCAACGGCACGGCGCTCGATTAATCCATCAGGCTAGACAATACAAAAAGGCCGCCATTCACCATGGCGGCCTTTTTGCGTTGCTGGGGCGCGCGCCGAAGCGGCACAATAGGGGGTGCAAGCCGCCACATCCCGCATTATACTTTTTCACGTAGATACTGCTGAACCCAAGACCGATTGCGGATTGCCATGTCCTCCGAACCCTTATTCGCCGTTTCCGTTCTGCTGTCCGCAGGGATTGCCAGCGTGCTGTTCCTGCCTGCGCTGGGAATCAGCCCGATTGTCGGGTTTCTGCTGGCGGGTGTCGCTTTCGGCCAATACGGGTTCGATATCATCCCGCAGGGCGACATCATCCACCTGCTGGCTGAAATGGGCGTTGTGTTCCTGATGTTCGATATCGGCATGCATTTTTCGATCAAGCATGTCTGGTCGGAACGCAAAGGCATTTTCGTGCTGGGGCCGGGGCAGGTGGCACTGTCGGCGCTGGGCTTCTATGCGGGGCTCGAATATTTCTTCACGCTGCCGGCGCAGGTCGATATTTTGCTGGCGATCACTTTCGCGCTGTCTTCGACCGCCGTTGTGTCGCAGGTGCTGGCGGAGCGTAAAATGACGGGTCTGCCGCTCGCACGCCGCACGATGGCTGTGCTGATTTTCCAGGATATCTGCGCAATTTTCGTCCTGATCCTTGCCAGCGGCATGGGTGAACAGGGTGTTTCCGTAGGCACGCTGTTCATGGCGGCGGCATTGAAATGCATCGTCTGCGTGACTGTCGCGACACTGGCGGGCAAATACCTGCTCAGCCCCGGCTTCGGTTTTTTCGCGCGCTTTAACAACAGCGACGCCTTCACCATGATCGCGCTGCTGATTGTCCTGGCGACTGGCATGGCGACGCAGGCCTTCGGATTATCGCTCACTCTGGGCGCTTTTCTGGCGGGGATGATCATTTCAGAATCCCCCTTCCGCGCCATCATCCAGACCGAAACAAAGCCCTTCCGCAACCTGTTGCTCAGCTTTTTTTTCGTGACCGTCGGCATGTCGGTGAACGTGCCCGCGTTGGCGGGCGCGTGGGGGCTGACGCTGGGCATCACGGGGGCATTGGTGCTGGTCAAGGCCGCAACCGTATTTGCTCTCTTCATGATTGCGCGCGAGGGCCGTGTGGCGGCGGTGCAGCAGGCTTTGCTGCTGTTTCAGGGCAGCGAATTCGCTTTCGTCATCCTCGCGCAGCCGGGGTTGCAGGAAATGGTCGACCCGGCGCTGAAGGATTCGGCGGTCGCCGCGGTTGCCATCAGCATGGCGATTTCCTCCGCCGTTTTCGGGCTGGGCAAAAAATTCTCCCGCACGCTGTGCCGCGCCAATGCGAATGCCGAGGCTGAAACAGTTGCGGGAAACATCGCCGAACGCCCGAATGCCGTCATCGTGATCGGCATGAACGACGTCACGCAAACGGTCGCGTCGGCATTGGGCAGCCAAAATACGCCGTATCTGGTGGTCGAGCGTGAATATAACAAGTTCACAGAGGCGTTACAGAACGGTTTCCCCGTCGTGTATGGCGACAAGGCAGACTTGCGTTTCTGGGATTCGATCCAGATCGACAAATATAAAACCATGGTCATTGCGTCGCCCGACCTTGGCGTGTCGCGCGTCTATGCGGGGTTGCCGCGCGCGCAGGCGCTCAACCTGTCGCGTTTCCTGAGCGTGCGGAGCGAGGAAGAGGCCGAACCGTTCCGCGGCCTTGGCTATGCCCGGATTTTCATCGCCCACGGCGCGCCTCCCGGCATCGAAATGGCGGCGGCGGTGATGGCGCATCTGGGGCATGCGGCGGAAGTGATCGCCGACTGGATGGACAAGGAACAGAAAGATTACCTGGAACGCACCGCAACGGCGGCTGCGGTGTAACGCAGCATTAAGCGGATTCGATATCCTGCCGCGTCAACCCGTCGGCGCTGAGTTTGGCGATGCAGGCGGGATACAGCCCCGCCAGCTGCAGGAATTTCTGCAATGATTGTTCCGGATAGACCAGCGCCTGCTGGCCTGTCGTCGCCTTGCGGAACGCGTCGTCCACGTTGCCTGCGCCGGCGGTCACGATTTCAACGCTCATGATATTGGTGGCGGCGTTCGGGTAATCCTTGCGCTGCGGCTGCAGGATCATGTCCTTGCCGCGCTTCTTGGTTTTAAACGCGACATGCGTCAGCGTCATGTCGCCGTTATTGACGCCGAAGAAAACGATTTCCAGCGCGTTTTTCGCGAGGTGGTTTTTGACCGCGTCAGGCGCCGCTGCATTGATGGCAGCCGTCAACGGGCCTTCAATGGCGGCAATCACGGCGTCGATTTTCTTGTTATAAGAACTGCCGGATTCAAGCGAAGCGCAAATCAGTGCATTTCCGTCAAACCCCGCTGCAGCCATCAATCCGCAAACAGCAAAGCTCAGCTGCCCTGCTTGCGCAATTGTCCGCGCTGCAACTGCGACGCGTTTCGGCGTCCAAATCGCCGCAACCGGCGTTTCGGCAATGGTGCAGTGCGGAATATTCATGCGCTCACTCCTGACAAAGGCGACTCAAGGTATATTGCAATTACAGCCCGAGTTGCTAGTCTAACTTCTCAAACTCACATGCCGGTTATTTTTTGACATAACCTTCATTCATGCGGCCAACAAGGTTTCGGATGACCAAAGCCACGACCGCCAAAGCAGAAAAGCCCGACGTCGCCGACACGACGCCGCAGCACCGCGTCATCGACCAGATCAAGTTCCTGAAACCCTATTGGGTATCCGACCAGAAATCAAAGGCGCGCTGGCAGCTGGCGGGCATCCTTGCGCTGACTGTCGCCGAAATTGCGCTGACGGCGGGCGTCGGCCTCGGTTTTCAGGCGGCCCTGAATGCGCTGGTCGCGAAAGACGCGCTGGTTTTCGGCATTTCGGGCGCGGCGACGCTTTTGGGCATCGGCACCTCGGCGTTGGCCGGCAACGGCCGCGAATACATGACATCCAACCTTGGCCAGAACTGGCGCGGCTGGCTCACGAAACAATTCAGCGAAGCCTGGCTTGGCGAAAAATCTTACCTGCGCCTGCAGCATAATAAAAAATACGCCCAGAACCCCGACCAGCGGATTGCCGAAACGGTCAACAACGTGACCAACACCACCTTGTCGCTGTCGCTCGGCCTGTTCCGCTCGGTCGTCGGGCTGGCCACTTTCTCCGTCATGCTCTGGCATATCGCGCCGATCATGGTGGGCGCTGCTGTCGGCTGCGCGGTCGTCGCCCATGCGGCCAGCCACTGGACGGGCGGGTCGATGCGCAAGATCTGGCGCGGGCTGATGGATCACGAGGCGAAATTCCGCCATGCGCTGGTGCGCGTGCGCGACAACGCGAAACCGATTGCGCTGGCAGGCCTGGAACCCGTTGAAAAAGAAACGCTGACCGACGAATTCAACAGCCTCGATGCCAAGCGCCGCGAATTTTATAAACTCAACTGGCGCACCGGCCTTGTCAGCACGCTGAACTGGAACACGGCATCGATCGTGCCGATCGCGCTTTCCGCGCCGAAATTTTTCGCGGGCGCGGCGACGCTCGGCGGGCTTGAACTGGCGCGGCAGGTATACGGCAACTTCTATCAGGCGATCAGCTGGTTCCCGCAAGGCTACACGCAGATCGCAACCTGGTCGGCCAATGTCAGCCAGCTGATGGACTTTCAGAAAGACCTCGAGGAAAACAAGGCCGATATCACGGTCCGCAAGGCAGCCGCGCCTGCACCGGAAGCGGCTATTGCGCACCCGAAACCGCACCCTAAACCGCACCCTAAACCGCACCCGAAACCGCAGATGCCGGCGGGCCCGAAGCCGTGAAAAACTTCCTGTCAAAAATATTCAAGAAAAACGCCGCCCCGCCCCCCGCGCCCGTCGCTGAAAAACCGGGTGAAAAACCGGCAGCCCGCCGCGTGAACCTGACGGAACAGGCGGGATCGGATACCGTCGTGTTCAGAAACCTTGTCCTGCACGCGGCCGACGGCGCGCCATTGGTCGAATTCGGCAACCTGACGCTATCCCCCGGCGACCGCATGATCATCAGCGGCCCTGCGGGCTGCGGCAAATCGGCGGCGCTGGCCGCCATGCGCAATGCCTGGCTGCTGGGCGGCAGCGGCGACATCACCGTGCCGCCGGAAATCCGCTTTGTACCGCAGGAAGAATATTTCCCCGACCGCACGCTGCGCGGCATCGTCTGCGCGCCGGATGCGATATCAAAATATACGGCCGAACAGGTGGCGCAGGCGCTGACCGATGCCGGTCTTGGTGATTTTGTCGGCGCGATGGACGATGTGACGAAGCGCGGCGAATACTGGAAAAACACGCTGTCCGGCGGGCAGAAAAACAAGGTCGGCTTCGCGGGCATATTTTTGCACGCTGCCGACACGAAAGTGTTGATTGTCGATGAAATCACCGCCGCGCTGGATGCGAAATCGGAAACCGAACTTTACCCGAGACTGCTGTCGCGCATGCAGCACGGCATCGTCATCAGCGTCGCCCACCATTCCATCCTCGCCCCGCAGCATAACGTCTTCGCCACGGTTGCAAACGGCAAGGTCGCCTACACGAAAACGCCCGATGCCAGGCCAGCGCCCGCAAATGGCGCGCAGCCGGTGCAGCCCAAAGCGCCGTAATTCTCAGGATTTTTTCCGGATCGCGGCATTGAAGCCGAATTTGAAGGCGAACGGTACGGGCGTGTCCGTTTTTTCAAGATGGATATAAAATCCGCTTTTGGCGAGGATATCGTCGAGGCTGGCGATGTCTTCAACCTCGTACATCTCGTCCTTGTGGTGGCCTTTCCAGTCGAGGATTGTTTTAAGCGCGCGGACTTTCGCTTTTGATTCCGTGGGCGCGACAACGAAAATATTTTTGTGCAGTTCATTGAAATCCGCCGGATCGTAACCGCCCAGATTGACGAACCACAGTTTATCCTCCCGCATTTGCGGCGCGTCTTTCAGCGAAATGTCATGCCCGTCCGCGCTTGTCAGCTCGCCCCAGCAATCCAGGTGCAGGCTTTCCGGCGTGCCCCACCAGTTGTCGCGGATGCCGTCATAAGCGTCTTCCATCCTCTCCGCCGCCGCGAATCGCACATCATGCACTTCGATCAGGGATGTTGGCGTGCTGCCGCCGATATAGAATGCGAAGAGTTTCATGTCGGGTTCTATGTGGGGAAAAAGGTTGGTGGAGCTGATCGGGATCGAACCGACGACCTCCTGCATGCCATGCAGGCGCTCTCCCAGCTGAGCTACAGCCCCCCGTTTTTAAAAACCGGAAGGGAAGACTCCGGCAAGTCAGGGCAAACCATAAATCCGCGCGACCCGCAATTCAAGGGGAATCTGGGCTGCGTGATGCGCTGCCTGTCAAGCCTTTGGGAACAGGGGTTTTTTAGGGCTTATGCCCGTTCGCGGTTCTTAGGGCGGCGGTAGAGGGTGGAGGGGCTGACCTCCAGCAGGCGCGCCGCATGGGGGATATTGCCGCCGCAATAATCGATGGCGGCATCGATTGCCGCCTGTTCGACCCGCCATAATGGCTGCGGTTTTGCGGCATCGCGGATCATGTCGATGGCCTGCGGTTGCAGCTGCAGCATGACGGCGGAAACCGTATCGCCTGCGTTCATGACAACCGCATTGTAAATCGTGTTATGCAGCTCGCGGATATTTCCCGGCCAGCCGTGGTCCAGCAGCGCGGCCACGGCATCGCCGTCCAGCCGCATCGGCGCATGGTTTTCACGCGCGCAGATGGATGACAGGAAGTTTTCGGCAAGCTGCGCGACATCGCCTCCGCGCAGGCGCAAAGGCGGCAGTGCGATCGTGATGACGGCAAGGCGGAAATAAAGGTCGCTGCGGAACGTATCGCTATTTTTCAAATCGCGATGCGTTGCGGCAATCACGCGCACATCGGCACGGCGGAGTTGCGCGTCGCCCACCCGGCGGTATTCGCCTGTCTCGACAAAGCGCAGCAATTTTGCCTGCAGCCCCGGCGCGATTTCGGCGGTTTCGTCGAGGAACAATGTGCCGCCATCCGCCTGCGCCACCAATCCGCCGTGATCGCGCAGCGCCGTCGTGAACGCGCCCTTTACATGGCCGAACAATTCGCTTTCCATCAATTCGGGCGACAGGCTTGCGCAGTTCAGCGCAACGAATTGTTTTTGAGTGCGCGCGCTGTGGGCATGGATGCGCCGCGCCAGCATTTCCTTGCCCGTGCCGGTCTCGCCGGTCAGCAGCACGCGGGCATGGCTGGCGGCGGCCCTGTCGGCCTTTGCGATGGCCGCCAGTAATTGCGGCGACTGCCCGATGATGCTGAGGTCCATGCCATGCTCCTTAATCCGGTACAATTATAGGTTGTTACGATTAACAAGTCGATAACAACAAAAACCCCGCCTTTTGAGGGGCGGGGTTTTGTTTAACGGATGTTTGGGGTGTTATTCGCGCTGACCTGCAAAGCTCATCAGGAACTGGAACAGGTTGATGAAGGACATGTAAAGGCTGAGCGCGCCGATGACGGCCAGCTTCTCGTTCGTTTCCTGGCCATGCGCCACGGCATAGGTTTCCTTGATGTTCTGCGTTTCCCATGCGGTCAGGCCGGTGAAGATCACCACGCCCAGCGCCGAGACAACGAAGTTGATCATCGCGGATTCAACGAACATATTGAACACCATCGCGATGATGATGCCGACCAGGCCCATCATCATGAAATTGCCCATGCCCGACAGGTCTTTCTTGGTCGTATAGCCGAAAAGGCTCATCGACGCGAAGGTGGCCGAAGTGATGAAGAACACGCGGGCGATCGACGCGCCGGTATAAACCGCAAAGATGGTCGCCATCGACGCGCCCATCAGCACGCAGAAAACCACGAACATGCTGCGCGCCTTGGACGCTTCCATGCGCAGGAGTTTGGAAGGCGAAAGCCCGAACCACAGGAAGGCCAGCGGCGCGAGCGCGAAAACGAGGTGCAGCGGCGATGCCACGACAAGGTTATAAAGAGGGGCGAAATGCGCGATGCCGAAGGCGGTCGCGCCGGTCACGGCGAGGCCCCAGGTCATGTTGTTATAGACGCTGCGCATATGCGCCTGCAGGCCGGCATCGACCACGCGGTCGGTGGCTGCCGTTATCGGGCGGGTGGAGGAAGCAGGGTCATAAGTCATCGTTCATTCCTTTCAAGACAGAACTTCCAAGACAGAACTTCTGTGGCTTATACGTTCTATTATATAACGTAGATCACCGCAATAATATTGCAATGCGACAAGTTATTGATTTCAAATAATAATTTATTGGTTTCGCAGCCACGGCGCGGGTTTATGCCGGAGCGCCTGCCACGTGCCGAAGAACCCCGCGCCCAGCGTCAGGGCAAGGCAGGCCGCCGCAACATACAGCAGCGATAACAGGCTGAATTTCCATGGCAAATGCATGATGAAGGTGATGACTGCCCATGCCGCGCCTGTGCCGATGACGGCCGCAATCGCAACCGTCACGCCGCCCAGGATTCCATATTCCAGCAAGAAGGTGCGGGCGATGCGCGCACGGGTTGCGCCCAATACCTTCAGCACCACCGCGTCATACACATGGCGGCGGCGCGATGCCGCCATGCCGCCTGCCAAAACCAATGCGCCTGCGGCCAGCGTCAGCGCCGCCGAAATCCGCACCGCCTGTGCGATGCCCGCGATGATCGTGCCTGCGGTATCGAGCGCCTCGCGCACGCGGATGCTGGTGATGTTGGGGAAGGCGCGCGCCAGTTGCGACCGCAACGGCTCTTCATCCTCGGGCGCCACTACCACGGTCGAAATGGCCGAGGCCGGCATATCGTCAAGCGCACCCGGCGCAAAGGTGACGGCGAAATTCATCGTGAAGCTTGCCCATTCGATGTCGCGGATATTCGCGACCTTCGCCGTTATGTCGTCGCCGAGAATATTGACGGTCAGCTCCGCCCCCACGCCGATCGCAAAGGCCTCGGCGACATCCGTTGAAATAGATATCAGCGGCGCGCCCGCATAATTTTCCGGCCACCATTTACCGGCGGTGATGCGGCTATGCTCCGGCTGTTTTGCGGCATAGGTGAAACCGCGGTCTGAATTCACGACCCAGTCATGGGTTTTATCGACCAGTGCCTTTTCCGCGTCATTGCCGTTCACCGCCACGATGCGCCCGCGCAGCGACGGCGTGATTTGCAGGTGATGGGCCGATTTGAAACCCGCCGCCATTTTTTCAAACCCCGCCACCTGGTCCGGCTGGATATCAAGGAAGAAAAACGACGGCGCATCCGCCGACAGGTCATCATGCAGCAGGCGTGAAAAATTGTATTCGACAAGCGCGACCGCCACCAATACCGTTAACCCAAGCCCCAGCGACAGCACCGCGCCCGTCGTCACATTGCCGGGGCGGTACAGGTTGGCGACCGCCATGCGCGCTTCAGGCCGCGACGGCAGTTTCAAGCGGCGCAATCCCGCCTTCACCGCGGCAGCGCAGCCGAGGAAGACGAAGAACGTGCCGAACGTGCCGCCCGCGAACCATAGCGCCATTTTGTGGTTCGGCGCGCTCCAGACGCCCAGCGCGGCGAGTGCCAGCGACGACAGGATAATGCCGATAATCACGCCTGTTGCGGGCCTGCCTGCCTTGTGCGCAATCGCGTCGCGGAACAAATCATTCGGCGTCACCTTCACCGCACGGCCAATCGGCCACAGGCTGAAGGCCAGCGTTGCCAGAAAACCGAACGCCGCCGACAGGAAAATCGCATCGGGATAAAACCCGACCTGATCGGAAAATGACAGCCGCTCCGTCAGCAACGATCCGCCAATGCGCGCCGCGACCGCGCCAATCGCCGCCCCGACGGTAATGCCGATACCCGCCAGCGCAAGGATCTGCAGCAGGTACACGCGGAAAATAAATATCCCCGACGCGCCCAGGCATTTCAGCGTCGCGATATTGGCAAGCTTGGTGTCCAGATAGGCGCGCACCGCATTCGAAATGCCCGTACCGCCCACCAGCAGCGTGGTGAGGCCGATGAGCGTCAGGAAAAAAGTCAGACGTTCGATATAACGCTCCAGCCGGGGTGATGCATGATAAAAATTCCGCACCCGCCACGCGGCGCCCGGAAATTCTTTCGCAAGGGTTTTTTCGATGCCGTCGTAATAGGCTTCGTCACCGCCCTTGGTCATGGCGACGCGATGCCGCCAGGTCAGCGAACTGCCGGGGCCGCCAAGACCTGTCTGCGCGAAACCGTCGCTGCTGAACACAATGCGCGGCGCAATCGTGAACAATGCGCCACCGACCGTATCGGGCAAGGTGTCGATCACGGCGCGGATCACGGTTTTCAACCCGCCCACCAATACCGTATCACCCACGGTGATGCCAAGGCGCGACAACGCCTCTTTCTCGGCAACCGCGCCGTACGCATCACCGTCTTTCGCCAGCAAGGCCTGAATCGGCGTCGTGACGGGCGCGCCTGTTGCATCCATCAGCTTCGGCGTGCCGTATAACGGATAAACGGCATCGACCGCCTTGATCTCCGCCAGCACCGATTGCGTTTCATCGCCGCGCCGCGCCATCGCGCGCGTCTCGACAACCGTCGACACGCGGCCAAGGTTTTTGCCCAGCCATGCGGTCTGTTCGGGCGTCGCAGGGGCATACAGCGTGCGCAGCTCGATATCGCCGCCCAGAATCGCGCGGCCATCATGCATCAGGCTGTCGGCAAGCCCGCGTGACAGGGATTGTATCGCACAGATCGCCGCGACCCCCAGCACAAGACAGAGCAGGAAAACGTAAAACCCCGCCAGCCCCGCGCGCAATTCGCGGCGGGCAAAGGTCAGGCTTTGCTGCCAGCCCTGATTCATGCGGCGTCCTGAATTTGTCCGTCGCGGATATGCAGCGTGCGGTCGCATTTTTCGGCCAGCGCCGCATCATGCGTCACCAGCACCAGCGTCGCGTTGTTCGCATGGGTCATGCTGAACATCATTTCCATGACCGTTTTTCCGGTATCGGCATCAAGGTTGCCGGTCGGCTCATCCGCCAATACCAGCCTCGGTTTCGGCGCAAAGGCGCGTGCAACCGCCACGCGCTGCTGTTCGCCCCCCGACAGCTGTCCCGGATAATGCGTCAGGCGGTGGCCCAGGCCGACCGCGACCAAGGCCGCTTCGGCGATCCTGAACGCATCCGCATTGCCCGCAAATTCCAGCGGCACGGCCACGTTTTCAAGCGCGGTCATGGTGGGGATCAAATGGAAATTCTGGAACACGATGCCGATATTGTCGCGGCGGAATTCGGCGAGCGCGTCTTCGCTGAGCCCGTCAAGGCCGCTGCCCGCCACAGTCACGCTGCCCGATGTGGGGCGTTCAAGCCCGCCCAGCACCATCAGCAGCGTCGTCTTGCCCGAACCGGACGGGCCCATGATGCTCACCGTCTGCGATGCGGGCAGCGTCAGCGAAATATCCTTCAGGATATGCACCAGCCCCGCCTCGCTTGCCAGACTTAAGGACACGCGGTCGAGCGTCAGGATAGAAGTCATCGGCACCAGCCTTTCAACCCTTTAAGTTAATGACAATGATGGCGATTTCAATGACTTCCGTAAATACGGCGCGCATTTATTTCTGCCCCCTACTGGAAGAATGGGCACCATCGGCCTAAAATCTATCCATGTGGCATTTCATCCGGAAATTCGTCGTCATCATGACCCTTACCCTCGCCCTGAATAGCGCGGCATCCGCCGATACGCCGTCCCGGACGCTGCCCCGGACGCTCATGGTGTTCGGCGACAGCCTGACCGCAGGCTACGGCCTGCCGCGCGGCGAGGCGTTTCCGGTGAAACTGGAAGAACGGCTGAAGCAGGAAGGCGCCGCCATCAAGGTGCTGGGGCAGGGCGTTTCCGGCGAAACCACGGCGGGGGGCTTGAGCCGCCTTGAATACGCGCTGAAAAAAAATCCCGATTACCTGATCCTCGAACTGGGCGCAAACGACATGCTGCGCTCCATCGACCCTGCCAACACGCGCGCGAACCTGACCAAGATGCTCGACATCCTGAAAGCGCGCAAAATTCCGGTGCTGCTGGCGGGGATGCGCGTCTATGGCAACCTTGGCCCCAATATCGACAAGGCCTATGTGAAGATGTACAAGGAACTGGCCGATAAATACGATTGCGTGCTCTACCCTTTCTTCCTGGATGGCGTTGTTGCCGACCCTGCGCTCAACCAGGACGACAGCATCCACCCGAACATCAAGGGCGTCGCGGTCATTGTCGACCGTATCCTGCCCGCTGTTGCCGAACTGCTTGATAAACCCCCCGCCCCCAAAACGAAAAGCGAATAAAAAATGGAATACCGAAAACTCGGCCTGACGGATATCGATGTCAGCGTCATCTGCCTTGGCACCATGACATGGGGGCAGCAGAACACGCTGGAGGAGGGGGCGGAGCAGATGGATTACGCCGTTTCGCAAGGCGTGAATTTTTTCGACACGGCGGAAATGTACGCCGTGCCGCCGACAGCCGACAGCTATGGCAAAACCGAAACCATCATCGGCGACTGGTTCAGTAAATCCGGAAAGCGCAAGGACGTGATCCTTGCGACCAAGCTTGCGGGCCCCGCGGCCGGCATGGCATGGGTGCGCGGCGGCAAGATCGAGCTGGACAAGGCCGCGGTCGACGAAGCGATTGATAAAAGCCTGAAACGCCTGCAGACCGATTATATCGACCTGTATCAGGTGCATTGGCCGCAACGCCCCGTCAACAGCTTCGGCAAGCTGGGTTACGACCAGGACACTGTGACCGGCCGCGAGAGCGACGAAATTCTGGTCACGCTCGAGGCGCTGGCCGCGCAGGTGAAGGCGGGCAGGATCCGCCATATCGGCCTTTCCAACGAAACGCCATGGGGCGTGATGACGTGGCTGAAGCATCATGCGGTGAAAAGCCTGCCGCGCGTGGCGTCCATCCAGAATCCCTACAGCTTCCTCAACCGCGCGTTTGAAGTGGGCTTGGCCGAAATGGCGATGCAGGAAAAGGTCGGCCTGCTCGCCTACGCCCCGCTTGGCGCGGGAACGCTCAGCGGCAAATATCTGGACGGCAAAGTGCCGAAGGGTTCGCGCTGGGATATCGATTCCCGCGTCTCGCGCTATAAACGCCCTAAACTGGATGAAGCGGTGAAGGCCTATCATGCGGTCGCGGCAAAACACAACCTGTCGCCGACGCAGATGGCGATCGCGTTCTGCAACCGCCAGCCGTTCCTGACCAGCTCCATCATCGGCGCGACCACGATGGAACAGCTGAAATCGAATATCGCGGCGGTGGATGTGAAACTGAATGATAACGTGGTGGCGGATATCAATGCCGTCCACGCCGCCATTTCCAACCCCTGTCCTTAAAACAAATGTTGCGCCTGTTCACCGGCATCGAACTCCCCGTCCTGCTCCGCCAGCGCCTCGCGCTGCTGGAGGGCGGGATCGACGGCGCGAAATGGACGGAACGCGACAATTTTCACCTGACCCTCAATTTTATCGGCGAGGTCAGCGAACAGGTGGCGGAAGACGCGCATGACGCGCTCTCCGGTATCCGCACGCCGCCGTTTGATATTGAACTGAAAGGCACAGGCAGCTTCGCCAAGGGCGACGATGTGAAGGTGTTGTGGATCGGCATTGAACCAAACGAAGCCCTGCACCGCCTCAAGGAAAAAATCGACCATGCGCTGGTGAAATACGATGTGCCCGTCGAAAAACGCAAATACCTGCCGCATGTGACACTGGCAAGGTTCCGCCACGCCCCCGAAGAAGCCAAGATCGCGCAATTCATGGCGACGCATAACCTGTTCAGCGGCGACGCCTTCACCGTCGAACACTTCACATTATTCCGCACCCACCAGACAAAGCACGGGTCGGAATATGAGGTGCTGGCGGAGTATCCGTTGGGATGAAAAAAAACCGATTTATATTGGTATTTTTAACACTCGCTGTTCTGCTGGTTGCGTATGGAATATTGGGGCTTTCTTCTTCAAAGGAAAGCCAGCTTGAAGGATTTACAGCTGGACTGAAGTTTCGTTTGTCCAAAGGCGAAACCTCAATCGAGGTTTCCGATTTGATCCCCTCAGTTAGTCGCGGAATGTTGATTTGTTTTTATCCCGGGCGTGTTGAGTATGGTGAAAAATATTTGGGAATTGCGTCCAAAGAAAATGAACATGATCATACGCCACGAATATTCGCTTCTTTTAAGGAGGATCCGACCACATCACACGGTATTTTAGAGATAGGCCCCAAGACGTACTATCTTTTATTTGGTGATCCAAATGGAAAAAATAATTGCACTTCTTATGAAGGCGCAACATTTAGCGTAGTCAATACGGATAAGTTAAATCACTATCGTTTGGTGTTAAGCCAAAAGCCTTAAGAAATAACCCCGCAAATCTCCTTGATGATATCGTCCAGCGTCTTGCCTTCCGCGCGGGCGGAGAAGTGCAGTGCCATGCGGTGCTGCAGGATGGACGGGGCGAGCGCGATCACGTCGTCGAGCGACGGGGTGTAACGGTTTTCCAGCAGCGCCTTCGCACGCGCGGCCAGCATAAACGCCTGACCGGCGCGGGGGCCGGGGCCCCAGCTGACATGGCGCTTGACGCTGTCGAGCGATGATTGTTCGGGGCGGCCCGCCTGCACCAGTTTCAAAATACCGTCGACGACTTTTTGGCCGATGGGCAGCTGGCGCACCACGGCCTGCGCCGCCACGATATCGGCGGCGGTGAAAACGGGCGTCGCTTTTTCCTGCGTCATGCCGGTCGTCGCCAGAATCATTTTGCGTTCTTCAAGGATGCTAGGATAGCCGATATTCACCTGCAGCATGAAACGGTCAAGCTGCGCTTCCGGCAGCGGGTATGTGCCTTCCTGCTCCAGCGGGTTCTGCGTTGCCATCACGTGGAACGGGCGCGGCAGGTCGTATGTCGTGCCGCCCACCGATACCTGATATTCCTGCATCGCCTGCAGCAGCGCCGATTGCGTGCGCGGGCTGGCGCGGTTGATTTCGTCCGCCATCAACAGCTGGCAGAAAATCGGCCCCCGGATGAACTTGAACGATTTTTCGGCGTCGGTGCCGGAAAGGATTTCCGAGCCGAGGATATCCGCCGGCATCAGGTCGGGCGTACATTGCACGCGCTTGGAATCAAGGCCGAGCACAGTGCCGAGCGTATCGACCAGCTTCGTCTTGCCAAGCCCCGGCAGCCCCATGATCAGGAAGTGGCCGCCCGACAAAATCGCCGCCATGCACAGCGACACCACATTTTCCTGCCCGATAATCACCTTGTGGACGTTTTCCTTCGCGTCGCGCAACTGCTTGGCCAGCGTTGCGACCTTGCGTTCAAGGTCGGACGAAATCGTTTCGTTGGTGGAGGGCTGGGTGCTGGTCACGTTGTTCATGATGATGGCTCACTTTGTTGAGAAGTACCGGACAGTTAACAGGGTAGCAGCCCCAAGGGCGAATGCAAGCAGAATGGCCTCGGTAACACCCGCAACGCCGCGATGGAACGCGGGCAGCCCGCCCGCCAGCGTCGCGCCCAGCGTCAGCACGGCGGCGACGGTCAGGATGGCGACCAGATGCGTCATGCGGCGCGATTGCAGCGCGGCCAGGCGGTGCGCGGTGCGGTCGCAGGTTTTTTCCATGCGCGCCGCCTTCTGGTCGAGCGCCCGGAACACATCGCCCATGATCCAGGTGATGCGCAGCTGGTCCCACAGCAATATCGATTGCGGGTCCAGCTGGTTGTCGTAGTCGTCATAGACCGATTTCAGGAAACCCGTGCGCGCCAGCGCGTCGTCCATATGCGCCATTTCCTGTTCCAGCGATTCCGCCGTGTTCGCGCGTTTCAGCGCAACGTCGTTGCCCAAATAAAACAGGTCGCGGTCCATGTCCTGCAGCGCGGCGTAAAACACGTTTTTCGCGCGCACCACGCTGCGCAGTTTCGCAACATCGCCCTCATGCGTCGTCGCCTGCAGGTACACGACGCAGGAATTGCCGAAGCCCGCGTAAAACGCGATATCGGCGCGCGTCGATGAATCCTTGATGCCCTCATGCCGCCCGCCATAGGCAAGCGCGCGGCATTCGTCCTTTTTCGCGTCGAATTCCTCCTGCGTCCTGCAGGCGATGGAAAAGACGCGGTGCACCCAGAACAGCTCGCCGATGCGGTGGCGCAGCGTCGTGCCTTTCCACGCTTCGGGGTCGATCGTTTCCGGCGCGTGGTAATTCAGCAGCACGAATTCGGGCGGCAGGGTTTTGGCGACCTTGTTGACCGTGCTCTGGAACAGCTCGGTGAAATCGGGCAGGGACGAGCTGATGTTTTCTGAAAGGCGGCGGTATTCCGCCAGCGTCAAATCCTTCGCCGCCACGATATGCCCGCGGATCTGGCACGACGCGTAACCGTAGTCGTATAGAAATATCGCCAGTTTTTCGAGGCGGAAAGCGCCTTGGGGCGCTGCGGTCTTGCTCTCCGCCTGCGGCAGGAATTCGGCGGGCAGGTGGAATTCGGCCAGGATTTCCCCAAGGTCGTCACCCTCGAACGACCGCGCGATCAGGTAGCGCGGGATGATGGTTTCGCCCTGAAAATTGTCGACGTCAAAGGCAAGGTGGCTGCGGCGGCCGTGATTGACCGGGCATTCCCAGCGGCCAAGGTAAAGGTCATCCAGTTTGGCCGACAGTTTTTGCTGGAAATCGCGGTAACCGGCATTCAGCAGCGCCTGTGAATCCAGCACGATGCCCGACCGCATCGGGCCGTTAAAAAACATCTCCAGTTCATCGCCCGCCGCCAGGAAAATCGTCACGCCCCAAACCCCCATCTGGCATTCATGCCGCCAGAGTCCTATAATAAGGACAAGGTATTGAAAAATGATGAAAAAGCCCGATACGCCGATTGAGGAACATTACGACATCAAAATCCTGCGCGACGGGACATGGCTGTATAACGGCACGCCGATCAATAGACATAATCTTGTAAAATTATTCGCAACCGTGCTACAAAAGGATGCCGAAGGCAGGTTCTGGCTGGTGACGCCCTATGAACGCGGGATGATTGCGGTCGAGGATGCGCCTTTTACGGCTGTCGAGCTTCGGGTAGAGTCGGCGGGCAAGGGCCAGATACTTTCTTTCCGCACGAATCTTGATGACTGGGTGGTGGCAGGCGCTGCACACCCCATCCGCGTGGCCCAGGACGCGCAAAGCGGCCATCAGTCACCCTATGTGATGGTGCGCGGGGGGATGGAGGCGCGGATATCCCGCGCGGTCTATTACGAACTGGCGGCGATGGCTGTGCCCGATGATGCCGATGCCGGCATATACGGCGTCTGGAGCCAAAATGAATTTTATGCGATAGGGCGGGCAGGTTGAGATTTAAATGATAACGCTGAAAGACATCGAAGCACATATCAAGGCCTATACGCCCGCAACCGGCAGCGGCGGCGACGGCGCGCTGAATCCCGGCATGGTCATGCCCCCGCCCACGCGCGATGCCTCCGTCCTGATTTTGCTGATCGAGCGCCCCGAAGGCGTCACAATCCTCTTCACCGAACGCACCCATACGCTGAACGCCCATGCGGGGCAGGTCAGCTTCCCGGGCGGCGGGGTCGAGGGCCAGGACAAGGACGCGAACGAAACCGCGCTGCGTGAGGCGCAGGAAGAAATCGGCTTGGTTCCCGCAAACGCGCGCGTGATCGGCCAGCTGGATGAATATGTGACGCGCACGGGTTTCCGCGTGACGCCCGTGGTGGCCGTGCTGGAAAAAGACCAGTCCTGGCTGCCCAGCCCCGATGAAGTCGCCCGCATTTTCGAAGTCCCTGTGGAAACCATCTTTCAGGACCTGAAGGAAGAAAGCCTGACCTTTGAAGGCGGCGAGCGGCGTTTCTACGGCATGCGCTGGGATGATGTGCATATCTGGGGCGCGACCGCCGGCATGCTGCGCAATTTCGCGGATGTGGTGAACAAGCCCGTGCCGCCCGCAAACGACACGATCCAGCCGAAAGCGGATAACCGCAAGAACGGCACGGCGTCCAAACCCGGCGGGCAGAAAACATAGATGGCCGTCTATAACGGAAAAATCGCGCGCAAGTCGTGGATGATCGCACCGGAAACAGTCGCCGTCATGGATGCGCTGCAGGCGACGGGCGTCGATGCGCGCTTTGTCGGCGGCTGCGTGCGCAACGCGCTGGTCAACCGCCCCGTGATCGACATCGACATCGCAACGCCCTTGCGCCCCGAAGATGTCATCGAACACCTGACCGCCGCAAACATCCGCCATATCCCGACCGGCCTGCAGCACGGCACGGTGACCGCGATTGTCGACGGCAAGGCGTTTGAAATCACGACGCTGCGCATTGACGTGAACCCCTTTGGCCGTCATGCGCAGGTGCAGTTCACCAATGACTGGGAAAAAGACGCGTCGCGCCGCGATTTCACGATCAACGCGATGTCGGCGAACATGGACGGCGACGTGTACGACCCCTTCACGGGCATCGAGGATTTGCGCACGGGCCGCGTGATTTTCGTGGGCTATCCCGAAACGCGGATACAGGAAGATATTTTGCGCATCCTGCGCTATTTCCGTTTCTATGCGCATTTCGGCCAGGGCCGCCCCGATGCCGCAGCATTGGTCGCCTGCGCGAAGCTGGCGAACCGCATCCCGCGCCTGTCGGCGGAGCGCATCCGCACCGAAGTTTTTAAAATCCTTGAATCCGACCGCTGCGCGATCACATGGAATATCATGCTGCGCGCGGGCGTCTCGACCTATTTCCTGCCCGAGGCGACCGGGCTTAAAACGCTGGAGAGGCTGCTGGAGCTGGAGGCCGACCACCACAGCCATCCCTTCGTGCTGCGCCGGCTCGCAGCCCTGCTGGATGTGACGCCGACCGGCCTTATCGCGCTCACGCGGTCGTTGCGCCTGTCGAACGAACAGGCGACCATCCTGATGAAACTGATGAACCCCGGCATGCCGGTTGCGACCGACATGCCCGAACATGGCGTGCGTAAGCTGGTTTATACGCATGGCAACGACATGGCGCGGAGCCTGCTGCTGCTCTGCGCCGCGCGGCAATTCGACAACGGCAACCTTGATGCGCTGTACAACGTCGCGACATCCTTCCGCCCGCCGCGTTTCCCGCTGATCGGCGACGATGTGCTGAAACTCGGCTGGCCTGCAGGCCCGCATGTGGGGCGCATCCTGAAAGACATGGAAGAATGGTGGATCGCGCAGGATTTCACCCCAGGCCGCACCGAAGCCCTCGCGCTGCTGCGCAGCCGCCATGTGCCGGCGGCAACCCCTGCGCTGCAGGCGTAAGTTTTCGAGGCTGGATTTCAGGCGTAAAAAAACCGCGATGATCGCGGTGAATATCTTTCCTGTTTCGAAGCCCTGAATGCGGCTCCCCGTTTTTTCCGTTTTTCCCCGATCGGGGCTGGTGTGCAACACGGATATCATTCCATCAGGCTAGCACATAATTGCGAAATTAGCAACTATTAATTACTAAGTTATTGATATCCTTTACGGCCCACCCGGCGCGCGCGGCTTCGGCGGCGTGCGTTTCACCTCCGCAGGCTTGATCTCGGCCTTGATTCCGGCTGCTGCGAATTTGCTGGCGACGGGCGGTTCGGTCGGCTTGATCTCCTGCGCCGCTTTTGCGGCGGCGAGGCGCTGTTCGGTCTCGTTGCGCATCGCCTCGAACTGCGCATTGATCACTTCGCGCCCCGCATTCGACGCATAGCCTTCCTTGCCGACGATGCCGTCGAGGAAGAATTTGCGGCTGCCATCGGTCGTGAAATCCAGGTTGCTGCCCATGAACTTTTTGCCCTCGTCGGTCAGGGCCGTGCTCATGACCATGTTTGACGCCATGCCCGCGCCGCCGGATGCGTACAAATCCGCATCCGACACCATCGCCGCCATCTGCGTCAGTTTCGAATTGCCCTCGAGGTCTTTCAGCACGGGGAAATCCAGCGGCTTGATCGTGGCCGGATCGATGCCCATTTTTTTCTTGCCCTCGAAATCGGCTTCCTTGATGCCGTCCAGCGTGGCGGGCGCGCCTTCGCGGTCGCCTTTCGCAAGGCTTTTCAAAATCGCATGGGGGCCGTTGGGGCTGGTCGTCATCAGGATCGTGTGCACGTTCTTGATCTGCTGTTCGGTCAGCCCTGCCTCCCGCATCAGCGGCTCCATCGCCTTGAACGACTGCGTTTCGTTATATAAGGGATCGTTGGGCGGGTTGGATTTGCCGGCATGGTCGATATCGTGGCCGATGGCGGTCATGAGTGTGAGCGCCTGTTCCTGCTTTGTCAGCGGCACGCCGCGCGCATCGCCTGATGCCACGAATTCATTATTCTTCGCCAGCAGGTTCGCGGTCATCGCGGCGACGTCGGTGTAGTGGAACTGGTTGTGGTAATCGGGCATGACCGAATGCTCGACCTCGGCGCGCGTCGCGACCAGCAGCATCGCCTTGTATTCAGGGCTGCCCGTGTCGAGCCCCAGTTTTTCCGCGTGGTGCGCGGCAAGCGCGGGCAGCGACGGGCGGCCGTTGCTGCGGTATTCGTCGATATGGATCTGAGTGAATTTGTCGGCGGTCTCGAACGCGTTGCTGCCGGTTTCGAAAAACATCGCACCGCGCGACTGGAAAGTTGAATCCAGCGTGCCGATATTCGCCAGCGTCTGGTTAAAGGTCGCCTGTCCGCCCAGCACGTTCACAAGCGCAGGATTGCCCGCCGTGATGTTGGCGATGATGTCCTGCAGGCTGCCGGACTGTTTTAAAGGATCGCCGATCATGCGCGCACCCCCGTTGCTTTGGCCTGCAGCATGGTCAGGAAAATGCCTTCCATTTTTTTCACGTCTGTTTGAATCTCGGGCGGCAGGCTGTTCCAGCGCAGATGGAATTCGCCGATGTCTTTCATCATCCCGGCCAGATCGCCGTCGATGGCGTGGCGGTGTAAAATTTTCAGCTGATCCTGCGGTGAAATACGGTCGGCCTGGCCCATCGGCAGCTCCTGATCGAAATTTACATTGACCTGCTGTTCGCAGGTCGAAATCGAATGGTTACATAACATTATAAGAACGGGCGGTTAGAAGAGTCTTAATTTATGCGCAACATACTGAAAACAGGCGCGAATATCAAACCCCGCCCTCTTGCGAAAGGACGGGGTTTGAACATGTTGGCTGACATGTCTTTTAAATTTATGCGCCGGGGGCTTTCAGCTTGGCGATCAGTTTGTGCATCGGCTCGGCATGGCTTTTGACGAAGCCTGCGGCCTGACCTTCGATAATCGCGCGGTCTTCGGTTGCGGTTGCGCCATCGCGGGCAAACGCCTCTTTCCAGCGGTTGGCGGTCAGGGTGAAGCGGCCGTAGATATTGCCGAGATATACATTGTCGCCCGTCACGGTTTCGCCCGTTTTCGTGCGGTTCCAGCCATATTCCTCGCGCCCGCTTTGCTGGATATGGGTCTGCAGGTTTTGCAATGCTTCGGCGGCTTCGGTGAATTTGCTGCCTTTTTGCACGGTGGCCAGCGTTTCGGCGACGGCGGGGGCTTTGGTGTCGGCAAAGGCCGATACGGCGTTGAAAAATGATACCAGCCGGTCGACAGGGTCGCGCACGGCTTCGGCCTGTTGCAGCTGTTTGTCGAGCTTATCCAGTTCGGGCGTCAGTCCATCCAATGCGTTGCGGGCTTTGCGATTCTCGAACATGTGTCCTCCTGTGGGCATTTCCGTAATATAAAGGATTTATTAACCATTTACAACGAAATTCTCGTCCATTACATGCCCTTCCCACCGCCGCCGCCGCCTTTTATACTAGAAAACACGCGTCCCGTTCAGGGACTCGCCTGAAACGGGATCACCTTCAACCATGCTGGCACCTGTCATTAGCCTGTTGTCGATTGCGCACCTGCTGCTGCAGGGCGTGCTGGCGGTGTTTTGCCTGTTCCTGTTTTTCTCGGCGGTGTCGGGCGGCAAACCGTTTATGCCGGACGGCGTGAACGGCATCATCGGCGTGATCGGCGCGGTCTGCGCGCTACAGGGCAAATGGATCCGCCGCGACTGGATCATCGGCAAGCACCCGAATTACATCCGCATCATCGCGATGGCATGGACGGTGTGTTTTGCTATCTATGCGTTGGTGATGCTGAAACAGCCTGTTGTCGCTGCAATCACCGTTCTCAGCATTATCTTCATGCTCATCCGCTTCGCGCCGGAACCGGTGGAGGAGAAAAAACCGGAGGCGCTGAAGGTGGAAGAAAAACCGGTGCTCCCAGAAACGCAGCCCGCGATCCCTGATGCCTGAATTTTCCTTCTACGACGTTAAAACCAATCCGAAAAAATATTTGCAAAACTTCGTCGTACTCGTCTCTACGATTATTCACCTGCTGACCCATTCGCTGTTATTCATGCTCGGGATATCAATGTTTTTTCCGCAGATGGGTGGAGAGCCGGAATTGATGCAATCCTCAGCCTGGCCTTACATTGGAGCTTTGATTGTCGCAGGGACTCTTTGCGCACTCAATATTGCGCGCATTCAAAGGCCTTGGCGTAATGATACAGGATTGAATCTGGTTCGTATTATAGCGGGCACATGGTCGTTGCTTACCCTGCTACTGCTTCTCGCCGTGGGTAATTTGCTTTTGGCACCGATACTTGCTGTTAGTTTTATATACGTGTTGTTTTCGCATCGGCTGAGGAAAGAAAAAGCTTAAGGCCACTTCGCTTCCGGCGGCATCGACATTAAAATCGCTTCGGTGTTGCCGCCGGTTTTCAGGCCGAATTGCGTACCGCGGTCGTATAGCAAATTGAATTCGACGTAGCGGCCACGGCGCACCAGCTGGTGCTCGCGCTGTTCTTGCGTCCATGGCTTGTTCATATGGCGGCGGACGAGTTGCGGATAGATGCTCAGGAATGTTTCGCCTACATCGCGCGTGAAGGCGAAATCGCGGCTCCAGTCGTTCTCCAGATAATCATAGAAAATCCCGCCGATGCCGCGCGGTTCGTTCCGGTGCGGCAGGAAGAAATAATCGTCGCACCATTTCTTGAACTTCGGATGATATGCGGGGTCATGCCGGTCGCAGGTGTTTTTCCACGCGGCATGGAAATCGCGCGTGTCGTTGTCGTCTGGCGTCATCGGCGTCAGGTCCGCGCCGCCGCCGAACCATGCCTTGCTGGTCACGATATGGCGCGTGTTCATATGCACGGCGGGGACAAGTGGCGAGCGCATATGCGCAACAAGGCTGATGCCCGCCGCCCAGAATTCGCCCGTATCACCCGCGCCCGGAATGTTCTTGCGGAATTCGCTGGAGAACGTGCCGTGCACTTCCGAGATATTCACGCCGACTTTTTCAAACACGCGGCCATGCATGACCGACATCACGCCGCCGCCGGAAAGCTTGCCGTCATTCAGCGGGGAATCTTTTTTGTCCCACGGCTTGCGCTCGAACTTTGCGGGCGGCAGGTCGGAGAATGTTCCCGTCAGTTCCGCTTCGATCTTTTCGAATTCCGCACAAATGCGGTCGCGCAAGGATGCGAACCAGGCCGATGCCTGCTGCTTCCTGTCGTCCGGCTGTTCCTGTTTCGCGGTGTTCGTCACGGCTGCGGCGATTCCTTTTCTGCCCGCATTAAGCCTGTTTTCATCGTGTTTTGCAATTGATGAAAGTCAAGTTTCCGCCACGAATGGACGGGAATGCGCCGCAGGCAGGGAGAGTTTTAACGCGAAGGCCCGAAGATCCGAAGAAGGGGGGAAATGCCTGCGGCGCTTCTTTCTTCGGATATTCGGGGCTTCGCGTTAAAAAAACTTTCCTATGAGAGTTTTTTGGTGTCCGTTCGCAGAAAAAAACCTGTCTGCCCGCGTACGCGCCGCAGGCAGGGAGAATTTTAACGCGGAGACTCGGAGGTCCGGAGAAGGGGAGAGAAGCCTGCGGCGCTTCTTTCTTCGGATATTCGGGGCTTCGCGTTAAAAAAACTTTCCTATGAGAGTTTTTTGGCGTCCGTTCGCAGAAAAAAACCTGTCTGCCCGCGTACGCGCCGCAGGCAGGGAGAATTTTAACGCGGAGACTCGGAGGTCCGGAGAAGGGGAGAGAAGCCTGCGGCGCTTCTTTCTTCGGATCTTCGGGCCTTCGCGTTTAAAAACTTCCTGTTCGCGTTTATTTATGTCCGTTCGCGGGGAAGCCGCTTATCTGCCGCAACCCCTCCGACAGCACCATTGAACTGGCCACCGCCACGTTCAGCGACCGCACGCCCGCCGCCATCGGGATGGTGATACGGGCGGAGCACTCGTTGTGGACGTCTTCCGGCACGCCTGCGCTTTCGCGGCCCGCCAGCAAAATATCATCGGGTGAAAACTTGAAATCGATGAAGGACTGGTCCGTTTTCGTCGTCAGCAGCACAATGCGTTTTCCCGCATGGGTGGCCTTAAAACTTTCCCAGTTCATGTGGCGTGTCATGTCGAGGTGTTCGATATAATCCATGCCCGCGCGTTTCAGGTTCTTGTCCGACAATAAAAATCCGCAAGGCTCGATGATGTCCATCGCGACGCCAAGGCAGGCACACAGCCGCATCAGCGTGCCGGTGTTCTGCGGGATATCGGGCTGGTACAAGGCAAGACGCATGGGGTTTGTCACCGTGATTGTTTAGTGCCATAGTCGAAGATAACGGAAGAGAACCATGAAATACAGGATCGCATCATACGAACTTTACGCCGCCGCCGTGGCGGCGTTCCTGATCGACCATGTGGGCCTGTATTTATATGACGATAACCTGTGGTTCCGCGTGTTCCGCATGTTCGCGCTGGTCTGGTTCATCCCGACCGGCTACAACGCGGGCCGCAAATCGGATATGTGGATGTGGCAGGCGGCGATCGGGCTTGCGGTGGTGGGCGCGATCACCGGCATCGGGCCGCTGCCGCTGTCGGCGGTCGCCACGATCATTTTCATCCGCATGGTCATCGACCCGCTGGCGGAAATTGCGGTGCGCGACAAATTCCGTTTCTGGGTCATCAATGCCGCACTGTTCGCGCTGATCCCCGTGACCGACGAAGTGACCGAATACGGCACGATGGCCGCGATCATCGCGCTGGCCGGATGGCTGCTCAAGAACCGCGACCGCGCGGCGGCGGTGGTCGATATCCGGTTTTATTTCGCCTTCGTGACTGTGCTGTATCTCGGGTTCTGCGCCACGATCTTCCCGTTCAATCCCGCGCAATGGACGGTCGTGATTGTGACGACGGTCGCCACCGCCTATATGATGTATCATTTCCGCGACCTGCTGCTGGAAAGCATCCGGCGGAAAAATCCCGACCCCGTGGCCCGCGCCTGCCGCTTTATTGGACATAATACGCTGCAAATTTATGTCATCCAGCTCCTCATCCTGCAGGCGATGTACTTTTTCTGACGTTATGAAAATCATCAGCCCTGTAAGCTATGTGAAATTTTCATGCGCGGAGCTTTTATTTCGCCTGAAAATCAGTAATATCATTCGGATACAGGGACCCGTACGGAGTCTTCGTGCCCGTTCCCTGTGATCGATTTTAAAACCGCTGTTCCGATTGCAACGGCGGACCCCCGAAAGTCCTGTAAAAAGGAAGAAAAACAATGGACTCGACCAAAGACGGCGCAAATCGTCGTGAATTCTTGTATCTCACCGCGGGCGCGATGGCGGCTGTTGGCGCGGGCACATCTGTCTGGCCGCTGGTCGACAGCATGAACCCCGCTGCCGATACGCTGGCGATGGCCTCGACCGAGGTGGATATCAGCAAGATCGAAGCAGGGCAGACCATCATGGCTGTCTGGCGCGGCAAGCCGGTGTTCATCCACCGCCGCCCCATGGCAGAAGTGACGGAAATCCGCACCGAAGACTGGCACAGCTTACGCGACCCGCAATCGGATGAAGACCGCGTGCAAAAAGGCCATGACGAATGGCTGGTGCTGGTCGGCGTCTGCACGCATCTGGGCTGCATCCCGATGGGATCGAAAATGGGCCAGCCCAAAGGCGATTTCGGCGGCTGGTTCTGCCCCTGCCACGGTTCGCACTACGATAAATCGGGTCGCGTGCGCAAGGGCCCGGCGCCGAAAAACCTCGCTGTGCCGGCCTACACTTTCGTGACCGACACCCTGCTCCGCATCGGCTAAGAACAAGGACAACAAAAATGGCCCATTTCGGCGAGAACAAGAATTTCAGCAACCCGGTCGTCAACTGGATTGACAGCCGCCTGCCCATCTTCACGATGCTCATCAAGGAATACGGCGTGTTCCCGATGCCCCGCAACGTGAACTACCTCTGGAGCTTCGGCGGCATCGCGATGACGATGCTGGGCATCATGATCCTGACCGGCATCATGATGGCGATGAACTACACCCCGCATACCACGCTGGCGTTTGATTCCGTCGAGCGCACGATGCGCGACGTGAATTTCGGCTGGCTGCTCCGCTACATCCATATGAACGGCGCGTCGTTCTTCTTCATCGCGGTCTATATCCACATCGCGCGCGGCCTTTTCTACGGCTCGTACAAAAAACCGCGCGAACTGCTGTGGATGTTCGGCGTCGTGATCCTGCTCCTGATGATGGCAACCGCGTTCATGGGCTATGCACTGCCGTGGTCGCAGATGTCGGGCTGGGGCGTGACCGTCATTACCTCGATGTTCTCCGCCATCCCGCTGGTCGGTGATGGCCTGGTCACCTGGCTCTGGGGCGGCTTCTCGGTCGATAACCCGACGCTGAACCGTTTCTATGCGCTGCACTTCCTGCTGCCCTTCGTCATCCTTGGCGTCGTGTTCATCCACGTCTGGGCGCTGCATGTGACGGGCTCCAACAACCCGACCGGCGTCGAGCCGCAAACCCCTGCCGACACCGTGCCCTTCGCGCCTTATGTCAGCACAAAGGATTCGGTCGCGCTGGTGTTCTTCCTCACCATCTTCCTGGGCGTGGTGTTCTTCTATCCGCTCGCCCTGACCGAGGTCGACCACTTCCGCAAGTTCGACCCGATGCAGACGCCCGCGCATATCGTGCCGGAATGGTACTTCCTGCCGTTCTATGCCATCCTGCGCGCCTTCACGATGGACATCACCGTGCCGTTCACGACGATCGTCCTGCTGCCCGCGAAACTGCAGGGCGTGATGGCGATGTTCGGCTCGATCATCCTTTTGGTGTTCCTGCCATGGCTTGACCGCAACCCCGTGAAGTCGGGCCGTTTCCGCCCTGTCTTCAAATGGTGCATCTGGCTTCTGTTCATCGACTTCTTCGTCCTGATGTATTCGGGCGCGAAACCGCCCGAAGGCCTGCCCCTCATCATGGGCCAGCTCGGCACCGTCTATTACTTCGTGCTGTTCCTCGTGATCCTGCCCGTGCTGTCGTTCAAGGAAAAGAACCTGCCCGTGCCGGCCTCCATCAGCGCCGATCCCGGCTGCTGCAAGAAGCATTGAAAGCGGAGAATATAAAAATGAAAAAAACCCTCTCCATGCTGGCTGTCGCGGCGGTGATTTCCGCCAGCGTCCCCGCGCTTGCGAACGAAGGCGCAGAACCCCCGCACCAGAAATGGCCGCATCAGGGCGCGTTCGGCATGTACGACAAGGCGGCGCTGCAGCGCGGCTTCCAGGTTTACAAGGAAGTCTGCTCGGCCTGCCATTCGATGAAGCTGCTGTCCTACCGCGACCTGACGCAACTGGGCTACACCCCTGACCAGGTCAAGACGGTCGCGGCCGAAAACACGATCAGCGACGGCCCGAATGATGACGGCGAGATGTTCGACCGCCCCGCGCGCCCCGCGGACCGTTTCCGCTCGCCCTTCCCGAACGACAAGGCCGCGCGCGCGGCAAACGGCGGCGCGTTGCCGCCGGACATGTCGCTGCTGTCAAAGGCGCGCGAACACGGCGATGATTACATTTACGGCATCCTGACGGGTTACGAAGAAAAACCGGCAGGGTTCGACCTGATGCCCGGCCTCAACTACAACAAATATTTCGCCGGCCACCAGATTGCGATGGCAAAACCGCTCAATGAAGGCCAGGTCGCCTATACCGACGGCACGGCCAACACGCTGGAACAGGAAGCGCGCGACGTGACGCAGTTCCTGGCATGGGCGTCGGAGCCGCATATGGAGCAGCGCAAGGGCATGGGCATCAAGGTCATGATCTTCATGCTCGCCTTCTGCGGCATCATGGTCGCGGCCAAGCGCAAGCTCTGGGCGAATATCCACTAAGAAACGCGGCTGACCAAAATATTGGCGGCTGGGTGTGTAAGGCAAAAACCGGGACTTTTCCGGCAGCGATTTTATTACTTTGGAGCAACCGGCCATCGACGCGTCACATATCATATTGCACATCATCGGGGGCGTCTGCCTCCTGCTGTGGGGCGTGGGGATGGTCTCGACGGGGCTGAACCGCGCCTTTGGCACGACGCTGCGCCGTATTATCTCGAATTCCACCTCCAACCGTTTCAAGGCTTTCGGCACCGGCATCCTTGTGGCGACGCTGCTGCAATCCTCGACCGCGGCCAGCATGATCGTGTCGTCTTTTGCCGCCCGCAACGTCATCACCATCACTTCGGCGATTGCCGTGATGCTGGGCGCGGATGTCGGCACGACGCTGGCGGCGCAGATCATCTCCTTCGACATCAAATGGCTGGTGCCGTTGCTGCTGTTTGCGGGCTACATCATTACCAAGGTCTGGGATGAATCGCATTACAAGCATATCGGCCGCGCGCTGGTCGGCCTCGCCCTTATCTTTATCTCGCTCGGCATCATCCGCGACGTGGCCTCGCCGATCGGGCAGGAAGAGGGGCTGAAGGTCCTGATCGAGCCGCTCGCGACGCAGCCGATCCTCGCGATTGTGATCGCCGCACTGTTCACCTGGCTCGTCCATTCCAGCCTTGGCACCGTGCTGTTGTTCATGTCCTTCGTGCAGGCGGGCGTCATTCCCGTCGGCCTTGGCCTCATCCTCGTCCTTGGCGCGAATATCGGCGGCGCGATTGCGCCCGTCATCATGACGCTCCGCGATATCCCGGCGGGGCGGCGCGTGCCGCTTGGCAACCTGATGATGCGCGGCATGGGCGCGATCATTTTCCTGCCCTTCATGGCGACGATCGTGGCTCCCTTCATCGCGCATCTCGACCCCGACCCCGCGCGCCAGCTGGTCAACTTCCACACCTTCTTCAACATCGTGGTGGCGCTGGGCTTCCTGCCCTTTATCGGTCCGATGACGAAACTGTCGGAAATCATCCTGCCCGACCGCGCGCGGGAAGAAGACGAAAGCCTGCCCCGTTACCTTGACCCCACCGCCTTCACCACGCCGCCCGCCGCGCTCGCCTGCGTTGCCCGCGAAACCTTGCGCGTATCGGATGTCGTGCAGCGCATGATGCGCGACACGCTGGAGGCCTTCCGCACCAACAACACGCACCTTGTGCAGGGCATCCGCGACCAGGAAGCGATCGTCGACAGCCTGTACGAAGCGATCAAGAACTACCTCGCTCGCCTGTCGTCGCATCCGCTCGACAAGCATGAATCAAAACGCTACATGCAGATTTTGACCTTCTCGACCAACCTCGAGCATATCGGCGACATCATCGACAAGAACCTGATGGAGATGGCGTCGAAGAAAATCCGCAACCAGGATAACTTCTCGCGCCAGGGCTTCGCCGAAATCTCCGACCTGCACCACCGCGTCATGGATAATATGAACCTCGCGCAGAACGTGTTCATGACCGGCGACGTGAAAATGGCGCGCAAACTGTTCGAAGAAAAAGTGGTGCTCCGCAACCAGGAAATGATGGCGGCCGAAAGCCATTTCAAGCGCCTGTCGCAGGGCGTTGCCGAAACGATTGCGACCAGTTCGCTGCACCTCGACATCCTGCGCGACCTGCGCCGGATCAACTCCTACGTTTCCCTGATCGCCTATCCGATTCTGGAGGAGGCGAACGAGCTGAAAACGACTCGGCTGCGCACCACAAAACCGCGCGCAAAGAAGCCCGCGCCCGAGAAAAAATCCTAGTTAAGAGTCGTTCTTAACATCGTATTCCTCAATATTTACATACGCATATCCTATAGTTACCCAAGCATTAAACATGCCCTTGGAGGCGTTAACCTGTCTTTAACCGTAGCGCGCTATTCTGGAACTAGGAACAAGACTGGTTCCACGGAATTTTGACCTTCATCTGTGCCTCCTCGTGACGTCTTCACCCCGCCCTTCTCAAGAGGGCGGTTTTTTTTTGTGCCGTTCGGCTTATAATCAACGCCATGGGCAACAACCGAAAAACAATCGTGGCGCTGCATGGCGCAGGAATGACGGGCGCCGTCTTCGGCGGCATGGCGCCGCACCTGCTGGATCATTCTTTCCGCGCGCTGACCTTTCCGGGGCATGACGTGAAATCGGGCGCGGGGCTGCTGGCCGATATCGCGGCGATGGCGGCATGGGTCAAATCGCGCCTTGAAAACGGCCCCGATGATGTCGTGCTGCTGGGGCATTCGATGGGCGCGCTGGTGGCGCTCGCGGCCTGCGATGCGCCGCAGGTGAAGGGTCTTGTGCTGGTCGGCGCCGCCGCGAAAATGCCGGTGAATGCCGACCTGTTGAAAACCGCCGTGGATACGCCGAATGACGCGATCGGCATGATCGTGAAATGGGGTATCTATGCAGGCCACCCGCAGGTGGGCGCGGTGCGCACGGTGCTGGCGTCGGTCATGCATGGCGCAAACCCCCATGCGGTCGGCATCGGCCTTGCGGCCTGCAATGATTTCAGCGATGGCGAAACATTGGCAAAACAGGTGAAAATCCCCGCGCTGGTGATTTCAGGCGATCAGGACAAGATGGTGAAAACGTCCGATGCCGAGGCGTTATCAAAGCTGATCCCGGGCGCCGCATTCAGCGTATTGAAAGATTGCGGCCATACGCCGATGGTCGAGAAGCCCATAGATACCGCACAGGTTTTGCGCGATTTCATCGCGGCTAAAATTCCCTGACATTCCCGTCATATACCCGTTAATTTTTTATAAATTTAATGGTGCTAAAATGATTCCTGTACCGTTGGAATATGTGATTGAACTGAAACTGACGAAGGAGTGATTGATATGGTAGAAGCGCATCTGAAAGCACTGAAGAAACGTCATGCCGAACTCGATGAAAAAATCCACAAAGAGCTGACGCATTCAGCCCGCAACGAACTCTCGATCCGCCGCATGAAAGAACAAAAACTCCATGTAAAAGAAGAAATCGAGCGCATTCGTGCGACAGGCTAGGCGTTCCTGCCGGCCATAAAAAAAGGCGTCCGGACCGGACGCCTTTTTTTATTGTCTGTATATTCAGCGATCAATGCGTGCCGGTTTCGGGCAGCTCCGCGCCTTCGGCCGCTTCTTCGGTGTTGTCGAGGTCTTCTTCGTCCTCGTCATCTTCGTCGGCTGCGTCAGCGGGGGCTGCCGCTGCGGTTTTCTTGGCAAACGGGTTGCCGAAAACGGTGGGGGCGGGTGCGCCGCCCTTTGCTTCACGCTCCACGCGGCGGGTCGCCTTGCGGACGGCTTTCTCCAGCTCTTCCGCAGTGCAGAGGCCGATCGACACCGGGTCAACGGGCTTCATGCTGCTGCTTTGCGGATGGGTCTTGCCGCGGATCGCATCGACCGTCGGCTTGGTGGAACCCACCAGCTTCGCGATCTGCACATCGGCCAGCATCGGGAACTGCTTCAGCAGGTACGCAACCGCGTTCGGCTTTTCCGCGCGCTTGGTGACGGGCGTGTAGCGCGGGCCTTTGGAACGGGCGCGGGGCTTCGGCAGGTCGTTCTTCATCATTTTCAGCTTGGCGTTGGTGTTCTTTTCGCAGCGGTCGATTTCTTCCTGAGTCAGTTCGCCGTTCATGAGGGGGCTGGTGCCCATGATGCCGGAATTCACTTCGCCATCCGCCAGCGCCTGGACTTCCAGCGGGTGCAGCCCGCAGAATTCGGCGATCTGGTCAAAGGTGAGGGCGGTGTTGTCGACCAGCCATGCGGCGGTCGCTTTGGGCATCAAGGGGTAGGCCATTTAAAAAACTCCTGTTTAGTTGCGCGCACCGCGCGCGGGTTTAATTTTTCCGCGCGAATATGCGCGGTTAAAACGCTGCGCGTTTTGGCGCAAGATACACTTCTCGCCCGCGCGCCCTTCGGGGGAAGGGCGACGATTGAAAAATCATTCAATCGTTTTAGGGAAGAATGCCTGAACTATAAAGGATAACGCCCAGATAAGTAAAGCTTATTCAGGCATGCGCAGGGGTATAAAAAGGCCTGATTTCTCAGGGGTTCAGCCCGCCCGCCTTGCGCAATCCCTTGTCCAGCGTGGGCGACAGCGGCGGCGGCTTGCCGCTCAGGTCGATCAGGCGGTTGCGTAAAAGCTCCAGCGATTCGCTATCCAGTTGCGAAAACGGTGTCACCACGATGCCGCCGTCGCTGCCATTGGTGCGGGTCGTCATGATGCGCGCCATGAAATCGTACTGGAAATAAGTGCTGAGCGATGAACTGGGTGTAAGGCCATAAGACACCGACAGCACGAAATCATTTACCTTGCGGCCATAGTTGTTGTCGTTGAAATCTTCTGCGAGGGACATTTTGAATTTTCCTGTTACGGGTTGAGGCCGCGCACCGGCTTGTTCATCGTGTTCGGCTCTGGTAGCAGCGCGGGCGGCGTGCCGCCCAGTTCGACCAGCCGGTCGCGCGCGGCGACCAGCGTATCGCGGTCCAGCTGGGAAAACGGCGTGGTGGTGATGTTGTAATCACTGCCCCAGTCGGCGCGCGTGACCAGCACGCGGGCGGTGAAATCATAAAAATGGTTGATCTTGCCCGCTGTCGCCTGCAGCACGCTGTCGCCGTATTTCGTCGTGCTATGATTGCTGTTGAAGGCGTCCTTCAGGGATTTTTCTTGTCTATCCGCTTCGCTCATGGGTTCAGCCCCCGCACGGGTTTATTGAGCGTCGACGGCTCGGGCGCAAGTTCCGGCGGCTGCCCGCCCAGTTCCACCAGCTTGTCGCGCATCGCCACCAGCACTTCGCGGTCCAGCTGGCTGAAGGGCGTGACGGTCACGCCCCCTTCGCTGGAGCCGGAGCGGGTGAACATGTTGCGCGTCAGGAAATCGAACGCGTTATACATGCTGCCGGCGCGCGTCTCGACATAAAGGTCGAGGACGTACGGGGTTTTGTTCGTCGCCGCGTACTGCGTGTTGTTGAAAGCTTTACTCAGGTCCATTTCTTGTCCTTTACGGGTTCAGGCCGCGCACCGGCTTGTTGAGCACTTGCGCCTCCGGCGGCAGCGCGGGCGGCGTGCCGCCCAGCTCCACCAGCTTGTCGCGCGCCGCGACCAGCACGTCACGGTCGAGTTCGGAGAAGGGGACGGCATTCTGCCCGCCTTCCGCCGGGGTCATGCGCACGCGGTTGGTGAAATCGTAATAGATCCACGACGCCCCGTTATGCATGCTGAGGACAGAGCCGTTGGCCATCCGCACACCCAGGTTATTAAAGCTGTCTTTCAGGGACGGTTCGCTGTCGAACTCTCGGTTCGCTTCACTCACGGGTTCAATCCTCTCACAGGTTTGTTGAGTGCGTTTGCCTCGGCCGCCAGCTGCGGCGGCTGCCCGCCCAGTTCCACCAGCTTGTCGCGCGCCGCGACCAGCACATCGCGGTCAAGCTCGGAAAACGGCGTGACGACATGCGATCCGGTGATGGACGACATCCGCAGGCGCTGTGCGAAATCGTAATAGGCATAGATGCTGGCGTTATAGACGCGCAAGGTGACGGCATTTTCCATCACGGCATTGATCTTGTTGAAAGCGTCTGTCAGCGGGAGCGGTTCTTTCACGGCGACTGTCCTTTTAACGAGTGGCGGGGCGGGGTCATTGTCAAATCCGCCGTCATACATTTCTGCTGAAATCACGGGTTCAAACCTCTCGGCTGCTTGTTGAGTGCGGGGGCTTCGTTCGGCAGTTCAGGCGGCGTGCCGCCCAGTTCCACAAGCTTGTCGCGCATGGTGATCAGCATGTCGCGGTCGAGCTGCGAAAACGGCGTCACGTTGAACCCGACCGAGCTGGAGCTGCGCCCCGTGATCAGCGTGCGCGACATGAAATCGAAGGTATGATAAATAGTGCTCTGGTTGCTGGAATAAAAGCTGATATCCAGCACATACTCGTTCGCCTTGACGGCCTTGTACTGTTCGTTGAATGCGGTTTTGGCGTCCATCGTCATGTCCTTACGGGTTCAGGCCGCGCACAGGCTTGTTGAGCGTCGGGCCTTCCGGCGCCAGTTCTTTCGGCGTGCCGCCCATTTCCACCAGCTTGTCGCGCATCTCGACCAGCACTTCACGGTCCATCTGCGAAAACGGCGTGGTCGTGACGCCGCCGAGGCCGGAGCCATAGGTGTAAAGCGTCGTCATCAGTCGCTGCTGGAAATCATAGAAAAAGGTCTGGTCCCCATACCCGATGCGCAACACTTGCGTGTTGAACATCTTTGGCTGGTGCGTGCTGTTGAATTCTTCGCTGAGCGACATGTGTGTTCCTTTACGGGTTCAGGCCGCGCGCGGGTTTATTGAGCGTGTTCGGCTCCGGCGACAGCGGCGGCGGGTTGCCGCCGAGTTCGATCAGCTGGTCGCGCAATTCGACAAGGCTGTCGCGGTCCAGCTGGCTGAACGGCGTCATGCGTACGCCGGCCTCGGCATAGCCATCGGTGCGCAGCGTCATCAGCCGCGCCTTGAAATCATAGGCCAGCACCTGGCTGTAACCCGCCACATCATATTGGACGGTCAGCACATAGCTGTTCACCATCTCGGTCGGGTAATCATCGTTGAAGGCGGCGGTGAGGGACATGGGCGGCTCCGTCGGCATAAGTTGTTATGCAAAAGGAATAGCAAAGCCCATTTAATATGTCAAAGATAACCGACCAAATGCGCCTGAACGCGGCTATTTGCGGCAGCCGGACAGGCTATGCCATTCAAACGGGCATAATTATGTAAATTAGTCAGGCGAGTTTGAGAATCACCTTGCCGACGTGATTCCCGGCCTCCAGATGCTCATGCGCCTTTTGGGCTTCCGCGAGCGGGTAAATGCTGTCGACCACGCAGCGGATTTTTTTCCTGGCCACCAGCGGCCAGATATTTTTTTTCAGCGCCTTCGCAATCTCGCCCTTCACCGCAACAGGCTGCGGGCGCAAGGTTGATCCGGTCATGACCAGGCGCTTGGACATGATCTGGAACAAATCAACCTCGACCGTGCGGCCCTTCTGCATGGCGATGCTGACATGCCTTCCGTAAGGCGCGAGGGTTTTCAAATTGCGCCCCACATAATCGCCGCCCACCATGTCCAGCACCACATCCACGCCGCGGTTGTCGGTCAGGGCCATGATCTCCGCCACGAAATCTTTCTGGCGGTACAGGATCGCGGCCGTCGCGCCCAGCTTGACGCAGGCCTTTGCCTTTTCATCGCTGCCTGCCGTCACATAAACTTTTGCGCCGAAGGCCTTGGCCACCTGTATCGCTGTCGTGCCGATGCCGGATGCGCCGCCATGGATCAGGACGCTGTCGCCTTTTTTCAGCTGGCCGCGATCGAACAAATTCGTCCAGACGGTAAAATGCGTTTCGCACAACCCCGCCGCCGTCACCATGTCGACGCCTTTCGGGATCGGCAGGCATTGCACGGCGGGCACGACGCAATATTCCGCGTAACCGCCGCCCGCGACCAGGGCGCAAATTTTCGCGCCCTTCTTCAGGCCTTTTGCGCCCTTGCCCAATGCCACCACTTCGCCCGCGATTTCAAGGCCGGGGATATCGGAAATGCCGGCGGGCGGCGGGTAAAGGCCTTTGCGCTGCAAAATATCGGGGCGGTTAATGCCGGCGGCGGCCACGCGCACCAATACTTCGCCCGCCGCAGGTTTCGGCACGGGGCGGGTTTCAATCACCAGGACATGGTCATGGATGGCGGCGGCCTGCATGTCGGGCGGAACGCCCTGTTTTCTTGCGGGCGATTTTTTTGGGGAGGCTTTTTTTGTCATGGAATTTGTTTTCCGCTATGATGGGTGCAACCGGCTATGGAGGATTATAAATGATTTTCGACGACGAAACAGACCCGAAAACAAAACGCGCCAAGCCCCGCGCGCTCGATAAAATGTCGGTGCCTGAACTGCGCGATTATGTTGTGCAGCTGAAGGAAGAAATCGCGCGCGTCGAGACGGATATCGAGAAGAAAGACAAGCACCGCAGCGCGGTCGACGCGCTGTTTAAAAAGAACTGAGCGCGGCCGGCGCGCCGTTTAAAAAGAATGCGGCAGATTTATTTCGCGACCACGCTCCAGCCTTCAACCAGCAGGCCGGGATCGTCGGGGCCGGTTTGGGGCCCGCGCGCCAGCTGGATCGTCACTTCGAACTGGCCGTCCTCCACCGCCTGCTGCTCGCCTTTTTCGTTGACCAGCAGGTAGGTGATCATCAGCGGCGCGCGCACCAGCCAGCGATAGACGCCCTCGACAGGGCCTTTGTCCAATATGGTCGCATTGCCGTTCATGATGGTAGTGACGGAATATTCGTGGTTGCGCACCTTGTCGACGATCTGCGACTGGCCGGCATAGGCTGCGTATTCCGCCCAGCCCTTGACGGTAAATTTGGGCTTCAGGCGGAACAGTTTCGTGTTCACTTCCTCATACGCGATTTCCGCGCCCGCTTCGGTCAGGCGGTCATAGGCGGCCTTTGATGTGAAGGTCAGCATGTCGGTCGCCAGCGCCTGCACACAGGCGACGATTTCTTCCGGCGTGCGGTGCGGGTTCGACAGGTCGCCCTGTTCGCCGGCATCTTCCTTCGGATAGCTCAGCCAATCGGGCTTCGGTTCGGTCGAGGGCGGGGGTGCGGGCGGGTCAAGCAGGTTGGACAACGGCTTTTGCCCCGTGCCGGGATTTTGCGCGATAACAGGCTGCGCCCCTGTTGCCACGAGCAGTACAGCCAGCAGGCACAGCCACGAAAATTTCATCGCAAAATCCCTTTCCCCAAAAAATATCCGTTACGCGCGCTTTGGCACACAGTCAGGCTGCCTTTGCTCGCGGCTACGCCGCCTTTGCTCGCGGCTACGCCGCCTTTGCTATCGAGCGCAGGACGTACTGCAAAATCCCGCCATTCGCGAAGTATTCGATTTCATCCAGCGTATCGATGCGGCACCAGACGGTGATTTCGTCCGTTGCGCCACCGGCGCGATGAATGACGATTTTCAAATCCATGCGGGGCTGCAAACCGGTCGCGATGCCTGCGATGTCGAAGGTTTCTTCGCCGGTCAGGTTCAGCGCGGCGCGCGTCATGCCGTCCTTGAACTGCAGGGGCAGCACGCCCATGCCGACAAGGTTCGACCTGTGGATGCGCTCGAAGCTTTCGGCCACGACCGCGCGGATGCCGAGCAGTTTCGTGCCCTTCGCCGCCCAGTCACGGGATGACCCCGTGCCGTATTCCTTGCCCGCAAACACGATCAGGGGCGTGCCTTCCGTGATGTACTTCATGGCCGCGTCATAGATCGGCATTTCCGTGTTGGTCGGGATGTGGCGGGTCAGGCCGCCTTCCTTGCCGCCCAGCATCTCGTTCTTGATGCGGATATTGGCGAAGGTGCCGCGCATCATGACTTCATGGTTCCCGCGGCGCGCGCCGTAGGAGTTGAAGTCGACGGGGCGCACCTGGTAGCTCATCAGGTATGCGCCTGCGGGGCTGTCTTTCTTGATCGAACCGGCAGGGGAAATATGGTCGGTCGTGATGGAATCGCCGAACACGGCCAATGCGCGCGCGCCCTTGATGTCCTTCACCTCTTCCGGCTGCATCGTCATGCCCGCGAAATAGGGCGGGTTCTGCACATAGGTCGATGACGAATTCCATTTATAGGTTTCGCCGCCTTCGGTCTGCACGGCCTGCCATTCGGCGGGGCCGTGGAACACGTTGCCGTAACGTTTCTTGAACATTTCCTGCGTCAGCGCGGTCTTCAGCGTGTCGGCGACTTCTTTTTGCGAGGGCCAGAGGTCTTTCAGGTAAACGGGGTTGCCGTCCTTGCCGATGCCAAGCGCATCCTTGGTCACGTCAATCTTCACCGAACCCGCCAGTGCATAAGCGACGACGAGGGGCGGGGAGGCGAGATAGTTTGCCTTCACGAACGCATGGATGCGGCCTTCGAAGTTGCGGTTGCCGGAAAGCACGCCCGCAACGGTGAGGTCGCCGGCCTTCACCGCTTCCTCGATATGTTCGGGCAGCGGGCCGGAATTGCCGATGCAAGTGGTGCAGCCGTAGCCGACAAGGTTGAAGCCCAGCGCATCAAGGCTGGATTGCAGCCCTGCGTTTTCAAGATAATCGGTCACGACCTGTGATCCGGGCGCGAGGGAGGTTTTTACCCACGGCTTCACCGTCAAACCTTTTTCCAGCGCTTTCTTCGCCACGAGGCCCGCCGCCAGCATGACGGAAGGGTTGGAGGTGTTGGTGCAGCTGGTGATCGCCGCAATCACGACATCGCCGTGGTTCAGGCTGTAATCATGGCCTTTCACGGGCACGCTGACGGCGGCCTTTTCCGCGCCGGCGTCTTTCAGCAGGCCTTCAATGAAACCGGCGGCTGCGGAAGACAGCACCACGCGGTCCTGCGGGCGTTTCGGCCCTGCAAGGCAGGGCTCGATGGTGGCAAGGTCCAGCTCCAGCGTGTCGGTGAAGACGGGGTCGGGGGCATTCGCCTCGCGCCACATGCCTTGGGCCTTGGCATAGGCTTCGACAAGGTTGACGCGGTGTTCGTCGCGGCCGGTGAAGCGCAGGTAATTGATGGTTTCGCCGTCGATGGGGAAGAAGCCGCAGGTTGCGCCGTATTCGGGCGCCATGTTGGCAATCGTTGCGCGGTCGGCCAGCGACAGGTGGTCGAGGCCGGGGCCGAAGAATTCGACGAACTTGTTCACGACGCCTTTTTTGCGCAGCATCTGCGTGACGGTCAGGACGAGGTCGGTTGCGGTCGTGCCTTCCTTCATCGCGCCCGTCAGTCTCATGCCGATCACTTCGGGGATCAGCATCGATACGGGCTGGCCCAGCATCGCGGCTTCGGCTTCAATCCCGCCGACGCCCCAGCCGAGCACGGCAAGGCCGTTGACCATGGTCGTATGGCTGTCGGTGCCGACAAGGGTGTCGGGATAGGCAACTGTGGTGCCTTTGATATTCTCGTCGTCTTCAACCCAGATGGTTTGCGACAGGTATTCCAAATTCACTTGGTGGCAGATGCCGGTGCCGGGCGGCACGACGCGGAAACGGTTGAATGCCTTTGATCCCCAGCGCAGGAACACATAACGCTCCAGGTTGCGCTCGAACTCCACCTTCACGTTTTCGCTGAATGCGTCTTTCGTGCCGAAATTGTCCACCATCACCGAATGGTCGATCACAAGGTCGACATTGGCGAGCGGGTTAATCTTTTGCGGGTTGCCGCCGAGCGCGACCATCGCGTCGCGCATTGCGGCCAGGTCCACCACAGCGGGAACGCCGGTGAAATCCTGCATCAACACGCGCGCGGGGCGGTAAGCGATTTCGCGGTTGCTCTTTTTATCCTTCAGCCATTCGCCCATGGCCTTCACGTCATCGACCGTCACGCTCTGGCCGTCTTCGAAACGCAGCAGGTTTTCCAGCAGCACCTTCATCGAATAGGGCAGGCGCGAAATATCGCCGATGGTCCTGGCGGCGTCGCTGAGGCTGAAATAATCGTAATTCTTGCCGTCCACGGTCAGTGTTTTTCTTGTTTTCAGCGTATCGTGTCCAGTTACCGTCACGGCGGAACTCCCTATTTTTTTCAGTCAGTTACGTTTGTCTTGCGCATAGGCTTGGTTTATAGTCCAAGCGTTCACAAGATAATAGGCCAATACGTGACCGCTTCAAACCGCCTTTTCACCCTCGACGATGTCGGCTGCCAGCGCGGCGGCCGTTTGCTGTTTCAAAACTTGTTTTTGGAAATGGCCGAAGGCGATGTTGTGCATCTGGCCGGCCCGAACGGTGCGGGCAAGACGAGCCTGCTGCGCGTGATGGCGGGGGCGCTACCCTTTGACGGGCGCATTTTATGGCAAGAGCGTGATTTTTTGGAAAATGGCGCGTCTGCACATGCGGCGCGCTTCGCCTTCCTGCCCGCCAGCGACACGCATCTCAAGCTTCTGGAAACGGCATATGAAAATATTGCCTTCTGGGCGCGGCTCTGGGGCGTGGGCGATGATATTTGCGCGGCTGCGTTGCGCGCCATGGGGCTGCATGACCTGCGCGACCGCCCTGTGCGGTATTTCTCGGCAGGGCAGAAACGCCGCCTCGGCCTTGCGCGCGTGTTGATGAAGGGCTCGAAGCTCTGGCTGTTCGATGAACCGTTGAACGGCCTCGACGCTGAATCGATGGCGCTGTTCCGGATCGCCCTGGAACATCACATCGCGAAGGGCGGCGTCGCGGTGATTGCAAGCCATTACCCGGTTGACCCGCCGGACACCGGCACATTGCGTCGTATCACATTAGGCGCTCCGCGCGAAACCATGGAAGGTGCGGCATGAGGGCGATCTGCGCCATCGTCACGCGCGATACGCGCCTGTTCGCCGCGCGCGGGTCGGAATTCGTGGCGACGCTGTTTTTCTTCGTCGTTGTCACCAGCCTGTTTCCCTTTGCGCTGGCGCAGGATCCCGCCGCCTTGCAAAAATCCGCCGCCGCGATCATCTGGGTCTGCGCGCTGCTGGCGGGGCTGTTGTCGCTTGATGCCGTATTTCAGCGCGATGCCGAGGACGGCACGCTCGATTTGCTGATGATGTCGCCGGTGTCGCCGTGGCAGGCCGCGCTTGGCAAAATGATATCGCACTGGCTGCTCTCCGGCCTGCCGCTGGTGATCGCGGCGTTCCCTGTTTCGGTCATGCTGGGCGTGCCGCCGGGGAAAGCTCCCCTGCTCTGCGGGGCGCTTGCGCTTGGCACTATATACATGAGCCTGCTGGGAATCGCGGGCGCGGCCCTGACGCTGGGCAGCCGACGGTCGGGGCTTTTGCTGGCGGTGCTGGTGCTGCCGCTGCTGATTCCCATGCTTATCCTGGGGGTTATGGGGGCGGAGGCTGCCCTTGCGGATGCCCCTGTTACGGCCTATCTTTTGCTCCAAACGGCGCTGGTGGTGGCAACCCTGCCCCTTGCGCCCGCGGCGGCATCCGCGTTTTTGAAACTGCATTCGAGGTCATGACAGCTTTGGGCATCAGCGGCAGCATCATCGGGCGCTTCGCCAATCCGGGCCGGTTTCTGGCCCTGGCGACCTATGTGCTGCCCGTTGCATGGGCGCTGACCGCTGTGTTTTTTGCAGCCGGACTATATGTCGCATTTTTCGATTCTCCCCCCGATTACCAGCAGGGCGAAACGGTGCGTATCATGTATATCCATGTGCCCGCCGCTTGGATGGCGCTGTTCACCTATGTCACGATGGCGATTGCTGCCTTCGTCGGGCTGGTGTGGAAACATGTGCTGGCGGAATTGTATGCCAAGGCCGTTGCGCCCGTGGGCGCCGCCTTCACCTTTATCTGCCTTGTCACGGGATCGCTGTGGGGCAAGCCGATGTGGGGCGCATGGTGGGTGTGGGATGCGCGGCTGACATCGGTGCTGGTGCTGTTCTTTTTATATATCGGGTACATGGCGCTGGTCGATGCGTTCGATGACGAACAGCGCGGCATCAATGCGGGCGCCTGCCTGCTGCTCGCAGGCGCGATCAATATCCCGATCATCAAGTTTTCCGTCGACTGGTGGAACACGCTGCACCAGCCCGCCAGCATCATCCGCATGGATGGCGCGACAGTCGATAAATCGATGCTGCTGCCGCTGTTGCTGATGGCGGCGGCGTTCCATTTCCTGTTCATTGCGCTCGCCGTCTTCCGCCTGCGCACCGAAATTTTTGGCCGCAAACACCGCGCGGCAAATTTAAGGGGCGCGGCATGAACGGCGAATACGCAAATTTCATCATGGCGGCCTATGGCGTCACCGGCATTGTGCTGGCGGGGCTGGTGATCGCTTCACTGCGCGCATGGGCGAAGGTAAAAAAAGATGGCAATGAATAAAAAAGAACGCCTGCAGTTCATCCTTCTTATCCTCTGCGCGCTCGGCCTTGCGACGGCCATCGCGCTGTTCGCGCTGCGCAAGAACGTGTCGTATTTCTTCACGCCCCAGCAGGTGCAGGATTTGCGCGTGCTGGACGATGCGCGGGTCATGGATGGCAGGATATTCCGCCTCGGCGGCCTTGTGAAGGCGGGCAGCCTCGAAAAAACCGCCGATGACCTGACGATCAAATTCGTCGTGACCGACGAACTGCGCGACCAGAAGGTCGAATATAAAGGCATCGCCCCGGACCTGTTCCGCGAAGGGCAGGGCGTGGTCGCGACCGGCAGCCTGCAAAAAGATGTTTTCGTGGCAACCGTGCTGCTGGCGAAACATGATGAAAAATACACGCCGCCGGAACTGGCCAGGGAAATGAAAAAACTGCACGGTGACAAAACAGGCGATCCGGATGATCAAAAATCGGGCAAGCCCAAGTGATCATCGAACTTGCCCATTTTGCACTGGCCCTCGCCTTCGTGCTGTCGCTCGTGATGGCGGTGGTGCCGATGTGGGGCGCCGCGAAGGGCAGGGTATCGTGGATGGCGCTCGGCCGCCCGATGGCAGTGTCGCTCTGCGGGCTCATGACGATTGCGCTGTTCGGCCTCATCCATGCCTATGCGCTGTCCGATTTTTCGGTGCTGAACGTGCAGCAAAACAGCCATACGCTGAAGCCGTGGATCTATAAAATCAGCGGCGCATGGGGCAACCATGAAGGATCGATGCTGCTCTGGGGCTGGATGCTGTCGTCATGGGGGTTTTTCCTGGCGACGCGCGGGCGCGCGAGCCTGCCGCCGGCCCTGCATGCGCGCGTGCTGTCGGTGCTCGGCCTTGTCACGTCCGGCTTCCTGCTTTATAACCTTGCCGCATCCAACCCCTTCCTGCGCCTCGACCCGTCGCCGCGCGAAGGGATGGATTTGAACCCCGTGCTGCAGGACCCGCTGCTGGCGATCCACCCGCCTGTTTTATATGCCGGATATGTAGGCTTTTCGGTCGCGTTCTGTTTTGCGATTGCGGCGCTGGTCGAAAAAAAGGTCGATGCCGAATGGGCGTCGCAGCTGCGCCCTTGGGTGCTGGCGGCATGGGTGTTCATGACGCTCGGCATCATGCTGGGCGCGACATGGGCCTATTACGAGCTCGGCTGGGGCGGTTTCTGGTTCTGGGACCCCGTCGAAAACGCGTCATTGATGCCGTGGCTGGCGGGAACCGCGCTGCTGCATTCGGTCGCCGCGCTTGAAAAACGCGGGAGCCTGAAGATATGGACGGTGTTCCTGTGCATCCTTGCCTTCACGCTGTCGCTGCTGGGCACGTTCCTTGTACGCTCCGGCGTTTTGACGTCGGTGCATTCCTTCGCCTCCGACCCCACGCGCGGGATTTTCATCCTCGCGCTGCTGGGGCTCACCACGGGCGGGGCGTTTTTGCTGTATGGCTTGCGCGCGCCGCATATCACGATCGGCAGTTCGTTCAGGCCGGTCAGCCGTGAAATGGCGATCCTGTTGAACAACATTTTCCTGTTCACCTTTTGCGCGACGGTTTTCATGGGCACGCTTTATCCCATTTTCCTCTCCGCCCTCGACATGGGCAGCATTTCGGTGGGCGCGCCGTATTTCACCGCGACGCTGACGCCGCTTCTGGTGCCGTTCGCGATCCTGATGGGCATCGGCCCGCTGCTGGCGTGGCGCGAAGCGTCATTCGTTTCCATCCGCGCGAAACTGTACCTGCCGCTGGCATTGACCGCCGCGCTCGCCGCCGCCATCGCCTTTATGCCGTGGCCGGACAAGGTTTTCACGGTCACCATGTTCGCCTGCGCCGGCTGGATTTTATTTACGACATTGTTCGACCTGTTCCGCAAGACGGGAAAATTCACGCAGATGCGCGGCATGCCGCCTGCCTATTACGGCATGGTCGTGGCGCATGCGGGCATCGCGGTGCTGCTGATGGGCGCAACGGCGGCGACCGTCTGGAAAGAGGAAAAAATCCTGTGGATGACGCAGGGCGACACCGTCGCCTTTGCGGGCAAGACGGTCACTTTTGTCGGCATCCGCCCCGATGTGGGCAAAAACTTCACGATTGAACGCGCGATATTGTCACTGCAGGGCGCGGGGGATGACGCGCCGTCTTTCCTGCTGCCCGAAAAACGCTGGTACCCGGCGCAGGAACGTGAACTCAGCGAAACCGCGCTGCGGGCGGACGGTTTCGCCATCGACTACGCCGTCATGGGCGATCAGGACAAGGTCAACCCGCTGCGCCGCGTGATACGCCTTTACCATCACCCGCTGGTGCTGTGGGTCATGCTGGGCGCGCTGATGATCGCAACCGGCGGGCTGATGGCCATGGCGTCGCCATCAAAACCATCGTCAAAGTCGGCGCGCAAGGTGCATGCATGAACGTGCGCGCCTTTATCCCGCTTGGCATTTTCATCTGCATGGTCGGCCTCTTCGCCGTGCCGCTGCTGCAGGGCAAGGATCCCGCCATCCTGCCCTCCGCCATGATCGGCAAGAAAGTGCCGGAATTCACGCTGCCCATGGCGGTGGGTGACGGAAAACTGGCAACCGCCGACATGCTGCAGGATGGCAAGCCGTTCCTCGTCAATTTTTTCGCGTCATGGTGCGTGACCTGCAAGGGCGAACAGCAGGTATTGGGAAAATTTGCGCAGAAAACCGGCATCGCCGTCTATGGCATCGATTATAAGGACACGAAAAAAGACGCAGCCGCATGGCTGGAGCGTCACGGCAACCCGTTCCATGCGACAGGCTTTGACGAAGCGGGACGCATCGCCATCGATTTCGGCGTGTACGGCGTGCCGGAAACATTCCTGGTCGGCGGCGACGGCATCATCCGTTACAAGCATGTCGGCGCGCTGAAACAGGCGGATATGGACAGCGTCTTCGGCCCGCTGCTGGAGAAAATGAAATGAAGGCATGGCTGGTCATCCTGTTCCTTGTCTCGACGCCCGCTTTCGCCGTGCAGCCGGATGAAATGCTAAAAGACCCCGTGATGGAAACAAGGGCGCGCGAAATCTCCAAACAACTGCGCTGCCTTGTCTGCCAGGGCGAGGATATTGACGAATCAAACGCAGGGCTTGCGGGCGATATCCGCAGGCTGGTGCGCGAACGGCTGACCGCCGGCGACAGCGACACGGCGGTGCTTGCCTTCGTGCAGGAACGCTATGGCGATTACGTTCTGATGAACCCGCCCGTGAAGCCCGCAACATGGCTGTTATGGGGTGCGCCGCTGCTCGTGCTGCTGGCGGGGTTTGGCGTTGCGCTGCGCTACCAGCGCAGCCTGCAGAAAGGCGGTGAATGATGTGGGGTTTTTATATCATCGCCTCGGCGCTGACCGCCGGCGTCGTCATTAAGATCATGATGACGCTCGCCAATCGCGGGCGTTTCCGCCATGCGGGCGCGCCCGGTGCCATCGACAAAAAACTTTCCATGGTGCTGGCCGCCATCCTGCCGCTGGGCGCGCTTGCCGTCTATCTGCCGCTTGGCCGCCCCGACCTGCAATCATCGCCCGCGATATTTTCGAATATCGAGGAAACGTTCCTGCGGCAGGAAGCATTGATGAAGGAACGCCCGTACCAGATCCTGGTCGAAAAAAATCCCTATGACCTTGCCGCGCTGCTGCAGCTGGCGACGATCAATTTCCGCACCGGCGATTTCAAGCAGTCGGTGCAGTTTTATAAACGCGCGGTCGTGGAGGCGCAGAAAACCGGCAACGCGTTGCTGCGCGTCTATGCGGTGTCGCTGGGCGAGGTGCAGGTGCTGGCATCCAACGGCACTGTCGGCGATGATGCGATCGGCACATTCGATTACGTGCGCACGCTTTATCCCGAAAGCCCGATTGCGCGTTATTACCTTGCGCTGGCCAAGGCGCAGCGCGGCGACCCCGCGGCCGCCATCGCCGAATGGGAAGCGCTGCTGGGCGACGGTGCGCCGCGCGCCTATTGGAAGGCGCAGGTGCGCGACGCCATCAGCAAGGCACGCACGCAGCCTGTGACAGGCAGCGTTAAAAAAGCAGATTAACGACGGCAGGTCAGCGACGGCAGACATGGCTCATCCGCGTATATTCGGCGGTGGAATCGATGCCGGCATGGCGCTTGGTGCGCTGCTTTTCAATTTTCTTCAGCTCCACCGTCACGGCATCCTTGATCCGGTTCAGCAGGCTGCTGCGGATGGCGGACGCGCCGGCATCGTCCACGGGGCCGGATTTGGCCGGTTGTTTCAGGATTTTTTCGATGACGGCGCGCAATTTGGGCACGCCCGCCTCCAGCAATTCCACATCGGCCTTCACATGGCGCATTTCATGTTTGCGCGTCTCGATATCGCGGCAGCCGCCCTTGGGGTAATTTTTCGCGATATAAACGTCGGCGGTATAGGAAACTTTCACCATGACCTTTTCCGGCCAGACGCATTGCAGCCCCGTCGTGTGGTTTTTTTTGTGCACGAAGCTGACGTTATATTTGTCGCGCGTCGTGGAATGCGTATACCCGCCCACGACCGGGAACTGCTTCGACATCGGCGGCAGCTCGCGCTTCATCTCGGCGGAGGTCTTTTTATAGCTCCAGTCCGGCTTTTCGATGCTCAGGGTGAAATCTATTTTCGGCGGCATTTCCGGCGTGCAGAGCCCGAGCGCCGTCATCACATAGGCGAGGGCGGGCAGCCCGGCTGCAAGGGCGGAGGTTGCCATGGCGCTATTGCCCCCTCGGGCAGATGCGGCTTTCCATCAGGTATTGCTGGCGCGTGTCGATCATCTGCTGGCGCGCGAAGCGGATCTTCTGGAACTCGTCGATCTCCGCCACCAGCTTTTCGCGCACGGCATCGACCAGGATACCCTTGGCCTTTTCGACGCTGGCATAGGGCATCGGGCCCCGCTGCGGCAGCTTGCGCACCGCTTCCTCCAGCGCAAGGCGGATTTTGGGCAGGAATTCGTTGAACGCGATGATGTCGGTGTTCACATGGCGCATTTCATGGTCGAGGATCACCTTGTACCGGCACATGCCGGGCTGCCATTCGCTGGCGATCATGATGCGCGGCGCGTATTCGATGCTGACGCGCACCGCGATGATCCCGACGCAGTATTGCCCGGGCGCGCCGTTGGACAATTCAAAGCTTACGGTATATTGCGGCGCCAATTCCGACAGGTGCAGGCCGCCCACGGTGAAAATCTCGTTATGGCTTTTGGCGAATGTCGTGCTGACCTGGTATTTGCCCAGTTCCGCGCCGGGCTGGTCATTGGCCAGCGTGGGCGGCTTGTTCGTGAACGACATCTCCACGCCCTGCATCGGCGGCGGCGCATCGCAGGCGGCGGCGCGCGTGGCAGCCCCCACGATGCAGGCCGCCATCAGGCAGCCAAGCGCGGTCCTGTGCGCTGAAACCATCATCCGCGCGACCGCGACCCTTTTGCCTGCGCTTGCGCCTTTACTGTAGACTTCACTTTTTCCTTCGCCTGTTCCGCGCCGGATTTCAGTTTGCCGATCGCGCCGCCGATTTTCATGACGTCGTCGATGCGCCGCGCAAGGAATGCCCAGGTTTTTTCAAACCCGTCCGATTTGTCGTTCAGCCAGTAAAGCGTGGTCGAAGACTGCACGCCCGACAGCAGCAGGCGTTTGGTGTAATGGTTGTAATCGGTTGATGTGTCGCCGCAGGCGCGCCAGATGGTATCCGCCGTGCGCCAGACCATTTTCGGCAGCTGCAGGTTACGCGGCGGCATGGCAAGGAAGGCCAATGCGGATGACAGGGCCTGACGGTGCGGCGTCAGGATTTCAAGGCGCGTGCGCAGGCAATGCGCCACGCGGTCGCGGATGCGCATATCGGCCAGTTTCTTCGGCTGCAGTTTTTCGGCCATGCGGTCATCCGCCCATTCCGCGAAATATCCGGCGAGCGATACGGGGCCTTTGGGGAAGGCTTCATCGACCGCAGCCTCGTCGAGTTTCAGCTTTTTTGCGGCGCGCGCCAGCACCTCGTCCGTCCAGCCGTCAAAGGCGACATCCGGCAACGCGGCCTCGAATATCCGGCGGCGCAGGTCGGGGGAGGTTTTCGCGGATTTTTTGGCCATGATGCCTGTCCTGTTTTTGACGGTTCGGAAGGTTACTTCATCAATCTAGCCCCGATCGTGGCGGAATCAAAGTGCGCGCCTGCTGATTCTGACAAGAAAGGGCAGGAGATGGTTGGAATTGCCCCCCAACGCTGTTACTTTAACGGTGGAAAAGAAGCAGGAAAAGCCAGCCACCATGCTGTTCAGCGGTAAAAAGAATAAAATCGGCCTCTTATGCGCGGACATCGTCACGCAGTCGGACGATGCCGTGGTGATTGTCGACAATTCGCACCGCATCGTCCTGTTCAATCAGGGCGCGGAACTGATGTTCGGCTATCCCGAAAAAGAAACGCGCGGCGAACGCCTCGACCTTTTGATGCCGGAGCGGTTCCAGCTGCAGAACGAGGCGATACTGGAGGAGATCGGCGCGGAAACAAGCGGCAAGATATCGCAGCAGCGCCGTACCCGCCAACTGCACTGCCGCCGCAAGGACGGCAACGAATTCACCGCCAGCGCGCAGATTTTGCGCCTGACCCATGGCGGCGCGCTGTATTACGCCGCGATCTTCCGCGACATCAGCCAGAGCAAGAAGACCGAGGAAGAATTGCTGCGCCTGGCCGCGACCGACCCGCTGACGGGCGCGTATAACCGCCGCGAATTTTCGCTGATGGTGGAGCGCGAGGCGTTACGGTCGCACCGTTACCACCACGCCCTGTCACTCATCATGTTCGACCTCGACCTGTTCAAGAAGCTGAACGACAGTTACGGGCATACGGCGGGGGACAAGGCTTTGCAGCGGTTTACGACCCTCTGCACCAACACTTTACGGAATGTTGATATTTTCGGTCGCTGGGGAGGGGAGGAATTCGTGGCGCTGCTCCCCGAAACCGATATCGAGGGTGCCAGCATTATCGCTGAACGTTTACGTAAAGTCGTCGGCGAGAGCGTGCTGACCTATAACGAACATAAAATCAGCTTCACCGTCTCGATCGGCATTGCGCAGTTCAAGGACGGCGAAAACACCATCGAAGGCCCGCTCAGCCGCGCCGACAGCGCCGTGTATGATGCGAAAAAGGCCGGCCGCAACCGCATCTCGGCCTTCCGCAACTAAATTTCAACCTGTTGCGCCGCAATATTCCGCCATGAAATCAGCGTTTTGCCAGAACCGCGCGCCCGTGCTAGCATTCCTTATCTAAAAAAGAGCGGCGGAGAGAGTGTGAACCCGAGGAAGAAGCGCGTGCTTCTTAATAAACGCATCTTTTTGGAAGCCTGATGACGGACGACGCAAGGCCAAAACAGGAAAAACTCCCGCGCTGGGATTTGCGCGACCTGTTCCCGTCGCAGGATTCAAAAGAATTCGCAGCATCCTTCGCCGATATTGAAACCAATACGGCAAAATTCGCCGCGACGTTTTCCGGCAAGGTCGCAAAACTGTCCGGCCAGAATCTGGGCGATGCCATCGAACAGTTCGAAAAAATTTCCGAATGCATTTCGCGCGTCGCGACCTATATCGAGCTTACGCGCGCAATCGACAACGAACAGAGCGCATGGGCGCAGGACGCGTCCGACCGCTTGCGCAAATCATCCGAAGCGATGCTGTTCTTCACGCTCGAAATAAACAAGATCAAGGAAGCCGACCTGCTGCAGAAAATCGCGGCGCCCAAGCTTGCGCATTATGCGCCGTGGATCGGGCGCGTGCGGTCGATGCGCGAACACCAGCTGTCGGATGCCGCTGAAAAATTCCAGCACCAGATGCAGCCGGTGGCCGATGACGCATGGCGCAGGCTTTATAACCAGCTGATGATCGACCTGCGCGTGACGGTGCGGGGCCGCGAAATGACCGAGGCCGAGGCCGTCAACATCATCGACACATCGACCGACGCGAAACTGCGCCGCGAAGCGTATAACGCCTTCGGGCGGGAACTGGGCGAAAACAAGAAAGCCTTCGCGCTCATCACCAATACGCTCGCCGACCTGAAAGCGGTCGACGACCGCTGGCGCAATTTTGAAAAGCCTGAATCGCGCCAGCATCTGGAGAACCAGATCGACCAGGAAACGGTCGATGCGCTGCTGAAGGCCGTGCGTGACAACTACGCGAAAACCTCGCACCGTTATTACGCATGGAAAGCGAAAAAGGCGGGTGTCGCGCGCCTGCATCCCGCCGACCGCAACGCGCCGCTGCCGGGCGAAGCGAACACCCGCTATACATGGGATGAAGCAAAAGAAATTGTGCTGGCCGGCTTCGCCAAGATATCGCCCGAGATGGAAAAAATCGGCCGCGAATTTTTCGACAAAGGCTGGATCGATGCCGAACCCCGCGCCGGCAAGGATAGCGGCGGTTTCGCCCATCCGGCCGTGCCGTCGGCGCATCCCTATATCCTCCTCAACTTCTTCGGCTCCGCCGCCGATGTGATGACGCTGGCGCATGAACTGGGCCATGGCATCCATCAGGTGATGGCGTCGCAACAAGGCTTTTTGAAATCGGACACGCCGCTGACGCTCGCCGAAACGGCCAGCGTGTTTGGCGAAATGATCGTGTTCCGCGAACTGCTGAGCCGCGAAGATGACCTGCTCGCGCGCCGCAACATGCTGGCCGAAAAGGTCGAGGGCATGCTGAACACCGTCAACCGCCAGACCGCGTTTTTCACTTTCGAGCAAAAGGTGCATGAAGAACGCCGCGAAAAAGGCGAGCTGTCGCCGGAGCGCATCGCCGATATCTGGCAGCAGACGCAAAAAGACAGTCTCGGTCCTGCCGTCAACCTCGATGTGCCTGGCGCGGAAAATTTCTGGATGTATGTGCCGCATTTCATCCATACGCCGTTCTATGTCTATGCCTACGCGTTTGGCGATTGCCTGGTGAACGCGCTTTATGATGAATACACCAAAGCGCCCGACAAGCGGGCCTTCGTCGATAAATACGAAGACATGCTGAAGGCGGGCGGAACGCGCCGTCATGAAGTCGCACTGGCCGAATTCGGGTTCGACACCACCGATCCGCAATTCTGGAAGAAGGGCCTCGCCGTCATCGAGCGCTATATCGACGAGGTCGAACAGATCGACCGCCGCATCGACGCCATCCACAAAACGCATCAGGATTTCAAGAACGCGGCGGGCGAGGTTTCCGACCTGAAACACGCCATCAACGACGATAAGCCCCATGCGGTCGACCCGCCATCGAACAAACATGCCCGCAAGGGGCCGAAAATGGGGGGCGGATGAAAAAGCACCTCCGCGAAGATTTCTCGCGCACGCGCAAGCCCGGCCCGCGCCCGTCGCAGAGCTTCAATACCGCCGCCGATCCCGTGCCGCCCGCCGGCAACGACAACCTGCCGCGCTGGGATTTGACGCAGCTCTATCCCTCGCTGGCATCGCCCGAACTGGCGGGGGACAAGGACGCGCTGGAAACACGCTCCAAAAAATTCTATGACGATTACAACACCACCATCGCCTACCTGACCGGCCCGCAGCTGGGCGAGGCGATTGCCGAATACGAAGCGCTCGAAAACATGCGCACGAAAATCTCCTGCTATGTCGGGCTGCTGGAGGCGGATAACCTCAACAATTTTTCAAAAACAGAGGCCATCAAGAAATGGATGGGCGAGGTCGGCGAAAACACCGGATTTTTCGAGGCCGAGCTGCTGGAGATGAAAGAGCGCGACCTGATGACCAAGCTGGGCGCGCCCGACCTTGCCATCTATGCGCCCTGGCTCGCGCGCGTGCGCGGCGGCCGGTCAGAGCAGATCGACGGCGATGTGGCGGCATTGAGCGCGGAATATTCCGCCAGCAACAGCGAAGCATGGCGCAGGCTGTACCATGAAACGCTGAACGGCATGCGCGTCGAGGTCGGCGGCAAGAAAATCACCATCGACGAAGCGCATGAACTGTTCGGCACCAAGGGGTTCGAGACGATTGAAGAGCGCGCGGCCCTGCGCGAAAAACTGGGCGACGCGCTGGAAGCGGGATCGAAGCGCATGGCGCTGATCTATAACACCCTGATGCGCGACACGCTGACCTATACCGAACTCAACAAATACAGCCGCCCCGACGAGGAAGAAAACCGCGGCAACCTGCTCAGCCCCGAAATCGTCGACACGATGACTGCAACGGTGAAGGCGAATTATTCCAAGCTGTCGCACCGTTTTTACAGCTGGAAGGCCGAACAGCACGGCGTGGAAGTGATGCCGCGCGCGCAACTGGGCATGCCGCTGCCCAAAGCGCCGAAGGAAGAGGCGTCGTACAGTTTCGATGACGCCCGCCGCACCATCCTGCGTGCCTTCAAGAAATTTTCGCCCAAATTCGCGCGCATTGCGCAGAAATTTTTCGACAACAACCGCATCGACGCGCAGCCGCGCGCCGACAAGGAAACCGGCGCATTTGCCATGCCGACCGGCCCGGAAAACGCGCCGTTCGTGTTCATGAGCTATACGGGCGACCGCGATTCACTTGTCACGCTGGGACATGAGCTTGGCCATGGCGTGCACCAGGTATTGGCGGAACAGGCGCGCGGCTTGTTCCTGTCCGAAATGTCCACGGCGGTCTCCGAAACCGCCAGCATCTTCGCCGAAATGCTGGTGTTCGAGGAAATGCTGGCCAAGGAAAAAGACCCCGCGCGCAAAAAAGACCTGCTGAAGGACAAGGTCGAGGGCATGATCCTCAATTCCATGCAGCAATTGTCCTACTACGATTTCGAGCGCAAGGCGCATGAGGCCCGCAAAAAGGGCGAGCTGTCGGTCGAGGATATTTCCGACATCTGGATGCAGACGCAAAAAGAATATTTCGGCCCCGCCGTCGATCACGACAAATACGACCGTTATTACTGGATGGTCATCCCGCATTTCTACGACACGCCGTTCTACGTCTATTCCTATTCCTTCGCGCAGAACATGGTCAGCGGCCTCTATCAGGCGTATAAAGCGGCGGAGAATGAAGGGCCTGAGGCGAAACAGGAATTCGTCGATAACTATATCGAGCTGCTGGAGACCGGTATCACGCGCAACCTGTATGAAATGACGCAGCCCTTCGATCTCGACCCCGAAACGCCCGAATTCTGGCAGAAGGGGCTGTCGCTGATCGACAAATACCTGAACGAGCTGGAAAAACTCGATGATGCGCCAGCTGTGAAACCCGCCAAAGGCGCGAAGCCCGCTTCTCCATAATATAAAATTTTCTCGACTTTTCGGGGTCGTGCTATCATCTTGCTGTCATGACGACCAAGAAACCGGGAAAATCGGGCCGCGAAAAAGGCCATATCGGGCGGCGCATCAAGCGTTACGCAAAAGTTTCCACGACCATGACCGGACTTGCCGCGCGCCTTGCGGGACAAAAATATCTCGGCCTTGATATCGACAAGCCGATCCACGCGAAACAGCTGATGGAATCTTTGGGCGATCTGAAGGGCCCGCTGCTGAAAGTCGCCCAGCTGCTCGCCACCATCCCGAACGTGCTGCCCAAGGAATATGCGGCGGAAATGCAGAAATTGCAGTCTCAAGCCCCGCCCATGGGCTGGCTGTTCGTCCGCCGCCGCATGATTGCGGAACTGGGCGCGGACTGGGAATCGAAATTCAAGTCGTTCGAGCGCGACGCCGCCGCCGCCGCGTCACTGGGGCAGGTGCACCGCGCCGTCACGCATCAGGGCGAAAAAGTTGCCTGCAAATTGCAATATCCCGACATGGTATCCGCGGTCGAGGCCGACCTGAAACAGCTCGGCATGATCATGGGCGTGTTTGAAAAATACGATAACTCCGTCAATACCAGCGAAATCCAGCAGGAAATCACCGACCGCCTGTACGAAGAGCTGGATTACAAGCTGGAGGCGAAGCACGAAGCGCTCTACGGCTATATGCTGGCGGATGAGGAAAAAGTGCATGTGCCGCGCGTCATTCCCGAATTGTCCACCGGACGCTTGCTCACCACCACATGGCTCGACGGTGCGCATATCCTCGATTTCGTGAAGGAAAAGGCCGCGCACCGCAACGAGATCGCGCATAACCTGTTCCGCGCATGGTATGTGCCGCTTTATTATTACGGCGTCGTGCATGGCGACCCGCATCTTGGCAATTATCAGGTGCAAAAAGACCATTCGATCAGCCTGCTCGATTTCGGCTGCGTGCGCGTGTTCCCGCCGCGTTTTGTGGAAGGCGTCATCACGCTCTATCACGCGCTGCAAAAAGGCGACAATGCGATGGCGGTTTCCGCCTATGAAAGCTGGGGCTTCAAAGGCTTGAAAAAAGAAGCGATCGAGGTTTTGAATATGTGGGCGGGCTTCCTTTACGGCCCGGTTCTTGACGATGCGGTGCGCCCGATCGGCGTCGTCGAAAAAGGCGGCGTCTATGGCCGCGAGATCGCATCGAAGGTGCATGCGGAACTGAAAAAAGTCGGCGGCATCAAGGTGCCGCGCGAATTCGTCTTTATGGACCGCGCCGCGCTCGGCCTCGGCTCCGTCTTCTTGCACCTGAAGGCCGAAATGAACTGGCACGACCTGTTCAACGAGCTGATCGAGGATTTCGACGTGAAGGAATTGGCCAGCCGCCAGAAAACCGCGCTACGTAAATTCGATATCAAGGCGCAGCACTAACATCCCGCTTCCCAAAAACCTGCGAACAGTCCATTATCTGAATGGCTTAGACGCAGGGGATACAATATGAAAATCGCAATCGGCAAGGAAACGGCACAGGCGGAAAAGCGCGTGGCGGCGTCTCCGGACTCGGTCAAAAAACTCATCGCGCTCGGCGCGGATGTTTTCGTGGAAACGGGCGCGGGCGCTGCCTCCAGCTGTCCCGACAGCCAGTTCGAAGCGGCGGGCGCGAAAGTCGTGTCGCAGGACGAAGCATATAAGGACGCGGATGTGGTCTTGCGTGTGCGCACCCCCACCGCTGGCGAAGTCGGCAAGATGAAAAAGGGCGCGGTGCTGATCGGCATGCTCGCACCTTACAACGACAAGGAATTTTTGAAGACTTACGCGGCGCAGGGCATCGCGGCGTTTTCGATGGAGCTGGTGCCGCGCATCACGCGCGCGCAGACGATGGACGTGCTGTCTTCACAGGCCAACCTCGCGGGTTACCGCGCGGTGCTGGAGGCGGCGAATGAATTCGGTCGCGGCTTCCCGATGATGATGACGGCGGCGGGCACGGTTCCGGCCGCGAAGGTGTTCATCATGGGCGCGGGCGTTGCCGGCCTTCAGGCGATTGCAACCGCGCGCCGCCTGGGTGCCGTTGTCTCGGCAACCGATGTGCGCGCCGTTGCAAAAGAACAGGTGCAGAGCCTGGGCGCGACATTCGTGATGGTCGAAAACGAAGAAACAAAAGCGGCTGAAACTTCCGGCGGCTATGCCAAGGAAATGAGCGAGGATTACAAGAAACAGCAGGCCGCGCTGATCGCCGACACGATCAAGAAACAGGATATCGTCATCACGACCGCGCTGATCCCGGGCCGCAAGGCGCCCGTGCTGGTGACGGACGAGATGGTGAAATCGATGAAGCCGGGATCGGTCATCGTCGACCTCGCGGTGGAGCAGGGCGGCAACGTGTCGCTCGCCAGATCCGGCGAAGTGGTCGATGTGAACGGCGTGAAAATCGTCGGCCATGCGAATATGCCCAGCCGCATCGCGGTTGACGCATCCGCGCTTTACGCCCGCAACCTCGTCAATTTCCTCACCCCGCTGGTGGATAAGGAAACCAAGAACCTGAAAATCAACTGGGAAGATGAAATCGTCAAGGCAACCGTGCTGACGCGCGACGGCGAAGTCGTCCACCCCAATTTCAAGGCATAAGGATAACCGCATATGTCGTCGAATCTTTCCGAACAGGCCGATAAGGTACAAGGCACCACGCAGGTGCTGAACGCGCAAGTGACCGAACTTCTCGCGCAGCTGTCGCAATCGCAGGCGGCGCTGGCCGCCGCATCGCATGGCGCGGGCGCGCCGTTCTTTGTCATCGGGCTCACCGTGTTTGTGCTGGCCTGCTTCGTCGGTTACTACGTCGTCTGGCGCGTGACGCCCGCGCTGCATTCGCCGCTGATGGCCGTCACCAACGCCATTTCATCTGTCATCATTGTGGGCGCGCTGATTGCGGTCGGCCTGTCCGACAACATGCTGTCCAAGGGCATGGGCTTCCTCGCCGTTGTGCTCGCCTCCGTCAATATCTTCGGTGGATTTATCGTGACGCAACGCATGCTGGCCATGTTCTCGAAAAAGAAAAAGAAATAAGGAATTGCTTTCATGTCCATGACCGTCTCCCTGCTGGCCTACCTTGTTTCTTCCGTCTGCTGCATCATGGCATTGCGCGGCCTGTCCGGCCCTGAAACGGCCAAGGGCGGGATGCGCTTTGGCATCGCGGGCATGACGCTTGCCATCATCACCACCATGTTCATGACGAACATGCAGGGCTTCGGCCTCATCGTCGCGGGCATCGCGGTGGGCGGCGGCATCGGCGCGTTCATCGCCAAGAAAATCGAAATGACCGACCTGCCGCAGCTGGTCGCTGCGTTCCACTCGCTCGTGGGCCTCGCCGCAGTCATGATCGCAGGCGCAGCCTTCGGCTCCCCCGCCGCTTACGGCATCGGCGAACTTGGCAACATCCACGTCGGCAGCCTGATTGAAATGAGCCTTGGCGTCGCCATCGGCGCGATCACCTTCACCGGATCGATCATCGCCTGCGGCAAGCTGCAGGGTTTCATCACCGGCAAGCCCATCGTGTTCAAGGGCCAGCATCCGCTGAACGCGCTTCTGGGCCTGGCCGTGGTCGCCATGATTGTGCTGCTCTGCATGACGCAGTCACCGTTGCTGTTCTGGGCGATTGTCGTGGTTGCGCTGCTGCTCGGCGTGCTCATGATTATCCCCATCGGCGGCGCGGATATGCCCGTGATCGTCTCCATGCTCAACAGCTATTCCGGCTGGGCGGCGGCGGGTATCGGTTTTACGCTGCAGAACAACCTGCTGATCATCGTCGGCGCGCTGGTCGGCGCATCCGGTGCGATTCTTTCGTACATCATGTGCAAGGGCATGAACCGTTCCTTCTTCAACGTTATTTTGGGCGGTTTCGGCGGCGAAGCGGCTGCGGGCGGTGCGGCGGCGGCGAAATCCGACAAGCCCGTGAAAATCGGTTCCGCCGAAGATGCGGCCTTCATCCTGAAAAACGCGGCATCGGTCGTGATCGTGCCCGGTTACGGCATGGCGGTTGCGCAGGCACAGCATGCGTTGCGCGAAATGTGCGACATCCTGAAAAAGAACGGCACGAAAGTGCGCTACGCCATCCACCCCGTCGCGGGACGCATGCCCGGCCATATGAACGTGCTGCTGGCCGAAGCCAACGTACCCTATGACGACGTGCTGGAGCTGGAAGACATCAACCGCGATTTCGCGCAGACCGATGTCGCCTTCGTCATCGGCGCGAACGACATCACCAACCCCGCCGCAAAAAAAGATCCCGCATCGCCCATCTACGGCATGCCGATCCTCGATGTCGAATCAGCAGGCACTGTTTTGTTCATCAAACGCTCGCTGGGCTCCGGCTATGCCGGCATTGATAACGAGCTGTTCTTTTATGACAACACGATGATGCTGCTCGGCGACGCGAAAGCGATGTGCGAAGGCGTCATCAAGGCGCTCGAACACTAATCGCCTCTCCAAAATCCGCTTTATGTTCAGCGTGAAATAACGCTGCGTCGCAGCATTTTGAATCGCCCGGAAATTTCGCTAAGTTCCTGAACCGCGCAACTTTTTTGAATAAAGTAGCGTCTGGAAATAAGTTTATTTCCAAGTATACTCGTCTCTGCTTCCAGGCAATTGAAAGAGCCCCCGCATGGCGCGTTTAAACCGGTTTTTCGAACCGGACGGATGGCAGGAGGATCAATTTACCAGCACAACTGGTAAAAAGATCCGCTATGGCCACGCCGAACCTGCGGGCGAGAAAAAAGGCACGGTCGTCATCACGACCGGTTACGCCGATTTCCGCGAGGCCTATCACGAAACCATCCACGAATACCTCGACCGCGGCTATGCGGTGTGGATGATGGACTGGGCGGGGCATGGCGGCTCCGAAAAAAACGCCGGCCCGCTCAAAAAAGGCCAGACGGTCGAAGACCATATCGAAGACCTGCGCAAATTCCGTCAGGAAATCGTGGTCTTCGATAAATCACAGCCGCTGTTCCTCAGCACGCATAGCATGGGCGGGCAGGTGGCGCTGCGCTACCTCGAACAGAACCAGTCCGATTTCAATTTCGCGATCCTCGCCACGCCGCTCGTCGAAATGCGCCCCATGGGCACGTCGAAAGACCTGATGAAGCAGGCCTTCGCCGCCGCCGTCGAAGGCGGCCTTGCGAACCAGCGTATCAAGGACGGCCGCCGCGCACTCACGCGCCAATTGACGGCGGAGCGCAAGGATATGCGGGAGAAAAATCCCGTCCGCATGGGCCTGCACAAGGCATTCATGCTGCTGAACGACAAGCTGAAGGCCGAAGACCCCACGATCGGCTATGTCGACAGCCTGTTCAAATCGACCGAAAAAACCGCAGATGAAAATTTCCTGCGCGCCATCAAGACGCCTGTGCTGTTCGGCATCGGCAAGAGCGACGATGTGATCGATAACGATTCCGTGCGCCGCGCCGGACGCCTTGTGCCGAATGCCAGGACGGTGGAAATTGACGGGGGCCTCCACGCGCTGTGGATCGATCGCGACACGCAGCGCAAGGCGTGGTGGCGCGAGATTGACGGATTTATTGCAGACCAAGTGAAACTGAAACCGGTGCCGCCGAAAGCAGTGCCGCCGCAACATGGGAGACCTTAACGGGATGTTGCCAGCAAAATTCAACCAGCCGCCGAATTTCACCGAAGGGCATTTCAAGAATGCCAAGGGCGCGGACATACGCTATGGCGTATCGAAAGCCGACGGTGTCGCAAAAGGCAGCATCGTCATCGGCAGCGGTTTCCGCGAGAATATCGAGAAATATTACGAGGTCATGCGCGACCTGAACAGCCGCGGCTTCGACGTCTACATGATGGACTGGCGCGGTCAGGGCGGGTCGGAGCGGTTCATCAAGGCGAGCCCGCAAAAGGCGCATCAGGAAGGATATGACGAACAGATCGCGACGCTGCACCAGTTCGTCACCACGATCGTCGAACCTGCCGCCAAAAAACCGCTCGTCTATATGGGCCATTCGATGGGCGCGCATATCGGGTTGCGTTACCTGAACGAACATGACGGCGTGTTTGATTCCGCCATCCTCACCTCGCCCATGATCGATATCGTGACGAACGGGATGCCGAAAAAACTGGCGCGCCAGATGGCGAAATTCGCCAAGGCCGGCAACTACCTCGAAAAATACATTCCCGGCGGCGCCGACTGGGCCGAAGAAGAATTCAAGAACAACAACAAGACCAGCGACCCGGCGCGCTTCGCTGTCGACAATGAAAACGTCAAGGCGAACGACAAACTGAAAATCGGCGATGCGACCTATGGCTGGGTCTACCACACCTTTTCATCCATCGACGTGCTGAACGACGAGGATTACCTGAAGGCGATCAAGACGCCCATTTTGATGGAAATCGCCGGCCAGGAAAAAATCGTCGACCGCGCCGCGCAGGACCGCGCGCTGACCCTGCTGCCGAACGCGAAGAAATTCGAAATCGCCGACGCCAAGCATGAAATCTGGATGGAACGCGACGAGCTGCGCGACAAATGGCTGAAGGAAGTCGATGGTTTCCTGAACGACCGCGTCACGCTCAGCCTCGCGCCGCCCGCGCCAAAAAAGCCTAACCCGCCCAGCAAGCCACGCCCCCCCGGCATGTAAGCCTGCTGAAGCGGGAACAAACGATTCTATAAAAAAACTATCCTGAGAGTGTGAATGAATGCCCGACAATAAAAAACAGTACCAGCGTCTCAGCGACCTTGTGACGCAAGCGATGCGCCTTGCGCTCGACCAGAAAGACGTCGCGATTGCCGATATCCTGTCACGCGCACTGGAAATGTCGCTCACGCGCAACGCCGGCGGCCGCGATTTCCTGGAACGCCGCGAAATGTCGGATGAGGTGAACAAGGCGCTGGATGACTTGATCGCCCTGAAAAAGGCCGCAAAGGGAAAGCTGGGCGCTTAGGCGATCAGCGCCAGCCATTCATCCTCGGTCAATACCTTCACGCCCAGTTCGGCCGCTTTTTTGATTTTGGAACCTGCGTCTTCGCCCGCGATCAGGTAATCGGTGTTTTTCGATACCGCGCCTGCAACTTTCGCGCCCATGCTTTCCGCTTGCGCCTTCGCTTCGTCGCGACCCATCCTGGTCAGTTTGCCGGTGAAAACGACCGTCCTGCCGGTGACTGCGGATTCGACCGTCTTGGGGCGTTCGAAATCCTTCACGGTCAATTCTTTTTGCAGGTCATGGATAACCGCAAGGTTATGCTTCTCCGCAAAAAACGCGACAATATCCTCTGCCATAGATGCGCCGATATCACCGATATCATCCAGCGCGTTATAGGCAGTGCCGGCATGGTCCTGCGCCTCCGCCATTTGGGCCAATAGATGATCGAGGCTGGTGTAATGCAGCGCAAGCTTGCGCGCCGTCGCCTGCCCCACCTGCCGGATGCCAAGCGCATAAATGAAACGGTCAAGGCCGATGGTGCGGCGCTCTTCCACGGCGGCCAGCAGGTTCTTGACCGACAGCTCGCCCCAGCCCTCGCGGGTTTTCAGCGCATCGGCGTGTTTTTCCAGCCGGAAAATGTCGCCGGGCATCCTGATAATGCCCTCGTCCCAGAATTCCTTGATGATTTTTTCGCCGAGGCCTTCGATATCGAAAGCATATTTCGACACGAAATGTTTCAGCCGCTCCACCGCCTGCGCGGGGCAGACAAGCCCGCCCGTGCAGCGTGTTGCCGCTTCGTCTTCTTCGCGCACCGCAAGACTGCCGCATTCGGGGCAGGTGGCGGGGAATTTGTAAACCTTGTCCGGCTGCGGGTTCACGACGCGCACGACCTGCGGGATCACGTCGCCCGCGCGTTGGATGATGATGCGCGCGCCCTCATACACGCCCTTGCGGCCGATCTCGTCCTCGTTATGCAGCGTCGCGCGCCCGACCATCACGCCGCCGACATTCACGGGTTCCAGTTCCGCAACCGGCGTCAAGACGCCCGTGCGCCCGACTTGGATGGAAATTTTCTTCAGGATCGTTTCGGCCTGCTCCGCCGGAAATTTATGCGCCGTCGCCCAGCGGGGACTGCGGCTGATAAAACCAAGGCGTTTCTGGTAGTCAAGGTCGTTGACCTTGTACACAACGCCGTCAAGGTCATACGGAATTTCAGGCCGTGCGTGATAAACCTTTTCATGGAAGGCCAGCAGCTCTGCCCCGCTGCCCGCCACGGTCGACGGCACGGGAACATCGAAGCCCCATTTTTTTAATTTCTGGCGCACGCCTTCCTGCGTGTCGGCGAAGGGGGCGGAAACTTCGCCCAGAGCATAACCGTAAAAGCGAAGCGGGCGTTTTGCCGTGATGCGCACATCCAGCTGGCGCAAGGACCCCGCCGCGCCGTTGCGCGGGTTGGCGAAAACCTTCTCGCCCGCTTCTTCCTGTGCGCGGTTGAGTGCGCGGAAATCTTCCCGCGTCATGTAAATTTCGCCGCGCACCTCCAGCACATCCGGTACATCCTTCGGCAGGGCTTGCGGCACGGATTTGATGGTTTTCACGTTTTCGGTGACGTCTTCGCCCTCTTCGCCATCGCCGCGCGTCGCGGCATGAACCAGTTTTCCGCCTTCATAACGGAGCGAGCAGGAAAGGCCGTCGATCTTCGGCTCCGCCAGCACCTCCACTTTTTGCGCATCGGGTATCAGCAGGAACTTGCGTATGCGATCAACAAAATCCGTCACGTCTTCATCGGCAAAGCTGTTCGACAGCGACAGCATAGGCACCGCATGGCGGATTTTCTTGAATTCGCGCAACGGGGCATAGCCCACCGTCTGCGTCGGGCTATCGGGTGTGACCAGATTGGGGAAAGCCGCTTCGATCTCCCGCAGTCGGTTTTTCAGCGCGTCATATTCGGCGTCCGAAATTTCCGGCGCGTCTTTCTGGTGGTATGCCTTGTCGTGCCGCTTTAACTGGCGGCGCAGCGTATCGGCCTCCAGCGTGGCTTCCATGGGGTTGAGCGTATCGGCGGCGGGTGATTTGTTTTTTTTCGGCGGCATAATTTTAAGCGTTGGCCGCACGGCGGGGGTGGTTTTCCAGCAGCTTCGCCGCCTGTGCGCGGGCTTCCTTGGTGATTTCGGCGCCCGACAGCATGCGGGCGATTTCTTCCTGGCGTTCGTTCACGGCGACCAGCGGCAGGATGCGCGTGGTGACGGTGCCTTTTTTCTCGGATTTTGCCACATGCCAGTGGTTGGCGGCGCGGGCGGCCACTTGCGGGCTATGCGTCACGACCAGCACCTGATAATCCTTGGCAAGGCGCTGCAGGCGTTCGCCCACCGCATCCGCCGTCGCGCCGCCGATGCCCGCATCGACTTCGTCGAATATCAGGGTCGGGATGCTGCTGGTTTCCGCCAAGATCACTTTCAGCGCGAGCATGAAGCGGCTGAGTTCCCCGCCCGAGGCCACCTTGTGCAGCGCGCCGGGGGGCGTATTGGGGTTGGTCGAGATCATGAATTGCACATGGTCGAAGCCTTCGGGCGACCAGCCGTTTTCGTCCGCCGCCTTGTCGCAGACAACGGTGATTTTCGCCTTGTCGAGTTTCAGGTCGGGCAGTTCGGCATTCACGGCCTTGGCAAGTTTTGCCGAAGCCTTCTGGCGTTTCGCGGTCGCCTTTTCGGCCTCTGCCATATAAACGGTGCGGGCGGCGGCTGTGGCTTTTTGCATTTCGGCCAGCGCTTCTTCCTGATTGGTGATCAGGCGCAGTTTTTGCGACAGGTCCTCGTAAATCGCGGCAAGGCCGTCGACGGTCGTGCGGTGTTTCTTGGCGATTTCTTTCAGCGCGAAATAACGCTCCTCGATATCCTCCAGTCGTTCCGTGCTGCGCTCCGCCGCCGAGCGGATTTTTTCGATCTGCCAGCCGATATCCGAAATTTCCGCCTGCGCGCGGCCGAGTGCTTCCACCAGCGGCTTCACCTGCGGGTCTTTGTCGCTCAGCCGTTCCAGCACGGCCTGCAGCTTGCCCATCTGGCCCTGCAGCCCGGTTTCGCTTTCGATGATGTTCGTCGCCTGCCCGAACGCGCCCGACATTTTTTCGCGGTTCATCAGCAGCTGGCGTTTTTCCGACAGCACGGAGTCCTCGCCCGGTTGCGGGTCGATCTTTTCCAGCTCGGCGACCGTATAGCGCAAATAATCTTCCTGCATCCGCGCGGATTCGATATCCGACATCGCGCGGTCAAAGCGTTCCTTTGCCTGCCGCCATGTTTTCCATGCGGCGCGAATGGGGGCTGAATCGATGCCGGCATAAACGTCCAGTACGCCCAGATGCGTTGCGGGGTCGAGCAGGCCGTGGGTTTCAAACTGGCCATGCACCTCCACCAGCAGCGCGCCGATGTCTTTCAGCAACTGCACGCCCACGGGCGCGTCATTGATGAAGGCCTTGCTGCGGCCGTCGCGGCCCAGCGTGCGGCGCAAAATCAGCGTGTCCGATACGGCGATTTCTTTTTCGCGCAGCAGCGCGTTGACGGGATGTTTTGCGGGGATATCGAAGCAGGCGGTTGCGGCGGCCTGGTCTTCGCCATGGCGCACAAGGCCGCTGTCGGCGCGGGCGCCCAGCGCAAGGCCGAGTGCGTCAAGCAGGATGGATTTCCCGGCGCCCGTCTCGCCGGTCAGCGCGAGCAAGCCGTCACCGGCCTCCAGCTGCAGGCGGTCGATCAGCACGATGTTCTGGATGGTCAGGCTTGTCAGCATGCCTTACGCCTTCCTAGAAAATTTTCCCGATGGTGCGGTCATAAATGGAAGGTTCAACGCCTTCCTTGTAATCTTTGTTGAACAGCCGGAAGCTGTCCTTGTACCAGCTGCTCTGCGGATAGTTATAGCCGAGGATGGCGGCGGTTTTCTTCGCCTCGTCGCGCAGGCCCAGCGACAGATACGCCTCCGTCATGCGGTGCAGCGCTTCGGGCACATGGGTCGTCGTCTGGTAATTGTCGAGCACGCGCTGGAAACGCGGGATGGCGGCATGGTACTGGCGGCGCTCCAGGTAATAGCGGCCGATTTCCATTTCCTTGCCCGCCAGGTGGTCCTGCGTCAGGTCGATCTTCAGGCTCGCGTCGCGCGCATATTTGCTGTCGGGGAAACGCTCCACGACGTTTTTCAGGTTGTCGAGCGCCAGCTGCGTCATGCGCTGGTCGCGGCGCACGTCGGAAATCTGTTCGTAATAGCATAGCGCGCGCAAGTAATAGGCATAGACGACGTTGGGGTCGCCCGGATGCAGGTCGATAAAGCGGTCGAGCGCCAGCACGGCCTCGTTGTATTTCAGGTTCTTGTATTGCGAATAGCCGGACATCAGCTGCCCGCGCGTCGCCCACTGCGAATAGGGGTATTGGCGGTCGACGTCGTCAAAGCGCAATGCGGCCTTGGAATAATCGCCGGCCTCCAGCGTTTCGCGCGCCTTGTTGTAGAGGATCTCGACCGGAACCTGTTCTTCCTTCGCCAGCTCGGCGGCGTCTTTTTCTTCCTTGGTCGCGCAGCCGGTCAGCACAACCGCCGACATCAGGCAGGCGACCGCAACCGCGCGGGCGGGAGACAGGATTTGCGGAACAAATGTGAAACGCTTGGTCATGGCTTTTTATACCATGCTTTCAAAGCCCATTAAAAGTGGGAAAAACGCCCCAAAACCATCCCGCAAGCGGGCTTAAGCGACGACCGCGACGGCGCGTTCGGCTTCGGCATAGACGGGGGCGGCGGGGATGGCATGGCGGGGGGCATTCGCGCCCAGTTCGACGATTTCAAAGGCGTCGGGCTGGGAAAACAGCACATGCAGGATCTTGTTGTTCATGGCATGGCCGGCCTTGACGCCATGGTAATGGCCGATCAGCTGGACGCCCATCAGGTAGATGTCGCCGATGGCATCCAAGATCTTGTGGCGCACGAATTCGTTTTTGAAGCGCAAACCGCCTTCGTTCAGCACCTTGTCGCCGTCAATGACGATGGCGTTGTCAAGCGAACCGCCGCGTGCCAGGCCCATTTTACGAAGTGCCTCGACTTCATGCAGGAAGCCGAAGGTGCGCGCCGCCGCGATATCGCCGCGATAGGCCTCTTCCTTCAGCGCATGGGTGAATTTCTGGCGGCCGATCAGGGCGTTATCAAAGGAAATCTCGAAGCCGAAGAACTGGCCGTCGGCGGGCGACAGGAACACTTCTTTCTCGCCTTCCTGATACGACACGGTTTTCAGCACGCGCAGGACGTGACGGCGCGATTGCTGGCGCAGCAGGCCTGCTTTATCAATCGCCTGCACGAAGGCAACGGCGCTGCCGTCCATGATCGGAATTTCTGGCCCGTCGATTTCGACGGTCGCGTTGTCGATGCCTAATGCCGCGAATGCCGACATCAGGTGTTCGATGGTCGAAATCGTCACGCCGGCCTTGTTCGCCAGCACGGTGCAGAGTTTGGTGTCGACGACCGCATTCCAGCGGGCGGGGATCACGTTGTTCTTGTCGGTCACATCGGTGCGGATGAAGGTGATGCCTTCGGATGTTCCTGCGGGCTTGACCGTCATGTTCGCGGTCGCGCCGGAATGGACGCCGACGCCGGTGACGGTGAAGGCATTCAGGATCGTGTGCTGGTAAACCGAGGTCAACATTTGATGAAAAACCGTTGTTGATGAAGCTGTTAGGAAAGGACTTCCTGCTACCTTGGTATCAAATGCGGCGGCGCATCAGAAGTCACCTTTTGTAACAGAGTGTTACAAAATTAACCGCTTGATATAGAAGGCGAATCCGGGGCATAAGACTCTGCAGTGACGGGCATTATTTCTTGCCATAATTATAACGGAGAGCAACATGAAATTATCAAGCATCTTTCTGGGCGCGGCATTGGTATGGGGCGGCATGGCCGGCCCCGGCGCTTATTACGAATTAAAAGACGAGCCCGAAGCCGTGCGCGCGAAAGTGACCGGCATCGTGGAAACCACGCGTTCCACCGACGGCGCGCGCAGCCAGGAAATCCACACGACCGCCGGCACGTTCAATACTTATAACAACCTCGACGGCACGCCCATCGTGAAGGGCCTGACCTACGACTTCAACCTGAAGGGCGCGCATATCCAACCCTGGCCCGCCAGCTACACCCGCGATATCGTGGGCGTGCATCTGGTGACGCCGCTCGACGGCCTGCTGAAAAAAGGCCCGACGAATTAAGCGGAAGACTTCGGATTAAAAAAAGCCCCGACAGTGATGTCGGGGCTTTTTTGTGTTTGCGATTTTTATTTCGGCGCCTGATTTGCCGTGCGTTTCAGAGGTTTCGCCGCATCCGCGTTATCGTTGGTGGAGGCGGGCATGGCGCGCAATGCTTCGGCCGCCGCTTTCAGCGTGTCGGGCGGCAGCGCGGCCAGCAGCGTGTCCATCTTGCGGTTCAGCTCCTGCACCGTGCGGTCGGAAGCAAGGTCGACCTTGTAATCGTTCTCCGCCGTCTCGCGGTCTCTCTCCGACCGGCGGTTCTGGCTCATCAAAATGAATGCGCCCGCGAATGCCGCTTCGGTCGACAGCGCAAGGTTGAGCAGGATCAGGTTCGGGTCCCAATGCGGCAGCGGGACGATCGTTGTCGTGTTCAGCGTGATCCATGCGGCGAGGACGACGGCTTGGCCGATGACGAATTTCCACGACCCCATCGCGCCCGTCACCGCATCGGCGAAACGCTGGCTCAGGGAGGGCTTTTCCTCCGCTGCGCTCAGCAGCGCGTTCTGTGCGGTTGCGGTGGATTGTTCGGTGCTGCTCATGGGGAAGTCCTCGATACATATAGACAAAAATTCCATGCCAATATGTCGAAAATCACACGTTATGTCAAATTGATATTAATTCATCAATAATATGAATGGCTTGCGAAATACGCCGACAAAGAAAAACCCCCGGAATTGCTTCCGGGGGTTTTCTCTAGCGGAGTCTTTTAAGCGTTGGATCAGTTCGCCTGCCGTCTCAGGAAGGCGGGAATGTCCAGCTCGTCTTCGTCCTGCTTGCCGCCTGCTTCAACCGAAAGGTTTGTGCCTTCGATTGCACGCGATTGCACGGGGGCGGGAGCCGTAACAACTTCCTCCTTCCGCTGCAGCGTGAAGCGTTCAAACAGTGAAGGAGACTTCTTCTGCTGCTTTTCCGTGGTGTCGACTTTGGGGGCCGACAGCGTCTCGCCGCCGAACAGGTCCGCGCCGGTGCCCGAAGGCTGGCGGGGATCGAGCGGCTTGGGCGGGATGAAGCTGCCGCCGACACGTTTCGCCTGCGGCTGCGGCGCTGCGGGAGCCGCAGGACGCGTCGCCACAACGTCACGCTGGGGATAGTTCTGCGTTACGGGGGGCGTGACAGGCTTGGTCGTGTAGGACAGGTCGTCCATGTCCTCGTTCAGCTTGCGCGCGGTCGCAGTGGTTGCGGGCGCGTAAGTGGTCGAGGCTGCATGACCGGTTTGCACTGCTTCGGATTCAACGGTGCGTTCCCAGCCGTCGCCGGCTGCGGGTGCGCTGCGTTGCGCCGTTGCAGGCTGCGTGACTGCCGAAGCCTGAACCACGGGGCGGGAAACCGCCGCCTGGGGCAGGATGGAGGCAGGGACGCCGCCAGCGTAACCGCCGGTCGCAACGCTGTGGCTTTCGCGCACAGCAGGCGCACGGGGTGCCTGGCTGTAGGCGGTATAGCCGGTCGTTGCAGCAGCAGGCTTTGCCTGGGGCAGGCCGCCGCGACGCGAGGGTTCCACGTTGGAACCCGCGAGGTGCAGGGGACGCGCCTGTACGCCGACAGCTGCTTCGATGCCGGTTGCGACGACAGAAACGCGCATCTTGCCGTTCATGGTCTGGTCGAAGGTCGAGCCGAAGATGATGTTGGCATCGGCATCGACTTCATCGCGCACGCGGTTGATGGCTTCATCAACTTCGAACAGCGTCATGTCGAGGCCGCCGATGACGTTGATCAGCACGCCGCGCGCGCCTTTCATCGATACATCGTCCAGCAGCGGGTTCGAGATCGCGGCTTCAGCAGCCTCGATCGCGCGGCGTTCGCCTTCGCCCGTGCCGGTGCCCATCATGGCTTTGCCCATCTCGGCCATGACGGTGCGGACGTCCGCAAAGTCAAGGTTGATGAGGCCCGGCATGACCATGAGGTCGGTCACGCCGCGCACGCCTGATTGCAGGACTTCGTCGGCCATCTTGAACGCGTCGGCGAACGTGGTTTTCTCGTTCGCGATGCGGAAGAGGTTCTGGTTGGGGATGATGATCAGCGTATCCACATGCTTTTGCAGCTCCGCAATGCCGTTTTCCGCCAGCTTCATGCGATGCGTGCCTTCGAAGTGGAAGGGCTTGGTCACGACGCCGATGGTGAGGATGCCCGCTTCACGCGCTGCAGCCGCAATCACCGGAGCAGCGCCGGTACCGGTGCCGCCGCCCATGCCGCAGGTCACGAACACCATGTTCGAGCCTTCGAGATAAGCCAGGATTTCGTCGATGGATTCTTCAGCGGCTGCGCAGCCGATCTCGGGATTTGCACCGGCGCCCAGGCCACGCGTGACATTCACGCCGAGCTGGATTTTATGGGCGGCTTCATTTCCTTCGAGCGCTTGCGCGTCCGTGTTGCACACGAGGAACTCGCAGCCTTCAAGGCCGGAATTGATCATGTTGTTGACGGCATTGCCGCCCGCGCCGCCGACACCAATGACGGTGATCTTCGGTTTCAGTCTGTTCGTCTGTGTTTGCATTCTTATGTTGATAGCCATTGTTTTTGTCCTCCGCTTCGATTTGATGATTCTAATTAAGTCGAATCAAGCTTTCCAGAGTCATATTGCATTGAAGTTGCACTTTTTTTGACCGTTCATTTCCCCGAATAAAAGCCGAAAATCAAAGCGGGGAAGCGCCGAAAAGCAAAAGACGTTGTGTGTTGAGTCGCTTACCAATTCTCCTTCAACCAATGGGTGACCTTTTGCAGCACGTTGCCGGAAAAGCCCATCGACAGGTTGAAGCCGTAACTTTGTTGGGCGCGCGGAATTTCTTCCGCATGCTCGGCCGCGTAATGAAGCAATCCGGCGCAGGCAGAAAACGCAGGACCGCCTGTGGATTCCGCAAGGCCTTTGATTTTCTGCGGGCGGCCGAGGCGCACCTGCTTGTCGAGAATAAGTTTTGCAATGTCGCAGAGGCCGGGCAGCTGCGATGCGCCGCCCGTCAATACAACGCGGCGGCCCGCGATTTTATCGATGCCGTGATCGACAAGTTTCGCGCGCACATGCTCGAACGTTTCCTCGATGCGCGGCTGGATGATGCCGCACAGATATGATTTCGGCACGTAATTGGGCTGCGAATGCTCTTCTTCGCCAACCGGCGGAACATCGATGGTGGCGGTGTCGTCCATATGCGTCGTTTGCGCCGCGCCATACAGCGTCTTGATGCGTTCCGCATCCGCAAGGGATGTGGTGAGGCCGATCGCGATATCGTTCGTCACATGCTGGCCGCCCAGCGCGACCGCCGAGGTATATACCAGTTTTCCCTCGGAAAACACGCCGATATTGGTCGATCCGCCGCCCATGTCGATCACGGTGCAGCCGAGATTTTTTTCATCTTCCACTAGCGTGGCAAGGCCGGCCGCGTAGGACGATGCGCAGTATCCCTCCACCTCCAGATGGTTCTGGTGCATGACCGTTGCGATGTTGCGCGTGACGGGCATCATGGCGGTGACGGGGCTGAGGATCACATCGAGGCTCTGGCCGGTCATGCCGATCGGCTCCAGGATGCCTTTTTGCTTGTCGATGGAAAAATTCGCGGCGATGACGTGGATCAGCTCGTCGCGGCCGGCGACCGCCACGTTGCGGCTCTGCGCCAATGCGTTGCGCACATCGCGCTCCGACACTTCATGGCCGGAGATGCGGACATTCACGGGCAGGCGGTGCGACAGCGTATGCTGTCCCGCGATATTCACGAAAACGGATTTGATCGGCTGGCCCTGCAAATGCGATTTCGCCATCAGTTCGGCGGCCTCCACTGCATGGGCGATGGCGGTTTCGCAGGCCTTCAGGTCGATGATCGTGCCGGCCCTGACGCCGCGCGATGCCTGATGGCCGATGCCGATGACCTCGATCGTGCCATGGCTCTTGATTTCGGCGATGAAGCAGACGATTTTCGACGACCCGATATCGATGCCGGCGATGATGTTGCGGGAAAACAGGTTTTCCTGTTTGCTGCGCGCCGCCGGTTTTAGCGTGGTTTTCTGGCTGTTCGCGGGCAGCTGCACCGGCGTTCCGGTTGCGTTCTGGCCCGTGCCCGAAACGGATTCCACCTGTGGGGGATTCTTCTTCATCTTTTTGTCCTCGCTTCGTGTGCTTTTTTTATAGTTTTTTATTTGCAGCGTTATTTCAGATCGTCTTTTTTTGGGGCGTAGTCACCACCGCATCCACAACCATCTGGTCGGGGATGCGCAGGTCGATGCCCAGTATGTTTTTATCGAACAGGCCGTCAGATTCCGCGCCTGCCGCCAGACGGCGCAGCGCGAGTTCGGTGTCTTTTTCCGGCAGTTTCACGGTGACGCCGTTTTTCAGGCGCAGATCCCAGCGACGGCCGCCGATGCGGCTGGCCGATGCCAGCTGGTTCGCCACCACAGGCTCCGCATGCAGCAGATCCAGCAGCGGGGCGACATGCAGCGGCGCGTTTTCACCCACCACCAGCGGCAGGTCGCGGTATTTATCGAGGTTTTTCGCCGTCAGCGCGCGGCCATTGATGTCGATCACCGAAATCTTTTTCTGGTACTGCCACAACGCGACGGGCTGGCGTTCTGTCAGTTCAATATGGATGGCGTCCGGCAGGCGGCGCGTGACCGACACATCCTTGACCCATGAAATTTCGGACAGCGCCAGTTGCGCGGCCGCGATATCGGCGTTGAAAATCGGGTCGCCCTGCTTGATGCCGAGCGCTTCGAGAAGTTCGGGCGCGGAAACACGGTTGCGCCCGGTGATGATGATGTCCTTCACCTTGAAACCCATGCCCGCGGTCACGGTCAGGGTTTTTTCATGCGCCCAGTTCTGGATCTTGCCAAACGTGCCGTTGTTCCAGCAGGAAACGCCCGCGCCGGCGATAACGCCGACAGCGATCATGACGATCCCAACTTTACGGAATCGGAGCAGCCAAAGTCGCATGCTCCGGCGCGACAGCGGTGCTTCGCGCTTTTTGAACAGCTTCATCTATCCCCAAGTCTTGATCTCTAGGTGTGAACCGCCGCGTTTTCGACGAGCCACTCCACAAGATCCCCAAAACTCATCCCCATGTGCAACGCCTGCTCCGGAACCAGCGAAGTAGGCGTCATGCCGGGTTGCGTATTTGTCTCGAGGTAATAAAGCCCCGAAACACCCGGCTCGTTGTCATTGTACCTGAAATCGCTGCGCGTGACACCCGTGCAGCCTAAATTTTCATGCGCGAAGGCGGCGATGCGCAGCGCCTCGTCGAACACATCGCGGGAAATAGCGGCAGGGACGGTGTGAACCGATCCGCCGGCGGCATATTTCGCTTCGTAATTGTAGAAATCTAAATTCGTGCTGATTTCCGTAACGGTCAGGGCACGCGGCTTCTCGCCGCGTTTTCCCATCACGCCGACCGACAATTCGCGGCCGGGAATGTATTTTTCGACCAGTGCGTAAGGCCCGTATGCCCATTTATCCAAACCCATCGGCGGCTTGTTGTCGCCCTGGCGCACTATATATACGCCGACCGACGAGCCTTCATTGTTCGGTTTCACGACATAGGGCTGCTTGAACGGCACTTTGCCTTTGCGGATATCGTCGATATGCAGCAACTCGCCCTCGGGGCAGGGAACGCCCAGCGGCTTCAAAACTTCTTTTGCTTTTTGCTTGTTCATCGCCAAAGCAGAAGCCAAAGGGCCGGAATGCGTATAGGGGATGCCCATGATTTCCAGCACGCCCTGCACGCAGCCGTCTTCGCCCCAGGTGCCGTGCAATGCGTTGAATACCGCATCGGGCGCGGGGCTGAGCTGGCGGACAAGCTCCATCAGGTCGCGCTTCACATCTATCTCTTTGACGTCATAGCCTTTTTGACGGAGCGCCTTGGCGCATTCGGCACCCGAAGACAGTGATACGTCGCGCTCCGACGACCAGCCACCCTTCAACACTGCAACCGTCTTGGCCATTATTGGGATGCTTCCCGTTTCATGAATTCTAAAATGTCGTGGTCTTTTTCAAGCGGAATGCCGATGCGCTTGATTTCCCAGCGTAACATGATGCCCGAGTTTTCGGCAACACGTTTGCGCACTTCTTCGCCCAGTCTTTCAATATCGGCTGCGGTTGCGCCGCCGGAATTGATCATGAAGTTGCAATGCAGGTTCGAAATCTCCGCGCCGCCGATTTTGAATCCACGGCAGCCCGCCTGGTCGACCAGCTGCCATGCGCGATGCCCGTCGGGATTGGCGAAGGTCGAACCGCCGGTTTTCGTGCGGATCGGCTGGCTTTCGGCGCGCTTGGTCTTGATCTCGTCCATCTTGGCCTCGATCTCGGATTTGTCGCCGTCGCGGCCCTTCAACCGGCAGCCGATGAAAATCACGTCCTTCGGCAGGCCGTTATGGCGGTATGACAGCCCCATTTCTTCGGGCGTCATGTTTTTTACCGTGCCGTCGCGGAACAGCACTTCGGCGGAAATCAGCGCGTCTTTCGTCTCCCCGCCATAGGCACCGGCATTCATCCGCAGCGCGCCGCCGATGGTGCCGGGGATGCCGGACAGGAATTCAAGGCCTGCGATTTCATGCTTGGCCGCGGTCAGCGCGACATTCATGTCGAGCGCGGCTGCGCCCGCCGTCACATCCGTGCCCTGCGCCTCGATGCCCGCGAATTCGCGGCCAAGGCGGATCACGACGCCCGGCACGCCGCCATCGCGGATGATCAGGTTCGATGCCACGCCCAGCATGGTGATGGGGATGTCTTTCGGGCAATGGGTGATGAAATTGATCAGGTCTTCGCGGTCTTCAGGCTTGAACAGCACCTCGGCAGGCCCGCCGACGCCGAACCATGTCATATGCCCCAGCGCTGTATTTTCCGTGAGGCGTCCCGCCACCTCCGGCAACCGGTCGATCAGGCCGGGCGGAAAGCGGAAGCCGTCGTCATCACGGGGCGAAATCAGCGCGGACATGTTTATTTCGTCCCGTTAGCCTTTTTTACGTTGAGGCCCCAGATGGTTTCCAGTTCCTTGGGCAGGGCATAGGCCCAGTTGGTGATCGTGCCCGCGCCAAGGCAGATCACGTAATCGCCGGGCTTCACGATATCGGCAATCATCGGGGCAAGTGCCGCAGGATTGTCGAGAGCGTGGACTTTGTCTTTCCCGTTGCGGCGGATGCAGCTGACAAGCGCGTCCTTGTTCACGCCCGCAATCGGCTCTTCGCCCGCGGCATAGACATCGGCGATGATGACTTCATCGGCCAGCGTGAAGCAGCTGCAGAATTCGTCAAACAATGACGACAGGCGCGAATAACGGTGCGGCTGCATCAGCGCGATCAGGCGGCCGCCGCCATTGCCTGCGATGGCATCGCGGCCTGCCTTCAGCACCGCGTTGATTTCAACAGGATGGTGGCCGTAATCGTCGATGACCGTCACGCCGTTCACGATGCCGGTCGTTGTGAAGCGACGCTTCACGCCGGAGAATTTGGCAAGCGCGGAAACGATCTGCGCCGCCTCGATGCCGATATGATGGCCGATGGCGAAGGTGGTGAGGGAATTCAGCACGTTATGCGGGCCGAACATCGGCAGCTTCACGCCCACGATATCGCGCGGGAAATTTTTCAGCAGGTTGCAGTTCACGCGGATGTCGAAGGTCAGGCCCTCGGGCGTCGTCTGCACGTTATGCGCCTGCAAATCCGCCTTGTCGCTGAAGCCGTATGAAATCACGCGCCGCTGGAATTGCGGGATCAGCTCCGCCACCACCGGATGGTCGATGCAGGCGACCACGATGCCGTAGAAGGGCAGGTTATGCGCGTAAGCGACATAAGCCTCTTTCACCGCCTCGAAATCGCCGTAGTAATCCATATGTTCGGGGTCGATATTGGTGATGATCGACGCAACAGACGGCAGCTTGTTGAACGTGCCGTCGCTCTCGTCCGATTCAACCACCATCCAGTTCGACTTGCCCATGCGGGTGTTCGAACCGTAAGCATTGATGATGCCGCCATTGATGACGGTCGGGTCGATCCCCGATTTTTCCAGCACATGGCCGATCATCGATGTCGTGGTCGTCTTGCCATGCGTGCCGGAGACATTCACGCACCATTTCGATTTCATCAGTTCCGCCAGCAGCGCGACGCGCGGGATAACGGGGACGTTCTGTTCCTTGGCGGCGATGATTTCGGGGTTGCTGTCCTTCACGGCGGTCGATTTCACGACCACGCCGCAGGGCTGGCCGTCGCCATTGATGATGTTTTCGGCCGCATGGCCGATCGCCACCTGAATGCCGATGGAACGCAGGCGCACCACATTCGCGTTTTCGGACATGTCCGACCCCTGCACCTTATATCCCAGATGGTGCAGCACTTCGGCGTAACCGCTCATGCCGATGCCGCCGATGCCGATGATATGCACAGTGCCGATGGGGAAGGGGAAATTCAGGTTCATGTGCCGTGCGCCTTTTTTTATTGAAACGATGTTTTAGCCGTTAATTTGATTTTCCACAAGATCGCCCAGATTCTTGGCCGCATACGGTTGACCGCAGGATTTGGCAGCAGCGGCAGCGATTTCAAGGGTTTGAGGATTTTGCATAAACTCTTGAAGCTTCGCGGCCAAACTTTCCGCCGTAAAGTTATCCTGCAGCATGACCCAAGCGCCGCCCTTGTTCGAAATCACCTCGGCATTGTGTTTCTGCTGCATGTCCTGGTGCCCGGGATAAGGCACGAAAATAGCGGGGCGGCCGACCGCCGCAATCTCGGCCACCGTCGATGCGCCCGCGCGGCCGATAAACAGGTGGCAGGCCTTCAGCCGCTCCGGCATATCGCCGAAGAAGGATTTGATTTCCGACCGGATGCCCGCCATGCGGTATTTGCGTTCGGTATCGGCCATCGTGTCCTCGCGCACCTGATGCACGACGAAGAGGCGTTTTTGCAGTTCATGGGGCAGTTTTTGCACCGCGTCGGGAATGACATCGGCGAACACCTTCGCCGCCTGGCTGCCGCCCGTGATGAACAGTTTCAGGTCGGTCGTCGGCAGCTCATATGCGCTGTCGCGCACGGCGAGGATCGATGCGCGCACAGGGTTGCCGGTCACCTTCACCTTGTCCTGGTTCGCGGGCTTGATGCCCTTGGTGTCGGGCAGGCTCGTCGCAATTTTCACGGCGCGGTCGGCGAGCAGCACGTTGGCCTTGCCCAGCACCGCATTCTGTTCATGCAGGATGGTCGGGATTTTCAGCATCTGCCCCGCGAACACGCCGGGGAATGACGGATACCCGCCAAAACCCACGATCACATCGGGCTTGTATTTTTTCAGCAGCTGGAATGATTGCAGGATGCCAATGCCCATATCGGCGACCGCCATCAATTTCGACACGATGCCGGGTTTCAGCGTCGCAGCCTTGACCGTATGGATATTGACCGTGGTGCCAAGGCTCTTGAACGCATGGCCGCGCTTGTCGGTCAAAATCACGACCTTGTGCCCGCGCCCCACCAGTTCCAGCGCCAGCGCCTCCGCCGGGAACAAATGCCCGCCGGTGCCGCCCGCCGCCAGAACGATGGTCTTGGAATCAGGCATTGCTTTCCCCCAGCGTCCAGCCGCGCCAGTTGGAGCTGGGCGATCCTTGCGTCCGTTTACGCGTGAGGGACAGCAGCATCCCCATCGCAAGGCCGAGCGAGAGCAGCGACGATCCGCCATAGCTGATAAACGGCAGCGTCATGCCCTTGGCCGGCAGCAGTTGCAGCGACGACCCCATATGGATCAGGCTCTGCAATGCAAACTGCGTCAGCAACCCGCCGGACGCAAGGACGATAAAGAGGTCTTCGCTGTTCATCACGCGAATGACGGAACGCAGCAGGATAAAACCGAAAATGCAGACCAGCATCACGGCGGCAATCAGCCCCATTTCTTCGCCGCACACGGCAAAGATAAAATCGGCATGGGCATCGGGCAGGTTCAGTTTCACCTGTCCATGCGCAGGGCCCGTGCCGAACAATCCGCCGTTGGAGAACGCGTCCAGCGATTTCTGCACCTGGTAATTGTCGCCGCTGGACGGGTCGAGGAAGCGGTCGATGCGGCTTGCCACATGCGGGAAGAACATATACGCGCCGAAAATGCCGACCGCGCCCAGCACCGCCAGCCCCACCACCAGCAGCATCGGCAGGCCCGCCAGGAAAATCTGCACCGCCCAGATGGACGATAAAACCAGCGACATGCCAAGGTCGGGCTGAAGCAGCAGCAAACCCAGCACCATCGCATAAACGCCGGTGCCCATCTGCTGGCCGGGGAAACCCGGCTGCGCGTGATGGCGCGCCATCAGCCATGCGCAGACAACGGCGAAGGCAGGCTTGGCGAATTCGGACGGCTGCAGCGAAAAGCCCAAAATGCGGATCCAGCGCGTCGCGCCCTTGATCTCGACCCCGAAAAATATCGTGGCCAGCATCAGCACCATCGATGCGCCCAGCACGACCAGCGCCGTGCGCCACAGCATCTTGCGCCCCAGCAGCGACACGCCGAACATGATGGCGAGGGCGGGGACCAAAAACGCGATATGGCGATAGACGAAATAAAACGGCTGCAAATGGATGCGCTCCGCGACAGCGGGCGATGCCGCCGATACCAGCACGATGCCGATCACGACCAGCAGCAGCAGCGCCCCCAGCGTCCAGCGGTCGACCGACCACCACCAGCGGCCGACGATAGATTTGTCGGTGCGCTGGTAACTGTTGTCGGCCGTGCGGGACTGCATCATGCTTTTCCTCCGGTTGCGGATTTTTTGGGCTCGACAGGCAGCGGCTTCAATGCCTTCACCAATTCGGTGAAAACTTCGCCCCGATGCTCGAAATTCCTGAACTGGTCCATGCTGGCGCAGGCGGGGGACAGCAGCACCACGGCCTTGTCCTTCGTTTCTTCCTGCGCAAGGACATGCGCGGCTTCGACCGCCTTATCCATCGTACCGCTGCGGGTGAAGGCCGTGCCGCTGCCCTGCAGCCATTCGGCCATTTCGTTTTCGGCCTGCCCGATCAGGAAGGCGTGGCGCACGTTGGACAAGTATTTGCTGCAATCCGCATATCCGCCTTCTTTCGGCTTGCCGCCCGCAATCCAGTAAATGGGATTGAAGGTGCGCAGCGCCATGGCGGCGGCCTGGTCGTTCGTGGCCTTGCTGTCGTTGATATAGGCGACGGGCCCGATGAAACGCACAATATTCTGGCGGTGCGCAAGGCCGGGGAAGCTTTGCATCGCCTTCACGATCACATCCGGCGCAACGCCGGATTCGCGGGCGGCGGCATAGGCCATCGCGGCATTCTGCCAGTTATGCTGCCCCTGCAGCGCCTTGCAGGTGTTGAGGTCGAGAATTTTGTTCTTGCCGTCGAACAGCACGCCTTCCTTCGATGCGAACACGCCATGCGTCAGCGGCCGTACGACCGACACCGCGATAATGCGCCGCTGCGCCTTCGCCTTCAGCCGTTCATACACGCCCATGCAGCCTTCGTCATCCATGCTGATGATCGCAACGCCGCTTCCCCGGAACATGCGTTCCTTCGCCGCGATATATCCGGCCATGTCGCCATGACGGTCGAGGTGGTCGGGGCTGGTATTGACCAGCAGCGAGATATTGGGCGCGAAAGTGGTGGCAAGGTCGGTCTGGTATGACGACATTTCCAGCACATATACCCCATCCTCCGGCAGCTCGGGCAGCGTCAGCACCGCTTCGCCGATATTGCCGCCGACCGCGCTCGGCACATGCGCTTCTTTCAGGATATGCCCGATCAGCGCGGTGGTCGTCGATTTGCCATTCGTGCCGGTAATGCCGATGGTTTTCGCCCTCGGCTTCGCGCGGTGGAACAGCTCTATATCGCCCGTCACCTCCACGCCGGCCGCCTTTGCCTTGGCGACAACAGGATGCGGGGCGGGATGCGTCAGTGGAATGCCGGGGGACAGGCAGACAAGCGCGATATCGTTGAAATCTATATTGGCGGGATCCTTGACCACCGCATTTTTCGCAGCCGCCCCGTCGCGTTGCGCGGGCGTATCATCCCACAGGATGGTGTCGATATCCGCCGCCTTGCACGCCTCAAACACAGGCATCCCCGATTTGCCAAGCCCCACGATCAGGATGGGCTTGCCGTTCAGCTTTTCTTTGAGTGCGCGAAGGTCGATCATGTTACCTCAGCTTCAGCGTCGCAAGGCCAAGCAGCGCGAAGATGATCGAGATGATCCAGAACCGGATCACCACTTGCGTCTCCGGCCAGCCCTGTTTTTCGAAATGGTGGTGGATGGGCGCCATCTTGAACACGCGCTTGCCGCGCGTCTTGAACGATACGACCTGGATAATGACCGACAGCGTCTCGATCACGAACAGCCCGCCGATGATGCCCAGTACGATTTCATGTTTCGTCACAACCGCCATGGCGCCCAGCGCGCCCCCCATGGCAAGCGAACCGGTATCTCCCATGAATACCATCGCGGGCGGCGCGTTGTACCACAGGAACCCAAGCCCCGCGCCCACCAGCGCGCCGCAGAACACCGCCAGCTCGCCCGAATCCCGCACGTAATGGATCTGCAGGTATTCGGCGAAGACCGCGTTGCCGACAAGGTATGAAATGATGCCGAAACTCGCCGCCGTGATCATGATCGGCCCGATCGCAAGGCCATCCAGCCCGTCGGTCAGGTTCACCGCATTCGCGCCGCCAACGATCACGAACAATCCAAAGGGGACAAAGAACCAGCCGAGGTTTAGCAGCGTATCTTTCAAAAACGGAAAGGCAAGGCTGCTGCCCAGGTTTCCGGTCGTCAGGTTCATCACCGCCAGCACGGCAACCAATGCGATCGCCCCCTCCAGTAGCAGGCGCAGCTTGCCCGGCACGCCTTTGCTGCCTTTTTTCGTCAGCTTGGCGTAGTCGTCAAAGAAGCCGATAACCCCAAAGCCGATAAACACCCACAGCACGACCCACATATAGGGGTTTTTGATATCGACCCACAGCAGCGTGGACAGCGTGACGGAGAAAATAATCATGAGGCCGCCCATGGTCGGCGTGCCTTTTTTCTTCTGGTGCGTTTCCGGCCCGTCGGAGCGGATCGGCTGTTCCGCCTTTTTCGATTTCAGCCAGCGGATGAAGGGAGGGCCGATGACGAAGCACAGCAGCATCGCCGTCATCATCGCGCCACCGGCGCGGAAGGTGATGTATTTAAACAAGTTGAAAATCTGGTATTCCGACGCCAGCGGGTAGAGCAGGTTATACAGCATTGCGTTGTTCCTTCGTCTTTTCCCGCGCCATTTGCAGCTCATGCACGATATATCCCATCTTGCTGCCCGCCGACCCCTTGACCAGCAGCACATCGCCCGGTTTCACGGCGGCGACGATCAATGCGGCCAGCGCGCGGCTGTCATTCGCATGGCCGCCGCGCCACGGTTCCGGCAGGGCCTGATACAGCGCATCCATCTGCGGGCCGCAGCAGTACAATAAATCCACTTTCGCGCGCAACAGCGGGTTTGCAAGGTCGGCATGCAGGCGCGGGCCGTCCTTGCCCAATTCCAGCATGTCGCCCAGCACCGCGATGCGGCGGCCGCCCTCGGGCGGCACGGCCATTTCAAACACGCGGAACGCCGCCGCCATCGATGCGGGGTTGGCGTTATAGCTTTCATCGATGATCGTCAGGGGGGCTTGCCCCTCCGCGATGTTCAGCGAAATTCGGTTGCCGCGCCCCTCGGTCGCTTCGGCATTTTTCAGCGCATCGGCGGCTTTTTGCAAATTGCCGCCTGCGGCCTTCACAATCGTCATCGCGCCAAGGCTGTTCATCACGATATGCTTGCCGGGGATGCCCAGTTTATATTTCACGCGCTCGCCCAGGATGTCGGCGGTCACGCGGCTGCTGTCGGCATGCAGCGCGCAATCGACAAGGCGCGATTGCGCCTCCTCGTCTTCCTCGCCAAAGCCGTATATTTTGCGCAGGCCCTGTTTTTCGGCGGCGGTCTTCAGCCGCTTGAAATGTGCGTTATCGGCAGGCAGCACGGCGACGCCGTCTTCGGTCATGCCTGTGAAAATCTCCGCCTTCGCATCGGCAATCGCCTCGACAGTCTTGAAATGCTCGATATGCGCGGGTTCCACCGTCGTGATCAGCACGAATTGCGGCTTCACCCAGGACGACAGCATCGTCATTTCGCCCGCATGGTTCATGCCCATTTCGAAAATGGCATATTTCGCGGTCAGCGGCAGGTTCGCCAGCGACAGCGGCACGCCCCAATGGTTGTTGAAGCTTTTCTTGCTCGCATGCGTCTCGCCCAGCGCGCCGAACAGGACGTATAAAATTTCTTTCGTGCCGGTCTTGCCCGCAGATCCCGTCACGCCGATGATGACGGCTGTTGATCGCGCACGGGCAGCGATGCCAAGATTTTCCAATGCCTTTGTGGTGTCAGCCACGCGCAGCAGCGGCCAGCCGGCATCTTTCGGCTGGAATGATTCTTCCACGACGGCGGCGGATGCGCCGGCCTTGAACGCGGCCTCGACGTAATTGTGCCCGTCCAGCGCGTCCCCTTTCAGCGCAAGGAACAATTCGCCTTTTTTCAGCGTGCGGGTATCGATGGATACGCCTGTCGCCTCGAACGCGGCGGTCGCTTTGCCATTCGTTGCGGCGGCTGCATCATCTGATGTCCACAAAATCTGTTTGTCTGTCATTTGGTCACTTCCAACACGGCATTCCTGGCTTCGGTCACATCGTCGAACGGCAAAATTTCCTTGCCCACGATCTGCCCCTGTTCATGGCCCTTGCCCGCAATCACCAGCACATCGCCGGGCGAAAGTTTTGCAACGGCGGCGCGGATCGCATCGCGGCGTCCGGCCATCTCCGTCACTTTCAATTTATCGGGGCAGCCCTTCATGATGTCGGCGCGCACGGCGGTCGCGTCTTCGGTGCGGGGGTTGTCATCCGTCACGATCACGCGGTCGGCCAGGCGCATGGCGATTTCACCCATCATCGGGCGCTTGCCCTTGTCGCGGTCGCCGCCGCAGCCGAACACCACATGCAATTTGTTTTGCGTATGCGGGCGCAGCGCGCGCAGCATTGTCTCTAAACCATCGGGCGAATGCGCGTAATCGACATAGACCGCCGCGCCATTCGGGTGCTTCGCCGCATATTCCAGTCGTCCGCGCACGCTCTGCAGTTTTTCCAGCGCATAGACGGCGCGCATATGCATGCCGCGATCATCCGGTTTCTCGGCAATCACCAGGCCCAGCGCGCAGAGGGCGTTCGATGCCTGAAAATCACCCACCAGCGGCAGTTCCAGCTCATACCGCTCGCCGAACAGCTGCAATTCCATGAACTGCCCGCCCGGCAGCGGCTTGCGGCGCACAAGGCGGATATCGGATGCGTTTGATCCGAAATCAATCACGCGCAAGCCGCGCTTTTCGCAAACGGCGCGCACCTTGCCGGCATAATCGCTGTCGGCATTGATGACGGCGATGCCGTTGGCCGCGATCATCTCGCTGAACAGGCGCGCCTTCGAATCGAAATACTTGTCCATCGTGCCGTGGTAATCCAGATGGTCGCGCGTCAGGTTCGTGAAACCGGCGGCGGAAATTTTCAACCCGTCGAGGCGGTATTGATCCATGCCTTGCGACGAGGCCTCGATTGCCAAATGCGTCACGCCCGCCGCCTCCAGCTCCGCAATTTCGGAATGAAGCGTGACGGGGTCGGGGGTGGTGAGCGAACCTGCGCGATTGATCCCCCGTCCACCCCCGAAATCCGCGATGATCCCGATGGTGCCGAGCGATGCGGCGGCATGGTCCATCGACTGCCAGATCTGGCGGCAGAAATTGACGGTCGAGCTTTTGCCATTCGTGCCGGTCACGGCCACCACGGTATCCATCTGGCGGCCGAAATAGGTGGCGGCCATATGCGCGAATCTCTGGCGCGGGTTTGTGTCGGTCACGACCACGCCGCCAATACCGACAGCGGAGAGGCCTTCGGGCGCCAGGATGGCGGTGGCGCCGCGCGCAATCGCATCGGCGATGAAATCGCGGCCATCGACCTTGTTTCCCGGGAATGCGGCAAACAGGAAACCTGCGCGCACTTCGCGGCTGTCGGCGGTCAGGCCTGTGATGTCAAGCTCTGCGGCGCGGGCGCGGTTGCTGACCGTCACCCCGTCCGCATCACCGATCAGTTCCAGAAGACGCACTCTTCGCTCCCTTGATGTATTGTGCCATGTCGCTCATGATTTCGCCGGAGGTATCGAGCGACGGGGGAATTTGGTATAGCGGGCCCATCTGCTCGATCACGCGGCCCACGACAGGCGCTGCGGTCCAGCCGCCGGTTGCGTAGCCGAACGTGTCGGGCGCGGGTTTCGGCTCGTCCATCATCGCCAGCACCGCATAGCGCGGCTCGCCGATCGGGAAGACGCCGATGAAGGACGACATCAACGCATTGTGGTCATAACGGCCGTTCTTGTTCTTCTCCGCCGTGCCGGTCTTGCCGCCCACGTTATAGCCTTCAACTGCGGCCTTGCTGCCCGTGCCTTCGGCGACGGTCAGTTCCATCAACTGGCGCACCTTCAGCGATGTTTGCGGCGTCACCACGCGCTCGCCTGCGGGCGATTGCGGCAGCAGCGTCTTGGAATCTTTCTTCACCAGCTGCGGTGTCACCATCACGCCGCCATTCACCAGTGCCGATGCCGCACGCACCAGGTGAAGGGGCGACACCGCGATGCCATGCCCGAAGGAAGCGGTGAGCGTGCTCACTTCGCGCCACGGGTTGGGGAACAGCGGCCAGCCGCGCTCGGGGATATCGACGGGCACCTGGGCAAAGAAACCCATGCGCTTGTAAAAATCCTTCAGCCCGTCCGGCCCCATCGTCTGGGCCATGCGCGCAGTGCCGATGTTGGACGAATGCATGAAAATTTCCGGGACCGACTGCACACGGTGCAGGGCGTGGTAATCGCTGATGGTGAAGCGCCCGATCTTGATCGGCTGCGTGGTGTCGAACGTGCTGCCGAAGCTGACGCGGCCGCTGTCAAGCGCGGCTGCCGTCGAAAACAGCTTGAACGTCGAGCCCATTTCAAACACGCCGAGGCTGACGCGGTTGAATTTGCCGTCATCGGTTGCGCTTGACGGATGGTGCGGGTCGAAATCGGGCAGCGACACCATGGCGATGATTTCGCCGGTGTTCACATCCATCACGACGCCCGCCGCCGCCTTGGCGCGGAATTTTTCCATCGATGCGGCCAGTTCGCGGTGCAGGATATGCTGCACGCGCAGGTCGATCGTCAGCGCAACGGGCTTGTCGCCCTTTTCCAGCTGCGCATTGCCGAGCTTTTCGATGCCCGCGATGCCGTGGCCGTCGACATCGGTGTAGCCGGTGATATGCGCGGCGAGCGAACCGGCGGGGTAAATGCGGCGGTCTTCGTCCTGGAAACCAAGGCCGGGATGGCCCAGCGCATTGATCGCATATTGCTGGCGCGGCGTGATATTGCGCTGTATCCAGACGAATTTGCGGCCGGAGGCGAGTTTTTTCAACAAGTCGGCTTCTTTTTGCTCCGTCAGGATTTTGGCAAGCTCGGATGCCACCTGTTTCGGGTCATCGATCAGCGCGTTGTTTGCAAAGACGGACGGCATGGCAAGCGATGTCGCCATCAATTCGCCGTTGCGGTCCACAATCGTGCCGCGCAGGGGTTTCGTCAGCGGCTTCACGCCTTCGCCGCCCATCGATGCGGTTTCGGGCGCGGGGCGGTCACGCAATAACGTCAGGTCGGTCAGGCGCAGGGAGATCGCAAGATAGCCCAGCACAAACACCGACGCCACCAGCACAAGCCGCGTTTTCGCGAGGCCCAGGGTGGAGGAGCGTTCGCCCGGAATATCCATTTTGTCGCGTTGAAAAATGCCCGACATGGTCACTGCACCCCCAGGCTTTTCATGAGATCGCCGAATTTGCGCGGCTGCTGCGGTTGCGGCGCAGGCGGCGCATAAGTGGGCGGATTTTTGCGCGGCTGCTGAGTTCTCCACGCCATGCCCGGCTTGCGGGCAGCGGGCGGGGGCGGCGCTTTCCAGACCAGCGACGGCTGCGGCTTCGCCTTCACGACGGGCTGCGGCTTGACGGCGGCGGTTGCGGGCTTTTGCGGCACAGGTTTCAGGAGCGGCGCGGGCGGCGCAGTTGCCGTGACGGGCGCGGGTTTTACGGCGGGCGCGGCAGCCGCAGGTTCCTCGGCGGTGACAACGGGGGCCGCGGCCGCTTCGGGTTCGATCACGGGCGCGGCAGGGTCTATCGATGCGACCACATCGGCCGGCCGCTGTTCAAGGTCGGCGACCTTCGCAAACTGCTTGCCCTTCAACGGCGCAAGGTGCAGGTATTGGTTCGACAGTTTTTCCAGCCGGTCGGGCTGGTTCAGGTAGCTCCATTCCGCCTGCAGCACGCGCAGGTGCTCGTCTTCCTTGCGCACCGCCGCCTCGATGCCCGCCAGTTGCGTGCGTCCATCGGTCACACGCTGGCTGGTCTGGAACAGCATCCCGCCGCACAGCACCGCCAGTACAAGCCAGAGCATCGCCGTTTTACGCATGCAGTGCCTCCATGACGGGTGCCGCCGTGCGGATGCCGTAACGCAGCCGGGCGGAACGTGAGCGGGGGTTGGCCAGGATTTCATCCGGCTGCGGCGACAGGCCGTTATTCGCCTCGACCGTGAAGCTGGCCTTGCGGTTGTCTTCCTTGATGGGCAGATGGCGCGACACGTTCGAGGTGCGGCCGGTTTTTTCCTTCAGGAAATGCTTCACGCGCCAGTCTTCCAGCGAATGGAACGACACGACGACCAGGCGGCCATCGGTGTTCAGTATCTCTTCGGCGGATTTCAGGGCGCGTTCCAGTTCCTCCAGCTCGTCATTCACGAAAATGCGCAGGGCCTGGAATGTGCGCGTGGCAGTGTCGGTCTTCAGCCCGCCATGCATCGGCAGCACGCTGTGCACGACATTGACCAGTGCCTTGGTCGTCAGGATGGGGCGCGAGGCGACGATTTTTTTGGCAATCGCGCGCGATGCGCGTTCCTCGCCATAGGTGTATAAAATATCCGCGATTTCTTTTTCGGGCGCGCGGTTCACCACATCGGCGGCGGATGTGCCGTCAAGGCTCATGCGCATGTCGAGCGGCCCGTCATGCATGAATGAAAATCCGCGCTCCGGCGTCGACAGCTGCAGCGACGAAACGCCCAGGTCCAGCACGATGCCGTCGATCTTGCCGATGCCGTGCTCCGCCAGCAATTCGGTCACATCGCCGAAGCATCCCTGCACGGGGATCAGGCGGCCATCAAATTCTTTTGCCATGATGTTCGCGCGCTCGATCGCATGCGGGTCACGGTCAATCGCGTAAACGGTGCAGTTTGCGGCCTTCAGGATTTCGCGCGTATAACCGCCCGCGCCAAACGTGCCATCGACATAGACGCCGCCGTCGCGCGGCGCGAGCGTTTGCAAAACTTCGCGCAGCATCACCGGAATATGCCCGCTTGTTCCCGTCGCGGAAACAATGTCGCTAAAATCGGCCAAGCCTGTGCAACCCCAAAAACATCGGCGCGGCTTGCCGCCGCTGCCATTTATTTATTGCTTTACGTCAAATCCGGCCGGTTAAACACCCCTGAAAAACCATGCCTTATTCAACCCTGTTTATAATGTACTTGGGATTGCAGAATCCGTCAACGGACGGGCTGTGCAATTACGGTGCAAATCCGGGTGAATTTTGGTGCAGCCTTCGCGCTCAGGGGCGCAGCACGGGACGGGCGGCAGGTTTGCCGAGCGCATCGACTTCCAGCGGGGGCGGGTTGCCGCCCATATCGCGCAGGCGTTTATGCATCTCGGCCACTTCGTCGAGGCTGTCGAGTTCGCTGAATTTCTGGATGACCATCGAATTGGAAACGCTCGCGCTGTACCACTGCGAAAAGATGTTCGTCACCTGACGCGCCTTGAAATTGAAAATGCGGCGCAGTTCGGGGTCGGCGCCAGACTGGCGGTCGAAATCGTTGACGGCGCTCAGCGTGTAGTCGTTCACTTTTTCATAAATTTCCGCATCGTCCATTTTACGCTCCTATGAAAACTAACTTTACGCGTCAACTTAACAGCGTTCAGGGATTACTGCGCAGGCCTGCGGGTTTTTTGTTCAGCATCGCGGGCAGCACTTCATCAAGCCCGGGCGGTTTGCCGCCCAGCTCGACCAGTTTGCGGTGCATCGCCGAGACCTCCGCCGTCGATGACAGGTCGTCGAAGCTCTGGATGCTGGTATGCGATGCGACCGACGAGGTGCCGGCCGAACTGCTGCCGCGCCCTTCCAGCAGCCAGTCGCGGTGGATGGTCGTCACTTCGCGCGCGAGGAAATTAAACAGCTTGGTATAGCCGTCATATTTTTCCACGCCGCCGGAATTCATCTCGTTGCGGCGGAAATCGACGCGCAGGGTGTAGGCGCCGACCTTGTTGAATTGTTCTTCCATGTTTTTAAGCCTTCAGTTTTTTGTTGAGCTGGCCCGGCAGCACGTCTTCCAGCTTCGGCGGGCGGCCGTTCAGGCTCACCAGCTTTGCATGCATTTCGGCGATTTCCTCGGTGCCCTCGAGGTCGCGGAAATTTTGCACGGTCATCGCCGATGTGACGGCGGCGGTATAGCCGGTCTTGGACGAATAATGCCCGTCGGGAATCTGGAACTCCTGCGTGCCGCCGCGTTCGTAAATGGTGGTCAGCTGCCGCGCCTTGAAATTGAAGATGCGCGAAATGCGCGCCCCGCCCCATTCCTTGGCTTCGGCCAGATCGGTGCGGACGAGCAGGCTGCTCTCATCAAGGCGCTTGAAGGTCGGCATCATTTGCCTCCCATCGTCAGCGCTTTCGGCTTGGCGGCCGATTGCGGCAGGATATCGTCGATCGCGGGCGGTTCGCCGCCCAGTTCGACCAGCTTTTTGTGCATGTCGCGGATTTCGTCTTTTGAATCGATCTCGCTGAAATTGCGCACATCCAGCTGGCTGTGGATGGTGTTGCCCGCGCTGCCCGAAATCCATTCCCGCACGACCGTCGTCACCTGCGCCGCCTTGAAGTTAAAGATGCGCGCGATGCTGCGGTTATGGTTGTTCGTGGAAATATAATTGGTGTTCTGCACCAGCGTATAGGCATTGTCCTTGTCGAAGCTTTCCGTGCTCATCTTCTTCTCCGTTTACGGGCGCAGGGCCGGGCCTTTGGGCGGTTTTGCGGCGGGTGCGGGCGTTTGTTCCACATCCTTGACGCGGGTGTTGAGGAACCGCTCCGACGCTGCCGCCGTTTCCAGCATGATGTCCGAAATCTCGATATTGCGGATGATGGCGAAACCGGCGCGCGTGCCCGTTTGCGCCTTCAGCTGTTCAAGCGTCAGTTCCGGATAGCTCTCGCCGATGCCCGCATTGCCGGTCGCAAGGTCGAGTTCCATGCGGAAAATCACGCGGTCCGGCACTTCGTCATGCGCGGGGTTGACCATGTAGAAATCGAATTTCGTCTGGCCTGCGGCTTCGACGCCAATCGGCTCGATGACGGAAAGATTCAGCAGCGTATCCAGTGCCGCCTCTTTCCGCTTCGCCACATCGCGCACATATTCGGCGCGCAGTTCGAAATTCTTGTGGGCGACATCCTTGAATTTTTCCATCAGGCGCTTGTGCTGGTCGGGCGCCATCAATTCCGCGCCGGGCATTTCCGTGCCTTCCGCGGCATCCAGCTGCAACGGCGTTTTCGCCATGCCGATGCGGGCGACCGCGCCGTGGCTTTCGATGGTGCTGTCGATATCGCGGGCGGCGGCTTTTTCCAGCGCCGCATCCACACGCTTCGTGTAATCGGTCGCGCGGATCATGAAGCCTTCTTCTTTTTCCTTGCGGTTCATGTAGCCGACTTTGGCCCATGCGGAATCTTCAAGGAAGCCAAGATAGATGTATTCCGATGTCACCGCATCGCGGTACAGCGATTTCACCTGCGCGTTATCCGGCATCATGTCATAGAGCGATTTCAGCTGCGGCACGCGCTTGTCGTCATACTGCGTCAATGCCTTCACGCGGGCCTCGAAATCGGACGTATCGACGATATCATCCGACAGCAGCGCGCCGATATCGAACACGGTTTCCGACAGGCTGATGATCGCAATGCCGCTATCCGATACCAGATGCGGCTTGGTTTCGCGGAACGTTGCGAGTTTTTCGTCGTAGAATGATTTCAGTTCGGGGTTCAAAAGGAAACGTTCGCAATCCACGATCAGCTTGGTCTTTTGCTCTGCCTTTTGCTTCATCTCGTCGCCGGTGCGCGCCTGGCGGTCGGGGTGGTACATGCCGCGCGCGATGGTGAAGGCCTTGTTCATCTCGTCTTTGGTCGATGCTTCCGAAATGCGCAGCTCGCTTTTGCCGTCCTGCAAAATCTGGTTCATGAACGCATAGCGGTCGAAAATGTAATTGACGCCTTCAACGGGATCGTAGTTCAAGATGGGCAACTCCTCGTGGTTCAAAAATAATATGCCAGAAGGCCTGTAAGCCGGGTTCTGTACCGTCTTGCGACGGCGATAACCATTCGTCTGGGGCGACAATCTCTTGTCGCCTCTGGCAGCCAACCCGGAAGACGAGGTTAAAAAACAAACCCGACGATCCGAAGATCATCATGCCTTCCCTATTTGGCCTTGCTCCCGGTGGGGTTTTCCCTGCCAATCCTGTTGCCAGGACCGCGGTGCGCTCTTACCGCACCTTTTCACCCTTACCGTCTTGCGACGGCGGTATATTTTCTGTGGCACTAATCCCTGGGGTCGCCCCCGCCGGCCGTTAACCGGCACCGTGTTTTCATGGAGCCCGGACTTTCCTCGAAACGCTTGCGCACCCCGCGGTCATCCAGCCTTCTGGCAAGGGGGAGAGTAACCCCCTTTGCCCCGCACTGGCAAGAAGATTATGGCAAGAGAGCAAGTAGTTGTAATGTTAAGATTTGCAGGCGGATATCCGCGTTAAAATAAGCGGTATAACGCGAAGACCCGAAGACCCGAAGCAAGGGAAGGGATGGCTGCGGCGCTGTCTTCTTCGGGTCTTCGGATCTTCGCGTTAAAAATCCTCAGGCGATGCGGGGGCGCAGCGCAAGCCTTTGACGCACAACGGCTTTTATCAACTTTACGGTGTTAAGCGATGCCACGCCCACCTTTTCTTCCTGCGCGAATACTTCCGGCTCGAAATGCCGCTGGAAGGCGGTGATCAGTGTCGTCATATCAAGGCTCGGGTCATAGCCGAAATGCGTCAGCTGCGATTTGATCGCGTCCAAGTTGTCGAGGATATCCTCCGCCTCGATCTCGTCCCTGTCGGTCGGTTTCGGCCACAGCCCCACATGCTGGGCGGCAAGGTAATCCCACGGGAACAGCTCGCCGGGGTCTTTCTTGCGCGCGGGCGCGATGTCGGAATGTGCCAGCACGTGATAGGGCAGGATGCGGTTGCGGCTCAAAATATCGCGGCACAGCTCCGCCACCGCCTGCATCTGGACGGGCGGGAAGGGGACATAGCCATAGCCATGCCCCGGGTTCTGGATTTCGATGCCGATGGAGGTTGAGTTAATATCGGTTTCGCCCGACCACCACGATTTCCCCGCATGCCATGCCCGCATTTCCTCCGGCACCAGCCGCATCACCTGCCCGTTATCGCCGACAAGGTAATGACTGCTGACCTGCCGCTCGGGGTTCTGCAAGATTTGCAGCGCATCGAATGTCGTGCGCGTATCGGTGTAATGCAGGATCAGATATTCCGGCTTCTTGCCGCCCGCGCGCGGGCCGAAATTCGGGGAAGGGGCGTCGGAGATGATCAGGTTCATGATTAATCCCTTCTCCTTTGGGAGAAGGGGGGACCCGCCGCCGCTTGGCGGTGGGAGGATGAGGGTACTTTGTCAGGCTGGGAATCCCGGCCGCACGAAGTACCCTCACCTTCCCATGCTGCGCATGGGCCCCTTCCTCTCCCAAAGGAGAGGAGCAGGCAATCCGGATTCAAGGTCATTAACTTTATCATTTTTTTGCAGGCGCAGCAGGCGATGCGGGTTTTTTGTTCGCAAATGAATTCATACGCGCGACAGCCCGCAGTCTTGCAACAGTTGTCGCCGTGGCATCACCCGGCACAGCGGTTGCGGACTTGAAAATTTCCTGTTCATAGCGGCGCTGGAAGGCGGTCACAAGGTCCTTGGTTTTCTGGCCATCCACGCCATAACCGGCGGCGCGGAACAGTGCGCGCAGTTCCAGCGGTTTCTTCGCAACGGCCGCCGCATTAAACTTGTCGGCAATCGTCGGTTTCGGCCAGCGGCCGATATCGTGGCGGGCGAGTTTTTGCCACGGGAAATGTTCGCCCGGGTCCTGCTTGCGGTTGGGCGCGACGTCGGAATGGCCGACGATGTTTTCCGGCAGCACGTCATGGCGCGACTGGATGTCCTTGATCAGGATCGTCAGCGCGAATAATTGTTCCTTGGTATAGGGCTCGCCGTTGCGGTTCGAAATCTCGATGCCGATAGAACGCGAATTCACGTCGTCCTTGCCGTTCCAACTGGAAATGCCGGCATGCCAGGCGCGTTTTTCCTCATCGACCATTTGATAGATGTCGCCGTTTTCACCGATCAGGTAATGGCTGCTGACCTTCGACGCTTTATCCGCGAATTTTTCCAGCACAGCCTCGGTCGATTCCATCGCGGTGTAATGGACGACGATAATCTCGACCTTTTCACCCTTGGCGCGGTCGTCGAAATTAGGCGATGTGTGGTTATCGAAAAACTTCATAGGCTTTTCACGAACTCCGCCACCAGACGTTCAAAATTCGCAGCGCCCTTGGCGGCCATTTCCAGCGTATGCGCATGGCTCAGTTTTTCATCCGACAACCCTGCGCCCATATTGGTCAGCATCGAACAGCCGACGACCTTCAGCCCGCAATGGCGCGCGATGATGCAGTCCGGAACGCTCGACATGCCAACTGCGTCCGCGCCCATCTTGATCGCCATGCGGATTTCGGCGGGTGTTTCGAATGTCGGCCCGCGGAACGCCATATAGACGCCTTCATGCAAGGGAATATCCAGTTTCTGCGCCGCCACGATCAGCAGCGCGCGCAGATGCGTGTCCCATGCATCCGTCATCGGCACAAAACGCGGGCCGAAATCGTCGTCATTCGCGCCCGACAGCGGGCTGAGGCCCATGTAATTGATATGGTCGGAAATCGCCATCAGCTCCGACACCTTCATGTCGGGGCGCAGGGCACCCGCCGCGTTCGATACGAACAGCGTTTCTACGCCCACAGCTTTGGCGGTGCGGATCATGGTTTTGAGCGGGTAGGGATCATCGGTTTCATAGAAATGCTTGCGGCCCTTGAAGGCGATCACATCCACGCCGCCCAGTTTGCCCGCGATCAATTCGCCCGAATGGCCGACCACGGTCAGCACGGGGAAGCCCGGCAGGTCTTTGTACGAAATCTTCACCGCATCGCTGACTTTATCGGCCAAGCCCCCCAGGCCGGAGCCGAGGATAATGGCCACTTTCGGCTTCAGATTGCCGAGCTTCGCGGTCACGATTTTCGCCGATGCGGCGACATCCTGCGCATGGCGTGATGCGGCATTTCCGGTGGCATTCGGTTGGGCTAGGGCTGTCATGTTATTCTCCGTAAGCACAAAATATAGCCGCCCCCGCGCCCTGCCGCAAACGCCCATATTGCCTATTGACATAATAATGGCGGTTGTGCTCTACTTTGGCCGCAATTGAATCAAGGCAGGACGATGCACAACGCCCCCGAATCCGATGTGACAGCATGACAACCCGCGCCACAGCCGTGCTGACCCGCGACTTCCTGCAGGGCACGAATGAAAAAGTCGTGTTCCAGCCCTCGACGCTGGAGGAAGCCGAATATATCGCCGACCAGCTGCAGCGCCTGGGTTACCGGTATTACAAGGAAGACTACCCCAAGCAGCTCGCCGCCACGCTGAAGGGCAGCATCTATCTCGATACCGACAAGACGATCATGGTGAGCGATGGCAAGGCCGAAGGCATCGCCGCGACTGCCGACGGTTTCGACAATTTTTATATCTCGCCCTTTGATGCCGCATCTGCCCGCATCAAGCCGGACGAGCTGATGAAAGGCATCTTCGCCTTTTTCCCCCGCTCCACGACCGAAGCGCGCGCATTGTTATCCGCGCTGCAGGAAGCGGGCGCCGCCCGCGACGGCGACGAAGGCATGTTCAAGCAGGCCGCCCGCGCCGTCTATCAGGGATTGATTTTGCGCGACGGCCATATCGGCTTCGGCGCGAGCGCGCAAGATTTGCGCGAAGCCCGCATCGCCTCCGCCAGCGACCTTGGCATCGGCACGCCCGTGATCCTCTCACCCGAACAGGCGACGATGATCGCCGCCTTCAACGAAGTCACCGCCCGCATGGAACAGATGAGCGCGCGTCTCGAGCGGCTCGAAGGCGAAATCCTGCCGAAAAAAATCGAAAAATCCCGCACGGCATTGCCGAAACCCTAGGGTTTAGACCCTGCGCGCCACCATCAATTTCTTGATCTCCGCAATCGCCTTCGCGGGGTTCAGCCCCTTGGGGCAGGTGTTGGTGCAGTTCATGATGGTGTGGCAGCGATACAGGCGGAACGGGTCTTCGAGGTTATCGAGCCGCTCGCCCGTGCCTTCGTCGCGCGTGTCGGAAATCCAGCGATAGGCCTGCAGCAGGATGGCGGGGCCCAGGAAACGGTCGCCGTTCCACCAGTAACTGGGGCAGGAGGTCGAGCAGCAGAAACACAAAATGCAGGCCGCAGGGCCGTGGCCGTCTTCGCCGTTCAAATGGTTCGCGTCTTTCGCGCTTTGCAGACGCTCTCTCGCGGGCGGCTGCGTTTCGGTCTTCAACCACGGCTCGATCGCATTGTACTGGGCATAGACATGCGTCAGGTCGGGCACAAGGTCTTTCATGACGGGCAAATGCGGCAGCGGCGTGATCTTCACATCGCCCTTCACGTCATCCACATGCTTCGTGCAGGCGAGCGTATTGGTGCCGTCGATATTCATCGCGCAGGAACCGCAGACCCCCTCGCGGCAGGACCGGCGGAAGGTCAGCGTCGCATCGACCTCGTTCTTGATATAGATCAGCGCGTCCAGCACCATCGGCCCGCATTTCGCGATGTCGATTTCATATGAATCGAGGCGCGGGTTTTCCTTGTCGTCGGGGTTCCAGCGATAGACGTTGAAGGTGCGCTTCTTCTTCGCATCCGCAGGGGCGCTATGCTTTTTACCCTCTTTGATTTTGGAATTTTTCGGAAGCGCGAATTCAGCCATGTTTTTTTACCCTCGTTCCAATAAAAATACAGCTTTATCAAGGCGCGGCGCAAGGGGGGATTGACAGATTATCGCCGTTTCTCTACTAAAAAAGGCTATTCATTTTATCATTTGAAAAGGATTTGCCATGAGCAAGAAACCGCAGAGCCGCCCCATGGGCATTATGGCCAGCTTCTCCAACGTCGCCTTCAAGAAAGACGGCGCGGAAGTGTTCAGCGCCCGCGTCCATTCCGGCGGCTGCTTCGGCCCCGATGCCACCGAACAGGTCATCGACCGTGGCTATGCCGAACTTAATGAGGCGATCAAGGCAGGCACACTCCCCGCCACCGCCCGCGACTTCAACAGCGTGTCGGTCGGCGCAAACGAATACGCCGTGACGAAAATCACCCCGACCCATGTCGAGGCATCGAAATTCGGCAAGCGCAAGCCGTAAACGGTTTGCTGTCTTGTGAATCGAAAAAGCCCTGCACACGTGCAGGGCTTTTTTCTTGTGCCGCGAAAGGTCAGGATTTCAATGCGAAAGTTTCCAGCATGTCGGCCGCCTTTTTCTTCGCGGCTTCATCGTCTTTGTCGATGATCTTCACTTCGACAGGCTGCTCTATCGCTGCATGATGCGTGACATCGACCTGCATATCCGCCGGCAGGTCGCCGGCGCGCATCGTGACGGTGGGGGCAACGGCTGCGACTGGCGTCGCGACCGCTGTAACTGCAGGAGCCGCTACAGCAGCAGCCACCGGAGCAGGAGCCGCCACAGCCGGTGCTACCACAGCCGGTGCTACCACAGCCGGTGCTACCGCAGCCGGTGCTACCACAGCCGGTGCTACCGTAGCCGGTGCTACCACAGCCGGTGCTACCGTAGCCGGTGCTACCGCAGCCGGTGCTACCGCAGCCGGTGCTACCACCACCGGCTGCTGAACCGGCACATAGACTTCTGACGGGGGCGCAACGACAGCGGCGGGCGCATCGACTGCACTCAAAGGCACGGCCTGGCCGACCTCCGCCGCCGGTTTCAGCGAAGCCTGCCCCGCAATAACCGTATCGCCGCCCGCCGCGCGCGTTTCGTTGATGGTGCGGATCAATTGATAAGGGTCTTCAATATTCGGCACATAAAAATTCGCGACAAACCGCGCATCCATATGGATTTCGCCGTAATTCAACCAGCGTCCCAGCATGCCGTTATCAACATACTCGCCCTTGATCTCCTCGATATCGACATTGATCATTTTGACGAACAGAAGCCCTTTGCGGATCATCAACCGCTTGGTCGTCAACGCGACCACCGTGGTAAAATATGTCGCGAAATAAATGAGGCTCATGATGAGGCCGAGTATCGCGCAAATGGGCAGGATATAGTTTCCGACCCTGAAAACGAAATAAGACAAAATCTCGTAATTCCGGTCGATCAGCTGCAGCATCCATTTATTACTGGATAAATCCAGATAGATGCCGATGAGGAGCAGGCCGACCAGCCAGAAAAGGCCTTTCGCCAGAAATATCCAATGCAGGCGCGAAACGAGAAGCAAAGTCTCACCCGCGCCGCAGGACTGTTCAATCACAGACTGGTATTTGAGAGGTTTTTTGCCCATGGGCTGCGAACGTACGGAATGGCGAAAAGTTCCTCGCGACCGCGCGCCTCTTTAGATCGATCGCTGCCGCATCAACGAATATGCCGTGACCAAAATCATCTCTTCCCACGCCGCGGTCTTCAAATTCGGCAAGCGTAATCTTTAATGAGGGGCTTTTTCTAACGCAATTGTTCTCGCGACTCTACAATTGCGTTAATAATTAATTTATGCCCATTCTACAACTTTTGGGAAGACAGACGAAAGTGGGTGATCATGAGCAAGTTCATCAAGACTAAAGAGCAATCGCGAGAGCATGCAAGGACTGCGATTGAAAGTTTTACTACTCATGGCGGCCATTATTTGAGTATGCGTCTAAACGGGAATTTTCGATGGCCATCCAAGTTCTCAACTATGAGTATTATGGGGTATGAAATTCTGCTTTGGCCGAGAACCAATTGGGATCAACCGGGACTTGTAATTAAATGTCGAGGTGATGGTAAAGAAGAGGCCAAATTCGCGTTTAGATTTTTAAGTGGAATCGCGTGGGAGAGTGGCGAATCTATTCAGCATGAAGGCTTTTGGGTCCACGGCAATCGCATTAATCCATGTTTTCTAAATGAAGAAAAACCGCACAACCCATACGCCCATGAAGCGCATCTAGACGAGCACGACTATATTCCTCTGCCTTTGGATGATAAATCGCAAATTGCGCTTGCTTTCTACAGGGAGGCGCTTTCATTAAACAATGAATCGTACGCTTTCTTGAGCCTAGCAAAAATTCTGAACATCAAATTTAGTGCACCTAAAGACCAAATAAAGTGGATTAACGAAAACCTTCATTTTATTAAGCAGGGTCGGGCTAAAGAACGTTTGGACGAACTAAGCCATTCTGAAGCTGATGTTGGAAATTATTTATATGCTTCTGGCCGATGCGCTGTCGCGCATGCATATGCGACACCATTAGTTAACCCTGATGATCCTAGTGACATACGTCGGCTTAGTTCGGATTTGCCGGTTATTAAAGCTTTAGCTGAAATTATGATAGAAAGAGAATTTGGCGTCAAAAGTTCACTAACAATATATAAAGAACATCATTACGAGTTGGCAGGATTTAAAAATATCCTAGGTCAAGAATTGGTTGAAAAAATTCTCAATGAGAATGTTTTAACGCTAAATAAACAAGAAAACGTAAAACAAATACAAAATGCTCTTTCGGGGCTATCTGTGCGTCTTCGAGGTTTTGATGAGAAACCATTCGAAAATTTAAATGTAACCGTGATGGATTGCAGAGATGGAAAACTATTCTTATATTGTCATGAGAATAATCATTTAGTTTCGGTAGGTCTAGCATTAGATTTCAAGGAAGAGCGTTTGCTTTTTGATCCTCATGGGGGATTTTCTGTAGAGGATGATGGGTCTGCGGAAGCGGCATTAAGAATGTCAAATGCAATAAAGTTTAACTGGTATTTATTTGCAAATGGTGTTCTAGAAATTTGGAAACAAAGTAATTTACTGGGAAGATTAGACGCTTACTTACCTGTGAATATCATACTCTCTCCATACGAAAAAACAGAAATACAAGTTCAGAGTTGGCAACGTCTGGCTATCAGTCGCATCATGTCTCCGAAATCTCATGTTGAAGAATTAAGGGCTATAAAATTAAATTTATTAGGTACTTCAAATCTTGCAGTAACATCTCTTTCCAACGAACCTCGTATTACAAAAGAATATGACTTCACTATTAGTCAAAGTAGTTAATTCCTTTGAAAGGCTTACTTCAATTTTTTGCTAAAAATTTTATACAGACTGATTTTGTCTGGCAAAATTAACAGTAATTAGGATGACGCACGGATGTTGGCTGGTGCCTTTTTCCATTGTGGCGCAATATAACCTTTCAACTCGCCCAGATCTCGAATGATGATATCCGCGCCCGCCTTGCGGAACGCCGCCGTTTTCGCTGCTGCTGCCGCGCCATTGCCGAAACGGTGATCCAGCAGCGCGACCACAACCGCGCCCGCGGCGCGGCCGGCCTGCATGCCGGGTTCGGAATCCTCGATCACCACCGTGTTTTTCGGCGTCGATTTGCGCTCGAACATCGCTTTCAGGAACACGGCGGGGTCGGGTTTCTTTTTGCCATCGACATTGTCGGGGCCGAAGACCGCATCGTTGAAATGCTTGCGCAGGCCGGTCTTGTCGAGGCCGAGTTTCGAGCGTGCCGAGGGATTGCTCGACCCGACGCTCAACGTCACGCCCTTGTCGCTCAGGTCCTGCAAAATCTCCGCCGCGTTCGGCATCATGGGGATGACGTCGCGCTGGTAGATCAGCGCCTTGCGGCGTTCGTGCTCGCTGCCGAGATATTCAAGATCGGCTTGGCTGGGCGTCGCGCCGAAAACTTTTGCGATGGAGGAAAATTTTTCCTGTGCGCCGAGGCCCGCATGGTTGCGGAAGACGTCTTCGGTCGAAATGTCCCAGCCTTTTTCGCGCGCAAGGTCGGCGGTGATCACCGATGTTTCCCATTCGGTATCCATCAGCGTGCCGTCCATGTCGAAAATCACATGGAGCTTCTGGTTCTTTGCTGACGGTTTACGCGGCTGTTTCATTGGCATCCCCATTTTGTGGCCGCTCCTGGCCATACCCCTGAATTGCCAGTATTATGGCATATCATATTTGACATATCAATAGAAATCACCTATGATTGAGTCATCCGGTTTCTTGTCAACTCATTGAAAAATAATGACAACTGACGCGCCAAGAGATGCCATCGTCCTGAACCTCCCCAAAGACCTCGGCGACTGCCTGCTGTCTGTGCCTGCGATTGCGCGGCTGCGTGATTATGCGGCGGCGGAGGGCATTCCATTGGTGGCGGTCGGGTCTGCCCGGTCGCGCGAATGGGTGGAAACGCTGGGCGGGTTTAAACTTGAAACGCGCGAAGGCGACGCGCTGCTGGCGCTGGATCCGCGCTTTGCGGTGAACCTCAATTTTTATGATCCCTATACGCTCGGCAAGACATTCCCCGATGCGCCCGTCTATGCGCCGGAAAAACTGCGCGTGGTTGAAAACGATGAACGCGATTTCGGCGCGGGCGCGGTGATCGGCAGGAAACATATCTCGCTGCTGCTGCAGGACATGCTGCAGGATATGGGCGTGCTGGGCATCAACCAGAAACTGCCATCGCCGCAACTGCCCGCAGGAATGCTGGATGATGCCGCTATTTCCGCCGTGAAAACGAAATACGGCATCGGCGGAAAATACGCGCTGCTGGTGCCTGTTGCCGCCGCGAACCGCCCGTTGAAGAAATGGCCGAAGGAGAATTATGTCGCCGTCGCCAAAGACATGCTCGCACGCGGCATCACGCCCGTGCTGATCGGCGGCCCGTCGGCGGAGGAAAAATCACTCTGTGCGGAAATCGCCGTGATGACCGGCGGCGGCGCGCTGGATTTATGCGGGCAAACCTCGCTGCCCGATATCGCGTCGCTGGCGAAAGGCGCGCAACTGACGCTCGGCAACGATACCGGCCCGACACATATCGCCGCCGCAACCGGCGCGCCCGTTTTTGCCTTCTTCGGTTATTACAGCGACCCGGCAACGTGGAAACCGGTCACGCCGAACAACTCCGCGCTGGTGCTGACCGGCAAACCCGTGCCGCAGATCACGGTCGCGGAGACGCTTCAGGCGATCAAAACAGCCGTCGAAAAACCGCAAATGCCGAAAGCGGCATTTCGGGTAAGTGTTTGAAATATATCAATACAGGGTGGATACACACGGATTTCTAAGCCATTGTTTTACAATGGTTTTTAGAAAGGGTATGTGCGCGGAACGGTCGTCAGCCGCGCTTAATACGTACGCGCCTTCGGCGGCACCGCTTCGACCTCGTTTGTCAGCGTGTTCATGTGCACGGGGCGGTAGGTGATGGAAGATTTAGCATTATCATCCACATAGATGACCGAATGCTTCATCCATTCCTTGTCGTCGCGGTCGGGGAAATCTTCCTGCGCATGCGCGCCGCGCGATTCCTTGCGGTTTTGCGCGGATTCGATGGACGCGACCGCCTGCAGCATCAAATTGTCGAGTTCGATGGTTTCGACCAGATCCGAATTCCAGACCATCGAGCGGTCGGTGATGCCAAGATCGCTGCGGCCGCCGGCGAGGGTTTGGATTTTCGCGCAGCCTTCCTGCAGCAGTTTCGTGGTGCGGAAAACGGCGCAATGGTCCTGCATCGTTTTCTGCATTTGCAAACGTAAATGCGCCGTGCGCGTGGCACCGCCGGCGTTGCGGAGTTTGTCGAGGCGGTCGAGCGCTTTCGTGCCGGCATCAACAGGCAGGCGTTTGTGAGATGCGCCGGGCGTGATGGTTTTTGCGGCCTGGATTGCGGCGGCGCGGCCAAATACAACGAGGTCGAGCAAAGAATTTGAGCCAAGACGGTTTGCGCCATGCACGGAAACGCAGGCCGCTTCGCCGACGGCCATCAACCCGCGCACAATCTGGTCCGGGTTTTCTTTCGTCGGGTTGACGACTTCGGCGCGCAGGTTGGTGGGGATGCCGCCCATGTTGTAATGCACGGTCGGCAGCACGGGGATCGGTTCTTTCGTCACATCGACGTCGGAGAAAATGCGCGCGGTTTCGGAGATGCCGGGCAGGCGTTCCTTCAGGATTGCAGGGTCGAGATGTTCGAGATGCAGGTGGATATGGTCCTTATGGTCGCCCACGCCGCGCCCTTCGCGGATTTCGATGGTCATCGAGCGCGACACGACATCGCGCGATGCGAGGTCTTTCGCATTCGGCGCATAGCGTTCCATGAAACGCTCGCCCGCGCTGTTCGTCAAATATCCGCCTTCGCCGCGCGCGCCCTCGGTAATCAGGCAGCCAGCACCATAGATGCCGGTCGGGTGGAACTGGATGAATTCCATGTCCTGCAGCGGCAAGCCCGCGCGCAACACCATCGCATTCCCGTCGCCCGTGCAGGTATGCGCGGAGGTGCAGGAGAAATAAGCGCGGCCATACCCGCCCGTCGCCAGCACAACCGTATGCGCGCGGAAACGGTGGATCGTGCCATCGGCCAGATTCCACGCCATCACGCCACGGCAGACGCCCTCGTCATCCATGATGAGGTCGAGCGCGAAATATTCGATGAAGAATTCGGCCTTATGTTTCAAACTTTGTTGATACAGCGTATGCAGCATCGCATGGCCGGTGCGGTCGGCGGCGGCGCAGGTGCGGCGGGCCGTGCCCTTGCCCATATGCGTCGTCATGCCGCCGAAGGCGCGCTGGTAAATCTTGCCCTCCGCCGTGCGCGAAAACGGCATGCCGTAATGCTCCAGCTCGATCACCGCAGGAATGGCTTCGCGGCACATATATTCGATCGCGTCCTGATCGCCCAGCCAGTCCGACCCCTTGATGGTGTCGTACATGTGCCAGCGCCAATCATCTTCACCATTGTTTCCGAGCGCCGCCGAAATCCCGCCCTGCGCCGCAACCGTGTGGCTGCGCGTGGGGAACACTTTCGTGATGCAGGCGGTCTTCAATCCCTTTTCCGCCATGCCGAAGGTCGCGCGCAAGCCCGCGCCGCCGGCGCCGACCACGACGACATCGTATTCATGCTCGATGATGGGATAGGGGGAAGCCATGGTGAAAAATCCTTAAAGCGCGAAGTTGATGTAGCAGATAGCAAAGAGGCAGGCGAAGCCAAGCCCGAAGAAGCTGAATTTGTTCAGCAGCAGGCAGGCGATTTTCAAACCTTCCGCATGCACGTAATCCTCGATAATCACCTGCACGCCCAGCATGGCGTGATAAAAACTGGCGACCACGAACAGGATCGCGGCAATCGCCACGGTCGGGTGCGCCATCCATTTCAAAAATGCCGTGTAATCGGATTCCGCGATGGAATCGAGATGCCAAAGGAAAAACAGCGACAGCGGCAGCAGCGCCATCGCGGTCACGCGCTGCATCCAGAAATGATGCGTGCCGTCCTTGGCCGAACCCATGCCGCGCGCGCGGCCCAAAGCGGAACGGATCGTTTTTTCGTTTTCATGCGCCATGATCAATACCCCGCCGCAAACCAGATTGCGCCCGTGCAGACGAGCGAGCCCGCCACCACCGCATAACCGCTGGCATAGGCCGATTTCAGGTCGAGCCCCTTGCCCGTATCCCATACCAGGTGCCGGATGCCGTTCAGGAAGTGAAAGGTGAATGCCCAGAGCCAGCCGAAAATCATCAGCTGCCCGGGCAGCGAATGCGCGCAAGACTGGAACTGCTGATACGCCTCTTCCCCGTTCACGGCGGCCATCAGCCACCAGGTGAGCGCGATCGCGCCAAGCGCAAGCCCGAACCCCGTCGCCCGGTGCAAAATCGACAGCGCCATCGTCAGCTGCCATTTATAAATCTGCAGATGCGGCGAAAGGGGACGTTCAATGTTTGACATAACTTTTGGCCTTTGTCGGAGCGCGGGTAGTGAACAGGCGCGCGGGAATTTCTTGGGACATATTATAGGTGTAGGGGGGAGGAAAAAAGAGGGATTCTAATTCACACAAGATATGAATATACTTTATGGGATATTTACTTAACAATTTCAGATGTAATCCATGACTTCATTAGCGCTTTTAGCTTGCGGCGACGCCCCTTCAAAAGGCGGAATGCTCGAAATCCACACTCATTTGCACGGTAGTCTGACTTTACTGGTGAGCAAGGCCATTTCGTTATGCGCATCTGCAGATGATGTGGATCTTGCATTATACGGGCCTCCGTTGGGTCGGGGTATTATAGAGGTCGCGCTCACTGGTGTTTTGAGCAGATGCGACCCTTTTCGAATACTTGCTATTCGACAATCCCAACGAACTGCGGGATATGATGCCAAAAAAAGAAATCCCCTAGCTTTGAACTGGGCGAGCGATATTAAGGGAGAAGAAGGCAAAGATTGGACTCAGCTTCCGCAAGTCAAAGACCTTCAACGCGGTCTACTTTCCAACCACTACAGTGATCTAATTTGGAAAGAAGCATTTGAAGAAATGGTAGATAGCGTTCCTTCGGGACGTGGTGGCACTTGGATTGGTTCTCTACTTCGCTTAGCCCCCGACAGTTTTATAGATAACCGTCGCACACTACTTGATGGGATATATTCCGGTCTATCGAAAGGGATACATCACGAATTTGTAATTCCGATGACGAAGCAATATGATCGTGCAACGGTAATAGAGTTAATTCGCCAGTCGATTGAAACAGTCGCGGGGTTTTGCTTGGTTGCTAGTTATTCTCCTGTTTTACATGGATTAAAAACGGTACCAATTAATGTGTTTGAGACCTTACAGCAAGAAGTAGGATTCTGATGCCAGTAAATTCCGATAGCAATCTTGTTCTTGCAGCAGAAGATTTTGACGAACAGGAGTTTCATGCTCTTCATAAATTTTCTTCTAACGACGAAAGAGTCATTTCCAAGTTAACTGCACATGGGCCTGTGCTTCTGCAAGGCAGTCGGGGCAGTGGCAAAAGTGCGTTAATGCGCGAAGCATCGTATCGCCTCAAGTTAAATGAGGCCTCTCCAGCATTGGGAGTATACTTAAGCTTGAGGCATATGCCCCTTTTGCGAAGCGAGGGCACTGAATATGAAAGAATATTCTGTGAACTTCTAATTGATAAAATTAAACGACTGCTAAACGTAAGCGGACTCAACTTTGAAGTAGCTCCAAATTTAATAAGCGTTCAAACCGCTTTGACGGATTTATCACAATCTCTCCAAAAAAGAATTGTATTGATGTTCGATGATGCTGCGCACATTGGTCGAGAGGCATCTCTAACAGATTTTTTTGATATCTTTAGAACACTTGCAAGCAGCAGCGTATCTTGCAAAGCGACAATATATCCGGGTGTTACTAACTTTGGAAATAGGTTTGATATCTATAATGACGCGACTGTGGTGGATGTAATACGCGACGAAGATCAGCCGGGATTTTCTTCGTTATTTTCTGAAGTCCTAAACGCACGCTTTCCTGAGATAGTGGCTAAGGGATTTTCTTCGGAATTGAATCAAGAAAGTTTTGCTTCTTTCGTCGGAAAAAGCGTTTTAGGAAATATGAGAAGCTTCATCTTCGTATGCAATAACGTTGCAAATTCAGAAGATAAAAAAATTGGACTGCCTACGCTGACTAAATGTTATGTGGAGATGACGTCCAATTTCTATTGGCCTCTTATCGATGAAGTGGAACCGAAACTAGGCAAATATGTTCCTATAGTTGAGCCCGCTAAGCAAATAGTTGAGGCACTTCTGACAGATGCAAGTCGGCAGCAGTCGACAAGCATTATCGTGCATCGAGATTTAGTCGCGCGTCTGGCGAAAGCTTTTGAAATTCTAGAATATGTAGGCTTTATCTCAAAGCGCGAAGCTTCTAAAGGCATGAAATCCGGCGGTAGGGGCAGTAGATATGCTCTTAATTTATGCATGTTGTTGGAAAAAGTCGCGGGCAGTCGTTTAACGGCGGAACTGTTTGCTCAATGGAATGCCAAGGATGAAGAGCCTGCCCAGCTTCATAGTAAATCAAATTCGTTGAACGCAGTCACTCTTCCGGAATTTGAAAAAGTAGACCAGTTAAATATTTGGTTTTCATCAATAGATACTTTAAAAAAATCAAAGTCGCATCCTTATGGGCTTTCTGAGGCAATGATAGAACGTTTGCGAGGCGCAAACATCAACACTGTCGTCGAATTGTACGAAGCCTCAGATGAGTTTCTAGATGCTATACCGCGTGTGGGTGAAACGCGCATCGCCCAATTTAGAAATGTGGTAAAGCAAGCTATTTGGTTTTAATGGATTATTATCCATTTAATTTTCATGGCACAGGAGAAATCTGAGTGGTGGAATGCATATTTGCGACGACTCAACTTCTGCGCTTTCCATTCTTCTTCTCCCCCGTCCACGCAATCCCCCAAAACAACGCCAGCAGCCGCTCCACCGCCAGCATGCTTTCATCATCAATCGCGCCGATGATCTTGCCGATATCGGCACGGGGGAGGGCGGCGAGTTTGTCGATCATGATCTGGCTGGTGCGCTGGAGTCCTGTGTCGCCGAATGGCGCGACGGTGAAACGCAACAACGGCGCGTCGAGAATTTTCGATGTGACGAGGGCGATGGTGACGCTCGGCAAATGCTCCGCGCTGCCGTCGATATTTCCTTCACCGCGCATGTGCGCGGCAAATATGTGGAGGGCAGCTATGTCGAGACGCTGCGGCTTGCCGTCAATCCCGACCTGCCCTTCAGCCAGAGCATGGTCACCTATGGCGACGCGGCCAAGCATGAAACGGTCGGCATGACGGCGGAGGATAACAATGCCTGGATGGCGGCGGCGAAGCCGAAGCTTGATGTGCCGAAATTACAGTATAGTCCGTAACATATTGATAAATATGATTTAAATTCGGCATTAAGACCCCCGTCGGCGGCGAATAATATTTGACATAACTACTGATCCCCTGTATCCTTGTTGCATTCAATTCGGGGCAATTTTAATCGGGCGGGGATTCTTTCATGGCGGATAACAACGCGGATTTTAACGGCTATCGCTACCTGATGGATGCCAATAATACGCGCGAATATGCGCTGCGGTATGAAGGCGGCGAGCCGCGGCCGCCGCTTGATGTGTACGCCGCGCTGCCGCGCGAAAAGGGCTTCCGCCCCAATGAAACGGTTTTCGCCTTTGCCGATGATTCATCCGTGCAGGTGCGCGACGGCCAGCCCTTTGTGCAGGCCGATGCGTTCCAGATTTTGATCGGCGAGAACGGCAAGCCCAGCCGCCTGACCGTGACGCAGGTTGAATACGCGGTCAGTTTCGATACCAAGGACAAGCGTTTCACCAAGGCCGTCCTGAACGTGACGGATGAATCAAAGGCACGGCTGGCGGCGGAGGGCTTCCTTGACAGTTTCCCCACGCGATTTGTCTATGACCTTGATGAAACGCAAGTGACGCGCGCGAACGGCACGGTGACGGTCAGCCAGAAAGCGCTGGACGCGCTGCCCCTGCCGCCGAACCACGGCAATTTCGCGTTTCTGGCGCGCATCAACAAGGAACAGGCGCTGGCGCAGGAAGTGGTGCGCGGCGTGAAGGCGGAGAAAAACGCCGCGCCGGTTGCGGAGACGGAGCGCGCGGAGCAAACATCAGGGTCAGGCCGCGAATATTCCGCGCCGGATGCGCAGACGCTGGTGGAAAAGAAAAACCTCGGCGATGGCGACACGCTGAAACTCGTGTTTAATTTCGAAAGCCGCCGCGTGACGGAAAGCGTGCTCGGCCAGCAGGGCGTCGCGCTGACCAGCCATAAATTCAAGGATTACGATGCCGAGGCGCTGGATGCCGCATTCGCGCAGCTGCAGAAACTGGGCGGCAGCCCAAGGCCGATGGAGGGCGTGAAGAAACCTGCGGTTTTGAAGACGCCTGCTAAATCATAAATCACTGTCTCGTACATTATTTTATGCTGTAACCCCGGCCTTCGCCGGGGTTACGGAGTTGCTACGCCGCCCTGTCCCACAAGCCCGGATAGCGCGCGATCATGCCGCCGGTATCGAATTCCAGCACATCCGCGTACCCCTGGCTGGGCGCCTGGTATTGAAAACTTGTCTCGCCGATGCGGGTGAAATTCTGGGGCAGGGGCTTCATGCTCTGCGTCGACAAATCAAACCATGCCGACGTGATTTCCACCGTGTCATTCCCCGCCGATTTCAGCGCGTGGAACTGGCAGAAATTCGTGGCGGGGGTAAAGCTGAGGTCGAGGCTGTCGAGCCCGCGGCAGCTCGGCACCGGCTTGCCGTTATGCATCCAGCCCGACGCCGCGCGCCGTATGCTGTGGCTCACCGCATCATCACCAATAAACCCTTCGATGGTGGCCGATTGCGTCGCGCCGTCGGTGTCCATCGTGACATCGTAATTCAGTGCGGCGGGCAGGCCTTCATGCAGGAACACCGCATTGCCCCGCAACCGCGCACCGGCGGATGACAGTTCAAGGCGGCAGGCATCAAGGCCGGGGGTATCTTTGCGTTCCCAAAGGAAGCTGAGTGCGGGCATGGTTTGTCTTCCGGGTTGGAGGTGTAACCGCATCTATAGCAAAACCCGCCTGTCTCCCGCCATAGCCTGTAAAAACACCTGATTATGTCTATTTGCGGCGCAGCAAAGCGAGGGGGCGCGGGAGATTCTTGATATTGACTTTATACATAAAGGGGGTAGGCTCGTGACCTGCAATATATAACGTCAGGTTCAAGGGTAAACAGTGGCTCAGGATACGTCCGCAGCTCCGCCATCCGCCCCCAGCGTCAACACGCCCCGCGTGTTCACGATCACGCCTGATCGCCCTTTTCTGGAAGACCTCGCGCGCGGGATTTTGAAGCAGGTCGGCAATGACCCGCTGAAACTTTCAGATTACACCGTCCTTGTCCCCGACCGCGACACGCGCGACCTGCTGCGGCAGGCCTTCATGGAACAGCTGGACGGCAAGCCCGGCATCATGCCGCGCATCGATGCGCCGGGCGATGTGGACCGCGACGACCTCGGCCTGAAAGTTTCCGGCAACCCTGTGCTGTCGCAGGCGCTGATGGACATCCCGCCCGCCGTGCCGCGCCTGCACCGCCAGTTGCTGCTGGCCGAAGAAATCCTGAAAATCCCCGGCATGGCCAGCTCCGTGCAAAAGGCGATCAAGCTGGGCGGCGAGCTGGGTTCGTTCCTCGATGAATTGCAGCGCAACGACATCGAGCTGAAAAATGTCGAGAAACTCGCGCCCAAGGAATTCCGCGCGCAATGGTCGCAGACCGCCGAATTCCTGAAGATCATCACCGAAACATGGCCGGCGAAGCTGGAACAGCTGGGCATGGTCGATCCCGAAGAACACCGCAACGCGCTGCTGGAAATCCAGGCGCTGCACTGGCGCAATAACCCGCCCTCGAAACCCATGATCGCGGCGGGCTTCACCGACACCTCGCCCGCCGTGGTCTCGATGCTGCAGGCGGTCGCCGCCATGCCGCAGGGCGCGGTGGTGCTGCCCGGCGTCGATGTGCTGACCGATGCGAAAAGCTGGGAAGTTTTGACGCCCGTCCACCCGCAATTCATGTTCAAGAAACTCTTGAGCGAATTGGGCGCGGAACTGAAGGATGTGCAGGGCTGGGATGCCGACCTGCCCAAGACCACCGTGCGCGCCGCCAACGCCGCCGCCCGCGTGAACAATGGCCGCCGCAAATTGCTCCGCGAGGCCATGCGCCCGTCGGGCACCACCGAAGGCTGGGCAGGATTGAAGGCACGCAAGCAGGGCCGCAAAAAAGCCGCCAATGACGACGAAAGCGCGCGCGAGATCGACCCGAAAGCGCTGCACGGCATGGATTTGATCACCGCAGGCAGCCCGCAGGAAGAGGCCTCGGTCATCGCGCTCAAGATGCGCGAGACGCTGGAAACCCCCGGCAAGACCGCGATGCTGGTGACGGGTGACCGCTCGCTGGCGCGCCGCGTTTCCGCGAAACTCCGCTACTGGAAAGTGGAAGTTGAAGACAGTGCAGGCAAATCGCTGGCGGAAAGCCAGGCCGGCATATTCCTGCTGGCGACCGCCAACATGGCATCCGAAGAATGGTCGCCCGTGCCGCTGCTGGAGGCGCTGAAGCATCCGCTGGCCGCGAACGGGGAAGCACGCAATGCCTTCGCGCAAAAAGTGTCGCAGCTGGAAGACATGGCGCTGCACGGCCCGCGCCCGGGTGCCGGCGCGGAAGGGCTGAAGGATACGCTGACCGCCGCGTTCAACCGCGCAGCGCGCCGCCCGAAAGATTCCCCCGGTTACCGCGCTGCGGAGGTGCTGGAGGCCGAGAAAAAATCGCTGATCGAATTCGCCGACCGTCTGCAGGTTGCGGGCAAAACCTTCTTCGAGAAGATGGACACCGACACCCCGCTGCCCTTTGCCGATTTCCTCGACGAGCATATCCGCTTTGCCGAGGCGATGGCGAAGACCGACAAGGAAACCGGCGCGGAAAAATTGTGGCGCGGCGATGACGGCCGCAAATCTGCGCAGTTCATGACGCAGCTGCGCGAAGCGGCGAAACACATCCCGCCCGTGACCGGCGCCGGTTATGTGGACGTGCTGCAGGGTTTGATGCGCGCGGTCAGTTTCCAGCCCGCGATGTCGCCGCACCCCGTTTTGCGCATCGTCACGCCCGAACAGGCGAAACTGATCAAGGCCGATATCGTCATCATGGGCGGCCTGAATGATGAAAGCTGGCCCGCGCGCCCCGATGTCAACCCGTGGCTGTCGCCCGACATGGTGAAGGCGATGGGCCTGCCGCCCGCGGAAGAATCCATTGGCCGAAGCGCGCACCAGTTCACGCAGATGATCGCGAGCCCCGATGTGCTGCTGTCGCGTTCCATGCGCTCCGGCGATGCGCCCACCGTATCCTCGCCGTTCCTCACGCGCCTGATGATGGTGCTGAAGGGCGCAGGGCTGAAGGACGACCTGAACGGCAAGAACCAGCTGCTGGAAATCAACCAGGCGATGCATACGCCGCCCGATGTGACGCCGGTTGCGCCGCCAGCACCCACGCCGCCTGTTTCGGCGCGCCCGAAAAAACTGCCCGTCACGGCGGTTGAATCGCTGATGCGCGACCCCTACACCGTCTATGCGAAATACATTTTGAAAATCCGCCCGCGCGACCCGCTGGATGCGAACCCCAGCGTATCGGAGCGCGGCACGTTCACGCATGATGCGCTCGACGCCTTCATGAAAAAATTCCCCGACAAGCTGCCCGACAACGCCTATGACGAGCTGATCAGGATGGGCGAAGACGCGTTCAAGACGCGCATGAACAATCCCTATGTGCAGTCCTTCTGGATGCCGCGTTTCCAGCGTATCGCGAAATGGTTTGTGAAATTCGAGGCCGAACGCCGCGAGATGACCAAAAACCTCGGCACCGAAGTGCAGGGCAAGCTGAACATCGACATGGGCGACGGCGAAATCTTTACCCTGACCGCCATCGCCGACCGCGTCGACCGCAACGAAGACGGTCAGGCTGTTATTATTGACTATAAAACCGGCGGCATCCCCACGCAGAAAAACGTCGCGCTTGGCATGTCGCCGCAGTTGACGCTGGAGGCGCTGATCGCCTATTCCGGCGGCTTCGAGGGCATCGATGCGACCGAGGTGGGCGACCTGCAATACTGGAAACTGTCGGGCGGCCGCCCCGCCGCCGATGTAACCATCGTGCGCGGCGACGTGAAGCAGTTGATGGACGAAGCCGAAAAAGGCGTCGGCGACCTTGTGAAGGCCTTCAACAAAAAAGAAACGCCGTACCTTGCCACCCCGCGCCCCGAATTCGCGCCGCGCTATAACAATTACGAACACCTGTCCCGCGTCGGCGAATGGTCGACCGTGAAGCAGCAGGGCGCACAGAAAAACACCAAGAAAACCACCACGCGCCGTTCCCCCGCCGCCGGCAAGGGAGGCAAATGATGGCAACCCCGCAGAGCAAGAAAGACGCCGATAACCGCCGCCGTCCCGACCCGAACGTCGTGCAGCGCCAGGCATCCGACCCCACGGCCAGCGTCTGGGTTTCCGCCTCCGCCGGCACGGGCAAGACGAAAGTCCTGACGGATCGCACATTAAGATTGATGCTGAACGGTGCAAAACCCGACCAGATTTTGGCGATCACCTTCACCCGCGCGGCGGCATCGGTGATGACGAACCGCATCCGCGATGAACTCAGCAACTGGGCGACCTGCGACGAGGCGGTGCTGGTCGAAAAGCTGACCAAGCTGACGGGCCGCAAGCCGGAAGAGGCGCAAGTGACACGCGCGCGCCAGATGTTCGCCGAATTCCTCGATGCCTATGGCGGGATGCGCATCCAGACGATCCATTCGTTTTCGCAATCACTGCTCCGCCGTTTCCCCATCGAATCCGGCATCCCGCCCTATTTCGATGTGATGGATGAACAGACATCGTCGGAAATGCTGCGCGAGGCGCAGGCCGATGTGCTGCGCCAGATCCAGCGCGACCCCAACACCGCACTCGCCCGCGCCGTCAACCTCATCACGCCGGAAGTGTCGGAAGACGATTTCTCCGCCCTCGTCGGCGAACTCACCTATCGCCGCGGGCAGTTGTTTGCGACGCTGGAAAAACATGGCGGCGTGGAAGAAACGATTGATGCTGTCTACACGCACCTGAAAGCGCCCAAGGGGCTTGATACCTCCATCATGATGCAGCAGCTGAATTCCGGTTTGGGGCTCGGCGGCAATCCGCCCGATATCAAGGCGCTGAAGGATGCGGCGGATATCCTTGCGGGCGGCACGGCGGGCGACCTTGAAAAAGCCAAGATGATCAAGGCGTGGATCCTGCACCCCGAACAGCGCAACGAGCTGTTCTATGATTATGTCAGCGTTTTCCTGACAAAAGAAAAAGACATGCGCAAGCGCCTGACGACCAAGGGCACGTCGGCGGCGCAGGACGCAATGGAGCGCGAAGCGGCGCGCCTGATGCAGGGCATCGAGGATATCGCCAGCATGAACGTCGCGCGCGGCACGGAATCCATCCTGCGCCTGACCGGCGCGATACTGGAAAAATACACCGAGAAAAAACGCAGCCTCAACCTGCTCGATTACGACGACCTTGTGCACCACGCGAACCAGATGATGAACAAGACGGATGCGGCGGGCTGGGTCTTGCAAAAACTGCCCGGCAACATCAAGCATATCCTTGTCGATGAAGCGCAGGACACCAACCCCGACCAGTGGAATTTGGTGACCTCCATCGCGCGCGAATTCTTCACCAACCTGGCGCGCACGCAATCGAAAGACAACACCATTTTCGTCGTCGGCGACGAAAAACAGTCGATCTTCAGTTTCCAGCGGGCGGAACCGAAAGAATTCGCGACCAACAAAAAGATTTTTGCCGACCTCGTGAAACAATCGGGCGGCAAGTGGCGCGAAGTGGATATGGAGATTGCGTTCCGCTCGTCCCCCGCCGTGACGCAGGCCGTCGATGCCGTCTTCGCGAACCCCGAAGCATCGGACGGTTTGTTCTTCAAGGGCGATGATGATCAAAAACAGGTCCACCACACGCCGTTCCGCAAAGGGCAGGCGGGCGTGGTGGAGGTGCACCCGATTTTGCGCCCGACCGAACAGGAACCGGCCAAGCCGTGGTCGCTGCCGCTGCAGATGGAACCGGGCAACGACACCTCCGCCCAGATGGCCGACAAGATCGCCGACCAGATCAAGGGCTGGCTCGACAGCGGCGAAGAACTTGAATCGCGCAAGCGCCCGATCAACCCCGCCGATATCCTTATCCTCGTGCGCCGGCGCTCCGGCTTTGTCGATGAAATGGTGCGCGCCTTAAAAAAACGCGACATTCCTGTTGCCGGTGCGGATCGGATGTCGTTGCGCGAACAGATCGCGGTGATGGATCTGGTCGCGCTGGGCGAAGTGCTGCTGTTCCCGAAGGACGATTATAAACTGGCGGCGTTGCTGAAATCGCCGCTGCTGGGGTTGAATGACCAGCAGCTGGAAGACCTAGCCATCAACCGGCCCGGCACGCTGTGGGAAGCCCTGGAAAAACGCAGCAAGGGCCGCGACGCGGCGGCGAAACCGTACCGAGAAGTGTTCGAATACCTGTCCGGTTTGCAGGGCAGGCTGAACACCGAGCGCCCCTATGAATTCTATTCCTCCATCCTCATGAACCCTGCGCCCGGCAATGCGAAATCCGGCCTGAACGCGATGTTCGGCCGTTTGGGATTCGAGGCCGAAGACCCGCTGGTTGAATTCCTGAACGCGGTGGAGAAATACGAAAAAATCCACACGCCGACACTGCAGGGATTTTTGGCATGGCTCGATGCCGGCGAGGCGGAGGTGAAGCGCGAGATCAACCTGAACCCCGAATCCCCGCGCGTGCATATCATGACCGTGCATGGCGCGAAGGGGCTGGAATCGCCGATCGTCATTATGCCCGATACGACAGGCCTGCCCGAAGACAACAACCGCGCCCGCCCGCGCTTCCTGTGGCCGGATGATGAACGCGATGTACCGCTCTGGGTGCCGAGATCGGACCTTGAAAGCAAGAATTTCGCGCATGAACGCGCCAAGGCCGAGCTGGAACGCGACCGCGAATTCCGCCGGTTGATGTATGTTGCCATGACGCGCGCCGCCGACCGCCTGTATGTTTATGGCCACCAGAATTCCGAACGCGATTCAGAAAAAAGCTGGTATTCGCTGATCCGCAAGGGCATCGCGCAGAACCTGAAAGACGATGTGCAGGTGATCAAGCCTGTGATCCCCGCCGCGAATGACAACAAATCGGTTGCGCCCGAATTCGACAAAGCCGCAGCACCCGTACCCGCCGCCGTTGATGGCGCGGCGGCATTGGATGACGGCCAGACCATCCTGCGTTTCGGCGTGAAGCAGACGGCGAAGCCGCAGCCCGACGGCTTGAAACCGCTGGGTAAGGCGAAGCCGGTCGGCATTCCCATCTGGGCGCGCCATGCGCCGAAAACGGCGGATGCGCCCGTGAAAAAATTCCGCCCGTCGGAATACAAGGCTAGCAACGACGATTACGCCGCACCGTCGCCGCTGGAGGCGGAGCGCGAAACCTATCACCGCCGCCTTGGCACCGTGGTGCATGAACTGTTCGAATTCCTGCCCGCATTGCCGGTGGAGGAACGCGACGCCGCCGCGCGCAAATATCTCGGCAAGCCCGTGCATGGGCTGACCGCGAAGGATCAGGACGCCGCCGCCAAAGAAGTGATGAAGATCCTGAACGACCCCGAATTCGGCGCTCTGTTCGGCCCCAATTCGCGCGCGGAAGTATCATTGACCGGATTGTTCGACAAGGACGGCCAGAAACAGATGATGTCCGGCCAGATCGACCGCCTTGTCGTGGACGATAAACAGGTCATCGTCATCGATTTCAAGAACAGCGTGAAGCCGCCGAAAAACGCCACTGATGTGTCGGAAAAATACGTGATGCAGATGGCCGCGTATCGTTTGGCCCTGCAGCAGATTTACCCCGACAAGGAAATCAAGGCCGCGCTGCTCTACACCCGCAGCGCAAAACTCGTGCCGCTCGACGCCAAAACCCTCGACGGCGCGCTTGATAAAATGGGCCTGAAGCCGTACAAGAAGGCGGATATCAAAGGGCCGAAAATTTAAGACTTTTTGATGTCCTTTTTATATTTCGCAATCATGTATCGTAGCCAGAGAATTATTGCGATCGGCGTTCCGATAATTGCGAGTTGCTCTATACAACCCTCAGACCAAGATGCCCCACCATTGCAAGGACGATAGAATATTGCGCCAAGATGCGGCCGATTCCCTGAGAAGTATGCAAATCCCGCGAGCCAGCCTGCGGTTATACAAGATACTATCGTTAAAAAGGGGCGACTGAGATATTTGCCAACTTTAAAAAAATTCCTGTAAAGAAACGCTTCCGCGAGCAGTGTTGATGAGAAAGCTAAGGTGTAGAGCAGGGCTTGCTGCCACCTCTTCGAGAATTCGTCGGGCGACTCCAGTATAAATGACGGGCTTCGCACCCACGCCAAGTAGGTATTTATTTTAGTCCATGTTACGTAGGCCAGCCAAAGCGTGACTGGATAAATAAGAGCGTTCAGCGCAATCAATATCAGTAAATCGTTTTTAATTTTACGATTGATTTTATGAATCAACAAAAGCTTGGTGGTTAACGGAACTATCGTACCAATTAGGAAAAGGATAACGCATGCGTTAATTACAGAGGGTGTGTCTACGCAAGGCCTAATTCTTATGGCATAAGCTTCGCCGTTAGGAATCACTAGAAATATAAAAGTAATAAAATAAAGCATTAATGCTCCGAGTTAGATTCAGAATACGAGCCTCAATACTTGATGTAAATGATATCTTGCGTATGATGCACTACCATAGCAGGAGAATAATCATGTCAGAAAAACTCGGTTTCGTCGGCCTTGGCATCATGGGCCTGCCGATGGCCCTCAACTTGCGGCGTGCAGGTTTTGACGTGGCGGTTTATAACCGCACGACGGCGCGCGGTGACGCTTTGAAGGCAGACGGCGCGATGGTCTGCGCCAGCCCGAAAGAGGTGGCCGAAAACGCCGACATCATCTTCACCTGCGTCTCCGACACGCCGGATGTCGAGCATGTGATTTTCGGCGCGGGCGGGATTATCGAGGGTGCGAAAGCTGGTTCGGTCGTCGTCGATATGTCGACGATTTCCCCCGACGCGACGCGCGAATTTGCTGCGAAACTGGCCGCGAAAAATGTCGCGATGCTGGATGCGCCGGTATCGGGCGGGGAAACGGGCGCGATTGCGGGGACGCTGTCGGTCATGTGCGGCGGCAAATCGGATGTGTTCGCGCGCGTGAAACCCTATTTCGAAAAAATGGGCAAGAACATCGTGCATGTCGGCGACCACGGCGCGGGGCAGGTGGCGAAGGCCTGCAACCAGATCGTGATCGCGGTCAGCATCGAAGCAGTGGCGGAAGCCATGCTGCTCGCCGAAAAATGCGGCGTCGATGGCGCGAAGGTGCGCGAGGCGCTGCTGGGCGGTTTTGCGGCATCCAAGGTGCTTGATATTCACGGCAACCGCATGCTGACCAACAACTACGCCCCCGGCTTCAAGGCGCATCTGCACCGCAAGGATATGGGCATCGTGATGGATACGGCGGCCAAAGCCGGCGTCGCGCTGCCGGCGGCGACACTTGCCACGCTCAACCTTGATGCGGTCATCAAAAACGGCGATGGGGAGCTGGATTCATCGGCGATTTTTAAGGTGCTGAAGAAGGGGTGATATTTCCCTTCTCCTTTGGGAGAAGGAGGGGCCCATCGCGCTTTCTGGCGATGGGAGGATGAGGGTACTACGTCGGCTTCAGGCACTTAGGTTAACCAAGTACCCTCACCTCTGTCGCTTCGCGACATCTCCTCTCCCAAAGGAGAGGAGAGATTCACCGCGTGCGCACCAGCGTCACACCCAGCGTATTCACGCCTTTCATATGGCCCTTCACGGGCGAGAAGGGCTTGGTTTTTTCAATCGTCACTTCGGCGGCAACCACGCGCTTGTCCGTGAAAATGCGGTCGAGGATTTCGTCGCCGAAGGTTTCGAGCAGGTCCCAGTGCTGGACTGCCGCCACTTCCTTCACGATGGTCACGGCGTCGCCGTAGGAAATGATGTCGTTGATGGTTTCGATCTTGCCCTTGCGGCGGGTACGCTTGAAGGTGATGTCCACATTCACGATCAGGTGCTGCGGAGCCTTTTTCTCGATCGGGAAGATGCCGACGCGGGCCATGATTTCAAGGTCGCGGGCGAAGATGGTGCAGCTGTCAGCCATTTGTTTTTTCCTTTTGCATGATGTCGAGCGCGGCCTGAAGGATGTATGCGGCGGCCATGCGGTCGACGTTTTGTTTTTTCTGTTTATGGCTCAATCCGTGTTCATCCATGAAATCCTCTGCCGCAAAGGTCGTCAGGCGTTCATCCATGAAGGCGATCAGCGGGTCGAAGCCGAGATCGGGTTTCGCACGGATCAGGTTGCCCGCGAAGCTGCGCACCGATTCCGAGCGTTTGTTTTCTTCGCCCGCCATGTTTATGGGAAGGCCGATGACGAAGCCGCCCACGTTGTATTCGCGGCAGAGAGGGGCGAGCGCCTTCACATTTTCCGTAAACTTGCCGCTATCCAGCACCTTGTGCGGCGTGGCGATGGTGAGGTCAGGGTTCGACATCGCCAGACCCAGCATTTTCGGGCTGTGATCCATGCCCAGCAGCCGCGATTTGGGCGGCAGCAGGAGTCTCAGTTCTTTAATTGATACAAGGGGCATGCTAATTTCTTTAACGATATTATTTAAATAAGGAACGGTGTGATGTCTATCGATAAAAACACGGTCACCAAAATCGCGCGCCTGGCGCGGATCAAGGTAACCGAGGACGAAAAAGAAGTCCTGACCAAGGAACTCTCCAGCATTCTGACGATGATCGCGGAACTCGACAAGGTCAATACCGACGGCGTCGAGCCGCTCACCTCCGTCGTGCAGATGCAGCTGTTCGAACGCGAAGACGTGGTGACCGACGGCGCGATGCAGGAGAAGATCCTGATCAACGCGCCCGAACAGGCCGCAGGATTTTTCGTTGTCCCGAAAGTGGTGGAATAAACAGACATGACAAACCTTACGAACCATACCATCGCCTCCGCGCTTGCGGGGCTGAAGAAAAAAGAATTCACGGCGGTCGAGCTGGTGGATGCGCATATCAAGGCATCGGAAGCGGCGCGCCACCTGAACTGCTACATCACCGAAACCTTCGATACCGCGCGCGAACAGGCGAAGGCGGCAGATGAACGCTATGCGAAGGGCGTCGCCCTGCCGCTGGACGGCATCCCGATTGCGATGAAGGACCTGTTCTGCACCGAAGGCGTGCAGACGACGGCGGCGAGCCGTATTCTGGAGGGCTTCAAGCCCCCCTATGAATCGACCGTTTCCGGCAACCTGAAAAAAGACGGCACCATCACGCTCGGCAAGGCGAACCTTGACGAATTCGCGATGGGCTCATCGAACACCACATCGGGCTATGGCAACGTCATCAACCCGTGGAAACGCAAGGGCGACAATAAAGACCTCGTCCCCGGCGGGTCATCGGGCGGTTCTGCCGCTGCTGTTTCCGCGCGCATCGCGATGGGCGCAACCGGCACCGATACGGGCGGTTCGATCCGCCAGCCGGCGGCATTCTGCGGCATCACGGGCATCAAGCCGACTTACGGCCGCTGCTCCCGCTTCGGCATCGTCGCGTTTGCATCCTCGCTGGATCAGGCCGGCCCGTTTGCGCGCAATACCGAAGACTGCGCGCTGCTGCTGAAATCCATGGCGGGCTGGGACCCGAAAGATTCCACCTCCGTCAACCGCCCCGTGCCCGATTACACCGCGCTGCTGAAATCCGGCGTGAAGGGTTTGAAGGTCGGCGTGCCCAAGGAATACCGCATCGACGGCACCAGCCCGGAAATCCTTGCCATGTGGGACAAGGGCGTCGATATGCTGAAACAGGCGGGCGCGGAAATCGTCAGCGTCTCGCTGCCGCATACCGCTTACGCGCTGCAGACCTATTACGTGATCGCCCCCGCCGAATGTTCGTCGAACCTCGCCCGCTATGACGGCGTGCGCTTCGGCAAGCGCGTGGAAGGCGACAACCTGATCGACACCTATGAAAAAACCCGCGCCGCAGGCTTCGGCAAGGAAGTCCGCCGCCGCATCCTGATCGGCACTTACGTGCTGTCGGCCGGTTATTACGACGCGTATTACAACAAGGCGCGCAAAGTGCGGAAGTTGATCTGGCAGGATTTCGTCAACGCATATCAAAAGTGTGACGTGCTGCTGACGCCGACCGCGCCGACGCCCGCCTTCGCCATCGGCGAAAACACGCAAGACCCGGTGACGATGTACCTGAACGACGTCTTCACCATTCCCGCATCGATGGCGGGCATGCCCGGCATGTCGATCCCGATTGGTTTGAGTGCGGACGGGCTGCCGCTCGGCCTGCAATTGCTGGGCAAGCCGTTCGACGAAGAAACGATGTTCCGCGTCTCGCAAACGCTGGAGGATGCGGCGCAATTCACCGCCGTGCCGTCCAATTTTGTCAAAGCCGCGTAAGGGGGAACGAACATGTCTTATATTCTCAAAGGCGAAACAGGCGACTGGGAAACCGTGATCGGTCTGGAAGTCCATGCGCAGGTGCTGACGAAATCGAAACTGTTTTCGGGCGCAAGCGCCGATTTCGGCGCGGCGCCCAACAGCCAGGTCAGCCCCATCGATGCCGGCATGCCCGGCATGCTGCCCGTCATCAACAAGGAATGCGTGACCAAGGCGGTGCTGACCGGTCTGGGTTTGAATGCCGTCATCAACAACGTGTCGGTGTTCGAGCGCAAAAACTATTTCTATCCCGACCTGCCGCAGGGTTACCAGATTTCGCAGTACCAGCACCCCATCGTGGGCAACGGCGAAATTGAAATCGATTTGGCCGACGGCACGGTGAAGGTGATCGGCATCGAACGCCTGCACCTTGAACAGGATGCGGGTAAATCACTGCATGACCAGCACCCCCAGAAAAGCTATGTCGACCTGAACCGCAGCGGCAACCCGCTGATGGAAATTGTGTCGAAGCCCGATATGCGCTCGCCCGAAGAGGCTGGCGCCTATGTGACGAAACTGCGCGCCATCGTGCGCTATCTCGGCACCTGCGACGGCAACATGGATGAAGGCTCGATGCGCTGCGACGTCAACGTATCCGTGCGCAAATTCGGCGCGGAGCTTGGCACGCGCTGCGAGATCAAGAACGTCAACTCCGTCCGCTTCGTGCAGCAGGCGATCGAATTTGAGGCCCGCCGCCAGATCGAGGTGATCGAAGGCGGCGGCAAGATCGTGCAGGAAACGCGCCTGTTCGACACCAAGCAGGGCACGACGCGCTCCATGCGGTCGAAAGAAGACGCGCATGATTACCGCTATTTCCCCGATCCCGACCTGCTGCCGCTGACCGTCGCCAATGATTTCATCGACGCGATCCGCCAGACCATGCCCGAACTGCCGGATGCCAAGAAGCACCGCTTCATGAAGGACTTCGGCATGACCGTGCAGGACGCCAGCGTGCTGGTGCAGGAAAAGGAACGCGCCGAATATTTCGAGAAAGCGGCCGAAGGGCGCGATGCGAAACTCGTCGCCAACTGGCTCACGACCGAATTGCTGGGCGCGCTGCATAAAGCGGATCTGGAACTGCGCCAGAGCCCGATCAAGCCGGCACAGCTGGGCGCGCTGGTCGCGCTGATTTCCGACAACACCATTTCGGGGCGCATCGCCAAGGAAGTCTTTGCCGAGATGTTCACGACCGGCAAGGAAGCGGGCGTGATCGTCGAGGAAAAAGGCCTGAAACAGGTGACCGACACCGGTGCGATCGAAAAGATCGTCAACGAAGTGCTGGCCGAAAACCCCGACAAGGTCGCGGAATACAAGGGCGGCAAGGACAAGCTGTTCGGGTTCTTCGTGGGCAACGTGCTGAAAAAATCCGGCGGCAAGGCCAATCCCGGCATCGTCAACGATCTCTTGAAGAAAAAGCTGGAGGAATAAATGACCATCGTCACCGGCCCCGCGCAGGGAAACCTGACCGAGCTGAAAATTTCACAGGAAGGCGCAAAGCGCTTCCTCGTGGGGCTCAGCTGGGATCCGCCTGAAATGCCGGGGATCAAGGTGAAGCTGGCCGACGGCCCGGATGACAACGCCGTGTCGCGTGTTGCGCATACGCTGTTCGCGCCGTTCGAATTCCTCCGCGTGTTCTTCCTGTCCTTTGCCAACCTGATCACGTTCGACATGTTCGCCGCGCGCCTGCGCAAGACGGAAGACAAGGCCGGGCGCGACAAGACGTCCGCCACTTATGACCTTGACCTGTGCTGTTATGTGTTCGACGCCGATTTCCTGCTGAAGGCGGTCGTGGAAACCGAAAACGACGCGCTGTTCGACCCGTCGCGCAAGATCTATCACACGGGCGAAGACCAGGGCGGCATGGGCGGCGGCGACGACGAGGTTGTCTATGTCGAAACGACCAGCCTGCCGCATGAATACGCGCACCTGTTTTTCGTCGTGAAATCGGACAGTAAATACGACCTGTCGCAGTTCATCAACCCGTCGGTGCGCCTGGCCGATTCCAAGACCGGCGCGAACAACCTGCAGAACACCATCTCCGGCCCCGGCAAATACAACTATGTGTTCTGCCGCGTCAGCCGCGCGGGCACGGGCTGGCAGGTGCAGAACATCGACGCCTGCGTCGACGAAGGCATCGAATGGGCGCTGGTGCTGCCGAATTTGGGGCGTGCGTAAACATGGCGGGCGAAGCAGCCAGAAATATAGCATCCGGCGAGGCAGCAAAAAAAACGGGTGAAACCGGTGCGGCGCATTCGCATTTCGCCGGCAAAGGCCCTGCGCAGGCATTGTCGATCGCGCCCGAGGGCGACCGCCGTTTTCTGGTCGGGCTCAGCTGGGGCCCGACGCAGTTCCGCAAGCTGCGCGTGCATGTGCCGCAGCTGAAGGACGAAAACGGCCATTATGACCTGTTTTATTTCTTCAAGCTGCCTTTCCACATCTTCCGCATTACCGTGCTGTCCTTGATCCGCCTTGGCGCGCCCGACCTTTATCGCCGCGGGGTGCATGACGGCAGGAATGTCGAGGATGCGGGGCGGTACGACCTTGACCTGTCCTGTTACGTCTTCGATGCACAAATGAACCTGAAATGCGTGATCGGCCCGGAAGAGGGCAATTATTCCGACGCGTCGAAAAAAGTCTATCACAGCGGCGACCAGATCCACGGCTCGGCAGGGTCAAGTGACGACGAACAGGCCTTCGTGGAAACCAAGGGCCTGCCGGATGATTACGCGCATTTCTTTTTCGTGGTCGAAACCGACGGGCGTTACAGCCTGAACGAAACCCCCAACGCGTCGGTGCGCCTTGCCTGCAGCCGCACCAACAAAAACGCGCTGGTGAAACAGATCGCGCCGCCCGAAGGTGGCCATGCGCATGGCTATGTGTTCTGCCACGTGTTCCGCGACGGCGACGGTTTCGCCTATCGCGACATCAGCGAATTCGCCGAATTCAGCGCGGGCTGGGTCAAGACGCTCAAGCAGATTTCGTTGCGCGCATGATGACGAAAACAGACCTGATATTCGCGCTCTATACGCTCAACCGACGCTGGACGAACGGCAGCCTGCTGTTCCACCGCAATTTCGACGGCCATATCGTGTCGATGCAGCAATCCGGCAGCCACTGGATCAAGAACCAGCTGGCATCGGTGCTGGCGCAGCTCTACAGCCTGCCGCCGCTGGCGCATATCCAGGACGACAGCATCATCGGCCACACCAAATCGCCGCCGAAATACAAAAACATCCCGCAGATCGTGCACAGCCACGGTTACCCGCACGGGCTGACGCTGAAAATCCCCGGCCTGCATTACCCCAAATATCTTGTGCTGGTGCGCGACATGAAGGAATCGCTGGTGTCGCATTTCGAGCGGTTCAAGGGCGACTACGGCAATTGCGATTTTTCCACCTACCTGCGCGGCGACGTCAGCCAGGACAGGTTTTACAGCGATATCTGGTCGCGCATGCGTTTCATGAATGAATGGGGCAGGCTGGCGGAAAGATATCCGCAATCGGTCATGCCGCTGAAATATGAAGACATGAAGGCGGATGCGGCGGGATCGCTGAAGCGCGTCTGCGCGTTCTTCAGCATCGCCAACGTGACCGATGCGGTCATCGCCCATGCGCTGGCTGATGCCAGCCGCGACAGGATGGCGGAAAAACCCAACCCCGATATCGCCACCATCGTCGTGCGCCGCGAAGAGCGCGCGAATGTGGCGGATTATTTCACTGGCGACAATGGCGCGTTTTTCGACGCGACAACGACGCGTTACCTGCGCCACGGTTTCGGCTATGACCTGCCGACAGCGCAAAGGAAGATGGCGGCATGAGCAAGCTTGTGGTTTTCGACGTGGACGGCACTTTCCTCGACAGCTACGGCCTGTTCGAACGCGTGATCCGTGAATACAGCCTAGAGAACAATATGCCGGAGCCGTATTACGAGGCGATCCGCCAGGGCTATTCCGATCCGCACAACCACGATTTCAAATGGGGCGTCAGCCGCGAGGAACAGGCGAAACATCTGGTGAAAACATTCGAGCGCATGGATGCGTGGTCGATGCTGGGCCATGCCGACAAGACGCCGCTGCTGTTCGAAGGCGTCGTGGATGCCATGACGCAGCTGAAAGACCTCGGCCATACGCTTGCCATCGTCACGTCAAAGGGCGAAGCGCCGCTGCTGCATATGCTCGACCATTACAAGCTGGACAAGCATTTCAGCGCGCACCGCACCTGGGACGACATCAAGCGCCGGTCAGAGAAGGAAAAGCCGGAGCCGGACATGCTGTTATCGGTCATGCGCGACCTGAAATTCCATCCCGATGAAACGGTGATGGTCGGCGACACGACGATGGACGTGAAAATGGGCCGCGCGTCAAAGGCGCATACGATCGGCGTCGCATGGGGCATGCATCCCGTCGAACACCTCGTCAACGCCGGCGCGCATCACATCGCCGACACGCATTTCGACCGCGTGGTGCAGACGGTGAACAAGATTTTTAAATAGGCGCCGCTGAAGCGTGGGCAGTACCCTCTCCAGCATGTTGGGAGAGGGTTAGGGTGAGGGTACTTCTCTTTCTTGAATTACCGCCCGTGTTGCGATTGGTACACGCGGGGGGCGGGGGCTTCGGCGACGTGCTCGACGAAGGGCAGGGCGCGGATTTTTTCGATCACGGTGCCGGTGCATTCGATGACGGTTTTCGTCTCGCTTTCGACGACCGAGCTTTCGCCTGTGCCGTCGAGCAGGTTTTCGTTGGAGAGGTGGTTGAGGAGCTGCTTGTGGCAGTCGCGCGCATAGCGCATGACGTGGTGGACGCTGAGGCTTTTTCCGGGTGCGGCCGCGGCATCGCCGCTGGCGGGGGGGACGTAAGTGACTTCAAAAATTTTACGCAAATCCGGAAACTGGCTCAACGAAATCTCCAATAGTTGTTAACGGGAAGGTTTGCGGCCCTGTTTCCGGGACGCGGGAACGGCTTTGCCGCCCTCCGGCTTTTCCACGTACTGCACGCCCTCGACCCTTTTCACCTTGCTGGCGAATTTTTCGGGGGCGTTCATGAAGAAAATGCCGACCTTGTTCAACGACCCGTCATCCAGCTTGATCCGGATGCTGCGGTCGTATCCTTCGTCACGCGCCAGCTCGCGGATGCGGGCGACGGTGTCGGTGATGTCTTGCGTGAAATCCGTCTTGCGCGAATATTTCGGGCGCACGCTGACGGTGTAGAGGTAGCTTTTCGCCTTGTCGTTGAAATCTTTCTTCGCGGCCATCAGAAACCCCCGGCCTTGCGGAGCGGCGGCACCTTGGGCTTGTTCTGGTTGGTGGCCGACAATTCCTCGACCTTGTTCAGGAACGGCGCGCGCTTCAGTTTCGCGGCGACCGCTTCGCTGCACCAGATGTTCAAACCGCCATCGGCGGGGCTGGTGATCGCGCGCACTTCCGATTCAACGCCTTCGGATTTGATGAACGCGCGCAGCGCAGTCAGGGCAGATTTACGGGCATCGTCCATCTGGTTCATGATGGACAGCGGGGTCATGCAAAAACCGCCGCTGGTGTTTTCGAGCTGGATCGGGAAGCTCAGTTTGTACTGTTTCATGCTTTTTTTGCCGTCCGCGACTGTCACGGAAACGGCATGTTAGCCTTTCAAATCGATTATCAATAATGTCATAATCTAGCAAAATCGGCGAAAATGTCAAATTCCGTTGAGGATGGGCAATTAACGGCATAGTTTGAAGGGGATAGGGGATGCCCCATCGTAAATTTCCGTAACCCGAGGGTCAAAAAGTGGATATCGGCCACCTGCTGCTGGCATTGCTGTTTGGCCTCACGATTCTCCATCTCGTGACGCTGAAGGTCTGTTCCGTCACGCTCGACCACCGCACCGCGCCCTTGTTCATCAGCGTCTGGACGCTGATCGGCCTTGCCGCCACATCGCCCCTGTTCGGGCATCTGTGGGTCGAGGGTTGGGGCAAGTTCATGGCGAGCCCCGGCATCCTCGGACTCACCATCCTGAAGGGCGGGCTGCTGTGTTACCTGTTCGTGCTGTCGCAGGAATTGATGAAGGTGTCGCTGTCGTCGCGCCATTACGTCACGCCCATGGCGGTCGGCATCATGACGGTGTCGAACAGTTTCTTTGGCGAAAAATTGATGCCGCATGAATTGTTCGTCGGCTTTGCGCTCTGCGCGCTCGCGGTGACGTTCTTCCTGAAGGGGCATCTCTCGGAGCTGGACAAGCGCGGCCGCCTTGCTTACGCGAAACTGGTGCTGCTGTCGGCGGGGCTGTCGACGCTGGATCAGGTGATTACAAAGGAATCGAACTGGTACGCGCTGCTCATCGTGTCCTATCTGGTCGTGTTCGTGATGGCGGTCGCCTGGAATTTCCGCACGCCCGCCAATTTCCGCGCCGCCATGCTGACGCGCAATGCGGCGCTGGCGGGGATATTATATGCGGCGACCGAACTGGTGAAATTCTACCAGCAGGTGACGATTAACCCTGTGACTGTCGTGGTCATCACGCAGGCGCTGACCAAACCCGTTATCCTTGTCCTCTCCGCGCTTGTCTGGAAGGAACGGACGGTCAGGGAACAGCTGGTCTGGGGCGGGCTTGCCTTCCTCATCGCGCTTCCGTTATTCTTGCCACCGGAGATACTGTCCCGATTCATTGATTTGCCGGCGAAGCCATGACAGACGAAAAAGATAACGGAAAACCGAAGACATATATATACGACATGATCGTCTTCGGCGGCGGCATTGCGGGGCTGTGGCTGGCGAACACGCTGCGCCGCGCCAATTACAATGTGATCCTGATCGAGAAAGACAAGCTGGGCGGCGTGCAGACGCTGGCATCGCAGGGCATGATCCATGGCGGCCAGAAATACGTGCTGCAGGGCGCGGTCACGGGCCATGCGTCGTCGCTGGCAGAAATGCCGCAGCGGTGGGATTCCAGTTTCGACGGCTATGGCGAGATTGATTTGACCGGCGCAAAATTCCTGAGCGACACGCAAATCATGTGGCCGGCGGGGTCGGTGCTGTCGACCGCCGCCGTGATGGGCGCGGCGAAAATCGTGAATGCCGCGACCAAAAAACTGAAGCGCGAGGAATTCCCCGATGTGCTGCAGGAAAAAAAGAAATTCAAGGGGCCGGTGTTCGAACTGCCCGAAAAAGTGCTGGATGTGAAATCGCTGGTCGAAACGCTGGCGAAAAAACTGGAAGGGCGGTTGTTGCAGGGCGAGGTGACGGAGATCCTGCCCGACGGACAGGTGGCGGTTGACGGCATGGTATTGCGCGCGCAATTGATTATCTTCACCGCCGGCACCGGCAATGAACGCGCGCTGGAATTGCTGCGCGTGAAGGACAAACATGCGCAGCGCCGCCCCTTGCGGCAGGTGATGGTGCGCACGATGAAATATCCGCTTTATGGCCACGGCATCACGGCCAGCCCCAAACCGCGCATGACCGTCACCAGCCACCCGCTGAAAACGGGCGGCTATGTCTGGTATCTCGGCGGGGCGGTGGCGGAGGAGGGGGCGAAATTAAGCGAAGACGAAACCATCGCCTTCGCCAAATCGGAATTGCAGGCGGTCTTCCCCGATATCGATTGGGAAAACCGCGAATGGGCAACATGGGCAGGCGACCGCGCCGAACCCTATGATGCGGCCGGCGCGCTGCCCCCCGGACCGTTCGTGCATCAGCGCGGCAAGGTGCTGATGGCATGGCCGACCAAACTGACCTTCGCGCCCGCACTATCCGACCGCGTGTTCGAATGGCTGAAGGACAAGGACATCCACCCGGTTGCCAAGGACGCGCCGCCGCCGCTGCCGCTTGCGCAAATCGGGCAATACCCGTGGGAAACGGCCGTCTGGCGCAGGCTTTAACTATTTGGCCGGATAATTATTATTTACATAACGCGCAATAAATCTATATAATATCAATGGGTATTCGATATGTCTGCGCGGGCGGGGCGCATTGTGCTTCGCTACGCTGGCTTTATGACAAAAAATGCGCTATAGAATCTCTACCCTAAAATACATCACGATAAGCAAGCAGGCCCTTTCATGACCCAAGTCATTACACAACCCATGGCAACCGAACTCCTCCAGCCGCAGCGGCTCCCCTGGCGCGATGTCAGCCCTCTGGGTCTTGGCACGGTGAAATTCGGCCGCAACACCGGCGTGAAATATCCGGGCGGCGAAGGCTTTGCACTGCCGACGGACAAGGAAATTGAATCGTTGCTCGACCTTGCGCTCGATTGCGGCATCAACCTGCTCGACACCGCCCCCGCTTATGGCGCGGCCGAAGAGCGCCTCGGCAACCTTATGGGCTGGCGGCGCGAACGTTTCTTCCTCGTGACCAAAACGGGCGAAGAATTCGACGGCAAGAATTCGGAATACATTTTCACGGCAGCGCATACGCGCATGAGCGTGGAGCGCAGCCTGCAACGTTTGCAGACCGATTATATCGATTGCGTGCTGGTGCATAGCAACCGCGACGATGTGCAGGTGGTGCGCGACACCGATGTGCTGGAAACGCTGGCAAAACTGCGTGACGAAGGCAAAATCGGCAGCTTCGGCGTATCGACGTATTCGGTGGAGGGCGGCAAACTCGCCGCCGCGCTGTCGGATTGCGTGATGGTGACCTATAACAAATCCGATACGGGCGCGAAGGAAGTCATCGACTACGCGCGCGACAACGGCAAGGCCGTGCTGGTCAAAAAAGGCCTCGCCTCCGGCCATATCGACACAGTCGGCGATGCTGCGGAAAATATCCGCTTCGTGATCGGCACGACAGGCGTCACCAGCATGGTTTTCGGCAGCCTCAAGCCGGAAAACATCGTGGCCAACGCCCGCGCGCTTTGCAACAAACAGGCTTAGTGGCTGATATTACAGGCGAATAAGCGTTGACGAAGAATCTTGGATTCTGCGCCGCATCCATATAGTATGACCCCCACTTGCCTTCCAATTGCGGAGACGTGGCCGAGCGGCTGAAGGCGGCGGTTTGCTAAACCGTTATAGGTGTTAAAACCTATCGGAGGTTCGAATCCTCTCGTCTCCGCCATTTAAAAAGCCCCCGCCAGTCGGGGGCTTTTTAAATGACTTTTCAATCACGCGACAATCCAACAGGAGCCTGACCCATGCCCACCGGCAGCATCATTTCGTACAAGGAAGACAAAGGCTACGGCTTCATCCGCCCGCAAGACGGCGGCGACAACGTCTATGTGCATGTCTCGGCATTGCGCGCAGCAGGCATCGATACCGTCACGCCGGGACAACGCCTGACCTATGAAGTGCAGACGATGGATGGAAAAACTTCGGCGGTAGATATTAAACTGCTGGGCTGAGGATTTTGATGCTCCCCCAATCCCAACTCACCCGCACCTTCCCCTCCATTTCCATCCCCGCGCAAGCGGGCGGGGTGGCGGTGGAGGTTTCGTTGATTGCGCAGTTGGGGCATGGGGCGGGGAATCATTTGTTTGCGTCTGTCGCTTCACGGCAGCGGCAACATGCGGCGTTTGTGGACGAGCTGGATGAACCCTCGGCGAAGCTGGCGAGCCCGGATTTTGCCAGGGACGACCCGACCGCGCTTTATTCATTCATCGTCGGGCCCAAGGGGCATCCGTTCCACCGCCATGCAGGGCACCGCGTCTTTACCGCGATATCGGGCAGCGGCGGGGCACAGCTGCGGTTTTCGACGGCGACGCCGGAACAGGTGGCTGCCGACCCGCGCAGCTTTATCCGGTCGTTGCGCTACGTCAACATCCCGCCCGACTGCCTGTTTGCCGTGCGCTTCGGCGGGGAGACATGGCATCAGTTCGCGCCTTTGCGCAAAAATTCGCTGCATCCCGTTTTCTTCGCGCTCTCGACCCATACCAATGAACTCGGCGGCAGGCTGTCGGAAGAATTGAAACAACAGGTGCTTGCGAACGAGGCGAACATCCCCTCCCTGACCGAATTGCTGCCGCAACCCGTTGCCGACCTTTTGAATGCGCGCGATTTCGATGCGGGCGCCGTGCCGACGACCACGCTGTCGCTGGATGCGCCCGAAGGCACGTTCCACCGCGTCGTCTGCAACACCGTGCGCGGCGGCGCGGGCATTTTGCGCGGGGCATGGGGTGCCTGGAAAGACGCATCCGGATATAAGGGCAATCTTGCGCGCCCCGTCACCGCGCTGCCCGCCGCCCCCGATACCTCGCTGCTGCGCCGCCAGCTGGCGGATGTGAAAATCCATCATGACGACACCTTCCTGATCTGCGTGACGGACGCGCCGAAGAATGTCACTGCGTCGCAACTGCTGGCATCCGTGCTGGAGGGGTTTTTGCTGAACGCGCCGCAGGGCGTGACCAGCCTGATGGCGTTCCGCAATATGCTGGTGAAGCCACTGGGCCTGCGCACCTCGCCCCTGGGCTGTCCCGTGTCGTCGCTGCTATCGCCCCGCAACGATAACCTGTTCATGGGGCAGTACCCCGTGATCGACCAGCTGGTGAACCCGGACGACAGCCGCGCCGAGGTTATTCTGGGCGCGGATGACAAGCACCTGTCCTTCCGTTCCTGCGTCAGCGTCGATATGCAGGACGGCGCGACGCAGGTGATGCTGGGCACGCGTGTGCATTGCAAAAACGCCTTTGGCCGGTTCTACATGGCCGCCATCGACTATACCCACCGGCATTACGTCACTCCCGCCATGCTGCGGCGGGCGGTGGATTATGCGGTTATTCCGGCCACGCCCTCATTGTAACAATTGTGTGACATTTTGTGACGGGAAAGTAATTGTAATTATATGACCCGATTTTTGGGGTGTGCCGATGCTGCATGTGAATTACCTTGGAATCTGGTGATCCGCGGGCGGCCCCTGGTTTTCCCAAATCGGTCTGCCGCTTACTTTTTTTGAAGTCTGCTTGCCCGGCTGGCGGATCACCACTCACTCTTTTTAAGAACATGAACGACCTGGACGAAAATGAATGGCGCGCCCTCAAGGCGCTGGGCCGGATCAGCGACGGACATGCTGCGTTCCTCAACGTGCTGCATGCCGACCTGCTGGTCGCCAAAAATCTCGCGCTGCGGTTCGGCGCGGGGCAGTTCGTGCTGACCGATGCGGGCCGCATATTGCTGGCGCGCGCCGATAACGCGGGTTAGCCCCCGTTGCGGCGCTGTGGGCTTTGTTGCTAGAATGCCCCGTTATCGCGGAAGGGGCGCAGGGCATGACACCATCTGAAAAATTCATCTATCCGCTGACCGTGCTGGAGCGTCACCTCGACACGTTCGGGCACGTGAACAACGCCACATATCTTGAAATCCTGGAGGAGGCGCGGTGGGACATCATCGCGAACCGCGGCTATGACATTCCAAGCATCAAGGCGAAGAAAATCGGGCCGGTCATTCTGGGCTTCACCGTGCGCTTCACGCGCGAGCTGACCCTGCGCCAGAAAGTCCGCATCGAGACGCAGACGGTCTCGTATGTGAAGAAAATCGCGACCATGCAGCAGAACATTTACAACGACGCGGATGAACTGTGCTTTGAAGCCACGCTGACGATGGGGCTGATGGACATGACGGCGCGCAAGCTTATTTTGCCAACCGTCGACTGGCTGCACGCGATCGGTATGGAGACCGCCGAAGCCGCCTGATTATTCGTGGAACAACGATGTGACCTTCGACGAGGCCGAGGCAAAAAGCCCGCGTTTGCCGACCGCAACCGGGATGCCATCGGATGACACCACCGCCTGCGCCAGCGCATCGGCATCGACCGTCACCTGTCCGGCCGCAAATTTCGCGATGGCGCGGGTGATGGCAGCAACCACGGCCTTGCGCTCCGCCGCATTGCGCTTGCCGGGCGGCAGCTCAACGAACAGGTCGCGCCCGCGCCAGCCGAGTTTATAAGGCTCATCGACAATCGCAACCGGCGTGCCGACCTCCACCAGATTGAACAGCGCCTCGATATCCTTCGGGTACATGCGCAGGCACCCATGGCTCGCGCGCGTGCCGATGGTGCGGGGCGCCAGCGTGCCATGCAGCGCAAAGCCGGGGATGCCGAGGTTCAGCGCATATTTGCCCAGCGGGTTTTTCGGCCCCGCGGGGACGAAATCCGGCAGCGTCGGGTCTTCCGCGCGGATTGAATCGGTCGGGATCCAGATCGGGTCTTTGCGCTTCTTCACGATCTTGGTGGTGGTGACGGGCGTGTTCCACCCGTCGCGGCCAATGGCGACGGGAAAGGTATAGACGTCGCCGTTCGGGTGATAATAATAAAGCCGCAATTCGGGCAGGTTGATGACGATGCCCTGCCGTTTTTGCGGCAGCACATATAATGACGGGATCAGGATCGCCCGCGTCGCCTTGGGCTTCCACGGATTGACGCCGGGGTTGGCGTAGCGGATCTCGTTCACGCCGATGTCGAAGTGATGGGCGATGGCATAGAGGTCTTCATCGCCCTTGATATTGTAAGTCGTCAGCTTGCCCGCCACATCGCCGCGCGGCGATATTTCATCGGCGCGCGCCGGGGCCGAGAAAATCAGCAGGGATAACAGGAAGATGGAGGCAAAACGCATGGGATTCCCAAGGATGACGGCAGATGCAGCGATATCCCAACGCATGGCGGGCGTTGATTGTTTCAGTCTAGAAAATTCGTATTAACACTCCGTTAACCTCGTTTCCCTAATATAGCGATAGCAACGATTTAAGACAGATTCGCTGCGCAAAGGAATGGGCACATGACCGCACCGAAAAAATCGCTTTCCGAATCCTTCAAGGCCGTCGCCGTCTATGACGTCGCGCCCAAAGACAATCCGGTGCTGGCCGATTTCAAGACGGTGGTCGCAGGGCTGCGCGGGCCGCAGCGCGTCTCGATGTTCCTGCGCGACCTGCCGAACCAGATCGCGCCCGATGTGAAGCTCTCGCCCGAGCTGCGCACCGCGATGCAGCTGCTCACGCGCCAGCACGCCTCCGGCTTCAGCCTGACGGTGGTCGAGGCGGCGCATAAGGGCAAAAAAGTTTTCATGCCGGTGATCGAGGATAAAGTTGCGGGCAAGACGCTCATCATCGGCCCCGCCGCAATTGCCGATGGCATCGCGGGCGCGAACACGATTTATATTGCAGCCACAGACCCGGCCGCGACCAAGGCCGTGAACGACTTCCTGAAATCGGGCGCAACCCTGCGCGGTGAACAGGGGCTGCTGAAGCCCGCCGAGGTAAAGGGGCTGATCGATAATTTCTTCCAGGCGGTCGGGCTTGTGACCGAACCCGGCGGGAAACGCGCCAAATCGCTGGGCGACATGCTGGTGCCGCTGGCGACCGGCGAAACGCAGGTCGTGGCCTACAGCCTCGCGGTCAAGGAACCACAGGCCGCAAAACCCGCAAGATAGACGTCTTTTAAGCTATTGATTCGCAACAGAAGCCGGTGCGCAGCGCGCAAACCGGCTTGATAGTCATTGGCGGGCGGCCTAAATTTCTGTAAAACATCTATAAAGGCGCATTTGCGTCGATGTATATTTTTGTGCCGCTTATAAGAAGATGACCATGACCACCCCGCCGCCCCCGCCTGTCGCCACCGCATCCGAGCCCAGCCTTGGCGCGGCGCATGGCAGCGTGGCCGTGCCGCGCGGTAAATCCTGGCTGCGCAGCTTCCTTGCCTTCTCCGGCCCCGGTTACCTTGTCTCCGTCGGTTACATGGATCCCGGCAACTGGGCGACGTCTTTGCAGGGCGGGTCGCAATTCGGCTATACGCTGCTGGCGGTCGTCATGCTGTCGAACATCATGGCGATCATCCTGCAATCGCTCTGCGCGCGGCTCGGCATTGCGACGGGGCGCGACCTTGCGCAGGCCTGCCGCGATTATTATTCGAAACCGGTGTCGCTGGCGCTATGGTTCCTGTGCGAGCTTGCGATCATCGCCTGCGACTTGGCCGAAGTGATCGGCACGGCGATTGCGCTGAAGCTGCTGTTCGGCATCCCGCTCATGCTCGGCGCGATTATCACCGCGCTCGATGTATTTCTGCTGCTGATGCTGATGCAAAAGGGTTTCAGGTGGATGGAGGCGTTCGTGATCTCGCTCCTCTGCGTCATCTTCACCTGCTTCATCATCGAAATCGCGCTGGCGCAGCCCGCCGTTGCCGCCGTCATGGGCGGGTTCTTCCTGCCGACATCCGATATCGTCACCAACCCCGCGATGCTGTATATCGCGATCGGCATTATCGGCGCGACCGTCATGCCGCATAACCTGTACCTGCATTCATCGCTGGTGCAGACCCGCAATTTCGAGCGCACGGACGAAGGCCGCAAGCACGCGCTGAAATGGGCGACCATCGACAGCACGCTTGCGCTTATGCTCGCGCTGTTCGTGAATGCCAGCATCCTGATCGTCGCCGCCAGCGTGTTCTACGGCAAGGGCGAGGTTGCCAGCATCGAACAGGCTTACGAATTGCTGGCGCCCGCGCTGGGCGTCACCTTCGCCTCCACGCTGTTCGCGGTTGCGCTGCTGGCATCGGGCCTCAATTCCACCGTCACCGCGACGCTCGCGGGCCAGATCGTGATGGAGGGCTTCCTGCATATCAAGCTGAAGCCGTGGATCCGCCGCCTCGCCACCCGCGCGCTGGCGATTTTGCCCGTGCTGTTCGTGATCGGCATGTATGGCGAAGGGGAAACGGGCAAGCTGCTGATCCTCAGCCAGGTCGTGCTCTCGATGCAGCTTCCCTTTGCGGTCATCCCGCTGGTGAAATTCGTTTCCGACAAAAAGAAAATGGGCGCGCTGGTCATCCCGGCATGGCTCAAGGCCGTCTGCTGGGCTATCGCCTCCGTCATCGTCGCGCTCAACGTGAAACTGCTGGTTGAAACCGTCTTTTCCTGACCTATCTCTCCCCTTATGAGGAACTCGAATCACGCCCTGTCGCTTTGCAGGGTGTACGACATCGCACCCCCACAGACCGGAGAACGGGAATGCTGACAACCATCGATGCCGCAGCCTTCAACGACGGACGTTTTTTCAAAATTTACGGCACAAACGGCGCAGATATCGCGGCCTGGGCGCATCCCCATGCGCAGGACCACAAGCAGTTGGTCATCGCCAACCAAAACCTCGCGCAGGAAAACTTCCGTAACGCGCTGGAATCGTTGATGGGTGAATTTTCGGAAAACGCTGTGCAGTCCTGCAGCGGCAGGAATGGAACCGGACAGGCGCGTCAGTAGTTTATTCGGCGGGAGACCGGCCCGATAGATTACCCTGACGTTTTTTCGAAAAGGAACAGATCATGCGCAACAATGAAACCTCCCGCGGCTCCCAGTCGCCCAAATCCGCCCCCCTCAAAGGCAAAAAAGCTGCCGACCGCAAAGATGACACCATCCGCGACGACGAAGAAGACACCGAAGACAAAGGCCGCTTCGCATCGGACGAAACCGATGAAGACGAAGATGATCTCGAACTTGCCGATGCCGATGATGAACTCTCGGCTGCCGATGACGAAGATGAAGAGGACGAGGACGCAGAATTCGAAAAAGAAGATGAACTCGACATCGAGGACGAAGACAGCGGTTCTCGCCTGCGCGACTCCGACGACCTGAACTAAATTTTACGGCAGCTTGCTGCCCTAAATGAAAACGGGAGGCTTCCTTTGCAGGAAGCCTCCCGTTTTTTGCCAATTAGACGGATTTAATTTTTTATTGTAACATTCTTAGAATGTGCGCTGACGAAATTAAAAAAGATGATTGGCGTCTTACGTTTCAGGAAAAATACCTGAAGGGCGTTGAACTAACATGGTCCAAATATACGCTCTATAGCGAAAATTGGGATCATGATCACTGCGATTTTTGCTGGGAAAAGTTTTCGCTTCATGATGCCGACCTGCACGAGGGCTATACAACTTCAGACCAATATTATTGGGTATGTAAGCAGTGCTTTGACGATTTCAAAGTCATGTTTGATTGGGTTGTGCGTGATGTTTAGGGCGCTGCAACTAAACGGCTATTTCCGGGGAAACGCCATCAGCGCGCATTGCGCCACGCCGCGCAAATCATCGGGGCTTGCGCCGCCGGTCGACTGGATCGACATGCCGTGCATGACGGTGGCGTAAAAACGCGCAAGGTCGGAGGCGCTGGTGGTGGGCGGGATGTCGCCATCGGCGATGCCGCGCTCAAACCGGCGGCGCATCGCGGTTTCGGCGGACTGGCGGCGGCGCACCAACTCTTCCTTGATCGGCTGCGCCTCTTCACCGCAGGCAAGCGCGCCCTGCACCAGCAAACAGCCCTTCGGCGATTTGGGGCATGCCGAACCATCGGCCATGCCGTAGAGCAGTTTTTCAATCGCGCCATAGGCGGTCGGCTGGTCGAGCGTTTCATCGAGGCGTTTTTTCGATTCCGCCGCATAACGCTCAAGCGCCTTGCGGAACAGTTCTTCCTTGTTGCCGAAGGTAGCGTAAAGGCTGGGGCGGTTGATGCCCATGGCTGCCGTCAGGTCGGGCAGCGAGGTGCCTTCGTAACCCTTGCTCCAGAAAACATGGAGCGCGCGGTCGAGCGCTGCGTCAAAATTGAATTCCCTCGGGCGTCCGGCGGACATGATGATTCTCCCGTTAAATATGTATCTATTAGTATAATATCATTTTGCTATTATATTGTCCAGAACCGTATTATGTACTGTCCGGTAATAAGGCGTCAGAGATATCATGCGTTACATCATTGATATTATTAGTTATATTCATTCATCAAAAGTTTTTTACTAATCGGTACAGAAATCTGTTGACCAAGCACGATTCAGGAAGGCATACTGTACTTATAGGTACAGAAATAAATGTGCCGCCGAAATTAAGAACACACACAAAGGAACGACCATCATGAAAAACGAAAACAAACTCTCCGGCAAAACGGCTCTCGTCACCGGCGGCTCGCGCGGGATCGGTGCTGCGATTGCAAAACGTCTTGCCGCTGACGGCGCAAAAGTCGCCATCACCTATGTGAATGGCAAAGACAAGGCCGAAGCGGTCGTGAAAGAGATCAAGGCGAATGGCGGCGACGCTGTCGCAATCCAGGCGGATTCGGGCGACCGTAAGGCGGTTGCCGCCGCCGTCACCCAGACCGTGAAACTGCTCGGCCGCCTCGACATCCTGGTCAATAACGCGGGCGTGGCGGTGCTGGGCGCGCAAGGCACGGAAGCGGAGATCGAGGCAAGCCTCGACCGCCAGTTCGCCGTCAACGTGCATGGCGTGGCCGCTGCCGTGGATGCCGCCGCGAAAGTCATCAACGACAATGGCCGCATCATCACGATCGGATCGATCATGGGCGACCGCGCGATGTTTGCGGGTGCCAGCGGCTATGCGGCGACGAAGGCGGCGGTTGCCGGATATTCACGCGGCTGGGCGCATGATTTCGGCGCGCGCGGCGTCACTGTCAACACCGTGCAGCCCGGCCCGATCGATACCGACATGAACCCCGACAACACCGACATGGCCAATATGCTGAAATCCGGCCTGCCCCTGAAACGCTACGGTAAGGTGGAGGAAATCGCGGCTGCCGTCGCCTTCCTCGCCTCGCCGGAAGCGGGCTACATCACCGGCACGACGCTTAACGTAGATGGCGGCGCCAACGCCTAACAATAAAAAAGAGAAAAAAGATGAAGGAGATATATAACATGTTCGACAGCATCATCAGCAGCCTTAGCCTGTTCAATCCCGCCGCGAACGCCAACATTCACGTCGATTCCCGCCGCGCGCCCCGCCATGACGGCATGCAGGTGCAGGTCATGATCGGCCGCCGCGGGTACAAGGTGCATGACTGGAGCCGCAACGGCATTTCGTTCGACACCCCCGACCACAAATGGAATGTCGGCCGCGTCTATTACGAAGAGGCCGCTGTGCCCGAAATGGTGCCCGGCAAGCTGGAAAAAATGACGCTGCGCTTCAGCCTGCTGCAGGGGTCGATCGACATCCCCGTCGATGCCGAAATCCTGCGCAATGACGGGGAGCGCACCGTCGCCCAGCTGTCGCCGCTGTCGAAAGAGATGGCGCGGAAATTTGACCGCGTGATCGACAGCTTCAACGCGCAACGCTTCCTCGAATCGCAATCCGAACTGCAAGCATAGGAGGTTATCATGGCAACCCCGATCCCGACCGGCACACTTTACGAACAAATGATGGCCGCAGCCGACAATTACGGCAGCAATGTCTGCAATTGCACGGCGAAGCCTGAAAAAGAGACTGACCGGAAATTCGATAACGTCTGGGCCGACTGGCGCAGATAGGATACCCGCTTCACACATCACACTGCCAGATTGACCCTGCCCTGTGGCACGCATTCATACCCCATTGAATGCGTGCCTTTTTTTGGCTTTGCACAAATTCTGCACAAAAACGCCTTTATAATGTCACGCGCCCGCCATCCCGCCTGCACATATCGGGCGCAGGATGGGTAACATGAAAATGCTCATCACCTCGGCGGCTCTGCCGCTCCTCGGTTTCCTCATCCCTCCCGCCGCAGAATTTTTCCGGCGCAAACGGGAAGAACAGTTCCACGATTTCCTCTACGCCGTCGCGGCGCAGGCATGGCTCGCGTCATGCTCCTCCGGCGACGGGCGCGACGATCGGATGCATGATGCGCACCGCTGACCTCCGCCCCACCATCGCTTTGAAACTGGGGGCGTGCCTTGCGCTCACCGGCTTCGCCGACTGGCTTTTCTATGGCCATGGCGCAGGCTGGACGGCGGGGCTGTTCGCATTCCTGCTTGTTTCGACGATGTGCCTGCTGCAGCCGGCGCTGGTGCGGCACAAACCGGCCCAGGTGATCGCAACCGCGCTGATTGCGCTGTCGGTCGCCATGATGAACGCGCCGGAACGCCTGACGCTCTGGCTGTTCGCGGGCGGTATCGCGACGCTGCTGGTGCTGCATAAACGCGACACGGCATTAAACGCGGTGCTGCTGGGAAAGGACATGCTGCGCCTTGCGCTCCGCACGCTGTCGCAATGGCGGCGCGATGCGAAGCGCGCGGAAAAAGCGGTGCTGCGCCTGAAACTGCCGCGCGGCGGATTGCGGCGCGGGATGGTTTTTGCCGTGTTTCCCGTCACGCTGGCGGGCGTTTTCATTTATTTGTTCAGCGAAGCCAACCCCGTGCTGGCGGCTGCGCTGGCGAAGCTTGACTGGGGATACTGGACGCAAATTTTCCTGTCGCCTGCGCGCTGGCTGTTCTGGGGCGCGGTTGCCGCGGTCATCTGGGCGCTTTTGCGTCCGCGTTTTGCGCTATCGAAACCCGTCACCATGTCGCTCTCCTCCATCGGCACGGCGGCATGGGTCAGCCGCCGGTCGCTGGTGTTCTCCCTTGTGTTGTTCAACATCATTTTCGCGATCCAGAACGGTTTCGACCTCGTCTTCCTGTGGACGGGGCAGGGGAATTTCCCGGCAGGCGTTGATTACGCCGATTACGTCCATGCGGGGGCCTATCCGTTGATTGTCACCGCGCTGCTGGCGGGCGGCTATGTGCTGCTGACGTTTGACAACGCGCAAATCGCGCTGCGGTCGAACGCGGCAACGGCGCTCGTCACGGTCTGGGTGCTGCAAAACGTGTTCCTTGTCGCATCCTCCATCGACCGCACGCTGAATTACGTCGAATCATATTCGCTGACTTACCTGCGGGTGGCGGCGTTGATCTGGATGGGGCTGGTGGCGGCGGGGTTGCTGCTCATCCTCGCCCGTATCTACCTCAACCGCAGCAATATGTGGCTGATCAACGTGAATGCGCTGGTGCTGACGGGATTGCTTTACGCCTGCTGCTTCATGAATTTCGGCGGCATGATCGCGCAATACAACGTCCGCCATGCGCGCGAAGTGGGCGGCAAAGGGGTCGCGCTCGATCTCGCCTATTTGCGCGATATCGGCCCCGAGGCCATCCCTGCGCTGCGCTGGTATGCCGGCGAACTGAAAGACGGGTGGAATCGCGGATATGTATATGTGGTGGTGAAAGAAATGGAAAATGGCCTCGCGCGCGACACCAGCGACTGGCGCAGCTGGACATGGCGCAAGGAAAGGCTGGCGGGTCGCTGAAAATGGGCACGTACTTGAATACGAGAAGTTTCCGCGAAAAAACCGTTTCTTGTATATCCTGCATCCCCGGGCTTTTGGCGGCATCCTTGCTGGCAGGCTTCGCCACTTCGTTGGTGTTCATATTTTTGGCGGATAAATTAAATTTCGGAAATGTCAGGTTCGCGATGGTTGTCTTTATCGACCTTGTCGGAAATGTACTTGCCATTCCCGGATTGTGTTTGTTCCTGATATGGAGCTGTATCCGCTGGCGGGGCGGGCAGCCGCTTTTGGCGGGATATATTGCTATGGGATTTCTGGTGGCGCTGCTGAACGGTATGGGCGTTATATCGGTTATTGATGGCGGACGCATATCCTGGGGGTTTGTTATAACTTCATTATTTTTTGGTGTCACAGGTGCGCTTACCGCCACAATCCATTGGCGGATTATGCGCTATTGGATGTCCCCAGCCGTGACATTGTTCAGGGAATCCGCTAGAAAGGAGCTGTACACTCTGTTTTGAGAATGAAAATGGCAAAACAAATCCTCGTCGTCGATGACGACCCCCATATCCGCGAGGTGGTGGCCTTTGCGGTTGAAAAGGCGGGCATGGGCGTGGTGCAGGCATCCGATGGCCGTCAGGCGCTCGACATGGCGGCGAAGCACAAGCCGGATTTGCTGGTGCTGGATATTTCCATGCCGGAAATGGACGGGCTGGAGGTCTGCCGCACCTTGCGCAAATCCAGCGACGTGCCGATCCTGTTCCTGTCGTCGCGCGACGAAGAAATCGACCGCATCATCGGGCTGGAACTGGGCGGCGATGATTATGTGACCAAGCCGTTCAGCCCGCGCGAACTGGTCGCGCGCATCAACGCGATCCTGAAACGCCGCACATCATCGTCATCCGCGCCCGCCGACGCGCCGCAGAAATTTTCGCATGGCAAGGTCACGATCGACGCCGCCAGCTATACGGCGTTTTGCAACGGAAAATCCGTCGCGCTGACGGCAACGGAATTCATGCTGCTGCTGGCATTGTTCCGCAGCCCCGACCGCGTGTTCACCCGCGATGAACTGATGGACCGCGCCTATGGCGACATCACGGTCAGCGACCGCACGATTGACAGCCATATCCGTCGCGTGCGCCAGAAATTCGCCGCCTGCGAGATTCCCGACGTGATCGAGACGCTCCACGGCATCGGTTACAAGCTGGGCTCATGCCAGTAAAGCCGCGCTTCACCATCCGGCTGCACACCGTTTTCGCGGTGATCCTGCTGATCGTGCTGATGCTGCCGCTGTCCGGCGTTTATTTCTTCCGCCTGTTTGAAAACGAGCTGGTGCGCCAGACGGAAGCCGAACTGATCGCGCAGGGCGTGTTCATGTCGGCCTTATATAAAGACGCGCTGAACGGCGAAAACATCCCCGAAGATTATGGCCGCGCCGTGACCGAAAAAGCGCCCGTGCTGGACGAACGGTTCAAGCCCTATCCCCCCACCATCGACCTGCGCACCGCGCATATCCTGCCGCCGCGCCCCGATGCGCTGCCGCCCGCGCACAAGCCCGACCCCGCCGCCGCAACCGCCGGACGCCGCCTTGAATCAGTATTGCAGGAAGCGAAATTCAGCACGCTTGCCAGCATGCGGATGCTGGATTTTGACGGCACGGTGGTGGCGGGCGTCGGCGAGATGAGCATGTCGCTCGCCCATACCGAGGAAGTCGCGCGCGCCATGACGGGCGTCTATGCCAGCACGCTGCGCCAGCGGATTTCGGATGAGCCGCGCCCCGCGCTCGCCTCCCTCTCGCGCGGCACCGATACGCGCGTGTTTATCGCCATGCCGGTTGTCGATAACGACCGCGTGCTGGGCATCGCCTACCTGTCGCGTTCCCCGCGCAACGTGCTCAAGACATTATATGACGAACGCGAAAGCGTTTTCCTGGCGGCCGTGGTGGCCTTGCTGATGACAGCGGGCATCGCTTGGGTGCTGGCGACGCTGATCGGCAAGCCCTTGCGCATCCTGACGCGTCATGCGCAGGCGGTGTCGAAGGGTGAAGCGCAGCAGGACGCGCTGCCCGCGCCGCCGATCCGCGAACTGGCGGCGCTGACCGAAAGCTTCGCCCATATGTCGGCCACCATCGAGGCGCGGTCGGAATATATCCGCAGCTTCGCCATGCATGTGGCGCATGAATTCAAGACGCCGCTGACGGCGATTCAGGGCGCGGTCGAATTGCTGAACGACCATGCGAACGACATGGAGCCCGAACAGCGCCGCCGTTTCATGGAAAACATCACGCAGGACACGGGCCGCCTGAAAATCCTCGTCTCCCGCCTGCTGGAACTGGCGCGCGCGGATGTATTGCAGGCGGGCGATGAATTCACCGATATGACGCCGTTGCTGGTGTCGATGGAAAAACGCTATGCCCCGCGCGTGGCGGTCACCCATCCGGAAGGCCCGTGGCTGGCCGCCATCGGCCCCGATATCCTTGAAACCGTGCTGGTGAACCTGATTGAAAACAGCCTGCAGCACGGCGCGACCAAGGTCTATATCGCCACGGAATCGTGGGAACATAAAATGGAGCTGACCGTGCGCGATAACGGGCAGGGCATATCGGCCGGGAACGCCGCGAAACTGTTCACGCCTTTTTTCACCACGCGCCGCGAACAGGGCGGCACGGGGCTCGGGCTTGTCATCACGCGGTCCTTGCTGAAGGCCTATGGCGGCGATATCGCCCTTGTGGGGCGCGAAGCGGGCACGACGTTCAAGATCACCCTGAAAGGCCACTAGCGGCGGCGGCCTCCGCCTGCTATAAATCGGCCTTCAACCGATTCATTTTTATTCAGGAGCATTTTTCATGAACGTCCATGTGATCGAAGCCGAAATGTATGGCAGCATCGTCGATGTCGTGGCGAACCGCGACAAGCTGGGACGCAGCATTGTGCAGCTGGCCGCGCAAACCGGCGAACAGGTCTATTTCCATGATTTCAAGGACCCTGTCGCCGGCGCGCCGATCTTGCTGCTCGAATGTTCCGACGCTTTCCTTGAACAGGTGAAGAAACTGCCCGGCTATTCCAAGTCGCATGACGTCTGGCCGGACCTGGAGACGGAACGCAAACCCTCCATCCAGAATTATTTCACGCAAGCCCCCGCTTCGGTGACACCGCCCCGCAAGCCGTTTGCGCCCAAGCCCTGATGACCGGTTGGCAATCCCATGATGCGGGCGGCGATGCGCTGGCGCTGGTGGGGCCTGTCATGGCCGCACCTTTGCTGGCGCAGGACCTCGCGCGGCTGGGGCTTGCCACCGTGCCGCAGATTGCGGTGGATGGCGGCGTAGCGTTCGCGCTGAAACCCGTGCTGTGGGTGGGCGACGGTGATTCCAGCCCGTCCGGCGCGCCGGTTATTTTCAAAGATAGCCAGGACGAAACCGATTTGCGTTTCTGCCTCAACGGCGTGCGGGGATGGCGCTGGCGCAACCTGCACCTGTTCGGCTTCCTGGGCGGCAGGCGCGACCATGAACTGGCGAATTTCGGCGAGATACAGGCGGAATTCAAATCCCGCGCCGCTTTCACCTCCGCCGTTTTCTATGACGACAAGCTGGAGGCGGCGGTGCGGTTTTTCAGCAAGGGCGCGCACCGCGTGAACATCAGCGGCGTTTTCTCGCTCCTCGCGCTGGAACCGGCGATTGCCAGCATTTCGGGCGACTGCGATTACGCGGCGGCATCGGTTGCGCTGCCCGTATTGTCGGGGCGCGGCATTTCCAATCGCGGACATGGCATGGTGGATATTTTCTGCGACGTGCCGTTCATGGTCACATCGGCAGTTTAAGCATGTCCTTTATTTCCTGCGGCAATTCCGGCTTTCCGCAGTTGGGGTAATCGGCGATGGTCGCGGCATCATCCGCGTCATAGATCGACCGCCACACTTCCACATCCTTGTATGACACGCTGGCGTCGAGTGAAAACGGGTCGGCGCGCGACGGGCCGTGGCCTGTTGCGAACTGGTCGTCGATGGTGGCGGGGTCGCCATCCGCATCCAGCTGCATATAGGGGACTTTCTTTTTGCCCTTGGTGACTTGCGGGCGGGGGCGGTCGACCGACCCGTAGCTGGTCTTGCCGCCCATGCCTTTCGGCTGCAGCAGCGCAGGCCCCGCCATGAACACCGGCAGGCCGTTGACATAGGCCTGCACCAATTTTCCGTCATCGCTGTAATCGGCGGAAATGTTCCAGCGGTAAATGTAAAAACCGCACAGGTTGATGTCGTAGATATATTTTTCGGTCGTGTCGTGGTTGGGGCGGATCACTTGCGTCGCCTTGCCTTCACCGACAAAAACCTTGCGCAGGTCGTCGCGGTCACTGCCCGGCTTGAAGCGGCTTCCGACCAGGTCGCGCATGTCGTTATAGGCAATGACGGATTCGAAACGGAACGGGTTTTCCGCGCGCGCGGCCACAGGAAACGCGGCCAACAGCAGAATCAGGCACAACAGGCGGGTCACGGAGCAAAACATGGCGGGGTCACTTTCTCTTGTCCGTCCAGTTTACCCTGTTTTTTCAGCGACTGCAAAAATATGGGAAAATTCAAAGCCCCTAGGCAGGCTTATGCATATTGGCTATAAATAAACCTTCGAAATAATGGCTGAAGGCGACCAGATGGCCGAAATCACGCCGCCCAAAACGGGCGATGCGCCAGATATCAAGCCGGAAAAAAAGGACGAGGCTGCAACGCCCGTTCCCGTGACTGCGCCTGCCGCGCCCGTTGTTGTGGCCGCGCCGGCAAACGACAATCCGGAACCTGCGGACGGCGTTGCGCCTGCGAAAAAAAAGCCGCTCAAGATCAAGCTGTTTGAAAAGGGCGTCGATGTCGCCGGCTTCGGCGATATCCTGAAGGCATGGCGCGCGGAAGGAAACCGTTTCCGCAACGTGCTGAAAAGCGTCGGCAGCAAGGCGGCCGACATGATCGCCGGACGCATCGTTTCCGGCACTTTCCGCCTGATCGCGATCACCTGGGTTGCGGGCATGATCGGCGGCGTGTCGACCTTTGGCGGGCTTGCACTGCTGGCATTGGCGACGGGCGCGGCCAGCGGCATTTACAGCTACGGCAAGGAATACGTGACAGAGCGTTTCTCCGGCCCGAAGGAAAAACGCGCCGAAGTAAAACTGATCGACCGCAAGCGCGCCAAAAGCGCGGGGATTTCTTTCCTCTCCGGCACGGCGACAGGTGCGCTGGGCGCGTGGCTCGCCAAAACGGGCATGCTGCAACATGCATTCGGCGCGGTGAAGGACTGGGTCAAGACCGGCGGCGGCGCGCTGTCGGAAAGCTTCAACCAGCAGGCGGCTCCCCTGGCGCCCCTCACCACCGCCTTCACGGCGGCGGTGGAAAAGGCAGATTCTGTGCTGACCGCCAAACCAGCCCCATTTCGCGCCCCGCCTATTGGCTAAGGTACTGATTTATCAAATCAAAAACATATTGACATAATGCGTACAGCTGCTATTTTTACGGCAGTCCATAATAATGCCGCATCAAAGGTCGCCCAAGATGGTTACACCCCCCAAGCCCTGGCCGAAACCCGGCCGTTTCGATGACGCACTGTCCGAAATCGTCGCGAAAGGTGACATTGCGGAGGCACGGGAATTTTTCGACAAGGCGTTCTGGCAGAACCGCCAGGACCCGCCCGAATGGAAACACATGCGCCTTGCGCTGATGCGCGAAGATGCGCCCATGATCCGCCTGCTGGCGACATGGGGCGCGCATCCGGATGAAGAAGACATGGCGGCGCTGCGCGCGGCGATGGCCGACAAATATCTGCGCTATGTGCAGCTGTTGCGTCAGGCGGGCCTGCGCAGCAACGGCCAGCCATGGGAAGACGTCACCCCGTCCACCACGCCCGCGCCCGCGAATGATCCCGTTGCGGGGCAGGCCTTCGTCGAGGGCCGCTTCGTCGACAAGCGCGTCGAACAGATTCCGCAGGAATGGCGCCGCGTGCTGGCGACGTTCCATGCCGCCGGATCATACGAGGCCGTGATTGCGGGCGGCGCGCTGCGCGACACCTTCAACAACCGCCCTGTGCGCGATGTCGATATCTTCATGCGCGGCCAAGGCTCGCAAAAGAAAAACCGCGCTTACCTGAAGGAAGTGTTCAACAGGGCCGGCATCGCGGTCAAGGAACAGGAGTTCCGCCACAGTGACGGATATGGCTTCAGCATCAGCAAGGAAGCCTTTCCCGAACCCAAGAGCCATGTCGAAAAAGATTTCGACATCGCCAAGCGCACGCGCGCGCTGGAAAGCTGGAAACTGGTCGCAGGGCCCGACAACACCGAATACAACGTGATTTTCGTGGAAGACACGCTCGACCGCAAGCTGGTGAAGGAAACCAGCAAGTTCGAGGGGAAATCGATTTTCGTGGGCGGCCTCCTCGACAGTTTCGATATCGGCATCACGCAGATCGCCAGCGACGGCGAAGAAATCGTCAGCACGCGCGCCTATGACGAAGATGTGCGCCTGAAACGCCTGACCCTGACGCGCCCGAACGATGCGACCGTCGACCACGCGCAGCGCATCATCAAGAAATATCCGGATTTCGAGCAAAGCGCCGAATTGAAGGAATTGCTGAAGCCGAAGCCGCGTTCCGTGCGTTACGACAGCTGGTCGTAAAGCCGATAGCCGAATTTTTCGGCGAGCCGCACCATGCCGTCATAGGTCTTTGGGTCTTTTTTCTGTATCGCGCCGAAGTCATTGATGCGGTGGCCGTAGCGCCAGCGCAAGACGCGGCTATCGCCGCTTGCGCGCGCCGTCTCGATCAGCGCAGGGTTCAGCGGGCGGTCGAAGAAGCGCGACAGCCGGGCTGATGTTTGCATGGGGGTTTCGCTGAAATCCTCAAGCCGTATTGATAGAAGCGCGCCTGTCATCGCCAATTCATTCCAGTGCAGCCAGTAGCGCGCCGCCGCCACGACACGGTCATCATGGAGGCACTGCGGCGCATAGATGGAAATGTATTTCCAAGCGCGCGGATTAACGGTCTGCCACGACCGGATGAAGGCAAGTGGATGCCGTATCTGGTGCAGCTTCTTTTCAAAACGAGCCCCCCTGTCGCGGCAATAGGATTGCGAGGCGCAAAGCCAACTGACGCTGCCAACCGCCGCCGATTCTTCGTGGCCGATATCAAGCCCGTGCAGTGACAGGAATTTTGCGGTGAAGTGCGTGCCGCTACGCCCGCAGCCTGTGACCAGATAAGGGTAGCGCCCCGGGTTGACCTTGTGGATATCCGTTGCGTCGTTATGCGTGCCTAGTTTCATTTCGCAGCCACAGGCATGTCGTTTTCAAACCATATTTTGCTACCGTCGGCGTATTCGATCGCAGGGCCGTCGTCGCGGTGGCGTTTTCCATCGGCGCACCAATATTTGTCGCCGTCCGCGGTCGTGACGGCGGCACCGCCGATGCGGTGCAGCAGCCCGTTCTTGTACCAGAAAGCGCTGCCATCCGCATAAGCGCAGGCAGGGCCGTCCTCCCTGTGGAATTTTCCGTTCCTGTACCAAAAGCGGTTGCCGTTCGGGTATTCAACGGCGGGTGCGCCGTCGCGGTGCAGCAGCCCGTTCTTGTACCAGCGGATGACACCGTCTGCCGATGTTTCACAACCGTTGCGGCGCCTGCAAATCCTCTTCAGCCATTTCCACATGATGAGCCCTTATTTTAACGTAACTATAGTGTACGTAACTATAGTGTCATACCTATTCCCGCGCAAGTTCGCGATGATTTGCCTATGCGGGACAAATCCTTGGAAACAATCGCGGCGAAAATCATGGACGAGCTTAAGAAAGCCCGTCTTGCGCAGAAAATTTCGCATGAAAAGCTGGCGGCCCTGACGGGGCTCAGCCGCTCGGCGATCAGCTTCATTGAAAGTCATCAACGCACCCCCACGATCCTGACTTGCCTTAAAATCGCCAAGGCGCTGGGTGTCAGGCTTGGCGATATCCTCAACAGGATTGAAAAAAGCTGAAATCATAGCGATTTATAAACAACTATAAGTAGTTTTAAAAACATACAACATCTTAAGTTGTATTAAAACCAATAAAAAAGCCGGGGTTTCCCCCGGCTTTTTTATTGCTAGTCCCTTGTTTAGAAGGGGAATTTCTTGAGGATATTGCCAGGGCCTTTCAGTTTCGGCACAGGGTTGTTCTGGCCCGGCACGCCCGGGATCGGCAGGCTGCCGCCGCCCGGCAGCAGGCCGTTCAGCTGCTGGAAGTTCTTGAACTGGTCCTGCAGCTTCAGGTTATCGCTCATGAAGCCGGGCATGTTTTTCATCAGCTGGTCGCCCGCGATCAGGAAGACGCCTGTTTGCAGCATGTTCAGCAGTTCGGGCGGAAAGGGCGCCTGGTTGGACGGTTTTTCCGCACGGCTCTTGATCATCGTGCCGTTGCCCTTGTCGACCAGCACTGCGCCCGCATCGTTGCGGACCTGCACGCGGCCTTCCTGCACATGCACGCCATAGGCGTCCTTCACGCGGCCGCCCAGGACGACCGTGCCGCGCACGCCGATATTGCCGTAGGGCGTGTTGATCGACACTTCAGGGTCTTTTTTCTTCGCCAGCGCGCCGCTGGTATATTTGAACGCGCCCTGCATGACGTTGAACGTGCCCTTGTTCACGGCGGGGTTCTGCGGGTCGAACACATATTTGTCCACCTTCAGTTTCGAATTTTCCGACAGCGTGAATTGCGTGTTGTCGATGAAGAGTATGAAGATGCGTCCCTTCGGCCCTGTCGAAATCACGTCATTCATATGCACGCGCGTTTTGACGGCGGCGGCCATGGGCTGCTTGCCGGGTTGCGTGACGGTGCCGGCGCCTTCGACCTCGAGGATTGTGCCGATGATGCCCTCGGGGGCGGGGGCAGCCGTTGCGGCAAAAGAAACCGATGGCGACAGCAAGAACAGCGCGGCGGCAAGAGCGAGTGATTTGAACATGTGAAAAGGCCTTTCAGGCGGTTAAATGCCCGCCCATCTTATAGAAGCGCGCGGCATGTGTTAAGGTCATGGCGAAAAGGAATTTCGAGAATGTTTCCAGAAGTGGAAGAGGTGCGGCAGCGGATGGCCGGTTTTCCCGGCGATTACTGGATCGCGGGCGGCTGGGCAGTTGACCTGCGCCTCGGTTTCCAGTCGCGCCCGCACAAGGATATCGAAATCGCCATCGACCGGCGTGAACAGGCGGCCTTGCGCAACCTGCCGAAGCTCGACCGCGTCGAATACGCGCATGGCGGGCAGCTGTTCCGCTGGGGTTTCGATACGCTGCTGCTGCCCATCCATGAACTATATGCCTATTTCACCGATGGTTTTACGCTGGAGATATTGCTGAACGAATTCGACGGTGGCGACTGGCTGTACCGCCGCAACGCGCATGTGAAGCTGGAATATACAAGGTTTCTGCGCGGCGAGGCATTGCCCGCCGTGGTGCCGCTGCTGTATAAATCCAAAACCCCGCGCCCGAAAGACGAACAGGATTTTGAATCGCTGCTGCCGCAACTCGATAACGGCGACAGGCTCTGGCTGCGGGAGGCGATTGCGCGTGATTACCCGCGCCACCACTGGATTTCAGCCTTAAAGGAAAAAACATGACGCATCACATCAAAATCGCGGCCTTCGGCGCATTGAACCTCGACAGCTATGAAGAATTCGCGGCACGGCTTGCGGAAACATTAAAGGGCGTGAACTACACGCTGAACAGCGCCGCGCCGTACCCGAATGCGCAGGCCGTATCGGAACCCGGCCGCCCCTTGCGCGGCGAGGCATTGCAGGACGAGGGGAAGAAACAGGAATTGTTCAAGGCCGTTGCAGGCGACGGCGTGGCGGTGGGCGCGGCGGATGCGCAGATTCTGGTCATGCCCTGCATGTCGATGGTCGGTTTTCATGACGGTGTCGAAAAAGCATTGGGGCGCAGGATCCTGCGCTTGTCGGATGCGCTGGCGGCGCAATATAAAGACGTTGCAAAACTGGGCGTCATCCATATGCGTCCCGCCAAACAGCGCATCGTGGAGATTTTTGGCGATCGCGCCGTGACACCCGATGACGCGCAGGCTTCAAGGCTGCTGGCGGCGGAAGAAGAATTGAAACGCGCCGGGAATTCCGCGCCGGTCGAGGCCGTCATGAAGGAAATCGTCGAGGCGTGGAAAGCGCAAGGCATCACGCATATCCTGTTCGCCCGCGCCGATGCGCCCAAGGCCAAACATGGTCACGCCGGGACTGTGCCCGGCGTGACCATTCTCAGCTATTTCGATGTGCTGGCAAATTATGTGGCGCAGGAAATTGCGAAACCTGCGCCATCGCCCGGAAATCCTGCACTGAAGCTGTGACGTCTTCTCCTCTCCTTTGGGAGAGGAAGGGGCCCATCGCGCTTCCTTGCGATGGGAAGGTGAGGGTACTCCGTCGGCTTTAGGCGCACAGCGGCAGCCAAGTAGCCTCACCTCTGTCGCTTCGCGACATCTCCTCTCCCAAAGGAGAGGAGATTCTTTTATACAGGTTCGCCGTTCGCCTTCAGTGTGACCGGCACGTTGCCGCGAATGCCTTTGGAATAGGGGCAGACCTTGTCGGCTTCTTTCACCAGCTCCGCCGCTTCCGCCTTGTCGAGCGAAGGCAGCAGGACGTTGAGGGTCACGCCGAGCGAGAAACCTTTGTCGTCCTGGCTGAGTGTCACTTCGGACTGGATGTTGATCGTACCGGTTTCCAGTTTTTTCTGGCCTGCGACAAACCCGACCGCGCCCGCGAAACATGCGGCATAGCCGATCGCGAATAGTTGTTCGGGGTTGGTGCCATTGCCCGCGCCGCCGGGGCGCGACAGGGTGACGGAAAGTTTCTTGTCGTCGGTTTCGCCGGCGCCGTCGCGGCCGCCGGAAACATTGGCCTTTGCGGTATAAAGTACAGGCATTTTACGCTCCCTTTTGGTTGGTTATTTGTCCTTGCTGATCTTTGCGGCCTTTTGGATGTATTGCGAAAACCCGGGGTCTTCGCCCACCAGCAGGCCGGGCAGCGCGGCACGGAAATCATCGCGCCGACACCACACTTGTATATAGTCTTCCCATGTCGCCCACAACCGCTTCGTCTGGCGGTCCATTTTTTCCTCGTAGACAAGGATATAGGCGCGCTCGAACAGCGCGACCAGCATGTCGAAGATAATCGATTTGCGTTCCTTTTGCTCCGCCGAAAGGCTGGCATCGGGGATATGGCCGGTGATCAACTGCAGGTCGGCGTTTTCGATCAGCAGGTTGTTGAACTTGGCGTATTCCTCCGCCAGTTTCTGGTACAGCTCCTCGTCCTCCTGCTGGCGTTCCTTCCAGTTGTCGTACATCAGCATCACAATCGCATAGGGCAGGCCGATGACGGTGATGACGTAGCTCGCCAGCTCCCATGCCTGCAATGTCTGTTCGTTCATGCGTGTTTCTTTCCCAGTAATGGACGGAGGGCGAGGAAGCCGAGCAGCGACAGCGCCGAAAACACCGCGCCTGCCGCAAAAGTAACAACAGGCCCGTATGCGCTCCACAGGTATCCCGCAATTACGCTTGCCCCCAGCAGCACGATGCCGGTCACGAAATTGTAAACGCCGAAGCCCGTGCCGCGCAAGTGGGCGGGCACGCTATCCGCGATATAGGCGGTGATGATGCCCTGCGTCAGCCCCATATGCAGCCCCCATAATCCCGCGCCGATAAACACCAGCACGGGCGTATTCGCATAGGCCAGCGCGATATCGGCCAGGATAAGCGTGGCAATCCCCGCCACAAGCAACCCCTGCCGCCCGATCTTGTCCGACAATGCGCCGACCGGCCATGCCGATGCTGAATAAACCGCATTCATCGCAATCAGGATCGCGGGCGCGAAGGCAACGCCGAGCCCGATATTGTCGCCCCGCATGATCAGGAAGGCTTCCGAAAACCGCGCGAGCGTCAGCAGCGACGCCACCAGCGTTGCGGCCCAGAACAGGGGCGACAGCAGTTTCAGCTGGCTGGCCTTTAGCGGGAAAGGTTTTTTTTCCGCCGTTTTAACGCGCGCGGGCTCGTGGATGGCGAAAACAATGATCAGCATCACGATCAGCGCGGGGACGGCCGCAACCCAGAACACGGTGCGGTAATCATTGAACGTCCAGATCATCAGCAGCATCGCGACCAGCGGGCCGATGAACGCGCCCGCCGTATCCATCGATTGCCGCAAGCCATAGGCGGCGCCGCGCATCGGCTCCGGCGTGATATCGGCAAGGAACGCGTCGCGCGGCGCGCCGCGGATGCCCTTGCCGATGCGGTCGAGGAAGCGGGCGGTCAGCACGGTCGTGAAACTATCTGCGAGCGGGAAGAGCGGTTTGGTCAGCGTGGCAAGGCCGTAGCCCAGCAGCAGCAATGGTTTACGCTTTCCGATCCAGTCGCTGATCGCGCCGGAAAAAATTTTGGCAATCGACGCGGTCGCCTCCGCAATGCCCTCCAGTATGCCGACCGACAGCGCAGATGCGCCCAGCACGCCGGTCAGGAACAGCGGCAGCAGGCTGTGGATCATCTCCGACGAGATATCCATGAACATGCTGATAAAGCCGAGCGCGTAAACGCCTTTGGGCATGGCTGTGCGTGACATTTTTTAATCCTTCGGCCGTTATGTTAGGGCTTTTATCGCGCATGATAAAGGCTATACTGGCAGCCGTAATTATGGGTGTTTCATGCAGCGTATCGTAATCCTCGGATGCACCGGTTCCGGCAAGACAACTTTCGGAAAAAAACTCGCGGCCAAATTGGGCTGCGAGGCGGTCGACCTTGATGAGTTGCACTGGCTGCCCGACTGGCAGACGCGGGATGTGGAAGATTTTCGCGCCCGCGTTTTTGAAAAATCGCAGATGCCGTCATGGGTCATCATGGGAAATTATTCAAAAACGCGCGACATGACATGGCCCTATGCCGATACCTTTATCTGGATCGACCTGCCGTTCTGGACGGTGTTCCGTCAATTGCTGTGCCGCTCGGTCCGCCGCGCGCGCGACAAACTGCTGATCTGCAACGGCAACACCGAAACATGGCGGAAACTTTTTTCCAGCGACAGCATTATGGTGTGGCTGCTGAAAACCTATCAAAAGCGCAAAAAAGAATATGGCGGGATTTTCGGGGCTGGAAATGTGGGCAACGTTGCCTATATCCGTCTGCGCAGCCATGCCGAGGCCGATGCGTTCCTTCAAAACCTGAAACCATAAGAGTTTGGAAATGTCCGTTCCCCTGTTCACTCCCATCACGTTCCGCGGCCTGACCATCCGCAACCGCATCGGCGTGTCGCCCATGTGCCAGTATTCTTCGCAGGACGGTTTTGCGAATGACTGGCATCTGGTGCATGTCGGCTCGCGCGCGCTGGGCGGCGCAGGGATGATCATCATGGAGGCGACGGGCGTTTCGCCCGAAGGCCGCATCACGCCGCTCTGCCACGGCATCTGGAAAGATGCGCATGTCGATTACCTGAAACGCATCACGGCTTTTGCGATCGGCCATGGCGCGGCGATCGGCATTCAACTGGCGCATGCGGGGCGCAAGGCCAGCATGGGCGCACCGTGGGAAGGCGGCAAACGGCTGAAAAAAACCGACGGCGGCTGGACGACCGTTGCGCCATCGCCGATACCCTTCATGCCCGAATTCGACGCGCCGCATGAAATGACGCTTGATGACATCAGGCGGCTGAAGGAGGATTTTGTCGCGGGCGCGCACCGGGCGGAGCGGGCCGGGTTCCAGATCGTCGAAATCCACGGCGCGCATGGCTACCTGCTGCATGAATTCTATTCGCCGCTGTCGAACAAGCGCACCGACCAATATGGCGGCAGCGAAGAAAACCGTTTCCGCCTGATCTGCGAAATCGCGCGCGAATTGCGCGCCGAGCTGCGCCCGCAGACGGTGCTGGCCGTGCGCCTGTCCTGTTCCGACTGGGCGGAAGGCGGCGTGACGATTGACGATACCGTCCGCCTGTCGGCGGCCTTGAAAAAAGAGGGCGTCGATTTTATCGACTGTTCATCCGGCGCGCTGACGGCGGATGCGAAAATTCCCGTTGGCCCCAATTACCAGGTGCCGTTTGCAAAAGACATCCGCGACAAGGCGGGCATCCCGACCGCCGCCGTCGGCATGATCAATGAGCCCGCGCAGGCGAATGACATTATCGCGAAGGGCGAGGCCGATATGGTGTTCCTTGCCCGCGCCATGCTGCGCGACCCGTACTGGCCGCTGCACGCCGCCGATGTGCTGGGCGCGGAAATGGATGTGCCGGTGCAATACCTGCGCGGCTACCGCTCCGAACAGCTCGCGCGGCCGCGCCAGAAAAAGGCCGGCTGATGCAGTCGAACCCCGGCATACGGCTGTTCACGCCCGATGAATGGCTGCTGTATAAAGCCGTGCGGCTGAAGGCGCTGCAGTCCGACCCGAAAGTTTTCGGGTCTAGTTTTGCGCTGGAAGAGCCGCGCCCCGATGCCGAATGGCGGCGCGCGCTGGAACGCGCCGATATGGGCGTTTTCGGCGTGTTCGACCATGAACAGGTAATCGGCATGACCGGCGTCGTGATCGACCGGGATGATGCGACCGTTGCGAAATTGTGGGGTTCGTGGCTGGAACCGGCATGGCGCAGCAAAGGCGTATCGGAAGACATGTACCGTGCCCGCATCGATTGGGCGCGCCAGCACGGAACGGCAAAGAAGATCGTCGTGGCGCATCGCGCATCAAACATCGCCTCGAAAAAGGCCAACCAGAAACACGGGTTTGTGCAGACGCACAGCGCGCCGCACCAGTGGCATGACGGCGTGACAGAGGATGAATTTTTCTATGAGCTTGTGCTGAAGCCGTAGGGCTTATCCGGCAAGACGGCTATGCCGTCATTTCACACGACGGCTATGCCGTCATTTCACATCAACGCGTTCGGAAAATTCCAGCGTTTCCGATTCACGGGCAAGGCGCACGCGGATGACCCATTCGCCCGCTGTCGGGAAATTCACCTTCGTGATGATGCGGCCATCCGCGTCGCGCTTCAGGTCGATCTTGCTTTCCGACGTTTCGTTCGCCCTGCGGATCCAGGCCTCGAACGACTTGATCGTGCGGTCGCCGTCGCGCCCGCCAGACGAGGTCACATTGAAGGAATAGCTGCCGTCATCCTCGCGCTTGGAAACCAGTTCGCTGTGCCAGTTGGAACGGGGATAGGATTTCCAGTCGCGCCCCGGCGCCGCATAGGGCTGCTGGATGGCGGCAGGTGTTTCCTGATCCATGTATACGGGGAACGAGGGCCTGGCGAGCTGCTTTTCGGCCTCCTCCGCCTGTTGCCGGACGGGGGCATAACGGAACACATATACGGCGTTCGCCGCCGCCAATACCAGCAGCAGGAACAATACCGTCCTTAATACAATCCTGCTGCCGCCCCTGGCGCCCACGTTTAATGCTCCCGTAACGAATATGCGGCGATTTTGCGTCCCGCGTGACCGGAAAGCAATCGAATTGTCAAGTCATTGAAAATCATAGCCATTTCAACCGCCTGAACACAACCACCTGCACAACCCCGATCACAAAGGCAATGACGCAGGCGATCAGGAACGCTTCGGGATGGTCGGCGCCCGGGATGCCCTTTACGTTCATGCCCAGCAAACCGCTGAAAAAGCTGAGCGGCATGAAGATCGCGGTGATGACGGAAAGGGTATACAAGTTTTTGTTCAGCTTGCCCGATAGCGCGCTCTGCAATTCGTCCTGCAGGATGTTCGCCCTGTCACGTAATGCCTCGAGATCTTCGAGGTAGCGCATCATGCGGTCGTTGTTGTCCTGCATCAGCCATTTGTCGGCGGGCAGCATCCAGCCCTGCTGCGAAAATTGCAGCCGGTTGAACACCTCGCGCTGCGGGGCGATATGGCGGCGGAACTGCGTCGCCTGCTTGCGGATGCCCGCGATATCGTTGCGCAGGTGCGCATCGGGGTTTTCAAGGCTCAAGGCCTCCAGCCGGTCGATCGTGTCCTCCAGCTCCTGCAACGCAGGCTCGATGCCGTCGTTCAGGCTGGAGCACAGCATGGCAACGAACTCGCCCACGCGTTTCGGCCCGCGCCCGTGGCGGATGCGTTCGTCCAGATCGGCGACGGTTTTCGATTTGCGGCGGCCGACGCTCACGATGCGGTTGCCGGTGATCCACAGGCGGACGGACACAAGGTCCTCCGGCGTGGGCCCCGGGTTGAAATTGATACCGCGCAGCATCAGCAGCGTGTAATTCCCCTGTTCTTCCAGTCGCGGACGCATTTCCTCCGCCAGCATCGTTCTCACGATCACGGGGTCGAGGTGCAATTGTTCGCGCAGGAATTTCTTGGCATCCGGGTGGCGGCCATTGATATGTATCCAGATCAGCCGCGTATCTTCGGGGCTGATCGATGCCAGATCCACGACCTCGCCATTGCCGTTGCCGTCAAGGCTGTAGGTCAGCAAACATGCCTTGGTTTCTTCCATCGCCTACGCCTTCGCCGTATCGGGCAATATATCCGGCTTGGGGGTGGCGGCTTCGGCCTGTGCCGCTGCTTCCTTGTCGCGTGTCTTGTACGACGACTCCCGTGGCGAATGCGGCATGCCGATATTCTCTTCGTTGAACCGCCGCCAGACGGCGAACAGGATTTCGCTTTGCGTCGTGATGCGCTTTTCGCGGATATCGGCGACCCAGACGTTGAGCGAGAAGGTGACGGCCAAATCGTTGAAGCCCGTCAGCATGCAGGTGGGCGCCGGCGAGGCAAGGCAGCGCGGGTGGGAGCGCGCCGCCGACAGCATGACTTCCTTCGCACGGTCAAGATCGGTGCCATAGGCGACATTGATCGGCAGCCGCAGCAGCCCGCGCGCATCGCTGAGCGTCCAGTTGACGACGCGCTGGGTGATGAAATCCTCGTTCGGGATCATGATTTCGCGGGAATCAAACGCCTCGACCAGCGTATAGCGCGCGCCGGTTTTCTTCACGATGCCGGAAACGTCGCCATTCGCCATTTCAATCATGTCGCCCACTTCGACCGAGCGTTCCAGCAACAGGATCATGCCGCTGATGAAGTTGGACGCGATTTTCTGCAAGCCGAAGCCAAGCCCGACGCCGACCGCGCCCCCGAAAATGGCGAATGCCGTCAGGTCGATGCCGATGGTCGACAGCGCGAACAGCGCCGCCACCACATAGACGCCGATGCGCCCCAGCGACAGGAACAGCTGGCGCGTGGACGGGCGCAGGTAGCGTATTTTCTGCAACGATATTTCCATGCCGCGAATGACCGCGCCCGCCAGCCACAGCAGCAAAACGATGCTGATGACGAACTTGACGCCCTGATAGGCCGAAATCTCGATCTTGCCGACCGAGAATGTGGTGTCCTGCGCGGCCTTGACGATATCGCCCAGCAGGTTGGTCAGCGACAGGAACCCGAAGAACAGTACGATCACGGCGGCGATCAGCGTCTTGCCGCGGCTATGCGTCAGCGAATAAACACCGGCCAGCCCCAGCCAGCCGAAGCACAGCACGCGCACGATATGGCGCAGGCTTTCATCGACGATCAGGCCTTTTTTGCCGATCAGGGCCGCGCCCACGATCAGCACGATCAGGTTGACGACGGGGCCGATCAGCGGGATCAGGCGGCGGTAGAGCTTGGCGGATGATTTTTCCTTGTCAGGCAGCGATTTCCAGTGCGACTTGGCCGCCCAGAAGAACAGCAGGCCGATCACGGGCGCGCCCAGCACCCACATCAGGGCGAGCTTGTTTTCCGAGCTGAGCGTGAGCAGGAATTCCTCGATCATCTTCACATTATTCCCTATTTCGACGCCGTTTCCAACGTTTGCGGATATAAAACAAGGCAGAAAAAGAATTCGGGTGCGGGCATAAAAAAGGCGGGTTAGGATAAAACATGATCGATAGCCACCTTATGCAAAATATAAAGCTGCGCGCAGCGACCGAGGCCGATATTCCTGCGCTCGAGGTTATCGCCGCCGCCATGCGCGCCACGCACGAGGCCGGATATTTCGCCCGCAGCCTGCGGGAAGGCCGCACGGTGCTGCTGGCCGAGCAATCTGGCGCGGCGGTCGGCTATGTCCAGGTTAACTGGAAACCGATTTATGCGCCGTTCCGCCGGTTGAACATCCCCGAAATCCAGGATTTGAATGTCGTGCCGTCGGCGCGGCAGCAAGGCATCGGCGATGCCATGGTCGCAGCCTGCGAAAACCTTGCCCGCGAAAAAGGGCATGGGGATATGGGGATCAGCGTCGGGCTTTATGCACGCTACGGCGCGGCGCAGCGGCTCTATGTACGGCGCGGCTATGTGCCGGATGGCGCGGGCGTTTCCTATGACGATGTGCCGGTCGTGGCGGGCGAGATGCGCGCGGTCGATGATTTGCTGACGCTCAAGCTTGTGAAAAGCCTTGGCGAAGGGTGACCCCGACATCACGCCGGAATTGCTGCTCCATGCCTATACCATCGGCGTGTTCCCGATGGCGCGCGGCCGCCGCGGCAAAGTTCTGGAATGGTATGATCCGCAAATGCGCGGCATCCTGCCCATCGCTGGTTTGCATGTGCCCAAACGCCTGCAGCGCACGATACGCCAGGCGCCGTACCGCGTCACCTTTGACCGCGCCTTCCGCGCCGTCATGACCGGCTGCGCCGATGCGCGCAAGGACACGTGGATCAACGACAAAATCATCGACCTCTATACCCGGCTGCACGAAGCCGGTTTTGCGCATAGCGTCGAGGCATGGCAGGGCGACACGCTGGTGGGCGGCGTCTACGGCATTTCCATCGGCGGCGGATTTTTCGGCGAAAGCATGTTTTCAACGGCGACGGATGCCAGCAAGATCGCGCTGGTCTATCTGGTGGCTCGGTTGTGGCAGCGGGGCTATGCGCTTTTGGATACGCAGTTCATCAACGAACACCTGATGCAGTTCGGCGTGCAGGAAATCAGCCGCGCGGAATATCATGCGCGGCTGGCGGCGGCACTGGAAATGCCTGTCACGTTCGGGGATCAGTCTTCGGGATTGGCGGGGCCTGCATTGGGCCCGGGCGACGCTTCGCTGTCGCCGCCGTCTTCAAACGATCCGGGCAACTGGTCGACGGGCGGCATGGGCGCGGGCTTCAGCAGCGGCGGTTTTTCGCCGGCAACCGGCGCGCCTGCGGGCGCAACGGGTGTCGCCGCTGCGGCGGGCACAGGCTTGCCGGGTTTGGCGGGCGTTGCGGTGTCGCCGGGCTCGGGCGCCGCTTCGGTGTCGGCGGCTTCGGTATCAACAACCGGTTCGTCTTCCGGCGATGCGGCGGGCTTGCCGTCGGTTTCAGGCGCGTGTTCGGGCGCTTTTTCGGACGAGAAAACTTCGGCGGGTTTCGCAGCCGTGGCTGCGTTCTTGCATTCCATCACCCAGACGTCATAGACCGGATGGTCCATCGCCGACAGCGACGGGTTGGATGCGAACATCCAGCCGCTGAAAATCCATGTGGAATCTTTTTCCGACGGCTTGCGTTCCCAGATCTGCATGAACGCCGCGCTCTCCGGCCGGTCGAGCGGCGAGGCGCGCTTGCAGGACCGCACTTTAATGAACAGCGAATTGCCGAACTTCACCGTTTTATCGACGGGGATTTCGAAGGTATGCGTGCGTGCAGACAGCTTGTCGATCGTGCGCATGACGACGATCGATGTGTTTTCCATCTTGCGCGGCGCGGCAGCAGCTTCGCCGCCGGTAAAAATCCCGGCGGTGCCGAAGCAGAGGAGTGCGGCAGCAAAAATGGAAAAGCTGTTACGCATCAGGGATGTGTTTCCTGCACGGGTGCCGGTTCGGGCGCGGGGGCAGGGGCGGGTGCGCTGTCGCCTGATTTGTCTTCGGTTTTATCTTCGTCTTTTTCTTTCGTCAGGCTGAAGATCACCTGGCCCAGCAGCTGTTCCAGGCTCGCGGTCGATTGCGTGTATTCGATTTTTGCGCCGGGTTTCAGCATATCGTCTTCGTTGCCGGGCTGCAGCGTCATGAATTTACCGTCCAGCAGGCCCGCGCTCTGGATGATGGCGGCGGTGTCGATGGGCAGCTTGATCTGGTCGTTGATGCTGAGATGCACAATCGCGCGGTAGGTCTGCGCGTTCAATTCAAAGCCCAGCACCTGCCCCACCTTCACGCCGCCAATGCGCACGGGCGCGCCGTTTTCAAGGCCGTCGACCTTGTCGAATTCGGCCACCAGCTGGTAACCGGATTGCGGCGCGATATCGCTTGAGCGGTAAAAGAAAAACATGAACGCGCCCGCGACCAGCAGCACGACGGCACCCAGAACCGTTTCAGCCATATTTCTTTGCATCAGTCTTCTCCAAAATTACGCCGCGCGGTTATTCGGGCGGTTGCCATGCCGTGATATCCGCGCTCGAATTTGCGCGGTTGCCGCCCTTCAGCGTATGGCCGGGGGGCAGGTATGCGCCCGTCGTGCCCGTCTGGTTCGGCAGATGCGGCAGCTGCCACGGCTTGCGGTTGCGGTTTTCCATCGGCGGCACTTTGTCGGTCTGGCTGTGCAGCCAGCCATGCCATTCGGGGGGCACCATCGATGCCTCCGCTTCGCCGGTATACATCACCCAGCGGCGTTCGCGCTTGCTGTTCTTGCGCGGCTTCGCCTTGTAATATTTGTTGCCCAGCTGGTCCTTGCCTACGAATTTGCCGTAGAGGCTGGTATGGAGCAGCATCTGGATATTGCTGAGAACGCCGAATATGGAAAGTTTAGCCATGTTTCCGCCTTATAGAATCCTGTGCTCAATAAATACGCCCTGCAGTCGGGGGCGCGCAACTTTTTTCTCGAATGATAACAGCGGTAAAACGGCAATTGATAAGGCAGGGGTAAATGTGTCACATTACCGCCCAAGCCCAGAATGACTGTTTCTATTGAATATCTTTATATTCCAACAGGTTAATCAATGCACGTGCCGCGGCTTTATACCCGGATGGATGCCGACCCCGTAAAAGGGGTGGCGCAGCGTATCCATCAGGATGGCGACTTCGCCGAATATGCCGTGCCCGCCATCTGGGGCCGCAGCGCCGCCGAAGTGCTGGTCGAACAGGTCTTTTGCAAAACCGCCATCCCCGCGCTGATGAAGCCCGTGCCGGAAGACGGCGTGCCGCAGTTTTTGTGGCGGCGCGAACCGGATGAAGCGGGACTCGACGGCATTTCCGCCGAATGGCGTTTCCGCCATGAACGCGATTTCCGCGAATGCTTCGCGCGCATTGCGGGCGGGCTTTGCTATCACGGCTGGAAGGCCGGGTTGTTTGACAGCGAAGAAGACGCGCGCAGTTTCTACGACGAATTCCGCCATATCCTTCTGCACCAAATTGCGCTGCCTGAAATCGCGCTGCTGGCGACGGCGGGGCTCGACTGGGCCTATGACATCGATGCGCCGTTTATTCCCGCCGCACGTATCGCCGGCTTTTCGGATGCGCTGTTCGGCGAAAACGCCAGCGGCGCGGGCATCGCGGTTGCCGCCGACAGCCCGCATAAAAACATCCTGCGCCGTTTGAAGGTGCTGGGTGAACGCCAGGCGCTGGATGGCGGTGCGCGCAAAATTTCCGTGACGCTGCCCGTCGAAAATGCCGACAGCCCCGCATTCGTGGCCATGAAACGCCAATCCGATATCGCGTCCGTCGCGCAGGAAGTGGGCGGCAAAACGCTGGAGGCCGCGCTGCATCATGTGATGGATGCCTGCGACCGTGATTCAGTGTTCGGGTTCGATCCCGAACATAATTTGAAACTCCGCCAGGCGATGATCGACGCGCGCCGCGCGGGCGTGCCCGAAGCGCCCTTGCGCATGGCCGTGCATGCCGCGCAGCAGGGCGCGGAAGAAATCGATTTGTTTTCAAATGCCGAAGAACCTGCCCCGCCGCAACTCTCGGCCACGCTGTCCGTCCCCGATGAATTCATCGAAAGCGCGCTGACCGGCCACGGTTTCCTGCTGCGCGATGCGGGCGAGGCGAAAATGCATTATCCCGCCGAAAAATTGTGGAGCGGCATTGCCGATGCTGTCTGGGCGACGGGCGAACCCGCAATCCTGTTCCGCGACAGCACGGCGGCGGCTTCCGCATTCCAGTCCTCCGCGCCGCTGGCGGTCAGCGGGCAGGGCGGCGTTGTGTTCCTGCACGACACCGCAGCCCCTGCCGCGACGCTTCAACTGCTGAAATTTGCGAACCGTCAGGGTGGCGTGTTGCTGGATGCGGAAAAACTGCAGCATACCGTAAAAATCCTGATGATCGCGCTGGAGGCTTCGTTCGGCTTTGCCGCCTTGCCGGAAAAGGCCGTCACCTATCGCCCAGTCTCTATCGGCATGTCCGGTCTCTCCGCGCTGCTGATGGGCAATATGCTGGGCTATGACAGCGATGCGGGGCGCGCAACAGCCGCGCTGGTCGCGGCCTTGATGTCGGGCGCGGCGCATGAGGCATCTGCCGAAATCGCGGTTGCCGCAGGCGCGTTCGACGGTTTCGCGCCGATGAAAAAAGAATACCTGCAGGCCGTGAAGGATAAAATGAGCGCGGTTGCCGGCACATCCTATATGCAAAAAGGATTGTCGCGCCGCCCCGCCGAACTGAAATCCGCGCTCTGTCCCGACCAGACATTGGTCGAGGCGGTGAAGGGCGCATGGGCGCGCGCCTATGCGCTTGGCAAGGAAAAAGGTTTCCGTCACGCGCATGTGACCGCGATGGATACCGATGAATCGCTGCAGGCCCTGCTGGGCGGCCAGACGCGCGATATCGCGCCCGAAGCATCGCTGGTGCGGTTCGAAGGATATTTCGCCGACGGCAACGACGCCGCCGAAATCTACGGCAAGAAACTGAACCCCATGGCGGCGCAGGCCTTGCAGAAAATGGGCTTTAACGCGCAGGAACGCGACGCGATCAGTTTCTACGCCGTCGGCCACGGCACGCTGCTGGATGCGCCCGGCATCAGCCATGCGGAATTGAAGGCCAAGGGTTTCCACCAAGCCGCGCTCGACGCGCTGGAGGTTGCGCTCCGCACCGCGCAGCATATCCGCTATGCCTTCAACAAATGGACGCTGGGCGAGGATTTCTGCCGCCACATGCTGGGCTTTACCGCACATGAACTTGCCAGCGGCACGTTCGATATGCTGACCGCCATGCGCTTCACCGAAGACGAGATCGAGGCCGCGAACCTGTACTGCTGCGGGGCGATGACGCTCGAAGGCGCGCCCCACCTGTTCCCGAAACAACTGGGCATTTTCGATTGCCTGACCCCGTCCGGGTCCGGCGTGCGCCGCATCTCGCCGGAAGCACAGGTGAGGATGCAGGCGGCGGTCGAACCTTTCCTGTCCGGCACCGCCTGCCACACGGTCGAGCTTGGCCATTACAGTTCGGTCGATGACGTGCAGAAACTGCTGCTGCTCGGCTGGGAACTCGGCATCAAGCGCATCCAGCTGTATCGCGACGGCTGCTCGCTGCTGCACGCGGTCGCCCTGCCGGTCGCGGAAGACAATGGCGAACAGACCGAAGAACAGCTGTCGATTGTCACCCTGCGCCGCCGGATCCGCGTCGCATCATAAGGTCCTTTCATGGCTGACACGCTCGAATATTCCTACAAGATCAACATCAGGAAAATGGGGCTGCTGATCCCCGTCATCGCCGGGCTTGCCGTTTTCATCGCGCATCTGGCGATGACGAACGACCGCGGCTTGATCCTGTTTCACGCCATCCATCTGGGCGTGGAGAATGCCAGCATTTTCTACTGGGGTCTTTCCGCAGTCCTCGGGCTGGCGGCGGGCGCCTGCCTTGTCGCCGTCATCACGCAGCTGAATGCCGGTGATGCGACGGTTTTGCGCGTTGCCGATGACGGGTTCACCATTCCGACGGGCTTCTTTGAAAAACGGATGGAATTCGTACGTTATTCCGATGTCACCAAGCTGACGATGATGTCGGTGAACGGCCAGAACTACCTTGTCATCCGCCATGTGGACGGCAAGATCAGCCTGCAGCAGCAATGCCTGCCCGACAGGGAATCATTCCTCCTCGCCGCCGGCACGATCATGGCCAACTGCCCGCATCTGAAAGATAAAACATGATCGTTTTGACATGAAGAAATAGAGGTAAACTTTTAATGCATAGATTAGTAAAATATTTCTATATGATTTTGCTTTCAGTTGTCTCGGTAGCACACGTCAAGAGTTTTGCATATGCGGAACAATCAGGTCTGAGTAACCCCGCTGTAAAAGGCGTAGTCAAGCAGGTCATGTCCTATGAAGCTGCGGTAACAGCTTTCCGCGATGCCTTCCAATCATATCCGGGTGACATGCCATCCGCAGGCGAGCGTTTGGTGGGTTGCACAGGTTTTCAAGGTGAAAACTGCAATCCTTATTCTGCCGAGGCCGGAAATAATATCATCGGCAATCCAGCCTTTGGACTGACATTGGAGCCTCCTGTCATCGGGCAGGTAAGAGTTCCAGCGAAATCCATGGAAGATGAAACGGTGCTTTTTTGGGCACATCTATTCTTCGCTAATTTGATTACTGGCGTTGATGGATCTGGCATCAATCCAGATGCACCAGTTACTTTTGGCACAGTATTTCCTGCCGCTGAGACTGGAGGAGGCTTCATTGCCGGCTACTGGAATGGCACGCCGCTATCCATATCCCTCGCTCCGGAAAATAAGGGAATGAAAGGAACTATTCTTGTGCTCATTAGTGATGAAGTGCTTCGCGGCTCGCCGCTGAATAAAGTAGGCCATCAGGCTTTGTCGCCCCAAGATGCCAAGGCTATTGATCGCCGCATGGATGACGGATACCCCAATAGTGGGTTCGTGCAGGCATATGGGTCATCTCGCTGCTTCAATGAGCAGAAACCTGTCTATTCAGAAATTGTTACGACCAAGGAATGCGGCCTTATCTTCCGTATTCAAGGGTAATTATGCCAGATTTATGGAGTAATTATTCCGTGACCGGCTGTTTCGGCTTGAAACGCGCAGTGGCGGGCGCGGCCAGATTGCCGCTGACGCCTTTGGCGAGCGGCTGCGATATCGCGGCCTCGGCGGCCTCGATCTTCTTCAGGCTCTCGCCTGCGCTGAATTCCTGCGCGAGATCACGCGCGCGTTTCTGGTCGTTGTCGTAGAGCATCACGTTCGCGCCCAAACCGATATATTTATCCACCAGCTTGCTGTCATTCTTCACCGCTGCTTCCATCAGCGCGGAGCGGCCCTGTTCATCCTGCGCGTCCAGCCCTGCGGTCGGATATTGCGTGATGACGTCAATCGTCCCGTGCTTGTTCGGCAGGCGCGTCGCCCAGATCAGGGGCGTCACGCCGTCGTCGCCGGTCAGCGAAAAATCCGCACCCGCTTTGCCCAGCGCTTCGGTCGTGACGACAAGGCCGTCCTGCGCCGCGAAATAGGCGGCGGTGCGGCCTTTGCTGTCCTGCTGGTTGACGGGGGTTTTGGCGTTGACCAGCACCAGGTTGATCTGTTCGTCCTGATGTTCGCGCACCGATACCATCAGCGCGGTCTGCCGGGAATTATTGACAAGGCTGGTATCGGCCTGTTTTTCGATCAGCAGCTTCACGGCATCCAGATGCCCCTCGCGCGCGGCGATGTGGAGCGGCGTGTCGTTATTGGTGTGACGGGCATTGATGTTTGCGCCTTGCGCGATCAGGTCGACCATTTTGGCCGTTTCGCCGAATTCGGCGGCGCTTAATAACTGGCGGTCGAGGCTTTCCGCGTTGTCGTTCGCGGGCGCGGCGGCATTGTTGAACGGCGTGCTGGCCATGATGTCTTGTTTCCCCTATCCCCTATCCCCTATTCACCCGGCACAGCTGCCGATTCTTCCGGTTCTTTGCTGCGTCAGGCTGCCCGCTATCATATACGAAGCGGCCAAAGGGCGCAATAATTATGGTAATCTATGGAACTTTCGGGCATGTCGCCGAAAAAACCAATGAAAAACAGCGGCTTGTTATATCTTTTGGCTGTTAAGACCAAATTCATAATGCGTTAACTTATAACTGGGATACTGAGAATAGATGACTGGATTGTGACGGATAGGAGGTAATGGATATGGGCCACGAAGAAAAATTCCCCGATGGCGATGCCTGGGCAGCGACCATTACCGACGATTTCAAAAGCAAGGCCACGCGCCAGACCGAAATGCCGCTGTCGTCCATCACGCCCGCGAACAGCCGCGCCAAGACGACTTATGAAACCTTCGCCAATCTCGACCTCACCAAACTGGGTCTATGACGCTTAAACGTTGAACGGATAAACACGCTCCTTTAGGCTGGCCGCCAAAGGAGCTTTTTCATGTCACGAATCAACGACCGTTTGACCGAACTGAACATCGCGCTGCCGCAGATCCCGGCGCCGCTGGCGAATTATGTGCCCTTCACCATTTCCGGCAACACTCTTTATATTTCGGGCCAGCTGCCGATGGCGGCGGGGCAACTGTCGAAAGGTTTGCTGGGCAAGGACACGACGGTCGAGCAGGGCGCTGCCGCCGCGCGCATCTGCGCCATCAACATCCTCGCGCAGGCCGCGGCCGCTTTGGGTGGCGACCTTGACCGCGTGGCGCGCTGCCTGCGCCTCGGCGGCTTCGTGGCGTCGACACCGGAATTTTTCGACCATCCGAAAGTCATCAACGGCGCATCCGACCTGATCGTGGAAGTCTTCGGCGATGCAGGGAAACACGCGCGCGCGGCGGTCGGCGTGGCTGCACTGCCGCTGGGCGCAGCGGTCGAGGTCGATGCGATTTTTGAAATCAGGTAAGGACGGATTGCGATGACGGGGATTTTTTGCGCGATTGACGCGGCCAATATGCAGGATGCGCAGGATCTTGTGCGCAAGCTGGCAAGGGTCGATATCGGCATTAAAATCGGCCTCGAGCTTTTTGCCGCCGAAGGGCCGTTCTGCGTGGAACGCTTGCGGGAATTAAAGGGCAATGACGCGCCCGTTTTCCTCGACCTGAAACTGCACGATATCCCCAATACGGTTGCGGGCGCGGTGCGCGCCGCCGTGCGCTGCCGCGCGGATTTCATCACCATCCATACTTCCGGCGGCACAGCCATGATGCGCGCCGCCATCGATGCCGCGCAGGATGCTGCTGTGCAGTTCAGTTGCCCGTTGCCCGCGCTCCTGGGGGTGACAGTGCTGACACATATGGATGACAACGACCTTGAATCGGTCGGGCAGCAACAACCGGCTGGCGATCAGGTCTTGCGCCTTGCGCAGCTGGCGGATAATGCGGGTTTGCAGGGCGTTATCTGCTCCCCGCTTGAAATCGCCTCCTTGCGCACGAAACTGTCGTCGCGCATGAAACTGGTTGTGCCGGGCATCCGTCCCGAAGGTTCTGCTGCGGGCGACCAGAAACGCACGCTGACGCCGCAAGCGGCGGCAGATCTCGGCGCGGATTACCTTGTGATCGGGCGCCCCATCACGCAATCATCCGACCCCGCAAAAGCCGCGCAGGATATCCTCGACAGCCTGAAGCGCAAGGCCGCCTAATCTTCGCCCGATGGTAATTCGGATAGCGCGATGATCGCATCCGCAATGTCGTCATGGCCCTTGGTCACCGCCCACATCAGGGCGGAAAACCCGCGCTTGTCGCGGATATTGGTGTCCGCGCCGCTGCGCAGCAACCCCATCGCCTTTTGCAGATCGGGCGCATCCTTGCGCAGTTCCGTCAGCAGCAATATGCCCATGCCTTCGGGTGACAGCGGGATCATCAGCGCGGCTTTGTTGAATAAAATATTTGCAGGCATGGGAAAAGTTTAACCCGCGCGGCGGAACCTTGCAACCGCAGGGGCGGCGATGCCCTTGCCGATCACGGCGGTCTGCGCCAGCGTGACGTTGTATTGCGCGGATGCTGCGGTCAGGGCCTTGATCGCCTCTTCTTCGCCGTTCATTTTCAGGTATTCGATGGGGGAAATCTCTTTTTCGTTTTTCTGGTGCAGGCTCGCGCCGTTCTGCACCAGCAGCACCGCCAGTTGCAGGCGGGTGGCCGACAGCGGTTCATCGTTGCCCCCGCCGACAAGCGCAAGGTCGAGCGCGGTGTAGCCGCTGGTGGAACGCAGGGTGACGGGCATCCGCGCATCGATCAGGACCTGTGCGGATTTCAGGCGGCCGTCCATCGCCGCATGCATCAGCGCATTCCAGCCGTGATTGTCGGTGCGCATCAGGTTGTCGTCTTTTTCGGCGATGGCTTTCACGCTTTCGCTGCGGCCCTTGCGCGCCGCAATCATCAGCGGCGTGCGGCCCTGTTCGCCGCGCTGGTTCAGGTCGGCATCCTGCCCCAGCAGGCTTTTCACCATCTCTACATCCTGGTCGTCCTCGTTCAGCACAAGGATCAGGTCCTGCCCGACGAATTGCGGCAGATAGAGAACTTCCTGCGTCACCTCGTGATAGCTGCGCAGGAATTCGAAGGCGGTCTGGTTCAATTCGGGATGGCGGTAAGAAAGGTCTGCGCCCTGTTCGATCAGCCGTTTGACCTTGGGGATATCGACCGGGGTGCCGTCGCCGAATTCCACCTTATATAATTCATCGAACAGCTGCTTCGCGAGGCCCGCCGGATCGGATCCGTGGGGCACATCGGGGGCGGCGGCATCGTTGAAATTCGCGGCGGTTTTCATACGGGTTTTCCGGCAGATTCTTCTTTTAAAGACCCTATATTGGTACTCCGCTTTCGCAATTATGTCAATAATTGGCAGATTTATGGTAATAATGTTGCTTATTATAATGACGAAAAACGCCTCCCCATGTTAAAAACGCGACTCTGAACGGTAAGGTTTTAAGCGCATGAACTGGATCACGAACTTCGTCCCGCCCAAGATCAAGGCCCTGATATCCTCGAAAAAGGATGTCCCCGATAACCTCTGGCAGAAATGCCCGGGCTGCGAGGCGATGCTCCATCATCAGGAAATGGTCAAGAACCTGAATGTCTGCCAGCATTGCGGCCACCACCTGCGCATGGCGGTCAAGGACCGCCTGAAGATGCTGTTCGACGACGGCGCGTATACCGAATCCGAACTGCCCAAGCCCGTGCTCGATCCCTTGAAATTCCGCGACCGCAAAAAATACACCGACCGCCTGAAAGACGCGCAAAACGAAACTGGGCGCAAGGACGCGATTGTCGTTGCGCATGGCACGATCACCGGCCAGCAGGCCGTGATTGCCGCGTTCGATTTCGATTTCATGGGCGGATCAATGGGTGCGGCGGTCGGTGACGGCCTCATCACCGGCGCGCGGCTGGCCGTGCAGCTGAAAGCCCCTTATATCGTCATCCCCGCTTCGGGCGGCGCGCGTATGCAGGAAGGCATGATCTCGCTGATGCAGATGCCGCGTTCTGTCATCGCCGTTGAAACGGTGAAGGAAGCGAAACTGCCCTATATCGTGCTGCTGACCGACCCCACCACGGGCGGCGTGTCGGCATCCTTTGCGATGCTGGGCGACATCCATATCGCCGAACCCGGCGCGCAGATCGGCTTTGCCGGCCGCCGCGTCATTCAGGAAACCATCCGCGCATCGCTGCCCGACGGTTTCCAGACGGCGGAATACCTGCGCGATCACGGCATGGTCGACCTTGTCGTGCCGCGCTTTGAGCTGCGCCAGCGCATCGGCTCGATCATCCAGCTGCTCACAAAGCCGCGTGCGGCGGATGCCGGTGCCCGCAAGAAAGCCAACGGCGCGCAGAAATAGCCTTTGACGTCAGGGGGCCGGTTTGCTCGACAAAAACCAAGCGACTGCTGCGCCACACCTGCTGACGGAATGGACGTATTCGCCCGTTCCGGCGCTGGAACAGGCCATCAACGCCATCCGCCTGCGCCATATCCCGCTCGCCCCGACAGGGCTGCAGCCGACCCTGCGCATGCTGGAAAAGCTTGGCAATCCGCACCGGAAACTGCCGCCCGTGTTTCATGTGGCGGGCACAAACGGCAAGGGATCGTCGCTTGCGTTTTTGCAGGCGATATTCGAGGCCGGCGGCCTCGCCGTCCACAAGTTCATCTCCCCCCATCTGGTGCGGTTCGAAGAACGCATCATGATCGCGGGCAAACTGGTCGAGCCCGACCATCTCCTCGACCTCATCGCCGAGTGCGAAGCGGCCAGCCGCGACGAACCGGTGTCGTTTTTCGAATTTTTTACCTGCCTTTCATTCCTTGCCTGGTCGCGCAAGCAAGCCGATGCGGTGCTGCTGGAAACCGGCCTTGGCGGCATGTTCGATTCAACCAATGTCGTGGAAAAAAGCGTCGCGATGCTGACGCGCATTTCGTTCGACCATATGCGGCTGCTGGGCGATACCCTGCCCGAAATCGCGTCGCAAAAGGCGGGCATCATCAAACACGGCTGCCCCGTCATCATCGCGCCGCAGGTCGGCGAAGGCGTGCTGGATATCTTCCTTGAAAAGGCAAAATCCGAAAACGCGGATGTCAGTCTTGCAGGGCGCGACTGGACGATCGCCGACCATGGCGCGACGTTCCGCTATGGCGGAAAAATTTTCAAGGGCGAACTGCCCCGCCCGCAACTGGTCGGCGCGCATCAGGTCATCAATGCGGGCACCGCCATTGCCGCCATTGAATCCAGCAGCTTCAGCCATCTTGCGACCGAAGGCATCCTTTCGCGCGCCATGCGGGACGTGGAATGGCAGGGGCGTTTCCAGCAGCTGAAGAAAGGCACGCTTGCCGCGCTGCTGCCCGCCGGATGGGAATTGTGGGTCGACGGCGCGCACAACGACAGCGGCGCGGAAGTGCTGGTCGAACAGGCGAAGGCTTGGGGCGTCGAAAAACCGCTGCACATCATCACCGGTTTCAAGCGCAAGAAAGAACCGGACACGTTCTACCTGAAATTCGCAGGTCTGCCGCGCACGATCACGGCGGTCGACGGCCAGATCGACGCGCCGATGGTGTCGGCCGGCGAACTCTGTGATTACCTTGCGAAATCCGGCTTTGCGGATGCCCGCCCCGCACCCAATCTGGAAAGCGCGATCCAGTCTCTTGCCTTCCAATTCGCCACTCCGCAGCGTATAATTATTACAGGCTCGCTCTATCTTGTCGGGCATGCCCTGAAGATCAACAACGCTTAAAGGACCGCCCCCTTGGGTATCGCCAGATCCGCGCCGCCGGAGCCGAAAAAAGTCACGCTGCATGGTACTGCCGTGCTGCTGAAATCGGCGCATTTCGAACATTCGGCCGTGTTCCTGCGCGGGCTTTCGGGCATGGGCAAATCCGACCTCGCCTACCGCCTGATCGACGCCGGTGGTGTCCTGATCTGCGACGACCAGGTTGTGCTGGAACGACGTCAGGACAAGATTTACGCCGACAGCGTGGAATCCATCCGCGGGCTGATGGAGGTGCGCGGCGTCGGCCTGCTGCGCTTCCCCGTCACGAATGCCGCGCGGTTGCGCCTTGTGATCGACCTTGTGAAGCGCGACGAAGTGCCGCGCCTGCCCGACCCCGAAACGCACGAGGTCCTGGGCGTGCAGCTGCCGAAATTCAAATTGCATGCATTCGACAATTCGTCGGTGCTGAAGGTGTTCAAGGCGATGGAAATCGCGCACCGCCCCAATATCGTGGTGAAGTAGCCGCGCGTCTTTAAGAAGGAAGGTTTACCATGATCGGTATCGTCATCGTCACCCATGGCCGTCTTGCCGAAGAATTCATTTCGGTGATGGAACATATCGTAGGTCCCCAAAAGCAGATCGAAGCCGTCTGCATGGGCCCCGAAGACGACATGGAAAAAAAACGCCAGGAAATCATCACCAAGGTCGCATCCGTCGATGCGGGCAAGGGCGTATTGATCCTGACCGACATGTTCGGCGGCACACCCTCGAACCTTGCCATCTCCATCACGCAGGACAAAAAGATCGAGGCGCTGGCGGGCATCAACCTGCCGATGCTGATCAAGCTGGCAAGCGTCCGCCAGACCGAAACGTTGTCGCAGGCGGCATTGTCGGGTCAGGAAGCGGGCCGCAAATACATCAACGCGGCCTCCGCGCTGCTACAGACGGGCTAGCCCACCATGTCTGCGCTCGAAAAAACCGTGCAGATCGGCAATAAACGCGGGCTCCATGCGCGCGCGGCGGCGAAGTTCGTCAAGATGGTCGAGCAGTTCAATGCCGACGTGAAAGTCGCCAAGGACGATATGGAGGTCGGCGGGTCATCCATCATGGGGCTGCTGATGCTCTCCGCCAGCAAGGGCACGGCGATCAGGATTTCCGCCGCAGGCGCGCAGGCCGAAGCCGCGCTGACCGAACTTTCCGCACTGGTCGAGCGCAAATTCGACGAGGATGAATAGGATGGCCGCCGAAATCGTGTTGAACGGTATCGGCGTTTCCCACGGCATCGCGACGGGCCCTGCCTATATCGTGCAGCTCGACCGCCCAAAAGTTCCGCAACTGACCATCGAAGACACCGCGCCCGAACAAAGGCGTTTTGAAGCCGCCGTCGAAACCGTGCGCGGTGACCTGACCGCGCTGAAGGGGCAATCGAAAAACCTGCCTGAAGAAGCGGCGGAGGAGCTCGACCTGTTGCTGGATGCGCATCTGGCCATGATCACGGGATCGCGCCTTGTGCGCGGCGCGCTGAAAAAAATCGCCGATGAAAAAATCAACGCGGAATGGGCGCTCGATAAAGTCATGCGCGACCTGGCCGCGCAGTTCCGCGCCGTGCGCGACAATTACATCGCGGCGCGCATCGACGATGTGGAGGCGGTGGGCAACCGCATCTTGCGCACATTGTTGAACCTGCCCTATCTCTCGCTTGATTCCGTGCCGGTCGGCGGCGTGGTGCTGGCCAAGGAAATTTCGCCCGCCGACGCAGCATTGCTCGACCCGCGCCGCATCGCCGGCCTTGCGACCGTGCATGGCGGCGCGGCAGGGCATACCGCCGTCATGACGCGCAGCCTCGGCCTGCCTGCGGTGCTGGGGCTTGATCCCGTCATCCTCGAGCGCAGTTCGCACGGCAGCACGGTGATTGTCGACGGGATCGAAGGCAAGCTGATCCTCAACCCCACCGCCGATACGCTGAAATCGTATGAGCAAAAACGCGCGCAGCTGCAGCGCGACGGCGAGGCGCTGCATGAAATCGCGACGCAGCCTGCGGTCACCAAAGACGGAACGGACATCACTCTGCGCTCCAACCTCGAACTTCCCCGTGAAACCGACGCGATCAAGGCATCGGGCGCGCGCGGCATAGGGCTGTTCCGCACCGAATTCCTGTTCATGAACCGCGCGACACTGCCAAGCGAAGACGAGCAGTTCGAGGCGATGGCGGGCGTCGTGCGCGAGATGCAGGGCGACAGCGTCACCTTCCGCACGCTCGATATCGGCGGCGACAAGCTGGCGAAATCGGTGGGCGAGTATCTGGCCGAAGCCGCGAACCCCGCGCTGGGCCTGCGTGCCATCCGCCTGTCGCTGAAAGAACCGCATCTGCTGAAAACCCAGTTCCGTGCCATCCTGCGCGCGGGCGCGCTGGGGCCTGTCAAAATCCTGCTGCCCATGGTGACGACGGCGGACGAGGTGGAGCGTTCCCGCGTTATCCTGCGCGACTGCTATAAAGACCTGAAAAATGAAAAAGCGGTGATTGCCGATAAAATGCCGCCGCTCGGCACCATGATCGAAATTCCGGCAGCGGCCTTGTCCGCCGATGGTTTGGCGGCAGTGTCCGATTTCTTCGCCCTCGGCACCAACGACCTGACGCAATATACAGTCGCGATCGACCGCGGCAACGATCAGGTGGCGGCGCTCTATAACCCGCTCAACCCCGCCGTGCTGCGCCTGATCGAGTTCACGGTGGAGGCGGCCAAGCGCATGGGCATCCCCGTCAGCATCTGCGGCGAAATGGGGGCCGACCCGAAATACACCGCCCTGCTGGTCGGTTTGGGTATCCGCGAATTCTCGGTCGGGTTTTCCAGCGTGCCGCGCATCAAGCAGCGTATCCGTGCATTGACGCTGGAACAATGCGAAGAACATGCGCGGCAGGTGATGAATCAGTACGAACCCGCCCGCATCACCGACCTTGTGAACCGTTTTCGCCCGTAATTTCAAACACTTATTTTATGCGTGACAGTTGGCGAAATTGCCCTATTTTAAGGACGCAATTTTTTGAACAAGGAGAGTGTGATATGGCCGTGGCCCAAGCAAAAGCAGTTACCGGAGATTTCAAGGTCAAGGACATGTCGCTCGCCGACTGGGGCCGCAAGGAAATCGCCATCGCCGAAACCGAAATGCCTGGCCTGATGGCCTTGCGCGCGGAACATAAAGGCAAATCCCCGCTGAAGGGCGCACGCATCGTCGGCTGCCTGCACATGACGATCCAGACCGCCGTGCTGATCGAGACGCTGGTCGAACTTGGCGCGGAAGTGCGCTGGTCGTCCTGCAACATTTTCTCCACCCAAGACCAGGCCGCTGCCGCTATCGCCGCCGCCGGCGTTCCCGTCTTCGCGTGGAAAGGCATGAACGAGGAAGAATTCTGGTGGTGCATCGAACAGACGCTGCGCGGCCCCGCCCAGAAAGACGGAAAAATCTGGACCCCCAACATGATCCTCGATGACGGCGGCGACGTGACGCTGCTGATGCACAACAAATACCCAGAGATGCTGAAAGACGTGAAGGGCCTGTCCGAAGAAACCACCACCGGCGTGCACCGCCTGTACGACATGGAGAAAAAAGGCCTGCTGAAAGTTCCCGCAATCAACGTGAACGACAGCGTCACCAAGTCGAAATTCGACAACCTGTATGGCTGCCGCGAAAGCCTCGTCGACGGCATCAAGCGCGCAACCGACGTGATGATGGCCGGCAAGATCGGCGTCGTCTGCGGCTACGGCGATGTGGGCAAGGGCTCGGCGGCTTCCATGCGCTCGCAGGGCGCACGCGTCCTGATCACCGAAATCGACCCCATCTGCGCGCTGCAGGCGGCGATGGAAGGCTATCAGGTCGTGACGATGGATGAAGCCGCATCGATCGGCGACATCTTCGTGACCGCGACCGGCAACGTCGACGTCATCACGCTCGACCATATGCGCCAGATGAAAGACCGCGCGATTGTCTGCAACATCGGCCACTTCGATTCTGAAATCCAGATCGAGGCCTTACGCAACTACAAATGGGAAGAAGTGAAGCCGCAGGTCGATGAAGTCGTGTTCCCCGACGGCAAACGCCTGATCGTCCTGGCGCAGGGCCGCCTTGTGAACCTCGGCTGCGCGACCGGCCATCCCAGCTTCGTCATGAGCGCGTCTTTCACGAACCAGGTGCTGGCCCAGATCGAGCTGTGGCATAACCACAAAAACTACGAAAACAAAGTGTATGTGCTGCCCAAGCACCTCGACGAAAAAGTGGCGCGCCTGCACCTTGAGAAGCTCGGCGTGAAACTGACGAAGCTTACGGAAAAGCAGGCGGAGTATCTCGATATCGACTCCAATGGCCCGTTCAAGCCCGTGCATTACCGTTATTAATTAAACTGCCGATTTATCGGCGTTTTCAAACGCTTCCCTTGTCTCTGGCAAGGGAAGCGTTTTAACATGGCGCATGACAGCTTCAGGACAAAAACCCGCCAACGACGTGCCGCCGCCGTCCTTCTTTGACAGCATCCTCGACAGCGTGCTGCCGCACCGCGCCGACAAAAAACGCGCCCTGCACCAGAACGACCGGCTGGAGGCGTTTTTGCGCGCCATCCCCATCGAGTATTGCGGCTGGGACCAGGCGGGCGTGCAGGCGATTTCGCCGGGCTTTGCCGCGCTGATCGGTGTCGAAAAAATCGACAGCGTGCAGGATTTGCAGGACGGCCTCACCCCCGGCGATGCCGCCGCCATCGAGGGGCTGTTCGAACGCCTGCGCCAATACGGCGAATATTTCGATATCGGCGTCTATACCGCCAGCGGCAAAAAGGCGCTGAAGGTGTTCGGCAAGCGCGGCGTCACCAATTCCGGCACGCAGATTTTTTCCGTCATCTGGGCGATGGACATCACCGAATTCGCCAATGCCGCGCTGCGCAGCGTCGAGGCGATCGGCAATGTCGAAAAACGCGAAAACGAAATCCGCACCAATGCCAACGCGCTGCCCTTTGCGGTCTGGGTGCGGAACAACAAGCTGGATATCACCTGGTGCAACAAGGCCTATGCCCGCATCCTTGACGACACGGCCGCATCGGTCGTCGCCGACCAGAAAGAACTGCCGCTGACCGGCAAGGGCGAGATGACGCAGCGCGAACTGGCGCAGAAGGCGCTAGCGAAACTGGGCCCGCAAAGCATGCGCGCGCACATGATTATCGAAGGCCAGCGCCGCCTGATCGAAGTCACCGAAATCCCGCTGCCCGCCGAAAAACGCGTGGTCGGCGTCGCCATCGACGTGACCAAGGAAGAAGAATGGTCGGCGTCGTATGAACGTTTGGCACAGTCCCACCGCGAGGCGCTGGAGCAGCTGCGCACGGCGATTGCCATTTTCGATGCGGAAACCCGGCTTGAATTCTACAACTCGTCCTATGAACAATTGACCGGCATGTCGGGCACCTGGCTCGATTCCAAGCCCAAGATGATCGACATCATCGAAAAAATGCGTGAATTGCGCCGCCTGCCCGAACAGGCGGATTACAAGCAGTTCAAGCAGGCATGGATAAACAAATTCACGTCATTGCTGGAACCGTTCGAGGAAATGCAGTACCTGCCCGATGGCAGCGTGCAGCGCATGGTCATCGTGCCGCGCCCGATGGGCGGGTTGCTTGTCACTGTGGAAGACGTGACGTCGCGCCTGCAGCTGGAAACCAGCTATAATACCCTGATCGCGGTGCAGGAAGAAACGATGGATAACCTTGCCGAAGGCATCGCGGTCTTCGGCGAAGACGGCCGCCTGCGCCTGTCGAACCAGTCTTTCGCGCGCATCTGGAACATTCCGGCGTCGGAGCTTTCCGGCACGCCGCATATCGCGCAGCTGATCGACCGGACCAAGGCGTTCTTTGGCGACAAGGACTGGCCGCAGATGAAGCAGGTCATCCTGTCGAATTCGCTGGAGCGCGAGCAACGCAAGGGCCGCCTGCAGCGCAACAACGGCACGGTGCTGGAATATTCGGTCGTGCCGCTGCCCGACGGCAATATCCTGAATGCGTGGTCGGATATCACGGATACGGTGAAGGTCGAACAGGCGCTGCTGGAGAAAAACGCGGCGCTGGAGGAGGCGGAACGGTTGAAGACCGACTTCCTCGCCAACGTGTCGTACCAGCTGCGCACGCCGCTGAACGCCATCATGGGCTTCGCGGAAATGCTCAACCAGCAATATTTCGGCAAGCTCAATGAGCGCCAGCTGGAATACACATCCAACATGATCGAGGCAGGACAGCGCCTTGTGTCGCTCGTCAACGATATCCTCGACCTTTCCACCATCGATGCGGGTTACATGAAACTGTACCCCTCCGATATCAAGGCGAAGGATCTGATCACGCAGGTCGCTGCGCTGACCGAGGACTGGGCGCGCAAGCAGAGCCTTGAAATCTCCGTCACCTGCGACGACCCCAACCTCGTCTTCACGGCGGATGAACGCCGCGTGAAACAGGTGCTGCTCAACCTGATCAGCAACGCGATCAATTACAGCCCGAATGGCGGGCGCGTCACCCTGTCGGCGGAAAAAGACGGGCCGTTCCTGATGCTCGGCGTGCGCGACACCGGCATGGGCATTCCGGCGGACGATCTCGCCCGCGTCTTCACCCCGTTTGAAAAAATCCAGAGCAAGAAGGCAGGCAGGCGTTCCGGTGCGGGCCTCGGCTTGGCACTCGTGAAATCCATCGTCCAGCTGCATGGCGGTACGGTCACCATCGAAAGCGCGGAAGGGCAGGGCACTTTCGTGCTGTGCAAACTGCCGCTGCAATTGCAGGTGCCGCCGGAAGCCATTTCACAATCATAAACGCCTGTTTAAGAATCCCGGCTTTGCGTATTTGCCGTATTGACGGTGGGTCTTTGCTATAATACGCTGCGGGCTCATTTATTATTTTAAGGAGTTATTCAAGATGAGCCTCGTCGGTCCCAAAGCGTCCAACCCCACCCTCACCATCGAATTCAACACCCGCGTCAGCGCAGAGGCCTATGGCCGCGCGCGCGACAGCGTGCTGCTGACCCGTGGCACCACATTTTTGTCGGAAGACGAAAAAGCGCGCACGATGAAAGTCGAAGTCGCGGCGGCCGGCAACGCGCAGGCAACGATCGAAAACATCCCCGGCGTCGAAAAAGTCACGCGCCAGCAAAAGCCCGGCGACTGGCGCCAGCACCGCCTCTAAATTCCAACGTGTCATCCCGGCGAAAGCCGGGATCCACGGACAATTGTGTGAGTGCAGGAACTGTCGCATGCGGTTCTGATACGCACTATCCAGTCCGTGGACTCCGGCTTTCGCCGGAGTGGCAGTAATCGGATGATGGATACAAAAAACCCCGCCTGTTCAAGGGCGGGGTTTTTCTTTGTCTTGTTTATCCGGCCTTACTCGGTCAGGCGTTTCCACCAGCCCTTGCGCGACTTGCCGTCATCGGTGCCGGTGGCGGCATCGTTTTGCTGCTGGTTGTCGTGGGAATGGCTGTGGTCATGGCCTGCATGATCATGGTTATGATCGTGCCCGCTATGGTCATGACGCGGCGCCTCTTCGCGCACCGGCTGGTCGGTGTTGAAAGATTGCTGCTGGCCTTCGCCGGCGGGGGCGTTGTCGCCCTGCTGACGCTGGTGACGGTCGTTGCGGTCGCGGCCGCCGCGATGGCGTCCGCCACGGTTACGGTCACGACCGCCACGGCTGTCGCGGTTGCCGCCCTGCTGCTGGTGCTGGCGGGGCTGCCCGCCACCTTCGGCAGAGGCTGCGTCATTGATATGCGCTTCGGCGAAATCAGGCTGCGGCGCACCGGCGAGGTCGACGAATTCGCCGCCTTCACCTTGTTCACCCTGCGGGCCAGCGCCATGCTCGCCCTGCGGACGGTCGCCACGGTTGCGGCCACGGCGGCGGCCACCACGACGGCCGCGACGGCGGCCACCACGGTTGTCGTCATCCTCGGCACCGGCAACGCCGGGGGCGGCGGGCTGGTCGCCTGCTGTCGCTACCAAAGCGGCATCTTCGCCTTCGACGCGTGCGGGACGGTCAATGCGCTCAGGGTTGCGGTCAGGGCGGTCGCCACGCGGCTGGTGGTTGTTACGGTTGCCGCCGCGATCGTTACGGTCGTTGCGGTCGCGTCCGCCACGGCCACGGTTGCGGTCGCGTCCGCCGCCGTTATGGCGTCCGCCACGGTCACCGCGGCTCTCGCGGGGCTCGCCTTCGTCGTCGCCATGCTGGCGCACGCCGCGGCTGTCGTCTTCGTTGTCGTCTTCCGAAACGGTACGGTCATCGGAAATATCGTCGCCCGTCAGTTCCGGCAGGTCCGACATGTCGACGGTCTGCACAGGGGCGGGGCGTTGCGGGCGCAGGTCGCGCTGCACGCCGGATGTTTTCATGACTTCGATGGTGTAGGCGGGTTTCAGCAGCGTGTCGTCGGCGTTCAGGAACACCTTGATGTTGTAACGCTTCTCGATCGCGGCCAGCATCTCGCGCTTGCTGTTGAAGATGTAAAGGGCGATTTCGGTCGGCAGTGACACTTTCACTTCCGCCGCACGGCCCTTCAGGCCCTCTTCCTCCAGCGCGCGCAGGATCAGCACGGCGGTCGTTTCAACGGTGCGCACCAGGCCGGAGCCGGTGCAATGCTTGCAGACCTCAAAGTTGGTCTCGACCAGCGACGGGTGCAGGCGCTGGCGCGACAGTTCAAGAAGGCCGAAGGCCGAGATGCGGCCCAGCTGGATGCGCGCGCGGTCATGCTGCATGGCGTCGCGCACGCGGCGCTCCACGATGCGGTTGTTGCGCTTGTCTTCCATGTCGATGAAGTCGATGACGATCAGGCCGCCCTGGTCGCGCAGTCTCAATTGACGCGCAATTTCGTCCGCCGCCTCGATATTGGTCTTCAGCGCCGTTTCCTCGATATGGCGGCCCTTGGTCGCCTTTCCGGAGTTCACGTCGATCGACACCATCGCCTCGGTCGGGTTGATGACGATATAGCCACCCGATTTCAGGTGGACGGTGGGCGAATGGATTTCGGCCAGCTGCGATTCAACCTGGTAGCGGAAGAACAGCGGCACGACAGGGTCGTTATAGGGCTGGATGCGGTTCGAATGGCTGGGCATCAGCGTCTTCATGAAATCGCGCGCGGTTTCAAAGCCGGTCTGGCCCGCCACATGCACTTCGTCGATGTCGCGGCGGTAGAGGTCGCGGATTGCGCGCTTGATCAGGTTGCCTTCTTCATAGATCAGCGCGGGCGCGGTCGATTTCAGCGTCAGTTCGCGGATCTGGTCCCACAGGCGCAGCAGGTAATCGAGGTCGCGCTTGATTTCCGCGGTCGTGCGGGCGACGCCGGCGGTGCGCAGGATGACCGACATGCCTTCGGGCACGTTCAGCTCATGCAGGATTTTCTTCAGGCGCTGGCGGTCTTTGGCGTTCGATACTTTGCGCGACACTCCGCCGCCACGGGGGCTGTTCGGCATCAGCACGCAATAGCGGCCGGGCAGGGAGATATAGCTGGTGACAGCCGCGCCCTTGTTGCCGCGCTCTTCCTTGCTGATCTGGATCAGCATGATCTGGTTGCGCTTGATCACTTCCTGGATTTTATAGCGGCGTTTCAGGGCCGAGCGGTAGAGGGGCTGTTCAACAGCGTCGCCGCCAACGGTTTCCAGGGGTTCTTTTTCTTCTTCGGGCTGGCCTTCGGCTGCGGGCGCGCCAACTTGCGCGTCGCTTGCTTCTTCCGAATGGGCGGCATGCTCGTCTGCAGGCGCTTGCGCCTCTTCGGTTTCTTCTTCTTCGTCGTCCTCTTCGTCGGTGACGGATTCCTGCGCGATGTCTTCAGCGATCGAACCGGTATGGCGCGGCACGTAATCTTCGGAAACGGCAGTGGCGGCGTCGCCTTCTTCTTCGGCGTCATCATCGCCGAAATCTTCCAGGGTGTGGCCTTGGGCAGCGAGTTCGGCTGCGTCTTCTTCGTCCTCGCGCGCGGCCTGTTCAGCTGCGAGCGCGCGTTCCTCGGCGATCAGGGCGTCGCGGTCCTGGATCGGAATGCGGTAATAGTCGGGATGAATTTCGGGGAAGGGCAGGAAGCCGTGGCGGTTGCCGCCGAAGTCGATGAAGGCTGCCTGCAGTGAAGGTTCAACGCGCGTGACCTTCACAAGATAGATGTTACCTTTAAGCTGTTTGCGTACCGTCGTTTCGTAATCGTATTCGTCGAGGCGGTTGCCGGAGATGACCGCGACCCTCGTTTCTTCAGGGTGGGTTGCGTCAATCAGCATGCGCTTTGTCATTTTAGTGTCCTTTATCAGGCGCATGCCGCTGATTTCCCTTTGCGACAAAAAGGGAAAACCGGCGCGCCGATGTTTTGATTAAGGTTTATCAGTGACCGTCAAGTTCAGGCATCCCATCTACTTAGTCTTTAGTAGAGAGCGACCACATAGGGGGGCGCTGCTTCGTATTTAAGTGCCTGCGTATCACCTGGCCCATCCGTCACTCCGCATGCGCGGAGGAGGTTTGAATGAGCCGAACCTCAAAACTCGTTGACCCGGATTATTCTTTTCAACATTGCGTAAACTATGGAAAAGAAAATCTCTGTCGCGGCTTTATCTTAAGCCGAATTCACCATGTACCTCAATGTTTTATTTGGGTAATGGGTAACCATTTGGAATCGCCTTATTTATTGTGAACATGCGTGCAGTTTCGGTTATAGTGTTTAAATGAGTTTGCCGTGATCGGGGTTTAAGCGGTGCGCCTGAGTCGTTGTTTTACCATATTTTTTGTCATCCTGATGCTGGCCGTGCCCGGCCTGTCGCCTGCTGCGCAGAACAAGGCAACGGTGCAGGGGCAGAGCATCGAAGGCATCCGCACCGGCCTTGGCGCAGGGGGCACCCGCCTGACCGTCGATCTTGGCATCAAATCCGATTTCCGCGCCTTTCACCTCGCGAACCCTTACCGCGTCGTTCTCGACCTGCCGTCGTCGAAATGGCTGTCGGCCAAATCGGGGCTGATGTCGGGCGGGCTTGTGCGCGGTTACCGCTCCGGCGTGCTGGAGGGCGGGCAGACCCGTATCATCTTCGACCTTGGCCGCGCGGCGGTGATCGGAAATGCGAGCTTCCTGCCCAAGAACAGCTTTGATAAAAACCGCATTGTGATCGACCTCACGCCGTCATCATCGAACCTGTTCAATGCGCGCCTGCCGCAGGTCTACGGCAACCGCGACCTGAAGGGCACGATGACACCGCAGTCATCCATCGTTTCCGGCGCCGCTGCGACATCCTTTGCGCGCGAACAGGACCGCATCGTGCGCAGCGCCGTGGTGCCGTCCGAAGATGCCGACGTGACCGATATCGTCCGCCAGAAACAGCCCGACCTTTCCGCTGAAAAAGCCCCGGAAAACCGCACCGCGCCGCCGCAATCGCGCAAGAACATGCGCAAATACACGGTCGTGATCGATGCAGGCCATGGCGGCGAAGACCCGGGCGCGGCAGGCCGCGGCGGCATCATCGAAAAACGCATCACTCTGGCCGTTGCCAAAGAACTGGAACGCCAGCTGTCGGAAAGCGGGCGTTACCGCGCGATCCTGACCCGCTCGACCGACAAATACATCAAGCTGCGGGAGCGTGTGGCGATTGCGAAACGCGCGAAGGCGGATTTGTTTATCTCGATCCATGCCGACAAGATCGACCGCACGGGCGTGCGCGGGGCGTCCATCTATACGCTGTCGCAAAACGCATCGGATAATGAAACCGCGCGCCTGGCCGACCAGGAAAACAATTCGGGCGTGGTGGCGGGCGTGGATCTGGCGAATGAAAGCCAGGATGTGGCCGATATCCTGCTCGACCTTGCGATGCGCGAGAAGATGAACGAGTCGAAACTGCTCGCCCGCTTCCTCGATCAGGCCTTCCGGGATAAAAGTATAAGGCTGTTGCCAAATTCCCACAGGGCTGCGGGCTTCGCCGTTTTGAAGGCGCCGGACGTGCCGGCGGCGCTCATCGAAACGGGCTTTTTATCCAACCCCGAAGAAGCGAAACTGCTGAGTACATCGGCATTTCAGCGTCGGATTGCATCTGCGATGGTCGATGGCATTGACGGTTATTTCCGGAAAATACAGGCGCTGCAGAAGTTCTGATTGCCCCGCATTTGCGCCCCGAAAGGCTGAGTCATGCCATGCCGTTACACGGCTAACTTGATAGACTCGCAAGGTAAACTGTAGTACCAAGGTTATGTTGTACAACAAGCCCTCCCATCAACAGAGGGCAACTATCCAAAGAGGAAAATGAAAATGAAACGTTCTATCATCGCTCTGTCCCTGCTCGCAGTTCTGGGCGTCTCCGCTTGCGCAAACACCGGCACCTGGACCCCCCAATCGGGCGGTCGTACGGCTGGCGCTGGCCAAGTCGAAGTGACCAAAGCTGACACCGCTGTCAGCAAAGGCCTGCAGAAGTAATTCTGCTCCCCTTGCAAAAGGGGACAAACAAAAACCGCGCCAGGAGTTTCTCCGGCGCGGCTTTTTGTTGCCTGATTTTTTTCAATGTAACTCCGGCGAAGGCCGGAGTCCAAGCAGTTGCGCGTGTTATTGGCGGCTGCGGTTTGCGAGGTGTCGCCGACAATTTTGCTGATGGTGCTTGGACCCCGGCCTTCGCCGGGGTTACAGGAGGAGAGTCGGCTCAGTTATACCGCTGCTTCGGCCTGTCGCGCATTTGCGCATTGTCATCGCTGTCGTCGCGGGCGTTGGAACGTTGCGGTGCGTCACGCTCCTGCACTTCGCGGCCCGTGGTTGCGATCAATACCGGATATCCCCGGCGTTCGCGGATCACGCGGTTCACGGTTGACCAATCGACGCGCCCGGCAAATTCGCCCGCCGTCTGCACGATCGTTTCGCGCAGGCCGTCGCCCATCGGCTTGATGGTATGCGTGCCGTCGATTTCAATTTCGCCGCTCTGCGTCATCGACGGGTTGGCTTCGAGGTAGAGGTTATCGCCGACCCATGCCGTCTTGATCGGCTGGTTGACGACCTGCACATGCGTACCGACGGGCGTCATGTTGAACATGTTGATGATGTCTTCGGGGTACATGCGCATGCAGCCCGAACTGACGCGGCGGCCAATGCCCCACGGCTTGTTCGACCCGTGAATCAGGAAGGTCGGCCAGCCAAGATACATGGCATGCGTGCCCAGCGGGTTGGATGCGCCGGGCGCCACGGTTGCGGGCAGCCAGGCCTTTTCCTTTTTCATGCGGTCGGTCGGGTGCCATGACGGCCCTGCCGCCTTGCGCACGATGCTGGTGTCGCCCAGCGGTGTCTCCAGCCCTTCGCGCCCGATGCCCAGCGGGAAGCTGAGCGGGGGCAGGCCTGCGCCACGGAAATAATACAGGCGCATCTCGCCCAAATTCACGACGATGCCTTCCTGCCGCGCGCGGGGCAGCAGCTTGAAGGTCGGGATGACCATGACCGCGCCGGGATCGGGCGACCAGGGGTCAAGCTCGGGGTTGGCGGCGCGCAGTTCCACATATCCCAAACGATACGCGCGGGCGACGTCGACAAAGGTGTCTTCCTCGTTCAGCGTATAGGTTTTCATCTCGCCGGTTGCGGTGCGCGCGCCGCGCGGATAATTGGGCAGCGGCAAATTCTCGTCCACATCCTGCGCGGGCAATGCCTTTTCGCCGGTGTCCATCTTCGGGTCGGCTTCGGGCTTTTTGGCTTTTGCGGGCGTGGCCTGTTTTACGGCGGCGGGTTTTGCCGTTTTCGGTTTTGCAGGTTTTGAGGCGGCCGCTTTTTCCGGCTTGCGCTGCGGCACGGGCTGGGCGGCATCGGTGGTTGCGGCGGCGCACAACAGGGCGGCGGCGGCACAGACGGTGACAAACAGTGATGTTTTATTGCGCAAGGCGGTCATAAATCCTCTTTTCAGCTCCAATATAGAATATTTGCGCTTCAAAAACAGTGTTTTTTAGGCAATTCTGGGCGTCAAATGCTGCTCAATTTTTTCAAAAGCGACCGCGCCCCGCGCAACACCCGCCTCCCGCTCAAGCTGCTGGGGGAGCGCATCCATATCCGCGCGCCCGAACGCACCGATTGGGAAGACTGGGTAGAGGTGCGGAACCGCAACGAGCGTTTCCTGAAACCGTGGAGCCCCGCCGCCGCGTTCAGCAACACCACGCGCGAAGGGTTCAACCGCCGCCTTGCCAATTACCACGAAGAATGGGACACCGACCGCGGCTATGCCTTCTTCATCTTCCGCAACGACACCAATGCGCTGGTCGGCGGCGTCACGCTCAACAACATCGTGCGCGGCGCAGGCCAGATGGCGACCATGGGGTATTGGCTGGACGAAGGCGAAACGCGGCAGGGTTTCATGACCGAGGCCGCCTTGCTCGCCTGCCAGTTCGGATTTTCGGCATTAAAGCTGCACCGCATTCAGGCGGGCACATTGCCGGAGAACGTCGCCAGCCAGAAAGTCCTGCGCAATTGCGGCTTCAGCCAAGAAGGCATCGCGCGCAAATACATCCAGATCAACAAGGAATGGCGCGACCACCAGATGTTTTCGTTATTGTCGGAAGAATTCATCAATCTGGGCGGCAGCAGCTTTTAGGCGCGCCCCGCATCCATGCTCAGCATCGCCGGTTCAATCCCCAGCCGCTTGAGCGATTTTTCCCATTTATGCGCGATGTCGGTCGAGAAGATCAGTTCGTCATCCGCCGGCACGGTCAGCCATGAATTCGACTGCATTTCCTGCTCCAGCTGCCCCGGCCCCCAGCCGGAATAGCCGAGCGCGAAGATGCTGCGCGCGGGGCCGCGGCCTTCCGCAATTGCGGACAAAATATCAATCGTGCCGGTAATGCAGATATGGTCGTTGATGCGCACGGTGTCTTCGCGCATGAAATCGGTCGAATGCAGGACGAAGCCGCGCCCCGTTTCCACAGGCCCGCCGAAATGCACGATGGGCTGCTGCGTCACCATTTGCGGCTGCGGCAGTTTCAATTGCTCCAGCAATTCGCGGAACTGCACGTCCTGTAACTTTTGATTGATGACAATCCCCATCGCGCCCGCCGCGCTGTGCGCGCAGACATAGACGACGCTGCGGTGGAAAAAACTGTCGCCCAATCCCGGCATCGCGATCAGCAAATGGTTGCGGAACGGGCTGTCGCCGTTCATCAGGTTCGGGTCGGGATGCGTGATATCGGATGTTTTTTTGCCAGCCATCATTTTATCCTAGCAGAAAATCCTGAAGCTTTCGTAAAGGGGCAAGCGCATGAATCGCCACGATTAAATGGTTATTTCTGCCGCTGCAGCGCACGCCATTTGGCGACATTCGCGTTGTGTTCGTCGAGCGACCGGCCAAAGGCATGGCCGCCCGTGCCATCCGCCACGAAGTAAAGATACTGGTGTTCTTCCGGCTGCAACACCGCGATCAGCGACTCGCGACCGGGATTGGCAATCGGGCCCGGCGGCAGGCCGGCGGCGACGTAAGTGTTGTAGGGTGAATCGATGCGCAGGTCTGCGGTGGTCAGCGAACGCCCCAGCTTGCCCTTGCCCTCCGTCACCGCATAGATCGTCGTGGGATCGGATTGCAGCGGCATGCCGATCTTGAGGCGGTTCAGGAACACGCCCGCCACGCGCGGGCGTTCCGTCGTCAGCGCGGTTTCACGCTCCACGACCGACGCCATCGTCACCCATTCGTTCTGGTTCTTGATCGGGCTGTCGGCCTTTCGCTTCGCCCAGTATTCGGCGAGCGTCTTTTTCATCGCTTCCGCCATGCGGTCGATGATCTCGGTGCGTTTCTTGCCATGGGTATAGTAATAGGTTTCGGGCAGCAGCGAACCTTCGGCGGGCAGCCGGGAAATGTCCAGCGTGCCGTCCAGCGCCTCCGCCGCGTTCACCAGTTCCACGATTTCATACGATGTCAGGCCTTCGGGAATCGTCAGCTGCCGCTGGTATTCCTTGCCAGATTGCAGCAGCTTGATCGTGTCGGCGACGGAAATTTTCGGCGCGAACTGATATTCGCCCGCCTTCAGCGACCCGCCGACCTTCATCACAAACGCGCCGAGGCGGAACATCCATTCATCCGCAACCACGCCCTCCTTCGCCAGCACATCGCCGATCGCGCGCACGCCGCTGCCGGACGGGATATAGACAATCTTTTCCGATTGCAGCGGTCCGTCTTTGGGCAATTCGCGGCCGACATAGAACCAGCCCAGCACGGCCATGCCAAGGCTCGCGATGATGACGAAGGTGAACAGGAACTTCAGGAAGCCGCCCATGCGGGATTATACCTTGCGGAAGACGAGGCTGGCATTCGTGCCGCCGAAACCGAAGGAATTCGACAGCGCGACATTCACTTCGCGTTCCTTCGCCTTGTGCGGCGTCAGGTCGAGGCCTGCCGCGACATCGGACGGGTTATCGAGGTTCAGCGTCGGCGGAATGATGCCGGTCTTGATCGCCATAACCGAATAAATCGCTTCGACTGCACCCGCCGCGCCCAGCAGGTGGCCGATCGCGGATTTGGTGGATGAAATGCTGATGCCCTTTATCGCGTCGCCGAACAGGCGTTTTGTCGCGCCCAGTTCGATATCGTCGCCCAGCGGCGTCGATGTGCCATGCGCATTGATGTAATTGACGGCTTCGGGGTTCACATTCGCGCGTTTCAAGGCCGCCTGCATCGCGCGGAAACCGCCATTGCCGTCTTCGGCGGGGGATGTCACATGGTATGCGTCGCCGGACAATCCGTAGCCGATCACTTCGGCGTAAATTTTCGCGCCGCGTTTTTTCGCGTGCTCGTATTCTTCCAGCACCACAACGCCGGCGCCTTCGGCAATCACGAAACCATCGCGCCCTTTGTCGAACGGGCGCGACGCTTTTTCCGGCGTGTCGTTATAGCTGGTGGAAAGCGCGCGGCAGGCGGCAAAGCCGCCCACGCCGACGCGGCAGATCGCGGCTTCGGACCCGCCCGCCACCATCACATCGGCGTCATCGAACGCAATCAGTCGCGCGGCATCGCCAATCGCATGGCTGCCGGTCGCGCAGGCGGTGACGACCGCATGGTTCGGCCCTTTAAATCCGTAGCGGATGGATACCTGGCCGGAGGTAAGGTTGATGAGGGAAGAGGGGATAAAGAACGGCGATATGCGGCGCGGGCCTTTTTCCGCCATCATGATCGAGGTGTCCTGGATGTTCTGCAAGCCGCCGATGCCCGAGCCGATCAGCACGCCCGTGCGGCACAGCGATTCATCATCGGTGGGTTTCCAGCCGCTATCCTCCACCGCGTCGACCGCGGCGGCATAGCCGTACTGGATAAAGGTATCCATTTTCTTCTGTTCTTTATGTTCGATGTATTTGTTCACATCGAACAGGCCTTCGCCGGTTGCGCCCTCGACCGCCAGCGGCACTTCACCCGCCACTTGTGACGGCAGGTCGGAGGCATCGAAGCCCTTGATCTTGCGCAGGCCCGATTTGCCGGCGGTGATCGCCGCCCAGTTATGGTCGAGGCCGCTGCCCAAGGGGCTCAAAATTCCCATGCCGGTCACAACAACGCGTCTCATGCACACACCCGTAGTTTCAGAAAAAAAGAACAGTTGATAAGGAAATGGCCCCGGACTGCTTGAAACAGAACGGGGCCATTTAATTTACGTCAACACGCGGGCGCTGTTAAGCGGCCTTGGCGTTTTGTGCGATGAACGAGATCGCGTCTTTCACGGTCTGGATCTTTTCAGCCGCGTCATCGGGAATCTCGATGCCGAATTCTTCTTCGAAAGCCATGACCAGCTCAACGGTGTCGAGGCTGTCTGCGCCCAGATCGTCGATGAAGCTCGCGTTGTCGGTCACTTTCGCGCCGTCGACGCCCAGATGCTCGACCACGATTTTCTTGACGCGTTCGTCGATGTTGCTCATTACATTTCCTCGTTTGGTTACGTTAAAACTTGCCGCAATCTTTTTGCGTGACGGTCTGAATATCACATAAATGCTGCTTTGCAAATATTCAAAAGCATATTTGCCATAATTTAAGCAGGCTTTTCGCTCTGCGATAACATGGGGCGGGGCGCGGAATAAACCAGCGGCGATCGCGCGTTGCGCAACCGTTTAAAAATAACCCGCAGATTCAGATTGTTAGGAAAAAAAGGCGAAGGTGAAGAGAAGAAATGATCACGCGCTCTCCTCTCCTTTGGGAGAGGAGATGTCGCGAAGCGACAGAGGTGAGGGAACTTCGTCGGCTTCAGGCAGCTGATGGCAACCAAGTACCCCCGCCCTCTCCCAAAGGAGAGGGGATTTCATCGCTCTTTAACTGCGGAACTGTTTGCGCGCGTCAGCTGACAGCGTAAGCGGTGTTCACTTCACGGGCGACGTGTTCTTCGTCAGGTAAAAAACCTTGCCCTTGTCACCCACCTTGATGAACGCATCTTTTTCCAAAGCCGTGACAAGCTCGTTGCCCTGCGATTCCGAGATACCAAAATGACTTTGCAATCTATGCTCTAGCTTGTTGCGCTTTTTGGGCGGGTTCTTTTCGGTTTCCAGAAATTCGCGCGCCCCGCGTACGTTTGCGGATTTCTGACGCTCTGCTTTGGACGCGGGCGGGTTGACGGCAGATTTCGTTCTGCTTGTCTCCTCACGGCGGCACTTGTATCCGCGTGTTGTCAGGTGTTTTAGCAGCGGGTCAAGGTCGCCATCATCGCTGACGACAATGTATTCAGCGAGCGGATTTTCCGCGATGGCCACGGCAAGATAATAGGCTATGTAGAAATCAAGATTGTCGTCTTTTGTTGCGGTGATAGGTATTAGGTCGAGCCGTCGGCCTGCTTTCATCATCGCATCCACAAAATCGGCAGGCGGTTTCGCTGCTTTCGCCATGCGTTGGCCATGACCAACGAAAAGCCGGATGCTGTCAGCTTCAGGAAGTTTTCCTAAGGCTTTATCCTTTATGTTCTCGTAATCAACGAGAAGGACGCGTTCTGTCATGGGAACTCTCTTATTTCACGGTCGAAGTATTTTTCGTCAGGTAAACAACCTTGCCCTTGTCATCCACCTTGATGAAACCCTCTTTTTCCAGCGCGGCGAACAGGGCGTCGGTCTGCGCGGCGAGGATGGCGAAATGGCGCTCCAGATGGCGGAGCAGTTTCTCGCGCGTGCGGGGCGGGTGCTTTTCGCTCTCCAGAAACGCGCGCGCCTGCGCAACCGTCGCGGTCTTGGGCTTGGCGGTCTTGGGTGCTGCGGGCTTTGCCGGTGTCGTTTTCGGCACGGGCGGCGTCTTTTGTGCCTGCTTCACGGCGGTTATTTTGGGCGCAGCCGGTTTCGGTGCCGCCTGTTTTTGCGGCCGCTTGTTCGGTGTCTGGCGTTTGCAGGAGGTGCCGAGCACTTTCGTCACATGCTCCGCCAGCGGGTCGAAGCCCGATTTATCGCTGCTGACGATGATGTAATTCGCCTGCGGTTCCAGCGCGATCGTCTTGCCAAGATACAGCGCCAGATGATGGTCGAGATTGTCCTTGCCCACGCCCGCGATCTTGACGATCTCCACGCGCTTGCCATCATTCAGCAATTTTTCGATCAGCTCGTTCTTGGGCAGCGGCTGCGACCGCCCGATAAATAGAATAACGCGGCACTGCTCCGGCAACGCCTCCAGCCCCGGCGAGCCGACATTTTCGTAGTCGATCAGGACGATGGTTTGTATGGGTGTATTTCCTGTCATGTTTTATTGTCCTACGAACTTAAAAGGGCCGCTAAAGAGAAGAAGGATAAGTCCGAAAATGACAAGTAAGGCGAGGTTGATGGCCGTGTTCAGTGCGGGCTTTTTAAATCTCAATGTTAATCCGTAATAAATCGAGCACCCGATGAAATAGAGAAGCGGGTTGTTCCTAATGGCCTCGAAGACAGAGCAAAAAAAGAGAAATGGGTCTGGCAGCGAGGTGCCAATGCTTGTCGCCATTTCAAAGAAGGCGGGAAAGACGCAACGCGAGAAGGCATAAATAAGAAGCGCAATCGCGACGAAAAATAAATTGAGTTTTCTGACGCGTTTCTCAATTTCTTCCAACCGACTTGCCACTATCTAAATCCCCATCAAATCATCGCCATCCCGCCATTCACATGCAGCGTCTGGCCGGTCACGTATTTCGCTTCGTCGGATGCCAGATAGACGACCGATGCCGCGATGTCTTCCGAAGTGCCCATCGCGCCTGCGGGGATGGTGGCGTTGATTTTCGATTTCTGGTCTTCGTTCAATGCCTCGGTCATCGCGGTTGCGATGAATCCGGGGGCGATGCAATTCACCGTGATGCCGCGCGATGCGACTTCCGCCGCCATCGATTTGCTCATGCCGATCATGCCGGCTTTCGATGCGCAGTAGTTGGCTTGGCCGGGGTTGCCGGTCACGCCCACGACCGAGGTAATATTGATGATACGTCCCGCGCGGCGTTTCATCATGCCCTTGATCGCGGCGCGGATCAGGCGGAAGGGGGCGGTCAGGTTCACGTCCTGCACCACCTGCCAGTCTTCGTCCTTCATGCGCATGAACAGCCCGTCTTTCGTCAGGCCCGCATTGTTCACAAGGATATCGACCTGACCCATTTTTTCTTCCGCCGATTTGATCAGCGCATCCGCCGCTTCGGCGGTGTTCAGGTCGCCCGGCAATACATGCGTGCCCGCGCCGATTTCGGCGGCTAGTTTATTGAGCGCCTCCACGTTGCGGCCGCTCAAGCCCACTTCCGCGCCTTGCGCGCGCAGTGCCTTTGCAATCGCCCCGCCGATGCCGCCCGATGCGCCGGTGACGAGGGCTTTTTTGCCTGCAAGACTGAACATGATGGATTCTCCCGTTTACGTTTAGATGTTTTTACCAAAGTAATAGATGCAGCAGACGCCCGCCAGCACCAAAGTCGCGCCCGCAATCGTGCCGGCATTGAACTGCGTCTGCTTGAAGATCATATAGGCGAACAGCGCGGTGAACAGCGGATAGCTGATTTCAATCATCGCCGCCATGGTCGCGTTTTTCGATTTCGTCGCCAGCAGGATCAGCGTGTTTGCCGCCACGTAGATCGCGATATTGCCCGCCAGCAGCCAAGATGTGCCTGAATCTTCCTTCAGGGTCGCGACGTCTTTCTGAAACGTGCCTGCGATCAGGGCGGTCGTCGATGCGATCAGCAGGCTGCCGACCGCGCCCGCCAGCATCACGCCGGGGATCGATATTTTTTTCATCAGGTGTTCGGTGATGGTATAGCTCAACCCCCACAGCACCGATGCGGAAACGGCAAAGGCGATCCACATGTTACAGGGTGGCCGCGAATTCTTCGATATCCTTGGGCGCGTTCACGGCGCGGCCGGTCAGGTCGGCATCGATGCGCTTGGTCAGCCCGTTCAGCACCTTGCCCGCGCCCAGCTCGATCAGCTCGGTCACGCCTTGCGCCTTCATGTACATCACGCTCTCGCGCCAGCGCACCATGCCGGTCACTTGTTCCACCAATAATTGACGGATACGCGCGGGGTCGGTCACTTGCTCCGCAATCACATTGGCGACCAGCGGCACGGACGGCGCGTTCATATGCACTTCGGCGAGCGCGGATTTCATGGTATCCGCCGCAGGCTGCATCAGCGCGCAATGGAACGGCGCGGAAACGGGCAGGATGATAGCGCGCTTCGCGCCCTTGGCGGTTGCCAGCGCGACGGCTTTTTCAACGGCAGCCTTGTGGCCGCTGACCACAACTTGGCCGAACGAATTGTCGTTCGCGGCTGAAACGATTTCGGCGCCCGACGCCTCTTTCACAATCGCCGCCACATCGGGCAGTTCCAGACCAAGAATGGCCGCCATGGCGCCGACGCCGACGGGAACGGCTTTCTGCATCGCCTGACCACGGATTTTCAGCAGGCGCGCGGCATCGGCAATGCTGAAAGTTCCCGCAGCGGTGAGGGCGGAATATTCGCCCAGGGAATGTCCCGCCACGAATTTGCAGCGGGCAGGGGTGATCAGGTCGGGCTTCGCCTGTTGCAGCACGCGCACAACCGCCATGGAAACCGCCATCAGCGCGGGCTGTGTGTTCTCCGTCAGGTTCAGCTCGGTATCGGGGCCTTCGAAAATCAGCTTGGAGAGTTTCTGGCCCAGCGCGTCATCGACCTCCTGAAATACTTCGCGGGCGGGTTGAAACGCCTCCGCCAGGTCCTTGCCCATGCCGACCGTCTGGCTGCCCTGTCCCGGAAATACGAATGCTTTCATGCGCTTTGGCTCCTGTCCTTTGAATTGTCCCCCTAAATAGACGGGTTTACCGGCGGGTTCAAGCCCTCGGGGTTTTGAGTGCCTTTTTCACAATATTCAATTTCACAATGTTCAATAACCGTTTATCTTTTCCAGTATGGCACAAAATTGCTAAAAACGCAACTATATTTATCATAAAATCGCATCCCCCTGAAGCGCAAATAAAAAAAGCCCCCCGTTACCAAGCACACCAACCTGCTTGAACGCCTGAAATCATTAAAGTCATCTGAAAAATCAGAAACCAAATGATATAATTAATTTTTACAAAACGTAATCACACATTTAAAAAGAGCAAACCATGCAGTCCGATTTGCGTACCCTCTGTGAGGAGCTTCGACAAATAGGGTCACGTTCGGCAACTCCGGCGAAGCGTAAAAAGATTGAAGATGCCACTTCATCGAAATGGGATGGTGTTAAGGTTGCGGCAGCAACGGCATTATCTCAGTGGTGTGATCCTCAATCTGTGCAGACGCTCAAAGATCTGCTAATCGCGGTGACGGCGAAACCGTGCCGCTATTCCGCAGCTGGGGCCATCACGAGATTGCTTGTTCCTCACCTGCAACCATCAGACTTGGATTGGGCAGTCGATGTTTTTATACGCGAGTCTCATGAGGACAACCGTTTTGTGCTAGAACACCTTTTTGGAGCATTCGCGCCTGATAAAGTGCTTAAGCGGTTAGAGGTACAAGTGCTTCAGGGTCGTAAGCCCGCGCGGGATCTGCGCAGCGCGATTGGTCGCACCCAATGGCGTATCGAAAAAATCGGAAGAAGCTGAAGACGACCAATTTACACAATGGAACTTATTACAACATGAAAATTAACTGGAAAAAGCCAAAAACACGAATGGTATCCGGTGTGAATTGCGCGTTGGTTTACGCGTTTGCATCAGTGGCAGTTTTGGAACTTCAACATGCGCCTGCTCATGGAACTTACATTTGTTATAGAACAGATGGATCAATACTCGAGGGAATCAGCTTGCTATCATTCGCAGCTCTGGTGTTTCTCCCATCATTAGCGTTGTTTTTGTGGTCGCTCATTCAAGTCCAATCCCGGTGGCACAGTCTCATACTATTAGGCCTCTTGTTTAGCGGTATTTTAATTCCGCTACTCTTCTCATTTGGTAACTTAATATATTGGGAATACATTAAAGTAGGCTGTCCAGCGGATATTATTAACAGCCCATATTGGTCATGGAGGCCTATTGAATGACGAGATTTCCCACAATGGAAATTATCAGTCAAAGCTGAAGCGCATACATAAGAAAACAGCCCCTACCAAATCAACGGTTGGGGCTGTTTCTATTTCATTGAGTGTGGTCAGAAAACGGAAGTCCCCGCCCTCTCACTATACCCCCCCGTTGCCGGAGGGCTTTTTTTGAAAGCTAAAAAGCGGTTACGCTTTCGGGCCGTAGAAGCCGGCGGATTTGAACGCAGGCGTGTAATGGAAAGCTTCCGTCAGCGCATCGGTCGCTCTCATCGCGTTTTCAAGGTCGCGGTTGATGGCTTTTTCGCCGAAATAAGCGCGGAAGGTTTTGCCGTCGAGGTCCGACAGCCATTCGATGTCCTGATCGGTCACGCCCTGTTTCTTGCCTTCGTCAATCGCGACTTGCACTTCCTGACGACCGCCGGGGATCAGTTCGCCCCAGACAGCGGCGCGGAAAATTTCGAACAGCGCGGGTTTTTTGCTTTCGTCCGGCGCGGTCGCGGCGGGGGTGGTTTCGGTGGTCATGTTGCACATTCCTCGGGATTTAAATTGTTGTTGTTTTATAAATTGCCGGCGCGTGCCAGCGGGGCGAGTCTTAGCACGCAGCGATAATATGTCAATTTTTTATATGGGAATAAAAATAAGATACTGGATTATCTCGAAAAAGAAGCCGTCCGTGGCGCGGCCACTTTCGGATGCGGCGCGTGGCGCAGGGCATCGGCGACGTCAAAACCGCGCTGGGTGTCTTCTTCGGTATGCAGGCTGCGCAGGTGGTCTTCGATCTGGGTGGCGTTCAGCTGCTTGCCATTGATCCACCATTCGGTCGAACCGTCGGCGTTCATCACGGCGGGCTTGCCCAGCCGGTGGAACTGGCCGTCCTTGTACCAGCCCTTGCTGCCTTGTGAATCGGTGATCGCGGGTTCGTCGCCGTCGCGGTGGGGCTTGCCGTGCTGCATCCACATCTCGCCGCCATCGGCATATTTGACGGCGGGGGCACCGTCGCGGTGGTATTCCTGATTTTCGTCCAGCCAGAAGGCGTTGTTGAACACATCGGCATAGCTGCCTGCGCCACGGAAGCGGAAATCCATATCGTCTTTCATCATGCAGAATCCCCCCTATTGCCTTGGTGCGATAGGGAATATTATTATATTATGGCAACCGAAACAAGCCTTTCGTTACAAAAAGCCAAGATTTCCCTAGGATTTGCGGGATATTTCTTGTGTTTCTTACGGGAATCCATCTATAACCACGCGGTACGAAACCCGCTGTCAGGGAATAATCCTTGGCAGCTATGGTTTGCGCGGCTGGCGCCTGAAGGTTCAGGCAAACAGCGGCAAGCCGGCTAAACCCAAGGGAAACATCAATGGCTTTATACGAAACCGTGTTTATCGCGCGGCAGGACATTTCCGCAAAAGCTGCGGAAGACCTCGCCAAGAACTTCGGCAAGATCGCAACCGACAATGGCGGCGACGTCAAGAAAACCGAAAGCTGGGGTCTCCGCAACCTCGCTTACAAAATCAAGAAAAACCGCAAAGGCCACTACACGCTGCTGCACATCGACGGCCCGTCTTCCTGCGTGGTCGAGATGGAACGCAACATGCGCCTGAACGAAGACGTCCTGCGCTACATGACCGTTTCGATCGAAAAACTCCCGGAAGGCCCTTCGGCTGTCCTGAAGTCTTCGGATGACAGCGAAGAAGGCGGCTTCCGTGGCGGCGACCGTGAAGGTCGTGAAGGCGGCGGCTTCCGTGGCGGCGATCGCGGTTCCCGCGGCGGCTTCGGCGGCGACAAAGGCTATCGTCGCGACAACCGCGATGGCGCACCCGCAGCTTCGAATGAAACCTCCAAAGAAGGAGCAGAATAATGGCTTTCGAAAAGAAAACTTTCGGCGACCGTAAACCCGAAGGCGACCGCAAAGGCGGCGCCGGTGGCGCACGCCGTCCGTTCTTCCGCCGTCGCAAATCCTGCCCCTTCACGGGCAAGAACGCGCCCGCGATCGACTACAAGGATCCCAAGATGCTCGGCCGCTACATTTCCGAGCGCGGCAAGATCGTCCCGTCCCGTATCACCGCTGTGTCGCAGAAAGCGCAACGCAAGCTGGCCCGCGAGATCAAGCGCGCCCGCTTCCTTGCACTGCTGCCTTACGTCGCGAACTAAGGAGTAATTGAACATGCAAGTTATCCTGTTGGAACGCGTCGAGAGCCTTGGCCAGATGGGCGAAGTCGTCAACGTGAAACCCGGTTATGCCCGCAACTTCCTGCTGCCGCAGAGCAAAGCGCTCCGCGCGACCAAGGCGAACGTCGCCCTGTTCGAAGGCCAGAAGAAAACGCTGGAAGCCGACAACCTGAAACGCCGCGACGAAGCGGAAAAGCTGGGCAAGAAGGTCAACGGCATCCACGCCGCGATCATCCGCCAGGCTTCCGAAGCCGGCCAGCTCTACGGTTCGGTCACCGGCCGCGACATCGCGGAAGCGGTTGCGGAACAAGGCTTCAAGATCGACCGTGCGCAAGTCCGCATGGAACGCGCGTACAAGCTGCTCGGCCTGTACCCCGTGAAGGTCTCGCTGCATCCTGAAGTGACGGTCGAAGTGATCATCAACATCGCCCGTTCCAAAGAAGAAGCGAAAATCCAGGAAGAGCGCGGCGAAGCGCTCATCCAGAAAGCTGACAACGACCGCGAAGACAGCCTGTCTGCCCGCGCGATCAAGGCAATCGAAGCCCAGGAAAAAGCTGCTGCAGCTGCTGCAGCCGCCGAAGCCGAAGCTGGCGAACAGCCTGCGGAAGAAGCTGCCGCGTAATTCGCGACATATCTTTCAAAGAAACCCGCCGCGTCGTAAGACCGGCGGGTTTTCTTGTGCCTTCAGTGATGCCGCCGATTCATGTTTGACATATCGTCTAGACTGCTTTATGAAATACCGTAGTTGAGCGCAGCTAAAAAAATAGGACAGAGCGGTTTTTACGATCCATAGTTTCTCGCCTGTATCTCCATTTGCGCTCTCAAAACAAACACAAGCTGCTGACGCGACCGGCGTCATGCGGATTGTCATTTTGTTTTAGAATGGAGTGATTTCGATGAATCGTGAAAAAATCCGTCAGTCGTTCAAAGATATTTTCAACTGGTGCGCACAGGACATCAAAAATGTCGCGCCGATCACGATTCCGCGCCTGATCATGTATCCGTTCAATAAAATGCTCATAAATTCGGCGGCATACCCCACGGGTGCCGGAAACGAATTCACCGATTATTTCTGCCGTGGCGCCCGCATCGCCGAACGCAGCGTCACCCTTGTCAACGTCGCAACAGCGGTCTTCGTCGGCACGGCTGTTACCGGCGGGCTTGGAATTGCGGCGGGCATCGGCGTTTATTGCCTGGGCGCGGCCTTCGGTCTTGCGGCGGGCCACAAGGCGCAAGGCTATTTCAGGCCGGCCAAGCAAGGCGAAAACTCACCTGTGCCAACGCAAAAAAAGCCGGAAAACGACTGGATGAGCCCTGCTGCCAAGGCGCAATATGAAGCCGCGCAGAAAAACACGCGCTTCAAGGCCGTGAAATCGCTCAAGCGGAAACTGTTGATGCTGTCCCGCCACTAGGCGCGCACCCGTTTACCTGCTGGACTTTATCAACGCCGCCACAATCTTCTCCAGCGATTCCTGATCTACCGCATCGAAATCGTTCAACCGGTCGCTGTCCACATCCAGCACGAACGCCGTCTGCCCGTCCACGACCCCCGGCACGACGATTTCGGATTTGGACAGGCTGCTGCAGGCGATATGGCCGGGGAAAGCCTCCACATCCGGCACGATGACGGTCGCGCGGTCGCGCGCCGCCTTGCCGCAGACGCCTTTTGAAAACGGGATATCGACGCAGGCGAGCGGCCCCTGAAACGGTCCGAGCGTTAATAATTCAGGTTTCACCACGCGGTAAAAACCGACCCAGTGAAAACCAAACGCTGTTTTCAAAACTGCCGCTACATTCGCCATATTGGCGATTATGTCTGTGGTTGCGCCCATGACCGCCTCCAGCTGCGGCAGGATCTCGCGGTAAATTTCAGCCTTGTCAGAGCCTTGCGGAATCTTCAGCGTTTCGGCCATTTTCAACCCTCGCAACCTTATTTCATTTCAGTAATTCTATAACAGTTTTTAGCCGAAAAAAGCGGCAAAGAATCATGTTACCGCCGCTCCCGTTCTGCTATTTTTTACGACATGACAGCCGACGCCGTAAAACTCTCCGACATCACCAAATCCCGCGCCACAGACGCGGAATACCGCGTCATGCCGCATAACGAGGAAGTCGAACAGGCGCTGCTCGGCGCGCTGCTGGTCAATAACAAGTCGTTGGAAAAAGTATCCGAATTCCTGCGCCCCGAGCATTTCTACAATTCCGTCCATGGCCGCATCTTTCAGGCGATCTCGACCTTCATCGAACGCGGGCAGGATGCGAGCCCGATCACCCTGAAAAACTACTTCGAGAAAGACCAGGATTTGAGTCAAGTGGGCGGCGGGCAGTACCTCGCCGATCTCGCCTCGCACATCATCTCCGTCGTCAACGTCGAGGATTACGGCCGCACCATTTACGAACTCCACCTGCGACGCGCGCTGGTGACGCTCGGCGAAGACGTGGTGAACGAGGCGTATGAGCATTCGGTCGAACAGACCGCGTCGCTGCAGATCGAGCAGACGGAAAAGCGCCTGTTCGAGCTTGCGACCGCCGGCGATTTCAAGGGCGGCGCCGTCACCTTCTCGACCGCGCTGACCAAGGCGATCCAGCAGGCGCAGCTGGCCTATCAGCGTGAGGGCCTCATCACCGGCATCACGACCGGGCTGATTGATATCGATAAAAAAATGGGCGGGTTGCAACGCTCCGACCTCGTCATCCTCGCGGGACGTCCCTCCATGGGCAAGACCGCGCTTGCGACCAACATCGCCTTCAACGCCGCCCGCGCACATCTGCAAACCGGCGGGAAAGAGGGCGCTGTCGTCGTCTTCTTCTCGCTCGAGATGTCGGCAGAACAGCTGGCGACACGTATTCTTGCCGATATTTCGTCGGTCGCGTCCGACAAGATCCGCCGCGGCGAAGTGAAGGACACCGATTTCCACAGCTTCGTGAACGCAAGCCAGGAACTGGCGGCATCGCCGCTGTTCATCGACGACACCCCCGCGCTGACCATCGGCGCGATCCGCACACGCTCCCGCCGCCTGCAACGCCAGCACAAACTCGGCATGATCGTGATCGATTACTTGCAGCTGGTCTCCGGCTCCGGCAAGGGCGGCCAGGAAAACCGCGTCCTGGAAATTTCCGAGATTACGCGCGGATTGAAGGCATTGGCGAAAGAACTGGAAGTGCCCGTACTGGCGCTGTCGCAGCTCTCCCGCGCCGTTGAAAACCGCGAAAACAAACGCCCGCAGCTGTCGGATTTGCGTGAATCGGGGTCGATCGAGCAGGACGCCGACGTCGTCATGTTCGTCTACCGCGATGAATATTACCTCAGCCGCGAAGAACCCAAGCGCGGCGCGAACCAGTCCGAAGAAAAATTCCGCGAGGATTACGCGGCATGGCAGGCGCGGCTCGAAGACGCGCATAACGTCGCCGAATGCATCATCGCCAAGCAGCGTCACGGCCCGATCGGCACGCTGAAGCTGAAATTCGACGGCGAATTCACGCGCTTCTCCAACCTTGAAAACTACCGTGTCGAAGAAACAGAATGATTACAGCGGTGCTCCGTCGGTGCTGGAAATCCACCTCGACAAAGTAGCACGCAATTACCTCGCCTTCCGCAAGATGCTGAAGAACGGCGCCGACTGCGCGGCGGTCGTGAAGGCGGATGCATATGGTTTGGGCGCGCCGCAGGTCGCCCGCGCGATCTTCGACCAGGAATGCCGCCATTTCTTCGTCGCCCATTTCGACGAGGCCGTCGCCATCCGGAACGTGCTGCCGAAGGACGCGGTGATCTATGTCCTCAACGGGCCGTATGGGGCGCCTGCGGCGGAATTCGCCGCACAGGGTTTCGTGCCTGTTCTGAACTCGCTGCAGGATCTCGCCTATTGGTCGGAATTTTCGGCGGCATCCAATAAACGCCAGCCCGCGATCCTGCATATCGACACCGGCATGAACCGCCTCGGCCTCTCGGCGGCAGACGCCGGCACGCTGACCCGCGACATGCTGAAACCCATCGACCTGCGCTATGTCATGAGCCACCTGTCCTGCGGGGACGAGTCCGGCCACCCGATGAACGCGCAGCAGCTGGCAACGTTCAAATCTCTGACCGCCGCGCTTCAGATGCCGGTGCGGCTCAGTTTCGCCAATTCGGCGGGGATTTTGCTGGGCGATGATTACCACTTCGACCTCGTGCGCCCCGGCTGCGGGCTTTATGGAATTAATCCCTCGAACGGCATCAACCCGATGGAGGGCACGGTCACGCTGAAGGCGCGTATCGTCCAGACGCGTTTGATTGACATATCATCGCCCGTTGGCTACGGTGCCAGTTATATGGCGTCTGCCCCTGCACATTGCGCCACAATTTCAGTAGGATATGCTGATGGTTACCTCCGCAGCCTGACAGGGCGCGGCATGGTCGTCATCAACGGCGAAAAATGCCCCGTCATCGGCCGCGTGTCGATGGACAGCATCATCGTCGATACGACTGCGCTGAAAGTGCAGCCCGAACAGGGCGCATGGGCGGAAATCATCGGGCAGCACCAGCTGGTCGACGAGGTCGCGGCGCAGGCAGGCACCATCGGCTACGAAATCCTGACATCGCTGGGTCGGCGTTACCGGCGGCATTACACGGGTGGATGATATGAGCATCGCAGAAGAAAAAACGGCAGAAACAAAACGCGGCTGGTCGCCCCTCGACACCTTGCAGGGGCTTGGCGCAACGGTGCTCGACTTCCTTGCTTCCGCCGGGCGTTTGTTCCGCTTTACGGGGCAGGCGATTTATCACTGTTTCACGCCGCCGTTCTATCCGCGCCTGCTGCTGCGCCAGATCATCGATATCGGTTATTACTCGCTGCCCGTCGTCGGCATGACCGCGCTGTTCACCGGCATGGTGCTGGCGCTGCAAAGCTATACAGGTTTCTCCCGCTTCTCCGCCGAAGGCGCGGTTGCGACGGTTGTCGTGCTGTCCGTCACGCGCGAACTTGCGCCCGTGCTGGCGGGGTTGATGGTCGCAGGCCGGATCGGCGCGTCGATTGCGGCGGAGCTTGGCACCATGCGCGTGACGGAACAGATCGATGCGCTCACGACGCTTTCCACCAACCCCTTCAAATACCTCGTGGCACCCCGCCTGATCGCGGGCACGGTGATGCTGCCGATCCTCGTCCTGATCGCCGATGTCATCGGCGTGTTCGGCGGGTATCTGGTCGGCGTGTTCAAGCTGGGCTTCGTGCCGGAAAATTACCTGCACAAGACATGGGAATACCTGACCTATGACGATGTGGTGTCCGGATTGTGGAAGGCGTCGGCATTCGGTTTCATCGTGACGCTGATGGGCTGCTACAACGGCTATAACTCTCAGCGCGGCGCGCAGGGCGTGGGCGCGGCGGTGACGACGGCGGTGGTGTCCTCCTCCATCCTCATCCTCATCACCAACTATTTCCTCACCCAACTGTTTTTTGCGGCGAAATAATCATGAGCGCAGAACAAAAATCTAAAGTGGCGAAACTTGAACTCAAAGACGTCACCAAATCCTTCGGCCGCAACCATGTGCTGCGCGGCGTGAACATCTCGATCGAAAAGGGCAAGTCGCTGGTCGTCATCGGCGGCTCCGGTACCGGCAAATCGGTCATGATCAAATGCGTGCTGGGCCTGCTGCACCCCGACAAGGGCTCGATCAAGGTTGATGGTGTTGAAACATCGGGCGCGACCGGCAAGGCGCGCGACGACCTGATGAAAAAATTCGGCATGCTGTTCCAGGGCGGCGCGCTGTTCGATTCACTCCCCATCTGGGAAAACGTCGGCTTCGGGCTGATGCAGGGCAAGGGCGTCAGCAAGGAAGAGGCGCGCACGGTCGCCATCGAAAAACTGCGCGCCGTCGGCCTCGCGCCGCGCGTCGCCGACCTGCTGCCGGCGGAACTGTCCGGCGGGATGCAAAAACGCGTCGGCCTGGCGCGCGCCATCGCCGCGAACCCTGAAATCATATTCTTCGACGAACCCACGACCGGCCTCGACCCCATCATGGCCGATGTCATCAACGACCTGATCGTGGAAACGTCGAAAGGTCTGGGCGCAACGACGCTGTCCATCACGCATGACATGGCCTCCGCCCGCAAGATCGCCGACAACATCGCCATGATCTATAAAGGCCAGATCATCTGGCAGGGCGACGCAAAAGACATCGACCATTCCGGCAACGAATATGTCGACCAGTTCATCAAGGGCTCGGCCACCGGCCCCATCAAAATGGAAATCTGACCATGGCAGGCCCCACCGCCGACCCCAGCAGCAACCCGAACGCGCCAAAGCCGAAGAAACCGCTTGTGGCGAAAAAGCCCGAGGCCGAAAAAAAGGCCGAGAAAAAAGCCAAGCGGAAAAAATCCGGCGGCGGCATCTTCATGCGCCTGCTGACATTGCTGATCTCGCTCGGCCTGCTGGGTATTCTGGGCGCGGTTGCGGGCATCGCCTTTATCCTGTTCTATTTCGGCCATGACCTGCCGGATTACAGCGCGCTCACCAAATACGACCCGCCCATCGTGACGCGCGCCTATGCGGGGGACGGCCGTTTGCTGGCGGAATTCGCGTATGAAAAGCGCGTCTTCGTGCCGGTCGATTCCGTGCCGAAGCTGGTCATCAACGCATTCATTTCCGCCGAAGACAAAAACTTCTTCACGCATAAGGGCATCGACCCCACGGGCATCGCGCGCGCCGCCGTCAACAACGTGCTGCATCCCGGCCGCCGCATGAAGGGCGCATCGACCATCACGCAGCAGGTCGCGAAAAACTTTTTGCTGAAGGATGAAGTCGAGGCGGAAAAGGGCGATGTCGTCGCCAAATTTGGCCGCAAGATCCGCGAAGCCATTTTGTCCTTCCGGATCGAGGAAGCGCTGCCGAAGAATAAAATCCTTGAACTCTACCTGAACGAAATTTATCTGGGCGCGCGCAGCTACGGCATCGCGGCGGCCAGCCTTGAATATTTCAACAAGCCGCTCGATGAACTGACGCTGGAGGAAGCGGCGTATCTTGCGGGCCTGCCCAAGGCGCCCAGCGATTACGACCCCGAAAAACGCTATGACGCTGCCATCGCCCGCCGCAATTATGTGCTGGGAGAAATGCAGGACAACGGCTATATCACCAAGGCCGAGCTTGATCTCGCCAAGCTGAAGCCCATCACCACCATCAACCGCGAAGCGACGCAATACGTCAACTACCCCTATTTCGCCGAAGAAGTGCGCCGCAAGCTGCTGGAGCTGTACGGCGAAGACGGGTTGATGAAGGGCGGGTTGATCGCGCATTCGACGATGATCCCCGAATACCAGTCGATGGCGGAGGAAGCGCTGCGTCACGGCCTGATCAATTACGACATGCGCTATGGCCTGCACAGCGACAAGCTGTCGCATATCGAAACGGGCAAAGACTGGCATGATAATTTGCTGAAGGTGGCGGAGCCTGCGGGCACCGGCAGCTTTGAAATGGCTGTCGTGCTGGAAACGGGCGACAAGGAAGCGAAAGTCGGCCTGCGCAACGGCCGCGAAGCCGTCATCACCCTCAACAAGATGAAATGGGCGAAGCGCAAGGGCGAAAAAGCGCCCGACAAGGTCAGCGACCTGCTGGCCGTCGGCGATGTCTGGTTCACCGAAGATTCCGGCGAGAAGGACAAGGACCGCGACGTGTACTGGCTGCGCCAGATCCCGAACGTGTCGGGCGGGCTCATCGTCATGGACCCGCATACGGGCCGTATCTTCGCGCTCGCGGGCGGTTTCTCGTTCCAGCTCAGCTGGTTCAACCGCGCGATGCAGGCGATCCGCCAGCCGGGTTCGGCCTTCAAGCCTTTCGTGTATCTGGCAGGCCTGGAAGCGGGTTTCACCCCCGCAACGCTGATCCTCGATGCGCCCTTCGTGCTTGACCAGGGCCCCGGCACAAAACGCTGGGCGCCCAAAAACTACACGAATGATTTCGGCGGCCCGACCACGATGCGCGTCGGCCTCGAAAAATCGCGCAACCTGATGACGGTGCGCCTCGCCAATTATGTCGGCATGGATAAAATCGTCGATATCTGCAACAAATTCGGCGTGATCGACAACCTGCCCCCGATGCTGTCGATGTCGATTGGCGCTGGCGAAACCACGCTGCTGCGCATGGTGTCGGCCTACAGCTCCTTCGTCAACGGCGGCAAGAAAATCACGCCGACGCTGATCGACCGCGTGCAGGACCGCCACGGCAAGACCATTTTCGTGCATGACAAACGCGCCTGCGAAACCTGCGGCCCGATGACGCCATGGAACGACCAGGACGCCCCCGTGCTGCAGGATAACCGCCCCGATATCGCCGACCCCCGCAACATGTACCAGATTGTGTCCATGCTCGAAGGCGTCGTGCAGCGCGGCACGGCGACCAGCCTGAAATCGCTCGGCCGCCCCGTCGCGGGCAAGACCGGCACGACGAACGACGCGAAAGACGCCTGGTTTATCGGCTTCACGCCCGACCTGATCGTCGGAACTTACGTCGGCTTTGACGAACCGAAACCCATGGGTGCGAAAGAAACCGGCGGCCATGTTGCGGCGCCCATCGTGAAGGAATTCATGGAAAAGGCGCTGAAGGATGTGCCCCCTGTGCCGTTCCGCGTGCCGCCCGGCATCCGCATGGTGCAGATCAACCCCGTCACCGGCACAAGGTCGCAGCCCGGCGATGAAAAGAGCATCTTCGAGGCCTTCATCGACGGCACCGAACCCGGCGAAGAGCCGATGATGTTCACCGGCGAAAGCGTGCAGCCCGTTTCCGGCGTGACCGAATACGGCGAGAGCGTGAATACGGGTCTGGGCGGGCTTTACTAATTCATCGTCATGCCAGCATATCGGCTTTGCCGATACTATAATTTGCCAGCGTAGCTGGCGTGCTGGCATCTCCCGCGCGCAAGCGCGGCTTTATAAACGCATGCCGCGCGGCCTGCGAGATGCCAGCCTTCGCTGGCATGACAACTGTTTTTCTATTTTTAGAATATCAATCCCGACCTTGCGGCGGACGACTTTGCGACATGTATTGTTGCTGCAGTTTGTTTGCGCTGTCTAGTTCGAACACAAGCTTGCTGACGACCCAATCTGCGCACTTCTCCAATTTATCATTCATTTCGGCGCTGCCGATTTCCATCGTGCCTGTAAAAAATTCCTTGGTATATGCACCTATGTGTCTTCCGTCATCAATGATTTTACGTCGTTCGGCAATGGTAAGTGAGTATAACGGGTCAGTCGCGCGCTTGAGCAGCGCGTCTGAATGCATGCCGAAAATTTTTGAGCGTTGTATATTGACAATATAGCTTGCGAGTAAATCTTTAGAGAGATAGCTCTCATTGTTCATGTAAAGGTTGATATTGAGATTGAACGGACTTGATTGAAAAGTTATCTGCTGTCCATATTTTTTAACAGTTAGGTCCTTAGGGCCAACTGATAAAAGTTTTCTGTTCAGTTTTTCGATGAAGATTCCTGCAATTCTATCTTCTCTATCTTTTTTTTCTGTTTTCTCCCCAACCTCGTCTTCAGGCGTAAGTAAAGATCCGGATATCTGTACGGTGGCGGTCAGAGTATTGAATTGACGAAAGGCATGTGGTGTTCCGCCCTCTCGAAGTTGATTGATATCGGGCGCGCAGCATGGCGGGCCTTCAGCTACATGAATGAATTTTAAATACATGTATCCCGAAAATAAAATGGAAACCAATATCAGGAAAAACCTGACAATCGGGGATTTCAAGTGTGGTTTCAATCGGCTCATGATGTGCCTGGACTGCGTTATATATAAACAAGCCCCAAATCAAAATTTACAGATGATGGAACTGCCGCTTGTTTCCTAAAGTAGAATAAGCCTGCGCTTCTGCGGAACGCGCCGTTGTTACTCTAAAATATCAATCCCGATCTTGCGGAGCAGGCGGTCGAAGCCGCGGAAGACGGGGCTTTTGCGCTCGCCGGTGGCGTGGATTTTTTCCAGCTCGTGGTCGCGTTCGGCCTTGGTGGCGGCCAGCTGCGCGGTGATGTCGGCGCGCAGTTTCTTTTCGTCGATGGACGACATCTGGCCGACATAGAGTTTCTTGATGACGTCCTCTTCCTCGGCCGTCACTTCGTTATCCGACCATACCAGCACTTCGCCGAAATGGATCAGCATGCCGCGATATTGCGGCTCGGTGATTTTCGGCAGGATATCGGCGAGGCTTTTCGGGTTCAGCATGTCGTCGTCCAGCTCCGTCCGCTGCGCCATGGTCAGGCCGTAGACGCGGTCGAGGTTCTGGAACACTTTTTTCAGGTATGCGCGTTCCTCGTCCTGCACCTTGCCGTCCGCATGGGCGATCGCGATCACGCCGCGCCACATCTGGTACTGGCTGTCGGTCATTTCCTGTTTCGGCGGGCGGGGCAGGTTCGTCATCGTCAATTCTCCAAAATATCGATGCCAAGGCGCAAGAGCAGGCTGTCGATGATGGCCGCCAAACCGCCTTGCGGGCGCAGGCTGCTCATTTTCAGGTCATGCTGGAACATTTCGTCCGCCACGGCTTTTTTGACGTCGCTGCGGATCTGGTCCATGTCGAGGCTCGACATCTGGTCGGCGCGCAGTTTTTTGAGGATATGATCTTCCTGCGGGTCGACGCCGCCGTCGGCCTTGGCGAGCAGCCCTGCGAAATAGACCAGCTGCCCGCGCCATTCGGGTTCGTTGATATGCGCCAGCAGCGCGCCGATGTCCTGCGCTTCCGCCATGTCGGTGTGGAAAATGCGGCGCTGTTCGTCGGTCAGCGCCATGTTGCCGAAGACGCGGGAGAGGTAGTCGCGTTCCCCCTGCTGCACCATGCCATCGGCATGGGCGAGGGCGATCACGCAACGCCACATATAGAACTGGCTGTTGCCGACGGGTGATTTTTTCTGCTGCAGGGATTCATGTACCATAGGCAATAGCGTAAGCGTTTATACGCCGCTGTCAACTTTGGCGGAATCACGCGGGCGCAAATACCCAGTATGGAAAAACCCTATTCCCCCGCCGCGACCGACAACGCATCCATGACCGCCTTTTTGGTCAGCAGTTCGGGCAGCACGATGCCGTCGGGGGCGCCCGGGCCATAGACGACGTTGAACGGAATGCCATAGCGTCCGAAGGTGCCGAGGTATTGCGCCGTCACATCGTCCTGCTGGGTGTAATCGGCCTGCAGCAGCAGGATGTTGGGGGTGTTCAGCGCCACTTTCACATCGTCCTGGTCAAGGACGAATTTCTTGTTCGCCTTGCAGGTCAGGCACCAGTCGGCGGTGACGTCGACCATCACGGTCTTGCCTTCCTTCACCGCAGGGGCGATCAGCGCCATGTCGAATGTCTGCCAGCCGGCATCAAGCGCGGGTTCGGCCGACACGCGGAACAGCACCGACCCCAGCCACACCGCCGTTGCCAGCAATACGACCGCAAGGAACTTGCGAAGGGTGAGCATCCATTTGCCGGGCTTGGGCATGTATTTGAACACGCGGGGCGATACCGCAAGCGCGATATAGGGCAGCGCAAGGCCGAGGCCCAGGAAGGTGAAGATCATGAAAATCTCGTAAGCCCCGCGCGACAGCGCAAAGCCGACGGCGGTGCCCAGGAACGGCGCGGTGCAGGGCGTCGCCAGCAAGGCCGCAAACGCGCCGGTCAGGAAATGCCCCGCCAGCGTCGGTTCGCTTTCATGTTTCGCGGCAATATGCTTCGCAATAAAACGCGGCAGCGGGATTTCGAACAGCCCCCACATGTTGACCGCGAATAGCAGCAGCACAGCGATCAGGAAAATCAAAAATCCGGGATGCTGGAACTGGATGCCCCAGCCGATCGTGCTGCCGGCGGCTTTCGCCGCCACCAGCGCGCCCGCCATGATCCAGAACGACACCAGCACGCCGATTGCGGATGCCATGAAATTCTTGAAAATCTTGCCGCGGCTGTCCTTGCCGCCGTGGCTCACGACCGACAATACCTTCAGCGACAAAACGGGCAGCACGCAAGGCATCAGGTTGAGGATGAGGCCGCCCAGCAATGCGCCCAGCAAAATACCGATATCGAGGCTGGTGAATTTTTCCTTCATCTTCGCAGGCGCGCTCATGGGTTTGGGCGCGGTATCGGGCACGGCGTTCAGTTGCGTCTTGCCTTCGAAACCGATGCCCTTGTCGGCGAAAGTGAGCGTCATGTCGCCGGTGCCGAGGTCTTTTGCCAGTTTTTCCGGCGCGTCATTCGTATGCGGCTCGATGCGGAAGGCAACTTTGCCGGTCGCGTCGTCATAGGTGATGGCGGGGCGGCCAAAGGCGGTGCCGGAATCATGCTCGACAAAAATATCGGCATCGGCGGAGGGTTTCGCGGGCAGCTGGCCTTCGATCACCAGCACCTGTTTATTTGTGGCGGTGTCGTTTTCAAGCCAGCTGCGGCCAAAGCTGTAACCCTCGATATTGGTGCGCGGCAATTTTGCGATCGCGGCATCATAGAGGGCTGCCTCGGCGGAGGGCATCGCCTCGCCGGCGGGCAGCGAGAAGGTGAGCTCATGTTTTTCCGGCACGCAGATCTCGTTGCAGACCAGCAGCGACAGTTTCAGTTTCAGGTCCAGCGGCGCGCCGGGCGTCGCAACAGCGACGGTCACGGGGAACGTGACTTCTTCGGTATAGACGTTGTTATCAAGGCCGGAAATGGTCAGGCGGTGGGGCAGGGGGTATTGCAGGGTGAAGGATTTGAAATTCCCCGATCCCTTGAAATCAAGGTCGGGGGGCAGGCCGGCGTCGCCCGGTGTGCGCCAATAGGTGTCCCATTTCGGCTTCAGCTTTAATTCAAGGGCGAGGTTGACTACATCCGCCTTGCCGGTTGCCGTCACGGGGCTGTACAGCCGCGCTTCGACGAATTTGGGCGGTTCCGCCATGGCATGGGCTGAAAACAGCGACAGGAACAGCAGGAATGACAGAATACGGGCGAATGGCATGAGGTGGCTCCTTCAAGCCCCTAATATAAGCCAAAAGGGGTCCTAAAGCCAATTCGCGGGATAGGGGCAAAAGGTTACGCCGCAATCGCCTTTTTAAGCGATTCGAGGTCGCTGCGCAGGACCGGGTCGATCGCCAGCAGTTCCTCGATCTTGCGCACGCCATGAATGATGGTCGTGTGGTCGCGGCCGCCGAATTTCCGGCCGATTTCCGGCAGGGAATGGGTCGTCAGCTGCTTGCACAGGTACATGGCCAGCTGGCGGGGTCTTGCGACCGGGCGCGCGCGGCGGGGGCTGTGCATGTCGGCCAGGCGGATGCCGTAATGTTCCGACACCTTGCGCTGGATGTCCTCGATGGTCGTGCGGCGGTCATTCGCGCGCAAAAGGTCGGCCAGCAGGTCCTGCGCGGTGTCGACCGTCACGGGGCGGTTCACGAGTTCCGCATGGGCGATCAGGCGGTTGAGCGCGCCTTCCAGCTCGCGGACGTTCGATGCGATTTTCTGCGCGAGGAATTCCAGCACATCCTGCGGCAGGTCGCGCTTCATCTGCGCGCATTTCGATTGCAGGATACCCAGGCGCAGTTCATAGGTCGTCGGGTGGATCGCGGCGACAAGGCCCATGGAGAGGCGCGAGCGCAGGCGTTCTTCGAGCCCGTCCATATCGGCTGGGCTCTGGTCGGCAGAGATCACGATCTGCTTGCCCTGGTCGATCAGCGCGTTGAAGGTGTGGAAGAATTCTTCCTGCGTCGCGTCCTTGCCGCAGATGAACTGGATGTCATCGACCATCAGCACATCGACGGAACGGAATTTCGCCTTGAACGCCATTGTGTCCTGAAAGCGGAGCGCGCGGACGAAATCATACATGAATTTTTCGGCCGACATATAAGCAACTTTACGACCGTTCGCGCGCGCCGAATGGGCGATCGCGTGCATCAGGTGCGTCTTGCCAAGGCCGACGCCGCCCTGCAGGAACAGGGGATTGAACGACACCTTTTCATTGTCGGCGATCTTGCGCGCGGCGGCATAGGCGAATTCGTTCGGGCTGCCCGTCACGAAATTTTCAAACGTGTAACGGGGGTCGAGCGCGACAGAAAAATCGGCGGCGGAATCCTTCGCCGCGTTTTCGTTGGCGATGGCGGGCGTTTCATAGGCGACGCCGGCGGGCGCCGCGGCCACGGGGGTTGCGGCTTTCTTGCCGGAAATGCCGATTTCAACGCGGGCGATCGCGCCGAAATGCTGTGTCCACAGGCTGCGGATGCGGTCGGCGTAATGCGATTTCACCCAGTCGCGGATGAAGCGGGTGGGCACGGACAGGCTCAGCGTGCCGGACATGCAGGAAACGGCGTCAATGGGGGCGATCCAGCTGCGGAACGCCGTCTCGCCGAATTCCTTTTGCAGCAGCGCCTTCACCTGGGAAAAGCGCAGGTCGAAACTGGAGGCAGAATCATTGCCGTCTGCGGTTTCAACTGTCGCTTGCTGGCCGTTTTCAAACATGGATTGCCCTTAAGTAGTAGAATGCCCTGAAAGTCTAAGTCCGTAACGCCCTGACGCCGCTGAAGAAGCGGCGGAAGAAAACCGCCAGAGAAACCCGCGCCTTTTAAGTAAGCGCTTAAGTGATTCTGCCGTTCCTCTTCTTCAAGTAACTTCTGCAGTCTGCTGATAAACCGCCATTAAAACGCGCTGGGGCGTTCGGGTTTGTTTTTGCAAATGATGAAGTGCCCAAACCTTAGCGGCCATCAAATTGAGTCGCAAGCGCCATGTGTGGATAATTTTAAAAAAGAAACAAACGTGCCGAACAAAGCAGTTTTTAGTCCGATATTTTCGCTTGTATCTTTCGCGTGAATCGCAGGTGCGCGATTCACATGCGCGAAAATTTTCCGGAGAAAATTCTTGATCGCATGAAACGGGGTGTGCGCGATTCTGTCCGGGTTCTGCCGCTGTTTATTGATTCTTTTCAGTGCTGCGGCGATTCCATGTTGCAAAAACAAAAACGCCGCGAAAAAAATTCGCGGCGTTTTTGTCTAGTGTGATTCCCGAAGTGGGAGCCACAAAATATTGTAGCTTATTTCTTGGCGATTTTCTTGACGCGGGCGGACAGGCGCGAAATTTTGCGCGACGCCGTTTTTTTGCTGATGATTTTTTTGCCTGCGACGCGTGCGATCGAGGGCTGTGCCGCTTTCAGGGCTGCCTTGGCTGCGTCTGCGTCGCCGGCCTTGATGGCTTCTTCAAGCTTGCGGATACCGCCGCGCATTTCGGAGACGCGCGACTTGTTCAGCGTTGCGCGGCGTGCGTTGCGACGGATGCGTTTCTTGCCTGATTTCGTGATAGCCATTTTGTTTCAGTCTCTTTCTTACGGTTTCAATCTGTTAAATCTTCTGCCCAATGTTCGGCAAGGCTGCACGGGAATCGCCATAAATGGCGCGGCGCCCTTGGACTTGACGGTTTTAAAGGGGTTGGACGCATAAGTCAATATTGTTGTGGATAAGTGCAACCTGTTGAATTACTTGTCTTTAAAGGCTGCGGGGCGCTTCTCGCCAAAGGCCTTCATGCCCTCTTTCTGGTCTTCGGTCGCAAAAGTCGCATGGAACATGCGGCGCTCGAAGCGCAGGCCTTCGGACAGGGTGGTCTCGAAGGCGCGGTTTACAGATTCCTTGGCCATCATGACGACGGGCTGGCTGAAGCTGCCGATTTTCTCGGCCGTCGCCAGCACATCCTCCAAAAGCTTGTCGGCGGGCACGATTCGGGCGACCAGGCCTGCGCGCTCCGCCTCTGCCGCGTCCATCATGCGGCCGGTCAGGCACAGCTCCATCGCCTTGGCCTTGCCGACGCTGCGGGTCAGGCGCTGCGTGCCGCCGGCGCCCGGGATCGTGCCGATGGTGATTTCGGGCTGGCTGAATTTCGCGGTATCCGCCGCGATGATGAAATCGCACATCATCGCAAGTTCACAGCCGCCGCCGAGGCAGTAACCGGCCACCGCCGCAATCACCGGCTTGCGGCAGCGCGTGATGCGCTCCCAGTTGCGGGTGATGAAATCTTCCTTGTAGACGTCCATGAAATTCTTGGGCGCCATCTCCTTGATATCCGCGCCCGCCGCGAATGCTTTCTCGCTGCCCGTCAGCACGATGACGGCGATGCTGCTGTCCGCCTCGAATTCCTCGACCGCGACGGTCAGTTCGTCCATCAATGCCTGGCACAGCGCGTTCAGCGCCTTGGGGCGGTTGAGGGTGATGAGGGCGGTCTTGCCGCGGCGTTCCGTCAGGATATGTTCGTAGGCCATTATTGCTGTTCCTCGTTATATTCGCTCGACTCGCCGTATTGTTTTTTCTGGCGCGGGGGTGCGGGTTGCACGGCTTGTTTTTTCGGCTGCGCGGGCGTGCGGTTGAGTTTCAGGGTCGTCTTGCCATCCGCCATATCGGCATCCACGCGCAGGGTTTCGCCCTTGTCGTTCACATACACATTCGGGTTCTGCGCATTCAGCGGCTTCCAGCCCTTGCGGAGCAGCTGTTCGTTATAATAGCTCTTCACCATCTGTTCGTTGCCGGTGACGACAGCGGAGGTCTGGTTGGGCTCTTTCAGCTGGCCGGGGTTTGCGGCGTCATGCTCCGGCGCTGTTTCCTGCATCCCGTCCATCAGGGGGATATCCTCCATCACTTGTGAATGCGGCTGTTCGTCATCGCCATAGGGATGGCCTGCGAGCGCAGGCGAGCTCAGAAAAAGAAATGCGGCAATCGGGAGGATGAAATTTTTCATGGATATTTTTACCCTAGTTTTGTTTCCGTGGACAATAAAATGTCGACCGCGCGCCTTGCGTGAGCTTCTGGATACCGCCGGTCTTTTCGATATCGCAGGTGCAGCCCTTGCAGGCCTGATGGTGCTTGCCGTAAACCGCCCATTTGTCCTGAAAATACCCCAGCTCGCCATCCGTCTGCACATAGTCGCGCAGGCTGCTGCCGCCCGCCTTGATCGCCTGTTTCAAAACGGCGCGGATGCAGGCGATGAGTGTGTCGATTTCATCGGGCTTTATTTTGCATGCCGGACGTTTCGGGTCGATGCCTGCGCGGAACAGTGCCTCCGACGCATAGATGTTACCGACACCCACGACCAGTTCCTGATCCATGATCGCCAGCTTGATGGCGATTTTTTTGTTCTGTAGTTTTTCGGTCAGGTATTTTGCGCTGAAGGCTTTGTCGAACGGCTCTGGGCCAAGATGCGAGAAAAATTTGTGCTGTTCCAGTTCGGCGGTGTTCGCAAGGTCCACCATGCCGAAGCGGCGCGCGTCGTTGAACACGATGCGCGTCCCGTTCTTCATGTTCAGGATCATATGGTCGTGTTTTTCAGGTTCGCCCTGTTCCTTCTTCTGCTGGATCACCAGCCGCCCCGACATGCCCAGATGGATGATGAGCGTCTTTTTGTTGTCGAGCTCGATCAGGATATATTTCGCGCGGCGGGATATGTTTTTCACGGTCGCGCCTGCAATCGTTTTTAAATCGGCGGGGAAGGGGATGCGCAGGTTGTGGCGCAGCGTCTCGACGCTTGCCAGCTTTTCGCCCGTCATCGATTTTGCAAGGCCGCGGCAGACGGTTTCGACCTCGGGTAATTCAGGCATGGTGTAAAATCCGCGGCTGTTGCAATGCTGCAGCGATTATAGGGCGTTCAGCCGAATTTGGAAGTGACGGGCTTGGGCGCGCCGCTGGCGGGCTTGAAGGTGCCGGCCTTCTGTTCCGCCTGTTTGGTTTCAAGGAAACGCATGGTCTTGGCATCGTCGAACATGTCGGCGACATCGGCGGCGGTATTGCCTGTCTCGCTTTTCGCGGCGATATTCGCGCCACGGTCGATGGCGGTTTCAAGGATTTTGTCGAAGGGGGCTTTTTCGGCTTCGCGCACATCGTCCTGGTTGCGGCCCTTGATCGTTTTCATCAGCAGGGTTTCCTGCAGGATGTTGCGCGCGTTCGGGTCTGCGCCGCTATCCATCAGCAATACCGCCATATCGTCGCGCCCATAGGCGCCGGATTTCATCAGGGGCGTGTCACCCGCCTTGTTACGCATGTCGAGCACCGCGCCGTCACCGATGACGCCGATGATCGCCTTCATCATCGCAACGTCACCCTTCATGGCGATAACGTGTAACGGCGTGTCTTCATTCAGGCCGATACGGTAATTCAGCTGCTTCGGGTCTTTCATGATCGCGTCCACGACCTTGTCGGTCTGGCCCTGCTCGATAAAATCCCAAATGCCCTGCTGGCCCGAATTTTTCATGAAAGTCGACATTTGCCGCCTGAGGTGAGGTTTTTGACTGACTCTATTATTGTACATTTATGTTAAGGCCGTCTTAAGGGGCGCAATTTAGTGTCCGGAACGGCGTAAATTAATGATTTTACTGTCAATTTTTAAAAGCAGGGCACTTTCCTTTGACTTGCCCGTTATTGCGCAGTATCCATAACGTCATATTTAAGGGATTAACGATGGCCGATTTACGCCCCGATCATGATGACCTGCTGTGGCGCGACCTGATGAAGGCGCAGCCCTATGCCATGCAGGCCGACACCGCGTTCCAGATGGCGGAGCAGGGCAACCTGTGGCGCATGGCGCAGCTGCTGGATATGGGCGTGCAGGTCGACACCGAAGGCGCGGTGCGCGAAAGCGCGGTCCAGCAATCATTGCTGCATGTGGTGGTCGAGAAAGGCCATCATGCGCTGGCGGTCGAGCTGCTGAAACGCGGGGCAGATGCGAACCTGCCCGATGAAGCGGTCGAATACACGCTGAACAAGGCCGTGCGCCGCTCCGACATCGCGATGGTGTCGCTGCTGCTGCACAACCAGGCCAGCCCGCAGAACCTGAACGAATTCGGCTATAACGCCCTGATGCTCGCGCGCCACAAGCCCGAGATCCGCGCGGTGATCGAGGACGCCATGCCCAGGCGCGGCATCAGTCGCGTGCAACGCCCGCTGCAGGCGAGATAAACCATACCGGCGAAAGCCGGTATCCAGTTTATAAAACTCCTACCGCAAAATAACGAGATAGCAGTCGTATAGACTGGATACCGGCTTTCGCCGGTATGGCGCTTCGCGTACTTGTGGCGGATCGCGCATAAAAGAAGGGCCGGATTTTCATCCGGCCCTCTTTTTATTTCAGACTGGCTGATGGATTACATCATGCCGTCCATGCCGCCGTGACCGCCATGGCCGCCGCCGCCATGACCTTCGTCCTTTTTGGGGATTTCGGCGATGGTTGCTTCGGTGGTGATCATCAGGCCGGCGATGGAAGCCGCGTCCTGCAGCGCGTGGCGAACGACCTTTACCGGGTCGATGATGCCGGCTTTCACCATGTCGGTGTATTCGCCGTTCTGTGCATCATAGCCGAGGTTGGTGTCTTTCTGTTCCAGCAGCTTGCCGACGACGATCGAGCCTTCGACGCCCGCGTTGAAGGCGATCTGGCGGATCGGGGCTTCGATTGCGCGTGCGATGATTTCGATGCCGACTTCTTCGTCGCGGTTCAGTGCCTTCAGTTTTTTCAGTGCGCGGCCTGCGTAGAGGAGGGCCGTGCCGCCGCCGGCGACAATGCCTTCTTCGACAGCAGCGCGGGTTGCATGCACTGCATCGTCAACGCGGTCCTTGCGTTCCTTCACTTCAACTTCGGTCGCGCCGCCGACGCGGATGACCGCAACGCCGCCGGCCATTTTCGCCAGGCGTTCCTGCAGTTTTTCCTTGTCGTAGTCCGACGTGGTTTCAGCGATCTGCGCCTTCAGCTGCGCGATGCGGGCGTCGATTTCTTTTTTCGAGCCTGCGCCGCCGATGATGGTCGTGTCGTCCTTGGTGATGCGGACGCGTTTTGCGCGGCCCAGCTGGTTCAGGGTGACAGACTCCAGCTTGATGCCGAGATCTTCGGAGATCACTTCACCGGTGGTGAGGATCGCCATGTCTTCCATCATCGCCTTGCGGCGGTCGCCGAAGCCGGGGGCCTTCACAGCAGCCACTTTCAGGCCGCCACGCAGCTTGTTCACGACGAGGGTCGCGAGCGCTTCGCCTTCCACATCTTCCGCCACGATCAGCAGGGGCTTGCCCGACTGGACGACAGCTTCGAGGATGGGGAGCATCGATTGCAGGTTCGAGAGTTTTTTCTCGAAGAACAGGATGTAGGGCGCATCAAGTTCGCAGACCATTTTATCTGCGTTCGTGATGAAGTAGGGGCTGAGGTAGCCGCGGTCGAACTGCATGCCTTCGACGACGTCCAGTTCGGTGTCGAGCGATTTTGCTTCTTCAACCGTGATCACGCCTTCGTTGCCGACTTTTTCCATCGCTTTAGCGAGGATGTCGCCTATTTCTTTCTCGCCGTTCGCCGAGATCGTGCCGACTTGCGCGATTTCGTTCGATTTCGAGATTTTTTTCGCGCGGGCCTGGATGTCGGCGACGACGGCAGCAACTGCCTTGTCGATGCCGCGTTTCAGGTCCATCGGGTTCATGCCGGCAGCAACCGACTTCACGCCTTCGCGGAAGATGGCCTGTGCAAGCACGGTTGCGGTGGTGGTGCCGTCGCCAGCCATGTCATTGGTCTTGGAGGCGACTTCACGCACCATCTGCGCGCCCATGTTCTCGAAATTGTCTTCGAGTTCGATTTCCTTCGCGACGGTCACACCGTCTTTGGTGATGCGCGGTGCGCCGAAAGATTTCGAGATGACGACGTTACGGCCTTTGGGGCCGAGCGTCACTTTTACCGCGTTCGCCAGCGTATCAACGCCTTTCAGCATTTTCGCGCGCGCTTCGGCCGAAAATTTTACTTCTTTAGCAGACATGTTGTGTCTCCCTATATTCGGTTAATTAAGCTGCTTTAGCTTTTTTTTTGGTTTCGATGATGCCCATGATGTCGCTTTCTTTCACAACCAGGAGCTCTTCACCGTCGATGTTGACTTCGGTGCCCGACCATTTGCTGAACAGGACGATTTCGCCGGCTTTCACAGCGAGGGGCTGCAGCTTGCCGCTTTCGTCGCGCACGCCGGTGCCGACGGAAACGATTTCGCCTTGCGCGGGTTTTTCTTTGGCGGTGTCGGGGATGATGATGCCGCCCGAGGTTTTTGCATCGCTCTCGAGGCGACGCAGCAGGACGCGGTCATGGAGGGGGGTGAATTTCGTGCTCATTATGATTCCTTCTCATAAAGCAAAGTTTCAACGATCCGGTTTTTAAGAGGGCACCTGATGGATTGGCACTCCTCCCGGACAAGTGCCAACTATGTAGCCCTATGTGGGGAATTTTTCAACTGAATCAATTTCCAAAAACCCAATCTTTCCAAATACTTTTGCCCCATTTGGCAGTCGGGCACAAAGAGTGCTAACCCGTTGATATTGCAATTTTTTAACACGAGTGGGGTAATTTATGATTAAATAGAGTTAGAGGATTGTAAGTAATGGAATAACCGAGGCCAGATTCGGAAAGAGAGGCTCAAGAATATGGCAAATCTGATCCTGCAATTGAATGATTACCGGCTGACCACCGCCGAAATTCTGTACCACCTGCCCGACCATCCCAAGCTTTTGCAGCAATATCTCTGGCAGGAATACGATCTCGCCCCCCATTTCCCTGAATTGCGGCGCTTCCTCGACTTTTGGGAAAAGAAGCTCGACGGCCGCCTGCATTCGGTGCGGGTCGCCAATAAAAAGCTCATCAGCGCCGACGATATCCGCCATGCGCGCGAGGAATATCTCATCAACTAGGGTTTACGGCTTCGGCGGCGGCTTCAGCTTGAAGCGTGCGGGGTCTTTCGGCACGACGACCGGGCGCGTCAGCTTCATGTTGTCTTCCGGCTTGCCCGCATCATTGGCGATTTCCGGTATAGGTTTCGGATAGAGCTGCTTTTTACTGCCGTCAATCACGATGCTGTCCTTGCGCACCGGCTCGATATTATAGCTGCGGGTCAGCGCGAAGATGTCGTTTTGCTGCAGTTTAATGTCCCACTGCATTTTCGCGCGCTGCTGCGTGTTCAGCGTGGCGGAAACCATTTTCTTCGCCTCCTCCCGCGTCAGCAGCCTGTCGGCGACGATGTGAAAGCGCGAGATATTGTATTGTTCGTCCTGCGCCGCCGCCGTCGTGGTGTTGTGCGCGGGGCTGTCGAAGAAGTAAAAAATGTCGCAGCGCGCGGGGATAGAGAGTTTCGCAATATCCCTGTCCTTCACCTCGACCACGGTCGACCGGCCCGCAGGGTCGTTGCGGTCGGGCTCGATAAACTCGACATAGGTTTTCATGGGCGGTTGCATGGGGGTGAATATAGGGGATTCCGGGGGTGGCATAAAGCCCAAATTATGGCATGTTAAGGCTTGACCCCTGCCGCCGAAAGACGGTAATCAGCATGACCCCGCACGAAGGCGGCAGGCAGGCAAAAGGATTAAAACCATGATGGACCAGCTCAGTTTTCGCGCCCGCCTGACCCATGGGGCGCACCTGTTCAAGGCGATTTTCCGCCAGCACCATGAAGAGCTTGCGCCGCTGCTGTCGCGCTATGTGCCCAAAGACGGCGTGGTGATCGATGTCGGCGCCCATGCGGGGCAGTTTGCCAAGCTGTTCGCGAAACTGGCGCCGCAGGGCCATGTCTATGCCTTCGAGCCCGGCAGCTATGCGTTGTCGATCTTGACCAAGGTGCGCGTGCTGCGCCGCCTGAAAAACGTCTCGATCCATGCGGTGGGATTGAGCGACGCGGACGCCGTCGCCTCGCTCTCCATGCCGATCAAGGCTTCGGGCAGCATGGGCTTCGGGCTCAGCACGCTCGCGGGCGTCGCCTCCGAAGGCGCGTCGCTGGAGGAAAAAATATCGCTCACCACGCTCGACCAGTTCGTGATCGACCATAAAATCGCGCGCATCGATTTCCTCAAGGCGGATATCGAGGGCTGGGAAATGCGCATGCTGCTGGGCGCGACGCAATCGCTGGAAAAATTCCGCCCCGTGCTGATGCTGGAGGCCGATGACGCCTGGCTGCTGCGCGCCGGCAATTCGCGCAAGGAGCTGCTGGATTTCCTCGCCCAGCGGAATTACGCGATTTTCGCCGGCGACGATAACGGTAACCTTGTGCCGGCCGCGCATGAAACGCTCGACATCATCTGCGTGCCTGCGGAAAAAGCGCCGCGCTGAAGTCTATTTCTGTTTCGGATATGACGGGTTGGCGCGGAAATTTTTCAGCGTGGCTGCGTATCCCGCCTGCACCTTTTCCTTCGGCGCATTCACGTTTCTTTCGAAAATCGCGGGCATCGTGCCTTTCGCCGCAAAGGTAAAATCGGTGATGATGCTGGCCTGTTGCTCGATATTGTATTGCAGCAGGTCCTTTCCCTCTAAAACGCTATAGCGGTAATCCTCGTGCCTGTCCTGGCCGGGCAGGAAGCGGCTGGCATTCAGCGCGGTCATGTGAAAGATGTTCGGCATCACGCCGTTCTGGTATTGCCAGATATGCGCGGCCTCGTGCGTCAGGGCGTACTGGATATACGGTTCGGCATTCTTTGCGCCGTAATTGTGCATGTCCATGGTCGTGGACATATAAATCAGGTTGTCGCGCGCGACAGCATCCGCCCCCATCCAGTTCAGGAACACATCCGCCATGGGTGATGTATGGATGCGCACTTTCGTCAGGTCGATGGATTCTTTGTAAACATCCTGCAACATCGCGGTTTCATCGCGCGTCAGCGGGCGTCCGGGCAGGTTGGGCAGGATCACGCGGTCCGTCACCATCAATCCGCCCGCGATCAGGACGGCTGTGCGCAGCGCCTTCATCCACCATTTGGCCTTGCGGCCGAAAATTTTCGACAGCCATCCCTTGGGCTTTTGCTTGGTATCCGGTGTCATGACGGTCATACGTTTGTTGAAACTGTACGCGCCATCAGGATACCCGCGATATGGATTCGCGTCAGCCGGATTCAGGGCAAGATAATTACTTATCGGCTATCAGGGTTAACGTGCTGGTTTTGCCCGTTTTCGGGTCGAAAACCGCGATGCGGTGATGGTTGGTGTCGGCCACATACATCTTGCCGTTCAGCTGCAGCACATCGCCCGGTTCATCCAGTGCGCCTTTTTCGATGTTCGCGGTCGTCAGCTTGCCGGATGCAATATCGTACAGGCGCAATGTGTTGTTATAGGTATCCGCAATCACCACGCGGCCGGCATCAGCATCCAGCCCTTGCGCGTGCTGCATCATCGCCTTCGGGTACGCGCCGTCAACAAGGCCGAAATCGAACAGCCCGGTGCCGACCAGTGTGCTGACCTGGCCCTGTTTCAATTTGCGCAGCGACGATGTTTCTGCATCGACGAAATAAAGCGTGTCGCCGAACGGCGCAAGGCCGCTGGGCTGCGACAGCGATGACTCACCGGCATCGCCGTCATCGATAAATTCCTTGCCCGTGCCCGCCAGAACGGAAACGGTTTTAGCGGCGGTATCCAGCGTCCACAGCTGATGCGTGCCCGCCATCGCAATGGCCAGCGTCTTGCCATCCTGCAGCATCTCCACATCCCATGGCGACGCCATCGGCGTTTCCAAAGCCTTGTCGTCCTTGGCATCACGCGCATAGCCCTGTTTGCCCGTGCCCGCAACCGTCGTCACTTTGCCGGTCGCAAAATCGGCATAGCGGATCAGGTGGTTGTTGGTATCGGCAACATAAATGCCACCCTTCACCACGCCGAAGCCGCGGGGATGGTTGAACGAAGCGGTTGCGAATTCGCCGTCGCCCGCGCCTTCTGTGCCGCTGCCGATCGTGACCTTGATCTTGCCATCCAGTGTTGCGCCGATGATGCGGTTATTGCCGCTATCCGCCACGAACAAAATTTCGCCCCATGGCGTATCGCCGCCAAAACCAAGCCGCGCGGGGAATTTCAGCGTGCCGGTTTTTTCATCCGCCGCCTTCAATGAAGCCAATGTTGTTTTCGATTCCGGTTTCGCATCGCCGATATGTTTTGCGATATCGGCGCGGATTTCATCGTAATGGCCTTCGCCACGATAGCGCGCCACTTCTTCCCCCTTGCCATCCAGCAGGATTTGCGTCGGCCATGCCTCTACCTTGAACTGTTCCCAGACGTCGAAATTTGAATCGTTGATGACGGGGTGCTCGAGGCCGAACCGTTTTGCCGCCGACAAAATGCGTTCGCTGCCTTTTTCGCCGCTGAATTTCGCCGAATGCACGCCCACCACCAGCAGCCTGTCGCCGAATTCCTTTTCCAGTTTTTTAAGGTCGGGCACGATCTGCATGCAGTTGATGCAGCCGTAGGTCCAGAAATCCATCAGCACCATGCGCCCGCTTGCGTCTTCCGATGTCAGCGCGCGGCTGCTGTTCAGCCACTGGTTTTTCGCATCGAACAAAATCTCGTACCCCTTCGATGCCTGCGCGGGGTGGGGCAGCAGGAACAGAATGGTCAGCAGGGCAAACAGGATGCGGCGCATGGGGGAATCTCCTTCAAGGTGTCCAGTATAGCTATTCGCCAACAAGCGTCTTGCGGTTACATCTCAATATATTATGTGAACCTTTGCGCCCTGAGCCTTTACCATTCAGAACATTTAGGGTACAAAGAATCAGATTTCGGAAAGTTAGAGGATTCTCGTGGTTCAGCGCGTCGGCACAGTCGCCTTTCAGGGCGTGGAAGTCCTCGACATCGATGTCGAGGTGCAGATATCGCCCGGCCTGCCGCAATTCAATATCGTCGGGTTGCCGGATAAAGCGGTCGGCGAAAGCCGCGAGCGTGTGCGCGCCGCCATCCATGCCATCGGTTTGTCGATCCCCGCGAAACGCGTGACCGTCAACCTTGCCCCCGCCGATGTGCTGAAAGAGGGCAGCCATTTCGATTTGCCGATTGCATTGGGTGTCCTTGCCGCCATGGGCGTTTTCCCCGGCGAGGAATTATCGCATTACACGGTGCTGGGCGAATTGTCGCTGGATGGTTCGATCCGCGCGGTTGCAGGCGTGCTGCCCGCCGCGATTTCGGCTTCCGCCAATGAACGCGGCATGATCTGCCCCGAGGCCTGCGGCGGCGAAGCGGTCTGGGCGGGCGACCTCGAAGTTCTCGCGCCCGCAAACCTCGTCGCGCTGCTGAACCACATGAAAGGCACGCAAGTGCTGACGCGCCCGCAGGCGGTGATGGCGAATGACAATACGCAACGCCTTGATCTCGCCGATGTGAAGGGTCAGGAAAGCGCGAAGCGCGCGCTGGAAATCGCGGCGGCTGGCGGCCACAACCTTTTGATGATGGGCCCGCCCGGCTCGGGCAAATCCATGCTGGCGGCGCGGTTGCCCGGCATCCTGCCGCCGCTGACGCCGACCGAGGCGCTGGAAGTGTCGATGATCCATTCGATCGCAGGGCAGCTGGAGGGCGGGCGACTGATCCAGACGCGCCCCTTCCGCGACCCGCACCATACGGCATCGACGCCCGCGATCATCGGCGGCGGCATCCGTGCGAAGCCCGGTGAAATTTCGCTCGCCCATCACGGCGTGTTGTTTCTCGACGAATTGCCCGAATTCCAGCGCCAGGCTTTGGAGGCATTGCGCCAGCCTTTGGAAACCCGCCGCGCGCTGGTCAGCCGCGCGAATTACCATGTGACCTTCCCTGCCAAATTCCAATTGGTGGCCGCCATGAACCCGTGCCGCTGCGGCCATGTCGCCGATCCTGCCTTTGCCTGCGGCAAGGCGCCGAAATGCGTGGCCGATTACCAGGCAAAAATTTCGGGGCCGGTGTTCGACCGCATCGACATCCATATCGATGTGCCTGCCGTGAAGGCGTCCGATCTGTCATTGCCGCCGCCGCGTGAAAATTCGGCAACGGTTGCCTTGCGCGTGGATCGCGCGCGCCAAATACAAACCGACCGGTTGCGCGACATGGGCGCGCCTGCGCATCTGCTGACCAATGCCGATGCGGATGGCGATATATTGACGCGTATCGCGCCGCTGGATGCGCCCGCTCAAAAGCTGCTGACCGAAGCCGCCGAGAAAATGAAGCTTTCCGCGCGCGGCTATCACCGCGTGCTGCGCGTGGCGCGCACGATTGCCGATCTTTCGCTGGCGGAACAGATACATGCGACACATATCGCAGAGGCTTTAAGCTATCGCCGGTTACGGCAGGATACCTCCCGCGCCGCATAACCGATTCTGCTTCCCGTTTTCCGAAAGCGGCGATAGACTGTCTCTCCTGTTCACCCTTCCGGAGAAGGCTATGCAACTCAACCGCCTCGGCAAGATCGAAGAAGAAACCACGCTCAGCGACCTCGACCAGCTGGAGCATGATCTTGAGCACGACATCGAAGACGATGTGAACAGCGCCGCGCCGTCGCCGCGCGTGAATGCGGCAACGCCCGCCGCAACCGTTTCATCCTTCATGGCCCCCGCCGGCCGCAACGCGAAATCGAAATTCGCGGGCGCGCGCATGGCATCTTCGTTCTTCCCCGGCCAGCCCACGGTTTCGCTCGGCAAGCAGGGCGGCATGGCGCAATCGCTGATGCCGCAAACATACATGGATAAACGCCGCAGCATGAAGGTTGCGGCGAATGACGCCACGCCCGCCGCGCAAAGCAAGTTCGCCGCCGCGCCGAAACAGCCGGCCACCAGGACGACGGTTGCCGCGCTGATGTCGCTCGGCAAAATTCCGCTGCAGCTGCTGATGGAGCTGGGGCGTTTCCGCTATGCGCGCGAACGCCAGTTCAATTCACTGCTCCGCCTTGAAAAGGCACTGGGGCAGGGGCATGAGGATGGCGAGCAGTTCCTGCGCATGCACCCGAACGCGCTCAAGAAACCATCCGCCGCGCCCAAGCTGTAACCTGCCGGAACCATATATCTATAAGAATCGTTTTTTGAACGGATTCGCGGTACACCACGCGGTTTTGGGTGCGTTATGACCATTAAATTACTGTTGTTCAGTCAATGGGTTAACGGGTTTATTAGTCATAAATTAAGCAATCTGCAGTATATTGGTGCTACACTGAAATAGAGACAAAAGGCCTTAGATTTTAACGGCTTAATGAAGGAAAAGATCATGTCTGACTTAGGCGTTGGCAACCAGCAAACCAAACCCGAAGACCTGACGCAGAAAGACGCAGCCATCAATGGCGCGATCGACGGCGCGGTCAAGCACAACATGAGCAGCTTCACGAGCGCCATGACGATGATGAAAGGCGCGGAACGCAGCAACGATTTTCTGGGCGCGATGAACAGCGTGCAGGGCGACCAACCGAAAGAGGAAGCGCCGTCCTCCGGCTCCATGTTCGCAGGCGGCGGCTCGCGCCGCAAAAAAGGCACGCAGACTTTGCAGCAGATGCTGTCCACGACCGATGCGATGGGCCATAAGCTGGACCGCAACGTGATCAAGTCGAAATACGCCGTCGTGAATGCGGCATGGGCCGGCAAGCGCAAGGGCATGAAAAACGGCTCCGAAGCGAACAGCCGCGATTTCGTCGAAGAATTGAACCTGCTGAAAATGTCGATGGCGCATTTGCCTACGCTGCTGAAGCAGGATAAATCGCTGCTGCGCGGTTTCGGCCTTGGCACGATTTACGAAGCGCATACCTCCGTGCAGGCGGAAAAAGAAAAGCCGCATACGGATGCGATCATCTCCGGCACGCTGTCCGACATGGACCAGTTCAAGGACAAGTTCAAGACGCTGGATACCGGTTTGCAAAACCAGGTGATGGCGCAGGGCAGCACGCAGACAAAAGCGAAACTGAAACCGCTGGTGTCGGCAGCCGCGCCGCAAAACGGCCCCGGCCAGCCGGGCCAGCCGTCTTAATTCCAGCGATCAATCGTCGTCACCATCGTCATGGTCGTGGTCTTTTTCGCCCTTTGCGGCGGAACGGGCCTTGCGGTTGTAATGCACGATGCCGAAGGGCAGCGACAGGAGGTACACGACCGCCATCGCCGCCAGCGTCGGCCACGGCTCATTGATCAGGAGCGCGATATACACGCCGCAGAATGCCAGCACGGGCATTTTCATGCGAACGGGAATGCGGATCTGCTTGCTCGAGAGCGTCGGGAAATTGCTGACCATCATGCCCGCGACAATCAGCAGCCACAGACCGATCAGCTGCGGATCGCGCAAATACTGCAGGCCGGCGGATTCAAAATCATTCCGCTTGTCGGCCAGGAAACCGATGATCATCGGCAGGATCGCAAGACCGGCGCCCAGCGGCGACGGCACGCCGATGAAATACCTGTTCAGCGGGTCATTCGGGTCCTTGTCATCCGACAGTATGTTGAATTTCGCCAGGCGCAGCGCAACCGACATCGCAAATACCAGCGCGACCGGCCAGCCCCAGCGCGGCAGGTTGTCGAGCGTCCACAGGTAAACGATGATCGCGGGCGCCACGCCGAAATTCACGAAATCGGAAAAACTGTCGAGCTCGGCGCCCAGCTTGCTCTGCGCCTTCAACAGGCGCGCGGCGGCGCCGTCGAAGGCATCCATGAAGGCCGCGACCACGATCGCCAGCACCGCCATCTCCCACTTCTCCGCAATCGCAAACTTGATCGACGTCATGCCGCAGCCCATCGCGGCCAGCGTCAGGATGTTCGGGATCATTTTGTGCAGCGGCAGTTTCTTGGGGCGGGCGTGCTTTTCCATGGTTCAGGCCTTTATGCGGCGGGGTTGCGGCATTCCGCTATGCGCGGCGTCTCTTTCGCATGCACGTCGGCGATCACGCTTTCGCCGCCAACCATGCGCTGGCCGACGCTGACGAGCGGCTGCACGCCGGGCGGCAGGTAAATGTCGACGCGGCTGCCGAAGCGGATCAGGCCATAGATGTCGCCTGCGCGCATCTGCTGGCCCGCGACCGACTTGTTGATGATGCGGCGCGCAACAAATCCTGCAATCTGCACGAAGACGATCGACGACGGGTAATCCTTCATTTTCAGCAGTACGGTCGAGCGTTCGTTCTCGAGGCTTGCCTTGTCGAGGTCGGCGGAGAGGAATTTTCCCGGGTGATAGACAACCTTGCGCACTTCGCCGTCAGCGGGTGAACGGTTCACATGCACGTCGAACACGTTCAGGAACACGCTCACGCGCGTGGTGGTGGCGGCGTCCAGCAGCGCGTCGCCGCTCGCCTGTCCTGCTTGCGATTTCATGTCGTCCAGTTCCGGCGGCAGCGCGACGTCCTGAATGAGGCTCACGATGCCGTCGCCGGGGCTGACGATCAGGCCTTCGCGCACGGGGGTGTAGCGCAACGGGTTGCGGAAGAAATAAACGCACCACAATGTCAGCACGAGGCCGATGAAGCCGAACGGTGCCCAGACCATCGCGAGGAGCAGCGACACGACGGCGAAAATCCCGATAAACGGATAACCTGCCGGATGGATCGGCACGAACAGGACTTTTTTGATCAGGGGCAGCAGGTCGCTCATTTTCATTCCTTATAGATGCTTGCCCGAGAGCGGGCGACAGGCGCGTATTGTGCTGTGGAATGATTTGGAAACAAGTATTATTTAATTCACATAACACACCGGTAACCGGCAGCACGCTGGACAGCGCACCCCGATTTTTTCTATCGTACCCAACATGGGACAAATCAAATCAGTTTCCGTCTATTGCGGCACGGCCGAGAATATCGATCCTGTGTTCAAGGAAGCAGCCGCCAAGCTGGGCGGGCTGCTGGCCCATGCCGGCATCCGCCTTGTCTATGGCGGCGGCAAGGCGGGGCTGATGGGGCTTGTCGCCAAGGCCTGCTTTGACGGCGGCGGACAGGTGGTGGGGATCATCCCCGACCATGTGCAGGAAAAGGAAATCCTGAACAAAGATGTCACCGAAATGCATATTGTGGACAGTTTTCACACCCGAAAACGCATGATGGTCGAGAAATCAGACGGTTTTGTCATTTTACCCGGCGGATTCGGCACGCTGGACGAGGCTTTCGAGGTTTTGACGTGGAAATATTGCGGATTGCATACAAAACCCGTCGTTTTTGTGAATATTTCCGGCTTTTATGACCCTCTTTTGACCACTATCGACCATATGATTGAAAAGGGATTTTCGCAAGGCTGGCATCGCGGGCTATTCCGCGTTGTGGAATCGCCCGAAGATGTCGGCGGCGCGCTCGCGGAGCAGTTGGCGCTGCCCGGGGTTGCAAGCGACAAGCTTTAAGGGTGTTTTCCGGAACGCCCGTGCTTTAGCGCGGAAAATAAAGCTTTTCTTCGCTATTTTAAGTTTAGAATGAGAGTCGATACCGGCTACACCTCAAGGGCAATTCTCACTTTGGCGACCAAATCCGACAGCAAAAAAGATACGCCGCAAAAAGCGCCGACGCCGCCAGACAGCCTGGAGCGCGCGCAAGGCATCGCCATTGCCGCGCTGGAGAAGCTTGAATCCCTGAACCTGAAGCCGATCCCGCCGCTGTATGAGCTTTGGTACCGCTATTTTGAAGGCGACCCCGAAATCGTGCGCGCGATCGACAGCTATACAGGCGCCTTTGACGAAAACACCTGCCACAAGATTTACAAACGCTTCCTCGGCCCCGGCGCGCGCGACGAGGCAGTGCGCAAGGTCAGCGACCAGGTGCAGCAGGCGATCACCGAACTTGCGACCATGCTGGGATCGGTGCAGACGGCCACGACCGAATACGGCGAAAACCTCGGTGATGTCAGCACGCAGATCAAGGAAGCGCGCAGCATCGAGGATCTGGGCGCCGTGGTGAGCGGCATCCTGCAGGAAACCAAGGTCATGGTGGAGAAAAACCAGGAACTTGAAAACAAGCTGGAGACATCGTCGGAGCAGGTGAGCGAGCTCAAGAAAAACCTCGACAACGTCAAGCGCGAGGCGCTGACCGATGGCCTGACGGGCGTTGCCAACCGCAAGGCCTTCGACAAGAACATCCTCGACATGATCGAGGAGGCGACCGCCAACGGCACGCCGATGACGCTCATCATGATCGACATCGACTTCTTCAAGAAATTTAACGACAGCTATGGCCACCAGGTCGGCGACCAGGTGTTGAAACTGGTGGCGCGCACGCTGGTCGACAACGTCAAGGGCCGCGACATGGTCTCGCGCTACGGCGGCGAGGAATTCGCGGTGCTGCTGCCCGAAACGCCGCTATCGGCCGGCATGAAGGTGGGCGAGATGCTGCGCAGATCGGTCGAGAGCAAGGAAGTCGTCAACAAGACCAGCAACGAAAACCTCGGCCGCATCACGCTGTCGATGGGCGTTGCCGAATACCTGCCTGCCGAAAGCATTTCACGCGTGATCGAGCGCGCGGACGAGGCCTTGTACAAATCCAAGAAAACGGGCCGCAACCGCGTGACGGCGGCGGATCACCCGGAAGCGGTCATGGCGACGCTGCAGGCGCCGCCTGCTGTCGCGCTCGCCGAAACGGCTCCCATTAAGGAATAATCGCCAAGGAAGAATCGCCCGGAAAAATCAGCGACGGCGTTTCTTGCCGCCGCCCTTTTTCCCGCCACGGCTTCCGCCGTCTCTGCGTTTTTCATCTTTCCTGAAATTCTGGCCACGGTTGCGGCCATGTGCGGGGCGGCTGCTGGTGCCGCCTGTTTCGCCGCCGTCGATGACTTCGAATACCGTCGATCCGCGCAAGGGATCCGCCTCGATCAGCCGCACGATCACGGGATCGGTGAGGCGGAAACTGCGGCCGGTGTTCTTGCCGACCAGCGCGTGGCGTTTTTCGTCATGCACATAGAAATCGCGGGGCAGGTGGCTCATCGGCACGATGCCGTCCGCGCCGGTTTCATCCAGCTGCACGAAAATGCCGAAATGGGTCACGCTGTTGACGCGGCCCTTGAATTCCTTGCCGATGTTTTTCGACAGGAACTGCGCGGTGAAGCGGTCCATCACGTCGCGCTCCGCCACCATCGACCGGCGTTCGGTCAGCGAGATATGCTCCGCCGCCGCATGCAGGTCGCCGGCTTCGTCATCCGTCATGCCGCCAGCGCCGAAACCGTAAGCACGGACCAGCGAGCGGTGGACAAGCAGGTCCGCGTAACGGCGGATGGGCGATGTGAAGTGTGCGTAACGCTCCAGCGCCAGGCCAAAATGGCCGAGGTTGTCGGGGCTGTATACCGCCGCGCTTTGCGTGCGCAGCAGCATCATATGGACGAGCGTCTTGTCTTCTTTTTCCGCCGACAGCTTCAGGATGTGGTTCAGCGCCTTCGGCTGCAGCTGGTCGGATTTGGGCAGCGAATAACCAAGCTCCTTCAGGAATTCGCGCGTCGCCTCCAGCCTGTCATAGGCAGGGCGGTCGTGGACGCGGTAGACGCAAGGCGCGTCTTTTTTCTCGAGCGCCTCCGCTGCCGCCACGTTCGCAAGGATCATGAACTCCTCGATCAGCTGGTGCGCGGCCACGCGCTCGCGCGGCACGACAGCGGTCAGGAAGCCTTTCGCATCAATCAATGCCTTGCGCTCCGGCAAATCCAGCTCCAGCGCGCCGCGTTCTTCGCGCGCGTGCTTCAGCAGGCTGTAGGCCTGGTAGAGCGGCTTGATCACCTTGTCCATCAACGGGCCGGTGGTGTCGTCCGGATTTCCGTCATGGGCGGCCTGCACCTGTTCATAGGTCAGGCGCGCCGCAGATTTCATCAAGCCCCGCACGAATTTCCAGCTGGTCAGGCGTGCGTTTGAATCAATGCGCATATGTACGGCCAAACAGGCGCGGTTGACATGCGGGCGCAGGGAACACAGGTCGTTCGACAGCTCTTCCGGCAGCATCGGCACAACGCGGTCGGCGAAGTAGGTCGAGTTGCCGCGCTCATACGCATCCTTGTCGAGCGATGATCCGGGGCGCACGTAATAGGACACGTCGGCAATGGCGACGATCAGGTGCCAGCCGCCCGGATGATCGGGATCGGGCTCGGCAAACACGGCGTCGTCGAAATCGCGGGCATCGCTGCCGTCGATGGTGACGAGCGGGATATGGCGCAGGTCGGTGCGCCCTTCCTCCAGCGTCGGTTCTTTCAGCTTCGCGGCCTCTTCCAATGTTTTCCTGGTAAACACGGTCGGGATGCCATGCGAATGGATGGCGATCAGGCTGATCAGGCGTACATCGTCCTTGTGGCCGAGGAACTGCACGATCTTCGCGGGGTTCTTTGAACGTCCGAACGGGTTCGGGCCGACCAGCGGTTCTGCTATCACAAGGTCGCCGTCCTGATAATCTCCGCGATGTTCTGCGGGGATAAAATATTCTTCCTTGTTCTTCTTGTCGGTCGGGTAGACATGCCCGCCGTCCTTATACGCCTTGAACGTGCCGACGACCTGGGTGTTGTCTTCCTTTTCCAGCGTCTTGATGACGCGTGCCTCGTATTCGGTCTCGTTCGTGCGGCGGATACGCGCCAGCAGCCGGTCGCCCGGCTTGTAATCGCCGCCTTCCCGCTTCACATCCATCACATAAATGGGGGGCGGCGCTGCAGGTCCCGGCCAGTCGGCAGGCTTCGCGCGCAATTCGCCGTCGCCGTCGATCTCGGTGATTTCAATCAGCAGGCGGTCGGGGAGCGCATTGGCGGGACGGTAGGCGCGGCGGTTGTCCTTTTCAAGGCCGCCGTCATCTGTCAGGTCCTTCAGCATGCGGCGCAGATGCATGCGGTCCTGGCCCTTTAAATTCAGGATTCGCGCCAGTTCCCGCTTGTTAAGGGGGCCGTCGCTTTCCGACAGCACTTTTTGCAGCTGTTCCTTGGAAGGAAGGCCGGAGGCGTCACCCATCATCGGGTTTTTCGGCCTCCGGCTTTTTGTATCGGGCCCGCGGCGCTTGCCGGGATGGGTGGGATTATTGTTCTTGTTGTTTCCGTTGTCGTTTTTTTTGTTCAAGCTTCTTTTGCCTTTTTGGTTTTTGTTTTTGGTTTTGCCTTGGCTTTTGTTTTCGTGCCGCCGCCGCCTTTTTTGGCGGACAGCCACTCAATCGCCTGCGCGAGCGTCACTTCTTCGACGGGCACGCTTTTCGGGATCGTCGCATTGACGCCGCCGTGGCGGATATAGGGGCCAAAGCGGCCCTTGCTGATATTGACGGGCTTGCCGTCTTCCGGATGCGCGCCCAGTTCTTTGAGCGTACCGAAACCGCCGCCGCCGCGACCCTTGCCCTGTTGGGCGAGGAGATCGACAGCGCGGTTAAGCCCGATCGTCAGGACACCGTCGGGATCATCCGCCGGTATCGACTTGAATTTTCCCTGATGCACAAGGAAGGGGCCAAAGCGGCCGATGCCGGCCTTGATGACTTCCTTGGTTTCCGGGTGCAGGCCGACTTCGCGCGGCAGGGACAGCAGCCCCAATGCCTTCGGAAGGTCGATCGACTGCGCATCCATGTTTTTCGGCACGGGCGAACGTTTGGGTTTCGCCACGACCGGCTTTTTCGGTTTTTTCGGGGCGGCGGCTTTTTTGCCTTTGCCCTTTTTCACTTCCTTGACGGGTTCGGGTTCCGGCTCCGGTGCGGGCGCAGGTATTGCGACCGTCGCGCCGTTTTCCGCTGGTCCCAATTGAATATATGGGCCGTAGGGGCCGAATCTCAAGGTGATCGGCATGCCGGTTGCGGGATCGTCGCCGATCAGTTTCGGCGCGAAACCTTCGGGCGCGGTGTCGCCATCGCCATTGCCAGCCGACAATACGGGGCGCGTGTAGCGGCAATCGGGGTAGCGCGAGCAGCCGACGAAGGCACCGAACTTGCCCAGCTTCAGCGACAGGTTGCCTTCCTTGCATTGCGGGCAGACGCGGGCATTGGGGCCGCGGTCGGGGAACAGGATGGGTTCAAGATCCTGTTCCAGCGCCGTGATAACGTCGGAAATTTTCAGGTCGGTCGTTTTGCCGACCGCTTCGCTGAACGAATCCCAGAATTCGCGCAGGACTTTTTTCCACGCAAGGTTGCCGGCTGAAATGCTGTCCAGCTGTTCTTCGAGGTTGGCGGTGAAGTTGTATTCAACATACCGCTTGAAGAAGTTGATGAGGAAGGTCGTGACAATGCGGCCGCGGCTTTCGGGGATGAAGCGGCGGTTGTCGAGCTTCACGTAGTCGCGGTCCTGCAGGACTTGCAAGATGGAGGCGTAGGTGGAGGGGCGGCCGATGCCGAGTTCTTCCAGGCGCTTCACAAGGCTTGCTTCGGTGAAACGGGGAGGCGGCTGCGTGAAATGCTGGTTGGGCTTTACTTCGTCCAGTTTCAGCGCGTCGCCTTCCTTAAGGTGCGGCAGGCGGCGTTCTTCGTCGGCGGCGTCGCGTTCCTCGTCTTCCATCTCTTCGCGGTACAGCTTCAGGAAGCCGTCGAAGGTGATGATCGAACCGGTTGCGTGCAGCACGACCTTGCCGTCGCCATTCGCGATATCGACGGCGACCTGGTCGAGGACGGCGGATTCCATCTGGCAGGCGACAGTGCGCTTCCAGATCAGTTCGTACAGGCGCGCCTCGTCATCTTCGAGGTATTGCACGACCGATTCCGGTGTGCGGAACAGGTCGGTGGGGCGGATCGCTTCGTGTGCTTCCTGCGCGTTCTTGACTTTCGATTTATACGTGCGGGCGGCTTCGGGCAGGTAATTGTCGCCGAACTTGTTCTTGATCAGCGTGCGGGTCGATTCAATCGCCTCCGCGCTCAAGGTAACACCATCCGTACGCATATAGGTGATCAGGCCGGTCGTTTCCCCATTGATCTCGAAGCCTTCATACAGCTTCTGCGCGGTGCGCATCGTCTTGGTGGCGGAAAAACGCAATTTCCGCGACGCTTCCTGCTGCAGGGTCGAGGTGATGAAGGGCGGGTAGGGGTGGCGGCGGACTTGTTTCTTCTCGATTGTCTTGACGGTGTAGTTCTGCCCCGTCATGCGCGCAACGGCGGCGTCTGCGTCGTCCTTGTTGCCGATCGTCATCTTTTCGATTTTTTTGCCGTCGAGCAGCGCGAGCTTGGAAGTAAAGCTTTTGCCTTCCTTCGTCTGCAGCATCGCCTCAATCGACCAGTATTCTTCCGCCTTGAAAATCTCGATCTCCGCCTCGCGCTCGCAGATCAGGCGCAGCGCGACCGATTGCACACGGCCGGCGGAACGGGAACCCGGCAATTTGCGCCACAGCACCGGCGACAAGGTGAATCCCACAAGATAATCGAGCGCGCGGCGCGCCAGATAGGCATCGACCAGGTTCAGGTCGATATCGCGCGCATGTTCGAACGCTTCCTTGACGGCGGATTTGGTGATCTCGTTGAAGGTCACGCGGCGGATCTTCACTTTATCCGCGATGTTCTTTTCTTTCAGGTATTCCTTCACATGCCACGAAATCGCCTCCCCCTCGCGGTCCGGATCGGTTGCGAGATAGATAGTGTCGACTTTTTTGGCGTTGCTGATGATCTCGCCCAGCGGCTTGTGCGAACGCTCGCCGATTTCCCACAGCATCGCGAAATCATGTTCGGGATCGACCGAGCCGTTTTTCGCGGGCAGGTCGCGCACGTGGCCGAAACTCGCGACGACGATATAGTCGTTGCCGAGATATTTGTTGATCGTTTTGGCCTTTGCGGGGGACTCGACGATGACGAGATTGCTTGCCGGCATAGGGATGCGGTCTCCTGATTCCAGTACTGGCGACATTATAATATATATAGTGTCGACCGATGATTCTAAATCAGGTTTACCTTATTTCCTGCCTGCCGTTCAATACGTCCCGCGAGTTCTAATTCCAGAATCACGGTCAAAACATGGCCGATCGGTGCGTCGACCGCACGGATGAGCTCATCCATTTCGACCGGGGTATGGCTCAAATTTTCCAGAATCTTGTCGTAGAGTGCCTTGGGCGGATCATCCTGTGCCGCGGAACTTCCGCCGCCGCCCTGCCAGCCGCGGCCGGCGGGGTCCTGCAAACTTTGCATTCTTAAGGTGCGCAGGACGGAAATAATGTCGTCCGCCGTGGTCGCCAGATGCGCGCCATCACGGATGAGGCCGTTCGCACCCTCGGCACGGGGGTCGAGCGGTGATCCCGGCACGGCGAAAACTTCGCGGTTCTGCTCCAGCGCCATGCGCGCGGTGATCAGCGATCCGGATTTGGCGGCAGCCTCCACCACCAGCACGCCCATGCTCATGCCGGAAATGATGCGGTTGCGGCGCGGGAAATGGCGGGCGATGGGTTCGGTGCCAAACGGGCTTTCGGCCACGACCGCACCCTGTTCGCAAATCTGCTGGTACAGTTTTTCGTTTTCGGGCGGATAGATGACATCGATGCCGCCTGCCACCACCGCAACTGTTCCTGTTGCCAGCGTCGCCAGATGCGCCGCGCTGTCGATGCCGCGCGCAAGGCCGGACACGATCACGTAACCGGCCTGCCCCGTTTTGCGCGAAAAATCCTCCGCGATCTTGCGCCCTGTCAGCGACGCATTGCGCGCGCCGACAACGCCGAGGGACGGTTTTTTAAAAAGCGAAGTATGCCCCATGACGGCGATCACGGGCGGTGCATCTTCGACCTGCGCCAGCAGCGCGGGATATTCCGGTTCGTATTTCGCCACCAGCCTCGCGCCGAATTTCTCGCAACGCGCCATTTCTTTCTCGGCGTCGCCCAAGGATGCTATCTTGATTCCTTCCAGCTTTCCGCCGCGTTTGGCAAGGTCGGGCAGGTTGGCGAGCGCTTTTTCCGCGCTGCCGAAACGGTCAACCAGACGGTTGAAGGTGATGGGGCCGACGTTTTCGCTGCGGATCAGGCGCAGCCAGGCGAGTTTTTCTTTTTCCGCCGCGCTCATGCCGGTGGTTTGTCTTTTTTGGAGAAATTGATCTTGCTCTCCGTCCCGTTCGCAAGCCGCTTCAGGTTCGCGGCATGGCGGATCCAGATGATGATGGCGATGATGAAGATGACCAGCGTGGTTTCAATGCTCTTCGTCATGTAAAGCGTCAGCAGGGGCGCAAAGGCGAATGCGCCCAGCGCGGCGGCGGAGGAATAGGCGAACAGGCTCGCCAGCATCAGCCATGTCGCGCAGAGCAACCCGCCGATGGCATAGGAAAACCCGAAGCAGACGCCAAGCGCCGTCGCAACACCCTTGCCGCCCTTGAATTTCAGCCAGACGGGGAACACATGGCCGAGGAATGCGGCCAGCGCCGCCAGCACGCCGTAATCGGCATGGATATTCTTGGCGACCATCACGGGGATGAAACCCTTCAGCGCATCCAGCAGCAGCGTCACCGCCGCAACCTTCTTGCCCGCCACGCGCAGCACATTGGTCGCGCCGATATTGCCCGAGCCTTCTTTCCGGATATCCTTCACGCCCGCAAGACGCGCGAGGATCAGCCCGTAAGGCACGCTGCCAAACAGGTATGCCGCAAAGAACGTGATCAGCAGCGGCTGTAGCGGATGTGACAGGTCGGTAAAAAAGATCGACATCATGGTGATGATCCAAGTGGATGAATTCGCCTGACTATGGCTGATTCCGCCGGTGCGGGCAATACGCTATTTATGGAACCGGCGCAGCAGTTTCTTGATCGGCGATGCCGTCGCCTGCTTCAAATTCGCGCGCGCCTGCGCCTCGAACGCGTCATGGAAGGCTTGCGTCTTGAAGATATAGGGCTGGTCGAGAAATCCCTGCAGCACTTTCTTGCGCCCGATTTTATAGGCAGGCGCGGGGACATGCGCGTATTCTTTGCGGATATTTTGGTCGTAAGCGTCGAATTCGGCTTTCGGCGCGCCCAGTATCGCAAGGTCGCAATCGGTCATCAGCCGTTCGTCCAGTGACGCCGCGTTCTTATGCTTGGCCGTCAGGTCGATCAGCCGCGCCACATTGTCCTGCAACGCCTGCGGCAGCCCGAAATGCGCGGCATGGGTCAGGAACAAATCACGGCTCAGCTGTTCGTTGTTCTTCAGCCGCGCGTCATAGACGACATCGTGATACCAGAGTGCGAGCTCGATGGTGTCGAAAAGTTTTTGCTGGTCTTCGGGCAGCAGCGGCAATTCGCTGGTGCGCTCCATCGCTGTTTTCGACCAGTCCAGCTTTTGCAAAACATCTTCCAGATGCGTGCGGGAATGGTAATGGCGGTCGGGGCCGCTGTATTCGGCAATCAGCCGGATGCCTGTGGCGGGGATATCCGGCGATTGCACGCCGAGCCGCCACCACAGGTCATTCCAGCGATCTTCGAGAAGCATTAGCGTGAACTGCGCGTCAGCAGGTCAAGGCAGGCCATGCGGACGGCAACGCCCATTTCGACCTGCGCCGTGATCAGGCTGCGTTTCGGGTCGTCCGCAATCGATGCGTCGATCTCCACGCCGCGGTTCATGGGGCCGGGATGCAGAACGACCGCGCCTTCGCGCGCGTAGCCCAAACGTTCTGCCGTCAGGCCGTAGCTGCCGAAATACTGATCTTCGGTGAAGCTCAGCTCTTTTTGCAGGCGTTCTTTTTGGATGCGCAAGACCATCACGGCCTCCGCATCGCTCAAGCCGGCCTTCATGTCCTGCGTGCCGCCGGCGGACAGGGGCATCAGTTCGGCGGGGCCGACGCATTTCACGTTCACGCCCATCTTCTTGAACAGCTGCAGGTTCGAATGCGCCACGCGGCTGTGCAGGATGTCGCCGACGATGGCGACGCTCAACCCTTCCAGGCGGCCGAAATGGCGGCGCAGGGTGAGGGCGTCCAGCAGCGCCTGCGTGGGGTGTTCGCGCGTGCCGTCGCCCGCGTTCATGACGGGGCAATCAAGGATCTGCGACGCGGTTTCGGCCGAGCCTTCGGTGTTATGGCGCAGCACGAACAGGTCGGGGCGCATTGCGTTGATGGTGCGCAGCGTGTCGGAAAAGCTTTCGCCCTTCTTCATGCTCGACCCTTCGATCGTCATGTTGATGACATCGGCGCCGAGGCGTTTCGCCGCCATTTCGAACGACAGGCGCGTGCGCGTGGAGTTTTCAAGAAAGGCGTTGATCATGACCAGGCCCTTCAGCAGCGCGTTGGTCTGCGACCGGCGGCGGTTCTGCACCACGTAATATTCCGACAGGTCGAGGATGGCGAGGATATCGTCGCGGGTCAGGTGTTCGATGGAGAGCAGGTGTTTTTGAGGGATCATGAGTTTGGATACCGGGGTTTTCTGGGCGGCTTGCATGTTACACAACTCCTTTATGGCGCAGGTTCAGGATTTCGTCGGGTGTCAGGTCGAGTTCGGTCGAAAGGATTTCATCGGTGTTCGCGCCCAGCATCGGCGGCGCATGGCGGTACGACACGGGCGTCGCGGAAAAACGCAGCGGGCTTGCGATCAGCTTCACAGGAGCGGGCGCTGCGTCATGCGCCATTTCCGTTATCATGCCGCGCGCAACAACCTGCGGGTCATTAAACACTTTATCCAGCGTGTTGACGGGGCCGCAGGGAACGCCGCGCTTTTCCAAATTCTCGATCCAGTATTTCTGCGTCTGGCCTGCGATGATCTGCGCCACCACCGGCACAATCTCCGCGCGGTTGCGCACGCGGTTGGCGTTGGTCGCGAACTTCGCATCTGCCGCCAGATCGCTGCGTCCGGCAAAGGCGCAGAATTCCGCGAACTGCTTGTCGTTGCCGACTGCCAAAATAATGTCGCCATCCTGCGCACGGAAGGCTTCATACGGCACAATCGTCGGATGCGCATTGCCCATGCGCGGCGTGACCTTGCCGCTGGTCAGGTAATACTGCCCCGCATTCGACAGCGTCGCGACCTGTGAATCCAGCAGGGCGATATCGATGAACTGCCCCTGACCTGTTTTCTCGCGGTGATAGAGCGCGGCCAGGATGCCGTTCAGCGCATACAACCCCGTCAGCAGGTCGCAATACGCCACGCCGATCTTGTGCGACATGCCTTCGGCAGGGCCCGTCAGGCTCATGATGCCGCCCATGCCCTGAATGAGGAAGTCATAGCCTGCGAGATCTTTATAAGGGCCGTCATGGCCGAAGCCGGTGAGGGAGCAATAGATCAGCTTCGGGAATTCCGCCTTCAGCTGTTCATAGCCGAGGCCGTATTTATCGAGCGATCCTGCCTTATAATTCTCGAACAGAATGTCGCAAGTGCCGATCAGCCTTTTGGCAATGCCGAGCCCCTCCGGCGTCGTGAAGTCGAGCGACAGCGATTTCTTGTTCCGGTTGGCGGAGAGGTAATAGGAGCTTTCGGTGGTGTCTGCGCCCGACGCATCCTTGACGAAGGGCGGGCCCCATTTGCGGGTGTCGTCGCCCTGTCCCGGTTTTTCGATTTTGAGGATTTCCGCGCCCATATCGCCCAGAATCTGGGTGGCGCTGGGGCCGGCAAGAATACGTGACATGTCAAAAACCCTGATACCCTTCAGCGGGCCGGTATTTTCAACATGTTCCGTCATTTCGGCTGTCCCTGTTGCATGGCGTCACAATATCGCGATTCCGCCCCCGAAACCAAGCGGGCGCGGGATATTTATTTTAACAGTCGAACATGAATTTTCATATAATGGTGCAGTGCCACAAAAGATTTGGCAGTATGGCGGCTGCATTGTAGAGTTTATGGGCGATTCCGGCATGGAAATGCCTGATATGCATATGTTTTTACTAAGGGGCAGCAAAATGGCAACCGCGGAAACGCAAGGCAAGGGCGGAAACTTCTTCCCCGCCTTCCTGATCGTTCTGGCAACCGGCCTTTTTGCCCTGCTGGCCTATATCGTCATCAACACCGCGATCATCCAGAACACCGGCGCGGCGGGTGAGCGCAAGGATGCGTTCAAGGCGCTGGTAAAATTCCCGGATGAAGTGCGCCGCGCCGTCAACGTGATGCTGAAATCGGGCGTCGATGTGGCGAAGCTGAATTTCGCGCAAACCGCGACCGGCAACAATGCCGTGTTTGATAAAATCACTTACGAAACGCCGCCAGCGGCCAGCGGCATTACCGCGACATGGAATTTCCGTGGCCGTGCTGCGGATGGCGCAGGCTGGTTCGTGTCGGGCATCGGCACCGATGCGGCAGGCGGTGCGGATGTGTTCGGTTACCTGAGCGGCCTCACCCAGTCGGATTGCGAAGACATCAACGAAGCGCTGGGATTGCCCGAAACGCCCGCCATCGAAAAAAGCACTGTAAACCTTGGGAAAAAGGGCAAAGCCAAGGCCGTCGCCGGTGATAACGGCTGGAGCTTCAATGCCCGCGCCGCGCAGGTGCCGCCTGCGCCCAAGCCTGCGGCCTGTGTGCAGAACGGCAAGAATGCCAAGGGCGAGCCGCTGTATATTTACTACCATGTGATTGTGGCGAAGTGATAAAGTAGCCGCCAAAAGAACGTTTAAAAAAGAGGATGTGATTCCATGTCGTACAAAGTCGCCATCGTCGGCGCTACGGGCAATGTCGGCCGCGAAATGCTGAACGTATTGTCGAGCCGCGAATTCCCCGTTTCCGAAGTTGTCGCGCTCGCCAGCTCCCGTTCCGCCGGCCGCGAAGTGTCGTTCGGCGATGACAATACGCTGAAGGTGCAGGACCTCGCCAAATACAATTTCAAGGGCACCGATATCGTCCTGTCATCCGCGGGCTCCGCGATTTCCGAGGCCTTCGTGCCGGGCGCGACAAAGGCTGGCGCTGTTGTCATCGACAACACGTCGTTCTACCGCATGGACAAGGATGTGCCGCTGGTGGTGCCCGAAGTAAACCCCGATGCGATCAAGGGCTACAAGAAAAAAGGAATCATCGCCAACCCCAACTGCTCCACCATCCAGATGGTCGTGGCATTGAAACCGCTGCATGATTTGGCGACCATCAAGCGCGTGGTTGTGGCGACCTACCAGTCCGTTTCCGGCGCAGGCAAGGAAGCGATGGACGAGCTGTTCAACCAGACCAAGGGCCTCTATTCCAGCGACATGGCGAAGCGCGAAGTTTTCTCGAAACAGATTTCCTTCAACCTGATCCCGCAGATCGACAAGTTCATGCCGGACGGTTACACCAAGGAAGAATGGAAGATGGTCGTCGAGACGAAAAAAATCCTCGACGCGAAGATCGAAGTCAACGCGACCTGCGTGCGCGTGCCCGTTTTCGTCGGCCATTCCGAAGTCGTGAACGTAGAATTCAAGGACCCCATCACGGCAGCGCAGGCGCGCAAGGCGATGCAGAAATTCAAGGGCATCACCGTGATCGACGATCCGGGCGCGGATGACGGCGCGTTCGTCACCCCTGTGGAAATCGCCGGCGAAGACGATGTTTTCGTCAGCCGCATCCGCAAGGACCCGACCGTGAAAAACGGCATCACCATGTGGGTCGTCGCCGACAACCTGCGCAAGGGCGCCGCCACCAACGCGGTGCAGATCGCGGAACTGCTGGCGGAGAAATACCTCTAATCTTGGCGAAGCTGTATATCCGCATATCCGAAGGCAGAATTTACGCCAAAAACCTCGACAGCGGCGCGGTATTTGACGAACCCGCGCTGCTCGCGGTTTCTGAATCCGGCGGGCGCAAGCTGATCGTCGCGGTTGGCAATAACGTGTCGGCGGCGGTGGCGGAAACCGGCGCCGTGCGCATCGCCCCGTTCGATACCCATCCGCGCGTGCTGGCCGATGATTTCGATTCCGCATCCGCCATTTTCAAATACGCGATGAAGCAGGTAGCGGGGCGTTCCTTCATCGCGCCGACCGCCGTCGTGCATGTCACGAAAAATCTCGCAGGCGGATTGTCAGCAATTGAAAAACGCGCGTTACAGGAAGTGGCGCAATCGGCAGGCCTGCGCGGCATCAAAATACTGGATGATCCTGCGGCCGCAGATTACACGCCTGCACAGCTGGAAGAATACCTGAAACGTATCTGATTTATTCCGCCGGTTGCGGCTGGGGCGCGTCTTCGGTCGCATCACCACCAGCGGCAGGCTCGATCTCGTTCAGCTCGTCCGCCTGCGTCTGGCGCGCCAGTTGTTCGGACAATTTGTCCAATGCCGCTTCGTCTTCGGGGAATTCGATATTGTAGAAGGCGGTCTTGGTGGGCAGCTCGTCGGCGTCGCTCATGACGACAAGGCTCATGGTAATCACGGTCACAATCGCAAGCCCTGTCAGCAACGCACCGGAGCAACGAAGCATCAGGCCGGTTTTGCCGACTTTCTTCTTCGCGCAGTCGATGATGCCGTTTTCCGACGCCATGCTGTTTATCCCCGATTGTTCATCCCGCCGCGATTGTACCACCAGTTCAATAAAGTACAAGGCGTACTTATGTAAACCGATGATAAGGCTTGAAAGTTCCCGCGCAAAAGCCGAAAAAAGGGCATGACACTCACCTATCTTTTCATTCTGTCGATAGTTCAAGGGCTTACCGAATTCCTGCCGGTCAGCTCCAGCGCGCATCTGGCGCTCACGCCGGTCTTTATGCATGAACAGGATCAGGGGATTTTGATCGATGTCGCGCTGCATGTCGGCACGCTCTGCGCCATCCTTGTCTATTATTGGCGCGATGTCTGGGCGATTGGCTGGGATGTCTTGCGCTGGAAGCCCACCTTCAACCGCAACCTAGGCATATATATAGCCTTGGCGACGATCCCCGCACTGGCCGTCGGGCTTGCCCTCCATATGCTGCTGCCGGACGGTATCCGCAGCGTGACGGTCATCACCGCAACGACCCTTATTTTCGGCGGGTTGATGGGCCTGGCCGACTGGAAATTCCCGCAAGTGAAGGAAGTGAAGGATATCACGCTGCGGCAGGCATTGTTGATCGGCTGCGCGCAGGCGGTTGCCCTGATCCCCGGCACCAGCCGTTCCGGCATCACCATGACAACCGCGCGTTTCCTGGGTTTCAAGCGCGTCGATGCGGCGCGGTTTTCGTTCCTGCTGGGCATCCCCGCGATGGTGGCGGCGGGCGCGATGAGCTTCCTCGAGATTTTTAAATCCGGCAATCCCGGTTTGCTGCATGAAAGCATGATCGCGGTCGTGCTGGCGTTCTTTGCGGGGCTTGGCGCCATCCATTTCATGATGAAATGGCTGCAGAAATTCGGGTTGATGCCCTTTGTCATTTACCGAATCCTGCTAGGCACGTTCCTTTTGGTTTATTTCGTCCTGTAAGCCACTTTTTAATCTCCATCGGCCAAGATAGTCGTGGCGTCCGTCGTCTGACGGGAATAGCCCCCATTTTGACCGAGGTGTTCCATGAAAAACTTTGTTCTTCCTGTGCTGCTGGCCGGCCTGCTCACCTGCACCGCCGCCGCGTTTGCTGAAGACATGCCCGTCAACAGCGTGATCCTGTCCACCAGCGGGCTTGCGAATTTCGAACACCGCGCCAAGGTCGACGGCAACGCGCAGCTGGAATTCCCCGTGCGCTTCGAACAGGTCGATGACATTTTAAAAAGCCTGATCGTGTTCGACAAATCGGGCAGGCTCGGCGGCGTGACGCTGCCCGGCAAGCAACCCCTGGCACAAGTGTTCAAGGATCTGCCCTTTACGCAGGAACAGCTCTCCAACCCCTCCGCGCTGCTGAACGCCTATCAGGGCGCGACGGTGAAAGTCACCGGCGAAGAACTGAAGGCAACCGGCAAGCTGCTGCAGGTGGTGCCGGAAGAAGTCGCATTGGGCGATGACAAGACGACCACCAAAAACCGCGTCAGCATCATGACCGATGAAGGCATCAAATCCGCGCTGCTGGAAAATCTGGAATCCGTTTATTTCACCGATGAAAAAATCCGCGCCGAAGTCGCCCGCGCGCTCGATGCCATCCGCGAAAACGGCACGGCGGAACGCCGCGTGCTCAGCGTCAATTTGCTGGGCGAGGGCAGCCGTGACGTCACCCTGTCTTATGTGGTCGATGCGCCGCTGTGGAAAACCGCATACCGGCTGGTTGTGCCACAGGCAGGCCAGACCAAGGGCATGCTGCAGGGCTGGGCGGTCATCGAAAACATGACGGCATCGGACTGGCAGAAAGTCGATCTGACGCTCGTCAGCGGCAATCCTGTGACCTTCCGCCAGAGCCTCTATGAATCCTATTACGTGCAGCGCCCCGAAATTCCCGTGCAGGTGTTCGGCCGCGTGATGCCGCGCGTCGATCAGGGCGCGGTTGCAACAGCGGGCGAAATGGAAGCGCCGCAGGAAGCAGACGGCGCGATGGAAGAACAGCGCGAAATGCCGAAGGGACGCCTTGGCATGATGCGCAAGCAAATGTCGCCGATGGCGTCACGCGGCGGCACGGGTGGTGCGATGATGGCGATGGATATGGCCGCCGCTGCGCCGGCGCCTGCCGCTCCCCCCATGCTGGAAAGCTCGATCGCCAATATCGCACAGACTGCGAATGCGGCGCAAAGCTCCGAAGCGACCACGCAAGTCTTGTTCCGTTTCCCCGACCGTTTCGATTTGAAATCGGGGCAGTCGATGATGCTGCCGTTCCTGTCGCGCGAAGTGCCGATGGAGCGTGTGTCGCTGTATCAACCCGAAACGCATCCCACACATCCGCTTGCCGCCGTTGAAATCAAAAATGACGGCGATACCGGCCTGCCGCCCGGTGTGCTGACGCTGTATGAAGAAAGCGATCTGCTGAAGGGTACGGCATTCGTCGGTGATGCGCAGCTGTCTGTGCTGCCGCAGGGCGACAAGCGCATGGTCTCCTACGCGCTCGATTCCAAAACCACTATCGACCGCACCGACAAATCGAACGCGACCGAGGGGCAGGTCGCGGTTGAAAACGGCATCCTGCGCATCGCCGTGAAAAACATCGCCGAGACGACCTATACGGTCAAAGCCCCGCCCAAAGAGGCGCGCACGGTCGTGATCGAACATCCGAAAATGTACGACTACCAGCTCGTCACGCCCGACCCGAAAACAACCGAAGTCTCCGGCGAGCGTTACCGCATCCGCGTCGAGGTGAAAGCGGGCGAGAAAGCCGTCGTGCCGGTGAAACTTGAAAACACCGCATGGCAATCCTACAGCCTCGATACCCTGAATGCCGATTACCTGCTGACATTTGCGGGCAAGCGCGGGCAGCTGGATGCCGATGCACGCAAACAATTTGAAACGCTGGCGGCGAAGCGGCGCGAGATGGAGGCGATTGATATTAAGATCAACGACCTCGACCAGCGCCGCAACCAGATCTTCAACGATCAGGAACGCATCCGCGAAAACCTGCAAAGCCTGACCGAGAAATCGGAAGTGAAGCAGAAATACCTGAACAAGCTGAACGAGCAGGAAGACAAGATCGCCGGCATCGATGCGGAGAAGGAAAAACTCGCCGCCGACCGTCTCGCGCGCCAGGGTGAACTCGCCGCACTGATTGCAACGATCAAGATTTAAGGTACGAATTCAAAAAAGCGGACCAGCGCGACGCCATAGCTGCGTTCGTCCAGCTGCGCGAATCCGGCGGGCGGCATCTCCGGCTGTTTTTTGGCCATTTCCAGCAGGCAGACCGCGCCCGGCTGCAGCCAGTCTTTGGCGGCCAGCTGCGTCAGCGCCGCCGCGCCTAACCCTTTGCCATAGGGCGGGTCGAGGAAGACAAGGCTGCGCGGCGCAACCGTCGTCGGGCGCAGGGCAATTTTCAAAACGTCGTTACGCACTAATAATGCCCTGTCCTGCAATTTCATGGCGTCAATATTTGCCTGGCAGGTTTTGGCGGCGCTCGCCAGGTTTTCGATAAAAACGCATTCCGCTGCGCCTTGGGACAACGCCTCCAGCCCCAGCGCGCCTGTGCCCGCGAAAACATCCAAAACCGTGGCGTTTTCCAAAAGATCGGTTTTGCGCCATTTGGCATGGTGGAGTATGTTAAATATAGCCTCCCGCGCGCGGTCGCTGGTCGGTCTTGTGTCCATGCCATCGGGACTCAAGAGATTCTTTCCGCGAAACTGGCCGCCGACAATGCGCATGATTTTCCGAATTTCCTTGATAGATAAAGTACTTAAGCCGGAATATAGCATTTTCCCCAAGCTATTTCCCTCAAATTTTGCTAAAATGAATGGATATGCAGAGTATGGGGTGCAAGCCATGATCAGCCGTGTCCTGTTGACAGCCGCCGTTACAGGTTTCCTCTTCGTCGCAAGCGTGCCCGCGATGGCGCAGGGCGTGCCCGGCTGCGATCCCACAGTATTGAATGCGATGGCCGACAAACAGCAGGCGCTGGTCGGCTATGATATTTCGGTCGTCTCCGAAACGATGGACAAGCCCGACTCCGTGCTGGCCATGACCTGCTTCAGCAAGGCAGCGGGCCTTGATGCCGCGCAGGGCGGTAAAATCTTCTCCGAAGACTTCATGGATGCGCTGCGCCCGATCATCGAACCCTTCCTCACAAACTTCTATGACGATTTCGACGACGCATCGGGCAATGACTCGTCCATGCCGACGGCCTATACGGGCGGCACGACGCTGACGCCTAACGATTCCGACTGCGATTTCGTGACGAACTGGTGGGACGGCACCGGCCCCGGCGGCACGACGGGCTATAAAAACGAAGGCGTCCAGCAGGGCGTGCCCTTCATCACCATGGAACAGCTGCGCGGCCTCGACACGCCGACGGGCGGCACCGATTTCGACGCGAAATTCGCGGCGATCGAAACGCTGGGCAACGTGCTGTCGAAGTTCGACACCTCTTTCTCTGCACTGCCGCTGCCGGGCACGCCGGCGGGCGGGTTTATCGGCCAGAATACGATCTGCGCCGTGATGGTGAAGGCGGGACAAACCTGCCCGTAAAACGGCAGCGGACAAGAATACGGATTTTGGTTAACCGAGTTGATGCATTTTATGGGGTCTAGGGCCATGTTGAAACGCAACGGACTTTTTTCCTTCGCTTTGGTCGCGCTCATGACGCTGGCAGGCACAGCCGCCTATGCCCAGCCGGTGCCCGGCTGCAACCCGGCCGTCCTTGATGCCATGCAGAAAAAGGCACAGGCAAAGGTCGCGGTCGACGTGGCGCAGACGGAAACCGTCATCGACAAGCCGGACTCCGTGCTGGCCATGACCTGCTTCAACAACTCGGCCGGTACCACGGCGGTGCGCGGCGGCTCGATCTTCTCCGGCGACTTCACCGCAGGCCTGCGCCCCATCATCGAGGACGCGCTGCAGGCATTCTATGACGACTTCCAGGACGGCGCGGGTTTCGAAGCCGCGACGATCGACTACACCGCGATGGCGCTTTCCGACACGCAAGCCTGCGACGAAGTGAAAAACCTCTGGAGCACGATCAAGGACCAGGGTGTGAAGGCGGGCCTGCCGATGGCGACGCTGAACAACATCATCAACGGCATCATCCCGACGGGCGGCGACCCTGCGGAATATACCGACAACTGGCAGCAATCGATCACCGACGGCATCTTCTCGGACCTGCAGACCGCGATTGGCGCGCTGCCGATCCCGGCGGTGCCCAGCTTCACGGCGGGCCAGAATTCCTGCCAGATCCTGATTGCGGCCGGTATCATCCCGGGCCCGTGCCCGTAAGCTTAACCTTGGGGAAGGTTGATACATGAAAAGATTTTTGACCATTGCCCTTTTCCTTTGCGCCTTCACGGGGCTTTCCGTGACGGCGGCAATGTCGGCGACTGTCCAGTGCCCGACCGCTGCCGGCTGCCCTTGCGAAGTGGCGCAGGCGATGCAGAACCACGGCGAGGCACAACAGGTCGCCAGCAAGGCCGAAGCGCGCGAGATCATCAAGCAGAACGACAACTCGCTCGGCATGACCTGCTTTGACCACTCGCTGAAACTCACCTCCCGTCTGGGCCAGATTTTCTCCGACATTCCGGGCACGGGCGCTTTCCCGGCCGCGAACGAACGCGTTTTCGGCACGGTCTATGACCCGCTGTTCGGTACCGGCATCAACCCCACGACGGGCAAGATGAAAACGGTCGCGAACTCGATCGAGACCACGATGTCGGCCATGATGCAGGAACATGCCAACGACTTCGGCGATTCACTTTCCAACTTCCTCGGCGCCACGACGCTCGCTTTCGTCGGCGCATTCATGCAGCCGATCGAGGACCTGATCGCAACCGCGCAGGGCCTGATCACCAGCATCCAGGCGGTCATCACGCAGATCCAGACGATCATGGACAACCTGATCCTCGGCCTCGACATCATCAACACGCTGTTCCCGTCGCTGAACGTCAGCATCCTGAACACGACCATCGTGCCGCTGTGGAACCAGATCCAGACCACGCTGAAAAGCGCGATCCAGACCATCCAGACGCAGATCCTGGGCCAGATCGTGAATGCGATCACGACGATCCTGAACAGCGCGGTTTCCAGCATCCTCGGCGTCGACCCTGATACCGGCGTTTCCTACAACGACCCCGCGAAGGGCGAATGCTCGCGCCTGTCGCGCTTGTGGAACCCCGCCAGCGTGACCGGCCAGTCGCTCGACGGCGACTTCCGCCCCGTCGAAGGCGGCGGCGTCGAAAACGGCACGCCTTACCTTACGATCCGCAGCGTCCTGCAGGGCATCGCGCCCGGCGCCGGCGCCGACTTCCTCGACGAAATCCAGAACGCGTCCAACAGCCCGATCCTGACGGCCGCGCTCAACGACATCACGACCGGGGTCCTGTCAGGGCCCGGCAACATGCCGTCATGGCCTGCCGCTATCCCGACCGGGACTTTCCCGGCGCTGGGCGGCGCGGCGCTGACGGTTTTCAGGGCGCAATATTAATACGGGGCAAGATATGAAGTTCGATTTCAAAAAATCCGTCCTCTTCTCGCTCTTTGCGGCGATGCTCTGCCTTGTGTCGGTGACATCGGCGCAGGCGGTCACGCCCTGCACGCCGCGCCCGGGATGCTCCTGCGACTTCCTGAACGCCGCTGAAAACCACGCCAACGCGATCCGCGTGCGCGACAAGGCCTATCACCGCCAGATCGTGAAGCAGCCCGACAACACCATGGGCATGAACTGCTTTGACCATACGCTCGTGCTGTCGTCGCGCATGGGCCAGATCTTCTCCGACACCGCGCCCGGCCTCACATGGCCGGCCGCCAACTACGACAACTGGGACCCGACCAGCGCGGTGAACCAGGAAGTGTACGATCCGGGCGCCGGCGTCGGCACCAACCCCGCGACCGGCCAGAACAAGGCCCTGTCGGCGCAGTACGGCACGGTGTTCGGCGGTGAAATGACGAACCACGCCGACGACTTCACCGATTCACTTTCCGCCTGGCTTGGCGCGACGCTGCTCAGTTACCTCAACGGGTTCCTGGCCGGCCTGAACGGTATCTTCTCCTCCATCAATACGGCCGTGGCCAACATCAACGCGGCGTTCAACACCTATATCGGCTACATCAATACGGTGCAGAGCATCCTTGACCAGCTGGGCGCGGCGCTGCCCAGTGCTGTGGTTGCATTGGTGGCGGCGGTGCAGGCGGCATGGACGGTCATCCAGAACTTTATTGCGGCCACAATCACGGCGATCCAGACAGCCATCAGTAGTGCCGTGACCGCGCTCACCAACATGGTGCAGGGTGTGCTGGGTTCGCTGCTGCAGTTCATGTCGTCGCCGGGGACCGACCCTTGCGCCCGCGTGAAGCGCCTGTGGAACCCCGCCAGCATTTCCAGCCAGATCCTGTCGCTCATCGGCGTGCCCGGCTTCCGCCCGATCGAGGGTGGCGGTATCGAGCGCGGCGCGCCCTATTTCGACTTCAACAACCTTGTGAACGGCACGTTCAATACGCCGCTGGGCGGCGCGATTGCCAACATGGCATCGGCAACCGACCTGACGGACGAATTGGCGAACACGCTCAACCAGCCGCTGCTGACCGCCGCGCTGAATGACTTGAGCGCTGCGGGCATATTGGGGTCGCAGAAAGCACCGGGGGCGGGCGTGATCTGGCCGCAGATTCCGGGTGCCGCCTTTACCAACCCGCCGCCCAGCAGCGCCACCGTCGGCGCGACGCTGACCGCGATCATCAATGGTATGTAAGGCGGTATGTAAGGCGCGGGGGATCCAGGCCGGTTAATGCTGGTCGCGCCGCAGCATCGCCAGCAGGCGTTGCTCGAAATCGGCGCGGTCGTCATGGTTTTTCAGGAATAACTGCACGGCTTTCGCGGCGGCTTCACGGTCGTAAGGCACCATGTCTTTTTGTGCCTTGCCTTCCTGTTTCAATGCGGCGGCCTTGCCCGCGATCTGCAGCAGTTTGGGGTCGAGGCGCTCTTTTTGCACCTGCATCTGTTTTTTCAGGATCTCGAGTGCTTTGTCGCGGCTGCTCATGGTTTAACATCCTGTTTTACATGGCTTAATTTTAGCCCCGTCTGCGCCTGTTATGCAAGAAATGCTTGCATTCACCGCCAAAAACCCCAATCTTGAAGCAGGAACGAGGGCATGTTGTTGAACGTCTATAAAGCCATGATGCGCGCCGGAACGCCGCTTCTGGAAGCTTACCTTAAAAAGCGCGAAAGCCGGGGCAAAGAAGACCCCGCGCGCGCGCATGAACGCCGCGGCCGCGCCAGGCTGCCGCGTGCGACGGGTGCGCTTGTCTGGTTTCATGCCGCCTCCGTGGGTGAATCCCTCTCGCTGCTCTCGATCATTTCCCGCGTGCTGGAAACCCGCCCCGGATTGCAGGTGATGGTCACGACGGGCACTGTCGCATCGGCGCGCCTGATGGCCGACCGGCTGCCCGCAGGCGCGTTCCACCAATATATGCCGGTCGACCATCCGGCCTGGGTCGACACCTTCCTTGCGCATTGGCATCCCGATTTCGTCGTCTGGTCGGAATCCGAATTCTGGCCGAACATGCTGTCGGCCATCAAGGCGCGCGGCATTCCCGCGGTGCTGATGAATGCGCGCATGTCGGATGGCAGTTTCCGCCGCTGGAAATGGGCGAAGAAAACGGCGGCAGGCATCCTGTCCGTCTTCGACCTGTGCCTTGCGCAGAATGAAGGCGAGGCCGCGCGGCTGCAGCAGCTGGGCGCGCAGAACGTGATTGTGACGGCGAATGTGAAATATGCGGCGGCGCCATTGCCGGTAGATGCCGAAAAACTGGCGGCGATGCAGGCGCAAACGGCGGGGCGCAGATTGCTGCTCTGGGCCAGCACCCATGCGGGGGAAGAAAAAATCGCGCTCGACACCCATGCGGCATTGCGGGCGCAATTCCCCGACCTGTTGACGATCATCGTACCGCGCCATGCGCCGCGCGGGCCCGATGTGCTGGCGCTTGCGCAGGCGCAGGGACTGGGCGCGGGGCTGCGTTCGCGCGGTGATGCGCTCAAGGACATTTATATCGCCGACACGATGGGCGAGCTGGGGCTTTTCTACCGCTTGTGCAAATTCACCGTCATCGGCGGATCCTTCGCCGATATCGGCGGCCATAACCCGATCGAGCCGGCGCAGCTGGGCTGCGTGATTTTCTACGGCCCGCAAATGTATAACTTCATCACGATCAACGAGGATTTCCAGTCCGCGCAGGCGGCGATACAGGTTGCCGATGCGGCTGCGTTGCAGGCGAAACTGGCAGCGGCGCTGGCTGCGCCCGACAGCGTCGAAACCTATGCCGATAACGCCAAATGGCTGACCGAAGATAAAGCGGTTGCGGCATCCGGCCTTGCCACGCTGCTTGATCCCTATCTGGATGCCGCCCTGCAGCCGCGCGCGGGGACGCCATGATGCGCACGCCGCCCTACTGGTACGACCAGACGCAGAAAAAATTCAGGCTGGCCGCAAAACTTCTTGCGCCCTTCGGCAGGATTTATGGCTGGGTCGTTGAAAAACGGTTTGATTTTTATTATCCCGTGCCGCTAGCGCGCCCCGTGATCTGCGTCGGCAACCTCACCACGGGCGGCGCGGGCAAAACACCGGTCGTGATGTCGCTTGTCACGCTGCTGCAGGATGCGGGGTATAACCCGCATATCCTGACGCGCGGCTATGGCGGTGAAGAGGAAGGCCCGCTGCAGGTTTCCCCCGGCCGCGACACCGCCGCCGATGTGGGTGACGAAGCCCTGCTGCTCGTTGAAAAAGCGCCGACATGGGTTGCAACCTCCCGCCCGCTCGGCGCGCAGGCGGCGATTGATACCGGCGCCACCATCATCATCATGGATGATGGCTACCAGAACCCCGGCATCCACAAGGATTTCGCGCTGGTCGTGGTCGATGGCGCGGTCGGTTTCGGCAACGGGCAGGTCATGCCCGCAGGCCCCTTGCGCGAGAATATCGCCAAAGGACTCGCGCGCGCCCATGCCGCCGTGATCGTGGGCGAGGATAAAGCGGGCGTTGCCGAAACGATCAAAAAATACGCCGACATCCCGCTCTTCGCCGCCGTCCTGCGTCCCGATACCGAAAACCCCGATTTGTTCGGCAAGCCCGTCTTTGCCTTCGCGGGCATCGGGCGGCCAGAAAAATTCCGCGACAGCCTGATTGCGGCGGGCGCGATGCTGGAGGGCTGGGGCAGCTTCCCCGACCATTGCGCCTATGTCGATGAGGACCTGCGCGAACTGGTCGCGGCGGCGGAGGCCAAGAATGCCATCATCGTGACGACCGCGAAAGACCATGTGCGCCTGCCGCCGGCATTGAAGGCGAAGGTGCGCAAATTCACCGTTCACCTGCAATGGCAGGATGCTGCCGGCGTGCTGGATTGCATCGCGGCGCAGCTGCGGAAAAACTGGACATGACGCGCGCGCGCCCGCTGCCCGTCGCAAAACGCATCAGCTATGCGTTTGAAACCGTGGCCGCCTATATCATCTATGGTTTTTTCGCGCTTCTGCCGCTTGATGCCGCATCGAACCTTGGCGGCTGGATCATGCGCCGCCTCGGCCCGCGCCTTGGCGTCACGCGCACGGCATACCGCAACCTCGCGCTTGCGCTGCCCGAAAAAACGGATGCCGAGAAAAAAGAGATTGTGGCGGGCATGTGGGATAACCTTGGCCGCGTCATCGCCGAATATCCGCACCTGAAAAAAACTGCCGACCGCGTCGATTTATCCGGTATGGAAAACGCGCGCGATGTGCTGGCCAGCGGCAAGCCTGCGATTTTTTTCGGCGGGCATCTGGCGAATTGGGAAATCCCGCCCATCTGCGCGAAACGCATCGGGATGGCGCTGCATGTTGTCTATCGCCGCCCGAATAACCCCTATGTCGACGGGTTGTTGCGCCATGCGCGGTCGGCGGGGGCGGTCGGGCAGATCCCCAAGGGCACGGAAGGCGCGCGGGAAATTTTATCGGTCCTGCGCAAAAAACAGTCGCTCGGCATTCTGGTCGATCAGAAAATGAACGAAGGCCTTGCGATCCCGTTCTTCGGCCATGACGCAATGACGGGGCCTGGCGTTGCGCAATTTACCGTGCGCGTCGGCTGCGGCCTCTGCCCCTTGCGCATCGAACGGCTGCAGGGCGCGCGGTTCCGCATCACGATTGAAAAATCTATTCCCGCGATCGACACCGGTGACCGCGACGCCGATTACCGCCGCATCATGACCGAGGTGAACCGGCATCTGGAGATGTGGATTCGCGAACGGCCGGAACAATGGCTGTGGATCCATAACCGCTGGCCGGAAAGCAAGCCGGCCAAGGGTCTATCTAATTGATTTACCTGCCTTATCTCTTTGAATTGACATAAGAAACCCGCTTTGATAGGGTAGCGCAGCAGTTTTCCTGACGGAGCAGACGCGCGTGGATTCCAAATCCAAGCTATTCAAGACCTTCAACTTCGACCGCGGCGATTTGTGGATTGATGTCCTCGTCGCCGGGCAAGAGGGCATATCCGCGACCGATACCTTTTCCTTCCCCGTCAAGACCATCACGGAAATGCAAAGCCTCGGCGAAAAGAATGCGCTGCTGAAGCTCGATGGCGGGCGCGAGATCGTGGTGAACCTGTCCCATGCAGACCTGCGCAAGCGCCTGCGCGAGGCGGAAGACACGGTGCTGGATCTGACATCCGTCACCAACCTCACCCCGCGCAAAAATCTTGCCGCGAAACTGAAACAGGAATTCGAGGAAGCGGCCGAGCGCGAGCGCAACAAGGCCTTCAACGCGCTGACCTTTCGCCTGTCCATCCGCACGTCGCAGAAAACGGATTTCCGCGAAGTGGCCTTTACGGGCGGCGATATCGTGCGCGCTTCGCTCGCCTCCGGCGGCAGCATCATGGGCGGCACGAACACGAAATTCAATTTCCGCGATCCTGCCAAATTCGGGCTGCGCGCGGAAGAAGCGATCACCGAGGTCGAACTCGACGCCTTCAATGCCGCCGTGAAAAACGCGCTGGCGAACGGCCAGACGGACGTCGATTTGCGCGAACTGTCGATGCGCAAGGGCACCGAAATTCCGCCGGAGAAGCGCAAACAGAACGGCTTGAGCCCATGAACCCCGGGCTTTCCAGCAAACTGCCCAAGGTGTTCACGATGGGCAACGGCGATGACCTGGTCATCACGGCCTTTGCGCCCGTCGAGGGCGCGGACGGCGGCTGGCGGCAGATTGCGTTCAAGGCCAGCGCCGTCGATTACGTCTTCCAGATCGACAACGACATTTCAGCGATGACGCTGAAGAATGGCGTCACCATTCCCGTCGTTATGGGCTTCGAGCGCCTGCGCCAGGCTGTCTACGAGCCCGACATGTCCACCGGCAACGGCATCGACCTGACGCTGATCACCGGCAAGGCGGTGGGCAATGTGCAGGCCGTGCGCCTCGCCAAAAAATTCAATCCCGCCGCCGAGGAAGCGCCTGCTGCCGACGCGGGCAAGCGCCCGCTGGTAAACAAGCCGCTGAAGCTTGCGGTTTTCGTGCGCCAGTCGGAAGAGCAGAACTTCCAGATGTTCTTCGTGACCGACGACCGCATCAACTGGGCGAAGGTCGAGGGCGTCGAGCAGGGCAAGAACGGCAAGGCGACGAAGCTCGCACTGCTCTACGACAAGGGCCCGTTCGGCGAAACCGCTATCCTGATCGACATGCCCCGCCCCGCCTTCATGGAGCTTTACAACAAGGCCAAGATGGAAGGCGCATCCGAGCTTGACCTGCGCGACTGGACGCGGCGCCGCGACCCCGACAAGACCAAGCCGCCGCCCCAGCGCCCGTCGCTTGGCTAGTTATCAGTACTTTCTATTCACCATGTTCAATAACCGTTTATCTGCTTAACAGTAACATAATATTGCGAAAAGCGCAATTATTATCCTGTAATCCCTTGTTTCTGCCAGTAAAACCGCCATCAACATTACTCAGGTCTTGACATGCAACCAAATAGTTGCATATAATAACCTATGGTGACCGACGAAGACAAAGTGTTCAAGGCGCTTGCTGATTCCAGCCGCCGCCAGCTGCTTGACCGCCTGCGCGACAACGGCGGGCTGACGCTGACGGAGTTGTGCGAGAGCCATGACATGACGCGGCAGGCAGTGACCAAGCATCTGGCGTTGCTGGAGGCCGCGAACCTTGTCGTCACCAAAAAACGGGGGCGGGAGAAACTGCATTACCTGAACCCCGTGCCGATCAACGAGATCTACACGCGCTGGACGCACCAGTTTGAACAGGAACGATTGAACGCGCTGCAAAATTTGAAACAGGCACTGGAACAACAATCATTAAAAGAGGGAGACAAAAAATGACCGAACCACGCGATTTTATCTATACGAGCTACATCAAGACCACGCCGGAAAAACTCTGGGCCGCGCTGACAAACCCCGAATTCACCCGGCAATATTGGGGGCACAACAACCTCTCCGACTGGAAACAGGGATCGGAATGGACGCATGCACATGCCGGCGACGGCCATGCGCTGGTTGTTGGCCGCGTGCTGGAAAGCGAGCCGCCGAAACGCCTTGTCCTCAGCTGGGCCGCGCCCGAAGACCTGACCGATGTTTCGCAAGTGTCATTCGACATCGAAGTGGTGGGCGACATGGTGTCGCTCAGCGTCGTTCACGGGCAGTTCAAGCAAGGCTCCGGCATGGCGGGCAAGGTTTCCAACGGCTGGCCGCGGGTGCTGTCCAGCCTCAAATCCTTCCTTGAAACCGGCAAGCCGCTGGACATGGGTGCGATGAAAAGCTGCAGCGCTGCCGCCTGATTTTTTTTCGCGCAAAAAAAACGCCCGCCGCGGATTTCCGCTGGCGGGCGCATTTTTTAGCCGCAGAAGCGATTAGGGCTTCGGCGTGACGGTGATGCCGGCTTTTGCAGCGGGCAGTGCCACGGGGGCTGCATCGTCTTGCTCGGCTGCTTTTGCGGCAGCTTTGGCAAAGCGTTGTGCGAGGCCTTCGTAGATGTCTTTCTGGTGTTCGTCAGACAGGCTGCCCAGGTTGTATTTCACTTCCTGGTAGGTCTTGCGCTCTTCGATGGCGCGCAGCGAGTTGTAGTCGATCTCTTTCTTCTCTTTCGCGCCGTCGTAATCGACGCCGCGGATGCCTTGCGCATAGTCGATCGAACGGCGGGTGCCGGTGATCAGGTTCAGCGCAGCGGGAGCGAGGGAGATCGCGGCGATGACTGCGCCGACAGCCAGCGAGAAGCCGGCAACGCCGATCATTGCAGCAGGCACCATCACGGGGACGGTCACGGCAGCAGCGATTGCGGTCACGGCGATTTTGCCGCCGATAGCGGCAACGGCGGTGTTACCCAGCGTCGCAGCAAGTGCGGAACCGGCCACGTACCAGGAAGCGAGAGCAGCAGCGCCGCCGCCCAGCCATTGTGCGGTGTGCAGGTATTTGCCGTTAGCGAGATGGCTGACAGCGCGCGAGGTGTTGCGGCCGATGATGCCAGCGGGCATGCCGAGGAATGCGAGGGGGCCGGAGCGCAGTTTTTTCGAAACCGACACGTTGTCCAGTTTCTGTGCGAGCCAGGTCAGGCCTTGCAGGGGCTTTTCGAAAATGTATTTCGTGTACGCGTTCCACAGCTCTTTCGGCTTTATCGGAATAACGATCTCTTTGCGGGCTTCGAGTTCTTTTTCTGTCAGCTGACGGGGTTCGGCCATTGTAGTGCTACCTTTCAAAATGAAGCTTCTTCGTAAATGTTCGAAAATTTATTCCTCTATTCCGCCTTGGGCCCTGCGCCGCATGCTGCATGCGCGAAAATGCTCCGGCAGAGAATCATTTTTCGAAACCGCCGCGATCCTATTTATGAAATCATGTTATGTCCATCCCCTATCTTTAATACGGCTGTATTAGAAAATCTTTCAGGGTTATTGATTTAGATGATTGTCATAAACCGCGAGAGAGAAAGACGGGAAGCGGTTGAAGGCGGGGGGACAGATGAGAAACACAAATCAAAATCATCTTGTCCGGAAAAGCACTCGACCTGCAAAATGCAATACAAAAAATACCGTAATCTGGCAAATGATTTCTTCTAAACACCCGACACTAATGGCTATTTCATATCGGCGGGCAGATATCGTACAGACCCGCAAAGAAGAAGGCTTGAGGCCCGAGACACAAGCTAAGTGCGTTAACCGGGCACGAAGGGTATGAAGCCGAATAACGCTTTTGTATGGTGAAATTACCAATCGCCTCCTATGATGCAGTCTTTTAAAATGAAAAAACCAGACTTCAACGAGGTGCCTTGATGGCCATGAAATTCTTCAAAAAGCTGCGCGATAAATTTTCGTCTAAAGCGGGCAGGGGAAATGAGTGTGTTTCCGTGGAAACTCATTTCACGCAAGATGTGGCGGAACTGGATAAGACTAATCCAGAGTGGGATCATAAATCCCGCGTGGCAGGAGCTGCCCGCATTTTATGCAATGGCAAAGTCGATGAGCGTATGGTGACGGTGCTATACGGGTCGAACGTCACGGATGATGCTAAAAAACTGAATGCTCAGAAGCCGCCTTTGACTAAACAATAGATTCGACGCCACAAAGGTGGTGAACGCCTGACGCTCAAGGTGTAGACGGCTTGCCAAGAGCCTTGAGGGTGCGGGGAATTCAAAGGAATGTAACCTCGGCGAAAGCCGGAGTCCACGGACATGGGCGCGCATCATAAATAACAGGTGAGCCGGCTTTCGGGCGACAGGCGACATCGTCCATGGATACCGGCTTTCGCCGGTATGACAAGGAGCGCGGCGTTAAGCCACCTTCGATGATTTCGTCCCCAGCAGCGCCTTCAGGAACTGCCCCGTATAGCTGCGCTTTTCGCGGGCGACTTTTTCGGGGGTGTCTTGAATCAGGATCTCCCCGCCCTTGTCGCCGCCTTCGGGGCCGACATCGATGAGCCAGTCGGCGGTCTTGATGACTTCGAGGTTATGCTCGATCACCACGACCGTGTTGCCTTGGTCGACAAGGCGGTGCAGGACTTCCAGAAGTTTACGCACGTCCTCGAAATGCAATCCGGTCGTGGGTTCATCGAGGATATATAAGGTGCGGCCGGTCGCGCGTTTGGAAAGTTCCTTCGACAGCTTCACGCGCTGCGCCTCGCCGCCCGAGAGGGTGGTGGCGCGCTGGCCCACATGGACGTAGCCCAGGCCAACTTCTTTCAGCGTTTCCATCTTCTCGCGGATCGACGGCACGGCCTTGAAGAAGTCGGATGCTTCCTCCACCGTCATGTCGAGCACTTCGGCGATGGATTTTTCCTTGTACTTCACCTCCAGCGTTTCGCGGTTGTAGCGCGTGCCTTTGCAGGCGTCGCAGGTCACATGGACATCGGGCAGGAAGTGCATTTCAATTTTAATGACGCCGTCGCCCTCGCAGGCCTCGCAGCGTCCGCCCTTCACGTTGAACGAAAAACGCCCGGGGCCATAGCCGCGCGCCTTCGCTTCGGGCAGCCCCGCATACCAGTCGCGGATGGGGGTAAATGCGCCGGTATAGGTCGCGGGGTTGGAGCGCGGTGTGCGGCCGATGGGCGACTGGTCGATGTCGATGACCTTGTCGATATATTCGAGGCCCCTGATTTCATCATGCGCGCCGGGATGCAGCCGCGCCTTCATCAGCCGGCGGGCGGTGGCGGCATAGAGCGTATCGATGATCAGCGACGACTTGCCCGACCCCGAAACGCCGGTCACGCAGGTGAAGGTGCCGACGGGAATTTGCGCATGGACGTTTTTCAGGTTGTTTTCGCGCGCGCCCAGCACCTCGATATACTGTGTGTCGATGCCTTTCTTGGTCTGCACGGTCTTGCCCTTGCGGCGGGTCGCGGGCACCTTGATTTCCTTCGCGCCGGTCAGGTATTGCGCGGTCAGGCTGTTCTTGTTCTTGGCCAGCTGCGCCATCGTGCCCTGCGCGATCACTTCGCCGCCATGGATGCCGGCGCCGGGGCCCATATCGATCACCCAATCCGCCATGCGGATCGCGTCTTCGTCATGCTCCACGACCAGCACAGTGTTGCCAAGGTCGCGCAGGCGTTTCAGGGTATCGAGAAGGCGGTTGTTGTCGCGCTGGTGCAACCCGATGGAGGGCTCGTCCAGTACATACAATACGCCCGTCAGGCCGGAACCGATCTGCGACGCCAGGCGGATGCGCTGGCTCTCCCCGCCCGACAGCGTGCCGGAACGGCGTGCCAGCGTCAGGTATTCCAGCCCCACATCCAAAAGAAAGGTCAGGCGGTCGTTGATCTCTTTCAAAATGCGCACGGCGATTTCGCGGTGCTTCTTGTTCAGCTTGGGCATCAGGCCGCTGAACCAGTCATGCGCGCCCTGAATCGACAGCAGCGAAATTTCGCCGACATGTTTGCCGTCGATCTTGATCGCCAGCGCTTCGGGTTTCAGGCGGTATCCTTTGCAGGCGTCGCAGACATGCTCCACCTTGTACTGGTCGAGGTCTTCGCGGATGTGGAAGCTGTCGGTTTCCATGTAGCGGCGGCGCAGGTTGGGCAGCACGCCCTCGAACTTGTTCGACGTCTGGTAATCGCGCGTGCCGTCCCAGTATTTGAACGTGATCTTGTCTTCGCCCGTGCCGTACAAAATCGCATCCTGCAATTTCTTCGACAGTTTTTCCCAAGGGCTCGTCATGCTGCCCTTGAACGCTTTGCAGAGGCTCTCCAGCGTTTGTTCGTACCATCCCGATGACGAATTCGCCCAGGGCGCAACCGCGCCGTCCTTCAGCGACATTGTGGGATCGGGCACGACCATTTCGGGGTCGAAGATCATTTTATTGCCAAGCCCGTCGCAGACGGGGCAGGCGCCGAAGGGGTTGTTGAAGGAAAACAGGCGGGGCTCGATCTCCGCAATCGTGAAGCCCGAAACGGGGCAGGCGAATTTGGAGGAGAAAATCTGCTCTTCCTTCGTATCCGCATTCTCGACAATCACAAGGCCTTCATCCGACAGCTTCAGCGCGGTTTCGACGGAATCCGCAAGGCGGTTGCCGAGGTCTTTTTTCACCACCAAACGGTCGATGACGACGTAAATATCGTGCTTGATCTGCTTGTCGAGCGTGGGCACGGCGTCCAGTTCATGGAATTTGCCGTCGATCTTGACGCGCTGGAAGCCTTTTTTCCGCAGCTCCTGGAATTCTTTTTTGTATTCGCCCTTGCGGCCGCGCGCGATGGGGGCCATCAGGTACAGTTTCGTGCCTTCGCCCATCAGCAAAATCTGGTCGACCATTTCCGACGGCGTCTGGCTGGAAATCGGTTTGCCGGTCGCGGGCGAATAGGGAATGCCGACGCGCGCCCAGAGCAGGCGCATATAGTCGTGAATTTCCGTGACGGTGCCGACGGTGGAGCGCGGGTTTTTCGAGGTCGTCTTCTGCTCGATCGAAATCGCGGGCGACAGGCCCTCGATGGAATCCACATCGGGCTTCTGCATCAGCTCCAGAAACTGGCGGGCATAGGCGGAGAGGGATTCAACGTAGCGCCGCTGTCCCTCGGCATAAATCGTATCGAAAGCGAGCGACGATTTGCCCGAACCGGACAACCCCGTGATGACCACCAGCTGGTCGCGGGGGATTTCGACGTCGATATTCTTCAGGTTATGTTCGCGCGCGCCTTTGATGCGGATCGATTTGTTGTATGCCTCGGCCATGTCCACCCTTCAATATCCATATGACTTAAATGAATTAGAGCGCATGACGCGACTCCGCAAGTGCTGGAACATATATAGAACATTTCCCGTCACCTGTCAGCAAATACATGTAAAGCGAAGGGCCCGGTTTTCACACCGGGCCCAACCAAAAAGTCAGCGGAGGGTAAAATTCATGCGGGAGAGAGTGGTCCCGCCCGCCCCGTTCGTCCCGGGGGAGGAAACGAAGGGGTTATGGCGGAGGCCGTACGCAAGTGGACCAGATATCACCGCAAGGCCGACCCGATTTCCGCTGGTGAGCGCGGTGTAGAAAACGACCGGTTGGCGCCAGCCGTTTCGGGTGCTTGGGTGTGAGGCGGAAGCCGGGTTGCAAACCCTGAAGTGATTTCCGTGACCACATACGCACAATTTAATCATCTCAGATTCGGGTAACCATCACGTAAATTATGCGGGCCTTTTTTCTAAAATTTGATGTGTATTGCGCGCAACGCGCAGTTTGTATATCGCGCAACGCGCGCGGGTGCGCATCGACGTTTTTCACGCCGCGCAAATAAGAAAGCCCCCTTTCCGCGGGCAACGGGAAAGGGGGCTTCCGGTGAAGAAAAACCTCGAATTAATCGACTTTTGCTTCAAGCTTGTTTGCATGTTCCTTATGCGCTTCCAGCGTCGCGACGGTGGATGCGGCAAAGGATTTCAGCGCGGCGTTTTCGCCGTCATCCGCGTAATCCTTGAACAGGCGCACAGCCTTGCGGTGTGCGGATTTCTGCATGTCCATGTAATCTTCATCGAAATCTTCGGCATCGGCCTTGCGCAGGTCTTCCAGCTTGCCGGCGTATTTGTCATTCAGCGCGGCGGGCGCGAGCGCCATATCGACGCCGTCAGCAGCCATGGCGGCTTTCAGCGCGGCGGATGCGGCGGTGTGGTCGTCGATCATCTGCTGGGCGAAGGTTTTCACTTCGGGATTGGTCGCGCGGGTCAGCGCCAGTTTCGACGATTCAATTTCGAACATGCCGGCCTGCGATGCCTTGCCCACGAAATCTTTCGTAGAGGTCGCAAAAGCGGGGTTTGCTGCGAGCAGCGCGGTCATCGCGACAGCGGCGAGGGCAAATTTTTTCATCGTCTGGTTTCTCCGGTATGTGGGGTTCGTCTATCTTGGCAATCTCAGATCTAAAAACGATGCGTCCCCGATTCAGGTTCCCGGGGCGGACGATAATTTTCTCAGGAAATATGGCAAACTAATTTGCTTGCAATATCAATGGCATTTCGGCAATATCCAGAAAAAATTTGTTATACAGCAATTGAGCATATATACTGGCCTTACATGAACAGAAAAGTATTACCGCGCACCAACGACCTGCCCAACGAGCACAAGCTTCAGGCGCAATTCGCATTGGCTGCATTCTCGACGCTCAAGGCCGAAAACATCGCCTATATCAGCGTCCCTATCACCAGCGGCCAGCGCCTGTACGATTATATGCAGGAAAAAGGCTTCAAGACCGCCGACGAGGCGAAGGCCGATCATGACGCGTTCTTTAAACACGTTGTCGAGCCCAACCTCGCGCAGGGCGTGAAGGGCAGCGACGAATGGGTGCATAAACTGGATGGCGCTGTGATCGCGCCCGCCGAATTCGAAAAACGCCTGCGCATCCAGAAAGCCATCAACTGGGGGCAGGACGCCTTCATGGGCATGTGGGTGCCGCTGATTGACGAAAAAGTCACGCATATGGTCATGCTGGACGGCTGGCAATATTCCAACGGCTCGGGCGAAGAATACCTGCAGGCCGTATTGATGCAGATGGGCCGCCGCCCGCGCAGCAATATCGACATCGTCGATGCCAGAGGCCGCGAAATCCCGCTTTCCGAAGGCATCCGCCTTGTCGCCGAAGCCTTCATCGATTTAACCGCACGCGGGTTGAAACCCCGCAACATGGCGGAAACCATTGGTATCCTGCTCGAGGCCGAACACAGGTTCGCCACCGAGCAGAAAATGGGTTCCGTGATCGAGCCTCAACCGACTTCCCCCGGTTCGATTGCGAAACACACCGAATTCAACGTGCCGGCCTATGACCGCGCCGAAATGGAAAAATGCGCGAAGGAAGTGCGCGATATCCTGACCCGCGATTATCCCGACATCCTGCCCACGCTGCACAAAACCAGCAGCTACGATTTCTCCCCCATCAACGCGCTATTCCGCGAAGTGGCAAAACCCGCAGTCGGCAACATGCATTTGCCAAGGCCGCCCTTGAAACCGCCGCCCTTCGCTCTCGTGAAATAACTCGCGGAATTTATGCGCGGCGCGCTTGCGTCTGCGCAGCAGGGGTTGCCGTTGTGACGGCGGGCGATTTCAACCCGCGCACCAGATACTTCGCATAGTTTTCGATCATCTTGTCGTTGCCGACATAGGATTGCGTTTTCATGTCACTGCTGATCCAGACGGGGTCCATGCCGCGGTCCTTCATGTCCTGCCAATGCGAAATCAGTTTCAGCTCCTGCTTGCTCAAGGGGCTTCTGTCGCCCGTCACGCCTTCGCGCGCGGCCCCGTACATGCGGCCGTAAAGATCCTGCAGATATTCCGACGGAAATGCCCCGACCGGCGCGCGCAAGCCTGCCTCCACCAGATCGCTCACGAGTCCGCGCTGGTTGCCGTAGCCCGCGCCCCTGTGCAGGTATGTGCCGATGGAATAATTCATGCGGTCGAGTTCGGTGCGCCCGCTCTTCATGCCGCCCACTTCCTTTTCCATGAACGCGCTGATGACGGCGTGGTGCCGCTCGCCCGTCGTGTAATACCCGCCGTCGATCCGGTTCGGCATGACGATGGGCGCGAACGCATCGGGCCCCGTCAGTTCGGACAGGAAAGGCTTGTAAGGGTTCGGCAGGCGCGGATCCGCTTTTTGCGTCGATGCCTTCGCATCAAGGCCCGCCGCCGTTGCGGCACCCGGCAGGATTTTCAGCAGCTTCGCCTTCACTTCCATCAGCACAGGGATCGCCTTTTCCGTGACCGCCTGGCCCGCTTCCGACAGCAGCACGGCGCCTTTTAAATATGCCGCGCCGCGCAGCGTGACCGCGCCCGCGATCTCCTCCGCGCTGCGGGTCTGCGAGAACAGCCGCTCGGCGATCGCCACCGCCTGCTGGCCTTTTTGCGTTTTCATCTCGGCGTCCGTCACCTCCGGCACCACGCTCTTCGCGTATTCGGCGTATCTGGCGTCGTAATATTCCAGCGTCGCAACCTGTTTGAAATAGGCGGGGAAGACTTTAGCGGCAAAGGCCTTCCAGTCGCCTTTTTTCGCCTGCGGCAAGGCGGCCTGCGCGGCCTCCGCCATCGGCTGGTTCTTGTGCCAGAAATTGCGGGCAAGCGCGGGCGTGCGGAATTGCTGGTCGGGCCCCTGCGGCGATCCCAGCAGCATTTCCGCCGCCGCAATCGCTTCGGACACGCGGGCATTGCCCTCCAGCGCGCGTTCCGCCATGCGCGCGGTCTGCGGCGTATCGTTCGCGGTATAGGTCACACCCTTCGACATGTCTTCCATATGCTGCAATTCGTGCTTCAGCGTCAGCGCGACTTCGGCGGGGGAGCGCCCCTCTGCCAGCGGCACGACCTTACCGGCGAAATCGCACAGACCGACCGCGCCTTCCTCCGCCACGCGCGACGGGTCGAACAGCAGCGTGAATTTGTTTTGCCGCGCCACATCGAGCAGCCGCCGCCCGTCATCGGTCTGCGACAGCAGGAAAACGGCCTTGTCGAGATATTCCTTGTTCCGCTGCGCGCGGCATTCGTAATCGATCACGCCCTGCAGGTTGTGGAACTGGTCGGGGGATTTTTCCATCTTGAATTCCGGCTGCGTGCCGCCGTAAAGATAGGCGACGGCGGGCCGCGCCAGCATATCGGTCGTGCGGGGCTGGCGCGTCAGCACTTTGTCGCCGTTTTCATCGACGATCAGCGACCATGCGCCGGTGGGTACCGGAATGGTATCGGGCACGGGACGTTCGTATTCGTCCAGCGCAGGGGCGGAGGCAACCGCCGGCTGTCCGTTGGGGCGTCCGAAAATGTTGAAAACGCGCGAAAAAATGCTCAAAACCCGAAGCCCCGCCGCCTGACTGCACCGAAATTAATTATACCACAAGCGTCACAATCGGGCGCGTGGTTCAGGTTTTTGCAAGTAATTTCAGGCTTTTGCCGTTGCGGCACGGGGAGTTTTCGGGCAAGAACAATGCCATGACAACACTACGCCTTATCCTTGGAGACCAGCTGTCGCCGAACATATCGTCGCTGCGGGATGCCGACATAAAGAACGATGTCGTCATGCTGTGCGAAGTGTGGGAAGAGGCGACCTATGTCCGCCACCACAAAAAGAAAATCGCCTTCCTGTTTTCCGCCATGCGGCATTTCGCCGATGATTTGCGCAGCAAAAAACACCGTGTGCATTATACAAAGCTGGATGACGCGCTGAATGCGGGTTCGTTCACGGACGAGGTTGCCCGCGCCATCCAGATATACAAACCCTCCCGCATGGTCGTCACTTTCCCCGGCGAGCATCGCGTGCGCGAAGCGATGGAGACATGGGAAACCGCATTCGGCATCCCTGTCGAAATTCTGTCCGATGACCGCTTCCTGTGCAGCCCCGCCGAATTTGCCGCTTATGCCGGGGGGCGCGACAGCCTGCGCATGGAATTTTTCTACCGCGACATGCGCCGCCGCTATAACATCCTGATGGATGGCGACGCCCCCGTCGGCGGGCAATGGAATTACGACGCCGAAAACCGCAAGCCGCCCGGCAATGACGGGCTGTTCCGGTCCGAACCGCTGTTTTTCGCGCCTGATGAAGTTACAAAAGAGTGCATCGCGCTGGTCGCGGCACGCTTCGGCGATCATTTCGGCGACCTCGATCCGTTTTATTTTGCGGTGACGCGGCGCCAGGCGTTACAGGCGCTGGAACATTTCGTGGAAAACCGCCTGCCGTCTTTCGGCGATTATCAGGATGCCATGCAGCAGGGCAATCCGTGGATGTATCATTCCTTCCTCAGCGCCTATATCAATTGCGGGCTGCTTGACCCGCTGGAGGTTGTGGCCGCATCCGAAAGCGCGTATCGGAACGGCAAGGCCCCGCTGAATGCGACGGAGGGTTTTATCCGCCAGATCATCGGCTGGCGCGAATATGTGCGCGGCGTCTATTGGCTGAAAATGCCGGGCTATGCCGATGAAAATTTCCTCGGCGCGAACCGCCCGCTGCCGTGGTTCTACTGGTCGGGCGAGACGAAAATGAACTGCCTGAAGCAATGCGTTACCGAAACGCGCCAGAACGCCTATGCCCATCATATCCAGCGGCTGATGGTGCTGGGCAATTTCGCGCTGCTGGCGGGGCTGTCGCCGCGCGAAGTGAATGAATGGTTTCTGGTCGTTTATGCCGATGCCTATGAATGGGTGGAAATGCCGAATGTGACGGGCATGATCCTGTTCGCCGATGGCGGATACCTCGCCAGCAAACCCTATGCGGCCAGCGGCGCGTATATCAATAAAATGTCGGATTACTGCAAGGGCTGCGCCTATCGCGTCACCGAAAAAAACGGCCCGAATGCCTGCCCCTTCAATTACCTGTACTGGGATTTCCTGATGCGGAACAAAACCGTGCTGGGAAAAAATCACCGGCTCGCGATGCCGTACCGCACCCTTGCCAAAATGGACGATGCCAAACTTGCGCAAATCCAGAGCGACAGCGAGACATTTCTGACAGCGCTGTCGGCAGATGAAAAGATGGCGCAAAATGAGTAAATAAAACTACATATTTTCAATTATTTAAGCGCGAGTTATTGACATAACTATAGTTACTTGATACCTTCAACGCCAAGTCGAGTGTAGCTTCTGTAACGGCGGTCTTCGCATTGTTCCTCGCCCGTTAATCTCACGCCACTCAAGAACACCCATACATTGCTGCGCCAGTTGCGCTCCCGCGAACGGGGGCGGCGATGTGTCCATGTTCGACCGTGAAAGGAATATGCCATGACCGACAGCACCGGGAAAATCAACCGTGACATGCAACGACTGAAAAAAATGGCGGCAGGCGTTGTGGGGCTTGCCGTTCTGTTTAACGCAGCAGCACTTGTTTACACGCATCCGCAGCGCATCGGCCCGCAGGCGCGAAATCCCGCGCTGGCGGGGCGTACGGCGGCCGAACAGGTCTTCAGCGGCGGACCTGTGGAAACCCATACGGTGATTGCGGGCGATGTCCTGAAACCCGGCGAAAGATACGCGGCGCGCGGCCGCCTGACCATCGAGGGCGATGTGCCCGCAGGGGTCGTAATTTCCGTGCGCGGCAAACTGGTCATCCACGGCGATGTGGGCGCGGATGCTGTTTTGCGGGCGGATGTGCCAGTCATCACACATACCGAACCCGTCACCGGCATTGCCATGCCCGTCGGCAAGTGCGGCACGTTTGACATCGCGGCGTCGGTCAGCCTTGATTGCAGGACGGTGGTTGACGGGATGAAATATCCCGATACCGAAGCCGCCATCACCGTGACGGGAAAAACGGCGGCAAGTGCCAGCTTGCACACACGCGGTGCGGTCATGGTGAATGGCAGCATGGTGAAACCGCCCGACAACAGCCTGCGACCGCGCGGTTTACGCTGATCAGCGGCGACAGCATAAAATTCCTGTCGGGGTTATTTGCGGCGGCGTGAAAATATTGGCGTAACCCCGGCGAAGGCCGGGGTCCGGTTCATATGAATTCTATCTCGAAATATTGCGGTAGCAGTTTTATAAACTAGATCCCGATTTTCATCGGGATGGACGCTCCGCGTCCAGCTAAGCAACCGCCTGCTGCTTCACGCCCACCAGTTCCGAAAAGCGTTCGATATAAAGGCGTTTCGATTCATTGGCCGCTAGGGGCTTCACGCTCCAGCCTTTGACGGCGGCGGGGGGCGGGCCGAAGAATTCATTGGCTTCGGCCTCCGAAAATCCGGCCAGCTGCGTCGCTTCCAGCCAGGCGCAGATCTTGTCGGCACGCTTGATGTATTTTTTCAGCTGCGGGGTGATGATCGCGGGCATGCCGAAGCGCACATGGATCGCCTCCATCAGCTTGTCTTCAAACGCGCGGTAATTGACGCCCAGCGCATTCTTGAACGGGGAGATCATGTCGCCCACCACATATTCCGATGCGTCGTGCAGCAGGGCCGCCAGCAGCCATTGCGGGTCGGATGCGGGTTCCAGGGTATTGCAGATTTGTTCAACGATGACGGAATGTTGCGCGACATTGAAAGAATGTTCCCCCGTCGTCTGGCCGTTCCATCTGGCGACTCTGGAAAGTCCGTGCGCGATGTCCTCGATTTCAATATCCATCGGGGAGGGGTTGATGAGGTCGAGGCGGCGTCCGCTCAACATCCGTTGCCATGCGCGCATTTTTTTTGCCCTTTTCTTGCGTGCGGTCCGTCTTGTCAGCCTATCCTGCCCATGATAAACATAAGGCGTTTCAAGGCTTCAAGATTGCCGCAGATTCTCTGCTGTCCGGTTATGGGATTATCCTAATCGACACTGTCGGATTCGGCTAGAGCCTTTAAAGACAATTCAGTTGTTTAGTGCACAGAAAAGGCGAAAAAATCATGGCAGGCAGCGTTAATAAAGTCATCCTCGTGGGCAACCTCGGCAAAGATCCCGAAATCCGCAGCTTCGCCAATGGCGGCCGCGTCGCCAGCTTCTCCATCGCCACTTCCGAATCCTGGAAGGACAAGGCTTCGGGCGAGAAGAAAGAGCGCACCGAATGGCACCGCATTTCCGTCCTGAACGACAACCTGGTCGGCATCGTCGAAAAATACATCAAAAAAGGCGCGAAGGTTTATATCGAAGGCCAGCTGGAAACCCGCAAATGGACCGATAAGGACGGCGCCGAAAAATACACGACCGAAGTCGTGCTGCGCCCCTTCCGCGGCGAAATCACCATGCTCGACAGCAAGGGCGGTAGCTCGATGTCGGAATCGGGCGGCGATTACGGCATGGAATCCTCGGGCGGCGCATCGGGCGGCAACTATGCCTCCTCCGGCAAGGCCGACAAGATGGACGACGAGATCCCGTTCTGATTTAAGGGGCTTCCGTTTTGGCATTCGCCACCGTCATCCGCAAATCACTCACGCCGCTGATTTACGCGAACCTCGCGGCGATGGTGGTTGCGGGCGCGTGGTTGGCGGCGCAGGGTTATATCTCGGCCATCTGGCCGGCGATCATCGCGCTGGTTTTCTCCCCCCTCATCCTGCCACTCTATCTTTTTCCCGCCGCGTTTTTCGCGGGCATGATGCAGGTCGTGTCGCTCGCCTATCCGCGCGTGTCGAAATTCATGGCGCTGGTCAGCACGCTCTATATGGTCACGGCCTTCGCGCTGTATTGCATGGGCACGATCTACCTGATGTATGGCGTGATGGGGCGTGAACCGCTGGCGGCGTTTTTCTTCGGCGTTGCGGCGGGCATCGCGCCGTTTGCGATCTTGGCGGCGAAAGACCGCGACAACCTGTTCTTCACCGGCCTTGTCTGGATGGCGAAATTTTGCGCGCTCGCCGTGATGTCGCTCGTGCTGCTGAAAAACATCGCGCCGTGGCACGGCTTCTGGATTTTCTGGTGCCTGATGGCCGCGATGGTGGGCGCGCAGGCGCTGTACGAGAAAATTTTCCTGAAGAAGCCGACGGAAGTCCCCGCTATCACCCCCCCTGCTGTGTAATCATTGGAAGGTTGAGTAGCCGTTTCCACGGTACACTTTGACTTTCCAAAAAAAGTTCCCGAGAATTCTTGCGCTTCTGGAGGGTAATGAATGTCAAAATTCCTCATAACTCATCATATTCTGATGATGTATGCATTGAAGGTATTTTCTGTGCTGCAAATGATCTTTTTTGTGATCTTCTCTGGCGTGTATTGCTTAACTTTCTTTCGGGACATACCGGGGTATTGGCCGTGGTGGACGGCCGTGTTTCTCTTGTTTCAATGTTTACTTTCTGTAGTTTTTTGGAAAATTTCTACGTCACAAATAGCCAAAGCTAAATCAAAAGTGCGATGAACAGTGCCACACCCTCTACCGTTAAAAATGTGTATCTGGAATTTCGAGAGCACTCGCGCCTTTTCCTTCGGGCCTTCGGTCCTTCGCGTTCAGTCTTGCTTCTTCACGCCCGTCTCGCCATCCTTGAAACGGATGGTAAGTTTTTCTTTTTTCGCCGCATCTGATGCCGTGCTGACGATATTGCGGCTTTCGTCATAGACGACGGCATAGCCGCGTTCCAGCACCCGTTCAAACGACAGGCTTTCCAGCATCGCGGACAGGTTTTTCAGGTGCTTAGTACGGTCGAGCAGGATTTTGTTTTCGGTGTTCGTCAGGCGTTCGGCGAAATTTTTGATGTGCCGCTGCGCATCGCCGATTTTCTGCACCAGGGCGCGGGGCGATATTTTCGCGGCGAGTTCGTTTACGCGCGCGGTCTTGCGCTCCAGCCACGACTGCAGCCCGCTATCCAGCCGCTGGCCCAGATGGTCGAGTTTTTGCGATGCATGTTCCATCAGCCGCTTCGGGTCGCCAAGGCCACGCCCCAACCCCTGCAACTGCAACGCATGACGCTGCGCGAGGCGTTGCAGCGACACGAACATCCGCTGCTGCCGTTCCATGACGAAGGCTTGCAGCTCGACCCGCACCGGCACGGCCTTTTCGGCGGCGGCGGTGGGCGTGGGCGCGCGCAGGTCGGATGCGTAATCGATCAGCGTGGTATCGGTTTCATGGCCGACGGCGGAGATGAGCGGGATTTTGCTGGCTGCCGCCGCCCGCACCACGATTTCATCGTTGAACGGCATCAAATCCTCCAGCGACCCGCCGCCGCGCGCGACGATGATCACATCGGGGCGGTCGGGCGATCCTTCGGGGATGCTGTTGAACCCCGCAATCGCCTGCGCCACTGCCTGCGCTGCGCCCGCGCCCTGCACGATGACAGGCCACAGCAACACGCGGCGCGGGAAACGTTCGTTCAACCGGTGCATGATATCGCGGATAACCGCGCCGGTGGGGGATGTCACCACGCCGATCACGTCGGGCAGGAACGGGATTTTCTTTTTGCGCTCCGCATCGAACAGGCCTTCGGCGGCCAATTTCTTTTTGCGGTCCTCCAGCATCTTCAGCAGCGCGCCTTGCCCCGCCAGCTCCATCGTCTCGATAATCAATTGATAGTTCGATCGTCCGGGATAGGTCGTCAGGCGGCCGGTGCAGACGACATCCATGCCTTCTTCCGGCTTGATGCCCAGTTTCGACAACGTGCCTTTCCAGCAGATCGCGTCGATCACCGCGCCGTCGTCTTTCAGTGCGGAATATAGATGCCCCGATTTCGCGACGGTGACTTTTGAAATTTCTCCGCGCACGCGCACGAAGGAAAATTCCCCCTCGATCACGCGCTTCAGTTTGTTGCTGAGTTCGCTGACGGTGAATTCGGGCGGCGCATTGCTGGCGGGTGCGCCCGGTGCGGGTGGCACGGGCGGCAGGCCGAACGGGTCGTCGTTGTCGAATAAACCGGCCACGTTTACGGGCGCGGGCCTTGCGGCGGGCGGGCAGGGCGGCCGGGCGGGCCCAGCACCACGATATCGCTCGCGTTTTCCACGAACAGGATATTCTGGCCGGAACCCGCGATGCCTTCCACTGTCACGCGCATGTTCACGAACTGGTCAAGCTCGGGGTCGGTGAAGGGGTTGTTGCCGCGGATGCGCAGCTTCATCGGGTTGCCGTCGCCGGTATCCAGCACCACGGCCTGATGTTCGCTTTTCGAGCCCTTGGCGTAGGTTTCCTTGCGCACCATGCCGGTATAGGTTTTCTTCTGGCCGAGGCTCATGGCGACGCTCCCTGTAATAATATTGTATGCCCCGGATTATGCGTAACGGGCGAGAGGGAGTCAACCGGCGGAATCACAGCACTTGCCCGCGAAGAAAATCGCGCCGCAGGCTTTGAATTTAAACGCGGAGATCCGGAGTCCCGGAGAAGAGAAAGGCCTGCGGCGCTCCATTCTCTTCTCCGGGACTCCGGATCTCCGCGTTAACTACTTTTCTCCCTGGCGGCGGTCTTTAAAAAAGTCCCTTAAAAGCACGGCGCATTCCTGCTCGTGGATGCCGCCATACACTTCCGGCGCGTGGTGGCAGGTGGGCTGGCCATAGAATTTCCCGCCATGGTCGACCCCGCCGCCCTTCGGGTCATACGCCCCGAAATAGAGCCTGCGGATGCGGGCAAAGGATATCGCGGCGGCGCACATGGCGCAGGGCTCCAGGCTCACATACAAATCGCAATCCGGCAGGCGCGGGGTATCGTAAATCTTGCCGCCCTCCTGCAGCACCACGATTTCCGCATGGGCGGTCGGGTCGCGCCATGTTTCGGTCTGGTTGCCGGAACGGGCGACAATTTCCCCCGTCACGCCATTCACCAGCACCGCGCCCACGGGTATTTCGCCCCGCGCGGCGGCCGCTTTTGCTTCGGAAATTGCTTCAATCATGTATTTGTTTTGTGCGTCCATATCGCTAAAGTACCAGAAATGAGCACCGAAGAGCAAAAGCCTGAACGTATCGCCAAGCGCCTCGCCCGCGCAGGGGTGTGCTCGCGCCGCGATGCCGAGCGCCTGATTTTGGAAGGGCGCGTCAAACTGAACGGCGAGATTCTGGCAAGCCCCGCGCAAAACGTGACCGAGGCTGACCGGATCGAGGTCGATGGCAACCCCGTCGGCGCAAAAGAACCCACTCGGCTATGGCGTTACCATAAACCGCGTGGCCTCGTGACGACGCATAAGGACGAACATGGGCGGCAGACCATTTTCGAAAGCCTGCCCGAAGATATGCCCCGCGTGATTTCCGTCGGGCGGCTCGATTTGAATTCCGAAGGCCTGATCCTGCTCACCAATAACGGCGCCCTGACGCGCCACCTTGAACTGCCCGCAACCGGCTGGACGCGCAAATACCGCGTGCGCGCCTTTGGCGAAATGACCGATGCGAAAGTGGCGCGCCTGCTGAACGGGGTCACCGTCGATGGCGTGCACTACGGCAAGATCGTCGCGACGGTCGAGCGCGAAACCGGCGACAACGTCTGGATCGAGATGATTTTGACCGAAGGAAAGAACCGCGAAATCCGGCGCGTGCTGGAATTTCTGGGCCTGACCGTCAACCGCCTGATCCGCACGTCATACGGCCCCTTCACGCTTGGCAACATGGACGAGGGCGCGGTCGAGGAAGTGTCGAAAAAAACGATACAGGAAACGCTGGGCGGAAAATTTTTGTAAACGAAAGGCGATAAAGATATGCGTAAATTATTCACGATGCTGGCGGCGGTTCTGGCGTTGAACGCGACAGCGGTGCAGGCGGCAGATGACATACCGGCGGCAAAACCCGCCGCGGAAAGCCAGTTCAAGACGCTGCCCGATGTCGCGCTGACGAATGATCCCGCGCAGCGCGCGCAGTTCACCGTGAACATGTTCTTTGCCAGCTGTTTCGTGAATTTTTTCAATCCCGACCAGATCGCGCCCTGGGCGGATAAATACATGAACCGTCTTGCGGCGGAAGACGCGGCATCGTTCCTCTCCTCCGTCAGCTCGAAATCGGGCGATGTGTGGTTTGCGCAATTGCCGGGCGGCAAACGCCCCGAAAGCAATGACACCGTGCCGGGCGGCGAATTCGTGCTGGTGAGCGAACCCGGCCGCTGCCACGTCATCGGGTTGGGCGCGGACGAGGCCGCGTTCCATACCGCGATGAAGAAATTTTCCGACGACGCCACGAAAAACATGCCCGGGCGCGAAATTTCCTATGCCTACCGCGCCAAAAGCAAGGCGAAGAAAGGCGCGCCCGAACTTCACAACAACACCAGCTCCATCAAGATCCGCCAGCCGAAAAACGGCCTCGTCATCACCATCTTCGGCTCCAGCACCAAGGGCAAGCTGCATGAAGTGACATCGATCATCACGATGTTCTCGAACGCCAAGCTGGCCGAAACCGGCGTGAAGCTGCCGGGCCCCGGCGAGCGGCTGACCGAGCCTGCGGCGAAATAGTTTTCGCGACTGATAATAAATTGCAGCGGATAACGGGAACATTGCGGGTTGCCGTTGCCGCATGAATGGTTTATTTTCTGGATAAACCAAAAACGGCAGCAAAAGGAAAAACAGCATGTCCCCCGCCACCACCGTCAATCAGGATGAAGTCCTGAAAGTCCTCAACAAAATCCTCGAGGCCGAACTTGCGGGCGTCGTGCGCTACATGCACTACTCCCTGATGATTTTCGGCTATAACCGCATTCCGATCGTGTCGTGGCTGCGCAGCCAGGCCACGGAATCGATGGACCATGCGCAACAGGCAGGCGAGCTGATCACCCATTTCGGCGGCCACCCGTCGCTGGGTATCGGGCCCCTGCTGGAATCGCACAAACATGACGTCAGCGACATCCTGAAGGAATCGCTGGAACATGAAAAAGCGACGCTGGCGCATTACCACGAATTGCTGAAACTGGTCGAAGGCAAATCCGTGCTGCTCGAAGAATACGCACGCGACCTGATCCGCCAGGAAGAACTGCACACCGGCGACGTCGACAAAATGCTCCGCCGCCCGGGCGAACTGCGCGAAGTCGCGAAGTCGTAAGTCTTACAAATTAAAAAAACACCCCGCGCGAAAGCCGGGGTGTTTTTTTATGCGCATCGTTTGTTATTCGTCCTGCGCCGGCGTCAGGATATTCACGCCCAGCTTGCGGATCGCCATGTCGTGCAGCCGCCGCGCGACCGCCAGCCACATCGGGCTGATGAGCAGTGACAGGGCGATCACGGAAATCATCAGGCGGTAGCCGTCGGGGGATATCACTTTTGCCGCCACGCCGCCCGCCACGAGGATGAAGGAAAATTCGCCCAGCTGCCCCATCACCACGCCCGCATGGAACGCGCGCCGCCACGGTTCGCCCAGCAGATGCAGGATGCCGACATTTACAAAGGTTTTGAGGAAAGTGACGATCGCCAGCACCAGCAGCACGTTTTTCCAGTTGGCAAAAATGTAATCAAGGTCGATCAGCAACCCGATGGACAGGAAAAACACCATCAGCAAAATCGTCTGGATCGGTTCCGCCGCCTTGTGCATCGTGGCGCGCACGTTGGAATTGCCGATGATCAGCCCCGCAAGGAACGCGCCATAGGCGGTGGAAAGGCCAATCAGGCCGGACAGCGTCGCCCAGGTGAAGCAGAACGCCAGTGCCGCCAGCGGGATGACTTCGTGCCGCGACATGATCCAGCCCGACATGGGCAATTCCACGCGGTCACGCTTCGACAGGAACCAACTGACGGCGACCAGCAATCCAATCGCAATCGCCAGCTTCACGACAATGGCGACGGTCGTCGCATTCGCGCCCGCCGATCCCGCCTCGTGTCCGCTGCCGAATGCGCCGATGATCAGCAGCATGGGGATGACGGCCAAATCCTGCGCGATCAGGACGGAAACGGTGGTGCGGCCGACCGGCGTGCGCAGCTCGTCCGTTTCTTCCAGTATCTTGATGGCGACCGCCGTCGATGACAAGGCGGTTGCGAAGGCGAAGACGACGATCCGTTCCAGCGTCCAGTCGAGGAAATGGCCGATGCCGTAAAACACGGCCAGTGCGGCGATGATCTGCAACGCCGCGACGGACAGCGCGGTTTTGTAAACGGACTTGAAACTGCGCAGGGATAATTCCATGCCGATCAGGAACAGCAGCATGATCACGCCCAGTTCCGCCAGCACCTGCACAGTCTCGGTATTCGATACCAGTTTCAGGCCGGTGGGGCCCAACGCGACGCCCGCAAGGATATAACCGACGATGGCCGGCTGGCGCAGGCGGATCAGCGCAAGGCCGCATAACAGGGCTGCGGTGGTGACAAGCGCGATAGAGGTAAGGGTGTCGATATGATCAGCGGCCATACGGCTATCTTAGCCGCAAAATCTTAATAAAAAAAGCCGCGCCGGCAGTGATGCGGGGCGCGGCTTTTTTTGTGTCTTGGAATTATTGCAGGTAGATGTGGATCTCGCTGTTGCGCACATCGGTGCTGTTGGCCGCGTTCAGGCGCACGCGCTCGACCGGCAGGCCCATCTGCGCAAGCGAGCGCAGGACGGCTTCGCCGTTCTTGCGGGCTTCGGACGATGCCAATGCCACTTCGGCGGGGTTGCCGCGCGACGGGGAAACGGCCACGAGGTCGAAACGGGCGGAGGGGTATTTTTCGAGCGCCTGGCTGACCGCGTTATAGAGGGGTTCCTGATAGTTCACGTTCGGGCGGTCGAAACGGATGATGACCAGCGGGCGGCCGCGTGCGGGGGCAGCGGGCGCGTTGCGGTACATCTCGTTGTTCGATTCCGTCGCCTTTTTGTAAAGGGTGTTGGAAATGTTCTGGCCGTACAGGTCGCCGTTCGTGATCGCGAGCGACAGGGTCTGCAGGTTCGCGCGTTCGGAACGCAGGTAAGACCCGCGGCGGTTGATCTCGTCGCCGACCGAGGTCAGCAGGCGGTTCAGGTTGACGATCTCCTGGTTGACGTTGTCTTCCAGCGTGCGCAGGCGGTCATGGTCTGCCTTCACCGCGCCGGACAAACCGTAAGCTGCGCGCGTGTTTTCCTGCAGGTAGGCGGCTTTGGACGCCTCGTTGGCAAGGTCGGTCGCCAGTTCGTTCAGCAGGCCTGCGCTTTGCGACAGGCTGTCGAGGCTGTTTTCAGCGGCGTTCCAGCGTTCCACCAGCACGGGGTTGCCGGGCGTGGTGCCGGATTGCAGTTCGGTGTTGATGGCGGCGACCTGTTCGTAATAACGCGCGGCGTCGCTGTCGCTTTTCGATTGCAGCGATTGCAGGCGGCCCTGGAATTTCGAGGTGCTGCCCTGCAGCGTCGACAGGTCGCGGTTCAGGTCATTGACCTTGCGGGTCACCAGCGTCTCGACGCCCGAATGGTAATAGGGGGTCGGCGAAAATTTCGTCGTGTTGTCTTCGGTCAGCACCGTGTCGCGCGAACCGCGGCGGTAAATCACATCTGGTGCGGGCGCATCGGTCGTCTGCAGCGCGGGGCGCGTTGCCGTGCGCGCCGGCGCCTGGCTGTCGCCATTGTAGGCGGCCATTTTGCCATCTGCCGTGCAGGCGCTTAAGGTTGCGCTCAGCGTGAGCGCGGCGACGAATGTGCGGAGAACGGTTTTCAGCAAGGCGCTACCTCGTATTCAAAAAAATCATGAGCCTCTAGTTGGGTCATTGTTCTTTTTAAACTATAAATCCAAGGACTTGCAATATTGAATCGACTCTGGCACCGGATCATTCGCGAGATTTTTTAAGGGGATGGCACTATTATCATTTTCATAACGATTTCAAAGACAAGTGAAATTCGCTATGGTCGCGCAAGCGCAGAAATACCCCCGTATAACGGCAGAAGTTGAATGCAATTCCCTTGCGCTTTTAAGACGAATCTTATAGAAACCATAAGTCTTGCGCCCATAGCTCAACTGGATAGAGCATCTGACTACGAATCAGAAGGTTAGGAGTTCGAATCTCTTTGGGCGCACCACTTTCCCTCCTCCCATGAAATGAAGCTTTGCCTGTGCCTCGCCCTTGCGCGGCGTTATTCGTTATGGCAATCATAGGGTTCACAACAGGGGTCACATCATGACGGACAGCATCCAGCCTTGGGGCGCAGCGGAAAAAGAAGCGTGGTTTCAAAGCCAGTCCATCCAGCGGTCGTATCAGTCCGATGTGGTGGATCGCCTGACTGCGTTGCCGCCCGAAAATTTCAGCCTCGAACAATACGGCGCGCTGTCGCATGACCCGGCGCGTTATCCGCTCTATGTCGTGAAATCGAAACCGTGGAACGATGAAAACCCCACCATCCTGATCACCGGCGGCGTGCACGGGTACGAGGATAGCGGCATCACCGGCGCGCTGCGTTTTCTGGAAGAAGAAGCGGCGCAATATGCGGACAAGGTGAATTTCGTCGTCTATCCCTGCATCAGCCCGCTTGGGTATGAAATCAACCACCGCTGGAACCGCAAGGCCGAAGACCCGAACCGCCATTTCTTCGCGGGCGGCACGGCCGAGGAATCGCTGCAGCTGATGGCATCGGTTGAATCGCTCAAGGTGCATTTCCGCGCCGCCGTCGACCTGCACGAAACAAATTACCGCGATGTGGGCATCACGGCGGAACGCCGCGCGCGCGACGGCCAGAAATTCGAGGCGGGCGACGATTTTATTCCCGAAGGTTTCTATCTGGTCGTGCCGTCAACCGCCGATGTCGCGCTCGGCCATGACGTGATCGATGCCGTGCGCAAGGTCACGCCGATTGCCATCGACGCCGAAATCCTGGGCTATCCCAGCGACAAGGGCATTATCGTGATTGATGACGTGAACACCCTGCTGCAGGATTTTGCGCGCAAGCATGCCGATGTCGCCATGACGACCGAAATCTATCCCGACAAGGCCTCGAAAAAAGAGGCCGAAGACGCCCAGATTGCGACGATCCGCAGCGTGGTTGCACATGTGCTAAAGCAATCTGCGCCAAAATAACCAATAAATTCAAATTGATAGATTGATATTGAATTTTTGCCCCGTTTATATTATACATAATAATCTCAGAAACGGGGACGAGATGGACGACAGGCTGCCCATTACCGATGACGATATTCAAGCGATTGTCGCCACAACGACGATGGCGGATTTCCGCGCGGCGATTGCGCCGTGGCAGGATGACGGCGGCGCGCGCAAAAAAATGATCCAGAAACTGCATGGCGGGATCGACGATTATTTCACGTGGCAGAAACACGAGGCCTTGCGCCTCTGGCGCGAGCTGGACGGGGCGGAACCGACGGTCGCAACCGTTCTGGCGGCGGAGGTCAAGCGGTTCGATTTCCGCCTTGCCAGCAAACAGTATGAAATTTTCAACGGGCTGACGCTGGAATACGCACCCGGATTTCTGGAGGAACTCGCGAAACGTTTTGACGGCCACGGCGCGCGCGGCCCCGACGTGCATCGCGCCGTGATGGACGAGGTCAGCGACCCCGTGTCACGCTACCTCTCCGCGCGCGAGAACAAAAACCTCAAATCGCGCCTGAAGAAATACAAGGACATGCGCATGACGATCAGCCGCGATGCGCAGGGCCTGGCAAAATTCGCCCTGACGTCGCCGACCGAAGAGGTCCACGAGGCCGAGAGAAAACGCCAGGCCGACCTGCGCGCCCGCCGGATCGCCGAAACCCCCGATATCGAAAAATTCATCGCCGCCGTCACCCCGCTGGACGGGATTTTCCGCAAGCTTGTGAAGGAACAGCTGGAAAACATCACCGGCGACCCGCTGCTGCTGTGGCAGAAGCGCGAAGTGTTCTCGATGCTGGCGGGCAAGGAAACGCCCGTTGCATTGCAACTGCAGCCGGAGGTGCGCATCGGCGTCGCGCTCGATGAAACGAAGGTGCAATTCGAGCTGCAATTCAAGAAAGCGGTCAAGCAGGTGCCGGTCGTTGCAGGGCCGCAAGTGCGCAGCGACCTGGTGGGCGATGTCCTGGGCGCGCCAGCAGCGAAGGGCGGCGCGGCGCGGCAGGTGGTGGCCAATTCATTTGTCGCCCCCGTCGTGCAATGGATGCGCCAGAACATGGACGATGTCGCGGCCTATGCAGTCAAGTTCCCGGATGCCGTGGTGATTGTTGACGAACTCGCGCCAGCGGGCGCATTGCCCAAGGTGCATCTCTATTCAGCGCGCGCGGCTTGGAATACGCTGTTGGATGCCGGCCTCAAGACCGCGCAGCCTGTATCGGCGCCCCGCACGGCGGCATTCCGCAAGGCACAGCCGCAGAACACTATTTAAATTTCGGTTTGCGTTTTTCGCGGAAGGCGTTCAGCGCCTCTTTCGCGTCATCCGATCCCAATGCCTGCTTGAACAGTTTCGCCTCCGCCGCAATGCGGTCGGACACGGATTCAAAATCGCGCCGCAGCAGGGATTTCGTCTGGCGCAGCGCTTCGCGCGGCTTGGCCGCCAGTTTTTTTGCGGTTTTCAGCGCGGTTTTTTCAAGGTCATCGGCGGCGACCACGGATGTGGCAATCCCCATTTCCTTGGCGGCGGCGGGCGTGAAAGGCTCGCCCAGCAGCAGCAATTCCGATGCGCGCTGCAATCCCGCCACTTTGGGCAGCAGCAGGCTGGCGGCGGCTTCGGGCACCAGGCCGAGGTCGACGAAGGGCATCGCCATGACGGCGGTATCCACCACATACACGAAATCGCAATGCAGCAGCATGGTGACGCCAATGCCGATCGCCGTGCCGTTGACGGCGGCGACGACGGGCAGCTTCGCTTCCGATATCGCCTTCAGGAAATTCAGCACGGGGCTGTTTTTTTCATCGGGCGGGTTGGTCAGGAAATCTTCCAGATCGTTGCCGGCGGTGAATGAATTTTTGACGCCCGTGATGATGATCGCGCGCACGGCGGGATTTTTCTCCGCATCGCTCAAAGCATCGGCCATCGCCTGGTACATCTCGCCCGTCAGCGCATTTTTCTTTTCCGGACGGTTCATGCGGATGGTCAAAATGCCATCATCGACCGTCGTGGTGACGTGATCGGACATGCAAAATCTCCTTATTCTTGAATAGGAGATTTATAGCAGGTCGCGTCCATCGCGGCAATACGGTCAGGCTTTGGCGAAAAGGTCGAGATTGGCGGCGATTTTGAAGGATTTCAGCCGTGCGGCATGATCGAAAATATGGCCGGTCAGCATCAATTCGTCCGGTTTCAGGTCGGTGATGATCTCGCGCAAGCCGTTTTCCACCTGCGTGCCCGTGCCGGTGAATGAATAGGCGAGGGCATGGCTGACCATCGCCTTTTCGGCAGGCGACCAGAAGGATTCGATGTTGTCTATCGGCGGCGGCAATTGCCCGGGGCGGCCGCGCCGCAAATTGACGAAGGCCTGCTGGTGCGAGGTGAAATGGTATTTCGCCTCGGCCTCCGTCTCCGCCGCCAGCACATTGACGGTCAGCATGAAGTAGGGTTTTTGCAGCTGCGCCGACGGGCGGAATTGCGTGCGGTAAATATGCAGCGCGGCATGCAGCGCATCGGGCGCGAAATGCGATGCGAAGGCGTAAGGCAGGCCAAGGGTGGCAGCCAGCTGGGCGCCAAAGGTGCTCGACCCCAGCATCCAGATCGGCACATGCAGGCCAGCGCCCGGCACGGCGCGCAGTTTCTGCCCCGGCGCGATATCGTCGAACAAAATCTGCAATTCCTGCACATCCTGCGGGAAACGCTCCGCCGCCGCCATCACGTCGCGGCGCAGGGCCTGGCTCGTCATCTGATCGGTGCCGGGGGCGCGGCCCAGCCCCAAATCGATGCGTCCGGGATAAAGGCTTTCCAGCGTGCCGAACTGTTCCGCGATCACCAGCGGCGAATGGTTGGGCAGCATCACGCCGCCCGACCCCACGCGGATTTTCTTCGTGCCGCCCGCGATATGCGCGATGACGACGGCTGTTGCGGCGGACGCGATGCCCGGCATGTTGTGGTGCTCGGCCAGCCAGAAACGGGTGTAACCGTTCGCCTCCGCCATTTGCGCGAGTTCGAGGCTGTTGCGGAACGAATCCGCCGGGGTCGATCCGTCGGGCACGGGGCAGAGGTCGAGGATGGAAACGGGGATTTTCGCGGTCATGGGCGGGGCTTTCAGGTCGTGGCGGCTGTGCGGTCTCATATATGGGCGCGGGCATGTTTTTCAAGGTGACCGGCGCCGCTTTTCCCGTCTATAATCCGGCGTAAAACAAGGGTGATCAACATGAAAATAGCAATTGTCGGCCGCGGCGTTTTCGGCACATTTCTGGCGGATGAACTGGCGGCCCATGCCGAGATTTCCGACGATGCGGATATCGTTCTGATCGCGGTGCCGGTATCGGCGGTCGGTGATGTGGCGCAGAAACATGCGGGCAAGCATCTGGTCAACCTCTGTTCCGTGCAGGCGAAGCCGAATGACGCCTGCCTTGCGCATAGCGCGCGGGTTTCCGGCATCCACCCGATGTTCGGCCCGCAAAGCCCGGTCACGAACCGTTCCTGCGTCGTGACGCTGGAATGCGCAGAGACTGCGGCGGTGGTGGACCTGTTTAAAAAAATCGGCTGCGAGATCGTGACGCATGACAATAACGGCAAACAGATCACCGGCAAAATGCATGACGAAATGATGCGCAAGACGCATCTGCCCGTGCTGATGTTCGGCGAGCTGGCGGCGTTGATCGCGGAACAGGCGAAGGACGTGCCCGACAACTGCCTGCCCACATCGTTCAAGCGGCTGAAGGCATTGGCGGAGCAGATGAAGGACATGTCGCCCGGCACGGTCGAAAGCATCCGCAGTAATCTTTGATGTCCGGTAGCGCCCGAGGGATTTAACGCTTCAGCAGTTTCGCCGCCTGCGGCGCGAAGCTGGCGACAAACGGCGTGATGAACATCGACAGCGCCGTGACCAGCATGAAGAACTGCGCATCGCCCTTCGGGATGATGCCGTAACCCAGCGCCAGCGTCAGGATCACGAAGGCGAATTCGCCGGACTGCCCCAGCATGATCGCGGTTTCGGCGGCGACACTCTTGTGCACGCCAAAACCCCGCGCGACCGCGAACAGCACCACCGCCTTCATGACGCCGATGCCGATGACGGAAATCAACAGCCAGCGCGCATGTTCGGCCACTTCGCGCAAATCGACCATCAGCCCGACCGACAGGAAAAACACGCCCATCAGCAACCCCTTCACGGGGGCGATAATGGTTTCCACATCCTTGCGGTATTCCGTTTCCGCCAGCAGCAGCCCGGCCAGAAACGCGCCAAGCGCGGCGGAAAGCCCCGCCGCCTCCGTCAGCATCGCCGTGCCGATCACGATAAACAGCACGAAAGACATCAGCCATTCGCGCCTGCGGTGCGGTTTCACGATATTCAGCAGCGGCGGCAGCAACCGCATCCCGATCACGTAAATCAGCGCAATCGCGACGGCGGCAATGCCCAGCGCCTTGGCAATCGACAGCAGCGGGCTCACCCCCTTCGCCGTCGCAAAGGCCGACACCATCGCCAAAACCGGCACGACCATCAAGTCCTGCATCAGCAGGATCGAGAAACAGAGCTTTCCGGCGGGCGATCCTTCGCTCTTTTTTTCCTCCAGCAGCTGCATGACGACGGCGGTCGAGGAGAAAGACAGGCATGACGCCATCAGGATGGAGATTTCCACGCCGTTGCCGAAATAGCGGGCGAAGGCGAAGATGACCACGCCCGTCATGATGACCTGGCAACCGCCGAGCCCCGCCACATCGCGCCGCCGTTTCCACAATTCGTTGATGGAAAGCTTCAGGCCGATCATGAACATCAGGAACACGATGCCCAGCTCCCCGAATTTTTCCAGCGCGCCTTCGGGCATGGTCATGCTGGCGGCGGCATCCGATGCCGCGCCCGCCGTTTCCGTCTCGACCCAGGCAAAAGGGCCATGCGGCGCGATCAGCACGCCGCATAGCAGGTAGCCCAGCACGGGCGTGATCTTCAGCCGGTGCAAAAACGGCACAGTCAGGCCCGCGATGCCGAGTACGATCAGGAGCTGGGAAAAATTATGCATGTGCCGCCCGCTGGTTCAACATGCTCAAACGTTAGCACAGCCGTTATGGTTCCGCAAAATTGCGTGTCAGATGCGCAAGCCCAGCTGTTCACGGATAAAGGCGGTCGCGGCCTGCGCCTCCGCCTCGCCCTCGAAACTTTCGCCGAGCGTGATGTCGCCCCCGTTTTTCAGCTTGCCGAACACCCGGTAGAATTTCACCTGCCGCCCGCCCTTTTGCGAACTGCTGGTGCTGTCCTGGCCCAGCGATATAATATCGTCCATCGCGGCATATTGTTTTTTCACAGGGATGCCGAACAGGCAGCGCAGGGTTTCAACGCCGCCCCTCATGCTGTCGCGCCGCACGGTCAGCGAATTGGCGACGGCATACAGGCATCCGGTGAAGACAAGCGCGCCGACGCCGCCAAAGATTGCGCCGCCGAACCATGCGTTTTCCCGGATAAACAGGAAAACGCCGACGCCCGCAAACACCGCGCCGATCAAGATGCCGACGGCGCAGGAAAAGGCGTTTCGCCCCATCGGGTAAAACATCGCCTCGCCCCGCATGGCGATGCGGCGGCGCGCGCCCTGTTCGGCGGCTGTTTTCGTGGCGTTCGCCGATTCCTGCGCCGCGCGGTCGCCGATATGCGATTTCGCGGTGCCGGGATAGGCGGGGATTTCGTAATCGCGGTTGATGTCGACGCCGGGCAGGTCGGCCTGCAGGCTCAGCCGCCACAAGTCATATGAATCGCTGTTATGCGTGGCGTCCGATGGCGGCAGCCCTGCCGGCACATCGAAACGGAATTGCAGCCGCGTGCCGTTGATGCCCTGTTCCGCATAGGCGATCACGCTTTGCTGCCATATGAAACGCTCCGACCGCGAGCGGCTCTTGCCGCTGCCGGATTCGTAACTGTGGACGGCGGATAATGTGATGTTGAACACGTTGCTCGAATCGAACGGCACGGGCAGTTCGACCGTGCCGCCTGCCTGCCCGCCGATGGCGGCCGGGAAGGGGTCGAGCATCACGGGCGATGTGCCGAATTTTTTCCATTCCAGCGTCTGCCGCACCGCCCAGCACAGCAAGCCTGCGCCGACGAGGGGAAACAGCAGCGCGATCAGCGCGGCGTAGTTTTGTTTCTCCACCACTTCTTCGCGCAGCACAAAAAGGAGGGGGGAGGAGACAAGGCACCAGACGGTTGCGAAACACCACGTAAAATACATGGTGGTTTTCGACCCCGATTTTATTTCGTTCGCCTGCCAGCCGGGGTTTTCCAGCCACGGCGCGTCGGCATAGGCCGCGCGCATGGCGGGGTCGGCAGGGCGTTTTTTATACAATCCCGCGACGATCATGCCGAGCCCCGCGCCGCCGAACAGCACGGCGAACAACGCCTTGAACCCGACCATCCCCCAGCGCAGGTCGCGGTAAATGACTGCGCTATAGGGCGCGGCGGGGTCGACATACACCTCGATACTGTGGCCTTCATTCGCGGCGGCCGCCAGCGCTGCGCCCTGTTCTTCGTGCGTATGGCCGATATTGTCGGACATCGTGTCGATGGCGACGCGGCTGGCAGTGTATTCCTGCCCCTGATAACTGTATTTGTATTCGGCATGGGCGCGGTATGTCGTTGTGCCTTCGTCGTCGGTGCTTTCATCGGTGCCGCCCGATATCACTTGCGCCTGCACGGGCGCCCAGCCCTGCATCGCCTGCGCCTCCAGGAATGTCGTCGTGATGGAGTATGTCGCCCAGATGCCGACGCCGAGGAAGGGCAGGGCGAACAGTATCATGAAAATACGGCTGCCCACGGCAAGGCCTCGCGAGGTTTGATTACGCGCCGGGGGTGTTGCCGCCCGGTGCCTTGCGCATAGGCTGCCAGTTCAGCGGCTTTTGCGCAAGCCGGTCGAGGATCACGGCGGCCGCGTTGTCGTTGAACGGCATCGCCACATGGCCCGCATCGATGCGGATATTTTCCTGTTGGCTGCCGCCGGTGTTCAGCGCCTCTTTCCAGCCCGCAATCCAGTCGTTTGTGGAAAACAACGATGTGGTGGGCACAGGGGGCGCGATGCGGGGGTCGGTATTTTCCGTGCCGTAATATTCCTGCACATGCGCCACGCGTTCGTCGACCGCGCCGCCGGAATCGCGGCTGCCAAACGGCGCGCCGAGGGTAATCACGTTCGCGACCAGTTCGGGATGGCGGCGCGCCAGTTCACGGGCATACACGCCGCCGAGGCTGTAGCCGACGATGGAAACGGGCCGGTTGCCGTTTTCTTCGTAAATCTTTTGCAGGTGTTTTTCCAGCTGGTCGGCCTTCGATTTGCTGGGGCCCATGTTCATGCCCGCTTCCCAGCCGTAAACCTTGTAACCGTGGTCACGGATGGTGTGCTGCAATTCGGTCATGTGCAGGTCGTTGCCGAAGAAACCCGGGATGACCAAAACGGGATGCCCGTCGCCGCGCGGGGCGGTTGCGATGCTGGCGATGGCGGGCGTTTGCGCCTGCGCGGCCTGCACCGTTTGCGTCAATGCCGCCGGTTCGCGCTGCAGCGCGTTGACGCCGCTTTGCAATGCGAAGCCGCCGCCCAGCAGCGCCGTGGTGGTGAGCGCATAGGCGGCGAAAGTTTTTGCGATTTTCTTGTTCTTGTCGTTCATGGCTCTCATAGCCTCTGCCCTAATATGGGCAAACCGTACGCCTGTGCATAAAAACCGTCAATCAAATTGCGGAAAATATCAGAGTACCGCAATCTTCCTAAGTGGATGATTTTTGGGAATTTTTTCGAGTTTGTCAGCGAGTTTCATTCGCAACTGGGCATGTTCTGCGCCGCTCAGGTCGATTTTTTTGCCGTTCAGCCGGATGCCGCCCTTGCGGAACGCCCCTGCCAGCACCCGCGCGCCGAGGTAAAACGTGTCCGAGTCGGTTTTCGCCTTCAGCGTAATCGCGCCCAGTTTTTCCGCCGCTTCCTGCGGCTTCAGGTTTTTCAAGGGCGCGAAGTCGTGCAGGATTTTCGCAAGGCGCTTTGGCGACGGCGTGCATTTCTCCGCATATGCCGCCGCGATCTTTTTCGTCTGCGCGGGCGTCAGGCCGGAAAAATTCGCCGTGTCGGCGTCGCAGATGATTTTGTCCAGCGTGAAGGTCGTCAGGTGCGAATTCTTGCCCAGCAGCATGGCGACCGCCGCGCGTTTCCATCCGGCATATTCCAGGTTCGCGCGCGCATCGGCATCGAACCGCTGGTAATGGCGCAATGCCGCGAAACCGTCGGCGGCGTTTTCGCTTTTGGTGCCGTTGAATTGCGGCAGCAGCGCATGGCCGGTTTCATGGTCGAAGGTCGCGACATCATCCGCTGCGCCCTGCTTCTCGCCGAACACCGCATGGCGGTCGGGATGGAACACCAGCACGCCCAGCGGCTTCTTTTTGCCGTCGCGGCTGACGGCCAGATGGAACGATGTTTTCAACCGTTTCGCATCGCGCACCATTTTTTCGACATCGGTGATTTCATCGTCATCGACGCCTTGTTGCACCAGATCTTCGGAATAGGCATCGGGCTTCACCTCGCCCGCATGGATGAACAGCATGTTGCCGCGCAGTTCCGGGTGGTCTTTCTGCGCGCGTTTCGCCGCTGCGTTGAAATCAAAACGCAGGCTTGAACCTTCATTCGCTAAAGGCTGCTTTTTCGGCTTTGCTGTCATATGACTTTATCTTAAGGTAAGGGGGTGGCAGGTCAATGCCCATAATTTTACCTCTTTCGGCGGTGCAGCATGACGACGGGCGACGATTTCAAGGCAACGGCACTCCAGATGAAGCGCGCCGAAAAGCTGCGCGACTACCTGAACACGCGCAACGCCCCGCCATCGGGCGAGGCCGATTTCCTGACCGGCCTGTCCAGCGACGCGACGCTGGTGGTCATCATCATGTGCGACGACATGTTCCGCAAATCGGGGCTGACGGGCGCGCTGCCATGGGAACAGTATGCGGTGCTGTGCGGCGTCGGCGCGTGCCTGACCGACGCGATCACGCAGTTCACGAACTTGCCGCGCGAGGCCTATTCATTCATGCTGTCCGACAGCATCAATTTCCTGCTGGCGGGCGCGGACAGGGAACAATGGAGCAAGCGCGAAGAAATTTACGGATTCGCCGTCACGCAGTACAAGCACATGATGGCCAAGCCGGCGCTGGCGGCACTGGCCGATGCGCTGGGCGGCGCGTTCTATGTCTTCATCGATACCGGCGACGCGACGCAGCTGGACATCATGCAGCAAAATTTCGACAAGCTGATGCAGACGCCCGATGTGCCGGACGAACTGCGCAAATTGCAGGATGAAAAGGCCAAAAAGCCGTAAGGCTTACAAATCGAAGCTTTTGCCGCGGTTTTTGCGCGGTGCGGGGGTTTCGGCGGCAAGTTTCGCTTCCAGTTTCGAAAACAACTCGTCCTTGGCCGTCAGGAAACGCGACACCAGCGGCGAGCCGTCGATATTGGCGAAGGAAATTTCGTCCTGCCCGAACGACGCCTTCACATGCGCCAGCACGTCGGCGGTCTTGCCGCCCAGCGGATCGCCCTTCGCAACCGATACCAGCATGTTCTCGATCAGCACGATGCCCGATGCCGCGCGGGCATAGGCGATGACGGGGGGCAGCGCTTCATTCGGGCGGGCGCCCATCAGCGGCTCGATCGCATTCTCCACTTCCTCGCCGTAATTCATGATCAGGTTGGGCATGTCCATGTAGAGCAGCTGCGGCTCGATCACCAGCGCGGCGCAGATCATCGCGGCTTCCTTTTGCGCATTGGTGCCGTCGGCGTGCTGTTCGATCAGGCGGTAGGCCTGCTGCTGGAACGCGGTGATGTGCGGGGCTTGCGGGCCCAGCATGTCCTGCACCATGCCGTCGTCGCGCGAACTGTCGAATTTCAGCAGGCGCGGATATTTGCGGTAGAGGTCGTTCATGGCGTCACCCTTTCCGCCGGATGCGGCGGAGTTGTAAATGCGGATATTATGGACTGCCGCGACTCTCGCAAATAAGCGCGCCCGCGACAAGCCGGAATTTCGTTAAATTATTATGTGAATTTCTCCCGCAAAGCCCTATATCCCGCGCGCCGTGCTGCTATGGTGGAGGCAGCCGAACCGCCGGAGCATCCGCCCCATGAAAAAAGAACCCCGAAAGCCCCTCCACCATCACCTCTATTTCTGGGTGCTCTGCGCGATTTTTATCGGCGGGGCGGGCGGTTATTTCTGGCCGGAAGCGGGTGTCGAACTGAAGCCGCTGGCCGACGGTTTCATCGCGCTCGTCAAAATGCTGATCGGCCCGATTGTGTTCTGCACGATCGTGCTGGGCATCACGGCGGCGGGCGACATGAAGAAAGTCGGGCGCGTGGGCGTGAAGACGCTGTTTTATTTCGAGGTCATCTCGACAATCGCGCTTGTCATCGGCCTTGCCGTCGCCAACACGCTGAAGCCGGGCGCAGGCTTCAACGCCGACCCTGCGCAGCTGGATGCCTCGGCGGTCGCAAGCTACGCGCAGGCGGCGCATGACCAGACGACGACGGGTTTCCTGCTGCATATCATCCCGAAGACATTCACCGATGCCTTCACCGGCACAGGCGATCTGCTGCAGGTATTGCTGGTGGCCATCCTGTTCGGCTATGCGCTCAACCGCATGGGGGCGAAGGGCGCGGCGGTGCATGAATTCATCGAACAGGCATCGCATATTTTCTTCGCCATGATGAACGCCATCATGCGCCTTGCCCCCATCGGCGCGGGCGCGGCGATGGCCTTCACGATCGGCAAATACGGCGTTGAATCGCTGAAACCGTTATTGGCGCTGATGGGGGCGTTTTACCTCACTTGCATTATCTTTATCGGCGTCGTGCTGGGCACGGTTGCGCGCGCCGCCGGTTTTTCGCTGTGGCGGTTCCTGCGCTACATCAAGGAAGAAATTCTGATCGTGCTGGGCACGTCGTCATCCGAAAGCGTGCTTGCGCCGCTGATGGCGAAGCTGGAAAAGCTCGGCTGCGGGCGCGGCACGGTGGGGCTGGTCGTGCCGGCGGGGTATTCGTTTAACCTTGATGGCACAAATATCTACCTCACGCTGGCCGCCCTGTTCGTGGCGCAGGCGCTCAACATCGACCTTACCTGGGGGCAGCAGGCCGCGATTTTGGGTGTTGCACTGCTGACATCGAAAGGCGCATCGGGGGTGACCGGGGCGGGGTTCATCACCTTGGCCGCAACCTTGGCGGTTGTGCCGCATGTGCCGGTCGCAGGCCTTGCCCTGATCCTTGGCATCGACCGTTTCATGTCGGAAGCGCGCGCCATCACCAACCTGATCGGCAACGGCGTCGCCGCGATTGTCATTTCGAAATGGGAAAAAGACCTTGATATGAAGGCCTTTCACCGCGAACTGGCAAAACCATGAACAATTTGATGCAATTACCGTTTAAATAAAGCACCTTTTCCGCGCAGGGGGCGCGGGGGATGTGCCGTATCAGCCTATATCCCCGCGCCTTGAAAGGGTTTTTGCCATGTCATTCCATCACCTTGCCTTTGTCCTCGCGGCGCTTGTCATTTTCTTTCCCGCAACGTCTTATGCTGACCCCATCGGCACGGTGGTCGAGATCGAGGGCACGGCATCCGTCTCCCGCGCGGGCGGCACGCCCTTCGCCTTGAAACTGGACGACACGGTGGAGCTGGGCGATGTGCTGGCGACGGGCGAAAAATCGCGGCTGTTCATCCTGCTGGCCGACAACACCGAATGGACGCTGTCGGAAAATTCGCGCTTCAAGGTCGATGAATATGTTTTCGATTCCGAAGACAACACCTCCAACCGCGCGCGTTATTCGGTATTGCAGGGCGGCTTCCGCTATGTCAGCGGCCTTGTCGCGAAAAAAGAAAACCCCGATGTCGGCATCGACAGCCCCGCCGGCACCATCGGCATCCGCGGCACCGACATCACGGTCGCGCCCGATACCGACGGCAGCTATGACGTCTATGTCGATGACGGCACGATCGACGTGTCGAGCGGGAGCAGCAAGACGACGCTGAAACGCGGTCAGGGCACGATGATCGCAAAACGCGGCGCCGCGCCACTCGCGGCAGGCGAATGGAAACAGGGCCGCCTTGCCCGCCTGCGCGACGCGCTGAAGCTCAAACACGAGGGCAGCCTGCGCGAACGCATCCAGAAAATGCAGCCCCGCCAGATGGAAATGCGCGAAAAACTGCGCACGAAGCTGATGCAGAAACGCGGGCCCAACAAGGAAAAACTGAAGGAACAGCGCGAGCAGAAACAGGAACTGCGCAAGGAAAAGGCCGAGAAGCGCAAGGCCGCGATGGAACAGCGCCGCGCGAAGACCGATGGCCGCCGCGACAGCTGGAACGAAAAACTGGACGACGACGCCGACACGGCGACGCCGGCCGAAAAAGCCCGCCGCCGCCTGCAGCTGCTGCAGCAGCGCCGCCAAAGGAATTAAGGCATACCGTCAGGAAATAGCGGCGACCAGTTTCAGGATGCTGGAAAAATCCAGCTTGCCGCTGCCCTGCGCGCTGTGGCGGCGGTACATGTCGCGGGCAACCGCGCCCAGCTGGGTGTTCGCGCCGGATGCGGCTGCTGCCTCCGCCGCCAATCCCAGATCCTTCAGCATCAGATCGGTGCCGAACCCGCCCGCGTAATCGCGCGCTGCGGGCACGTTTTCCATCACGCCCGGCCACGGGTTATAGACTTCGGTCGACCAGTTGCGGCCCGAGCTTTTCGCGATGATGCCGGACAGGATTTTCGGGTCGAGCCCGTTGGCAACGCCGAGCGCCAGCGCCTCCGCCGTGCCGATCATGTGGATCGCCAGCAGCATGTTGTTGCAGATCTTGGCCATCTGCCCCGCGCCGTTGTCGCCTGCATGGAAAATGTTCTTGCCCATTTTTTCGAACAGCGGCCGCGCGCGGTCGAGCGCGGCCTGTTCGCCGCCGACGATAAAGGTGAGCGTGGCGGCCGCCGCCCCCGCCGTGCCGCCCGATACGGGCGCGTCCAGCATGGCAAAGCCGTGCGATGCGGCGGCGTCGGCAATTTCCTTCGCGGCATCGGCATTGATCGTGCTGCAATCGATCAGCAGCGCGCCTTTTTTGGCATGCGCGATGATGCCCTCCGGCGCAAGATATGCTTTCCGGCTGTGGTCTGTTGCGGGCAGCATCGTGATCACGATATCGGCATGGGCGACGCAGGCGGCGATGGCGGGGCAGGCGGATGCGCCCGATTTCACGACGTCATCCACAACGGCCGGCACCAGGTCGAACACCGTCAGCGCATAACCCGCCTTCAAAAGGTTCTGCGCCATCGGCGCGCCCATATTGCCAAGCCCGATAAAAGCGATGTTTTGCATATGCCTATCCTTCAATTTGATAGTGAAGGATAGGCTGCGGCGGGGGTTGACGCAAGCGGGGCGCGGGTTATCTTGATAGTGCCTGTTCATCAACCAGACCGGAGCCTCCCATATGTTCAAGACGTTCGCACTCACCGCCGTTGCCGTCCTCGGCCTTGCCCTCGCCACGCCCGCGCTTGCCGCGACGGCTACGGTGGGCGAAAAAGCGCCCGACTTCACGTTGCCCGCCGCCGATGGCGGTGAAAAGGCGCTGTCATCCTTCGCCGGAAAAATCACCGTGCTGGAATGGCACAACAAGGGCTGCCCCTTCGTGAAAAAACATTACGGTTCGGGCAACATGCAGGCGCTGCAAAAAGAATTCACCGGCAAGGACGTCGTGTGGCTGACCATCAATTCATCGGCACCCGGCAAACAGGGCCATGAAACCGCCGCCGAGGCGCTGGAAACCGCGAAATCCGACGGTGCCGCGCCGACCCATATCCTGATCGATGAAAAGGGCGAGGTCGGCAAGCTTTATGGCGCGACCACCACGCCCACCATGGCCGTGATCGACAAGGAAGGCAAACTTGTCTATGAAGGCGCAATCGACGACAATTCATCGCCCGATCCCGAAGACATCAAGGGCGCAAAAAACTATGTGCGCGATGCGGTCGAGGCCGTGATGGCGGGCAAGCCGGTCGAAGTTTCCACGACCAAATCCTATGGCTGCGGCGTGAAATACGCCGACTGATTTTTTTCCGGTTTTGCTATTTGGAATCCGCCGGTCCGTTGGGCCGGCGGAATTTCATTAAAAGCCTGGCGACGAACAATCCGGTCGCCGCCGCCATGCAGCCGAGCAGCGTTGACAGCGTTTCCGGGGTCATGCCGCGCCGGTTGCTGATGGCGGCATCCATCACGAAATAATCGATCAGGAACACGAACGCGCCCACGATCAGCCCCATCACGGCAAGGTCCTTGCGCAGATCGATCAGCGTGTCGCGGCGGCGCGCGGGTGCCAGCCAGTAATCCTTGTTCGGGATGTTTAGGTATTTCAGCGGCAGGCGCGACACCAGATGCCCGATGCCCGCGAACAGGCAGCTCATGAACACGACGAAGCCGACATGGAACATCGCGAAATCCTGCCGCGACATGCTGCGCGTCGGCGTGCCGTTGATGTCGAACTGCGTCGAAATGATGTCGGGCAGCATGCTGTAGTTATGCGCCAGCTGCAACAGCACCAACACGTAAAATATCAGGTAGGCGGGCAGCATGTTTCACGCATCCTTGTCGCAGCCGTATTTATTCGAGGTTGACGATCGCCTGCCCCGCGCCGCGCGGGATTTCCTTGACGAAGCCGGAGGCATCGGCGCTCATGTTGTACCGCTTCAGCAGCACTTCGCCAATGCCGACCATGCGGTTGGAATGCTTCAGGTCCATCTCCACCCACGCGACAAGGTTGTCGACCGGCAGCCATTCGATGGCTTTCGGGTGTTCGGACCTGGGGTTGTAGATGGAAATGATCGTGTGGAACACATATTCCTCATGCGCGACCAGCACGAATTCCACCTGCCCCGGCTTGAATTTATGCAGGCGGCGGTAATCGGCCAAAATCTTGTGTGTCTCCGGCTTGTTCGGCATGAAGACCTTATAGCGGCAGCCGCGCGCCAGCGACGCCTCGACCGCCTGAAAAATTTCCGTGCCCGGCTGGATGGAATAGGTCAGCTCCGGCGCGAACGCCCAGACCTCGTCCGAGCCTGTCTCCAGCATCGACACATATTTCTGGTTCACAAGCCAGTTGAGGTTGTTGGACAGGATCATGTTGTTCAGCACCTCCAGCCGCTGGTCGAAATAATCCTGGTTGTGCAGTTTGTTGATCGACGCGGTCACGATCATGTTGAGCGTGATGACGGTGATGAAAACACCAGCGGCCACCGCCAGCGCAATGCCCGACATCTGGTCTTTGATCGCATCGAGGCTCATCGCCATGATGATGATGGCAACACCGGTCGCCGCCACAAAAATCGGGCTGTGGAACACGCGATAGGTGATGTTCTCGTGCGATTTTTTCTTGTTCGCTGAATCCGCCATGATGAAATTCCCCCATATTCTGTTTAACAGGGAAAGGTTAAGGAAGGCTGATATGTGGTTGACATAAGTTGATTCAGTGCGCGTTTAGTGAATTTCGCCTGTCGCAAACGTAACATTCGCCTGTAACACATCCGGTTTTTCAAAAAAGTTTTTATGGATCAAGCCATTCAATGCACGCGACAAACGGCTGTCACAAACGCGTTGTAACAAAAAATTACGTTGAATCCTGAGGTCAAAGTTGAGAGAATTTACATAGGCTCTATAGCCGCGAGCGCTAAAGCCACCCTCAATAAGGCATGGAATGTTTAAAAAAATATTGTCGGTTGTGGCCGCTGTCATCGTGACGGGGCTTGTCGTCGTGGCCTGTCTGGAACTGAATTACCGATACCTGAGATGGGGATACCATCCAACGCCCGAGCATCCCGCCTGCCACGGCGTCAGCGCCGACAGAACCGACAGCGCCGAAAACGCGCGCCTGCAAGCGCTGGCGGACGCGGGCGATGCGTCGGCACAATACGCTATAGGCATGCAGCTCAGGTACGCGCAGCCGCCGGTCAAGGACGATACCTCTTTGTCCGTCGAATACCTCGTCAGGTCCGCCGCGCAGGGGCATGCGGGCGCGGCTTTCGAACTTGGCCGGATATACGACGGGCCGCTGCGCGCAAAGCCTGAAAGCAGGACAAAGGCGATGGCCTATTTCCGTCAGGCTGCGGATGACGGCGATGCAGACGCCATGTCGATGCTGTCCATGTTGCTGGAACACGCGGATGCAGACGTTCATGATGGCCCGGCTTCGGCCGCCGCGCGGACGCAAGCCGATATTTGGTCGGCGCGGGTTTTCGCCGCCCATAACGGCCTCGTCTATCGGGCAGAGAAAAGCCCGCTGGACGTAGCGCAAGCGCAAGACATCAAGGCAAAGGCCGAAAGTGGCGACAAGGATGCACAATTTTTTTACAGCGTGCTGCTGCGTGCCGGACTTGGCGGCGTCGCAACGGACGACGCGGCGGCCTATGAATGGCTGGAAAAAGCGGCGCGGCAGGGGCATGCGCGCGCCCACAGCCATCTGGCGATAAGGGCGATCCGCCAGAACAACATTGCCAGCGCAATTTCCGAATACACGCGCGGCATGGAGCTGGGTGACCTTGAATCGCAGGTATTTCTGGCGCACAACCTGAAAGCGAGCGACAAAAATAAAGCATGGGCGCTTTATCTTGACGCCGCGGAGCGCGGCGAGCCGGGCGCGCAGCTGACCGTCGCGCGCCATTATCTTTCCGATGACCGCGACACGCGGCAAGACCGGATTACCGCCTATGCGTGGCTGACGCGCGCGGCGCGCAACCCCGGTGCGAGGATGATGAGCGGCATCTGGATGGATTGTGACACCGTTGCCGACTTGCTTTCGGCGGAGGATCTGGCGCAGGGAAGAAAACTATCGGTCACACTGCCGGAAAAATAAACGAAAAACACGATAACGGGGCGGTTTCTTTTACCCGAAAACTTCGATCATCAGGAACGCCGCCAGAAAAAGGATGCAGGGCGGTAGAAAAAGAAGCCCAAGTCCGATAAACCCCTGCCGCCGCAAGTGGCGCAGGTTTTTGCGAAAGATAATCATAAGCCACGGGAAGAACGGCGCCGCCAGCACGAGAAGCATCAATGGCGTCTCGAATAACAAAGCCGTGTCGTTTCTCTCCAGGAGGTAGCCGTGCGTGGCGCCGGGGGACGGAATCTGGCGGTTTAGCTGCCGATCAATGCTATACATGAGAGACGTTAAAAACGGATACGCGACGAGCACAAGGCCCGAAATAATGAAAAATCCGGTTCCTGCGGGCGCCGCCGCCGCGTCCGGTTGTTGCTGTTTGGCTTGATGCCGCTTACGCGCCTTGATGGCGGCGTAAAGCAGATAGCTACCGCCATAAAACCAGCAGGTGGTCGCTATCAGATTGCCAAATCCGCTTGGGTTGCAGTGCCAGCCTTCAAGAGTCTTGAACGCCGGGGTCTGTTCCGCCGCCAGCGCTGCGCAGGGGAAAAGGAGGAGGCCGAAAAACAAAACATGCGCAGGCTTCATGTACCGTCTTGCAAAAAGATGCGGGCAAGCTGTGGAGCTGGCAATGCTCAGAACTTGCCCGTGATCGTCGCGAACAGGCGGGGATTGTCGTCGCCTTCGGTCTGCACATCGGCGGTCATCGGGACGGCGACTTCGAGCGTGCCGGCAAAGCGGTCGTCGAGGTTCACGCGGGCCCCGCCACCGGCGGAGACGATCGAGCGGCGGCGGTCGCGGGGAACGGCGTTGTCGGGGTCATGCACTTCGCCGCCATCGAGAAAGGTGTAAAGCTGCAGCAGGTTGACCGGCAGCGCGACCGGGTTGTTGGCGCGCAGCTCGAGCCGCGCGGCATAGCCGTCTTCGCCGGTGATTTCCGAGTTGTCGTAGGCGCTGCCGTAGTTGACGCCGCCCACGCCGAATTCCTCCGATGCCAGCAGCGTGTCGGATGACAGCTGGCCGGTTGCGGACAGGAAGGCCTCGAAGATGTTCGTGATGCGCTGCGTGCGGCTGACTTCCGCGTTCATCTTGAAGAACTGGGGATCGCCCAATGCGCGGGTCAGGCGCGCATCGCCCTTGTCGCTCGCGTTCAGGAAACTGATGCCCTTGCTGGCTTCGGCAGACAGGGTGTTGACGCCAAGCCAACTGTCGGTGAACTGGAACGTGCCGCCGGCGCGTAAGATCCGCAGGCGGTCTTCGGCGCCGCCGCCCGGGATGTTGTCGCTGCGCTCGGAATTCAGGTAGTTGAATTTCAGCGTGCCGTACAGGTTCATGTTGCGGGAACGGATGAAGGGGTGGGTGAGGTCGAGGTTGACCGATTTCGCCTTGCCTTCCACATCGAACGGCGTCAGCGTGAAGCCGGGATCGGTGTCGGTGATGCTGATGCTGGTCGACAGGCGCGTGCCTTCGTGGTTCAGCGGCTGCTGCCAGGTGAACGCGCCAAAGGCCAGTTCACGTTCCGACCACATGCCGTCGGGCGTCACGACGCCCTGGAAATTGAGCCCTTCGTAGAGGCCAAGGGCGTTGTTGAAACGCACGCCCGCGTTCAGCTGCAGGGGGCCGAGGAAGCGCGTGCCGCGGTTGTCGACCTGGAAGAACGCATCGAAAGGCTTCTGGTCAACGACAAGCGTGATGTCGGTGGCACCGGGCGTTTTCGACGGCGACAGCACCGCGCGCGCATTCATGCCCGCGAGGTCGTTGATGAGGAGCACGTAACGCTCGAGCGCCCTGGAATTCAGCGGCTTCTGCGCGCGCAGTTTCTCGGCGTAGCCTTCCAGCCAGCCGGGATTCGCGCGGGACGCGCCCTGGATGGTGACGTTCTCGACGAAGCCCTCGACCACGCGCAGCTTCACATGGCCGCCATCGATGGTTTGCGGGGGCACGACGACCTGCGTCAGGATATAGCCGTCGTTGCGGTATTTCGCGGTCAGGCGGTCGGCGATGCCGAAGACGTCGGCCAGGGAAATGGTCGTGCCGATCATGCTGTCATAGACGCTGTGGATCTGCACATCGTCGTAAACGGTCTGGCCTTCGATATCGACTGATTTCAGGGTCAGCTTCACTTTTTCAGCGCCCGCGGGTGCGGTGACCGCGCCGCCGGTCTGGATCTTGGTGCCGACGTCGGGCAGCGTTTGCGTCTGCATCGGCGCGATCTGGCCGCTGGCGCGCGGCGCTTCCGCCGATGACGGCACGGCCTGCGCGTAGGCCTGCGATGCGAACAGCGTTGCGGCTGTCATCATTGTGAAAAGAAGCTTCGGAAACTTGATCATGTCTGTGCCCATTTTTTTTCGGCGGCGATAAAATTGCCGCGACAGGCTGATGCGCCCGTTCTGTTGCCAGTATAGTGAAAAGATTATTTAATTCAAAAAGTTAATCGGGTTTCCGGAAGCTGCCATAAGAAAACCCCCCGTTGCGTGATTTTTCTGCAACGGGGGGTTATGGATAGGGTGGTTAACGATTACTGCTGGCAGCTGGCATTATCGGCCAGAATGCTGGTCGCATCGTCGTTCAGGTTGATGTTGACGTTCGCGCCTGCGCCGACCGCGCCCCAGCATGCGGAGTCATTGCCGCCGGCTGCGGGTTCGATATTGGCGAGCGCCGCCGGTGCCGTGTCATCGCCGCCAGCCGCCGGCGCGATATCCGCCAGGTCCTGGATGGAGAAGAAGTGGCTGGTCGGGCCCGTCGGGATCGTCGGCAGCGCCAGAACCGTGATGCCTGCCTTGCCGGGCTTGTAGCCGTTGCCCTTCACTTTTTGCAGGATCTGGTTGTCGTCGAGGTCGAAGAAGCCCGCGAAGATCTGGCCGAGGCTGTTGTTGTCGTCGTAATCGTTCAGCATCGCCTCGATCGCCAGATACTGGTCGCGCGTCATGTGGCCGCCCGATACGCCGTCATAGGTTGCCAGCGTGCCGTCGATGATCGTGGGCGCACCCGGATCAAAGAACGCGCCGTTTTTCAGGTCGACGTAGTAGTTGGTCTGGCCTTCGAACACTTGCGCGCCGAGGCTGTCATCGACCAGCTGCAGGTAAGCGTTGGTGTAGGCCGGGCCTTCCTGCGAAGGGCCTTCGATCGCCGCGACCGGGTAATCGTAGTAGGGGTAGTACGCGGTCGCGGGCTCGAAGCGCAGCGCGGTCGAACCGCCGGTGAAGGTGTTGCCCTTGCCGGTCAGGTCGATCAGGCCGGAGCCGATCCACGCGCCGATGTCATTCTGCGTGAAGCGGTTGCCCGAAATCTGGATCGTGCCGTTGTTGAACGCGCGGGCATCGAGGCCGACATTGTTGTTCACGATGTCGTTGTCGTTGACCAGCACGTTGCCGACGCCGCTGAAATCGCCATACAGGCCGTTGGTGACCTGCGGCTTGACGTTGCCTTCGCCGTAGAAGCCTTCATTGTCGCCGAGGCGGATGCCGGTCGTCGGTCCATAGCTGCCTTCGTAAGCAGGCTGCGGGCCGTTGCCTTCTCCATCGCCGCCTTCTTCGCCGGCGGGCGCTGCGTAATTGCCGGTGACGGTGTTGCCCTGGATGATGATGCGGCCGTCGCGGGCTACATCATTCGCGGCCACGCGCAGGATGTCGCCACCCTGATCATTGCCGTCTTCGTTGCCGGGGGTATCGTCGGTCGGCACTTCGGGTTCGGGAACCACGCCGTTGCTATAGGCGACCTGGATGCCGTCATCGCCATAGTTCGACACCATGTTGCCAAGGATGTGGATGCTGTCGGCGAAGTAAGCCTGGATGCCGTCATTGCGCACAAACTTGATGCAGTTGTCGATCACATCGACCGCGTCGGAGTAGAGGACGCGGATGCCGTTGAAGAAGCCCTCGACATGGTTGCCGGCGATTTGCGCGCCGTCGCTCGAGATCACTTCGATGCCGTTGTTGTCGCCGCCAATAACGCGGTTATCGTTGACGGACAGGTTGCTGACATAATCGGCCGTGATACCGTTGTTGCCGACATCCGACACATTGTTGCCGGTGATGCCGACATTGTTGCCGCCTTCGACGATAATGCCGTCGCCGTAGGTGGTGCCGTTCACGCGGTTATAGGCGATCGACACGTCATCGCTGTTACGCACCGCGATGCCGTTCAGGTAGCTACCCGCGACATCGTTGCCGATCAGCGCGGTTGCATAGGCGTCGGTCAGCTCGATGCCGTTGCTGCCCGATCCGTTCACCGCATTGAGCCCGATGATGGTGCCGGTCGCGTTATCGACGTCGATGCCGTCGTCGTTCGACGCCGAAACCGTGTTGAGCGCAATGACAGTGCCCAGCAGGTTTTTCGCGTGGATGCCGTCGTTGCCGGATGCGCTGACGTTGTTCAGCGTTACCAGCGTGCCGAAGGCGTCGGTCAGTTCGATGCCGTTGTCGCCGGAGCGCTCGACCTTGTTGAGCGCGATCTTGGTCAGCAGCGCGTTGTCGACGTCGATGCCGTCGCCTTTCGCATCCGACACATGGTTGAGTGAAATGTCGGTCAGGGCGGCGTTTTTCACGTGGATGCCGTCATTGCCCGCTCCGTCGACGCGGTTCAGGTGGATGCCGGCCGCAGCCGCGTTGCGCAGGTCGATGCCGTTATGGCCCGATGCCGACACATTGTTCAGCGCGATTTCGGTCAGCGCCGCGTTGTCGACATCTATGCCGTTATGGCCGGAGGAAGACACATCGTTCAGCGCAACCAGCGTGCCGAGCGCAAAGTTGACATGGATGCCGTCATTGCCGCTGCCCGAAACCGCGTTCGCCGCGATCACGGTGCCGGCGGTCGCGACGGTGTCGATGCCGTTGTCGCCCGATTTGGACACTTTGTTGAGGGCGATGATGCTGCCCGCCGCGCCGCCCAGGTCGATGCCGTCGTCTTTTGATTCCGACACGTCGTTCAGGGTGATCAGCGTGCCCAGCGCGCCCGCGACATGGATGCCGTCATTGCCGGATTTCGACACGGCGTTCGCCGCCACCAGCAGGTTGGCGGTCGCAGCCGTATCGATGCCGTTGTCGCCGGAGGTGGTGACTTTGTTGAGCGCGATGGCGGTGTTGTTCGCCGCCGCCACATCAATGCCGTCGTCTTTTGATTCCGACACGTCGTTCAGGGTGATGATAGTGTCATCGGCCCGCGCGACATGGATGCCGTCATTGCCGCTGCCCGAAACCGCGTTGGCGGCGATCAGCAGGTTGGTGGTTTCGAAGGTGTCGATGCCGTTGCCGCCGGAGGTGCCGACTTTGTTCAGCGCGATGGCGGTGTTGTTCGCGTTCGCCACATCAATGCCGTCGTCTTTCGAGCCGGACACGTCGTTCAGCGCGATGAGTGTATTGTTCGCGCCGTCGACATGGATACCGTCATTGCCGGAGCCGGAAACCGCGTTCAGGGCGATGATCGTGTCTTCGACCGTGTCGCCGGCGATGCCGTTGTTGCCGCTGCCCGAAACCGCGTTCAGCGCGACGAGCGTGCCGTTGCTGCGCAGCAGATCGATGCCGTTGCCGTTCACGCTGTGCTTGACGATGTTCGCCGCGACGATGACGCCGTTGCTGTCTTCAACATGGATGTTGTTGTTTTGCGAACCTTCGACATAGTTGAGGGTGACAATCGCTTCGTCCGAATTGTCGATATGGATGCCGTCATTGCCGGAGCCCAGCACGGCGTTCGCGGCCACGATCCAGCCATTGCTATCGACGATCTGGATGCCGTTATTCGCGGCACCGGTGATGACGTTCAGCGCGGTGATGCCGGTCGAGGGATCGACGAAGATGCCGTTGTTGCCGGCATCGAAGATGCCGTTGGCGAGGATGTTGGCATTGGTCGCGTTCACGACCTCGATGCCGTTGTCGCCCGCGTTGGTGATGACGTTCAGCGCGACATCGGTGTTGTCTGCGTTGTTGACGTCGATGCCGTCCTGACCCGCGTTCAGGATGGCGTTCAGGCCGACCTTCACGTTTTTCGCGCCGCCGGTGACTTCGATGCCGTCGTCATTGGTTTCGCCGATCAGGTTGCCGGCGATCTCGATGGTGTCGCCGCCGTCCACATGCACGCCGTCGCCTTCTTCGGCGGTAGTCGAGGTGGTGAGGCCAAAAGCGTTGAGGGTGACGGAGGAATTCGTCACGTCCTTCAGCAGCAGCGCGTGGTTTTTGGAACCGCCCGCCGCGTTCAGGGTGACGTCGGCATTGTTGATGTTGTTCAGCTCGATGCCGTTGTCGCCAGCCAGTGCCACGACGTTGCCGTTGAGGGCGAGGCCGTCGATGTTGGCGACGCGGATGCCGTCGCCGTTGGTGGCGGCCAGCACGATGTTGCCCGAAACCGTCGCGTCGGTCGCAGGGGTTGCGCCGCCGTCGATGGCGATGCCGTTTTCCTTGGACAGGACGATCAGGTTGCCCGATACGTCAAGGCTGTTGCCGCCGTCGACATGGATGCCGTCTTTATGCGCGCCTGCGATGATGTTGAGGCCGTTGATGGTCAGGTTGTCGGAATTCAGGCCGGAGATGCCGTGGCCCAGCACGACGCCGATGGCGTTGCCCGCGACGGTGTTGTTTGCGCCGCCCGTGACTGCGACGCCGTCAAGCCCCGCGCCGAGGACGATGTTGCCGGATGCCGTGACGCCCGTGCTGTTATCCAGCTGGATCGCGTTTTTGACCGCGCCGATGATGCTGTTGCCGCCGGAAACCGAACCGCCGTTGGAGTTGACGTAGATGCCGTTGCCGCCGGTGCCGATGACGGTGTTTTTCGTCACTTGCGCGTTGGTCGCGGTATCGACGTGGATCGCGTCGGCGCTCTTGGTCAGGCCGGTTGCGGCCAGGGTGTTGTCGTCCACCGTCAGGCCGGTGGTGCCGGACGAGAGGATGCCCGAACCCGCGGTGCCGGTGATGCTGTTGCCGGATACGCCGATCAGCGCGCCGCCTACAACATGCACGCCATTTCCGAGGCCGCCGAGAATGGTGTTAGTATCGACATCGAGGCCATTGCCGTCCGTCACAAGCACCGCATCGCCGACCGTGCCGGTCATGGTGTTGGAGGTGACGTCGGTATTGCCGCCGTTGATATTGATGCCGTTGGCGAGGCTTGCCAGCAGCTGGTTGCCCGAAACAGTCGCGCCGTCGCCGTTTTTCACGGTGATCGCATCGCCGACCGAGCCGGTGAGTGTATTGTTGGAAACGGCGGTGTTGCCGTTTTCAATGTTGATGCCTTTGGAGAGGGAGCCGAGCAGTTTGTTGCCCGACACCGTCGCGCCGTTGCCGTTCAGCACATAAATGCCATCGCCCACGGTTGCGGTCAGGGTGTTGAGGCTGACAGCCGTGTTGCCGCCGTTGACGTTGATGCCTTTGGAGAGCGAGCCGAGCAGCGTGTTGGAGGTGACGGTCGCGCCGTTGCCATTGGTGACAAGGATCGCGTCGCCGACCGAACCGGTCAGTGTGTTGGAAGAGACGGACGTATTGCCGCCGTTGACGTTGATACCGTGCTGCAGGCTGCCGAGCAGCTGGTTGCCCGATACGCTTGCGCCATTGCCGTTCGTCACGACAATCGCATCACCGACCGAACCGGTCAGCGTGTTGTTGGAAACGGCGGTGTTGCCGTTTTCAACGTTGATGCCTTTGGAGAGCGAACCCAGCAGCTTGTTACCGGAAACAGTCGCGCCGTTGCCGTTCAGGACATAAATGCCGTCGCCGACGGTTGCGGTCAGGGTGTTGCCGGTCACAGCGGTGTTGCCGCCGTTGACGTTGATGCCTTTTTGCAGGCTGCCGGTCAGGGTGTTGCCGGAAACGGATGCGCCCGCGCCGTTGGTGACAAGGATCGCATCGCCGACCGAACCGGTGAGCGTGTTCGACGAAACGGAGGTATTACCGCCGTTCACGTTGATGCCATGCTGCAGGCTGCCCAGCAGCTGGTTGCCCGACACGCTTGCGCCGTCGCCGTTGGTCACGACGATTGCGTCGCCGACCGAGCCGGTCAGCGTGTTGTTGGAAACGGCGGTGTTGCCGTTTTCAATGTTGATGCCTTTGGAGAGCGAGCCCAGCAGTTTGTTGCCGGAAACAGTCGCGACGTTGCCGTTCAACACATAGATGCCGTCGCCGACGGTCGCGGTCAGGGTGTTGCCGGTCACTGCGGTGTTGCCGCCGTTGACGTTAATGCCTTTGGACAGTGAGCCGGTCAGTGTGTTGCCGGAAACGGTTGCGCCCGCGCCGTTGGTGACCAAGATCGCATCGCCAACCGAACCGGTCAGGGTGTTGTTGGAAACGGCGGTGTCGCCGCCATTTACGTTGATCGCGTGCTGCAGGCTGCCCAGGAAGCTGTTGCCCGAAACCGTGTTGCCCGTGCCGCCCGTGACGGTCACGGCATCGCCGACCGAACCGGTCAGCGTGTTGCCGGAAACTTCCGCTCCGGTGGTGTTGTTCAGCGCAACCGCAGTGCCGAGGATGCCGGTGAAGGTATTGTTCTTCACGTCAAGGCCGGTCGAGCCGGTCGAGGTGACGCCAGAGCCCATGATGGAGAATTTGTTGTTGATGACCGAGTCATTAATGCCGGAAACATTCACGCCAGATGAAAGTGCGGTGAAGTTGAAGCCGTCGATGGTGACGTTCGTGCCCGTGACGTTGAAGCCGCCGATCGCAAAGGTGGAGCCATAAGCCGCCGCACCCTTGATGAGCAGGTTGTCGTGGTCCGCGTTGACGGTTTCTGTCCACAGGACGCTTGCGCCCGCGTTGATGGTGTTGAGGCCGGTGCCGGTGTTGTTAATGGCGTCGACCGCGTTTTGCAGCGAGCCGGGGTTGAGGACCGGAATGCCGGTGTTCTGGTTGAGAGTAATCGTACCGATGCCGGAGTTACGAACGGTGTTGGCCGCCGCGCTCTTGAACACATCCGCACTGAACAGGTTGATCGCACCGCCCGCTGCGTTTACCCAGCCGGTTGTACCGAATTCGATATTGCCGGGGGCCGTGCCCTCGATGCCGCCGATGGGCGTGCCCAACAAGTGTTCTGCGCCAAGGCCGCCGGTGCCAAGCGCCTTCACGGTAATGTCGCCGCCTTGTGTCGCGACGGTGCCGTCGATTTTGACAGAGCCTGCGGCGGTCAGCTGCACAATACCGCCATTGGTGGAAATCTCGGAGCCGGTGTTGATGACGATATCGCCGCTGCGGAAAAGGCCGGTTCCCAGTACCGCGCCGTTCGCCATCATGTTAACGCCGAATTTCGCCGCGCCCGTCGCTTTGATGTCTGCGCCGTTTTCGAGGATGATGTCGTCATGCGCGACCAGGGTGAGTGTGGAATCCTTGCCCGCGATGCCGGAATGCGTGATGTTGTCGCGGATGCGGATGTCGCCCTGATTGTCGTCAGGCGATGAAAACAGGCCGTTGTCAAACGTGCTGTTGGCACTGTTGACACCGGTCTCGATTTTGACGCTCGTGCCGTTGGTCAGGGAATTGGAAACGGTAGTGGTGTTGATCTTCTGGTAGTCGCGACCGTCGATCGTCACGAACGATCCCGATCCCGCCGCCATGACGATCGACAGCGGGTCGATCAGCCACAGGCCGCCAGCGCCCGATGTCGCGGAAGCGTCGATGGTCGCGAGGTCGGTAACAGCGAGTTCCGCGCCGGAAGTTTCGATGAAACCGCCATTGCCGCCCTGCTTGCCGCCGCGCGCGGAGAGGCCGCCGTTGATGATGGCGAGATTGTCGGCATAGACGATGACGGAGCCGCCATTGCCCTGACCGTTTGCATCTGCGGCAATGACCGCGCTCTGTTCGATATCGATATCTTTGCCGCGCACGTCGATCTCGCCGCCGCCTTTTTCGCCGCTGGCATCGATCGTGCCGGAGACTTTTACTTTGCCGCCGCCGCCGCCCAGGATGATTTTGCCGCCTTTTTGGGAGAAGCTGTTGGCTTTGATGACGCCGGACATGTTGATGACTTCGTCGACGATGCCTTTGGCAGCGTTCGCGCTCATGACGACGCGGCCGCCTTGGGCGTCGATGGTGCCGCTGTTTTCGACCAGCGCTTTTTGCAGCTTGTCGTTGACGGCGATGGAAATCAGGTTGTCGCCAGCCAGGTCAACCGTCATTTTCGCGCCGGCCGCGAGGGTGACGGAGCCGAGTTTCGCGTTGATAAAGCCGGAGTTAGAGACCCAGGGCGCAACGAAAGCGACAAGGCCGCCCTGCGCTGCGGTGATGGAGCCTGCGTTCTCGATCTTCGCGTTCGGGTTCGCGCCGATGTTGGAAATCTGGAACTTGTTGCCGGCCATCAGCTGGTCCTGGTTCATCGCATCCAGTTCACCAGTCGTGGCGATAATGCCGCCCACATCGACCTTGGCGGTTTTCGAGAAGAACACGCCGTTCGGGTCGATGATCATGATCTTGCCGTTGGAGCGCAGCGTGCCGAGAATCTGCGAGGGATCTGCGCCGCTGACGCGGTTGACGGAAAGGGAGTTCGCGCCCGGCTGGTTGTAGGTGGCGGACGCATTTTCGCCGACGTTGAAGGAATTCCAGTTGATGACGGAGCGGTCGGTCGTCTGGTCGACCGTCATGGTGCCTTGTCCATATGTAATGGTCGACTGCCCGCCGACGACCGTGCCGCCCGTGGGCGTTTCGTCGATGCCGACCGCGTAGGCCGAAGAAGATGCCGCCAGCACACTTGCCACCGTGATCGCCGTGGTGGACAGAAGTTTTCGGCCCATGCTGCCCGCGTTCAGGAGACGGACGACGTTGTTCTGGGCTTTTTTCTGGGACATGGGTGTACACCTTCTTTGAGAATTGATTCCGTAACTGTATCTGCGGGGGGAGGGAGAATCGCGGAGGACGGGGTTCGGAAAATAGGCGTTTCCGAGGCCGCGTCAAAGCCAATTCGATTCTCCGCTGCCCAAGCGGAGTGGCGTAGTTTTGCCATAAACCACCGGAAGTCGCAAGCGGCATGTTTACGAAAAATTAATTAAATCAGACCGTTAGTAAACCACTGAATTATAACGCATGTTTAAACCACGCAGGCTTTCCATTTGTTGCAAAACCGAATTGATTTGCCAGTTCTGGAATCCTCTCCTAAAATGCTCAGTAAGGGCATAACGGTACTTTAATACAGTCAACCAGAGGATGACGCGACAATGGGCTTCTTTGCGAAAGAACCGCTTCCGGAAACTCCCGCCAGCCGCGAAATCGGCGCGGGCATCGATGCGGTCCAGCAGGGCCTCGCCCGCGACCAGCTGGCCCGCGGCAAGATGGCGAAGATCGCGGGCGGTTTCCTGAAAGGCGCCATCGGCCTTGGGGTGATCGTGCTGCTGTCGCCGCTGAAAATCCCGCTGATGTTCGTGGCGGCGGTGGGCGCGGTCGCCGGTTACCTTGTGACGAAAACCATGCGCGACGGTTATGATGCCGAAATCGCGCGCAAGCAGGAAATGATCGCGACGCTGGATATCGAGCAGGAAGCCGCGCGCCGCATCAGGCCCGCGCCCGAAAAGAAACCCGCCGCGCCAAAAAAGCCCGCGAATGATTACAACAAGGCCGCCGCTCCCGCCGACGCCGTAGATCCTGCCGCCGATGCCGTGCGCATCGCCGCGCTGGAACAACGCCTGCGCGAGCTGAAGGGCGAAACGCCGGTCGTCCTCGACAAGCCGAAAATGAAACAGCCGCGCACAGGTTTTGGCGCTTAATTTTACTTTGGCGCTTAATTTTAACGGAAGGAACCTAAAATCTTGATGAAAAGACTCGCCGAAATCTTCAAGCACGTCGCGGCCGTCATTCCCGGCGCCTCCGCCCCTGAATCGCTCGAGGATGCACGCGCGGCCATCGTCAAGGACACCGGATACCGCGACACGCTGAAACGCTGGGCGAACACCGTGGGCGGCTTTGCCGCAGCCGTCGCCGTTGCCGCCGTCATCGCGAAGTCCGGCGTGATCGTGCTGGGCGCGCTTGCCGTCGGCGCGGTATGGGGCGGGCTTCGCGCCGGTATCGCCTTCATCAACCGAGACCTGCGCGAAAACCGCGCGGCCGAGATGACATTCCTGGGCCAGGCCGAGGCCGACCGCAACGCGCCGTCGCCTGCGCTCGATAACACTCCTGATGTCTCCGCCGATTTCAAGGCGAAAGCCCCCGCCAACCAGAACGCCACCCGCATCCGCGAACTGGAACAACAGGTCGCCGCGCTGGAGGTTGAAGCCGCGCAAAAAGCCAAGGCGCGCCAGCTGGGGCTGAAATAACCATTATTCTTTTCATTTGATCGCGCCTGACTCCGGGCGTAAGAGTCTTTTTATTCTTCAAGGACCAAATCATATGACCGACCCCGTGCCACGCCGCGTCACACGTTTGCAGCAACTGATCGCCAAAAGCGCGGAGCCCGATGCCGTCCTGAGCGATGACGAGGTGCTGCTCGATATGCGCGCGGGCATGTTTTTGCAGCTGACCGATGTGCATACGCCCGCTGCCATCCGCGAAACGCTGACTGATTTGCTGGAAACCTGCCGCGAAAACGGATTGCAGCCGAAAGACACCATCGTGCCTGCCGCGGTTGCCGCAAGCCTTGCGACAGCCGAGAAGCTGATGGTGTCGGAAAAGATTCCCGAAACCCGCGCCGCCGAAATCATGCTGCGCGTCAGCGCGGTCTATGGCCTGCGCCCCAATATGTTCGAAGGCACAGCGACGCCGTTGATCGCGGAAATGATGGAACGCGACCTCGACCTGCCCGCGCTCGAAAAATCGCTGCAGCGTTTCGGCTTTGCGGTCGGGGGCGGCACGGTGGGCAAATGGACCGGCCCCTTGCCGCCCGCGCCCGCATCGCCCGCGCCGCCGAAACGGCTGGGCTGACCACTGTCTATCGCACTGATTTGACGGCATTAATGCGTTATTAATACCCGTCGTGCTTTAATGACGCGGGAGCCCTGATGGTTACAGAAACTCTATCCGGTAAAATGGAAAAGGCGGAAGCAGGCGATGTGCATGCGATGTATGAAGTCGTGCGCGCCTATCGCGAGGGCGACGGTTGCACGCCCAACCCTGCGGCGGAACTGAAATGGCTGATGCGTGCGGCCGATAACGGGCATCCTCAGGCATTGCTGGACATGGCCTTCCGCTACGCCTTCGGCACAGGCGTACCCACGAACGCGGAAAAAGAATGGGCGTGCTACGAAAAAATCATCAAAGGCGAATGCGATGGTTTCCCCGGCATGGAATACACGCAAGGTGTGGCTAAACTGTCCTTGGGCTTGAACATATTTGATCAAAAGAAAACCGCCGATTACGCGCGCGCAGGACAATTGATACGCGAAGCGGTGGAGCTACATGGCTACAAGCCGGCGCGCAACGAATATGCGGTCTGCCTGCTGCTCGGCCTTGGGCTGGAGCAGAACAAGACAAGGGGTATGGAGTTGCTGCGGCAGTCCGCCGATGCGGGAAATGCTGTCGCGCAAGAGATGCTGCAAAAGAGAATCCTGCGCGGCCATGCGCAGATTACCGCAGCGGGGCTGGAGCCGCTATGGGACGGGGGCAAACGCCCCTATTACCCGATCGCTGATCTGCACAAAGCTCCGGGCCAGCAGGAGCGCGCGATACCACCGGTCACCGAAATGAAAAGCGCGCCTGCTGAAACCGTTGCGAAGTCAGCAGGAAACATGAATACCCCCGCGCAGGCGGCATACTCCGCCCATGATATTCCGCCGACCCCGCCGCGGCCTATGATCGGGGCAGCGGAAGCGCAAGAGCAGCTCGACGCATTGATCGGCCTTGCGGGTGCGAAGCAGCAGGTGAAGACGCTCATCAACCGCCAGCGGCTTGAGGGCCTGCGCCGCGCGCAGGGCCTGCCGGCCACGGAAATGACGCTGCACCTTGTATTCACCGGCAATCCCGGCACGGGCAAGACAACGGTCGCGCGGCTGCTGGGCGCAATCCTGCACCATGCCGGACTGCTTGAGAAAGGCCATGTCATCGAGGTGTCGAACCACGACTTGATCGGCGAATGGGTCGGTACTTCCAGCCCGCGCGTGGCTGCAAAGGTGAAGGAAGCCATGGGCGGCATCCTGTTCATCGACGAGGCGTATAACTTGATGGCGGCAATCGGCGCTGGCGGCCCGTCGGGCAGTTTTTCCATGGCGGCCATCACGACACTGGTGCAGGAAATGGAAAACCATAAAGGCAAATTCATGGTGATTGCCGCAGGATACCCGAAGGAAATGAAGGAGTTCGTCGATTTTAACCCCGGCCTGCAGTCGCGCTTCCGCGAGACCATTCATTTCGACGACTTTAGCGACGAAGAACTGGCGGAAGTGTTCGCAGGCTTTGCGGGGCAAAATAAATACACGCTTCCGGAGGCCGCGCGCGAAACGCTACTGAAGGTCATGCATGACGCGCCCGCACGCCATGCGAAAACATTCGGCAATGCGCGCTATGTGCGCAACCTGTTCGAGGAGACGCTGGAGCGTGTCGCCAATCGTCTCGCACCAGTTGCATCTCCGACGTTTGCCGACCTGACGACAATCACCGCCTTTGACATCAAATCGGCAGCAGAGGATTTTGCACGTCAAGACATGCTGCGCAAGCGGCAGCAGTATTAGAAAAACGCTCATGAAAAAACCCCCGTCCGGCAGGACGGGGGTTTTTGTTCTTTATCCCTTGGCCGCAATTACGGCGTGGGGGCTTTCGGTGTTGCCGCTTTCGGCTTGTCTTCGGCCGCCGCTTCGGGCTTCGCTACCGGAGTGGGCGTTTCGGTTGCAGGCGTTGCGGATGCCGCGCCGGTGAAGGCCTCGCCGATCGAGGTCAGGACCGTTTTCAGTTTTTCGGTCTTTTCGATGATCTGGGCGACGTCGCGCTTGTCGCGTGCCGTCGTCAGGTCTTTCACGGTCTCTTCGAAGGCTTTCTTCAGTTCTTCCGGAGCCTGCTTGTAGTAATCCTGCTCCTTGTGGCGGTTCGCGTCCTTGATCTCGAAATCGGCGTTCGCCAGTGCCGTCACGGACTCGCGGAAGGCGCGGTCTTTCTCGGCGTTGGCTTCGGCATCTTTCAGCATGCGGGCGACTTCAGCCTCGGAGAGGCCGCCATTCGCCTTCACGACGATTTTCTGTGCGCGGCCCGTGGCTGCGTTTTTCGCCTCGACGTTCAGCACGCCGTCCGCGTCAATCGCCAGGGTCATTTCGACTTCAACCGTGCCGGCTTTGCCGGGGGGCAGGCCGTCGAGGGTGAAGCTGCCGAGCAGCTTGTTCTCGGACGCTTTTTCGCGCTCGCCCTGATAGACGCGGATTTCCACGTTGGGCTGGTTGTCGACGGAGGTCGAGAACGTGTCCTTGAACTCGGCTGGGATCGTCGAGTTGCGCGGGATCGCCTTGAACATCACGTCGCCGGCGGTCTTGATGCCGATCGTGAGCGGGATGACGTCGAGCAGCAAGACATCTTCGACGTTGCCCTGCAGGATCGCGGCCTGGACGGAAGCGCCCATGGCAACGATCTCGTCGGGGGTCACGTCGCGGCGGGGTTCCTTGCCGTAGAATGCCTTCACGGTCTCGACGACTTTCGGCATGCGGGTCTGCGCGCCGACGAGGATGACGTCATCGAGGTCGGAGAGTTTCAGGCCGGCATCGGCAAGCGATTTCTGGAACGGGGGCAGGGTCTTGTCGATCAGGTCCTGCACCAGGCCTTCCAGTTCCTTGCGCGTCATGCTGTAGCTGAAGTTGACCGGGCCTTCCGCGCTTTGCAGCAGGAAGGGCAGGCTGACTTCGGCAACGTCCTGGCTCGACAGCTCGATCTTCACTTTTTCAGATGCTTCGCGGATGCGCTGTAGCTGGGTCGCGAATTCGGCCTTGGACGCCTTGTCATGGATGTTGATGTCGGTGCCGTGATCTTCGTTGATTTTCGCGATCAGGAATTCAGCGATGCGTTCATCGAAGTTTTCGCCGCCGAGGAAGGTGTCGCCGTTGGTCGCCAGCACGCGGATCATGCTGCCGCCTTTTTCCATCGACAGGTCGAGGATGGAGACGTCGAACGTGCCGCCGCCGAGGTCGTACACGGCGATCTTGCCGCTTTTTTGCTTGTCCATGCCGTAGGCAAGGGCAGCTGCGGTCGGCTCGTTGATGATGCGTTTCACATCGAGGCCGGCGATTTCGCCCGCGTCTTTCGTGGCTTTGCGCTGCGCGTCGTTGAAGTAAGCGGGGACGGTGATGACCGCCTCGGTGACCGGTTCGCCGATCTGCTTTTCAACGGCCTCTTTCAGCTCGCGCAGGACCATCGCGGAAATCTGGACGGGTGCCATCGGTTTGCCGTCGACTTCAACCCACGCGTCGCCGTTCGGGCCTTTGACGATCTTGTAGGAAGCAAGGGTTTCCATTTTCTGCACTTCGGGGTCATCGAAGCGGCGGCCGATCAGGCGCTTCACGCCGTACAGCGTATTCAGGGGGTTCATGATCGCCTGGTTTTTCGCGGCTTCGCCGACGATCCATTCCTGCGTCACTTCCTTGGTTTTTTTGTCGGTGTTCTTTTTCAGCGCGACATAGGACGGCGTCGTGCGCTTGCCCTTTGTGTTCTGATAAATTTTCGGCTGGTCGTTTTCGTAAATCGCGATGGCTGATTTCGTGGTACCGAGGTCAATCCCGACAATTTTACCCATGTGCGTGCTCTCCAGTTTTAGTTTCTTTTTGCGGCGTCAACCGGGCGGTTTATGTCTCTAAACGCGCTGGAAATGAAGGACATTTCCTGTAGTCGGGCCGTGGCTCTTGCCTAATCTTCTAAAGTCGTTTGGTTCGTGTCAGTTATGGCGAAGTGAAGGCATTATGTCAACGACATTCCACATTGACAAGAACGATTTGCCAGAATGACAAATTAATTTTTAAGTAATTGAAATTATTCGGATTTAGTATTTTCCCTAATACCAAAAAGGGCGCTGCCGACACGAATATGGGTGCTGCCGTATCGAATCGCGGTGTCGAAATCGGCGCTCATGCCCATGCTCAAATTCGGCAGCCCGAGTCCTTTTGCCAGCTTGTTCAAAAGCGCGAAATGCGGGTCGGGAATTTCATCCACGGGCGGGATGCACATCAGCCCATATATATTGTGCCCGGCATCGCGGCAGAATTTATACAGCGCCTCGACCTCGCGCGGGGGCACGCCGCCCTTTTGGTCTTCCTCGCCGGTATTGACCTGGATGAAGCAGGGCAGCTGGCGGCCTTGCCTGTCCATTTCGTTTTTCAGCGCGCCCGCCAGTTTTTCGCTGTCGACGGTTTCGATGGCGTCGAACAGGGCGACGGCTTCCTTCGCCTTGTTCGATTGCAGGTGGCCGATCAAATGAAGTTTCAGGTTGTCGTATTTCGCGCGCAGCGGCAGCCAGCGCGCCTGCGCCTCCTGCACGCGGTTTTCACCGAATACGCGCTGGCCTGCGTCCAATACCGCCTGCACGGCTTCGTCCGGCTGCATCTTGCTGACCGCAACCAGTTGCACGGACGACAAAGGCCGCGCTGCTTGTTCGCAGGCGGCCTTCATGCGTTGCTGTATCGTTGCGAGTGTCATCAGCTGCCGGAGCCCAGGAATGCGGTGGGGGCGGGGTCAATCACTTTCGCGCCGCCGGAGCGGATTTCAAGGACGGCAAGGCCGCGCTCCGACAAGCCGTCGCCGCGGAAGCGGAAGATGCCGTCGATGCCGGCGAAGCCGCGCTGGTTCATCAGCTTGTCGCGGGTATAAGGATTGCCGTCGCCGCCCGTGCGCGCCAGCACAGCCGCAAGCGCGGTGGCGTCATAGGCGAGCGAGGAGAGGCGCAACGGCGCGCCGCCGTAGTTTTCGCTGTAGCGGCGCTCGAAATCGCGGCGCGATGCGGGGTCGGGCGCTGCGAACCAGCCGCCATACATGGCAGGGTCGCTGGCCAGCGCCGTGTCATCCCACAAACCCGTGCCCAAAAAGCGCATGTTGTGGTTGTTGATGCCGTTGGTGGAGAGGACAGAGGCAAGCGAGCGCATGCTTTCACCGCCGACCGGCATCATCAGCGCGTTGAAGGTATAGGCAAGCGGCGCGGCCGAGGTCTTCGACGTTTCCGCGAAGCTGGCGACGGCTTGCGTCAGGTCGGCCTGCTGCGGCGCGTAGCGTTGCACCTTCACGGCGCTGACGCCCGCGCGGTTCAGCGTGCCGATCACGGCGTCGCAATAGGGCGTTGTGGGCGCGAACACGGCGACGCGGTCGCCGCCATGCGTTTTCGCATACTGCGCCACGCGCGCCACTTGCGCGAAGGGCAGGAAGCCCATGATGTAGGTGTCGCCGCCGCCCAGCGTCCAGTCGGTCGTGAAGGCCATCATCGGGATGTTGCGGGCGGACGACACGGGTTTCACCGCGCGCACGTCTTCGGCGAAGATGGGGCCTAGGAACATGGCAGCGCCGCTGTTGGCGGCTTCCTGCGCTGCCATCGACGCGCCGTCGGGCGTGCTCTTCGTGTCTTTCGGCACCATTTCAAAATTGGCGGAACCCACATCGAACAGCGCCATCTGCGCCGCCTTCAGCATCGACTGGCCAAGATCGGCGTTTTTGCCGGACAGGGGCAGCAGCAGCGCGACCTTGACTTTTTTGGTGGTGGAAACAAGGCCGGGGCGGTTCGGGTCTTTCATGAAGGACTGGTTTTGCTGCGCCAGTTCCTTGCGGTCGCCCGCCGTTTGCCAGCCGAGGTTCGGCATGGCGTTGGGGTCGTTCGACACGACGCCGGTATTGCCCGGCATATTGCCGCTGTAATTGCCGTTGGCGACGCAGCCCGACAAAGCGAGGGCAAATGCGGCCGCGAATAAAAACTGGACAGGCTTGAACATTTTTTCGATATACTCCGGTTGACGGGCAAAGCCCCGATAATTTCAAGGTCTCCATTATAGACATCGGCCATGGCACGAAAACTTGATTCTGACCTCGACGGCGGTCTTTATATCGTAGCGACACCCATCGGCAACATGGGCGACATCACTTTGCGCGCCATCGAGATATTAGGGAAAGTGGATGCCATCGCCTGCGAGGACACACGGGAGGCCGGCAAGCTCACCAGCTATCACGGCCTCGACACCCAGAAAATCCCCTACCACGACCACAACGCCGACGAGATGCGGCCGAAGCTGATCCGCATGCTGAAGGAAGGCCAACGCATCGCCCTGATTTCGGATGCGGGCATGCCGCTGATTTCCGACCCCGGTTACAAGCTGGTCGATGCCGTGGTGGCGGAGGGGATTTATGTGACCTGCGTGCCGGGCGCGACGGCGACGCTGACGGCGCTTGTGCTGTCGGCCCTGCCCATTGACAAATTTATGTTCGCAGGATTCCTGCCGCCCAAAAGCGCGGCGCGCAAATCCGCGCTGACGGATGTGAAACCCGTGCCCTGCACGCTGATATTTTATGAAACCGCGCCGCGGCTTGCCGACAGCCTGCGCGACATGGCGGAAATCCTTGGCAACCGCCGCGCAGCAGTCGCCCGCGAACTGACCAAGAAATTCGAGGAAATCCGTCGCGGCACGCTTGCCGAACTTGCCGCCCATTATGATGCGCAGGGCGAGCCTAAAGGCGAAATCGTGGTGGTGGTCGAAGGGCCGGGCGCAGGCGACGGCGATATCTGGACAGCCGACGCGACCGATGCCCTGCTGCTGAAAATGATGGACGAGGAAGGCATGGGCGTAAAGGATGCGGCAGGGTTTGTCGCCGCGAAATCCGGCCAGCGCAAAAGCGACCTGTACCAGCGGGCATTGCTGCTGAAAGGCAAGAAATGAAAAAGATCAAGGATGCGATTTCTAAAAAGGTCGCCGGAAAACTGAACACGAAGTCAGGACATAATAAAGGCATGGCCGCCGAAACCATCGCCGCGCTGTTTTTGCGCGTGAAGGGATATAAGATCCTGGAACGTCGTTTCAAGACGCATGTCGGCGAGGTAGACATTATCGCGCTGCGCTATGGCGTGATCTGCTTCGTCGAAGTGAAGCTGCGCCGCACGCACGAAGACGCGGCGGAGGCGATCACGCGCATCAACCAGTCCCGCGTGCGCCGCGCGGCGGAGCTTTACCTGATGAAGCATACGCAATATAGTGTATTCGAGAGCCGGTTCGACGCCCTTGTCATGGCGCCCGGCAAACTGCCGCAGCACCTGCTGAACGCATTCTGATTAAACGGGGAATCATATCATGAAAAAAATCATCACCGCTTTTCTGGCGCTGTCGCTGCCTGTCCTGGTACAGGGCTGCACGCCGCTTGCGCTGGCAACCGGCGCGGGCGCAACTGTCGGCGTCGCCGCCGCGCAGGAAGGCGGCCTGAAAACCGCCGCGACCGACACCTCCATCCGCCTTGCCATCACGGATTTGTGGCTGAAGCATGACTCAAAAATGTATGCGCGCCTTTCCATGACCGTGAAGGAAGGCCGCGTGCTGATCACCGGCAACGTGCCCACCGCCGACATGCGCGTCGACGCCGTGCGCCTTGCGTGGCAGGCGGAAGGCGTACGCCAGGTCATCAACGAAATTTCCGTCGACAAGGATGTCGGCGTCGGCACCTATATGACCGACTCTTGGATCACCAGCGACATCAAGGCGCGCCTGATGTTCGACAAATACGTGCAGTCCATCAATTATTCGATCGAGACCGTTGCGGGCGTCGTCTACATGATGGGCGTGGCCCAGGACCAGAAAGAGCTCGACCGCGTGCTGGATTACGCGCGCAACACGAAATACGTGAAAAGCGTCACCAGCTATGTGCGCCTGCGCGGCGAAACGCCCCCCGGCATCGTCAACCCCGCGACCGGCGAGATCGAGAGTTCCATCCATTGACCTGCGCGTCATCCATTGAACCGCCCGATGACTTGAGCGACCTTCACCGGTTCGAAACGCCGGACGAAGCGTTCCAGTATGTGCGGCTGGCGGGATTGCAGGAAGATGCGCTGATCGACCTTGGCGAAACGGCATTGGCATTGGGGTTGCTGTTCCTGCCGGGCGTGAAGCCGGAGCGGTTCCGCCATCACCTGAAAAAACTGGCCGACACCGCGCAGGAAGATTTTGATGCGCGGCTGCGGCAAAAAGATGCCGATACGCTCGCCCTGCGCGTGGCAGTCCTGAAAAAGACGGTTCATGAATCCCACGGCTATGCGGGCGACACCGAAAAATACGACGACATCCAGAACGCCAACCTGATCCGCGTGATTGAACGCCGCAAGGGTTTGCCGATCGCCATCGGCATCATCTATATCGATGTCGCACGCCGCCTCGGCTGGCCGATCGAGGGATTGAACTTCCCCGGCCATTTCCTTGTCCGGATGGAAAAGGACGGCGAACGCGTCATCCTCGACCCGTTCCGGCAGGGGCAGGAAATGAACGCGGCGGAATTGCGCCAGCTGCTGAAATCGATTGCGGGCGACAAGGCCGAGCTTTCCCATAACTTTTACGATGCCGTCAGCAACCGCGACATGCTGTTGCGGCTCGAAAACAACCTGAAGAAACGCCTGGTTGAATCCGAAGAATACGCGCAGGCCGTGATCGTGGTGGAAGCCATGGAGGCGCTGGCGCCGGACGAACACCGGACACTGTTCGACAAAGGCATCCTTTACGCCAAGCTGGGCCAGCAGGGGCAGGCCAAGACCGCGCTGGAGCGGTATATAGAGCGCGCGCCCAATCCCGCCGACAAGCAGCAGGCGCGCATGCTGCTGCTGCAGATCATGAACACGTCTGTTTAAAATCGCCGCACTTGCATCCCGCCGCATGGTGTGCTGAATTAAAAGCAGGGCAATTTCATGAGGTTATTCAGATGCTAGGTTTGTTGGGGCTTATTACGCTCTGTGCGCTTGCGGTGTTCTCGCTCCTGTTCCTCAGCAGTTCGCTGCCGAAAAAACCGGCACCGCTTGAAAAGGCTGTTGCGGTGATCAAGCGCAAGATCGACGATATTGCCGTTATCACGCTTCTCTACGGTTTTTTCGCGACCTTTGCCGTGCCTGTCCTGATGGCGGGCATGCTGTCCTCCGGCGCTTCCATTGCGGGGATGCTGCTGCCGATGGTTGCCAACCTGTTGCTTGTCGTCATGGCGCTGCCCTATGCCTTCCACCGCTTCGAGCCGTCGCTGAAGGAAAAGGCGAATACCGCCATCATGACCGAAGTCCACAACCTGGTAGGCTGGATCACCACGAACGAGAAATATGTGGGTGCCCTCGGCGCAATCCTGATCGTGCTATGCCTCGGCATGCACGCGGTGTAATTCTGCCTGCCTGATTTTATTGGATTTTTTTGATAGTTTGCGCGTCAGGCTTGCCCTGCCGCGCGACTCTTTATATATATAACGACTGAATTTTATAAGGAGCGCAGCGCAATGGCATCTCATCAATATATTTACGTGATGAAAGATCTGGCAAAAACCTATCCCGGCGGGAAAAAGGTTTTGAGCGGCATTTATCTCAGCTTTTTGCCGGGCGTCAAGATTGGCGTGCTGGGCCCCAACGGATCGGGTAAGTCGTCGCTGCTGAAAATCATGGCGGGCGTTGAAAAGGAATTCAACGGCGAAGCCTGGGCGGCCGAAGGCGTGCGCATCGGCTACCTGCCGCAGGAACCGCAGCTTGACCCCACCAAGACCGTCCTCGAAAACGTCATGGAGGCGATGAAGGACACCAAGGCGCTGCTCGACCGTTACAACGAAATCTCCGAACTGTTCGCAACCGTCACGGATGACGCCGAAATGGCGTCGATGATGGAAGAACAGGGCGACCTGCTGACGAAGATCGAGGCAGCCGACGGCTGGAACCTCGAGCGCACGCTGGAAATCGCGCTGGACGCGCTGCGCTGCCCGCCGCCGGATGCGAAAGTGACGAACCTTTCCGGCGGTGAAAAACGCCGCGTTGCGCTGTGCAAGCTGCTGCTGGAAAAACCCGACCTGCTCCTGCTCGACGAACCGACCAACCATCTGGACGCTGAATCGGTGGCCTGGCTGCAGCGCACCCTGCTGGATTTCAAGGGCACTGTCGTGATGGTCACGCACGACCGTTACTTCCTCGACCATGTCACGGGCTGGATTTTGGAACTCGACCGCGGCTCCGGCATCCCCTACGAGGGCAACTATACCGGCTATCTGGAGGCGAAGGCCAAACGCCTTGCACAGGAAGGCCGCGAAGACGAAAGCCGCCAGAAAACGCTGGCGCGCGAACTGGAATGGGTGCGCCAGTCGCCGAAAGCGCGCCAGGCAAAATCCAAGGCGCGTATCACCGCCTATAACGACCTGCTGGCTGAATCGGAAAAGTATGAAAAGACGCGCACCGCGCAGATCGTCATTCCCGTGCCGCCGCGCCTCGGCCAGAACGTGGTCGAGTTCAAGAACGTGTCGAAGGGCTATGACGACCGCCTGCTGATTGAAAACCTTTCGTTCAAGCTGCCGCCCGGCGGCATCGTCGGCGTGATCGGCCCGAACGGCGCGGGCAAGACCACCCTGTTCCGCATGATCACCGGCGAAGAACAACCCGATGCCGGCAATGTGGTGGTGTCCGATGCCGTGAAGCTTGGCTACGTCAACCAGAGCCGCGACAGCCTTGCCGCAGACCACAACGTCTGGCAGGAAATTTCCGGCGGCAACGATATCTTCTACCTCGGCAAGCGTGAAGTGAACACCCGCGCCTATTGCGGTTCCTTCGGTTTCCGCGGCCCCGACCAGCAGAAAAAAGTCGGCATCCTGTCAGGCGGGGAGCGCAACCGCGTGCACCTTGCCAAGATGCTGAAAGACCCGGCCAACCTGCTGCTTCTCGACGAACCGACCAACGACCTGGATACCGAAACGCTGGGCGCGCTCGAAGATGCTTTGGAGAACTATGCAGGCTGCGCGGTCGTCATCTCGCACGACCGCTGGTTCCTCGACCGCCTTGCGACGCATATGCTGGCTTTCGAAGGCGACAGCCAGGTGACCTTTTTCGAAGGCAACTACGAAGACTACGAAAAGGACCGCAAGAAACGCTTCGGCGAAGACGCGGACCAGCCGCACCGCCTTAAATACAAGCCGCTGCGCCGCGCTTCTTAAGTCGCGGTTTTACGGCCAAGAAAAAAGCCCGGAATGTCTTCCGGGCTTTTTTTGTATCCGCTGTTCAGGCGGTTATTTTTTGGCAACTTTGCCGGCGCGCTGGCGCAGGACGTTCAGCAGGCCGTCGATGCCTTTGCTGCTGATGACGCCCGCGAAATCGTCACGCTGGGTCATGGTCATGCTGATGTTTTCCACCACAACGTCAACGACCTTGAACGAACCGCCCTTGTTGCGGACGCGCCAGTCGACCATCACGGCCGGACCGTCTTTTTGCAGGATCTGGCTTTTGACGAGGCTGTCGGTCTCGCCCGACGGGGTCGAGCTGGTGACCTTGAACGACTGGCCCGAATATTCAGCGAAGCGTTTCGTGTAAGTCGCGACGATCATGTCCTCGAACAGGTCCATGTATTGCGATTTCTGCGCAGCTGTCGCCGTTTTCCATGACGGGCCCATCACGAAACGGCCAATCGTCTGCACATCGAAGTTTTCATGCAGCAACGTGCGCACGCGCTGGGCACGCACGCCGTCCGCCAGTTCGCGGGCGGTGAGGGAGGTGAGGGCCTTGTCGCCCATCTTCTGGACGAATTGCGCAGACGGTGTGCCGTCTGTTTTAGCGGCGAAAGCCATGGGGGAGGCAAGCAGGGTGAACGCGAAGGCCGCAAGCATCAGGTGGAAACGCATTCTCTATTACCTCTTTTTTTATTGTTAATTGCCGTAGTCGGGAATGGCTGCGCTGTCGCCGGGCTTTTCGTCATGGATCAGCGACTGGCGTTTTTGCGAGTAAGCGGAGCGGACGGCTGCGTAGTAATCAAGGCTGTTCGCGCGCAGGTCTTCAACCGCTTTCACAAGGCGCGCGCGGGTATCAAGACCCTCGACGCCAAGGCGGGTGTAGTACCACCACATGTTGTCAGTGTTGTGCGCCAGCAGGCGCAGGGGATCGGCGATGCCGTCAACAGCCATACCGCCGGTGTCGCGCAGCGACGACGGGCCGACGATCGGCAGGACGAGGTAGAAGCCGTCGCCGAGGCCCCAGACAGCCAGTGTCTGGCCGAAATCTTCGGGTTCATAAGCAAGGCCTTGCGCGGATGCGACATCCACAAGGCCGCCGATGCCGGCGGTGGTGTTGATGATCATGCGCGCGGTTGCGACGCCTGCGCCCTTGAGGTCGAATTGCAGCAACTGGTTGCCGATGATGATCGGCGAGCGCAGGTTGCGCATGAAATTCTGCACGCCATCGCGCACGAAGCTCGGGAAGATGAAGTTGTAAACTTTGGCGACCGGCTCGATCACGGCGATATCGAGGATGTTGTTGAAAGCGAATACGCCGCGGTTGAACGGCTCGATCGGGTCGTTGATGCCTGTTTTATAACCCGTTTCAGGGCTGACCGACTTTGCGCAGGACGTGGCACCCAGTGCCAGAAAGCCGCAAAGGGCGATGGTCATAATTTTGGTGGAGAGAGTAGCTGCCCGAGACATTTTCATTATTCCGATCTTGCGTTCAATATAGTGCCCAATACCACTTTAACTACATACGATTACTCAATTATTAACCGTCCTCCAAGTGCAACAAAGCCGTTGTCCCCAGAAGCAGGCTAACGATCGCGGGTGTCCAGGCTGCGAGATACGCGGGAATCTTTTGCGACAGTCCGAAAGCGCCGAGCATTGAGTCCATGAAGAATACAAAGAATCCAATGGCTACGCCAAGGGCTAACAGTGCCCCTGCCCCCCCGAATCTTGGCGGACGTAGCGAAAATGTCGCAGCTAACAGCACCATTGCCACGAAAAAGAACGGTTGGGCCAGCAGGGAATGGAAGCGGATATGCAAACGGGTGGCCGGAAACCCCGTTTCTTCCATAATGCGGATATATTCGGGGAGGTTCCAGAAGGAAATCGTCTCGGGCGTCGCAAACGATTCTTCGATCTTGCGGGCGGTCAGTTCGGTTTTCAATAATTCGACATCGGTGCGCGTGACACCGTTTTTGTCATTCACCAGCGCCTGCCGGATTTCCCAGTGACCGTCCCGCAGGTAGGCGAGGGGGCTGTCGATCCGGCGCATGAAATTGTCGTCCTTGTCGAAAAAGAACACGATGACGTCCGACAGTTTCCATTCCGCCTGCTCGAACGTGGCGGCATGGATCAGGGCATACCCCTTTTCGACCGGCTGGCGCAGCCAGATGCCGGTGCGCAGCACGGCGATGGTGCTGCCGGCCGATTTCAGGTGCGCATCCTCCATCTGTTCGTATTTCGCCGACAGCACGGCGGAAATGGGGTTGACCATCGCGGTCACGCAAAAACCGAACAGCAGCGCCGATGCCATCATCGGGAACAGGAACTGCCATGCCGACAGGCCGGATGACCGGATGACGACCAGCTCATGCGTCTTGTTGAGCCGCCAGCAGGTATAAATCGACCCGAACAGCACGGCGAAGGGCAGCACGCGCTCCACAAACTGCGGCAGCGACAACAGCGACATCTGTATGATCAATGTGATGCCGATTTCGGTATGGTTGGTCGCGCGGCGCAGAAGCTCGATCGTGTTGATGACGAATGTCAGCCCGACAAGCACGAAGGAAATCATCAGCACGTTGAACATGAAATTGCGGCTGATATAGCGGAACAGGGTCGGGGACGAGATCATGCCGCCGCCTCCAGTTTGCGGGCGCGGCGTTCATTGAACCGGCGCATCAAGGCCATGATCTGCTGCTCGCCCCGCATGCCCAGCGCGTAATAACCCGCGAAAATGGGCACGAAAACGGCGATATACAGCAGCGGCACCAGCTCGATATGGCGGCGTGTCGCGCTGGTCAGCATCAGGTTCGCGACCATGATGGCGATAATGATCAGCACCGCAAACGTCACCTTGCGGCCCTGCCCGCGGCGGTTGAACGGGCCCACCAGCAGCACGGCCAGGCCGGACAGCACGAATGAGACGCACAGGAACGGGCGGATCAGGTCGGCATGCGCCTCCGCCAGGAAGACTTCTTTTTTATCGCGGTCGTACTTGACGCTCATGTCGGGACGCAGCAGTTCGGACAACGTGCGTTCGCTGTAATCGCGGTTGCGCACGCGCTGGCCGGTGTCGAGCGAATTCACCTCGATCATGTATTCGGAGAAATAAAGGCGGCTGACGGAATTGCTGGCGGTATCCATCTGCTGGCGCATGCCGTCCTGCACCAGGATCGTCGGGATGTCCTTGTTCATCACAAGGCGTCCGCGCTTGGCGGTGGTCGTGCTGGGCGGCTTGTCCTTGTCGCGGCGGTCATGGATCAGGATGCCTGTCAGGTCGCCGTTGCTGTCGCGCGAGCGCACATAAACAGTGAGGTCCTTGCCGAAGGTGTTGAACACACCTTCGCGCAGCAGGAAGGCCGAATATTTCGACATCACCTGCGTGCGCAGCGACTGCATCGCGCCATAGGATACCGGCGTCGCATAGGTCGTCAGGCCCATCATCAGGATGGTCAGCGCAGCGGCCAGCAGCAAGGCGGGGCGCGCGATGGCATGGTGGTCAAAGCCGCAGGAGCGCAGGACGACCAGCTCGTTATCCATAACAAGCTTGTTATACACGAACAGGGCCGCCACGACGAGGGCCACCGGCAGGATGGTTTCCAGAAACTTCGGGAGGGACAGCGCGACCAGTTTGACGAACAGGCCGGGCGGGGCATCGGAATTGGCCACCAGTTCCAGAATCTTCAGCGATTGGGTCAGCAGCACCACCATCGTCAGCGCAATGGTGACAAAAACGGTCGCGGAAACCAGATTCTTCATAAGGTAGCGGGTAATCAGCATGACCGCCTTCCGGGCAATCTTTGGGTGGACTTCGTCTTAACCACCTCTTTATATTTATCCTCTAAGGTTTTTTAGCCTCTCCCGTCCCAAAAAGGAAGAAAAATAGGTCTGCCATGAAAATCTCTTTCGATTCAAAAGCCACCAAATCCGATGCCTTTGTCGCCTTCGCGACCGAAGGCGGCAAACTGCTGGAGGGCGGCAAGTGGGCGGACAAGAAAACCAACGGCGCCCTGAAACGCGCGATCGAGGCGGAAAGCTTCGAGGGCAAAAAGGCGCAGACCCTCGTGATTGCCGGCCCCGAAGGCCTGCCGCACCGCCATGTGGTCATCGTCGGCCTCGGCAAGGCGGAAGACCTGAAGGAAACGGATTTTGAAAAAATCGGCGGCACGGTCGTGGCCCTCCTGAACGCTCGCAAGGCGGCAAGCGCGGAACTGTCTTTTTCGTCGGAAGGCCTTGCGCTGAAACACCTTGATGCCAATGAAGCGGCGTCGAGCATGGCGGCGGGCGCGGTGCTGTCGTCCTACCGCTTCGACAAATACCTGACCAAGGAACCGAAAGACAAAAAGCCGACCGTGAAATCGCTCAGCTTCACCGTCGATCACCCGCAAAAGGCGAAGAAGCTGTTCGATGAAGCCGATACGCTGATCGACGGCGTGTACCTGACGCGCGACCTCGTCTCCGAAACACCGAACGTCCTCTATCCCGAAAGCTTCGCCGATATCATCAAAAGCGAACTGGTGCCGCTGGGCGTGAAGGTAAAGACGCTCGGCATGAAAGAAATCCAGAAACTCGGCATGGGCGCGCTGGAGGCTGTCGGCCAAGGCAGCGTGCGCGAACCGAAACTCGTCACCATGGAATATCATGGCGGCAGCAAGAAAGACAAAACCATCTGCTTCGTCGGCAAGGGCGTGACGTTCGATACAGGCGGCATTTCCCTGAAGCCCGGTCCCGGCATGGAAGACATGAAATGGGATATGGCGGGTGCAGCGGCCGTGACAGGCCTGATGTACGCGCTGGCCGCGCGCGGCGCGAAGGTGAACGTGGTGGGTGTGGTGGCTCTGGCCGAAAACATGCCCTCCGGCAATGCCTGCCGCCCCAGCGACATCGTGACATCTATGTCGGGCCAGACGATTGAAATCCTGAACACCGATGCCGAAGGCCGCTTGATCCTCTGCGATGCGCTCTGGTACGCGCAGGAGCAATTCAAGCCGACGCATATCGTCGACCTCGCAACGCTGACGGGTGCGGTCATCATCGCGCTGGGCCATGAATATGCTGGCCTGTTCTCGAACGATGACGGCCTTGCGCAGCAATTGACGCTGGCGGGGCAGGGGGTGGGCGAGGAACTGTGGCGCCTGCCGCTGAACGACGCGTGGGACAAAGCCATCGACAGCCCTGCCGCCGACATCAAGAACATTTCCGGCGGCCGCGATGCGGGCTCCGCCATCGGCGCGCATTTCCTGAAACGGTTTATCCAGCCGGGCGTGAAATGGGCGCATCTCGATATCGCGGGCGTGGCATGGAACAACAAGGACCGCACGGCAGCGCCCAAGGGCGCGTCGGCGTTCGGCGTCCGCCTGCTCGACCGTTTCGTGGCGGAAAACTTCGAATAAGGCGGCCGGATTTCTTCCGGGCGTCTCTTTAACCACTCTTCCAAGGGGCGCGATAACGCATGTCCATCCTGAAATCACGGCGGTTTTTTCCGCTGTTCCTGACGCAGTTTCTGGGCGCGTTCAACGACAACCTGTTCAAGACGGCGATGGCGATGCTCATCACCTTCCGGCTTGCCACGGAAACGTCGATCCCGCCGCAGATCCTCGTCACCATGGCGGCGGGGGTGTTTATCCTGCCGTTCTTCCTGTTCTCCGCCACAGCCGGCCAGATCGCCGACAAGATCGACCGCGCGCGCATTGCGCAGTATGTGAAGATTGCTGAAATCGGCTTTATGCTGCTGGCCGCTGTCGGCTTCCTGACGCATAGCCTGTTCGTGCTGTTCGTCGTCCTGTTCTGCATGGGCCTGCATTCCACCTTCTTCGGCCCCGTCAAATACGCGGTGCTGCCACAGCATCTGGACGGCAAGGAGCTGCTGAGCGGCAATGCCTATGTCGAGGCCGGCACCTTCATGGCGATCCTGCTGGGCACGATTGCGGGCGGTGTGCTGATCGCGCATCAGGAACTGGGCGAGGTGATTATTTCCGTCGCCTGCGTGACGGTTGCGGTTGCCGGCTATTGCGCCAGCCGTTTTATACCGGCCGCGCCGGGCCCTTCGCCCGACCTCGTCATCAACCGCAATTTCTGGCAGGAAACGCAAAAAATCCTGGCGGCAACGCAGGAAAATACCGGTGTTTACCGCGCCATCCTTGCGATTTCGTGGTTCTGGCTGGTGGGCGCGACGTATCTCACGCAATTCCCCGCCTTCGCCAAAATCTACCTCGGCGGCGATGAAAGCGTTGTGACGCTGCTGCTGACGCTGTTTTCCGTCGGCATTGCGGCGGGTTCCGTGCTGTGCTCGAAACTGCTGAAGGGGCAGGTGCAGGCGACCTATGTGCCTATCGCGGCGATTGGCATGGCCGTGTTCGGCATCGACCTTTATTTCGCGGCGAATGGCGCGTTGCCGCCGCAGCCGAACCTTCTGACGGCCAGCACATTCCTGTCGCAGCCGGGCAACTGGCGCATCGTGGCGGACTTGCTGGCGATTGCATTGTCGGGCGGCATGTTCGTTGTGCCGCTTTATGCCATCGTGCAAAAACGCACCGACCCCAATTACATGGCACGCATGATTGCGGGGCTGAACATCATGAACGCGATGTTCATGGTTGCGTCGTCGATTATCGGCGCAGTGCTGTTGAAGGCAGGGGCGAGCATCCCGGGCATCTTCCTTGCCATGGCATTGATGGATATCCTTGTCGCCATCTACATCGTGCAGCTCCTGCCGGATGCGCTCTTGCGTTCCGTCTGCCGCGCGATTTTCAGGTGGGCTTATAAAGTCGAAGTGAAGGGTTTGGAGAATTTCGAGAAAGCGGGCGACCGTATCCTGATCATCGCGAACCATACCTCGTTCCTTGATGCCGCGCTGATTGCCGCCTACCTGCCCAACAAAATCACCTTCGCCGTGAATACGCAAATCGCGCGCGCGTGGTGGATGCAGCCGCTGCTGCGCATGGTTGATGCATATCCGCTGGACCCCACCAACCCGCTGGCGCTGAAATCGCTGATTGATGTGGTAAAAAGCGGCAAGACGGGGATGATCTTTCCCGAGGGCCGCATTTCCATGACCGGTTCGCTGATGAAAGTCTATGAAGGCCCCGGCATGATCGCCGACAAGGCTGGCGCGATGGTGCTGCCGATCCGCATCGATGGCGCGCAATATACGCCGTTTTCGCGCTCGGCCGGAAAAACGGTGCTGCGCCGCTTCCCCAAGATCACCATGACCATCCTGCCGCCGCGCAGCTTCGTGCTGCCCGAAGGCGTCTTTGGCCGCCGTCGCCGCCAGCTGGCGGGCGCGCAGCTGTATGACATGATGTCACAGATGGTGTTCGATGCCAGCGAGATCGACAAGCCGCTGTTCACGTCATTGATGGACGCATCCCGCCTGTTCGGCACGAAGCATATCATCGCGGAAGACCCGTTGCGCGAACCCGTCAATTACCGCGATTTCATCAGCCGCGCGCTGGTGCTGGCCAAAATCATGGACAAGCGCCTGAAAACAGGCGAAGGCGCAACGATCCCCGCCATCGGCATCCTGCTACCGAACATGGTGGGCACATCGGTTGCCTTTTTCGCGTTGCATGCTTTGCGCAAAGTGCCCGCGATGATCAATTTCTCCTCCGGCCCAGCGCAGGTCGTCAGCGCCTGTGAAACGGCGAAGCTGAAAACCGTCATCACCTCGCGCCGCTTCATCGAAATGGGCAAGATGGACCCGACCATCGAAGCGATGCAAGCGGTCGGCGTCGAGTTTTTGTATGTGGAAGATTTACGCGCTCAAGTCGGCTTCGCGGAAAAACTGTATGGGCTGGCGGCGCGCTATATGCCCGAAACGCTCGACAATTTCCGCCGCAAGGCAAGCCCGCATGATCCGGCTGTGATTTTGTTCACATCCGGTTCCGAAGGCACGCCCAAGGGCGTCGTGCTGTCCCACCGCAATATCCAGTCGAACCGCCATCAGGTTGCCAGCCGCATCGATTTCGGGCCGAAAGACATCGTCTTCAATTGCCTGCCAATGTTCCATTCCTTTGGGTTGACGGGCGGCACGCTGCTGCCCATCCTGTCGGGGATGCGCGCGTTTTATTATCCGTCGCCGCTGCATTACCGCATCGTGCCGGAACTGATTTACGACACGAATGCGACGATCCTGTTCGGCACGGATACCTTCCTTGCGGGCTATGCGCGCTTTGCGCACCCCTACGACTTCCACGCCATCCGTTATGTGTTTGCGGGCGCGGAAAAACTGAAGGACGAAACGCGCCGGATCTATGCCGAAAAATACGGCGTGCGGATTTTCGAAGGCTATGGCGCGACCGAAACCGCGCCGGTCATTTCGATCAACACGCCGATGCACAACAAGGCTGGCTCTGTCGGCCGCCTGCTGCCCGGTGTCACGCACAAGCTGGAAAAAGTCGAGGGCATCGAGGAAAATTCCGGCAAGCTGGTCATGCGCGGGCCGAATGTGATGATGGGGTACCTCAAGGCCGATGCGCCCGGCATCCTGCAGCCGCCCGACGAAGGCTGGTACGATACCGGCGATATCGTGGCGCTGGATGATGACGGGTTTGTCACCATCAAGGGGCGCATGAAACGCTTTGCGAAAATCGCGGGCGAGATGGTGTCGCTGACCGCCGTCGAAATGGCGCTGCAGAAATTGTGGCCGGGTCATCAGCACGCTGTCGTCAGCGTGAAAGATGATAAAAAAGGCGAGAAGCTGATCCTGTTCACGACATATCCCAATGCTGCGGCGGAAGCGATTTCCGCGCATTTCAAGATGCTGGGCCTGAGCGAGATTTCAGTGCCGAAGAAGATCGTGCCGTCGGAAATCCCGGTGCTGGGCACGGGCAAGACGGATTACGTGCGGTTGCAGAAAATGGCAGCGGAAGGCTAAAAACTGAAACGGTCGGGAATGCGCTTGCCTGTGCCCAGTTTCTTTTTGCTTTGCAGGGTGATTTCGCCGCGCGGGGTGACGGTCAGTTTTTTCTCGAACAGTCCGTCCTGCTCCAGAATGCGGGCGGTCGCGTGGAAACCGTCGGCGGCTTCGATCGCGACGACACCCTCCATCCACATATTGCCAGCGAAATAGAGGCGGAATTTCAGGTAGTCGGCAATCACCTGCTGCGACAGTTGCAGCGGCGCGCGTTCGTTCAGGTGGTGGATATTGGCGGGCGACCCGTCTAGGTTGACGATCTCTTCCGGTAACTTGACGTACCACAGCTGCGGCTGCAGCGGCATGGGCTTCACGATCGACACCAGCTGCCCGCCCGGATAGAAGGCTAGAGGCAGGGTTTCCACGATGCTGTCATCGGGGCTGAATTTATACACAGGCTCGACGCGGTTGATATCGCGCACAAGTGCCAGTTTTTCGTCAGCAGATGCCGTTTTCCAGTCCATACGCCCTTGCGCTTTCCTTTAAATCTCCCAATAATCATAGGGTATTTCAGAGGTTCCAAGCAAGCATGACGGATGTCCGTTTTTACCACCTGACCGTAAAACGTCTCGAACAGGCGCTGCCCGAAATTGTGGCAAAGGCGCTGGAGCGCAAATACCGCGTGCTGGTCAAGGCGGGGAGCCGCGAGAGGGTCGAGGTGCTGGATACCGCCCTTTGGACGTATGACCCCGCCAGTTTCCTGCCGCATGGCTATGTCAAGGACGGCACCGAGGCCGACCAGCCGGTTTTCCTGACCGATGAAGACGTGAACCCGAATAACGCGAATGTGCTGATACTGACAGACAGCGCGGCGTCGGATGATGTGGGGCGTTACACGCTCGCTTGCGAAATATTCGACGGCAATGACGATGATGCGGTTCAGGCGGCGCGTGCACGCTGGAAACAATACAAGGAACAGGGCCACACCATCGCCTATTACCAGCAGGGCGATGGCGGCAAATGGGAACAGAAAGCATAACAGGGGATTTCACATGACGATGAAGAAAACGGTTGCCGCGTTCTTTGTGATCGCGGTTTTTTCATTCACGGGCGGTCTCGTGGGGCAGGCGGTGTTCGCCCCGAAAGCCGCCGATGCGCAAGCCCAGTCCGACAGTTATTTCGCGCTGCACGACGCCAAGAACGCCAAGGGCATCACCACCTATGTGAGTGACGGGCAGCCGGGACAGGTCTTTTACGGCGAAAATGGCCAGATGAGATTACAAATGGGCACGTATAACGGGGCGGGCGAGCGCGGGTTGCCGTTGCTGGCATTGTCCGACAACACAGGGCATATACGCCTGCTGTTCCGCCTTGCGGGTGAAAATGAATCACCCGTGATGATCATGAAGGATAAATCAGGCCGCGACCGCGTCGTGATGGGGCTGCAGCTGGGCGGGGCGGAGCAGGAACCGTTCCTGAGCGTTACGGATGCCAGCGGCAAGAGCCAGAATATCTTTGGCAGCTACCGCTAGGAATTAGCGGCAGGGGAAGGCGCGGGCGAAGGATGCGGCGACGGTGCGCTCCGCATCGTCCTTCAGGCGCTCGGGGAATATTTCTGCATAGGCGCGGAACACATCCACATATTGCTGGCTGCGAATGCCCTGATGATTGCACGCGCGCTCGCCGCCCGCAGTGCCGGTCGACAGCATCTGGTCGGCGATGGCCGTGATGTACCCTGCGCAGTAACCGTAATCGACATCATGCGTGCTGCTGCACATCTGCATCAATTCACCGGCGCCAAGACGGTCACCCGCCATGACTGGAGACGCGGAGAGCAGCGTGAAGGCGAGAACAGCGGCGAAGGGCAGGCGCATGGCGAACCTCAATCGATTGGAAACGCCCTAAAGTAAAAGACCCGCCTGATATGATCAAGCGGGTCTTTTAAAAGCGTATCCGGCGTTTATCAGTTGTGTGCGGCGACCTTCGTCGTTTCCGCCGAAGCGACGGCGGGCGCAGCAGGCTGCAGCGCCTGTGCAAACGTGCCGTCGATCTTCGAGATGCCCGCCTTGAACTTCTTCAGGTCCTTGCCCGACAGCGAGCTGCCGCCGGCCAGTTTCACGGAAGCAGGGTTGACCTGCTTGCCGCCCATCAGGATTTCGTAATGCAGGTGCGGGCCGGTCGAGCGGCCGGTGGTGCCGACATAACCGATAACCTGGCCCTGTTTCACGCGGGAACCGGCCTTCACGCCAGACTTGAAACCGTTCATGTGGGCATAGGCGGTTTCGAGGCCCGCGCGATGGCGGATGCGTACATAATTGCCGTAAGACGAGAACTTGCCGGCCTTTTCCACGACGCCGTCGCCGGCTGCGTAGATGGGGGTGCCGCGAGGGGCGCCGAAATCGATGCCCTTGTGCATTTTGTTGAAGCCCAGCACCGGATGGCGGCGGAAACCGAATTTCGAGGTGATGCGCGCGCCGTCGATCGGCGTTTTCATCAGGGGCTTCTTCACCGACTGGCCGCTCTGGTCGAAATATTCGACGTCGCCGTTGCTGCCTTCAAAACGGTAGAGCGGCAGGACGCGGTCGGACAGCGCGAGTTTCGCATACACGATCTCGCCCTTGTTCGGCACAACGCGGCCGTCATCGGTCACATATTGTTCGTACATGACGTTGAATGAATCGCCGTTGTGGATGTCGCGCTGGAAGTCGACGCCCATGGAATACATCTTGATGAGCGAAAGGATGACGTTATCGGGCACGCCCGCTTCTTTCGCATCGACATAGAGAGAGCTGTCGATTTTCGCCTGATAGGCCTTCATTTCGCGGTGGACCGTTTTCGCTTCGGCGTTGACCATGAAGCTGCCATCGGCGTCGCGGTTGACGACGAGCGAGTTCACGGAGTCGCGTTCAATGCGCAGGCCCACGAATTTGGGGTCGGCAATCGCGGGGTCCTTGTGGAAGAACACAGTCACTTGATGTGCCGGGTTCAGGTCGCGGGGGTCATAGACTTTCTTGAGCGCCTGGATCGCGCTGAACGCATCGTCGCGCGGCACATCGTTTTTCACGAGAAGGTCCATCAGCGTATCGCCCTTGCCGACATGGAGTTTCTTTTCGTTATCAAAGATTTCCTTGAGGTCGGTGCTGGCCTCCAGAAGCTTGGTGATGCCCGACTGTATATAGGACAGCTGGCGTTCCAGTTTCGGCTGGGGGGCGGCGGCGATCACGACCTGCGGCTTGGCGGCCGATTCTTCGGTCGATGCGAACTGGTAGGACGGCTGCGCGGGTTTTGCGTCGAACGCGTCTTTCAGGTTCAGCACTTCATAGCCGCGCGCGGCGGGAGCGGTAACAGGGGCGGCAGCCACGACAGCATTGACGGGCGCAACAGCCGTTGTTTCGCCGGACGGCATGAAGCCATACGCGGCGGAAAGGACAAGGGCGGAGAGGATGATGTGGCGCAGGCCGAAACGGCGCTTGCGGAACATGCGGGCACGAGGCGATGTGAATTGAAGCAAGTCTGGAACCTTCTTTTCATTAAGCTTGGCGCGAGTGAACACCAGTACGGAAGTGTTTGCAAGCTTAGAAGCTGGTATGAGAACGGGTGAGGAACACCCGTCGGTTAACGATGACTGTCACAAATATAATACAATTCCATTTTCAATCAAAAGGAAAACGGGAAATGAATTTCATAATAACTTAACGATGCGTTCCCTTTATGTTTAAATCCGCAAATTTTTTTTCTGGAAGCCGTTTTATGGAACGTGTCGCTAGACGTATATTTATAAATGTGTACGATGCCCAACAGAAATTCAAACAGGTGATTCATAATGAATAACCAGCCCGCCACAGAGGATACCGATTCCATGACGAATGCCCTCCCGCTCATGAAAGGCAAACGCGGCCTGATTATGGGTGTCGCGAACGACCGTTCCATCGCCTGGGGCATCGCCGAGATGGCGCACAAGCACGGCGCGGAACTGGCATTCACCTTCCAGGGCGATGCTTTGGAAAAACGCGTGCGTCCTCTGGCTGAATCCGTGCAGTCGAAAATTGTTGTGCCCTGCGATGTCACCAACCACGAAAGCATCGATGCGACTTTCAAGGCTGTGGAGAAGGAATGGGGCGAACTTGATTTCGTCGTCCATGCGATTGCCTATTCCGACAAGAACGAACTGGATGGCATGTACCTGAACACCACGCGCGACAATTTCCTGAAGACGATGGATATCTCCGTCTATTCCTTCACGGCAGTGGCGCAGCGCGCCGTGCCGCTCATGAAAAAAGGCGGCAGCCTGATCACCATGACCTATCACGGCGCAGAACGCGTCATGCCCCATTACAACGTGATGGGCGTTGCGAAGGCTGCCCTTGAGGCTTCTGTGCGCTACCTTGCCAGCGACGTGGGCAAGAACGGCATCCGCGTAAACGCCATTTCGGCAGGTCCCATCAAGACGCTCGCCGCATCCGGCATCGGCGATTTCCGTTATATCCTGAAATGGAACGAACTGAACGCGCCGCTGCGCCGTAACGTGACGACCGAAGATGTGGGCGGCGCAGGCCTGTTCCTGCTCTCCGACCTCGGCGCGGGCGTGACGGGCGAAATTATGTATGTCGACAGCGGCTACAACACGATCGGCATGGTCGCGGTGGACAGCGCGAAACAGACCGCCGAACTGCTGCAGGGCATCTCGGGTTAATGTCAGCCAGCACCTACGGCAGCCTGTTCACCTACACGACATGGGGCGAAAGCCACGGGCCGGCGATTGGGTGCGTGGTCGATGGCGTGCCGCCGCAGATCGAACTGTCCGAATCCGATATCCAGCACTTCCTCGACCGCCGCAAACCCGGCCAGAACCGCTTCACGACGCAGCGTCAGGAAGAAGATAAAGTCAAAATCCTTTCCGGTGTCTTCGAAGGCCGCACGACCGGCACGCCCGTCAGCCTGCTGATCGAAAATACCGATGCGCGGTCGAAAGACTATTCAGAAATCAAAGATAAATATCGCCCCGGCCATGCGGATTTCACGTATGACCAGAAATACGGTTTCCGCGATTATCGCGGCGGCGGGCGTTCATCCGCGCGCGAAACGGCAAGCCGCGTTGCGGCAGGGGGCGTCGCGCGCAAGGTGCTGCAATCCCGCCTTGGCGATAACATCACGATCCGCGCCGGCGTCGTGCAGGTCGGCCCGCATAAAATCAACCGCGACAACTGGGACTGGGCGCAGGCCGCTGAAAACCAGTTCTTCACGCCGGATGCCGCGATCATTCCGGTCTGGGAAGAATTCCTCGATAAAACACGCAAGGCCGGTTCAAGCGCGGGCGCGATTGTCGAAGTCGTCGCCAGTGGCTTCCCCGCAGGCCTCGGCGCGCCGCTCGCCGACAAGCTCGATGCCGATCTTGCGAAAGCGATGATGGGCATCAATGCGGTGAAGGGTGTTGAAATCGGCGCAGGGTTTTCTTCTGTCGAAATGGGCGGCGAAGTGAATTCCGACCAGATCCGCATCGAAGACGGCAAGCCGAAATTCCTGTCGAATAACGCGGGCGGTATTCTTGGCGGTATTTCGACGGGGCAGGATATTGTTGTGCGCATCGCGTTCAAGCCGACGAGTTCGATTCTCACGCCTATGCTCACCATCAACAAACAGATGGAAGAAACCGAGATTGTGACGAAAGGTCGGCACGACCCTTGCGTCGGATTGCGGGGCGCGCCCGTTGCTGAAGCGATGATGGCCCTGGTGCTGTGCGATCACCTGCTGCGCCACATAGCGCAGACAGCGAAATAATTCCGAGTCAAATCAGATTCTTGTCGGCATCTGTTGATGTTCTGCCGAATCGGGGAATCCCAAGACTCTGGGATTAAACCCGAAATTTTTTCAGGGACTCTCCATAACAAATCCGTGCCCCGAAGCGCGCGCTTGCTTTAACGGCATGAATTTAAATGAAAAAATGACTGTGGATAACTGCCTTAAAAAACGATTCGACTCTTATCCACAGATTCGCGATGCTTTCACTCAAGGAAAAGGCCGCTCGGTTTTCCGAACGGCCTCTCCCTTAATACTTCGCTTCGATGATATTGCCCCAAGTGTTTCCGCACTTGGGGCTTTTTTTGTCTGTCGTGTGTCGTGATCTGCAAACGAGACTAGACCCAATTTATTTATCGTTCAATGCGGAATGTTGGGATAGACTGCAAAAAATTTCATCGCATTTCCGAAAGGTTGCTGTCATGGCCGAGCAGGTAGTTGTCAAGAAACAGGGCGGTTTTTTCCACGGCCTGTGGAATCTCCTCAAGGGCTTTTTGCTCATGATGGGGTTCTCCTTCTTCATCCTCGTCATCATGATCGGTGTCGCCGTCGGGCGCGCGATGGATGACAAGCCCGAAGCGCTCCCGTCGAAAATCCTGCTCACCTACACCTTCAAATCCGGCATCGGCGAAAAACTGCCGAAGCCCTCGATCACGCAGCCCTTCGTGCACACCACGTCGACGCTGCGCGAACTGACGGAGGCGCTGGAGGGGGCGGCGAAGGACGACCGCGTGAAGGGCTTCCTTGCAACGCTGGAAGACGTGCAATTCAGCGTGGCTCAGGTGCAGGAATTGCGCGACGCCATCGCCCATTTCCGCAAGGCCGGAAAATTCGCCTACATCTTCGGCGAAAGCTACGGCGAAATGTCGTCGGGCATGTCCGATTATTATTTCGCCTCCGCCTTCGGCCAGTTGTGGCTGCAGCCGGTCGGCATCGTCGGTATCACGGGCATTTCCGCGCAGGTGCCATTCGTGAAGGGCACGTTTGACCTCGTCGGCGTGACCGCGCAATTCGGCCACAAAGGCCTCTATAAGTCCGCACCGGAAACATTCACCGCAACAGATATGAGCGCGCCGAATCGCATGGCCCTGACCGAAATGATCGGCGACCTGTCGCGCCAGATGGTGAATGGCATCGCGGAAGCCCGCGGGTTGACGCCTGCCGGTGTGCGCCTGCTGGTCGACAACGCCCCCTATAACGACCAGGACGCGCTGAAGGCGAAACTGGTGGACAAGATCGGCTACCATGACGAAGTGCTGGCAACCGCGCGCAAGGAAGCTGGCCTGGCCGAAAAGGACGACACCATCGACCTGTCCGATTATTCGCCCGAAGCCAAGACCAAGCCGAAGGGCCTGCGCGGTTTCGTCGATGAAGTGAAAAAAGAAATCGAAAAAGAAGAACAGAAAAAAACCGGCGGCAAGGGCAAGCCCAAGATCGCCCTTGTGCTGGGTTCCGGCGAAATCGTTTCCTTCGGCGGTGCGCATGCCGGCATGGGCGACAGCGGGATCGAGGCGAATGACATCGTCGATGCGTTCAAGGATGCGCGCGAGGACAAGGATGTCGCGGCGGTCGTCTTCCGCATCGACAGCCCCGGCGGCTCGCCGACGGCGGCGGAAACCATCCGTCGCGCCGTGATCGAAACGCAAAAGGCCGGCAAGCCTGTGATCGTGTCCATGGGCGCCTATGCCGCGTCCGGGGGGTACTGGATTGCGACACCTGCTGACTGGATCGTGGCACAGCCCGGCACCATCACGGGTTCGATCGGCGTGTTCGGCGGCAAATTCGTGTTCGCGGATTTGTGGAGCAAGATCGGCGTCAACTGGGTGACAATTTCGGAAGGCGCACATGCCGGCATGTGGTCGTTCAACCGCCTGTTCACCGAGGCTGAAATGGCGAAATTCGAGGCGACGCTCGATAATATATATGAATCGTTTTTGCAGCGCGTGATGCAGGGCCGCAAGATGACGCACGAGCAGGCGTTCAACGTGGCCGAAGGCCGCGCCTGGACGGGCGCACAGGCCAAGGAGCGCGGCCTGGTCGACGAACTGGGCGGCCTTGCGCGCGCTATTGAAGTGGCCAAGGAACGCGCCAAGATAGATCCCAAGGACGATACCGAAGTGGAACAGTTCCCCGCCGATGAATCGCCGCTCGATATGCTGCTCGATTTCGCGGGCAAAAGAGCGTCCCTGCAACCCAACCTGTCGATCACGCCGCTACAGCTGCGCGAAATGATCGAACAACAGGCAAAAGCGCTTCAGGGCCAGAACCTGAAAGCGCCGGTGGTCGAGATTCGGTAGGCCGATTAGCTGTTATAACCGTATTTGTCACGGCGGGTGCTGAATGTCTCGCGGTCGGTGTCGCGCATCTGTGACATCACCATGATGCTCTCCGCGCTGATGCGGTGCACGGAACGGCGCAGGTTCGTGTTCGTATGCGTATAGCCCGATTGCGGTATGTCGTGGCGGAAACGCGGGTCATCCGACCAGATGATGTCATCCTTGTCGTTCGCGTCGTCGAAAACGGGAAGCACCTGCGCGGCCTTGACGGGGAGGGGTTTGCTTGAATAGTCGGCGGCGGCAGGTGCCTTGATGGAGCGCTTCGCGGTTTCGGTGTGTGCGACCGAAGTGTCGGGGGTTTTCGCGGCAGCAGTCGTGGTCGAAGGTCCATCGGAGAACTTTTTGTCAAACATGTCGTAAATCTGGTCAAGCGTGCGGGCCTTGCCCGTCGCCTTGTCGTAGAACACGTTCTTGTTCGCGCGCGCCTGCGCGGGGAACAGTTTCGCGCCGATCGCGTTGCCGTCGTAATCGCGGCAGTTGATGAATTTGGTTGCGCCGCCCGCGCCCATGAAATGCGCCATGTACATTTCGGTCGAGCCGACATCGCCTTCGGTGTTCTTTTGCAGGTACACCTTGTTTTCGGCGCTGTAAGCGCCCGCCATCAGGGCGGAAATTTCGGGGTCGTTACGCAGGCCCAGGATCTCTTTGCGGGCGGCGGCGTCATCGACGCAGCAGCGGCCGTTCTTCACTTCAATCTTGTCCGCATAATCGCCAAGGCCGAATTTGTCGCCATGCTTCTTGACCATCGACAGCCAGGTATCTTCGATAAACTGGTAAAGGCCGGTCGCGGAGGAGGATTTCGATTTGGCGGTCGGGTTAAAGCTGCTTTCGGTGGAAGCTTTTTCCATCAGGAAGGTAAAATCTACCCCTGTCTTGCTGCTCGCCTTCTGGACCGCGCTAATCACTTGCGGGGATGCAACTCCCTGATATTTCTGGGCTATTTTAGACGATAACCCTGATAAAAATGATCCCATAACCTAAAGCTCCCTGATCTCCGGCCATTTTTGGCCTTCTTTATATGAATAACATTGCAAGTGGTGTGCCAAACGGCCTAACCCCCTGATTTTACGTTAAACGGGATTGTCAGCTAGGGGTGGCGGTGGTATAAAATCCATAACCACAAGACATATATAGACCTGAAGGAAATGCCTATGTCCGCATTCGATGCCGACGATCTGGCGCGCCGTATCGAGGCCGCACGCGATTCAGCCGAAGTGGAGGCGCTGTTCGACCAGCTCTCCGTCCTGCCGCAAAACGACCAGTTGTCGGTCATCAACCGCGTTGAACTGAACATCGTGACCGACTGGCAGCGCACCGCGCCGAAACCGCATGAACTGGCGCAGCTGCGCATGGTCATCGACGCCATCGACCAGATGAGAGGCACGCCCACGGGCGAGATGCTGCGCGCCGACATGGAAAGCGGCATGAAGATCGCGGAGGAAGGGCAGGCAATGGCCGCCATGTTCCGCAAGATCTTCGATTTCAAGGGCGACACCGCCCACAGCCTTGTGAAGGCTTATGTCGAGGAAGAACGCAACCAGTCGCTGGATGACATCGGCACGGCATTCGGCCAGGCGAAATTGATGGTGACGGTGGAGGAACGCGTGCAGCGCGAACGCGCCGCCAATATGCCGCCCCCCAACAGCAACCCCCGCCGCCCCTATCGTGGCGGTTCATTCGACCTTTAACAGCAGGAGATTTGCCCATGACCGCATTCAACGCTGACGATTACACCCGCCGCCTTGGTACCATCGGCACCCCCGAAGGCATCGACAAGCTATTCAATGAAATCGCCAGGCTGCCCGAAGACAATGCGCGCGCCGCATTGATTTCCATCGAACGCGCAATCGTGCATGACTGGCAATCCAGTGCACCCACTGCTGAAGAACTGGCACAGCTGCGCGAAGTCGTCGACGTGGTCGATGAGCTGAAAGGCACGGAAGAGGGCAAGGCGATCCGCGATAAAATGGACAGCGTGATGGGCGGCCATTCGGAAGCGACCCGCACCCTGTCGCGCATCTTCGCCAATGTGGCGGAACAGCGCGGCGACAACGCACATCCGCTGGTGAAGCTGTATGTGGAGGAAGAGGCGCGCATCCCGCTCGATGAAATCGACAGCGGCTTCGGCCAGGCAAAACTGATGGTCGCGGTGGAAGAGCGCGTGCAGACGCTGGTCGCGCGCCCTGTCAACAAGCCCGCACCGACGCCGAAAAAAGGCGGCTCGTTCGACCTTTAATTGGTGATATTCATAAAGCGTCCGCGTGGGGGCTTTATATATGTGCTTAAAATGTTAATATTCCGGCAGTCCTTAACAGGCTGCCGGAATTTTTTTGTGGAGTTGTCCAGATGTACACCGCACCGCTGAAAGACATGCGCTTCGTCCTCGATGAAATTGCAGGCATGGAAGAAATAGCCGCACTGCCGGGATACGAACATGCCAGTGCCGATGTCGTGGAGGCCGTGCTCGCCGAGGCCGCACGCCTTGCCGGTGAAGTCTGGGCGCCGACGAATAAGAACGGCGACCTGCAGATGTCGAAACTCGCGGGCGAAACGGTGAAGACGCCGGACGGTTTCAAGGATGCATATACCCAGTTCGCGCAAGGCGGCTGGACGGGTGTCACCTGTGCGCCCGATCACGGCGGTCAGGCGCTGCCGCATGCCATCGGCATGGCGGTCGGCGAAATGTGGCAGGCGGCGAACCTCGCGCTATCCCTTTGCCCGCTGCTCTCACAAGCCGCAATTGAAGCGATCGAGGTGCTTGGCACGCCTGCTGACAAGGCGAAATACCTGCCGAAAATGATTTCCGGCGAATGGACAGGCTCGATGCACCTGACGGAGCCGCAGGCCGGCACCGACCTTGCCGCCATCCGCACCGTTGCGAAAAAGAATGGCGACCATTATTTGATGAAGGGACAGAAAATCTTCATCACATGGGGCGAACATGATTTCACCCCGAACATCATCCATCTTGTGCTGGCGCGCATCGACGGCCTGCCCGAAGGCAATGACGGGCTGGGCCTGTTTATCGTGCCGAAATTCATGGTGAATGACGACGGCAGCATCGGCAAACGCAATGATGTGCGCGCCGTGTCGCTGGAACATAAACTGGGCATCCACGGATCGCCCACCTGCGTCATGATGTATGGCGAACACGAAGGCGCGGAATCTTACCTGATCGGCCAGCCGGGGCAGGGCCTGCGGAACATGTTCATCATGATGAACAATGCCCGTCTGGGTGTGGGCCAGCAGGGCGTTGCCCTGTCGGAAGCGGCGTACCAGCACGCGCTGCAATACGCCAAGGACCGCGTGCAGGGCACAAAGCTCGGCGATAAATCCGGCAAGCGCGTCGCCATCATCGAACATCCCGATGTGCGCCGCATGCTGCTGACCATGAAATCAAACACCGAAGCATCGCGTGCGCTGGCTTATTACGCGGCGGGCATGATCGACCGTTCGCGCCATGCGGGCGACGAAGCGGCCAAAACGGCGGCGGCATCGCGCCTTGACCTGCTTGTGCCGCTCGTCAAAGCATGGGCGACCGACAATGCCGTTGAAACCGCATCGACGGGTCTGCAGATCCATGGCGGCATGGGGTTCATCGAAGAAACCGGTGCGGCGCAATATTACCGCGACAGCCGTATCCTGCCGATCTATGAAGGCACGAACGGCATTCAGGCAAACGACCTTGTGTTCCGCAAGGTGCTGCGCGACGGCGGCGCGGAAGCGGCGAAGTTCATGGGTGAAATCAAAACTTTCGCGAAAACGTTGACACAGAAACCCAGCGACGACCTTGATGCTATTCAAGGGTCGCTCGTGAAGGCGGTTGCGGCGCTGGAGGAAACGACAGCATGGATGCTGGCGAATGCCAAATCGAACACCGATGCCATGGCGGCTTCCGCCGTGCCTTACCTGCGCCAGTTTTCGCTGGTTGCGGGCGGTTATATGATGGCGCGCATGGCGTCTTCGGCGCATGGCGCACTGCATAACGGCGATGATGCGAATTTCTACAACACGAAACTGATTACGGCGCGTTTCTTTGCCGAAGCGCTGCTGCCGCAGGTGCACGGCCTGTCCGCCCCGATCATGGGCGGCCAGAAAATGGCCTGCGCCATCGCCAATGACCAGTTTTAATCCGGGATAACCGCCATCAGCCCTGCCATCCTTGTCATCCTGTCGGCGACCGTGCTGTTCGCCGGATTTACACCTTATGTGCGCGCGGCTCTGCGCGGCGAGGTGAAACCGCATGCGTTTTCGTGGCTGATCTGGTTTATCCTGACCATCATCGCGGCATCCGCCCAATATGCGGAAGGCGGCGGGGCAGGGGTGATACCGACGGTGATCGGCGCGTTCACTTGCCTTATCCTTTGCTACATCGGGTTCAAGCAGGGAACGCGCAATATTACCAAGACAGATCAATACGCTCTTGGTGCTGCATTCCTTACGCTGCCGCTGTGGTATTTCACTTCTGATCCATTCTGGTCTGTCGTGCTGATCGTGGTGATCGATGCAATAGGGTTTTTCCCGACCTTCCGCAAATCATGGGCAAAACCGCAGGAGGAAAGGGCGCTTGCCTATTTCCTGTTCGCCATTTCAACGATCATTTCGATTTTCGCGCTGGCGCAGTGGACGGCAACGACGCTGCTGTTCCCCGTCTATATGTGCGCGATCAATTTTACGATGTGGGGCTATCTGCTTGTTCGCCGCAAGATGCTCAGGCGCGCGGTGCAGACCATTTGCTAACATCCCAGGGATCGACCTTCGGCGGATAGACCGTGCCGCGCACGTGCTGCGCAGGCGGGTCGACACGCAGGATATTGCCGGCGAACTGGCGCTCGATGCGCTGCATGGTTTCTTCGGTGCAGGAAATGGCAACCGTGCCCGTGCCGCCAACCGGTGCCTGCGCATTGCCCTTCTGCATATCGCCCTGACGCTGTAACCAGCGGTCGAGCGTAACGGCGAAGGATGCAGCCTGCGCGGCAGTGTCTGCTTCCGGCTTTGTCAGCGTGATCGTGAAGGCCTGCAAATCGCGCTGGGGCGGTTTGTTGAACTGGTCTTTGATCTTGCGCTTGAACAGGGACATCGGTTTTCTCCGGTTGATTGTCGCGATTGTACTGCGTTTTCATATTCCGTCAAGGTTCTGAATATGCTGCAACGCAGCAGGAATTTTGCAGGTTTACAAGGGGTTAGGGTTTTTATACGCTTGATCGTCCTTGGCGGGATAACGGGTGGCACCATCAAAAGGCGGCCATGAAGTTCGAAGACGGTTTTCATTTCAACGAATACGCCTGCGCCTCCGGCAAGCCGGATGCGCTGATTATCCTGCTGCATGGCTATGGCAACCATCCCGACATGTTCAAGGACCTGCCGCCTGAAATCCAGAAGCAATGGCCGAATGCCGATGTGCTGGTGGTACGCGGGCCTGTCGGCGTCGGAGCCGACAAACAGCGCCTCGCCGAACACGGCGTGCCTGATGCGGAAGATTTGTACACCTGGTACAAGACCGAAAAAAATCCCGAAAAACAGATCGAACTGGCGCTGAAGCATCTGTTCAACCAGGTGCCTGTTGTTGACGAGCTGAATAAATTCACCGATGCGCAACTGGCGAAACGCGGGCTGAAGGATGACGGGCTTGTCCTTTACGGGTTCTCGCTGGGCGGCGCGATGGTGGTGCAGATGGCAACACGGCGCGGCGATGAATGCGCGGCGGTCGTCTGCCACTCCGGCCCCGTATTCCCCATCGTGGGCCCGAAATCAAAGCCCAATACCATGCTGCTGATGGGCGACCAGGACGAAATTTTCTACACCACCAGCCGCCATGTCGAGAGAAAGCCGAAACCGCGCGGCAAGCTCGGCAAAGTGTTCGATCAGGCGTTAAACCGCATCAGCGTGCATTACAACGCATCCCTCATGCGCCTGAAGCGCGCCGGCCTGCCGGTCGAGGGCGTGGTGATCAAGGGCATGAGCCATACGATTAACGAAGAGTCGTTCAAGACGACGCTCGATTTCATCGTCAAGCATCTCAAGAAATAAAAAATCCCCGGCTTCCGCGCGGGGATTTTTTTCGGGTCAAGCCAGATAAGGTTAAGGCTTGGGCGCTTCCGGCGTTTTCGGCGCAGCAGCGTCTTTTTTCGCGTGATGCGGGCAGGTGTCGTTCGCCGCATGTTTGTGATGGTGGCCATGGCCTTCTTTTTTAGCTTTATCAGCGAAATCTTTTTGGCAGGTGCCTTTGCATTTATGTTCTTTGCTCATATCGAATCTCCCGTAACGGTTGAAACCAAGTGCTGGAAACAAGCATACGCGCGCTTTTTATCTCCGACCAGACGGGAATTCAACCGATTTAAGGTTATGGCAATCGTTGTTTTGGTTTATTAGAAGATGTGCGGAGGATAGGATGAATTTCGAAAAACAATGCAAACGCTCACCGACATATATGACCAGAAATTAAAGGCGGCCACCCTCGCCCCCGACCCCGACCAGCACCGCGCGGTCGTGGCGCTGGAACAGTTGCGCCTCGCCCTCGCCGAAGCAAAACCCGCCGGATGGTGGCCCTTCGGAAAGAAGGCAGAAGCACCCAGGGGGCTGTACCTGCATGGTGGCGTCGGGCGCGGCAAATCGATGCTGATGGACATGTTTTTTGCAGCAGCCCCTGTCGACAAAAAACGCCGCGTGCATTTCCACGCCTTTATGCTCGAGGTGCATGATTTCATGCATGAACGCCGCACCCGACGCACCGCACAGGACCGCATCGACGGCGACCTGATCGCGGCGGCGGACAAGATTGCGCGTGAGGCGCGATTGCTCTGTTTTGACGAATTCCAGGTGAAGGACGTGGCGGATGCCATGATCATCGGGCGGCTGTTCACCGCGCTGTTCGCACGCGGCGTCACCGTTGTCATGACATCGAACATCCCGCCGGATGATTTATATATGGGCGGGTTGCAGCGCGAATTGTTCCTGCCGTTCATCGAATTGCTGAAACAGAACCTGGCGGTTTTTTCTTTCACCGGCGATACCGATTACCGGATGCGGAAACTGCGCGAATTGCAGGTCTATTTCTGGCCGCATGACAGCGATGCACACGCGGAACTCGACAGGATTTTCAAAACCATTTCAGAGGGCAGCGAAGGCGCGCCGCTGGATATTGCGGTCAAGGGGCGCATTATCCATGTGCCGCGCGCGGCGAAAACGGTTGCAGCCTTCACTTTTGCGGAACTGTGCGAACAGCCGAAAAGCGCGCTCGATTACCTTGAACTGGTGAAAACGTTCAAGGTTTTTGTGGTCGAAAAAATCCCGCGCCTTGACGACATGAAACGGGATGCGGTGACCCGCTTTATTACGCTCATCGACACACTATATGATAACCATGCAATGATTGCGATTTCGGCAGCCGCCCCGCCGGATAAGCTTTACACCGGCACGGACCTTGCACAGGTGTTTGAACGCACCGTCAGCAGGCTCATGGAAATGCAGTCCCGCGCCTATAGGGATTCGTAAATGTTCGGGTTTTTCAAGCAGCTGTTCCGCAAAAAACCGGCTTTCAAGCCGCCTTACCAGCTGCCTGCGAATGCCGCAGATATCGTCGTGCCGGATCGCGGCGGCGATGTGGCGAACCCCGATGCCGATATCCGCATCGCACTGGCCGACCGGCTGGTAAAACTGCTGCCCTCGATCGAGACCGAGGCGCATAGTGAATTATACGGCTTTGCCGTGCAGGCACTGACCGCATTGGCGCAGGACGAGGTGCTGAAGGTGCGTAGCGCGCTGTCGACCGCACTGCGCGACTACGCGAAGGCGCCGCCCGCTGTCGTCGCCCGCCTCGCCCGCGACGTGGAGCGCGAAATCGCCGAGCCGATCCTGCGCCATTGCATCGCGCTCGAGGATAGTGTGTTGCTGGAAATGCTCGCGGGTCATCCGGAGCCTTGGGCGATCGCCGCCATCGCCGCACGCCCGGCGGTCAGCGAGAAAGTGACCGATGCCGTGTTTAAGGCGGGCGACGTCATCAGCACAGCATTGATGATCGGTAACAAGGGCGCGCAAATTTCGCGCGACACCTTGCAGGCCATTGTTGATGGCGCGCGCCGCAACGCCGAATGGCAGCGCCCGCTCGCCCTCAGCCCGCATCTGGATATTGACCTCACGCGTGAATTGACAGGCTTTGTCAGCGAAACGATCCTCGATGTATTGAAAAACCGCAGCGACCTTGACGCCGCGACGCGCCTTGGCGTGGTGTCGATTGTGGAGCGGCGGATTGCGTACACCAAGAACGATGGCGGCCTGAAGACGCCCGCCGAAAAGGTGGAACGTTTTGCCCGCGACGGACGCCTGACGCCCGAAATGGTGCATGACGCGCTGGCGTGGCAGGAACGCGCCTTTGCTGTGCTGGCGATGGGGAAAATGGCAGGCATCCCTGCCGAAACGGCCGAGCGTATCCTGCAGGCAGGGGCAAAACCGGTCGTGGCGCTTTGCTGGAAGGCCGGTTTTCCCGCGCGCATGTGCGTCGATGTGCAGCGGCTTGCGGGCCGTATTCAGCCCAAAGACCTTTTGTACCCCAAAGGCGGCACAGAATACCCGCTGACACAGGATGAAATTGCTTGGCAGCTTGAGTTTTTCGGCGTCAAAAAATAGAATGGGGCAAAGGGAAGACAATATGTCCGATGCCGTGCGCGATATGCGCGCCAACGCCCGCAAGGGCGACACCAAGGCGATGATCCAGCTCTCCGACTGGTATTACCAGGGCGCGGAGGGTCTGGACCCGTCGCATATCAAAAGCTTCGAATGGCTGCTGAAGGCCGCCGAAACCGGCGATGCCTTCGCCCAGAATGCGGTTGCCGTGCGCTATGAAAGCGGCGACGGCGTGAACAAGGATACGCCCAAGGCGCTCGACTGGTATCTCAAGGCTTTCAGCGCCGGCAGCCCCGAAGCATGCTTCAACCTTGGCCTGATGTACGAGCTGGGCGATGTCGTGGAGCATAATGATGTCAAGGCCGCCGCCTTCTACGAAGAGGGGTCGCAGCGCGGATCTGCCGTCTGTCAGCAAAGCCTCGCCTTTAAATACCTGCACGGCATCGGCATCCACGCCGATCCGCAGCGCGCGATGGAATTGCTGGAACTGGCGGGGCAGGGCGGGCGGGGCAGCGCGATTGAAACGCTGGGTACGCTTTACCTGGCGGGCGATGTGGTGCCGCGCAATCCAGAAATGGCCTATGACTGTTTCCTGCGCGCGCTTGCGCATTTTGATACGGACCTGGTGGTGTCATCGGGCGATACGCCGCTGCTGGTGGCGCTGTGCATGCTGACCGGCACAGGCTGTAAAATGGACCGCAAAGGCGGCGCCGAAATCCTGCGCCGTGCGGCGGATGCGGGCAATCTTGTGGCGGACGAGGCCTTGCGCGACCGTGTCGTGCGCGACCCGCTCATCCATATCTGGTTTTCAGGCGCAGAGTCATTCACCAAAAACCGCAAGCTGGAATGGGACATCACCAACCTGCTGATCTCGAAATTCGCTTAAGGCGCGGGCGGGCGTGACGATGGGCGTGGCGGTGCAGGGGGCTGTCTCATATCGGCCATTGCCAGCCACTTTTCAAAATTGTTGTCGCTGAGGGCGGCATAATTCGCGGTCCAGTGGCTGGCGCGGGCGCTGCCCGGTTCCCATGTGCCGGAATCCCAGACGATGTTGTCGATATGGTCGATCACCAGTTCGTGATAATACGGCTCGTAATACAGCACATCGTCGCCATCGCGCGCGAGGAAGACGACGTAATGGCCCTCCCCCTCCTGCATGATGTTGGCGATCGCAACGCCGCCGGCATAGCTGTGAGCCCCTGTGATTTCCAGCGGCGCAAGCATGCCGCCGACTTGCTCCATCATATCCTGCGGCGTACCGGTGGCGGGGCTGGGGTTCAATAGCGCGCGGATTTTATCGTAGGTTTCCGCCGCACCATAGATGCGCGTGACCGTCGTCATGCAGGCAGGGCCGCATGAATGGTCGTCCAGCTGACGCTGGAAAAAATCATCACCGGACGTCCCCGTCAGGGGGATTTTTTTGGGTACGGAATGGGGCATGCGGAAGACTATCATGCAGGCCCACTTTGGCAAGATGGCGCATATTTTTCGGCGCGTTATGAGAAACTGCCGCGTGAAAATCTGTCATTATTATCCATAAAATTCCGCGAAAATGAAGAAATCCCTAAGAAACATGGCATGTTTTAAATTGCTGAGATACTTTGGAAAAATCAGGTGATGCGGAAAATGGTTCTTATCAAAATACGCTATGTAAATATTTATATAACATAATAAAATGAATTTTTCCGCTTTGCACAAAAATGCCGTTATCCCGCCCTATACACTCCACAAAAAAGTGCTAGCTTAGGCCTCGGTCCTGATTCCTTATAAATAAGATCAGGCAAATTTTTTAGGGAAACGCAAAGCATGTCTCGCAAGAAAATCGCCCTCGTCGGCGCAGGTCAAATCGGTGGAACGCTGGCATTGCTGGCTGGCATGAAGCAACTCGGTGACATCACCATGGTCGATATCGCCGAAGGTGTGCCGCAGGGCAAGAGCCTCGATATCGCGCAGGCCGCTCCGGTTGAAGGATTCGATGCGAACATGGTCGGCAGCAACGACTACGCCGCCATGGCAGGCGCGGATGTGGTGATCGTGACCGCCGGCGTGCCCCGCAAGCCCGGCATGAGCCGCGACGACCTGATCGGCATCAACACCAACATCATCAAGAGCGTCGGCGAGAACATCAAGAAACACGCGCCCAACGCCTTTGTCATCGTCATCACCAACCCCCTCGACGTCATGGTCGGCATCATGCAGGAAGTCACCGGCTTCAAGCATAACATGGTGGTCGGCATGGCCGGCGTGCTGGACAGCGCGCGTTTCCGTCATTTCCTCGCGGATGAATTCAAGGTTTCGGTCGAAGACGTTTCGGCCTTCGTCCTCGGCGGCCATGGCGACACGATGGTGCCGCTGACCCGTTATTCGACTGTAGCCGGTATTCCGCTGCCCGACCTCGTGAAAATGGGCTGGACGACGCAAGACAAGCTGGACAAGATCGTGCAGCGCACCCGCGATGGCGGCGCCGAAATCGTGGCGCTCCTGAAAACCGGTTCGGCTTTCTATGCGCCTGCATCTGCGGCGATTGCGATGGCGGAAAGCTTCCTGCTCGATAAACGCCGCGTGCTGCCCTGCGCGGCATACCTCAACGGCGAATACGGCATCAAGGGCCTCTATATCGGCGTGCCGGTCGTGATCGGGTCGAAGGGCGTGGAAAAAATCATCGAAGTGACCTTCACGGGCGATGAAAAAGCCATGTTCGACAAATCGGTCGCCGCCGTGAAAGTGCTGTGCGAAGCCGCCAAGAACATCAAGCCCGCAACGGCTGCGTAACCAAAATCATGGTGAAAAGCTTCGCACCGCCGACCTATTCCTCCGTTTCCCCCTACATCATGGCTGTGGACGCAACGCGTCTGATCGCCTTTTTGAAGGAAACGGCGGGGGCGGAATTGCGTCGCGAACCCATGCGGCGCGACGATGGCAGCATAAAGCATGCGGAATTGCAGCTGGGCGACACCGTCATCATGATATCGGATGCGACTGCGGAATATCCCGCAGGCAAGTCCATGACCTACATTTACGTCAAGAACGTCGATGCGGCACATAAAATCGCGCTCTCGCTGGGCGCTGTCGAACTGATGCCGCCCACCGACTGCGACCATGGCGAACGGATGGGCGGCGTGACCGACCATTCTGGCAACCAGTGGTGGTTTGGCGAACCGATCAAGAAAACAGGGAAAGCAACATGAACATCCATGAATACCAGGCCAAGGAACTACTGAAGGCGCGCGGCGTGCCCGTGCTGAAGGGCGGCGTCGCCTACACTGCTGAAGAAGCGGTCGAAGTCGCGAAAAAACTCCCAGGCCCGATCTATGTCGTCAAGGCGCAGATCCATGCGGGCGGCCGTGGCAAGGGCGGCGGCGTGAAGGTCGTGAAATCGATCGATGACGTCCGCGAAGCGGCGAAGAAAATGATCGGCATGCAACTGGTCACGCACCAGACCGGCCCGCAAGGCCAGGAAGTGCGCCGTATTTATGTGGAAGAGGGCTGCGATATCGCCCGCGAACTCTACCTCGGCATCCTGATCGACCGCGCCACCTCCGAAGTCACCATCATGTCCTCGACCGAGGGCGGCATGGATATCGAGGAAGTCGCCGAAAAACACCCCGAGAAAATCCTGAAGACTTCCATCGACCCCGCCATCGGCTTCCAGTCGTTCCAAGGCCGCCAGATCGCATTCTCCCTCGGGCTGGAGGGCAAGCAGGTCGGCAAATGCGTGGAAGTGATCTCGGCGATGTATAACGCCTTTATCGCGCTCGACTGCTCGATCGTCGAAATTAACCCGCTGGTCGTGACCAAGACGGGCGACATCATCCCGCTCGATGCGAAATTCAACTTCGACGACAACGCGATGTTCCGCCACAAGGACGTAGAAGAACTGCGCGACGTGGCCGAGGAAGACCCGTCCGAAAAACGCGCCAAAGACGCCGAAATCAGCTACGTCAAGCTGACCGGCAACATCGGCTGCATGGTCAACGGCGCGGGCCTTGCCATGGCGACGATGGACATCATCAAGCTGTATGGCGGCGACCCCGCGAACTTCCTCGATGTGGGCGGCGGCGCGACGAAAGAGCGCGTGGCTGAAGCGTTCCGCATCATCCTGTCCGACCCTAACGTCGAAGGCATCCTCGTCAACATCTTCGGCGGCATCATGCGCTGCGACGTCATCGCGGAGGGCATTATCACCGCCGCGAAGGAACTCGGCCTCACCATGCCGCTGGTCGTGCGCCTTGAAGGCACGAACGTCGACAAGGGCAAAAAACTTTTGAAAGAATCGGGCCTTGCGATCCTCGCAGCCGATAACCTCGCTGACGCCGCGCAAAAAGTCGTCAGCACCGTCAAAGCGGAGGCTGCGTAACATGTCTGTTCTCGTTGGTAAAGAAACTCGCGTCATCTGCCAGGGCTTCACGGGCGCGCAAGGCACGTTCCACTCGGAACAGGCCATCGCCTACGGCACCAAGATGGTTGGCGGCGTCACGCCCGGCAAAGGCGGCACGAAACACCTCGACCTGCCCGTCTTCAACACCGTGCGCGATGCGGTGAATGACACGGGCGCGAATGCCTCCGTCATTTACGTTCCTCCCCCCTTTGCGGCGGATGCCATTCTGGAAGCAATCGACGCGGAGCTCGCGCTCGTCATCTGCATCACCGAAGGCATTCCGGTGCTCGACATGGTGAAGGTGAAGCGCAAGCTGGAAGGCTCGAAAACGCGCCTCATCGGCCCGAACTGCCCCGGTGTCATCACCCCCGGCGAATGCAAAATCGGCATCATGCCCGGCCATATCCACAAACGCGGCAAGGTCGGCATCGTGTCGCGCTCCGGCACACTGACCTATGAAGCGGTTGCGCAGACGACCGCCAACGGTTTGGGCCAGACGACCTGCATCGGCATCGGCGGCGACCCCGTCAACGGTACGAACTTTATTGATGCATTGAGCCTGTTCCTGAACGACCCCGAAACCGAAGCCATCCTGATGATCGGCGAAATCGGCGGCTCGGCAGAGGAAGACGCGGCGGAATTCTACGCCAAATCGAAAATCAAGAAACCCATCGCCGGCTTCATCGCCGGCGCGACGGCCCCTCCCGGCCGCCGCATGGGCCATGCCGGCGCGATCATCGCGGGTGGCAAGGGCGCAGCAAAAGACAAGATCGCCGCCATGAAGGCTGCGAACTTCATTGTCTCCGAAAGCCCAGCCGGCCTCGGCGAAGCCGTCATGAAAGCGATCAAGGCGGCATAATCCCAAGAAAGAGCGATAAAATGTCACAGCGCGACGCCCTCAGTTTCCTCACCGCCGCCGGCCCCGATTACATCGCCGAGCAGTATGCACGTTTTGCCAAGAATCCCGGCAGCGTGGATGCCAGCTGGGCCGATCTTTTCGGATCGCTGGGCGACGAAGCAAAATTGCTGGTGAACGAACTGAGCGGCGCGAGCTGGACACCTGCCCCTGAAAAACTCGCAGCCGTCCTCTCGACGCCTGCGAACACCGATGACGCAAAGCCTGCGGCGAAGGCGGACAAGGGCGCGAAAGCCGCGCCTGCCGTTGATTCCCGCGCCGTTGTGTCGGATTCACTGCGTGCGTTCTTGCTGATGCGCTCCTATCAGGTGCGTGGCCACTTGATGGCCGATCTCGACCCGCTGGGCCTGATGGAACGCAAATACCATCCCGAGCTTGATCCCAAAACCTACGGCTTCACAGAAGCCGATATGGACCGCCAGATCCAGATGGGCGGCGCATTGGGCGTGGATAGCGCATCCCTGCGCGACATCGTGAAGCTGCTGCAGGAAACCTATTGCGGCACTATCGGTGTCGAATTCATGCATATCCAGGACCCCGAGCAAAAGGGCTGGCTGCAGGACAAATTCGAAAAGACCCGTAACACACCTGTCTATCCGGTTGCGGAGCGCAAACGCTTCCTTGAACGGCTGACGGCGGCGGAAGGGTTTGAAAAATTCCTCGACACCAAATTCACCGGCACGAAACGCTTCGGCGTCGAAGGCGGCGAAAGCGTCATTCCCGCGTTGGAAGAAGTCATCCATCGCGGCGCGCAGCTGGGCATCAAGGAAGTCATATTCGGCATGGCGCATCGCGGCCGTTTGAACGTGCTGACGAATATCCTCAGCAAGCCCTTCACCGCCATGTTCTCCGAATTCCAGGGTACGCCCGCGAAGCCGGATGATGTGCAGGGCTCGGGCGACGTGAAATACCATATGGGCACGTCGTCGGACCGCGATTTCGGCGGCAATACCGTCCATATGTCGCTGGTGCCGAACCCGTCGCACCTTGAATTCGTCGATCCCGTCGTGGTCGGCAAGGCGCGCGCGAAGCAGGCGATGCACAAGGACAGCGAACGCCAGAAAGTATTGCCGATCCTGATCCATGGCGACGCGGCATTGTCGGGTCAGGGCATCGTTCCCGAAACCCTTATGATGTCCGACCTACCCGGCTACCGCGTTGGCGGCACCATGCATGTCGTCATCAACAACCAGATCGGCTTTACCACCTCGCCGCTGTATTCCCGCTCCGGCAGCTATTGCACCGATGTCGCGAAAATGATCCAGTCGCCGATTTTCCACGTCAACGGCGACGATGTGGACGCGGTGATGCATGTCGCGCGCATGGCAATCGAATTCCGCCAGCAGTTCAAGAAAGACGTGTTTATCGACATCATCTGCTATCGCCGGCACGGCCATAACGAGTCGGATGAACCTGCATTCACGCAGCCGCAGATGTATAAGGTCATCAAGGACAAGGCGACCACGCGCACCGTCTATGCGCAGAAGCTGGTTGCCGAAGGCGCGCTGTCGCAGGCGGAGACCGATAAAATCTACACCGATTTCAACGCGCATCTGGAACGCGAATTCCAGGCCGCCACCAGCTACAAGCCCAACCGCGCGGATATGCTGGAAGGCCATTGGAGCGGGCTGAAACAGGCCTATGGCGAAGAACGCTCCGGCGAAACCTCTGTCACCAACGAGCTCGCGCAGAAAATCGGCCGTGGCCTGACCACGCTGCCCGCCGGATTCGACCTCAACCCCAAAATCGCCCGCCAGCTGGAAGCGAAAAAGAAAATGTTCGAAACCGGCGAGGGGTTCGACTGGGCGACGGGAGAGGCTTTGGCGTTCGGCGCGCTCGCCTGCGAAGGGCACCGCGTGCGCCTGTCCGGTCAGGATTGTGGCCGTGGCACGTTTTCTCAGCGCCATGCCGCGCTGACCGACCAGACGAATGAATTCCGCTATATCCCCCTGAACAACATCGATGCGGGTCAGGCGAAATTCGAAGTGCATGACAGCCCGCTGTCCGAAGCCGCTGTGATGGGCTTTGAATACGGCTATTCCACGGCTGACCCCAACGCCCTTGTGCTGTGGGAAGGCCAGTTCGGCGATTTCGTGAACGGCGCGCAGGTGCTGATCGACCAGTTCATCGCATCCGCCGAAACGAAATGGCTGCGCATGTCGGCGCTCGTGCTGCTGTTGCCGCACGGTATGGAGGGGCAGGGGCCTGAACATTCCTCCGGCCGGCTCGAGCGTTTCCTGCAGATGTCGGCCGAAGACAACTGGCAGGTGCTGAACTGCTCGACGCCTGCAAACTATTTCCACGCGCTGCGCCGCCAGCTGCGCCGCGACTTCCGCAAGCCGCTGGTGCTGATGACGCCGAAATCGCTACTGCGCCACAAACTGTGCATTTCCAACCTCAAGGAAATGACGGGCGATACCCGCTTCCACCGCGTGCTGCCGGAAACCGCGACCAACCTTGATAAAGACATCAAGCGCGTCGTGCTGTGCAGCGGAAAGGTCTATTACGACCTGTTGGAAGCGCGCGAAAAGCGCGGTGTGAAGAACATCGCGCTTGTGCGCCTTGAACAGTTCTACCCGTTCCCGGAAAAGCCGCTGGCGGACGAGCTGAAAAAATACCCGAACGCGCAAATCATCTGGTGTCAGGAAGAGCCTGAAAACCAGGGTGCCTGGCTGTTCCTCGACCGCCGTATCGAAGGCGTATTGAAGGGCATCAAGCACAAGGCGGGACGTCCGTCCTATGTCGGCCGCCCCGAAGCCGCCGCGCCCGCGACCGGATCACTGAAAACGCATAACAAAGAACAAGAAGCGCTGCTGACCGCCGCGCTGACGCTCTAAAGGTTTTTAAAGGAGTCTATCATGGCTGTCGAAATCGTCGTCCCCGCGCTGGGTGAATCCGTTCAGGAAGCAACCGTTGCAAAATGGCTCAAGAAAGTCGGCGACAGCATCGCCGTCGACGAGCCGCTGGTGGAGCTGGAAACGGACAAGGTCACGCTTGAAGTGAACGCGAAATCTGCGGGCGTGCTGAAAGAGATCAAGGTGCAAACCGGATCGAACGTCGCCGTCGGCGCTGTTCTGGGCTCTATTGGTGAGGGCAGCGGAGCTGCCGTGGCGAAGGCACCGGCAAAAAATGATGCCCCGGCAAAAACCGAGCCGAAAGCGGCGCAGGCCGCGGCGAAGCCTGTCAGCAATGACAGCTTCCTCTCCCCCGCCGTGCGCAAGCTGGTGGATGACAAAAAAGTGGATACTGCCGGCATCGCCGGCACCGGCAAAGACGGCCGCCTGACCAAGGGCGATGTGCTGGAGGCGCTGAACAAGGCGCCTGCCGCACCCGCCGCAAAAGCATCCGCTGCACCGTCCGGCCCCCGCAGCCATGCGGACCGCGAAGAACGCGTGCGCATGACGCGCCTGCGCCAGCGCGTGGCCGAGCGCCTGAAAGAAGCGCAGAACACCGCCGCCATGCTGACGACTTTCAACGAAGTCGACATGACGCATGTGATGGCGCTGCGCACGCAATACAAAGACAGCTTTGAAAAGAAACACGGCACGAAACTGGGTTTCATGTCCTTCTTCGTGAAGGCCGCCGTGCAGGCGCTGAAGGATTTTCCGGCGGTGAATGCCGAAATCGACGGCGGCGATATCGTCTATAAAAACTATTACGATATCGGCGTCGCCGTTTCCGCACCGACCGGCCTGATTGTGCCGGTGCTGCGCGAGGCGGATGCGAAAGGCTTCGCACAGATTGAAAAAGAAATCGTTGACCTTGGCACCCGCGCACGCGACGGCAAACTGGCGCTCGACGAATTGTCGGGTGGCACCTTCACTATTACCAATGGCGGCATCTTTGGCTCGCTGATGTCCACCCCCATCCTGAACCCGCCGCAATCGGGTATCCTGGGCATGCACAAGATCCAGGAACGCCCCATCGCCGTGAACGGGCAAGTCGTCATCCGCCCGATGATGTACCTCGCCCTTTCCTATGACCACCGCATCGTCGATGGCAAGGAAGCGGTGTCGTTCCTTGTGCGTATCAAGGACGCGATTGAAGATCCGCAACGCCTGCTGCTGGATGTCTAAACCGGCGGCGCTGCTGCTTTTCGCCCTCTGCCTGTTTTCGCTGCCCGCCTATGCGGACAAGGGCGATTGCGCCGTGCTGCTGCACGGCATCGGTCGCACGAAAGCGAACATGGACGAAATTCGCGAGGATCTGGAGGATCACGGATATAACGTACTGAACATCGATTATCCTTCCCGCAATGGCACAATCCCCGAGCTCGCCGAAAACATCCATCCCGAGGTGAGAAAATTCCTGAAGGGCCGGAAATGCAAGGTGCATTTCGTCGGCTATTCTCTCGGGACACTGGTCATCCGTGCCTATCTGTCCAGGCACGCGCCGAAGAAACTTGGTCGTTTTGTCATGATCGCGCCGCCGAACAAGGGCAGCGAGGTTGCGGATTTTATCGGGGATACGGCCGCCTATAAAAGTTTCTATGGCCCTGCAGGACAGGAACTGCGCACCAAACTCGACTACGATATTTTATTGGGCAAGCTGAAGGGCGATGTCGGCGTGATCGCTGGTGACCGCAGCATTGACCCGATTTCGTCTTTTGTGATCGATGGGCCGGATGACGGCAAGGTGTCTGTGGAAAGCAGCAAGATCGACGGCATGAAGGATCATATTACGATCCATGCCACGCATACCTTTATCACGACCAATGACGAAGCGGTTGCGCAAACGCGCTACTTCATCGAACACGGCAGTTTCGAGCGAAAGACAGCAGAGTAATCAGAACATCGACTGCTGGCCGGGTTTCGGCGGCACAGGTTTTGTGACAGGCTTCGGCGCGGGCGCTTCCTCGACGGGCGTGAATTGGTGGACGCCGGTCACTTGCCAGTTCATGTTCAGGAACATCGTCTGCTCGCGCTCGTTACGCAGGCGCGACAGCAGGCGGCGTGCTTCGTTCACCTGCAGCGTGGGGGCTGCGATGATAAAGACGTTTTCGCCGCGCAGCGTTTCCTCGAATTCCTTCTTCACTTGCGCTTTTTGCAGCAGGATCACCTTGTTGCCGCCATCGCGGTAGAAAGTGATGGGCGTGCCGCGCAGTGCGCCTTTTTCAGAGGCCTTGGTATTCTGTGTCGCCTTGAAGGTGATGAGACGGGGGAATTCCGAAATTTCCGCGCCCGGCTTCGCGCCATCGACGGCCTTGTACATCTTGTCCAGCAGGTCGCCAAATTTACGCTGGCTATCCACCACAAATTCTTCAAGCGGCAGAGTCTTGCCTTTGTAATTGACGACCGTCTTGCCAAGACCGGGCTTGCCGCCTTTGGCCTCGATCACCGCGCGCAGTTCCAGCAGGTCATCGACGCTTTTCACGGCGGCGGTCACGTAATTGCCTTTTTCAGACGTGCTGGCCATGCCGATGACATCGGAGGGCAATGCTGCCGCGTTGAACGCCTCGGAGAGTTTCATGTTGAGGTTCAGGACGATTGTCTTGCCGTCCTTCAACCCTTCCTCGATGCTCTTGCGGCGCTGGGCCATGATCTTGAAATCTTCGTATTCGGTGCAGAGCGGGTTATGTTCGGCCACCGCCTTGGAAACGAAAGATGCGCTGCGGATGGCCGATGCGCCATGCGTCAGCGATTCACGGCGGAATGTCATGCGCGCTCCGCAATCGGGGTCTGCGCAGCACAGGTCGCCAGTATGGATTTTTGCGTCGAACTGGTGCGCGAGGACGATAGATCCATCGGCGAGGCGTGCTTTTTTCATCTTGGTGTCTCCTTGAATTCCTTAACTGGGGCAGACTAGCAAAGGCGTAATTAATATGTCAAATATATCATGCAATATTGCGCTTAAAAAATGAGAGGCCGGGGTTACGGGCCCGGCCTCTCTTACACACTCTCTATTAGAAACTTCTTCAACACCACGGAGATGGATTTTGTCGAAGACTCCTTAATATCAAAACGGAAGATTCGAGTCAAATACTATGTGAATCTATTTTTAAATATCATGTATATTCAATGCTTTATGACGCATAAAAAATGAGAGGCCGGGGTTACGGGCCCGGCCTCTCTTACACACTCTCTATTAGAAACTTCTTCAACACCACGGAGATGGTTTTTGTCGAAGACTCCCGGATATCAAAGCAGCAGATTCGAGTCAAAAGCTAATCGCAAAATCGGGAAAGTATTTTTGAAAATCGTTATGAATCAAGGGTGGCATAGGGCCAAAAAAATGAGAGGCCGAGGTTACGGGCCCGGCCTCTCGAACACACTCTCTATTAGAAACTTCTTCAACACCACGGAGATGGTTTTTGTCGAAGACTCCCGAATATCAAAGCAGCAGATTCGAGTCAAAAGAAAATATGCAAATATTCTTGCGTAGTTTTAACGTGTGCCAAATTGACTCGATAAATCAGGGGGGCTGGGATAAATTGAGCCATCAAAAAAGGACCCAAAAAAATGGCAGATGCTCTATACGATGTGGTGGTGATCGGCTCCGGGCCCGGCGGTTATGTCTGCGCGATTCGCGCAGCGCAGCTGGGCCTGAAAGTCGCCTGTGTGGAAAAAGACAACACGCTGGGCGGCACCTGCCTGAATGTGGGCTGCATCCCGTCAAAGGCGTTGCTGAGCGTATCCGAAAAATACGCGCAAGCGAGCCACGATTTCGACGCTCTCGGCATCGAGGTCGGCACGCCGAAGGCAAACCTGAAAAAGATGATGACGCACAAGGACAAGGTGGTTGCCGCAAACACGCAAGGCATCACGTTCCTGTTCAAGAAAAACAAGGTCGATCACCTGATCGGCACCGGCACAATCACCGGTGTTGGCATCGTCGAAATCAGCGGCAAAGACGGCAAGAAAACCGTCACTGCGAAAAACATCGTGATTGCGACGGGTTCTGAAAGCACACCGTTGAATGGTGTGAATGTCGATGAGAAGCAGATTGTGTCTTCGACCGGCTCTCTCGCGCTTGAAAAAATCCCCGCGACCATGGCCGTGATCGGCGGGGGCGTGATTGGGCTGGAGCTAGGTTCCGTCTGGCAACGCCTTGGCACTAAAGTCACCGTGATTGAATTCATGGACCGCCTGCTGCCCGGCTCCGACCTCGAAGTCTCGAAAGAGATGAAAAAGCTCATGACCAAGCAGGGCATGGAGCTGAAACTCTCCACCAAAGTCACCGGCGCGCAAACATCCAAAGATAAGGTCACGCTGACGCTGGAACCCGCCAATGGCGGCGCGGTGGAGAAGCTGGAAGTTGAAAACGTGCTGCTGTCGATCGGCCGCCGCCCCTATACGCAGGGCCTCGGCCTTGAAAAGGCGGGCGTGAAGGTGGATAACCGCGGGCGCGTGGAAATCGACGATCATTTCCAGACGAATGTTGCAGGCATCTACGCAATCGGCGATGTTGTGCGCGGCGCGATGCTGGCGCACAAGGCCGAAGACGAAGGCGTGGTGGTTGCAGAAATCATCGCGGGCCAGTCCGGCCATATCAACTACGACGCAATCCCCAGCGTCGTTTACACCTTTCCCGAAGTTGCGAGCGTCGGCAAAACGGAAGAACAGCTGAAAGAAGCGGGTGTCGCGTATAAATCCGGCAAATTCCCCTTCATGGCGAATGGCCGCGCGCGCGCGATGGCGGCAATCGACGGTTTCGTGAAAATCCTGGCCGATGCGAAAACCGACCGTGTGCTGGGCTGCCACATTGTAGGCCCTGAGGCTGGCACGCTGATCGCCGAAGTCGCGCTTGCAATGGAATTTGGTGCATCTGCAGAAGACATTGCCCGCACCTGTCACGCGCACCCCACGCTGAACGAGGCGGTCAAGGAAGCGGCGCTCGCCGTCGATGGACGCCCGATCCATATTTAAGGAGCAAGCCCCATGAAAGCGCAAACCGTCGCCAACAAGCGTATCATCCGCGCCGCCCATGGGAACAAGCTGTCCGCAAAAAGCTGGCTGACCGAAGCGCCCTTGCGGATGCTCATGAACAACCTCGACCCCGATGTCGCGGAAAACCCTGATGAGCTGGTTGTGTATGGCGGCATCGGCAAGGCGGCGCGCAACTGGGAATGTTACGACCGCATCGTCGAGACGCTCACCAACCTGAATGGCGATGAAACGCTGCTGATCCAGTCGGGCAAGCCGGTCGGCGTGTTCAAGACGCATGAAAACGCGCCGCGCGTGTTGCTGGCGAATTCCAACCTCGTCCCCAACTGGGCGAACTGGGCGCATTTCCGCGAACTCGATGCCAAAGGCCTGATGATGTATGGCCAGATGACGGCTGGGTCGTGGATATATATCGGCACGCAGGGCATCGTACAGGGCACATATGAAACTTTTGTCGAAATGGGCCGCGAGCATTACAGCGGCGACCTGAAGGGAAAATGGATTTTAACCGGCGGCCTCGGCGGTATGGGCGGTGCGCAGCCGCTGGCTGCCACTATGGCGGGCGCGTCGCTGCTGGGCGTGGAATGCCAGCCCAGCCGCATCGAGCGCCGCCTTGCAACGGGTTATCTCGATAAAAAAGCCGCGACGATTGATGAGGCAATCTCCATTATCGAGGCCGCGCATGCAAGGGGCGAAGCGGTATCTGTCGGATTGCTGGGCAATGCTGCGGAAATTTTCCCCGAACTGGCAAAACGCGCCAAGGCCGATAAAAAATACCGCCCTGATGCCGTGACCGACCAGACCTCCGCCCATGACCCGCTGAACGGCTATCTGCCGGAAGGCTGGAGCTGGGCCGAAGCGGAGAAGAAACGCCAAACTGCGCCCAACGAAGTGATTGCGGCTGCTAAAAAATCGATGGCGAAACACGTGCGCGCGATGCTTGAATTCCACCGCATGGGCATCCCCACTTTCGACTACGGCAATAATATCCGTGCGATGGCGGAGGAAGAGGGCGTCACCGATGCATTCGACTTCGAAGGTTTTGTGCCAGCCTATATCCGCCCCCTCTTCTGCCGTGGGGTGGGGCCGTTCCGCTGGGCTGCGCTGTCGGGTGATCCCGAGGATATCCGCAAGACCGATGCGCGCGTAAAGGAATTGCTGCCCGATAATAAACATCTGCATAACTGGCTCGACATGGCGCAAAAGCGCATCAAATTCCAGGGCCTGCCCGCGCGTATTTGCTGGGTCGGCCTTGGCGACCGCGCGAAGCTGGGCCTTGCCTTCAACGATATGGTGGCATCGGGTGAATTGTCCGCACCCGTCGTGATCGGCCGCGACCATCTCGACAGCGGCTCCGTCGCCAGCCCCAACCGCGAGACGGAAGGCATGAAGGATGGATCGGATGCGGTTTCCGACTGGCCGCTGCTGAACGCGCTGCTGAATACGGCCAGCGGTGCGACATGGGTGTCGCTGCACCATGGTGGCGGCGTGGGCATGGGGTTCTCGCAGCATTCCGGCATGGTCGTCGTGGCCGACGGCACACAGGAAGCAGCCGAGCGGTTGAAACGCGTCCTGACGAACGATCCCGCAACAGGCGTGATGCGCCATGCAGATGCGGGCTATGACGAAGCGATTGATTGCGCGAAAGAAAAAGGCCTGCATTTACCGATGATCGACTAATTCTTTAGGGGAATTCCGATGCGTAACCTGATTATCAAGCCCGGCGAAGTTTCTCTGTCGATGCTGCGCACAATCGCCAAGCATCATGTGCCGATCGCGCTCGATCCTGCAGCCTACCGTCGCATCGACCTTTCGAAACGCCTTGTCGATAATGTGATCGAGGAAGGCAAACCCGTTTACAGCATCAACACCGGCTTCGGCGCACTCGCCAAGGTGCGCATCCCGCCGCATCAGTTCGCAAAATTGCAGCGTAATATCGTGCTATCGCATGCATCAGGTGTCGGCAGATTCCTGGATGACGATATCGTGCGGATGATTATGCTGCTGAAAATCAACGCGCTTGCGCAGGGCTATTCAGGCGTGCGCCGCGATATCATCGATTTCCTGATCACGCTTTATAACAATGAAGTCTATCCCTGTATTCCCGAAAAAGGTTCTGTCGGCGCATCAGGGGACCTTGCGCCGCTCTCGCATCTTGCGCTGCCGATTATCGGGGCAGGCCAGGTGCGTGTACACGGTATCCTGTGCGATTCCAAGCCTGAATTGAAAAAAATCGGCCTCAAGCCGCTCGACCTTGCGCCAAAAGAAGGGCTTGCACTGCTAAATGGAACGCAAGTATCGACTGCGCTTGCTATCCGCGGCTTGCTGCGCGCCGAAGAATGTTTCTCAGGCGCGGTTGTGGCAGGCGCCATGACAGTCGATGCATTCAAAGGCTCGTCCACGCCTTTCGACCCCGACATCCAGAAAGTGCGCCGTCAAAAGGGGCAAATAGATGTCGCAAAAGTTTATATCAACCTGCTGAAAGACAGCGGTATCCGCGAAAGCCACGCAGGCGACCATGACGAACGGGTGCAGGACCCGTATTCCATCCGCTGCATGCCGCAGGTGATGGGGGCGTGCCTCGACCATATGCGTTTCGCCGCCGATATTTTCCTACGCGAAGCGAATGCGGTGACCGACAACCCGCTTGTCATGCTGGAGACCGGCGAAATCAAATCGGGCGGAAATTTCCATGCCGAACCCATCGCGATGGCGGCGGATACGCTCGCGCTGGCGATCGCCGAAATCGGCAGCATGAGCGAACGCCGCATCGCCATGCTGATCGACAGCAAAATCAGCGGCCTGCCCGCATTTTTGGTGAAGGATGCCGGCGTCAATTCCGGCTTCATGATCGCCCATGTGACGGCGGCGGCGCTGGCCAGCGAAAACAAGTCGCTCGCCCATCCATCCTGCGTCGATAGCATCCCCACCTCCGCCAACCAGGAAGACCATGTCAGCATGGCGACCTATGGCGCGCGCCGCTTGAACGAAATGGGTTCGAACACCGCGAATATCGTCGGCATTGAATTGCTGGCGGCGGCGCAGGGCATCGATTTCCACAAACCCCTGAAAACATCCAAAAGCCTGCAGGCGGCGATCAAGTTGATCCGCGCGCAGGTCAGCCATTACGACGAAGACCATTATTTCGCCCCCGATATCCGCATCGCGACGCGTTTGGTCGAGGGCGGCAGTTTCCTGCCGTTTGTCGGGCGTAGCCTGCTGCCATCGTTGTATTCCTGATGAAACGCCTCAACATCATCCGTGGCGACAGCCCGTTGTTAATCAGCATCCCGCATATGGGCACGTTCCTGCCGCCGGACCTGAAGCACCGCATGACGCCGGAGGCCTTGCGGCTGTCCGATACCGACTGGCATGTTGATAAACTATATTGGTTCGCTCAGGATATGGGCATCAGCATGTTGATGGCGACCCATTCGCGCTATGTTATCGACCTCAACCGTCCGCAGGATGACCAGCATTTATATCCCGGCCAGGTGAAAACCGGCCTTTGCCCGCTTGAAACCTTTGATGGTGAAAAGCTGTACAAAGAAGGCGAAGAACCCGACGATATCGAGAAGCTGAACCGTATCGCCGCCTACTGGCTGCCCTATCATGAAGCGATCGAGGCGGAGCTGGCGCGCATCAAGGAGCGGCATGGATATGCGATACTCTACGACGCCCACTCGATCCGCACCGAAGTGCCGCGTCTGTTTGACGGAAAGTTATGGGACCTCAACCTCGGCACGGCGCACAACAAAACCTGCGCGCCGGAAATGGCGGCGGCTGCACTGGATGCAGCGGGGTCGGGCGGGTATTCGTCCATTCTCAATGGCCGTTTCGTGGGGGGCAATATCACCCGCCATTACGGGCAGCCGCAGGACAATGTCCACGCCATCCAGATGGAGCTGACCTGGGGCAATTACATGGATGAAACCGCGCCCTATCTGTACCGCGCTGACAAGGCGGAGCGGCTTCAGCCTGTGCTGAAAAACGTGCTGCAGTCACTGCTGGACTGGGGGCGTCAGGCGCATGCCTGATCAGGGCGCTTGCTGCGCCGTTTCCTTAAGCCGCTGAACCATGCGGGCATCCAGCAGGAAATTCACATCCACTGCCGCGCCCTCCGGAATTTGCACCTTCACGATGCTGTTCACTCTTTCGCCATCGCGCGACAGGCGGGATTCGGTCGCATCCACGCGGAAATATTGTTCGATGATGATGCGCTGTTCATCGGCCGTGATGACCTTGAAACCGGTTGCGGGCGTGCGACCGTCACCAGTCGCAACGGCGCAATCCAGCAATGCCTTTGCTGCCTTTTTCTCCAGCTTGTTGTCGATGTAATCAATGCCCTTGCCGAAATCGGGCAGGGGGCCATCCATGCCTTCCTTCAGCAATTCGCGGTTCCATTTATAAAGGTAAGCGGCATAGCGGTGCGCGCCCAGATTGCCGAAATGCTCGCGCGAGAAACGCTTGAATTTTTCGACGGATTCTTTTGATTTATCCAAAATCATCCGCTTGCCGGCCTCTTCCGCTTTTTGCGGCAGTCCGGGATTGCCGAGCGCGCGGTAGAACGACGTATCAGGATACATCTCGCGGATCTCGCACCATTTCGCTGTGTCAGGCCCTGCAATCGCGGAATCCACAAGCGCCAGATAATCGGCGTCCCTGTCTGCTGCACGCGCAGCGTCTGTGCCCAATATCGCGCAGAATAGAAGGGCGTTCAGGACAATGCGCATGAAAATTCCTATTCCGGTTCCTGCGGGTGCCAGTCGCCGCCGATCATGATACCGTGGCAGGGGCTATGACCGAAGCTATAAGCGAGCTCGCGCGGATGCGCGATATCCCAGAGCGCCATATCGGCTGACTTGCCAACCTCCAGCGTGCCGCAAATTTTGTCGTATCCCAACGCTTTCGCGGCGTTGCGTGTGAGTCCTGCAAGAGCCTCTTCAGGGGTCATCCGGAAGAGCGTGCAGGCCATGTTGAGCATCAAAACAGGCGAGAGCGTGGGTGATGTACCCGGGTTGTGATCCGTTGCGATTGCCATGGGCACGCCGTATTGGCGGAATAGCGCAATTGGTGGCAGTGTTTTTTCACGCAGGTAATAAAAAGCACCGGGCAGCAGCACCGCAACCGTGCCAGATTTCGCCATCGCGGCAACGCCTGCCTCGGAAACATATTCCAGATGGTCCGCGGAAAGCGCGCCATATTCGGCTGCCATTTGTGCGCCCGACATATCCGACAATTGTTCGGCATGCAGCTTGATGGGCAGGCCAAGGGATTTTGCGGCATCGAAAATTTTGCGCGTCTGCTGCAATGTAAATCCGATATTTTCGCAGAAGGCATCTACGGCATCGATCAGCTGTTCGGCATGTAGCTTTTTCATCATGTCGCAGACGGTATCCACATATTCATCCGTGCGCCCCTTGAATTCCGGCGGCACGGCATGGGCGCCCAGGAAGGTGCGTTGGACGCGGAAGGCCGCTTCATCGCGCAGGCGTGTCGCGACACGTAAAATCTTGCGCTCTGATTCAAAATCAAGGCCGTAGCCCGATTTTACCTCGACCGTTGTCGTGCCATCCAAAAACAGGCTGCGCAGGCGCGGCAGCGCAAGGTCGAACAGCTGGTCTTCGGTCGCCTCGCGCGTCGCCCTGACGGTCGAGGCAATGCCGCCGCCCGCGCGCGCAATGTCTTCGTACGACACGCCTTGTAGGCGCTGTTCGAATTCATGGGCGCGGTTTCCCGCGTAAACAAGGTGGGTATGGCAGTCGATCAGGCCCGGTGTCGCCACGCGGCCACCGGCATCGAAAACATAGTCGCATAGCTGGTCAGCAGGCTTAGGCAGTGCGGAAGCCGGGCCGATAAAGGAAATTTTGCCGGCTGCAATACCGATGGCGGCGTTATTGATAATGCCAAAGCCATCGCCCGCCATTGTCGCTGCGGTGACATTTTTCCAAAGAGTGTCGAACATTGATTTGGCGTTTCCCCCGCTATATTATCTTTATAGTAAATTTTACGCGCGAGGGATAGCCCGTGACGACCCTGTTTGCAGAAACGGCCCTGCTGCCCGATGGTTGGGCCGATAACGTCCTTGTCGAGATCGACAAGGAAGGCTGGATCGTGGGCGTGGACAGCCACAAGACCGAACCTGCAAATAACGGCGATGTCGAGATTATCAAGGGGCCGCTGGTGCCCGGCATGCCCAATATTCACAGTCACGCCTTCCAGCGTGCCATGGCTGGCTTGGCCGAGCGCGCATCCGGCAAGAAAGACACGTTCTGGAGCTGGCGCGACACCATGTACCGCTTCCTTGCTTTTCTGGAACCGGAGGACATGCAGGCGCTGGCGGCGCAATGCTATGTGGATATGCTGAAGGCGGGGTATACCTCCGTCGGTGAATTCCATTACATCCATCACCAGATGGATGGCCAGCCCTATGCGAACAAATCGGTCATGTCTCAGGAAGTCATTCAGGCGGCACTGGAAACGGGCATCGCCATCACGCATTTGCCATCTTTATATGCTTATGGCGGCTTTGGTGAAACGCCGCCCGCCGAAGGGCAGCGCCGCTTCATCAACACCGTGCCCGCGCTGATGCGGATTATCGAGGAGTTGCACGGCGAATTCAAAAATACGCCGCAGGTGACAATCGGCCTTGCGCACCATTCCCTGCGCGCCGTATCGCCTGCCATGCTGCATGAAGGCACACGCGCCGTGCGCCGCCTGCTGCCCGATGCGCCCATCCATATCCATGCGGCGGAGCAGACGGGGGAAGTGGAGGGCTGCCTTGAATGGTCGCAACGACGTCCCGTTGAATGGTTGCTGGAAAACGGCGCGATTGATGACAAATGGTGCCTGATCCACTGCACGCATGTGAATGACGAAGAAATCAGGGGGCTGGCGAAATCCGGCGCGGTTGCAGGGCTGTGCCCGACGACGGAAGCGAACCTTGGTGACGGCATTTTCCCGCTGGTGAAATACTTCAACGAAGGAGGGGCGTTTGCGATCGGCTCCGACAGCCACATCACCGTCAGCGTCGCCGAAGAGCTGCGCTGGCTGGAATATATCCAGCGTCTGGTTTACCGCGAACGCACGCTGATCAAGGACCACGATATCCCCTCCGTCGGTGCGACGCTTTATGACCGTTGCCTGGCCGGCGGCGCGCGCGCGCTGGGGCGCAAGGCGGGGCGCATTGAAATCGGCCACCGCGCGGACGTGGTGGTGCTGGATCCCGACCTGCCCTTCATGACCGGCAAGCTGCGCGACCATATTCTGGACGCCGCGATTTTCGCGTCCAACAGCAATCCGGTGAAGGATGTGATGTCCGGCGGCCGCTGGGTCGTCAAAAACCGCCATCACAAGCGCGAAGAACAGATCCTCGCCAAGTTCCGCAAGGTGATGGAAAAGGTAAAGTGAGGCGCCGTTTCTAACTGGCGGTTTGCTGCCGCTGTTCTCCCTGATACCAGCCCAAAGAGGCACAAAATGGGCGAAAATTATTTCCTTAAACTTGGAATAAAAAATTAAAGCTGTATTAATTACAGTAATAAATTATATACAGCCGTTTTTCTCCTGCCTAAAATACCTGCACACACACTTTCAGGAGATGCCAAATGAACGCTGTTCCCAACCGCGCCCCCGATGCCGATTCAGGCGGCCCGGTGCTGGACTACACGGCCGCGATTGCCGAATTTTACCGCGAATTTCCGCAGCACCAAAAAGACGTGTTCATCCTGAACCCGCAGGCAGCCGCGAATGGCAAGGAAGCCGTGAAATTGATTTCCGGCGCGCTGGATGACCTTCAGGCCGCGAACAAGGGCGCGATGGTGCCCTTCGCCCGTTCGCTTGGCGAAACGGCGTTCATGAAGAAAATACCGATGAGCGTCAACATCACCGACGGCCCGTTCGTGCGCAAGGCGGAGGCCGTCATTTACGGGCGTATCGTGATGCCCGCAGGCGAGGAATTCACGGCGCAGAAATTAAAGGCGCTCTTCACCGGCCACAGCGTGGGCCCGAATTCGAATGCGCGCTATCCCGCAATGAAGGATGATTTCAACAATACCGAAATGTGGCAGCGTTACGTGCTCGACCACGAACTGGGCCATGCGCTGACCATGCTCAGCATCAACAAGCAAAGCGCAAAGACATCCAGCATCGGCAACCGCGCCGAATGCGAGGCCGATTGTTATTCCATGATCCGCCATTACCAGCGTTACGGCGCACACAGCGAATTCCCCGCATTCGTGAGCGAGCTGCGCAATTTCAACGCCGTGCACAAAGGCGATGTTGTCCATTGGACCAGCCCCGCGCTCGACGAAGTGATTGCACTGAACAAGCAGGGCAAACTTGTGAACCTGACGCCCGCACAAACCCGCGACCTCGCGGTGGATATCGCGCAGCGCCGACATTTGTCGGTTGATGCGGAGTACAACATGCAGCAGGCCTTCGCCGAAACGCTGGCGGTATCGAAAGCCGCGATTGCCAACAAGACGCATGACGGCGATCGCGCGATGGACTCGCTGGCCAAAACCTGCGAGATCGGCGCGAAAACGGAATCACCGTCTGTGCTGGATGCCTGCCGGCGGTATTTTAGCGCATTCAGGTTATATGCGCCGACCGACCTTCCGCAGAGCAAAACACCCGACGAGCTAAAAAAAATCGGCGCCGATGCGGGAAAGATGATGAAACGTAAACTGGAAAAAGAACCGGAAATGGATGGCCTGCGCCGTGCCTTCCGCGATGCGATGATTGATTTTTCCAGCGGGAAAAACCCCGGCCAGAAACCGGCCGCCCCGAACGATAACAAGCCCAAGAGCCCGTAAACGTTATTTCAGGTGCATCATGAACCAGTCCAGGAGGGTGTCGGCAACAAAGGCCGCATCCTCCTTTCTGTTTTCAAACAAATGCGTCGCGGCTGCATCAAGCATGACAAGTTCACGATCTGCATTGACCGCGCGGTCGTAAATGTCCTGCGCATTATCCGCGGTGACAATGCTGTCGTGGGGCGCGTGGAACACGAACAGCTTTTTGTCGATGGCTGCGGTATCCGCAGCAACGTTCTGTGCCAGCATGTCGTCGATGAATGATTTCTTGAACGCGACGCGCTGGTTGATGACCATGATCTCCATGTCATCACCGCCCTTGTCGGTGATCAGTTTCTGGCGACGGAATTTTTCGATGATGCTGGCCGGGTCGCGTGGCGATCCAATCGTGGCAATTGCCTGCAGGTCCGTCAGAGATTTGGCGGCGGCCAGCGACGCCGTGCCGCTGATGCTATGGCCGATCAATAATTTCGGCGCCTGATAATCGCGGGCAAGCGCGGCGCTGGCCGCGATGATATCCTGCACGCGCGTCGTGAAATTCTCGGTTGCGAAAACGCCTTCGCTTTCGCCCTGTCCCGTAACGTCGATGCGCAGCATGGCGACGCCGTTATCTGCCATGTGGCGGCAGACCTTGGCGGCGGCGTGCGATTCCTTGGGGCAGGTGAAGCAGGGGCCGAAGATGCCGAAAAATTCAGGCTCGCCACCCGGCATGTCGATGATGCCGGCCAGTTTCTGGCTGCGGCCATTATCGAATTTGTATTTGATGCTGGTGCGTGACATGCTCCGACTATACGCAAAAAAAAAGGCCGCGGGAAAGGGGAAAACCCCGGCCCGCGGCCTTTATCTGTTTTCTAAGGCTTATTCGGCCTTGTCGGAGGGGGCGGGTTCGCCGCCTTTATCCTTATCGCCTTTTTCACCTTTATCGCCGTGCTTGCCATGCTTGCCGCCCCAGCGGTGGTCTTTGTCTTTTTGCATCGCATCCCATTTCGCGCGCTGTTCGGGCGTCAGGGTGTTCAGGAATTCTTCCATTTCCTTTTTCTTTTCGGCACCGATTTTTTCACGGAACTTGTCGTTACGTTCTTTCAATGCCTTTTTGTCGTCATCCGACATGGCTTCGAACGCTTTTTTGCGGTCGGCCATTTTGGCTTCTTTTTCTTCCTTCGACATTTTTTCGAATTCCGCATGGCGTTGCTCGAAATACGCCTTGCGCTCAACCGCCGACATGCCTTCCAGTTTGTCGAGCTCCTCGCCCGTCATCATCATGCCGCCATGCTTGGCGCCTTTGTGCCAGTCGCGCTTGGCAGCCTTGCCGCCATCCTTGCCGGATTCGGCGGCGGGCTTGGCAGTCATGGCTTCTTCGGCCACAGCAGCCGTCGCAACATAGGATGTCAGCGCGAGGGCAAACAGGGGGATCGACAGGTAGGAAAGTTTCAGGGAAGTCATGTGGTACTCCTTTGATTATAATAGGAAATATGTAATTCCGAGCCTTGGGGGCATTGTATCTGCTCTTTATCACGGAAAACAGGGGGAAACCCTGCGTTAATTTATGTAAATTTATAAGGAATTCGCGCAGGAATTGCGCCTGCCGCCCGTGACAACAATGGAATGAGGCCGGAAAACCGTTTAACTTCCGAGGGCAGCAGTAGAAAAACAATGTTTTCAACAAGTGAGCGGATGCAAGAACAGGCCCCATTCAGTCACGTAACCGACGAGGCGAAGGACGATGCCGACCTTATGCGCCATATTGCCGGGGGCGACCAGCGGGCTTTCCAAAAGCTCATGCACCGCCATCTGGCGCGCACCGTGCGCCTTGCGACCCGCATCATGGGCGGGACGCTGGCGGCCGAAGACGTCGCGCAGGAAGCCTTTATCCGCGTCTGGAAACACGCCAAGGACTGGGAAGAACCGTCCAAGTCCGGCGCGAAATTCACGACCTGGCTTTACCGCATCGTGCTTAACCTCTGCATCGACGAAAAGCGCAAGAACCGCTTTTCCAATATCGATGACATCCCCGAACCGGTTGACAGCACGCCGGGCGCGGATGGCCGCATGGAACAGCACGAACAGTCCAAACGCGTACAGGCGGCCCTCGGCGAATTGCCGGAGCGTCAACGCTCCGCATTCGTTCTGTGTTTCTACGAAGAGTACTCGAACAAGGAAGCGGCCGACATGCTGGGTATCAGCGTCGGCGCGATTGAATCATTGCTGGTGCGGTCACGCCGCTACCTGCGCGACAAGTTAGTGGAGGAACGGTCATGACACTCGACGAATTCAGGAACAATGTGGATCTTTATTCCGCCGACCTGTCGCGCTGGCCGCAGGCGCTGGTCAAGTCCGCTGTCTCCTTCATGAAGGATAACACGGATGCTGCCGCGCTGTTTGAAAAGCAGCTGCTGGCGGATGCGCAACTGCGCGAATACACACCCCGCATCGGCGACATGCCGGCGCTGGAGGCACGCATCCTGCAAGGACTGACGGCGCAATCTCCGGCGACCGCGCCGAAAGTGGCGACCGTTATCGCCGCACAGAATACGGCATGGAAGCCGTCATGGATTTTCGCGCCGTCCGGCGGCCTGATGGTGATCGCGCTGGTCGGCTTTCTGGCGGGCTTTAACCCGCAGCCGAAATCCTATATCCCTCTCGATCCATCCTATGTGGCAGAGGAACAGGTATTGGCCAGCGCCGATACCTATGCCTATGGCACGAACGGGGAGATTTTTTAAATGAACAAGCTGGCGGCCGTATTGGGCGGCATGTTGTTTTTATCCCTTGCGGGCAACCTGTTCATGGGCGGCCTGATGCTGGGCGACCGCGCCAGCAACGCAGCGCAGAAACCGTCACCCTCCGATGACCGCCGCGCCGAATGGCGCAAGCGTGATGAAATGTTGCGCAAGAAACTGTCTGAATCCGACAGGGCGATCCTCGAGGAAGTAAAAGGTAAATACGAAGCCGAAATGGAAACGCGCCGCAACGAACTGGAGGCCGCACGCGAAAGGCTGGAGGCCGCCCACGCTGCCGACCCCGTCGATAGCATCGCAATCGAAAAGGCGGGCCGTGAAGAGGCGTTGAAAAAGGCCGAGCTGCTGAAAACCGTGCGCGCCGCACGCAAGGAAATTTCGGGCAGGCTCTCCCCCGAAGGCCGCATCGAAATGGAAAAAATCCGCCCGCCCAAGGGTGGCAAACGTAACGACCGCCGTCCGCGCGGTGACCACGACGACAAATTCCGTGGCGACAGCGATGCAGGCCATTCCACACCCTCACCGCATTATGACCAGACAGAGGCCGTGCCGCCCAAGGACAAAGACTGCGGCGGTTGTGAAGTGCCGGGCGCCGAACCAGTGCCGCAGCCATAATGCCCGCATAGCCTTGATTTTGGCCTGCAGCCTGTTATCCTCCGGTGAACAACAACCCCCGAAGGAGACTGGACTGTGATGAACTTCAAAAAATTCGTGATGTGCCTTGGCCTGATCGCTGTAAGCGCACTCCCCCTGTCCGCTTGCAGCGGCACCTGGGACGGCATGAAAGAAGACTGGCATGACATGACCGGCAGCAACGACAGCCATATGGAAGCTGACCGTACCGCTAGCCAGTCCGCCCCGGCCGCTGATGCGCCCGTCGACAGCAGCGCTCCTTCCGCTTACAATTAATTAATAATAAATAATTGAACAAAAATGCAGGATGGCTCGTTAGAGAGCTGTCCTGCATTTATTTTTTTTGAAAAGGAAAGACCGACATGATCCACAACCTGAAAAAAGCCCTGATTTGCTTCTGCCTGCTGGGCACGCTTGCCGTTTCCGCCTGCAACACCACCGAAGGCGCCGGTAAAGACATCGAAGCCGCTGGCGACACCATCAAAGACGCCGCGCACGACAACAAAAACTACTAAGCCCTTCAAGGCAGATAAAAAAAGGGGCCCTGCAAAGGGCCCCTTTTTCGTTATTCTGTCATCCGGCATCAGATGCTCCGCGTCACCTTGCGCTGCGGTGCGACGTTGGGACGCACGGGGTATTCCAGCAGCGCATTCGGCTTGTAGGGCGCGGCTGCAATGCTGAAGTCCTTTTTCGGCTCCGGCATCGCGCGGTTCTCGCCCGTCTGGCCGACGGCCTGCTGCAGGAGGTGTTCGCGGGAAAGGTCGGTCAGTGAGGGCGTCACGCGCACCATGACTGTCGGCAGTGCCTCAGCCGTTTCCGACAGCTTCTGCGTCCAGCCGAGTGCCTTGGGCGTTGCCGCTTTCGCATCCTGCAGGCCTTGCTTTTCCAGCAGGTCGAACAGGCTTGCCGCTTGCTGCTTGTCGTAGCCGATATAGAAGAAGCGCTCGTTATCGGCGACAAGGAATGTTTTGTCCTGCGCTTCGCTATAGAACTGCATGACTGTGCGGTTCAGGTTGATGATATCGGCGGGCACTTCCACTGTGCCGCGACCGGTCGGGTTCGGGACGGTGCTGGCACCCACAACCATGAAACCGTCTTCTTTCGACAGTTTTTGCAGCGCCTTGTAGGACTGTTCGTCATCCGCCGGGATCGGCAGGATGTCGTTGTTCAGCACCATATAGAAACGCTGCTTGTCGGCGTTGTAATAGGCGTCGTCGATCAGTGATTTATGCGTCACGACATTACCGACCGTCACCAGGTCTGGGTTCGACGACAGTCCGGCATAGATGTTTTTCGCCAGCGCTTCTTCCTGCGTCGCGATAAAGCCGGGCGTCTTGGCGGGGCCGTTTTTGCGGATGCTGAAGCCGGCTTCGCGCTCGTCCGAATAGATCATATAGCCCAGCGTTTCAAAGTTGAAATGCAGGTTTTTCAGGTCGCCCTTGTTCGCAGCCGCGATTGCGGGCGCTGCGGCAACAGCCGACTGCGCGCGCGCGAAATCCGCCGCACTCAGGTCGAGGTTGTAGAAATACTGGCCGGCGGAAACGCTTTCCAGCAGGTCTTCGAAATCCTTGCTTTCGGCGCGGAAGCCGACGGTATTTTTCGTGCCGTCCAGCGACAGGATCGATGCGTTGCGCGGGTTGAAGTAAGTGCCCGACAGGTCCAGAAGGTTGTCTTTCGCCTTCAGGTCGATCTTGCCTTCCAGCACCTGCACGGCGCCGTATTTATCGACCAGCAAATGCGTGCCGTCCGACAGCGGTTGCAGGAGTGCGACGGTCTTCAGGTTGATGCTGTGTGTCTGGCCGTTGCCGCTGTTCGTCACATGCAGGAAATCTGGATGCTTGTGCAGGTTGGCGATCGTTTCATCGGGCACGTTCAGCATGCCGGTGTGGTTGCCCCAGTAAATGGCGGTTTTCTGCGGCGTGGTCACGATGCGGTCGAGGTTCGACGGGTTATACAATCCGTCATATTCCGCCTGCAGGAACGGCGCTTTGCGCTGGATATGCGTCAGCACTTCCTTGGCGGTCTGCGGCGATACGCCTTCCAGCATGGTGTGGCCGGTGCCATTGACGGTCAGGCGCATTACTTTTGATTCTTCGTCGTACCAGATGTTCGCGAGGCGATCGAGGTTGGTCAGAATGCGACCATCATCGAGGCGCACATTGTCGCCCGTCAGGTTGGCTTCCATCGACAGCAGTGCTTTTTTCGCATCCGGGTTCTGCGCCGTTTGCGCGGCTTCGAACAGGATGTTGGATTTCACGATGTTCGACGGCCACGGCTCCATCAGGGCCGCCGTCCAGTTCAGCTTGCCTTCGGCGTTCAGCGGCGATGCGGCGACTTGCTCCAGCCAGCCGCCCGCACGGGTCAGTTCCTTGCGCAGCTGGTCGAGGCCGGCATTCGCGAAGGATGCACCGATCAATTTGCGCATGACGGCAAGGTTGAAATCCTCATGCTCCGGCATGATTTTTTCGTTGATAAATTTCAGGACGTTTTTGGCGTCGCCCTGCACGGCATTCGTGCCGACCTTGAATTCGTCGGTCAGGCCCGCGCGCAATGCGAGGTCGGTCAATGCCGACAGGTCCGCCGTCGTTTTCGCAGCCTTTGAAATTTCGCCGATCAGCGATGTGCCGGGATAGGTCAGGTTCCACAGGCCTTTGAAGGAAAGCGCGCCTGCGCCCCCGTCGATGCTGGAGAGAACAGTGCCCAGCTTGATCGGGTCCTGCGCACGCACAGCGGCAACAAAGCCCGCAAGCTGCTTGTCAGACGGGCCGGTCGAGCTGCCGAGGCCGTTCAGCACATAACCGACAGCTTCCTGCATTTTCGTGAGCGAGCCGTTAAAGCGCGTGGCAAGGCGTTCGAACACTGTCTTGTTGGAATTCTTCAGGTCGATGAGGCCGGCACCGTTGTCGTTGCCGATGCCCAGTTTTTTCAGTGTCAGGCTGAGGGCGGATGCGTCCAACGGGTCTTGCGCCGCGGTCACTTCCTTCAGGATGCGCTCAAACACTTGCGTCTTGCTGCTTGCGCCCGCCAGCTTGAAGTCGGGTTCATGCAAAAGCGCGGTTTGCAGCAGCAGCAGCTGTTCGTCGCGCTTGGTGACGCGGTCGAGCGCCATTTCGGCGAAGCTGACCACTTTGTAATCCTGCAGCAGCAATTGCTTCAGCTGTTTCGATTCCGATGTTTCCGATTTAGGGAACAGGCCCGGCAGCAGGGCGTTGAATTCGGGGATGCGCTGTTCGTCGATCAGGGCGGCGGTTTTGGAATAAAGAAGGGCGCGGTCCTTGACCATGCCGACCTTCACATCCATCACTTCCGCATAGTCCTTGACCGCGAGGTCGATGACGAATTGCGGGTTCTGGTATTTTTCCATCAGCTTTTTGGCTTCGGCTTCGGATTCCTTTTGCGGCGACAGCGTTTCGCCGACCCAGTCCATGAAGCTGTCGACGTAATAATGGCGATCGCTCTGCAGGCCGATCAACTCGCTGCGTACAAGGCGCCAATGGCGCTTGATTTCGTCGATCTTGCGCTGTGCTTCGGCTTCGGCGCTCTTGCGGGCTTCTTCTTCCGCGCGCTCGTCCTTGCCGAACCATGTCGCCGGGTTCCACATGCTGCGTTTTTTTTCGGGCTCCGGCTCTGGCAGTTCCGGCTGTGGCAGGGGCGGCACATAGGCGGCAGGCGCGTTTTCGTCGGGCAGCTTTATTTCGGGCAGGTCTTCCAGAATTGCCTTCGGCACGCCCAAGGAATGCTTGGCGATTTCCTTCACGACTGCGCTGTCGACGCCGAATGCCGCTTCAGCCTGGCCTTTGAAATCCTGCATCGACAAAACGAATCCGGCTGTTTCGCCAAGATCCTTCAGCGCCTGCAGCGCGTCTTTTTCATTCTTCAGGGAAACGGAACGGTTCAGCTGGTGGTGGCCGACGATGACGCTGTTCTGGTGTTTCAGCAGCCAGGCGTTTACTGAATCCGTGTTGCGCTCAAGGGTGTTGAGGTAATCGCTGAGCTGGTCCCGCATTTGCGACAGTGTCGCGAGGTCCTGGGGAAGCTTGAAATCGCCGTTCGACGGAAGGCTGTCGGCCATCGATGTTCCATCCTTGAATTGGTTAATATCGAGGGGACTATAGCACCCGTATTTTGCTTATGCAAACACTTTCCGGAAAATAGATTCAAACATTAATGTTGGAATATCAAGTAATTAGTTGAATTACGCCCTTAAAAGGCATAGAAAATGACTTATCACAAGCCAGCAAGGGAAAAAGGCCATGGAAATGCTTCAGGAATTCAAGAAATTCATCATGCGCGGCAACGTCGTTGACCTCGCGGTAGGCGTCATTATCGGCGCTTCGTTCAGCAAAATCGTCACCTCGCTGGTCGAAGACATCATCATGCCGCCGCTGGGCCTGATTCTCGGCAAGGTCGATTTCAGCAATTTCTTTATCACGTTAAGCGCGACCGACCAGACCTACCCGACCATCGCCGCCGCCAAAGCCGCTGGCGTCAGCACCTGGAATATCGGCATGTTCGGCAATACGCTGTTCCAGTTCCTGCTGGTTGCGTTCGCGATCTTCTTCTTTGTGGTGAAGCCCCTCAACAAACTGAAGGCGAAAGAGGAAGCGATCGCTGCCGCGCCGCCAGCGCCCGCACGCTCCGAAGTCCTGCTGGAAGAAATCCGCGACCTGCTGAAGAAGAAATAAGGCGATATCCGTACTTGCATAGGATGGTATGCAAGTACGGATCGCAATCTTTAGTTGTTATTGTTTTTAAGGTACACTCCTAGGTTATGGGGAGGCCTGCAATAATGACGCTCAAGAGAAAATTCACCTGGCTGAGTGCGGTCGTGATCGCCGTGATCGCGCTTGCCGCCGTGCATGATTTCATCATGACCCGCGCACTTGTCGATGATGCGAATGCCGAAGGGCAGGCCGCCGAAATCGTGCGTGCACAGATGCATGCCGACATGATGCATGACGCCGTGCAGTCGCAAGTCATGAAGGCGCTCTATGCCCGCAGCATCAACAAGGCGAGCCTGCTGAAGGAAGCCAAGGCGCAGATGCGCGCCGATGGTGCGGCCTTTTCCTCCGACATCGAACACGCCTTAAGCCTCAACCCGCCAGATGAAATACGTCGCAGTTTGCGCGCGATTACGCTGCTGGCGGCCGAATATAACGTCGCGGCCGCAACTCTGATCGATACCGCCCAAGGCCAGAATGACGACGAACTGAAAAGCTTTGAAGACCTGTTTGAACGGCTTCGCGTCAAGAACGACGATGTCGGGACGCAACTGTCGGCGCATATTCGCGCTCTGGGCGCGACCGCGAACAATACGGCCGATACTGCCATCAGCCGCCATTTGCTGATTGCGTTCTGCGTCATCATGGTCGCACTCATGGTGCCGTTGTTCGCGCGCCGCCAGATTTTCGAGCCGCAGGAAAGGCTGATCTTGCTGATGAAGGAAATTTCAGCAGGGCGTCTTGACGGCCATGTCCCCTTCACCGACCGCCATGACGAAATCGGGCAGATCGCGGCGGCGCTTGGCATTTTCCGCCGCAATGTCGAGGAGAAACGCAAACTGGAGGCCGAAGCAGAGGCGCTGAAGCGCCGCGTCGAAGAAGAACGCCGTGGCGCGATGTTCGGCTTGGCCGACAATTTCGAGGCCAAGGTGAAAAGCGTGGCCGATACCGTCGCCTCCGCCGCGACCGAAATGGACGCCACATCCCGCGACGTCATGAAGCGCGCACAGGATAGCGCGGATAAACTGGGCAAGCTGGTCATGGGCATCGCGGGTGCATCGCAAAACGTGCAGACCGTTGCTGCCGCCACTACCGAATTGTCCGCATCCATCCGCGGCATCGCGGAGCAGGTCGAAAACGGCGAAAAAATCATGACCTCGGCAGTGGGCGAGGCGGAGCGTGCCAACGAAACCGCTGAATCCTTAAGCGAAGCGGCGGAAAAAATCGGCGGCGTCGTCGATGTGATTAACGAGATCACGGCGCAGATCAACCTGCTGGCATTGAACGCAACGATCGAGGCCGCGCGCGCGGGCGAACAGGGCAAGGGATTTTCAGTCGTGGCGGCGGAAGTGAAAAACCTTGCCGGCCAGACGACGCTGGCGACGCGCCAGATCGAGGAACAGGTGAGTTTTATCCAGCAGGCGGCGTCCGATACCGTCGGCGTGCTTCAGCAGATATCCGAAACGATCAACGAAATGAACAAGATTTCGGCGACCATCGCGAATGCCGTGGTGGCGCAGGGTGCCGCGACCCAGGAAATCGCGCGCAATGTGCAGCAGGCGGCGGAAATCACGCAGGATGTATCGACGCATGCGACGGATGTGAAGCTGGCCTCGACGGGCGCCAGCTCCGCGGTCAGCCAGATGATCGCTGCGGCGTCCGACCTGTCGCGCCAGTCGGAAAGCCTGCGCGGTCAGGTCGGCAGTTTCCTGCGCGACATCAAGGCTGCGTAATTATTGAGGCGCTTCGGCTGGTTCTTCCGCGCGCGGCTTGAATACGCGGGCAAGGAAGTTCTTTTCTTCTTCAAACGATTTCTTGTCGGCGTTTTCGTTATAGGCGACGGGAATATTGAACCGATTGCCGATTTCGGTCGCTTTCGGGTTTGAAAACGCGTGGGTGGCATCGGGATAAACGATGTTTTTAAAGCTCACGCCTGCGGCCTTCATCTCGGCCACGAAATTGTTGCGCTCCTGCTCCTTCACCATTTCATCCGCGCCACCGTTCAGCACCAGCACTTGCGCTTTCACGCGGCCGGGTTCGGCGCGCTCCGGCGTGGCGAGGCCGCCATGCAGGCTGACCACGCCGCGCAGGTCTTCGCCCCGCCGCGCCATTTCAAGCGCGACCGTGCCGCCAAAGCAGTAACCGACCGCCGACATGCGCGAGCCATCCACGTTCGGCATCGTTTTCAGCTTGTTCAGTCCCGCCATCGCGCGGCTGTCCATCAGGCTGCGGTTTTCGTAGAAAGGCTTGGAAAGTTTCTGGGCTTCTTCGGGGTTGCCTGCGGTTTTGCCGGTGCCGTACATATCGACGGCAAATGCCGCATAGCCCAGCTCCGCCAGCTGTTCCGCGCGGCGTTGCGCATAGGCGTTATGGCCCCACCATTCGTGGATCACGATCACGCCGGGGCGCGGGCGCGGCGTTGAATCGTCATAGGCGTAATAACCCGTCAGCGATACGTTGCCATCCTTGTACGGCACTTCCTTGGTCACGACTTTCGCGTCAGCGGGGGAAGCGGCGGCCATCAGCAGCGCGAGGGCGAGAAGCAGGCGTTTCATGGCAAAGTCTCCTGTAAGAAATTTCTTCCTCCACGTTAATGCAGCGGCAAGGGGCTGCAAACAGACAAAAATTTACAATAATTATACATAATGCTGGAACTGTGCCCTATTGCCCACCCGTGCCGCACATGTTATTTCTATGGCAAATAAATAATTGCCATAGGACGCGATTCCCGATGTTCGGTTTCGGGGCGGAAACGCCTGCACAGCGCGACAAGAAACTCCGCAAAGCCGCCCGCAAGGGCGATGCCGCCGAAGTGACGCGTCTGCTGGATGCCGGTGCGAACATTGAATCGGTCAGCGGGTTTTGGCGCAACACCGCGCTCGCCGCTGCCGCCGATGCCGGCGAAATAGCGATGGTACGCCTGCTGCTGGAACGCGGGGCGAAGATCGATGCGCCGAATTCACTCGGCTGGACGCCGCTGGTGAACGCCATGCTGAACAAGCACAGCGAAGTCGTTGATTTCCTGCTGTCCAAGGGCGCGTCTATCGCGTTGAAGGACACTTCCGGCCGCAATGCGCTCGACAACGCCGTAAATTATAAACTGCCGGACATGGTGGCGCGGCTGTCGCGCCATACGACGAAACTGGAGGCCGAGCGTGCGCTGCGCCAGCGCGCAATCGACGATGAAAAACGCCGCCAGCAGGAACAGGCTGCGCTCCGCGCCTCGCAGGATTACGCGAATGTGGTGATTATCAAACAGCGCGTAGGCGACCTGACGCTCGAAGACGTTTTCAATTTCGTCTCGCTTGAACGCCTGACGCTGGTACGCAAGGGTGAATACGGGCCGGTGGAAACCATGACGCGCCAGAACATGGCCGATATGGACAACAGGACCATGTTGAAAAAAGCGCTCGAGGAACACGCGAAGCGCGGCGGCACGCTGACGGAAAAAGACATCTTTCCCGAAGACAAACCGAAAATCACGCGCCTGCCGGGCACGGGGGCGCCATGAAACTGTTCCCCGACAAACAAAAACGCCTCGATAAGCAACTTATCAAGGCAGCGACCGCCGGCGATGCGGCGAAGGTGACGGCATTGCTGGATGCAGGCGCAACGCTCAACCAGGTATCCGTTGATGGCCCGTTATTCATGGCCGCGATTTCCGGAGACACGCCGAAGCATCTGGAAGTCATCCGGCTGCTGATTGATCGTGGCGCGGAAATCAATCTGGCGAACAAGCAGGGCGGCACGGCATTGATGGCGGCCGCCAACAAGGGCCATGTGAATGCCACGCGCCTATTGCTGGCTGAAGGCGCAGACCATACATTGAAAGCGCATGACAAGACGGCCTTCGACTGGTCGCTTGCCAGCGGCAACGCGGAAACGATTTTCCTGATGCAGTCCATCATGCAGAATACGGGCGCAACCGATGAAGTGACGCTGCAGCGCACGTTGGGCAACCGCACGCTGGAGGAAGTGTTCAATTTTGCGAACCGCGAACGCCTGACAATGATCCGCGTCTATCCGAACGGCCCTGTCGAGGCGATCACGCGCCAGAATTTCCGCGATATCGACGACCGCCATTCGCTGCGCCATGCCTTCGCGCTGTATGTGCGGCAGGGCGGCAAGCGTCCGGAAAGCGATATCTTCCCCGAAGTGCTGGCCAAGGTGCGCGCGCTACCCGGGTTGAGCGGCAGGGGAGCGTAAATGGCAACCGCCCAGCAGAATGAAAAACTGGTGGAGGCCTGCAAGGTTGGCGACCTGCCCGCTGTCCGGCAATTGGTGGCTGAAGGCGCTGAAATCAACCAGCAGGGGCGCGCGGGTCCGTTGTTTTATGCCGCGCATGGCGGCCATGCTGTAACCATAGAATGGCTAGTCGACAACGGCGCGGATTTGAACGGCCGCAATTCCAAAAATTCCACGCCCCTGATGGCGGCGGCGGAGCAGGGCAGGCTGGAATGCGTCAAGCTGTTGCTGCGCCTTGGCGCGGATGTGAATGCGCGCAACAATGATAACATGACGGCGCGCGGCTACGCTGCCAACCGCGAGAAAAAAAGTGTTGTCGCCTGGTTCGACCGCAATCCTGAAGAGATAATCTTCTCGCGCAAGGTCGCCGACCGCACGCTGCAGGAAATTTTCAACTTCGCCCACAAAGAACGCGTGACCTTTATCCGCAAAGGTCAGAACGGTGCGGTCGAGGCGGTAACGCGCCAGAGTTTCAACGAAATTTCGGATAAATCCACCCTGCGCCGCGCGTTTGCCGAATACCGCAAATACGGCGGCAAGCGCAGCGAGGAAGAGGTGTTCTTCAACTCCCTTTCCAAGCCCTTTCTGCCCAAGCCCAAGGGTGCGGCATGACGCAGGCGCAGGACAACCAATTGGCGGATGCGGCAAAACTTGGCGATGTGCAGCGCATGGCGCAGTTGGTCGCGGCGGGTGCGCGCATCAATTCCGATGTCGAACACAGCGCACTGGTTTGGGCGGCGAATGAAGGCCATCTGGAGGCCGCGCGCTGGCTTCTGGACAACGGGTCTGATGTCGATCCGCGCGGGCCCGATAAATGGACGCCTCTGATGAGCGCCGCCAGCAAAGGCAACCTGTCAATTGTGCAACTGCTGATCGACCGGGGTGCAAACCCGCAGCGCAAATATACCGACGGCAAGACCGCTATCGAGAAGGCACGGGACAATAACCGCGCCGACATCGTTGCTGTATTGAAAAACACGCCGGATGAAGTTTCCTATTTTGACACCGTCAGCGACCGCGTCGTGCAGGAAGTTTACAGCTTCAAGCGGCGCGAGCGTTTCACCTTCATCCGCAAATCCGAAAGCGGCGATGTGGAGGCTGTGCAGCGCGAGAGTTTCCTTGTCCTCGGCGACAAATCCGGCCTGCGACGCGCCTTTGACGAACATGTGAAACGCGGCGGCAAGTTGTCCGAAGAAGATGTTTTCGGCGATGTCATGACGAAACCCCGCAAAACCTTGCCGACACCGGGCCGCAAATGAGCGACAGCATCAAAACACTTATTGAAGGTGCCAAGGCGGGAAATATTCCCCTCATGCAGCAGCAGTTGTCGCAGGGGGTCGATGTAAATGCCTCGTATAACCGCGATACAGCGCTTGTCTGGGCAGCGAACGAGGGAAAAGCCGAAGCGGCTGCAGGGCTGCTCGATAATGGCGCGAATGTGAACCAGCCCGTGCAGGACGGCAAATACACGCCGCTGATGGTGGCTGCCGTCATGGGGCAAATGAATGTAGTCATTTTGCTGTTGGAGCGCGGCGCGCAGGCGGCGGCTATTAACAGTGAAGGAAAGACCGTCGTGCAGATGGCGCGCGAGCATTCGCGCAGCGACATCGCAAACTATATCCAGAAATTTATCGATTTCGGCCCCGATGAAGTGTCGTTCAGCTATCCGTTGCAGGACCGCGTGATGCAGGAAATTTTCAATTTTCCGCGCAAGGAACGCGTGACGCTGCTGCGCAAATCAAGCGCGGGCGATGTGGAGGCAATGCAGCGTGACAGTTTCGCGTCGCTGGACGATACGTCCGGCCTGCGCAAGGCCTTCGCCGAACACAAAAAACGCGGCGGCAAGCTCGATGAAGCGGATGTGTTTTCAGGCGCGCTGCAAAAGGCGAAACTGCGCAAACCTTCCGGCCTTTGAAATTTACGCGACGACCTTGCCTTCGAGGTCGTATTCGTCGGCGGCGGTGATTTTCACCTTCACGATATCGCCGGGCTTCAGGTTCTTGCCGGTGACTTTCACATGACCGTCGATTTCGGGCGCATCCGCCGATGAACGGCCAAGGCCGCCCTGCTTGCCGGCCGAATCAATCAGCACGAGCATTTCCTTGCCGATTTTCTTTTGCAGTTTCGCGGCGGAAATGCCCTGCTGCAGCGCCATGAAACGATGCCAGCGTTCTTCCTTCACTTCTTCGGGCACATGCGGCTGGATCTTGTTCGATTCAGCGCCCGTCACTTGTTCGTATTTGAAGCAGCCGACGCGGTCCAGCTGCGCTTCCTGCATCCAGTCCAGCAGGAACTGGAAATCCTCTTCCGTCTCGCCGGGGAAGCCGACGACGAAGGTGGAGCGGATGGTGAGGTCAGGCGCGGCCTTGCGCCAGCCATGAATGCGGTCGAGCGTCTTTTCCTGATGCGCGGGACGGCGCATGTTTTTCAGCACCGCAGGCGATGCGTGCTGGAACGGGATGTCGATATAGGGCAGCAGTTTGCCTTCCTGCATCAGCGGGAATACTTCATCGACATGCGGGTAGGGGTACACGTAGTGAAGGCGCGTCCATGCGCCGATTTCCGACAGTTCTTTGCACAGCTCGATAAACTTGGTGCGGATCACGCGGTTTTTATAGGGAAAAGCCTGGTATTTGCTGTCGATGCCATAGGCCGACGTGTCCTGCGAAATGACGAGGATTTCCTTCGTGCCGGCCTTCACAAGGCGCTCGGCTTCCGCCAGCACCTGAATGATCGGGCGCGAGACGAGATCGCCGCGCAGCTTCGGGATGATGCAGAAGGTGCAGCCGTTATTGCAGCCTTCGGAAATTTTCAAATACGCGTAATGGCGCGGCGTCAGCTTCACGCCGACAGATTGTTCGACTTCGGACAAACGCGATGTCTTGCGCGCTTCGCCGGGGGCGGGGACGAGGTCGACAAAGGGATCGTGCGGCGCAGGCGCCACCTTGTGCACTTCGTTCACGACGGCTTCGTACTGCTGCGGGCCGGTCACGGCGAGGACTTTGGGATATTTTTTCATGATCTGCTCGGGCTCCGCGCCCATGCAGCCGGTGACAATTACTTTGCCGTTTGCCGCCATCGCTTCGCCGATCGCTTCGAGGGATTCTTCCTTCGCGCTGTCGAGGAAGCCGCAGGTGTTCACGATCACCACATTCGCGTCTTCGTAATTCGGGGAGAGCTGGTAGCCTTCGGAGCGCAGCTGCGTCAGAATCCGCTCCGTATCCACCAGCGCCTTCGGGCAGCCAAGGCTTACGATACCCACCGTCGGAGATTCTTGCTCCTTGGTGTTCTTTTTCTTTTTTATGGTGGTTGCGGTCATTTTTCCCTCTGCCCTCAATAACATGGCATGCGTTTATATCAAAGCAAGTGAATTATGTAAAGAAATCATTTGACCGGAACAGCAACCCAGTATCTTTTCTGTGTCATTCCAGCGGCATAGGGGTGCGGCGTGATGTCTATTAAGCTGCCGCCATTCTTTTCAATCACGCGCGCCGAAGCTTCGTTATCTGTCCGGCAGGTCAGCATGACTTGGGGTATGGCAAGGTTATCGTGCACCCAAATCAGGCAATGGCGCAGCAGGTCGGTCGCATAACCCTTGCCCTGAAACGACGGGCGCACGCCATAGCCGATATGCCCGCCGGATATTTCCAGTTCAGGCGTCAGTTTATGCCGGATGCCCGCATCGCCGATGAAAACGCCGTTTTCGACCAGCCAGACCATGCTTTGCGGCACGCGCTCGACTTCCTTGCCCAGTTCGTTAATGCGCGTGGCAGGCTTGGGGCCGAGCAGATCGTCGAGGAACGCTTGCGGATCGTTTTCAATCTCCGCGATATCCTCCGGCGTCTTCACGGTGGCGGCGCCAAGGCGATGCCCCTCGCGGAGGGCGTCGAGGTAACTGGGCATACAGGCAAGCACTGGCGTGACGAGAATTGTATTCATAATCAAAGGGAAGGGGGTTTGGTTTGAGGTTTCAGCCGTTTTAGTGTACATAAAACGGCCTGACAGAGAAAGTTAAATGCAGACGAAACCAAAATCCATCCCCCTGAGCGACGACCCCGCACTGGCCGAGGTCATGGAGCGCTATGCCGTCGCCGTGACGGATGACGTGATGGAGCTGATTGACGCGAATGACGCCGCCGATCCTATTGCGAAACAATACCTGCCGACCGCCGAGGAGCTGAAAACCACACCAGATGAGCTGGAAGACCCGATCGGCGATGACGCGCATTCGCCCGTGAAGGGCATCGTCCACCGCTACCCCGACCGTGTGCTGCTGAAGGCCGTGCATGTCTGCGCCGTCTATTGCCGTTTCTGCTTCCGCCGCGAAAAAGTAGGCCCGGGCAGCGAGATGCTGAACCGCGAAGAATTGCAAAAGGCGCTCGCCTATATCCGCAACACGCCCGCAATCTGGGAAGTCATCCTGACCGGCGGCGATCCCTTCGTGCTGTCGCCGCGCCGCCTGCGCGAGATCATGGACGCGCTGAACGAGATACCGCATGTGCAGGTCATCCGCTTCCACACGCGCGTGCCGGTGGCTGATCCCGCGCGCGTGACCGATGAAGTGGTGGGTGCGCTGCAAAGTGACAAGGCCGTATATGTCGTGTTCCACGCCAATCATCCGCGCGAATTGACGGACAAGGTGAAGGCGGTTGCGCAGAAATTCGTGAAGGCCGGCATTCCGCTGCTGTCTCAATCCACATTGTTAAAGGGCGTAAACAACGATGCGGCGGTGCTGGAGCAATTGTTCCGCGCCTTTACGGCGATGAAGGTAAAACCCTATTACCTGCACCACCCCGATCTTGCCCCGGGCACCGGCCATTTCCGCCTGACGATCAAGGAAGGGCAGGAATTAACGGCGCAGTTGCAGGGTAAAATGTCCGGCATCGCGCAGCCGCATTACATGCTGGATATTCCGGGCGGCTTCGGCAAGGTTCCGGTGTCACGCCAGTGGCTCGCCGAAACCGAAGACGGCTATGACGTCACCGATTTCAACGGCGAAACCCACAAATACAAATAATCACGGATTGTTGTCGTTCGCCGCGCCGCGGTTGCACGGGTTCAGCGGCATGTTGACGGGATAGGCCGTGATGATCTGCGTGCGGTCACCGTTCAGCACAACGCGCACGCGCACCTGCCCCTCGTTCGCCTCCGCCACGTAATTGCCGTTTTTCTGCTGCTGCCAGCCGAGGTTGTCGTTGGCGGCCATTTGCGTGACGGTCGTGACGATCCTGTCTTCGTTCCAGTCGGCGGGGAATTCAGATTTGCAGGGCGCGCCCGTGCCGTGCATATGCCCGCCGCCAGACTGGTCGCCATGCAGCATGTGCATTTTGCGTTTTTCGCTCAGCTGCGGCGCATGTTGCGATGCCGTGCCCATCATCGGGTTCATCGGGTTGATCGTGCCCAGCTGTTTCAGCATCGCGGGGAAGACCAGCGCCGCAAAGAACACGAACATGATGATGCGTTTCAGGAAACGGTCGCGGAACATTCAAGCCCCCTGTTTAAAAACAATCACCGACCGCGCGGGCACAGTGTAAACGGATTTATCGGCATGAACGCCCGTCTGCGCGGGCATTTCGGGATCGTAGGTGTCCAATACGCGCGTCCAGCCTTTGCCGCCCTTTATTTCGGGCAGGGTGAAATTGACGTCGCCTGAATGGCTGTTGAAAATGGTCAGCAGGCGTTCGCCGTCTTTTTTGCCAAGCGCAGCCTTTTCGTTAAAAATCACGCCGATGCTCTTGTCTTCCTTCTTCGCCCAGTCGCTGTCGTTCTGGGGCTTGCCGTTCGGGTTGATCCAGCTGATATCCGGCACGTCATGCGCGTCTGTCTTCTGGCCGTGCAGGAAGGCGGTGCCGCGCAACACTTGATGGTCGCGGCGGAACTTGGTCAGCTTCTTAACGAATTCGGTCAGTTTTTTGCCTTCTGCCGTGATGTCTTTCCAGTCCAGCCAGCCGATGGCGTTATCCTGCGCATAGGCGTTGTTGTTGCCGCGCTGGGTGTTGCCGTGCTCGTCACCGGCCAGCAGCATGGGCGTACCCTGTGACAGGAACAGCGTTGTCAGCATGTTGCGTTTTTGCTGTTCACGTATCGCGATGATTTTCGGGTCGTGGGTGTCGCCCTCGATGCCGTGATTGGCGCTGTAATTCTCGTTCGCGCCGTCCTGGTTGTTTTCGCCGTTGGCGAGGTTCTTTTTATAGCTGTGGCTCACCACGTCATGCAGCGTGAAGCCGTCATGGATGGCGACGAAATTGATGCTCGCCTGCGGGCCGCGACCGTTATTGTCGAATTCGGGGGACGATCCCGCGATACGCGTCGCCAGCCAGCGCAGCGCATCGGTCGTGCCGCGCCAGAATTTGCGGATATCGTCGCGGAAACGGTCGTTCCATTCATGCCATTTCTTCGGGAAGTTGCCCAACTGGTAACCGCCGGGACCCGGATCCCACGGCTCCGCGATCAGCTTCACCTTTGACAGGACGGGGTCTGCTTCCAATTCCTTGAAGAACGCGGCGCGCGCGTCATAACCGTCGCGGTTGCGGCCCAGCACGGGGGCAAGGTCGAAACGGAAACCATCGACGCCGTATTCCTCAACCCAATGCCGCAGGCTGTCCAGCACCATGCGGCGCACGGCGGGATTTTCGAAATCGAGCGTGTTGCCCGTGCCGGTATCGTTCACGTATTTGCTTTTGTCATGCGCGTCGAGGCGGTAATAGCTGGCGTTATCGACGCCGCGCAAGGACAAGGTCGGGCCTGCCTCGTGGCTTTCGCCTGCATGGTTGTAAACGACGTCCAGAATGACCTCGATGCCCGATTTGTGGAAGGCATCGACCATGTCACGGAATTCCTGCCGCGCGTTATTCTTGTCCGCCGCATATTCCGGTTCGGGCGCGAAAAAGGACAGGGTGTTGTAGCCCCAGTAATTTTTCAGGCCGGCCTTCAGCAAGAATGCGTCATTGACCTTGGCATGGACGGGCAGCAGCTCGACCGCCGTGACACCCAGTTCCTTGATGTAATCAATCGACTCTTTGCTTGCAAGGCCGGCATAGGTACCGCGCAGGTGGGCGGGAATTTTGTCGTTCGCCGCCGTGAAACCCTTGGGGTGCAGTTCATACAGCACAGTGTTTTCCCACGCCGTTTTCGGGGCTGGGGCGACGGGGGTTGTCAGCGGTGCGGTCACGCGCGCCTTCGCCACAAATGCGGCGCTGTCCTTGGCGGGATTGATCAGCTCTTCGGCATTGGTTTGCACTGTGCCGATGATTTCCTTGGCGTAGGTGTCCAGCACCAGCTTTTCGGGGTTAAATCTGTGGCCGTTATGGGGTTCATACGGGCCATCGACGCGGTAGCCGTAAACCTGCCCGGCCTTCAACCCCGGCACATAACCGTGCCAGACATCGCCGGTTTTTTCGGGCAGTGTGATGCGCTGCAATTCGGTCTTGCCGTCATCGCTGAACAGGCACAGTTCGACCCGCGCCGCATATTTGGAATAGAGCGCGAAATTGACGCCGCGGCCGTCGTAAGTGGCGCCGAGGGTATCAGGTGTTCCGGTCTCGATGGAAAGCGTATCGCGGTCCATAAGCGTCCTGATCAATTGCAGTAAAGCGTCAGCCTGTTTAATGGAAACAGTCTAGCATGGCAATGCAGGATGTGAAATCTTATGTCATTTTGCAGCGCAGCATAAGAAACATTATTACGTGTTTTTTACGTCGACCACGGTTTTACGCATCTGCTGCGACATCACGGTAATAAATGCAACGATGCCAAGCGTGCAAACGCCGCCGAATACGATCGAGGGGACAAGGCCGAGCAGCCGCGCCGTCGTTCCTGATTCGAATGCGCCGATTTCATTCGACGAGATAATGAACATCGAACTGATCGACGATACGCGCCCGCGCATATGATCGGGCGTCAGCAGCTGCATCAGCGTTGCGCGGATCGTCATGCTGACGCTGTCGAATACGCCGGATGCCGCAAGCAACACCATCGACAGCCAGAACGACGTGCTGAGACCGAAGCCGATCATGCAGACGCCAAACGCACCCACCACGAACAGCAGGCGTGCTGTAGATACATGCCGCATCGGCAGGATGGCAAGATAAAGCGTCGTGAAAACCGCGCCAACAGCCGGTGCCGCGCGCAACAAGCCAAGGCCTGTTGATCCGACATGCAAAATATCTTCGGCAATCGCCGGCAGCATGGCGACCGCGCCGCCGAACAGCACGGCGAACATGTCGAGCGCCATCATGTTCAGCAGGATCTTTTTCTCCCAAATGAATTTCCATCCGGCTTTGATGCTTTTCACCGCACTTTCGCGGATTTCGCCGCGCGGATGCGACGTGACCTTGATGCCATGCACCATGATAAATGCCATCGTCATCAGCATCGCGGGCATCGCCCAGGCAACCGTCGGCCCATAACCGCCATAGATCAATCCGGCCAAGGCAGGCGACAGGATGGACGCCGCCTGAAAGCCCGTGCCCATCCATGCGGCGGCTGACGGCATTTCCTCGCGCTTCACCACCAGCGACAGTATGGTAAAGGACGACGGCACGACAAAGGCACGCGCGAGGCCGGAGAAAAAGATCGAGCCGTAGATCAAGTATATCAACCAGCTCTGGTCCATCGCCACATGCCCGCCTGCAAAGGTGAACAGCACCAGCGTATTGGCGGCCAGCGCGAAAATCGCGGAGCGGTAAATCAGGTGCGGCTTGCCCACATCCACGACATGTCCTGCAAACAGCGCGCAAGTGATGGCGGGGATCGCCTCCGCCAGACCGGTCAGGCCCAGCATGAAGGGGTCTTTGGTGATCGAATATATCTGCCAGCCCACGATGACCGACTGCGCCTGCAACGCCATCATAATGAACATGCGCGTGAACAACAGTGCGCGGAAGTTCCTGATTTTCAGGACGCCGAAGGAGTATTTGGAGGGCTGTTTTTGTGTGGTTGTCATGACAGAGCTGTTTTACACCCGGAATCAGCGGCTATCCAGCGGATAATTGCTGAAAACAGTCTCCAGCTGCGGATCGCGGGCAATGGATGCGGGGGTAACCAATTGCTGCTCCATGATGATCTTGCGGCATTTTTCAAGCGTAATGCCGGGCCTGGCCGCGCAGGGCGGGTAATGCTGCCAGCGTTGCTCGATGATCGTGTCCATGGCTGATGATTTTGTCAGTTCCCCGACTTTTTGCAATTTGCCAAGTTCGACTCCGGCCCCCAGATACGCCTCGCGCACCAGTTCGCTGCAATAGAACGATTTTTTGTCGGGCAGGAAGTAAAAATCATACGGCTTGCCGTAGTTTTTCTTCGCGGCCGCTGCCACTTTCTGGAACGTGCCCGCCGCAGGGTTTTTCAGCCGCATGATCGTGATGCGCTGACCAAGGCCGTGCGCCACCCATTGCACCAGCGGCGTTTCCTTCACCGGCCCAACGGCCTCGACCACCACGGGTTCGTTGCCATCGGTTTTGATGAAACCCATATGCGTATAGGGACTGGATGATGCCGCGATGATCGCGAAGCCCTGCGTGCCGAGTATGGTCTGGAAAACCAGGTCGCCATTTTTAATGCCGATTGCGCCTGTATCGGGCGGCATCATGCGCATGATGGCCAGCGATCCGCCAAGGATAATGCTGATCCCCAATACCACGATCAGCATAATAAGGCTGATTTTACGCCACATCGTGATTCAGGGTGCGAAGGGGGTGCCGCTGCGCGGGCGGGGCTGCTGCGGGGCGCGTTTAGCCTCCAGCTCGGAGACTTTTTCAAGGATCAACGGCGCGACCGACAGTATTTCCACGCGGCCCGCCAAGTTCGGCTGTTTTGCCAATAGCGCGTCCAGTTTTTCACGCACGCCGGGAATGGTGTCGGTGATGACCAGTTTATCAATCGCGCAAGTCATGCCGTCGGGTTTCGAGGTCAGCAAACGGTCGAGCGCGTTGCCCGACAAAATGGCATGCGTCGCATAGGCGGTCACGGTGCGCGCGCCATGGGCCTTCAGCAGGGCGGCAGCGTTCACCATCGTCGACCCGCCGTCGATCATGTCATCGACGATCACCACGTCCTTGCCGGCCACATCGCCGTCAAAGCTGGTGATTTTGGTGTCGTTGACGCCGGTATGCATTTTCGATGCGCGGAACATCAGGTCATCGCTGAACGTGCCGAAGACTTCCTTGACCAGTTCGCGCGCGCGCAACTGGCCTTCATCGCCCGGCTTGTCCGCGCCGTCGGGCGCGCCAATAGACAGTTCATCGGGAGCCACGTCGAAGCGGTTCTTGATATCCGCGCCGATCATGGCGGTCGTGGGCACGGCCTGGAAATTGTCGCCAAAGACATTCGTGTAAAGCTGCATTGCCGCCTTGGAATGCGGGGTCAGCGTGATGATCTTGTCGATGCCGGATGCCTTCAGCTGTTTTGCAAACAGGCCGGCGGCAAGCGAGGTGAAACGGTTCTTGAATTTGCGGTCCTGCCGCATGAAGGCCGCGAAGGGCACGATGGCGGTCACTTCCGCCGCGCCATATTCCTTCAGCGTATTCGCCATCAGCATCAGGTGCTGCGCGTTGTCGCTCACGGGGCCGCCGGTCGATTGCACGACATAGACTTTTGCGCCCTGAAGCTTGGCGAGGTTTTTCTCGTAATCCGGTTCCTGCCCGCGCATCAGCTCGACAAAGGGTTCGTCGCTGTCGAATTTGCCCATGCTGGCGGTAATAATGTCAAAGCGGCCGTCGCTGCGCAGCGCATCGGCGGTTTCTTTCGAAACGCTGTTGCCGATCAGCAGGATAGGCTTTTGTCCATTCATCGTCATTTGCGCCCGGATAGAGGGATGAATCAGTTATGGCGAGGAATGTAACATAAGCCATCTGATTTTGTCATAAAAATGTTATAGTATTACCTTACCCACAGGCTAATTTATTGATTATGCTCAAGAAAATTGCAGCCAGAAGCGCGGGTTTTTTGCCTGCGGCAATGATATATAAAGAGGTATGACCGCCAAAAACATCACCCTCAAAATCGCTTCGGCCAGCACCAACCAGACGGGCGGCGATTGGCCGCGCAACCTTGCCAATATAATGACGGCGATTGACCGCGCCGTTGCCGACCGCGCCGATATCCTGGCGCTTGAGGAATTGGGGCTCTCCGGCTATGAACGCGGCGACGATTTTTACTACTCCGATAATGTGCGCACGCGCGAGCTGCTGCAGGTGATCGCCGATTATGCCGCCAGCCGCGATGCGAACCTGATCGTTTCCGTCGGCCATCCGTGGTATTTCGCGGACAAAGGCCTGGCCGCACAGGATGACCGCCGCAAAAGCCCGCTGTTCAACCGCGTGAACCAGCAATTCGATGCGCAGGCCTTTCTGGCGGGCGGCGAAGTGGTGGCGATATCGGCAAAAACCTACCTTTTCAATTACGAACGCGGCTACGAAAAACGCCATTTCGAAGAATGGAGCGATGCCGCCGCCGATGCGTATGAAAACAAACACGGCAAGGGCAGGGACGGCACAATCCTGATCGACTTGCCCGGCATGGCCTATCCCGATGGCACGGTGGTGGCGGATCGCGTGATCCCCTTCGGCAGCCCCGTCATTCAGGCAGGTTCAGCGGGCGAAGCGATCAACCTGTGGCATATCATCTGCGAAATGTATTGGGTGGGTTCGCGCTATGACGGCGCCGTGGATAACGCCGATTACGCGCACGACAATCCGCTGGCGCAGAAATCGCGGAAATTCGACATCACCGTCTGCCTGAACCCCAACGCCTCGCCGCCCGTCGCCAACAAGATCGACAAGCACCGCGAGCTTTGCAAACTGGCCAGCGGTTATTGCGGTGTGCTGGTGCATACCGACGGTCTCGGCTCGTCCGGTTCAACCTTCGCCCAATTCGGCAGCCGCCTCATGGCGCAAGGCGGCAAGATCATTTCGGAAGGCAAACGCATCAGCTTCGCCGATGTGGCCTATACCAGCCAAATCGTGACGGTTGCAGCGGCGACTGACAAAGGCCATGCGCCCCATGCCGTTATCGCGCACAACTTCATCCAGCAGCACAAGCCCGCCACGCAGGACGGCCCCGCCGCATGGGAAACCGGCCCCTTGCACGAGATGGAGGAAGAGCTGCGCAACGAACTGCTCTGGCTGTTCGATTACCTGCGCAAAAACAAAATCTCCGGCGTGGCGCAGGCTTTATCGGGCGGCGCGGATTCCGCGTATAACGCGGCGAAGATACGTTTCATGGTCGAGTTGGCAGTGAACGAGCTAGGCGTGGAGGGGTTCTTCAACGCCATGCCTCACCTGCCGTTCCGCAAGGATGTGATGGCGGCACAGGGCGATGTGGTCGATAACATCATGTCGCATATGCTCACTTGCGTCTATATGGGCACAGATAACAGCTCCGACGAAACGCTGCGCGCCGCGCAAACGCTGGTCGAAGGCGGCACATCGCCCGAAGGCGAAACGTATAAAGGCATCGGCGGCAAATTCGAATACCGCAACGTGCAACGATTGGTCGAAGTCTATGCCGAAATTTTCAGCGGCGTGAACCCCGGCGCGTTGGATGACGTGCGCGAGGCCGAACTCCGCCGCGAAATCGCCGGCATCCTGCGCACGCGCAAGGAAGACACCGCGCCCGCGATACTGGAACAGGCGATTGCGCTGCTGAAGTCGCGCTTCAAGGAAATCGGCGGGCAGGTGCTATCGACCGCTATCGACAGCCATTCATTGGCGTATGAAAATATTCAGGCGCGGCTGCGGCAGGTGTTGATCATGCTGTTCGCGAATATCGAGAACAAGATCGCCATATCTAACCCCAACCTCGACGAAGGGCGCAATTCCTACGCCACCTGGGGCGGCGATTTGCATGGCGGCATGATCAGCGGCAACGCGCACAAGAGTAAACAGCGCGAGCTCGATCATATGGAGTCGCTGTTCGAACGCGGTCTACAGGACGGCGTTGCGCCCGTGCGCGCGTTCTATTTGGTTCTTAAAAACCGCCCCTCCGCCGAATTGCAACCGAAAAGCAAGGACGGCAAAGTCACGCAGTTCGATGAAGACCAACTGGGTCGCACTTTCCATCAGATGAACGTCATTTCTGATTACATGTTAAATGAAAGGCCATTGGATCAGGCTGAGCGTAAGAATAGTCCCATTGAAGTATTCGAGAAAACCCAATTACTGGCAGAGTTCGAAAACGACGACCTTGAAACCCTGCATGACCGCATCCGCCTGTCCTACGATAAATGGGCGCATGCGCAGTTCAAGATTCATGGCAGCCCGATTGCCGCCACCTATGGCTCCAACATCGACAAGCAATCATCTCTGCGCACACCCAATATCGCGGCCTTCCACAAACCGGAACTGGCGCAGCTGGCGCTGCATGTGCTGGCGGCAATGGCGGCGCGGGATGGTAAATCCTTTGATATGCTGACCGGCCACAGTTTGCCCGCGCTGATGCAGCGTGCTTTGCTTGACCGTGATTTCGCCGAGGCGCTGACCGCTAAAATGTGGACGCCCGCCGCGAATGACGGGCGCAAGCTGAAAATCGCGACGCTCTATACGTATATCCGCGACCACGGCTTCGCCGCATTGTTGCAGAACAATGACATGGCGCAACGCCTTGCCGATGCCGCCGCATCCCGCAAAAAATAAACCCTCCGGCCTTTTCGGGCGGAGGGTTTATTTAAATCGGAAAAAAGCTTATACGAGCGCGCGCAGGCAGACCTGCACTACGACGTTTACGACAAGGGCGACGATGGTAAAGATGACCGCTTGATCCTTGGGGCATTTCATCAGCTTCGGCACGCCCAAAAAGAACAGGTACAGCGAGTAAACCACACCTACCAACGCCAGCACCGGGCCAACGATGGGAATAATCAGGAACAGGCCCGCGATCCATGCGGGCGTTGCGGAATAAATCGCCAGCTTGAAGGCGTTGATCTGGTTTGATGTGCCCTTGAATTTCGGCGCAAGGAAATCGACGACGAAGGCCAGCACGGCAATCCCCAGCAACGCCAGAATGTAACCGGCAATCAATGCCAGCAGCGCATGGCCGATGGCCTTCGGCGCGGCCATCTCGAAAGCAAGGAAACCCACGATGGCGGGAATGGCGGCCAGTATCATGGCGTAGTTTTTATACAGGCCCTGGATGGTTGCGCTCTCGCCCGCGATGACATCCCATTCCGCCTCGGGCTTGGTGATCAGGTTCTTGACGCGGTTGGTGATCGAGCTGACGCGGGGATCGTTGGCGAGCGACATGAAAATTCCTTTAAAAGATCTGGAAAAAAGCGTTCCCCCACCATATCAACCAAGTCCGCGCGAACATAGGGCGAAAGCGCGGTTTTTGCCGTAAATACTGCGTTTTTTTGCTGTAAAAATGACTCGCATTGCTTTGCCGGAAATGCGTATAGTGGCGGCACAAATCCTGCTCCCTGAACAACAGGTGAATCAATAAATGTGTGGAATTATCGGCATCATCGGCCCTCAGCAAACTGGGAGTCGAGGAGTGTCCTCTGCTGCGGCATATGAGGCCTATCGCGGCCTGCTCGCGCTCCAGCACCGGGGACAGGATGCGGCGGGCATCCTCACTTATGACACCTTCACGAAAATGTTCGCTATGGAAAAAGACCTCGGCCTCGTGGCACAGGTGTTTGACCAGAAGAAAATCGAAAACCTGAACGGCTTCATGGCGATAGGCCATACGCGTTACGCAACTGCGGGCAGCGATGGCAAGCGCGACATCCAGCCGATGGTGGAGGGCATCCCCTTCGGTCTCGGCATGGTCCATAACGGTAACGCGCTCAATTACTATCAGCTGAAGGCCGAGCTCTCGGAAAAATTCCGCCACCAGCTACTGACCGGCAACGATCTCGAAGCCTTGATTCACTATTTCGGCCATTTCCTGATGAATGGCCAGCCGCTGCCGACCGAGCAGACCTTCACGTTTGAGAATATCAAGCAGGCCGCCGCGCAGATGTTCGAAACCGTCAACGGCGGTTACGCCGTTCTGAGCCTGATCGCAGGGCAGGGCATGGTCGGTTTCCGCGACCCCAAAGGCATCCGCCCGATGGTGCTGGGGCTGAAGGAAATCGACGGCGAGAAACACTGGTGCATCGCGTCCGAAACCGTCGCCATGACCTATCTCGGCTACACCTATCTGCGTGATATCGAACCCGGCGAAGTGTTCTTCATCGACATCGACAGCAACTTCCAGAGCGCGGTTGTGAAGAAAGAGCCGGAGCGCGCGCATTGCATGTTCGAATGGGTTTATTTTTCGGGCGCCGAAAGCGCGATTGACCACCAGACCGTTTATGGCGCGCGCCTGAAACTCGGCGTGCAGCTGGGCTTCAAGGCAACCGCTGCGATAGAGGCGGGCGAAATCGCCCCCGATGTCGTGATGCCTGTGCCGGATACCAGCCGTACCGCCGCCATTTCCGTGGCCGACGCCCTGAAATTGCCCTACCGCGAGGGGCTCATCAAAAACCGTTACGTCGCCCGCAGTTTTATCCTCAGCAACCAGGACAAGCGCGAACATGCGGTGGAACTGAAACTCAGCCCCATCGTCAGCGAGATCGCGGGCAAGAACATTTTCCTGATCGATGATAGCATCGTGCGCGGCACAACCTCCATTCGCATCATTTCGCTGCTGAAGAAACACGGCGCGAAGGAAATCACGCTCGGCATCACCTGCCCGCCGATCCGTTACCCCTGCTTCTACGGCGTCGATTTCCCCGATTCAAAGGACCTGATCGCGCACAACAAAACGATCGAGGAAATGGCCGAGATGATCGGCGTGAAGAAAATCATCTATCTGGACGAAGAAGACCTGCGGCAGGCCATCGGCACGACCAAGCTCTGCATGGCCTGCGTGAACAAGAAATACCCGACAGTGGTGACGGAAGCGGAAAATTACGCACGCGAGCGCAAGAAAGCGCGCGCGGCGGGATAACTTTTTATACAAAGGGGAAAAGAATGAAAGTTTTTGTAGTCTTCGGCAGCAAGTCGGATGAAAACATATCCCTGCCATTGGTCGATGCGCTGAAACCGCATTTCGACACTGAATATGAAGTCATCTCCGCCCATCGCGACCTTGAAAAACTGCAGCATAAAATGAACACATGGCAGGGTGACGCCGTGATTGCGGGCGCGGGCCTTGCCGCCGCCTTGCCGGGCGTTGTCGCCGCCATGGTGCAGATCCCCGTCTTCGGCGTCGCTGTCCCGTCGCAATTCGGCGGGCTCGACAGTTTCGCCTCCATCGCGCAAATGCCGCCCGGCGTGCCGGTGATGACGGCAGGTCCGCAAAAACCCGATGCGATTGTCGCTTTCCTTAAACAATATAAAACCGCGTCGACACCCGCCAAAATCCATTTTATCACGCGCACCGAAACGCCGGACATTCTGGCGGATATCGAAAAAGCACGCGCGGCAGCGAAGGAAAAAGGCGCGGAAGTATCGCACGGCGCGGCCGCAGCGACGGATGCCTTCAACGTCCGCCTCGTCATGGGCGATAACGACATCCATCCCGATGATTTCTGCCTGCATGTGCCGGTCGTCGCCAAATCCGATGTAGCGAAGCCTGAATCCTATGTCCAGTTGCTGGACTGGAGCAACAAGGGCGGTCTGTGGGTCGGCGCCAATAATACGCGCAACGCCGTGCATGCGGCGCTACGCCTTTCCGCATCATCAAAACGCGCACAAGGGAGAGCAGCATGACGTTGCCTGCAATGATCTATGAAGGTTCCGTAAAAAACGTGCGGGGCGAAAAGGGCAAGGCGCCCTATATTTTCGAATTTTCCGACCGCTATTCGATTTTCGACTGGGGCCAGATGCCCGACCTGCTGAACGACAAGGGGGCATCGCTTGCCTTCATGGGCTGGTTCTTCTTCGATTACCTCGGCAGCCCCGCCACCTGGCTTGACTGGAAAGCGCCGGAGGGGGTGGCGAATGATCCACAGCTTCAGGCCTTGCGCAAATCCGGGCTCAAGCACCATTCGCTCGGCCTTGTCGATCACGATGCAAAACAGCTCCCTCTGCAGCGCGAATTCCTCTCCCCCACGCGTTGCCTTTCCGTCACCCCCGTCGCCGTGCATGAACCCGGCAGCAGCGTTGTCGATGGCAAGCTGGTCTGGGATTACAGGGCGTATGAGACAAAACCCGAAAACGCGCTAGTGCCGCTCGAGGTTATCTTCCGCTTCGGCGTGCCGGAAGGCAGCTCGCTGCTGCAGCGCACGGGCGATGCAAATTACTGCAAATCGCTCGGCCTCTCCGCGCCGCCCAAAACGGGCGACAGCTTCGCCGTGCCTGTGGTCGAATATTCCACGAAACTCGAAACCTCCGACCGTTATTTGCCTTATGACGAAGCGCAACGCATCGCCGGATTGTCGGATGACGAATTCCGTAGCCTCGGCGCGCTCGCGCGCCTCATTTCCATCCGGTTGAAAGACTGCTTCGCCGAAATCGGCGTTGAATTGTGGGATGGCAAACTGGAATTCGGCTTTGGCGGCAAGGGCGACACTGGCGCACGCGATTTCATGCTGGTCGATTCCATCGGCCCCGATGAACTGCGCCTGATCAAGGACGGCCAGCATTTGTCCAAGGAAGCCCTGCGCGGCTTCTATCGCCCCACCGCATGGTATGCAGGGCTGGAGCAGGGCAAGCAGATTGCGAAAGAGCGCGGCGAAAAGGACTGGAAAAAAATCTGCACCGATGAACTCGGCGTATCGCCCCCCTTGCTCGCCCCTGCCGTCAAAACGCGGGTGGAGATGATCTACAAGGGCCTCGCCTCCGCGCTGTCGAACCAGTTCCACGGCAAGCCGGTTTTCGCCGATGCCTGGACGCTCGATGAAGTCGTCAAACAAATCCTCCCCAAGAAGGAGGTTGCGTGAGCGAGAGCCTAAAAACGGTTCTGCTGCTGGGTGGCGGCGGGCGCGAACATGCGCTGGCCTGGAAGCTTGCCCAGTCGCCCAATGTGGCGGCTATCCACGCCATGCCCGGCAATGACGGCATGGCAACGCTCGACAAAGTGAAATGCATCGCGGGAAATCCGGCCGATGTTGCAACCGTCATGGCCGCCGTCAAAGACCTCGGCATCGGCCTTGTCGTCATCGGCCCCGAAAAACCGCTGGAGGCCGGCGTTGCCGACGCGTTGGAGTCTGCGGGCGTTCCCGTCATGGGGCCTACCAAAGACGGCGCAAAGCTCGAAAGCTCGAAAATTTTCGCCAAACAGTTCATGTCGGAGTGCGGCATACCCACCGCGCCGTTCAAGGTCTGCGACGATCATGGCGCGGCAGTCGCCGCGCTGAAGGAATGGGATATCGAAGGCGCTGGCATCGTCATCAAGGCGGACGGGTTGTCGGCCGGCAAGGGCGTTGTCGTCACGCATGACCGCGCCGAAGCCGTGCAAACGCTGTTCGACTTCATGGTCAATCCCGCCTGCACGGTCAAAAGCAGCCGCATCCTGCTGGAACAGAAATTGTCGGGCAAGGAAGTGTCGGCCTTCGCGCTCTGCGATGGCAATACATTCACGACCCTCGGCTTCGTCTGCGATTACAAGCGCGTGCGCGACCATGACGAAGGCCCGAACACCGGCGGCATGGGCGGTTATGCGCCCAAGGGCTGGCCATCCGATGCCGCGCGGCAGTTCGTGAATGACGGCATTTTCCGGCGTGTCGTCGACGGCATGAAAAAGCGCGGCACGCCGTTTCGCGGCATCCTGTTCGCAGGGCTGATGATTGACGGCGAACAGGTTAACGTGATCGAATTCAATACCCGGCTGGGCGATCCCGAAACGCAAATCCTGATGCCGCTGGTCGAAAACGACATTGCACCGCTGTTCCTGAAGGCTGCGGAAGGAAAACTGGGCGATGATAAGGTCACGCTCCGTCCATCTGCCGCCGTGCATGTGGTGATGGCGTCCGAAGGTTATCCCGAAACATTTTCCGGCACAATGAAGCTGGGGCAAAAGATAGATATGCCCGAGGCATTGCTTGAGGGGTCCAACGACAACCTGCTCTTCGTCATGGGCGCCAGGAAAAAAGACGGCAGCTGGACGAATGAAGGCGGGCGCGTGCTGGGCGTGACGGGCTTGGGCGCGAATATCGACGATGCCCGCGCGCATGCCTACCGCGCCATCGACAGCATCAAGTTCAACGGCGCGCATTGGAGGAAAGATATTGGCAAATAAGCCCGCCATACGCGCCGCCGTCTTCGCCTCCGGCAACGGCACCAATGCCGAAAATATCCTGCGCCATTGCAAGGAAATGACCGGCATCGACGCAGTTTTGGTGCTAACCGACCAGCCCTATGCCGGCGTCATCGAGCGCGCCAAAAAATTCGGCACGCCGTGCGAAGTCGCCGCGAAACAAAAAGGCGCATCGAAGGAAGACCATGAAAAAGCGATCCTCGACACCCTTGCGCTGAATGGCGTGGAATGGGTTTTTCTTGCGGGTTACATGCGCATCCTCAGCCCCGCATTCCTGCATAAGTTTTATGATGATAAACTGGGCGTGAACCGCGTCGTCAATATACATCCCTCGCTGCTGCCCGCATTCCCCGGCATGGATAGCTACCTGCAAGCCTACAACGCGGGCGTGAAAATTGCGGGCGTGACGCTTCATTTCGTCGATGAAACCGTCGATGGCGGCCCGATCATCCTGCAACGGTCGTTCGAGCGGGACGAGAATGAGGAGTTCGATGCGTTCCGCGCGCGCGGCATGCAGCTGGAATACGATATTTACGCCGAATTCCTGCGCCACCTGATCGCGGGCAGCTGGTCGATCGAGAATATCCGCGGCACCGACCGCCGCATCGTCTGTCTTGGCAAGAAGAAGGCACATAATATGGGCGCAGCCGTTCGCGTTGAGGTCACCTCGCAAATCCCGGATCGCCGCCTGGAAAAATGGGCAGGCCAGGCGCGCGAATACTTTGGCGTACCGCTGGCGGCGCTGGAAGAAGTAAAAGTTTATAAAATCGCGCCCGTATCGCCCGCGAACGACCTTGAATCGAGTGTCGCCAAGGTTTTTGCCGATCCCGTGCTGTACCTCGCGCAACTGGATGGCGCGACCTATACCTTTCCGCAAAACCCTGCCTTCGTGGCCGAAGTCACCTACCGCCCCGGCGTCACCGACAACCCCGCGCGTTCCGCCGAAGAAGCGCTTGCGCTGACCGGATTGCAGGCCGTGGTGGCCAGCGGCAGCCTTTATTTCATGTTCGGCACGCTGGATGCGGCGGGCGCGAAAAAAGTCGGCGGTGAATTGCTGGCGAACGAACTGATCCAGAAAATCGACATCTGGCCGTATGACGAATTCCTGAAACTGCCGCGCTTCACGGATGTGAAACTGCCAAAAACCACGCTGACCCATGCGCCGAAGGTGGAGCAGGTGTCGCTGGAACTGCACGACAAGGAACTGGAACAGTTGAGCCGCGACCGCACCCTTGCGATGACCATGCAGGAACTGCACCATATCCGCGATCATTACCGCGATGCCGATGTGCAGACACTGCGCAGGAAAAAAGGCCTGCCCCAATCGCCGACGGATGTGGAGCTGGAGGTCTTTGCCCAGACCTGGAGCGAGCATTGCAAGCATAAGATTTTCGGCGCGAAAATCGCTTTCACCGGCGCAGACGGCAAGGCAAAAACCATCGATAGCCTTTATAAAACTTATATCAAACGCGCGACCAAGGAAATTGAAGCGGAACGCGGCATCGACTGGCTTATTTCCGTGTTCAGCGACAATGCCGGCATCGTGCGCTTTGATGAAAAGGTCGACTTGTGCATCAAGGTGGAGACGCATAACAGCCCCTCCGCGCTTGATCCCTACGGCGGCGCGCTCACCGGCATCCTCGGCGTCAACCGCGATATCCTCGGCTGCGGCCTTGGCGCGCGCCCGATCGCTAATACCGATGTGTTCTGCTTCGCGCCGCCCAATATGCCGGAAAAGGGCGAAGAACAATTCATGCCCGTCGGCCCCAAGCCGCCCCGGCGCATACTGGAAGGCGTGCATAAGGGCGTCGAGGATGGAGGCAACAAAAGCGGCATCCCCACCGTAAATGGCGCATTTTTCTTTGACCGCGATTACGCAGGCAAGCCGCTGGTGTTCGTTGGCACCGTCGGCGTCATGCCGCCGGTGCTGCCCGATGGGCGCGATTCAGCGGAGAAAAAACTCGACCTCGGCGACCGTATCGTGATGGTCGGCGGCGCAATCGGTGCGGATGGCATCCACGGCGCGACCTTCAGCTCGCTGGAGCTCGACGAAAACGCGCCCGCAACGGCGGTGCAGATCGGCGACCCGCTGACGCAAAAACGCATGGCGGATTTTTTGCTGGAGGCGCGCGACCTCGGTCTGTTTTCCGCCATTACCGATAACGGCGCGGGCGGGTTGTCGTCCAGCGTCGGCGAAATGGCGCAGATGTCGGGCGGCGCGACGCTTGACCTCGGCCTCTGCCCCGTCAAGTATCCCGGGCTCAGCCCATGGGAATTGATGGTTAGCGAAAGCCAGGAACGCATGACCGTCGCTGTGCCGCCCGCGAAGGTGAAGGCGTTTATCGAGCTCGCCGCCCGCCGCGGTGTCGTGGCGACCAATATCGGCGCGTTCAACGACAGCGGCCGCCTTGATGTCTATTATAAAGACGCGCTCACGGGCTCGCTCAGCCTCGATTTCCTGCATAATTCACTGCCGCAAATGCAGCTGAAGGCGGAATGGACAGCGCCGAAACCGCGCCCCGACTGGTCGGCGACGACCGAACTGAAGGCAAAACGCATTCCTGCGCCCGATGTCAAAACCGCGCTGCTGACGCTGTTGGCATCGCCCAATATCACGTCGAAAGAAAAATGGGTGCGCGCCTATGACCATGAAGTGCAGGCGGCAACGCATCTGAAGCCGTTCGCGGGCAGCAAATCCGACGGCCCGTCCGATGCGGGCGTGATCTGGTTGCAGCCCCATGGCGGCGCATCCGATAACGCGGTCGCGGTCGGTTGTGGCATGTCGCCGCGCATGTCGCCGGTCGATCCCTACCGCATGGCGCAATTCGCGGTCGATGAAGCCGTGCGCAATGTGGTAACGGCGGGCGGCGATCCCGATATGCTCTGCCTGCTTGACAATTTCTGCTGGCCCGACCCTGTCGTATCCGCCAAAAATCCGGAGGGCGCATATAAGCTCGGCCAGCTGGTGCGCACCTGCGAAGGGCTGTACGACATCTGCAAGGCCTATGGCGCACCGCTGGTGAGCGGTAAGGACAGCATGAAAAACGATTTCCGCGGCAAAGACGTCCGCGGGCAGGATATCAATATCAGCTGCCTGCCGACATTGATGGTGACGGCAATGGCGAGGGTGCAGATGGGATCTTCCGCCGGCAGTTCCTTCCGCAATGCCGGCGACCATATTTACCTGCTGGGTACGGCGGGCAGCGGTTTGGCAGCGTCCGAATATGCGGCATGGTTCGATGTGCCGGATGATAACGGCCCCGCCATCGACCTTGCCAAAAACCTCGCCCTGTATCGCCAGTTCAACGCGGCGTTGAAATCCAGCTGCATCAAATCGGCGCATGACGTGTCCGAAGGCGGTTTGCTGGTGTCCGTCGCCGAATGCATGACGGGCGGCAGGCTGGGCGCGGCATTGACCGTGAAGGGCATGGATGCGCTGTTCAACGAAGCGCCCGGGCGCATCGTCGTCAGCGTCTCGCCGGATCAACGCGCGGCATTCGACAAATTTCTGCCGAATGCGACACTGATCGGGCAGGTGACGGGCGATGATAAACTGCTGGTCGATGGCGCGAATATCGCGCTTGCCGATATCGTGTCTGCATGGCGAAAGGGTTTTTGACGATGGCGAACAAACCTCTCTTCATCGTAGTCTGCGGCGACGGCATCAATTGCGAACGCGAAACGGCTTTTGCGCTGGAACATGCGGGCGGCCAGGCAAAAACATTGCATGTGAATGACCTGATTGCGTCACCCGAAATGCTGAAATCCGCCGACGGCCTTGCCATTCCCGGCGGGTTTTCGTTCGGCGACGAACTGGGTTCCGGCCAGATCCTTGCGCTGAAAATCCGTCACAAACTGGGCGATAAGTTTTTCAAGATGGTCGAGGCGAAAAAACCCGTCATCGGTATCTGTAACGGCTTTCAGGTGCTGGTGAAACTGGGCCTTCTGCCCTATCCCGACGCGCCCGAGCGTATCCTTGCACTCGCCGCCAACGAACAGGGCGGGTTTATCAACCGCTGGGTCGCGCTTGACGTTAATGCACAGAGCGTCTGCCAGTGGACAAACGGGTTGGACAAAACCCGGATCGAACTGCCGATACGCCACGGCGAAGGCCGCATCGCCTTCAAAAAGGGCGAAGAGCAAAAGGAATATCAGGCGCTGATCGACAAGGGCCTTGTGCCGCTCACCTATACCGAAGACGTGAATGGTTCATACGGCCGCATTGCCGCGCTGACCGATGCGTCGGGCATGGTGCTGGGGCTGATGCCCCATCCGGAAGCGTTCATGTTCAGCGAAACTTACCGCAACACTCATGACCGTGCCGTAGCCAAGGGCGACGGCGCGCTGATTTTCGACAACATGCTGCGCGTTTTAAAAGGGGAGCAAAGCCATGAGCGACGGGCTGGTTAACGTCAAACGGGCGCTGGTGAGCGTCAGCGACAAGGCAGGGCTGGAAGAACTGGCCGCAAAACTCCACGCGCTGAAGGTGGAAATCATTTCATCTGGCGGCACGGGAAAATTTTTGCAAAGCCTCGGCATCCCCTATACCCCCGTCGAAAAAGTCACCGGCAATCCCGAAGCCTTCGGCGGGCGCATGAAGACGCTCAGCTTCCAGGTTTCGAGCGCGCTGTTGTTCCGCCGCGATCATGCGGACGATATGCAACAGGCGAAAGATTTGAAGATCGAGGCGATCGATTTGGTCGTCTGCAATTTGTACCCGTTCGAAACGACCGCGAAAAAAAGCCAGGACTGGGCGGAGATCATCGAGAATATCGATGTCGGCGGCCCGACCATGATCCGCGCATCCGCGAAAAACTATGCTTCAGTCGGCACGGTCACCGACCCGTCGCAATACGGCATGGTCATCCGCGACCTGAACGAAACGGGCGGCAAGCTGCGCGCGGAAACGCGTCAGAGACTGGCGCTCGCCGCGTTCCGCCACACGGCCGAATACGACGCGCTGATCGCGTCGCGCATGGAGGCTGAATGGGGAGAGGAACAGCGCACACTGTCCATCCCCGTGAAATCAGGCACCCCGCTGCGCTACGGCGAAAACCCGCACCAGAAATCATGGGTGCATGCCGATCCGTTCAATGCCGGTCTTGCGGGGGCGGAACCGATACAGGGCAAGGAGCTGTCGTACAACAACCTGCTGGATGCCGATGCGGCGTGGCGCTCCTGCGGTGATATTTCGGCCTTGGGTGTTGCGGGTTATCCCGCCGCCGTATCGATCATCAAGCATCTCAGCCCCTGCGGGCTTGCGCTGGCGAAAACGCCGCTCGCGGCACTGGAAGCGGCATGGGCGGGCGATCCGATCAGCAGCTTCGGCGGCATTCTCGCCTTTAACCAGCCGGTCGGTGAAGACATTGCGCAATGGCTGGGTAACAAATTTGTCGAGGTCATCGTCGCGCCGTCCTATACCGACGAAGCAAAAAAAGTTTTCGCGGCGAAACCCAACCTGCGCCTGATCGCGCTTGCGACATATACCGGCGCGGAAAAATCGATGATGGTGCGTTCCATCTCCGGCGGCTGGGTCGTGCAGCAGGAGGACGAGGGCGCGGATGCGGATTTCAAGCCGATGACCACGCGCCCCTTCAATGCCGAACGCGGCGAATTGGCGCGTTTCGGCGTCATGGCCTGCAAGCACCTGAAGAGCAACGCGATCGGCATTTTTATTGCAAATGACAAGGGCTTCAGCATGGTCGGCGCCGGCATGGGCAACCCCAACCGCCTTGTCAGCATGAAACAGGCGGTCGAGAAAGCGCATGAAAACGGGCACAAGGATTTGTCCGAAGCCGTATTGGTGTCGGATGCGTTCTTCCCGTTCCCCGACAATATCGGCATCGCGGCATCCGCCGGCATCAAATACATCGTACAGCCGGGCGGCAGCGTGAAGGACAAGGACGTAATCGCCGCCTGCAACGATTCCGATATCGCCATGACCTTCACCGGCCGCCGGCATTTCCGGCACTAGAGGATAAAATGACCCAAACGCAAAAAACGACATATAAAGACGCAGGCGTCGATATCGAACGCGGCGACGCGTTCGTGGAACGCATCAAGTCAAAGGTGCGGTCCACCTATGGGGAGAGGGTCGTATCGGGCGTGGGCGGGTTTGCGGCGCTGTATAAAATCACCGATGATAAATTGCTGGCGACCGGCACAGATGGCTGCGGCACTAAGGTGAAAGTGGCGCAAAGCCTGAACAAGCACGACACCATCGGCATCGACCTTGTCGCCATGTGCGTGAACGACATCATCTGCACGGGCGCGACGCCGCTATTTTTCCTCGATTACCTTGCGACCGGCAAGCTGGACCTGAATGCCGCCGAAGAAATCATCAACGGCGTGGTCGAGGGCTGCAAACAATCACAATGCGCCCTCATCGGCGGCGAAACGGCGGAAATGCCGGGAGTCTATGGCGCGGGCGAATACGACCTTGCCGGTTTTGCGGTCGGCGAGGTGCTGGAAAAAGATTTGAAAGACGGCCGTGATGTTGCGGTGGACGACACCCTGATCGCACTGCCGTCATCGGGCGTACATTCCAACGGCTATTCGCTGGTGCGCAAACTGGTGAATGAAACCGAACGCGAACTGCTGCTGCAGGCGCTCACCCCCACGCGCATTTACTGGAACGTGGTCCGGGAAGTGCTGCCGCTGGTCAAGGCGATGGCGCATATCACGGGTGGCGGCCTCGAAAACGTGCCGCGCATGAATGATAAATTCGATTACGTGCTGGATTACCTGCCCGCGCTTGCCGATATCCCGCCGATTTACGCCGAGTTGGTGAAACGCTCCGGCCTTGAAGGCGCAGACCTCTACCGCACCTTCAACATGGGCATCGGTTTCGTCTTTGCGACCGCGCAGCCGGAAAAGCTGGCGGCAAAGCTGAAGGAGCTGAACCAGCCGTTCTGGACGATCGGCAAAGTTGCCGCCGGCACCGGCATGACGGTCGTAAAAACCGCGGATCTTGATTTCAGCTGTTAAATATATCCCAGATGCTCGAACAGCGTCTTGGTGCCGAGGAAGATCAGCGCCGCGCCGCCCGCCATTTCGGCGATTTTGCCGTATTTGCTGCCGATATACTGCCCCGTCATCACGCCGATCGTGACCATCGTGAATGTGGCGAGCCCGATCGCGACCGCCGTCCAGCCGATATGCGTGCCGAGGATGGAGAGCGAAACGCCGACCGCCATTGAATCGATGGAAGTGCCAAGCGCCGTCAGCATCAGCCGCGCGATGCTGTGGCTGGCGGGTTTTTCGGTGCCGTCATCCGCCTGCAAGCCTTCGTAAATCATTTTCAAGCCGATTGCGCCGAGGATAATGAATGCAATCCAGTGGTCGACTGCCGCGATATGCTGGCTGGCGGCAAGGCCGATGCCCCAGCCGATGATGGGCGTCATGCCTTCGATCGCGCCAAAAATCGCGCCGGTGCGCAAGGCTTCGAAGATATGCGGCTTGCGCAACGCCGCACCCTTGCCAACCGAAACGGCAAAGGCATCGGTCGACATGCTGAAGGCAAGGATTGTGGTCTGGAATATGCCCATCTTGGTTCTCCGCCCGGCTTCGCATGACCATACACCCGCGAAAACAAGCCGGACGGCTTTCGCGTATGTATCGGTCTTGCCAAGCGGAAGATCCGCTGCTGAAACCATGCATTCCTAAATGCAAGTATGTTGGCTTCAGCCCAACTGGAGGATGTGGAGGCTACTCCCCAATGGGGATTTTATATAATAGCGGGGTTGCCCGAGTCAAGAAATGAATCCGGACTTGCTAAGTCCTTAATCCGCCCGATAATTCGGCGCTTCCTTGGTGATTGTCACGTCATGCACATGGCTTTCGCGGTAACCCGCGCCCGTCATGCGGATGAAGGTGGCTTTCTGCTTCATTTCCGCGACCGTCTTGCAGCCGGTATAGCCCATCGCGGCGCGCAAGCCGCCGACCATCTGGTGGATCACATTGGCAATCGGGCCTTTGGCGGGCACGCGGCCCTCGATTCCCTCAGGCACCAGTTTCTGCGATTCTTTCACCGAGCCTTGGGAATAACGATCCGCCGATCCGCGCACCATCGCACCCACCGAACCCATGCCGCGATATTCTTTGTAGGAGCGGCCTTGATACAGGATGATCTCGCCCGGCGATTCATCCGTCCCTGCGAAAATGCCGCCCATCATCACGCAATCCGCACCGGCGGCAACCGCCTTCGCCAAATCGCCCGATGATTTGATGCCGCCATCGGCGATGACAGGAATGCGCTGTTTCGATGCTGCCGACGCCACATCCATGATCGCGGTCAGCTGCGGCACGCCCACGCCCGCCACGATGCGAGTCGTGCAGATGGAACCGGGGCCGATGCCGACCTTGAGGCTGTCCACGCCCGCATCGATCAACGCCTTCGCCGCATCGGCGGTTGCGATATTGCCCGCCACCAATTGCACGCGGTTGTTATGGCGGCGCAGTTTTTTCACCATCTCGATCACGTTTTTGGAATGGCCATGCGCGGTATCCACCACGATCAGGTCGATATCTGCGTCGATCAACGCCTGCGCGCGTTCAAAATTCGCATCGCCCGTGCCGATGGCCGCACCCACGCGTAATGATCCGTTATCGTCCTTGCAGGCGGTCGGATGCAACTGCGCCTTTTCAATATCTTTCACGGTCACCAAACCGATGCAGCGGTCGTCGTCATCCACCACCAGCAGTTTTTCGATGCGGTTGACATGCAGCAATTTCCGCGCCTTGGACTTATCAACGCTGTTCACGACCTTGATCAGGTTTTCACTCGTCATCAATTCGCGGATCGGCTGTTTCGGGTTGTCGGCGAAGCGCACATCGCGGTTGGTCAAAATGCCCACCAGTTTTCCGTTCGCCTTCGTCACCGGCACGCCCGAAATGCGGAAGCGTTTCATGAGGTCGAGGGCTTCCGCCAGCGGCGCGTCGGGGTGGATGGTGATGGGGTTCAACACCATGCCCGATTCATACCGCTTCACGCGACGCACATGCTCCGCCTGCATATCGGGTTCCATGTTGCGATGGATAATCCCCATACCACCCGCCTGTGCCAGCGCAATCGCGGCCTCCGCCTCCGTCACCGTATCCATGGCGGCGGAGAGCAGGGGGATGTTGAGTTTAATATTCTGCGTTACTTGCGTCGAGGTATCGGCATCCAGCGGCTGGATTTCGGATGCGCCCGGCAGCAGCAAAACGTCGTCAAACGTCAAACCGACACTCGCGCGGATTTTTTCAGTTTTGATTTTCGGGGTGGATTTCTTTGCCATGGCAACCTCACGGGGGACGGGGGTTTCGGTTGCACTTCTTTATATATGACGCGGTGCAAAAAGTCCAAGCCAAGACTTAATTTCCCACGAATGAACGCGAATAAACACGAAGGCGGCGCCGCAGGCATTAGCGTTTATTCGTGTTCATTCGTGGGTAAATCACTCTCGCTTGACATATGAAGCAATTTCCCATATTGTCACCGCCATCATGAAGAAAAAAACCGTCAACGATGTCACCCAGCTGAACCCGATCGATGTGCGCGAAATCGCGAAACCGTCGAGCGTGGCCGAACTGCAGCAGATCATCAAATCCCATACCGGCCCCATTTCGGTGGGCGGCGGGCGGTATTCGATGGGCGGGCAGATCGCGACGGATGACACGCTGTTCATCGACATGACGGGGCTGAACGCCGTCACGGGCTATGACGCGGGTAAAAAAGAAATCACCGTGCAGACCGGCGCGAACTGGCAAAAGGTGATCGGCCATATCGATGGCGACGATTTGTCGGTCAGCATCATGCAAAGCTACAGCAACTTCACCGTCGGCGGCGCTCTCAGCGTCAACGCGCATGGTCGGTATATCGGTCAGGGGCCCATCATCCGGTCGGTGAAGGAAATCAAGATCGTGACGGCCGACGGCGATTTGAAAACCGCGAGCCCGACCGTGAACAAGGAATTGTTTTATGGCGCGATCGGCGGCTATGGCGGGTTGGGCGTGATTGTCGAGGCGAAGCTGGGTCTTGCCGATAACGTGAATGTGGAACGCAGCATCGCCAAAATGCCGCGTGCCGATTATGCCGAATTTTTTGACAAAAAAATCCGTGGCAATGCGGATGTGGTGTTCCACAACGGCGATTTTTACCCCCCGGATTACGACACCATCACGGCGGTGACCTATACCAAGACCGACAAGCCCCCGACCGTCCCCGACCGCCTGCGCCCGAAGAAAGAGGTATATCTCGCAGAATACCTGTCGATTTTTGCGATGACGCAAGTGCCCGGCGTGAACAAGCTGCGCCCCGTGGTGGATGACAAAATCCGGTTCAAGGCCACGGAAGTCGTGCCGCGAAATTACGAGGCGAGCCGGTATGTGGAGGAGCTGGAGCCTTCCACCCGCGCCATGACCACCTTCGTGCTGCAGGAATATTTCGTGCCCGCCGATAAACTGGCCGAATTCGCGCCGAAAATGGCGGCGATATTGAAGAAGCACGATGTCAACGCCCTCAACGTCTCCATCCGCCACGCCGAACAGGACCCCGGCAGCGTCATGGCATGGGCGCAACAGGGCGATGTCTTCGCCTTCGTCCTCTACTACAAACAATGGAACAACGAAGAAGCCCGCCAAAAGGTCGGCACCTGGACGCGCGAACTGGTCGATGCCGCGATTGAATCCGGCGGCACCTATTACCTGCCCTACCAGATGCACGCCACCGACGCGCAGTTCAAACAGGCCTATCCGCGTAGCGATGAATTCTTCTCGTTGAAAAAGAAATACGATCCCGACAGTAAATTCCGCAACCGGTTATGGGACAAATACGACCCCAACGGCCCCAAAATCGACCCCGAAACCCCGCAATTCCGGCGGGAACATACGAAGCTGGGGCAGATGAAAAAGAAGTTTGCGGAAGCCGTTGCGCCAAAAAAGCGCACCAACGGTTTCAAACCGCCATCCCTCTAACGTTATTAGCCATGAATAAAAACCGCCGTCATGCCCGCCTTGCGCGGGCATCCAGAAGCGCGTCTGCGCGTCACATTGAGCGGATGAAGTTAGTGTGAATATAAAAGGTTTTTAAATAACTACGATTGCTTGGGTTTCTAAATCGCAAAAGAGTTAGAAACGGTATGAGTAACAGATTTCCCTTCACTGTCATTAGTTGTCCAAAGAACCCTAAAATTCAAATATCCTGAACTTGTGTCGGGTGCGATTTCTACATTCACAGTAACTTTTTTGATGTAAGATGTCCGCACAACGCTGGTTTTCTTTGGCTTAGGTTTGACAACCGGAACGGTTTTTATCACTAAAGAAATATCTTTAATAACTTGTGTGTAAAGATGAATAAAATGTGCCCACGAGTCTTTTTTGTTTATGTTTAAATTCGGCATTCCTCGGCTTTTTAAAAATTCAAAAAAGTTCTTCTTTAAAAAGCCTCATATTTGCAATCTTATCTAATTGCAATTTTTGTTCGTCCGTCAAATCGTCCTCTTTTGTTCCGGTACGAAGCTCTAAATGCCAATTCTCGAATACCTCAAGAATTTCTTGGGCATTTGCATTATTTAATTCCGAGTGAAGGACCCAATTACAGTGAAAATTTAAAACACTGTAAGTGTCTTTTTGATTGTCGCGTTCTAGAAGCTTTCTAATTCCAGCTAATAAATAGACGACTTGAACCTCGCTGTTTATACCTTTTTTAATTTCGTCACTAAGTTTACTGATAATGTCTGGAGTCATGGTTTTTCCTAGGTATTAAATCACTCCCACTCAATCGTCCCCGGCGGCTTGCTTGTGATGTCATAGACCACGCGGTTGATGCCTTTCACCTCGTTCACGATGCGAACGGCGCAGCGGCCGAGGAATTCGTGGGGGAGGGGGGCGTAGTCGGCGGTCATGCCGTCGACGGAGGTGACGGCGCGGAGTGCGAGGACGCTGTCATAGGTGCGGCCGTCGCCCATCACGCCGACCGTTTTCACGGGCAGCAGTACGGCAAATGCCTGCCAGGTTTCGTCGTATAATTTGTTGCTGTGCAATTCCTCGATAAATATCGCATCGGCCTTGCGCAGGATGCTGAGTTTTTCTTCCGTGATATCGCCCGGAATGCGGATGGCGAGGCCGGGGCCGGGGAAAGGGTGGCGCTTGATGAATTTTTCGGGGATGCCGAGCTCGAGGCCGAGCGCGCGCACCTCATCCTTGAACAGCGCGCGCAAGGGTTCGACCAGCTTGAACTTCATGTCTTCGGGGAGGCCGCCCACGTTATGGTGCGACTTGATCGTGACGCTCGGCCCGCCGGTGAAGGACACGGATTCGATGACGTCGGGATACAGCGTGCCCTGCGCGAGGAACGGCGCTTCCCCTGCGCGTTTCTTCGCGTCCTCGAACGTATCAATAAACGCCTTGCCGATGATTTTCCGTTTCTGTTCGGGGTCGGAGACGCCTTTGAGCCGGTCGAGGAACAGCTTGCCCGCCTGTTCATGTACCAGCGGGATGTTGAAATGGTCGCGGAACAGGTCGACCACTTCCTGCCCCTCGTTCTGGCGCATCAATCCGGTATCGACGAAGATGCAGGTCAGCTGGTCGCCGATCGCGGCATGCAGCAGCCCTGCGACGACCGTCGAATCCACGCCGCCCGATACGCCGCAGATGACGCGCTCTTTCCCCACCTGCTTGCGGATCGCCTCGATCGCTTCGTCCTTGAACATCGCCATTGTCCAGTCGTTCTTGCACTGGGCGATGTTGAGGATGAAGTTGGAAATGATCTGCTTGCCTTCGGGCGTATGCACCACCTCGGGGTGGAACTGCACGCCGTAGAATTTGCGCTTTTCATCGGCGACGGCGGCATAGGGGCAGGTGTCGCTTTTGCCGATCACTTTAAATCCATCGGGAATGGCGGAGACGCTGTCGCCATGGCTCATCCAGACCTGCGGCATCGTGCCGGGCTGCCAGATGCCGGCGAAAAGCGGCGAGGTGTTATCCTCGACCGAAATATGCGCGCGGCCGAATTCGCGCTTGGGGCTCGGCGTCACCTTGCCGCCCAGCTGCTCGCACATCGTCTGCTGGCCATAGCAGATACCAAACACGGGAATGCCCATCGTGAAAATTTCTGCGTGGGCGCGGGGGGAATTCGCCTCCGTCACGCTGGCAGGGCCGCCCGAAAGAATGATCGCCTTGGGGTTCGCGTCGCGGATTTTCTCCATCGGCGCGTTGAAGGGCAGCAGCACCGAATACACCCCGATCTCCCGTATGCGCCGCGCGATCAGCTGCGTCACCTGTGACCCGAAATCGAGGATCACCACCGTGTCGTGGATTTTTTTTGGGTCGAGGATAGGGGTGACGGGCTGGGCTTGCATCGGTCGGCTCCTTCGCGCGTTTTATCGAAGCGCTACTATCCGAAAATGCATGTGGCAGCGTCAATTGATTCGGGTGTGGCGGTTGTCATAAGGGGCGATTTAAGCCCCTTCTCCCGCGCTTGCGGGAGAAGGCGGGGGATGAGGGGGAGTCTTGAACAATTGTGGATGGCTTCGCACTGACACGCACCCTCACCCCGGCCCTCTCCCGCAAGCGCGGGAGAGGGGGACGAGGTTAAGGCAGCGCCATCAGCCGGAAATAGGCGATGCGGTCGATCTGGGCGAGCGCGGTTGTGAATTCGGTTGCGGGGTCGTTATTCATGCGCTGGCGGAACAGCTGCAGGATATCGGTGCGGTGCAGCCCTTTGACCGCGACGATGAAGGGGAAGCCGAACTTCGCCTTGTAATCGCGGTTGAGCTGCTGGAATTCGGCGTATTCCTCGGGCGTGCATTCCTTTAAGCCCGCGCCCTTTTGCTCCGATACCGATGATGCTGTCAGCGTCGCGGCCTCGGCAGGCGCACAGGCGAGGTCGGGATGCGCCTTGATGAGTGCCATTTTCTGCGCGTCCGTGCCGGCGGCGACGGTCTTCTTCATCATGTCATGCATCGCGCGCACGGTGCCTGCGCCGCTACGGAATGCGGCTTCCGCGATCCACGGCGAATGCTCGTAAATGCCGCCATAAATTTTCAGGAATTCATCCAGCGTCACATCGCCCGGTTTGCGCGATAATGTTTTATCGTCATCCACGGGGCGCATCCTTGAACGGGTGTTTGTCCATCCAGTGGCGCGCGATATCGATGCGGCGCGCGATCCAGACCTTGTTGTGGCTTTTGACGTGCTGGATAAACCGTTCCAGCGCCGCCATGCGGGCGGGGCGGCCGACGATGCGGCAATGCAGCCCGATCGACAGCATTTTCGGCGCATGTTCGCCCTCTTCATACAGCACATCGAAGGCATCGCGCAGATAGGCGAAATACTGGTCGCCCGAATTGAACCCCTGCGCCGCCGCAAAGCGCATATCGTTGGTATCGAGCGTATAGGGCACGACCAGCTGCTTTTTATCGGCGTCCTTGTACCAGAACGGCAGGTCGTCGCTATAATCATCGGCGTCGTAAGTAAAGCTGCCATCCTCCATCACCAGCCGTCGCGTGTTCGGGCTGGTGCGACCGGTGTACCAGCCGAGCGGGCGCGTCCCCGACAGCCGCTCGATGATCTCCACCGCGCGTTTCATATGGTCGCGTTCCGTCTTGATGTCGATATCCTGGTAATTGATCCAGCGGTATCCGTGCGACGCAATCTCGTGCCCTTCGCGGATAAATGTCTTCGCCATCGCCGGATATTTTTCGAGCGCAAGCGCGACCGCGAAAACCGTAACGGGCATTTTGTATTTTCTGAAAAGGCGCAGCAAACGCCACACGCCCGCGCGGCTGCCGTATTCATACAGCGACTCCATGCTGATATGCCGGCCTTCGATGCGGGTTGCGTTGATGATTTCGGACAGGAAAGTTTCCGACGCCGCGTCGCCATTCAGCACGCAGTTCTCGCCGCCTTCCTCGTAATTCAGGACGAATTGCACCGCCACGCGCGCGCCGCCCGGCCAGTTGGCATGGGGCGGGTGTTCGCCATAGCCCACGTAGTCGCGCGGATCGCGCGGGGGCGCGGGCGGACGCTCGCCATTTCCGGCGCCGCCGCCGCCGTTTTTTGCAACGGCCGGTTTTTTAGAAGTTCTGGAACGCGGTTTTTTCTTTGTCGCCATATTTCGCCCATGCTGCGGGGGTTTTTGCGCGGGGGGTCCCCAGCTTTACGCTCATTGGCACGGAACCGCGCAGCGTATTGCCGTGCGCCGTGATTTTTTTGTCCGCTGTGTTCAGGTACAAAGCCATAATTTCCCCATCTTCGCCACGCCAATGCTTCATGATAGGCGTTACGGGTTAGGGAGCGGTTAACGGGAGTTTCCGGAAAGCTGTGCTGCACGGCTCTTGACGGAATTCGGGAACGAAGTACCCTCACCCTAACCCTCTCCCAAAGGAGAGGGGACTGGAGACTTTGCCTGCGGCAAAGATTTTTTAAAATTTTGATTCTTTTTGCGAAGCAAAAATCAGGAATCCCCTCTCCCTCTGGGAGAGGGTTAGGGTGAGGGTACTTTCCCTCGGAAGGAAAAAGATCATGGGCAAACTCACCACGCATATTCTCGATACCGCAAACGGCACGCCGGCCAAGGGCATGCGGCTGCGGCTGTTCCGTATCGCCACGGGCGGCGCGGAAACACTGCTGCTGGCGACCAAGACGAACAATGACGGCCGCATCGATGCGCCGCTTCTGGCCGACAAGGATTTCAAGCCAGGCACGTACCGGATCGAATTCGAGGCCGGGAAATATTTCCGCCGCATGGGCGTGGAACTGCCCAAATTCCCGTTCTTTGACATCATCCAGATCCATTTCGGCATCAGCGATGCGGACACCCATTACCACGTGCCGCTGCTCGTCTCGCCCTACGGCTACAGCACCTATCGCGGCAGTTAAGGTCCGGAAGAATTCGAGGAGGAATAGGAAGAAGGCCTTTATTTTCGGGTTTTTTGCTGTTTTTGCGGGGCTTCCCGACATTTTCCGGCCTCCTTTCACTCTCCCCAAGGCTACCAGATTTCCAGAAAAATGTCAAGATAAAATTGCGATAGCCGCAATTTAGTGTTTGGCTTCAGCCTCTTGCGGCGCAAGGCCTGCGCCCAGTTTCGCGCGCTCCGCATCCGTCATGCCGGTTTCATTGCCAAGCGGCATCGTGTCGGCCTTCACCGCCTGCTCGATGATGCGCGGGGCGTATTGCTTGATCTGTTCCATCGTATCAAACGCGACGCCCTTCGGCGCTTCGGTCACGCTGGCATGTGTCGGCGTGTCGCTGTGGCAGCCGCTGCAATGCGTGCGCACGATCTGGCGGATTTCCGCGGGTGATGCCGCGTCGATATGCTGGACAGGTTTGGGCGTGGCGAACAGCCCCGATGCCGCGCAGATGGTCAGCGCGAAACCCGCAACCCCCGCCGCCATGAAACGGTAATCGGTGATGCCACGGTCCTTCAGGTTGAAATAATGGCGGAACGGCCATGACGACAGGCCGAGCGCGGCCAGGATTGCCCAGTTATACGCGCCCGCATACAAAACCGGATAATGGTTGCTGATCATGATGAGCAACACAGGCAGCGTCATGTAATTGTTGTGCATCGACCGCTGTTTGGCGATCTTGCCGTATTTCGCATCGGGCTTGCCGCCTGACAGCAGCGCGGCGACGACCTTTTTCTGGTTCGGGATGATGACCGCGAAAACATTCGCCGTCATCGCCGTGCCGATCATCGCACCCACATGGATAAACGCGCCGCGGCCCGTAAAGATCTGCGTCAGGAAATACGCGGCGGCGATAAGGGCAACCGCCCAGATGACCGAAAACACTTTGACGTTTTCACCCAACGCGCTTTTGCACAATTCATCATAAAACAGCCAGCCGCCCAGCAGGAACGCCAATCCTGTGAAGGTTGCCTGCGCGGGCGTGAAGGCGTATTTGGCGTTGTCGATCAGGTACAAATCTGCCTGCCAGTAATACATCAGGCAGAGCAGGAAAAAACCGCTGATGAAGGTCAGGTAGGCTTCCCATTTGAACCAGTGCAAATCCTCCGGCATGCCTTCGGGCGCAACCAGATATTTTTTCTTGTGGTAAAAACCGCCGCCATGCACCGCCCAGACTTCGCCGGAAACGCCCGCATCCTGGTCTTTTTTATCTTTCGCGGGGCGGAGCGACAGGTCAAGCCAGACAAAGTAAAACGACGCACCGATCCACATGATGCCCAGCATCAGGTGGAACCAGCGCAGCGCCAAACTCAGCCATTGGGTGACGTCGATTTCCATTTATGCGCGCTCGTCCTCCAGCACCCAGTCATAGGCCTTGGTGGTCAGGAAATCGTCGAGACGGTCTCCCATCACCATGCCCGCGAACATGCCGGCGGCGGCGCTGGTGTATTTGTCGGCGTCCAGCTTCGCGGCCTCGCCCAACAGCATCGCATGCATCAGCGCATCATCGATCACGCGGCCATCGGCCAGTGTCGCCTTGTGCCTGCGCCATTGCCACAATTGCGCGCGTGAAATCTCGGCGGTCGCCGCATCCTCCATCAAATTATGGATCGGCACGCAGCCATTGCCCGCCAGCCACGACTTCAGATACAGCAAGCCGATATTGATGTTGCGGCGCAGGCCTTCCTCGGTGATCTTGCCCTCTGGCACGGCCAGCAGGTCGGATGCGGTGATGCTCACATCGGCGCGCAGCTTGTCCAGCTGGTTCGGTTGCGGCATCAACCGGTCGAAAATTTCTTTCGCCACCGGCACAAGCGCGGGATGCGCAACCCAGGTGCCGTCATGCCCGTCGGTTGCTTCCCGCGTTTTGTCGGCGCGGACTTTTTCCAGCGCGGCGTTGTTTGCGGCCTCGTCATTCTTGATCGGGATCTGCGCCGCCATGCCGCCCATCGCATGTGCGCCGCGGCGGTGGCAGGTCTTGATCAGGTTCAGCGAATAGCTGCGCAGGAAATGCGCGGTCATCGTGACCGTGCCGCGGTCGGGCACGATAAAACCGTCGCGGTTGCGGAATTTCTTGATGTAGCTGAAGATATAATCCCACCGACCGCAGTTCAACCCGACGATATGGTCCTTCAACGCGTGCAGCATCTCGTCCATCTGGAACGCGGCGGTGATCGTTTCGATCAGCACTGTCACGCGCACCGTGCCGCGCGGCAGCTGCAGTTCATCTTCCGCGAATGAAATCACGTCGCTCCACAATTGCGCCTCCTGCCAGCTTTCCAGCTTGGGCAGGTAGTAATAGGGCGCGCGGCGGTTGTGGAACAGGTAGAGGCCGAAATCGAAAAATGAAGCGGACAAAAATTGCCCGTCCAGCTTCATGTGTTTTTCTTCCATATGCAGCCCGCGCGGGCGCACCAGCAGCACGGCGGTTTTGTCCTTTAATTTGTATTCCTTGCCGCTGGCCGCATCCCTGAATTCAATCGCGCGATCATTCGCGTCGCGCAGGTTGACCTGTCCCGCAATCTGGTTTGCCCAGGTCGGCGTGTTCGAATCCTCGAAATCCGCCATGAAACACGACGCGCCGGAATTGAGCGCATTGATGACCATCTTGCGGTCGGGCGGGCCGGTGATTTCGACGCGGCGGTCGAGGAGGTCAGCGGGCGCGGGGCGCACTTTCCATTCCGCATCGCGGATCGATTTGGTTTCGGCGGGGAAATCGGGGTTCCAGCCGCCATCGAGTTTTTCCTGCAGCTGCCCGCGCTCCGCCATCAGCTGGCGGCGGCGCACGCCGAATTTTTTCTCGAGGCCTTCCAGGAACGCGAAAGCTTCCGGCGTTAAAATCTCGTCCTGTCCTGCAACTTGCGGCGCGGTCACGGCAAACATGTTACGGTTTCCATTCTTTCGCTTCACCCGCCACATTCGCGGAAATCCATGCGATTTCTTTTTTCGGCCAGACATGGGGCGCTGCGGGGGCTTTGGTCTTGGCCGACATGATCGTGCCTTCGCCCGGGTTCAGCGACACCTTGCCGCCCTTGTTATACACATCGATATGGCCGGATTGCAGGTAGATCCAGCATTCCTTGCCGTTCATCGCGCGCATGATTTTCGTGCCGCGCACGCCGATGGTGCCAAAATTCAGGTTCATTTTCACGTCGGATTTGTCGCCCTTGTCCATCCAGCCGCCGGTGAAGGCGAAGGCGCTGTCCAGCACCGTCATTTCCGCCTTGCCGTCATGCGGCTTTTTCGGGTCGTACACATACTGGTCGATTTTCAGGCTACCATGCTGCGCCAGCACCAGCTCGCCGCCATCGGCGAATTCGATTTTGGTGCGGCCGTCCTTGCCGGTCATGATCTTGTCGTTGATGGCGATATCGTCGCCCTTGTGCAGTTCCTTCGCGCCCGCGCCACGGTCGATGGTGACATCGCCCGAGACTTCGCGGACATACCCTGCGAATTCCGCCGCCTGCGAGGGGCTTGCGAAAAACAAAACGACGGCGAGAAAAAGATATTTCATGAAAATCTCCTATGCGCCAAGCCTATCACCAGTCCTGCTATTTTTCCACATAGTCGAGGTCGTCATGGAATGTTTCCTTGACGAGCCAGAGGCCCGCGAAGGCAAGCGTCATAACAACCGCGAATACGGCAAGTCCGCCGCCCGTCACGCCAAGGGCAGGGATCAGCGCGCGGAAGCCGAGGGTGATGGGAATGGCAAGGCCGCGCGCCACGTTCGGCACGCTGGTGGCGGCGGTGGCGCGCAGGTTGGTGCCGAACTGCTCCGCCCCGATCTGCACGAACATCGCCCAGTATCCCGCGCCGATGCCCATCAGGCAGCACATGGCATAATACATCTCGACCGAGGACGGCGTGACATGCGTGAAAACCAGCGTGGAAATGGTCAGGAAGACCAGCGACAGCGCAATCGATTTGCGGCGGCTTTGCAGGTACTGGCTGATGAGGCCGCTCAGCATGTCGCCGACGGTCAACCCCACATAGCACCACAAAACCGCGTTCGCGGCGGTGGGCAGCGTGCCCGCCATGCCGAAATCCTTGGCGAATTCGGGGGTGAAGGTGATGAACATGCCGACCACGCACCACAGCGGCGCGCCGATCATCAGCACCGCCATGTACCGGCGGAACAGGTCGAGGTCGCGGAAGAACATCAGGATATTGCCGCGCGCAACCGCCGGCCCTGCGGCGACGATTTTCTTGAACATGCCGGATTCCTTGACGCCGATGCGCAGCAGCAGCAGCGCGAAACCCATGCCGCCGCCGATCATATACGCATGCCGCCACGTCACGTAATGCGCAATGATGCCCGCCGCCACCGCGCCCATCACGCCGATCGACGCGATAAAGGTGGTACCCAGCCCGCGCAGTTTGCGCGGCAGCAATTCGGATGCCAGCGTCACGCCCACGCCCAGCTCGCCCGCCAGGCCCAGCCCCGTGATAAAGCGCAAGACCGCATATTGATCGACCGACGAGACAAATGCATTCGCGATATTGCCGCAGGAATAAAGGATGATCGACCCGAACAAAACGGAGAGGCGGCCGAACTTGTCGCCCGCCACGCCCCAGAAAAATCCGCCGACCAGCAGCCCGGCCATTTGCGTGTTCAGCAGGAACACGCCCTGGTCGAGCAGCTGGTCCTCCGGCACGCCCAAATCCTTGAGCGAGGGCACGCGCAGAATATTGAATAGCAGCAGGTCGAACACATCGACGAAATAGCCGAAGGCCGCGACCAAAATCGTCAGCGCCACGATTTTGTCCTGCGTCATTTGCGCGAAAATGCCGGGTTCGCCTGCGCTTTTGGTCATCTGGGATTCCTCGATTTTTAATAATCAGGTTTATAGCAGAACAGGCAGAAAGCGGAAGCGTTAAAATATTGAATTGTTTCAGTATTTTGTTACACTGCAGCAATGCTGGAGCCCGCCGTCACCATCACCGATTTTATCGTCGCCGCCGAATGCGCGGTGGTCGCGGCATTGACGCTGCGCGCGCCGAATTCGCCATTGCGCGCGGCATTCCTGATGATGTTCACGGGCATCGGGATCGGGGCTTTTGCGGGCGCGCTGGTGCATGGATTTTTTGCCGATGAAGCATCCGAAATTCATGTGAATTTATGGCTGCTCACGCTCGCATCGCTGGGCGTCATGGCGCTGGCGGGCTGGTGCATCGGCGCGGTGCTGCTGCTGCCCGCGAAAACGGTTGCGGTTGTGCAGCGTGTCGCGCTGCTGGAACTGCTCGGTTACTGTTTTTATATCTCGCAATATGAATCGGGTTTTGCGGTCGCGCTGGCGAATTACCTGCCCGCCGTTTTGTTCATGTTGACGGGTTTCATCTGTGTCTGGCGCAAGACGCGCGCGCCCGCTGTGCTGGCTGGCATCGCGGGATTGCTGCTGACTTTCGCCGGCGCAGGCGTGCAGCATTTCAAGGTTGCGCTGCATGCGGTTTATTTCGACCATAACGCGCTGTTCCACCTGATCCAGTTTTCCGCCATCATCCTGATTTACCTCTGCGCCCGCCATCTGACCGGAGCAAAACATGAAACGCCGTGATTTCCTGAAAGCGGGCGCGGTTGCCGCGTCGTCGCTGCCTTTCCTGCGCCCCGCAAAACTGCTGGCCGCCGGGGAGCAGGTGAATGACGTGCATTCCCAGCTGAACCCCACGACCGTTGCCGAAATCCTGAAACCCGAAGGCACCGGCGACCTGATACGCGGGCTGTCTTACGCCAAACGCCTCGGCCAGAAGGTGAGCATTTCCGGTGCGCGCCACGCGATGGGCGGCCAGCAATTCGGCGCCGATACCACGCTGTTCGACATGCGGTCGATGAACAAGGTTATCTCGCTCGATTCTGCCGCGAAAATCGTCGAGGTTGAATCGGGCATCATGTGGCCGCAGCTGATCGCGCACCTGAACAAAAACGCGCCGGATCTCTGCGTCATCCAGAAACAGACGGGCGCGGACGCGTTGACGCTGGGCGGCGCGCTGGCATCGAACATCCATGGCCGCAGTCTGGTGAAACCGCCGATCATCAGCGATATCGAATCCTTCACGCTGCTGACGGCGGATGAACAGCTGGTCAATTGCAGCCGTGACGAAAACGCAGAGCTGTTTAAACAAGTCATCGGCGGCTACGGGCTGTTCGGCATCATCAACACGATCAAGTTACGACTCGGCAAGCGTATCAAGCTGAAACGCGTGGTCGATGTCATCATGGCCGCTGACCTGATCGCGGCGGTGGAACAGCGCGTGAAGGACGGATACCTTTACGGCGATTTCCAGTATATGACCGATGAAAAATCCGACGATTTCATGCGCCGCGGCATCTTCACCTGTTACGTGCCTGTGCCCGACGATACGCCGGTGTCGGACGCGTCGCATGATTTGGGACTGGAGGCGTGGAAAGGGCTCTACCGCCTTGCGCATCTCGACAAAAAACGCGCCTATGAAGTTTACCGCGACCATTACCTTGAAACGAATGGCCAGATTTACTGGTCGGATGTGCACCAGACGGGTATCTATCTAAAAGATTTCAACCGCGAATTCGCGAAAGAGCGCGGCGAAGCGGCGGGATCGTCGCTGATGCTCAGCGAAGTCTATGTGCCGCGCGCAAAATTCGCAGAATTCATGGAAACCGCGCGCAAGGCCGCCCTGCAAAATGGCATGGATATTATCTATGGCACGGTGCGGTTTATTAAAGCGGATGCCGAAAGCTTCCTGCCCTGGGCACGTGAAGATTACGCCTGCATCATCTTCAACCTGTATGTCGTGCATACCGATGCCGGCATCGAAAAAGCGAAGCATGATTTCCGCACGCTCTACGATATCGCGATTTCACTCGGCGGCACCTATTACCTCACCTATCACCGCTGGGCGCTGAAGGAACAGGTGGAAAAAGCCTATCCCAGGCTGCCCCGCCTGCTGTCGCTGAAACAATCCTACGACCCCGGCGAAGTGTTCCAGAGCGACTGGTACCGGCATTACAAGAAAATGTTCGGGTAGGAATTAAAAATGGAAAAACCAAAAAAACCGGCTGAATGGATTTTTACCGCTATCCTTTCATTCCTCGCGCTGCTGCTGGCAGCTCGTGGGTTCGTGGCAATCGGCACGCATCATTACACAGGCTCGACGCGACTCAGTGGTGCCTACACGCTCGATGGTGCCGCTGCAGTATGCCACGGTGCAGGGTATGTCTTTCTGTCCCTGATTGTCCTGACGGCATTGGCCATGCAGCTGAAACTGCCACGCAGGCCATGCGTGATACTGGGCGTTGTCGGGTTGGCGGGTGCCCTGCTTGCTTTTGCGGGCTCGGTTTTCTACCCGATATAAAGCTTAAGCCGCTTTTCCGTCATTCGCCGATTTCGTTTCCTGCAGCATGCGGCCAAGCAGCACGTTGACAAGGCCGCCGCCGTTGTTGCCGGAGCCGTCGCTGTTCGCGCCCGAGACGAGGATGTCGGGGGTGATTTTCAGGCCCGCGAGCGAAATCGCCTTCATGATCTCGACCGAGGTGACGCCGGACGGGGTGAGAGCGGATGCCTGGTCGCGATAGGCTTTCGCCTGCGCCTCGCCCTTTGCCTGGATGATCGATGCTTCGGCATCACCGATCTGCTTGGTGCGCGTTGCTTCGGCTTCGGCGAGCATACGCACGCGGGCGGCGTCGCCGCGGGCGCGTTCTTCGGTCTGCTTCGCTTCGTGCTGGGCGACCATGATGCCGGCTTCGGCAGCGGAGATCTTCACCTGCTGGTCGGCTTCGGTCTTGGTTTTTTCGTACTGGATGCGGCGCGTTTCGGCGTCTTTTTTCGCGTCATACATCGATTTTTCCTGCTCCGCCAGATTTTTCTGCTGCGTCGTGCGCATCAGGGCTTCGGGCAAATGGATATTGGTGACCATGACGGAGACGACCTCGACGCGGTATTTGGTCAAATCCTGGCGCACGGCCTCTTCGGCCATTTTCTGTTCTTCGGCGCGGTTCTGCTGGTATGCGATGGCGGGCGACCGCGCGACCTGCGCGCGGAAGATGCCGTCGATCTGCGGATGCAGCACGTTCGATTCCAATTGTGCCACGCTGCCGATCTTCTGCACCACATAGGGCGCGTTTTCGGGCAGGATCCGGTACTGGCAGCGCACTTCCACCTTCATCGGGAAGCCGTCATGCGAGACGACTTCGAAGGGATCGAAGCTTGCGGCGCCCGCCGCCTGGTTGCTCTCCGCGCTCCATTCGACGGAACGCGTCACCGTCGGGATGATGATGACGTAATAGGCGAGCGGGTTGATGTTGTATGAGCCTGGCCCCAGCACTTCGCGCTGGATGCCGCGGAAACCGCGGCTGACCACATGGCGCGTGCGGCCTTTGTCATCCGACGCATCTTCGGCCTGACGCTCGGGCGTGTTGAATTCCGACGGGTCCTTGCCGATGTTGGAAATCATCACGCCGACTTCGCCCTGCTTGATCGTCGTCTGTTTGTGTTTCGTGACGGAAAACAGGTAGGGGTTGATGTAATAGGTGCCGGGGGTCAGGATATTTTCCTGCGGGCCGCGCTGGCCGCCGTTTTTCAGGAATTTCTCGCCGTCCTGGAAATTGTCGTGGTTTTCGGGGGTCTGCACGACGACTTCATGTTCGTTCATGGGCAGGCCGTCGCGTGAATCGACGACGCCGATTTCATTTTCGCCCACCTTCACCGCTTCGCGCACTTCGACGCGGAAAATTTCGGTGTTGATGTTGTACGTGCCGGGGCGCAGGAAATCGATCTGCGGGCCTTTCTGGCCGCCGTTTTTCAGGAATGATTCCGCCTTCTGGAAGTTGTCGTGGCCGGCAACGCTATGGCCGAGCAGGCGGTTCAGCGGCGCGCCGTCGGATGCCGTGACCACGCCGATCGAGCCTTCGGGGATGAAGGTTTTCTTGATCTTGCTGACTTTGAAAAGATACGGGTTGATCTTGAACGTGCCGTTGGTCAGGAAGCGCAGCTGCTTGCCGCGAATGCCGTTATTCGCCATGAAGGCGAGGGGGTCCTGGAAATTGTTATGCGTTTCACCGGCGGGGTCGTCGGCGAAAATGCGGCCGGATGACAGCGCCTGGCCGTCGGTTGCCTCCACGATGCCCAGTTCATCCGCGCCGATGGTGAGGAAATCGGGCTTGTACACGACGCGCACGATCGGCCACAGCACCACATGCAGGCCGGGGGAAAGGTATGCGGCCTTCAGGCCGACTTCGCCTTGCATGGCGAAGACGTGGCCGGGATCCAGTTCCTTGCCGAAGAAGCGCTGCTCCATGATCGCGATTTCTTTCGACCCCACGTTGACGAGGAAATTGAACATGATGGCGACAATCGCGATGATCGCGACAATCGCGTAAATGAACTGGATATTGGATTCCATGAATATGCCCCTGAAAGATGCCCGTGACGGATTTCCCGTTATCCGCACTCTAGCGAAAAGCGATTAACAAATTCTTGCAGGCCGTAATCGGGAAACTGCCGCGCTGATTATGGTTTCAGCTGGCGCAGGATTTCATCGGCGGTGCGCAGCGCCAGCGCCGCAATCGTCAGCGTCGGGTTGACGCAGGCGGAAGACGGGAAAAGCGACGCGCCCGCGATAAACAGGTTCTTGTGGTCATGGCAGCGGCCGAAACCGTCGGTCACCGATGTTTTCGCATCACCCCCCATGCGCGTCATGCCCATCTGGTGGTGTATGGGGGTGGGCCCGAAGGTGTCGGCGAGTTCCGCCCCCAATATTTTTGCGTAGCGGGCGAAATCGCGGCGGATATGGTCGAGGCCCTTTTGTTCGTAACCGCCGATGCAATAATAATGCTGGATCACCGGCTGGCCCGCGCTGTCGCGCTTGCCCCAGTCGAGCTTGATGCCGTTTTGCGGATCGGGCAGCTGTTCGGTGCTGGCAAGGATGTGTATTTCGCGCGACGCGCGGTCGCGGATCGCGGCAGCCAGCGCGGGCGGTTCCACCCCTTGCGCGATCAGGCGGCGGGAGATATCGGACAGGTTGCTGCGGTTTTCGGTCGAGATGACCCAGCCGGGGCGATCCTTCCGGAACGCGCCGTCGCGGAAGTCATGGCTCGCCATGATCGTGACCGGCCCGCGCCCCGGCCAGACGGGCTTCGGCATCACAAACCGGAAGATCAATGTCGGGTGGTCCATGAAATTGCGCCCGACCTGGCCAGAGCTGTTGGCGATTCCCGCAACGTTGCTGTCGCCCGCGCTCATCAGCAGCAGGCGCGGCGTTTCCATGCCATTCGCGGCAAGCACGAAAATTTTTGCGCGCGCGGTGAGGGCGCCGCCATCGGGGCGTTTGGCCACGATATATTTTACAGCCCCATCGGCAACGATGCGGTCGACGCGCGCATTTTCGATCACGCGCACGCCCAGTTTTTCTGCCTGCGCCACATGGTCGGCCGCTGTGTATTGCGCGCCGGAGGGGCAAACGGGCATGCACGACCCGAAGCCTTCGCAGCGGCCGCGTGCGCGATACGGCACGCTGGCGCGTGCGACAGGGCGGGAGAAAAATTTTACCTCCGGCAGGCCGCGCGCGATTTCCTTGTCGCAGAAGCTCAGGGGGATCGGCGGCATGGGGAAATATTTGTCGCGGGGCGACCCGTCATCGACGGTATAATCCCCCGCGACGCCCAGCTCCGCTTCGGCCTTGTTGTAATAGGGTGCGAGCGCGTCGTAGCCGAATGGCCAGTCATGGCCGACGCCGTAATTTTTGCGCAACGCGAAATCGGCGGGGTGCAGGCGCGGCGTGCTGCCGCCCCAATGCCATGTCGTGCCGCCGACAACGCGCAAATATTCGACCCCGGTCGCAACCGGGCCGGTCATGACGATGCTGCTGGCGGCGTTTTCGGTGTTCCAGTCGGGGCGCGGCGCATGCGCGGGATTGGGGTAGCCGTATGACGCATCGGCATAGGGGCTTTTCATGAAATTCTGCGCGATCGCCGCACGGTCGATGCGGGGTCCTGCCTCCAGCACCACAATGTTCTTCACGCCCTTTTCGGCAAGGCGGCAGGCGGTGATGGCACCCGCGACGCCCGATCCGATGATGACGACGTCGGCATCGATATTTTCGGGCGCTGTCATGACGGCGGCTTTTCCCAGTTGCCGAAGCCGAGAGGCTGCACCATCGGCACATTCAGCGCGCCCGCAACGGCGCGATACATCAGCGCGTCCCCGTAAATAATGCGCTGCGTGGGGCGTTCGGCGTTTTCGTAATGGCCGGTGTACCAGATTTCAAGCACGTGGCGCGCGAACCATTTTTCGCCGTCATCAAGTTGCCATTCGGCGCCCTGTAGCGGCGTTCTGCCGGCATCCTGCGCCAGCCTTGCGCCGATTTTGGTGTGCAGGCGCGTGATGTGGCTGGGCCCCCACGGCTCGTCCATCAGCGCCTTATAAATCTGCTTCATCACATCGGGATCAAGGTCGTCCTGCAGCGTGACGAAGGCGCAGAGCATGGCGAAATTCCGCAGGGTGGGGTCGTGGCTCCCGTTATCCCATTTTGCACGGAATGGCGCGGTACCTGCGTCATGCCCCAAAAGACAAACGCCCCCGGCGCAGAGCGCCAGGAGCGTTTGGATTACTAGTCGCCGTGTAAGGGCGATATCAGCCATCTCGGCGCTGATTAGAAGCTTTTGCCGAGTGCGAGGCCGCCGTACATGCCGTTGTCGCCCTGACCGCGTGTCGAAGCGTAGCCGGCATAGACGCGCGCGGTTGCGAAGCCGTTCAGGTCGATGTCGGACAGCGCCGCGCCGAAGCGGGTCTGGTCGTAGGATTCGTTGCCCATGAACAGCACTTCGGGGCCGAACTTGACGGGGCCGAAGTTGTAGGTGCCGGTGAAGCGCGACCAGTAGCTGTCGAACGAGGTGGAGTAAGAACCCATCGCGCCCAGATCGACGTTCTGCGCCGCGTTGACGTTCAGTTCCAGCATGCCCTTCACGCCGCCTTCGCCGCCGTCGGTTTTGGAGGTGGGGTCGTTGGGGGACAGGTTGTTGTGGTTCACGTCGCCACCGATCAGCGCTTTTGCGCTGCCGCCGTTGAAGAAATACGCGTAACCGATCATCAGGTCGCCACCGTAGCCGTCGCCATCGACGTTGCCGCCGGGGACTGCGGTGGTGTCGTAGTCATACTGGCCGAAGCCCGCGCCAGCGCGGAGAACCCAGCCGTCCTGCGTCGCCAGGTCCTGGCCCGAAATCGCCGCAATCGCGCCGATATAAGCGTAGTAGGAATTGGGGGCGAAATCGATACCGGTCCAGCCGGCAGCTTTTTCAGCCTGTGCGGAGATGGGGGCAGCGAAGAGGCAACCCGCGAGAGCGATTGCCGAGAGCAGCTTGGACTTGGTCATGATGGTCTTTCCTGTGGATGAATTCCGGGCAGGCAAAAAAGCCTGTCTAAAAGGAAACTTATTACAGTCCCGCAAAAAGCGGTAGATATACATACGATCATATGACGTAACTTTTCGGAATGTTGTCCTTTTGCCACAGAACGGGCGTCATTCCTGCAGCTGCGCCTGCGGCGCGCAGCGCGGCAGCAGCCAGCCGAGATAGGTTTTCTGCTCCACATCGTCGAAAGTGGCGAGATAGCGGATACGATCGACCACGATCAGGTACAGGTAATGGTCGCGTTGCGCCGCGTTTTCCCATATTAATGTACCGCCGCTGGTGCGGCCACTGGTGCCGGTTGTGCGCGGCTGCAGGTCGAGCGTAAAACCCGCTTCCTGCCCGCAGAGCGCAAGTGCGCCGGTCACGCGGCCCGCCGGCAGGTCGCCGCCGGTGGCGCGAAGGGTGAGGCCGCCATCCGAAATTTCGGTCACCACCGCCTGCAGCGCGGGCGCGCCGTTTTCCGGCTGCAGCGTCACGGGCAGCGCGGCCGGGAAGCGCGAAAAGGAGCGGCGGTTGGTGTCGCAGCGATGCGTCAGCAGGCAGACGCCGACCGCAACCGATGCGCTGAGCGTTGCCCATGTCATCACGGTCACGAGCGGCCAGCCGGTCAGCGTCGCGGTGCCGTGCCAGAGTTGCCACATCTGCTTGATGATGGCGATAACCGTGGCGACGAGGATGAACCACGGGAACATGAATCCGCGCGGCCCGTCCTTGACCTTGGGCGTGACGCGGAAGGGGATGTGCCGCTTGTCGATCAGCGCCATCATCGCATGGATCGACGACGGGCAGCGCGCAAGGTTGAACAGCTCGTTGCGCAGGATGCGCGCATGGCCGCGCGCGAACTCCTCGAAACAGAAAATCCCCAGCACGATCGCGGGCAGGGAAAACATCGCCCATTCCTGAAAGGTAAGGTCGAGGCGGAACGGCGACATGCCGAAGCCGAGCGTCACGATGGGCGTGAGGTAAATGAAGGCATGGCGTAGGCCTTCCATATGCGCGATGACGTGCATCATATAGGCAAGGCGCTGGAACGGCGTCAGCCCCTTCGCGCCCGTGATCAACTTTTCCTTGCGGAAAACCTGCATCGCGCCCTGCGCCCAGCGCAGCCGCTGGCGGCGGAAACCGTCGGCATCGTGCGGCGACAGGCCGGCAGACAGCGTTTCGGCATGGAACGCCGAATCCCAGCCCGCATTGTGCAGGCGCACGGAAGTATGCATGTCTTCCGTCACCGTGCCGGTCGCGATGCCGCCCACGGAATCGATCGCCGCGCGCCGCAGCACCGCGCTGCAGCCGCAGAACATCGTGCCGTTGTAGACGTCGCGGCCCGCCTGAATGACGCGGTAGAACAGCGAATGTTCCGACCACGAATTATGGGCGCGGTCGGCGCCGACATACTGGTAGGAATCGAAATTGTAGTATTCCTGCGGCGTCTGCACGAAAGCGACCTTGGGATCGGTGAAATAGCCGAGCGTGCGGTCGAGGAAGCGCGGCTCCGCGATGAAATCGGCGTCGAACAGCGCGATGAATTCGCCCGTCGCATGCTTCAGCGCGTTGTTCAGGTTGCCCGCCTTGGCGTCGGTATTCTGCCCGCGCGCGAGATAGCGGCAGCCCAGTTCCTCCGCCATGGCGCGCATCGCGGGGCGGTTGCCGTCGTCGAGAACCCAGGTTACGTGCGGATATGAAATGCGCACCGCGGCGGCGGCCGTGCGGCGCACGATATCGACGGGCTCGTTATAAGTCGGGATAAAGACGTCGACCGCGATGCCGGGCGCAACCGGCAGCGTGCGCGGCGGTGAAATTTTCAGCACGCTTGCGAGGAAGACGAGACCCCACAGGAATCCCATCACCTCGACCGCAAAAAACACAGCCGAGAAAACGGGCGATGCCGGGTTGAATACGGTCAGCCGCCACGGGAAATAGACGCAGGAAACCGCGATGAAGACCCCCATCAGCAGAAGGCGCGCGGTCATGATGTCGGCGCTGCGTTTTTGGGTGTCGGACATGTGGCGGGGGACTCCGTTTTGAATACGGGCGTAACCTACACGCTTGGCTGCATATATGGCAATAAATAAACCGAAGCCGACCGTACCAAGTTCTTAAATAAACAGCGGAAATCCGTTTATTACGCTGCGCTGCAAAATGCCATAAACATGAATTTATCTTTCTAAAACAAGGACTTGTACGGAAAACACGGGCGGCATAGGGTGAGGCCTGAAAATCATCTTTGAAAAGGCCTGCCATGACATCGACCCGCGTCGCATTCCGCCGCCTGAATGACATTGATACCGGCTATTTCGAGATCAAGGACCCGAGCGTCGTTCATGCGCCCGATGGCAGCTATTACATGTTCGCAAGTTACGGCGCGGAGAAGGACAAGCCGTGGTGCGTTGGCCGCTTCAAGGCCGACCATCCCGCAGGGCCGTGGCAGGAGCTGGAGCCGACGGTCATCACAGGCGTGCCGGGCCCCGAAGTGGTCGCGCCCGCCGTCATCCTGAAACCGGATGGCACATGGGATATGCTGATCCAGACCAGCTGCTTCAGCACCACCGGCGTGATCGCGCAGGCGACATCGGTCGATGGCCGCCATTTCACCGGCGCGCCGCTGCCCGCGATGACGGCGGATGACGTGCCGCAGGGCGATTTTCCGGTCTTAAGCTTGTATGACGTTGCATTGTCGGACGTCAAAATCGGCGCGCGGGAATATGACTGCATGACGTTTTCCGGCTATCGCAGCCTCGGCTGCGGCGATGTGTATGTGGCCTTGCGCGAAAAGGGCACGGAGGCATGGGAAGCGCCCGCGCTGGCGCTGAAACAGGAAGACGTCCCGTTCCACAACAAACCCGGCACAGCCAATTACGAATGGGGGCTGGAGGGGGCGAAGGTCGTGCAGCTGGAAGATGACGTTTTCCTGATGGTCGGCGTTGCATTCCTCGATAAGGAATTGTCGGCGCGCGGCACGCGGCAGCGCGTGTTTTTCGCGGCATCGAAAACGGCGGGCGGCCCGTTCACCGCGATGGATACGCCCGTCGACCCCACCGCCTATCCCGAAGGCACGGGCGAAAACGGCCACCCCGATACCATCGATATGGGCGACAAACTGGGTCTGCTGTATCAGGAACGCGCTGGCGAAGGGGCGGACAAGCCGTGGCACCTGCGCTATACCGAATTCGACAAAGATGATCTGGTGTTGAAAATCCGCGCAACGCTGAACCCGCATCTGCCGCCGCCAGTTGCCCCCGCGCCGCGCCCTTATTCTCCATAACGCCATTAGAGTTTCTTTAAACTCCGCACTTTAGAATGGGAAATGGACATTCCGGAGTTTCCCCACCCATGCTCAAGCGCATCATCTGCACCATCATCTTCCTTGTTATCTGGCCCGCATCGCTGCAATTCGCCGCGACCAATGCGACGTTTGAACCGACGCTCGATAAATTGTCGCAGGCGCAGGGCATCGCGCAGTGGCAGGGGCCGTATGACTGGAAATACGTGTCGCGCCAGATGGACTGGTCGTCTTTTCCGCCGCGCATGCTGCTGACGGGGAAAACCGACACCCGCGAATTCACGCTGCAGGCCGATTTCATCGAATGGATGTATAGCGGCAAATCGCAGCGGCATCAGGTGAAGAAAGGCCGCGTCTTCGACACCGGCATGGCGTCGTATCCGTTCGTGTCGGAATGGGACATCGCGCATGACCAGTCGATGCGGTTTTCCATCGGCGGTTTCCGCTTCAACTGGCATTTCCTGATGGCGCTGTTCATGGCGCTGGTGCTGCCGCCGCTTTATTTGCTGTGGATGGTGGCCGATGACATGCGGATTATTACACCGGCGGAGCGCAAGAAACGCGACGATGATTTCGTGAACCTCGTGAAGCTGATCGAGGCAAAGGCGAAAGCCGACCCCGTCTGGCTGAAGAAACGCACGGTGCGGCTGGCGCTGGTCGGCTATGCGGTCGTGTTCGGCGCGATATTGCTGATGATCCCGATCGGGCTTGGCATGGGGGCGGCGGTGCTGCTGCTGACGGGCGCGAATGCGGGTGCGGCGAAGCTCGCCTTCGTGCTGGCGGCGGTGCCGATCGGCTTTTCCTTCATCATGGCGAAATCCATGCTGCTGCCGAATTTCCCGCCGCCGGGGCTGGAAATCCGCGCGCAGGACGCGCCGCAACTCTTCGCGTTTTTGTCGCGCATCATAGAAAAAGCGCAAGGCCCGCGTTTCGCCCGCGTCTATATCAGCAATGAAATGAATGCCAGTGTTTCTCGCTCCACCGGATTCTTAGGCTTTTTCGGTTTCGGACCGGTGGTGCTGACGCTGGGCCTGCCGCTGATGCAGGCGCTCACGCTGCCGCAACTGGCAAGCGTGGTGGGGCATGAATACGGGCATGTGGCGGCGAAAGACAACGCGCTGGGGCAGTGGATTTACCGCATCCGCACCAGCTGGCTGATTTTGGGAGACAGGCTGCAGTTCGAACATATGTGGTATGCGCTGAAGCTGAACCGGTTTTACGGCTGGTTTATCGGCGTGTTCAGCGCGTACAGTTTTGCGCTGTCGCGCAGGTGCGAATACGAGGCCGATGCCTTTGCCGCGAAACTGGCGGGTGCGGACCATGCGGCGGCGGCGCTGTCGGCGGTTGCCGTGCGCGACCATGAAACTTCGACGCTGTACTGGCGCGACCAATGGAAAAAGGCGGAAACATCGCCGGACCCCGCCGGCGAAACGCCCTATACGGCGATGGCCGGATTTTTCGGGCAGGCGCGCGACCAGAAAGACATCATCGACATCGTGACCAGGGAAGAACCCGGCTATGCCAGCACGCATCCGACCCTGATGGAACGCGTCAAGGCGCTGGGGCAGGGCTTTATCGCGCCCCAACCGATCGCCCGCAGCGCCGCCGCTGAATTGCTGGGTACGGCGGAGCAAAAACTGGCGGGTGCGTTCAACGCCGAATGGCTGGAATCCGCGCGCCCGCATTGGGAAGCCGCGCATAACGAGCATCTGCACGTGACCGCGCGTTATGCCGAGCTGAAACAGAAAACGCTGCCTGAACTGACGATGGACGAGCTCAATGAAGTGATCGCTGCCGCAGACCGCGCAAGGGATGACGCCGCCGTTATCGCTGCCTGCGAAGAGATATTGCGCCGCGAGCCGGACAACAACGTCGCGCAAATGAACATCGCGGGCATCAAGCTGGACGGCGGCGACGAAAGCCAGCTGGCGGTTTTAAAAACGCTGGCCGACAAGGATCCGCAAGCCTTCCCCAGCGCCTGCCGCCATGCGATGGCTTATTTCCACAAGCATAACCGCAAAGACGATGCCAAGCCGTGGGAAGAAAAACTGACCGCATGGGAATATGAACGCCAGGCGGGGGCGGAGGAACGCGAGATCGTGCTGGCGACCGACAGTTACCTGCCGCACGGCTTGCCCGACGACGCGGTGAAGGCGATTGCCGATCATTGCGCGAAACACAAACTGCTTCACAGCGTTTATATCGCGCAGAAAAAGGTGCAATACCTGCCGGAATACCCGGCATATCTTGTCGCTTTTAAAATGAAGCAGTCGATGTTCTCCACCCAGAAAAAACTGCAGGCGGAGCTGAATGAATTCATCGGCAAATCCAACCTCGGCGCGGGTTTCCTGTTTATCGACGTGAACGGGGTGGCGGGGCTGGAGGGCAAAATGAAAAAAATGCCGGATGCCTGCGTCTATTCCATCAAGAAAGTGAAGGCTGCATGACGACTTACCTCGCCCGGCATGAACGCCGCGACATGACATTCAACGGCCCGATGCGCTCTGGGCTCGTCATCGACAGCCGTGCGCTGCTGGCGAAAGGCTACGGCGCGTATCAGCGGGAATTCGCGGTCGCGATGGCGGGCGGGCAGGGGCACTGGTACACGCCCGCGCATGGCACGCGCGGCAATAAAATGAAGATCGATGCCGATACGCGGCGCGGCAACACCATCATCCCCGGTTACTTCGCCGGCCGCACGCTGGAAGAAAAAGACCTCGCCGATGTGCTGGCCGGTTTGAAGCTGCCGCAGGGCCTGCAACATGAAAACGATTGCGTCTTCCACATCCATGCCATCGATATCCGCCTCTACGACATGGGCTATGGCTCGGCGACGTTCGTGGGGGAGATCGAGGCGCTGCGCGACCTGACGCTCGACGAATACCGCGTGGCGGCGGAGAAGGCGAGCTCGCTGCTATCATCCTACCGCCCGTTGTTCACGGCGACGTTCGATATGGCGGCGGCAAAACTCGCGCCCGAATACACGCTCGCCAGTTTCTACGGCAGCGGCAAAAACGCCTATTGGGCGAACAGCAGCATTTTTCAGGGCATCGGCGACCTGTTCTGGGTGCACCGCGTCTTCCACGCGCCCTGCGCGCGCGATTACGACACCCAGAAACTGGCCAACAAGCGGCTGATTTTCAGCGAGCAGGCGGAATTGATCGAGGATGCGTCGATCATCCCCGGCCTTGCTGTCTATCCCGGCAACGGCAATTCGGCGGAAGTGTATGACATCAACGCCGTGCAGCCGAAACAGCTGGGCACGCTGCTCAGCATGGTGCGCGCGCAGAACATATTCTATGTAGCGGCGGAGGATATCGACCGCGACCTGTTTTATTTATCGAATGAACTCGACCGCCAGAAACATTCGCAGGACATGAAACTGCTGGAGCGGCAGTCGGAAATCATCGTCGAATACCAGTCGAAGGTGACGCTGTTCAAGGCCGTCTATGACGATTTCGACAACAGCCTCGACCCGCAGGGGCTGAAAATCTGGCATGCGCTGGAAAAGGCATGGCACACGCGCGACCGGTTCGATAACCTGAACACGAAACTGGAGCTGGTCGAAAAAATCTATAACCGCATCCGCGAAAACCTGAACCACCTGCAGAACAAGAAACTCGGTCTGTTCATGCTGGCCTTCACGCTGATCAGCACGCTGTCGGTCATCGTCGATACCGTCGATTTCACGACGCAGGGCGACAGCCTGCAGGCGCCGTCGATTTTGCGCATCGGTGTGCTGGTGGCGACCCTGACCCTTGTGGTGATATTCGCGTTCAGCCTGTTGAAGCGCGACCGTCGCCGGAATTAACCCCCGAATTAGCCTTCCGTGCCGAACATCTTCAAGCCGTGGATGCCGCCGTTGTCGTAGTGCATATACAGCACATGCGTCACGGGGCCGGCGTCGAACACGTCGCGGTAACGGTGATAGGTGTCGGGCGACAGCGGGGCGAAGGGGATGACGGGTTTCCACGGGCTGCCTTCGGGCAGGTGGAGGACAATTTTGAACTGCTGCGTGTCGACGACGCCTTTTTCCTTCAGGTATTTCTGGTTCAGCATGTAATCCTTGAAATCCTTCGGCACGACATGCTTGTCGCCGTCGAACACAAGGCTCCATTTCGGCGCGAGCTTCATCAGCGCGTCCAGTTTCTTGCCCTTCGCGCCTTTGTCATTCGCGTTGAGGCCATAAACATGCGCGGTCATCGGCGCGTTGAGGCGGTGGAGGTAGGTGTCGACGATCACTTCGTCGATCACGGCGGGTTTTTTCAAATGAAATACGGCCTGTTCGCCGTAACCGGTGCGTGCCGATTCCCAGCCGTACATATACATCTGCTGGCGGTCGCCGCCGACCGCGCGGTCGGGCACGCCGTAATGGATGTTCGACACATGGCTGATCTTCGCGCCGTCCAGCAGGTTGCGGCGCTCCGGCAGCTGCACATCGGCCAGTTCGCCGAAGAAATTGATGCGGGACAACCCGCCTTCATAGTAAAGCTCCACATACACTTCCGTCGCGGTTGCGGGCTTCACCTTGAACACATGTTCGGAATCCGGCTTCAGTTTCGCGCGGTCGAGTACCTGCACTTGCGTGCCTTCCATGTCGTCGATCAGGAACACCGATGCCGCCTGCACCTGATTGCCGGTGTACCATTTCGTGCTGATGGTGATGGCGTCGATGACAGCGCGTTTTTTCAAGCCGATGATCATCCAGTTATGCGCGGCGTGGTTGAAATCCAGCGATTCAGCGCCGTCGGTCACGCGGGTCGCCATGTGGCGGCGCGATTCATAGCCCCAGTATTTCGCGCCCATATGCGTGAAATCGCCGCGGCAATCCTTCGGCTCCTGCGCGGTCATCGCCTCGTGCGGGTTCGTGAAATCCGATTCCGAATAGGCCATCAGGATGGCGGGGATCGGCTTGCGCCCGTTATGGGTGTTCAGCTTGCCGGCTTTGGCGGCTGATTTTTTGGCTGCTTTTTTCGCGGGCTTTTTGGCCATGTTAGTCCTGCAATTGCTTGTTTGACGGATGGTCATTTTATGCAACTATTGGGCAGGCAAAGCAACCCCCTGAAAGCGCCATGAAAAACCGCATTTTAACGCCGGAGCCCCTGACATCCGCCGCATTCAAGCCGTTCGGCGATGTGCTGGAGACGGGCACGGCGCAGGAATTGCGCCAGATCAACTACGGCAACACCGAACGGTATCACAGCATCGCGGGGCTGGATCTGCTGCAGGATAGCGGCACGCCCCTGGTGAGCATTTTCCGCTCCAAACCCCTGCCGCGCCCGATTGCGCTGAAGGTGATGGAGCGGCATCCGCTCTCCAGCCAGGCGTTCTACCCGCTCGATCATCATCCCTATATGGTGGTGGTGGCGCCGCCCGGTGATTTCGACGCTTCGAACATGCGTGCCTTCCTTGCGGGCCCGAAGCAGGGCGTGAATTATGCGCGCGGCACCTGGCACCATTACAGCCTAGCGCTCGACAAAATTTGCGACTTCATGGTGATCGACCGTGGCGGACCCGAAAAGAACCTCGACGAGGTTTATTTCGAGGGCGACGACGTTATGTCGATCGCTTATTGACGTAACAGCGTTATAACGCGTGTTCACGTTGCAAATTTCCCTTTAATTAACAGTCTGTTAAGCCGCAACCCCTATCATCGGGAAAAGAATTTCCCAAGGATAACGCGTTACCGCGCGTCTTATCCCTGTGACGCCGTTTTTTTCACGAGGTGCTGCCATGCCGTTTTACGCGTTTATCGCCCTGATGTTCGCCCTGTTCCTGCCGCAATCCGCGCAGGCCTATACGGCATCCGACCTTGAGACGGCGAACAGATATTATGCCGAAAAATCATGGCAACTGGCGGCGGCGGAGTACGAGAAATTCACCGACCAGAAAGCCGACGAGAAACTGGCGCGTGAAGTGGCCTTCAAATGGGGCGACAGCGTGCTGCAGTTGAAGGACGAAGCGCGCCTGAAATCCGCCGAAACCAGGCTGCTGGCATTGGCCGATGGCAAGGACGACGACCGCTGGCAGGCGGAGGCACAAGTGTCGCTCGCCACGCATTACACATCCGTCGACCAATACGGCAAGTCGGAAGCGATCAAGAAATACCTCGATGATGCGCGCGACTGGTGGGCGGGGTCGAGCGATGTCGACCTTGCGCGCGAAAAATTCATCGGCATCAGTTTCCAGCTGGCCGATTTCATCACCAGCCGCTGGGGCTGGTACAACACCGATATCCGCCCGATCCGCATGGGCGGCAAAAGAAATATTGCGCCCCCGCCGCAACAGCCGCAGGGCAATGAATCGCTGCAGGTGCTGTTTGCCGAAATCCTGAAGGTGGCGAAGACCGACAACGACAAGGCGCGCGCGCATTACGGGCAGGCCATGGCATGGCAGCAGAATTACAGCGGCGACCAGAAACTGCGCGACAAGGCGATCGACGAATTCAAGACCGTCGCCGAAGATTTCGAAGATTCCGAATGGGCGGATGACGCGCTGTACCAGCTTGGCATGTTCTTTGAGAACAAATCCGATTTCATCGAGGCCGTCAAAACCTATAAACAGCTGACCGCGAAGTTCAAGACCGGCCAGTCGCAATGGGTCGACGACGCAAAACGCCGCATGGAATATATCGTCAACCCGCAGCTGAACCTCGGCGTCGGCAATACCTTCCTGCCGGATTCCGAAATCCAGTTCAGCCTCGGCTGGCGCAACATCAAGTCGGCGTCGGTGAAATTCTATAAAATCGACATCGCGCGCGAGATCAAGCTGAAACCCGACGGCTACGGTTTCAACAGCTATCAGGAAGTGCTGCAACAGCTGGTCGGTTCAGGCCGCTATAAATCGCTGCCGGTGGAATCCGAATCCTCGATCACGCTGAAGGAAGAAGGCAAGCACCTGCAATATAACGAACAGAAAAGCCTTGCCGACTGGCGCGCCGATGACGGCGACAAGCCCGACCCCAAGGCCGGGAAACTGCCCACGGGCGCGTACCTGATGACCGTGCAGTCGGGCGACCTCAAGCCCGCCTATGACCTGATACTGGTCAGCGATGTCGCGCTGGTCAGCAAGGTTGCGAATGACAAGGCGTTGTTTTTCGCCATGGATGCCAAAACCGGCAAGCCGGTCGCGAATGCCGATATCCGCTACAGCTACAGCTATTATGACGACACCAACAACACGCGCTGGATCGTCGATGAAGGCCGCACAGATGATGATGGCCTTTTGAAAACCGCGCTGCGCAGCAATTCAAACCGCAATTATTCGCAGCAGCACACCGTTTTCGGCGCGATGACGTCGGGGGCGCGCCAGGCGTTCGTGCAGAACAACTTTTATAACTATTACAACAACAGCAAGGGCGAATGGTGGCTCTATGCCTTCACCGACCGCCCTGCCTACCGCCCCAACGAAACCGTGAATTTCAAGGCGATGCTGCGCCAGCCGAAAGACGGCCGCTTCACCGTGCCCGCCGGCATGAATGTGAAGGCGCGAATTTACGACGCGCAGGGCAAACAGGTGCTGGAAAAAGATTACGCGCTGAACGATTACGGGTCGTTCGACGGCGCGCTGGTGCTGGATGACAAGGCGGTGCTGGGCGAATACAGCCTGCAGCTTTATAGCGCCGACAACAACAACCATATCTCCACGACGCAACTGTTCCGCCTCGAGGAATATAAGCTTCCCGAATACACCGTGTCGGTAACGCCCGAGCCGAAAGAGCCGAAGGACGGCATCGCCGCCTATCGTTTGGGTGACACGATTGATGTGTCGATTGACTCGCAATATTATTTCGGCGGCGCGGTTGCGGATGCCGATGTGGAATACCTCGTCTATCAAAACCCCTATAACCGCTATTACCGCCCGTGGCGCGCCTATAGCTGGTATTACGACGACATGTACCCGCAAAATTACGGCTATGGCGGTTATGGCCAGCTGCTGAAGCAGGAGAAAATCAAGACCGACAAGGACGGCAAGGCGAAGTTCAAGATTGACACGCCGAAAGATGCCGGCGACCAGTTGCAATATCATGTCGAAGTGCGCGTGGTCGACAAAAGCCGCCGTGAAATCCGCGGCACCGCCGATATCAAGGTCATGAAGATCGCCTATTACGCGACGGTCGAGGCGAAAAACAACCTCTACCGCCCCGGCGACAAGGCGCAGGCCACCATACGCACCCTCACTGCCGATGAAAAACCGGTCGCGGTCGAGGGCAAGGTCGTCATCCGCCGTAACAGCTGGCGCGATCCTGTGCTGTTCGAAGGCAATGTCAAAACCCCCGGGGGTTACGACGGCGTCGAAATCATGACCAAATTCGTGAAAACGAATGCCAAGGGCGAAGCCGTGTTCGAGTTCGAGCCAGCTGAAAACGGCTATTACACGGTCGAATTCACCGGGTTCGACAACGGCAATCCCGTCACCGCCAGCGCCAATATCTATGTCTGCGACACCGATGCCACCAATATCGGCTACCGTTATGGCGGGCTGCAGATCATCACGGAAAAAGACACCTATAACGCGGGCGACACCATGCGCGCGATGATCGTTTCCGATGTGCCGGATACCTATGTCCTGCTGTCGGTCGAAAGCGACAGCCTGTTCGATTACAAAATGCTGCATCTGGAGGGCAGCGTGAAGCTGGTCGAACTGCCCGTGAATGACAATTATACGCCGAACGTCTTCCTGGGCGCCATCAGCGGCCAGCAGTACCAGCTGAAAACCGCGCAGCTGCAGCTGATCGTGCCGCCGTCCGACAAGTTCCTGAACGTGAAGGTGATATCGGACAAGGCGGTTTACCAGCCGCAGGAAGAAGGCACGTTCGATGTCGAAGTGACTGACAAGGACGGCAAGCCCGTGGAGTCAGAAGTCGCCATCGGCATCACCGACGCCGCGATCTACTACATCCAGGGCGAATATGCGCAGGATATCCAGCAGTTTTTCTACGGCGAGAAAAAACAGCTGAGCATCCAGACCCAGGCGAGCTTCTACCAGCGTCCCTATACCCTGCTGATGCGCGGCGAAGACGGCAGCCTGATCACCGATCAGGAAAATGACCGCCGCCGCAGCGGCAAGAAAGACGGGCGCAGTGACGAACTGCGCGACGAAGGCAGCCCGCAGCGTTTCGGCGCTGTTGGCGGCATGGGCGCAGTTGCGGCAGCCGATAGCGCGGTCATGAAATCGTCCATCGCCCCCGCTTCCGCCCCTGGGCCCGCCATGGCGCAGCGTGCCGCCAAGGAAATGTCGGATGATAAAAATGAAAGGGCCAAAAAGAAAGCGCCCGCCGGCATGGAGGAAGCGAATGGCGCGCCGATGCAGGAACCGGACCGCGTGCGCACCGATTTCCGTTCCACCGTCACCTGGCTGCCGTCGTTGAAAACCGATGCGCGGGGCCATGCGAAACTGACCGTCAAATTCCCGGATTCTCTCACCACCTGGCGTGCCACGGCGCGTGCGGCGACCAAAGAAACTTCCATCGGCAGCGTGACGCATGAGGTCAAATCGAACAAAAACCTCATGATCCGCCTGCAGGCGCCGCGCTTCTTCACCGAACGCGACCTTGTCGACGTCTCCGCCCTGATCGACAACATGACCGATAAACCCGTCACAGTCATGCCGGTCATCAAGGCCGAAGGTGTGACGGTAGCGGGTAGTTATTCAGATGGGCACCCATCTAAGAAAGAACTTATATCCATTATCGTGCCAGCTAACGGGCAGGCGCGTGTCGACTGGGCGGTATACGCTGGCAAGGCGGGCATGGCCAACATCACGGTCATCGCCAAATCCGAAAAAGCGTCGGATGCGATGGAAAAAACCTATCCCGTCATCCCGCACGGTATCGAAAAATTCATCGCGCAATCGCTGGTATTGAAATCAACCGGCGATGAAACGACGAAGGAGCTGACCGTCAATATCCCGAAAGAACGCATCAAGGAAGCGACGTCGTTGCGCCTCACCATCTCGCCATCGCTTGCTGCAAACCTGCTGGATGCGCTGCCCTACCTTGCCGACTATCCCTATGGCTGCGTGGAGCAGACCATGAGCCGCTTCCTGCCCGCGATCATCGTGCGCAAGACGATGAAAGATCTGGGCATCAAGGGTGATGATGTGGAAGCGTATTTAAGCGACGTGCTGGAACCCCGCAACGATCCGCAGGGCCATCCGCAACGCCGTACGGAAACGACCTACAAGAAACTCGATAAAATGACGGGCGATGCGCTGACGCGCCTCTATGATTTCCAGCACGGCGATGGCGGCTGGGGCTGGTGGAAAGACGGTGATAGCGACCGTTTCATGACGTCTTACGTCGTCTGGGGCCTCAGCCTTGCGCGTGACGCCGGCATGGATGTGCGCAGCGACGTGATCGCCCGCGCCGCCGAATATCTGCGCAATCAGCTGGTCGAAGAGGAAGACCAGCCGGATATGCTCGCCTGGATGATCCATGCGCTGTCGAACGTCTCGACCGCGCCTGAACAGCGTACCGACAAGCAGCGCACGCGCCTGTGGGACATGCGCGCCAAGCTGAACCCCTATACCCGCGCGCTGTTCTCGCTTGCCGAAAACAAATACGGCAATGCCGACCGCAGCCGCGTATTGGCGCAAAACCTGATCAACGGCATGCAGGAAGACAAGGACAACGCGACCGCCCATTGGGGCGAAAGCGGCGTCCATTACCGCTGGAGCGAAGGCGGTGTGGAGGCGACGGCCTTCACCATCAAGGCGCTTGCCAATATGGACCCGCAAAGCCCGTACCTGGAAAAAGCGGTCAAGTGGATGGTGCTGAACCGCCGCGGCGCGTCGTGGAAAAATACGCGCGATACGGCAATCGCCATCCTTGGCTTGGCCGACTACCTGAAAGCCACCCGTGAACTGGCGCCGGAATATGATTACACGGTGTCGGTCAACGGCAAGGAAGTGCGCAAGGGCCGCGCTGATTCATCCAACGTCTTTTCGTTCAACCGCCTGATCGATATTCCGGCAGAGGCGCTGAAGGACGGCGACAACAAGGTGAGCGTGACGATCAAGGGCAAGGGCGCGATGTATGTCGCGGCGCATGCCAAATATTTCACGCTGGAGGAACCGATCACCAAGGCCGGCAACGAAATTTTCGTGACCCGCAAATATTTCAAGCAGTCGGTCAAGGAAACCCTGATGAAAGGCTATACCGAGGATTGGGCGGAGCTGAAAGAAGGCGACGCCGTAAAAAGCGGCGACCGTATCCGCGTGGATGTGCAGCTGGAGGCGAAAAATAACTATGAATACCTGATCGCCGAAGATTACAAACCGGCCGGGCTGGAGGCGGTGTCACTGGTCAGCGGCGGCGGCGAGGCGATCAAGCTCGACCATGAAGGCAAGGAGACCGGCGAGCGCACTTACGTCTATCAGGAATTCCGCGACCAGAAAGCGGCGTTCTTTATCTCCAGCCTGAAACAGGGCAAACACCTGCTGCGCTATGAATTGCGGGCGGAAATCCCGGGCGAATTCCACGCGATGCCCGACCAGGCGCATGCCATGTATGTGCCGGAAATCCGCGCGAACAGCGACGAAATGCGCATGACGGTGACGGATTAAAAGTTAGCGGCTCCAGAGCCATGCCGCGCCGCGCACGCCCGATGAATCGCCATGGCGGTTGGGTAACAGCGGCGTCTTGACCGTGTCGGAAAACACGTATTTTTTCCACGCGGCGGGAACGTCCTTGTACAGCGCGTTCACATTGCTCATTCCGCCGCCCAGCACAATCACATCGGGGTCGAGGATATTGATGACCTGTGCCAGCGCGCGGGCGAGGCGGTCAATATAACGCTCGAGCGCAGCCGTGGATTTCGGTTCTTTTTCCTTCGATTGCGTGATGATGTCATGCGTGGACATATCCTCGCCCGTCACGCGCTTGTAATCATTCTTGAAGCCTGTGCCGGAAATCCATGTTTCCAAACAGCCGCGGCGGCCGCAATAGCAGAGCGGGCCCGGAAATTCGGCGCCCGCTTCATTGGTGAAATACAAATCCTTCAAGGTATCGGTGACAGGATACGCCTCGAAACGTGAAAACTGCGCGGTGTTATCGGCCAGCGCGACGCGTGGATAAGGCAGCGGATTATGCCCCCACTCGCCGCCGATCGAATTGACGCCGCGATGCGCGAGCCCGTCGATCGCGACGCCCCCGCCGCAACCGGTGCCGATAATGACGCCGAACACGACTTTTTTGCCTTCCGCCGCGCCGTCTGTTGCCTCCGATACAGCGAAGCAATTGGCATCGTTTTCCATGCGCACTTCGCGGCCCAAAGCTTTCGACATGTCTTTCTGGAACGGCTGGCCGTTCATCCATGTCGAATTGGAATTCTTGATCAGGCCGGTTTCGGGGATGATCGTGCCGGGGATAGCGACGCCGACCGTACCGGTTTTTTTCAGCGATGCTTCCGCGCCGCGCACAAGGTCGCACAGCGATTTGACGGTGTTCATGTAATCGCCGCGCGCGGTCGGGATGCGCTGGCGGTAGATTTCTTTGCCGTTCTTGCTGTCGAGGCAGATGATTTCCGTCTTTGTGCCGCCGAAATCGATGCCGATGCGCATGGTGATCAGGCCTTTTTACGCAGTTCGCTCAGGATTTGTTCATAAATCGCAAGGCTGCTGTCCGCGCGGGGTTCGCCCGCCTGGTCGGTGCCGCGGCCATAGGCATCCATGTAGCGCGCGATATCGTCTTCGCGGCACACGCCTGCCTGAATTTCGCGCACGATGCAGCTGTCCTTGCCAAGATTCGCCATGCAATGGATGGCGCGCAGGGGGATGCGGACTTCATCGCCCTTTTTCAGCTCCAGCCGCTTGCCGTCCAGCACGACGGTCAGCACGCCCTGCTTGACCATCCAGTGTTCGCGACGGTGTTCATGGCTTTGCAGCGACAGGATATGGCCGGGATTGACGATGATTTCTTTTTCGCAATATTCTTCGCCGTCATTCTTGCCGACGGCGACGACCGTATAGCTGCCCCAGGGGCGCGTGTCGGTGTCACCGATGGCGTAGGCAGGGCCGGATGTGTTTTTATTTGTCATGTGGCGATTATAGGCGGGATTGACGTATCAGGCAAGCAATGCGCGTACCTTGGCCTCGACCGCTTCCGCCGCATTGGCCGGATTTTCCTCGATAATTTTCACAAGCGCGCTGCCCACCACGATGCCATCCGCCTTGCCCGTCAAGGCCTTCACATGGTCGGGGGTGGAGATGCCGAATCCGATGGCGACGGGGTTTTTCAGCCCGCTTTTCAGCGCGGCGATTTTTTGCTCCAGCTGCTGCGGCAGCGTATTCTGCGCGCCCGTCACGCCTTCGCGCGACACGTAATAGACGAAACCGCTCGAATATTCATCGACCAGCTTCAGACGTTCCGGCGTGGTGGTGGGGGAGCAGAGGAAGACGGTTTCGAAACCGTGTTTTTTCGCAGAGTCATGATAATCGCCCGCTTCTTCGGGCGGCAGGTCGACGATCAATGCGCCCTGTGCGCCGGCCTTTAGCGCGGCGGTGATGAATGTTTCGTAACCCATCATGTAAATGGGGTTGAGGTAGGAAAACAGGCAGATCGGAATTTTAACGCCATTCGCACGCAGTTTTTTGACGAGTTCCAGCACGCCGTTCAGCGTTGCGCCGCCCGCCAAGGCCCGTTCAGCCGCCTTCTGCACCGTCACGCCGTCGGCGACGGGGTCGGAAAATGGCACGCCCAGTTCAATTGCCGATGCGCCCGCGCGTTCCAGCGCTGCGACAATCTTTTCCGTCTCCGCCATGTTGGGGTCGCCCGCCATGACGAAGGGGATGAAGGCGGATTTGCCGGTCGATAATGCGTTGCGCAGGCTCATTTGCGGGCTCCGTCGTATTTCTGGATGATGCCGATATCCTTGTCGCCGCGGCCGGACAGGTTGACGATGATGGTCTTCCCGCGCATCGCGGGTGCGGCCTTGATGGTGTAAGCGATAGCGTGGGAGCTTTCGAGCGCGGGGATGATGCCCTCGGTGCGCGCCAGCAGGTGGAACGCCGCCACGGCTTCATCGTCGTTCACATTCGTATAGGTCGCGCGTTTCAAATCATGCAGCCAGGCATGTTCGGGACCGACGCCGGTGTAATCGAGGCCTGCCGATACGCTATGCGTGGGCGATGCCTGCCCATCGTTGTCCTGTAATATATAAGTCTTCATGCCCTGGAAAATGCCGGGCTTTCCGCCTGCGAAACGCGCGGCATGTTCGCCGGTCGCAATCGCCGTGCCGCCAGCCTCGACGCCGATCAGTGCGACGTCCTTATCGTTAACAAAGCCCGAGAATATGCCGATGGCGTTGCTGCCGCCGCCGACACAGGCGATGATGGTATCGGGCAATTTGCCTTCCTGCGCCAGAATCTGTTCGCGCGCTTCGCGCCCGATGACAGACTGGAAATCGCGCACCATGCGGGGATAGGGATGGGGGCCAAGGGCGGAGCCGAGCAGGTAATGCGTGTCCGCGATATTGCCGACCCAGTCGCGCATCGCTTCGCTGACGGCATCCTTCAGCGTGCGGGAACCGGCATTGACCGCCACCACATCCGCGCCCAGCAGGCGCATGCGGAACACGTTCATTTCCTGCCGCGCCATGTCTTCCGCGCCCATATAAACGACGCATTTCATGCCGAATTGCGCTGCGGCGGTGGCGGTTGCGACGCCGTGCTGGCCTGCGCCCGTTTCGGCGATGATGCGCGTCTTGCCCATGTGCCGCGCAAGCAGGATCTGGCCGATGGCATTGTTGATTTTATGCGCGCCGGTATGCGCGAGGTCTTCGCGCTTCAGGTAAATCTTCGCGCCGCCCAGTTTTTCGGTAAGACGCGCTGCATATTGCAGCGGCGTCTCGCGACCCACGAAATGCGTCAGCATCGATTCAAATTCGCGCCAGAATTCCGGTTGCGATGATAGTTCCGCATAGGCTTGTTCCAGCTGCAGTAATGGCGCCATCAGCGTATCGGGCACGAAACGCCCGCCGTAATCGCCGAAATAACCACGATCATCGGGGCTGTTGCTGTTATGCATTTTGGGCTGCATGGGGGCTTCCTTTGATATTGGCGAAGAGCGCCTGTAATTTCGCGTGATCCTTGATGCCGGGTGCGGCTTCCACGCCGCTCGACAGGTCGAGGGCATGGGGGTTGGCCTGCGCATGGGCTGCGGCGATGTTATCAGGGCCGAGGCCGCCCGCGACAATGACGGGAATGCCAAAAGCGGCGGCCTTTTGCGCCAGCGACCAGTCGCCCGTATGTCCCGTGCCGCCATATTCATTGCCGACCGCTGCATCCAGCAGGATGTAATCGGCCAGGCCTTTATAATCTGCAATCACTTGCAGGTCGGCCTCGGTTTTCGGGCGCAGCGCCTTGACGATCGTGCCGGAAAAAGCGGTGCGGACGCGGCGTAGGTCATCGGGGGTTTCGTCGCCATGCAACTGGATGCCCTTTAATCCCGCATCTTGCGCAATCAAAAGGGCTTCATCGGTCTGGTTCACGAACACGCCGATGGGTTGCGCATCAGGCAGGCTGGCGATGATGTTTTTTGCGGCATCCGCCGTGATAAACCGTTTCGATTTCGGGTAGAAAATAAAGCCGAGCGCCCATGCGCCGAGGTCTTGTGCTGCCTTCGCGTCTTCGGCGCGGGTCAGGCCGCAGATTTTCACGCGCATTTCAGCTGCTCCTGCAGATCGCGGAGCGCGGCGCCCGGCTGGGGTTTACGCATAAAGGATGTGCCCATCAGGAACCCGTCATAACCGCGCGATTTCATGTCGCGCAGGTCGTCTGCGGTCGAAAGGCCGCTTTCGCAGATGAAAATGGAATTCTTCGGCTTGCGCGCCGCCAGTTCGCGGCCAATGCCAAGGTCGGTCTTCAGCGTTTTCAGGTTGCGGTTGTTGACGCCGATGAAATCCGCGCCCAGTTCGATGGCGGCGTCCAGTTCCGCGCCGTCATGCACTTCGACCAGTGCGGCAAGCCCCAATCCTCTGGCTGCTTCAAACAATTCCTTGGTGACGGCAGGCGGGGTCATGGCGACGATGATCAGTATGGCATCCGCGCCATAGGCCTTTGCTTCGTAAAGCTGGTACGGATCGACCATGAAATCCTTGCGCAGCAGCAGCGCCTTGGGGTGCTTGTCGCGCACGGCCTGCAAATAGGCAAGGTCGCCCTTGAAAAACTGCGGTTCGGTCAGGATCGAAAGCATCGTTGCGCCCGAAGCCAGATAGCCGTCGGCAATTGCAACAGGGTCACCCGCCGCGATATTGCCTTCAGAGGGGCTGGCAAACTTGATTTCGGCGATGACGTTGTAGGAGTCGTTCCTGAACGCCTTCAGCACATCACCCGGCTGGCGGGAAAAACAGGGGCTGCGTTCAAGGTCTGACACCATGACATCGGCACGGGCGCGGGCGACGCGATCCACCGTGATGTCGTGTATTTTTTGCAGGAAGCCGGTCATGCCGCACCCTTCATCGCTTGCAATTTCTTGAGCGCGAGGCCGTCGGCGATAACCTGTTTCGCGCGTTCCACGCCTGCCTTGAGGTCGGAGTCTTTGCCCGCCGTCATGAATGCGGCGGCTGCGTTCAGGCAGATGATATCGTGGGGCGCGCCGGTTGCGCCCTCGAACACATCGGTGATGATCCTGGCGTTCTGTTCCGCCGTGCCGCCCTGTAGTTTTTCCAGGGGGGTAGTTTCAAGTCCGGCGTCTTCGGGGCAGACAAGCGTTTCCTCCACCTTGCCTTCCTTCACGCGGATGATTTGCGTGAGGTCGGAGAGGGAGATTTCATCCAGCCCGTCCATGCTGTGGACGATCATCATGTCCTGGCGTCCCAGGCGTTTGCCGGCATCCGCCACCTGCGACTGGAATCCATAGACGCCCATCACCTGCCGCGCCGTGCGCGCAGGGTTGCAAAGCGGGCCGAGCAGGTTGAGGAAGGTGGGGCGGCCCAGCGCCTTGCGCACGGGCGCGAGGCTGGCGAGCGACGGATGGAAGGCGGGTGCGGACACGAAACACAGGTTATGTTTCTGGTGCTGGATTTTCGCCATGGCGGGGTTGGTGGCGACGGAGATTTTCAGCGCAGCCAGCACATCGCTCGACCCGCTGACGCCGGAGACGGCGCGGTTGCCGTGCTTGATGACCGAAACGCCCGCACCCGCCACGACAAAGGCGACGGCGGTCGAGATATTGAAGGTTTTCACGTTCGATTTGCTCTTGTCGCCGCCAGTGCCGCAGACATCAATGCCCTTCAGGTCGAGCGGCACGACACGCAGCATCAACGCGCGGGCACAGGACGCGAGCATTTCGCCGGTGATGTCTTCGTCTTTCACATTCTGCAGGATGCGCGCCTTGCCGTCGGCGGGGAAGCCGTCATCGCAAAGCTTGCCCATCACCTCGGCCCATTTTTTATCGACTTCGTCGGCGTGGTTCTGCTTGGGTTTCATGCTTTAGACTCATTGGTTTTGCTGGCGGAGCCAGCCAAATGCTTCATGACGTTCTCGATCATCTTGTGCCCGACATAACCCTGCATCGACAGGACAGATTCAGGATGGAACTGCACCGCCCAGATCGGCAGGGTTTTGTGGCGCAGCGCCATGATGACACCGTTATCGTTGCGGGCGGTGACTTCCAGTTCATCCGGCAGGGATGCGGGCAGGCCGTGGATGGAATGGTATGCGCCGACAAGGCAGGGGCTGGGCACGCCCTCGAACAGCGCATGGCTGTTATGCGTGATGTTCCATGTCTTGCCGTGCTGCGGGTTTTGCAGGTAACCCAACGTACCGCCGAACGCCTCGAACGTACCCTGCAGGCCGAGGCAGACGCCGAATTGCGGGATACCCGCCGCCGCCACGTCGCGCACCATGCCCGGGACATTGAACTGCTCGGGCAGGCCGGGGCCGGGGGAATGCACGACCAGATGCGGCTTGTGCTGCTGGATGGTCGCAAGCGGCGTGCCGTGGCGATAGGTGACGGCCTTCGCGCCCGTCTGGCGAATGTAATCGGCGAGGGTATGGACAAAACTGTCCTCGTTATCGATCAGGACGACCGTTTTGCCTTCGCCGCTGCGCACAGCCACGCGATCTGCGGGAGCCGCCACATTGCCGGACAGGATGCGCTGGAACGATGTTGCCTTGGTATGAGTCTCCACCGCCTCATCGGCGGGGATGGAATCGTACACGATGCTGGCGCCCGCCTGATAGGTGGCTTCGCCGTTTTTCAGGTGCAGGGTGCGGATGGTGATGCCGGTATTCACGCCGCCGTCGAAATGCAGCGCACCCACGGCCGCGCCATAAAATTCACGCGCTTCGGGTTCGAAATTCTCGATGATTTTCGAGGCTTCGGGCTTCGGCGCGCCGGTCAGCGTGACGGCCCACATATGCGACAGGAATGCGTCAACGCCGTCGAAACCGTCGCGCAGGATGCCCTCCACATGGTCGACGGTGTGATACAGGCCGACATAGGATTCAATCTGGCGGCGGGCGAGCAGGCGCACCGATCCGGGTTCGCAGATGCGTGCCTTGTCGTTGCGGTCGACATCGGTGCACATCGTCAGTTCGGCTTCGTCTTTTTTGGAATTCAGCAATTCCTGCAAAATTTTGGCATCTTCGATGACGGCGGCCTGGCCGGGCGATTTGCTGCGGCGGGCGGTGCCGGAAATGGGGCAGGATTCGACACGCTTGCCTTCGACACGCACGAACATTTCGGGCGATGCGCCCACCAGCTGTTCGCGGCCCATCTGGATCAGGAATTCGTAAGGGCTGGGGTTAATGCGGCGGATGTTACGGAATAGCTGCGACGGCTGGCCATTATATGGTGACTTGAATTTGCGGCTCAGGACGACCTCGAACACGTCGCCTTTGCGGATATGTTCCTGCGCGCGGCCGACCATTTCGGCATAGGCTTCGTCGCTCATGTTGCTGGTGATGGCGGGGGCGCCGGATGCCGCTTCCGGGACTGGTTTCACGGTGGTGTCGCGGGGCATGCCGGCGGTGGTCAAACCGCCCAGGCTGAATTCGTATTCGCGACGGAACACGGTTTCCTTGCGGCGGTCGAGCAGATGGATGCTATCGGGCAGGTACAGCTGGAACAGGCTGTGATCCGCGCCGCGTTTATGCTTCAGCGGCACAGGGTTGAAGCAGAACAGCAGGTCGTATTTGAATGCGCCATAAAACCCGGCAAATCCTTCCGTGGAAGGGGCGCGTTTCATCAGCAGGCGCAGCGGCGACAAGGGCGACGGCTGGTGTGACCTTTCTTCCTCGGAAAAGCTGCGGGAGGCAGCCGCGATCGTGCAGGTGATCAGCGTCGCATCGGATTTACCGATTTTAAACGCTTCATCGGCATGGTCCGCGAACAGCTGCGCAAACATGGCGAGGATCTTTTCGCCGCGTGCATTCAGCGCGCGGAATTCGGTGCGGTCGTTATAGCCCGTGATTTCGACGGGCGGTGCGGCAAAGCCGATATCCCAGCGTGAATAACGTCCGGGGTAATCGGTGTCTGACGCCATATAGACGCCTTTTTCCGCGTCCAGCTGGTCGAGCAGGAAATCAATTCCCGCCGCATAGGGCAGGGATGTATCGGTATGTGAGATCTTCATCGGGCAGGCCTTCTATAAGGGCTGACGTATCATAAATGACGGGGAGTTGTGGAGGAAAAATAAAATGAAGGCGTTACCGCCACCAGCGGTTCGCAACAACGGTCAGGGATGTGATTTTTCCAGCCATAGGCAGATTTTACCCCTGTTGCTTTGCATAAGTCAAACATCACGTTTTTTGGCGATTTTGAGGGGTAATTTGCGCCGTTTTTCATTTTTTGCGTTCAGTTGATTCAAAAAAAATCATTTAGGTAAAATCCTGGAAAAAATAGTTGGAGTGAGTCTTTTTAGACTCGGCGGTCCAGTTCTGAAAACAAAAGGCTCAAATGACTCGAAACGAGCAACTTTCTTCCCATGTTATGAATCTGGATCGCGACATGTTGTCGTAAAACACATTAATTTTTAGCCCTAATAGCCTGAATAGGCATGGAATTTGCTAGCCTCTATAAAAGGGGTGGATTATCGCCAAACTCGTTAACAAATTACAAACGAGACTAAGGCTATAATTTAAAAGGGAAAACTTGTGATATTGGGCGCATCCGGGCAATGACCGATAAGGACAAAAAAGGCAAGGGATCAAAACGATCTCCGCGCAAGACGCTGCAGGCGCTTGAGAAGCGCCTGATGCTCGACGCGACGCTGTCCGGTCTCGCCGCTTCTATCACCCTCACCGAAACGCAAGTCAACGTCCTCCAGCCCACGAACCGCGACTTCGACTTTGTGACGCCGACGATTTTGTCTGGCGCGGGCGAAGACGGGCAGGTGACCGTTGGCGGATCGACGAACAATTTCGACGGCGTGAACCTCACGATCGCTACAACCGGCGGCACCAACGACCAGCTGTATATCAGCCGCACGCGTCAGGTCGTCGGCGCGCAGGGCGCAACCGATATCGCGGTTTATAACTTCGGCGTCGCCTATGGCGGCGTGCTGATCGGCAGCCTGTCATCCACGGGCGGCAACGGCGTGGACGGCAACCCGCTGATCATCACGCTGAACGCGAACGCGACCCGCACCTCGGTCGAAGCGCTGATCGAGCGCATCAGCTTCCGCAACATTTCCGACAATCCCGTCGCCAACCGCACGATCACCTATACCCTCGACGGCTATTTCAGCCAGTCGACCACGCTGAACATCACGCCCGTCAACGACGCGCCGATCATGGCTGCAAACACCGGCATCCGCGTCGGCAACGGCCAGACTGTTGTGGTGACCCGCGGTTATTTGCTGGCGATCGACACGGACTCGCCTACGCTCACCTACACGCTGACCACCGCGCCCACAACTGGCATCCTGCGCAACAATGGCGTCGCACTGACAAACGGCAGCACCTTTACGCAGGCGAATATCGATGCAGGGCTGATTACTTTCACCAATACCGTCAGTGGCGCCAACGAAGTCACGATGGGCCTGACGGTTTCAGATGGTTCGCTGTCGACCGCGGTATACAGCGAAGTGCGCAATGGTGATTTCGCGACCGCAACCGACTGGACAACCGGCACAAACTGGAGCATCTCGGCTGGTGCCGCCGCCAAGGCGACCGGTACGGCCAGCACGCTTTTGCAGGCCGACACAAACCTGATTTCAGGCCGTTCCTATACCGTCACCTACACCATCACGCGCACGGCCGGCGGGGTGCAGGTCAATATCGGTGGTACGCTCGGCACATCGCGCACGGCGGCCGGCACCTATACCGAAACGATTACGGCGGGCGCCTCCGGCATGGTCGGTTTCAGTGCGAATGCCACTTACGTCGGCACAGTAGACAACTTCTCCGTCAAGCTTGCCACGACGCCGGTGTTTGCCACGATCGACAACACCAACGGCGCGCCTTCACTTTCGCCCAGCCAGGTCATCAGCTGGATGGACGGCACGGTGCAGTACAACGCGACCAACGGCAATTATTACCGCCTTGTCACCGGCACTGTCGGTATCGGCACGGCGCTGCGCAGCTCCGAACTTTCTTACCTGAATGGCGTTGCGGGCCACCTTGTGACAATCACCAGCGCGTCGGAAAACGCCTTCATCAACGCGATGTCGGCGCAGAGTCTCTGGACCGCGGCATCCGATACGAATACCGAAAGTTACTGGACATGGATGGCGGGCCCCGAAAAAGGGCAGGTGTTTTATGTCGGCCTTTCAGGGCAGGGGGGCGCCGCCGTCAACGGGGCCTACCAGAACTGGAACGGCCTCGAGCCCAACGATTACCTGTTCGGTAACACGGCAAACGCCAACGGCTTCATGGAATGGACGACATCCAGCCCGCCCGGCGAGGAATGGCTGGAATGGCAAGACGGCGGCGGCTGGAACGACAACCAAGGCCCCTATGGCTATGTGATCGAGTGGGAGGGCGCGGATGTCATCAACAACCTTGCCTACCGCTACAACTACAACAACCCCGCAAGCGATATCCTTTCCGGCTCGGTCATGGGCACGGTGCAGGGCGGCGACCAGGAAAATTCAACGCTCAGCTATGCGATCACGGGCGGCACGGGCTCCGCGCTGTTTTCGGTTGATTCCGCTACAGGCCGCATCACCGTCCTGGACGCGGCTGCCGCAACCACGATCCGCAACAACCTGTCCACGACATCGTCCTATACCCTCACCATGACGGTGAATGACGGCGTAAATACTTCTGCGGCGCAGACCGTCACGATCAATTTCAACGGCGTGCCGGGCTCCAGCGGCATCACCAATACGGGGGTCACGGCACCTGAGGGCGCCGCCACCACCATTACCTCCGCGATGCTGAGCGTAGTGGACACCGATCCCCCCGCTTCGATCATCTTCCGCGTGACGGATGCCGTCGATAACGGTTATATCCAGCTGACGACAAATGCCGGCGCGGCCGTCACATCCTTTACGCTTGCCGACATTCAGGCGAACCGTGTGCAGTATGTGCATAACGGCTCCGAAACCTCGGCTGATGCGTTCAGTTTCACGATCTCCGACCCGTCGGCGACCTCCGGCACTTATACCTTCAACATCGCCGTTACCCAGGTCAACGACGCGCCCGCCGTCACCTTCGCCGACAGCTGGACGGTGGCCGAAGTTCTGGCGGCGCATCCGGGCGTCAGTTACAACGCGACCACCGGCAGCTTCTACATCTATGTGAACAGCTCGGTCACCTACACGGCGGCGCAGGCGGCTGCTGGTGCTTACACGCTGTTTGGCCGTGGCGGCTCCCTTGCGAATATCACCTCGGCGACAGAAAACGCCTATGTGGACAGCCTTGCAACGGGCGCTTCTGCCTGGCTCGGCGGCTCGGACGCCACGCAGGAAGGTGTCTGGAGATTTACGGGCGGCACCGAAAACGGCCAGATTTTCTCGTCCGGCCCTTTCACCTATCTCGGCTCCTACATCAACTGGGCGGCAAACCAGCCGTCCAACGCCGGCGGGGTCGGCAACTACCAGATCATAAACGCGTCCGGTGCCTGGGAAGACCGCGCCGTGAATGCCGCTGTCACCGGGTATGTCATCGAATGGGCCAGTAGCCTTGTACTGCCCAGCCGCATTGTTTACACGCTGGCGGAAAACGCGACCGTAGGTACCTATACCGCCGACACGAATTCCACAAACCCCGAGCCCAGCCAGACGATCACCTATTCGATCTCGTCGGGCAATACGGGCAACGTGTTTGCCATCAACTCCTCGACGGGCGTCATTACCGTCAACGGCGGCCTCGACTATGAGACGGTGCCCGTTTACAACCTTGTCATCCGTGCGACGGACAACGGCACGCCGAACCTTTACGGCGAACAGACGATCCTTGTCAATATCACGGACATTAACGAAGCGCCAATATTGCGGAATACGGGCCTGACCGGCAATGAGGGCGCAACGACCCCCATCCCGACGGGTGCGGCGGGCGCGCTGTACGCATCTGACGAAAGCACCCCCGGAAACATCGTTTACACCGTCACGACAGGCCTGACCAACGGCTACCTTGCGCGCAACAGCGCGATCGGCACGCCCATCACGACTTTCACGCAGGCTGACCTGAACACTGGCATCAGTTATGTGCACAACGGCACGAACACGACATCTGACAGTTTTGTGTTCAGCATAACGGATGGTACGTTCACGACGACGAACCAGAATTTTGCGATTACCGTCAATCCTGCAAACGATGCACCGTCCGGCACCAATACGACCGTCACAACGCTAGAAGATACGCAATATACCTTCACTGTCGCGAATTTCGGCTTCACCGACCCGAACGACAGCCCTTCGAACGCATTCCTGGCTGTCACGATCGCTGCGCTGCCTGCAACCGGCAGCCTGACGCTGAACGGCGTTGCCGTTACGGCAGGGCAGAGCATCACTGCCGCCAACATAACTTCAGGCCTCCTGCGTTTTACGCCCGCCGCCAATGCGAACGGCACGGGTTACGCGAACTTCACTTTCCAGGTGCAGGATAATGGCGGCACCGCGAATGGTGGCATCGACCTAGACCCCACCCCGAACACGATGACGATCAACGTGACGCCGGTTAACGATGCACCCGCAGGCACGGACACGACCGTCACCATGCTGGAAGACGGCGCGCCCTATACCTTTACGACCGCCAATTTCGGCTTCACCGACCCTAATGATGCGTCAGCTCCCAATACGCTGGCAAACGTCATTATCACGACGCTGCCCGCTGTCGGTTCGCTGACTTTGAACGGCGTTGCGGTGACGGCAGGGCAGGGGATCTCGGCTGCGAACATCACCTCGGGCTTGCTGCGCTTTACGCCCGTTGCGAATGGTAATGGCGCCGCTTATGCAACCTTCACCTTCCAGGTGCAGGACAATGGCGGCGGCACGGACACCGATCTCAGCCCGAACACGATGACCATTACGGTTACCTCCGTCAACGACGCGCCCGCAGGCACTGATGCGACCTTTACGATCGCCGAAGACGGCCAGTACACCTTCGGCGTCGCCAGCTTCGGCCTCACCGACCCGAACGATTCTGCCGCGCCGAATACGCTCTCTAATGTCATCATCTCGACGCTGCCGGCCGCCGGCGCGCTGACATTGAACGGTTCTGCGGTAACGGTCGGCCAAGTCATTTCCGCAGCCAACATTGCCAGCGGCCTGCTGCGCTTCACGCCCGCCGCCAATGCCAACGGCACCGGTTACGCCAGCTTCACCTTCCGCGTGCAGGATAGTGGCGGAACGGCGAATGGCGGCGTGGATACCGATCCCACCCCCAATACGATAACGTTCAACGTCACTTCCGTGAACGACGCGCCTGCGGGCACGAACACGACAGTCACGGCATTGGAAGACGTTCAATACAGCTTCACCGCCGCCAACTTCGGCTTCACCGACCCGAACGACACGCCTGCCAACACGCTGCTTGCCGTCACCATCACGACGCTGCCCGCCGCCGGCACGCTGACGCTGAACGGCGTTCCTGTGACGGCGGGGCAGAGCATTGCCGTCGCCAGCATCACGGGCGGCCTGCTGCGCTATCAGGGTGCGGCGAATGCAAGCGGTACGGGCTACGCGTCCTTCACCTTCCAGGTGCAGGACAACGGCGGCACGGCCAACGGCGGCGTCGACCTCGATGCCAGCCCGAACACGATGACCATCAACGTGACTTCGGTGAACGACGCGCCTGCGGGCACAAACACGACCGTCACGGCATTGGAAGACGTGCAATACAACTTTACGACCGCGAACTTCGGCTTCACCGACCCAAGCGATACGCCCGCCAATAACTTCCTGTCCGTGACCATCACGACGTTGCCGGCTGCGGGCTCGCTGACCTATAACGGCTCGGCTGTCACGGCCGGCCAAGCCATCACGGCGGCGGACATCGCCTCCGGTCTCCTGCGCTATCAGGGCGCTGCGAACGCGAACGGCGCTGCTTATTCTTCCTTCACCTTCCAGGTGCGCGACGACGGCGGCACGGCCAACAGCGGCGTCGACCTCGATGCCAGCCCCAACACGATGACCATCAACGTGACCGCGGTCAACGACGCGCCTGCGGGCACGAATGCGACGATTACGGCTGCCGAAGACACCCAGTTCACGTTCACGGCGGCCAACTTCGGCTTTACCGACCCGAACGATACGCCCGCCAACACGCTGTCGGCGGTCACGATCACGGCGCTGCCCGCGCTCGGCACGCTGACGCTGAACGGCGTTGCGGTGACGAGCGGCCAGAGCATCTCGGTTGCCAACATCAATGCGGGGCAGCTGCGCTACCAGGGCGCTTCGGGCGGCAGCGGCGTCGGTTATTCCTCCTTCACCTTCCAGGTGCAGGACAACGGCGGCACGGCAAATGGCGGCGTCGACCTCGACCAGTCGCCCAACACCCTGACCATCGACGTGACCGGCATCAACGATGCGCCCGCCGGTACCGACACGACGGTCACGACGCTGGAAGACACGGCCTACACCTTCACGACCGGCAACTTCGGCTTCACGGACCCGAACGATACGCCTGCGAACACGCTGCTGGCGGTCACGATCACGACGCTGCCGGCCAGCGGCAGCCTGACGCTGAACGGCGTTGCGGTGACGGCGGGGCAGAGCGTGACGGCGGTGGATATCGCGGCCGGCCTGCTGCGCTTCACGCCCGCGGCGAACGCGAACGGCCTTGCGAACGCCGCCTTCACCTTCCAGGTACGCGACGACGGCGGCACGGCCAACGGCGGCGTGGACCTCGACCAGTCGCCCAACACGATGACGGTCAACGTGACGGCGGTGAACGATGCACCTGCGGGCACGAACACGACCGTGACCGCGCTCGAAGACGTGCAATACAGCTTCACGGCCGCGAACTTCGGCTTCACCGACCCGAACGACACGCCCGCCAACAACTTCCTCTCCGTCACCATCACGACACTCCCCGCCGCCGGCAGCCTGACCTTGAACGGTGTTGCCGTCACGGCCGGGCAGGCGGTTACCGCGGCAGACATCACCTCCGGCCTGCTGCGCTACCAGGGCGCGGCGAACGCGAACGGCGCGGGTTATTCCTCCTTCACCTTCCAGGTGCGCGACGACGGCGGCACGGCCAACAGCGGCGCAGACCTTGATGCCAGCCCGAACACGATGACCATCAACGTAACGGCGGTGAACGATGCACCCGCGGGCACGAACACGACCGTGACCGCGCTCGAAGACGTTCAATACAGCTTCACCGCCGCGAACTTCGGCTTCACCGACCCGAACGACACGCCCGCGAACACGCTGCTGGCCGTCACGATCACGACGCTGCCGGCCGCCGGTTCCCTGACGCTGAACGGCGTTCCTGTGACGGCGGGGCAGAGCATCGCGGTTGCCAGCATCACGGGCGGCCTGCTGCGCTACCAGGGCGCGGCGAACGCAAGCGGTACGGGCTACGCGTCCTTCACCTTCCAGGTGCAGGACAACGGCGGCACGGCCAACGGCGGCGTCGACCTCGATGCCAGCCCGAACACGATGACCATCAACGTGACCGCGGTCAACGACGCCCCTGCCGGCACGGACACGACGGTCACCACGCTTGAAGACACGCAATACAGCTTTACCGCCGCCAACTTCGGCTTCACCGACGCGAATGACACGCCCGCGAACGCGCTGCTGTCCGTCACCATCACGACGCTGCCGGCGACAGGCTCCCTGACCGTGAACGGCGTTGCGGTGACGGCGGGGCAGAGCATTGCCGTCGCCAGCATCACGGGCGGCCTGCTGCGCTTTACGCCTGCCGCCAACGCGAACGGCCTTGCGAATGCCAGCTTCACCTTCCAGGTGCGCGACGACGGCGGCACGGCCAACAGCGGCGTCGACCTCGATGCCAGCCCCAACACGATGACCATCAACGTGACCGCGGTCAACGACGCGCCTGCGGGCACGAATGCGACGATTACGGCTGCCGAAGACACCCAGTTCACGTTCACGGCGGCCAACTTCGGCTTTACCGACCCGAACGATACGCCCGCCAACACGCTGTCGGCGGTCACGATCACGGCGCTGCCCGCGCTCGGCACGCTGACGCTGAACGGCGTTGCGGTGACGAGCGGCCAGAGCATCTCGGTTGCCAACATCAATGCGGGGCAGCTGCGCTACCAGGGCGCTTCGGGCGGCAGCGGCGTCGGTTATTCCTCCTTCACCTTCCAGGTGCAGGACAACGGCGGCACGGCAAATGGCGGCGTCGACCTCGACCAGTCGCCCAACACCCTGACCATCGACGTGACCGGCATCAACGATGCGCCCGCCGGTACCGACACGACGGTGACGGTGCTGGAAGACGGCCAGTACACCTTCACGACCGGCAACTTCGGCTTCACGGACGCGAACGACACGCCTGCGAACGCGCTGCTGTCGGTCACGATCACGACGCTGCCTGCGGCCGGCGCACTGACGCTGAACGGCGTTGCGGTGACGGCAGGGCAGAGCGTCACGGCGGCGAACATCACCGCCGGCCAGCTGCGCTTCACGCCCGCTGCTAACGCGAATGGCGCGGGCTACGCGAACTTCACCTTCCAGGTGCGCGACGACGGCGGCACGGCGAATGGCGGCGTGGACCTCGACCCGTCGCCCAACACGATGACGGTCAACGTCACTTCCGTGAACGACGCGCCTGCGGGCGCGAATGCGACGGTCACGACGCTGGAAGACACGGCTTACACCTTCACCACCGCGAACTTCGCGCTGACCGACCCGAACGACGCGGCGGCGAACGCGCTGCTGGCGGTCACGATCACGACGCTGCCGGCCAGCGGCAGCCTGACGCTGAACGGCGTTGCGGTGACGGCGGGGCAGAGCGTGACGGCGGTGGATATCGCGGCCGGCCTGCTGCGCTTCACGCCCGCGGCGAACGCGAACGGCCTTGCGAACGCCGCCTTCACCTTCCAGGTACGCGACGACGGCGGCACGGCCAACGGCGGCGTGGACCTCGACCAGTCGCCCAACACGATGACGGTCAACGTGACGGCGGTGAACGATGCACCTGCGGGCACGAACACGACCGTGACCGCGCTCGAAGACGTGCAATACAGCTTCACGGCCGCGAACTTCGGCTTCACCGACCCGAACGACACGCCCGCCAACAACTTCCTCTCCGTCACCATCACGACACTCCCCGCCGCCGGCAGCCTGACCTTGAACGGTGTTGCCGTCACGGCCGGGCAGGCGGTTACCGCGGCAGACATCACCTCCGGCCTGCTGCGCTACCAGGGCGCGGCGAACGCGAACGGCGCGGGTTATTCCTCCTTCACCTTCCAGGTGCGCGACGACGGCGGCACGGCCAACAGCGGCGCAGACCTTGATGCCAGCCCGAACACGATGACCATCAACGTAACGGCGGTGAACGATGCACCCGCGGGCACGAACACGACCGTGACCGCGCTCGAAGACGTTCAATACAGCTTCACCGCCGCGAACTTCGGCTTCACCGACCCGAACGACACGCCCGCGAACACGCTGCTGGCCGTCACGATCACGACGCTGCCGGCCGCCGGTTCCCTGACGCTGAACGGCGTTCCTGTGACGGCGGGGCAGAGCATCGCGGTTGCCAGCATCACGGGCGGCCTGCTGCGCTACCAGGGCGCGGCGAACGCAAGCGGTACGGGCTACGCGTCCTTCACCTTCCAGGTGCAGGACAACGGCGGCACGGCCAACGGCGGCGTCGACCTCGATGCCAGCCCGAACACGATGACCATCAACGTGACCGCGGTCAACGACGCCCCTGCCGGCACGGACACGACGGTCACCACGCTTGAAGACACGCAATACAGCTTTACCGCCGCCAACTTCGGCTTCACCGACGCGAATGACACGCCCGCGAACGCGCTGCTGTCCGTCACCATCACGACGCTGCCGGCGACAGGCTCCCTGACCGTGAACGGCGTTGCGGTGACGGCGGGGCAGAGCATTGCCGTCGCCAGCATCACGGGCGGCCTGCTGCGCTTTACGCCTGCCGCCAACGCGAACGGCCTTGCGAATGCCAGCTTCACCTTCCAGGTGCGCGACGACGGCGGCACGGCCAACAGCGGCGTCGACCTCGATGCCAGCCCCAACACGATGACCATCAACGTGACCGCGGTCAACGACGCGCCTGCGGGCACGAATGCGACGATTACGGCTGCCGAAGACACCCAGTTCACGTTCACGGCGGCCAACTTCGGCTTTACCGACCCGAACGATACGCCCGCCAACACGCTGTCGGCGGTCACGATCACGGCGCTGCCCGCGCTCGGCACGCTGACGCTGAACGGCGTTGCGGTGACGAGCGGCCAGAGCATCTCGGTTGCCAACATCAATGCGGGGCAGCTGCGCTACCAGGGCGCTTCGGGCGGCAGCGGCGTCGGTTATTCCTCCTTCACCTTCCAGGTGCAGGACAACGGCGGCACGGCAAATGGCGGCGTCGACCTCGACCAGTCGCCCAACACCCTGACCATCGACGTGACCGGCATCAACGATGCGCCCGCCGGTACCGACACGACGGTGACGGTGCTGGAAGACGGCCAGTACACCTTCACGACCGGCAACTTCGGCTTCACGGACGCGAACGACACGCCTGCGAACGCGCTGCTGTCGGTCACGATCACGACGCTGCCTGCGGCCGGCGCACTGACGCTGAACGGCGTTGCGGTGACGGCAGGGCAGAGCGTCACGGCGGCGAACATCACCGCCGGCCAGCTGCGCTTCACGCCCGCTGCTAACGCGAATGGCGCGGGCTACGCGAACTTCACCTTCCAGGTGCGCGACGACGGCGGCACGGCGAATGGCGGCGTGGACCTCGACCCGTCGCCCAACACGATGACGGTCAACGTCACTTCCGTGAACGACGCGCCTGCGGGCGCGAATGCGACGGTCACGACGCTGGAAGACACGGCTTACACCTTCACCACCGCGAACTTCGCGCTGACCGACCCGAACGACGCGGCGGCGAACGCGCTGCTGGCGGTCACGATCACGACGCTGCCGGCCAGCGGCAGCCTGACGCTGAACGGCGTTGCGGTGACGGCGGGGCAGAGCGTGACGGCGGTGGATATCGCGGCCGGCCTGCTGCGCTTCACGCCCGCGGCGAACGCGAACGGCCTTGCGAACGCCGCCTTCACCTTCCAGGTACGCGACGACGGCGGCACGGCCAACGGCGGCGTGGACCTCGACCAGTCGCCCAACACGATGACGGTCAACGTGACGGCGGTGAACGATGCACCTGCGGGCACGAACACGACCGTGACCGCGCTCGAAGACGTGCAATACAGCTTCACGGCCGCGAACTTCGGCTTCACCGACCCGAACGACACGCCCGCCAACAACTTCCTCTCCGTCACCATCACGACACTCCCCGCCGCCGGCAGCCTGACCTTGAACGGTGTTGCCGTCACGGCCGGGCAGGCGGTTACCGCGGCAGACATCACCTCCGGCCTGCTGCGCTACCAGGGCGCGGCGAACGCGAACGGCGCGGGTTATTCCTCCTTCACCTTCCAGGTGCGCGACGACGGCGGCACGGCCAACAGCGGCGCAGACCTTGATGCCAGCCCGAACACGATGACCATCAACGTAACGGCGGTGAACGATGCACCCGCGGGCACGAACACGACCGTGACCGCGCTCGAAGACGTTCAATACAGCTTCACCGCCGCGAACTTCGGCTTCACCGACCCGAACGACACGCCCGCGAACACGCTGCTGGCCGTCACGATCACGACGCTGCCGGCCGCCGGTTCCCTGACGCTGAACGGCGTTCCTGTGACGGCGGGGCAGAGCATCGCGGTCGCCAGCATCACGGGCGGCCTGCTGCGCTACCAGGGCGCGGCGAATGCAAGCGGTACGGGTTACGCCAGCTTCACCTTCCAGGTGCAGGACAACGGCGGTACAGCCAACGGCGGCGTCGACCTCGATGCCAGCCCGAACACGATGACCATCAACGTGACCCCGGTCAACGACGCCCCTGCCGGCGCCGACACGACGGTCACCACGCTGGAAGACACGCAATACAGCTTTACCGCCGCCAACTTCGGCTTCACCGACCTGAATGACACGCCCGCGAACGCGCTGCTGTCGGTCACGATCACGACGCTGCCGGCGACAGGCTCCCTGACCGTGAACGGCGTTGCGGTGACGGCGGGGCAGAGCATTGCCGTCGCCAGCATCACGGGCGGCCTGCTGCGCTTTACGCCTGCCGCCAACGCGAACGGCCTTGCGAATGCCAGCTTCACCTTCCAGGTGCGCGACGACGGCGGCACGGCGAATGGCGGCGTGGACCTCGATGCCAGCCCCAACACCATGACCATCAACGTGACCGCGGTCAACGACGCGCCCGCAGGCACGAACACCACCGTTTCGACACTGGAAGACACGCAATACAGCTTCACGGCGGCCAACTTCGGCTTCGCTGACCTCAACGATGCGCCTGCTGCGAACAGCCTGCTGTCTGTCACGATTACGACGCTGCCCGTTGCTGGCTCCCTGACGTTGAACGGCGTTGCGGTGACGGCGGGGCAAGTGATTTCGGTTGCGAACATCACTTCCGGCCTGTTGCGCTATGCTCCGCCGCTGGATGCATATGGCAATGCCTATGCGACTTTCACCTTCCAGGTGCGTGATAACGGCGGCACGGCGAATGGTGGCGTGGATCTTGACGCCAGCCCGAACACGATGACCATTGATGTTGTCTCTGTCGATGATGCTCCTGCGGGCGCGGATACGACGGTCACGATACTGGAAGATTCCTCGCTGACGCTGGCATTGTCGAATTTCACCTTTACCGACCCGAATGACGCGCCGCCGGATAATTTCCTGTCGGTGTTCATGACGACGCTGCCTGCGCTGGGTGTGCTGCGCCTGAACGGGGTGGCGGTGACGGCAGGGCAGGAAGTTCTGGTGACCGATATCAACGCGGGCCGCCTCGTCTACACGCCGCCTGCGAACGCGAACGGCACGGGCTATACGTCCTTTACGTTCCAGTTGAAGGATGACGGCAGCACGGCAAACGGCGGTGAAGTGGTTGACGCTTCGCCGAATACGCTGACGATCAACGTGACCGCAGTGAACGATGCGCCTGCCGGCACGAACACGACGGTGACTGCAATTGAAGATACGCAATACACCTTTACGACCGCGAATTTCGGATTTACCGACCCGAACGATATCCCGGCGAACGGTTTCCTGTCCGTCACAATCGCGGCGCTGCCCGCAGCCGGCAGCCTGACGCTGAACGGCGTTGCGGTGACGGCTGGCCAGATCGTGACGGCGGCGGACATCACGTCCGGCCTGCTGCGCTATCAGGGCGCGCTGAATGCGAACGGCGCGGGTTATGCGAATTTCACCTTCCAGGTGCGCGACAACGGCGGCACGGCGAATGGCGGCGTGGATTTTGATGCCAGCCCGAACACGATGACCATCAACGTGACCGCGGTCAACGACGCGCCCGCCGGCACAAACGCCACCGTGACGACGCTGGAAGATACGCAATACACGTTCACCGCTGCCAATTTCGGGTTTACCGATCCGAATGACAGTCCGGCGAACACTTTGCTGGCGGTAACGATTTCGACGCTGCCCGCGAGCGGCAGCCTGACGCTGAACGGCGTTGCGGTGACGGCGGGGCAGAGCATTACGGCCGCAAATATCACTGCGGGCCTGCTGCGCTTTACACCTGCCCTGAACGCAAACGGCCTTGCCAATGCGGCCTTTACCTTCCAAGTGCGTGACGACGGCGGCACGGCGAATGGTGGCGTGGATCTTGACGCCAGCCCCAACACGATGACCATCAACGTGACGTCCGTGAACGACGCGCCCGCCGGCACCGACACGACGGTCACGACGCTGGAAGATACTCAATATACATTTACCGGCGTGAATTTCGGCCTGACCGATGCAAACGATGTCCCGGCAAACAACCTGCTGTCGGTGACGATCACGACGCTGCCGGCAGCGGGCACGCTGACGCTGAATGGCGTTGCGGTGACGGCGGGCCAGGTTGTTACGGTTGCAGATATTACAGGCGGCTTGCTGGGCTTCGCGCCCGCCGCGAATGCGAATGGCGCGACCTATGCCAGCTTCACGTTCCAGGTGCGCGATGACGGCGGCACGGCGAATGGCGGCGCGGATTTCGACACGTCGCCGAATACCATGACGATTGCCGTCACCCCGGTGAACGATGCGCCCGCCGGTGCCGATAATACGGTGACGGTGATTGAAGATACGCCCTTTACGTTTACGTCCGCGCAGTTTGGCTTTACCGACCTTAACGACGCGCCTGCCAATACGCTTGCCGCCGTGACAATCACGACGCTGCCGGTTGCGGGCACGTTGATGCTGAACGGTGTTGCTGTGACGGCAGGCCAGAGTGTTTCTGTTGCCAATATCAACGGCGGCTTGCTGCGTTTCACGCCGGCCTTGGGCGGGAACGGCACCGGCTATGCCAATTTCAGCTTCCAGGTGCAGGATAACGGCGGCACGGCGAATGGCGGCGTCGACCTTGATGCATCGCCCAATACAATGTCGATCAACGTCGTTTCCGTCAACGATGCGCCGGTGGGAACTGATAATAGCGTGACGACGCTGGAAGATGCGCCTTATACGTTTACGGCCGGGAATTTCGGCTTTACCGACCCGAATGATACGCCTGCCAATGCACTGCTGGAAGTGCGAATCACAACGCTGCCCGTCAATGGCGTGCTGCGCCTGAACGGCCTTGCCGTGACGGCGGGGCAGGCGGTGAGTGCGGTCGATATCGCCGCGGGACTTCTGGTTTTCACGCCTGCTGCGAATGCAAACGGCGCGGGTTATGCGAATTTCACCTTCCAGGTGCGCGACGACGGCGGCACGGTCAGCGGCGGCGTGGACCTCGACCCGTCGCCCAACACGATGACGATCAACGTCACTTCGGTGAACGATGCGCCCGCAGGTGCGGATGCGACCGTGACGGTGCTGGAAGATGCGACATATACCTTCGCTACGGCGAATTTCGGTTTCAGCGATACGAGCGACACGCCCGCGAATGCGTTGTTGTCGGTTGTCATTACCACGTTGCCGGTTGCCGGTTCCCTGACGCTGAACGGCGTTGCGGTGACGGCGGGTCAGGAAATTTCCGCAGCGAACATCATATCCGGCCAGCTGCGCTTCACACCGGCTGCGAATGCGAACGGCGCGGGTTACGCGAACTTCACCTTCCAGGTGCGCGACAATGGCGGCACCGCGAATGGCGGGGTCGACCTTGATGCGACCGCGAACGTGATGACGGTCAACGTGACATCCGTTAACGATGCGCCGTCGGGCGCCAATACGACGGTTACCGCACTGGAAGATGTACAATACGCATTCACCGCCGCGAATTTCGGTTTCAGCGATGCGAGTGATACGCCCGCAAACGCGTTGGCCTCGGTCACGCTCACGACAATTCCCGCCGTCGGCACGCTCACGCTGAACGGCGTTGCGGTGACGGCAGGCCAGAGCATCACGGTTGCGAGTATCAATTCCGGCCTTTTACGCTATCAGGGCGCGGCGAACGCGAATGGCGCAGGCTATGCAAGCTTCACGTTCCAGGTGCGTGATGACGGCGGCACGTCGAATGGCGGCGCAGATTTCGACGCATCGCCGAACACGATGACAATCGATGTCACGTCTGTGAACGACGCGCCTGCCGGCGCGAACGCGACCGTCACGATACTGGAAGATACGCAATACACCTTCACGGCCGTCAATTTCGGCTTCAGTGATTTGACTGACGTTCCTGCAAACGCGTTGTCGTCCGTTGTCATCACAACGGTGCCTGCAGCGGGCAGCCTGACGCTGAATGGCGTTGCGGTGACGGCGGGTCAGGAAATTTCTGCAGCGAACATTACTGCAGGCCTGCTGCGTTTCACGCCGGTTGCCAATGCGAACGGCACGGGCTATGCGAATTTCACCTTCCAGGTGCGCGATGATGGCGGCACCGTAAATGGCGGCGTCGATCTTGACCAGTCGCCGAATACGATGACGGTCAATGTCACGCCTGTGAACGACGCGCCTGCGGGCGCGGATACGACGGTGACGGTCCTGGAAGATGCCCAGTATACGTTCATCTCGGCGAATTTCGGTTTTAGCGACACCAGCGACACTCCGGCCAACACGCTGGCATCGGTGATCATCGCGACACTGCCCGCGGCAGGAAGCCTGACGCTGAACGGTGTTGCGGTGACGGCGGGCCAAGAAATTTCCGCCGCAAACATCGCCTCCGGCTTCCTGCGCTTCACGCCTGCTGCGAATGCGAATGGCGCGGGCTACGCGAATTTCACTTTCCAGGTGCGCGACAATGGCGGCACTGCGAATGGTGGTGTCGACCTTGATGCGTCTGCGAACACGATGACGGTCAATGTGACCTCCGTCAACGATGCGCCGTCGGGCGCCAATACGACGGTCACAACGCTGGAAGACACAGGCCATGTGTTTAATGCGGCGAATTTTGGATTTAGCGACGTCAATGACACGCCTGCGAATGCGCTCATGGCTGTCACAATCACGACATTGCCTGCTGCGGGTACGCTGCTGCTGAACGGTGTCGCAGTCACGGCGGGCCAGAGCGTGTCGATTGCCAATATCAATAGCGGCCTGCTGGTCTTCAACCCGACGCTGAACGCCAATGGCGCGGGCTATGCGAATTTCACCTTCCAGGTGCGCGACGACGGTGGCACGGCGAATGGCGGCGCGGACCTCGATGCCAGCCCGAACACGATCACCATCAACGTCACTGCCGTCGACGACGCGCCGGTTGTCGCCAATAACACGGGCATTATCGCGAGCGAAGGCGGGTCGGTCACGATCCCCGCCGCAAACCTGTCCGTTACGGATGTTGATACAACAGCGGCCAACCTGCTCTATACGGTCGGTGCCGGCCTCACGCGCGGCCATCTTGAGCTTTCGACGGGACCCGGCGTTGCCATCACATCGTTTACGCAGGCTGATATCGCTGCGAACCGTGTCAGGTACATCCACACGGTGCCGGGCGTCACGCCAGACAGTTTCAGCTTCACAGTTGCGGATGCCACGACAACCATCGGTCCGTTCACGTTCAATATCACGATTGCGAACATCAACGACGCGCCTTCTGGCACGGATACAACGGTTACCACGCTGGAAGACACGCAATACACATTCACTACCGCTAATTTCGGCTTCACCGACCCGAGCGACGTGCCGGCCAACACGCTGCTGGCGGTCACCATCACGACGCTGCCTGCGACAGGCTCCCTGACCCTGAACGGTGTTGCGGTGACCGCGGGCCAAAGCATTACGGCTGCGAACATCACGTCGGGCCTGTTGCGTTTCACCCCCGCCGCCAATGCGAACGGCGCAGCAAATGCGGCTTTCACTTTCCAGGTGCGCGACAACGGCGGCACGGTCAATGGCGGCGTGGATCTTGACCCGACGCCAAACACGATGACGATCGACGTGACATCCGTGAACGATGCGCCGGCTGGCACGAACACGACGGTCACGACCTTGGAAGATACCCAATATACATTCACGGTTGCGAATTTCGGCTTCACAGACCCGAATGATACACCTGCGAACAGCCTGCTGAATGTGACGATCACAACCGTGCCTGTTGCGGGTTCTCTGACGCTGAACGGCGTTGCAGTGACTGCGGGGCAGGTGGTGTCTGCGGGCGATATCGCCTCCGGCCTGCTGCGCTTTGCGCCTGCGGCGAATGCGAACGGTGCGACCTATGCGAATTTCACCTTCCAGGTGCAGGATAACGGCGGCACAGCGAATGGCGGCATCGACCTCGATGCATCGCCCAACACGATGACGATCGCCGTGACGCCCGTGAATGATGCGCCGTCGGGCACCGATACGTCCGTCACGACGCTGGAGGATACGCAATACACCTTTACGGCCGCGAATTTCGGTTTCAGCGATGTAAGCGACCTGCCTGCCAACACGCTGTTTGCGGTTACAATTTCTGCGTTGCCCGCAACCGGCAGCCTGACGCTGAATGGCGTGGCCGTGACGGCTGGGCAGAGCATTTCGATTGCCAGCATCAATGGCGGGCTGCTGCGCTTTACGCCTGCGGCCAATGCAAATGGCGCGGCCAATGCGACGTTTACATTCCAGGTGCAGGATAGCGGCGGCACGGCGAATGGCGGCGTAGACACCGACGCATCGCCGAACACGATGACCATCAACGTGACATCGGTCAACGACGCGCCTGCGGGCACAAACGCCACGGTCACGACGCTGGAAGATACGCAATATACCTTTGCAACTGCAGATTTTGGCTTCACCGACCTGAATGACAGCCCTGCGCCGAACGGATTGCTGTCGGTGACCATCACGACGCTGCCCACAGCTGGCTCGCTGACGCTTAACGGCTTGGCTGTCACGACGGGGCAAAGCGTGACGGCGGCGGATATTGCCTCCGGCCTGCTGCGTTTCTCGCCCGCCGCGAATGCGAACGGCGCGACCTACGCCAACTTCACCTTCCAGGTGCGCGATGATGGCGGCACGGCAAACGGTGGCGTGAACCTCGATGCATCGCCGAACACGATGACCATTGCGGTCACTTCCGTGAACGATGCGCCTGCCGGCACCAATACAACTGTCACGGCGTTCGAGGATACGGCATATACCTTTACCGCCGCAAATTTTGGCTTCACTGACCTGAGCGACACGCCCGCGAACACTCTGCTGGCTGTCACGATCTCGACCCTGCCTGCAAGCGGCAGCCTGCTGCTGAACGGTGTAGCGGTGACGGCAGGACAAAGCGTTTCAGCTGCCGATATCAATGCTGGCCTGCTGCGCTTTACGCCCGCGGCGAACGCCACCGGCGCGGCGAATGCGGGCTTCACCTTCCAGGTACAGGATAATGGCGGCACGGCGAATGGCGGCATCGACCTCGATGCATCGCCCAACACGATGACCATCAACGTCACGGCGATCAACGATGCGCCTTCCGGCACAGATACGACGGTCACGACGCTGGAAGATACGCAATACACCTTTACCGCCGCTAATTTCGGCTTTACCGACCTGAACGACACGCCCGCCAATGCATTGTTGTCCGTCACAATCACCACGCTGCCCGCTAGCGGCAGCCTGACCCTGAACGGCTTGTCGGTCACGGCGGGCCAGAGCATTACGGCTGCGAACATCGCATCGGGCCTGCTGCGCTTTATACCCGCTGCCAATGCGAATGGCGCGGCGAATGCGGCGTTTACATTCCAGGTGCGTGATAACGGCGGCACGGCGAATGGCGGTATCGACCTGGATGCGACATCTAACACGATGACGATGGATGTCACGCCTGTGAACGACGCGCCTGCGGGCACGAATACAACCGTAACAACGCTGGAAGACACCTCATACACCTTCACTGTCGCGAATTTCGGGTTTGCGGATTTGAACGATACGCCCGCAAATGCTTTTGTGTCTGTCGCCATCACAACTGTGCCATCGCTCGGCTCCCTGACGCTGAATGGTGTTGCGGTAACGGCAGGGCAGGTTATTACTGTTGCCGATATCACCGCCGGGTTGTTGAATTACGCCCCCGGCCTGAATGGCAACGGCGCGACCTATGCGAATTTCACCTTCCAGGTGCGCGATGATGGCGGCACCGCGAATGGCGGCGTGGAGCTTGATGCCAGCCCGAACACGATGACCATTGCGGTCACGCCGGTGAACGACGCGCCCGCCGGCACGAACACGACGATCACGACGCTGGAAGATGCGCAATACACCTTCACCGCCGCGAATTTCGGCTTTACCGACCCGAGCGACGCTCCCGGCAACACGCTGCTGGCTGTCACGATTACCACCGTGCCCGTCACCGGCAGCCTGACGCTCAATGGTGTTGCTGTGACGGCAGGCCAGAGCGTGACGGCCGCGAATATCACCTCCGGCCAGCTGCGCTTTACGCCTGCTGCCAATGCGAATGGCGCGGCGAATGCGAGCTTTACATTTCAGGTGCAGGATAACGGTGGCACGGCGAATGGCGGTGTGGACCTCGACGCATCGCCGAACACGATGACGATCGATGTCGTCTCGGTCAATGACGCGCCCGCGGGCACGAACACGACCGTGACAACGCTGGAAGATACGCAATATACGTTCACCACCGCGAATTTCGGATTCACCGACGTGAATGACAGCCCTGCGAATGCCTTCCTGGCTGTCACGATCACGACGCTGCCGACAAGCGGCAGCCTGACACTAAACGGATCTGCAGTCACGGCCGGCCAGAGCATTTCGGCTGCCAATATTGCCTCTGGCCAGCTGCGTTTTGCGCCTGCCGCCAATGCGAATGGTGCCGCGAATGCGGCTTTCACCTTCCAGGTGCGTGATAACGGCGGCACGACGAATGGCGGCGTTGATCTTGACGCAACGCCTAACACGATGACGATCGATGTGACGTCGGTAAACGATGCGCCCGCCGGCACGAACACGACCGTCACGACGCTGGAGGACACCCAGTATACCTTCACCATCGCGAATTTCGGCTTCACGGATCCGAACGATGCGCCCGCGAATGCATTCCTTGCCGTTACCATTACAACTCTGCCCGCAACCGGCAGCCTGACGCTGAACGGCGTTGCGGTGACGGCGAACCAAAGCGTCACGGCGGCGGATATCGGGTCCGGCCTGTTGCAGTTCATGCCTGCTGCTAATGCGACGGGCGCTACCAACGCGGCTTTCACTTTCCAGGTGCAGGATAGCGGCGGCACGGCGAATGGCGGCATCGACCTCGACGCATCTGCAAATACCATGACGATCGCGATCACGAACGTCAACGACGCCCCCGCGGGCACGAACACAACGGTCACGGTGCTGGAAGACGCGACATACACCTTCACGAACGCGAATTTCGGCTTCACTGACCCGAATGACAGCCCTGCGAACACATTTTTGTCGGTGACCATCACGACACTCCCCGTGACCGGCAGCCTGACGCTGAACGGCATTTCGGTTACGGCAGGCCAGAGCATCACGGCCGCAAACATCACCTCTGGCCAGCTGCGCTTCACCCCGGCTGCGAACGCCAATGGCGCGGGGAATGCCGGTTTTACCTTCCAGGTGCGCGATAACGGCGGCACGGCGAATGGCGGCATCGACCTCGACCCGACGCCGAATACCATGACGATTGATGTGACGTCCGTGAACGATGCGCCCGCGGGCTCGAACACGACCGTGACAACGCTGGAAGATACGCAATACACCTTCACGACCACGAATTTCGGCTTCATGGACCCGAATGACAGCCCCGCAAACAGCTTCTTGTCGGTGACCATCACTACATTACCGGTGTCCGGCGCGTTGACCTTGAATGGCACGGCAGTGACGGTCGGTCAAAGCATTCTTGCCACGGATATCACCTCAGGCTTGCTGCGCTACAGCCCCGCGCTCAATGGCAACGGCGCAACATATGCCAGCTTCACCTTTCAGGTGCGTGATGATGGCGGCACGGCAAACGGCGGCGTGAACTTCGATGCCTCGCCAAACACGATGACGATCGCGGTCACGGCGGTGAACGATGCGCCCGCTGGCGCGAACAACACCGTGACGACCGCGGAAGACACCGCGATTACCTTCACCACCGCGAATTTCGGCTTCACCGACCCGAATGATTCTCCCGCAAACACTCTCTTCGCCGTCACGATTACGACCCTGCCGGCCAGCGGCGCTCTGACCCTGAACGGTGTTGCGGTAACGGCTGGCCAAAGCATTCTGGCTACCGATATTACGGCCGGCCTATTGTCATTCGCGCCCGCACCCGGCACGACGGGCGCCGCAAATGCTGTATTCACCTTCCAGGTTCAGGACACCGGCGGCACGGCGAATGGCGGTGTTGACCTTGACCAGTCTGCGAACACGATGACGGTGAACGTGACGTCCGTGAACGATGCGCCTGCGGGCGCGGACAACACGATCACGACGCTGGAGGATACGGCGCATGTGATGACGGCTGCGGAGTTCGGGTTCAGCGACCCGAACGACACGCCCGCGAACGCGCTCTCGGCCGTCGTGATCACGATGCTGCCGACGGCGGGCACGCTGCGCCTGAACGGCGTGGCTGTCACGGCGGGGCAGGTGGTGTCGGCTGCGAACATCAACAGCGGGCTGCTGGTCTTCACGCCCGCCCTGAACGCGAACGGCGCGGCTTACGCGGCCTTCACCTTCCAGGTGCGCGACAACGGCGGTACGGCCTTCGGTGGCGTTGATACCGACCAGTCGCCCAACACGATCACCTTCAACGTGACCCCGGTCAACGACGCGCCTGCGGGCGCTGATACGACGGTCACGACGCTGGAGGACACGGCTTACGCGTTCACGGCGGCGAACTTCGGCTTTACCGACCTGGGCGACAGTCCGGCGAACCTGTTCTCCTCCGTCATCATCTCGGCCCTGCCGTTGAACGGCAGCCTGACGCTGAACGGTATTGCGGTGACAGCGGGCGCGGTCGTCTCGGTCGCCGACATCAACAGTGGGCTGCTGGTCTTTACGCCTGCAACCGATGCGAACGGCACGGGTTATGCGAACTTCACCTTCCGCGTGCAGGATGACGGCGGCACTGCAAATGGCGGCGCCGATACCGACGCGACCCCGAACACCATGACCGTCAACGTGACGCCGGTGAACGACGCCCCTGCAGGGGCGGACACCACCGTCACGACGCTGGAAGACACGGCCTATGCCTTTACCGTCGCCAACTTCGGCCTGACGGACACCCATGACGTGCCCGCGAACACGCTGCTGTCGGTCACCATCGGCGCGCTGCCCCTGAACGGCACGCTCACCCTGAACGGTGTCGCGGTGACGGCGGGCCAGAGCGTGATGGCGGCCGATATCGCGGCCGGCCTGCTGCGTTTCTCGCCCGCGCTGAACGCGAACGGCGCGGCTTATGCCAGCTTCACCTTCCAGGTGCGCGACAACGGCGGCGTGGCAAACGGCGGCACCGATACCGATGCGACCCCGAACACCATGACCGTCAACGTGACGCCTGTCGATGACGCGCCCGTGCTGGCGGCCAACACCGGCACGACCGTGCTGGAAGGCGGCACCGTCTCCATCACGACCGCGCAGCTGAATGCAACCGACGTCGATACGCTTGATGCCAACATCATTTACAGCGTGACGGGCGGCCCGTCGCATGGCCGCCTCGAGCTTGCCACCAATCCGGGCGTTGCGATCACTTCCTTCACGCAGGCGGAACTGGCATCGGGCCTGATCCAGTACGTGCATGACAGCTTTGAGTCCACAGCCGACAGCTTCACCTTCGCGCTGCGTGACGCCACCACGACGCTTGCGAATGCGTCCTTCAACATCGCGATCACGCCCGTCAACGACGCGCCCGCCGGCACGGACACGACGGTCACCGCGCTTGAAGACACGCAATACACCTTCACCGCCGCCAACTTCGGCTTCACCGACAGCGACGTGCCTGCCAATACGCTGCTGAGCGTCACGGTCAACACGCTGCCCGCCAGCGGCTCCCTCACGCTGAACGGCGTTGCGGTCACGGCGGGCCAGGTCATCTCGGTCGCCGACATCAATGGCGGCCTGCTGCACTTCATCGCGGCAGCGGATGCAAATGGCGCGGGTTACGCGGGCTTCACCTTCCAGGTGCGGGATAACGGCGGCGTTGCAAACGGTGGCGCCGACCTTGATGCGACCCCGAACACCATGACGATCAACGTGACCCCCGTGAACGATGCGCCCGCCGGCGCCGACAACACGATCACCACGCTGGAAGACACGCCGCACATAATGACCGCCGCCGAGTTCGGCTTCAGCGACGCCAACGACACGCCCGCGAACGCCCTCTCTGCCGTTGTCATCACCACGCTGCCCTCATCCGGATCCTTGCGCCTGAACGGCGTTGCGGTGACCGCAGGGCAGGTCGTCTCCGTCGCCAACATCAACAGCGGCCTCCTGATCTTCACGCCCGCCGCCAACGCCAACGGCGCTGCCAACGCCGCATTCTCCTTCCAGGTCCGCGACAACGGCGGCACCGCCAATGCGGGTCAGAACACCGACCAGTCCCCCAATACCATCACCTTCGATGTCACCCCCGTCAATGATGCGCCGGCGGGTGCCAATGCGACGGTCTCGACGCTGGAAGACGCACCCTATGCGTTTACCGCAGCGAATTTCGGCTTCACAGACCCGAATGACAGCCCGGCCAACCTGTTTGCGGCCGTCACGATTTCCAGCCTGCCGGTGAATGGCAGCCTGACCCTGAACGGCGTCGCTGTGACGCTGAACCAGAGTGTCATGGTCGCCGATATCAATGCTGGCCTGCTCGTCTTTACGCCCGCAGCCGATGCGAACGGCACGGGTTATGCGGCATTCAACTTCCAGGTGCAGGACAACGGTGGCACGGCGAATGGCGGGTCCGATATCGATGCGACCCCCAATACCATGACGATCAACGTGACCCCGGTCAACGATGCGCCTGCGGGTGCTGATACGACGGTCACGACACTGGAAGATACGACATATACCTTTACGGTTGCGAATTTCGGCATGACCGATACGCATGATACGCCCGCAAACACGGTGCTGTCCGTCGCGATCGCCACGCTACCTGTGAATGGCAGCCTGACATTGAACGGTGTTGCGGTGACGGCAGGCCAGTCAGTGGCTGCGGCTGATATCGCCGCCGGTCTGCTGCGTTTTGTGCCGGTGGCGAATGCAAATGGTGCAGGCTACGCAAACTTCACCTTCCAGGTGCGTGACAACGGCGGTACAGCGAATGGCGGCGTGGATACTGACGCAACCCCGAACAGCATGACGATCAACGTGACGTCGGTGAATGACGCGCCCGCAGGCGCAGATATCACTGTCACAACGCTGGAAGACACGCCCTATGTCGTGACGGCAGCCACCTTTGGCTTTACGGATGCTTCGGATTCCCCGGCCAATGCTTTCTCGTCGGTGATCATCTCGACGCTGCCCGCAGTCGGCAACCTGAGACTGAACGGCGTTGCGGTGACGGCGGGCCAGATTGTCGCGGTCGCCGATATCAACAGCGGCCTGCTGGTCTTCACGCCTGCACTGAATGCAAATGGCGCTGCTTACGCGAACTTCACCTTCCGCGTGCAGGATGACGGCGGCACGGCGAATGGCGGCATTAATACGGATGCAACGGCGAATACGGTCACGTTCAATGTGACCTCCGTCAATGACGCACCCGCCGGTGCGGACACAACGGTCACGACGCTGGAAAATACCGATTATACGTTTACCGCCGCCAATTTCGGCTTTACGGATTTGAACGATGCGCCGTCCCCGAATGCGCTCTCGGCAGTTGTGATCTCGACGTTGCCCGTGAATGGCACGGTGACCCTGAACGGCGTGGCAGTGACGGCGGGTCAATCGATCAGCCTTGCCGATATCAGTAGCGGCCTGCTGCACTTTGCGCCTGTTCCGGATGCGAGCGGCGTTGGCTATGGCTCTTTCACCTTCCAGGTTCAGGACACCGGCGGCACGGCGAATGGCGGTGTTGACCTTGACCAGTCTGCGAACACGATGACGGTGAACGTGACGTCCGTGAACGATGCGCCTGCGGGCGCGGACAACACGATCACGACGCTGGAGGATACGGCGCATGTGATGACGGCTGCGGAGTTCGGGTTCAGCGACCCGAACGACACGCCCGCGAACGCGCTCTCGGCCGTCGTGATCACGATGCTGCCGACGGCGGGCACGCTGCGCCTGAACGGCGTGGCTGTCACGGCGGGGCAGGTGGTGTCGGCTGCGAACATCAACAGCGGGCTGCTGGTCTTCACGCCCGCCCTGAACGCGAACGGCGCGGCTTACGCGGCCTTCACCTTCCAGGTGCGCGACAACGGCGGTACGGCCTTCGGTGGCGTTGATACCGACCAGTCGCCCAACACGATCACCTTCAACGTGACCCCGGTCAACGACGCGCCTGCGGGCGCTGATACGACGGTCACGACGCTGGAGGACACGGCTTACGCGTTCACGGCGGCGAACTTCGGCTTTACCGACCTGGGCGACAGTCCGGCGAACCTGTTCTCCTCCGTCATCATCTCGGCCCTGCCGTTGAACGGCAGCCTGACGCTGAACGGTATTGCGGTGACAGCGGGCGCGGTCGTCTCGGTCGCCGACATCAACAGTGGGCTGCTGGTCTTTACGCCTGCAACCGATGCGAACGGCACGGGTTATGCGAACTTCACCTTCCGCGTGCAGGATGACGGCGGCACTGCAAATGGCGGCGCCGATACCGACGCGACCCCGAACACCATGACCGTCAACGTGACGCCGGTGAACGACGCCCCTGCAGGGGCGGACACCACCGTCACGACGCTGGAAGACACGGCCTATGCCTTTACCGTCGCCAACTTCGGCCTGACGGACACCCATGACGTGCCCGCGAACACGCTGCTGTCGGTCACCATCGGCGCGCTGCCCCTGAACGGCACGCTCACCCTGAACGGTGTCGCGGTGACGGCGGGCCAGAGCGTGATGGCGGCCGATATCGCGGCCGGCCTGCTGCGTTTCTCGCCCGCGCTGAACGCGAACGGCGCGGCTTATGCCAGCTTCACCTTCCAGGTGCGCGACAACGGCGGCGTGGCAAACGGCGGCACCGATACCGATGCGACCCCGAACACCATGACCGTCAACGTGACGCCTGTCGATGACGCGCCCGTGCTGGCGGCCAACACCGGCACGACCGTGCTGGAAGGCGGCACCGTCTCCATCACGACCGCGCAGCTGAATGCAACCGACGTCGATACGCTTGATGCCAACATCATTTACAGCGTGACGGGCGGCCCGTCGCATGGCCGCCTCGAGCTTGCCACCAATCCGGGCGTTGCGATCACTTCCTTCACGCAGGCGGAACTGGCATCGGGCCTGATCCAGTACGTGCATGACAGCTTTGAGTCCACAGCCGACAGCTTCACCTTCGCGCTGCGTGACGCCACCACGACGCTTGCGAATGCGTCCTTCAACATCGCGATCACGCCCGTCAACGACGCGCCCGCCGGCACGGACACGACGGTCACCGCGCTTGAAGACACGCAATACACCTTCACCGCCGCCAACTTCGGCTTCACCGACAGCGACGTGCCTGCCAATACGCTGCTGAGCGTCACGGTCAACACGCTGCCCGCCAGCGGCTCCCTCACGCTGAACGGCGTTGCGGTCACGGCGGGCCAGGTCATCTCGGTCGCCGACATCAATGGCGGCCTGCTGCACTTCATCGCGGCAGCGGATGCAAATGGCGCGGGTTACGCGGGCTTCACCTTCCAGGTGCGGGATAACGGCGGCGTTGCAAACGGTGGCGCCGACCTTGATGCGACCCCGAACACCATGACGATCAACGTGACCCCCGTGAACGATGCGCCCGCCGGCGCCGACAACACGATCACCACGCTGGAAGACACGCCGCACATAATGACCGCCGCCGAGTTCGGCTTCAGCGACGCCAACGACACGCCCGCGAACGCCCTCTCTGCCGTTGTCATCACCACGCTGCCCTCATCCGGATCCTTGCGCCTGAACGGCGTTGCGGTGACCGCAGGGCAGGTCGTCTCCGTCGCCAACATCAACAGCGGCCTCCTGATCTTCACGCCCGCCGCCAACGCCAACGGCGCTGCCAACGCCGCATTCTCCTTCCAGGTCCGCGACAACGGCGGCACCGCCAATGCGGGTCAGAACACCGACCAGTCCCCCAATACCATCACCTTCGATGTCACCCCCGTCAATGATGCGCCGGCGGGCGCCAATGCGACGGTCACGCTACTCGAGGATTCTTCCTACGCCTTCACGATGTCTGATTTCGCTTACAGCGATGCGAATGATACGCCCGCCAATGCCCTGATCGCGATCCGCATCACGACATTGCCGGCGGGCGGCACGCTGACGCTGAACGGTATCGCTGTGACGGCTGGCCAGTTTGTTGACCCCGCCGATATTTCAGCAGGCTTGCTGGTGTTTACACCGGTTGCAAATGGCGCGGGCACGAACTATTCCGGATTTACCTTCCAGTTGCAGGATGACGGCGGCACGGCGAATGGCGGCTTCGACCTCGACCAGACGCCTAACCGCATCCAGATCGATGTCACGCGCATCAACGATGAGCCGTCCGGCACCGACCGCACGGTAACGACGCTCGAAGATATCCCGCATGTGTTCACGGTCGCGAATTTTGGCATGACGGACGTGCTGGATAGCCCCGCAAACACGCTGCTGTCCGTGACGATCAATACGCTGCCCGTGAACGGCATCCTGACGCTGAACGGCATTGCCGTGACGGCGGGACAGGTCGTCAGCGCGACGGATATTGCTGCCGGCCGCCTTGCCTTCCTCTCGACCCTGAACGAAAACGGTGCGGGTTATGCGTCCTTTGACTTCCAGGTGCAGGATAACGGCGGCACGGCGAATGGCGGCGTGGATTTCGATGCGACGCCCAATACGATCACGATTGACGTCACAGCGGTTGATGATGCGCCCGTGCTGGTCACCAACAACGGCGTCACGTTGCCCGAGGGTGGCACGGTTACGCTGACGACGGCGCAATTGAATTCAACCGACGTCGATACGGTGGATGGGAATATCATCTATACCGTCACGCAACAGCCCCTGCATGGTCGCCTTGAACTTTCGACCAACCCTGGTGTTGCAATCACGTCGTTCACGCAGGCGGAATTGGCGGCGGGCCTTATCCGTTACGAACATGACGGCGGCGAGACGATTGCAGACACGTTCCGTTTCACGCTGCGCGACGGCACAACCGTGCTGCCTGCGAAGATCTTCGCCATTACCGTGACGCCGGTCAACGATCCGATTTCGGATATTTATGTCAGCCGCAACTATTTCCCCGAGAACGCGCCGCTCGGCTGGCATTTAAGCTTCCTGAACGCGGTGGATCCGGACAACACGACCTTCACCTGGAGCTTTATCGGCTCCCCCTCTATCTTCGCGATCAACGGCAACGACCTTGTCGTGAATGCGACGCTGGATTATGAAACGACGCCGATCAAGTCCTATACTGTCACGATACAGGCGTTCGACGGCGAATACACCTATCAGGAAACATTCACCTTTGACCTGCTGGACACGAACGAATTCGTGCAGCCGCAGGACATCATCAACGCGCCCCAGTCGAACAATGGCGGGCTGCGCCAGCTCGGCGATCTTGGCCTTCTGGACAACTATATCCTGACGACGGTGCGCGGGATTGATTTCACGGGCAGCGACCTGCAGCAGCAGGAAGTCGATGACGTATTCGGCAACGACAGCGAAGTCACGCGCGACCATGGCTTCGAAGGCCGCTTTGCAGATGTCGTGGGCCCGCTGACCGTCGAAGAACGCGCGCGCATGCATAATGACCAGAAAGAGCATGGTGCGGCTTCGGAAATGTATGACCAGAACCCGCTGTTCCAGGCATTGATGCGCCATGCACAAAAGCCCGCCTCCGATATCGCGGAAAAACTGACGGCGACCGAAAAAGACATGTACCGCAAAACCACGTCACAACAGCTGGATGACGCCGCGCGTTATTACCAGAGCAAACATGACAAGCTGGTGCGCGCGCTGACCGACGAAGCGCCGAAGACCTGATGATCAGGCCGATATCGGCATTTGGTCCGGCAGGAATCCGCCGGCCTGCATGTGCCACAGGCGCGCGAAAATGCCGTTTTTATCCAGCAGTTCCCTGAACGACCCATCCTCGATCACGCGCCCGCGTTCCATGACCACGATGCGGTCCATGTGGCTGAGCGTGGAAAGGCGGTGGGCGATCACGACGGTCGTGCGGCCTTTCATGGCTTCGGTCATGGCAAGCTGGATCGCCTTTTCCGTTTCGCTGTCGAGGGCGGAAGTCGCCTCGTCAAGGACAAGGATCGGCGCATCCTTGATGATCGCGCGCGCAATCGCGATGCGCTGGCGCTGTCCTCCGGACAGTTTTACGCCGCGCTCTCCGACCAGCGTATCGAAGCCTTTAGGCAATGTTTCGATGAAGCCGGTGGCCTCCGCCGCTTTTGCCGCCTGTTCGATGTCTTCGGGCGCGGCATCGGCGCGGCCATAACGGATGTTTTCGCCAAGGGTGCGGTGAAACAGCACAGGTTCCTGCGGGATCACGGAAATGGCGGCATGCAGGCTGTCTTGCGTCACTTCAGCGATGTTCTGGCCGTCAATGAAAATGCCGCCTCCCTGAACATCATAGGCGCGCAACAGGATCTGGCAGATGGTTGTCTTACCCGCGCCGCTGACGCCGACAAAGCCGACTTTCTGCCCTGCCTGGATTTTCAGGTTCAGGCCGGTGAAGACCGGCTGTCCCGGCACATAGCTGAAATCGACGTTGCGGAACTCGATCTCGCCCTGCGCGATGTCAAGGTCGGCAGCCTCTTGCTTGTCGATAACGCTGAGGGGCGTGGAGATTTTCTGCAAAGATTCCTGCAAAATGCCGATATCGTCGAATTTCTGGCTGAGCAAGCTGACCGTGCCGGCAAGCGCGCCGAACATGTTCATGGCAAGGCCGACAGTCATCGCCAGCTGCGCGGTATCAACCTGTCCCTGCTGCCAGCCATAGACGACAAGCGCCATGAAACCGCACAGGAAGAACGTCATGATCAAGTCGAATGTGCCCCAGAAAACGCTGACATAGCGGTAACGCGCGCGGAAAGTGTCCGTCATTTCTTCCTGCGCGATATCAAGACGTGACAATTCTTCGCGCCAGCCGACGTTTTGCTGCACGATCGACAGGTTGGTCGTGCTGTCCACGATGTAGCCGGTCAGGCGCGATGATTTTTCGGCGTGGTTGGCCGACAGCGCCGTCCATTTCGGCGCGGTGATGACGGCGCAGATCATGCCGACCACGATGAAAGCGGGCACGAACAGCGCGAAAAGGGGCGTGATGCTCCACAGCAGGCAACCGCCGGTGATGAAACGCACCAGCAGCGACATGATGTTGTACTGCACTTTATCGCGCAGCGAACTGATGACGTCGCCCGCACGGCGCACGTGGTTCGCCAGCACGCCTGCGAAATTCGCGTGCAGGAATGACTGGCTTTGCTGGATCAGGCGCGCGAACAGCAGCGTGCGGGTGGTGTTCAGCAGTTCCGGCACATAAATGCGCTCCATCCATTCGCGGCCACGATAGGAAATGTTGCGGATGGTCCAAAGGCTGGCAAGGATGCCGAGTTCAAATGCGACGTTCTGCCACAAATCCGGCCCACCCTTGGCGGTCACCCCCACGATGCGGCCCAGCACCCAAGTGACCATCGTGTCGCAGATGGTTGCCATGATCTCGAACAGCACGGCGGCAACCGCGCGCCATTTCATGGCGACCGAGCAATGCTTCAGGACGTAAAAAATGAAAGCGAGCGGCTTGTCAGGCGTGCGCGGCACGCGCTTGTGGGCCGTTGCGGTGGAGGGGGCGATTGCGAACATGAAGGGAAACCCGGTCAAGAATCATTCTGAATGACCGAATCTTTGCCGTTTTCCGGAAGAAAGACAAGAATGTTGTGGGTTTTATGGCCCATCTGCGGCGGCATGTGACTGGAAAACACCAGAAGGGTGCGGGCGGCTTAGTTGATCAGGCCGATTGCCGTGCCGGGGTTCAGGAAGTCGAAGATGGTCGTGCTGTCCGTATCGTTGATCGGGCCGCCCGATAATACCGGTTTTTCAAGCAATGTGCCGTCATGGAAAACCATCGTGACGCTGTAACTGACGCCTTTTTCATCCGTCTGGAGGCGGATGGGGGATGAAAGACCGTGCTTGCGGTAGGTGTCCTTGTAATCCAGCTTATAGCCGATGCTTTCCTGGATGATCGTGTAAATTTCCATCTGTTCTTCTGGCGTGCCGGGCAGGGGCGAGTTTTCGCCGCCGAACAGTGCTTTGCGGATGCCAATGCGGTCGAGGAGCGTCATCTGCGCTTTCTTGATGCCGAGAACCTTCAGCGCCTCGTCTTCGCTCATGCCGGGGGTCAGTTTATCCACGCGTATTTTCAGGTCGTTGCCGGAATTAAAATAGGGCTGGTTGACCGCCGTCGTCCCGCCGGGCACAGGTGCGCTGCCTGCACAGCCCTGCATGCACAAAATCGCCATCGCCATGACGGCGGAGCGCAGGAAGGACAGGCATTTTGCGGAAATCTCGGGCATCGGGTGGGGCATTTTTCTCTTCAGGGCTAAATCATTGTTTTCGCGGCATTCCGATTCACCGCGTATTCTTATTCTCCCTGAAAAGGGTAAATAAGTGCTTACAGACCAACAAGTTAGCTTGTGATTGACTATTTGCCCTTTAAAAACAGCAGGATACCCTGTGCGGCGGCAATGCCGGTGCTGAAGCAGGCCTGCAGCAAATAGCCGCCGGTCGGCGCTTCCCAGTCCAGCATTTCGCCTGCCGCAAAGAGGCCTTTTTGCTGGCGTAGCATCAGGTTTTCATCGACCTCATTCCATGCAATGCCGCCGGCGCTTGAAATCGCGCGGTCGATATCAAAGGTGCCGGTGAGCGTGACGGGGAATGATTTGATGAGGGCGGCAAGTTCGGCGGCGGGCAGGTTTTTTGCCGACTGGTTTTCCTGCAGCAATCCGATGGCGGCAGGTGACAATGCCGCTTCCTGCCGGAGAAAATTCGACAGGCTGCGGCCGCGCCTTGATTCATTCAGGCGGCTTGCCAGTTCAGGTTGTTCAAGCCCGGGTTTCAGGTCAATCTGCAACCGTGTGCTGCCATCTTTGGCAATCGCTTCGCGCAAAGGCGAGGACAGGGCATATACCGCACCGCCTTCGATGCCTTTATCTGTCAGCATGGCTTCGCCAACAACGCGTTGCCCGCCGAACGAAAGCGCGACAGGCTTGACGGGCTGCCCCGCATATTTCGCGCGGAAAATATCCGACCATTGCACGGCGAAGCCGCAATTCGACGGGCGCAGCGGGCTGACGGCGATTTTTTTATCGCTCAGGTATTTTGTCCAGCTGCCATCCGAGCCGAGGCGCGGCCATGATGCACCGCCGAGGGCAAGCAAGGCAGCGTCCGGCGTCACGGATTCTTCCGCGCCATCCGTATTGATAAAAACAAGCGCGCCTTTGTCATTCCAGCCACGCCAGTCGCGCTGCAGGCGGAATTCGACGCCCAGCTTGGCAAGGCGCAGCTGCCATGCGCGCAGCAGCGGCGATGCCTTCATGCTTTTTGGGAAGACGCGTCCACTGGAACCCACAAACACAGGTTCACCCAATCCTTCGCACCATTCGCGCAGGGCGGTGGGGGTGAAGGCGTTGATAAAAGGGGCAAGGTGCTTTTCCGCGGTGCCGTAGCGCGCCATAAATGCTGGCAGCTCTTCCGAATGGGTCAGGTTCAGCCCGCCGCGCCCCGCCATCAGGAATTTGCGGGCGAGCGAGGGTTTACGGTCATAGACGGTGACGCTGATACCGACACCTGCCAGCTTTTCCGCCGCGATCAATCCGGCGGGGCCGCCACCGATAACGGCAACGGAAGCCATTATCCTGCTGCCTGTTCCTGCGCTTCCTGCGCCTCCAGCCAGATAGCTTCCTGCTTTTCAAGGTCTTTCAGGACAGTGGCGTAAGTTGCCTTGGCTTCTTTGATCTTCTGCGGGTTGTTGTAATATTCCGGCAGCGCCATCAGGCCTTCGAGGCGCATTTTTTCTTTCGACAGTTTCTCGACGGCTTTTTCAGCCTCGGCCACTTTTTTGTCGTTTTTAGGCGATGGCGCTGAAACGGTTTTCGTTTCCTTTGCCTCACGCGCACGTTTTTCTTTTTCTTCCTTGCGCTCTTCGCGGCGGGATTTCAGGATGAATTCGCGGTAATCGTCAAGGTCGCCGTTGAAATTCTGGCACGCGCCGTCCTTAACCAGCCACAACCGGTCTGCCACGCGTTCCACCATGATCGGGTCGTGGCTGACGATGACGATTGCGCCGTCGTAATTGTTCAGCGCCTGCACCAGCGCTTCGCGGGCTTCCATGTCCAGATGGTTGGTCGGTTCGTCGAGCAGCAGCAAATGCGGCTTGTCAAAGCTCATGAAGGCGAACAGCAGGCGCGCTTTTTCACCGCCGCTGAGGCTGCTGATTGGGTTGTCGGCAAGGTTTTTTGAGAAGCCGAACGCGCCCAGAACCGCGCGCACGATATGTTCCTTGTAATCGCCGGTCTTCTGTTTCGTCAGGCGTGCCATTTCCTGGAACGGCGTCGAATTGACATCCAGTTCTTCGGTCTGGTGCTGCGAGAAGTAACCGATGCGCAGCTTGCCCGACCGCACCATTTCGCCCTGCATGGGGCTGAGTTTGCCAGCGATCAGCTTCATCATCGTTGATTTACCGTTACCATTCGCGCCCAGCAGCGCGATGCGGTCGTCGGTATCGATGTTCTCATGGATCTTGCGGACGATCGGCTTGCCTTCGGTATAGCCCACATCCACATGGCGTATGGCGATCAGCGGCGGGGACAGTTTTTCCGGCGACGGGAAGGTGAAGCGCACCGCGCGTTCCATCATCACTTCATCGACCAGATCCATGCGCTCGAGCGCCTTGATGCGGCTCTGCGCCTGTGCGGCTTTTGCGGCGGAGGCGCGAAAACGGTCAACGAAAGCCTGCATATGCGCGCGCTGCGCCTGCTGCTTTTCGAACATCTTCTGCTGAACGCCCAGCTTGGCTGCGCGTTCACGCTCGAAGGTGTCGTAGTTGCCCGTATAGGCGACCAGTTTTTGCTTGTCGATATGGATGACGTGGTCAATGCATTTGTTCAGCAATTCGCGGTCGTGCGAAATGACCATCAGCGTATGCGGATAATTTGAAAGATAGGTTTCGAGCCACATGATGGCTTCAAGGTCCAGGTGGTTGGTCGGCTCGTCAAGCAGCAAGAAATCGGGTTCGACGAACAATGCCGCCGCCAGCGCGACGCGCATGCGCCAGCCGCCGGAAAAGGAGGAGAACGGCTCATACAACTGGTGATCTTTAAAGCCCAGACCCGTCAGCAGGATCGCCGCCTTCGATGGCGCGGCATAGGCGTCCAGCTCGATCAGGCGCGCGTAGATATCGCCCAGCTTGTTGGGGTCTTCCTCGGTTTCGGTCGCCTTCATCAAGGCCGACATTTCTTCATGCGCGTTCACGACCATGTCGATCAGCGGGGTTTCGGTGTCCTCGATATCCTGGCGCACCATGCCGAAACGCTGGCGCTGCGACAGGCTGATTGTGCCGGCATCGGCATGCAGCTCGCCTGCAATCAGCTTGAAAAGGGTGGATTTGCCCGTGCCGTTCTGACCGATCAGGCCGACCTTCCAGCCATCCATGACGTTCACGCTGGAATCCTCGATCAGCGTGCGCGATCCTACTTTATATGTCAGGTTGTTGATGGTGAGCATGAATCCTTGTCCTTCAGGCTGATGGTTATGGCATAAACGATGCCAAAGGGGAAGGATTTAAGACTCTGGCGGACGTTGCGCGAAGCGGCGTTGCATGGTGTAATAGCTTGAAACAGTGAAGAAAACATGGCCGAAACCGGAAAAACAATCACCAGCGCCGCCAACCCTGCCGTCAAACGGCTGCGGTCGCTATCGGCCAAGAAGTACCGGGACGAACAGGGGGTATTCCTGGTCGAGGGCCTGCGCCATGTGCAGGACGCGCTCGCGGGCGGCTTTACCCTTGATACACTTGCCTATTCCCCCCGTGGCGCGCGCGACGCGGCAGGACTGGCGGGGCGTGCCAAGGAAACACTTGAACTGACCGACGACCTGCTCAGCCGCATCACCCAGCGCGACAATGCGCAGGCGGTGATTGGGGCGTTCAAGCTAAAGACCGCTGCCATTTCCGCCGTCACCTCCGGCTTTTGGGTAGGGTTGGAGGGAATACGCGATCCGGGCAACCTCGGCACCATTATCCGTACTGCCGACGCCGTGAAGGCCGATGGCGTGCTGCTGCTGGGCGATACCTGCGATCCGTGGTCGCCGGAGGCCGTGCGTGCCACGATGGGTTCTTTTGCGCGCGTGCCGGTCGCGCAAGGCACAATGCCGGAATTTCTTGAATGGCGTAAAGGCTGGAAAGGCCGTGTTGTCGGCACGCATCTGCAAACGACGACCGATTACCGCGCCGCGGATTATGCGTCACCGCTATTGCTGCTGATGGGCAGTGAATCGAACGGATTGTCCAAGGAAGCGGCGACGGCCTGTTCGGCGCTGGTAAAAATCCCGATGGCGGGCGGGGCGGAATCTCTCAACCTTGCGGTATCAACGGGCATCATGCTGTATGAAATCTGCCGCGATAAACTGAAGTAATTATCCCGTATTCCGCATACCTGCCGAAATGCCGCCAATCGTCAGCGCCAGCGTTTTTTTCAGGTCTTTCGGCGGATGCGCCAGCGCGCGGTATTCCTTCAGCAAATGCGCCTGCAGAATATTCAGCACGTCGACATAGGGCGTGCGGATGCGGATAGAACGTGACAGCACGGGCGTTTTTTCCAGCAATTCCTCGCGCCCCGTAACCCTGCGCAGCATTTCTGCGGTGGTTTTCAGGCGTTGGAGGTATTCTTCTGTCAGGTACTGCAGCGCGGGTTCGACCAATAGCCCGGAATAATAACGCGTAATCTGTTCATCCGCTTTGGCGACGACCATTTCAACAAGGTCTGTGACCGCCTGAAAAAACGGCCAATCGCGATACATGTCACGCAGCGTTTTCAGGTTGCCGCCATCGATTTCCGCCGACAATGCATCGCCCACGCCCAGCCACGCGGGCAGCATGGTGCGCGATTGTGTCCAGCCGAAAACCCACGGGATCGCCCGCATGCTTTCCAGCCCGCCGCCTTTTTTCCGGCGACCGGGACGGCTGCCGATTTTCAGCAGGCCAAGCTCGGGGGCAGGGGTCAGCTGGGAAAAATGCGCCATGAAGTCGGGCGTTTCATACACCGTCTTGCGGAATGCTTTCTCAGATGTGTCGGCCATGCGCTGCATGGTTCTCGCCCATGCAGGATTTTGCTTTTGCGATTTGGACAGCACAGCTTCCAGAAAGCCCGACAGGTAAAGTTCCATTGTTCGCTCCGCAACCGCCGGCAGGCCGAATTTGGAATCAATCGACTCGCCCTGTTCTGTCACGCGGATGCTTTTGGTTTCCAGCGGGCGGGGCAGTGCCAGCAATGCCGTTTCAATCGGGCCGCCGCCTCGCGCGACGCTGCCGCCGCGACCATGGAAAAAAGAGGTGCGAAGCTTGTGTTTCTTCCCAATCGCTAGCAGCGACGACTGCAGCCCGTAAATTTCCCAGGCAGCCGCCAGATATCCGCCGCGTTTCGATGAATCGGAATAGCCGACCATGATCTGCTGCTCCGCGCCCGCATGTTTGCGGTAAACGGGCAATTTGTAGAGTGCCTCCATCACATTACAGGCGTTCTTCAGCGATGCAGGTGTTTCAAATAACGGGCTGATCGGCACGTTTTGGCTAACGCCCGCTGCCTTCATCAGGAATTGCACGCCAAGTATATCGGCCACGCTTTCGGCCATCGAGATGATATAAGGCCCAAAAAATTCATGGGGGAATTCATTATAAACGCGCAAGGTGTCCAGCACCTCAGCCGTCGCGGGCGATAATTTTTTCGACAATGAAGGTTTTTTGCCACGTATCGCCTTTTCAAGAAGCTTTATTTTCTTGTCATCCGTTGCCTGCGCGTAGGCTGCGCCCAGAATTTCCTCGACTGCTGATGTATGCCGGTCGGAGCTTTGGCGAATGTCCATTTTCAGGAAACATAACCCGAACACGCGTACGCGCCAGATCAATTCCTGCAGCGGCACGCGGCCCAGCGCATCGGCCTTGTGTTTTGCCAGATACGCCTGAATTTCGTAAAAAATGGCCAGCAGCTCGTTGCGGGTCAGCCCCGTCAGGTCACGGCGGAAATCGCGCAGGCGGGTTTCGGCTTCGTGTATCTTCGCAAGGCAGAATTTCTGGATATCCGCGCTGCCCTTGTCCTTGTCGAAGGCGAAGGTCTCGCGCAGATTTTCAAGCGCAACCAGGTAGCGTTTCGTGACGGCGGCAGAGGCTTCGCGCAGCACTTTACGCGTGATCTTGCCCGTCACGCCCGGATGCCCGTCGCGGTCGCCGCCCATCCAGGTGCCGAAACGGATCGGGCGCGGGTAGAGCTGCGACATATCGCCCACGCATTCCTTGTATGCCGCGCTCATCAAATGGTGAAAATCGGGTATGGCACGCCACAAAATGCGCTCCGCCACTTCAAGGCCGTAGCGTGCTTCGTCCACGGGCGTCGGCTTGCGGTCGCGCACCGCGCCGGACAGCCACATTTGCGTGACGATGGAGGTGATATTGCGCATCTCCACTTCCTGCTCGTAAGGGGCAAGTTCTCCCGTGTCAAGTTTCAGCAGCGATATGGACAAATCGCGGTAGGCGCGCACGGCCTGCGGGCGCATCGCCTCGGTCGGGTGCGCGGTCAGCACCAGCTCGATCTGCACATCTCGCATGGCATCATGGATGGTCTTTTCCGACAGGCCGCGTTTACGCAGGCGATTGAAGGTTTCATAGGGCGATGCGCGCTGTGCATCCGCACCCTGCCGCCGGTAATCATTGCGGCGGCGTATGCGATGGACCTGCTCGCAGAGGTTTGCAAGGCGGAGAAATTCGGTGAAAGCCTTTGCGACCTTGTATTTCTCCGCATGGCTCAGGCCGCGCAGTTCTTTTTCGATTTCCTCGGTGGCGTTTTTATCACCCAGACGGCTTTTCTGCGACAGGCGGCGCAACGCCTCCACCTTGTCAAAAATCTTTTTGCCTTCGAACAGCGTGATGGTTTCGCCCAATATGCCACCCAGCAGGCGGATATTGGCGGAGAGGGGAGCGAGTGTGTCTATCTGCTCATTCGCGCGCCGTTTATTCCCGTGTCTGGCCATCGCCCCGTACCACCCATTTATAACTCGTCAGCGCCTCCAGCCCCATGGGGCCGCGCGCATGCAATTTTTGCGTGCTGATGCCGATTTCCGCGCCCATGCCAAACTGGCCGCCATCGGTAAAGGCGGTCGAGGCATTGGCATAGACGGCAGCCGCATCGACTTCGGCCAGAAAACGGTCGATGGAGGGTTTATGTTCCGAAACAATCGCTTCGCTGTGGCGCGAAGAATGGTCGCGGATATGCGCAAGCGCCGCGTCCAGCGACGGTACGGTCTTGACCGACATTTTATAGGACAGGAATTCGCAGCCAAAGCTTTCTGCCGTCGCCTTATGCAGCAGTTGCGCGGGGTATTTGCCGTCGAGCGATTTATAGGCGGGGGTATCCGCAAATATCTCCACATCTTTCAAAGCCATCGCGGAAACAAGGTCATAAAGGTCGCCAAGGCGGTTTTGATGCACCACAAGTGTATCCAGCGCGTTGCAGACGCTCACGCGGCGCGTCTTGGCGTTGTGAACAATCTTCTGGCCTTTTTTTACGTCGCCTGTCGCATCGAAATAGGTATGGACGATGCCTGCGCCGGTTTCGATCACGGGCACGCGTGAATTTTTGCGCACGGCATCGATCAATCCGTGGCTGCCGCGCGGGATCAGCACATCCACCAATCCGGTCGCATTCATCAATGTTTCGGCGGCGGTGCGCTCCGGCGGCAACAGGCAGGCCGCACCGGCCTCGATGCCATGTTTCGCCAACGCCTTTGTAATACAGCCCATCAGCGCGGCATTGCTGTGATGCGCTTCTTTACCGCCCTTGAGTGCGCAGGCATTACCCGCCTTGAAGCACAGGGCAAACACATCGACCGTCACATTCGGACGGGATTCATAAATGACACCCACCACGCCCAGCGGCACGGCGATGCGTTCTATATGTAACCCGTTCGGCATATCGCGCTCCAACTGTACCTGACCCAGCGGGCAGGGCAAGCCGGCGACCGTCATAATGTCGGCAGCAATGGCAGTCAGCCTTTGCGGTGTTAATTGCAAACGGTCATAACGCGGATCGTCCTTTGGCATCAGGGCAAGGTCTTTTTCATTCTCGGCCAGTATTTGTGCCTGATCTGCCAGCAGCATTTCCGACAGGGTTTGGAGCACGCTGTTGCGCTGCGCATCGTCTAGCGCGGCCAGCGCATAGGTCGCGTTGCGGGCGGCCTGCAGCTGTGCGGTTACGTCAGTCATGCGCTAATTCCGCCGTGTCGATATGCAGGTGGTCGTAATGGATAAATTCGGGGCGGTTTTTCTGGCCCAGATGTTCGCGCAGTTTTTCGGCATTGTAGCGCGCGATGCCAACGCCGATTTTATGGCCGTCTGGGTCGGCGATTTCGATCATGTCGCCTTTTTCAAAAGTCCCCGTGAAGGATTTGATGCCGACGGGCAGGAGACTCATCACGCGCCGGCCACCCTTCAGCAACGCATAAAGCTGCGCATTGACGCGGATCACGCCGCTTTTGCGGCCCGAATCAAATGCGATCCATTTCTTCAGGTTCGATTTCTTCTTGCGCGGCAGGATGGCCGTGCCGATCTGTTCGCAGGCCACGATGCGCAACAGGACATCTTTCACCTTCATCGCCGCAATATGCGTGGTGACGCCGATATCCGACATCTTGCGCGCCGTGCCCAGCTTGCTGGCCATGCCGCCGCGCCCCAATGCCGATTTTGCGGCCGAAACTTTGGGCCAGCCGTGCTTTTCGGGGTCGATCACGGGAATGATCTGCGCGCCCGCTTCATCGGGGTTGCGGTCATAGACCCCTTCGACGCTGGTCAGTATCAGCAGTTTATCCGCGTTCAGTTGCGCGGCGATCAGCCCCGCCAGCTCGTCGTTATCGGTGAACATCAATTCCTCGACCGCGACGCTGTCGTTTTCGTTGATGATGGGCAGGATGTTTCCCGCTGCCAATGTCTCGCGCAACAGGCGTGCGATGTTCAGGTAATGTTTGCGCGTCAGGAAATCCTGCTTGGTCAGCAGCAGCTGCGCAACCGCAACGCCATGCGGGCGGAACAGTTTGGCATAGGCTTGCATCAATTCAGGCTGGCCGAGGCTCGCCAGCACCTGTTTCTCGCCCAGTGTGCTGCCGTAATCGCGGTTCAGGCTTTCGCGTGCCACGCGACGGCCCGATGCGACGGCGCCGGAGCTGACCAGCACCACCTGATGCCCGGCCAGCTGCAAGGCGACAACCTGGCGCACCAAAGCCGGCATCGCGCTTTTCAAAAGTGTGCCGTCGCTGGCCAGAATGGCCTGTGTACCGATTTTAATGACGATTTTCATGACTGTTATGCGAATCCCGAGACATCACCATTTTACACCAGCCAATCCTTTCAAATTTATAAAATAATAACATTGATAATCAGTATCTTAATTCTTGAACTTGATGTGAATGGAATGGAGCATTGACATAAAGGCAGATTCTACCTAGAAGTCGGGCTCGGATTTCAATATATGACAACTCGCAAAAGCCATTTTACAGGACATACAATGTATAACAGCTTTGACAACCGCCTTTCTATCAACGAAGCCAATGTCGAACTGCAGGTGCTGATCCGCACGCAGGATGCAGTGGTTGACCTGCTGACCGCAACGGCGAAAAACGTCGCCAGCGATAAACAAAAAGCATCCGACGGCTTGAGCGCCGGTGTCCGCGCCATCGTGCGCGCCGATGATTCCGATCGTTATGCCGCACTGTCCCGCGCATCCAAGGATGACGGCGCAAGCTATAACTTCACCGCCGTCGTCGCCGACTGGGTGCAGAAGGATATCGACAACCGCAAGGAGCGCGCAGGCCTCGAAGAAAAATGGGGTACGCGCCAGGAAGTGGCGCACAAGGCCGCCGAAGTGAAAGAAGGTATCGACCTTATCGCCTCAGCCCTCGCCGAAATCTCCCCTGAAATCGCCCAGTTCGACGTCACCTCGGGCAAGATCAAAAAACACAACGAACAATATAAAGACAAGCCAAAGCTGCAGATCACGCAAGACAGCTACGACAACTATTCCAAATTCGGCTGGAAAGGCGTTGGCCGCTTCCTGCTGTGGCTCGTCGGCTATCGCGGACCGCACCGCGCTTATAAGGTCGTCAACGAATACAACAAGAATTTCGGCAACTACTATGACGACGCGCTGCAAATCGCCGACCGACGCAAGAACGAAAAGAAACTGCAGGGCGAACAGGCGACCAAGCAGGCTGAATACGACAACCTGAACGCCATCGGCAACCGCATGTCCACGCTGGACCGCACCTATCGCGGATCGCAGGGCATCGCGCGCGATATCGGCGGGCTTGTACTCGACCTCGTGTCGAAAAGCGCGCGTTTTGTGCGCAACCTGCTGTCCGAAGTGCCGGGCGCGGAAGCCGACCAGATTGCGGTAAACGCGCTTAAGGTCACAAGCCTTGCGCCGCTCGAAACCATTGTGGCCGCGCATCACAGAAACGCAAAAGCGACGCTGGCCAGCCTGCAATCGCCGCTCGACACCTTCCGCGACGCAATCGACGAAGTGGGCAGCGAACATATTTCGTATGATTTCGACACGCTTAAAAACGGCATCGAGAAGGCCGCCCGCAGCGGCCGTGCCGCAGCATCCGCTATCAACAGCGCGAGCGACACCATCGAAACCTTCCAGTCTGCGCCCAACGCCGCCTATGACGATATCAAGGGCAGCGTCGATAAAATCACCTCCATCCGCCCCGCCGAAGTGCAGCTGATCGCTGACCTCAGCGGCCTTGAAAGCAAGGTTGCGAACAAGCTGGAAGAATACCGCGCCGAACAGCGCCGCTTGGCCGAAATCGAGCGCCAGCGCCGCGAAGCGGAGGCTGCACGGGAGCGTGCGCGCCTACAGGAGCAATTCGATAGCGTTGCGCGCCGTAACACCACGACCACCTATGATTCCGGCCCCTCTATCTCCGAAACCCCCTCCACCAGTATCGGCATCGGATCGGGCGGCATCACGCAACGTGGCGGTTCCTCCGGCATCGGCATGGGCTCGCGCGGCATTTCGGGCAGGTAATTAATCACCAACCAATCAACTGAATAAAACCAAAAACCTAAAAAGGAAGCACAGACCATGGCTAACGAACTTCTCGACAACAAAAACATCGCAGACACCTTTGGCGGCGCGGCCGGCAAACCCTTCAACGAAGACGTCGTTGATTACCGCAAGGCGGATCCCGAAACCAAGGCGAAGATGGACAAGCTGATCGCGACCATCGACCTGAAAGACCTGAACACCATCACCGTTTTCGGCAAAGAGCCGACGGATGTCTTGCGTGAATCCTCCGAAGCCATCGTGAAGCGCGCGCAGAACGCGACGACCTTCCTGGGCGGCTTCGCACAGATCAAGGAAAAACTGGAAAACTTCGATTTCAACACCGTTGGCAAGCTGGCCGGCGACTATTCGGCGAAAGTCGAGCGCAAGCTGAAAATGGCGGCGCTGTCGTTCAAGAAAAGCCCCTTCATGTATGTCGTGAAGAAAGTCGGCTATTTCTTCACCGGCATCGGCGGCGGCAAAGAAACCTCGATGGACAACATCCGCCACGAGATCGACAAGAGCCTGCTGCAGCTGGCCGATGTGGTCGCTGACCTAGAGGAATCCAAGGCAAAAATCCCCGGCGTCATCAAGGACCTCAACATCCTCGAAGATGCACGCCTGACCGCTTACTCCGATTACGGCATTTATGTCGGTGCGGCGCTGGAAAAATACCGCCAGGTGAAGGAAGAAGTGCTGCCGAAACTGGAAGAAGAGGCATCGACCAGCCCCCTGAAACAGGTCGAGCTGCGCAATATCCGCCTGTCAGCAACCGTCCTCAACGCCAAAGTGACCGACATGGACACGTTCCACAAGTCGAGCCTTGTGCAGCTGAAAACGATCGACGACCTGCAGGAAGCGCTCGCGATGAGCCAGCTGAAAATCGACAGCCACCTGACCATTTCGCAAGGCCAGTGGACGGCGATTCTTGCGGAAGCTGCAACGGCGGCGCAGGTCAGCGAAATCGCGGAAACCGTGAAAACGGCGGATGATTTCGGCGACAAAATCTTCGAACAGTCGCAAAAACTGTCCGACATGACCAAGGCAATGTCGCGTGCTGCATTCGGCCACGGCACCCTCGACCCCGTGAAAGTGATCCAGCATTTGGAAAAACGCACGCAAGACATCAAGGACGACCTGGTGTTCATGACCGAGTTCAACGCGAAGATGGAAGCGCAGCGCGCGGCCCTCGACGAAGCCGGCCAGAAGTTCCGCGAAGCAGCGAGCAAAGTGACCGCTCCCCGCGCGGTGCAGGAAGCAGCCGAACAGGCCGCAACCGCAGCGATGAAACAGCCGCAACAGCCGAAACCCTAATCGTTTAGTCAACAGGAGCCGGCCGTCATGGCATTAGAATCGTCCCCGAAGCTCGTGAGCAACAAATTCTCCGGCGCTGCCGCGCCGGATGCGAAACGCGCGCGGATCGATGCCCGGACGGTCGGCTATCCTGCTGATGGCGATGACCAGAAGATCACCTGGATGGGCATGTCGCCGGCCCCCGGCAAAGGCGATGGCTGGTATGTCATGCTGGTGGAGGAAGAGCCCAACAAATACCTCGTCCAGATCAACAAGGACGAACGCCTTGTCGAAGTGGTCAAGGTGCTGGGTAAGGGCGAAGACGGCCCGATGACGTTTGAAAAAGCGGTCGAATACCTTGCTGTGTGGGAATATTCCCGCATGGCCAAGGGCGCCGTGCCGCATGAAAAGCAGGATCGCGACGATCTTGGCAAGCATTACTATAAAAACCTGTTGTTGAAACGCGGCTATCTGGTCGATACGACCGGCACGCTGGCGGCAATCGCCGACATTTATCCCGCACAGTCCGGCAAGTTCCTGAAATCCGACCTCGAGGCGCTGGAGCGTTTTCAGGACGGGCTGCGCGGCGAAAATATCCTGAACGAACTGATTTCGTCGCATGACCCGATGTTTATCTCGGAAACGACGCTGGAAGACGACCTGCAAAGCTTTGGCGAGATCGCGCTGTTCGGCAAGATGCAGCTGTTTGCCGATACGCTGGTGAAATATGCCGGCGTGAAACTGGCGGAAGTGCAGAACTTCTACGCCGACCCGACCGCAAAAGCGGGCGAGGACCTGAGCGTTGCGCTGGCCAAAAGCGGCTTTTTCACGGAAGAAAAAGTCGCGAAATTCAACGAAGTGAAGGAAGAGCTGTTTGGCGGCGTGTTCCGCTTTTTCCATGTCGATGAAGCCGACTGGGACAAGGAACTGGACCTGAAAAGCAAGGAACTGCGCAAGGGCCTGCTGATCAACCCCGATGCCGCACAGACCTACAATTATTTCGACCGCAAGATCGGTCATCCGCTGACGGCCGATGACGTGAATGCGATGCTGTTCGTATCTGCACGTTCGCTGGTCTATTTCCGCGAAATGCTGAAGGACAGCCCGCAAAAAGACGCGCTGGAGCGCAAGGGCATTTACAAGCAGGGCGATATCGACGACCTGCTGAACTACCTCGACCTCCTCGATATCAAATACCAGTATAAGGCGCTGGCGGAGGCCGCCGTGTCGCTGCCCGGCACGAAACGCGACAAGGAGTTGGAAGAGAAGAAACAGGCCTTCATCCTGCGCGTGCAAGGATTTAAGGAAACGCTGAAGGACACTCAGGATTATTCCGCCGCGATGGAAAAGCAGATCGATGCCTTCATCCGGTCCAGCACCCCCATCTACCTGCTCGACCGTATCGAGGCGCTGCCCGGCAAAATCGCCAAGGCCGAACAATATATCCGCGACCGCGTGCTGCCGAAACCCGTTCAGCCCGCCGCGCCACAAAACGGCCCGAAACAGCCGACGTTATAATTAAAAATACTTCCGAGGAGTGTGTGACATGGGTGATTTCGATTTCAACCCCAAGAAAAAAGACGACAAAGGCATCGGCAAGATCCGTCTCGGCGACGAAACCGCAGCCGAGCAGAAAGAAGACGTCGTCAAGACGGCGACCCGCAAAAAATGGCTGATCGGTGGCGGCATTGCGACGGGTGCATTGGTCGTGACGCTCGGCTTGACCGCGATCTTCAACAGCGCGAGCGACAAGCCCGCAACGCCTGTGCCGCCCCGCACCGAACAGACCCAGACGTATCAGCCGCCCGTACAGACGCAAACGCCGCCGAGCGAGCAGTCGGGCGTTACGCTGGCGCAAAGCTATGCCGCCAAGCAAAGCGCGATCTATCGTGACCAGATCCAGATTTACAAGGAAACCGACCGTTCCGGCCGCATGGTCGGCACCGGCGAGGCTTATATCAACGCAAACGGCCAGGCCGTACAGTATGGTTCGGATTTCGCAGTTCATGTGTCGCTGTTCGAAAAAGGCGGCGTCAGCCTGCTGCTCGCCGCCGGCCCCTATGCCGGTTCGCGCGTGGAATTCATGCCGGTCGGTGTGCGCAGTACGCCCCGCATCACCTATAGCCGCGTTGGTCAGGAAATTTCGACGCCCGATGGCGCCCGCTTCCAGATGCTGCCACAGGCGCAGCGCACGGAGCAGACCGTACCGATGAAAACCCCGGCAATTGCCGGCAGCGGCGTTGCGATGCCCGATCAGGCATGGGAATTCGACAAAAATGTCCGTGAAAATGGCGAAACAGTCCGCGCATTCACCGTGAAGGGCAATGTCGACGACGGCGTGTTCTCGGTTAAAATATGGAACGGCGATACCTACACCATCAACTTCGCCACCGGCCAATATACCGTGGACAGCGTTTTCCTGTTCCACCCCACTTATCTGGAAGACACGCAGCGCACCGGCGTCAATATCGACGCCTCCACGATTCCGCTGGTAAAAGGTGTTGTGCAGGTTGCCCCCGCGCAACGCCCTGCGCCGTCGCAAGCACGCGCCCCCGGTCGCTAAGATTTAACGATTTTCCGAACAAGCGACAGGCCCGAGGGGAAACCCTCGGGCCTGTTGCCTGTCCAGCCTCTGTAGGGAGAGGTAGGTATCTAGATCTTATTCGTGGTTTTTCTTGTTCTGGTCGTAAATATAGCCGCCGACCGCGCCAACGCCCGCGCCAATCGCCGCGCCGCATCCGACGCAACCGCCAGTCACAGCCGTGCCAACCGCGCCAACACCCGCGCCGATGCCTGCGCCAGACAGGGTGCGTTGCTGGGTATTCGTCATACCGCTGCATGCAGTGAGCGACAGCAGTGCAATGCCTAGAATGGGTGCGCGCAGTTTCGACATAAATGTTTGGTCTTTCATAGGTCTCTCCTTGGTTGTTCAGGTGGCTAACATGTCCAGCCTGTCGATTGTTCCCTAAAAGAAACCGCCCGGCTAGGGCAAGCCGGGCGGTATTTTAACCGGAGCTATGGGTTCTAGTGTGTGGAGGTCGCTCCGGCAGTTCTTTACTTGTTCAGGGCGGCTTCGGCGCGGTTTTTCGCGTCGATGCTGGCGTTATACACGCCTTCCCATTCTTTTTTCTCGATCACTTTGCTGTTATCGACATCAACGATGTTGAAATGCTTGTCAGTGAATTCATGTGCTGACAGGCCATTGTTGTTTTTGTCGAAACGCGACAGCTGGGTATATTCCAGGAATTTTTCGTAGGTGACTTCCTGTTTGTCGGCGATGCCGTCGTTGTCGAAGTCATAGGTGACTTTCGTCATTTTTTCCATCGGCGATACGGTCAGGACAGCGGGGCGTTCGAATTCATTATTGTCGATCACCATGTTGCCGTCGGTGTCGTATAGACCGAACAGCATGTCGCCCACTTCAGCCAGCGACAGGATGCCGTTGTGGTTCGCGTCGAAATCCTCGAAATGGATCGAACGCGTTGTTGCGGGCAGCGGGGTCGGGGCAACGGTTGTTTCTGTGAATGTTTTCGACGAACTGGTGGTCGTGGTCGTCTCGACGACAGGCGCGGTCGTGGTGGTTGTTGTCGTTTCGACGACAGGCACTTCCACAATACGTTCGCGGGTAATGGTAGTTTCAGCGTTTGCCTGCAGGCCAAGCAGCGCAACGGCCGCGCAGGTGAGCATAAATGTTCCGGTCTTCTTCATAAGTCTTCTCCTTCAGGGTTAATCAATCACACAAACGTCGTAACGATTAAAGAGTTCCCCTTATTATGGGATGTAACTGTTTTTATTCAATATAATCTACGGGGCAAAACAAAAAATAGCGGTGGAACAATATTGCGCGATGACACGTTTGCGAGCCGACCCTACTAAAAACCCAAAAGGAGATTTGACATGAAAGCTTACAACCTGCTCGGCGCAGTATCCGCCATTGCCCTGCTGTTCGCAGCACCGGCCCTCGCTGAAACCGCCAAAGAAATGAACAAAGAATACAACCAGAATGAATCCTACGGCAGCCGCGCGAAAGACACCGGTTCGGTCGTTGATCGCCAGCAAAACAACTCGGAAGCCAAGGAAGATTTCTCGAAAGCCACGAAAGACGCTTCTGCTTCCATGAAAGAAACGGCTGACGAAATCAAGGCTGCTTTCATCGATGAAGACGTGAAAGTGAAAGCGTCGAACGTCAGCTTCAACAAGCGCACGACCGCTGACGGCATCATCGGCAAGCCCGTCGTGAACCAGTCGAACGACCGTATCGCAACCGTTGAAGACGTTATCCTCGATTCAAACGGCGATGCGAAACTGATCGTCGTGAAAGATGGCGACTTCGCCGGAATGGGCGGCAAACTGGCTGCTTTTGACTATGACTCGATCATCTCGCGCCAGAAAGATGGCGACGTTGTGATGCCGATCACCGAACAGACCCTCGATAAAGTGGCCGAGTTCTCTTACGACAAGACCGACAAGGAACATGTCCGCATGATCCCTGCGAACGGTTACAGCGTGAAAGGCCTTCTGGATGGCAACATCACAGATCCGGCTGGCAAGAAACTCGCTTCCATCGACAACCTGTCGCTCAAGGGCGGCAAGGCTGACTTCATCATTGCCGGCTACGGCAAGGTGTTGGCGATGGGTGGCGATAAAGTTGCCGTTGACTTTGACTCGGGCCGCCTGGTCCGTGACGGCGACAACGTCAACCTGAAACTGAGCCAGAACCAGACGGCGAAGTTCAACACCTTCAAGGACATGCATAAGTAAGCATGGCTGATTAAGGTTTCCGGCCTGCCCCTCACAGGGCGGGCAGGCCCTTATTTCTCTTTAAACTTCAAACGAAGGAGACATCCCATGAACGAAGACATCCTCCAAGGCAAATGGAACGAACTCAAAGGCTCCGTCCAGCAAAAATGGGGCAAGCTGACCGACGATGACATGACGCGCATCAACGGCGACCGCACCAAGCTCGCGGGCACGATCCAGAAAAACTATGGCATCGCGCGCGATGAAGCGGAAAAGCAGCTGAAGGAATGGGAAGACGAGCACAGGGTCTAAGTCTCCTCCGCTCCAACCTTCCCGGGATGGGGGTCGTCGGCTTGCCGATGACCCCCATCTTGTTTTTGGCCTCTGCCAAGCCGTTAAAATACAAGTGAACTTTCCCGCCCCGCCGCTGTTAGAGACTCAAGATATTCAAACAGCAGGAGATATAATATGCAGAACATCACCACAGACAACGGTTACAAACCCACCGATCCCGCCATCTCGGCGCTCGGCGACACCCTCACCTCTGACGCGGCGGATATCCGCAGCGACGTGAAATCGCTGAAAGACAGCGTTGGCGCGCTCGGCCAGCAACTGAAGGCTGAAGCCTGCGAGAAAACCTCGGAGCTGAAAGACCTTGCGGCTGCCAAACTCGAAAACGTGATTGCGCGCGGCGATGAAAGCCTGAAATTCCTCGACGACGAGGTCAAGGCAAACCCCCGCAGCGCAGTTGCTGTCGCTTTCGCGGCCGGCATCCTTGCCAACTTCCTGTTGCGCCGGTAACGATCATGGCCGTCATCCAGCCAATGATCGCGCAAATGGTGCTTAACAGCCTGTTGACGCGTCCGTCCAAAACGCCCGGTATGCGCAAGGCGGAGATCTGCCTGCTTGCCACCTGCGGCATATTCTCGGTCGTGGGCGTTGTGTTCCTGTTTGTCGCGCTTCATGCCTTTGCGCTTGTTTACTATGTGCCTTGGGTAGCGGCGACGATCACGGGAAGCACTGCCCTTATCGTGGGCCTTTGCTGCGCCGTTATTGCGGGCAACATGGAAGCCGCACGCAAGGCCATGAAGCCGCAACACAGCATCGAAGATACCGGCGAAGCCCTGCTGGCGGCCCTTGGCCATGCCACGCAAGGCCTTGAAAAACCGATCAGCGAAAACCCGCGCACGTCAGTGCTGCTGGCATCGCTGGCGGGATACCTTGCCGGTGACAAGCTTCACTAAACACTTGCTTCGCTTACACACACACACGAAAAAGCCGCCCTTTTACGGGGCGGCTTTTTTCTTGGGTTGCCTGAAACGGTTCAGTCGGCCGATTTTGCCTCGCCGCAGAACATATACCCCACGCCGCGCACCGTCTTGATAAGGGCGGGTGTTGCGGGATCATCGCCCAGCTTTTTGCGGATGCGCGCGACTTGCGTATCGATCACCCGGTCATAGGCGTCAAACTTGCCGCCAGCGCGGGTCAGCTCGAACAACTGTTCGCGCGACAGCACGCGGTTGGGCGCCATCACCAGCGCCTCCAGCAGCTTGAATTCGCCGGTGGTCAGGTCGGATGCGGCGTTTGCGGCATCGAATAGCTGGTATTGCTGGCGATCCAGCGTCCAGCCGTTGAAGCTCACGCGCTTGGCCTTGGCCAGCGGTGCCTCTTTGTCAATATTGGCGGGCTTGTCGTTATCGGCAGCGCGGCGCAGGACGGCCTTGATGCGCGCCGAAAGTTCGCGCATTTCAAACGGTTTGGTCAGGTAATCATCCGCGCCCATTTCAAGGCCGACGATCTTGTCTGCGGTTTCGTTCTTGCCGCTGACGACGATCACGGGCGCGCGCGTCTTGGCGCGGATGGCGGTCAGCAGCGTCAGGCCGTCGTTATCGGGCAGCATGAGGTCGAGCAGGATGATATCCGGTTGCGCGGCGTCCAGTTTCGCGAGCGTTTCTGCACCGCTATACGCGGTCATCAGTTGATAACCCTGGTTCTCCAGATACGTGCGCATCACGATCTGCAGATCATGGTCGTCATCGATGGTGAGAACGGTTGCTTTATGCAAAATAGCGCATCCTGTCAGCGTGCGGAATCCATACCAATAATGTTTTTTTTATAAAGCCTTAGTCCCATAAATGAAACAGGTTTTTTCCCAAAGCTTACGCGGGCTTTCAATCGAGTTTAAACCTGTGGTGGTGCACTCAACATTTCGTAAATTTTCGACCTTAATTCGGTCTCAACGATGGGTTTGGGCAGGTAGGCGTCCATGCCGGCATCGATGCATTGCTCGCGGTCGCCGACCAGGGCATGGGCTGTCATGCCGATAATGGGGGTGCGGGGGCTGCCCCGTTCCTTCTCGGCGCGGCGGATTTCGCGGGTTGCCGTGAAACCGTCCATTTCAGGCATCTGGACGTCCATCAGGATGAGGTCATAGGGGGTTTCCAGCCACTTATCGAGGCCCTCCTTGCCGGTGCGGGTGACGTCATAGGGGCATTTCATGCCGTCTAGCAGGTAGCTGAGGATGACGATATTGCCCTCGTAATCATCGACGATCAGGACGCGTTTTTGGCGGATGTCGTGGGGGCGCCCGGCCTCGGCCTCGATTTCCGGCTCGTCGTCCTGGACGGGCGCGGGCTCGGCCAGATGCAGGGGCAGGATAAGGGTGAATAGCGAGCCTTCGGCGGGTTTGCTCTCCACCAGGATGTCGCCGCCCATCAGGCGGGCGAGGCGCAGTGAAATGGGCAGGCCGAGGCCGGTACCGCCGTATTTGCGCGACACGGAACTATCGGCCTGCTTGAATCGCTCGAAAATCAGCGCGAAGTTTTCAGGGGCGATGCCGATGCCGCTGTCCTGCACATCGATGCGCAGCTGTGCGCTTTCGGCTTCGCCTGTGCTGCGCGCAACCACGGTGACACTGCCCTGCGGCGTGAATTTCAGGGCATTGCCGATCAGGTTGATCAGGATCTGCCGCAGGCGCATGGGGTCGCCCACCACCAGCATGCCGCGCACTGCGCTGTAATCGAAAGTGAACCGCACGCCTTTTTCCGATGCCTTGACCGAAAAAATGCTGACGACCTGATCGAATAACCCCTGCAGGTCGAAGGCTTTTTCGTCAAGATCCAGTTCCCCGCTTTCGATCTTGGAGAAGTCGAGGATATCGTTGATCAGGTCTTTCAGCGATGACGTGCTGGAGCTGAGCGTGCGCACCAGCTGGCGCTGCCTTGCATCCAGCCCCGCCTGCGTGCCCTCGAAGATTTCGGCGATGCCGGAAATGGCGGTCAGCGGCGTGCGGATCTCGTGGCTCATATGCGCGAGGAAGTCGGTCTTGGCGCGGCTGGCTTTTTCGGCGCGTTCCTTGGCTTTTTCCAGTTTTTCTTCATAGGCCTTGATATGCGTGATGTCGGTATGCGCACCAACCAGCCGGTAGGCTTGCCCGGCGGCGTCGTAGAGCGCACGGCCGCGTGCGTTGATCCAGACCCAGCGGCCCGTTTTGTGGCGCATGCGGAAAACGCTCAAATATTCGCCGATCTCGCCGCTGCGGTACTGTTCGATCTGGCCCAGCACGCGCGCCTTGTCGTCCGGATGCAGCAGGTCCTGCATGGCCTGCATGGTGCTGGCACTCGGCAGGTCCTCATAGCCCAGCATGGCAAGGTATTGTTTTGAATAGAATGCCTTGTCGCGGGCGAAATTCCATTCGAAAAAACCGTCGCTCGCCCCTTCGATCGCAAGGCGGAAGGCATCCTCGGATTCAACCAGGTTGCGCTCTGCCTTGTCGCGCCCGATGCGCGCGGCCAGATACCACGCGTTGATGACCATGAACAGTATGGAGGCCACAAGGCAGGCAATCAGCAGGCGCTGGCGGTTGTGCAGGCGCTGGTCGGCCATGCCCATGCGCATCTCGCCCAGCGTCTTTTGCGCCTCCAGCAGTATGTCCTTGTTGATGCGGATCATGTTGTCGCGCAGCATTTCTGCGCTGAGGACGGGGCTTTGCTTGCGCACAGGCACAGCCGGCAGGCTTTCCTGCGCATCAAGGCGCTTTGAATATTGGAGGAAATAGGATTGCAGCTCTTCCAGCTTGCCCGATTGTTCGGGCATGACCTGCATCAGCTTGTTCAAGTCGGCAAGGATGTCGGACACCTCGGCCTTGGCGCTTGTGTAATCGGTCACAAATTTACGGTCGCCCGACAATGCATAGCCGCGCACGCTGGCCAGCATCCGTTCGACACGGGGGGTCAGGTCCTGGTTTTTACGGACGATGCTTTCGGTGTGCTCGATCCAGGTGATCTGGTCATCGACGGTGCGCGCGCCGAACAGCAACAGGCCCGCGATGGCGCCAAAGCTGCCAATGATCAGCAGCAGGAACAGGCCGTAATTCCTGTATTTGTGGATCAGCGGGATAAGGCTATTGATTGTCATGGTCTTTTTCAGGTTAACGGAGATCAGTGAACCCAATATATAAAAAAAATGATGCCCCGCAGAGCATCATTTTCTTCATTATTCCATATTGTATCCCTGGCGCTTTATACCGGCGGCGCCTTGCCGCGCAATGCATGTATTGCGTAAGCGACAATGAACAGCACGAGGAAAGCAATAAACAGGATGCGTGCGATTTCAACGGAAAGGACGGCCAAGCCGCCAAATCCCAAGAAAGCAGCGATCAGTGCCAGGATCAGGAATGAAAATGCCCACTGTAACATGGCTCGTCTCCTTTATTTTTATCGTTAAATTTCAGGTGGATAACGGCTTTAGCCGGTTACCGCCCCTCTTCAAAATCTCCAACTTGCGACACCGGTTTATTGTTCCATGAAGGTTTTAAGGGAACTCATTAATAAACCACGACGTTCGCCGGATAGAGACGAGGGAGGACCGGTAAGTCATGCGGTTAGGGATCAAAATGGGTGAAGAAGTGACAGATTACGACATTCAGGCGCTTGTCGATGCCCAGCTTGATCCAGCTGAAGAAAAAAGGGTCTGGCATGCGATTGAGCAAAATTCCCTTTATATCCGCCGCTATGAAGAACTTGTCGCGCAGAAAAAACTTCTGCTGTCATGGTGGGCCGATGAAAACTCGATAGAGCCCACAGAAAAGCAACTGGATCCGCGCCTTTTCGCCGTCCAGTCGACCAAAAAGCATTAAGTCATACAGTCAAGGGAGGATGCGCAGATGCAAACAGGAATATCCCGTGTTCTCGTAGTTCTCATCTTGATTGCTGTCGTTGCGTATTTTTTCGTCGAGCCGGGCAGAAGCGGGCAGGACAATGCTGCACAATTGCGCGAATCCGTCCGCGAGGGCGTCCAAGACACCAAGGCACGTCTTGATAACGGCTTTGATGCCGCGAAAAAAGACGTTGAAACCATTAAGTCCGACCTGAAAGAAGGAGGCCGCGATGAACACGAGCCAGAACCCCGTCGTCCGTGAAGCCGTCGGCATCTTCAATGATGCCAAAAACCTTCAGCATGCGCTGGACGCGCTGGAAGAGCAGGGATTTATGCGGCAGGAAATCAGCATTTTTGCCAATGACCTTGCGCCTGTTCCCGGCGTAGCCGAAGAACCCCGCCATGCAGACGCCTTGAAGGATGACCCCTCCAGCACCCGGCAGGTATTTATCCCTTTGGAAATCATGGGCGAAGTCGAAGGCTCATTAATTGGTGCACCGATGTATGTTGCCGCAGTTGCAGGCGCGATTGCCTCAGCGGCTGCGGGCGGCACGATTGCCTTTGTGATCGCATCGGCTGTGGTCGCAGGTATTGCGGGCGGCTTGCTCGGCTATATTGCGGCAACGATCGTTCACCGCAAATACGATCGCGCGATCGAGGCGCAGATGCAGCGCGGCGGCATCGTGCTGTGGGTTGCCTTGCGCGCCGGCGGGATGCAGGAAGTGGCACTCGACATTCTCCACCGCCATGCGGCACAGGATATCCACGTGCATGATGTGCCCTTGCACAGCGGACAAAACATACACTAATCCGGCACAGAACAATGATAAAAAAAGCCCCCGCAACTGGGGGCTTTTTTTGTGCACGCGAATGGCTCAGGCACCAAGGAAGTGCCCGAAATGCCTTAATTTTTCGACACGGTCGCAAATGATCTTGATGATGGCCAGCATAGGCACGGCCATGACCGCCCCCGCAAACCCCCACATCCAGTACCAGAAAACCAGCGACAGGATGACCAGCACTGGGTTCAAAGTCAGGCGCTTCGCCAGCAACAGCGGCGTGATGACCGAACTTTCGATGACGTGGATCGCGGCATAGCTGATGGCGGGCAGCGCAGCCATCCAGAAATCGGTTATTTCCATGAAGCCAACAACCATGAATAGCGCGGCACCCAGGATGACCCCCACGATCGGCAGGTAATTGAGCAGGAAGGCGACTGTCCCCCACAGCACAGGGTCGCGCAGGCCAAAGCCCCACATGGCAAGCCCCGTGGCGATGCCGACGCAGGCATTCATCAGCGTCACGGTGCCCAGATAGACCGAGATATCGCCCTCGATCTGGTTGGTGATATCCACAGCCTGACGTTTGTTGCGGAAGGTCGGCAGTATTTCAACAAACCGCCGCAGGAAGGTGTCACCTCCGGCCAGCAGGAAGAAAAGGATGAGTATGGTGGTGAGTGTGGATGCCACAAATGACTGCGTCATCGTGAAGAAACGGTCGGACAAACGCGTGCCCTGTATCATCACCGGCTGCACTTTCGGCCCCGGCGCACTGGTCATGTTTTCCGCCTGCGCCAGCACGGCTTGTGTTTTTTCGACCGGCTTGCTCAGGAAACGGAATTTATCTTTTAACTGCGGCAGGCTGTCGGGGATACGCTCCATCCATTCGCTCGCAGGCGTTGCCAGCACGGACCCGATGCCACCCACGCCGCCCAACAGCATCAGCACGATCAAGCCTGCTGCCAGGCGTCGCGGAATATGCATGTTTTCAAGCGTACGTAAGGCAGGCTGTAGGACGAATTTGAGCACGATGGCGAAAATGAGCGGGATAAAAAACGCGCTTCCCAGATTGAGGGCGATAAAAGACAGGATCATGAAAATGCCGCCCAGAAAAACGGTGCGCGTTTCGGGCGGGGTCATGGGGGTGGTATCGCCTGCGTCGGCGGCAATATCGTCGCGGGCGGGATGGAGTTCGAATACCACTGTTTTTGATCCTTCTAAGTCTTTGCGCTAATGGCGGGTTGGAGGGCTTTGTTCCGCGTCGCAGCAGGGTTATTTTATGTCACGCGCCATTTTCCCGAATTCGGTAATTTTTGAAGTAAAAATGGAGGCCAAAACCTCCAACAGCCTCAATAGCTTGCCAAATAACCAAGCCGCTATAGATAATGATAAGAGCCTGTAGTAATCTTTGGGCATAAACGCATAAAACGGGCAAGGGCGGCTGCGTGGACGCTCAAGGGCGAAAAAGGACACATGGACAATTCTCTCAGGGCTCAGGCGATGCCTGACGAACCGCAAGTTTCTGCAACTCCGGAAGCAGCTCTCGATTTCAAGAAAATGACGGAGCATTGCGCTGCCTATAAAGGCGCCGATCTCAAGCAAAGCCTGTGGCAGCTGTTCAGCACGACCGCGATCTTCGCCGCCAACATGGCAGCCATCTTCACGGCGTCGCATTTCGGGCATTATTTCCTGACCTTCCTGCTCATGATCCCCGCAGGCGGACTTTTGATCCGCATGTTCATCATCCAGCATGATTGCGGTCACGGTTCTTTCTTCAACCAGAAATGGGCAAACGACCTTGTCGGCCGCGCGATCAGCGTGCTGACCTTTACGCCCTATGACCTGTGGCGCCGCACGCACAACCTTCACCATGCGGGTTCAGGCAACCTCGACCGGCGCGGCAGCGGCAGCGTCGATACGCTGACCGTCAAGGAATACGAGGCATTGTCGCCCGGCCGCCAGCGTTTTTACCGTTTTTACCGCCATCCGCTGACGTTGCTGGTTTTTGGCCCGCCCCTCTATGTGCTGTTCTTCCAGCGGTTTCCCCCGGCACAGAATTACCTGTCGATGCCGAAATACCATACGCCGCCCACCAGCCAGACGCTGCCCAGCATCATGGGGCTCAATGTCGCCATCCTTGCCTGCTACGGCGTTTTTGGTTACTTCCTCGGCTATGCCCAGCTTGCGATCCTTTATCCCGCAACGCTGGTGATGGCTTACTGGCCGGGCCAGTGGCTGTTTTTCATGCAGCACCAGTTTGAAGATTCACATTGGGAATACGGCCGCGAGTGGAGCTATGCGGAAGCCGCAGTCATGGGCAGTTCCTACTACAAGCTGCCGAAGATCCTGCAATGGTTCACGGGCAATATCGGTTTCCACCACGTTCACCACCTGAACGCGTCCATCCCGAACTACAAGCTGGAAAAATGCCACGACGCCAATCCGGATTTCGCAAAGGTCAACACACTGAACATCCGCCAGAGCCTGAAATGCGCAAACCTGGCATTGTGGGATGAAGCGACGCGCAAGATGATCCGCTTCAAGGACCTGCCGCCGAAACTGAAGGTCGTTTAAGGCCTGTTCCTGAAATGAGAATGAATTAGTCGGCCTCGCCGTCATCCGTCTTTTTGACCGGTGGCGGCGTCGCTGCTTTTGGCGGCACTGTGTTCTGTGCCGGCTTGACCTGGGGCGGGAATTGTTGCGCGCCAAAGGGCGGCTTCGGGCCTGTCGGTATCATCATCGGCCCTTTTGGCGCAGGGGGTGCGGGACCGCGCGGCACGGGCGCGCTGATGGCCGGTGCGCGGCCGGGCGGTGTTGCGCCCGAGGCTGTGCTGCTTGCGCTGCCCTTCTTGCCTGTCGCTTCTTTGCCCGCTTCGCGGAATTCGTCGTTGGTCACGGTTGTTCCTTACGCCTTGGGCGTTTTGGTCTCGTCGGGCATGAAGCAGGGCAGGTGCAGGGTCGTGGAAAATTTGTCCTGACGGAAACGTGCGCGTGTCTGCGCAGCTGGTTTCGACGGAGTGGAAGCAACAGGGGCGTTCGTTTGTACGATCGCTGTCATGGAAACTCTTTCTTGGGAAGTGTTGTGGCGCAGAAACAAAAAGCCCCCGGGCCGCTACCGACGCCGGGGGCTCTATTGTCGATTTTAAAAGAGGCTTACGCCGCTTTCAGGTTCGCTGCAGCCGATTTGCCGCGCTCGGTCACGATGTCGAAAGTCACTTTCTGACCTTCGTTCAGACCGCGCAGGCCAGCCGCTTCAACAGCGGAGATATGGACGAATACGTCCGAGCTGCCGCCGTCGGGCTGGATGAAACCAAAGCCTTTTTGCGCGTTAAACCATTTCACTGTACCTTGAGCCATGATGGCCTCCTTGTAGAAAAAGCACTTCCGTGCATATGGGCTGCCGCAACAATTGCGTCAGTCCCTATTCGAAAGCAGCGATGTCTTGGGAGAAATGCCGTATCAGGCGAACAAACAAGTCAGAACTAGAAAATTCGAATAGCCAGAACATAGCCTCTTTCACCATAATAGCAAGGTAATTCGGCTTATCCGTTGCGAAACCTTAGTCAAACTCCTGCAATCGCTCATCAATAGCGCTTTTAACCGCATTAACAGTAAAGCAATTTTTCTGCCTTATCATGACGGCTATGCCGCATTTCACAGGGCAGGGGAACATGGCATCCGAAAAAGGCAGACAGAAATCTTCAACCGGCTGGGCCGCATTCCTGCAATGCGCGGCATTGCTCTACCTGTTCTTCGAACTTTCTTTTAACGCGCGCCTGCTGACGGCGGCGGGCGGCATACCCGATCCCGATAAAATCCACGGCCTTGAAACGGCGGGACGCATCATTGCGGGCATCGGCGCGACGCTGATGGCGTGGCGCTTTATCGGCTTTCGCGTTGGCACATCCGCAGCGGTGCGTCTGATGATTGCCGCCATTATCATCATTCCTATGGTTTATTTCGGGCAGAAGGCCATTATCGATGCTGCTCTCGCAACCGCGACCACGGAAGAAAAGCGCGCAGCGTATATCGCGGCCATGGCGCGCAAAAACGTCGCCGACGGCGTTGTCGCGTTTTCGTCCCTGAAGGAAGGCGGCGATCCCGCGCGCGATGCGACGTTCAACGCCACGCTCGGTATTTTCATCATGCGCGACGATGCCATATTGAAGGAAATCGAAGCCAAGATGGACGATATCGCAACCCGTACGGTTTACAAGGCGGCGGGTGGCGATGAAATCTGGGCGCGTTACCAGTCAGCGCACGACAAAATCAACCAGGCATTGAAGGATTACGCCGGCGGTTCCGCGCAGGTCGCCGGATATCAGGCGCAGGCGCAGCAGAAGGCACAGGAGGTGTGGGACAAGATACAGGCGCAGGTCAACGCCAGCTGGACCTCGCTCGACAGCAAGCGCCAGATGCTGAAAGGCGGCAAGGGTATGCTGGTCGAATACGCGCAGGCGAAACTGCGCGGCGTGTTCAAACAGATCATTGCCTGCAATGCCGCCTGCATCAACGATGTCCGCAAGGCATATGACGTCGAAATGACCGCGAAATTCGGCGGCCCCATCCCGCTCGACTGGTGGTGTTCAGGCTGGAACGGCAAAGGCTTGCCGCCCGCTTATGCGCCCACCGCGCAAACCAGTTGCCCGGGATCCGACGCCACGGTCACGCAAGTCATCAACCTGATCCTGGAACGCCAGTTCCGCAAGGAAACCGAAGGCATGGACCCGAATATCAGCTATTCGGGATTCATCGCATCCGAACCGCTGCAGAAAAAAATCAAGGCGGAGCTGGAAAAGCAGCATATCGACACCGCCGCGCTGGTATTCCCGCTTGAAAAAACGCAATTCATGTCCGTCATGACGGGCGAGGTGCAACGTGCCGCCTCCCGCGAATTTGGCGCGAAGGTAGAAACCGCGCTCGGCATGGCGCTGGAACCGGGGCTGGACCCCAATACGCTGCTGCAACGCGCCGATGTGCGGGCGGCGGTGGCCGCGAAATATGGCCTTGATGCCGATGTGCCGCTGGGGCTTGACCGCGCCGCATTTGAAAAGCAGGTATTGTTGCCGAAGCTGCAGGGGCAGGCCGATGCGATCAAGGCTGCAATCGATGCACCGGAAGCGGCAGCCAGGCATGATGACGCGCTCCGTTTCCTGATCATTCCGCCGGTCGCGCTCGCCTTTTCGCTGTTCTTCTCGATCTTGAATGCGGGATCATTGCTCATTTCACTCGCCGGGCTTGCCGCGCCGAAGCTGAAACCCGTTCTTGGCATTGCCCTGTTTATTGCCGTGATCGGCATTCCGTTCCTGTTCGCGTCGCCGGGCAAGGACAACCCGATGTATGCAAGCTCGATCGTCACGCTGAAGGAAAAAGCGCCGGTCATGGGCCTCGGCGTCGATTGGCTCAACCGCGTCGAGCCTGCGGTGCTGCCGCTGGCCGAAGGCGTGCGCCGCAATATTCTGTTTGGCATCACTTTTGGATATGGAGATAAAGATGAAACGTAACCTTTTCGCGGCGGCGCTGGTTGCCGCCGTCCTTTCGGCTTCGCCGCTGCTGGCGGACCTGCCGACCGCATTGCAAACAACCGCAAAACCGTCTGCCCCCGCGCTGACATGGAAACGCATCATCACACTTCTGGCGCAAAAGGGCATCTTTCAGGCCGATAATGAAGGGTTTTTGGCCGAATATTTTGAATTTGCCTATCCCGACGAACATGCGCGCGTCAGCAGCAACGCGATGGAAGTGGCCGATGCGGCGCAACGTCACAAAACGGATTTTGCCGAAGCCGTGCCAGTGCAAATGGCGCTCGGCCTGACGGTCCGCAAGGGCAGTTACGATGCGACGCGCAAGGCAATCCCGCTTGAATGGAAACGCCCGACCTACGAGCTGTATGCGAATAGCGGGTCTTTCCGCGGATCTTCCCGCTATGCCCCCAACAAACTGGTCATCACCTTCCCGGACGGCATCCCGCCCGGCTGGCAGTACCTGCGCATGGATGACAGCGCGACCCGCCAGTTTTTGGAGGAGACCAAGGGGCGCGATGAAGTCGCCGTTTACGTCGTCGCCTCTGTCACCGATTACACCAACAAATACGTATCCATGGTGCCGCATCAGTTGTGGATATACACTACCCGCCAGAAAGACAAGCTTGTCGGCGTACTCGATGCCGCCGGAAACCCCGTCGATATCAAGCCTGCCGATGCCAGCCGGATCATGCCGGCCGAGGTCAAGGAAATCACCGCCGCGCAAACGCCCAGTACACTTGATGCGCCTGTCACCATCGGCGGGGAGAAGCCAGCCGAAGGCGGCACGCCCGATACAGCCCCGGCGGCGACTGAAACTGCGGCGACGTCCACGGAATCGAGCGAGCCATGGCCTGCCGATATGCCTGTGCCAAAGATGGGCTTCGCCCTGCTGCCGGCGGATGCGGCAACCCTCGCGGCGGGCAAGCCATGGGTTGATCGCGCCAGCCATGCGGAAGGCAGCGGCGGCGGCCTTGTCGCCAGCAGCTGCGGCATTGCGACCAACATACAGGCAGAACGCGACCGTGACCGCCGGCTGACAATGCTGCGCGAAGGGCTTGCGGCAGATGCCGGTTGCGCGAAGCTGAGTGTCGTAGACGCGGCACGCCTTGCTGCCGCCGTTTCCGACAGCTGGCTGCCGCCGTGGGAAGAAATCGTGCCCCGCATGGATCCCGTTGCCGACCTGGAACGCTTCGCGCCCAATTTCGCCGCCATGGGCGAAAAGGAACGCCTTGATGCGGTCGGCCTTCTGGTCCGCCACAAAAAATTGTCCGCGCCTGTTACTTTCGCGGGTGTGGCGGCGCTCCTGAACAGCGGGAACAGCAAAAAACAAAAGGGCGAAATCGTTGCCCTGCTGGCGCCGTTTGCCCAAAAAGGCGCCGATATCGACGCGCTGCGCGAGGCCTATCCCAAATGGAAGTCACGCGGCAGTTCGCTGCAGGCGGTGGTGGAGGGTGGCCTTGTCGCCCGCAACCTTGATATGGCGAAATTTGTGGCGTTTGCGCGCGAGCCGGAGCGGGATAGCGAGCGCCACGATCTTGTCATCAACCTTGCCGGCAACCTGCCGCAGCCGCTGACGGCTGCATCCTTCAAACCGGTGGTCATGGTGTTCCAGAGCGACAAAGAACGCCGCGACCTGCTGGAAGACATGGTCAAGGAGGGCCTGATCGGCATGGGCGAGGTGCGCGGCTTTGGCGACACGATGTCTGCGGCCGAATTCGAAAAGCTGCAAAAGGCCAAGCCGAAAAAGCGCTAGTTACATTCCGGGACGCGCCGTTTTACGGGGCGTGACATTCGCATTCGCTGCCGCCTTCCTGCGGTATTGCGCGGCAGTGTCGAAGATTTGCGACATTTTCGACGGTTTTGCCAAGCCTTTCAGCGTGTTTTGCTGCGCATAAGTGTGCAGCGTATCCAGTTTCATCTTGCGGCCGTCGATTGCCTCCGGCGTCCACATTTTTGATGACAGGGCATTGGCAAAATCATTGTCGATCATCGCCCGCTGGATCAAGGCACGGGCGGATGCGCCACCCGACAGTGTTTCGAATTTCTCGCCGTCACGTTGTGCTGCCTGATCGAGCGCATAAAGCGCCATCTGCGCCAGTTCCGGCTTGTGGAAGGCGGAGATGTTGGGCGTGCGCAGGGACGACTGCTTGTCGATGCTCTTGCCGTAGGTGGCGGCCAGCGGGCTGCCATGAATCTTGAACTGCGCATGTGCCCATTTCTCGTAGGACAGGCGGACGCGGTCATGCACGGTTTCGATGCTGTCGCCTTCGAAGAACGGGTGCGCCTTCACCTTTTCGAACACTTCAATCGGGCTGTTCTTGCGCTCGCCCTGACCGAGTGGACGGTCGTTCAGCATGAAATGTGAAATCATGTCCATTTGGCGGAAACTGCGGCCCAGTTGGTCTTCGTCGAACTGCGTGACCTTACCGTCTTTGCCAAGAGGCTGCAATTCGGCGGAGGGGCGGTTCGCCAGCACCCAGTGGAATGCCTCGACGGGTGCGACGCCGTCCTGCAGGCCGAATTCATACAGCAGTTTCATATGGTCGATCTGGCGCTGCTTGTCCTTGTGCGCGTTGCCGGCAATCATACCGCCATGTAGGTCGCCGCCCCATGTGGAATAGGAATTACGCCCTTCATCAAGGTTCGGGTTGGAAATCGACATCTTGTTCTCGACGTTCGAAAACAAGCTGATCAGGACCTGGCGCAGGCGCGCCTGAATGTTTTCATAGGCCACGGCATGCTTGTCGTTGCCGACCGACAGCACATCGCCGGCAACTTCCTCAAACGTTTCTTTCAATACATGGATACGACGCTCCAATTCTTCGGGTGTCACGTCTTCCTTGCGCGTGCGCAGGATGGCGGCAAGCTCTTTGCGGATTTCAGCGTCGCGCGCGTCGGAAATTTGGCCGGGGTTTACGCCGCTGTAAATTTCGGCATAAACCTCGACAAGGCGCTGCACGTTGCGGTATTCAAATTTTCCGCTGATACCCTTGAATGTCGTGCCATCGGCGCGCGTGCCGCCCTCGATCATCGTTTTCGCAGCATTCAAAGTCTTGTCGGAGCTGTTATCCGTGCCCATATAGACGCTGGTCAGCATGTTGTCCATGACCGCCGCGATGCCGGCTTCGCGCCCGCCCTGTTTGAATGCGGCGAGCGCTTCGTTCTTGTAGGTCAGGTGGCTCATGGAATCCATGAAACCCGCGAAACCGAGCTCGGATACGCCCAGTTCAACCATCATGCGCACTTTGGCGGCATTGTAGGCGGAATCCATGCCGCCCGACAGCGCCTGCGTCACGCCCTGGATCTTGTTCTTGCGCATGTAATCATAGAGCCAGAGCAGTTCGTTGCGCAGTTCCTCTTCCATTTCGCGGCGGGGGCCGTGTTCCCAGACGGCGGGGCCGTCCTGCACGGGCGCGTCATGCGTGGCGCTGAAACTGTGCGCGACTTTCGCGTGGGGCGCATGGCCTTTGTCGATTGCGGGGGCGACCTGCACAATCTGGCTCGTGTAGGCCATATCGGCGAAAGTGCCGCGCGCGCCTTCGGAAATGATCCCGCCGTCCTGCGCCATCAGCCTGCTGCCGAATTGCGCGAAGGTTGAACCGGAGGAGCCGAGGCCATCGGTATGCACCAATACGCCCGCATAGCCGCTCGCCAGTTTCGACAGCTCGTAATGCTTGTCGATTTTGTTGGCGACGGGCGGGCTTGCGTTCGGGTTGACGGCAACCGTGATGTCGAAATCGCGCGCCTTCTGCGCCAGCGGGTTGTCGCGTGCGTAATCTTTATTATTGGCTGATCCGTCAAAGCGTGAACCGATCCAGTACATCTCGCAAATGATATGCCACAGGTTGATGCTGCGGTCGCCATCGCCTGCCTGAATGACAGGGCTGCCGAAGGGAATGGCTTTGGCGGGCACTTCCGTGCCATCCGGATAGGTCATGGCGGGCAGTTCGATCATGATCGTGCCGTCGCGGCCCTTGCCGAACTTGTTTTCGTATTTGTTCGCCGCCTCGTCGCTCCATTCCTCGAAATGGCGCGTTTCATAGCCGCGTTCGTAATTGAACAAATAGCTTTTTGCCGAAATCGCCACGACATCGCCGCCGGTCAGGAAGCTTTGCACGTCATATTGCTTGTTCACGCGGTTGAACAGCGGGTTTTTGCGGCGGTTGTCCTGCGTTGGCAGGTCCTTGTCGGCGAAATACCACGGGTGCCCGACGGAAATGATGAGGTTCGGGTTCTTGCTGGCTGCGTAATCGGCGATGATTTGCAGCATCTCGCGCGTTTTTCCATTATCCGAATACTGGAAATCGTCGCCGCGTTCGTAACCCGAAAGCCCCAGCTCCTCAAGCGCCAGAATATCCGCCTTGTCCTCAACCGCTTTATCCACCGCCTTGATGATGTTCGCAAGGTTGCGGGGCCAGTCGCCGCCTGTCTGGTTCGTGCTGGCGGAAGCGATTTTCAGCGAAATCTTGTCGGTCATGGCCTGTTCCTTCGGGGCGTGGCGGTTCTTGACGAGGCTTGTCGCGGCCGTTTGCAGGTCGTGCAGGCTGCGGGTGGCGGCGGTGTTCAATACTTGTGCGGTCGAAATTCCCGCTTCTTTCCACATGCGTTCCAGCGTCAGGTCGAAAATGGCCAGCGGGACGTCTTTCATCAATTCTTTGTCGGGGTTGGCATCGCGGGCCGCGCGCGCAAGGCCGATAATGTAATCCGGCGTTGCCATCAGCGCGCGTTGCCCTGCTGTCAAGTTTTCAAGGTCGAAACTGCGGATTTCCGTCGCGTTGATATTGTCGTCGGCAGGGTCGCGGTTATAGGATTCCCATGCGGGCAGCCCGCGCTTGCCGAAACCTTCCATGTATGCGCTCAAGGGGCGGATGGCGGCATCGGCGTCCTTCGCATCCGCCGCCTTGCTGCGGTAATGAACGACCGATTTGCCTTTGAATGCCGTTCCGTCGAACATATCGAAAAAACCGTCAAACCATTTTTCCTGGTTGCCGACATCGGGCAGGGTCAGGATACGGCTGTCGTCATACGAATGCGGCAGGGCGTATTTGAGCTGTTCTTTCTGCTGTTCCAGCGTCAGCGGGTTTTTAACGGGATCGAACCATGCGCTGTCCGCGCCATTTGTCGACCCGATAAACACGACGGGCATCAAGCCCGCATCGACGATTTCCTGCAGGCATTCAAGATGGATGCGGTGCATGGGCGCGCGGCGGCCGATCGACACGGCATATTCCAGCCCGCCCTGTTTCAGGGCATCGCGGATATCTTCAGCATTGCCATGGAACGCGCCCTGCATCCGTTTACGCCGTCAGGCCGGGAAATTTAGGCCGGACGGGCGCTTGCTGCTTTCCCGCGCCGGACAATGCCAATATCCCTTCGATCGTGTTGATGCCGACATTGTGCAAGTCCTTGACGCGCTGTGCGACGCCAGCCTCGCTAAAGGGCACTTCCGTGCCGCCCGGAATGGGGATACCGCGTGAAATTTCCGGCACGAAATTCATCTCGACCGCCATTTGCTTGATGCGGAATTCACCGGCGAAGAAATCGGCGATATTGTTGATCGAAAATTCGACGCAGAAGTTGGATGCCAGGCCGCCCACGTTGATGACGACATTTTCAACGCCCTGCTTGCGGAAGGTGCGGGCGATCGCGCGGAATACCTCGTCGGCCTTGGTGCGGGTTTCGCCGTCGTTTTCGACGCCGATGCCATAGCTGTCGACTTCGCTGTTCTGGCCCTTGCGTACCACATAGAATTCGTTGCCGGTCGCGGCGTCGCGGTGATACACGACGGGGCTGGTCAGGTCGCCGTTCAGCTTTTCCTGCAATCCCTTGGGCAGGTTCATGTCGGCGGGGTACAGGCTGCTGTCGGTGCCCTGCACGCCATGTTTCGTCCAGAGCGTCTGGGTCGACAGCAATTGCCCGTCAGCGCGGTATTCATCAAAGGTTTTGGGAAAGTAATCGTCAAGAACGGCTGTCACGCGGCCGCGGTCTTTTTCCGACGGCGCAAGACCGGAGGATGTTTCGACCTGCACCTTGCGAATGCGCCCGTCATCTTCCTTGACCCCGATGATGTTGCGGTCTTCGTCCAGCACGATTTCGTTGAAAGCAAACGGCACCGGCGGCTTGTCGAAGCCGTTGAAGAAATGCACGGGCTGTTGCGCCTGCAGGTAAATTTGGTTGTCGTTGAGGACGGGCTGGCCGTTCGCGATGAGGAATTCGCGGAACTTTTCGATGCGGTATTCCATCAGGCCCGGATGGTTGACCATGAAGCTGATATGGTTGGCAGGGTGGTAATCCTGTCCCAGCACAAAGACGCTATCGCGGCTTTTCGTGATGATGCCGCCCATCAGCGCCGAGACTTCTTCGCCTTTCGGCACATACAGCACGCCGCCCGTCGCATCGGTCAGGGACAGGTCGAGGAAGCCGCGTTCAGGGTCGATAAAGACGTTGATGCTGGCGGTTTTCTTGCCATTGACGATCTGGATGCTCATTGTTTCAGTCCTTTCGGCGCGTTGTTGCCGCCATCAAAGCGTTCCTTGTATTCGCCCACGCCCGACTGGCCGCCGGCATGGCCGAGATGCAGTTTTTCGACCGCCGCACGCTGGTCGAACAGCTTGCGGTCGAGATAAACAGGGATCCGGCCCGGTTCCGGCGGCAGCGATTTTTCAATCGCGGCGATATCGAGGTTCAGAAGTGATTGGCCAGCTTTTTTCGCAGCATTGAACGCGGCGACCAGTTTTTCCTTCAAAACTTCCGCGCGCGGGCGGCGCACCTGCCGTACGTTATCGGGCAGCGTATCCAGCTGCGCCTTGATGCGTTTTTCAAGTGCTGCGAGGTCGGTCGTGAACCTGTCGCTGCCGGGGTGCGTTTCTTTTTGCGCGGGGGCGGCGAGAGTCAACCGGCCGTCTTCGTCAAAGACGGAAACAAGGGAGTCCCGGGAAATCAGGTTCGCGGGCGATGTCTTCACATCCTTGAAGTCGCGCAGGTTGATCATTTCACCGGCAGGGTCGAGGCCCAGCGTCTGGTCGTAAACGACGACATGCGACAATTTCCCATCCGTGCCATAGAAACGGCGCGAATTGATGACGCCGGGGTTGGATGATTTCACGGGCGCGTTGGAGGCGACCTTCATGACGGGCGTTTTCTTGATTTCGGCAGGGGCGTCTTCACCCTCCAGCACATCCATATAGACGGACGATGCCTTGTAAACGAGGCCGAGCGGCGGCACATGCGATCCGGCGGTGCCGATGCCCCATGATTTAAAGAACGCGCCAGCCGCGCGCATTTCCTGCGCCGAATACTCGTCGATGCCGTCGGCGGCGGAGACGAACACCTTGGATTTTTCCGCATGTTTCAGCAGTTCTTCATGGCTCATGCCGCTGACGTTGGCGGGATCGATGCCGTCGATAAAACCTTCTTCGGCAAAGCGGCGCAAGGCGATTTTGGAATATTCCACGATATCGCCGGAATCAAAACGGATGCCGTAATTGGCACCGAGGCCTTGCGCATGCAATTCCTTGATCACCTGAATGGCGTTTTCCATGCCCTGCATGGGATCGTAAGTGTCGACCAGCAAAATGCCGCTTTCGGGATGGGCGAAGGCGAAGCTGCGGAATGCGTCTTCCTTCAGCGCCCAGCGCAGGTCGCGCACCTTGCCATCGTCGTTCAGCCGGAACAGGTCGGCCATCGGCACCTTGCCGATTTCTGCGCCATGGGTCATGACCCATGCATGGTCCATCGTGCCGGCGAAGGGCTGCGCGAACATTTTTGCGGCTGTGCCGGTCGATGATGATTTATAGCCGCCTGCGCCAAGGCTGCGGGATGATTCCAGCATCGCGCCCAGTCCCGGGCCGCGACGCATGCCTTGCGCGCTGGCCTGGCCGCGCGGGGAGCCGTTTTCGAGTTCTTCCTCCACCACGCTTGCCTGATGCGCGCCCTGCGTCATGTAACCGCTATGGCCATTGATGAGGCCGAGGGCGACGGATTCCAGCATCTTCACCTGTGCGATCGGGCCGGACACGCGCAAGACCGGTTCCTGCGGGAAGAAAACTTCACCTTCGGGCAGCGCCTCGACCTTCAGCTTGAATTCCATTTCGCTCAAGTACTGGATGAAGGCCTCGGGAAAGACAGCCTTGCCGCTCGGACGTTTCTGGCTGCGCAGGAAATTCAAATCGTCTTCGGTGAAGCCGTAAGATTGCCAGCGCTGCACGATGTCGATCAGTCCCTCCAGCCCGCCCGCGATGCTGTAACCCGCACCCGCCGCTTCCTTGCGGCCGAACATATAAAAGGTGGAGGGGTTGTCGGCGCGGCCTTCCAGCCAATACCCGTAGGCGGTCGTGAAATGGTATTTGTCTGTCAGCAACGGCGTCGTTTGCTCGATATCATAGGTATCGGCGATAAAACCCATCTCACACCATCCATTTTCTCTAATTGAATCAGCTGTTTAGTATATGATTCCGGTGACTCTATAGAACTTTTATGGCAAAGTCAAATGTTATAGTCATTTTGAGCAGAAGCCTGCTATCGCGAGGGTTTCAACCGCTGGCGCAGGTTGCTAGATTGGCGCATGCGCAATACCGACAAAAACGCCGTGCTGCTGGTCACCGCCTTTGAACCTTTCGATGGCGCGGCTACCAATGCGTCGCTCATCCTGCTCGAAAAACTAAAGCAGCAGGACTGGCAGGGGCGCGTCGTGTTTTTCGGCCCTGTGCCAGTCTCGTTCGACGAGGCATGGCCGCTGATCCAACAAGAAATGGCGAACTACCCGAATATCGAAGGCGTGCTGGCGCTGGGGCAGGCGGAGGGGCGCAAGAATATCAGCCTCGAGCGTGTTGCGCTCAACTGGAAAAACGCGAGCATCCCCGACAATACCGGCGCGCAGCCAAAAAACAAACGCGTGATCGCGGGCGCGCCCGATGCACTGTCATCTACATTCCCATGGCAGAAACTGGGAGACTCTCCCGACTGGCAGAAGTCCTATTCGGCGGGCACATATGTCTGCAATACGCTGATGTACCAGCTGCTGGACTGGAGCCAGCGTGAAGGCAAGATCGCGGGTTTCGTACATGTCCCGCTGCTGGCCTCGCAAACGGCGGACAAGCATTTCGAAGCAGAAACGCCGCGCATGAAGGATGAAATGGCTGTGGCCGCCCTGTCGCGCGTCATCGATTTCTCGCTGGAAACGATTGATGCGCGCCAGGCTGCAAGACCCGCGCCGGCCGCGCCGCGCAAGGGCAGGGACAACCCGCCCAGCGTTTAACTGCCGCGTTTCTTCAGGCTTTGCACCGTCATCAGCACGACCGATTCCGCCGGCGTCATGCGCTCCGCTTCCTCGAACAGCTGATGGCAGATATCGGCGTATGAAAACTGCATGATGTTCTGGTGGTGCAACAGGTATTCGACATAGCGGATGGCGCGGTCGATCAGTTTCTTGTTGCTGGGCTTCACCCATGTCATCACGTTGCTTTCAAACCGCCCGTGCCGGCCCATGACCAGCGTGGAATGCATGTTCAGTGCGATTTTCAGGAACAGATGTTCGAACAGCGGGTGCAGGCCGGATACGTTGAGGCTATGGCGCAGGTTGCCAAGGCTGAATTGCATTTCGTCTCCGCACCTCTCGATGCGGAAGGTATGCAATTTTGCGGGTGCAGTACGTTTTTCGCGCTGCTGCTGCGCCCGAGCAGAGAAATCAAAACCTACCAGCCGTTCACGCCCCGCAACCGCCCGCAATTCATCCCATTCAATCGTAACGGGAGCGCGTAATAGCAATGCCTGCCACGCCGTTTCCGAATTTTCCGACTGTGGCAGCATGAAATACGACAGAGCGGGTGCGCGCATGGGGTCGTTCACGTTTTCAAAAGCAAGCAGCGAGAAAGTGGGCGACCGTTCGGTCGTGTCCGTCACGATCGTCATGCCGTAATCATTGGTTTCGTACAGCACGTAATCGCCCGCCGCGTAAATGCGCGATTCTTCGGTGATGAAATCCTGCAGGAACGACAAATCGGTTTTCTGCACGAAAGACAGGAAATCACTGATATCCGTTTGCAGCAACGCCGCGCCGGCGCCCAGCATCAATGCCGTGCTGGCCTGCATCCGCGTACTGCCGGATAGTGCCATGGGGCCGACAAATAGGCAGACTTTCTCGATGCCGTCATTTTCCAGCACGCGGCGCGACCGCTCTACCTGTTCATGCAATGCATGGTCGGGGTTGCAGTACAGGAAAAATGGCTTGCGGGATGATAACCGCGCCGCTTCCTCCGTCGCGCCGATCACGGACGGCGTTTCGCCGCCCTCGGTGCAGCTGACCAGCAAGTCATGTGAGCCAAAGCCGATTTCGCGCAGCTGCCTTGCGCCGAATTCAGGATGATCTTCAAAATTTTCGATGGAATGGACAAGCGCAAGGTCGCCGCCGCTCATGAAACCCATCACGTTATCGGCTTCCGGCTGTCCGCGATGGATGAAACGCCAGATATATTCGATGGACAGCGACAGCCGACCTGTCGCGCCGCAGCCATAGAAAAATACGCGGTTGCCGGCGGCGAAAGTCTCCCGGATCGCAGTTTCCAGTCTTAATAGTTCCGGTGCCTTTGCAAGCACATCCTCGATCACGCCGATATCGATGGCGGTCATGATGCGCAATGCTTCGGGGATATTGTTGCGTGACAGGTCGGCCAGTTCATAGGTCAGCGGATGCCGTTGTTCGGTCGGCAGCGATCCCAGCTGGAATTTGGCGGCGACCTCTAAAAATTCAGTCGCCTTTTGCCGCGCGGTTGTCATGCGAATGTCCATGACCTTTCAGTATAGGCGTCATGCCCCGCAACCTTTTCATACGAAAGGCTGTCGCGGATAAAAGTGTCGTAATCGGGATAGATCGATACCATCTGGCTCGTATAGGCGGCGAGGCTGTGATACATCGTTTTCAATTCGGCTTCTGTCGCCACCAGCGTTTCGCCTGTCGCCTTCAATTTATTGCTGGATGCCACATCCAGCGCCGCCAGATACATCGGCAGGGTTTCGTGGCGGCGGTCGGCGGGCACGAAATGTGTCAGGTAATAATAAGATTCAAGCGCCCCTTCCATCTGCGCGCGCGTGACGGGAGGCAGGGCGGCATCGCTGCCAATCTCGTTCATGCGCCCCTGCAAAATGCCGGGCCAGAGGATATAGGGGCGGTCTTCATAATATTTCACAGGCACCGATTTGATGCGCCGCCCCGCCTCGTGCGCGATGCGGTGGTCGATATGCGTGCCGGCGGCGAGCGGGAACACCGCCAACTCGATGCGATGTTCCTTGAAAAAACCTTCCAGCCGCTGGGTGACATGGGCAAGGAATGTTTCCGGCACATCCTTCATGTCGCCCAGAAACAGCTCTTTTGTCGATTTATAGCGCGGGTCGCGGTCGGGCGCGTCGAATTCGTCGAGGAAATGGCCGGTTGCGCCGATACGCTCGATCGCGATTTCCTCTTCCTTGCGGCGGTTGTCGCCGTTCTTGCCCTTGGTGAAGATATCGACGACCGTGACATGGTCGCCTGCCGCCACGCGGCGCTGGATGAAAATGCCGCAAGACAGCACGGCGTCGTCGATATGGGGCGATACGATGCAAATTTTCATGGCAGTGGCTATTCCTTCCGGTAATATCGGCTATTATATACCAAGCCGTTTCCCCGATGGAGAGCCTTTTATGCAGGCCGACAGCCCCCATGCCCTGATCCGCGAAATGCTGGAAACCCCCGGTATCCTGCGCCGTTTCGATTCGAAACAGTTGCAGGCTTGGGCTTCCGCCATGGCTGGCAAACGCCTGCTGGTGACGGGGGAGGGGTCGAGCCGCATTTTTCCCGCCAAAAACCTGATTGCCCGCGCCCAGCAAACCGGCCACGCGCTGAATATCGCAACTGAAGGCGCGCGGCAGGCCGCCGAATACGACCTGCGCGGTTTTAACGTGCTTGCGGGCAGCAACAGTGGCCGCACCCGTGAATTGATCTCCCTGTGCGAAAAACTGGCACAGGATAAAATCCCCTGTTACGCGGTCACCGCCAATGCCGGCAGCCGGTTGACCGAAGTCGCAACCGATTCACGCATCCTGACCTGCGGCGCAGAACAGGCCGTTGCGGCATCGAAAAGCGTTGTCGAACATGCGCTGATATATCAGTCCCTGCTGGGTGGCAATGAATGGCGGCAACAGGCCGAAGCCGCCGATGGTTGCGCCGCCGTATTGGCACAAACAATCCCCCCGGCCATGCTGGATACGATTGCCGCCGCGCCCGTCATTTATTTTTCCGGCCGCAACAATGGCGTTGCCGAAGAGCTGACGCTGAAGGCGAATGAAATTGCGCGCCGCAAAAGCGATTATCTGGAGGGCACCTACGCCCTGCACGGCATCGAGGAAGTGATGCGGCAGGACGAAGTCATTATCCTGATCGACCCTTTCAGGGAAGAAATCGAAAAATACCAGAAGGTGCTGGCGCAGGGGACGGGCATCACGATCATCGCGATATCTTCAACCGACACGCCCTTTGATACCATCCGCATCCCCGCGCTTGCCGGTTTTGATGCGTATTTCCAGCTGCTGGCGGGTTGGAATATCCTTGTTTCCGTTGGTCTGGGGTGCGGTGTCGATATCGACAAGCCACAGCGCGTGCGCAAGGTCGGCAACGCGATCTGACCCTTAAAAAGGCACAAAAAAAACCCCGCAGAAACTGCGGGGTTTTTCTTTTTCTCGCTAACCCGAAGGCCAGCTTGAATAATTAGCCGATAGCCGCCGATTTCAGTTTTTTCAGGGGGCGGATTTTCACGCGGACGGAAGCGGGCTTCGCAGCTGCTTTCATCATTTCGCCCGTGGCGGGGTTGCGGATCAGGGTGCCGGCTTTGCGCGCGGGAACTTTGCGCAGGGTGACTTTCATCAGGCCGGGCAGGATGAACGTGCCAGCGCCTTTGGGATGAACGGAACCCAGCAGGGTGTTTTCGAGGGTCGCGAGAACGCCAGCAGCTTGTTTGCGGCTCAGTTCGTTCTGTTCAGCGAGCAGGTTCACGAGGCCCGATTTCGTCAGCGTTTGCTTGACGGGGGTGAGTGCTGCGGGAGCTGCTTTTTTCGCGGATGCTTTTTTCTTAGCCATGTTTGTATGTCTCTCTTCATTAGGGTTTGTAGGGGTATTAAGCGTAATTCTATGCTGTTTTACGCAGCGTGGCTAGAGTCGTTTGCACAACACACCGCACCGCGTGTGATGAAACTTATCTCACGCCGCGCAGGATTTGCCAAAGGGTTTTCGCATTTTGTCATTATGTCCAATATGCGCCGGAGCCGTAAATGACGGTGTTTTTGACCCGATCACGCATCTGCGCGCAAGTGCGGCGGCGCGCAAACACGCAAGAAAAACACCCGCACGCCCCGCGCGCAGATCGCAGCCCCATATGCGTTCGGATACGTCATTTGCAGGGTTTTATGCGCATTCACATTCTCAGCCTTGCGCTGCATCGGCTTGAACTAAAAGCGTATTTTTCAACATATCCACAGGCGGGCATTTCGTGCGCGCCTTGTGTTCCGGTGCGTGGATCCGTGAAGTTTGCGCGCGATTACCGCGTGCTTTACAGGGCCGAAACGACTCACATATCGTACAACTGCGGTGCCGTCCAGGTGCCGTAAACAGTCGCCAAAGGCTGCTCTTTACGGCATTGCAGGACAGCCGTTTGTAAGGTTCACGGTGTTTTGTTGGCGCTATCAAGGCTCATAGGGATGCTATCAACCGCGCGAATCTGGTTGCAGCCTGTTGCATGCTGTGGTGACATTGAGGCGCGTTTTTCAGGTCAGGGAGTTTTTTATCATGATGTTGCGGTCATTTGTGCCGATGCTGGCTGTTCTTGTCCTTATGCCCTTTCATGCCATGGCGGCGGACGCCGCCGGCACGTTGAAAACGCTCACGGGAACGGCGCATATCACCCGCGCAGGATCTGCACCGCAGGGCATTGCGGCGGGCGCTGCTGTTGCCGTGAATGATATTGTCGAAACGGATGCGGGTGCGCGTGCAGTATTTAGTTTTTCAGATGGCGCAGAACTGGTCATGACCGGCAAAGGCCGGCTGGTAATTGATGAATATGTGTTCGATGCGGATAAAAAATCGGGCAACAAGGCCGTGCTGGATATATTCGAGGCCGCTTTTTCTTATACGGGCGGCGCGCTCGATAAGGGCGTAAAGCCCGAAGTGAAGCTGAATATCGATTACGGCACGATTGGCATTCGGGGCACGAAACTGGTGGGCGCGCGCCGAAATGGCATCACCTGGATTTACCTGTCCGAAGGCGGCGCGCTGTTTGAAAATACCGGCGGCAAGACTGAAATCGCGCCCGGCTATGGCACGCGCATCAGCGGCAAGGCCGAAGCGCCCGCGCCCGCCTATCTGTGGGGCGAGGCCGAAATCGCGTGGCTGCAGCGCTTCGTTGACGATCCGGCGTCACATGAAACGCCCGCGATGGCATCCAACATGGATTTCAAGAAAGCGATGCCGTCGGCAGAAAGGGCCCCGGCTCTTTCCGCACCTGCCGCACCTGCCGCAATGCCCGAACCCAGTGGTGGTGCGTCAAATGGCGCGGCATCTGGCATGGTCGCATCCGAACCCTCTGCCAAAGCGAAGCAATCGCGGGCAGGCGTCAGTGATGCTGCGCCCGCAGAGTCAGCACAACAGCCTGACGGCCCGCCGATTTTTGAATATAAGCGTGGCAGCACAGTTGCCGGATCTTTAATCACCGAAGATGGCGGCGGCAACCTGCGCATTGATGCCCGCGAACCGGTGACGGTGCAATTGGCCGAAGTGAATGTTGCGGCGTACAAATTACAAAATACCGTCCTGCTCTACGCGGCAGACGTCAAGGCCTCCGCCCTCAACGGGTCGGCGCATCTCCAGGTGCTTGTTCATTTTCCGGGCAATAAAGCAGGCCAGATATATGCCAGCGATATGGCAGCGGGTGAATGGAAGCCGCTGACAGGGGAATTTGCGCTTCCGCCCGGCAACATGCCTGATGTTATCAAGGTCAACCTTGTCATCGACGGCACGGGCAGCGTGCTGCTGCGCAACCTGCGCCTGATGCGCCAGTAATCAGGGCGCGGTTTCGCAATATTCGTTGCGCGCGACCGGCGGCAGCTGGCTGCCGGGGCGGCCTGTTGTGAACAGGCTGATGACCGATACCCCTTTTTTGCCGTGGTCTTCGCAAACCGTTTTGTCCGGATTAATGTAGCTGAGCGAAAAGAGGGGTGAATCATCGCTGATTAATAATGCGGGGTGGCGCGTGCGGATCGCTTCCTTGATCAGGACGGGGCGTATTTCGCCCATCGTGCCGACAAACACATGTTTTTCGAACGGCCCATGCACGCGGCGCACCTGTTTCGTGTCGGCGGGCAGGTGTTTTTGTACATCCGCGCGCAATTTTACGGCGTCGATGGTGGTGAATGTGATATTGCCGGTCGCTTCCGATAAAATGGGCGCGGCGGTATTCAATGCCAGCGACATGGGCTGCGAAAACACATAGCCGCGCTGTGGCACCATTTCATGGCAGGCGCTGCAGGCGCGCGAATCGATGTCGTGGTCTTCGGGTTTTGACATGTTATGCCCCGACCCGTTGAAAATCGCATAGCCCCAGCCCTGCGTATCCGGGAATTTTTTGCGGTCGCGCACCATGAACTGGTACCGTTTGACACCCGACGGCACGGCGGAGCTGGTGAAATCGGGGTCGTCCTCGGTCATCATGCCGATCTTAGCGAAAACCGCGCCATCGGGGTAATCGGCGGATTTTTCCAGTAATGCTTTCCACGCGATATCATTCGCCCAAGTCAGGCGCATTTCGCTGGTATCCTTGCGGTAGCGCGACGTGACAAGGTGCCATTCTTTTTCAAAACTGCCGAACTGCGCAAGGCTGTAACCATTCATGGTATCGGCTTTTTCTTCCGGCAACGCGGTTTTTGCCGCCGAAAATACCAGCAGCACGCCAAAAAAGACGATGGCTGCACTTTTGAATGTGCCTTGCATGGCGGTCTCCCTTAAAAGGCCTTGGCGTCGCCGGACACATACAGGCGCAGCACGGCCATGGCATCCGTCACCGCATTGCTTGTGTTGTTATAGACGGTCGTGATTTCGTACTCGTGGGCCGGATCGATCTTGATGCCTTCGATGCCCGAATAAAAATCGGCATCGGTCAGGACGGCCTTGTTCGCATCCTTCAGCGTTTTGCCGTGCCATACTGTTGTGCCCGCCGTTTTATCGGTCAGCGTCACGGATTCACCATAGGGGTGCAGGTGCAGCTTGATGTAATGGATTGTGCCGCCCATGTAAATCGGGTTTGTGCGTTCAACGGGGCTTTTATATTCATGGCGTCCGGGCGGCACGTTGAAATGGACAAGCGACGACATGCCCGCCGGCATCGGCTCCAGCATGCCGTCCTGAGTCGTGCAGATATCTCCGGAATTTGCGGGCGCGGTATCCGTATCCTTGGCCATCACGGCGACCGTCACGGTGCGCAGCGGTTTCAGCGCGTATTTTTGGGCATCCGCATCGCTCAGGTAATGCACGGTCAATTTATAAGACAGGTTTTTATTAATGTCGTCATTGTTGTTCAACGCCTGCGCGAGGATCGAGGCGTTGTTGGCGGCGTTTTCCGCCTTGATTGCAAAGCCTTGCGGAAATTTCATTTCCTCCAGCCCCTGCGACACGGTCATCAGCCGCTGGTCGCCCAGCTGCGGCTTGCCCAGCACGACCCACGAGTGGCAGAGGTATTCCGAAGATACGCTTTCGCCGTTCTCGCCCTCCACATCAACGCGGAAACTTTTGATCCAGATATTTTTTGATTTCTCGTCCGCGCCGATTGTCACCAGCCCCGTTTTCGACGGGCCGGTCATCGACGGATATTTACGGTCAACATGCAAAGGGCCAAGGGTAAAGACGCTGGTGCGCAATGCCGCGTCTTCGGGATGCGCGTCACCGGCATGAGCAGGCACAGCGCAGGCGAGCAACAGCGCGATTCCCAGCATGAATTTGTTCATAAAGCCCCCTTGCAAGGGCTATCAAAACACTTAAAGCGCAGGCGCTCAAGCCCCGATTTTAAGGCGTGGGCGGTTTTGCGGGCGGCGGCGCGGGTGGCGTGGGCGCGCAGGCCAGCACGACGGGCGGAATGCCAAACGCATCCACCAGCATTTGCGCATGGGGGCGGATTTTTTCGGTCAGTTCCCGTTCCAGCCTGCGAAGCGCGGTGGTTGTTTGCGGCTTCATCAAGCCGTTTTCGACATACCACAGCCCGTTTTCGCGCATCGTGTGGACGGCGTACAGGTCGCAGACATCCTTCAGCACGGCCTTCACTTCCAGGTCTTTTTGCGCCGCGACCGCCTTGATGAATTTTTGCAGCATCAGGCGCTCCGCATAGGCATCGGCATAGGCGATCATGTCGACTTGCGTCTTGTTGGCGGCAACCGATGCGTTTTCGGCCTTGGCGATTTTCTGGATCTTGTCGCTCAGCATGTACATCATCGTGCGTTCGCGCGACGCAAAAATCTTGTTCTGGAAGGCGGGGTCTAGGAAATGGTCGCGTTCCGTCTTGCCGCTTTCCGAATTGAATTTTGCGAACAGGCGTTTCAGCTGCAGCGCCGCGATCTTAGTCACCTTCTGGAACGAATTAACGTCCATGAATTTCCTGGACAGCCGCGACAGCTGGTTTTTCGCGACCAGCAGGCGCAACACGGTGTTGTCCCCCTCGAATGTGCGGAAAATGTCGATATCGTTGCGCAAGCTCCCATGGCGTTGTTCCGACATATAACCGGCGCCGCCGCCTAGCTTGCGCGCCTCGTCGGCTGCCTTCATTGCGGCGTCTGATGATTTCGCCTTGATCGCGGCCGCCATGGTTTCCAGGTACTCATTGCCTTTCTGGTATTCATCCATCAAATGGCGCGTCATGAAATGCATGGCATAGGCGTCGGCCAGATGCGGCAGCAGGCGCGCCTGCGTCGCCTGCTTGTCCAGCAGCGTCTCGCCGAAAACCTTGCGCTCTTCCGAATGCGTGACGGCGGCGGTCAGCGCGTTTTTTGCGCCGCTGAGCGACACCATCGACACGAAAATGCGCCCCGTGACCAGCGTGCCGATCATTTTGAAGAAACGCTGCGATTTTTTCTTGATCTCGCTCTGGTAATTGCCATCTGTGTCGGTCTGCGCGAAACGGTCGAGCATCGCATCATGCGGCACGCGCACTTTGTCGAACGACAGGTAACCGTTGTCGATGCCGTTCAGCCCGACCTTGTGGCCGCAATCGTCAATCGTGACACCCGGCATGGTATTGCCCGCCTTGTCGCGGATCGGCACCATAAAGGCATGGACCCCCATGGATTCGGATTCCGGCGACATTTTCAGCTGCGCGAACACGACCATCATTTCGCCGTGTTTCGCGGCATTGCCGATATAGGCCTTGCGTGCGCCTTCATGCGGCGTGGACAGCACGAAGCTGCGCGTGGCGTGGTCATAGACCGCTTCGGTCGATATGCCCTGCACGTCCGATCCTCCCGCCATTTCGGTCATGGCAAAACCGCCCAGCAATTTCCCCGACATCACATCGGGCAGGTATTTCGCGTGGTGGCGTTCGGTGCCCAGGCTTTCGATGCTCATGCCGAACAGCCCGAACTGCACGCCCTGCTTGACCGCAAGGCTCATGTCGTGATGCGCGATGATCTCGACGATGTTCATGTATTTCTGCCTCTCGCCGCCGCCGCCGAAAGCGGGGTCGTAGGGCAGGGTGGTGAAACCGGCGGTGACCATGTCCCTGATCCAGCCAAGGGTTTTTTCGCGGTATTCTTCCTTGGGGGTATCGGGCGGCACGACGGCCATGTTGGGGCGGGAAATAAAGGCGCGCGCTGCATCGCGGCTATCGGCGAAATCGCCGTCGAGGACGGCCTTCAGCCGTGCGCTCAGATTATTCTTGTCGTCTTGCAGCTGAATGACGTTTGACACTGTTCACTCGCTATATGTTTATGACTTATGCAGGTTACCGCGCCCCGCATCCTTGCGCAAGATAGGCTGTTTTGCGCATCATGCAGTGCAGCAATCGTTGTTTTTCCAGCGTTCCTGCCGCCATTCAAAACGAAAAAACGGGATATTACGGGACAGCGCGCGGAATAGCCCGTGTTTGTCCATCCACAATGCATAGGCCGCATAATCCGGATCATCTGCCAGCAGACGTTCCTCCGCCCAGGCGCGCGCGGCATAAATCGCGCAGGCGCCGGCCCATAGCAGCATCAGCCAGGTGCTATGCAAGGCGTTGTCGCCCGCCAGAAACGGCATCCACAAAAGCCAGATGATGCACTTCACCAGGTAAATCGGGTGCTTGGTGATGCGGAACAAACCGTTGGTGATGATCCCGCGGTTCGACAGGTTTGATGCGCGCAAGCCAAACGAAGCCTCGCCCCAGTAATGGATAACTTCCAGCAGGATGACCGACACACCCGCTGCGATTGCCAGCATCGGGAAACCCGCCAGTTCCACCGACCACGGCGTGCCCCATTTTGCGCGATCCATATGCGGGTAAAAATTCAGCCATTGCAGGAAAATAACCTGCATCAACGGCGGGTAACAGGCCATGGTCGCCAGCCATCCGGTGATGGTCGCATCCACCTTGCGGATATGCGTGCCCAGCAGGCGCGACGAGAAAAAATACCCGGGCACAATCGCCGCCACCATCACGGCTGATATCATGGAAATGATAATATACTGCGCCTGATCGAACGGCATGCCGGGCAGCTGCGATTCTTGCCCGCGAAAACGCGATATCAACTGCGCCAGCGCCGAAAAATTCAGCGGCAGGAATATCGCGCGCACCAGCCAGCCCATCAGGAAATGGCGCAGAGCGATGCGATCCACGCGCCGCCACCGCCCCAGCACGAACTGCCCCATATGCCATGCATGGTCTTCCTGCGGCCCCAGCCGCCATTCGGTGAACAGCGTGAACAGGCCGATGGCGACCGGCATATATACGAGTGCAGCCGCCGCTACGTTAAAAAATGGATCATAGCCCGCCCGCGCGAATTCAGGCACGAATTTCCAGCACAGCAACGTCAGCCCGTAACCCGCCATCAACCCCAGAAATTTCACCAGCCAGTCGCCGAAAAGTGTTTTGATGCGAATGCGCGGGTGGGCAAGCCTTCGCCAAGGCGCATAATAAATCTCCATACCCGCCGCCGTTATCAGGACAGCGAGAGAGATGAGGCAGGCAAGGTAAGTGCTGCTCATGCCGCTTTTAAAACAAAGCGCATAGCTGCAAACGGCGGCCACCGCTATCAGCAGCGGGTCTGTCATGCGCACGGTAGAGGCGGGGGGAAATTGTTGCATATCCATCGTGTTTTCAAACCTGCTGGCATTCGAAAATCTGTAATATCTGGGGTCTGGCAACGTGGTAAAAATCACCGGCGCGTAAAGCTTTAGAACAGCCCCTGCACCTTGCCATCAACAAAATCGATCTGGTTGGCCGCAGGGGTTTTCGGCAATCCCGGCATTGTCATGATATCGCCGCAAACCATCACGATGAATTCCGCCCCCGCCGCCAGCCTCACCTCGCGGATATCCAGCACATGACCCTCCGGCGCGCCCCGCAGCTGCACATCGGTGGAAAAGGAATATTGCGTCTTGGCGATGCAGACGGGGTAATGGCCGTAACCGCTTTCCTGCAGCCTGTCTATCTGCGCGCGCACCTTGGCGTTCGCATCGACGGATGCGGCGCGGTAGACGCGCTGCGCGATCTTGCCGACCTTGACCCATAAATTGTCGCTGTCCTCGTACACGAAATGCGATGTCGCGCCTTTTTCGCACAGGGCGACCACGGCATGGGCAAGATCGGCCGCTCCCTTGCCGCCATCCGCCCAATGCGTCGCCAGCACGGTTTCGACGCCAAGCTTCGCCATGCGTTCCTTGATCATTGCAACTTCGGCATCGGTGTCGCTGGTGAAATGGTTGATCGCAACGACGCAAGGCACGCCATACACGCGTTGCACGTTATCGACATGCCGCTCCAGGTTGATCATGCCCGCATCAAGCGCAGCCAGGTTTTCCTGCGTGATCGTATTCAAATCCGCGCCGCCATGGTATTTCAGCGCGCGCACGGTCGCCACAATCACGGCGGCGGCGGGGCGCAGCCCGCTTTTGCGGCATTTGATGTCGATGAATTTTTCCGCGCCTAGGTCGGCGCCGAAACCGGCCTCCGTCACCACATAATCGGCAAGCTTCAGCGCAGCCTTGGTCGAAATGACCGAATTGCAGCCATGCGCGATATTCGCAAACGGGCCGCCATGCACGAATGCGGGGCAGTTTTCCAGCGTCTGCACAAGGTTGGGCGCCAGCGCCGCGCGCAACAGCACAGTCATCGCGCCATCCGCCTGCAAATCGCGCGCAAGCACGGGCTTGTTGGCGCGCGTATAGGCCACGACGATATTGCCAAGGCGTTTTTTCAAATCATCAATCGATGTCGCGAGGCAGAAAATCGCCATCACTTCGGATGCGACGACGATGTCGAAACCGTCCTGGCGCGGATACCCGTTGCCTGTGCCGCCCAGCGACACCACGATGTCGCGCAACGCGCGGTCGTTCATGTCCATCACGCGTTTCCAGACGATGCGGCGCACATCGATATCCAGAAGGTTGCCATGATGGATGTGATTGTCCAACAGCGCGGAGAGCAGGTTGTTGGCAAGCGCGATCGCCGAAAAATCGCCCGTGAAATGCAGGTTGATATCCTCCATCGGCACGATCTGCGCATAACCGCCGCCCGCCGCCCCGCCCTTTAACCCGAACACAGGGCCGAGCGAGGGTTCGCGCAGGCAGATCATCGTTTTCTTGCCGATATGGCGGAGCGCATCGCCGAGGCCCACCGTCGTGGTCGTCTTGCCTTCGCCGGGCGGCGTCGGGCTGATCGCCGTCACCAAAATCAGCTTGCCGTCGGGTTTATCTTTCAGTGTGTCGATATAATTCAGCGACACTTTCGCTTTATAATGCCCGTAAGGCTCCAGATGCTCCTCCGCAATCCCCAGTTTCTCGGCGGCGAGGTGCGCGATGCGTTGCATCTTGGCATGCTGGGCAATTTCGATGTCAGAAGGCATGGGTATCTCGGCTGCGAAAAGGTTCAGGGATTCGCGCACGAGTATAGCTGGCGCGACCGGCTTCATGTCAGGGGGTAATCTTTGAATGCGGGGAAATGGTTGTGGATGTAGTCTGTCGCTAAAGTCTCTCATGGATAAATTCCCTGGTAAACAGGGAAAATACAGGCAATTTCCACTTCCTGTCCCGATCGCAATAGGAATTGTAATTTTATTATCATCACATCTCCCTGAGTTTACAGAGCAATTTTAGACCTTAGGCAATCATTTCATCAGTATTGAACAGGGAATTGGGGGACCCTAATCAGGGGCACAATAGCCGGTCAGGGAAATTAGTATGTAATTCTATTGCTCGTATGTTACTTCGGATTCCCAAACTGATAGGGAAGAGGGAAGGTCTTGAATCGTGACCATATCTGGCCAAAGCTCTTTAAGCATATAAGGGCGATCAGTCGGGGTCGCTCTTACCGTCCCCCGGACTTCTCCATTATCGTCGGTCCATACTAGGTATGTCGCCGCTGGCGTATCGAATTGGTCATACTCCATTCCTTGAAAACGGGGCACATCCCAGTACTGCGCATCGACAAGCATTTTGTAGCGCAACCGGAAAATGGAGGCCATCAAGCCACCGAAGTGCTGCCATGTCCTGTGGTTCACGCATTGAATCATAATTCCACCTCCATCTATTTCTGAAATAGACGAGCGGGTCGACGGGGTCACCTAGTGGATTCACTAGTTTCTAGATTCTATTGTTGAATCAAGCCTCTAAGGATGGCTTTTAACACCGCCAATGTCACGTTGGTGGCATCGAGTTTTTTCAAAATGTTTTGAATGTGAAAGTTAACTGTGCTTTCTGAGAGATATACTATGTCACTAATTTCGCCCCGGGTTTTGCCTTGCCCGCACCAGTAAAGAACCTCGCGCTCCCTGTCGGATAAGAAAACGGCTGCAACTTCTTCATGCTTTGCTTCGAGGCTGAGAAATACCGTATAAAACTGGTGAGATATTAGACTCGCATAACTTAAATTCCGCTTATCAAGCTCTACGCCGCCCGAACTACTTGCAGCGCCTATTCATGTTTCAATCAGCAAATCAGAGGTTGAACGCTAAGTTTTGAATGAATATAAAAAATGGGAAATAATATGTTCAAACTATCAAAATTGATTTTTGCCTTAGTGCTAGTGGTAGGTATAACTTTATTTTTTGTTAGGCGAAACCAGTATCTCCTTGAGGTATCAAGTGAAGTACAACCAAGCGCCCAAAGGCTTAGCTCATCTATAGATGATAAAGAGTGGCCCCATATTAGGTTAAGCATAACCAGAGTAAGAGAGGCTCTTTGGGATGCGGCTGACAAGGGATTTGTGAAGCCTGACGAATTCGAGATTTTAGACTTTGATTCAGGCGACGTAGAACATGGATGGAATCCAAACTTCTTATCTAATGAGAATCCGGGGACAGAACGATATTCAATAGTGGGTGATTTCTCCGAAGATCTTTTAAATAAAGAGATAAAAAATCTATCTTCTGGCCGGGCAGTGGGGAAACAATTAATTACTATCCGCAGATATAAGTATACGAAGGGCGGCGACATGGATTTTCTTTACTTCGTAATCCCAATGATTAATGAAAAAAAATGCAAGAAAATCGCAAATATTAGCCTGAAAATATCACAAGAAATTAGGGTGGATGGTCAACTCCTGAACGGCTGTATAACAATGATGGACGGCACAATAAGTCTTATTGTGCCAATAATATACCGTCTCAGAATCTCAAGTGGTAGCAAATGGGCTATGGAACCTCGATTGCTCGCTACCCCGTAATTATTTTTGAACCCAAAATAATTTGGGATCTTCACACGCAGAATTTACTCTAGAACTTTGACCCGGCTATCCTCGCCATTTCCGGCCGTCTCGACGACTACATCTCCGGAACCGATGACGTATGTGTCATCCCCATCCCCGCCTGACAGAGTATCCGTACCTTCGCTCGCATTCTCAACGACGACATCATCTGCCTATGCGCTAGAGGAAGTAATCGTCGCGCGAAATTCTCTCGGGGATAATTCCGCCTAACTAGAAGATCGACGATCTGAGAAAAGCCGCACATGTGAGTCGGCTTTTGAAACTCTCTGTAGTTAGGCGAAAAGATGGGGGAGGAAATAGGCCGGATTTGCGGTCGAAAATGACGTTTTCTCTATTATTATCAGGCACTTAGGTGTTGGTGGTTGGGGTGCTAGGGATCGAACCTAGGAATGGCGGTACCAAAAACCGCTGCCTTACCGCTTGGCTACACCCCAATATCCGGAAGTGTCAGGACAATATATAAAAAGTTTCGATTCCGCAAGTTTCATATACGGGCTTTAATCGCTATGAAAAATCAAGGGGTTGGAAAGGGGCGTTAAACCGTGCGTTCCGCCCGTGCCTGTGGATGGTTTAAGGCTGTGATCACGCAGGAGAATCTGCTAATCTGCCCGTCAGATACGAAAAATTTGGTCACGCAATGCCGCCCTTCCGCCAGAGGGGCGGAATTTCAGGTAAATATCATGACGATCCAGCCCCGTGTTGTCCCCGTTTCCGAAGATGCCAGCCCCTCGCAGCAGGAACGCATCAACCACGAGATGTTCCGCGCCATCGAACGCCTTGGCCGCAAACTGGAACGGGCGGAGAGCGAGCGCGCAAGCTTCTCGCAAGTGCTGGCGCAGATCGAAAGCTCGGCGGAGCGCGACGAGAAAACCGGAAAAATCTACCTGCCCATGCTGGTGCAGGCCGACCGCGCGCCCGTGGCAACCTCCTCGCGCTGGCAATCCGCGCTGTCGGTTGCCAGCAGCGTGGTCGCGTTGCTGGCCGTCGGCATTGTGCTGACCCGCGAACCCGCAGCATCCCCGCAATTGACGGCGGCGCAGCTGTCCGCGCTCGACAGCCTCACGCAGGCGCAATTCGCGCGCATGGACGGCCCGGTTGCGCCCGGCCCTGCGCATGACATCGACATTTCACGCTTCACGCAGGCAACGCCCGCACCCGTGGCGGCGCAAAGCGCCACGCCCGCCGAAGACGCGGTCGAGGTCGCCGAAATCGAACAGCAACTGACGCCCGAAGAATTGTCGGCGATCGAGCCTGCTGCCGGCACGCCCGCGAAAACCGAAACATCGCCGGAAATTCTGGCGGATGAAAAACCGGCTGCAACTGAAACCCCAGCTGCAACTGAAACACCGGCCGAAACGGTCATTGCCACGGATTCAGCGGCGGACAAGCCGCTGGAGGAGCCCGCGAACGACAGCGCGCCCATCCCGCTTGCTGCCGCTGTGCCCGCCGCCGCGGTGCCCACCATTGAACAAAAGGCGATTGCCGCAGGCGAAGACCACAAATCCGCCGAAAAGGATGCCGTTGCCGGCATCGATCACGACGCGCTGCTGCCCAAACAGTATGCCGCGCTCGAAACCCGCGCGTTTGCGGGCGTGTCGGCGGCGCAGCATGACCTTGCCGCCCTGTATGTGGCGGGCACGGGCGGCGTTGCGCGCGATTACGGGCGCGCCGTTTTCTGGTTCACCAAATCCGCCGAAAAAGGCATGGCGAATGCGCATTACAACCTTGGCGTGATGTACCAGCAGGGGCTGGGCGTGCCGCAGGATGCGGCGGCGGCGCTGGGCTGGTATGAAAAGGCGGCGCAGCTGGGCCACCCCGAAGCCATGTATAACCTCGGCATCGCGAATATCGAGGGTATCGGCGCGGAGCGCAACATCGCGCGCGGCGTCGCGTTCTTTAAACAGGCGGCGAATGCGGGCGTGGCGCAGGCGGCCTATAACCTGGGCGTGCTGTACGAAAGCAATTTCATCGGCCCTGCCGATTTGACCAAGGCAGCGGAATGGTACCAGACCGCCGCCAGCGAAGGCCATGCTGACGCGAAAAAATCCCTCGCGCGTTTGAGCGGCCCCGCCGCCGAACCCTATGACGGCGACATGGATGATGCGCTGGCCAAGCAGGACGAAACCGGATACGGTCAGGGCGACGAGACGACGCCGGACGAGGAAGTAGCGGCTGTGCCCGCCAAAAAATCACTCGCCCCGGACGCGGAACAGGGCGAAGACCTTGTGAAACGCATTCAGGAAGCACTGATGGAGCGCGGCGAAATTCCGCACACGACCGTCCCCGGCGAGATGAACGTGCAGACCGAAGCCGCCATCCGCAGCTGGCAGAAAAGCCTCGGCTGGAACGATGACGGCATGCCGTCCCGCGAATTGCTGGAAAAAATCCAAGGTAAAAACTAAGGACAAAAATCAAACGCCGCGCCAGCCGCTGCCGTCGCGGCTGAACACGGATTGCTGCGCGATTTCGAATTCGCCCTGCGGCTGGTAAACGTGCAGCGCGATCGTCACGCCGCCATCCTTGATATCCATCACATTGAACGAATTGGGCGCGTTTGACCGGGTGCGGTGCGATACCGCCGTGCCTGCGCCGCTGAGGATGAAATGGCGCGGCAGCCTGAACAGCTCTTGCGTGTCGCGGATCAGCGGCATATGCACATGCCCACTGAAAACGACATCGACGCCGAATTCCGCAAACAGCTGCGCCGTCTGCCGGGCGTTGATCAGGATTTCCGGGATATCCGCCGGCATTTTGACATCCAGCGGCTGGTGCTCGACAACGCAGAGCAGCCCGTTCGGCCCGATGCTGCGGCGGGCGGATTCCAGCAGTTTTCGCGCGGATGCCAGGTTTGTCTTGCCGCGCGTATGGCGCAGCGGGTGCGTCGCATCCAGGCATACGACCGCCATGCGCCCGTCCTGCCATACCTGCTGCCGCGCCCCGAAAAACTTGCGGTAGTAACGGTAGGGGTGGAGCGTACGCGTCAATAGGTCATAGAGCGGCAGGTCATGGTTGCCCGGCACGGTCAGGTGCACCGGCGCGCCGATGCGCCTGAAAAAAGCCGCTGCTGCCGCGAATTCCGCACGCCGCGCGCGCTGCGTCACATCGCCCGACAGGATGACGATATCCGGTTTCAGCGCCGTCGCCTGTTTCACCATCGCCTCGACCACGGCGGGAACTTCGGTGCCGAAATGGGTGTCGGATATGTGCAATATGCGGGTCATGCGGTGTCGCCTGTTTTCGGGACCATCACGCGCAAGGTGTCCGGCAGCATCCTGAATTCCAACGGCAGCGTGAGGTTGACGATCTCCCCGTCGAGGACGCAAGCGATGGGCGCTGGGGGCGCATCCACGGTGAAGTTTTCGGCATGGAAAACATCGATGCGTTCATCCTCCGACAATTGGCGGAAAAGGCCGCGCAACAGGATGCGCGTCATCTGCCACCGCGTCACGGGCTTCATGATCGTGACCGACATCTGCGTGCGCCCGGACTTCTCCGCCGCCCGTATGCCGAGGTTTTCCATCTGGAATTTGTTGATGCCCGCGAAAATCATCGTCGTGCGGCAGTTCTTCGCCATGTCGCCCGCGCCGATGCGCAGGGTATAGTTTTTCGCGGGCGCATACAGGCTGCGGATATCCGACAGCAGCGCGACGATGCGGTAACGCCCGAATTTCTTCTTGTCCATCTCGCGGTTCTTGACGACGCGCGCATAGGTGCCGAAGCTGGCGTTGTTGACGAAAATCCGGTCCTGCAGCAACCCGACAGAGGTTGTCGCCAGCTGGCCCGTTGTCAGCACGCCAATCGCACTCGCGATATCGGGGGCGATGCCAAGGTCGCGCGCGAAATAATTGTAGGTGCCCATCGGGATGACGCCCATCGGCACATCGTATTTGATGCAGGCTGCGGCCACGCAATTGACCGTGCCGTCACCGCCCGCCGCAACGACAACGCTGCCGTCCATTCTGGCATCTTTCGCGGCGGTATCGCATACTTGTACGATATTCGCGCCGCTGATTTCCGCGACCTTGACGGTGATGCCCGCCGCGCCCAGTTTCTGCACGATCAGGTCACGCGCGGCGGCCTTGTCGTCATTGCCCGACCCGGCATTCATGACCAGCGTGACGTTTTTATGCATGCGTCACTTCACCAGGTTGGCGGGCGCGACCCACCAGCGGGGCTGCGTCTGCTTCAGCTTGTTGACGGCGGCAATCGCGGCCTCCGCCGTGTCATACATGCCGAAACATGTCGCGCCGCTGCCGGACAGGCGCGCCAAGCGGCAGTTAGGCGTGCCGTTCAGCGCCTCCAGCACGTCGCGGATCTGCGGCGTCACTTCGGTTGCGGCTTCGGTCAGGTCATTGCGGTAATTTTTCAGGTCCGCAATCCATTCCTGCATCGTCTTGCGCCGCCCGCTGAACTGGATGGGCGGGCTGTAGCGGTTGCGGAAACGGCCGAACACCTCGGGCGTGGGCGTCTGCACCAGCGGGTTGACCAGCACGAAATGCATGGCGGGCATTTCGGGCAGGCGCATCATTTTCTCGCCGATGCCCTCCGCCCAGACGGGCTTGCCGATGAAGCAGGCGGGCACATCCGCGCCAAGTTTTTGCGCCAGTTTCATCATGCGGTCCTGTTCGTCCGGCAATCCCCACAGCCTTGCAAATCCCTTCAGCGCGGCGGCGGAATCGGACGACCCGCCCGCGATGCCCGACGCGACGGGCAAAAGCTTGTTGAGGTTGACGCGCCCGCGCACATGCGTGCCGTATTCGGTCGCCAGCAACTGCGCGGCCTTATAAATCAGGTTGTCATGCGCCTGCGGCATCTCACCGGCGAAAGGCCCCTCGACGTCGAGGAACAGGGTGTCATGCGGCGCGAAATCTATCTTGTCGCCCACATCGACGAATACCATCACGCTTTGCACAAGGTGATAGCCGTCGTCACGCTTTCCGGTGATGTGGAGGAATAGGTTGATCTTGGCAGGGGCCTGCAGCTGGAAATTATTATACGACATCAAGGCATCCGGTAATCGTTATTCGGGGGCTCGCCCGAATAATACGGTGCATTGGTTGTGCTGGCAACGGACTTCCTGCGCAGTGCGGTTGTCTTCCCATGACGTGCATGCGCCTTTCGCAGCCTCGGTCTCAAGGCGCGACGCCATATGATTGGTGTTCACGGCGATCTTCTTGCCGCAGGCGTCGGCCACGATGCCGCATTCGGCGTCGCTGTAGCAGAATTTGGGATCGGCGTTGCGGTAACGGGGCAGGGTGGTCGCTGCCGTGATGGTGCAATACCCGCTGATGCAGGCCGCCACGTTCGACGGGTTGGATTTGTTCACGTTACAGCTGTACCGCGTCGATTGCGCGTTGTTGAACGCCTCGAAATCGGGCACGAAAATGCGGTTGACGGGCAGGGGCGCGCCGCAGACGGGCGTGAACATGGCGCAGTCGGATGTTTCCGTGCATTCGCGGTAACGCGCATCCTGATATTGCGGGCTGTCGTGGAAACGGCTGTTGGGGACTTTCTGTCTTTCAACGGGATCCGGCATCGGGCCTGCAGGCGGCAGCGGCGCAAGCGTATCCTGCTGCTGGACAGGCAACTGGGCAGAGGCCGGCATCGGCATGCCAAGCATCATAACTGTCATGATCGTCAGGATGTATTTCATGGTGCCGCCTGCGCATGGGTTAAAACTTCACATACGGCAAACGGATGGCGGGGCGGGCAGTTCCAAGGGGGCGGAAGGGCTTATTATTCCAGCGCTTTTTTCTTCTCGAGCTCTTTCATGTCGGTCGGTTTGCGCCATGTGGCCTCGTTCGGGATCTCCAGCACCGCGCCGCAGGTATTTTTCTCGCAAGTGAACTGGCGCACCGTACGGCCATCGGGCCAGAAGCAGTTTTCCTTGCGCAGGTCGCGGATGCGGTCGTAATCCTTCTGCAGGTTGTCGCGGTAGATTTTGTTGATGATGATCTTCTTGCCGCACGGCCCGTTCACATAGGCGCAATCCTCGATCGTCTGGCAGTATTGCGGGTTGCGGGTCACGGGGTTGTCGGGCAGCACGGTCGATACCTGTTCGATATCGGCGGTGCACATGCTTTGCGTGCAGGCGATGTTTTTGGCTTCCTGGCGCGGCGCGGCATCCATGCATTTGTATTTGGATTCCGCGAATTTGTACCAGCCCTGCACCTGGTCGTAATAGCGGTTGTTGACAACGGCGACGCGGCCGCAGGGCAGGCTCGCCGCGCGGCAGTCCGAATCCACTTCGCAGGAGTAATATTTCTTGTCCGACAGGTCGGGTGTCGAATACATGGCCGAAGGACGCTCTGCAAAAGCAGGGGCTGCGGCCATGAGCAGGAACGATAAAACGGCGAAGAGCTTTTTCATGCAACAATCCCTTTGGGCAGAATTATAGCCCAAAAATCATGGCGGTTAAAGCTTGCTGTCCGAATGCGCGACCATCGCGGGCTTGGCATCGATGCCGCGCGTGATCTTGTTTTCCACGGTCGAACGGAATGCGGTGTCGCGTGACAGCTCATGCGCGCGCTGCCATTTGAATTTCGCCTCGTTCTTGCGGCCCGACTGCCAGTACGCATCGCCCAGATGGTCGAGTATGGTGGAGTCGTCCGGCACGATCGACACGGCGCGTTCCAGCCATTCGATGGATTCCTTGTAGTTGCCCGCACGGTACAGTGCCCAGCCGAGGCTGTCCACGATATAACCGTCATCGGGGCGCTGCGCGACTGCGCGGCGGATATAATCCAGCGCCTTGTCCATGTGCAGGCCTTTATCCGCCCAGCTGTAGCCGATGAAATTCAGGATCATGGGGTTATCGGGCTGGAAGGCGAGCGCCTGCAGCAAATCTTTTTCCGCGCCGTCCCAGTCGTTCATGCGCTCGCGCGACATGCCGCGCGCGTAAATCAGCGGCCAGTGTTCTTCCGACGGTTTGTCGATGGTGGCAAGCGCCGCGTCATAGGCCTTCAGCGCATTCGCGAAATCTTCATGGCGGCGGTGCAGGTCGCCAAGCGACACAAGCGCCTCCAGCCTGGTTTCCTTGTGCTTCGACAGGTCTTCCAGCAGCGCAACCGCCTGCGGCAGGTTGTGGCTGATCTCCATCACTTCCGACACGCGCACGCGCGACAGCCAGTACAACGGCTGGTTTTTCGCGACGGTGTCGTAATCATCAACGGCCTTGCGGTAATTGCCGTGCAGCGCCGCGATATCGCCCATCATCATCATCGCAAAGGGCGCTTTCGGGGCCAGCAGCAAAACCATCGCGCCGTAAATCTGCGCGCTGTCATAGGCACGGCGTTCATACAGCAGGGTGGCAAGGTCAAACAATGCAACCGCCGCGCCATCCGCCGCGCGCGTGATGTTGCGCGGGGTTTCGTTCGCGGGCTTCACCGCATTGATGAAGGGGCTGAACGGGTACAGCTTGCCGAGGTTGTCGTAGATCGCTTTCGAGATTTCCGGCTGGTTGTCGCGCTGGAAAAAATTGGCGGCCAGCACGGCGGTATGCAGGGTCAGCCCGTTCGCCATCGCTTCGCGGTAATGTTTCCCTGCGGTTTTCTTGTCGCCCGCCAGTTCCGCGATCAGCGCGGCATGGATGTTGAATGTGGGGTCTTCGGCATCGGCCTTGTCGGCCAGCAATGCCAGCGCGCCCTTGGAATCGCCGCTGCCGACTTTCGCCCAGGCGGTCATCAGCGGTTTCGTGTATTGGCCGAAACCGTCTTCGGGCAGCTTGGCGATATAATCCAGCGCGGATTTGTAATCTTCCCGCGCCAGCGCGTCGCAGGCGAGGTAGATGGAGGCAAGCTCGATGTTTTCGGGATCGGCGATGATTTTCTGCGCGAGGTCGCGGGCGCGCGTATACTGCATCGCGCCCATCGACAGCAGGAAGGCGCGTTGTTGCAGCAGCTCGTTGCCTTCGTCGAATTTGGTGACTTCGTTCATGTAGCCTTGCGCGGAATCCCAGTCCTGCTGGCGCTGCGCAAAGCGGCCGGCGAGATAGCTGCCGGACAGGGTATTGGCGGCGGGGGCGGGTTCGGCCGCCGCGAAATTGGGGGCCGAGGGGATTTTCGCCTGCTGGTCAGCGGCGCAGGCATTGAGCGTGAAGGAAACGGTGGCAGCAAGGACGAGAGCACCGGCAACCTGGAAAACTTTCACGAACCTCATTCCCTTCTGCTGTAGTTTACATAGACACTTCATCATATAGGTGGCTTTTAGGGCTTTTCCCCTAAGTACCTTTTTACACAACAAAGGTTAATATCTGGTGAGTACGCTTCGGGTACGGAGTATTAATTCCCCGCGACATTTTGTTCCAACTGCGCGCAAACATGTTGCGTACAGCCGACATTAAATTGCCGATTTTCCCGCTATTTCCTTGTTTTCTGCGGCAGGAGGGCGATTGTGCCTTGCCGCCGCAATAGTTATGGAGCAACATCCCTGCACACACATTCCTGTTAAGAATCGTTACGAAAGCGAAGCTGTCATGCTCAAACGCCTCAAGGACGCATTTAACTCCGCGACTGAAATGCATCGCGCGGGGCTGGAATATGCCGCGCTCGCCACCACTTGGCCGCTGATCAAGGACAGCCTGCCCAAGGGCGATGGCCATCCGGTGATTTTCTTCCCCGGGTTCCTCACCAGCGATATTTTCACCCTGCCGCTGCAAACACGGGTCGAGGAGCGCGGATACAAGGTCTATGGCTGGGATAACGGTTTCAACCTCGGCTTTGACGAAAAGACCGCGACGCACCTGAAAAAACGCCTCAAGCAGGTATTCGACGACAATGGCGGGCAAAAGGTCACGCTGGTCGGCCACAGCCTCGGCGGCGTCTATGCGCGCGAACTTGCCCGCGAATTCCCCGACATGGTGCGCGACGTCATCACCCTCGGCACGCCGTTCGGGTCGCTGGACGACACCGCGAAAGCGACGTCGGAGCACCTGAAAAAACTCTACAGTTTCTTCAACCCCAATTCAGTCCATGACGAAGTGGAAGACATCGGAGCGCGCGGCCTCACGCCCCCGCCCGTGCCCACCACCTCCATGTTCTCGAAAAACGACGGCGTTGTGGACTGGAAAGCCTCGCTCAATCCTGCCGCCACGAATACCGAGAATATCGAAGTCTATGGCAGCCATATCGGCATGACCGCCAATGCGCTGACCATCGCCGCCGTCATCGACCGTTTGGCGCAAAAGGAAGGCGACTGGAAACCCTTCGACAAATCCAAATATCCGCCCCTGATGTTCCCCAAGGGCGCGGACGCCGCCGACCTGCCCGCCAACCCGAACTTCAAGATGGACAAGACGAAACGATCCTTGTTCGACAACCCGCCCGTCAAGAAAAAGCCAAGCCCGCCGAAAGCGCCCAAGGCTTAACGCCCCGGCTTTCATCTTCGATGCGTTTTTGCTAGAGTAAGGGCAAGGCGCTGCCCGCGCCTCCCCCCTCCGACGGGGAAGCATTTTTCGTGCGGGGCATCTATTTCATCGAACAACTGTTCGGGCTCAAGGCATAAGGAGGGGTTGCGGCGACCGCCCGCATAACAGGAGTTCTTTTGCCATGACCCTCTCTGCGCCCGTGCACCACCTGAAACGCAAAGCCAAACTGCTGTCGCGCGACCGCGATATCCCGCTCCATGCCGCACTCGACCATATCGCGGTGGAAGAAGGCTATAACGGCTGGAGCCTGCTGGTATCGAAGGCGGGCGGTGCCCCATCCGCGAAACTTTTCCCGCGCCTTGTCGACGGCGACAGGGTGCTGGTCGGCGCAAGGCCGGGGCAGGGCAAGACCCGTTTCAGCCTTGAACTGGCGGTGGAGGCCATGAAACAGGGACAGCGCAGCCATTTCTTCACGCTGGAATATACGGTGAAGGATGTTGTCGCACTGTTTGATAAAATCGGCGAAAGCCCTGCGCGTTACGATGCCCTGTTCCGCCTCGACAGTTCCGACGGCATCCATGCAGGTTATATCATGGAACAGCTGGCGGATGCGCCGCGCGGCACGCTTGCCGTGATCGACTACCTGCAACTACTCGACCAGAAACGCGACACGCCGCCGCTATCGGTTCAGGTGAAGCAGCTGAAGGATTTTGCAGCGGCGAAGGGCGTGATCTTTGTTTTCATTTCCCAAATCGACCGCAGCTTTGAGCCCGCATCAAAGCCGCTGCCGGATATGTCGGATGTGCGCCTGCCAAACCCGCTCGATCTCTCACTGTTCAGCAAATCCTGCTTCATCCACAACGGCGAGTTGAGTTTCAGGGGCGGGTAACCGCTTTTACATCCCCGAATAATTCGGTCCGCCGCCGCCCTGTGGCGTGGTCCAGACGATGTTTTGCGTCGGGTCCTTGATGTCGCAGGTTTTGCAATGCACGCAGTTCTGCGCGTTGATGACGAATTTTGGTTTCCCCGCGTCGTCATTCACGACTTCGTACACGCCGGCGGGGCAGTAACGCTGCGCGGGCTCGGCGTATTCGGGCAGGTTGTAATTGATCGGCACGGAAGGGTCTTTCAGCTTCAGGTGGCTGGGCTGGTCTTCCTCGTGGTTGGTGTTTGAAATGAACACCGACGACATCTTGTCGAACATCAGCACGCCGTCCGGCTTCGGGTAATCAATCGGCGTGCTGTCCTTAGCTTTCTTCAGGCTCAGGTTATCCGCATGGTTGCGGAACGTCCACGGCGCTTTCCCGCGCAGCAGCACGGTGTCGATCGCCGAATAAAGGAAGCCGAGGATAAAGCCCTTGGCAAAACTCGGGCGGATGTTGCGCACGCGGTTGAGTTCCTCGAACAGCCAGCTGGTCTTGAATTTATGCGTATAGCCGACCGGCTCTTTGCCCGTCGGGTCGCCCGCCGCAAACATTTCGGCGAGTGACTCCGCCGCCAGCATGCCCGATTTCATCGCGGCATGCGTGCCCTTGATCTTGGGCACGTTCAAAAACCCTGCCGTATCGCCCACCAGCGCGCCGCCGGGGAAGGTGAGTTTCGGCAGCGATTGCAGCCCGCCTTCGCTGAGCGCGCGCGCGCCGTAGGAAATGCGCTTGCCCCCCTTCAGGTATTTGGCAATCGCCGGATGTGTCTTGAAACGTTGGAATTCGTGATAGGGGGAGAGGTACGGGTTTTGGTAATCGAGGCCGATCACGAAACCGATCGAGATGATGTTGTTTTCGGCATGGTACATCCACGACCCGCCATAGGTTTTGGCATCCATCGGCCAGCCCGCGCTGTGCACGGTCAAACCCTGCTTGTGGTTTTCGGCGGGCACTTCCCACAGTTCTTTGATGCCGATGCCATAGGTCTGCGGGTCGCAATCCTTGCGCAGGTCGAATTTTTTAAACAGCAATTGCGTCAGCGATCCGCGGCAGCCTTCGGCGAACAAAGTCTGCTTCGCGTGCAGCTCCATCCCGCGCTGGAATGCGGCTGTGGGCTGGCCGTCCTTGCCGATGCCCATATCGCCCGTCGCGACGCCCTTCACCGAATTGTCTTCATTGTACAAAACTTCGGCGGCCGGAAATCCCGGATAGATTTCAACGCCCAGGTTCTGCGCCTGCTCCGCCAGCCATTTGCCGAACGCGCCGAGGCTGAAAATGTAATTGCCGTGGTTATCCATCGGCGGCGGGGTGGGCAGGCGGATGGCGGATGATTTGGTCAGGAAATAAAAACGGTCTTCGGTCACGGCGCAGGTGATGGGCGCGCCCTTGTCCTTCCAGTCGGGGATAAGTTCGTTTAAAGAACGCGGCTCCAACACGCCCCCCGACATCAGGTGCGCGCCGACCTCGCCGCCCTTTTCAAGGACGCAGACGGTCAGGTCGGGGTTGAGCTGTTTCAGACGAATGGCGGCGGACAGGCCGGAGGGGCCAGCGCCCACGATCACCACATCATAGCTCATGACTTCGCGCGGAGTATCCATAATCAAAACCCTCTCTTCATCAGCAAAAATATTACAACCGCACGGCTAAAGCGATAGCGAAAAACAGCCGCGGTTTTGCTAAAGTTCCGGTCATGACCTTGAACGATGAAGCACCCAGCCTGCCAGAGCTGCTGCAGTTATATATAGACTCCGGCGCGGATGAAGCGATCGGCGACGAAGCGGTCGACCGCACCCTGCTGGCTGAAAAGGTCATGGCATTCCCGCAAAATACGCCAGCGGAAGAGGGGGGCGAAGCTTATGTCCCCGGCAACCGCCCGCTGCCCGCCATGCCCGCGACGCTGGCGGTGCCGAAAGCGCCGCCGCCCCTCGATATCGGCGCGGTCGAGGCGATGGGCGACGCGAAACTGCTGGCAGCCGGCGCGAAATCGCTGGATGAATTGCAGGCAGCACTGCAGGGGTTCAAGGGGCTGGCGCTCCAGCGCACGGCGACCCAGATGGTGTTCTGCGATGGCAACCCCGCCGCCCGCGTCATGCTGGTCGGCGAAGCGCCGGGCGCGGACGAGGACCGCATGGGCAAGCCCTTCGTCGGCGTCAGCGGGCAGCTGCTCGACAAGATGCTGGGCGCGATCGGCCTGAGCCGCGACGAAAACGTATATATAAGTAACATCATCAACTGGCGTCCGCCCGGCAACCGCGCGCCCACGGATTCCGAAGTCGCCCTTAGCCTGCCGTTTATCCTGCGCCATATCGAGCTGGTGAACCCCGCCGTGGTGGTGTTCCTCGGCGGCGTGTCGGCCAAGGCGCTGACCGGTTCGGCCAGCGGCATCACGCGCCTGCGCGGTAAATGGCTGGAGCATGTGTCCGAGGGTTTGAAATCCCCCATCCCCGCGCTCCCGATGTTCCACCCCGCTTATCTCCTCCGCTCCCCTGCCGAAAAACGCCATGCCTGGGCGGATCTGCTCAAGCTGAAGGCGAAGCTGAAGGAATTGGGGATTGTCTCCTAAAACCGCTAGTTCGGTTTTGCGCCGCGGAAAAGCTGCAGCATATCCGCAGGGTCAAGCGCCTCCATGCCCGGAAAATCCCCCATGATGGTCAGGATCTGGCATGTCTCGCCTTTTCCTACCAGTTCGGTTGCAGCGTCAAAGCCCTGCGCTGCCGCTGCCAGCAGATATCGCTGCGCCTTCTCGCGGTCCTGCGCGCAGCCCATCCCCCAGAAAAGGCATAGCGGATAATAAAGGACATAGGAAACCACCTTGTCGGCGTGGTCGCCTTCCAGCAGCAGGCGCTCGCCGTATTCCTCGAAGTATTTGAAACCTTTTTCAAGATCGCGCGGCACAGCGCCGAGGCCGTTGACATGGTCGAGCGCAATGTCGCTCAGGCAATCGAGCGAGCCTTTCGACGCGGCAAGTTCCGAATAATAATAAGCCTGTTTTTTGTCGATGGGCACATGCTCTCCGCGGCCATATTTTTTCGCCAGCGCCTCCAGCCTTTCGACGGGCAGTTGCGCATCCTTCTCCGCATCCATCGTATCCAGCGGAAATGAACTGCGCACCATCTGCACGGTCTTCGCCAGCGCCGCAACGACGTCGGCGGGCAGCGGTTTGCCCGCATACAAAGCCTCCAGATATGGCGCGCGCTGGATATCGTCGGGCGTGGGCGGCGGCAGTTTTTCCCGCAAGATGAATGCGATTCTGTCGTGACCCATCCCCACGGCCAATTCAAGCTGTGCATGTGCAGCACCCCAAGGGCCTACGATCACTGCGCCTTGTTTCAGCAATGCCCGCAGCAACAGCGGCTTGTTGTGAATAATCGCATAGTTGATGGCCTGCTTGCCGAATGTGCCCAGATTCACATCTGCCTTGTGTTTCAGCAAAAGCTCCGCTTCGCCATGCATGCCGGCGGCAACGGCGAGTACCAGGGGGGTGAAGGGCATTCCGCCCGCATCGTTGACATCAGCGCCCTGCGCCAGAACTGCCTCAAAAATGCGCCGGTCGCCCGACCGCAGCGCCGCGAGCAAGGGGGTAGAACCATCCCTGCCGCGAATATTCGCGCCGAGCTTCGCCAGCAGTTCACGGACCTCGGCATGCTCCTTCTTATCGATGGCGATAAACAGCTGGTCTTCTTCAGGCACGGACATGGGCTTGCTTCCTTTGTTCAACAGTAGATCCCCGCCCCTGCGCGGTAAATTGAAAAAGGATGGCACGGTTTGCGCGCATCGTGCACCGGAAAATGCCCCGGTCGGGCAAATCGCGGCATATCCGTGACCAAATTGTCGGGGAGATTCCGCGCGCGCCAGCAAAAACCCCGCTTTCGCGGGGCTGTTTTGCTGAAAAATTGTCAGGAAAAAGACAAAGAGGCTGCGGAGGTAGTTTTTGAGCTGTTTTTTATCTCTTTTTCTGCCTTCTCTTGCCATCGCCACGCCTTTCCATCCTCTCCAGTGTTTCATAACTCTGCATATAAGTCAAGAAAAAATTGCGTAAATCGTAACGTTCTGTTTTCGCCTTTCAAGCCTTGATCGAGGAAACTGGACTCGAAGCAGGCGCGTTCTCCTGCGCGCGCTCCGAATCTGGTGAGGGGTGAAAACGGTGATTTGATGTATTGTTTCCATAATTACTAAAAAGACACTGTGGATAACCTTCTGAAACCACCGTTCAATTTTATGAATTATGTAAAAATTTGCAAAGAGGGGAAAACTGGGCTACGAATCTCGGGCTTCCGGTTTAACCGCCAGGTAGAAGATTTTGGAAATTGAAAAACGCAGATATGTTTTAGGATCGATCGGTTTCGCCCTCGTGCTTGGATGCGCGGGGACGGCGATTGCGGTCGACATTCCGCTGCCCAAGCGCAAACCCGGCCAGGAAGCGGCTGCCCCCGCAAAATCAAAACTGTCCTTCGCGCACGCCATCCGCCCCAGCCGAAAGCCGGGGCAGGCGCCCGTGATTGCGAATGATTTGACGGGCGTCGACGTCGCCGCGCTGTCCGCCATCCGGCCCTCCTCGGGCAATCCCGAAGAGCTCCGCCTGTCGCCCTCGGTGTTTTCGCGCGAACCGTCGCTGATCGACCGCATGTTCAGCGGGCTCGGTGGCGGGTCAAACCGCCGGTTGTCGGACGAAGACGCGGCGCGCTATGCCCATATCTTCGCCTTTCAGGATGTCGGCAGCTTTTCCCATGCGAATGCCGAGATCGAGAAACTGGGCGACCTGCGCCTGATGGGCCATGTGCTGTACCAGCGCTATAACAGCCCCGATTACAAAACGACCTATAAGGAACTCGCCGACTGGATGAAGCGTTTCGCCGACCATCCGGGCGCGCAGCGCATCTACGACCTTGCGCAGAAAAAGAAGACCAAAAAAGACACCGAACGCCTCGCATCCCCCCGCATCGGCCGCGGCGTTTACGGCATGCATGATTTCGACGTCGGCCAGCTGGCGCAGCCCTATATCAGCAGCCGCAGCCATGCCCCCGCGCAGCGCGACCTGATCAAGTCGGTCGGCCAGAATATCGGCGAAGCGCCCACGTCGTCGCTGGGCCGCCTTGAAAAGAAAAAAGAACTGCTGCCCGTGACCGATTACGACGCGCTGCAGGGCGATGTCGCGGCCTCCTATTTCTACAACGGCAAGATCGAAAAGGCGTATGAGCTTGCGAGCGCATCCGCGCTCCGCTCCGGCACCGATGTGCCGCTGGCGGGCTGGATCGGCGGCTTGTCGGCATGGCAGCTCGGTAAATATCCGCAGGCCGCGAAACTGTTTGAACTGACCGCGCGTTCCAGCCGCACCTCCGCCTGGATGTCGGCGGCAGGCGCGTATTGGACGGCGCGTTCTTACCTGCGCGCGCGCCAGCCTCAGAACGTGAATATCTGGCTGCATCGCGCGGCGGAATTCCCGCGCACCTTTTACGGCCTGATCGCGATGAAGGCGCTCGGCATGGAGCAGGCGAAATTCAACTGGAAAACGCCGGAGCTGACCGAGAAACATGTCAAGGCGCTGATGCAGCTGCCCGCCGGCCGCCGCGCGCTTGCGCTGGTGAAGGCGGAGCACCCTGATCTGGCCGAACTCGAACTGCGCCAGATGAACCCCGGCGACAATATCGTGCTGCAGGAAGCCATGATCGCGATGGCGACCGATAACGGGATGCCCGCGCTTGCGATGCGCATGGGCTCGTCCTTCCGCGGCAAGAACGGCAAGCTGTATGACTCCGCGCTCTATCCCGATGTGCCGTGGCAACCCGCCAAGGGCTTCACGGTCGATAGCGCGCTGGTCTATGCCTTCATCCGCCAGGAATCGAAATTCGACTGGACGGCGTCCAACAAGTCATCCGGCGCGGTCGGGCTGATGCAGCTGATGCCCATGACGGCGAAACATGTCGCGCGCAAGAACGGTGACAATATCGACGGCGAAAAACTGCAGGACCCGACGCTCAATATCGACCTCGGCCAGAAATACCTGAGCGAGCTTTTGAAAACCGAATATGTGTCGAACAACCTGTTCAAGCTGGCGGTCGCCTATAACGCAGGCCCCGGCAAGCTGGCGCGCTGGGATCAGAACACGCGTTACACCGGCGACCCCCTGCTGTTCATTGAATCGATCCCCGTTGCCGAAACACGGATTTTCGTCGAGCGCGTGATGACCAATTTCTGGATCTACCGCATCAAGCACCGCCAGGATGTCGAATCGCTCGACCGCGTGGCGGAAGGCGACTGGCCGGTTTACGTGGCGCAGGACAAGGTTCGTGGCCCCATGGTGGCTTCCGTCGCGCAATTGTCGCATCCCTGAATTTAGTTGACATAATGCACCTGTTTCTGTAGATTGCGCCCAAGCCCCGATTCCAAAAAAGGGGCAGGCATATCACGGCATTCAGGGAGTTTTTCAGCATGGTCGATTTTTTCAAGGAAACACGCGAATTCGTCTCCGGAGTCGCCAGCGACGCGGCGCACTTCCCGAAAACGAAGGAAGCATGGCCCACGTATAAACAGGCCGTTGTCGATTTTTACAACGACACGCGCGATGAGCTGTTTTCCTTCCGTAACCGCAAGCTCTACCCCGCCGCATCAGACACAGGCGCGCAGCTGGAGAGCCTGCTGAAACAGGAAACCTCCACCGAAAAAACCGAAAGCCTGCTGGGCTTGAAAAAAAACGCGAGTGAATCCCTGGGCGACATCGCCGAAAACCAGTGGGAAAAAGGCGCGCGCGCTGCGCTGTGGGGCTTTGGCGCTCTGGTCGTAACGCTCGGCATCTCGATGGCGGCGACGCCGGTCGGCGCGCTGATTGCCGTGGCCGCGCCGCTTGCGGCCATCACGGCGGTCACTGTTGCCGCTGTCGGAAAATTCTTCACCAACGGGTTCCGTGCCGCCGCGACCGTTGAAAAACTCTCCGCAAAAATCGACCGCGAAGTGATTGACATGGCGTCGGGCGACAACCGTGCCGTCGTTTTCGCGGCGCCCGCTTTCCAGCAGGCGCTGGTCGAAAAAGGCGTCCTGAAAAACGTCTTCGAACTGGGCGCGAAACGCGGCGCGAAGAAAGAGGCGCAATACGCAACCCTCGTCGCGAAGCTGCCGAAGGCGGAGCCGAAACCCGCCCCCGCCCCGCAAGCCTGAATTCAATCATTCACGAACAACGCCCTGCCACCGGAATACCGGGTAGGGTGTTAATTTTTTGTGTCTTTCCAATGGCTTAAGCGACAATTCCGATCAGCTTAATTGACATAATACCAGAATCGGGCGTATAGTGTTCATCAAGGTTGTGCCCCTGCCGGCATGCGGTTTGGTTTTTGTTTCCTGCATGTCACCTTGCCTTTGCACTTCTAAAGCATCCGGAAATTTTGGTTTCAGTTTGTATTGCTGCACACAGCAAAGGGGAGCGAACAGATCATGGCGACATCCAGCACGGCGGAAACGGTCGAAGTTTTCAGCAAGACCGCGGAGCATTTTCTTCAGGGCGTTTATCACAAGCAACTCAGTGGCGAGATTTTCGGGGACACGCTCAAAAATGCACAGCTTCTGGACGCGATGCTGCCGCACGAGCAGGAATACGCGAAACGGATTCTCGCGCAGGAACAGGAACTCACGAAAAAAATCACCGACCGCTATACCGCGCGCCTGAAAGCCGTCACGGCGAAAAACAGGACGCCAGAGCAAAAGAGCCTGATGGCGGCCTATAACCTTGTCTCGGAACGCCCGCTGGTGACTGTGCTGACACTCGGCTTCAACCTGTTTTCGAATATGGATGCCGAGCAAAAGGCGGTTCGTCGCGATGCCAACGAAATCGCATCCGAAATGGGATATGCGCCGAATGAAGCGCGCCGCTGGCTGCAGCGTAAACTGATCCGCAACGTTTTCGCGGTCTGATTGATTTTACGCCGACAGCAGCGCAACCAATCGCTCATGCAGCGGACTGTCGCCCGTCGCCAGCACCTCGAACGCATCGAATGTGGGCGCGAGGGGCAGGGGATTGCCCTGCCAGTCGGTGATGATGCCGCCTGCGCCCTCCACAATCGGGATCAGCGCGACGTAATCGTGCAGCTTCATATGGCCTTCCACAATCCCGTCCAGCCAGCCGGACGCCAGCGTGCCGTAGGAATAACAATCACCGCCGTAAATGGTGAACGACGTTTCTTCTTTTAGATACATGTACAGGCGCAGGTATTCTTCGAGGTCGAACATGTCCGGGCCCGTGGTCGCGATATTCGCGTTTGAAATATCGGGGCAGGGGCGCACGCGCGCAGGTTCACCGTTGAACAATGTGGGATGCCCATTCGCACCAATCCAGCGTTCATTTGATATCGGCTGGTCGATCACGCCCAGCACCGCCTTGCCGTTATGAACGAGGCCGATCAGCGTGCCGAACAGCGGGCGGCCGGTTGCGAATGCCTTCGTGCCGTCGATGGGGTCGAGCACCCAGAGGTATCCGGTCGTGCCCGCATCGCTGCCGAATTCTTCGCCGTGGATGCCGTCACCGGGGCGTTCCTTCGCCAAAATCGCGCGGATGACCTGCTCCGCTTCTTTGTCCGCGATCGTCACGGGGCTCTGGTCCTGCTTGCCCTCGATATGAAAACCGGTGCGGAAGTATTTGCGGATGACCTCCCCGCTGGCATCGGCGAGTCGGTGGGCGAGGGTGATTAAATCCTCGGAAACATTGGAATTTTCCGAGATAATTGCTTTGTTAATGACTGTCATTGTATAACGATGTGTTTGATTTGAACGGTTTTTACCAGAGGTCACCATGACAAGCGTCGCCGAAATCCGCAAGACATTCCTTGAATTCTTCAAGAGGAACGGCCACGAAATCGTGCGCTCGTCGCCGCTGGTGCCGCAGAACGATCCCACGCTGATGTTCGCCAATTCCGGCATGGTGCAGTTCAAGAACGTTTTCACGGGACAGGAAAAACGCAGCTATACCCGCGCGACCACCGCGCAGAAATGCGTGCGCGCGGGCGGCAAGCATAACGACCTTGAAAACGTCGGCTACACCGCGCGCCACCTGACCTTCTTTGAAATGCTCGGCAACTTTTCCTTCGGCGATTATTTCAAGTCGGATGCCATCCCCTTCGCATGGGAATTGCTGACCAAGGATTACGGTTTGGATGCGAAACGCCTCTGCGTTACCGTCTATCACGATGATGATGAAGCGGCCGCGATCTGGAAGAAAGTCACCGGCTTCGGCGACGATAAAATCATCCGCATCCCCACCATGGATAACTTCTGGATGATGGGCGATACCGGCCCCTGCGGCCCGTGCTCGGAAATTTTCTTTGACCACGGCGACAAGATCGCAGGCGGCCCGCCCGGCTCGCCCGATCAGGACGGCGACCGTTACGTGGAGATCTGGAACAACGTCTTTATGCAGTTTGAATCGCTGCCCGACGGCACGCGCACCAAACTGCCCAAACCCTCCATCGATACCGGCATGGGGCTGGAGCGCATGGCGACGGTTTTGCAGGGCAAGCACGACGTGTTCAGCATCGACCTGCTGCGCTCGATTATTGAACAAGTGGGGCATCTCACCAATACGAATCCCGATGGCGACAACAAGGCCGCGCACCGCGTGCTGGCCGATCACCTGCGCGCCTCCGCATTCCTGATTGCCGACGGCGTGTTGCCGGGCAATGAAGGCCGCGGTTACGTGCTGCGCCGTATCATGCGCCGTGGCATGCGTTACGCGCATATCCTTGGCTCGGAAGAGCCGTTGATGTACCGCCTGCTGCCGACGCTGATTGCGAAAATGGGCGAGGCATATCCGGAATTGAAGGAAGCGGAAACGCTGATCTCCGAAACCCTGAAACTCGAAGAGACGCGTTTCAAGAAAACCCTCGCCAATGGCCTCGACCTGCTGGGCAAGGAAACATCCAAACTGGGCAAATCCGACAAGCTGCCGGGCGATGTGGCGTTCAAGCTCTATGACACTTACGGCTTCCCGCTCGATCTGACGCAGGACGTGCTGAAACGCGACGAAGGCCGCGAAGTGGATACCGCCGGTTTTACAGCGGCGATGGACAAGCAGAAAGAAGCCGCGCGCAAATCGTGGCAGGGTTCCGGCGAAGCCGCCGACGAAAAAGTCTGGTTCGAGATCAAGGAAAAATCGGGCGCGACCGAATTCCTCGGCTATGACCTTGAAAAAGCGGAAGCGCAGGTTGTCGCGCTGGTATCGGGCGGCAAGATCGTGCAATCCGCAAAACAGGGCGATGATGTTTCCATCGTCGTCAACCAGACGCCGTTCTATGGCGAAAGCGGCGGGCAGGTCGGCGACCGTGGCCGCATCGCGACCGCGAAGGGCGGCGAGGTGGAAATCACCGACACCAACAAAAAAGCGGGCGGCGTTTTCATCCATCACGGCAAGGTCGTGAAGGGCAGCGTCAATACGCTCGACGCCGTTGAACTGACGATTGATGCGCGCCGCCGCAACGCGATCCGCGCCAACCATTCCGCGACCCACCTGCTGCATGCCGCGCTCCGCCGCAACATCGGCAAGCATGTCAGCCAAAAAGGTTCGATGGTCGATGATAACCGCCTGCGCTTTGACGTCAGCCAGCCGGTCGCGCTGACCGAAGAACAGATTGCGACGGTGGAACGCGAAGTGAATGACCGCATCCGCATGAACTCTGATGTCACCACGCGCCTGATGCCGGTCGATGACGCCCGCGCGCTCGGCGCGATGGCGATGTTCGGCGAAAAATACGATGACGAAGTCCGCGTGCTCGCCATGGGCGGCGCGGATATCGACGACCCCAAACGCACCTATTCCATGGAACTCTGCGGCGGCACCCATGTGCGCCGCACGGGCGATATCGGGCTGTTCAAGATTGTCGGCGAAAGCGCGCTCGCATCCGGCGTGCGCCGCGTCGAAGGCGTGACGGGCGAAGGGGCGCTCAAATACCTCGGCGAACAGGAAAACCGTTTATATGCGGTTGCGAACCTGTTAAAAACCTCGCCCGCCGATGTGGTGGCGCGCGTTGAATCGCTCGCGAACGACAAGAAGAAACTGGAAAAAGAAGTCTCCGACCTGCGCCGTAAACTCGCGGCTGGCGGCGGCGGATCGTCTGCGCCGGAAGCGAAAGTGATTGCGGGCGTGAATTTCACTTCCCGCGTGCTGGAAGGCGTGCCGGCGAACGAGTTGAAACCGCTCGCCGATGAACTGACCGCGAAGCTCGGCTCCGGCGTTGTTGCGCTTGTCTCCATCGATGAAACGGGCAAGGCGTCGCTTGTCGTTGCAGTCACGAAAGACCTCACCGCGAAACACGATGCCGTGAAGCTCGTCAAAATCGGTGCCGAAAAAATGGGCGGCAAAGGCGGCGGCGGCCGCCCCGACATGGCGCAAGCCGGCGGCCCCGAAGGCAAGCTTGCGAATGACGCTGTCGGCGCGATTGAAGCGGCGCTGGCGAGCTAAAAAGCTGTGTCATCCCGGCGAAAGCCGGGATCCAAGGACAGCCGTTTTGCGTTGTCTCACTGCTAAACAGTTCACCAGCTATTTTGCGGATAAGGCACTGTCCGTGGACCCCGGCATACGCCGGGGTGACATAGTTGTTTTAGATCAATACCTTACAAACAATTGCATTTCCGTTCAAAAACCCATATATAGAAGCCCTGTTAACCAGAACGCTTCACATAGAGGGAATTTAAAAATGGGCGCAGCCAAGGAACGTACACTGTCGATCATCAAGCCGGACGCGACGCGCCGTAACCTGACCGGCAAAATCAACACGAAATTCGAAGACGGCGGCCTGAAAATCGTCGGCCAGAAACGCCTGCAGCTGACGCAAGCGCAAGCGGAAAAATTCTATGAAGTGCACAAGGAACGCCCCTTCTTCGCCGACCTCGTGAAATTCATGGTGTCCGGCCCCGTCGTCGTGCAAGTGCTGGAAGGCCCCGACGCCGTCGCCGCCAACCGCAAGATCATGGGCGCGACCAACCCCGCCAACGCCGATGCCGGCACGATCCGCAAGGAATTCGCTGAATCGATCGAAGCGAACTCGGTGCACGGCTCCGACAGCCTCGACAACGCAAAACGCGAAATCAACTTCTTCTTCGCAGAGACCGAACTGGTCTAAGCTTTAGAAGTAACCAAGATAAAAACCCGCCGCGCGATAAGCCGGCGGGTTTTTTCTTGTGCGCGCGTAAGTGAACACCGTTATCCCCCGTTACAGCCATGAAGGGTTGTCGGGCCCTGGTAATACATCGTTAACTTTATCAGGAGAAAACCATGACAAGCATATCAGGGACAGGGGGCGGATCATCTTCCCTCATCCAGATGCTGCAGCAGCGGTTCAAGGAGGCGGACAGCGACGGCGACAACGCGCTGAGCCTTGATGAATTCACGGCGGCAGGCGCGCAAGGCACACAGGGCGGCGGCGGCCCACGCGGCTCCGATCCGTCGGAGCTGTTCGCAAAACTGGATACCGACGGCAATGGCAGCGTGTCGAAGGACGAGTTCACGACCGCCTTTTCAAAAATCGGCAGTGAAACGAAATCCGCGCTGCTGGACGCGCAGGAACTGTTCGCCAATTCCGATGCGAATGGCGACGGATCCTTGAGCGAAGACGAATTCGCCGCCGCCGCGCCGAAGGGCCCGCCTCCCGGTGGGCCACCCGCGGGCCCGCCGCCATCATCTGACGGCGCGTCGGCATCCGACATCTTTGCCGAACTGGACGCGAATGGCGACGGTTCATTGAGCGAGGATGAATTCGCAGCCGGGCTGGAAAAACAGACGGCATCGTCATCCTCTGATGAAGATGCGCAGCTGCTCAACCTGCTGAAACAGGCCTCCGACATCTATGCCAGCCTGACGGCGAAGAATACGGGCGCATCGACGGTTGCGGTCAGCGCGTAACAACAGTTGCGCAATGAAACCCCGCCGCGCTGCCCCGTGGCGGGGTTCCCTTGCGCGTCAAATAACATTGTCATTCCGGCGAAGGCCGGAATCCACGGACAATGCACCTGCGGCTATAACTTGTTCAATGTGTTTGGGGTGGTACGCGCCGCTGTCCGTGGGCCCCGGCTTTCGCCGGGGTGACATGCGTTATTAAACCTTCATCCACTTTTCGACGATGGAGCGCGTGTCGTAATAGGTGGGGCGCATTTTTTTCACGATATCGGCGAGGATGTCGATGGCGAAGTTTTCCTTCGCCTGACGCTCCAGACGTGCGCCCAAATCACTGATTGCGGTCAGGCCGAAGTTGGAGGTCATGCCCTTGATGTCATGCCCTGCGCCCTGCAGCGCCTTCAGGTCTTTCGCTTCGATGCCTTTTTCGGCGGTGCCGATCAGCTCTTCGGTTTTTTCGTAGAGGCCCTGCATCATCTCGTCCATCTGGTCCTTGCCGAGGCTGCCCTTGAGCCCGCCCAGCACGTCGGTCGAGAACAGTTTCTGCTGCTCGAAGATCGCCATGTTGACGGGCGGCGCGGCGGGTGCGGCAGGCGCTGCGGGGTTTTCAGGAATGGGGTTTGCGGCGGCGGATGCAACGGGCGCAGCGGCAACAGGCGTTGCGGGCTTGTCCGCAGGCTTTGCCAGCGTGGGCGCGGCGGGGGCAGGGGGCGGCGCGGACATCACGGCGGAAACGCCCTGCGGTTTGGGCACAACGGGCTGCTGGTCGGGATATTTTTTCTTGCCGTACTGGATCAGCAGCTTGCGCAGATTTTCAGGGTTCACGGGCTTGCTGATATAATCATCCATGCCCGCGTCGCGGCAACGCTGGACGTCTTCCTTGCCGACGTTGCCGGTCATGGCGATGATCGTGGTTTTCGATTTTGCGGGGTCGGGCAGGCGGCGGATCATCTGCGTTGCCATCACGCCGTCGATCTGCGGCATTTCCATGTCCATCAGGATGACGTCGAAGGCGATGTTTTTCAGCTCCGCCATCGCGGCCTCGGCGCCGCCGACCGTCACGATCTTGTGGCCGTCTTTTTCCAGCAACCCTGCCACCACGCGCTGGTTGATGATGTTGTCGTCAACGACCAGCAGTTTGAGCGGGATCACGCCCTGCGCGGCGGCTTCGGCCGCCAGCTGCGCTTCGCCCACGCCGTATTCCATCGACAGGATGAAGTAGAATACCGTGCCTTCGCCCATTTTCGACGCGATCTGCACCGACGATCCCATCGCCTCGACCAGGCGTTTGCAGATCGACAGGCCAAGGCCGGTGCCGCCGAATTTGCGGGCGGTCGTGCTGTCGGCCTGCTGGTAGGGCTGGAACAGTTTTTTCTGCACGTCTTCGGTGATGCCGATGCCGCTGTCCTTCACGCCGAAATAGATGCGCGGCTTTTTCGCGGTCTTGTCATGCGCCTTGATGATGAGCGTGACGCCGCCCTTGTCGGTGAACTTGATCGCGTTGGAAATCAGGTTCAGCATGATCTGGCGCAGGCGCGTCGGGTCGCCCTTCAGCGCGGTCGGGCATTCGGGGTCGATCTCGGCCTTCAGGTAGATCTTTTTCTCCTCCGCGCGGCCCGACATCAGCAGCACGACGGATTCGGCGAGCTTGTTGAGGTCGAAATCGATCGTCTCGATCGTCATCTTGCCTTCCTCGACCTTGGACAGGTCAAGGATGTCGTTCAGCAGCGTCAGCAGCGCGTCGCCGGAATACTGGATGGTTTTCGCGTATTCTTTCTGCTTGTCGCTGAGCGGCGTGTCCAGCAGCAGGCGGATCATGCCCATCACGCCCGTCATCGGCGTGCGGATCTCGTGGGAGATGACGGCGAGGAAGTCGGACTTCGCCTTGTTCGCGCTGTCGGCGGCTTCCTTGGCGCGGCGCATGGCCTGGATGCGCTCCTGCTCGCGGTTGCGCAGGTCGGCCATCAGCTCTTTTTCACGCTGCAGGACGCCCAGCATCCGGGTCTGGTCGGCAAGCTCTTTCGTCTTGCGCATCTCCATGTCTTCCTCGCGGCGGCGCTTGGCCTCGGTCATGTCATGGATATGCATGGCCTCGGTGATGGTCAGGTTGCGCAGGGCGGAAAATGAAAGCAGGCTGAGATGCAGGATAAAGCACATCCAGTAGAAATTGATGCCGCTGACGCTGTAGGCGGACATGCCCGATGACGCCGCTTCGGTCATGACCGCGCCGCCCAGCAGCACGGCCCAGGCAAATGTGTAGGCGATGCCCTGCACGCGTTCCGCCTTGATGACGCTGATGCCGCCCAGCACCACGATCAGCGCGGGCACGGCGACGGGCAGCAGGCGGATCAGCACGGTGTTGATCGGCCCCGACAACGCGTCGACCATGCTGCCGGCAACCGCCAGCACGGCGATGGCGATGGCCGTCGCGGTCAGGATGCTGCGCTGCTTGTTTTTCTTTTCGCGGCCGAACAGCACAAGGCGGCTGAGCAGCAGCGCGGCGATTGCGGCGCCCGCATGGAGCAGTTCCATGTATTGCGCGGCGGTGTTGTTGCCGCGCGGCACGATTTCGTCCGACGTCATGAAAATGAAATACTGCGCCACCGCATAGGCCAGCAGGCAGGCGGGCGCGGCCTGGCGGTATTTGAACCAGAAGACAAGGAACAGCATGCAGACGGCGGCGGCGCCTGCGCGCACGACGTTCGATTGCAGGCTGTACTGGTCATGCGCGGCGGTAAAAACGGTGGGCTCTTCCAGGTGCAGGTCAAGCGCCAGCGGCACGCCCGCGGCGGGCTCGACATAGACGCCGATGATGCGGCCCTGGTTGGGCTCGAAATTAAACGGGACGGCGTTGCGTTCCTGCCCCTTGACCTGCTGTTTATAGGGCGCAAGGCGGCCGTCGATCATCAGCGGGTGGTCGGGGCTGGCATCGCTGAACACGGCGATGCGGTCGGCAACGCCGATGGTGCCGGTCATGCGCGTGCCGAAATTGAGCGTCCACTGCGTCTTCGCCTGGTTGCGATTATAGACGCCGAACACGATCCAGTAACCGCGCTGGGTGTAGCCCAGGTAAACGGGGTTGCCGCTGGCGGCGGCGCCTTGCCCTGCGCGGAACTGCGCCATGATCTGGCCGAAGGACATTTGTTTCGATGCGTCCTCGAACACTTTCGAAAACGGCGCGATGTCATAGCTCGACGATTTCGACGACAGGAAGATCGGGCGGAACGCAGGGGGCGGCGCGATGTTGACGGGCGTCAGCGTTTCAAGCTGCTGCACGGGCACAACCGGCGTGACAGGCCTTGCCACCGGCACGACGGGCCTGGCGACGGGCGTCACAGGTTTTGCGACAGGGGTGACAGGCGGCGGCTGTATTGGCGGCGCGTTGTCGCCGAGCGTGCCGGACATGCCGTTGGAGGCACCGGCCGTTCCCTGCGCCAATGCTGTGCCCCCCGCAAATGCGAGAAGCATCAATACCAGCAGCAGGCCGCGCCACGTTATCCGCAAAAATTATCCCCCGGAATCCGAAATTTCCTGAACCGGAAACCTCAGTGCGTCAGAAACAGCGCCATCAGCGACAGGATCGCCGCCACGATGACGACGGAAATGGTTGCACCCTTGGTGAAGACCACCCAGCCGTGCCATGCCTTTTCCGTCTCTTTGTCCATATCCATATCCATCGAAGTCACTCATCCATTTGAGAAAAACAGCGCACGCGATGCGCCTATTGCCGCAAGAATAACGGCCTTCTTGCGCTTACTCAACAATAGCATGAGAATTTTAACAAAATATGACTGGAATATCTGGATTTTAGGGGCATCTGGGGGTAGTGTCAGGCAATGGAATCTGTCAAAGCCGTGGTCGCCCTATTATGTCCAAATGTATGCCTAAATTCATTTTACCCGCCCTATTTTCGATAACTCTTGGCCTGTTCGCCATAACTTCCCCTGTTTCAGCCCAGATCGGGCCCAAAAACGGCGACACATGGACGCCGAACCTGCCGGGCCCCGCGCCGGCGGTTGCCAACCCGCTTGTCGTTGCCGATGTGGTGGTGGACAAGGAAGCCGAAAATTCCGTCATCGCCCGCGAAAAGGCCATCAACGATTCCCGCATCGAGGCGTTCAGGAAACTGGCGGAGCGCAACATGAGCCCCGCCGAGTTCAAGGCGCTCAAGATGCCCAAGGATTCGGACATCCAGATGCTGGTGCAGGATTTCGAGATCCAGGACGAACAGATGTCGTCGACCCGCTATGTCGGCACCTTCACGATCCGTTTCCGCGACGCGGTGCGCAATTACATCCATGTGCGCGCCGAAGAGCCCGCCGCCGAGCAATACGCGAATGACAATCCCGAAAGCCCGTCCGACACGACCGAGAATTACGTCGAGGCCGGCGCTGCCGTGAAAAACCTGCCGCCCGTCGCCGCAGAAGACATCGACGCCGACCCGCAGACCGCGATGCAAAATCGCGGCGGCGACTGGAAAGAAAATATTTACGGCCAAAAAGCGCGTCCCGGCCTCGTCCGCAGCAACACGCCCCCGCCGCAGGAATTCGAGCCGATTGCGAAAACCGTGCTGATACTGCCCTATTTTGAAGACGTGGCAGGCCAGACGATGCTCTGGGAAGAACAGAATCCGTGGCTGCTGATGTGGCAGGGTGCGCTGCCGAAATCATCGGCGAATGGCCGCCAGTTTTTTGTGCCGCTGGGCGATATCAGCGATATCGCGGCGGGCCCCGGCAACGGCGTCTGGTCGGGCGATTACCGCGCGGTCGACAAGCTGCTCGCGAATTACCATGCGGAACAGGCCGTGCTGGCGGTTGCCAACCGTTCCGGCCCCGAGCTGTCGATTGAAATTTATACCTATACCAACGGCAAGCTGCGCCGCCGCGACACGCTGAAACCCTATGCCGCCGACATGACCGCGTCGGAAGCCTATCGCAAGGGCATCACCGAAACCATCGGTTACCTGCAGGCGCCGTACCAGCCGCGCCGCCCCGGTTTGGTGACCGAAACGATCAGCCGCGCGCTGACCGCGCAAACGCGCGCGCCCGGCGAGACCGTCGTGATCGACAGCCATGGCGAAGATGCGCCCTATGCCGGCGGCCGCCCGTCGATGGTGACGGACCAGGGCGGGTATGTCGCGGGTGAAGCCTGGAACCCGAATGCCGTAAACCCGCTCACCGCCGGGGGCGCAACGCGCCTCGAGGCCACGATGCAGTTCAGCGACAGCCGCAGCTGGATGGACATGCAAAAACGCCTGGCGGGCATGAACCCGCCGGTGCAGGTCGATATTTCATCGCTCAGTTCAAACAGCGTCGCGTTCACGCTGTCATCCTCCGCGCCGCTTGCGGCCGTGAAGCAGTCGCTGTATGCGCGCGGCGTTGAACTGCACCCGCCCGCGATGCAGATGGGCGGGCGCGCGGTCTATGACCTGCGCCTTGCGCCGCTGACGCGCTGACAGGCATGAAGCCGCAGCAGCTTCCCTTCGACCTCGGCCACCGCGCAGCCTTCGAGCGTGAAGATTTGTGGGTGTCGCAATCGAATGCCGATGCCGTGGCGTGGCTCGACAAATACCCCGGCTGGAACGCGCCCGCGCTTGTCATCTATGGCCCTGCCGCGTCGGGCAAGACGCACCTCTCCCGCGTGTGGCAGAAACAGACCGACGCGCTCGACGTGACGCCGCAGAACATCAACGACCTGCGCGGCATCAACGATTTCCCGCAAGCCGCGATCATCGACGACGTTGAAAAATTCATCGGCGACGGCGACGGTGAAACCGCGCTGTTCCACACCTATAACCGCGCGAAGGAAGAGGGGGCGCATATCCTGCTGACAGCAGAAAACCCGCCCGCGCGCTGGAATTTTACCTTGCCCGATTTAAAATCGCGCCTTCTCGCCGCGCCCGCCGTTGCGATCGCGGAACCGGATGAACAATTGATGTCGATTGTGCTGGCCAAATTATTTTCCGACCGCCAGCTCTCCGTGCCCGCCGACGTCATCGAATTCGTCGTGAAGCGCATCGAGCGCAGCTTCAAGGCGCTGCGCGATATTGCGGCCGAAATCGACAAACAATCCCTCTCCCGAAAACGCCCCGTCACCGTGCCCTTGGCGCGCGAGATTTTGCAGGCGCAGGGTGTTTTAATATAAGAGGAGCGCGGTTGTGGATTCATTTTTTGAATTATTTTCAGTGGTATTTTTTGCGTTTATCAATTTAGTGATTTGCTTTCTTTACATCGCAGGCTCATCCAAATACCTCACATGTCTCCACAATTTCGGCCTTGTGGCTCTTGGCGCGTTAAGTGCCGTAGTGCTGTATTGGGCGATTATCTTAGGAGGAATAGTAAGTAAGGAAATTGTGGGTTCGACTGCAAAGTCGATCGTGGAGCATTCGCGACCTGAAGTGCTCGGCCTTATATTTTTTTTCTCCGCACCAATCTTGGCGACAGTGTGCAATATTCTACTGCTAAGATTTTTTGGAAAAAGAAGAGCCAATTAGTCTAAATTTGAAATACTTTAGAAGAGTGGACGGTGACAATGCTACCGCTTCACATCCCCTCATGCACTTCCGCATAAATGTGGAAGATCGATGATGCCAGCGCTTCGGCTTCGTCGCGCGTGAGGCGTTCGGCATCGGCCTCGGTCAGGGTCAGGATTTTTTCGAAGTCGGCGCGCAAGTAGGCGGGCAGCTTTTCTGCGTCCACGCCGCGCAAGTGTTCAGCCGCCGAGCGTAGGCGGATCTGCAACGGCCCGTCGCCGGTGGAGAGAAGGTCCGCGGCCTGCCAGAATTTTTGTCGTGTGGTTTCCATCGCGCCCCGCCTTTTAAAAGAATGCGGAGAAACCGGCGCATTTGAAAGACCGGCTCGATGGCCGGCTTCTCCGTTTAAACAACGGCGGTCGCGCGATTTGGTTCAAAGAAAGATTGAGGTCAGTACGGCCAGTTCCTGAAATTGGAATGCGGCTTGAAGGGGCAGGCGCCTTGCGGGCTGTCGCAGGTTGCGCCGTCTTTCGACGCTTCGACGGTAAAGGCTTTTTTCAATTTGCCGAGGAGGTTTTTCAGGCCCGCAAAACGGTCTTTCGGTGGTTCTTTCGCGGCGCGGGGGCCGTAGATGATCGCAAGCGCTTCGGGGCTGCCTGCATCGCCGAACAGGGATTCGCCGCTGATTTCGCCTTTGGCATTCGGGTTGATCGGCATGGGCTGTTCCTCCGTATGGGCTGAATGATCCCGTAACTATACCCGAAACCGTTGAATTATGTCAAATGCATATTCAGCCGACCGGTGCCATCACGGCGGGGAAGATGCGACCGGGGTTTTCGACGTTGCGGCCATTGACGGTGATCTGCCCGGGTGCCGCAATCTGCACGCCCCTGCCGATCGTTCCCTTGATCTCGACCGCAGGTTTGCTGTCATTGTATTTCAGCCCGTCGGTGACGGTTTGTTTGCAATGAAGGCTATAGGCGTATTCGAACCTGCCGCGCAGCGTATGGGTATAGCAATGCCCGGCATAGGTTTCTGTATGCGACAGCGTCGGCTGCGTCACGTTGATCTTCGCGCCATCCGCAACATCGCCCGTCACGATCAGCCTGCCGGACTCGACATTGATGGTCGCGCCCGCAGGGACGCTGCCCTGAATGACGATCTGGCCTTCGCCGTTATAGATTTTGCTCGGCTTCAGCGCGGCGGCATCGATAGTAGTGCTGGCCTGCTTTGGCCCGCCCGCGAAAACATGGGTGAGGGTCGTGGTGCCGCGCAGGTCGGGATTGCTCGCGGCAGGGCCGATGGTCTGCACGCAGCCGCTCGCCGCCGCCGCAAAGGCCAGAACCAGCCCGATCTTCGGTAACACGCCCGATTTCATGCCATCCCCTTGGCAAAATACATGCTACGGATATAGTACCATTATTCCATAATGCCAGCGGTTATTTTTAGGTAACTAATTGAAAAAATAGAATTTTTATGCGCCCGGTTTCAAGGCCGCGACCGGCATGATGCGGCCCGAATTGGCGATCTCGCGCCCGTTCACGGTGATGCTGCCGGGGGTGGAAATGCGCACATCTGTGCCCAGCGTACCCTTCACCGTCACGGCGGGCGCGCTGTCGTTATAGGTGAGGCCATCAACGACGGTGCGCGAACAGAACGCGCTGAAGCCGTATTCGAATTTGCCGCGGAAACTGTAGCTGTAGCAATAACCCGCATAGCTTTCGCTATGCGACGAGGTGGGCTGCGACACGTCGATGCGCGCGCCGTTGCCGATATCGCCCGTCACCACCAACTTGCCGTCGGCGACGTTGATATGCGCGCCTGCGGGCACGCTGCCCTCGATGGTCAGCTGGCCTTTGGCATTGTAGCTTTCATTCGCTTTCAGGGCATCGGCGCGGATGGTGGTGCTGGGCTGTTGCGGGCCGCCGTTGAAAACTTGCGTCAGGGTGGTGGTGCCTTGCAGGCCGGGGGTGTCGCCACCGGGGCCGATCGCCTGGCCGCAACCGGCCAATGCGGCTGCGAAAGCCAGAACCAGACCCATCTTGCGGAACATGCCAGCTTTCATCCGAAACCTCCCTGTTATGCTCGATATGAACATAATAACACGGTTTCATAATACCGCACGCAGTTTCGGGCAAGGGCTTGATTTTACTGGTTCAGGATGGGGATGATATTCGGATTGGGGGTCTCGCGCCCGTTTACGCGGATCATACCGGATGCCCAGATTCGCAAATTGCTGCCGGCAGTGCCCTTGATCTCCACCGCAGGGTCGCCGCCGCTGAAACGGCGGCGCGTGACGGTGACTTTTTCATGGCAGACGGTCGTGGTGGCGGGCCCGTCGCAGGGGATGTCCTGATATTCGGGGAAGCTTTCAACGGGCTGCGTCACCGTGATGCGCGTGTCATCGCCCACATTGCCCGTCACCACCAGCTTGCCGTTGGCGATGTCGAGCGTCACGCCCGCCGGCAAATTGCCTTCGATGATCAGCACGCCTTCCGCGCGGTAGGTTTGATGCGCGCGCAGCATTGCGGCGCTGATGCGCGTATGGGGGCGCAGCTTGGGCTCGTCCTTGAACACATAGGTCATCGACGTGTCGCCGCGCAAAGATGGCACCGCCGCCTCCGGCCCGATGGCGTCCATACTGCAACCGGCCAGCAGCACGACAGTGCAGGAAAGGGCGAGGATGCGGAGCACGCGGTAATTCCTTAACGGCCGGGGTTGCTGTCCCATTTGTATTTCAGTTTGCTGTCGATATCGGCCATGCCGCGCACGCCCCTGTCGATAGCGGTCTTGATGCGATGGTCGATTTTTCCAAGGCGCGTCAGGTCGGTTTTATATTCCGCCTTCTGCAGCGCCACGGCAACGGGCAGTTTCAATTCGGGCAGGACTTTTTGCTCGAAAAACTGCGCGAAGGAGCTGCGCGGATCGCCGCTGACGGGCAGCACGATATTATCCGCGCCCAGTTTTTTGCCGAGATCGGCCATGCGCGTGACGATGGCGGTGAAGGATTTCTTCAGGTCTTCATGGCGGAATTTTTCGCCCGGATCATACCAGGTCGCAAGTGCCGCAAAGCGGCGCGCTTCCTTGACCATTTCCTTCACCAGCTGCGGTTCGCCATAGCCGGCATGGCGGCGGAACGCGTCGCTGAGGGAAATGGTGTCCAGCGTGCGCTGGAATCCGATATCGATTTTCTTGGCGGTCATTTTGTTTTCTCCTTAAATTGAAAAGCGGCTGCCCGGTTTCGGGTGCGGTGTGGATTGTGCGGGGATGGTGACGCCGTCGCGGTCGATCACGCGGAATTCCGGCAGCGCATTCGCCACTGCCTGTCCCGCGCGGCGCGTGGAAATAATCAGGAACCCCTCCAGCTGTTCGGCGGCCTCGGGCGGCGTAATGCGGCCGACGATGAAACGCTGCACTTCGCTGGTGGAATAAAAGGGCTCTAATGCGGCGGCGGTGCGCTCCACCAGCGGGCGCAGGCTTTCGTCGCTCCAGCCGATTTTCCCCGATGTCATGTCGTCGATCACGATGCCATACAGCGCATAGGGGCCGGGCGCGTGGATGGGCGCGGCGTTTTCCTGCGTGATCGCGGCAAAGGTCTTGTTCACGATATGGCGTTCATGCAGGTCGAGATTGAGGAACAAATGCTTCATGCCGTCCACATCGCCGCCCGCATGGTTGACGGATACCATCGATGTCATCACGACCATGGCGTTGTTGATCGCGTCCTGCTTCTGCGACGTCGCATGGGCGATGGCGTGGATTTTGTCGAGGCTGTCCTGCGTCATCGGGATTAATTTTGCACGGTTCGCCGCCAGCCAGCTGTCGCATTCCGCAACGGTGTCGCTATAGCTCAGCGATATGCTGCCGCCGAGCCCGTTCCAGCCCATCAGCGACTGCCACAGCGCCGTGCCTTTGCCATCGGTATTCTGTTGCGCGTGGAATTGCAAAACTTCGCCCAGTTGCCCGAACACATCCGTCACGCCGGAATTCTTCACGGCATGGATCAGCGACATATCATCCAGCGCCGATGCAATCGCGCCCAATTTCGATTTGCCCGTCGCAGGATCGACTGCGCGCAACACATCGATTTGCGCCTGCGCCGCCGAACCCACCGAATAGGTTTCCAGCAGGGCAAGGTTATCGTGGATGGAAGCGACCAGGTCGCGCTGCGCAACGCCGAGATAAAACGGCATGGGAATACCCCTTGTTAAATACGGGGGCAGGGTAGCGGAATGGATGGTTATGTCAAGTTTTACATATCCGCGCGCCACAGCTACCCGCGCAAGTACTAGTGAATTGATTTCATTAATTAATTTTATGCGGATTTTTCATGCGGCACGTCCCGCCATGGAATCTCCATATTCACAACGGCAACGGGTAGGTGACCCACTGTTCTGAATCCCGGCAATGGCTGAAAAAGCTTTCGTCGCTCCAGACGCCCCGCGTCGGCGCGGTCAGCAGCTTGAACATTGCCTGTGTCATTTCCTTGTCTTCGGCAAGGCAGGCAAAATACGCGAAGTTGTTGATGTTCCATTGGTCCGGGTATTTTTGCAGCACATCCTTTATGCCGGCCTTCATTTTCGGCCACGATACTTTCGTTTTTTTGAAAAGGTCCGCGCCGTAACCCCATTGCGACACGACCCAATAAATGCGCGCATACATCCCCATGCCTTCTTTTTCTTTTGTCAGCGCAACGGCCTTATCCGCAAAATCCTCGACCATCTGCGTGCTGCCATGCCATTTGGGGAACATGTATTCCGCGGCGTTGAAATAAATCGGGTAGTAATAAGGGTATTTTGCAAGGCCCTCATCGATCATGGCGTTGAAGGCTTTCTCGTCGGCGTTCAGGTCCCTCGATATCCTGGCCATCAGCGCATACCATTCGGGGTCCTGGCCCGATATGGCTTTCGTGCCCTCCAGCACATCCCTGGCTTCGCGCATTTTGGCAAAAAATCCGGCGCGCGCCTTTGGCAAAACGAAATCGGCGCTGCCATTGCCGCGGATTGTCCATGCGGCATTCACCAAGGCCTGCGCCTTGCAAATATAGGCGGCGGCGGATGACGGGTTTGACTTGATCCATGCGTCATTCAGCGCGAAAAATTTTTCCAAGTCCGGCTGCGGCATATTGAACGGGGCAAGGCTGGCCAGCCCCAGATAAAACAGCGTGGTCTTCCAAAGCCCGCTTTCGGTGCGGCTGCCGTTTTGCAGGTAGGACGCCGCCAGCTTGTCCAGCTCGGCGAATTTCCCTTGCGAAAAAAGATCGCGCACCGCCAGGTTGATCTCGTTCCGCACGTCCATTTCATCCGCGAAAACCTTGCCGGGGAAACTCATGGCAAAGAGAAACAAAAGCAAAAATAATATTCTCATTTTCAACCTCAAGATTTCCGCGCAACACATATTCTTCATTGGAAAAGTTGTGATGCGCTCTAACAGGCTAGCGGAGAGGGCTGTTATGTCAAGCGTGCCGGGTGTTATTTTAGCGGTACATTGTGCGATATTTTAAATTGATTAATGCCAATAGCATAGACTGAAACAATGAATGTGTTCCCAAAACCCAGCCGTCGCAGCTTCCTCAATTACATGGCCTATGCCATGGGCGGCATCGCTGTGGGTGCGTCCGGTTTCGTGATGATCGACAGCATGAATACGGCGGCGGATGTGTGGGGAAAACCTGTTGCAGAACTGGACCTGAAGAAAATAAAACCAGGTGAGCGTGTCGCGCGGACTTGGCTGGCAATGCCTTACGTTATTTATCACCGCACTCAGGAAGATATTGCTGAAGTGCGCGCAGAAGACTGGCGCAAATTACGCGACCCGCAAAGTGATGAAATGCGTGTGCAAAAAGGACATGAAGAATGGCTGGTGGTTAAAGGTGTCTGTACGCGCCATGCTTGTCAGCTTATGGGCACTAAATATGACACCCTTTCGCGGGGCAGATGGGGAGGCTGGCTATGTCCCTGCTGCAGTTCTAGCTATGATAAATCAGGTCGCGTGCGTAACGGCCCTGCGCCGAAAAATCTTTCAATTCCCTATTACACGTTTGAGGCTAATGGCTCGATCAGGATCGTGGAAAGCTGATAGCGACACCGACAGAGCGTTGAATCGTCCACAAAGCGTCACCACCCCCTAGTGCGGCGGTCTGGCAGGCTGTCCAGCCGTCTTAATAACTCAACTTAAGCAGTCACATGACGCGCGGACGCGCTTCCGGATGCCCGCGCAAGGCGGGCATGACGGTGACTTCCAATTATGGAAATTAAGCGATAATGTCCGGCAGCAGCATGCTCTCGAGCTTCGAGATCGAATCCTTCAAAAACAGTTTCCGTTTTTTCAGGCGCTGCAGGCGCAGGAAATCGATGGGGGTGGCGTTGCTGAGCTGCTGGAGGATAATGTCGAGGTCACGGTGCTCGGTCTTGAGCTCGTGCATCATTTTCTGGATGTCTTCTTCGTCTTCTTGCAGCATACCGGATCCGTAACAGTCCTTTGTCGTCCGCCTTATTGTCACAAGGCATAAAGCCTCGGGTTCAAGGCACAAATATATTATCAGGAAACCCTTGTTTTTTTAAGCTTTATTTGTTGCAATGCGCCAAGCCCGACTCTCAAATGGCAAAGATTGTAAAAAAGCCGTTCGATTCAACGGGGCGCTCTGATAAATATACGGCATAATCGTTAAGGGAAATATAATATGGGAAAGAAACGCATCGGCATCCTGACTTCGGGCGGGGATTGCGCAGGACTCAACGCGGTTATCCGCGCGGCGGTGCATGCGGCCGCGGAAAAAGGCTGGGAAGTGATCGGGCTGGAGGATGGCACGGCAGGCTTGCTCGACCGTCCGCTTCGTTATCGCGTCCTCAACCGCGCGATGTTCGACACGACCGTGATGCGCCAGGGCGGCACGATCCTCGGCACCACGAACAAGGGCAACCCGTTTAAATTCCCGATGAACGACGGCACGGAAAAAGACCGCACCGGCGAAATCATCGACGGCATCCAGCAGCTCGGCCTCGAAGCCGTCATCGGCATCGGCGGCGACGGGTCGATGGCGATCCTGCGCACCCTCGCGCAACGCGGCAAATTCGGTTTGGTCTGCGTGCCGAAAACAATCGACAACGATGTGGGCATGACGGAAACCTCCGTCGGCTTCGAAACCGCGCTGTATGTCGCGACCGAAGCGCTCGACCGCCTGCAGCCGACCGCCGCGTCGCATGACCGCGTGATGGTATTGGAAGTGATGGGCCGCGACGCGGGCAACATCGCAATCTCGACCGGCATCGCGGGCGGCGCAGATGTCATCCTGATCCCCGAAATTCCCTACGACATCAAAAAAGTCGCCGAAAAAATCATCAGGGTGCGCGACACCGAACAGCGCAACTTCGCGCTGGTGGTTGTCTCCGAAGCCGTGAAGACGATCGAAGGCGGCGCGAAGCAGATGGAGTACAAGGGCGGCGAAAAACGCTTTGGCGGCATCGGCTATCACATCGGCGAACAGATCGCGGAACTGACGGGTTTTGAAACCCGCGTTACCGTGCTGGGCCATGTGCAGCGCGGCGCACCGCCCATCCCGTCCGACCGCCTTGTGGCGGCCGCGTTCGGCGTGCGCGCGGTCGAACTGGTCGCGGAAGGCAAATTTGACAGAATGGTCGCCTGGTCGAACCGCCAGGTCATCGATGTGCCGATCGAGGAGGCGATTGCCTCCTACCAGCAGGTCGATGTGAAGGGCCCGCTGGTGCATACCGCCCGCATGTTGGGCATTTGCCTTGGCGATTAAGCTGCGCTCCCGTAAGATAGGGTCGAAACGGTAAGGAATTTAAATGCTTTACGTCCAGCAGTCACTCGGCCCGAAAGAAGAGATCCTGATGGGGGCGCGCTTCCATTGGATGTACACGCTGCAGGCCATCGGCTGGATTTTGTTCGGCCTGGCGCTGGGCATCGGCATCGGCTATATCGCGATCTGGTGGATCGTCAATTCCGAAATCCGCGCCGGCTATGGCACGGACATGACCAAGGAACAATACGACCACATCTGGAACATGATCGTCACGCAAAAGGGCGGCTACCTGAAGATCTTGTGGAAGCTGCACCCGCTGATCCGCTTCAGTATCCTCGGCATGTTCCTGCTCGGCCTTTATTTCTTTGCGCATATGATGATCGTGAAGGCGACGACCGAAATCGCGGTCACGTCGGAACGCCTCGTGTATAAAAAAGGCCTGATCGCCCGCAACGTCGGTGAGTTGAACATCGACCGGATCGAGGGTGTGTCGGTGCGTCAGGGCGTGCTGGGCCGCTTGTGCGGCTATGGCAACGTCGTCATCCGCGGCATGGGCGTGGGCGAGGTTGTGCTGCCGCCCATCGAGACCCCCATCGAATTCCGCCGCGCGATCATGGAATCGCAGGCGATCCAGCAAAAGGTGCAGGCGCAGATGGGCAATACCCGGCCGCTTGGATAACGCGTTCCGCGTGAGGGATAATGTTCCGCGTGAGGGATAATATCGCCGCGCTTGACTTAATTATCATAATATTATAAAGTAATGCCTTGTTTCAGCAACTTATGCGACGGGCGTTCGATGATTCAGGATTATTCCCGCGATCCCGAAAACGGCAAAAAACCGGAAACGCTGGTCGTGTTCATGCATGGCTATGGGTCGTCGGGCGACCTGATGCGCCAGTATATCGGCGATATTCTGGGCCCCATGCTGCCGGCGGCGAAACTGCATTTCCCCGATGGGCCTGTGCAAATGGGTTTCAACAATCACAGCTGGTTCGACTTGCACGATGTGATCGACCGGCAGGATGATGTTGGTTTATTGCGCCGCATTGCGCAGGAACGCGCGCCTGCAACGGCGCGGGAGCTGAACGATTACATCACGAAAATCGCGGCGGATGCGGGCATCCCCGAAACCCGCGTCGTCATCGCGGGCTTTTCGCAAGGCGGCACGATGGCGGTCTATACAGGTCTTTCCCGCGAGACGGAAGTTGCGGGCGTGTTCGCGATTTCCGGCGGCGCGCTCGACCTGTCGCCGGAGATCAAATCGAAACCGCAGGTCATGCTGGTGGCGGGCGAGCTGGAGAACCAGCACTATTCCGGCGCGCCGCATGCTGTGTGGTTCCAAACCGTTCTAAAACAACAGGAATTCAGGGCAGAGGCCGAAATTATCACGGGGCAGGAACATGCGGCCAGCCCTAAAGCATTGGAATTGCTGCGTGATTTCGTGCTGAAAGTGACCGCGCCAAACACCCCCGTGCAAGCCCCGAAAAACGACGCAAAACCCTACACGCCGTTTCAGCTTTAAAGTTGACATAATCATCTTATCGGGAGTAGTTTTTGGCAGGCGCTCAAGGGCATCTTCCCTTCGCCAACCGACCCTATGGTTTTGCCATGAAACTGTCACGCATCTTCCAATCCAAAGCAAATGCCTTTCTCGAGACCGTCGCCACCGACGACCTGCCGCGCATGGAAAAACTGATGCAGAAAAAAAGCATCGATTTCGTGCTCGAATTCATCAAGGCGGACTACATGAAAGACCTCACCCCGCGCATGGCTGCATTACTTGTCGAAAAAATGGATGCGGGCGTCATCGAACGCTGGCACATGGACGGCAGCGGCCGCCAGAGCATTCTGGACCTCATGCTCAGCAGCGCGATGGGTAAAAACCGGCAGGAAGTGACCGAGGTGCTGCTGGAAAAAACCGGCACCGACTTCAACGAAAAAAACGGCGGTTGGTATTTGCAGCGCGCCATCAGCAGCAGCTTCCCCGACGACGTCAAGCTGCGCTACATGAAAAAAATACTGGCGGGTGGCCACAACCGGATGGAGGACACCGATCAAGCCGTGACCGCGGCGGTCGAGAAGAACTTCATCGCGGGCATCGACCTGTTCGCCGTCATCGGCTTCGACATGCACAAGAACAACGAGCAATACCTGCGCGCCGCCGCGAAGTACAAATCGGAAGCGACCGCGTTGCATCTTGTGACGCGTTATGCTGCGGATATCGATCTGGCGATCTCGACCGAAATGGCGCTCGGCAACGCGCCGGTGTTTGAATTCCTGACCGACCTTAAAAAGCAGCTGCCTGAAAAAACAGCGCCCCGCACCGTCGAAACCCTGACCGCCGAAGTGGGATCCTTGCAGGACACCGTGCGCGAACTGACGGAAAAACTGGCGAAGCTGCAGCCGGACTCCTCCCTCAACAAGCCCGTGCTGCGGAGCCCCAGCGCATGAGATATGTCGGCAGCGCCTATGAATTCGTCCAGGCCGCCCGCGAAAACAACGTGGAGCGTTTGCGCGAATGGTTGGGCTATGAAGACAAGAATATTTTCAAGCAACTGGCCGAGCTGGAAAAGCGCGGCTATGACCGCTACGACACATGGCGGATGCAGCCGGAAACGATAAAGTTTTTTGCAAAAGAAGCCGGCGACGAGGATTGGGCACGCTGGGGGTTCGACGACCGCGCCGCGCGCGACAGCTTCCTTGAAAAACAATTCCGCAACGCGATCAACGACAAACGGTATGAAACGTTCGAGCATTTCCTCGATGCCGGCATCGATTTCAACAAATCCGACGGCTGGTCGCATATCATCAACACTGTCCTGCATTCCGGCATCGATGACGGGCGCAAGGCGATGCTGGTGGAACGGCTGATCGAAACAGGCACCGACAAAATCAAGAACCCGGAACGGATGGCCGAAACCGCGCTGCAATACGGTGCGATGCGCGCCTATACGCTGCTTGTCGAGGCAATCGGCGCGCCGCCCAAAAACCTGCAATGGGCCTTGCGCGAAGCCGCCAGCCGTGACAAGAAACAGGTCGTGCGCTATCTGGTCGAACGCCACGGCGCAGATATCGACGCCGCCATCGAGGGCGCGAAGAAAGAGGGCTTCCGCGGCAACCGCGCCCTTCTCGAAGAGGTAAAAGAAGAGATGTTCGCCATCCGCGATTTGCAGGCGAAGGTGACCGCGCTGACCGAAGAGCTCGACGCGCTCAAAAACCCCAAGCTCAATAAACCGCCCTATCTGCCACCGACGCCTTAACGGTTCAATCAGGCAATCCCGTTCTCCCGCAAAACGCGTTTCTCGTCGCCGGTGATGTAGGAAAAGATCTTGGGCGCGCCCGAATGTAGCGTGAGGAAATAGACGACGTCAAAACCGATCGTGCGCCGGTCGCCGTTCCTTTTTTTGTACGACGAATCCCAATGCGCCTGCGCCATGTAATGATGATCGTCGATACGCGTCAGCTTCAGGCCGGCAAGGCGGATGCCGGTCGTGCCGATACGCTTGAAATGGCGGAAACCGCGCGGGATGACGAAGCGGAACAGCAGGCCGTTTTTGCCGCCCTGCACGCCGGTGGGGCTCGATTCCACGAAGTAATCGGCGAAGGAACCGCGCACGGCTTTCGCATCGACTGCCGCGCCGTCGCGCAACGCGTCGTTGAATGATTTTGTGTAGCCATCGAAAAAACTGCGGATCTTCTGTTCGGTACTCATCATGCAACCCTCCTTTTCAAGCGGCCTTGATCTGACCGTTTTCTGGTGGAGCCGCCCTTTACTGAACGGCTGTCTAAATACTTTTGTGCATCGCAGTAATATCCTTGCTTTTTTCAGTCATAATCTGAGTTAATCGTTCTAATATTATGTAATAACTTGAGATTTTTACTTGAAACGCCAATTAATTTGGTATTCTCTACTCCAGAGAAGCAAAGTATTAACCATACATGGGATAAACTCATGAACCGTTTTATCGATCCCGCCGAGCTGATGGCGAAAAACAGCTCCGCTGCCGATGCTTATGAAGCCGACCGCCGTACATTTTTGAAAACAGGTCTCGTTGCCGCCGCAGCCCTTGGCTGCTGGATGCCTGATCTGTCGCTGGCCTCGACCGGCCCCGCCCTTAAAAACGTTGGTCGCGAGATGCGTCTGACAAACATCCATACCGGCGAAAAGTTTCGTGGTGAATACTGGTACGGCGGGCGCTACCTGCCCGACGCATTCGGTGAAATCAAGTCGGTCATGCGCGACCACCGCACCGGCGAGCGTTTCCCCATCGACCCGCGCCTGATGGACATCCTGTATGTCCTGCAGCACCGTTTGGCCAACACCGCCCAGATCGACGTGTTTTCCGGCTACCGCTCGCCCAAGACGAATGCCAGGCTGCGCGTCGCCAGCCACGGCGTCGCCACCCGCAGCCTGCACATGTCCGGCCAGGCAATCGACATCAAGCTGCCCGGTACCCAGCTGAAAAACCTCCGCCAGGCCGCGATCAAGCTGAACTCGGGCGGCGTCGGTTACTACCCGTCCTCGAACTTCGTCCACGTCGATACCGGCCGCGTCCGCCACTGGTAACACGGCGAAGCCGTTACTGGTAACCGGGACTAACGGTTAATCTGATACCCAATTCAAAGCCGGACGCCGCATAAAAGCGGGTCCGGCTTTTGATTTTCCGCGAATTCCCGATATGGGAATATATCTTCCCCTTGTAACAGCCCCCGTCCATCACTCACAATCGAGGCTGGAAACGAACGCGCAAGGATCGCCTGGGCCATGCTTTGGGAAGTAATGATCGAGATGACGATTGAGCTCCTGCGCGTCATGGGCGAAATCCTGTCGACATTCGCCCAGATGATCAAGTCGATGTTCGAATATTTCACCAAGAAGAAAAAAGACGCGAAGAAACCGGGCACGCCCGGCGCGCCCGGCCCCGGCGGCCAGAACGAAGTCACCAAGGAAGAAATCCAGGCCGCCAAGAAAAAGGGCGAGCTGATCATGATCTTCACGATCCTCGGTCTTGGCTGCGGCGTCGCGATGATGTTCCCGCAAGTGCGCCACAAACTGTTCGGCGGCAACGGCAACGTGCTCGCCAATATCAGCGGGCAAGTGTCGGTCGAATTGCCGCGCAACGATTTCCCGATGGGGCAGTACACCACGCCCGCGCTGTTCAAGAAGAAAAAATTCGTCATCGACGACGATGGCATCAAGCGCGCCGTGTTTTATTACTGGTACGCGCCGCCCAACGCGAACGACCGCAAGCTGCCGGTCGTCGTGATCCTGCATGACAAGGACGGCGTCAGCCAGGCGGCGATCCAGCTGCGCGGCGCCGCCGTGCAGAAAACCTTCCCGTCATACCTGATGATCCCGCTGTCGCCCAAAGGCAAGATCTGGGACGCGCCCGCGAAATACACCGGGCAGGAATTCCCCAAATCGGCGGAGCTGCAAAACCCCGGCGCCGCCGGCACATCGCTGCGCGATGCGATCATGGTGCTGGCTTCCTTGAGCGACCTGTACCCGATCGACGAGACGCGCCGCTACATCATCGGCTGCGACGAGGGCGCGGGCGGCGTGTTCGGCGCGCTGGCGCATTACAAGGGCGTGTTCGCCGCCGGCGTCGCGATTGCGGGCAAGTGGAGTTTCGCCGATGGCGGCGTGCTGGCGAAAACGCCGCTGTGGATGATTCACGGCAATGCCGACAAGGTCGTGCCTGTCTCCGCCGTCGCCACGCTGGCGCAGGTCATCCAGGGATCGGGCGGCCGCACCGCTTATTTTAGCGGGCTCGACAAGGTCGGGCATGAATGTGACTCGCCGTATTTTTATCCGCCTGCCGTGTGGAAATGGCTTTTCTCGCAAAACCGCCCCGTGCCCCCGCAGACGCAAGTGCAGCCGGTGGCGGCGACGGTTAAGCAGTAAAGGTCGAGCGGGCTGATGCTGAGCTTTGGCGCGCCCGGAGGGATTCGAACCCCCAACCTTCGCCTTCGGAGGGCAACGCTCTATCCAGTTGAGCTACGGGCGCATATCACCCTGTTTATCGGGTATTGCGCCAGTTCTGTCAACTTTTGCGCCAATTTCTAATTCCATAACGTAAAATGCACGTTAACACTTTCACATAAGGATTTAAGAGATTGACATTGCCGCCCCATCGGGCATATACACCTAGCTTGGAATTTTATGTAGAGATGATGGAGATTCTGCCGTGAAACGTACTTACCAGCCCAGCAAACTCGTCCGCAAACGCCGCCATGGCTATCGCGCCCGTATGGCAACCAAAAGCGGCCAGAAGGTCGTTGCTGCACGCCGTGCCAAAGGCCGTAAAAAGCTGACCGCCTAACCGGTATTTTGCCCCATGTGCGCCGCCGTGACGATGATCAAGGCGTCGCCGGATTTCCAGCGCATCGCGCGGAACGGCAAAAGATGGTCCGGTTCCGCTTTTATCCTGCAGGTACTGAAGACTGATTCCCCCACCTTCCGCCTTGGCCTGACCGCCAGCCGCAAGGTGGGCAACGCCGTTGTGCGCAACCGCGCCAAGCGCCGCATCCGCGAAATGGTGCGGCTTCTTTTGAAATCCCGCGCCCTGTCGGGCTTCGACCTTGTGATCATCTGCAAGACGGCCGCCACCACGCATGACTTCGCCCTGATGACGGCCGATTTCGAGAAGGGGCTGATCGCGCTGAAGGTGGCGGAATGAACCGGCCGACGGTCATTGCGCGCGCGCTGCTGGGGCTGATCCGCCTGTACCAGTTCACCTTCTCGACCATTATGGGAAAACAGTGCCGGTTTTATCCCAGCTGCTCCAACTACACCGCCGAAGCGATCCGCAGGCACGGGGCAGGGGCGGGCGGCTGGCTGGGGTTGAAGCGGATTTTGCGCTGCCATCCCGGCAATGCGGGCGGGCATGACCCCGTGCCCGAAACCAGACCGGATAAAATCTGTTCCCATGCAGGTACTTGTGATAAAACCCCCTGACGATTCCGGCAAAGACAACAGGACAATATAAATGGCTTTCCAACCCAACGACCCGAACGCAGCCCGCGACCGCGCCAACATGATGATGGCGGTCGTCATTTCGCTGTTCATCCTTCTGGGTTTCCATTTCTTTGTCGAGATGCCGCGCCAGGAAAAACTCGCCGCCATCGCCAAGGATAAGGCGCAGCAGGAAAAGAGCGTCGACACGATGACCGCCGCCGCGAAGCCCGCAACGGCGGCCGCAACCGGCGAAACGCCCGACGGTGCGATCGTGTCCGCCGCCAACGCCATCCGCATCCCGATCAAGGGCGCGCGCGTCTCCGGCACGTTCCCCACCACGGGCGGCCGCATCGACGACCTGACGCTGAACGACCATTGCGTGCATGTGGACGAGACCTGCAAGACCAACCCGCTGGCCGACCATGTGGCGCTGCTGAAAAAAGACGACGCGTCGCAGCCCGCCTATATCGACAGCGGCTGGCTGACCGACGGCGCGACCAAAGTGCCGGACGAACAGACCGTCTGGTCGGTTGCCCCCGGCAGCCCCCGCGAACTTGCCAGCGGCGGCGCGCCCGTGACGCTGACCTGGGACAACGGCGAAGGCCTGCATTTCGAGCGCAGCGTCAGCATCGATGAAAATTTCCTGTTCACGATCAGGCAGTCCGTGCGCAACACCGGCGCGGCGGCCGTGAAGCTGCGCGCCTATCATGCAGTCGCGCGCCGTGGCGTGCCGCCCGATTTCACGGGTTTCTACACGCTGCATGAAGGCCCGATCGCCTACCTGAACGGCAAGGAACACGCCCCCGGCTACAAGGACGTGGCCGAAAGCCGCGCCGACTGGCTGCAGGTCGACAAGGCCAAGGGCTGGATCGGCATCACCGAAAAATACTGGATGGTCGCGCTGCTGCCCGAACCCACCGTTGAATTCAAGGCGCGCGCGGTCTGCAAGCTGGGCAAGGATGATTGCACCGGCGGCCTCGACAAAAAACTGCCGCAGCATTTCCAGGCCGATATCCGCACCGATGAATTCACCGTCGCCCCCGGCACCGATGCGTCGGAAACGACCTATGTATACGCCGGCGTGAAGAACATCGACATCATGCGCGCGTACCAAGACAAGTATAAATTCGACAAGCTGGAACTCGGCATCGATTTCGGCATCTATTACATCATCACCAAGCCCTTCTATTACATCCTGCATTACCTGTTCAAGGTGACGGGCAGCGTGGGTCTCGGCATCCTGCTGATGACCGTGATCGTGCGCCTGTTCGTGTTCCCGCTCGCGTCAAAATCCTTCCGGTCGATGGCCAAGATGAAGGTCATCGCGCCGCGCCTGAAGGAATTGCAGGAAAAATATAAAGACGACAAGGTGAAGCTGCAGGCGGAGATTTACGAACTGTACCGCGTCGAAAACGCCAACCCGTTTTCGGGCTGCTGGCCGATCATCGTGCAGATCCCGATCATCTTCGCGCTGTACAAGGTCATCCTGATTTCGGTCGACCTGCGTCATGCGCCGTTCTGGGGCTGGATCCACGATTTGTCCGCGCCCGACCCGACATCCATCTTCAACCTGTTCGGCCTGATCCCGTGGACGCCGCCGCACGCGCTGATGATCGGCGCGTGGCCCGCGCTGTTCTGCCTGACCATGGTCCTGCAAAAACGCATCACGCCCCCGATGGCGGACGCGACCCAGGAGAGGCTGCAGACCTGGTTCCCCTTCATCGCAACCGTGATGATGGCGCAGTTTGCGGTCGGCCTTATCATCTACTGGACATGGTCGAACGTGCTGTCGATCTTCCAGCAGTATTACATCCTGAAAAAAGTGGGCGGCGAAAACACCTCGCTCATCCGCGGCCATGCCGACCGCCGCAAGAAAAAACCGAAGCTGCCGGTATCATGAGCCAGGGTTTCGTCTTCGACCCTGAATCGTTGAAGGCGGGGCAGCGGCTGTTCCAGCGCGAATGCAAATTCGTGGCGGGTGTCGCCAACCATCAGGCGATGCCGCCGGATGACGGCATGCCGGAAATCGCTGTCGCCGGAAGGTCCAACGTCGGCAAATCCAGCCTCATCAACGCGGTCACGGGGCGCAAGGCGCTGGCGCGCGCGTCGAAAACGCCGGGCCGCACGCAGCAGATCAACATGTTCGAGATCGACGGCAAATTCCGCCTCGTCGACCTGCCGGGCTATGGCTATGCGAAAGAGTCGAAGGAAAAAATCGCGGCGTGGAACGGCCTCATCTATGATTACTTACGCGAACGCCGTTCCTTGCGCCGCGTCTGCCTGCTGGTGGATTCCCGCCACGGCATCATGCCCGCCGACCGCGACAGCATGGAAATCCTCGACCGCTCCGGCGTGCGCTATGTCGTGATCCTGACAAAGGCCGACAAGCCGAAGGCGGCGGAGCTTGCCGCCACCATCACGACCGTCGAAGAAGAGTTGCGGATGAAGCACGTCGCCGCGCATGGCAAAGTTTTCCCCACCAGTTCCGACAAGAATATCGGCATTGCCGAACTCCGCGCGATTCTGCTGCAGGTCTGCGAACAAGCATAATCAGCCACTTAAGGGTGGTATTTTGACACCCCATGCCGTTCTGCTAAACTCGTCCTATTGTTTGAATTATTTTGGCAGGATGAATGGCACTGAACACGGTGACCAACCCGTTCCTCGCCGCGCTGGGGATCGAACATGCCCTTGAACGCGCGACGGTGGCGACACTTGCAGGTTTTCACCTGCAGCTTCTCAAGTTGTATTGCGTGGAGGCGAAAATAGAACGGGCAAGGCTGATGCGCCAGAACCCGATGGATTACCACGCGCTGCGGGCGATGGACCGCGAGCTGGAAGAGGTTAACTTCCTGATGCGCGAACTTGACATGGAACAGCGGCGTTAAATTCCGCAGTTATATTAGAGGACTAGATACAGGGAAAATCTATTCAGCTTTATCGCATGCAAGGTGTTATGCTTGCCATGTGCCGCGGGCGACATCATGGCATGTAAATTCCAAATTACGTGATGATGGATAAGTTGAAAAAAACCAGAGAAAAAATTGCTGAAGGTATACTGGATAGCGTCTCCTATGCATGCAGGGTCGGTGGAACTGACCAGCAATTGACGTTGGATATGCATTTTGCAAACGATTTGAATATGAGTCCCGATCTGATAAAAGATTTTTTCGATCGAGTCGCAAACTGGGAATCTATATCTCCAATGCCTGAAGAATGGGCAGCTGTTGAGACTATCGGCGATTTAGTTGATCTTCTTGTCGTCTATCAAACTAAAAAGTGGTTTCCGGATGGAATGGTTATTATCCTCGATGAACCGCGTGTATTTTTTGCTTACATAGATGAATACCATTTTTTTACATGGCTTGAATCTATCCCTGCGGTAATAAGCGTCGTAGGCCTCCCAAGTGTTTTGGGCAAGTCGGCAGGGCTGGAAGTTAAATTGCAAAACCTTGATAGAACAGGGTTGATGGATCTGATTGCATTAACGAGACGCTATGGCACGAGTGCCAAGGGCTTAGCTGCTCTCTGCATTCCTCAAAACGAGTCTTGGTTCAAAGATAAAGAAGCACATTGGTACGACGAAATCTTTGGCGCGTAGTTTCCTGCCAATTTTGTCCGCCTTGACTCCCTGCCTCCCACATCCTAAAAATAACCATCATTTTACGGATAACGGCAGGATGCCATGCAGAACCCCGGCAAACCCGCGCCGCGCGAAACGATTGACGCGCTGCACTGGCTGAAACAGCAATTCGACGCCGCCGCCGAAGGCAGCGAAAAATCCGCGCGCGTGGTGGCGGATGCGCAGGCTCTTGCGCCTGAACTGGCCGATGATGCGGCGGCGCTGAAACGTCATTTCGACCGCGCCGCCGAAGACCAGCGGCAGTTGGGCAAATCCGCCGACCGTATCTTGCGCAAACTGGAACAGGATGAAGCGAAGAAGGCCGCCGCCGAAAAGGCGCGCTTCCGCACGCGCACCAGTGATGTGCAGGCGCGCATAAAATCGGCGCGCGTGAATGTAAAAAATACTTCTGTCGCCGTTTTCATCGACCGCTCCGGCAGCATCACGGCGAAACCTTTCGCAGCCGCGCTGGATGGCGCGGCGGTGCTGGGTGCGCCGGTGTGCCTTTATGCGGGCGCGCGCGACGCAGAATGGGTGCGGGGCGATATCCTCGATCCCGACACGCGGAAGGATTTGTTCAAGGGCGGCCCCTCCAGCGATTTCGCGCCTGCCGTGACGGAGATGATCAAGACAGCCGCCGTGAACAAGCTGAACGGGCAGCGGTCGCATTTCGTCGTGATCTCCGACGGCGGTTTCCATGATTATCCGGCGGCGAAGGCGGAGATGGAAAAACTGCTGCGCAACCATCTGCGCGCGACGGTCGATTTCGTGATCTTCGGGCGCACGGACACATCGATGGAATTTTTATCCGGACAGCTGGGCAAGGAATTCCCCGGCAAGGTGCGCGCGCATATCGTGAACGGCCCTGCATACTGGCAGGGAACGGAAGAGGATCTTTCGAAGGCGACGCAGGAGACAGTGGCGAACGCCATCACCGCAAGGCTGCACCCGCCGCGCAAAGCAAAGCCGAAGGCAACGCCCGGCACCGCGCCCTAAGGCGCGCCATCCCATTGCAGCAAAGAAGTAATTGCAGAGCTGCGAAGAATAGCGGAATCATTGAAAAACGGATGAAAGGTTAGCGGGTTATAAACTGGATACCGGCTTTCGCCGGTATGGGCTTCGCGCGCAGGGGTAGGTTGCGGCTTATGAGGTGTCGCTGCCAATTATCCTGAGAGTGCTTGGACCCCGGCCTTCGCCGGGGTTACGGCGTCGGGGGCAGGACGCGGTCTATGAAAACTAGCCTCCCAAAATTGAACGCCCGTCCACACCTTCGCCATCCGCACCAACTTCGTCTCCAATAAACCCTTCAAAAACAATCGCCGCTTGCCGGATTATGGCATATAAATTTTGTTGCGCGGTGCTTCACAAGCATATGTGACAGGTATATAACTGTCACATGGCCGAGTCCGGCCTATCCCTCATGACGGATCTAGAAAAAATGACATTCAAAAGACTGAGCCTTCTGGCAATTTTATCCGGCGTTCTCGCGCTGGCCTTTCATGCATTCCCCGCATTCGCGGGCGCGGCGGAAGGCCTGCAGATCATCGGACAGCCGAAGAACTGGGAATTCGGTTTCCAGACGCCTGCATCGCCCGTCAAGGAACAGATGGAGGCATTCCACAACCACCTGCTGGTGCCGCTGATCTCGATCACCACGCTGTTCGTGCTTGTGCTGCTCATCTGGGTTGTCATCCGCTACAACCGCCACGTGAACCCGAACCCGTCGAAAACCACGCATAACACGATGCTGGAAATCGTCTGGACGGTCATCCCCGTCGTGATCCTCGTGCTGATGGTCGTGCCGTCGATGAAATTGCTCTACACCGCCGACCGCACGCATGACGCCGACATGACGCTGAACATCAAGGGCTATCAATGGTATTGGGGCTATGAATATCCCGACCATGGCGGCGTGAACTTCCTCGCCAACCTTGTCAGCGAAGCGGACCTGAAAAAGAACAACGACCCGCGCCCGCGCCTGCTGGCGACCGACAATCCCGTCGTGCTGCCGATCGACACCAATATCCGCCTGCTGATCACGGCGGCCGATGTGCTGCATTCATGGGCTGTGCCGTCCTTCGGCGTGAAGCTTGACGCCGTGCCCGGCCACACCAACGAGACCTGGGTGCGCATCGACCGCGAAGGCATCTATTACGGCCAGTGCTCCGAATTGTGCGGCGCGAACCACGGCTTCATGCCGATCGAGATCAATGCCGTTTCGAAAGAACGCTTCGCGCAGTGGATCCGCGCGCAAGAGGGCGGCAAGATGCCCGAAGAGATTAAGGCTGAAAAAGCGGCGGCGGACGAAAAAGCCGCTGCAGACGCGCACAAAGCAATTGAAGATAAAAAAGCCGAAGAAGAAAAAGCCGCTAAGGCCGCAGATACGGCCGGCAAGAAAAAAGCAGGAGCGAAATAATGGCCAAGACGCATAACGACAACCATCACGGCCATGACCATTCCCACGGGGCGCACGGCCATGACGACCACCATCATGACCACAAGCCCGGGTTCTTCAAGCGCTGGTTCTGCTCGACCAACCACAAGGACATCGGCACGCTGTACCTGATCTTCTCGGCAATCGCCGGTTTGATCGGCGGCGGCTTCTCGATGGTCATGCGCGCGGAACTTGCGCATCCCGGCCTGCAATACGTGACGGACGGCCAGATGTGGAACGTGCTGATTTCCGCGCACGGCCTTATCATGGTCTTCTTTGTCGTCATGCCCGCATTGATCGGCGGTTTCGGCAACTGGTTCCTGCCGCTGATGATCGGCGCGCCCGACATGGCGTTCCCGCGCCTGAACAACGTGTCGTTCTGGCTGATCGTGCCGGCATTCCTGCTGCTGCTGGGTTCCGCCTTCGTCGGCGGCGGCGCCGGCACCGGCTGGACGATCTATCCGCCCCTGTCCTCCATCGTCGGGCACCCGAACGCATCGGTCGACATGGCGATCTTCGCGCTGCACCTTGCGGGCGCAAGCTCGATTTTGGGCGCGGCGAACTTCATCACCACGATCTTCAACATGCGCGCACCCGGCATGACGCTGCACCGCATGCCGCTGTTCGTCTGGGCGATGCTGGTCACGACCTTCCTGCTGGTCCTGTCGCTGCCCGTGCTGGGCGGCGCGATCACCATGCTGCTGACCGACCGCAACTTCGGCACGTCGTTCTTCAAGCCTGACGGCGGCGGCGACCCGATCCTGTTCCAGCACCTGTTCTGGTTCTTCGGCCACCCTGAAGTCTACATCATGATCCTGCCCGCCTTCGGCATCGTCAGCCAGATCGTCTCCACCTTCTCGCGCAAGCCCATCTTCGGTTACCTGGGCATGGCCTATGCGATGGTCGCGATCGGCTTCGTCGGCTTCGTCGTCTGGGCGCACCATATGTACACCGTCGGCATGAGCGTCGACACCCGCGCTTACTTCACCGCCGCGACGCTTGTGATCGCGGTGCCGACGGGGATCAAGATCTTCTCGTGGATCGCGACGATGTGGGGCGGCTCGATCCGCTTCACGACGCCGATGCTCTGGGCGATCGGCTTCATCTTCCTGTTCACCCTTGGCGGCGTGACCGGCGTCGTGCTGGCGAATGCGGGCATGGATACGGCGTTGCATGACACGTACTATGTCGTGGCGCATTTCCATTACGTGCTGTCGCTGGGCGCGGTGTTCGCGATCTTCGCGGGCTGGTATTACTGGATCGGCAAGATGTCGGGCCGCCAATACCCCGAATGGGCGGGCCAGCTGCATTTCTATGCAACCTTCATCGGCGTCAACCTGCTGTTCTTCCCCCAGCACTTCCTGGGATTGCAGGGCATGCCGCGCCGTATCCCGGATTATCCGGATGCGTTCGAGGGCTGGAACACCATTTCGTCCTACGGCGCGTATACCGCCGGCGGCGCGACGATCTTCTTCATGTGCATTGCCGTCTACACGATTTTCTTCGGCCGCAAGGTCGAGGCGAATTACTGGGGCGAAGGCGCGAACACGCTGGAATGGCACCTGCCGTCCCCGCCCCCGTTCCACCAGTTTGAAATCCAGCCCGTTGTGAAGGGCTGAAAGGAAGCATGACCGATTTCGCGACATACAGCTTCGACGCCGCGCCCGATACCGCGCGCGAAGAAACGCGTATCCGCGATTTCATCGAGCTTTTGAAGCCGCGCGTGATGACTCTGGTGGTGTTTTCGGGCGTGGCGGGCATCGTCCTTGCGCCCGGCCACCTGCACCCGTTCCTGCAACTGGTCGCGGTGTTCTGCATCGCGGTCGGCGCGGGCGCATCGGGCGCAATCAACATGTGGTACGAACAGGACATCGACGCCATCATGTCCCGCACGAAAAACCGCCCTATCGTCACGGGGCGCGTTGAATCGGCGGAGGCTTTGGCTTTTGGCGGCGTGCTGACGTTTTTGTCCGTCGGGTTGATGGGCGTTGCGGTCAACTGGGCGGCCGCGGGCCTGCTCGCCTTCGCATCGTTCTTTTACGTCGTCATCTATACAGTCTGGCTGAAACGCATCACGCCGCAGAACATCGTGATCGGCGGCGCGGCCGGCGCGTTCCCGCCCATGATCGGCTGGGCGGCGGTGACGGGCAACGTGTCGCTGGAATCGATCGTCATGTTCACGCTCATCTTCCTGTGGACGCCGCCGCATTTCTGGGCGCTCGCCCTCTACCGCAACGAGGACTATAAAAAAGCGGGCGTGCCGATGATGCCTGTTGTGGCGGGCGAAGCATCGACCAAGCGCCAGATGGTGCTTTACACGCTCCTGATGATCCCCGTCGTCCTCGCCCCTTATTTCATGGGCATGGCGGGCGTGATTTACCTTGTGATCGCCTCGCTGCTGCACCTGATGTTCATCGTCAGTTCGGTCCGCGTGTTGCGCGAAACAGGCTACCGCTTTGCGCGCCTGATGTTCGGCTATTCAATTTTCTACCTGTTCGCGCTGTTCACCGTCCTGATGCTGGACAAGGTGTAACATGCCGAAATCGGAACTCCATAAGCGCAAAAAAGCCAAAAACTACGCCGTGTTCCTGGCCGTGATCGCGTTTGTCGTGACCGTGTTTGCGGTGTCGCTCATCCGCATGAAGGGCGGTTGACGCAATGGAACCGACGCTGGAACAGAAAAACAAAAAAGTGATGAAGATCACGATGGGCGTCGTGCTGGGCATGATCGTGCTGTCCTTCGCCTCCGTCCCGCTGTACAAGCTCACCTGCAAGCTGACAGGCTGGGGCGGCACGACGCAGGTGGCCGAAGTGGCCGCCGCCAAGAAAAAACACGCCGCCCTCGACCGTAAAATCACCGTGCGTTTCCATGCCGACACCGCGCCCGGCATGCCGTGGGATTTCCAGGCGGAGCAGGGGCCTGTCGTGCTGAATATCGGCGCCGACGGTTTTGCGTCCTTCAAGGCCGAAAACCCCACCGGCGAACCCGTGACGGGCACCGCGGTCTATAACGTCACCCCGCTGCAGGCGGGGCAGTATTTCTTCAAGACGCAATGCTTCTGCTTCGGCGAACAGGTGCTGCAGCCCGGCGAAAAAGTTTCCATGCCGGTCGTGTTTTACGTCGACCCCAAGATCGTCGACGATCCCGACCTGAAAAATATCGACACCATTACCTTGTCCTACACCTTTTACCGCAAGGACAGCGCGGAGCTGCAAAAGGCGATGGACAATTTTGTGAATGACAAAGGCTAACGAAAGGGAACACCCTCATGTCCGATGAACCGGTATATGACCTCAATGGCGGCAAGCCGCATCCGTACCACCTCGTCAACCCCAGCCCGTGGCCGTTCGTCGGCGCGATGACGGCGGGGCTGCTCGCGTCGTTCGCGGTGCTGTACATGCACAAGGTCAGCATCATGGGCATCACGCCCGGCATCTACGGCGTCATCCTCGGCTTCATCCTGCTGGGCGCCGTGTTCTGGGTCTGGTGGAAAGACGTCATCCATGAAGCGGTCGTGGAAAAGGCACACAGCCCCATCGCCAAAATCGGCTTCCGTTACGGCATGGCGCTGTTCATCTCGTCCGAGGTCATGTTCTTCGTCGCCTTCTTCTGGGCGTTCTTCAACGGCGCGCTGCGCCCGACCGAGGCGATTGGCTTTGTCTGGCCGCCGACCAATATCGTGCCGATCGACGCCTTCGACATCCCCTTCCTGATGACCATGATCCTGCTGCTGTCCGGCTGCACCGTCACCTGGGCGCACCACGCGATTCTGGAAGGCAAGCAACAGGAAGCGACCAAGGCATTGCTGATCACCGTCCTGCTGGGCGCGTTCTTCACCTGCTTCCAGGCCTATGAATACATGCATGCCACCTTCCGTTTCTCGATCGAAAACGGCGGCAACATCTATTCCTCCGCCTTCTATATGGCGACGGGCTTCCACGGCTTCCACGTCCTTGTGGGCTCGGTCTTCCTGCTGGTCTGCCTGTTCCGCAACATGAAGGGGCATTTCACCGCGAAAAGCCATTTCGGGTTCGAAGCCGCCGCATGGTACTGGCATTTCGTTGACGTTGTATGGCTGTTCCTCTTCGTCGCGATTTACTGGTGGGGCAACTCCTGAGCATAGTTCAGGATCTGCGCTTCTGTCTGAAACCCCGTTGTCCCGTCTGCCGTAAAGGCCGGCTGTTCCAGCCGCGCTCGATCACGGTCGTCAAAACCTGCGGCGACTGCGGCGCGGATCTTGGCGCGCATGACATCGGCGACGGGGCGAGCGTTTTCCTGATCTTCTTCTTCGGCATCACCATCATCCCGCTGGCATGGGCGTTCGAAAACCTCGTGCACCCGCCGCTATGGGTACATGGCGTGCTGTGGCTCGCGGTCATGCTGGGCGCGATGGCGCTGCTGCTGCCGGTGGTGAAGGCCTACATCATTTTATTGGAATGGCGGCACCGGAAGGGCTGATTTGTCATGCCAGCGCAGGCTGGCATCTCGCAAGCACCGCCTGCTTTTATAAAGCCGTGCTTGCGCACGGGAGATCCCTGCCTTCGCAGGGATGACAACTTAGACGGGAGCCTTGGGTTTCTTCTTCGACCCCGCCGTCGGAAACTGTGCCTGCTTCGCATAGGCCGGATCAGCATCAAACTTCGCCAGCACCTGATCGTAGAGCGCCATGCGGGCTGCACCGGTTTCCACGTTCTGGCAGTTGCTCCAGTATTCCGAACCGGCTTCGTTTTTCAGGGCGAAATGGTCCTGCACGATGCTGGCCTGCTGTTCCATGTTGTAGTCGGTCAGGTCGCGGCCGGCCTCCAGCGTGTAATCATACGCGGCGCGGTAATTGAATTTGTGTTTCAGGTTCAGCTTCACGGCCTCGGCAATCGGCGCGAGGATCTTGTTCTGGTACTGCCAAACATGCGTCATCTCGTGGATGAACAATGACTGGCCATAGGTTTCCAGCTGTGAATAATCGTCCACATAGCAGCCATACATATACAGGTTGCCGTTCGGCGCCATCGCTGTGCCTTCGGGATGGAAGCCTGCGAACTTGCCGTCGTTGATCGTGACGGTGGCATAATCGATGGAATCGCCGAAGACGGTTTTCGCCAATGCAGCTTCGCCTTTGGTCAGCGGGCGGGATACCATGCTGCGGCCTTTTCTGTAAAATATCCGGACTAAAGATGACTCCACCTTTTTGCAGAACAACATTAATATAAGCAAGCCTAAAAATAACGGACCACCATGACTGCCAAATCGACCGCCAAATCCTTCCAGCCCCGCCTGTTTCCGACACTGCTGACGGTTGCCATCGTCGCGGTGAACCTGGGGCTGGGCGTGTGGCAGCTGCAACGGCTGGAATGGAAAACCGCGCTTTTGCAACGGCTTGATACCCGCATGGCGACGGCAGCCGCGCCGCTACCGGAAAGCATCGACGATATCGCCGCATGGGAATACCGCCGCGTGACGCTGGCGGGGCAGTTTCTCTATGACCGCGAATTCCACCTTGGCCCCCGCGTGCAAAACGGCGCGGTCGGGTACCAGATGGTCGTGCCGTTCCGCCGCGCATCGGGCGGCACGGTGCTGGTCAACCGCGGCTGGATTTCCGACACCAATAAAACCGTCAACCGCCCCGAAGGCATCGTGCAGGTCGAGGGGTTCGTGCAGGCGCCCAAAAAAACCATGTTCGCGCCCGTGAATGACCCGGCGAAAAACCAGTGGTACTGGCTGGACGCCAAGGCGATGGACGCAGCCGCGCCCGCCTATGTGGTGGACGCCGTGGCCGAACCGGCGGGCGTGTATCCAGCGGGCGGCGCGCTGCGCGTCGATATCCCGAACGACCACAAAAACTACGCGATTTTCTGGTTCAGCATGGCTTGCGTCATGCTGCTGATCTATATCATGGCGAGCCGCCAGCCGGCCGTAAAACAGGAGCCTTCACATGCAGGCGTATAAAAAACTCGAAGAACGTTTTGAAAAAATCATGACGCTGCGCCAGATCGACAGCGTGCTGGACTGGGACAAGGCCGTGCTGATGCCTGAAAAAGGCGTCAACCAGCGCGCGAAGCAGATTGAAACGCTGGGCGTGATGATCCATGAAATGGCGACCGACCCTCAGCTGGGCGACTGGATGGCGGGCGTGAACACGCAAAGCCTGAACGATTGGGAACGCGCGAACCTCGACATCATGCAGTGGCAATACACGCATGCAACCGCGCTGCCCGCCGACCTTGTGTCGCGCAAGATGGGGCAGGAAACGAAAACCGAAGTGATCTGGCGCAAGGCGCGCGCAGAGAGCGATTTCAGGATCGTGCAAGACGATCTCGCGCGTTTGCTCGATATCGTGCGCGAACAGGCGCAGGTGAAATCGGCGAAGCTGAAAAAGCCGCTCTATGACGCGCTGATGGACCCCTATGCGCCGCATATGACGGCCAAAGATGTCGATGTGATTTTCGACGATATCGCGGCGTTCATCCCCGGCTTCCTCGACCAGGTATTGGAGAAACAGAAAGAACCGCTGCCGCTGCCCGGCCCGTTTGCGCAAGAGGTGCAGGAAAAACTCGGCAAGCAGCTGTGCGAAGCCTTGGGGTTTGAATCCAGCTGGGGCCGCCTAGATACCTCGACGCATCCGTTCAGCACAGGCATCGGCGACGATGTGCGCATCACCACGCGCTACAACACCGACAGCTTCATCAATGCGCTGCAGGCCGTGGCGCATGAGGCAGGGCATGGTTTCTACGACCGCTTCACGCCGCGCGAATGGCAGCACCAGCCGGTGGGCGCAAGCCAGAATATGGGCATGGCGATCCATGAATCGCAATCGCTGTCGCTCGACATGCAGCTCGCCCGCAGCCGCGAATACTGGGAATGGTTCACGCCGATCATCCAGAAAGCCTTCAACGGCAGCGGCCCCGCATGGTCGCCCGAAAACGTCTATCGCCATGCGACGAAGGTGGAACGCGGTTTCATCCGCGTCGAGGCCGACGAGGTGACGTACCCCGCCCATGTCATCATGCGCTACCGCCTCGAAAAGGCGATGGTGGAGGGCAAGCTGGAGGTGAAGGATTTGCCGCAAGCATGGAATGACGGCTTCAAGGCCTTGCTGGGCGTGACGCCGCCGAATGACAAGAACGGCTGCCTGCAGGACATTCACTGGTATTTCGGCGCGTTCGGGTATTTCCCCGCCTATGCGCTGGGCGCATTCACGGCGGCGCAATTCGTGGACAAGATGAAAAAAGACATTCCGGATGTCATGCAGGGCGTGAAGGGCGGCGACTTCAAGCCGTTCAACGGCTGGCTGCGCGAAAATGTGCAGTCGAAGGGCTGCCTGTATAAGCCGCAGGAGCTGGTGGAGAAGGTGACGGGGCAGAAAATGTCGACGCACTTCTTCAAGAAACACGTGACCGAACGCTATCTTGAAAAGGCCTATGAGGGCGCATGCTGAACTACATCAGCACGCGCGGCAAGGCGCCGCGCCTGAGTTTTTCCGGCGCGACGCTGACGGGGCTGGCATCGGATGGCGGGCTTTACGTGCCGGAATCCTGCCCGCACCTGTCGGAAGCGGAAATCGGCAACATGAACAGCCAGAATTACCTGGAGGTGGCATGGCGCGTGATGCTGCCGTTTGTGCAGGCCGATATCCCGTCGGAAAAACTGATCGAGCTGCTGCGCGCGTCTTACAAAACCTTTTCGAACAAGGAAATCGCGCCGCTGCGCAGGCTCGACGACAACCTGCATGTGCTGGAACTGTTCCACGGCCCGACGCTGGCGTTCAAGGATGTCGCGCTGCAATTCCTGGGCCAGGTGTTCAGCCATATCCTCGCCCAGAAAAACCTGCGCACCACCATCGTCGCCGCGACATCGGGCGATACCGGTTCTGCCGCGATCGAGGCGTTCCGCGGCAAGCATAATGTCGATATTTTTGTGCTGCACCCGAAGGGCCGCGTATCCGAAGTGCAGCGCCGCCAGATGACGACGGTGCTGGATTCGAATGTGCACAATATCGCCATCGAAGGCAGCTTTGACGATTGTCAGGATCTGGTAAAGGCGATGTTCAACGATGCGACCTTCCGCAACGACATGCACCTTTCCGCCGTCAATTCGATCAACTGGGCGCGCATCCTCGCGCAGGTTGTGTACTATGTTTACGCCGGTGCGCGGCTGTTCCACCAGACCAAGAAAAAGACCGTGTTCTCCGTGCCCACCGGGAATTTCGGCAATATCTATGCCGGTTATATCGCGCAGTCGATGGGGCTGCCGGTGGAACGCCTGATCGCGGCCACCAACCGCAACGATATCCTGCACCGGTTCTTTACGACCGGCCGCATGAACATGGAACCGTCGGCGCCCAGCCTCAGCCCCAGCATGGACATCCAGGTCTCCAGCAATTTCGAACGCCTGCTGTTCGACGTCTTCGGCCGGCAGGGCGCGGCGGTGGACCAGACGATGGCGCATTTCCGCAAGCCGGCGCCCTTCGTCATCCAGGAAGTCGGCATGAAAAACCTGCGCGAACTGTTTGCCAGCGGCGCGGTCAGCGACGAGAACACGCTGAAAACCATCCGCGATACGCATGAAAAATACGGCTATATCATCGACCCGCATACGGCAGTCGGTTTGGCGGTCGCGCAGAAATACCGCGAAGCCTATCCCGACAGCGTCGTCGTGTCGCTCGCAACCGCGCATCCGTCGAAATTCCCCGATGCGGTCAGGAAAGCGATCGGCATCACGCCGGAACTCCCCGCCCATATGGCGGACCTTTATACGCGCGAAGAGCGCTGCGTCACCCTGCCCAACAAGCTGGAATGGGTGCAGAAATTCGTGCGCGACGGGGTGAAGGCTTAAGATGGACTTATATAAATACATCCGCCCGCTGCTGATGAAGCTCGATCCCGAACAGGCGCACCAGCTGACCTTGCGCATTCTAAAGACGGGCGCAGGCCCGCATCAGGTGGTCGATAACCCCGCGCTGTTCGTGAACCTGTGGGGGCGCGAATTCCGCAATCCCCTGGGCCTGGCGGCCGGGTTCGACAAGGATGCGGAAGTCATATCATCGCTGTTCAATATGGGCTTCGGTTTCGTCGAGGTCGGCACGGTCACGCCGGTTGCGCAGGACGGCAACCCGAAACCGCGCATTTTCCGCGACACCGCGAACAGGTCCGTCATCAACCGCATGGGTTTCCCCGGCAAGGGGCTGGCGAATTTCTGGCAGAACGTCGCGTTCTACAGGTCGAAATTCAAGGGCATTCAGGGCGTGCTGGGCGTGAATATCGGCATCAACAAGGAAGCCGCGTCGCCCTATAGCGATTACCGCCACTGCATCGAACAGCTGGCCGAATATGCCGATTACATCACCGTCAACGTGTCATCGCCCAATACCGCCGGCCTGCGCGATCTGCAGGGCAGCGAGGTGCTGGACAAATTGCTGGCAGGCCTCGTCAAGGTGCGTGACGGTGCCGCCAAGCGTCCGCCGCTGGTGCTGAAGGTCGCGCCCGACCTCGAGCCCGAACAGCGCGCGGCGATTGCGGAGCTGCTGCAAAAACACAGCATCGACGGCCTGATCGTCGGCAATACCACCATCACGCGCCCCGACAAGCTGGATGCCGCGCTGAAGCAGGAAAAGGGCGGTCTCAGCGGGCAACTGCTGCGCGATCTTGCGACCGAGCGCATCGCGGATTTTTATAAGCTGACGGGCGGGCGGCTGCCGATCATCGGGGCAGGGGGCATCGCCTCCGCCGCCGACGCCTATGCGAAAATCCGCGCAGGCGCGACGCTGGTTCAGGTTTATACGGGCCTGATTTACGAAGGCCCGCAGCTGGTGCCCGATATCCTGAACGGACTTGTCGATCTTTTGCAAAAAGACGGCTTCACCCATATCTCGCAGGCGGTCGGCATCGATGCGCGCGCCGCAAAGGCTGCATAGATGCCCACGCCTGAAAATCAGGAAGATAACGTCGTCGACCTCGGCACCCGCCGCACGCTGCCGCGCCCGCAAGGCGGCTTTGCCGCCCTGCAGCCGCACCTGACCTTCCGCAATATCGTGATTGCGCTCGGGCTGATGACGTTCCTGATTTTTCTCGGCTCCGTCGTCTCCGCCCGCATCGCGTTTTTGTTCGCCGCGCTGCTGTGCCTTGCCGCCATGATGGCGGTTGAAATGGTGTCGCGCCGCAAATGGGAAAAAGAGATTGCGGCGCAGATGCAGCGCATGAACGGCGATTACGACCGCCTTGTGCGCGAAACGGCGCGCAACCGCAACGACCTGCTGGTGCTGAAGAAAAGCCTCGCCGATGCCGGCGCCGTTGCGCGCGGCCTTGGCCGGATGCAGGCAAGCGAGGGCCTTGCGGTCGAGCAGCGCATGATCAAGTCGCTGGCCGAACAGCTGTCGCGCCTTGGCGGGACGGAGGAGGGCGACAAGGAAACGCCGCTCGATATCGGCGCGCTGGAACAATCGCTGCCGCAGGCGACGCCCGATGCGATCGTCAAAAACCTGACCGACGAACAGGTGCTGACGCTGGTGCGCGCGGCGGTGAAGCAGGACAGGATTGATTTGTTCATGCAGCCCATCGTCAACCTGCCGCAGCGCAAGATGCGGTTTTTTGAAATGTTCTCCCGCATCCGCATCAAGCCGCAAGTGTATCTGGCGGCGGAGCGGTATATCGAGGTCGCGATCCGGCAGGACCTCGCGCCCTCCATCGACAACCTATTGCTGCTGCGCAGCCTGCAGATGATCCGCGACACATCGGACGACGGCCATGCCTATTTCTGCAACATCACCAGTTTAACCCTCAACGACCCGAAATTCATGGGCGACCTTGTGGAATTCATCGCGCAGAACCGCGACCTTGCGCCGCGCCTTGTGTTCGAACTGGGCCAGCGTGATTTGGCGTCGATCAGCGCGGATGCGTTGCCGGTTTTGGGCGGGCTTTCCAGCCTTGGCTGCCGTTTCTCGATGGATCTCGTGAAATCCATTTCGTTCGATTACGCGCAGCTGGAGGCGCGCCGCATCCGCTTCATCAAGGTGGAGGCAGGGCTGCTGCTGAAGGAATTGAAGGACCAGGGCGGGCTGCGCCGCCTGAAACGCATGAAGACGGAACTGGACACCAACGGCATCGACATGATCGTCGAAAAAATAGAATCGGAAAAACAATTGATCGAACTCCTCGACCTCGACATCGATTACGGGCAGGGATTCCTGTTCGGCAAGCCCGAACCCGCGCAATTCACGGGCGGAGGCGCCGCATGATGATCGTGAAGCCCGCGAACGACCGGCTGAAACTGCTGCCCGGCCTGTATGAAATCGTGAACAATTACGACGGCTTTATCCTCGACCTGTGGGGCGTGGTGCATGACGGGCTGAAGCCTTACGCGAAAACGGTCGAGACCTTGCGCGCGCTGAAGGATGCGCGGCGCATCGTCTGGATGCTGTCGAACGCGCCGCGCCGCGCGCATGTCGTGGCGGGCAAGCTGACGGAAATGGGCATCGGGCCCGAACTCTATGACGGCATCATGACGTCCGGCGAGGCGACATGGATGGCATTGAAAGAAAAATACCTCAAGGAATGGGGCAGGCGCTGCTACCACCTGGGCCCCGGCGACAAGGACGGCAGCCTCTATGAAGGACTCGATATCGAGATTGTCGCCAAACCGTCGGAGGCCGATTTCGTGCTCAACAGCGGCGTCAACGATTTCGACGACACGGCGGAAATGTACCAGCCGGTGCTGGACGCCTGCCTGAAATCCAGCCTCCCCATGCTCTGCGCGAATCCCGACCGGATTGTGCATGTGGGGGACAAGCTGGTCATCTGCCCCGGCACCTTCGCCGATACCTATGCGGCGGCGGGCGGGGCGGTCACCTATTTCGGCAAGCCGCATCGCGGGGTCTATACCCTCTGCCTGCAGGGGATGGGGGTGCAGCGCGTCCTGTGCATCGGCGACGGGATGCAGACGGATATCGAGGGGGCGACGGGGGCGGGACTCGATTCCATCCTGATCACCTCGGGAATCCACCGCGACGCCTTCCCTGTTTCCGGAACGGGCGTTCCGAGCCTGCACGGCACCGGGGAATTCCTCAAAACCTATCCCTACAGGCCTACATATTTAATGTCGGCGCTGAAATGGGAATAGTAAATATTCCTTAATGCAATCAATGGTATGATTCACCATCAGTCCCTTCTTCGCCGCTGCCTAAAATTTGGCATAAATATGCCTTAATTTTGACGGTTTTAAGAAAAAGGGGTATCATGGATGAATAAGCCTGAATAAGGCGGTTCATCCTATATTTGCCGGGGCAAAGCCATGAGCCATGCCGATGATTACAACTCTGGTCAGAAAACTTCCATCGCGAGGTTTCTGTTCATGCCGCAGTTCCGCATGTGTTTTACGGGGTTTGCGCATCTTTTCCCCGTCTTCATGCGTTGCCTTGCGCAGGTTTTTGCCGAAGCGAAGCTGATCCCCTCGTCGCATAACGCGCTGAATTACGGCGCGAAAGAGATTCCCAACACCCATATTTTCGACCTGTTCGGCACGGCTTGGTTCACGCTGCGCGTCACGCGTTCCAGCGCGCACCAGTGGTCGATGTTCACGGGTGTCGTGCTGATGATCATGATGATGGTGCTGGCGGTCGGCTCGTTCTTCCTGCGCGTGGTGTTCGGGGTCGGCAATGCCGTGCAGGCGCAGCTGTTCCTGCCGCGCGTGCTGGAACACCCTTGCAACCCCTATGGCGGCTGCTCCGGCGGCCCCGGCGAAACGGCGATCACGGGCGGTACCAGCACGATTACAGCGCCCGGCGGCCTGTTCGACACCCGCGTGAACGACGCGAGCGTGTCGACCGACTACGCCCTGATGGTTTTCGACAAAATCCTGCGCCAGGCGGCGACCGCGCCCGTCGGTAACGGCGGCGTGCTGCAAAACGCGCTGGTCGACCTGATGCGCGTTTATAACACCGGCATGACGCTGATCGCGGGCGTCGTGACCCTTTGGATGATCATGTCGATCGTGGTTTCCACCGCGCGCACCGGCAAGCTGGGCGGCGGCCGCCACAACATGGTCTGGGCCCCGATCCGCATGGTTTTCGCGCTCGGCATCATTTTCCCGCTCGGCGCGCAGGGTTTCTCCTCCGGCCAGTACATGGTCATGAAGCTGGCCGAATGGGGCTCCAACCTTGGCACCAAGGGCTGGGTGCAGTATATCGCGGGCGTGGTCGGCGACCAGAGCCTGCTGGCGCCGTTCTCCGTCCACAACGCGACCTCGATCGCGGCGGGCGTGAACAAGGTCATGGTCTGCCAGATCGCGTTCAACTCGGCGCTGCAGAACATCACCGGCGGGCTCGATGCGCAGCAGGTCATCCGCGTGAAGCAGGACACGACCAACCGCGTGGGCTGGGTCGCGAACCGCTACACGAACAACACCGATGCCAACATTTGCGGCACGATCACTTATGGCTTTGACAACGGCGTGAACTCGGACGTGGGCGCCGCGATGGCGAACACCGGCGTTTCGTCGCCGATGGACCCGGCCTCGGCCGCGCTTGCCGCGAACGCCGCGAACCGTACGATGTACACCAACTACGACCAGGAATTCGCCGACCGCCTTGCGGATTTCCGCCAGCGCATGATGGGCGCATTGCAGCCCCTGCTGACGGAAAACATGGACATCGCGGCTGACACCGGTTCCGGCACCGGCGGCGGCACGGTTGTCACGCTCGCCCGCCAGCTGGCCTGCCCCTTCGTTGCGCGCCGCTGGGAAACCACGACGCCGAACCCCGTCGGCCTGCTGTCCGCGCCCTATGCGGCCTGCCCCGGCGGCACGGTTGCGCCCGCGGCAGACCCCGACGCCTCTATCCCCCAGCGCCAGGTCGGCATGATGATGGACGCGATCCGCTGCACATATGACGGCTCCGCACCCATTTCGCCCACCAGCCCCGGCTGCGGCGGCGGCCCGTTTGCGAAAGACGCGCTGATGGCCTACATCACCGGCCCGAACGGCATGATCAAGGAAATGCAGCGTCGCGGCTGGGCCGGCATGGGCATGTGGTACCAGAAAATCGCCGCGCTGAACGCGCAAGTGGCGGGCGCACGCGAACCGACCGCAACGGTCGAGCCCGGCACGCTGTGGGAAGGCGCAACGAAAGGCGGCTTCTGGAGCAACCTGAAATGCGCAGGCCGCCGCATCGTCGGCCGCCCCTGCAAGAGCCCCGAGATCGAGGAAAAAGCCGCATCCATCCTTGGCGAGTATGACGCCTGGTGGGCAAGCGCGTCGCGCCCCGGCGCACCCGCCAACACCCCGCTCGGCACCATGGGCGGCGCGCAACGCACGCAGGACGTGACGCCGTCATCGTCGGGCGGCGGCCTGCGCACCGTGATCTCGTTCATCAAATCGGTCGCCTTCGGCGGCGGCTCCGGCATCCTGAACTGGGTTGCCGAACGCATCTGGCCGCGCGCCAGCGACAGCTTTATCTTCAGCGCCGTCGATACGGCGGCCACCAACACCTATCCGCTGGCGACGCTGACGGATGCCGGCCACCGCATCATCTACACCTCGCTCAGCATCCTGTCGGGTCTCACGATCATCCAGATCCTGACGGCGGGCAAGCTGTTCACGGTGTCGGGCGGTATCGGTTTCGCCGCGTCCGCCGTTGCGAACGTGCTGTCGACCATTTCCACCACAATGCTGGTGGCGGGCGTGATGATCGCCTTCTACCTGCCCGTGCTGCCGTTCCTGCGCGTCGCATTCGCGGTGCTGACCTGGATGACGTCGGTGTTCGAGGCGGTGCTGATGGTGCCGATCGCGGCGCTGACGCACCTTGGCACCGAAGGCGAAGGCCTGGCCGGCGGTGCGCGAACCGCGTGGATCCTGTGGCTCAACGTGCTGATGCGCCCGGTGCTGGTCGTGTTCGGCTTCGTGGGCGGCATGCTGATCTTCAACGCCTTTGCGACCTATTTCCACACCACCTTCAGCCAGGGCGCGTCGACGCTGATTGCGACCCACAACATCTTTACCGCGATGATCGCGCAAGTGACCTATTCGATCATCTATCTGGGCACGCTGTATACGGCGGCGAACACGTCCTTCAAGCTGATGGACGTGATCCCGAACGCGTTGATGCGCTGGATGGGCGGCTCGCCTGACCACAGCATGGACGACCATAGCGACGGCAACATGCTGACAGCTGCGAAGATGATGGAGGGCATGGCGCCCAAGTTCCAGTACGGCGGCAAAAAAGCCGGCGACCCCGATGCAACCCCCGGCGGCACGAAAGCTGCGGATGTGGGTGGCGGCGGTGGCGCGCCGGGCGCTCCCGGCGGCAAAGGCGGCGGGGGACTCGGCATGGGTGCCGGCTCCGGCGGACAGTCGGGCAAGGGCGGCGCAGGCGGAAAAGCCTGACCGCAGCTACGGCGCGCGACATAAAGCCGGATGGACTGAAAATAAATTGCAAACCGCCGGCGCCGAAAGGGTGTCCGGCGGTTCTCTTTTCGCAGATCCCCTTGTGCCGCTTGGCTTTTTTACACCCGTACAATTTTGCATAAATTCATGTAAATTTGACGGTTTTAGGAAAAAGGCGTATCATGAAAGAATAAGCCTGATTTAGGTGTGTGTGTCTGTTTTTGTCGGGGTTTTAACCATGAGCGACGCCAGAGAATCGAACCGCATCAAGGGAACAAATGTCGCGGCCTTTATGTTCATGCCGCAGTTCCGGATGTGCTTCCAGGGTTTCTCCCACATTTATCCGGTGTTCATGCGGGTCCTTGCCCTCATGTTCGTGCAGGCAAAACTTTTGCCCGATGACCATCCGGCGCTGAACTACGGCGCGCAGGGTGTGCCCAACACGCAGATTCGCGACCTCTTCGGCGAGGCATGGTTCACATTGCGCACGACGCGCGCCACCACCTTCCAGTACGGCATGTTCGGCGGGATCATCATGATGATGGTGACGCTGGCGGCCGCCATCGGCACGTTCTTCGCGCGCATTTTCTTCGGCCTTGGCGAAGTGGCGCAGGCGCAGATCTTTGCGCATCCCGGCGACCCCTACGGCACCGGCCTGACGGATATTTCCGGCGGTACCGCCGGCATCACGGGCGCTGCAGGCCTGTTCGATTCCCGCGTCAACGGTTCGGGCATCTCGACCGACTACGCGCTCATGGTCCTCGACAAAATTCTCCGTCAGGCGGCAACCGGCGTCCCCGGCAACGGCGGCGCGCTGCAAAACGCGCTGGCGGGCCTGATGCAGGTCTACAACTCGGGCGTCCTGCTGGTCGCAGGCGCGATGCTGTTCTGGATGGTGCTGTCGATCGTCGTTGATTCGGCGAAAACCGGCCTCTTCGGCGGCGGCCGCCACAACATGGTCTGGACCCCGATCCGCGTCGTCTTCGCGCTGGGCATCATGATCCCGCTCGGCAACCAGGGTTTCTCCTCCGGCCAGTATGCCGTGATGAAGCTGGCGGAATGGGGCTCCAACTTCGGCTCCACCGGCTGGCTCACCTATGTGAACGGCGTCGTCGGCGACCAGTCGCTGCTGTCGCCTTTCTCCGCCGCCAACGCAACCTCGCTCGTCGCCGGCATCAACAAGGTGATGGTCTGCCAGGTCGCGTTCAACACCTACCTGCAGCAATCGACCGGCGGCATGGACCCGCGCCAGGTCATCCGCATTAAACAGGATCTGACCAACCGCACCGGCTGGGTCACCAACCGCTACACCAACGACACCGACCCCAACGTCTGCGGCACGATCACTTACGGGACCAGCGCGAACGCAGGCACGGAAGACGTTGACCTGATGCTGGCCAACGCCACCACCACCACCCCGATGGACGCCGCGTCGACCGCCGCCGCCAACGCGAACCGCGCGACCTACACCAACTACAAAGCCACGATGGCGACCGCCGTTGCGGGCTTCCGCAACAAGATGATGGGCGCGCTGCAGAACCAGCTGAATGAAACCTCGCTGAACGGCGCCACCGGCTCGGGCGGCCCGATCATCCAGACCGCGCGTACCTTCGCCTGCGATTTCGTGGCGCGCCGCTACGGCAACCCCGGCACGCCCAACAACCCGGTCGGCCTGATGACTGGCGGCTACAACAACTGCGCCGCGATGGCGACCCCCGCCAACGACCCGAACGCAGCACAGCCCCAGCAGGAACTGGATGCGCTGATGCAGGCGATCAATCAGGTCTATGACGGCGGCGTGGCCCCCGACGGCGCTGCAGGTTCCGCGAAAGCCGACCTGATGGGCTATATCCGCGGCGGCGACATGATGAACGAAATGAAGGCCCGCGGCTGGGCCGGCATGGGCATGTGGTACCAGGACATCGCGTCGCTGAACGGCCTGCTGCAATCGGCGCGCGAGCCGACGGCGACGGTCGAACCCGGCACGCTGTGGGAAGGCGCCGGTAAAGGCGGCTTCTGGTCGTCCGTCTGGAACACCATGAAATGCGCGGGCCGCAAACTGTTCGGCCGCGCCTGCAAAAACCCCGATATCGAGGAAAAAGTGGTCGGCGTCATGGCCGACTATGACCGCTGGTGGGCAGATGCGTCCCGCCCCGGCTCGGCTGGCCGTACCGACTACGGCACCGCGCAGCGTACCTCGGACCTGAACCCGTCTTCGGGTGGCGGCGGTTTCTGGTCGATGATCTCGTTCCTGAAAAACCTCGCAACCGGCGACTTGAGCATCGCTGACTGGATCATCTCGAAAATCTGGCCGCGTGCGGGCGACATGTTCCTCTTCAAGGCGGTCGACCTTGCTGCAACCAACACCTATCCGCTCGCGTCGCTGGCTGATACCGGCTACTCGATCATCGGCACGGCGACGACCATCATGGTCCTCCTGACCGTGCTGCAGATCCTGTCGAGCGCGGAGATCGCGACGTTCTCCGGCGGTGGCGGTCTTGCGGTGTCGGCCCTTGCGAACGGCCTTGCGACGATTGCGATGACCATGATGGTGGCGGGCGTGATGATTGCCTTCTACCTTCCGGTCCTGCCGTTCCTGCGCGTGGCTTTCGCGGTCCTGACCTGGATGACCTCCGTGTTCGAGGCTGTGGTGATGGTTCCGATCGCGGCGCTTGCCCACCTGACATCCGAAGGCGACGGCCTGGCGGGCGGTGCGCGCACGGCATGGATTCTCTGGCTGAACGTGCTGATGCGCCCGATTCTGGTCGTGTTCGGCTTCGTGGCGGGGATGCTGATCTTCAACACCTTCGCGGTTTACTTCCACACGACCTTCTCTCAGGGCTCGGCGGCGGTATTGGCCTCGAACGGTAACCCGATCATGATGATCCTCGGCCAAGTGGCATATTCGGTCATCTATCTGGGCACGCTGTACACGGCTGCGAACACCTCGTTCAAGCTGATGGACATGTTCCCCTCGGCCCTGATGCGCTGGATGGGCGGCTCGCCTGACCATAGCATGGACGACCATAACGACGGCATGATGCTGGCCGGTACCCAGCTGCTCGGCCAGATGAAGCCCAACTTCAACATGAAGAGCGGCGGCGGCGGCGGCAAAAAAGTCGGCGGCGACAAGGCCTAAGGCCCTGGCTTCAGCCAAAGAAATCACCGCCGGGTCGCAAGATCCGGCGGTTTTCTTTTTGGGGCAGGGCGGCGCCGGAACAGGGGAAAACCCCTGAGGGACTTATGTACCTGTAAAATTTTGCATAAATGCCCGTAAATTTGACGGTTTTAAGAAAAAGGCGTAGAATGAAGGAATAAGCCTGATTTAGGTGTGTGGAACTATTTTCTCGGGGCATCACGCATGAAACGCATGGTCAAACCTAAGCTTAATCAAGGCATTCCGGCCGAAGAAGAGCTCAAGGTCAACCCTTATCTGGCCCGTCGCATCCGCGATGCGATGAACAACATGCGCGCTCCCCGCATCAAGGCGAAATCGACCGCCGCCTTCGTCTTCCTGCCCCAATTCCGCATGTGTTTTGAAGGCATGTCGCACCTTTACCCTGCCTTTATCCGCACCATGGCGACGATGTTCGCCGAGGTGTCGCTGATTCCCGCGACTCACCCCGCGCTCGAGGCCGATGCCATCACCAAAAAATCCTACAGCTTCCGCAAGCTGCTGGGCGAGGTGTGGTTCCGCCTGAAAACCAACCGCGCGAGCACCTATCAATGGACGATGTTCGGCGCGGTCATGATGATGATCATGGCCTTCACCGCATCGCTGGGCGCGTTCTTCGCGCGCATCTTCCTGGGCGTGGGCGCCGTTGCGCAGGCGCAGATTTTCGAGGCCTTCCGCCATCCCGGCGACCCGTACCTGAAGGGGCAGGGCGTGACGGAACTGGATGCGACCGCCGGCACGATCGCGGGATCCTCCGGCCTGTTCGACCTGCGCGTGCAGGGCAACGGCATCTCGACCGACTATGCGCTGATGGCGCTCGACAAGGTATTGCGCCAGGGCATGGCCAGCAACCCGACCGGCGGCGCGCTGCAAAACGCGCTCGGCGGCCTGATGATGATCTATAACTCCGGCATGCTCGTCGTCGCCTGCCTGATGATCGGCTGGATGGTCATTTCCGTCATCATCGACACCGCGAAAACCGGCACCGTCGGCGGCGGCCGCCACAACATGGTCTGGGTGCCGATCCGGGTGCTGTTCGCGCTTGGCATCATGTTCCCGCTGGGCTCCGCCGGCTTCTCGGGCGGCCAGTACATGGTCGTGAAGCTTGCGGAATGGGGCTCCAACTTCGGCACGCGCGGCTGGGCGACCTATGTCGCTTCCGTCGTCGGCAACCAGACGCTGCTGTCGCCCTATACCGTCAACAACAACACCAACGTGGTGACATCGATCAACAAGATCATGGTCTGCCAGGCGGCCTACAACACCTACCTGCAGCAGCGCACCGGCGCGCTTGACCCCGACCAGGTGATCGAGCTGAAGCAGGACGCCATGAGCGCCGCGCCCGGCACGCCGCAGCAAAGCCAGCTTTACATCACCAACCGCTACACCAACAACACCGCCAACAACATCTGCGGCGCGATCAAGTTCGCCACGGCCGCGACGCCGGACGACAACAACCAGTTCCTCGACTGGAGCACGGCGACGCCGAACACGGCGATGACCGCCTCGACCTCGACCGGCACCGCGCCCGACAACAACTATAAAAACGTCGGCATGACGACCGCCGTGAAGGGCTTCCGCGACGCGATGCGCGGGGCGCTTTCCGCCGACCTCGCCGACACCCCGACCGGCGTCGGCGCGGGTTCTGTCGTGAACGATGCGCGCACTTTCGCGTGCCAGTTCGTTTCCCGCCGTTTCAGCGACGGCGGCGGTGCGGGCAACCCCGTGGCCGATATCCCGATGTGCGCAGGCGCAGCGGCCGCCGCGACCGACCCCGACACGTCGTCGCACCAGAACATGCTGAACACGATGCAGGCCGCGATGATGGCCGCCTATACGGGCGGCGGGCGCGGCGCGCTCAACAACTACGTCGGCACCACGGCGACCAGCCCGATGATGACCGAAATGTCGAGCCGCGGCTGGGCCGGCATGGCCATGTGGTACCAGGACATCGCGAACCTGAACAACGTGCAGTACACGGCGCAGGAACCCATGGCGACGGTCGAGCCCGGCTCGATTTGGTCAGGCTCGGGCGGTGCGGGCTGGGAGCGTTGCGCGGGTGACTCCAGCGAATCCGGCGAGCAGTGCAAAATCTCCGGCCTCGAGGACAAAGTGTTCTCGGTCATGAACGAATATGACCGTTGGTGGGGCGTATCGGGCCTTTCGGGATCGCCCGGCAAGGTCGGCCAGGCGGCCGCGTCCTCCAACCAGGAACTGAACCCTGCGGTCGGCTCTTCCATCGGCTCGATCCTGTCATGGATCGGCAACGTGTCGATCGGCGACAACGGCATCCTGACCGTGCTGACGCGCTTTATCTTCCCGCGTGCTGCCGGCGTGTTCCTGTTCAAGGCGGTCGACCTGTCCGCGACCAACACCTATCCGCTGGCGCAATTGTCGGATACCGGCCATAGCGTGCTGGGCATCGGCGCGCTGCTGTGGACGGGTGTCTCGATCCTGCAGGCCGTGTCGACGATTGACGGCGCGGGTTTCTCGCTCGGTAAAGGCCTTGCCTTCTCCGCGCTGATGGGCGCGCTTGCCTCCGTCGGCTCGATGATGATCCTGGCGGGTTGCGTGATTTCCTTCTACCTGCCCGCGCTGCCCTTCATCCGCGTCGCGTTCTCCGTTCTCACCTGGCTGACCTCGGTGTTCGAGGCGGTCGTGATGGTGCCGGTTGCGGCGCTGACCCACCTCTCCACCATGGGGCCCGGCCTGATGGGTAACCACGGGCGGACGGCCTGGACGCTGTGGTTCAACGTCTTCATGCGCCCGATCCTGACCGTGTTCGGCTTCATTGCCGGCATGCTGTGCTATTCGACCTTCGCCGTGTTTTTCCACACGACGTTCGAACAGGGCGCGGCATCGGTGATGTCGACGCATTGGTACCCGATGCAGATCCTTGCCAAGGTCGCGTATTCGGTCATTTATCTCGGCACGCTGTATGCGGCGGCGAACACCTCGTTCAAGCTTCTGGACGTGTTCCCCAACCACCTGATGCGCTGGCTCGGCGAATGGGGCGCGAAACAGGACACCGCGCTGCTGGACGGCCGTTCCAACATCGGCGGCGGCCTCGGCTTCGCCGGTGCGACACTGATCAAGAACCTGGAACAGGCGATCCCGATGTCTTCGGGCTGGAACGTGCGCAACCTGATCAAGTCCGACGACGACCTGACCAACCTCAAGAACGCGAACAGCGTGGCGTCGCGTGCGGCGGCCATGGGCGTCCGCGACGAGCTGCTGACCGACAGCAAGCTTGCGCGCAAGCAGTCGGACATGCAGCTGGCCCGTTCCCGCATGACCGCGGACGAACGCGACCGCATGGGCAACATGTCGTCCGGCGACAAGGACCGCTTCCTGCAGCACAAGTTCCTGGAGCAGGAGAACAAGAAATACAAACGCTTCGGCTTCGAGCGCGGCATCGGCTATAGCCTGAACACGACTGGCAAGGCGGGTTACAGCGGCGCAGGCACGACCTTTGCCGGCCTGAATATGCATGCCAGCATGAACCCGCGCCGCTGGTTCTCCCGCAACGAGGGCGGCAAGGATATGGGCGGTTCCGGCTACCATTTCGGTGAAAAACTGGCCGGTCACGGCCAGCGCGGACACAAGGACAACGACCAGAACTTCCGCGAACTGGATGGCCCGTCGGTGGGCCGCGGCCAGCTGGCCGGCGCAAGCATCTCGGACAGCGCGCTTGACGGCGCACTTTCGGGCGGCGGCGGCTCCGGCATGGATGCGATGAATGCAACCCAGATCGCAGCCGTGCGCCAGAAGATCGAAAACCAGATGTCGGGCGCCGATGCCGTGAACTATGTCGGTATGTCGGCTGCGGACAAGGACAGCTTTATCCGCCGCTATTACGAAACAGATCCCGAACTGTTCGCGCCGGGCGTGGGCAAACCGGGCACGGAGGCGATGTTCGGCTATATGAAGGCGCAGGACGAGCTGAACCTGCTGAGCAAGCTGGGCCTTGACGGCGCGGCGATGGACGAAGCCAGCCGCGAGCCGAAGAAAACGATCGGCTACGCGCAAGCGATGTGGGAAGAGAAAAACGCCGGCTCCGACGTCAACACGCAATGGGGCTTCATGACCCGCGATGAAAAAGCGGCCGTCGCGCTGGCGCATGGCAAGCTGGTGGAATCGCGCGACCGTGCGGCTGAAAACGAAATGTCGTCCGAACAGCGCACGGCCTGGAAAAACGCCGATATCGCCAAGCGCGAGCAGTTCTCGGACGCGAAATACGCCGAAAGCGTGCTGCGCGGGCTGGTTGCCAAGGGCACGGCAAGCGAAAGCAAGCTGAACGACCTGATCAAGGCAAACGAAGCGCTGGCCGGCAAGCTGTTCAAGATCTGAACGGACGCCCGCAGGCCACAGTGATAACGCACCGCCGGGCACATGTCCGGCGGTGTCTTTTTTGGGCAAGCGCATCGCGGCCCCGCAGGTTAGGTTTTTGTTAACTATATGAGATTACTTGCCAATTCCGTCCCGTAAAATTTTGCATAAATGTCCATAAATTTGACGGTTTTAAGAAAAAGGCGTACAATTTAAGAATAAGCCTGTTATAGGTTCCGGTCTTTATTTGCAGGGCAAAACCATGAGCGATTCCAAGCATAAGGGTTTAATTGCGGACGGTCTTCGCGCACTCGCGGAGCTACGCAAGGACAAAAAGGCCGATGCCGCCGTCGAGAGATTCGCAACCGGCGAGCGCGTGACAGCCCGCCGCGGCCTGACAGACGTCCAGAAAGCCGCCAGCCCCTATGCCGAAAAACGCGCGCTTGAAAAGCGCGAGATCGCGGAAGGCAAACGCAAGCCGTTCCGCATCAAGGGCTCGGCCATTGCCGCGTTCATGTTCCTGCCGCAGTTCAGCCTGTGCTTCCGCGGCTTCTCCCATATTTACCCTGTGTTCATGCGCATCATGGCGCAGGTGCTGGTGCAGGCATCCCTGCTGCCGAACGACCACCCCGCGGTCAACTACGGCGCGGAAGGCGTGCCCAATATCAAGTTCACCAAGATGATGGGCGATGTCTGGTTCCGCCTGCGCACCACGCGCCGCACCGGCATGTACCAGTACGGCATGTTCACCGTCGTCGTCATGATGATCGTCACGCTGACCGCGACGCTCGGCACGTTCTTCGCCCGCATCTTCCTGGGCGTCGGCGAAGTCGCGCAGGCGCAGCTGTTCTTCACCCACCCGGGCAACCCCTATGGCGCGGGCGCCGGCAAGACCGACATGGGCAACGTGGGCGCCATCACGGGCGCGGGCGGCCTGTTCGACGGTCGCGTCGCGAACAACAACATCTCGACCGATTACGGCCTGATGGTGCTGGACAAGATCCTGCGCCAGGCGGCAGCCGATACGCCGAACGGCGGCGCGCTGCAGAACGCCCTTGCCGGCATGATGGGCGCGTATAACACCGGCGTCATCACGATTGCCTGCGTCATGATGCTGTGGATGATCGTTTCCATCATCATCGACACCGCGAAAACCGGCGTGTTCGGCGGCGGCCGCCATAACATGGTCTGGGCGCCGATCCGCGTGATGTTCGCGCTCGGCCTGCTGTTCCCCCTCGGCTCCGGCTTCTCCTCCGGCCAGTATGCCGTGATGAAACTGGCCGAATGGGGCTCGAACTTCGGTACGCGCGCCTGGTCGCAATATGTGGCGGGCGTTGTGGGCGACCAGTCCCTGCTGGCGCCCTTCGCCGTCAATAACGCGACCTCGCTCGTCAACAGCATCGGCAAGGTGATGGTCTGCCAGGTGGCGTTCAACACCTACCTGCAGCAGACGCAAGGCGGCCTGCCGCCCGACCAGGTGATCCGCCGCGTGCAGGACGTGACGCCGAACCTCGGCACGATCACGAACCGCTACACCAACAACACCGGCTCCAACGTCTGCGGCACGATCAGTTATTCGACCGCCTCCACGACCGATGACATGGACAAGTTCCTGGCATGGTCGGCGATGGTGCCCTCGACCCCGATGTCGACCTCGACCCCGATCGTCAGCGGCACGGATTACAACGCCGCCCCCAACTTCACGATCGCCGCCCGCGCGTTCCGTAACGCGATGCGCGGCGCGCTGGAGCCTGCGATGCAGGACAGCGCGACCAGTGCGATGGGTTCCGGCGGCACGGTCATTGAAATGGCCCGCCGCTTCGCCTGCCGTTATGTCGCGCGCAAATTCCCCGACGGCGGCACGGGCACCAGCCCTGTCGGCGCGATCCCGCAATGCGATGCGGCGACGACGGCCGCCGCCGCGACCGACCCCACGATGGATGAACAGCAGGCGATGTCGAACCAACTGCAGACCGACATCATGACCGCCTATGAAGGCCCCGGCAAAACCGCGCTGACGACCTATATCGGCGGCCCGATGGTAGCGCAGATGAATGCGCGCGGCTGGGCCGGCATGGGCATGTGGTACCAGGACATCACCAACATGAACAGCCTGATGGCAGGCGCGCAACAGCCGACCGCGACCGTTGAACCGGGCTCCGTCTGGATCGGCGCCGGCGGCTCGGGCTGGCTGCGCTGCATCGGGTCGAAAATCATCGGCCGTTCGTGCCGCATCTCGGGCCTCGAGGAAAAAGTCCTCGGCGCGCTCGACGGCTACGACAAATGGTGGGCGAACTCCACGGCGCCCGGCACCACCGGCCGCAACCTGAACACGGCGGCAACCGGCGGCCGCGACATCAACACGGGCTCCAGCGGATCCCTGAAAAACCTGATGTCGGCATTCAAGAACCTCTCGGGCGGCGACAACAACATCGCGGCGACGCTCGCGCGCTTCTTCGTGCCCAGCTATGGCGGCGCGTTCATCTTCCGCGCGGTCGACCTGGCCGCGACCGGCACTTACCCCCTCGCGCAGCTGGCCAATACGGGCCATAGCGTGCTGGGCACGGGCGCCCTGCTGTGGGGCGGCGTGACGCTGGTCCAGGCTGTCTCGACGCTGAAAGGCTTCGGCTTCTCGCTCGGCATCGGTGTGGCCGTTTCGTCGCTGCTCAACGCATTCGCCACCATCGGCACCGCGATGATCGTGTCGGGCCTGATGATTTCCTTCTACCTGCCCGTGCTGCCGTTCCTGCGCGTCGCCTTCTCGGTCCTGACCTGGATGGTGTCGGTGTTCGAGGCGGTGGTGATGGTGCCGGTCGCAGCGCTGGCGCACCTGGTCTCGACCGGTGACGGCCTGACGGCGGGGCAGCCGCAGCTGCGCACGGCGTGGATCATGTGGCTGAACGTGCTGATGCGCCCCGTGCTGACGGTGATGGGCTTTGTCGCCGGCATGCTGATCTACAACACCTTCGCGGTCTTCTTCCACACGACCTTCTCGCAAGGCGCGTCCTCGGTCATCTCGTCGAACAACTACTTCATGGCGCTGGTTGCCAAGGTCTGTTATTCGGTCATTTACCTGGGCACGCTGTACACGGCGGCGAACACGTCGTTCAAGCTGCTCGACATCTTCCCGGAAAACCTGATCCGCTGGATGGGCGGCTCGCCGGATCGCAGCGTCTCCGCTTCGCTCGGCCAGGGTCATGACGGCAACATGTACGCGGCAACCCGCGTCATCGGCCAGATGCAGCCGAAGGGCGACGTGCCGATCAAGGATGCGGATGCGCTGGCTGCCGAACGCACGCAGCTGGCAAGCCGCGCCGACAACATGAAGTCGAACGCCAAGGACAAGGTGATGACGGCCGACGAGCGCAAGCAGGCCGCGATCGACAAGAGCAACACGATCGACGGGCTGAACGCCAAGGACAAGGTGGCCTACAACAAGATGAGCCCCGACAAGCAGGACGACTTCCTGGCCGCCAAGTTCAAGGAACAGGAAAACTCCAAATACAAACGCCTGCCATGGGAAAAAGGCCTCACCGGCAAGCGCGGCTACCAGACCTAGCAAAGCCGATATTATCTTCGATAAAACCGCCGGGCCTCAAAAACCCGGCGGTTTTAATTTATGCGGTTCCCTGTTTTTGCAAAAAAATGCCTCATTTGCGCGTCTTGCCACGGCCTTTCGGGGCGGGTATAGTACCCGCAGGGCAGTACATGCTTAACCTATTGGATTATCAGGAGATTTAAATGGCGCATACCGGGTTGTTAAAGGGTCTGGCCATCGCATTCCTGCTGACGGTTTCAGGCCTTGCGGTTGCACAAGGGACATCACCCGAAACCCCCAAGGCTGCGCCCGCCATCGCGATGCATGGCGAACCGAAATACGGGCCCGGTTTCACGCATTTTGAATACACCAATCCCGATGCGCCGAAGGGCGGGGAAATCCGCCTCGCCGCAGCCGGCACTTTCGATACGCTGAACGGTTTCATCATCAAGGGTGTCGCGGCCCCCGGCCTTGGCATGATCTACCAGCCGCTGACATCACGGTCGGATGACGAGGCCTTCACGCAATACGGCCAGATCGCCGAAAGCATCGAGATGCCCGAAGACCGCTCCTACGTCGTCTTCAACCTGCGCAAGGAAGCCAAGTGGAGCGACGGCCAGCCGCTGACCGCGGATGATGTCGTGTTCACCTTCAACACGCTGATGAAGGACGGCCACCCGTTCTATCACGCCTATTACGCGAACGTGAAAGAGGCAAAGGCGGAATCCCCCACCCGCGTCAAATTCACCTTCAACATGGCGGGCAACCGTGAACTGCCGCTCATCATGGGCGAGATGCAGGTGCTGCCCAAACATTACTGGGAAGGCAAAAAATTCGATGCGACCACGCTCGATGCGCCGGTCGGTTCCGGCGCGTACAAGATCAAGTCGGTCGATGCCGGCAAGCGCATCGTGTACGAGCGCGTGAAAAACTGGTGGGGCGAGAACCTGCCCGTGAACAAGGGGCAGTATAACTTCGACACCATCGTGTACGACCTCTACCGCGACGAAACCGTGCTGCTGCAGGCGTTGTTCGCGGGCGAATACGATTTCCGCGCCGAAAACCAGGCCAAGGCGTGGAATGCGGAATACAACACCGTGCCCGTCACGGAAGGCTGGATCAAGAAAGAGGAAATCCACCACAGCCTGCCGTCCGGCATGCAGGGGTTTATCTTCAACACCCGCCGCAACATTTTCGCCGATGTGCTCACGCGTCGCGCGCTGGGCTATGCGTTCGACTTTGAATGGTCGAACAAGCAATTCGCGTTCGGGTCGTACAAACGCACCAACAGCTACTTCGACAACTCCGAACTGGCGTCTACCGGCCGCCCGCAGGGACGCGAGCTCGAGATCCTCGAGAAATACCGCGGCAAAATCCCGAACGAGATTTTCGTCGATGAATTCAAGAGCCCCGTGACCGACGGCTCGGGCGCCGACATGCGCGACAACCTGTCGATGGCGAAACGCCTGCTGGCCGATGCCGGCTGGCGCATGGGCGCCGGCAAGGTGCTGGTGCGCGGCGCGGATGTGATGAAATTCGAGATCCTGCTCTCCAGCCCGATGTTCGAGCGCTGGGTCGGCCCCTTCGTCGCGAACCTGAAAAAACTGGGCGCGGTCGTGACGGTGCGCACGGTCGACACGACGCAGTACCAGAACCGCATGGACAATTTCGATTTCGACATCACGGTCGGCACCTTTGGCCAGTCGCTGTCGCCCGGCAACGAACAGCGCGACTATTGGGGCTCGGACAAGGTCAACGTCAAGGGCAGCCGCAACCTGATCGGCATCAAGGACCCCGTGGTCGATGAACTCATCAACCTCGTCATCACCGCCAAGGACCGCGAAGAGCTGCTGGCCGCCACGCACGCGCTCGACCGCATCCTGCTGTGGAGCTATTACCTGATCCCGCATTGGCATATCGATTACTTCCGCATCGCCTATTGGGACAAGTTCGGCCGTCCCGGCATCACCCCCAAATACGGCCTCGGCATCCCCGAGAGCTGGTGGTATGACAAGAAAAAGGCCGCAGCCGTCGCCGAGCGCCTGAAAACGCTGAAAAAAGAATAAGGGACAACAACACTTGTTCGCCTATACCATCCGCCGCCTGCTTTTGATGATCCCGACGCTGTTCGGCATCCTGCTGCTCAATTTCATGATTGTGCAGCTGGCGCCGGGCGGGCCGGTGGAGCAGGTGATTGCGCGGATACAGGGCATGGACACCTCGGCGACGCAGCGTTTTTCCGGCGGCGGCACCGATACCGGCATCCAGTCGCAGCAACAGCAGATGGCGGTTTCGGGCGGCGGCTCGAAATATCGCGGCGCGCAGGGGCTCGATCCCGAATTCATCAAGAGCCTCGAAAAGCAGTTCGGGTTTGACAAGCCGCTGCACGAGCGCTTCTGGAAGATGCTGAAGGATTACCTGACCTTCGATTTCGGCAACAGCTTTTTTCAGGACCGCAACGTGATGGACCTGATGCTGGAAAAAATGCCGGTGTCGATCTCGCTCGGCCTCTGGACGACATTGCTGATGTACTTCATCTCGATCCCGCTGGGCATCCGCAAGGCGGTCAGGGATGGTTCTGCCTTCGACACATGGACGTCGGGCGTGATCATCGCGGGATATGCCATTCCCAGCTTCCTGTTCGCGATTTTGCTGATCGTCGTGTTCGCGGGCGGAAAATATTTCAACATCTTCCCCTTGCGCGGCATCACGTCGGATAACTGGAACGACCTGTCATGGCCGGCGCGCATCAAGGATTATTTCTGGCACATCACGTTGCCCGTGATCGCGTCGGTTATCGGCGGTTTTGCGACGCTGACCATCCTCACCAAAAACTCGTTCCTGGAAGAGATCAACAAGCTTTATGTGCTGACCGCCCGCGCCAAGGGCTTGCCGGAACGAAAGGTGCTGTACGGCCACGTGTTCCGCAATGCCATGCTGATCGTGATCGCAGGCATCCCGGCGGCGATGGTCGGCATTTTCCTGACCAATTCGCTGTTGATCGAGACGATCTTCTCGCTCGACGGCCTTGGCCTGCTGGGTTTCGAGGCGGTCATCAGCCGCGATTACCCGATCATGTTCGGCACGCTCTACCTTTTCACGCTGCTCGGCCTGGTCCTGAAGTTGATTTCCGACCTTCTGATGACCTGGGTTGACCCGCGCATCGACTTCAATTCGCAAGGGGCGCGTTGATGGCATTCTCCGTGATCGCACAGCGGCGCATCGCGCAGTTCAAGCGCAACAGGCGCGCCTATGCGTCGTTGTGGGTGTTCGCGATGCTGTTCTTCTTCAGCATGTTTGCGGAGGTCATTGCGAACGACAAGCCCATTTTCGTCAGCTATGACGGCGGGTATTACATGCCGGTGTTCAGGTCATATGCCGAAACGGATTTTGGCGGCGAATTCGAAACCGAGGCGGATTACCGCGACCCAGCCGTCGCCGACCTCATCAACAAAAAAGGCTGGATGGTCTGGCCGCCGATCCGTTATTCGTACCAGACCATCAATTACAACCTCGATGTGCCTGCGCCGTCGCCGCCCACCCGTGAAAACTGGCTCGGTACCGACGACCAGGCGCGCGATGTGCTGGCGCGGCTGATTTACGGGTTCCGCATCTCGATCATCTTCGGCCTGACGCTGACGCTGCTGGGATCCGCGCTTGGCATTCTCGTGGGCGCGATGGAGGGCTATCTGGGCGGGCTGTTCGACCTTTTGACCCAGCGGTTCATCGAGATATGGTCGGGGATGCCGGTATTGTTCCTGCTCATCATCATGTCGAGCATCATCACGCCGGGGTTCTTCACGCTGCTGGGCATCATGCTGCTGTTTTCGTGGATGACGCTGGTCGATGTGGTGCGCGCGGAATTCCTGAAGGCGCGCAACCTCGATTACATCCGCGCGGCCAAGGCGCTGGGCGTTTCGACGCCGGGCATCATGTTCAAGCATGCGCTGCCGAACGCCATGGTCGCATCGCTGTCCATGATGCCCTTCGTGCTGGCGGGCTCCGTATCGACATTGACCGGCCTTGATTTCCTCGGCTTCGGCATGCCGCCCGGATCGGCCAGCCTTGGCGAATTGCTCTCGCAGGGCAAGAATAACCTGCAGGCGCCATGGCTCGGCATCACCGCCTTTTTCTCGACCGCGATCATGCTGAGCCTCGTGACCTTCATTGGCGAAGGCGTGCGCGACGCCTTCGACCCGCGCAAGATTTTCAAAGGATAAGGCCATGGCCCTGCTGGATGTCAAAAACCTCTCGGTCGATTTCGTGAATGGAAAACAGGTCACGCATGCCGTGAAGGGCATTTCCTTCTCCATCGAAAAGGGCGAAACGCTGGCGGTGGTCGGTGAATCCGGCTCCGGCAAGTCCGTCACGGCGCTGTCCATCCTGCAGCTGCTGCCCTATCCGGTCGCGCAGCACCCCTCGGGCTCGATCAAGTTCAGGGACCAGGAATTGATGGGCGCGGGCGACAGCGTGCTGCGTACCATCCGCGGCAACAAGATCGCGATGATTTTCCAGGAACCGATGACATCGCTGAACCCCCTGCACACGATTGAAAAACAAATCGCGGAGGCGCTGTTCCTGCACAAGAAAATGGCGCCCGACGCCGCGCGCAAGCGCGTGATCGAGTTGCTGGAACTGGTCGGGCTGTCGAAACTGACGCAGCGCCTTGGCGCATACCCGCATGAACTGTCGGGCGGGCAGCGGCAGCGCGTGATGATCGCGATGGCCTTGGCGAACGAACCCGACCTGCTGATCGCGGACGAGCCGACGACGGCGGTCGATGTGACCGTGCAGGCGCAGATTCTCAAACTGCTGCTGGAGCTGCAGCAGAAAATGGGCATGGCGATCCTGCTGATCACCCATGACCTGTCGATCGTGCGCAAGATGGCAAGCCGCGTCGCCGTGATGTATCGCGGCGATATCGTGGAACAGGCGGACACCAAAACCCTGTTCGCCAGCCCGCAGCATGATTACACGAAAATGCTGCTCGCCGCGCAGCCGCACGGTCATCCGCTGCCTTTTGATGCAAATGCCGCACCGATACTGAAAGCGGACGACCTGAAGGTGCATTTCCCCATCAAGACCGGCATTTTCCGCCGCACGACCGATTATGTGCGCGCGGTCGACGGCATCAGCGTCGTCATCCGCCCCGGGCAGACGGTGGGCGTGGTGGGTGAATCCGGTTCGGGCAAGACGACGCTCGGCCTTGCGCTGCTGCGCCTGTTGGGCAGTCAGGGACTGGTGCAGTTCGAGGGCAAGTCGCTGAACGATATGACCGACAAACAAATCCGCCCCCTGCGCCGCGACATGCAAATCGTGTTTCAGGACCCCTATGGCTCGCTGTCGCCCCGCCTGTCGGTGGCGCAGATCATCGAGGAAGGGTTGCTGGTGCATTTCCCGCAGATGAATGCGGCAGAGCGTGACGCCAAAGTGGTCGCGGGATTGAAGGAAGTCGGCCTCGACCCTGAAACGCGCAACCGTTATCCGCATGAATTTTCGGGCGGGCAGCGGCAGCGTATCGCGATTGCGCGCGCGATGGTGCTCAACCCAAAATTCGTGATCCTTGACGAGCCCACATCGGCATTGGATATGTCGGTGCAGGCGCAGATCGTCGACTTGCTGCGCAAATTGCAGCGCGACCATAACCTTGCCTATATGTTCATCAGCCACGACCTGCGCGTGGTGAAGGCGATGTCGCATGATGTAATTGTCATGCGCAACGGCAAGGTGGTCGAGAGCGGCCCCGCATCGCAGGTGTTCGAAGCCCCGCGTGAAGAATACACCAAGGCATTGTTGGCCGCCGCGCTCAACATCGAAGTCGCGCCGCACGCGGCCTGAGAATTTTCACATTTCACAATCATGAACGCGCCATGCCGCGTCGTCATGATTTGTAAACAATTCTATCAATACTTAAACCGATGTTAAAAATTCCGGTGATATACTGAAGATAGGAAACATCGGGGGACGCTTCCATGAGTAAAAAGAAAAGGGGTCGTGTCCATGAAAAGCTCAATCAACGTTTTAAACAAATACAAAATGTATTTTATCATTCTCGCCTTTGCGCTGCCGCTGTTCTTCTTCGCGTCGAACGGTTTTGGCAGCGAGGATGGCGGACCGGCGCCCATCTGGCAACCGGTATCGGCTGACAATTACGTCATGCCGCAAGAGCATTCTGAAGGCTGGCAGGTCCGCCTCCGTCTGCTGTCAAAAACATAAAATATATCAGGCGGCTTTCTTTTGCTCCGGCTGGACCGGCCTGTTGAAACTGAGGAGGAGCGCGGCTTCCGCTTCTTTCGCCTTCTTCAGGTGCGCGTCCTTGACGTGGCCATAGCCGCGGATATGTTCCGGGATGCTGGCAATATCAACCGCGACGTTGTAATTGCGGTCGGTCAGGCCGGTCAGCAGGCCCTCGACCGTCGCGCGGTAATCCTTGATCAGCTGGCGTTCCGTGCGGCGTTCATGGGTATAGCCGAAAATGTCGAGCGGCGTGCCGCGCAGGCCTTTGAGCTTGGCCAAAACAGCGAACACCGGCAAAATCCACGCGCCAAATTCCATTTTCTGGAGTTCGCCCGTCACCGCGTCGCGTTTGGCGAGCAGGGGCGGGGCAAGATGGAAGCGCAGCTTGTAATCGCCGTCAAAGGTGCTTTTCAGCTGTGACAGGAACTGGCCGTCGGTGTGCAGGCGGGCGACTTCGTATTCGTCCTTGTACGCCATCAGTTTGTAGTAATAACGGGCGACAGCCTCGGTCAGTTTGCCGGGGTTGCCCTTCACGCGGATCTCGGCGGTGCGTACGGCATCGACGAGGTCCTTGTATTTTTCCGCATAGGCCGCGTTCTGGTATCCGGTGAGGGACATCATGCGGCGGTCGATGGTTTCTTCGGTCGAGGTCGAAATCTGGCGGTGGCGGTCGGAGCCGTCGGCGGTTTTCTTGGGCGCGGCCAGTTCTTCGACCTTGGCCAGATCCCAGGCTGCGCGGCGGCCCCATGTGAAGCTCTGCTGGTTCATGCCGATGGAGACGCCGTTGAGTTCAATCGCCTTCATGATCGCGTCATGGCCGAGCGGGATGAGGCCTTTTTGCCATGCGTAGCCCAGCATGAACATGTTGGTCGCAATCGAATCGCCCATCAGCGCCGTCGCCACCTGCGTGGTATCCAGCACGAAAAGGTTATCCTTGCCGGTCAGTTCCGCGATGGTAGAGACGATGGATTTCGACGGGATCGTCCAGTCAGGCTTGCGGGTGAATTCGCCCGTCTGCGCCTTGTGGGTGTTCAATACAATTTTCGTTTCGCCCTGACGGATTTTCGACAGGCAGTCGCCATCGGCGGTGACGAGCAAATCCGCACCGATGATGACATTCGCGCCGGCGATGCCGATGCGCACGGTGTTGATGGCGTCCGGCGTTTTCGCGATGCGGATATGGCTGGTGACCGCGCCGCCCTTTTGGGCAAGGCCGGTCTGGTCCATGGTGGTCGCGCCCTTGTCTTCAAGGTGTGCCGCCATGGCCAAAATCGCGCCGACGGTCACGATGCCCGTGCCGCCCACACCGTTGACGAGGATCGCGCAGGGCTGCGACAGGTCGCCGATGACGGGCATCGGCATGGCCGCAAAGAATTCCTCAACCTCGTTGCCGATCTTCGCGGCTTCGGGTTTCTTCAATCCGCCGCCAAGCACGGTGACGAAGCTGGGGCAGAAGCCCTTCACGCAGGAGAAATCCTTGTTGCAGCTGCTTTGATCGATCTGGCGCTTGCGGCCGAATTCGGTTTCGACGGGCGCGATAGACAGACAGTTCGATTTCTTGCCGCAATCGCCGCAGCCTTCGCAGACGCGTTCGTTAATGACGACTCGTTTTGCAGGGTCGATCATCAGGCCGCGTTTGCGGCGGCGGCGTTTTTCGGCGGCGCAGGTCTGGTCATAGATCATGACCGTCACGCCCGGGATTTCGCGCAACACGCGCTGCACTTCGTCGAGGTTGTCGCGGTGGGTGATTTGCACGCCGCTCGGCAGCATCACGCCTTTATATTTCCACGGCTCGTCCGATACGATATGGATCGTCTCGATGCCTTCGGCGCGCACTTGGGCCGCCACCATCGGCACGGTCAGCTGGCCGTCGACCGGCTGGCCGCCGGTCATGGCGACCGCGTCGTTATACAGGATTTTATAAGTGATGTTCACCTTCGCGGCTTGCGCAGCGCGGATTGCCAGCAGGCCGGAATGGAAATATGTGCCATCGCCAAGGTTCGTGAAGATATGCTTTTCATCCGTGAACGGTGCCTGCCCGATCCATGGCACGCCTTCGCCGCCCATCTGGGTAAACATCATGGTCGATCTGTCCATCCACATCGTCATGTAATGGCAGCCGATGCCGGCGAGCGCGCGGGAGCCTTCGGGCACCACGGTCGAGGTGTTATGCGGGCAGCCGGAGCAGAACCACGGCATCCGCACGACGGGCGATGGCTTGCCCTTCAGGTCGAAATTCTTGTGGATGATTTCCATGCGGCTGGCGAAGGACGAGGTGTCCATGATGGGCGTCAGGCGCTTGATCAGCGCATCGGCGATCTGGCCGGGGGACAGCTCGTAGGTTTCGGGCAGCAGCGGCGCGCCGCGGTCGTCGATCTTGCCGGTCACGCGCGGGCGGCGGGGCAGGGGCATGTTGAAGAGGGCTTTTTTAATCTGCTCCTCGATCAGCCCGCGCTTTTCCTCGACCACGAACAGTTCTTCGACTTCCTCGGCAAGCTTGATGATGCCGGAGGTTTCCAGCGGCCAGACGAGCGCGACTTTATAAACCGCGAGGCCCATTTCCTCGGCGCGCTGTTTCGTGATGCCCAAATCTTCGAGCGCCTGCATCGTGTCCATCCAGCCTTTGCCGGTCGCCACAATCGCAAAGCGTTTGCGGGCGGGGTTCAATGTCAAACGGTCGAGGCCATTCGCGCGCGCATAGGCCTGCGCGGCGGGCAGCTTCAGCGTGACAAGGCGTTCTTCCTGCGCCACGGGTGCGTCGTACCAGCGGATGTTTAGCCCGTCTTCCGGCATTGCGAAATCTGTCGGCCTGATGAATTGCATTGCAAAGGGGTCGGTATTGACGGAGGCCGAGCTGTCGGCGAAATCGGAAATGATTTTCAGGCCCGACCATGTGCCCGAATAGCGGCTCATGGCGATGCCGTGCAGGCCGAGCTCGAGCGCGTCCTCGATCCCTGCGGGGTGCAGCATCGGGATCATCGCATGGATGAATGCATGTTCCGACTGGTGCGGGAAAGTGGATGATTTGCAGGCATGGTCGTCGCCCGCCAGCGCCAGCACGCCGCCGTGTTTCGAGCTGCCCGCCGCATTCGCGTGTTTCAATACGTCGATCGAACGATCGACGCCGGGGCCTTTGCCGTACCACATGCCCACGATGCCGTCGTAACGGGCGGCGGGGCCGAGGTTCAATTGCTGGCTGCCCCAGACGGCGGTTGCGCCCAGGTCCTCGTTCACGCCGGGGACGAATTTGATCTCGTGTTCAGCGGTGAATTTTTTGGCCTGCATGATGGCTTGGTCGAGGCCGCCCAGCGGTGATCCGCGATAGCCGGAAATGAAGGTGGCGGTTTTCAGGCCGGCCTGTTTATCGAGTTCATGCTGCATCATGGGGATGCGCACCAGGGCCTGAAGGCCGTTCAGGTAAATCCGGCCCGATTTTTCGGTGTATTTGTCATTCAGCGTAACAGCGTCGCGCATGCCCTGATCCACCCCTAGTAGACGATTCCGTATCAGCGTTAAGGTAGTATCGTATACCGTCCCGGGCAACTTTATTTCAACATTTTTTTTCATAAATTGGCGTAGATAAATGTTAAAAATCAACGCGATAGCGCAACTTTTTGTGCTGCAACGCACAAATCGGCGGGAAATATAAGGCTTTTCAGGCAAGCAAAGCCTATGTTACAACCGCTGACGCCAATCAAGGCGAGCTTTTATAAAGAGATTCGGAAAGGGGTGATTACCATCGTACAGGTCATCGTACGCGATAACAACGTAGACCAGGCACTGCGCGCATTGAAGAAAAAGATGCAGCGTGAAGGACTGTTCCGCGAAATGAAACTGCGCCGCCACTATGAGAAGCCTTCTGTCAAGAAGGCGCGTGAGCGTTCTGAAGCAGTTCGTCGCCACCGCAAACTTGAGCGCAAGCGCAAGGAAAGGGACGGCGAATAATCGTTATCGGTTAATATCACCGCTAAGGTATTGAGAAAGGGGTCCGCGCGTTATGCCGGACCCTTTTTGCTGTCCCGTTCCTCTCGTCATGCCAGCGAAGGCTGGCATCTCCCGCGCCCGCGCGGTTTTATAAAGGCAGGTCTTCGACCTGCGAGATCCCAGCCTTCGCTGGCATGACATTCAACAAAAAAATGTCATTCCGGCGAAGGCCGGAATCCACGGACGGCATCGCGTGTCCTGTAACCGTCCGTCACCTGTTATGCGACACAGCGTCAGTCCGTGGACCCCGGCCTTCGCCGGGGTGACACTAGATTTTCAACCGCGCAATCGGCCCCGCACTCGCGGGCTTGTCGTCCAGCACGGGCGGCTTGCCACCTGCTTTTTTCAACTCATCCGTCGCGCGGGAAAGGATGGCATCGGCGAGCGTCGTGAAACTCTCGGCCACGCCCAGCGTCTCCACACCCGTCTTCAGGTTCTCGGAAATAATCAGGCGTTCGCGGGATTCGAAATTGAAAATCTCCGTGATCTTGCGGCTCAGCACAGGCATTTCGGCGATTTTGGCGATGGTGGTGGCGTTCATCAGCGCCCATGTTTCGGATGCGCTGGCGGGTTTGTTTTCATTTGCGGGCGGGGCGGCGGCGGGAACGGCAGCAACAGCGGGCGTTTCCACGGCGGGCGTTGCGCGCACCGTCGTCTCGATGATTTTTTGCAGGCGCGGGTATTTTTCCTTGGCGAGGTCGGCGGGGGTCTTGTCGTCCTTGCCCGGCATATCGGTGCGCGCGCCCGATGCGATGAGAAATTCCAGCACTGCGCCGCGGTCGCTGGCGACGGCGTAATAGGCGGGTGTCAGCTCGTCCTTTTTATTGCGCACATTCAGGTCAGCGCCTTTTTCGACCATAGCCCTCGCGGCATCAAGGTCGCCGTTATGCGCCGCCCAGTGGATGGGATAGGTATAGCTGCTGTTATGCGCGTTCACATCCGATCCCGCCGCGATCAGCAGCAGCGCCGCCGCCGATTTATCCTTGGTCAGTGCGAGCAGCAGCGCGGTATTGCCCTCGGGGTCGGTCTGCGTCAGGTCGGGCTTGCGGGTAAGGAGGTATTTGATGGCTTCCAGCTGTCCCGCTTCCGCCGCCAGCATCAGCACGGTTTTGCCTTCGGGGTTTTTCATGTCGACGGGGTAGGGCTGGCCCTCCTGCAAACCGTATTTGATTTCATCAAGATCACCGCTGGTGGCGGCCGCAAAGAAGGTCTTCTTCGTGCTGATGAATGCCATGTGGTAAGTCGTGTTCCCCGCAGTTGTTGATGGTGTTGGGGAATTATCCCAACCGCACGGAAAAGCGTCAAGAGGTATTATGCTACCGCGCTGAAAACACTAATGTTTTCAGCTTTTTTAAATTTAAATTGCTGGTTTAATTAAACGCGGAACGGCCTTGACGGACCGTTATTCGCGCCGGAATTGCGCTTGCCGATGACATCGGATTCCACCGCTTCGCCGCCCAGCTTCACGAATTCGGCAAGCGCCTTGCGCAGCGCCGCTTCGGCAATGTTGTCGAAATTTTCGGGGGCGGAAGTGGTTTCGACGCCGCTGCGCGTATTTTCGTTGATGACGGTGCGCTCGCGGCTTTCGAAATTGAAAATCTCGGTCAGGCGGCGGTTGATGTCGGGGATCTCGCCGATATGCGTGACCTGATGTTCGCCGGTACGCAGCCATCTGTCGTTGCCGCTGTAGACGGGGGCGGCGGGCTCTTGCGCCATCGTAGCGGCTGCGGCCTTGGCGGCGGCGGTTTCGAGGATTTTTTGCAGGTGCGCGCCCTTGGTGGCCGCGATGTCCAGCTGCGTCTGGCCTTTTTTGTCGGGCATATCGGTGCGCGCGCCGCGCTCCATCAGGAATTCCACCACATTCGCATGGCCCTGGATGATCGCCCAATGCAGCGGGGTATAGCCGTTGTTCACGATTACGGGGTTCAGGTCAGCGCCGTAACCCACCAGCAGTTTCACCAGCTCGATATCGCCCTGATGCGCGGCGAAATGCAGCGGCGTGATGTAATCGGCGGCATGGGCGTTCACATCCGCGCCGCGCGCAATCAATACCTTCGCGGCGTCGCGCTGCTTGTTGATCAGGCTGATCGTCAGCGGCGTATGGCCTTCCTTGTCCGGCGTATTGGCGTTCAGGCCGAATTTCAGCATGGTGTTGAGGATCTCGCTATGGCCGAGCTTTGCGGCGTAATAAATGGCGGTCATGCCGCCGTCGTCACGCGCGTTCAGGTCCACTTTGCGGCTGTTGTAATAGTATTCTTTGACATACCGCGTGACGGTTTTCTCGTCATTATCCTTCACGGCCTGGATGAATTTTTTCGCGCTGTCGAACATTACGGGAGCCTCGCGGTCTTGTTCAGGCTGCGGCGTGTCAGCTGTGTCTCATCAACCGTCCCACCCGCATTACGATAGGCGGCGGCCGCTTTTTGCAGCACCGTTTCCTCGATAACGTCAAAGCTCTGTGGTGCCGCCATGTTTTCAACGCCCGTGCGCAGGTTTTCGGAGATGGTGATGCGCTCGCGCGATTCAAAATTGAAAATCTCGGTCAATTTACGCTCCAGCGCGGGATAGATGCCGACCTGCGCGATTTTTCCCGCGCCCATGCGCAGCCATGTTTCGGTTTCGCCCTCCGCCGTGTCGGGCAGGTCGTAACCGGGGCGCAGGGGTTTCTGGCGCGATTCCATGATGCCGATGATCGCCTCGTTGCGGCCGGCGCGCGCGGCCTGCAGCGCGGTCTGGCCGTTATTGTTCTTGACCTCGGCATCGGCGCCTTTTTCCAGGAAGAATTCCACCATCTGGTGCCGCCCGTAATGGATCGCCCATTGCAGCGGGCTGAAGCCGTTCGATTTGTCGCGCTGGTTGATATCCGCGCCCTTTTCCAGCAGCAGCGTCGCGAGTTCCTGCGAGGTGTTGATGGCGGCGTAATGCAGTGGGTTGCGTTTCTGGTCGTCATGCACATCGATATTCGCGCCCGCCGCGATCAGCATCTTCACGATCGCGGTGCGGTCGTATTGCGCGGCCATCATCAGCGGGTTGCCCAAATTCGGGTCGGCTTTCGCCTCCAGCAAAAAGGTGACGGCGGTGGGGCTGTTGCGCGCAACCGCAATGCCCAGCGCGGTGGATCCGCCCTGCATGTCGGCATTCGGGTCTGCGCCCTTTGCCAGCAGGTGGCGCAATGAATCCGTGCGGCTGGCATAGACGGCGGTGCCGAGCGGCGTGTAATTGACGCGCCCGCGTTCCTCGATATCCGCCCCCGCCGCCAGCAGCGCGTCGATGGCGTCGATCTTGCCCGATTTCACGGCAAGGTGCAGCGCGGTGTTCCCGTTGCGGTCGGTGATCTTCAGGAATTCGGGGGCGTGCTTGCCGGCCAGATAGCTTTTCAGCACATCCATATCGCCGCGCTCGGCGGCCTTCAGGAAACCTTTGTTGGTGTGCATCAGCGGCATCGCTGTCCTGTCCGGTTGAATCTGGGAACAGGGGGAACTATAGAAAATAGGGGTTACTATGACAAGGCGAAATCGGTGTCAATTATTGTCATAACTTTGAACAAGTCATGCGTATTTTAACGCGCCGCCCGTGACAGCCCCGCCCCGCCGCCCTATGCTGGCAGGCAGGGCAAAGGGGCAGGGTTTTGGCGACATATCAGGAAATTTTCGGGCTGGCGGCGTTCCTTATCGGGTTGTGGGGGACAACGGTTTATATCCTCTCCATCTTCCGCGGCGAAACGCGCCCGCATTTTTACACGCATCTGGTCTGGGGGCTGGTCACGCTGATCGCCTTCCTCGGCCAATTGGCCGACCATGCGGGGCCGGGGGCATGGGCGCTCGGCATCACGGCGGCGGCATGCCTGTTTCAGGCCACGCTGGCGCTGAAATGGGGCGAGAAAAACATCACGCGCGGCGACAAGCTGTCACTTGTTGCAGCCTTTGTTGCGGTCGTGCCGTGGGTGCTGACGGACGACCCGTTATTGTCGGTCGTGCTGGCCTCCATCATCAGCTGCGTCGCATTTTACCCGACCATCCGCAAATCATGGACGAAACCTTCAGAAGAAAACCTGGCCGCCTATATGATCGCGAATGTGAAACTGGGGCTGTCACTTGTCGCACTCACGAATTTCACGGTGACGACGCTGGTCTATCCGGTGTCGTCGATTGTGATTAACACGGCATTTGTGGTGTTGTGCGTTTATCGGCGCGGGGCCTTGGCCCCCTCTACCGCCCTTGCGGGAGAGGGCGGGGGGAGAGGGTGAGTCTGGCGCGCAATTAAAAATTCGCTTCCAATTTATTCCAGCACGAAGTCATGCGGCACGTCTTTGCCGAGTGAAACGACTTCGGCAACGCCTTCATCCCAGTTTTCTGCATCCACGAAATAAATTAAATATCCTAGATCCTCTTTTACACCAAAGCTGTCGTCTGAAGTTTTTCGAAAATCGTAGGATTTTGCGGCTTCCAGAAAACCGGCTTCAAGTTTTCTATCGAAAACAAATATTGTAGTCATCTCAGCCTCTAAAATTACTTCCACCGCAGGCCAAAGCGCGTCAGCCTTGTTAATCTTCACCAGCCCTTGATGACTAGGTATTAACGAGCCAAATATCTTGAAAATTCCCGGCATGCAACTCCGCGCAAACATTACGGAGATATCGTTATTTTTACGCAGGGCTTGATATGTGGATTTTGAGTTTCCTCCTCCGCCCCAAACATAACAAACATGCTTTTCTTCCAGATGAAGATGTTTAGCGATCTTCGCAATATTCTGCTTCATTTTCTCAAAAGATATGAGCCGAACAAATTCGACACGGGTATTTTCAGACTGCCCAAAAGTTTTATAGCTTTCTAAGTCCTGACTATTTTCTGGTGCTTCCATCCCGAGACCTTTCGCTCTGACACGCACCCTCACCCTAACCCTCTCCCGCAAGCGCGGGAGAGGGGATTAGAGCGGCGCTCATTCTAAAAAAAATTACAGGCAGAAATTCTGCAGCTTCGGCGAAGGCCCGTTGCCCTTGCTGATCGGCTGGGTGGCTTTCACCAGAAACTCGGATGCTTTCGGGTCAACCTTGTCCAGCAGCGTTTTCAGCGTGTTGCGGACTTCGGTGTGGTAATCGTTCAGCCATTTCAGTTCTTCGGGCGTCAGCAAAGCGGGCTCCACCAGGTTGGTGTCGATGGGCGCCATGGTGAGCGTTTTGAAGCCGAGCAGTTTTTTGCCATCGGCATCCACCTTGCCCGTATAGATCACGGTCACGAGGTTTTCGATACGGATGCCGTACGCGCCTTCCTTGTAAAAACCGGGTTCGTTGGAGACAATCATGCCCGCTTCGAACGGCACGGTGGTAGAGCGCGGCGAAATGCCGGCGGGGCCTTCATGGACGGAGAGGTAGCTGCCCACGCCATGGCCGGTGCCATGCGCGTAATCGAGGCCGACTTCCTTCAGCGCGGCGCGTGCCTTGTCGTCCAGCACTTTGCCGACGGTGCCTTCGGGGAAGACGGACATGGCGACCTGGATATGGCCTTTCAGTACGCGGGTATTGTGTTCCTTCATCTCCGCCGTCACATTATCGACCGCGACGGTGCGCGTGATGTCGGTCGTGCCGTCGAGGTATTGCGCGCCCGAGTCGACCAAATAGATCGGCCCTGCCATCAGCGGCTTGTTGGTTTCGGGCGATGAACGGTAATGCACAATCGCGCCGTTGCCGCCCGCGCCGGAAATGGTGTCGAAGCTGAGGCCACGGAAATTCTGCCCCTGTTCGCGGAAGGATTGCAGCAGGTCGGAGGCGGTGAGCTCGTCATACTTCGCCGCCTGACCCTGACCGCAGATGGAGGACAGGAAGCGCGTGACCGCCACGCCGTCGCGGATATGCGCGTCGATCGTGCCCTGAATCTCCACCGCGTTCTTTTTTGCCTTCATCAATTGGATCGGGCTTTTCTCGGCAATGCTTGTGCCGCCCGCCGTCTTGATGATGTCTTCGAGCTTGGCGGGGGAGGAACCGGGATCGACCCAGACCTTTTTCCCCTGTTTCGCCAAACTCTCGATGCCGCCCGCGAAATCTTCCAGCGGGTGCAGGCGCACATCGGCGCCGACCCAAGCCTTCGTTTCCCCGGTCACCTTGCGGCTGTCGATATACCAGTCCACCGATCCGTCCTTGTGCGCAATGGCATAGGAAAGGGCGAAGGGCGTGCAGGGCACGTCGCCGCCACGGATGTTGAGAAGCCATGCAATTTCTTCGGGCAGCGCGACCGCAATCGCATCCGCGCCTTTTGCCGTCAGCACCTGTGCAAGTTCGCTGCGCTTTTCATCGGAGGATTTTCCGGCAAACTGCAGCGGTTGCGGCACGACGGGGGCAAGCGGCGCGGGCGGCTGGTCTTTCCATGCCGCGTCCAGCGGATTGTCCTGCAGCAGCACCAGCGTGCCGCCGGCCTTTTCAACCGCGTCCTTGATGCGTTTCAGGTCGTTGGGCGTATGCACCCACGGGTCAACGCCGAAGCGCGCGCCTGCGGGCAAATTCTTTTCAATCCATTCGACCGGCGACATGGTCGGGATCGGCAGCTGGTTTTCCGACACGTTGCAGATCTGGAATGATTTGTCGTCCACCTGCGCGCGGGATTGCAGCGTGTAGCGGCCATCGGTTAAGAAACCGGCCTTGTCGTTCAGCACCACGGCGTAACCGGCGGAACCTGTGAATTCGGTGATCCATGCCAGACGCTCGGCGCGGGCGGGCACATATTCGCCCTGGAATTCATCGGCGCGGGGGATATAGAAACCATCGACGCCGCGCTTTGCCATTTCGGCGCGCAGATCGGCGAGTTTATCCTGCTTCACATTGTTCTGGTTCGCGGCGAGGTGTTCTTTCAAGAGCGCCAGCTGCTGCACGGTTTCGGCGTTGTCGTTCGTCGTGAACAGGCGCGCCCAGCGTTGCGGCTCGCCAAGGTCGGCGGGGGCGGCGTTGATGCCGCGCAGCGTTTCCTTCACTTCCTCGACCGAGCGTTTTTCGCCGGACGCGGAGAGGAGGGATTTCAGGTGCTCGTCGCCTTTGTAGCTCATACGGGTTTCTCCAGACTGAACCAGGTTATTTCATGCTTGTTGTGATACAAATGGATAGCATACGACCCCTCGATGTCAAGGAAGGGCTGGATGGCCTTGAAGTCGGTATCCCCTTGTAATTTAATGGTGGTCACAAAGTTGCGCGCATATCCCGCCTCGCGCCAGTCGCTCACCAGCCGGAACAGGCGTTCGGGGTAGCAGATGACATCGGAAAACAGCCAGTCGACCGGGCCGATATCCTTCGGCGCAATCGAAAACGCGCTTTGCTCCATGTATTTCACGCGCGGCAGTTTCGCGATATTGGGCGCGAGCGGCGCTTTGTCGACGCTGATGACATGCGCGCCCAGCGCATGCAGCACCCAGGTCCAGCCGCCGGGGGCGGAGCCGAAATCGATGCAGGTCTCGCCGCTGCCCGGCATTTTCCCGGCGCGCGTCAGCGCCTCCCACAATTTCAAATAGGCGCGGTTGGGGGGCTCGCCCTTGTCCTCGTCGAATTTATACGCGCCGTTCGGCACGGGTTCGGAACAGGAAGGCGAGGCGAGGATCAGGTTTTCCTTCACCAGCGTCCACGATCCTAATGGCGCTGTAATCAACGGCTGGCCGAATTTCAGCGGCTTGCCCCCTACATGCGGCAGCTTTTCGGTGATGAGGCCGGAACGGCGGTGGAAATCGAAGCCGTAATTCCACCAGTTGCGCTGCAGGCTTTTCAGTTTTTTTGCGGCGTCGCCGATGGATGAAACTTCAATCCATTGCGGGTTCAGCCAGCTGTTTTCCGCCCAGATCACGCGACGCGCGGGCTTCTTTGAAATGACAAGGCGTTCATGCACGTCATCCACATCGTCGCCCAGTTCGGCCACCAATTCGTGGACGAAACCTTCGGGCGCGAGATAGGCGGAAAAATCGCTCATGATGCTTTCGGGCGCGGCAGGACGGATTTGCGCAAACTGGCCGCGCTGTCAAAAACCTGCGCCGTGTCGTTGTCGTTCACCACCGCATTGCGTGCGGCATGGTTGATGATTTCCTGCTGGAATTTCACCAATGCGTCGGGGTCTTTTTTCAGGTCGAAATTGATGCTGCGCACCTTGCCGGAAAGCTCGCCATCATCGGCCAGTTTCGCATCCGGCCCGTTGAAGCGGATGTCGTAATTCGAGAGCCCGATGATCATCACGTTCTTGCTGTCGGATTTGGTGGCCAGCGCGAAAAGGCGGTGGATGGGCCCGATGCGCAGGATCCCGCTGATCGGCACGGTCACGCTGGTGGTGCCGAACAGATCAAACGCCTGTTCCGACGCGTCGCCGAAAATTTCCAGCGATACGTCGATGCCCGCTTCCTTCAGGTCAAGGATCGCGGTGCTGATGTTTTGCAGCGCGACGTCAAAGCCCGACTTCGCGCCATAGTCGGCGAATTCGCGTTTCGATGCGTTGAATTCTTCGCTGATTTTTTCGCGGGGCAAGCGCTTCATGGCATCCATTAGAATCTGGTTAAGAGTTCCAATATAGTGAAATAATATACCATGGCAATATGAAAACTGTAAGGGGCGCGTTTGCTTGCGAGGAAGGGTGGGGTGCGATAAAACTAATGACACTATAAACACATTAGTTTCCGGAATAATTGACCATGCAGACAGCCCAGAAAACCTTCGCCGCCACCCACATCTTCGACAAAAGCATCCTGCGCGAATACGACATCCGCGGCACGGTGGGCAACACGCTCAAGGCGGATGACTGCTATTTCATCGGCCGCGGCTTCGGCACGGTCCTGAAGCGCAAGGGCGGCAAGACGATTGCGGTGGGTTATGACGGCCGCGAAAGCTCCCCCGAATTCGCCGAGAACGCCATTCGCGGGTTGATCGACTGCGGACTGACGGTCGAGGCGATTGGCCTTGGCCCGACGCCGATGGCGTATTTCACGATGAAGTCGCGCGGCCTCGATGCGGCCATTCAAATTACCGGCTCGCACAGCCCGCTGTCGTATAACGGCATCAAGATGACGTTCAAGGACCAGTCGTTCTTTGGCGCGGACATCCAGAAACTCGGCAAGATGGTCGCCGACGGCGATTTCGAAACGGGGCAGGGCACTGTCACGACGATTGATATTCAGGACACCTATGTGGACCGTCTGGTCGCCGCCTATGACGGCCCGAAAGATTTGAATGTGGCATGGGATAACGGCAATGGCGCGGCGGGCGAGATTTTGCGCCGCATGGTCAAGAAACTGCCCGGCAAACATACGCTGATTTACGACGAAATCGACGGCACATTCCCCAACCACCACCCCGATCCGACAGTCGCGAAAAACCTTGTCGACCTGCAAAAACTGGTCAAGGATGTGAAGGCCGATGTGGGCATCGCTTTCGACGGCGATGCAGATCGTATCGGGGCGGTCGATGGCGATGGCAGCATTTTGTGGGCAGACCTGCTGATGGCGGTCTATGCGCAGGAAGTTTTGAAAACCCATCCCGGCGCATACATCATCGCCGATGTGAAATGCAGCCGCGTGCTATTTGATGAAATCGCGCGCCTGGGCGGCAAGCCCGTGATGTGGATCACCGGCCATTCGCTGATCAAGCAGAAGATGCGCGAATTGAACGCGCCGCTGGCGGGCGAGCTTGCGGGACATATCTGCTTTGCCGATAAATATTACGGCTTTGACGATGCGATTTATGATGCCGTGCGGCTGCTGAACATCCTGAGCCATTCCGGCAAGTCGCTGTCTGAGCTGACGGCGCACCTGCCGAAGATGCAGAACACCCCCGAAATCCGCTTCCATGTGCCGGCGGAGCGCAAGTTCGACATCGCGCCCGAAATCAAGGCGCGCCTGAAACAGGAAGCGGCGAAGGATGTGGAAATCATCGACATCGATGGCGTGCGCGTGACGACGCCCGACGGCTGGTGGCTGATGCGCCCGTCGAACACCGAAGACGCGCTGACCATCCGCGCCGAAGGCTTTAACGCCGAAGGGCTGGAGCGTTTGAAAAACCAGTTGATCGACCAGCTGAAACAAAGCGGCATCGGATCGCCGTTCTAACAACGAAACATAGGGGTATATCATGGATGTCCTGCTGAGCCCGCGCGTGATGGAATTGATCGCATCGCGCATCTGCCACGACCTGGTCAGCCCCGTGGGCGCAGTCAGCAACGGCGTGGAACTGATGCAGGAGCTGGGTGACGACGCGGGCGAAGAGGCGATGAAGCTGATCGCCGACAGCGCGCTGCAGGCCTCCATCCGCCTGAAAGCGTTCCGCCTGTCCTACGGCGCGGCGGGCACCGACAAAAACGTCGGGTTCAAGGATATCCGCGACGTGTTCTCCGACCTTTTGAAATCCGGCCGCATCCAGGCCGAATTCGAGCCCGATCTCGGCGTGAAATTCTCCATGCCGCCGCGCGGGTTTTTCAAGGTCCTGCTGAATTTGCTGGTGCTGGCCGAAGAATGTAACCACGGCGAAGGCAAAATTGCCGTCTCCGCGCTGGAGGGTAACAAGGGCCTTAAAATCCTCGTCACCGGCAAAAACCCCGGTTTCCGCGAAGGCGCGGAGGCTGCGCTGCGCGGCGAAACCGCCGCCGACGACCTCGACCCCCGTTCGGTCCATGCCTATGTCACCGGAAAATTCGCCCAAGTCTTTGACCTGAAACTGTCATGGACATCGCAGGCAGATTTCGGCCGCGTGGAATTCCAGCTGCACACTTCCTGATCCGTTTAAAATCGCGCGTGATATTCGCCAGCAAGGTCAAATCCTTGCGGGGATTAAATTGCGCTTTTCGCATTATTGTGTTATGATTAAAATAATAAACGGTTATTGAACATTGTGAAAACGGACTACCCAACCGGAGATTGACATAATTCTCCAGCGCGCTAGAATATGCCCATCCCGAATTTCGAGGTTACGATGCCGACAGGTCCCCAAGCCACCGCCTTTGGCGAGGAATTGCTGAGAGAAGTCCAGAAAGCCCAGCCCGACATGGATCAGGTCGACTGGCTGGCCAGCCGCGCCGACCTGAAACTGACTGACAATCAGAACCGCACCGCGCTGATGACCGTGATGTCCTGGGGCAATCACGCGCTGGTGCAAAAATTGATCGTCAACGGTGCAGACCTCAACCAGAAAGGCGCGCGCGGCAATACGGCGGTGCATTTCGCCATGACCAGCGGCAATGAACAAAATGCCGCGACCGTCCTCGCTTATAACGGCAACCTTGCGCAGGCGAATGATGCCGACAAGACGCCGTTTGATTTTGCCGAAGGCAAGTTCAAGCACGAGATGATGGTAAAACTGAAAGAGCGTTACGAGACGCAAAACCCCGATATCAGCCGCCGCCGCGCCTTCAACGCCCATATCGAAAAGCAGGGCGTGCGCACGGAAAAACCGACCAAAGCCCCGCGGCCCGCGGTTTTTAAACCCAAACGCTGATTTCGCATACGGCGGTATGCGCCGCATAATCGAAACTTAATGCTTCTGCGCCATCCTTGTACCTGTACAAGGAGGCTGTCCGCATGGACGAGCTGATGCAGGAATTCCTGACCGACACGACGGAAAAGCTGAACGCGCTTGACCTCGACCTTGTGCGGCTCGAAAAAAATCCGAATGATGCCGAGCTGATCGGGCGCATCTTCCGCCTTGTGCATACGGTGAAGGGCAATTGCGGATTTTTGGGATTGCCGCGCCTTGAAAACGTCACGCATCACGCCGAAAGCGTGCTCAGCCAGTACCGCGCAGGCACTGTGCCGGTGACGACGAATTCAGTCTCGCTTATTCTGCAGTCGCTCGACCGCATCAAGGGCATCGTGGGCGGCATCGCGGAGACGGGCGTCGAGCCTGCGGGCGACGACCGCGTGCTGATCGACCTGCTCGACACGGAATCCGCCTCGCGCAAAGTGATGCCGGAGGCCGTGAACGCCTTCAGCGCGGCGATGGATGACCTGTCGGCGAAATCATTGCGCATCGGCGTCGATACGCTGGAAGACATGATGACGCTGATGGGCGAACTGGTGCTGGCGCGCAACCAGCTGCTGCCCCACATGCGGGGCGAATTGCACCAGCCGCTGCAACGGCTTGACAAGACCGTCTCCGCGCTTCAGCAAAGCATGCTGAAGGCGCGCATGCAGCCGGTCGGGAATTTATGGGGCAAGCTGCCGCGCCTTGTTCGCGACATGGCGATCGATCTCGGCAAGAAAATACGGCTGGAGATGCAGGGCGGCACGACGGAAATCGACAGGCAGGTGCTGGAACTGGTCCGCGACCCGCTGACGCACCTGCTGCGCAACGCCGCCGACCATGGCATCGAAAAGCCTGCCGCGCGCGTCACGCGGGGCAAACCGCCGGAAGGCACGATCCTGCTCTCCGCGCGGCATGAGGGCGGGCAGGTGGTGATCGATGTGTCCGATGACGGGCGCGGGCTGGATGAATCCGTCATCCTGCAAAAGGCGATTGAAAGCGGCCTTGTGCCCGCCACGCGCGGCCGCAGCCTGACCGCGTCGCAGGTGCAGCAGCTGGTCTTCGCGCCGGGTTTCAGCACAGCGGCTGAAGTCACTGCTTTGTCGGGGCGCGGCGTCGGCATGGATGTGGTGCGCGCCAATATCGAAAAAATCGGCGGTACGGTCGAACTGGCATCGGTCGCGGGCAAGGGTGCGGTCGTCACGATGCGCATCCCGCTGACGCTCGCCATCATCCCCGCGCTGATCGTGAAAACGGATGGCGAAAGATACGCTATACCGCGTAACGCGGTGCGCGAGGTCGTCGCGCTGAAACGCGGCGGCGTGCATAAAATACAGCGCATCGACCGCGCGAAATTCCTGCCGCTCCGTGGCCAGATGGTGCCGCTGGTATCGTTGCAAACTGTCTTTGGCGCGGATGAGCAGGCCGCAAAGGCGCTCAACCCCTTTGTCGTGATCCTGCATGTGGGCGGGGGCGGGGTGTTCGGCATCATTTGCGACGGCATCGCGAATGCGGAAGAAATCGTGGTGAAGCCGCTGTCGCCCGCGCTGCAGCGGTTACGCCTGTTTTCCGGCAATGCCGTGCTGGGCGACGGCGGCGTTGTGCTGATCGCGGACCCCTCCGGCATCGCGCGCGCCGCCAATATCGAGCCTGCGCCCAAACCGGTGGCTGATGAAATTGTGGCTATCGCCGAGCGCAAGCATCCGGCGCTGCTGTTCCGCGCGGGTGCGGGGTCTGACCGCGCCGTGCCGCTGGAATACCTGTCGCGGATTGAACGCATCGACATGTCGACGGTTGAAAACGCGGGCGGGTTGCAGGTGATACCTTATCGCGACGGGTTGCTGCCGCTGATCGCCTATCCGGGCTGTGCGCCGGCTGGCAAACGCCAGCCGGTATTGGTGATACGCGACGGCGATGCGCAGGCGGGCGTCATTTTCGACAGCGTGCTGGGGGTGGTCGATGCGCTGCCCGATGTCGCGCTGAAACAGGAATCGGGATCGGGGCCGGGATGGCGGTCGCTGGGCAGCGCGCTTGCCGCCGGCCATGCGGTCGATGTGATGGATGCGCCGTGGCTGATCCGCCGCGCGCGCGAAGGGTTACAGCATGACCACCCAGATATTGTCATTTAGGCTCGCGGGGCAGCTCTGCGGCATTCCCGCGCTCGACGTGCATGACGTCATCCGCGGCGGGCAGCGGCTGACCCCCGTGCCGCGCGCCGCGCCTGCCATAATCGGCATATTGAACCTGCGCGGGCGCATTGCGCTTGCCGTCAGCCTGCGCCGTTATCTGGAATTGCCGGACGCGCCGCGCCGCGCCGCCGGCGCATCAAACATTTCCGCAAGCATGTCATTGGTGATCGAGCATAACGGCGACCTGTACTGCCTTGCGGTGGACAGCGTCGGGGAGGTATTATCGCTGGAGGGGAAGGCAGGCCCCGTGCCGCCGGTCCTTGACGCCAATTGGCGCAGGTCGGTCACGGGCGTCTGGCAAAGCGGCGGCGAATTGCTGGCGCAGCTGGACGTGAAGGGCATGATCGCCACGCTCTGCCAACCTGACGACGCGATAACCGCTGCGGAGAAGAAATGAAAACGTGCCTTATCGTCGATGACAGCAGTATTGTGCGCCGCCTTGCCAGCAAGCTGCTGGAGGAAATCGGTTTCGAATGCACGCAGGCCGAAGACGGCCAGCAGGCGCTGGACGCGTGCAAGCTAAAAATGCCCGATGTGATGCTGCTCGACTGGAACATGCCGGTGATGAACGGCATCGACTGCCTGAAAACCCTGCGGGAATTTCCGGGCGGCGAGGACATCAAGATCATCTTCTGCAGCACCCACAGCGAAATGGCGCAGATACAGGAGGCGCTGGAAGCGGGGGCGGACGAATACATCATGAAACCCTTCGACCGCGATATCCTGAAGACCAAGTTCCGCCAGGTCGGCGTGCTGTAACGCCATGCCGAAGTCGGGAAAAAACATTTCCGGTATCGTGCGCGTGATGGTGGTCGATGATTCCAGCATCGTGCGCGGATTTTTGACCCGCTTCCTCGAAACCGATCCTGCGATCAAGGTGACGGCGGCGGTGCCGAACGGGCAGGCGGCGTTGCAGGAACTGGCCGAGGCAGCGCCGGATGTCGTGATCCTCGACCTTGAAATGCCGGTGATGGACGGCATCACCGCGCTGCCTTTATTGCTGGCGGCAAACCCGAAGCTGCCCATCATTGTCGCATCCACCAAGACGCGCGAAAACGCGGCGCTGGCGCTCAAATGCCTTGCGCTGGGCGCGGTCGACTGCCTTGGCAAACCCAATGTGCATGACCTGTCCGACCCCGGGCCGTTCCGCGACGAGCTGATACAGCGCGTGAAAGTGCTGGGACGCCTGCGCGCCAAACCCGCAGAAGCCGCGCCTTTTTTTTCGCCGCCTCCACCACCAAGGGTTGTAGAGCGTGATGCGCCGCCGGATGCGCCCGCCGCGCTTGCCATCTGCGCCTCGACCGGCGGGCCGCTGGCATTGCTGAAGGTGCTGGGCGGGTTGCCGCCGCCCAGCGTGCCGGTTTTCATCACGCAGCATATGCCCGCGGGTTTCACCGCGCTGCTGGCGGAAAATATCACGCAGACGACGGGGCTGGATTGCCGCGAGGCCGTGGATGGCGAAGCGGTCGTGGCGGGCCGCGTGTATGTCGCGCCCGGCAATTACCATCTGACGGTCGATGGGTCTGACGGGGTTCGCCGCATATCGCTCAACCAGGAATTGCCCGAACATTTTTGCCGCCCCGCCGCCGACCCGATGCTGCGCAGCCTGGCGAAATCATATGGCGCAAAATTGCTGGTGGCGGTGCTGACAGGCATGGGCACGGATACCGTTGCAGGCTGCCGCGCTGTCGTTGATGCGGGCGGCACAGTTGTGACGCAGGACGAGGCATCCAGCGTCGTCTGGGGCATGCCGGGCGCTGTCGTGCAGGCGGGGCTGAGCGCGCAAACCGTGCCGCTGGATGAGATGGCCGCCGCGCTGCTGCGGCGCTTGAAGGTGCCGGCATGAATTTGCACCCGCAAGACCTGCTGCTGTTCGTCGATGTGCTGCGGCGTGAATCCGGCCTTGTGCTGGCGCCGGGGCAGGAATATTTGCTGAAATCGCGGCTGATGCCCGTGGCCGACCGCTATGGCGTCGACGACCTTGCCGGCGTCGCGCGCGAAATCCGCATGGGATCGCCGCAAATACTGCGCGATGTGGTGGAGGCGATGTCGACGCACGAGACATCTTTTTTCCGCGACATGCTGCCGTTCCGCCAGTTGCAGGAAAAGGCGCTGCCCGCGCTGATGCGCAACCGCGTGGACAAAACCCTGCGCATCTGGTCGGCGGGCTGCGCGAGCGGGCAGGAGGCGTATTCCATCGCCATGCTGCTGCACGATATGGGCGTTGCCCATGCGGGATGGAAATACGACATCATCGCGACCGACATTTCGCATCAGGTGCTGGAAAAGGCCAAGGCCGCAAGTTACAGCGCGTTCGAGGCGCAGCGCGGCGTGCCCGCTGCAACGCTGCTGCGCCATTTCAGCCGCTGCGACGAAGAATGGGTGCTGAAACCGCATATCCGCGATGTGGTGAAATTCCGGCAGATGAACCTGCTGGACGGCGTCGGGCATCTGGGGCAGTTCGACCTGATCCTGTGCCGCAATGTGCTGATCTATTTCGACGCCGCCACGCGCCTTGCCGTGCTGTCCGACATCCGCGCCAATTTGCGGCGGGATGGCGTGCTGATGCTGGGCGCAGCGGAAACCCCGCCGGCGGAGGCTGCCGGGCTGAAACTGCTGGATGGCGTGATGGGCGGGTATATGCGCAGCGACGCAACTTAAAGCGCAGACATGCGCCAATAAAAAACGGCGCAGACATGCACCAAACAAAAAACGGCGCAAACATGCACCAAACAAAAAACGGCGCAAACATGCGCCAAACAAAAAAACGGCTGCACGAATGCAGCCGTTCTTTTCGGGAAGAACCCTAAAACTTTTAATTACGCGTTCGCCGTTTCCTTGCCGGCGGTCGCGCCTGCCGGATCGCGCAGCACATAGCCGCGTCCCCAGACCGTTTCGATGCAGCCGCCGCCATCGGGCATGATCTTTTCAATCTTCTTGCGCAGCTTGCAGATGAACACGTCGATGATCTTGACTTCAGGCTCGTCCATGCCGCCATAGAGGTGGTTGAGGAACATTTCCTTGGTCAGCGTCGATCCCTTGCGGAGCGAGAGAAGCTCGATGATGCCGTATTCTTTCGAGGTGAGGTGCAGCTGCTTGCTGTCGACTTCCACCGTGCGGGCATCGAGGTTGACCGTGATGGGGCCGGTCTTGATGATGCTTTGCGCATGGCCCTTGGAGCGGCGGACGATCGCCTGGATACGCGCCATCAGTTCGCGCTTGTCGAAAGGCTTGGTCAGGTAATCGTCGGCGCCGAAGCCGAGGCCTTTCAGTTTGCTGTCGAGTTCCGACAGGCCGGAAAGGATCAGGATGGGCGTCTCCACCTTCGCCGCGCGCAGGCGCTTCAGTACTTCATAACCGTCAAGGTCGGGGAGCATGAGGTCGAGGATGATGATGTCGTATTCGTAGAGCTTGCCGATTTCGAGGCCGTCTTCGCCCATATCGGTCGCATCAACGACATATCCGTCAGACTTGAGCATCAGCTCGATGCTCTTTGCCGTGGACTGGTCGTCTTCAATAAGCAGCACCCGCATCGCGTTTCCCCTTAATGTTTGCTTAGTGGAGTTGAATCAGTACTTAATCCTTACTAACATTATAACATGATCGTTAATAAAGGTTAAAAATAGTTCGGCGATTTTAACGATCAGGCCGAATTACCCTTTATTATCAACGAGAAAAACATCTTCATTTTTCATTAAAAAATATGAGATAATCGTAAAAGAAGCGGGGGTTTCTCATGGTTTCGGACCATCATTTCATCGAAAACTTAGGCGAAAGCATCAACGAACTGGCGGATTACCAGCTGTTTGGCCGAGTCTCGAAAATTCTCGGGATGCTGGTCGAAGTGGGCGGCGTGGAGCGCGAACTGGCGATTGGCGACCGCTGCAACCTGATGCCGCGCGGCGCAGACCCGATCCCTTGCGAAGTGGTGGGGTTCCGCGAAGGCCACGCGCTCGTCATGCCGTTCAAGCCGCTTGATCGCGTCGGTCTCGGTTGCCGCGCGGAAGTCGGCACGGCGCAACCCGCCGTATTCCCCAGCAACGCATGGCTCGGCCGTGTCATCAACGCGTTCGGCGAACCGATTGACGGCAAGGGGCCGATACTGGGCGGCGAAGACCACATGCTGCTGAAAAACAAACCGCCCGCCGCGCATGACCGTAAACGCCTTGGGGAAAAGCTCGACCTCGGCGTGCGCGCGATCAACTGTTTCCTGTCGACCGCGCGCGGACAGCGGATGGGCATTTTCGCAGGCTCGGGCGTTGGTAAATCGGTCCTGATGTCGATGCTGGCGCGTTATACCGAAGCGGAAGTTTCCGTGATCGGGCTGATCGGCGAGCGCGGGCGCGAGGTGCAGGAATTCCTTGAAGACGACCTTGGCGTCGAAGGGTTGAAGAAAAGCGTCGTCATCGTCTCCACATCCGATGAATCGCCGCTGATGCGCCGTCAGGCCGCTTACATGACGCTCGCCGTCGCCGAATATTTCCGCGACCAGAACAAGCAGGTCCTGTGCATGATGGACAGCGTGACGCGCTTTGCGATGGCGCAGCGCGAGATCGGGCTTTCCGCCGGTGAACCGCCGACATCAAAGGGTTATCCGCCCACCACTTTCTCCGAACTCGCCAAACTGCTGGAACGCGCAGGGCCGGGCGTGAAGGGCAAGGGCGATATCACCGCCTTTTTCTCCGTCCTTGTCGAAGGCGACGACCACAACGAACCGATTTCGGACGCCGTGCGCGGGATCATCGACGGCCACGTGGTGCTGGAACGCGCGATTGCCGATCGCGGGCGTTACCCCGCCATCAACATTTTGCGCTCCATTTCCCGCTCCATGCCGCGCTGCCTGACGCCGGAACAGGCGGCACTGGTGGCGCGCGGGCGCGAAATCATGTCGACCTATGAAGACATGGCGGAGCTGATCCGCCTGGGCGCATACCGCCGCGGGGCAGACCCCAAGGTGGACGAAGCGATCATGATCTATCCGAAGATCGAGGCGTTCCTCGCGCAGAAACCGCTGGAAAAAACCTCGCTCGCGGATGGCTACAAGCAATTGGCGCAAGTGCTGGGCATGGCGCCCACCGCACCGCCCAAGCCTGCCGCGCCGCCGCCCAAGAAGTAATAAGTCATGGCCGACCTTTCCGTCCTTATCCGCCTGCACAAGCACGAACTCGATGAAAAACGCCGCGCGCTTGGCGAGCTCCACGGCCAGATGGCCGAAATGGAACGCCGCCGGCGGGAGCTGGAGCGCAGTTTCGAGACGGAAAAAGAATCCATCCGGCTGAACGGCGACGTACATTTCACCTTCGCCCAATACGCCGAAACCGTCCGCCTGCAGCAGCGCAAGATGATCGAGGACGAAGAACAGCTGGAAAAACACATCGAAAAGGCCAAGGAAAGCCTGATGGAAACCTTCAGCGAGCTGAAAAAATACGAAATGACGCAGCAAGAACGCGAGCGGCTGGAGGCGGAGGAGCGGGCCATCAAGGAAAGCCGCGAGATGGACGCCATCGGCCTCGAAGGTTTCCGGCGCAAGCAGGACGAGCAGAAATAGGCGGCAAAGTTAAGCGTTCGTGCCCTGCATCGGCGTATCAATCGTCACCCATTTCTGCGCGCGGGTCTGGAAGCTGATGCCGCCTTCCATTTCGGCCTGTTTCAGGCCCTTGGCGAAGCTGCCCATCAATTCGCGGCGCATGGATTCCGGCAGGGCGTCGGCGCTGCGCAAAATCAGGTCGAATGTTTTCTTGCGCAGCAATCCGTCCAGCTGCATATCGCCCATGCGCGACAGATGCAGGTTCAGGATAAAGCGTGTCGGCGGTGCCGCGCGCATATCATCTTCCTTCTCGGGCGTGTCATCCTGCTGCTGGCGGCGGATATAGAATTGCATCTGGCCGATTTCGCCGTCATGCATCATCGGCATGGAAATCGCGCGCCATTCGCCGGAAAGCGGTTCTTTCGACTGCGCCGAAATCCTGCCGAAATCGCCGGTCAACCGGTCGGCGAGCGATGATTTTCCTGCCTGCCGCAACGATTGCAGCGTGCCTTCGCCCAGCCAGCTTTCGACCGCGCCGCTGCGTAGTGCCGCGAGGAAAAACAATGCGGTCGGCGCAAGGCGCGGCGTGGGCGACGGGATGCTGTCCTGTATCGCCTGCGCATTTGGCATACCGCCCAGCATGCCCAAGGCATCCATGGTTTCCTGCAACGCGGGCCAGGTGGTGCTCCAGAGCGGCGTGAATCCTGACGGCGCGGCTGCCTGCCGCAGGGCATCCAGCTGGAAGCTGGTCATCACCTGTTGCGGCGTCATGGGCGTTGGTTCAAAGACCACTTGCGTGCCGATGGGCAGCGATGCGGGCATACGCAGCAGGAAACTCTGCCCGCCTGCGCGGATCGACGGCTGCCCGTTGGTCGTGACGAATTCAACCTCGCCCAATACCTGTCCCTGCTGCGGCACGGGCGGCGTTTCGCCTTGAGGTGTTATGCTGACGATGCGCAACTGGCTCATGCTCGGGATCAATCCCTGCAACCCCTGCGGCATATCCGTTTTCTGCCCGCCCGCCATGCGCGGCATCATGCCGCCCGCGCCGGGATTGGCATTTTGCAGACTTTCGATCAGCGGCAGCAAGCCCTTCAACGCGCCGACGCCGGCGGGCGGCGGCGCATTTCCCGTGCCTTTTCCTGCCGGAACGGGCAGGGGCGGCATGTCAGTTGCGGGCGCAGCCTCGGGCGGTGCGGGCGTGCCGGATGGTGGATTCTGCGTTTGTGGCTGCAGCGGCAGCGGCGCGGGCGGCAGTTGTATCATCTGCGACAGTTTCGCGGCGACTTCCGGCTTCGCAAGGTAATTGATAATCGCCTGTTGCTGCTCGGGCGGCAGTTTTTGCAATGCCGCCAGTTTGTCGGGTGTAGCGGCCAGCTGGAGGATGACGTCGTTCGGCACGGGCAGGGGCTTCGGCAGGTCGCGCAGCATTTGCAGCGTCAGCTGCTCCAGCACCTGTGCCGCGCGCTGCAACGGAATAGTGGTTTCCGGCGCGGGCGGCGGCGGGGTGACGGCCTCGTCGCGCATGACAAGCGCGGTCACGACATCGCCCGGTTTCAATGGCGGTGCGGGCGGCGGTGCGGGCGGCGCTTTTACATGCGCGGGCGGCGGCAAATCGGGCGTGTCCGCCGCCTGCGCCTTTTCGCGCAGCAAGGCGATCTGCGCCATCAGGCCGATAGCCTTGCCGCGCGTGAGCTCGATCATCACGGTTGCGTCTTTCGGGATTGGTTTGTCGCTGTTCACGACAATTTCGCCGCGTGCGGTTGCGATGCGGGTTTCGCCGGTCTCGCGGTTCTGCGACACCACGCGGCCCTCCAGCTTTACGGGCATACGGTCTTTGGCAATATCGGCGGGGGCTTGCTTGACGGGCGCGGCCTCATCCAGCAGGCGCTGCGTGCCTTGTGGCTTCGCAGGCGGCGTCGCGGCGTTCAGCACGTTGGCCGCGGGCGGTTTGGGCGGGATGGATGAATCGCTCATGATCCCGCGCTCCGATGCTAGACGAGGATTTCGGCGACCACGCGGTCGGCGATTTTTTCGATGTCCTGCGCGGTCTCGGTATTCGGCGACCGCACAAGGAACGGGGTTTGTGCGCGGATGGCATCCCTGACGCGTTTATCCTGCCGGATAATGCCCATCAGCGGCGGCGAGAGCTTCAGGAAGTTCTTGGCGGCCTTCAGGATCGTGCCATAGGTGCCTTCTCCTTCCTTCTCGCTGCCTGTCTGGTTGACAATAATCTTCAGGTTGTCGCCATGGCCTGCGGCGTGGCTGAGCTTGATAAACGCATAGGCATCGGTCAGCGCGGTCGGTTCATCCGTTGTGACCACAAACGTTACATCGGCGGCAGCCGCCATGAAACGCACGGTGCGGTCGATGCCCGCGCCAAGGTCGATGATGATCGCATCATATTTCGGCAGCAGCCCGCGGATTTGCTCCATCAATTCCTGCAAACGCGGCAAAGCCATGGCGGAAAGCGAACCGTGGCCGGAACGCCCCGCGATCACGTCAAACCCGCCTTCTTCGTACGGCGTGATGACTTGCGCGAGGGTCAGGTTGCCCTCGATCACGTCATTCAGGTCGCGCTTTGCCATCAATCCCAGCTGCACGTCGATATTGGCCAAACCCAGGTCGCCGTCGAACAGCAATACCTTTTTCCCGCGCAGTGTCAGCGCGTGGCACAGTGTGATGGAAAACCATGTCTTGCCGACGCCGCCCTTGCCGGAAGCAACGGCAAAGAGTTTTTGCGCGGGCGCATCGCCGGTCGCCTTTGTTGGCGGTTGTTTTGTTTTCGTGGTCATGACTTGCCTTTCTTCGCCTTGCCCGATGCGGGCACATGCGGCATCAGGAAATCCGCGAGTGCGTCGGGGGTCAGCGTGATAATGCCATTGGCAACCTGCGGCGTATGGCTGGCCGCGCCAAAAACCAGCCCGCCTTTGTCCGCCGCGCTTAAGATGCCGCCGATGCGCCGCGCGAAATCGAGGCGCGTGGGGATCAGGCGGCGCACGCCGATAATATCGAACGTCATCGCCATTTCGGCGCTTTCCTCCGCATCGAACCCTGCGGGCAGCACCAATGCAGCATCCATATCGGCAACGCCCATCAGCTTCAGCAGCGTTTTCATTTCGGCCGGGTCAAACGGGTTCAAACCACCGGTATCGATGATGATCGGCGATGCGCCTTTGATCTTCGCCAGCGCGGCGCCCAGCGTTTTCGCATCCTCCGCCTGATACAGCGGCAGTTTCATGATGTCGAGGAAGGCGGAAAGCTGTTCGATGCCGCCCGCGCGCGCGATATCGGTCGTGATGATTGCGGGTTTCTGGCCGCTCATGACGGCGGCTGCCGCCATTTTGGCCGTCATCAGCGTCTTGCCCGCGCCGGGCGGGCCGACGAGGATCAGCGGCTTGGCCGTTTTTTTCGCGGGCGTGTCGAATTTGAAAATCTTGGCCAATGCGCCCGCCAGCATCTTCTTCGGCTCGCGCGCGGGCAGCACCATGGCGGCGGCGACGATTTTTTCGCTGACATTGCCCGGCACGCGGTGTTTCAGCAGCGCGTCGGTGATCATCTCGATCATTTCTTCTTCGTCATAGGGCTGCGGGTCGCGTGCCGTGTTGGCCTTCGGTTTCTGCGATGCGGGCAGCTCGTCCTGCTCCACCGCCGCGGTCACGCGGATCCAGCCGCCCGCTTCCTTGGTGTTGACGATGATGGCGTCGTCGCCCAATGCTTCCTTGATCTGGCGCATGGCGTCGGTCATCGTTTTTGCTTCGAATGATTTAAGGCGCATGGGTTGCTATCACGTTATTTGCGCGAAAGTGCGGATTTTCGCACGGGGATGGATTTCGTTCTGCGACATCACAATCGTCTGCGGGCGGAACCGCTCGATGATCGACCGCACATAGGGGCGGATGCCGGGGCTGGTCAGCAGGACGGGGCTTTCGCCCTTCATCGCCATGTCTTCATATACGGTGCGCACGGACTGGATAAATTGCTGCAGGCGGGACGGCGCCATGGCAAGCTGTTTTTCCTCGCCCTGGCCGACCAGCGCCTCGGCAAAGGCCTGTTCCCATTCGCCGGACAATGTGACGAGCGGCAGGATGCCCGCATTGTTGCTGTTCTGGTCGCATATCTGGCGGGCGAGGCGCGCGCGCACATGTTCGGTGATCATGGTGACATTGCTGGTAAATCCTGTCGCCTCCGCCACGCCTTCCAGGATGGTGGGCAGGTCGCGGATAGAGATGCGCTCCGACACCAGGTTCTGCAACACGCGCTGCAATCCGGTGACGGTGATTTTGGTCGGTATGACATCGGCGACCAGCTTCTGGTGCGCCTTGGGCAATTCGTCCAGCAGCTTCTGCGTTTCGGCATAGGACAGCAGGTCGGGCATGTTGTCCTTGATGACTTCGGTGATATGCGTTGTCACGACCGTCGCGGGGTCGACGACGGTGTAGCCGCGGAAATGCGCTTCCTCGCGGTAATCGGGGCTGATCCACATGGCCGGTAACCCGAATGTGGGTTCGCGCGTCGCTTCGCCGGGCAGTTCGATCTTGTCGCCCGTCGGGTTCATGCAGAGCAGCATGTCGGGGCGGATATCACCCTTGCCGGCCTCGATCTCCTTGATGCGCACGACGTAGGAATTGGCGGGCAACTGCAAATTGTCCTGAATGCGCACGGAGGGCAGGATGAAGCCCATGTCTTCCGCCAGCTGGCGGCGCAGGCCCTTGATCTGGTCGGTGAGGCGGCCCTTTTCGGGATTGTTCACCAGCGGCAACAACCCGTAGCCCAGTTCGACGCGGATATTGTCGATGGCGAGCGCCTTGGAAATAGGCTCTTCCGCCACGGGCACTTTGGCAATCGCCGCCTGTTCTTCGTTGGCCTTCGTACTGGCGGTTTTTTTGCGGGTTTCTATGGTGTTATACGCGAATATGCCCGCCGTTCCCGCCATGATGAGGAAGGGAAATGCAGGTATGCCGGGGACGACAGCCAGCACGGCCATCAGCACGGCGCTCATGATCAGCGCCTGCGGGTAATTGCTCAGCTGCGCGAAGACGGCTTTTTCGGCGGAACCCGCGACACCCGCTTTCGACACCAGCATACCGGACGCGATGGAGACGATCAGCGCCGGGATTTGCGTGACAAGGCCGTCACCGATGGTCAGGTGGGTGTAGAAGTTGGATGCGTCCTCGAAGCTCAGGTCTTTCTGCGCCATGCCGATGACCATGCCGCCGATCACGTTGATGAAAACGATCAGCAGGCCCGCGATCGCGTCGCCGCGCACGAATTTCGCGGAACCGTCCATGGCGCCGAAGAAGGTGCTTTCCTGCTCCAGCTGCGAGCGGCGGTAACGGGCTTCCTTCTCGTCGATCATGCCTGCGGAAAGGTCGGCGTCGATCGCCATCTGCTTGCCGGGCATCGCATCCAGGCTGAAGCGCGCCGCGACTTCGGCGATGCGGCCCGCGCCCTTGGTGATGACGACGAAGTTGACGATGGTCAAAATCGAGAAGACGATGATACCGATGACGAAGTTATCGCCCATGACGAAACTGCCGAAGGCCTCGATCACATGGCCGGCGGCGGCGTTGCCTTCGTGGCCATGCGCGAGGATAAGCCGGCTTGACGCAAGGTTAAGGGCAAGCCGTATCATCGTGGCGACCAGCAGGATGGTCGGGAACGACGACAGCTCCAGCGGTTTTTCGATGAACAGCACCGTCATCAGGATCAGCACCGAGAAGGTGAGCGACAGCGCAAGGCAGGCGTCGAGCAGCCATGACGGCATCGGCAGGATCAGCACTGTCAGGATCGCGATGATGCCGAAGGCGAAAATCACGTCGCTGCGGATGCGGAAGTTGGAACCGAAGGTTTTCGCGCCTGCCTCAGCCATCTATTATTTCCCGCCTTCCGCGACGGACAGGCCGGAATCGCCGTATTCCTTCAGCTTGTTGCGCAGCGTGCGGATGGAAATGCCGAGGATGTTGGCGGCATGGGTGCGGTTGCCAAGGCAATGGTCGAGCGTGTTCAGGATCAGTTCGCGTTCCACATCGGCGACGGTGCGGCCGACAAGGGCGGGCTGGTCGCCGGATGCGGGTGCTGCGGCTTTTTCAACGGCTTTCGCGGCTGCTGCTGCGGCTTGGGCGACGCTGGCGGCTTTTTGCCCCGCCAGCATGATGGAGGTCGGCTCGATCTCCGCTTCCTGCGAGACGAGGATGGCGCGATGCATGGTGTTCTCAAGCTCGCGCACGTTGCCCTGCCAGTGATGCGCACGCAGTTTTTCGGTCGCGGCGGGCGACAGGCGCTTGTTCGGGATGCCGTTCTGCTCGCTGTATTTCGCGGTGAACATGGCGGCCAGCGGCACGATATCGGCCGGGCGTTCGCGCAAGGCGGGCAGTTGCAGGTTGATGACGTTCAGGCGGTAATAAAGGTCTTCGCGGAACTTGCCCTCGCGCACGGCTTCTTCCATGTCGCGGTTGGAGGTTGCGATCAGGCGGATGTCGATTTTCACGGGCGCATTGCCGCCCACGCGGTCGATCACCCGTTCCTGGATGGCGCGCAGCAGCTTTGCCTGCAGGGACGGGTGCATTTCGCTCACCTCGTCCAGCAGCAGCGTGCCGCCATTCGCTTCCTCGAATTTCCCCGTGCGGCGCGCGACGGCGCCGGTGAAGGAGCCTTTTTCATGGCCGAACAGTTCTGATTCCAGCAGGCTTTCGGGAATGGCGGCGCAGTTGATGGAAATGAACGGGCCGTTGTGCCGCTTGCTCTTCTGGTGGATGTAGCGCGACATCACCTCTTTGCCCGTGCCGGATTCACCGGTGATCAGGATCGTGGCATCCGACGGCGCGACGCGGTCGGCGATGTGCAAAATCGCCTTCATGCTGGCATCGCCCGCAATCATGGCGTTGCTTTCTTCCGTCACGGCCTGCAGCACGGCGGCGATCAGTTCGGCATTCGGGGGCAGGGGGATGTATTCCTTCGCGCCCGCCTTGATCGCGCGCACGGCGGTCGCGGCATCGGTGTTGATGCCGCAGGCCACCACTGGCACAACGAAGCGTTCTTCCTTCAGCTGTGTGATGAAAGCGGCGATATCCTGCTTCACATCGATCATGATGAGGTCCGCGCCGCGCCCCGAGCGCAGCGCCCCCAACGCCTGCTCGGCGTCTTCGGTATGCGTGACCTTGGCCCCGCGGCTGATGGCGATCTTGCCAGCCGTGCTGATTTGGCCGTTGAGGCTGCCGACGATCATCAGGCGCATCTAAGGATTATCCCGTCTATCGGTTCGTGATGTTACTGGGGCGAGCGGTCGGATTTGACGATCTCGGTCATCGTGACGCCGAGGCGATCTTCGACCACGATCACTTCGCCGCGCGCGACAAGGCGGTTGTTGACGTAGATGTCAATCGCCTCGCCGACCTTGCGGTCCAGTTCCACGACCGCGCCGCGGCCGAGTTTCAGCAGCTGGCTGACCTGCATGGTCGATTTGCCCAGCACGGCAGAAATCTGCACGGGGATGTCGTAGATGGCATCGATGTCTTTTTTGCGGACTTCGGTCGTCACATGCTCTTCCAGGTCTTCGAATTCAACCTGCGGCTTGTTCGGGTCGTTGGCCATTTTTATTCTCCGGTTGTTAAATCTGTTCAGTCTTTGATCGTGGATTGCATCCCGGCGATCGCCTTCGCGAACTCCGATTCAATTTGTGCGTAGAGGCGTTCATACAGGCGCTCCGCCCCGCCATCCGCCCATTCGACGCGCACGTCGGAGGGGCTCATCGCGTCGTCGGAGAGCAAAATCAGCTTTCCGGCATAGCCTTTGTCGAGCGCCATCTTGTCGATGCCGGCCTTCAGGGCTTCCATATGCATGGTCGGGATGGTGATCGCGATACGCGGCTCGTCACGGCGCGCCTCGATCGCTTCGGTGATCACGCGCTCGATCTCGTCCATCGAATAACGGTCGGCGAACTGGGGCAGCAGCTTGTGCGTCACGCGCGCGGTCAGGCGCACGGTCGCCATCATCTTTTCAATCTCGCGCTTGTCCTCGGCGAGGATCAGGCGTTCCAGCAGCGTGATAATCTGGTGAAAGCATTTCAGCGCGGTTTCTTCCTGCGCGGCGCGGGTTTCGCGCACGCCTTCGGCCTTGCCGGTCTGCGACGCCTGCATCTTGGCGAGGATCAGCTGTTCTTCCGAATAGACAGCGTTTTCCGGCAAGGATTTATCCTTGTCGAAATCATTGGTGTCGAAGAGGAACTTCTTCACCTCGCCATCATTTTTAGTAGATGAGCTCATCTTCATCCTTCGAGGTGATAATCGCAATCTCGCCGCGGTCGGCGAGGTCTTTGGCGGTGGACACGAGGCTTGCCTGCGCTTCTTCCACATCCTTCAGGCGGACGGGGCCCATGGCGCCCATGTCTTCCTTCATGATCTTGGCCGCGCGCTCCGACATGTTCGAGAAGAACAGGTCTTTCATGGCGTCCGACGCGCCCTTCAGGGCAAGCGGCAGCATTTCCTTGTTCGCGGAACGGATGACGGTCTGGATCGCCGACGGGTCGAGGCGGCCGAGGTCTTCGAAGGTGAACATCAGGCTGCGGATTTTCTCGGCGGCGTCGGGGTTGCGCTCTTCCAGGTTCGTCATGAACTTGGTTTCTGTCGCGCGTTCCAGGTTGTTGAAAATCTCCGCCATGATCTCGTGGCTGTCGCGGCGGCTGGTTTTCGCGAGGTTCATCATGAATTCGGTGCGGAGCGTCTTTTCGACGTCGTCCAATACTTCCTTTTGCACCGCCTCCATGCGCAGCATGCGCATGACGACTTCCATCGCAAAGCCTTCGGGCAAAAGCGCGAGCGTGCGGGCGGAGTGCTCGGCGGTGATTTTCGACAGGACGACGGCGACGGTCTGCGGGTATTCCTTTTGCAGGAAGTTCGCAAGGATGTCCTCGTTCACGTTCGACAGTTTTTCCCACATGGTGCGGCCGGCGGGGCCGCGGATCTCTTCCATGATGTTGTCGACTTTATCCTTGCCCAATACCTTTTGCAGCAGGCGTTCGGTTGAATCCAGCGAACCGACGAGGGAGGAGGTGGAGGTGATGCTTTCCGCGAATTCGATGAACAGGCGCTCGATCACGCCCGCGCTGACCTTGCCGAGGTTGGACATGGTTTGGGAAATCTGCATGATTTCTTCTTCGTCCAGTGCCTCGAACACCTTGGACGTGTATTCCTCGCCCAGCGACAATAGCAGGATCGAGGCCTTCTCGGCCCCGGTCAGCGTGCGGTAATCTTCACGTACGCGCATTTAACTCTCCCCAAGCCCCAATCTCTTAACTTTCCTGCGACATCCACTGGCGAATGACCGAAACGGTTTCATTCGGGTGGTTCGTCACGAGGTCGGAAATTTTCTGCACCGACGATGCCTTCACTTTGCCCTCGACCGACGACATATCGATCATCGATTCAAGCTCCGACGGGCCGCTGATCATGCCTGACGCGCCGCCGGGGCCCGCCAGTTGCGCCTGTTGCGGGCCGCTGGCCAGCATCGGCGCGTCGCCTTCACCCGGCGCGCGCGGTTGGCGCGCGGCCGCCGCGAAATGCATCGCGAGCGGGCGCAGCACCAGCAGGATCACAAGGATTGCGACCAGGCTGAGCGCCATCGTTTCCGCCATGCCGAGCAGGTCGGATTTGGGGAAGCCGAAGATGGTGTCGTTCGCAACGGGCGCGGTGTCGAACATTTCGCTCTGCGCAAACTGCATGTTGACGACTTCGACCGTGTCGCCACGGCTTTCGTCATAGCCGACCGCCGATTTCACGAGCGCTGCGATCTTGGTCAGCTCGTCCGCCGTGCGGGGCGTGTATTTGACGGGCGCTGCCCAGTCTGCGGGCGCGTCTTTCGGTTTCGCCGCCGCCGTATCGGGCGCATAGCTGCCATCGACAAGCACGGAGATGGAGAGTTTTTCAATCTCGCCGCCCTCGCGCACCAGCGTCTCCACCGTCTTGGTGATTTCGTAGTTGGTGGTTTCTTCGGTGCGGTTGTTTTTCGATCCCGCCTGCGCTGCATCGGCTGCGCCGTTGGGCAGGCCGGGCAGGTTGTTGGCGACCGTGACCGCGCCATTGCCGTTGGCGGAGGCGGAGCTGTCCGAATTTTCTTCGGTGACGCTCTGGGTGGAGCGCACGACCTGTCCGTCGGGGTTATAGCTTTCGGAATTGCGGTTCACGACGTCGAAATTCATTTTCGCGGTGACGGCAGCGCGCACCTTGTCGAAGCCGACGATGCGGCCGACGATATCCTCGATCGAGGACTTGGTGCGGGTTTCATATGTCTTGCGCATGTCATCCGCATTGCGGCTCATGCTGTCGCGGCCCTGTTCGTCTTCGGCGCGGGCCAGCACGTTGCCGCTTTGGTCGACGACGGCGACGGAGCCGGGCTTCAATTGGGGCACCGCAGCCGCCACCAGCTGGCGGATCGCCATGATCTGTTCATTGCCGATATTGCCGGCGCTGCGCAGGTTGACGAAAACGGAAGCGGAGGCGGGCTGGCGGTCGCGGCTGAACAGTTCGCGCTGCGGCAGCACCAGCATCACCTTGGCGGAGCGCACCTGGTCCATCGTGCCGATGGTGCGGGCGAGTTCCCCCTCCAATGCGCGCTTGGCGGTGTTGTTCTGCTCGAAGCTGGTTTTGCCGAAAGTCTGTTTCTGGTCGAACAGTTCGTTGCCCATCGCGCCTTTGCGGGGCAGGCCTTCAGCGGCCAGCAGCATGCGGGCCTTGGCGATGTCCTTGTGCGGGACGGAAACTTTCGTGCCGTCTTCGCTCAAGGCGTAGGGCACATTCGAATTGTCGAGCTTGGCGGAAATTTCCGTCGCATCGGCAGTCGACAGGTCGCTATACAGCAGACTGAGCGAAGGCGCGCTGGAGCGCACGGCAATAAAGACGAAGAAAATGATCAGGCCAAAGAAGGTGGCCAGCATCATGATCAGGCGTCCGGGACCCAAGTTTTTCAGCGATTCCAGTAACGAATCCAAAGTCATTCTCCCCTTGCTTTGACGTCACTCAAAGAAGGGAGTCCGGGCATTGATATATAATAGAAAACCCGAAACCCCACTTCTCAACAGTAACCAATTTTTACCGACTAGGCAAATTTTGCCCGATGCTTTTCCCAAGTTTTTCAGCCGGTATGGCATAAATCCCCAATAGTCCTTTGATATAGAATGTTTTTCTTCAGTTTAAATATGCAAGGACTGTGCAAAATATCGTTTACTTACTTCATCTTAAACAAATTCTATTGATATCCCGATAATAAACGATTGGTTTTTAAGGGTATTTTAGCAAGGGGCGGTGGTAAATAAATATTCGGGTATGCGTTTAAAGGTTAACAAAGTATTAACAAGTAAATAATGCGTTAATAAATAAGTAACTAATTGAATATCTTGCGATTTTTACTTGCAATTACCACCAGATACTGTAAGATAAGAATTGTAGGAGTAGATTTTTTGCTCGTGCGATAGGAATCATAGGATATGATTGAATCTATTAGCACATTGTCGGTCCAAAGTTCCGTTCTGAGGTATCAACCTCAGAGCAATACGGATTCGGCACCACCCGTTTCGGCGCCCCGCGAGGCCGAATTCGTTACCTCGCGCATTCGTGTCGATAACCTGCAGAACATCGCCATTCTCGAATACCGCTCGTCGGAAGGCGCAGTCGTGCGCCAGTATCCGACCCAGTCCCAGATCAACGCGTTCAAGCGCGCCGAAAGCCTGCACACGTCTGAATCCAATGGATCGGCGAACAGCGCACCGCAAGAAACCACCGGCAACAGCCAGCCGTCGCAGGGCCAGACCCAGTCTGCGGCTCCCGCGCCTGCGCCTGCCCCCGCAACGGGCGGTTCGGCACCGGCATCGTATTCCTCGGCGGGGACTTCCGCAGGCGGCAGCGGTGACGGCTCCACGCAATCGGTCGTCGTTTAATACGACACAATCGGTCGTTGTTTTATACGACATCGCGCCTGGCGGCATACTCAACAACATTTTGATCTGAATTTTAAGCGAGGCTGTCGGTCGGCTTGTTATCGGCCGGCGACGCTGCGGGCATATCGGTTTTTTTCTTGCCAAGCGTGCCGGGCACCGGGGGCGGCGCGGCCGGTTTTTTCAACAGTCCTGCCGCGATGTTGCGGTTGATCTCGACCAGCGCCTGGATCTTGTCCGGGTTCGGGTCGGCCAGCAGTTCCAGCGTGCGCTTGAACACGAACATGCCCAGCGTCGCGATATTGTTTTTCAATTCCTGGGGCAGGGGATGGTCGGGGTTGATCGTCTCGCTGACGAACAGCTGCCAGAGCTTCTGGTTATATTCCAGCACATCGCCCTTTTCGACGATCGTCACCTTTTCGCCGGCCTTCAGGCGCTTGGCGAGGTCTTCGAGCTTCATCGCCGATTTCAGCAAAATCGTGCCCTCCAGCGCGCGGGGGTCGACGGATGCTGCGGTGTTGCCATAGGCGGCGACGGCAGAGGTATAGGGGTTTTCGTTAGGCACTGGCCAGCAACTCCTTCTCGTATTCGATCAGCGATTTTGCTTCCTTCAGCGCCTTGTAATAATGGTTCTGCAGGATGTGGTCGTTGATCTTCATGAAATGAAGCGTGGTGGACGGCGCTGCGTTCTGCACGTCGCGGATCTGCTGGAAATACAGCTCGTGTATTTTCGCGGGGTCGGATGCCAGGTACATCAGCTGGATCGTGAAATAGATGCGTTTGCAGGGCGAATTCGCTTCCTCCTCCCGCATGATGTCTTTTTCGCGCAGGATGGGGCTGTCGCCCTCGATATGCAGGCGCGTGCGGTTGGCGTCGTTGGTGATCAGCGCGCCGCCGATGATGATCCGTTCCTGTGGTTTCAAGTCGATGATGAGTGCCATGAGATTCTCTCCTTGGTCTTGGAATGAAGGGGGATTCTCCCGCCGTTTTTACAGTTACCATCGTGACATTAAATGGTTAACAAACAGGTAATTTTGCGCACCGGGCAAAAAAAGAACCGGCGGCTTTTTAAGGCCGCCGGTCTTTTTAGATTTGGTTTTGGTCTTGCGATTACTGGAACAGACGCAGGACCGACTGGTTCGCTTGCGAAGCGAGAGACAGAGACGTGATACCGAGAGACTGCGTGGTTTGCAGCGACAGCAGTTTCGCGCCTTCTTCGTTTTTATCCGCAACAACCAGCTTGTCAGAGCCTTCCTTCAGAACGTTGATCAGGTTCGAAGTAAAGTCCTGGCGGGTCTGGATGATGTTCAGGCTGGTACCGAAAGCAGCAGCCGTGTTGCGGACCAAGGTCAAGTCAGCAGCGATGTTATCCAGAGTTGCCTGGGTTGCGGTGGTGTCAGCCCAAGTACCGCCGGTCGCGGCAACGCTCAGGTCGTTACCGGTGGTCAGGTCCGCGCCCTGAACGTCGAGGGTGGAGTCACCCGCTTCGTTGAAGGTCACCGACAGGGTTGCAGCGCCTGCAACAAGGTTGGTACCGCGATAGCCGGAGTCACCAGCCAGAGAGTCGATCTGGGTGAGGACTTCGTCAAAGCTGGTCGCGAGCGAGGTGACGTCAGCAGCGGGGTCGGCATTCAGCTGATCCTGTGCTTCTTGAGCGATAGCTTGCGCCTGCTCGAGGAAGCTCGTGATCTGCTTGATACCTTCGTCAGCTGCTTTCAGCACCTGAATCGCCTGGCCCTGGCCGTCCAGAAGACGGTTCAGGTCATTCGCGCGGTTTTGAATGGACTGGGAAGCGAAGTACGCGCTGGGGTTATCCAGAGCGCTGTTGACCTTCAGGCCCGTCGCAAGACGGAGCTGGGTCGAGTCGAGGAGTTTTTGGGTGCCCTGAAGGCTCAAGAGGTTCGAGCGGAGGGCGGCAGTAAGAGTGACGTCAGCCATGGCATGTTCCTTTTCTAGGTTGATGCATTTAGGTTATGAAGCCTCGGGATACTCCCTAAGCTATAAATCATCATCTCATGCGGCTGGTTAACAAATGGTTTATGTCGCTTAAAATGTTGGATAAATTGTATATAACTGAAAACCAAAGATAATTTGACTGTGTCAACGATCCGTCTTCAGCGCAGTTATCAGTGATTCCAGATATGCGGTGTATTGCTGCCCCTTGCCGACCGAATCTCCATAAAGCGGCTGGCGCACCTGTGCCGCGCTGGCGGACTTTACCTGACGCGCGGTTTGGTGGAAGGAAAGGCAGGCATCGTTCCATTCCAGACCGCAATAGGCCAGCAATTTGCGTGTTTCGTTTTCCTGACCTGCAACCATGGCTTCATATTTGGCGGTGTAAATCCTGCCGGGGAAAAGTTTTTCCCAATGCGCCATCAGCTTTTGATAGCTGCGCATGTAACGCCCGATATCGCCAAGGTCGTTTGCCCAGGGCATCAGGCCTTCCGAAAAAAACGTCTGCCAGATCGACAGCGCGCAATCGAGAGGATCGCGCGTGCAATGAATGATGCGCGCATGTGGGAAAGCGCGGAAAATAACGCCAACCCACAGGTAATTGAAAAGCATCTTGTCGGTCACGCGCAGCGCAATGCTATGCGTCCGGCCAAGATATTTTTGCGCGATGGCATCCAGCGCGGCGGGCGTCAGGTTTTCAAGGAACGCGCGGCCGATCGTGGGAATGCCGCTGCCCGCGCTGCCGGGCGCTTCGGCATTCGCGAAAAACGGCAGGCTGTCCTGCAGGAAAGATGCCTCGCCCACGCCGGCCACATCCGGATGGCTGCACAATATCTGATCGATCAGCGTGGAGCCGGAGCGGGGGAGGCCGACGATAAAGACAGGCTGCCCGCTGTTGCAGGAACCCGCCTCCGTGCTGCCGAATAGCGCGGTGATCGTGTCTATATAATGGTCGAACAAATCCGGGTTGTAGCGTGCCGCGGCTTTCCTGATGCCGTGGGCTGCGGCGTAATGGTCAAAGCCTTTATCCGCATCTCCCGCCGCCAGATACGCGCGCGCCAGCGCAAATTCCAGCACGCTTTGCTGCTGCGGCTGCAGTTGCGCCGCGGTTTTTCTCAGGTTCAGGAGCGCGTTGAATTCGGGTGAACCGGCGGGAATTTTTTTTAGCTGCCCCAGCGCATGATGGGCCGCGACAAGATCGGGCTGGCGGCGGATGGCTTCGCTAAAACATCTGATAGCCTGATCGCCCAATCCTGCCTCGCGATATAAAACGCCGAGGCGGTTCAGGACAGGCGCGGCGGGCTGGCAGGCGAGCGCCTGTCCGGCAAGCTTTAATGACGCGTCGCGCTGCCCGTCCTCCATGCGCAGCCGTGCCAGTGCGGCCAGCGCGTTGGCGTTGCGTGCATCATGAGTTGTGATTTTTTCAAAAATCGCTGCGGCTTCGGCGGGCGATGGCTGCATCAGCATCAGGCCAAGGTCGAGCAGCACGGCAGTATTCCCGGGCTCCAGTTGCAGGTAAAGGCGGTAGGCTGTTTCCGCCTCGGCTTTACGTCCCTGCTGCAAAAAACCGCGCGCGTTTTTCAGCGTCGCCGCCGCTTTCTTTGCGTCTTTTTCAAGGCGCGCGCTCAAATCCTGCCTTCCAGCGCCTTTTGCAGCGCCTGCAGGTATTGTTCGTATTTTTTCCAGCGCGCTACCGATGCATCGTAAAGCCCCTGCCGCACCTGCGCCGTGCTGGCGGTTGCGACGGCGCGGCCGTTTTCCTTGAAATCAAGGCAACACGCATCCCAGGGCAGGCCGCAATATTCCAGCAGGCGGCGTGTCTCGCTTTCCTGGTTGGCGATCATCTTTTCGTAATTCGCCTCGAAGATCTGTCCGGGGAAGATTTTGTTCCAATGCGCCATCAGGCGTTGATAGGCAAGGGTGTAACGGCCGATATCGGCCATGTCGTATGTCCAGAAACTGTCGGCATGGAACAGGCTCTGCCAGATCGACAATCCGGTCGCCATCGGGTCGCGCGTGCAATGGATGATGGATGCATTCGGCAGCGCAAGGCGGATGATGCCCACATAAAAGAAATTGAACAGCATCTTGTCGGTCAGGCGCGCGCCGTCTTTGGCGAAGGGCTCGGTCAGTTGCAGGTATTTCTGGCCGATCGCGTCGAGCGTTTGCGATGACAAACTGTCGACAAGCTGCCGTGTGATGCTGGGCAGGCCCTGCGCAAAAAGGCCCGGCACTTCGGCATTCGCGTACATGGGCAGGCTGTTTTGCAGGTACAGCACTTCGCCCATCGCCCGCACCTGCGGGTGGCATGATAATATATGTTCCGTCAGCGTCGATCCTGACCGCGGCATGCCGATGATAAAAACGGGGCGGGCGGAGGATATTGCGCCCGCATGCGCATGGCGCGCAACCAGTTCCGGCGTGAACAGCGATATGATGCTGTCGACATATTTCTCGACCATGTCGACCTTCACATGCTTGAAGGCAAGGCGCTGCAGCCTGTTGCCGGTTTCGTAATGCGCGAAAGCGTCTGCATCGTTGCCGGTATCCAGCATCGCCTTACCCAGCGCGAATTCCAGCCGGATGCGCTGCACATCGCGCAATCCGGCCGCGCCTTCGCCCAGCAACTTAAGGTTTTTAAAGTCCGCGTCGCCGGGATTGAATTTTTTCAGCGTGGAAAGCGTGTAATAGGCGTCGATGTTTTTCGGGTCTTGCGCGATCGCGCATTCAGCCATTTCCTGCGCGGCCTTCAAATCTCCCGCGCGGCGCATGATGACGGCGGCGCGCATCTGGATGAATGGCGCCTGCGACAGGGCGGCGGCGCGCGCGGCAAGGCTGCGGGCCTCATCGGTGAGGTCGAGTTCAAGGCAAGTGGCGGCAAGAGCGGTCATCGCCTCGAGATCATCGGGCGCGGTATGCAGCATGCGGCGGAAACAATATTCCGCATCCTGGTATTCGGCGCGCAGGCGATGGATCTGGCCAAGGTTATAAAGCGCGGGCAGGAAATCGGGCGCGTAGCCCAGCAAGACCTGATACCCGCGCATCGCTTCGGGAATGCGTCCGGCTTTGCGCAGCGCATCGGCCTGTTTCAGCGCATCAAGGATGCTGTTTTTGGAGCTGTTTTTATTCCCGGTTTTTTTGGCCATGGCCAACCCTGCCTTCCTGTACCGGATAGTCGGTCAGGTATAGGGCGGAATCAAGACAAAAAATCGGGGCAAAAAAATAAGGGGCTCCCCGGCTTTCTGCCAGCGGAGCCCCTGTTCCTCCCCCCTTGTCGGAAGGGGGAGGGTATTATCCCGTTATTATCTCAGCTGCAGCAGTTCGGCCGTCATCTGGTCCGCCGTCGTGATGACCTTGGTGTTGGCCGAATAGGCGCGCTGCGTGATGATCATCTTCGAGAATTCATCGGCGAGGTCGACGTTGGATTGCTCCAGCGCGCCGCCTTCGATGTATCCTGCGCCGCCCGTGTTCGCCGCCACAACATCGGGATCGCCCGAGGTGTCGGAGACGCGGAAGACGGTGCCGGTCAAGGCCGACAGGCCGTCGGGGTTGACGAAGTTGGCGATGCCAAGCTGATAGACCTGACGCGACAAGCCGTTCGAGAACTGCGCGCTGACAATGCCGTCGCGGCTGACCGAAACGCCCGTGCGGTAACCGACCGGCGAGCCGTTCTGGTCCGCCTGTGCGGTGTAGGCGCCGGTTTGCTGCGTCAGGCCTGCGATATCCAGGTTGAACGCGGCAGAGGTGCCGGCAGGAGTCGTCCACGAAACGGGGCCGAGGCCAAGGTTGACCGTGCCGTCGGTCGCGACCGGCGCGTTCAGCGTGCCGTCGCTGTTGAAGTTGATCGACTGGCCGGTCGGTAGCAGGTCGCCGGTTGCGGTCGTGACCTGGATATCCCACCAGCCGTTCGGGTTTTCAGTGACAGGCGCTGCGCCCGTGACAGGCGTTGCGGAGGTCGTGACGGTCGTGCCCGCAGGGACGCCCAGCGTGTTGAGCGCAAGCGGCGTGCCCGAGCCGTCAGTCAAGGTCACTTCCGACAAGGCGACTTCGTTCTGGATCACGAGGAAGCCGTTGCTGTCGAGCTGCGCATTGATGCCGGGAACCGCGTTCAGGTCGGTCAGCAGCTTGTTTACGTTGCCGTCAAGGTTGATGGTGGTGGCGCCGAAGCCCGCATCGACGTCGAAGCTGTCGGTGCCGGGGGCGAAGTTGCCGGTCTGCGCGCGCAGGTCGACGGTGCCGGTGACGGTGCCCGCGGTCGGGGCATGTTTCTTGAAGCTGACCGAAATCGTGCGGGGGTTGCCGCCATCATCATAGATTGTGATGTCGCGCGTGAAGTCCGATGCGCTTGTGCTGACCGCCTGCGCCGCATTCAGGTTCGCATCGAGCGATACCGAGGTCGTCATCTGCGAGATGCCGCCCGAGGTCAGGTTAACCGGCACGAGGGAGCCGATGCTTGCGCCGCCGACAATCGCGCCGTTCTGGTCAAGCGGCCAGCCCTGCAGGATAAAGCCGCCGGTGTTGCGCAGGTTGCCGTCAACGTCTTCGCTGAAGGAGCCCGCGCGGGTGTAGAGGTTTTCTGCGCCTGCGCCCGTGCCGTTCTGCACGACGAAGAAGCCGTTGCCCGACATCGCAAGGTCGGTCGAGGAAGAGCTTTGCTGCAAGATGCCCTGCAGGCTCACGCGCTGGTTCTGCGTCGCCTTGACGGAACCCGGCGTATAAAGTGTGGAGCGTCCGCCCGTGGTGACGAGGTCGGAGAACGACGCATCGCTGCGTTTATAACCGACGGTGCTGACGTTGGCGATGTTGTTCGAGATCATGCCCAGAGATTGGCTCTGCGCGGTGAGGCCCGAAACGGCGGTAAAGAGTGATCCGAAAACGCTCATGGTAGTCTCCTTCTTTTTCTGTTTCTGCCGGAAATTTTTTCCGGCGGTGAATTAAAATCCTGCTGCGGTCCTTGCAACCGCCGTGCCAGTTTTACGTTGCCTCCGCAATTTTGCGCACATCGGTCAGCGGAACTTTTTGTCCGTTGACGTTCAGCAGCAATGTGCCGTCATCCGCGGATTCAAGGCTCGTTACGCGTCCCGGCACATATGTCGTGACGTTCAGCGATGTGGTGGTTGCGTTGCCTGCGCTGACCTTGATCGTGTAATTGCCGGCGGGCGCCATGTTGCCGTCATCGTTTTTGCCGTCCCAGACGAATTCATGCGTGCCGGCGGTCTTTTCCGCATTTTCGGAATAAACCGTGTCGCCGTTTTCATCGAGGATGCTGATCGTGCCGCTGGTTGAGTCTTCGGGCAGCGTGTAGGACATCGCCACGCTCTTGACGCCGTCGGCGGCGAACGTGTCGCCGGCCACTTCGACATCCTTGCCGATGAAGCTGACGCCCAGCGCCGTCATGTTCAGTGTCTGCATCGCCAACAACTGGTTCAGCGTGTCGTTGCCGCGCAATTGCTGCTCCACTTGGGAGAACTGGACGAGCTGGTTGGTGAACTGCGCCGTGTCCATGGGGGACAGCGGGTCCTGGTTCTGCAACTGCGTCGTCAGCATTTTCAGGAAGTCGTCAAAGTTCTGGTTCAGCTGCGTGGACGCCGTCGCGTTCTTCGTCGCGTTTGTCTGGACTTGTGTCGATGTGCCGACTGCTGTCATTTTTTTAACTCCTTAAAACCCTATACCATTATGTTGATGCCGCCCTGGCGGATGGAACCCATCGCGCCTGCGGAAATATTTGCCTGTACTGCGGCGGCCTGCATGGTGTCGCCGTCATTGTCGCTGTCTTGCGGCTGGTTGCCGTTATTGTTGTATGCGGCGCCGGTGTCCTGGTCGCGCTGCTGGCGCAGGTCGAAGCTGAGCGCGTTGCCGTCCAGCTGGATGCCGGATTGCTCCAGCATTTTTTGCAGCTGCGCGGAATCTTTTTGCAGGATCGCCAGAGTCTCGGGCTTTTCCGCCACAAGATGCGCCTTCATCGTGCCGTCTTTCGAAAATTTCAGGCGCACTTCCAGCTGGCCGAGATCGGTCGGGTGCAGCTGCATGCGGAAGGTGTCGACCTGGGTCTGCGCGTTGCGCTGGATTTGCAGGGCGATCGTCTGCGTCGTCTGCGCGCTCGAAGCCGCGCTCATATAATTGATGAAGCTGCCGGGCGTTCCGGAAGCGGTCTGCGTCGTGGCGGTGCCCGCCGTCATGCCGGACATATTATAACCGCTTTGCGAGAACGAAGACTGGCCGCCGAAACCTTCCGCGCCCGCATCCTGCGACGAGAACGAATTGATGAGCGACAGGTGGGTCGTGGGCGCTTGCGCCTGCGATTTGGGGGCGGCCTGCTGTGCATCCTGCGGCAGCGGCGCCTGTTGCTGGGACGCGGGCGAATCCTTCGCCGCGTTGGGGGTATATGTATTGTCTGTTTTATGGGCGGGCATATATTTGCTGCCGTTATCCTGCACCGCTTGCGGCTGGTCGGCCTGCGCCGTCTGCACGGGCGCTTCGGGTTCGAGCGGCATCATCAGCGTGGTTTGCTGTGCCTGCGTCAGTTGCGGCGACAGCTGGCCGGAAAGCTTCACTAGGATACGCTCGATCGACGCATCATCCAGGCCCATGCCCTTCATGGCGTCAATCGCATCTTTACGGAATTGTTCGATGTCCTGCGCGCCATCTGCGAACATATCCTGCAGCTTGGTGAGCGTGCCTTCATCCGCCGCATCGTTTTGCAGCATCAGCGAAAGGTTTGCCGACAGGTTGACGGGCAGGGCGGGCTTCACGTCGCCGGAAGCGGTGTCGAGCAGGGCGGTGAGGTTTTTCAGCAGCTCGTCATCGTTTTTCGGAGCGGATGCCTGCAGCTGTTCCAGGATGCCGGTCTTTTGCGCGGCCGGCAGGCGGTCCAGTTCGGCAAGTTTTGCCTGCAATTCTTTCTTGTTGGTCATCTGCGCAAGCTTGGCATTCAGCGCTGTCATGAACACTTTCGCATCATCGGCGGACATGGATTTGGCGCGCGGCGCCTGCGCTTTCGCGCTTCCCTGTGCCTGTATCGCAATGATGTTGTTCAACTGGTCCACGTATTACCTGCGTTGTTATCCGTATCTATCCTTGCACATGCCGTGCCAGTTTTTCGGATCGCCATAACAATCGGGTGGGGGGGATTTTTCGCGAAATAGCGCGTAAAACGCGGCATAAAATGCACATGCGCAAATGTCTGATGTGTGCGGAACGGCACACGCCCGAATGGGCCGCCTGTGGGAAGCAGGCGGCCCGCTTGGGAGGGAGAGTGGTAGTGTCGGTTTGTCAGTTAGAGGTTTTTATCCACGGAGAGGGAAAGCGTGGATGTTTTATAGGCTTGGGCTTGTCCTTTCGCTGAGTAGTTGGTTTGCTTGTCATCAACGACAGCCTTTCTGGCTGCGTCGAGGATTTTATTGACGAGGCGGCCCGCGCTTGCCTTCGCGGTTTCGAGGGCCGTCAGGTTCTCCTGAAGGATGTGGGTGAAGCCCGTGCGGGATTTCACCAGTTTCTCGCGCAGCGGCATTTCCAGCAGCGCGACTTCCGCCTTGCGCGCGGTCAGGCCGGTCACCAGCGCCTGGTATTCATTGGCGAGGTTCTTCTTGGCCGCCTGCAGGCGATCAACGGTTTTAAAATCTGATTTGCGCAGGGCGGTGGTTTCCTCCGCCAGCAGCTGACCGAAAGTGTCGAGGATCTTCATGACGGCCTGCACATCGTTGCGCAGGTTGCAGTTGGCAGGCTTCGCGACAGTCTTGGTCAAAGTGTTCGTTCCCATAGTTATCACCCCTTTTGCTGTTGTTCTTGTATCTGAAGCATCATCTTCTTCATTTCAGTAGCAATACCCGTGCCAGTTCCGGCAGCCATGGCTTTGCCATATTCCTGCGTCAGCAGGCTGCGGAACATCTTTTCGCCGTTGCCGCCGCCGAACATCGGGTCGTCGCCGACGCCTTCGAACATGATCGTGGTCATCTCGCCCATGAACATGGCTTCGAATTCCTGGGCGCTTTTCTCGATCTTGGCGTTGGGCTTGGCGACTTGCGCCTGCCGCGCCTGGTTCATCGCAATCTCGGCAGAGGCCGGAAGGGGCATGGAGGTGCTCATTACATCACCTCGATTTCGGCTTGCAGGGCGCCTGCGGCCTTGATGGACTGCAAGATGGTGATGATGTCGCGGGGGCCGACGCCCAGCGCGTTGAGGCTCGCGACGAGGGTCTGCAGGCTCACGCCCGATTGCAGCACGGCGATCTTGTTGTCTTCATCCTTGTCGACCTGGACTTCAGTGCGCGGCACGACAACGGTTTCGCCTTCTTCGGAAAACGCGTTGGGCTGCGATACCTGCGGGGTTTCGGTGATGCGGATCGTCAGGTTGCCTTGCGCCAATGCCACGGTCGAGATGCGCACATCCTTGCCCATCACGATGACGCCGGAGCGTTCGTCAATCACGACGCGCGCCATCTGGTCGGGCGACACGCGCAGCTGTTCGATATCGGTGATCAGGTTCACGATGCCCGCGTTATAGCCGGGGGGCACGTTCAGCGTGACGGATGCGGCGTTATCCGCCGATGCCGCGTTGAATTTCAGGTGGCCGTTGATCGCGGATGCCACGCGGCGCGCGGTCGTGAAATCGGGGTTGCGCAGGGCAAGGCGCGTGGTGGTCATGCCGGCAAGGGTAAAGGGAATTTCACGCTCCACGATCGCGCCCGCCGCAATGCGGCCGCCGGTCGGGATGTTCTGCGTGACCGAACCCGCGTCGCCCTTGGCCGAAAAACCGGCGATGGCGACCGATCCTTGCGCAACGGCATAAACCTGGCTGTCAGCGCCCAGCAGCGGGGTCACCAACAGCGTGCCGCCCTGCAGGCTTTTCGCATCGCCCAGCGCCGAGATCGAAACGTCGATGCGCGAACCCTGGTTGGTGAAGGGGGGCAGCGTGCCGGTCACCATGACCGCCGCGATGTTTTTCGTGTTCAGCTTTTCATCGCGGACGTTGACGCCCATGCGCTCCAGCATGCCGATCAGCGATTGTTGCGTGAAAGGCGAGTTGTTCAGGCTGTCGCCCGTGCCGTTCAGGCCGACCACGAGGCCGTAACCGACCAGCATGTTGTCGCGCACGCCTTCGATATCGACGATGTCCTTGATGCGGGTGGAACCGGCTGTGCCTGCCGTCATCGGGGCGGCTTTCGTCTTTTGTGCGAGCGCGAGTGTCGGCAGCGCCGTTGCGATCATCGCGGTGAGGACTAATTTGATAAATGTATTCATGACAGACCCATCCCAGATCATATGTTTTCCCGATGAAACACGATGCGAGGACCATGCCAGCCGTAAAATTGAGTTATTTCAGTATTTTGAGGCGTAACGGGGCAGGGCAATAAACGCCGTGCACGCCCGGCAGGGCAAATATTGCCGACTGGTATCGGTCGCGTAACCCGCATATAATAGGTATTCATGAAAGTCGAAGGACCCGGAAAATCATCAGGCGCCAAGGGCGTTTCCAAAACCGGCGCCAAGCAGGGCGCGGGCGGCGCGTCCTTTAGCGGCATGATCGACGGCGCCGAGGAAACCGAAGAGCAAAAGCCCGTCAGCGGCGCGATGTCCGTCGGCCAGCTGGATGCGTTGCTTTCGCTGCAGGAAAGCGGCGGGGGCACATCGGAAGAGGCGCGCAAGAAGGCAAAACAGCGCGCGTCGCTGCTGCTCGACCATCTGGACCAGGTCCGGATCGGCATCCTGCAGGGCGGCATCCCAATTGCTGCATTGCAGCAATTGACCAACTTGGTCGGCCAGCACCGCGAAAAGATCATGGATCCGCTGCTGGCGGAAGTTCTGGACGACATCGACCTGCGCGTGCAGGTGGAGCTGGCCAAGCACAGCATGAACCGCTGATTTCGGTTCTTTTTCAATAAAAATCCGCCAAATCAAAGGAATCCGAATGCGGTATTGTGCATTAGGGGCGGGATGTTTATAATTTAAAGATACACAAAATCCCTAAGGTAACCGCAAATGAACGCACAACCCGAAACCTCACCGACCATTTTGCCGCCGGATTACAAGCCGACCGAAAAAGAGAAATTCATGAATCCGGTCATGCTGGAATACTTCCGCCAGAAGCTGCTGCGCTGGCGCGCGGAACTGCTGGAAGAATCCACCGAAACCATCAAGGAAATGCAGGAAGACAACCTGCAGAAGCCCGACATCGCCGATCGCGCCTCCGCCGAAACGGATCACGCGCTGGAACTGCGCACGCGCGACCGTGAACGCAAGCTGATCTCCAAGATCAACGGCGCCATCGAGAAGATTGACGACGCTTCGTACGGCTATTGCGAGGAAACGGGCGAGCCCATCTCCGTCGCGCGCCTCGAAGCACGCCCGATTGCGACCCTCTCGCTCGAAGCGCAGGAACGCCACGAGCGCAAGGAACGCACGCAGCGCGACATGCGCGAATAAGCGGCAAACGCATACAGAAAAAGCCCCCGCGAAACAGGGGGCTTTTTTTATGTGGGAACACGCGTTCCGAGTCGCGGCCGAGTCGGGATTTTTTGAGGCGGTTTTTTCGCGCATCGCTATGCGGGACCCGAAAAAAAACTTTCACATGCGTGCGTGAAATATTTTGGAAAATCACGCGGCGTCATTTTTTGATCTAACCGCTTGCGTTTCCAAGCCTGAATAGGAAAAACCCGCTAATGCTTATCGTTGTTGAGTTTCTTTGCGTAATCGCGAAGGAGATTTCAAATTTATGAAAAAATATGGTTTTCATAAACGACGCTTTTCGACCTAATAGGGGTGCCGCATACGCGTTTCTTGAAATTTAAATGCTGCTGCGCAGCGCATCTTTTTTCGACTCTTTCGTTTTTTGGTCTTGTCGGTTTCATAAAAACTGATACCGTTCTGATTGTTAAAAAAACGCTCCACAAACTGCGACAAAAAACCTCCGTCAGACGAAAGACGGGTAGGCATCTCTTTTGAACGCGGTGGCTCTTTAACGAAACTTTAACTGTTACGGGTTTAAATACATGGCTGCGCCCTCTGACCGTAGAAAGATCGAGAGCATTTTGCGCGAACCGCTGACGCGGCATCGCCTTATGCTGAATTCGAAGCTGCGCGCCGCTCAAGCCGAAGAAAACCCGACCCCGTTCACCTTCGAAGACCTTAAAGCCTTCATGGGCGCGATCCGCAGCGCCGATCCCAACTATCAAAAAGAAACGCTGAATGCGCTGGAGGCTGTCGCGACCGGCAAGGCCCCGCAGGAGCCGCGATTCGACACCCCCGAAACACAATTGATCTGGGGCGCGTCGCTTGCGTTCCTGTCGGCGAACCCCGACCAGATGAAAACCTGGCTGAAGCCGCCCGCCGAAGGCGTGGCGCTGCCCCAGACAGAACTGTGGAAACAGGTTTCCACCACCGATTTCGCGTATGGCGAACTTCTCAGCCACGCGCACCATATCCGCGAAGCGCTGCGCGACAAGGACACGAAATACGGCTGGGGCGAACCCGGCACTGGTTTCACGTTTGACCGTTCCAAGAACCTGATCAACGTCGATTTCATGCAGTCGATGATCGTGGGCTTCGAACATGCCCGCGCCGATGTCTATCGCGAAATCGGCCACTCGCTGCTCTCGGTCACCTATCCGAAGCGGATGAAGGAAGTGTTCAAGGAAATGCAGCCGCTGATGAAAAAATCGCGGCTGGCACAGATGAAGAAGGGCCCCAAGCTCAAGCCCGACGAATATAAAAAGCTGACCATGCTGTCGACCGAATGGCAGCTGCGCCACATGATGTTCACGGCGGCCGAAGAAAACGTCGCCAACCGCTTCGTGTCCAACATGGGCTCGCAGCTGCTGCAGGATTTCGGTGTGTCGCTCAACAACACCGCCGTCACGCATCGCGGCGTCGGCCTGACGCGCCTGCCGAACGACGGCATGTCGGAAGAGCTGAAACGCTACATGAACCTGTGCAACACGGTTCAGCTCAGCTTCTTCGCCAACAACGCGCTGTTCGACGATACCGAAGCCGGTTGGGCAAAAGTCGGCATCGACCCGAGCCTCGTCCGTAAAACCGCAACGCTGAATGCGCGTCCTGCGGGCCAGAAGGAAGACACCGACGGCATCGAACACGCCGATTTCAAACACCTGCGCGACCTCGCAGGCGGCCCGAAAGGCCTCGAGAATTTGCAGCCCAAGCAGCATGAACGCCTGTTCGGCTGGGCCAACCTGAAAAATCGCGTTGAGCGCGCCGATGCCGACCGCAAGGAAATCATCGATGAAATCTGGCGCGATTACGCCGAAGACCTGATTCAGAAAATCCTGAAAATGGCCAACGACCAGATCGACGAAAATCTGGACAAGGCGCAGAAGGATCCGAAGAACCAGAAAGACAAAAAGAAACAGGACGGCAAGGACCTCGACCAGGATCAGGACGATCAGGACGGCGATGACCAGGATGGCGACGACGGCCAGGACGGTCAGGACGGCCAAGAGGGCGATGACGGACAGGAAGGCCAAGGCCAGGGTAAAGGCAAGGGCAAAGGTAAAGGCAAGCCCCAAAAAGGCAAAAAGCAGCGCGGCAAGCCGCAAGGCGAGCAGGACGACAGCGATTCCGATGACGCCGACGGCGACGATGCAGATGGTCAGGACGGCCAAGAGGGCAAAGATAAAGACGGCAAGAAGAAAGACGGCAAAAAAGGCGACAAGGATAAAAAGGGCGACAAGAAAGAAAAAGGCAAAAAAGGCGAGAAGGGCGAAGACGGCGAGGAGCAGGACGGCGACGGCGAAGATGGCGAAGGCCAGGACGCTGACGGCGAAGAGCAAGACGGCGACAGCCAAGGCAAGAAAAAAGGCAAAGGCAAAGAAGGCAAGCTGGGCCAGGACGACGAAGACACTGTTCCCGTCGAAGGCGCCGGCGACCAGCCCGCCCCCAAAGGCTCGACCGAATTGCCCAGCGACGAACTGGACCCGAACGGCGAAGGCAAGGATGCCGACGGCGAAGGCCAAGACGGCGATGGCGAAGGACAGGATGCAGATGGCGACGACGCGGACGGCGAAGATGCCGATGGCGACGACGGCATGACCGCTGACGAGTTGGAGAAAGAGCTCGATAAGCGCAAACAAAAAGGCGAAGAAGGCGACGACGCCGACGGACAGGATGGCGAAGACGGCCAGGATGGCGAAGGCAAGGGCAAGCCCGGCAAAGGCAAACCCGGCAAGCCGTCCAAGCAGGCGGGCCACGGCGACGGCAAATCGCTCGAGGAACTCGCGAAACTGGATTGGACCGACTACCAGAAACGCATCGCGGAACTGGCAGGCCCGATCACACGCGTGCGCAAACTGTTCAAGGACGTTCAGGAACGCCAGCTGCAGCGCAAGCGCGCAGTCTCGTCGTCCCTCGAAATCCTGCCTGAAAACGGCGAGGTCAAGGACCGCTTCAACGTCGAGGCGCACCGCAACCTCACCATCAAGCGCAAGACGGGCGATGTCGAAGAAAACGACCTGAAACGCTTCCATTCCGATCAGGTGAAGATGGTGCCGACCGAAGTCGATATCGTCATCATGATCGACGGCTCCGGCTCCATGAACGGCACGGCGCTGAACTCCGCCCTGCAGGCGGCCGCCATCATGTTCGAAGCCGCATCCGGCAAAGACATGAAGATGAACGTCTATGTCGGCATGTGGGGCGATGCAAACCCGCCCATGCTGATCACGCCGGGCGCTGACCGCGTCGAAATCGGCAAGCAGATGGCGCGCGCGCAGAAGGGCCTGAATTCCGGCACCGACCTCGCGCCCGCGATCAAGAAGGTCGCGAAAACGATCGGCGAGCAGCGCGGCAAGAGCGGCACGCTCTCGGGCTTCACGCACGTCCTGATTATCTCGGACGGCGACATGTTCGACCCTGCGCCCTCGGTCGAGCGCATCATGACCATGTTCGAATACTCGGACAAAATCACGTTCGATACGGCCATCATCGGCCGTCCGGGCACGAGCATGGAAACGATGGCCAAGAAGATCAAAGGCCATAAAAACTACCAGGACGTGGGGGTTACGCTTGGTAGCAATCCCAACGAAATCCCGATGGCGATCGTCGGGCTACTGCTTGAAAAAGTGAAGAAGGTCGGCAGCTTTGTCGCCATTCCGAACAGTCAAAAACGCCGGGCCATGAATCGGGCTCATAACAAAATGGATAGGAAGCCATGAAAAACAACAAAATCTCGCCGCTGAAGACGCCGCTGAAAGACCTCACGCCCGAGGATCTGAAGTCTCTCGAGAAGCCGCTTGGCACCTCCGACCGCCCCTACCCGATGTGGGGTTCGCAGCGCGTCGAGCATAACGGCCGCGCCGACCTGGAGCAGGTTTTGTCCGTCATCGCCGATGACACCTATCCGATGAAAGTTTTCTCGGACCGTCCCTATAAAGAAGTCATCGCCATGGCGTATGCGGACATGCCCGTCCCCTCCATGCTGCCGCTGTTCTTCGACGGCCTTGAGCGCCGCAAACCGACCTCCACCAACCGCACGCAGATGATGATCGGCGATCCCGGTGCCGGTAAATCCTTCCTGGGCGCCATGCAAGGCCGCCTGCGTTCGCGCGACCCGATCGAAGTATTGGATTGCGGCGGCAAAAACATGCGCGAATTGCTGTTCGAAATGGTCCTCGACTTCGGCGCGGGCGACGCCCTGCCGAAATCGATCGACAAACGCCTGATGGCCGGTGCTCTCGAACCCCTGTCGGTTGCGCTGCTGAAAGGCCTGCCCTCCGAAGTCGTCAGCCTGAACGCGGACGGCCAAGTGGCGTCGATCGACTGGAACGGCCTCAAAACCTCCGGTAACGACAAGGTCGAGCAGGCATTCGAAGTGCTGAAAAAAGTCTCGAAAATCGAAGGCCTCGACAATGCCGGCGGCAACGCACTGGGCATGAACTCGCAATACGGCCCGCTGATCCGCAAATTCATGGCGGGCGAAGAGATCGTCCTCGACGAGTACAACAAGTCGCGCGAAGGCACCGACGACAACCTGCAAACCGTCTGGCAGTTCTGCATCGGCGAATTGAAGGAATGCACGGTCGAAAACCCGCTGAAGAACAAAGACGCTTCTGCCGGCCCGTCCGAATTCACCTTCCGCCGCGAAGACATGAAGCCCGGCTTCTTCGTTACCCTGACCGGTAACAAAAAAGAAGACGGCGTGACCACGCGCTCGCTCAACAAATCGGTCTACTCGCGCCTGTCGCCCCAGACGCTGCCCGATCCCGACATCATCGACTGGCAGCACCGTATCTGCCAGATGATGGTGGGCCTGCCCGTTTCCACGCTCTACACCGCGTTCAAGGAGCAGGCAGACAAAGATCCCGATGCATTCGGCGAATGGCTGATGTGGCTCCGCAAGACGAAAGCGGAAACCGAAGGCGGCCAGATCCCCGAGCTGCAGGAAACGCTGCTGAAAAACTGGAAAAACGTCGTCAACTCGTCGGAAAAACTCGCGAAGTTCTACGACAAGTGGCAGCAAATGACGGATTCCGAGAAAATCACTTCGAACGGCCATGCCGACCTCGTGGAAGAAGTTGACGATGAATACTCGAAGAAAGAGGGCATCGACTTCCGCAAGATCAAGCAGCACCTGGAAGAGGCGATTCCAATCCGCCCCCGCATGCAGAAAGAAGACGCACCCCGTCCGATGAGCATGGGCAACTGGGACAAGGCGCCGAAACTGTCGGAACCGGTCGAGGAAAATCCCTCGCTCAATTTCGGCACGCGCCTGACCGAGTTCCTGGAGCGCATGGTGTACGAAAAATCGGGCGCCGTCGGCAAAAACAAGCTCTACATGAAGCTGCAAAAAGGCATGCAGGAATTCGCGCTCCGCGACATCACCCTGCAGGAAGCTGCGCGCTCCAAACAGCGTTCGGTGGAAGAAGACCTGAACATCTCCGCGTTCAATGACCGCGACCTGTCCAAACAGGCGGTCATGGCACGCAAAGTGTTCTGCGACTTCCTGCGCCAGACCAACCCGGAAATCACGGCGACCAACGACGAAATCGTCACGCCGAAGAAGTTCCTGGATGCGCTGACCTATGTCTCGCAAAAAGACAACGCGCCGACCAACGAGCTGTTCGTGACCAACCGCGATCCGGAGTCGGTGTTTGCCGGCCACCCGCTCGCAGGCGCGATCATCAAGGACACGGCCGTCTATGCGCTGCAGAACAAGGACCTCGACTTCACGCTGAAGGATCTCGTGCACCACGACGATTTCATGGCATCGCTCGCCATGCCGACCGTCGGCGCGAAAAACCTGTCGGCTGTCTGGGAGCAGAACATCCGCCCGCTGACCAAGGGCGCCGCGAATGACAGCGCTGCAGCTCCTGCATCCTCGGGTTCGATCCTCGACCATGACGAGGCGCTGTTCATCGCCGAAGGCAAGTCGGACAAGAAGATCGCGACGACGTCCGTCCAGGTCCTCTACACCGACGAACAGGGTGAACGCCCCGTGACGATCCATATCGTCCGCAACGAAGCGCGCAACAAGACGCTGGTGGTGTCCGAAAAGGCCCCCTCCAAGCTTTTGTCCGCGTTCAAGGAAGCGGGCGTGATCCATGTGGACCGCCATGACGCAAACGCCGAAGCGAAAGTAGATGCGGCGATCACGGAACTGACCCGCGGCATGCAGCCGTCGATCAAGGACCGCCTGGTCGATGCGTTCAAGTATCGCAACGACGTGGATGTCGAGCACCTGAAAGGCAAGACGCCCACGCTGCCGCAACTCCTGACCGACGATAAGGTGGACATGATGTACGCCAAGTTCGTGGTCAAGAAGAACGCGGTCGGCCTGTAAGACCAGGTCATGAGCGTTCCGGCCAACGAGAGGCATGTAATGTCGACAGGATTAATGGAAGAAGTGGCGGCCGCAGTCGCCCAGCAAAAGGCGATGGAGCGGGGACCTGTGTTCCTGCCCCATGGCAGCCGCCTCTTCCATGTCCCGTCGGGCTGGGAAGCCAATATGATAAAGCACGATAAGGCTGTCACGTCGTGCGAGACGCTTCTGGAGCTGGAGGCGGCCCTTCAAAACCCTGACGCCAAGGTGATGTTCATTCCGGTGAACGCGCTGATGACGGAACAGGACATTGAAAAGGTCTGCCACCGGAACGGGGTAACCAAAACTCTCTACAAAGAGATCAAGGGGACGATATGAGCGGTGGACGTTATATCAAGCAGGCCATCATTGCGGCGCTGGTTGAACATCCCGAGCAGGAAAAATACAAGACGCGCGCGTTTTCAGGCGAAAACCTGACCGCGATGATGGAGGCTATTGCCGAACAGGGCAACAAGCTGACCAAGGCGGATTTCCTGACCCCCGACGACGAAGGCAAATACATCGTCGACACCCCTGGTTTCTGGAAGAATTTCGACAAGGTGCGCGACATCGTCGCGAAATCCGGCGAGAAATTCGTCATGGAAGACTTCACCAAATACCTCGACCGCAACGAGACGCGCAACCTGCTGGATTCCGCGCGAGAACATGGCGGCCTTGGCAAAATTTTCGCCGTTGAAACCTTCAATGGCCGTTACGACGAGATGGAACGCCTCTGGTACAAGGTTCCCGTGCCGTCGCGCCGCGACCTGTTCAAGAACGACGGGTTGCTCGACCCGTCCCTGAAGCGCAGCATGCTGGCCGCAGAAGGCCGCGTGATGCCCGAAGACAACCTTGCGAAAGCGGGCCTGACGCCGGCCGACCTGCGCAACGCGTTCCAGGAGCGCGGCAATTACGAAGAAGTCACGCGCAAGCTGTCCGCTGTCGGTGATTACCTGCGCAAAGATTACCTGCTGCTGCCCGATAGCTCCGGCGACACCGTATTCTATTATCAGGGCGCGTGGGACAAGTTCGACGATATCTCCCGCAACCTGAAGGCACATGGCGAGAAATTCGAAACCGCCGATTTCGTGCGTCAGGTCGGCTTCGTCTCCAACATCTTAACCCGCGCGTCGGAACGCAAGGCGCTCTACCGCGTGTTCACGGCCGAGCATTGGGAAGGCCGCTTGGCCGATATGCAGGACCTTTGGGGACAAGTGAAAGAAGGCTGGAAAACGGCCTCCATGACCTCCAAGGATTTCGACACCTCCTATGCCGAAGCGGAAAGCAAAACTTACGCGAAAAACGTGAATTTCGCGGCGCTGTCCGGCAAGGTTGACCTGATGAAACCGCTCGAGGCAAATGGCCCCGCCATCCTGCCGCTCGGCCTCAAGGCATTCTGGGACAATTTCGCAACCGCGCAGGCATCGCTTGGCAATGATGCGCTGACGGTGTCCGACCTGCGCCAGACCAGCGGCTATATGGGCGCATCGGTGCTGATGGGCGCAGTGAAATTCGGCCATTTCGACAAGGTCGTCGATATTTCGCGCAAATCTGCCGAGCCGCTGACGCTCGACGATTTCCTGTCGAAAGACCGCCACGGCAATTCGCTGCTGAACATCCTGGCTGAACGCAACCAGCTGAACCAGGTCTTCACGCCCGACCTTTGGGCCGGCCGCGTCGATGACATGAAAACGCTCTGGACGCATGTGCGCATCAACGACAGATCGCAAGTCGATATTGCGCAGGCCGAAGTCGCCGCAAAACAGGCGACGCTCAAGCTGCAGGCAAAAGACCGCTTCAAGCTCGGCGGCAAAAAGCCCGGCTTTGGCATGTAATCAAATTTCAGGGGATATGCCTCTTTGATTGGAAAAGCCGGAACCTTCAGGGTTCCGGCTTTTTCTTATCCGGGCGTCTTCGGCTTCGCGCCGTTATCCGCATTCTGCTTCGCCACCTGACGCGGGCTGATGGAGATCACGGGCGGTACCTGAAAATCGGGCGCATCGTAGCGGATTTCCTGTCCGTCCACGCCGGTCACTTTGCCGCCGGCTGCCTCGACGATCGCATGGCCGGGTGCGACGTCCCACCATTTGGTGCGGCCTTCGCGGTTGACGGGATAAATCACCGAGGCATCGGCGTTATTTTCAGCGACCTGCATCGCGCGCAATACGCCGGGCGTGCTATCGATGCGGGCGGCGTCGCCGAACTGCTGGCGCAGGTATCCGCGCACGGGCATCATGTTGGTGCTTTTCTCGTTCATCACCACGCGCACATCGTCGGTCTTGACGCTGTCGGCCTGCAGTTTTGTGCGCACGCCCTTGTCGTCTATTTTCTCCGCCGTGCCGGGGCCGGCGGCCACATACAGCAAATCAAAGGCAGGATGATAGATTGCGCCCAGCACCGGCTTGCCATCGACGATCAATGAAATCGCCACGACGAATGCCCCGGTGCGGTGCGTGAATTCCTTGGTACCGTCGAGCGGATCCACGGTCCAGAACGTGCCCTTGCTCACATCCGGTATCTCGCCGCGCTCGTATGCTTCTTCGGACACGATCGGGATATCGGGGGTGAGGGATGCCAGCGCGGGCAGGATAATCGCCTCCGCGCATTTATCGGCATTGGTGACGATGCTCCCGTCTTTTTTTGTTTCAATGGTGGTTTCTTTTTCGCCGTTATAATACTTCATGATCTCGGCACCGGCGGCGCGGGCGATCATTTCTATGTCGGGCAGCAGCTTTTTCGGGTCGATAGTCATTATGCGTATTATATTTCCATATACTTAAGAAACGGTCAATTTCCAATAATTTCCAAAACAGTCACCAGTTTCAATTATTTAGCCAGCCATATTGACCTCGGGCATGAGGACTCATATTCTATGGTTATTACCAAAATAAAAAAACACCAAGATCATCGAAGCACAGGGATTTCCCGCACATGAAAGCTGTTCTGAAACCGGCGCTGGAGAATCTGGACAAGGCGTTGCAGCGACTCGAAACCGCCGTCGACCGCCAATTCGTCCAGACGAAAAAAGTCAAAGAGGAGCCGATGCTGGCCCTCGACCGCAATGAACGCGAAGTGAACAAAAAAATCGCCGCGCGCCTCGACCAGACGATCAACCGCCTGGAAACATTGTTGATGGAGGAAGCGTAACATGGCTGAAGTGAATATTTCGCTCAACGGACGCGCCTATGAGATCGCCTGCGATCCCGGCCAGGAAGGCCGCATCGTTGATCTTGCTGCATATATCGACCAGCGCGTGCAGAAAATTGCGCGCTCCGGCGGCGCTTACAACGACTCCCACCTGCTCGCGCTTGTGGCGCTGGTGCTGGCGGATGAACTGTTCGAAGCGCGCGAAATCGCGGCTGGCGCGCCTGCGGCAGCTAAAGCCCCTGCGTCCAAGGAAGACGAAGCGGCGCTCGCAAAACTGCTGGAGAACCTGTCCAAACGCATCGACGGTATTGCCCAACGGGTACAAGCGGCCTAGATTAAGGTCGGAAGGGGCTATGGCGCGCGTAAGACAGCACTGTCCCAGAGGCCGATGCAAATCGCTAGGGGACTGCCTCTGTCCACACTCCGGTGTGGGTATGCGGTTCCCACCTGTAACCCAGGGCCTAGCGGATACTCCCCGTCGACGGCGTTTCACGGCTCCTTCCACCTTCATTTCCAACCGGAGCGCCAAGGCGTGCTGAGCAAAGACACCCTTCGGCAAAAAGCCTTCCAGAAGCGCCTGACCATCTTGCCTGCGTATCAGGAAGAGGCGGCGCAAAAATTCAAGGATAACTTCCTGTCCCACATCGCGCTGCCGCCGCGCGGATCGATCATCTCCGCCTATATGCCGTTCAATGCGGAATTGAACGTGAAGCCGCTGATGACGCATCTGCTGGATGACGGCTATATCATCGTGATCCCGCATGTGGTGAACAACGATGCCAGCCTCGATTTCCGTACCTGGACGCCCAAGATGCCCGTCTACCGCAACCTGCATGGCATCGAGGAAGCGGATTTGCGCCATTCCCAAGTTTACCTGCCCGACCTCATGATCGTGCCGCTGATCGCCTTTGACATGAAGGGCAACCGGATGGGTTACGGCTCGGGCCAGTTCGACCGCACCTTTGCGCACCTGCAGGATGTGCGCAAACATTTCGTCGCCGTGGGCGTTGCGTTTGAAAGCCAACGCGAGGACGATGTGCCGGTCGATGCGCATGATTACCCCCTGCACAAGATTGTGACGGAGCTGAACGTCTATAACTGCCGGGAGGCTGGCCAATGAAAATCCTTTTCCTCGGTGACATCGTGGGGCGCAACGCGCGCGACACCGCAATCGCGCAATTGCCGGAGCTGCGCAAGAAATACAAGCTCGACGTCATCATCGTGAACGTCGAAAACGCGGCGCATGGTTTTGGCGTGACCGCGCAGATCTGCGATGACTTTTATAAAGCGGGGGCTGATTGCCTCACGACCGGCAACCATGTGTGGGACCAGCGTGAAATCCTCGCCTATATCGACCGCGACCCGAAACTGCTGCGCCCGCTGAATTACCCCGAAGGCACGCCCGGCAAGGGGTTTTATATCCTGACGACGCCGCGCGGCGAAAAAGTGCTGGTCGCCAACATGATGGCGCGGCTTTACATGGATGCGCTGGATGATCCATTTGCGGCGGCGAACAAGTTGTGCAACGCGCACCGCCTTGGCAAGGATGTGCAGGCGATTTTCATCGATTTCCACGGCGAGGCATCGTCCGAGAAAATGGCGCTTGGCAATTACCTTGATGGCCGCGCTTCCTTTGTCGTCGGCACGCATACCCATGTACCATCGGGCGATGCGCGCATCCTGCCCAAGGGTACGGGATATATGACAGATGCCGGCATGTGCGGCGCATATGACAGCGTGATTGGCATGGACACGCAGCTGGCCGTGAACCGCTTCGTGCGCAAGACGCCGGGGGAAAAGCTGTATCCTGCCGATGGTGTGGTCACGTTGTGCGGGCTTGTGGCGACGATTGATTCAAAAACAGGCTTGTGCACAAAGGTTGAACCGCTCAGAATTGGCGGTAGCCTGCAACAGGCATTGCCGGAGGTGGCGTGATGATGGATTTTATAGAAGATTTACAATGGAAACGCGCTGTATCGATTGCGGTGGTGCTGGGCACCATGCTCGCCGGTTTTTTGAGCACGCAAGTGCTGTCTAAAGAAGACAGCGCATCGGCCTATAGCGGCAAGCTGCCGGTCGAACAGGTGACGGTTGAATTGCAGGGCGGCGGCGTGCATGGCTTCGCGCTCGAGGTCGTCTCGAAACCTGTCGATGTGCAGATGGGCCTCATGTTCCGCGAAAAGATGGGCAATGACCAGGGCATGCTGTTTGAAATGGGCGAACCCCAGCAAACATCTTTCTGGATGAAAAACACGCTCATCCCGCTCGACATGCTGTTCGTCAGCGAAGACGGCACGATCATCAATATCCACCAGAATGCCGAGCCGCATTCGCTCACCCCCATCCCCTCGAACGGGGAAGTGACAGGCGTGATCGAGCTGAACGGCGGCCGCGCCAAGGCTCTGAATATCAGGATCGGCGACCGCATCCTGCATCCTTATTTCAAGCAAACGGCTAAAAAATAAGGGTTTTTCAGGGGTTTGCACCTCCAACGCCACGCCAGAGCATTGATTTCCGCCTTTATTCGCGATATAACCATGGCGGAACAACCGGCGGAGTGTAGCGCAGTCCGGTAGCGCGCCTGTTTTGGGAGCAGGATGTCGGGGGTTCGAATCCCTCCACTCCGACCACTTTTTCTGACGACGGAAGGCGAAAAATGAAAGCCCGCATTTTCAAGCCCACCAAAAACGCCATGCAGTCCGGGCGCGGCAATGCCGGCCAGTGGCTGCTGGAATACGAACTGGAAACGGCCCGCCGGCCCGAGCCGCTGATGGGCTGGACGGCATCGGGCGACACGCTGAATTCCGTGCGCATGAAATTCGACAGCAAGGAAGCCGCGATTGCCTTTGCCGAGAACAAGGGCCTCGATTTCACCGTGACCGAAGAACACCTGCGCAAGACCACCCCGCGCACCTATCTCGACAACTTCAAATACCGCCCGTTCGAGGAAGAGAAGTAATTTCCTGCCCTTAACCCCCTGATTCCAAAGGGGCTGCCGGAATCCGCTTATCGGTTTCCCTATTCCTGTGCTAAAATATCCAAATACAAGAGGGGCTCGATGCGGCATATCACGATCCAGATCGAATACCTGCCTGAAAACGTGTACCTCGCCACGAGCGAGGACCTGCCCGGATTCAATGTGGAAGCCGAAGACCGCGAAGAGATTTTCAAGCTCTCGCAGACCCTTGCCATCGACTTTTTGAAGCTGGACGGCGAGGTTGCCGCCGGTGAAGAGATCACGATCGACTTCGAGGTGAAGGAATGAGCACTGGCGTTCCCCGCGACTACAGCAAGGTTGTGAAGGCGGCGAAAGAGCTTGGCTATGAATACAGCCACTCCACCGGCGGGCATGATTTCTTCGTGCATGACAGTCCCGATAAATCGCTGGGACAAGCGAAAAAGCTGACGATCCCCACGGAAATCAAGGGTACCGGCACGCTGCGCAGCATCCTGAAAGACATGGGTTATTTCGAGGCAAACGGCCTGGACCATTCCGGTCAGCCCAGATCTCAAAAGCGCGATGTGGAGGCAGAGCTTGCCGCATCCGAGCGCAAGAGCGAAACAAAATTCCTGACCGACGTCCGCGAATGGAAAAAGGACATGAAGCGCCATTACCGCGGCATCGTCCCCGACCATCCGGGCGAAGCCCCGCAACGCGCCACGGTCACCGCGAGCGCTCCCAAACGCTGATATATGCCAGCTCCGGTCATGTTTGCCAGAATGGCCAAAATAGGCTAAAACAAGGGCATGTGCCCGTAGCTCAGCTGGATAGAGCAGGTGCCTTCTAAGCATCAGGTCGGGGGTTCGAATCCCTCCGGGCACGCCATTCCGGGATAAAATGAAAAACATATTTCAGAAACATTTTTCTGTTCATTCCTTCCGCCAAAGACAGGCCAATCGCGATAAATTGCCCAAGTGGCTGGTATTTTTGATGCCGTTTGTTTTTCTGGGCGTGGCATTCGGCATTGCGACCGGCTTCATCGTGTCTGCCGCAAATCTTTACCAGCTACTGCATCCGGAATTTCCTCCGCTGCTGTCACAAGGGTCAATTACGCTCGCGCAAGCGCTGATCCTTTTCCCTTCCTTGCTCGCGGGGATATGTCTCAGCGTCACTGCCTCAAATTTGCTACTGTGGTTCATTCGACCGGTCCGGGAAATCCTTGACCAGCATGCGCAAGGAATTCCTGGCGCTTCTTTCAAAGAGGGCATGAAGGCGGGAAGACTGTTAGCGATATTCATAGCCTTGCCCGCCCTTATCCTCATTTTTCTGGGCGTCTGGTCGCCTTGGGCGTCACAGTGATTGCGATGTGAATACGCAGGTACTTTTGTAACTCAGCTTCTCACTTGTATCGTACCGACTTCGATGCCGCGCCAGTTTTTCTGGACGGGCAGGGCGGTGGTACGGGCGGCATCCAGCACTTTTGCATCGGCAAGGCCGTGTTTTTCAAGGATGGCATAAAGCCCCGCTTGCGCCGCGCGCGTATGGCCGTCTTCGGCCTTGAGCGCGATCACGGTGTCGTGTCCCGGAATGACGCAGGCATAGACGCCTTCGCCGCCGATCTTGCACATGATCTTTCCGCCAGCGGCCTTCATCAACACGGTATCCAGGCGGCCTGTGCCGCCAACCAGTTCGGGATGTTCGACCATTGCCTGGAACAAATGGCGGCAGGCCGTGCCGCGCGCCAAGCCGAGGCTGTCGGGGTTCATGAAGCGCGCAAAGCCCGCTGCCAGCGCCGATAGCGGCATGACAGGGTTGGGCGCGGAACAGCCATCGACGCCGCAGGTTGCGCGCGTGATGGTGACGCCGCACATTTCGCCGACCGTCATCATGATCTTGTGCTGCGCGGGATGGTTGAATTCGGTGTAGCCCGCATGGTCCTGCTTCATATGCCTGCACAGCGTCAGCATGCCCGTATGCTTGCCGGAGCAGTTGTTGGACAAAACCGTGGCGGGCGAACAGGACGATGCATAAGGCGCATGTGCGCCGCATTCCAGGGCGTTCTCGTCAAACCCGATGCGCGCCAGCCAGTTGGCCGTGGTCAGCACATGGTTCTGCTCCCCCGAATGTGACGCGCAGGCAAGCGCGATTTCGGCATTGGATAAGGTAAAGGCGGCGGCTGCCCCCGTTTCCATCAGCGCAATCGCCTGCAGCGGTTTCAGGGATGAGCGCGGGAATGTCGCGCGGTCGGCATCGCCATAGCTTGCCTTTACCTTGCCCTTGCCATCCATCAGCACGGCATGGATATCGTGGCGGCTTTCCACGGCAGGGCCGCGCCGCAGCTCGACGGTCAGGGATTGCGGAGACATCGTTATTACTGGGACTTGCGTATATACATGTCTGGCGTCGGGCAGCGCATCAGCTGCTGGCGGACTTTCAGCTCGTCGTCATATGCGACCATGCGCTGGCGCATGTCGAGCTGGGCTTGTTTCAGTTCGTTTGCATACTGGACATGCGCCGCCACGGTTGCGGCCTGTTTCTCGCGCAAGTCGTCTTCGGCGGCCACCATTCTCTGGCGCATCGCCAGTTGTTCTTCCTTCAGCTGCGCGCCATAGGCGACAATCTTTTCGCGGTTTTCAAGCCATCCGCGCTGCAATTCAGCCGTATAGGGGTTGGTGCGCTGCGCTTCCTGACCGGCCTTGAAACCGCCGCAGCTTTCCTGGCCCAGCGGCGTTGCGGGCGTGGTCATGCGGGTGGCAAGGTCCTTGTCCACAGCCTTGGCGATTTCCGAGATGGCGGAATTGGGGGACATGTTGCCAAGGTTGGTGTCGATTTTGCTTTCATCCGGCGCGGGCGGGGGCAGGGCGGCTGCCGATTCCTGTGGCGTCGCCACCGGAGCCTCTACGGGAATATCTGCGGGAGCTTCCTGCCCTGCGGCCTTGTACATTTCCTGCGTCGCGGCGGCGGCGGGATCGGTCTTTTTGCAATCGCCTTTGACGCAAGACATATCGGGTTTGGCAGCCATGGCGGTCGCAGGAATGACTAGCGCGAGCGCGACAAGAACGGAAAGGGCGTATTTCATGGCAGCCTCTGAATGAATCATAATGACTAACTATTATACCCCCGCGCATGGGTTTTGGCAAAAAACGGCTATACGTTAAATCAGAGCCGTTTACGGACGGAAGGTTTGGTGCAGTTCAGGCCGAGAAAATCGACCTCGTCATCGCGCAGCGACGATTGCCCCCCGAAATGCTCGATATTCCAGCCGATACGGGCAAGGTTCAGGCGGCCGCGCAATTCGGCGTCGTGCACGGCCATATCCAGCAGCATGCGCTGGTAAACAACCGTCCCGCCGTGATGCGTGTCGATAAATTCGCACTCCTGCGTGCCCGCAGGCCCGCCCGCATGGTAGTCGAAAAACGGGATGTTACGGCTTGCAGCAAGTGCCGCGAGGCGTTTGCGCAATTCGGCGACATATTGATAGCCATGCGTCTTTTCCATTTCGCGGTACACGCGCTCCGCAATCGGCGGCATGAACATCACGACATGGATTTTCTTTTCCTGCAACAGGTCGAGCAGGCCGAGGAATTTTTTGTATTGCGCTTCCGAAACGATATCGCCATGCGCGTATTTCTTTTCGCCTTTTTTGACCTTCGCCGTATTGACGGCAAACTGGAAATCCTCCGGCGGCCGCGAACCTGTGACAGTGGATGTGTAATAATGCGCGCCCGCCGCATCGAACCCGTCCTGCTGCGTGATGCCGGCAATGCCGATATCAGGCGAATTGCCGCCCAGGATCGTTGCGGCCTGCGGCAGCGTCACGCGCCCCGTCGCCAGCCAGTTGAGCGGCTGGAACAGGTCGTTCGCGGAAATGCCGCTATCGGCGGGGCTGCGGTTGATGGCGCGGTTTTCCGCCTGCGGATGAAACCACCAGAAATCAACGCCGAGGATCACCAGTTCGGGCAGATGGGTTTTAAGGGATGTTTGGGCAACCTCGATCACTTCCTCAAGGTCGCTGAGGCTGCCCATGTTCACGAATGGCTTGGAAAAATCTTCCTGCCGGAAACCCAGCACACGGGATGAGCCCAGCGTGATGATGTCGGGCTTGCGCAAATCATACAGTCGTTGCTTGAAATAGAACCCGCGCATCAGCACGGCGGAGCCGTAAATGCCGCCCGTCTTTTCCTGCTTTTCGATGATGGTATCCAGCGGCAGGTATTCGCCGGAGCGCAGTAAAAGTAGCGTCGCAAAGCCGAAATAAAGCGCGCAGACCAGCAGCGGCACGATCAGGCCGATATAAAACTTCCGCAAGTTCCTGCGCTCAGAACTGGAAGTAGAGGAAGACCTGGCTGGGCTCATAAATGACCTTTGCAATGCAGATGCTCAAAATTATGCCGCCAATGACGCCGGTCGCCAGCGCAGGCCGCCACAGCAGCGCCCGCCCGACGATATTTTGCGACAGCGCAAGCCCGCGCGTGCTGCCGATACAGGGGCGGCCACGGCGCATGATTTCAATGGTATTGGGCAATGCCCAGCAGATGATGAAGCAGAGCGGAATCAGGATCAGCACGAAATTTGCATCCGGCGCCTCGAACGTCCCGCGCAGCACGGCGGTGCGAGACACCAGCGCGGAAAAGCCCTGACCCTGCAGGCTGGCAAAATCTCCCAGCGATTTCACCATGGCAATCGCGGTGTGCATGTCGCGCGCGCGGAAGAATATCCATGCCACCATGACGCACAGGAACGTCATCACGCGCGCCGCATAAGGATGGATATTGAACAGCCCCGCCTTCTGCCACCAGTGATTGAAGCCGAGGAATATGCCGTGCAGCCCGCCCCAGATCAGGAATGTCCAGTTCGCGCCGTGCCAGAAGCCGCCCAGCAACATCGTAATCAGCAAATTCACGTATCTGCGCGTGGCACCCTTGCGGTTACCGCCCAGCGGGATATACAGGTAATCGCGCAGGAAGCGCGACAGCGTCATGTGCCAGCGACGCCAGAAATCGATAATGTTTTTCGATTTATAGGGCGAGAAGAAATTGACCGGCAGGCGCACGTTGAACATCTTGCCAAGGCCAAGCGCCATGTCGGAATAACCGGAAAAATCGAAATAGATCTGGAAGGTGTAACAAAGCGCCGCCGTCCATGCCTCGATGATATGCAGCTCCCGCGTCTCCGCCAGCTTGAACAGCGGGTTCACATAGGCGTCCAGCGTATCTGCGATCATGACCTTTTTGAAAAGACCGATCGACAGCAGCGTCAGCCCAACCGCGAAGTTGCTGCCGCTGAACGGCTGCGGGCGCGCGAATTGCGGCATCATTTCCTTGTGATGCACAATCGGGCCCGCGATCAGTTGCGGGAAAAATGTGATGAACAACCCGAAATTGATCAGACTCTGGTTGGGCGACGCCAGCTTGCGGTGGCAATCGACAAGGAACGCGATTTTCTGAAATGTGAAAAACGAAATGCCGAGCGGCAGGATGATGTTCGGGATGATGAAATCCGCCCCCGTCAACTGGTTCGCGGTCGCCACCAGCAGGCCTGTATATTTATAGTATCCCAGCACGGCGAGGTTGGCGGCGATGCCGACGATCAGGGCCTTCTTGTCCTGCTTCATCAGCAGGTAGCGGCCAAGGTAGAAATTGAACAGCATCGACGCGATGATCAGTGTCACATAGACGGGATTCCACCAGCCATAGAAAAACAGCGACGCCGCGAACAGCCACAATTGCGACGGCAACTTGCCCATGTAACGCAGCACAATGAAATATCCCGCCAGCACGACGGGCAGGAAAGCGAACAGGAATGCGGCAGAATTGAACAGCATGGCGTGGTTTTCCCATGAATTCAGGGTGTTGTCAACGTTGCCATAATGTATGCAGCACCGCTTTACCAATGCTTAACACCGGCATGGGAAACTGTTGCAAGGGGCCGCATCCGGCCGCCATCCGGGGTTTTTCACTTCCATGCTTTTCCGCATTTTGACGCAGCGGTGGATACAGGTGTTGCTGTTGCTCCTGCTGTTGGCAGGTGCGCTGGCGCTGCGCTTCAAAGACCCGCGCGCGGTGGAACAGCTGCGCAATATGATCTTCGACCATTACAACAATGCCCTGCCGCGCAAGCCGGGCAACCAGGTTGTCATCATCGATATCGACGAGGAATCCCTGCGCCGTCACGGGCAATGGCCGTGGCCGCGCCAGTTGGTGGGCGATATTCCGGTCGCGCTGGCGGAAATGGGGGCGCTCTCGACCGCCTTTGACGTTGTGTTTGCCGAACCTGACCGCACTTCGCCCGCAGTGATGGCAAATAACCTGCCCGCAACGCCTGACCTGAAACCGGTTGTGGATGCGTTGCGCGCGCTGCCAGATAATGACGCTGTCTTCGCCGAAAAAATATCCCGCGCCGGAAATGTGGTGATGGGCTTTGTGGCCGGCGAACCGGTCGAGGGGCGCGATCCTGCGTTGAAAGCATCCATGATGACGAAAGGCGGCAATCCCGCCGATTTCGTCACCTCTGTGCCCGGCTTCACCACGCCGCTGCCTGTGCTGTCCGATGCGGCGGCGGGGTCGGGCGGGTTCATGGTGCTGCCCGGCAAGGACGGCGTGATCCGCCGTGTGCCGATGCTGATGAGCGCGCGAAAAGATGGTGCGCGGGATGTGTATCCGTCGCTGGCGCTGGAGGCCGTGCGGGTCGCCACCATGCGGCCTTTCTTCAAGATTTTGACGGATGAGAAATTTGGCATCCACGAATTATCGACCGGCGAATATAATTTGCCTGTGGATGAGCGTGGCAACCTCTGGGTTTATTACACTGGCCACCGCGCAGATATTTATGTTCCCGCATGGAAAGTCCTGGCGCGGCAGGTTGATCCTGCGCTGATCAAGGACAAAATCGCCTTTGTCGGCACATCGGCGCCCGGCCTGCTCGACCTGCGCGCATCGCCACTCGACCGCGTGCTGCCGGGGGTGGAGGTGCATGCCGAAATCGCCGAGCAGATATTGAACAACCAATACCTGCAGCGCCCGAACATGCTGGACGGGGCGGAACTGCTGGCGATTGCCGGCATCGGGTTGTTCATCATTTTCCTGTCGCCCTTTATCGGCACAGGCACATTGGCGCTGTTCTGTACGGTGCTGGCAGCGGGCGGGTATTTCGGCGGGTTGTATGCGTACCAGAATTACGGCTGGCTGCTGGATCCTGTCTATCCGACGCTTGCCATTACCGTGATCTTTATTGTGTCCTCAATCCTGACGAATTTACGGTCGGAGGCGGAGAAGCGTGCGATCCGTGACGCTTTCGGCCATTACATTTCGCCGGAACTGCTCGAAGAACTGACCGAAGACCCGACCAAGCTGAAACTGGGCGGCGAAGTGCGCGAATTGTCGGTGATGTTCACTGATATCCGCAACTTCACGACCATTTCCGAAAGCATGGAACCGGGGGAACTGATCCGCATGATGAATGATTTCCTGACCCCCATGACATCGGCGGTGCTGGAAAACCGCGGCACGGTCGATAAATACATGGGCGACGCCATGATGACCTTCTGGAACGCGCCCGTCGATGACCCCCACCATGCGATGAATGCCTGCAAGGCCGCGCTTGAAATGGTGACAGCCTTGAAACCCGTGAACGAGATGCTGCAGGCGCGCGCGGTTGCGGCGGGTCGCGTGTTCCATGAATTGAAGGCAGGCATCGGCATCAACAGCGGCCGCGCATCGGTCGGCAATATGGGGTCGAAACAGCGTTTCGCCTATTCTGCGCTGGGCGATACCGTCAACCTTGCCTCGCGGATGGAAGGGCAAACCAAGTCCTATGGCATTTCCGTGATGATTTCCGATGAAACACGCCGGCAGGCGGGAGAATTCGCGGTGCTGGAACTTGACTTGCTGACCGTGAAGGGCCGTAGCGAGCCGGAGCGCGTCTTCGCCCTGCTGGGGTCGCCTGATGAAGCCAAGGGTACAGCATTTCTAGACCTGCGCCTGAAGCATAACGAAATGCTGGCCGCCTACCGCGCGCGTAATTGGGATGCGGCGGAGGATCTGTGCGTGGCATGCAAGGCGCTGCGCCCGGATATCGCGGCGTTCTATCAGCTTTACCAGACGCGCATTGCCGCATACCGCATCACGCCGCCGCCCGCCGGATGGGACGGCGTTTACGTGGCAAAAGACAAATAATTTTTTAGAATGTGGGCGGCTGCCATTCCTGCAGGAATTTGGTCGCGTCATCGACGGGCAGGGGTTTCGAGAAGAAGAAACCCTGTATCCATTCCACGCCAAGGTCGCGCACGATCCGCGCTTCGCTTGCAGTCTCGACGCCCTCCGCGATGATTTTCATGTTCAACCCGCGCGCAAGGCCGATGATGGATTTGACCAGCACGAGGCTTGCCGAATGCGTGGTCATCGCGCGGATAAAGCTCTGGTCGATCTTCAGCGTGTCGATCGGGAAAAAGTGCAGGTAGGACAGCGAACTGTAACCCGTGCCGAAATCGTCGATGGAAATGTCGATGCCGTAATTCCGGCATTTTTCCAGCGCTTCCTTGGCGGCTTCCGGCGCCTCCATCAGCAGGCTTTCGGTAATCTCCAAATGTATCTGCGCGGGATTGACGCCGGTTTTGTCGAGCGTCGTGCGGATAAAGGATGCGATGTCGCCATCCGCAAAATCCTTGACCGAGAAATTGACGCCCACGAAAATGGGGTGCGATCCGGTCAGGGCGGGATTGGCGGCGGCGGTCAGCTTGCCGATGGTTTCGCAAGTATGTGCCAGCGCAAACCGCGACAGCTCGAGGATCAAGCCGCTTTCTTCCGCGACGGGAATGAACACGCCCGGCGAAATCATGCCTTTTTCAGGGTGCTTCCAGCGCATCAGCGCCTCGAAGCCCGCGATCTTCATGTTCTGCACATCAATGATCGGCTGGTAATAGAGCGTGAGTTGTTTCTGGTCGAGCGCGACCTTCAGCTCGTTCTGGATCTTGATGGTGGACATCGCGATATCGTGGATGTCGTTGCTGTTCTCGGCAGTCGTTGCGGCTGCATGTGATGTCGGTGTCACGCTGACGAAGCTGTTGGTGCGGCCGATCATGTCGCGGTAACGGTTCGTGATGACGCGCATCACCATCTTCACGACGGGGTCAGCGCTTTCGACGCGGCGCGCAAAATCCTCGCGCGTGATTTCCAGCACGTCGCAATCATCGAGCGCCCGCACCGTCGCGGTGCGGGGCTTGTCGTCAATCATCGCCATCTCGCCGATCAGCGAGCCGGGGCCGCGCGTGCCGATCTGCAGCGGCTGCCCCTCGCGCTGGACGAGGATTTCCACGTTGCCGGTTTCGATGATATAGGCGCACAACCCCCGTTCGCCCTCGCGGATCAGGAGCTCGCCGCGCTTGAATTGTTTTTTTGTGGTGACTGGCATTAAATGATACCTCTGCTGGCCCCTATATTATCCCGAAAGGCGTTAAACAAAACGCTAATTTTGTAACGTTGTATTACGGGAACAAACTAACCCTCGCCAACCACGCGCGGGGTTTTTAGAATGGTGAGCAGGGAAAAAACCGATGACACTCATCGATATCGCCATCATCTATCTGGTCTTTACCGTCAAGCACCTGATCTGCGACTGGTTTTTGCAGACCAGCTGGATGGCGCTGAATAAAGACAAGCCGATGCGGCAGGGCGGGGCGAAGCCGCTGGCCGCGCATGTCGGCATCCATGCCGTCTTCACCTTTTTCCTGATGCTGATGTTCGCGCCCGGCCTGTGGTGGATCGGCGCGGTCGATTTTGCCGTGCATGGCTTCATCGATTTCATGAAGGGGCGCATCGTGACGAAGAAGGGATGGACCTATGCCAGCCCGCAATTCTGGTGGGCGATCGGCACCGATCAGGAAGCGCATCACCTGACGCATTTCATCTACATCATTATTATCGTCTGGGCGCATGGCGTCGATTTCTCAGCCGCCCTGGCCCTCCAGCCATAACAGTGCGGCCTTGACGATATAGATCGAGCCGACCGTGAACAATGCTGCCTGCGTCGCCTTGAAAAACTGTTTATCGGACAGGCGTTCAAGGATGTATTTCGACAGATGCGTGCCGCACATCGCGACCGGCACGACCGCCGCGCAGAGCCAGAGCGGCAAGCCGCTGGTCGCATGCGCGAAGCTGGAAACGACGAAACCGAAATAGATGAATTTGGTGATATGCGATACCGACTGCGTGAATGCCTTGGTCGCAACAGTCTGGTGGCGCGTCAGCGCGCGCGTCTGGAAGAACACATCCAGCAACGGACCGGAAACGCCGCCCGTCAATTGAAACCCCGTCACCAGCATGCCGCAGGCCATTGCCTGCCACGGCCTAGTGAAATCGAGCTGCACATTTTTGGGCAACGCGAAGGCAAGGAACGGCGTCACGCCCAGCAGCAGGAAGACGGTGAGTTTATCCGGCACGATCGACACGAACACGAACACGCCCAGCATCAGCGCAAGGCCGCTGAAATAATACGGCAGAGTCTTGGTATAGATATGCTTGCGGTGGATGACCGCGCGGCTGCCATTTGCAAAGAATTGCGACACCGCATGCAGGATCATCGCCTGCTGCACCGGCAATACCCAGGCAAGGATGCCCATCAGCACCATGCCGCCCGCCATGCCCAGAATGCCCGACAAAATCGAAGTGAAGAAAACGCCAACGATGATGAACAGGATGGTCGGGAAAGTGATCGTCATGAGGGTCATTTATCAGATATGCCGTGCCCGAGCATAGATGTGGCCGATCGGAGCATAAAAAAAGTCCGGAGAACCTTTTGAGGGATCCTCCGGACAAACGGCGGTAATAGAGGGTGTGTAGCTAAGTTATAAGAAATTCCACCTGCTTCCGCAAGACAAAACTGCATGTATCTTAAAAAAAAGTGAAGGTTTTTGAAATAATGATAGGTTTCAGGTGTTTATTTGATAATAAAGTTCCAAATTTTCCAGAAACATGATGATAATGGTTCTCAGGAATTTCGGCAGTTTCGAGGACGTTTTTTAACGCCTGATGTTGTAAAAATGCGGCGTTTACAGGCATTTTCCGCATTGCTGCAATGCGCAAAAACGCACGATTTTACGCGATTGGTTTTCATAAGTAAAATTAGAATCATGCGACCGATTCAAACGATTCTGCCTGCGGCTCTAGGACGGATTTTTCATGAGTAAATCCTGCTGCATCAGCGTCGCCAGAAGTTTGTCGAGCGAGAGGCCGGGTTCTGCCCGCATGCCCGCTTCAGCGGCAAAGGCGAAGGTGGGTTCGGATTGCAGGTATTCAATGAAGCGATAACCGCCCTCCGAAATGCTCCACACCGAAATGTTATCGCCTGCGCGGAAGATGGCGGCATAGGTTTCGGCGGGCTTCATTTCGAAATCTTTCAGCGCCTCGCCTTCCTCGGTCACGCGGCTCCACAATTTATCGACCGGCCAGCCGGAGCGCAGCAATTTCACATGCGGTTGCAGATGTAGTTTCAGATTCACGGGATCTTCTACAGCCGCGAGATCCTGCGCGGTGAGTGGCGTTGCGCGCGGGCTCAAATACGCTTCCTGCGCCAGCCATTCAAGTCGCGCGACATCGGGCACATAAGCAAACTGGTTCAGGTTCGGCAGGTGTTCGAGGAATTCGGGGAAGCCCGCGCCATAGGCATTCATGTCGCCGCTGTCCGGCGGCGCGATGCCGGTGAATTCATGGATTGCAAACCCCATGAATTTTTCGCCCAGCAGCAGGGCGGTCACGGGGAATGCCTGCATCAGCACCTCGCGCAGCGTCATCTGCTTGTTGTTCCTGTACACGTTCAAGCGTTGTTCGGGGGAAAAGGGCGGCTGGTTTTCAATGCCGAGGCCTTCGGCGGTATCGCCCTTGGTGATTTTGTCCATCATCTGTTTTTGCAGCTCAGGCAGTTTTGGCATGTTTGACCTCGCAAATGCGGGCGCGCACGGCATCGGCCTTCGCGGCCTCCGCCACCAATTCGGGCAGGGTCGGCAGGTCGGAATCCCATTCCATCAGTGTCGGCATATCGCCGAAACGGGCCAAGGCCTGGGCGTATAAATCCCAGACGCCGTCGTAAACCGTATGGTTGTGCGCATCGATGAAAATGTCGTGTGCACCGACCGTATTAACCTGATAACCGGCCAAATGGATTTCGCCGATAATGCCGAGTGGCAGCGCGTCGACATACGCGCGTGGATCGAAATCCATGTTGTGTGCGCTGACGGCGATATTGTTGACATCCAGCAGGATGCCGCAGCCTGTTTTCTTTGCAATTTCTGCCAGAAACGCAGGCTCCGCCATTTCCTGCCCCGCAAAGCGCAAATATGATGACGGGTTTTCGACAAGGATTTTCCGCTGCAGAACATCCTGTACGTGACAGATATTGGCGCAGATGGTGTCCAGCGCTTCGCGCGTCATGGGCAGGGGCAGCAGGTCGGGCAAGGCCTTGCCATCCGCCGCGCTCCACGAGACGTGTTCGGAGACGAGTGCGGGTTGCACGATATCGACCAGTGTTTTCAGTTTCTGCAAATGATCTTCGGAAACGCCGCCTGCAGATCCCAGCGACAGTCCCACGCCATGCAAACTGACCGGATAGGTTTCGCGGCATTTCATCAGCTGTTCAAACGGCGCGCCGCCGATGCGAAAATAATTTTCGCTATGGCCTTCAAGGAAGCCGACAGGGGGGCGCGTGTCGATAACCTCGGCGGTGTGCGCACCGCGCAAACCGATGCCCGTCTTTATGCCTGCCGCGATGTTTGCGTCTTTCAACATATACCGACCTTAATGGATATCCACAGTCCTATCATATAAGCGCGTTTTCAGCAATTTCCGGCGGATGAAATGGTCGATGGATATCGCGCCCGGCCCTGTCGTCACCAGAATGGCCGCCAACAGCATCCAGTGGATATGGTCGGACTCGCCGGGATAGACGAATAATTCAACCGTCAGCGCCATCATGCCCAGCATAAAAGCGGCAAAGCGGCCGCCAAGCCCCAGCATCAGCAGTACGGAACAGGCAAGCTCGATCGCGGTCGCCGAATAGGCGCCGAACTCGGCACTGGGCACCGGAAAGGGGATATGCAGGCCAAAGATATCCTTCACATGGTTCTTTTCCCAGTTCGGGATGTATTCCGTCTTGAAAAGGTCGATGGCAGAACCCCAGGGAAGTTTCGTGAGGCCGGATCGCCAGAAGACGAGACCCAAATGAATGCGCACCGCCAGCAGCGCAGCGGGAAGCAGGTATTGCTCCAGCATGTTGATCTTGAACGCCGCGATTTTTAAGATTTTTTGCAAAATGATATTCCTTAAGAAAAACCGCCGGAGGGGTTTCCCCGGCTCCGGCGGTGTTCTTCAGCCTTGAAGATTACTTCTTCATTTCTTCCATCGGGGCTTCGGTGGTGCCGCCGGTCAGCTTGTCGCACAGGCCAGCGGGAACCTTCACCCATTCGGCCTTGTCGTTGTCTGCCTTGGCCGAGCCTGCACAGGAATGCGCGCCGGTTTTGCAGTCATTCTTGCCGGCCTTCACGACGCCGTAGCAGGTTTCGGTCTTCATGTCGTCGGCAACAGCTGCCTGTGCTGCGAAGGAGATGACGGCTGCGAGGGTCGCCGCGGCAATGACGTTCTTTTTCATGGGAGGGTCCTTTTTCGGTGTTTTGTGTACGACAGCCGGAAAATTCCGGCTGCTGGCATCATATTCGATGATTGCGAAGAATTGGTTACGGGCGGCGCGGTTATTTCTTTGCAAATTTCTTTAACAGAATCTGGCCAAGCCCGATCCCGACAATCGCAAAACCCAGCACGGGCAGGTAATGCCAGACCAGCAGATGCGCGGGCTGTTCATTCGGGCAGGCAAAACGCATGCCGAGCGCGGCGAATGACCCGACGGATAATGCGAGCGCATATCCCGACCAGCCATACCAGACGGGCGCAGCGCGCGTGGCCATGAAAATGCCGGCGGCGAAGGGGATGATGAACAGCAGCGAAAAATCGGTCAGGCAGTTGCGGTATCCGGCCTCCGGCGGCTCTGCCCCGATCTGTCCCGCGATCAGCAGCACCCAGATAAAACTGGCAAGCCCCAGCACGATGCGCACCGGATTGCGGATGCGCGTATCCGGCACTGACAACTTAAACGCCGCATAAGCCGCCAGCAGGCCGGAGAAAAAGATGCCCGCCGTCTGGCACACATGTTCGTTGAACATCACCTGCCAGTCGGCGCGGATGCCCTTGGTGAAAACGGCAATCGCGCCAAAGGTGGCAACGAGCGAGAGGGTGGAGAGGATCAGCGCAAGGGTCAGCGCGCCCGCCAGCGGCTTCACGGGTTTCAGGTCATGTCCCAGCTGTGCAATGAGTTTGTCAGTATCCGTACTCAAGCAGCCACTCCTTCATTTTCTTGGTCGCGCGGTGCGCGGTCACTTTCACGGCTGTTTCCGTCATGCCCAGTTTTGCAGCAGCCTCCGCCATCGACAGCCCTTCGACGCGGGTCATCAGCAAAACTTCACGCTGCTTTTCCGGCAGCTGGGCCAGCGCCTGTTTGACGTCCTTGCCCAGCATGGCCTCTTCAGGGGTATTCGCGGTGTCCCGCATAAAGGTTACAAGTTCATCATCATTGATTTCATTGGCGGTCTTGCGCCCGTATTTGCGCATGTAATCGATCATTTTGTGCCGCGCCACGCCGTACATCCAGTTGCGGAACGGCTGGTCGGGGCGATAGGTATGGCGGGCGGCGTGGATCGCCAGCAAAATTTCCTGAACGATATCATCGATATGCTCGCGCGCGAAAAAACGCGCTCTCAAAAAAGCGCGAAGCGGCGGCGTGATTTCACGCAAGAGCCGCTGATACGCAACAGCATCGCCGCCCTGCGCCGCCAGCATCAGCTGCGGCCATTCGCCTGAATCGTCTTTTTTGCTGTTATTTGGTTCGGAAGCCATTGTTTTTAATAAGTTAATTCGGTATAGCCACTATGCTCCCGTGTCGATATGATGTACAGAAATTTTTTTCGCGAGGTTTCTTTTAATGACCGCACAGCCCGTTGCCGCCCCGACCGCCGATTTTGACCTGAAATGGAAACCGGAAGCGCCCGAAACCACCCAATTGGGCAAATTCATGCAGTCGGTTGCCCGCGACGAAAAAACGTCATTCAAGGATTATCAGGATTTCTGGCGCTGGTCGGTCGAAAACAAGGAAAAATTCTGGGACCGCGTCTGGGACGATTGCGAAATCATCGGCGACAAGGGCGGCAAGGTTTTCGCCCCCGGCAAATCGTTTCAGGACAGCCGTTTTTTCCCCGAAGGAAAATTGAACTTCGCCCAGAACCTGCTGCGCCGCTATGACGAAGACACTGCCATCGTTTTCAACGGCGAAGGCAAGGTGAACCGCAAGCTGTCGCACAAGGAACTCTACGATCAGGTCAGCCAGGTGCGTCAGGCGCTGCAGGAACTCGGCGTGACCAGGGGCGACCGCGTGGCGGGTTACCTGCCCAACATGCCCGAAGCCGTGATCTGCATGCTGGCAACCGCCAGCCTCGGCGCGATATGGTCGTCGGCCTCGCCTGATTTCGGCGTGCAGGGCGTGCTCGACCGTTTCGGCCAGATCGAGCCGAAGGTGATGTTCGCGGTCAACGGCTATTACTATAACGGCAAGGAAATCGATTGCCGCGCCAAGGTCAAGGAAGTGATGGACAAGCTGCCCAGCTTGAAAAAAACCGTCATCGTGCAATACCTGCGCTCCGACGTTGCGTCGCTCTGGGCCGTGACGTACGAAGATTTCAAAAACAAGTTCAAGCCTGCCGAAATCACGTTCGAAAAATTCGATTTCAATACGCCGCTGTATATCATGTTCTCTTCCGGCACCACTGGAATACCTAAGTGCATCGTGCATGGCGCGGGCGGCACGCTGATCCAGCACCTCAAGGAACACAAGCTGCAATCCGACGTGAAGCGCGGCGATAACGTGTTCTATTTCACCACCTGCGGATGGATGATGTGGAACTGGCTGGTCACGGCGCTGGCATCCGAAGCAACGCTGTTATTGTTTGATGGCTCGCCGTTCTATCCCGATGGTTACGCGTTATTCGACTATGTCGGCCGCCATGAATGCACGCTGTTCGGCACGTCGGCGAAATATATCGACGCGCTGCGCGTGGCCAATGTGAACGTGACCGACAGGCTGGAACTGTCGACCGTGCGCCTGATGACCTCGACCGGTTCGCCGCTGTCGCATGAAGGTTTCGATTACGTCTATGACGCGATCTTCCCCGATGCGCAGCTGGCCTCCATCTCCGGCGGCACGGATATCGTGTCGTGCTTCGTGCTCGGCAATCCCATTTCCCCCGTCTATCGCGGCGAAATTCAGGGGCCGGGATTGGGTATGGATATCGATGTGTTCGACGACAACGCAAAACACATGGAAAGCGGCAAGGGAGAACTCGTCTGCAAAACGCCGTTCCCCTGTATGCCGGTCAGTTTCTGGAACGACGCAAACGGCGAAAAATATTCCAAAGCCTATTTCGAACGTTTCCCCGGTATCTGGTGCCATGGCGACTGGTGCGAATGGACGGCGCATAAGGGGCTGATTATTCATGGCCGTTCGGATGCCACCCTGAACCCCGGCGGCGTGCGCATCGGCACGGCGGAAATTTACCGCATCGTCGAACAGCAGCCCGAAATCAAGGAAAGCATCGCGGTCGGGCAGGATTGGGACAACGATGTGCGCGTGGTTTTGTTCGTCGTGCTGAAACCCGGCATGCGCCTCGACGAAGCGCTCACCCTGCGTCTCAAAAAAGCCATCCGCGAACAGGCATCCCCCCGCCACGTGCCGGCAAAAGTCATCGCCGTCACCGACATCCCCCGCACCAAATCCGGCAAAATCACCGAACTCGCCGTCCGCGACGTCATCCACGGCCGCGAGGTGAAAAACGTTGAAGCGCTGGCGAACCCCGAGGCGCTGGGGCTTTATAAGGATTTGGCGGAGTTGAAGTCTTAAAAAAAATGACAATTTTTTCTAATGAACTTTCAAAGCGATGTGTTGTCGTCGCGTTTGTATATTTTGTTTGTGTATTTTCTATGTGGTTTTCCGATGCCAAGGCGAATAACGACGAATTTGTTGCATATAGAAAAAAAATAGAAACATTTGGCAGGGCGCTTGGGCCATTATCTCTGTTCTGCCCAACCAACTTTGATTCAGCGAAGGTTTCTCCACTTTTAAAGGGCATTGAGTCGGTAAATTTTAACTTACAAATCTTGCCTGAAGATGTTTATCGAAAGCCGTTAATCTGCTCTGGAAAAGAGGCGGAGTGTACAAAGCAGTCCGATACTAGATCACCCGATATATATGAGAAGCATTTAAAAGATGTGTATTTTTATTATCCAAAGTCACTTCTTCCCGCCCAAGTAACAAAAATTTTTGTAGAGGAAATTGCGAATGCTCTTGCGCCTAGTTTAAGCAAAACCGGTTGCAATAAAGCGGCGGTAAATATTATTTCTGATGCGCCTAGAGGTCACTGCATTGATGTCACAAATGAACAAGAGGCTCAACACTGTATGCGCAAGTCATTGTTTGATTACGCAAATGATCCAGCCAGCATTACAATTACGGTTGAGGTCTCTATACAAAATGAAAGCTTAGCACCATCAGTGGATAAAGGAACCGTAGATGAAAGTAAGGGCGATGAGCGCATAGCGGTTATAGAATGGAAATTGTTCCGGCCATTTTGCTTTCAGAAATATTTAACAAATGTAGGCAGCCCCGTCGCACTTTCATTGAAACTTAGTGATGAAATGATGGGCGAGGCATTAGAGCATTCTGCCGAGAGCTTGGGCACGATGCTACGCGCTCTTCAGATTTCTGCACCTCACGTCGATCATTTTTCTTGCGAACTTAGGGAAAGATAAACCATGCGCGGCTATTTCGGTATCGGAGCGGAGGGCATCTCGAAGCCCATGAATGTGGGCAGCCTGCTGCGGACGTCGCATGCGTTTGGCGCGAGTTTCTTTTTTACCGTCGGCACCTCGGTCGATGTGCAGGAAATGGGCGCGAGCGATACCTCGGGCGCGTTCGGGCATATCCCGTTTTACGATTTCAAGGATGCGGATTCGCTGCTGCTGCCGTCCAACACCGCATTGATCGCGGTCGAGCTGATCGAGGGCGCGGTCGACCTGCCCAGCTTCCGCCACCCGTTGCGCGCCGTTTACGTGCTGGGGCCGGAAAAGGGCAATGTGTCGGATGCGATGCTGAAACGCTGCGACCATGTCATCAAAATCCCCATGAAATTCTGCGTGAATGTGGGCGTGGCGGGGGCGCTGGTGATGTATGACCGCCTGATCTCCCTCGGCAAATTTCCCGACCGTCCCGTCCATGCCGGCGGCCCCGATTTTGTGCCGGAAAACCTGCGCGACGGGCAGATCGTTTCCACACCCAACGACCGGCCATTCAAGTCGCGGAAGAAAACGGAACAGTAAACCGTACTCCCCAACCCCGTTGCGTCATCCCCGCGAAAGCGGGGATCCCGTCGGCACCATGCGCCCTGCCAATCGCTGGGATCCCCGCTTTCGCGGGGATGACGCCAAGTTGTTGAGTCGCAAACCATTCTCAACCCCTCCCGCAGCAAAATCCCTGCTGCAACGCGCAAAAATTTAAAACCAAAACGCACTGCAGCAATTGATATTTAAAAACAAAGCCGCAGTGCAGCATTGCAACTTTCCGTCTATCGTATTTTGCCTATCGTCTTTTAGTGGACAGGAAATACCTGAATGTGAGAATCGGAATTACAGGGTGGCGCATCCGCTGCCCGTCGCACATGAAAGGTAAGTCATCCATGACTGTTTTCAGCCACAAGGAATTCGACCAGCACGAACAAGTCTCTTTCTTCCACGACGCGCAATCGGGGCTGAAGGCGATCATTTCCGTGCACAACACGAATCTCGGCCCCGCGCTGGGCGGCTGCCGCATGTGGGCCTATGAAAGCGACGAAGCGGCGATCAAGGACGTGCTGCGCCTGTCGCGCGGCATGACGTATAAAGCAGCGATCACCGGCCTGCCCCTTGGCGGCGGCAAATCCGTCATCATCGGCGACAAAAAAACCAAAACTGCCGACATGATGCGCGCCATGGGCCGCGCGGTCGACAACATGGGCGGTCGCTACATCGTCGCCGAAGACGTCGGCACGACGGTCGAAGACATGAGCCACATCAACAGCCAGACGAAACACGTCGTCGGCATTTCGCACGGCACTGCCGGTTCGGGCGATCCGTCGCCCACGACCGCGCTCGGCGTGTTCACGGGCCTCAAGGCCGCTGTGCGCTTCCGCATGGGCCGTGGCGACCTGAAAGGCCTGAAAGTGGCAGTCCAGGGCCTCGGCAATGTCGGCTACAACCTCTGCCGTCATCTGCATGAAGCAGGCGCCCAGCTGTTTGTGACCGATATGGCGGCAGACCGCGTCGATATGGCCAGCCGCGAATTCGGCGCGATGCCCGTTGCGTTGAACAGCATTTACGATGTCGATGCCGATGTCTTCGCGCCCTGCGCGCTGGGCGGCATCATCAACGACGAAACCCTGCCGCGCATCAAGGCAAAGGTTGTGGCGGGCGCCGCCAACAACCAGCTGGCCGAAGCGCGTCATGGCGATGCGCTCCGCCGCGCCGAAATCCTGTATGCACCGGATTACCTGGTGAACGCGGGCGGCTTGATCGCGGTCTATTTCGAACATGTGGCGCGCCAGACCGGCAAGGCATTCGATGCAAAAGCGGTTGCCGACATGGTCGCCAAAATCGACACGACCGCCACCAGCATCTTTGAAATGGCGGACAAGGAAGACATTTCCTGCGGCACCGCCGCCGACCGCATTGCGGAAGGCCGTTTCGCCGCCAAGAAAGCCTGCAAAGCCGCATAACCGCTCGCGGACAGACATAATGGACAAGGGGAGGGCCGGGAAACCGGCCCTTTCTTTTTGGGTTGAAAAAATCGCCACACAACTATAAATTGTGGTTATGAAAAAACTGCCCGCGCCGCACACCGTCAAGCTCGATGCCCTTTCCGCCTTCGCGGGCGGCGTGGCGCATGACATGAACAACATCCTCTCCACCATCGAGGCCGAAACAGCCAAAGGCGCGCGCCAGCTGGAAGCGGGGGAAACGACGCCGGCGGAATTGCAGCAACGCATTCATAAACTGACGCAAGCCGGTGCACAGCTGACGCGCCAATTGCTCGCCTTTTCGCAGCAGAAGATCGGCGTGGAAGAACCGCTCGACTTGGCCGATGTGCTGAGCGGCATGCAGGACGCGCTGCAAACGCTGGCCGGCAATGATATCGCGGTGCAGTGGGACCTGCAGCCCGCCACCATCATTGCCGCGCGCGAACATGTGGCGCAGGTGGTGCTGAACCTTGCCCTGAACGCGGTCGAGGCGATGCCGGACGGCGGCAGTCTGCGCATTTCCTGCGCAGGTGGCACGCTGAGGGTGCGCGATGACGGCGCGGGCATCCCGCACCATATCCTGCCGCGTATTTTCCAGCCGTTCTTCACCACCAAAACGGCGGCGGGCGCGGGGCTCGGGCTTTCCGTCGTCTATGGCATCCTCGAACAGCTGCAGGCGCAAATAGCGGTTGAATCGACGCCGCGCCGCGGCACCACCTGCACCGTCACCTTCCGCACCAGCGATGCGCCTGTCGAAAAACCGCAAAGCGAGGTCGTCTACCTGCTCGGCAGCCCGCCGCCGATGGTCGAAAACGACATCTTGCGGAAAATACTCGTGCTGGCGCAGGAACATCACGAGAAAAACGGCGACGATCCCGAAGACGGGGCATAAATAGCTATTGCCATCCTTGCCATATTCCGCTTAAATATCAGGGAGTTAATCGGGGGCTACGGATCGTGGCGAAAATCAGGGAAGTGGATGTTCTGGTCATCGGCGGCGGCGTGAACGGCTGCGGCATCGCGCGCGACCTCGCGGGGCGCGGGCTGTCGGTCGTCCTGTGCGAAAAAGACGACCTTGCCTCCGCCACATCCTCCGCCTCCACCAAGCTGATCCATGGCGGCTTGCGTTATCTTGAACAGTACGAATTCAACCTTGTCCGTCACGCGTTACACGAACGTGAAGTGTTGTTGAAATCAGCGCCGCACATTATCTGGCCGCTCACCTTCATTCTGCCGCACCACAAAAAACTGCGCCCGTGGTGGATGATCCGCGCGGGGCTGTTTTTGTACGACCATCTGGGCGGCCGAAAAATCCTCTCGCGCTCCCACAGTCATTATTTGCCGGGCACGATGTACGGCCAGCCGCTGCGTCCCGAATTCCGCCGCGGTTTTTCCTATGCCGATTGCTGGGTCGAGGACACACGCCTTGTGGTCCTGAGCGCGCGCGACGCATTCGAAAAAGGCGCGGAGATTTTGACGCGCACCGAATGCATCTCCATCGGCAAGCACGCGAAACAGGATATCTGGCAGGCCGTGCTGCAGGACGTGAACACCGATGAAAAACATAAAATCCATGCGCGCATGGTGGTGAACGCGTCCGGCCCGTGGGTTGCGAAAACCCTCGGCCTCGTCGGCGCGGATGTCGGCAAATACAAGATCCGCTGGGTCAAGGGCAGCCATATCATCGTGCCCAAGCTCTATCAGGGCGAACACGCCTATATCCTGCAAAACGATGATAAACGCATCGTTTTCACGATCCCTTACGAGAAAAAATACACGCTCGTCGGCACGACCGACATCGAATACAAGGACGATATCGAGGAAGTGCGCATTTCAATCGAGGAAGTGGATTACCTCTGCGCAGCCGTCAACCGTTTCTTCCGCCATGCGGTGAAGCCCGAAGACGTCGAATGGACGTATAGCGGCGTGCGCCCGCTGGTCGATGACGGCGATGAAAACGCCTCAGAAGTCACGCGCGATTACATCCTTGAAATGGACGATGTCGCAGGCCTGCCGATTTTGTCGGTCTATGGCGGCAAGATCACGACGTTCCGCAAGCTGGGCGAACAGGCGGGAGACCTCGTCACCGAAAAACTCGGCAAGGGCACGAAGGCCTGGACCGAAACCGCGCCGCTGCCGGGCGGGGAAGGCGGCATCGCGGGTTTTGAAACCTTCGTCAAGACCGTGCGCCGCGAATACGCATGGCTGCCCGAAAACCTCGCCAAGCGTCTGGGCCGCGCCTACGGCACGCGCACGCGCGACATCCTGCGCGGTGCGAAACGCATCACAGACCTCGGCGAACATCTGGGCGAAAGCATCTACGAAGCCGAAATCAAATACCTCGTCGCCAACGAATGGGCGCAGACGCTTGAAGATATTCTGTGGCGCCGGTCAAAACTCGGCCTGCACACGACCGAAATGACGCAGGAAAAAATCCGCAAGCTTCTCAAGAAGCTGGCGGGTGACAAGGAAGAGGCCGCGTAATGTCCAAATTCATCCTCGCCATCGACCAGGGCACGACCAGCACGCGGGCGATATTGTTCGATGAAAAGGGGCATATCACCGGCATCGCGCAAAAGGAATTGCAGCTTTACTATCCTGAAAACGGGTGGGTGGAGCAGAACCCGGAGGATATCTGGTCGGATACGCAATATGTCAGCCAGGGCGTGATGGCGCAGCACAGCATCCATCCCACGAATGTCGCCGCCATCGGCATCACCAACCAGCGCGAAACCACGATTGTGTGGGACCGCAAGACGGGCGATCCGGTGTATAACGCGATCGTCTGGCAGGACCGCCGCACGGCCGATATGTGCCAGAAATTCAAGGATGCGGGGCTGGAGCCGACATTCGCGCGCAAGACCGGGCTGCTGCTCGATCCCTATTTCTCCGGCACGAAACTGCGCTGGATTTTGGACAATGTGGAGGGTGCGGCCGCCCGCGCGAAGAATGGCGAGCTGGCTTTCGGCACGGTCGATTGCTTCCTGCTCTGGCGTTTGACGGGCGGCAAGGTCCATGCGACGGATGTCACCAACGCGTCGCGCACCCTGCTGTTCAACATCATCGAACAGAAATGGGATGACGAGTTGCTGAAAATCCTCGGCATCCCCGCATCGATGCTGCCGGAAGTGAAGGACAACAGCGCGCATTTTGGCGATGTGGGCGCGGAATTCCTCGGCGCGCCGACGAAGGTGGCGGGCATGGCGGGCGACCAGCAGGCCGCGCTGATCGGGCAGGCCTGCTTCAAGCCCGGCATGGTCAAAAGCACCTATGGCACCGGCTGCTTCGCACTCATGAATATCGGCGGCGAATTCAAGCCGTCGCAGAACAAGATGCTGACGACCGTTGCCTATCGTTTGAACGGCGAGATCAATTACGCCATCGAAGGCTCTATTTTTGTCGCGGGTGCGGCGATACAGTGGCTGCGCGACGGGCTTGGCATCATCAAGTCATCGAATGAAACCGAAGCGATTGCGAAATCGGTGCCCGATAACGGCGGCGTTTACATGGTGCCGGCCTTCACCGGCCTTGGCGCGCCATATTGGAACCCCCATGCGCGCGCGAGCATCTCTGGCCTCACGCGCGGCGCGACATCGGCGCACCTGGTGCGCGCGGCGCTGGAGGCGCAAGCCTACCAGACCGAAGACCTGATGCGCGCAATGGCGGAGGACGCCGGATACCCGATGACCGAAATCCGCGTCGATGGCGGTATGGTGAAAAACAGCTGGGTCTGCCAGTTTTTGGCCGACATGACGGCAACGCCCGTGCTGCGCCCCACCGTGACGGAAACGACCGCACTGGGCGCTGCGTATCTCGCCGGCCTGCAAGTCGGCATGTTCCCCTCGATCGATTACATCACGGAATCATGGGAATGCGAGCGGCGTTTTACGCCGATGATGCTGTCGGCGGACCGCGAGAAGCTGTATGACGGCTGGCAGCAGGCCGTGAAACAGGTGCTGGCGTAATGGCCGCCATCGATAAAAACCGCGTGGCGGGGTTTATCCTGCTCGCGCCGCATTTCGCGCTCGCGACACTCAGCGGCATGAATTTGATCTATGACCTTGGCCTGATGGATTTGACGGGTCAGCGCACGCTGAACATCATCCTCGATTGCATTGTCAGCGGTGGCGAGGCACTCACTTGTTTTGCATTGTGGCGGCCGGGCAAGTTCAATTCGCTGGGCCCGTTGCCCAAGCTGAGGCTGCTGGCTTTTATCTGGAACATCCTGAACGCGGCATGGCTGGCCTTCCTGATCCGCCGCGGCGACACGACCGACTTGATGCAGATTGGCGAAATGGTACTGGCCATCATCACCGTGGGCGCGCTGCTGTTCTTCGCGCTGGAGCGGAAAAAAACCTAGGATTTGCCGTGGCGCAGGATGGCGGGCGTGGTGGTGCGGTTGGCCTCGCGCGTTTCGCCCTTGGAAAAGCTTTCAAACGTGCCGGGGTTGTGGCCGTCCGTGATCTTGCGGAGCGCAATCGGCCCTTCGCCTGCGGTGATGCGCTGCTGTTCTTCCTTGCGCGCGGAATCGAAGATATTGTCGATGCGGCCGTTATAATCGGCGCTGGTCAGCGCACCCCAGACATCGTCGCCCTTTGACAGGCCCTGCAAAAAATCGGCCGCGAATTTGTCCCCGTCGCCCTTGTATTGCTTGTTGATGCCTTCCACGAGGTTGACGTATTGGCGCGCTTCCTGCTTGTCATACCCGCTGGGGTCAAGCGCGGTGAAGAAATCCATCATGCCCCATTTTCCCTTGTCGTCGCGTTGCATGTTGATGCGCGCGAGGATGCCGTATGATCCGTCGGCATCGGGCTTGCGGTTGACGACGGCGAAACTCATCATGCTTTCGCTTGCCATGGTCATCACGCGGATGTCTTTTTCGGGCGCCGTTTTTTCTTCGCCGTAACGGTCCTCGGTGACGGGGCGGTGTTCATGGATGTCGCGCGCGATCCTGGCCATCTTGTAGCCGCTCAGGTCTTTTTCCTGCATCAGCTTATAGATCGGGTTGCCGTCCATATCGGGCAGGGGCGTCTGGCCTTTAAGCTGTTCCATCAAACCGTCGACGAATTTCACGTTCATGCCTGCACCTTTGTCCTTTATCAGCAGTATAACGCCTATATGTAAACAATTTATTAGCGCAAAGACAAGAAAAATCGCCATATATTACAAAGAGTTCGGGAGCCCCATGGGGCTCCCGATATCTTCACAACACACACAACTATGAATTCTTTTTTGCCGTTTGTCCCGGCGGGCGTTTTCGCCCTGCACAATCACAACCTAGCAGGCGGGTGGTAAAAGGAAGGTTAACGCGGCTTCAGTTTTTCGCGAGGGCTGCGCCACCCGCTTCGATGACAAGCTTATCGCTCGCCGCCTCCAGCGCGGTTTCGAGGCGTTCCATCATCTGCAGCGGCGGCACGCCCGCTGGAATTGCGGGCAGGAATTCGAACACGACGGTGCCAGACTTTTTAAAGAACGCGTTACGCCCCCAGAACACGCCGGAATTGAGCGCCATCGGCACGACCGGCACATTCAGGTCCTTGTAGATTTTCGCCAAGCCCGCCTTGTACGGCGCAGATCCGCCCGGCTTCACCCGCGTGCCTTGCGGGAAGATGGCGACAGACCTGCCGTCATCAATCGCGGCCTTGCAGCCGCGGCTCATGGCGCGCATCGATTCCATGCCTTCGCCGCGGTTGATCGCGACCTGCCCCATGCGTTTCGGGTACATGCCCCAGAGTGGCAGGTAGGTGAGTTCTTTTTTCAGGATGATGACGGGATAGCGGAATTTTTCCTGAAACGGCAGCTTCAGCGTTTCATAGGCCGATTGGTGCTTCGATGCGATAATATAGGGCGTATCGGCGGGCAGGTTTTCAATCCCGCGGATTTCCAGTTTCAGCCCCAGCACATGTTTTTCGATGAGGGCGATATAGCCGCCGTAATATTTCGAAATGATCGCCGTGCATTTCTTTTTCGGGAAGAAAAACGACCACGGCAGCACGATGCTCCAGAACAGGGATCCGAAGATATAAAGGATGTTGAAAGCGATCGACCGCAGGGCGTCCATGGTGTTGTCCTATGCCGCAAAGGGGCGCCAGACCAGCGCCGCGATAAATTTCATGTATTCGCGCAGGATCAGCGCGCGCGTCGCGCCCTCGCGCCACCAGTTGCGCATGTCAAGGCTGTCTGGCTCGACCGGGTAGGGTATGGCGGTCAGGCCGTCACCATAGGCGTCGAAATCCATCAGCGCGCGCTTCATGTGGTAATTCGCGGTGACAAGGTAATAGGTCTTGAAATTTTCGCGGCGCAGCCACGCCGTCGCCTCTTTCGCGTTGCCGATGGTGTCGTCGGCCTCGAACCCCAATTCCACGCAGCAATCGAGGCCCGCGCCTTTTTTACGCGAACGCTCCAGCAATTCCTTCACCTCGACGCCGCGATAGACGCCGGAAATGAACAGTTTTTGCCCGCGCCCTTTTTCCAGCAGGTCAAAACCCGCATCAAGGCGGTTGGTGCCGCCCGTCAGCACGATAATCGCATCGGCCTTTTCCGCCAGCACCGGCTGGTCTTCCGCGATGCCGCGCGTGAAGGCGTAGAGACCCGCAAGCCACAACGCCAGCGCGAGCAGGAGAACAAGCGGAACCCGTGCGGATTTGGCATGCGCTGTCATGTTTGCCTTTTACGCGAGCCTTGAAAGTTCGCGCATCACCGTGCGCTGCGCCGTGAAATGCGCGATCAGCGACCCCGCCAGCACGGGGGCGGCGGCAATCAATATCCATTCCAGCGGCATCAGGCGGATATGCGGGAAGATAGCGGTATCGATCGTATGCGTCATGTAACTGACGCCCAAAATCGACAGCACCATGCAGATGACGCCCGCAACCGCGCCCTTCAGCGCGCCTTTTAACGTGTGGTGCCGGAACTGGCGGGCGATATATTCGTCCGATGCGCCGACCAGATGCAGCGTTTCCACTTCCTGCGCATGGATTGCCAGTTTCGAGCGCACGATGCCAGCAATCGATGCGGCGGTCAGCAGGATGATGACGCCCGTCAGCAGCAGCACGAACATGCGCGCGGTCGCGACCAGAGTCTTGACGTCATCCAGCGTATCGGTGTGGCTGTCCACGATGGCGGCGGGCGCAACCTTGTTGATGTCGGCGATCAGGCCGGCGGCATCGAAGCCTTCCTTCAGCTTGATGTCGATGATGGTGGGCAGGGGCAGGCTTTCGGGTGCCTTGTCGCCCAGCCACGGGCGCAGCAGGCCGAGGATTTCTTCGCGGGGCAGCGCGCGGCTTTTCTCGACGGCGGGATGCTGCTTCGCCATCCACAGGACTTTTTTGACGGTTTCGGCGGATGCCGCTTGCTGGTCGTCCGTCACGGGCGGCTTGATTTCAACGGTCAGGCTGCCGGTCAGCCCCGATACCCAGCTTTGCGTGACGGCATTCAGGCCAAGGTTGACAGCCAGCGCGAGCGTGGCGAAAAAAACCATCAGCCCCGTCGACCATGCCACCAGCTGCGCGCCTGCGCCCTGGTCGAGGCCGATATCGTACTGGTATTTGCCGGGGATCAGCTTGCTCTTTGCCATGTTACGCCGCCTTCACTTTGCGCTTCGGGCCTTCGGCCAGCATGCCGTTTTCAAGGCGCATCTGCGGATGGCGGAAACGCGTCACGATCTCGTCGTCATGCGTTGCGATCAGCACCGTGGTACCGTGACGGTTCAGTTCCTCGAACAGGTGCATGATGCGCGTGCCGATTTCGGAATCGACGTTGCCCGTCGGTTCGTCCGCCACCAGCAGTTTCGGGCGGTTGATGACGGCGCGGGCGATCGCGATGCGTTGCTGTTCGCCGCCCGACAGCGTGGGCGGGCGCGCCTCCATCTTGTCGCCGATGCCGACCCATTCCAGCAATTCGGTGACGTTGCGCTTGATGTCTTTTTCGGCCAGGCCGGAGGTGCGGAGCGGCAGCGCCACGTTGTCGAAGGCCGACAAATGCGGCAGCAGGCGGAAATCCTGGAAAACGATGCCGATCTGGCGGCGGAGCATGGGCAGTTCGCGGCGCGGCACGGCGGTCAGGTCGCGCCCCAGCATATGGATGATCCCGCGCGTCGGGTGCTGCCCCAGATAAAGCAGTTTCAGCAGCGACGTCTTGCCCGCGCCGGAAGGGCCGGTCAGGAAGTGGAAAGAGCCTTGCTGCAGTTCAAACGAAAGATCGTGCAGCACCTCGGGTCCGGTGCTGTAACGCATGCCTACATTGGAAAATTTGACGATCGTCATGCCCTGTTCCCCATCACTGCCGATATTTCAATAATATCAGCAGCTTCGCATAATTATAGGCTCAAAAATTAATAATTGATATGCTATCCTTAAACAACGGGTTATGCCACTTTTATTTGGCGTATCTGTTTGAAAAATGGGGGATTCCACCGCGTGATTCACGTCACCTGCGAAAGCTGCGGGACCGTGTATAAAGTCGAGGAGCGCCTGCTGGGCGCGACCGGCCGCACGGTGCGTTGCACGCAATGCAACCAGATGTGGCACGAAACGCCGCCCGTGACCGCCGAAACCGAAACGCCGCCCCCGCTGCCCGTATGGGAAGAGCCGCAAGCGGCGGACGAGCTTGGTTTCAAGGCCATCGTGCGCGGCGAATACGTCAACGAAGATTCGATCGAAATTCCACAATCGGTCATGCCTGTGCCGGCCGACCCGCTGCCTTCCACCTTCCAGATCCCCGTCATGACCTATCGCCCGCTGGGCATGGGCGCGGCGCAGTTCGGCATTTTCGTTTTCATGGCGCTGTCATTCGTGACGCTGTCTGGCTTGTTCGTGATGAAGGGCCCCGTGCTGCGCCATGCGCCCGCGATGGCGCATTTTTATTCGGCACTGGGATTTACCGCGCATGCGCCGGGCGAGGGGTTCCAATTATCGGAACTTATTGCGGAGAACCGCGTTGCTGGTAAGGACCGCACGCTGGCGCTTCAGGCGAAGCTTGCCAATACCACGGCGCAGAAAATGGATTATCCGCCGCTGCAGGTCAAATTAAAGGGCGCCTATGGCGGCGTGCTGAAAAGCTGGGAATTCAGGCCGGACAAGCCGCAGGCGCTGGCAGCAGGTGAAAATATCCCGCTCGACCTGTCGTTCAAGGACGCGCCCGAAGACGGCAAGACGGTGGAACTGACGATTTTGGATAAGTGAAGGATGACGCCATGAGCAACGAAACGGACGATACGAAATGGGTGCTGGTGGCGGATGACGAACCTTCCGTCCGGCAGTTCGTCGAGCGCGCGCTGAATTACGCGGGCTATGCGGTGACGGTGGTGCCGGACGGCAATGCCGCGCTGGACGCGCTGACCAAGCGTTCCTACGACCTGTTGCTGACCGATATCGTGATGCCCGACCTTGACGGTATCGCCCTGTCGCTGAAGGTGGCCAAGGATTATCCGCATACCAAAATCCTGATGATGTCCGGCTACGCCAACCAGCGCCAGCGTGCGCACAACCTCGATTTCCTCGCGCATGAGGTTATTTCCAAACCCTTCACGCTGGAAGAGATCACCCGCCGCATCGCAGGCGCGCTCGCCGCATGATCTGCTGCCCGTCCTCCCCCCCTGCGCGGCTTGGCATTTTGTTCGCGGTTGCGGCGGCCTGTTTTATCGGCGCGTTCCTGGTGCCGCCGGTCGCGCAAGACCTCGCCTATCATGATTTCGCGGACAAGCGCGGCTGGCTGGGTATCCCCAATTTCGGCGATGTGACGGGCAACCTTGCCTTTGCCATCGTCGGCATCTGGGGCATCGCCGCAACTTTTCAAAAACGTGCAAGCCTGTCGGCTGCGGATTTCAGGTTGTGGCTGCTATTGTTTGTCGGCGTGTTCCTTGTCGCTTTCGGCTCCGGCTATTACCACCTTGCGCCCGATAACCATACGCTGGTCTGGGACAGGCTGCCGATGACGATTGCGTTTATGTCGCTGTTCTCCATCGTCATACGCGAGAGGGTGAGCGAAACCTGGGGCGTCCGGCTGTTCCCGTTCTTCCTGGCTGCCGGATTGTTCAGCGTCTGGTATTGGGATTATACCGAGGCATTGGGGCAGGGGGATCTCCGCCCCTATGCGCTGGTGCAGTTTTTCCCGATCGTGGCGATCTTGCTGATGATCGCGCTGTTCCCCGCGCACAATCCGAAAGCGACGCGCTACCTGTTCCTGACGCTTGGCTGGTATGTCGTGGCGAAACTGCTGGAACATTTTGACCCGCAGGTGTTTCACCTGCTGGGCGGCACCATCAGCGGCCACACGATCAAGCATGTTGCCGCCGCCATCGGCGTGGCTTACATGATCCCGTATATGAAGGCGAAATAATTATTCGAACTGGTTCAGCAGCCGGTCGATATATTCGCGTTCCTGCTTGGGGCGCGTGTAGTCGTTCGACCTTGCGCGCAGGTCCTCGATGATCTGCTGGACGCGGCGGCGTTCTTTTTCCTCGGGGATTGCGACGAAATCGTCGCCGGGCTTGCCGTGGTCGCCGGGCTTGCCGGTGCGGCGGCCAAGCGGGTCGAAGCCTTCGCCATAGCCCGGGCCTTCCTGCGGCATGCCGAAATTCATCATGGTGGTCTGCAGCTGTTCGGCCAGCTGTTTCACGGCGTTGTCCATCGCGCCTTCCAGCTCCTTCAGCGCCTCTTTCTGGTGGGGCAGCGACCCTTGTGAATCTCCTTCCTTCAATTCGTTGCGAGCGGATTTCATTTCCTGGTCGGCCTTGCCGAAATTCTCCGGCACTTGCGGCAGGCCCTCGCCGATCTTGCGCATGATCTCGCCCAGCTTGCCGCGAATGTCCGTCTGTTCGGATGCGCCTTCTTTCGGCGTGCGGACGGGCGTGCCGCCCGCGCCTTCTTTTGCGGCCTGCATCTGTTGTTGCTGCGCGTTATCCTTGTTCTTGTCGTCGGCGCCTTGCGCCTGCTGGTCTTTCTTGTCCTCGCCGCCGGGCTGGGGCTGGGCTGCCTGTTCCTTGCCTTGCTGGCCGGATTGCTGCGCCGCGTCTTTTTTCTCGCTGCTGCCGCTGGCCTGCTGCTGCTTTGCCTTGTCTTCCGCGCTCTGGAATCCGGGCTGGCCGGGTGCGGGCATGGGCTGCGGCGGGTTTTGCTGGCCGCCGCCTTGGGATTGCTGTTGACCTTGTTGCTGACCCTGCTGGCCGGGCTGTTGCCCTTGTTGTTGGCCGGATTGCTGGCCCGACTGCTGACCCGACTGGCCTTGCCCTTGCTGCTGCGATTGCTGTTCGCCTTGCGGGCCTTGTTGTTGCGACTGCTGTTGGCCCTGTTGCTGGCCGCCTTGGGATTGTTGCTGTCCGGATTGTCCCTGCTGGCCGTTTTGTTGATCGCCCTGCTGCTGCTTTTCTTCGCCCTGCTTGCCCTGTTGCTGCGCCTGCTGTTCCTTGCCTTGCTGGTCTTTATTCGTCTGCGCGTCTTTTTGCTCTTGCTCTTTTTTCTGCTGGGCCTGTTTTTCTTCCTGTTCTTTTTGTTCCTGCGCCTGCTTTTGTTGTTCGGATTTCTGCTCTTCGGCTTTTTTCTGTTCAGGCTTTTGCGGCGAGAGTTTTTGCGTCTTGTCGATCAGCTGCTGCTGGCGCTCGATCAGTTTTTGCAGCTCTTCCAGCGCTTCCATGGCCGACTTCTGGCCCTGCTGCATCTTGTCCATGCGCTTGGAATCCATGCGGTCGACGGAATTCTTCATGTATTCGGCCAGCTTCTGCATCTGCTCCGCTTCGGAGCCGGAGGTGAGTTCCTCCATCTGCTTCATCAGCTTGTCCATGTCGATGTTCTTCATGATGCGGTCGGCGAGTTCCTGCGAAATCTGCGGCGCCTGCTTGCCCTCCAGCATGCGCTGGCGCATTTCCTGCGCAAGGTTCTGCGAATATTCGCGCATCTTGCGCTGCACGTCGGCCATCAGGTCGGCAATCTCTTCCTTGGTCGCGTTCTTGTCCTTCAGCTTCTCCGCCAGTTTTGCCAGCGCATCGCTGAGCTCGCGCTGCGCCAGCGCAACGCCGCCATCCTCGACCCGTATCGCCAGGTCCCACAGCAGCGGGATCAGGGATTCCGCAGCCTCGTTCGACCCGTCATAGATCAGGCGTTTGTAGGACATGCCAAGCCCCAGGAACACGGTCTTGTCCCATTTGTAATCCTGCGGGTTGCCGGAAAGCTCGGCCAGCGCCTGCGCCGAAATCTTGCGCGTCAGCATGTTGTTGTACCAGATCAGCTTCCTGCGTTCCGCGATGATCTTCTTGGCGACGGGGTTGGTGAACTGGCGCTCCGGCAGCAAAATCTTGCGCGGCTCGCTCTGGCCGACCTGGCCTGTGTCATCCTTGGCATTCAGCACCAGCACGGCTTCCGATCCCGCCCAGGGATGCGACGTCATGTCGGTCACGAAAACTTTTTCTTCTTCCGGAGTTTCCGGCATGGGGATGTTGAAATCGACCGTCTTTGTGCCGAAAACCTTGATCAGGTCGAGCGTCGGCGAAATCGTGCCATAGACTTCCTTCACGCGGTAATCGTCCTTGGCGGTATAGGTCAGGCGCAGCTGGTCGCGCTTTGTCGCTTCCGCGTTCAGCAGCACGATGCCGGGCGGCTTGTCCTTCAACACCGTGATCGGCCATTCGCCAAGCGGGCGTATCCACCATTTGGTCAGCTTCAGGATACCGCTTTGCGTGAGCGGCATTTCCAGCGTGAAGCTTTTCGGTGCGGCCAGCGTAAAGGCCGGTTCCAGTGCGCCATAGGTGAGGACGGGGGCGGAGGCAAAGCCGCCGACGCGCACCTTCAGCACGCTGTTTTCCGGCACCTGCACGCCGCCCTTGATGCCGGGCGCGCCCAACTGGGTGGTGGCAAGGAAGATCGGGTTTTCATGCGTATATTCCGGCGGCGTGATCCAGACATCCAGCGCGCCGGCATTCACCTGCAAATAGCCCTTGATGTCGGGATTCAGCGCCTGCGTGATCCGGAACAGCGTTTCGCGCTGGCCGACAGCCAGCCCCGCCAGCAGCAGCAGGATCGCGGCATAGCGCAGCGAATATTTGTCATGCGCCGCGATATCGGCATGCGGGCGGTGGATTTTGGTGCGCGACCACAACCCCTTCAGCCGCGCCTGGTATTTCGCCCACAGCATCGCGGTTTCGGGCGAGGTGGTGATGGGGCGATCGAGGATCGCCTCCAGCGGGCGGTGGAGCAGGCCGCTCTGTTTCTCGACCGCGCGGCGCACTTCCTTCATCGACGGACGCTGGAATTTCGTGCCGTAGCGGGTCAGCGCGATGACGAACGCGACGGCGAAGAACAGCAGTGCGAAAATATGGCCGGCATTGCCAAGCCACGGGAACATACGCAGCGCGGCGAGGCCGATGAACGCGAACAGGACAGACAGCGCAGGCCAGAACGACGCCCAGAAACGCTCCGCAAACAGCGAAACCCAGCTGAATACGGCGACGAGCGAATACCGCAGCTGCCCTAAATTCATGCCAGCCACCCGGGCACGACATCGTTTTTCACAAGGTCATCGACAGTCTGCGGCTTGCGCGCAAGGCCGAATTTCTTGCCCTGCACGATGGCCTCGCCCGCCAGCGGCCGCGTGTTGTAGTTCGACGACATGACCGCGCCGTATGCGCCCGCCGTCATGATCGCGACCAGGTCGCCCGCCTGCAATTGCGGAAGTTTTTCATCGATGTGGAACGTGTCGCCGGTTTCGCAGACAGGGCCGACGATATCGTAGAGGGTCGGCTTGCCGCCTTTTTTCAGCGGCAGTACGGCATGGTACGCGCCATACAGGGCAGGACGCATCAGGTCGTTCATGGCGGCGTCAAGGATGAGGAAATTCTTGTTATGGCCTTTTTTCACGCTGACCACGCGGCTCAGCAATACGCCGGCATCGCCGACGATGGAACGGCCGGGCTCCACCACGATATGCACGCCCAGCGGCAGGATCACATCGCGCACCATCAGCGCATAGAGGTACAGGTCAATCGGCGTTTCATTGCGATATGTGATGCCGATGCCGCCGCCAAGGTCGACGCGGCGGATATCGTTGCCCTGTTTGCGCAATATGCGCACAAGTTCCGCCACGCGTTCATAGGCACGCTTATAGGGGGCGAGGGAGGTCAGCTGCGACCCGATATGCACCGCCACGCCGATGGCGTTGATGTTGGGCAGCTTCAGCGCGCGTTTATACAGCGCGGGCGCGAATTCGATATCGATGCCGAATTTGTTTTCTTTCTTGCCCGTCGTGATCTTGGCATGCGTTTTCGCGTCCACGTTCGGGTTGATGCGGATCGACACATCGACGGTCTTTTTCAATTTTTTGGCGATGCGCGAAATCGACACCAGTTCGGGTTCGGATTCAACGTTGATCTGCATGATGCCGGTCTTGATGGCGAAGGTGATTTCTTCGTCGCTTTTGCCGACGCCGGAATAGACGATCTTTTTCGGCGATATGCCGGCGGCAAGGGCCCGGCGAAGTTCCCCGCCCGACACGATATCCGCGCCTGCGCCGCGTTTTTGGAGCAGGCTCAAGACCGCGATATTGCTGTTCGCCTTGGCCGCATAACAGATGGTGAAATCATCCGTCACGCTTTTCAGCGCGCGGCGGTATGCGGCGTAATTCGAGGATATCTGTTCCGCGCTGTAGCAATACAGCGGCGTGCCGAATTTTTCGGCGACGGATGCCAGTTCCACATCCTCCATGCGCAGGCGGGAATTTTTATAGGCGGTGGTCTTGGTCATTTCGGCACATAGCGTTGGGGGTTCGGGTCGGTCGACGGGTCGGGATAGGTGCGGGGGAAATAATCCTTGCCCTTTTCCACGCTGGCAGGCGGATCCACCTGGTTGGGCTTCACGCCGCAACCGGACAGGAAAATCATGCATATCGGAAGCATCAGTACCGCTATTCTCATCTCGCACCCACCATCTTATTATTATAGAGTCCTTTTTGTTATTTTGGAGTTAAAGAACCATGCGGGTAAAGCCACAAATCATCTATCTCTGGGCGGTTGTCCTGATTGCCCTGCTGGGTTACGGGATTGCCACGCTTGTTTTGTCATATCCGGCTGATAATAAGGAAAATATTTCCACTGTTATCAAGAACGACACCCCGCCGCCCGTCACCTTTTATGATGCCAAGGGCGCAAAAAAGACGCTGGAGGATTTTCGTGGCCAGCGTGTTCTGGTCAATTTATGGGCGACCTGGTGCACACCCTGCGTCGCCGAATTGCCGTCGCTGGCCAAGCTGAAGGATGTGACAGTGGTGGCCATCAGCCTCGACCGCAACGGCACACCGGAGAAAATCGCGGAATTTCTGAAAAAACATGGCGCTGACAAACTCGACGTCTATCTCGACAGTGACCGGCAGATACCGTCAGCCTGGGAAAAGCTTTATCAGGGGCTGCCGACCAGCTTCCTGATCGACACGCGCGGCAATATCGCCGACACCTTCGCGGGGCCCTTCGAATGGGACAAGCCGGAAGTCCTGCAACGCATCAACAAAGTAGAGGGTAAATAATAACATGGGCATCGTATTGATCACCGGCGGTAGCCGCGGGCTTGGCAAAAACATGGCGCAGCATCTGGCGCAAAAAGGCCATGACGTCATCATCACCTATCACAGCAAAAAAGATGAAGCGGAGAAAGTGGTGGCGGAGGTGCAGGCAGCGGGCCGCAAGGGCGCGGCATTGCAGCTTGACGTATCCGACAGCAAATCATTCACCGGTTTTGCAGCGAATGTCGCAAAAACCTTGCAGGACACCTTCGGACGCAAAGATTTGGACGCGCTGGTGAACAATGCGGGCAGCGGCGTGCATGCGGGTTTCATGGACACGACCGAAGAACAGTTCGACCAGATGGTGAACATTCATTTCAAATCCACATTTTTCCTGTCGCAAAAACTGGTGCCGCTGCTGAAGGATGGCGGGCGCATTTTGAACGTGTCGTCCGGCCTTGCGCGCTTTTCGATGCCAGGCTATGCAGCCTATGGGTCGATGAAGGGCGGGGTGGAAACGCTGACGCGCTACATGGCCAAGGAACTCGCGGCACGCAAAATCTCCGTTAACGTCCTCGCTCCCGGCGCGATCGAAACCGATTTCGGCGGCGGCGCGGTGCGCGACAATAAGGCGGTAAATGACATGATCGCATCCAGTACCGCCCTCGGTCGCGTCGGCCTGCCCGATGATATCGGCGGGCTGGTATCGGCCTTGCTGTCGGATGACTGCCGTTGGGTCAACGGCCAGCGCATCGAGGCGGCGGGCGGCATTTTCCTTTAAAAAAGGCGCAAAATAAAGCATCCCGTGCTGCCGGTACACGCGGCGGCACGGGATGCTCTTGCGAATTCCCGCACTATAGCGGGAACGACAAACGGTCAGGGCTGGAAACCAGCCTTGGTGACAACGCCAGCCGAATGATGGCCGGTGATGTTGATATCGGATAATTGTTCTTCAATTCCTTCACGCGCCTTCAATTCGGCTTCGCGCTTCTGGATTTTTTTGCCAAGTGCGGCAACGTCAAGCCCTGCGGCGCGCGCTTCGGGAAACAGGATCTGCTGTTCGGCCTTTACATGCGCGGCAACCGTTTCGCCCAGCACGATAAAGGTCGCATCGAATAATTCATCGCCCGGCTCCAGCAGGTTCAGGCGGTTGATCAGCGCCTTGACCGTTTCGTTGCCGTCCAGCTCGCGTTTCACCAACTGTGCATCGCCGGTCGCGTTCTGGATTGCGGGATACAGTACATCTTCGCGTACCTGCAGGTGCGTCATCACATCGGCGCAGGTTTCGCGCACCAGTTCAACCTTGCGGTCGATATTGCTATCGTCCTTTTCAACCACTTTCGCGAATTCGCGGAAATTGGTCATGGCCGACCCGAAATCTTTCGCGAGGAGCGAAAGGGCGGTGGTCTCTTTTTTCTTTGCTGCGGATTTTTTCATCGCGCTTCTCCTGTTTTGTTCGTTGAGCCTACGCACCGGTTGCGGTTCTGTTACCGGAAGCCGGGCGGCGGGATCAGGATGTCGGGCAGCAGGCCGGCGGCGTCCGCTGCGGATGCCTCATCGACCGGATGGACGTTGTGGTTCATTTCATCCAGCGTTTCGCCGATGCGCTTGCCGATTACCAATACTTCGCGGCGGAGCGAGATTTTACGGCCAAGGGCGAACATGTCCAGTTTCGCGCTGCGCACCAGCGGGAAGATTTCTTTCTCTTCCTTCTTCATATGCATAGTGGCGATTTCGGACAGCACGATGAATTTGGCGTCGAAAATTTCGTCATCGGGCGACAGCTTGCGCAGGTCGTCCATCAACTCGCCCGCAGTGTCATGCTCGATCTTCGCTTCTTCCATCAACTCGGCCTGACCGAGCGATTTGCGAACCGCGGGGTAGAAAATCTCTTCCTCCAGCTGGGTGTGGATATCCAGCAGGTCGCAGGCCTCGCGCACAATCGCTTCTTTGGCCGCTGTCATTTCCTCGTCGCCACCGACATGGCGCTGGAATTCTGCGAATAATTTGCGGAGATGGTCGTGGTCTGCCTGCAAAATAACCAGCGCATCTTCGCGCAGGGGCAGGTCAAAGGGTCTGGCGTCTTTATTGGCTTTCATAGTGTCCTCCCGTGTACGTTGGACATGATTGTTAAGACGCCAACCATCGCCGGGGAGTCGAGTTCCAAGCCTTACATAACCTATTGAATTTATTGGCGTTTAATGCGAACGCGCGAGGATGCGGTGGGAGTGACGAAGTATATATAGTCCCCCTCCGCCGATTCCACATAGAGCGCCGCGCCGTTGGCATCGCCCGACATGCGCTCGATGCGGGACAGGGCAGGCAGGACCAGTTCGGTTAGGGCGGCAGTGTTTTCGGCGGCAGCTTTGGGCTTTTCCGCCACCAACTCGCCGGTTTTTGTCGCAAGGCCATAACCCAGCAGGCCAATGCAGACGACGATCATCACGCTCATGACGCCGACCAGTATCTTCATTCCCTGCATGACTATTCTCCTTGAGTTCGGTTATATTGTTACCATGGAAAAGGTCACAGTCAAAGTAGAGGAAGAGGACAGGGGCGCAAGGCTCGACAAGGTGCTCGCGCGCCATGCGCCCGATTTTTCGCGCTCTCGCCTGCAACAGCTGATCGAAGGCGGCAATGTGAGCCATCTCGGCAAGCCCTTTCCCGACAGCTCGCATAAGGTGAAACCCGGCGAGGAATTCACCATCGTCGTGCCCCCCGCAATCGAGGCGCTTCCGGCGCCGCAAAAAATCGACCTCGACATTATTTTCGAGGACAAGGACCTGCTGGTGATCAACAAGGCGCCGAACATGGTCGTGCATCCGGGCGCCGGCAACTGGGACGGCACATTGGTCAACGCGCTGCTTGCCCATTGCGGCGACCAGCTGTCGGGCATCGGCGGCGTGAAACGCCCCGGCATCGTCCACCGTCTCGATAAAGAAACATCCGGCCTGCTTGTCGTCGCCAAGAACGACACCGCGCATAAGGGGCTGTCGGCGCAGCTGGAATCGCGCAAGCTGAAGCGTGTCTATAACGCGCTCTGCTGGGGCAACGTCACGCCGACATCGGGCCGTATCGAAACGCAGATCGGCCGCAGCCGCACCAACCGCCAGAAAATGGCGGTGCTGCAGGAGGGGGACGGCAAGGAAGCCATCACCGATTACACGCTGCTCGAAACCTATGGCATGGTCGCGAGCCTTGTGGAGTGCCGGCTGCAGACGGGCCGCACGCACCAGATCCGCGTCCATATGGCGCATCTGCAGCACTGGATCGTGGGCGACCCTGTGTATGGCAAGCCCAGCATCCCGAAATTCATCCGCGCACATAAAGTTCCGGAAAAGGCCGCCAAGGGTTTGACGGGGTTTCCAAGGCAGGCGCTGCATGCCGCGCAGCTGGAATTTAACCATCCGGTAACCAATAATAAAGTATCATTCAAGGCGGAGCTGCCGGATGATATGCGGCAGCTTATCAAGCAGTTGCAGAAGCTTTGAGATAAATTTTTTCAGTCGGAGGATTTGTAAAATGGGCATCAGCCTCAGAAAAGAAATCATGAAAAAAGACGAGGAAGTCGATCTTCTTGTCGTCGACCCGACACTGCACAAAGTTTTCATCGGCCTCGGCTGGGAAGCGCCTGAATCGCAAGACGGCCACGCCGTCGACATCGACGCCTCCGCCTTTATCCTGAACCGCGAGGGCAAGGTGCGCCGCGACACCGATTTCATTTTCTACAACAACCTTGAGACGGATTCCGGCGCGATCCAGCACATGGGCGACAACACGACCGGCGAGAAGAAAGAGGGCGACGAAGATGACGCGGAAGTCATCAAGGTCAGCCTCGATACCCTCGCCTTCGACATCGAAAAAGTCGCCTTCGCCGTCACCATCCACAACGCCGACGACCGCCAGCAGAATTTCGGCGTGATCAAGAACGCCTATATGCGCGTCGTCAATTCCGAAACAGGCTCCGAACTCGCGCGTTTCGACCTGACGGAAGACGCGTCATCCGACAACGCCATGATCTTCGGCGAGCTGTTCCGCGAGGGGCTCGGCTGGAAATTCAAGGCGATGGGCACGGGATCGAAAGGCGGGCTGTTCGAAATCGCCCGCGCCTACGGCGTCAACGTCGCGCCCCCGTAATGGCCGCCCGCACAAAAACATTTACGCACGCCGCAGCGGTTATCATCGCTGCGGCGTCGCTCTTTTACGCTTCCGCCGCCGAAGCCAGCTGCGCCGCGCCTGAGTCAACCGCACCGTTCGAGATCAGCGTGACGGCGGCATGGAAGGCGGAGCATGTGAATGACGGCGATATCCCCGGCTGCCTGCTGACCGCGCAAACGGCGGTGGGGCAGAAAATCACGGCCTACACGCCCTATGAATTCATCTGCGCGCTGAAGCCCGACGAAAAAATCACCGTCCAGCCGTCCTATGCCTGCTGCGATACTGGCGTGCAGGGCGATTTCGCCTGTGGCGTAAAGCCGCGCGTGCCGCTGAACGTCGTCAGCCAGACAGCGCTGACGATTGCCCCCGCCGCACATGACGCGCGCGCCATCACCGACCTGATGGCGCGCAGCCTGTCGGGCAATTTGCGCGAGGCATCGGCGATCACCAAGCTGCAGGAATATCTGGGCGATCCCGCCTATAGCGAAACGGTCAAGAAACAACTGCCGCAGCTGGAAGCCGCCATCGACAGCGGCACGCTGAAAGACCCGTACACGCGCGGGCTGGTGGCGGCGCTGCTGCTGGCGGGCGAACCGGATTCACCCAAGCGCACCGGCTGGCGCATCATGCAGTTCGAAGGCGGCATCGATTACGCGCTGACCCCCGTGCAAAAAGGCATCGCGCAGGAATTGCTGGGGCAGCCCGATACGGCGGAACGCTTCATGCCTGCACTGGTGGAACGCGTGCGGCGCGGCGGCGATGACGACCGCGCTTTCCTGCTCTCCATCGCATCGCGCACGCCGGCTTCGAAGGCGCATATCAACGCGCTGCGCGACGCGCTTGGAAACGACCTTGTGAATGACAGCGCCTCCGTGCCGCTCGCCAACCCGTCGCCGCCCAATGAT